>CBDCGT010000002.1:927500-1275767 GCA_965216925.1 Myxococcota bacterium | reverse complement strand
CGCCCCCACGGGTAGCCGGCTACCAGCGGTCTCCGCCGCCACCGCCGCCGCCGCCCCAGCCGCCGCCGCCGCCGCCGCCACGGCCACCGCCGCCACGACCACCGCCGCCGCCACCGTAGCCGCCGCCGCCACCACGGCCACCGCCGCCACGACCACCGCCCGCCGCCGTAGCCACCACGGCCACCGCCGCCGCCGCCGTAGCCGCCACCGCCGCCACGACCGCCGCCGCCGCCGCCGTAGCCGCCGCGACCCACCGCCGCCGCCGCCGCCGCCCGCGATTTCTGGCGCTCCTGCGCCTCGTTCACGCGAATGGTGCGACCGCCCCATCTCGGAGCCGTCCATGGCCGAGATTGCGGCCTGCGCTTCTTCTTCGCCCTCGAAGGTGGACGAAGCCGAAGCCGCGCGAGCGACCGGTGTCACGCTCGAGGATCACCTTGGAGTCGGTGACGTTGCCAAATCGCTCGAAGGCCTCGCGGAGGCCATTGTCGTCGATGGCCCACGGAAGGCCACCCACGTACAGTCTGTTACCCATGTCTACTTCACTCGAATGGCGCTGGTGCGCCCCTACGCCGCGCGTCGGCGGCTCGTTGTTCGCCCCAGATGGGACGGGTCTCTGTCTCGTTGTGGTCTATCGAACACCTGGCTCACATCGGCCGAATGCACAATCCTGACCGCAACCACCCACCAATTACCTCAACCAGTGAGCGGGGGCAAGCCATCGACACCAAGCCGTCGCATTGGGGCTGACGCCCGCTTGGTGGTGCACTGGCGATCGGCACCCGCGCTCACCCCACGGCCGGGGCGCGGGGGCATCCCCCAACCGACGCATCAGTAGGATACGGGGCCCATATGAAGTCCAGCGCCATGATCGACGAGCTGCACTACCTCGGCATCGACGAGAGCGATGATCGGGTACTGCTGCTGATTCCCCTCCTGCACGTGGCCTGGGCCGACGCCCAGGTTCTCGCCCGCGAAGAGGCCATCATCCGGGCCGCCGCCAAGCACCTGGGCCTGGCCGAAGGCGACGCAGGCAAGCTGGTCAGTGGCTGGCTCGCCAAGCGCCCCAGCGCCGAGTACCTCAGCCGCGGGCTGGCGGCGCTCAAAGAACTGGTCACCCACCAGACCGGCCTGGGCAGTGACATCGCCGCCCAAGACCTCAAGTTCGTGCTCGACAGCTCCAAGGCCGTCGCCCTGGCCGGCAGCGGAATGCTCGGCTTTCTAAGGTATGAACCCCGCTCCCGCGCGGCCCTCGAAGAGGTGGTGGCCCAGCTGCACCTCGACGACATCGAGTTCGAGCTCGACCCTGGCTGGGAGTACACCGAGGAGTACACCGGCGAGGTCGACCCCCACTCCGAAGAGTTCGCCGGCAAGCGCTTCGAGACCACCGCCGCCACCGAAGAGGTGCCGCCAGGCTTCGCACCGGGCGAGAGCGGCTTTGCCATTGGCCTCGAGGCCTTCCTCGAAGAGCCCGGTTCCGACCCCACCGCCGAGCTGCTCGATCTGATTCGCCAGACCGACTTCAAGCAAGAGCTCACCGAGCGGCACATCCAGCTCATCGGCACCCTGCTGATGAAGGGCGATGCCCTCCCGCAATACTGCTCCGACCACCTGATCCCCCTGCTCGACGAGGCCATCGCGCAGCTCCCGCTGCCCCAAGACGCCCAGCTGGCCCTGCGCGACATCACCGCGACCAATGCCGTGCACCGGGCGGGCTGGGACATGGCGCACTCCATTCGCTACGGCGGGGCGTTTTCGGGCAGCACGGTGCTGCGCGACACGCTGGTCTTTCGCACCACCGTGTACCGGCAGCCGGCCACCGGCCTGCCCGGCGTGCTCGCCGGCGAGGGCGGCTACCTCAAGCTGCTCGCCCAGCTCTCGTCCGTCGAGGGCATCCAGGAACACTACGCGCTCGAGACGCCGGACAGCTGCACCCACTTCGTGCACCTGTTCTTCTGCCTTGAGGGCACGGGCACGTTCCGCTGGCTTCCGGTGGTGGTGCCTCTGGGCGACACGCCGGGCAAGATCGTCATCTCGCCCGAGCTGTTGACCGAGCAAGAGAAGACCGGCACGCGCTGACGGCGGCCACCCGGCGGCCGTGTAGGCGCCGGGTGGCCGTGCGCCGCGAATCTAGGCCACGACCTCGGTCAGATCCGACCAGCGCCAGTCATCAGCAGCGTCCAGCTCGTCGTCGTCGAAGAGGCCATCGTTGGCTGCGACCGGAATCGCTCGCTGAGCCCACTCCCAGGCCTCTTCGCCCTCGTACAGCATCTCGACCTGGCGCAGGTCCGAGAGCAGTCGGCTGCCGTCGACGCCATCGATGCGCATCAGCTCTTCGATGGTCATCGTGGGCGGGAGGTCCCGGTGTTCGATGCCGTGCCAGTCGAGGGCGTCCTCGGCGTAGGGGTACAGCTGAAGGAGTCGAGAGACCGACATGGACGTGTGCATGTGTTCCTCCTGAGTCCACGGTGTTGCTCGTTCGGCCGCTCCGAGGCGACCAAATCTCCGTTGTGCACACGACCCTCGAGCGTCAAGCCCCCAATCTCTCAGTCTCGCCGGCCCCCGATCAAGCCCAGGCGAAACGCCCAGTACAGCAGCTGCAAGATCGCGCTGACCGCCGCCGCCAGGTACGTCGCTGCGGCGGCGGTGAGCACCGAGCGCACGCCACGCAGCTCACCCTCGGACACGATGCCATGGCGCTGCAGCGTCGCTCCGGCCTTCCAGCTGGCGTCGAGCTCGATGGGCAGCGTCACCACGGTGAACGCCACGAAGCCGCCGAACAAGAGCACCCCGAGCTGGGCCAGGCCCGTGGCCCCGATCACCAGCCCACCGATCATGATCCACACGCCAAGGTTGGTGCCGATGTTGGCGACCGGAACCAGCGTCTGCCGCACCCACATCAGCGTGTTGCCGCGGGCGTGCTGGATGGCGTGCCCCACCTCGTGCGCGGCGATTCCCGCGGCGGCCACGCTGCGCCCCCCGTAGATGTCGGGAGACAGGCGCAGCACCTTGCCGCGGGGGTCGTAATGGTCGGACAAGAAGCCGCCGACAGGCTCGATGCGCACGCCCTGGATTCCCTCGGCACGCAAGATCGCCGCCGCCACCTGGGCGCCGGTCATGCCGCGCTTGAGCGGCACCTCCGACCAGCGGCCCACGGACGACCGCGTCCACGCCGAAGCGCCCATGGACAGCAGGCCGCCGATGACCATGACAGCGAGGTAGAGCGGGTCGAAGAACATCGTTCCTCCATACCAGTTTAGGCACCGAAGATGCGCACCGACCCGCCGCTCGTCATGTCTCGGTTTGCTACGAAGCCGGCGGCGTGATCACGCCGAACACCACGCCGGCCGGGTCTTTGGCGATGGCCATGCGGCCCACTCCCGGGGCTTCCCAAGCGGGACCCACCACTTCGCCGCCATGGTTGCCCACGCGATCGAGGGTCTCGTCGACGTTGGCCACCTGAATCCAGGTCATCCACATGGACGGAGCCTCGGCGTGCTGGCCCTTCATGGCCCCGGCCCGTGCGGCGCCGTCGGGATCGAGGATGTGGTACGGCCCATTGGGCATGTCCATGGTCTGGGTCTCGAAGCCGAGCACGCCCTTCAGGAAGGCCAGGTCGGCGTCGATGTCCTTGCTGTGCAGGTCGATCCAGTGGACATTGCCGTCGCCAACGGCGCTGTTGGCGCTGTCATCGCCAGACTCACGGAACAGCGTGAAGGTGGCCCCTGACGGCGTGGTCACCGTCGAGAAGCGGCCCGGCACGATGTCGGTGGGCGGCACCAGGATCTTGCCACCGCCGGCGGCCACGGCCTTGGCCGAAGCGTCGACGTCTTCGACACGCAGGTAGTTGTTCCACCAGGACGGCTCGCCGTCCATCTGCGGGCCGCGCAGGTGGGCCAGCGGCACGTCGCCGTTGGCAAACATCAGCATCTCCTGGCCATCCATCTCGGTCTTGACCACCGACCAGCCCAGGACCTCGGGAAAGAAGGCCGCGGTGGCCTCGATGTTGGTGGTGATGATGCCGTTCCAGCAGAAGGCGTTGTTCGCGTAGGACATGATGTGCTCCATTCGAGGGGTTGTTGGGCGGTAAATCGGTCCGCCTCACCGACACGACGCGCGACCATGACCCAGATCGACACCCCGTTGGATCTTTTTTCGAGATACCTCGATCAGGCCGTGAACGACTGGCTCCCAACGCTGGGTCTGGGTCTTGTGATCACCGTGATCGGCTACCGCCTCGTGCGCCGCTTTCGAAAGATGGTCGGCCCACAACCCTACAAACCCATCGGTCTGTCGGTTCGCTGGTTGATCCTGGCCCCCATCGCCGTGGCCATGGCCGGCCTGACCTGGCTTCGAGGCCCATGGGGCTTGCTGGCCATTCCCGCGGGCATCGCCGTAGGCCTGTACGCCGATCGCAGCACCGACTGGGACCGGACCGAAGAGGGCGTGGTCTACACGCCCAACCCGTCGGTCAATCTGGCGGTCTTTGCCCTGATCTGCGGCCGAATCGGCCACCGGATGGCCATGCTGCTGTGGGGCGGCCCCGACCAGCTCGTCGACAGCTGGCGGGCCAGCCGGTCACCGCTGACCACCAGCATCTTGCTGTTCGTGCTGGTCTACTTCCTGGTTCAGAGCGGCTTCGTCATCGTGCGCGGGTGGGGCAAGCGTCGTGAGGCTACGAAACCAGCGCCATGAGCCACGCGAGCATGAGCATCGCCAGTGCGAACAGGTAGGGAGCGGCGCCCACGAGGGTGATCAGGCTGGACAGCGCCGCAACCACTGCGAGCTCGCCCATGTTGGCAGCACCACGTAGGTCACTGGGCATGCGCACGACGCGGGTGAGGCCGGCCAGACCACCGGCGAGGCCCATCATCCAGGACATGTGCACCACGCCGGGCTTGATGATGGGCACCGACGCCGGAATCAACAGCGACGCGGCGACCGATGCCACCAGCAGGAAGGCGCCGGTGGCGGCGGTGAGCCACGTCTGGTTGGTGTAACCACGGGCAAGGGACTGCTCGAAGGCCTCTTCGGTCAACGAGGGGGCGGCATTCAGGGTGGCGACGGACATGGGAAAACTCCAGGGTTGACTCGCATCTCGTGCGAACACCCCAGCCTTAGTGACCCCCCAGGCACAAGTTCCACCGACGCGGCTTGTACGTGTGGCCCCGGCTACGCCAGCTTGGTGCCCACCACGCCATCCCGGCCCGTCACCTCGTCGATCTCGGCACTGGCCCAGGGTCCGATGGCCACGGTCGTGCGGGTGGGCACGCCCTTGAACTCGGTCTTGCCAGCATCGGTGATGACCGCATTGGGAATGCCCCGGCGGTTGGCTTCGCCCGCCACGGTCAGTAGGTCCTCTTCGGTCTCGACGGACAGCACGACCTTGGCAAAGCGGCCCTTGGCCCACACCGCAACAGGGCCCGGCAGCGGCACCACGAGCTGGTGGTCATCGCCGTGGTCGCCTCGGAAGAACACCGCCATGGCCGCGTGGGCCACCTGGGCCGCGATCTTGCCCTTTCGCATCTTGAGGTCTCGGCGGTAGCAGATCACCTGCTTGACCGCCGACCGGCGGTACACCCCGCAGGTCACCACGTCGCCCGCGGGGCCGGCCATCGTCTGAACCACGCGCAAGCTCTGGCCGTCGTCTTCGAGGGTCCTCACCGCAGTGTGCAGCGGCGTGCCCTCACGGGTGACCCGGGTGACCAGCGCGCCCTCTTCGAGTGACGAGGCGAGGCGAAGCGTGTCGTCGCCCGGCACCGGTGTGGGCGCCCCGTCGGCCAGCGAGCTGAACGCCGTCTCGACGATGCGTCCGTCGCGCTCGACCCAGCGCACGTGAAAGTGGGTGCCCCCCTTCACCGCGCGGATCGTGTACACGCCGCGTTCGGGTACGGGGTGCTGTGCATAGTCGGAGGCCGCAGCGTCGAGGACCCAGACGCCGTGAAAGTCATTGGGCATGAGGGGGGCTATCGAGTGCAGCCGTGCCTGGGCCAACCCCCCGGTGCTCAGTCCTCGACGCCCAGCGTGCGAGCCGTGCCGCTCTTGGCCGTCGTCTTGGGGTCGGGAGCCGTCCCGAACCAGTCGTCGACGTGGGGCACGGTGAACGCGTGCCAGTAGTGCTCGTTCTTGAAGTGGTGGAGCTGGTGGTTCTTCCACACCTTCTTGTAGTAGCTGCCCACTGGCCGGTACGGCGTGTGCACCAGGTAGTGCACCCACTCGTAGATGAGCGCCGCCAGGGTGAAGCCAGCAATGCCCGTGACGGCCAGTGCCTGGGTTGGCGCCAGCAGGAGCCACAGCCCGATGTTGACCGGTGTCAGGCCCACGATCACGCTGGTGGGCAAGAACACGCGCTCGAGCACGGCCGGGTGGCGGTGGTGCCAGCGGTGAACCCGTGCAAACCAGGGGTCCACGCGCCACACCCGTCCGAACAAGCTCAGGTCGAAGGGCTTGAAGTGCAGGACTCTCCAGTGGCCGAACCATTCTTGCAGCGGCCAGTAGATCGTGATGCCCAGCAGCACCGCCAGGTCGGCCCAGCCCGGCGGCCCCAGAAACGGTCGCAGCGCCACGAAGACCGCCAGCTTGGCCCCCAGCAGACGCGGGGTCGGAAACCGCCAGAACAGGCGAAACGCCCCGCCGAGCGTCTGTGCCCCTTCGATCTCGGTGGCGAGAGTCGAGGACGCGGGTGCGACATCGGCGAGCGGGACGGCCATGGTGCCATCATGGCCCAAACATGACAGGGGTGTCAACTTTACTGAGCCGTTAAACTGGCTCAACCCCGGAGCCTCAGCGAATGCGGGTCCCCGAGCGCCTCGCTCCCCTACTCGAACAGGGAATGATCGACGAAGTGGTCCGCCCGCTGCTCAGCGGGAAGGAGGCGGCGGTCTATCTGGTGGAGCGACAGGGGCAGCCGTGCGTGGCCAAGGTCTACAAAGAGGCCGCGCACCGCAGCTTCAAGCACCGCTCCGACTACACCGAGGGCCGCAAGGTGCGCAACAGCCGTACTGCCCGCGCGATGGCCAAGGGCAGCCGCTACGGGCGCGAGCAGATGGAAGCCGCCTGGCGCACAGCCGAGATCGACGCCATCTACCGGCTGAACGCCGCCGGCGTGCGCGTGCCCGAGCCCCTCGAGGCCGCAGACGGTGTGTTGGTGATGGAGCTCGTGTGCGACGAGCACGGCGATCCAGCCCCGCGGCTGGCCGATGTTCGCCTGTCGGTCGACGAGGCCCACGACCTGTTTCAGATCCTCCTGCGCGAGACCGTCAAGATGCTCTGCGCCGGCGTGGTGCACGGCGATCTGTCCGACTTCAACGTGCTGCTCGCGGCGCGTGGGCCGGTGATCATCGACTTTCCGCAGTGGGTCGACCCCTCGGCCAACCGCAACGCCCGGCAGATGCTGATCCGAGACGTCGACAACCTCACCAGCTTCCTGGCCCGCTGGGACGACCGCCTCAAGCCCCGCAAGTACGGCATCGAGATGTGGACGCTGTTCGAGGCCGGAGACCTGCACCCCGACAGCAAGCTCACCGGGCGCATGAAGCGCAAG
Organism: Myxococcota bacterium; assembly: GCA_965216925.1. Taxonomy (GTDB): domain Bacteria; phylum Myxococcota_A; class UBA796; order UBA796; genus CAYYHT01. Next base: position 1,268,227 of record CBDCGT010000002.1, on the reverse strand, counting down.
AAGCTGCCCAAGGTCGACCCCATGGCCCTGCTGGCCGAGTTCGAAGAGCTCGAGCGCTCCTCGCGCGAGCGACGGGCATCGCTGGGCCTTCCCGACCGCCCCGCGCGCAAGCCCAAGGTGTACGAAGAGCCCCGCGGCAAGGGCCCGAGCAGGGCTCCCGCCAGCGCTTCCGCGCCGGCCGAGGGCAAGCGCAAGCGCAAGCGCCGCAAGGGACGGGGTGGCAACGACACCGCTCCCTCCACCAAGGCGCCCGCCACCGCAAAGAGCTCGCTGCCCGACCTCGACGACCTCGACGCCTTGCTCATCGTGGACGACTGATGGTGCTGGTGTGGGCACTCCTGGGCTGCAGCGGCACCCCGGTGGCTGACGACACCGCGTCCGACCCGCCCTTCACGGTGGTCACCTTCAACGTGGGCACCTCCGAGGGCATGCCCCACGATGCCCCGCCCGATGACGGCTACACCAGCGACCACGCCGCCTCGTCGGACACCTGGTACGGCGACGGCCTGGCCTGGGTGCCCGCGGTGCAAGCCACCACCCGCTTCTTTGCCGAGACCCAGCCCGACATCGTCGTCTTTCAGGAGGTCTTCCACCCCGATCACTGCGCCACCATCCCCGCCGACCACCACACGGACTTCATCTGTGAAGCGTGGAGCGCGGGCGATCCCACGGTCGCTCAACTCGTGCTGGGCGATGGCTACCAGGTGGCCTGCCACCCGGGCCACGACGACAAGTGCGCCGCGGTTCGAACCGAGTTCGGCACCTTTCGGGGCTGCCAGGGCGACCTGTGCATCGAGGGCCTAGACGGCAGCAGCGTCGAGGGCTGCGGCAGCGGCGCCCGGGTGGCGCGCGGGGTGATCGGGCGTACCGACGGCACCGAGCTGGTTCTGGTCAATGTGCACGGCAGCAGCGGCCTTTCCGACGACGACGAGGCCTGCCGCACCGCCCAGGTCGACCAGATCTTCGTCGACCTCGACGGTCAGCCCGCCGCCAACGGCACCTCCAACCTGATCATGGGCGACCTGAACACCGACCCCGGGCGTTGGGCCGAGATCGACCCCAGCGCCGCGCGTTGGGCCGAGCTCGTGGGCAGCGGAGGTGGCTTCCACTTCATCAGCGACGTCGGGCCCGATGCCCCACCCTCGTACAACGGCATCGCCAACATCGACCACGTGATGAGCGATTCGCTGACCGGCGAATGCCGCGTCTGGGGCTTGTCCGAGGGAACGATCCCGGTGCTGGATGCCACCTACTTCGACCACAAACCCATCGTCTGCGAAGTACAGTAGCCGCGATGCGCATCGCCTTCGTCTCGGACATCCACGGCAACCTGGTGGCGCTCGACGCGGTTCTGGCCGACATCGAGCGCGCCGGGGTCGACCGCGTGATCTGCCTGGGCGACATCGTCGACCTGGGTCCGCAGCCCGCCGCGACGCTGCGCCGCATTCGCGATCTCGGCATCGACTGCATCATCGGCAACCACGACCCCTTCGACGGGCCCGTGCACGGGCCGCCAGTGCTCGTGGGCTGGGTCGAGTGGGCCAAGTCCAAGATGAGCGCCGACGACCTGCGTTTCTTGCGGGGCATGCACAAGACCCTCGCGGTTCCACTCCCCGGCGGGGCCGAGCTGCTAGCAGTGCATGGCAGCCCACGCTCCTACGACGAGCAGATGCTGCCGTGGAGCACACCCGAGGCCCTGGACACCATGCTGGCGGGGGTGACGTCGCAGGTGGTGGTGGGCGGACACACCCACATCCAGATGCTGCGCCACCACAAGTCGATGGCCCTGGTGAACGTGGGCAGCGTGGGCAGCCCGTTCTACAAGCCCTTCGATGGCGCGCCGCCTCGCATCAAGCCCTGGGCCGAGTACGGCATCGTGGGCTGGACGGACGGTCGCTTGAGCGTCGACCTGCGTCAGGTGCCCTTCGACTTCGCCGCGTTCGTGCGCACGGTGCACGATGGCGGCATGCCCGACGGCGCCGCCTGGCTGAGCCAGTGGGACCCGCCGGTGCAGCGGTAGCAGGGAGCTACGCCAGCCAGCTGGACTTGCGGCCATTGGCCACGGCCCCGACTCGAATCGCGTCGTAGCCGAACTGTTCGCGCACCCGATCGATGGCCCCACCCTTGGCCGGGCGACCGGCATCGCCCAGGGGCAGCGCGAGCTGCTTCTTGGGGCCCACCAGGTTGGACGCCTGAACGCCGAGCAAGCGCAGCGCCAGCGGCCGTGTCCAGGCGCGGTCGAGCAGGGTGAGCACCGCAGGCAGCACCTCGTGCTCGGCGTGGGTGGGCGAGATGGTGATGGACCGGGTGATGGTGTCGAAGTCGGCGTAGCGGAGCTTGAGGGACACCGTTCGCAGCCGGATATCGCGCTTTCGGACCCGCCAACACACGCGCTCGACCAGCGACCGCAGCTGGGCGACGACGGCGTCACGGTCGCCCACATCGACGTGGAAGGTGCGCTCGTTGCTGATGCTGCCCATGGACAGGCCGTCGGGGTCGTGCTCGCGGAAGGCGGGGCGGTCGCGGCCCAGGCGGGTGCGCTTGGCCGGGAACACCGAGGCGTGCACGCGCTCGGACAGGCGCCGGTACCGGTTGCGCAGCGGTCCCGGCGGCAAGCTCAGCAGCTGGCCAAGGCCGTGGATGCCGTCGGCGGTCAGGCGCTGTTCGGCCTTGGGACCGATGCCCGGAAACTTGCGCACCGACAGCTCGCGCACGAAGTCGAACTCAGCGCCTCGCCGCACCATGACCACCCCGGCCGGCTTGGCGCGGCCGCTGGCGATCTTGGCGATCGAGCGCGTGGCGGCGATGCCCGCGCTGGACGGCAGGCCCACCTCGTCTTGAATGGCATCGCGCATCTGCCACACGGCCCGCTCGATGGCCTGGTCGGCGTCCGTGTCACCGGGCTGGGCGTACAGCCCCTCGCAGCCGTGGAAGTCCAGGAAGAACTCGTCGATGCTGGCGGTCTGCACCACGGGCGTGAAGCGCTCGAGCACCTCTTTCACGGCCTTGGCGTACGGGCTGTACACGCCATGCCGGGGCGGCACGAACACCGCATGCGGGGCCAGGCGCCGGGCCTCGGTGGCGGACATGCCCGATCGAACCCCCAGCTCGCGCACCTCGTAGCTGCAGGACGTCACCACCCCGCGCTTGCCGGGTGCGGCACCCACCACCACCGGCTTGCCCACCAGAGAGGGATCCAGCAGGCGTTCGACGGACACGAAGAAGGTATCGAGGTCCAAGCAGCAGATGCGAGCGTCGACGCGTTCCACTGAACAAGTGTACAGCAGCCAGCGCTCGCCGCCAAGGCGAGTATCCTCACCCGATGCGTCCATCCGCTGCCACGCTTGCTGCCACCCTGTTGCTCGCCCTGGGGTGCGGCACGCCCGCCGTGCCCGATTCGCCGGTGCTCGACCCGGTACCGGCCAGCCCCACCCTCATGGTGCTCGACTTCGCCAATCGCACCGGCGACAGCCGCTACGAGCCCCTGGGCAAAGGCCTCGCCGACATGATGCTCACCGACCTGGCACGCCACCCAGGGCTGGCCGTGGTCGAGCGCGATCGCATGGCCGAGATCCTGGCCGAGCAGAGCCTGCAGCACACCGGCATCGTCGACGCTCAGACCGCCGTCGAGCTGGGAAAGGCCATCGGCGCATCGCACGCTGTCACCGGCTCGATCACGGCGTTCGAGCCCGATCTACGCCTGGATGTGCGCCTGGTGGACGTGGCCACGGCCAAGGTGGTGCTCGCCACCGAGGTGACGGGCCCAAGCGACCGCTTCTTCGCGCTGCAGGCCGACCTGTCCGCGCGCTTCGTCGCGCAGCTGCCCGGCGTCCAAGATGCACCCGCGATGCCGGACACCCAGACCACCGCCGGTGACGTGCTCGACTACGGTGTGGCGCTCGACCAGGCCGATCGCGGCGACTTCGACGGCGCCAGCAAGAGCCTGGCCGACCTGGTGCAGCGACGACCGGGCCTCACCATCGCCGCCGACCGCTACGAGGTCGCCCTGCGCCAGATGCTCGCGGCCAAGGAGCGGCGCGCCGGCCTGCTGGGCGGCGAGGCCGCCACGCTGCGGGCGACGGCGACCGCGCACCTCCAGGGCATCCCCGCCGAGCGGCGGCGCTCCGGCCGCGACCTGGGCTACCGCATCCTGCTCGGTCAGATGCTCGAGGCCGAGCTGCGGGCGATGGCCAGCCAGGAGGGCGACTGGCTCGCCGGCGAGGTCCTGCCCATCGTGCCCGGACCCGACCGCCCACACGCCCTGCGCGCCGCCCGGGCACTGGCCCAGAACCACGACCTCCTGGCCATCGAGATCGGCGCCTACAGCGCCAAACAGCTCTTCTTCCTCGACATCGAGGTGCCACGGGCCGACCGGGATCGCGCGCGCAGCCTCGACATCAGCAGTCCTGGGAGCTGGCCCTTCCTTGCGGTGCACAGCGTACGCCGCGCCAACGGCCGTCTGTTGTGCAACGGCATGCTGGGGTCCACCTTCGTCGACGGCTTCGCGCCGGCTCCGGCCCGCATGGACCCCGCCTTGGGCGCCGCCGCTCTGGAGCAGTTCACCCTGGCCGAGGCCGCGATTCCTGCGCACCACGAGTCCCGCGATGACGAGATCTCCCGCGTGCGCCTGGACCGCGGCGAGTGCCTGCTGGCCCTCGGTCGCCAGGCGGAGGCCCTGGCCACCTGGCAAGGCGCCCTCGACGCCTTCCCCACCAGCGACGAGTTCGTGGTCATCGAGCGCCGCATGCACGAGGTGCTCGGGGCCGACTGATTCAGGTCGACCAGGTCTTCAGATACTCGCGCATCCGCCACTTGCGCCGGGCGCTCGCGCTGCTCATGTAGCGCACCTTGCCAAAGATGGGGCGCTCGGGCCCCCAGGCACGATCGAAGCGGCCCAACGTCCAGAAGATGCCGGAGTAGGAGTTGGGGTCCCGCCCGTCCAGCGCATACCGGTTGTTCAGCTCGATGAGCACCTCGGCCGCCTCCTGCGGAGACGCCGTCCACTCGAGTACCTTCTTGCCCCACAGCATGCGCAGCGCGTTGTGGATGCGGCCCTCGCTTCGCAGCTGGTTCTGGGCCGCGTTCCAGACCGGATCATGGGTCTGGGCCGCGGCGAAGGCGTCCACGCTGTAGACGTGCTCGCGCTCGTCTTCGGCGTGCTCGGCCAGGGTCTTGCGCGCCCACTTGGGCAACCCACTGTAGCGATCGTAGTCCGTCGGCCGGTGATGGCAGAAGGCGAAGCTGAGCTCGCGCCACGTCACCAGCTCGTCCAAGAAGGACTCGGCGGCCTCGGACATCCCCCACCACCCGTGCCGCCACCCCGTCACCTGGTCGCCCAGGCGGTCGGGCGACCAGTCCTGCTGCTCCATCAACTGCCCGACGATGTCGTGAACCCCGATGTGCCCGAAGTGCAGCCACGCAGACAGCCCGCTCGCCGCGTCGCGGTCGGGATGCGAGCGATCGTCTCTGTATCGGTGCAGCCGATCCTCGAAGAACCGCTCCAGCTTGACCTGTGCGGCGCGGGCTCCCCCGGTGACGGGCGCGGGACCGACGCTTTGATCCACCGGCAGGCTCGATGCGTCGCCCTGGAGCATGGCCGCGCTCGCAGCGGGCCAACGCCGTGCAATCTCCCCGTGCACCCGAGCACCGGCCGCCACCCCGACACGGGCCAGGGGGTCGTCGACCGGGAACTGCTGCAGATGCGGGGCGAGGCTGCGCTGCAGGTGTCGGCGAAACCCGTAGGCCGTGGGGAATGCGCGCGGCGTGGCCCGAAGCGGCAGCAGGCCATTGCCGTCCACAACCTCGACGCGCACGTCCAGGCGTGCCCCCGCGGCGGCGAGCATGCGCGGGTAGAAGAAGCATGGAAACTCGTCGGTCACCACCACCGCCGCGTCACGCGCGAGAGCGGCCAGAAGGCCCGACCCGTCGCCCACCTCGCGCTCGACATAGGGGTGGTAGGCGACCCCCGCTGCATCGAACGCTGCCTGGTTGTCCCTCATGCCCTGCAACACGAAGGCATGAGAGCGCGCCGAAGCCCATCGATGACCCGAGCGCAGCGGCTCCAGCACCACCAGCGGCCGCCCCAGCTGGGTCGCGTGCCACAGCGCACGCTGCAAGCCGAAGTTCGACCGCGTCCGCCGGGCCGCGATCATCCAATACAGCACGTGCGCCCCCGCCCGCACCGGGTGCTGGTTCAGTGGCGTCACTCGCAAGGCCGGCACACGCAGATCGACAGACATGTCGCCCCCTGGTATTCAAAACCTATTCACTCAGTGTGCACCGAACAAGCCCAAGCCCAATCGAATCTCGGGGCCCGTCGAACGTCCCCCGTGCATGACCCGACTCCACATGGCCCTCCTCCCCCTCATGCTGTGCGCCTTCACGGCGTGCAGCGACGTCAACGTCTTCACCATCCAAGACGACATCGAGCTGGGCCGGCAGCTGCGGGACGAGATCGCCAGCGACCGGGCGAACTACCCGCTGCTCGACCGCAACCAATACGGCGAGGCCTACTGGCACCTGGACGCCATTGCCGCCAGCCTGCTGGACACCGGGGTGGTGGCGCACCGCGACACCTTCGCCTGGGAGTTCCACATCGTGCACGACGACGACGTGCTCAACGCCTTCGCCGCGCCTGGCGGCTACGTCTACGTGTACACCGGACTCATCCACGCGCTCGACAGCGAAGACGCCTTCGCCGGCGTGCTGGGCCACGAGATCGCCCACGCCGCGGAGCGGCACTCGACCCAGCAGCTGACCCGAACCTACGGCTTGCTCACCCTGTCCGACTTCTTGCTGGACGGCGACGCCGAGATCGCCGGCGAGCTGGCCACGGGGCTCGCGAGCCTGGGCTTCTCGCGCGGCCACGAGCACGACGCCGACGACCACAGCGTCACCTACCTGTGCGAGACGCCCTACGCCGCCGACGGGGTGGCCCGCTTCTTCGAGGACCTCGAGGACGCGCCGATCCCCGAGTTCCTGTCCACCCATCCCAGCAGCGACGACCGCGTCTCGCAGGTCACCGAGCTGGCCGTCCAGCGCCGATGCAGCACGTCACCCGTGAACAGCCCCTACTGGCTGGACTTCCAGGCCTCACTGCCCTGACGGCTCGACGCACACCGCCTCGAGCGCGTCGAGTGCGGTGCCGAAGTTCTGCTGCAGGCCGTCTTCGCTCATCATCAGCTTGAAGTAGCGGTACACCGGATTGGAGATGAATCCCGACTCGCGCCAGTGCAGCCGCGTGCCGCCCTCGACACCGGTGAGCTCGAAGGTCCGCTCGACGGACATGAGCGTGAACTCGACGTCCCAGGTCACCGACGCCGGTGGATTGGCCGCGGTGATGGTCCACGTCTCGTAGGTGTCGTCGCCCGAGCTGAACGTCACCACCGAACCCACGCCCTGGGGCGGACCGCCGGCGGGGTTGATGTCGATGCTGCCGTAGCCGCCCGCCGAGAAGGCGTCGATCGCCTCGGTCCACCAGGTGATCACGCCCTGCTGGCTGGACAGGTGCCAATAGACCCGCTCGGGCGGGGCGGCGATCACCACCTCGGTCTCGAGCACGACGTTGCCGTCGATCAAGAAGCCGCCGAGCACGAAAAGCGCCCCAACCCCGCCGACGACCCCGGCACCGATGCCCACCGCACGCGTCCATTCCATGGGGACGGACTAACGCACGGGCGGCAGGCTCGTGGCGGACCGGCGCCGTGAGGTATCGTGGCGCCATTGGTGCTCCGGAGAGTCCATGGATCCGGAAATCGCGGTGATCGTGCGACGCCTCGGCTTGGCCGACGATGCCGGTGCTGCGCTCGCCGCCCTGATCGACAAGTTCCAGGGCAGCCGCGCGACCGTGCAGAAGGGCGTGGCGATCCGGGTGCGCCGTCGCACGCTCGGGGCCGGCGTCAGCTGGTTCCCGTCGGTCAAAGACGAGTTCCGCAAGCTCTCGGATCGCCACGAGCTCGACGCGGGATTCGAGGCGGCCGCGGTTCGGGAGCTGCAACGCTTCATCCGCGAAGCCAAGGTCCTGGGCAAGAGCGATCAACAGGTCACCAAGGCGCCAGAGGCGATCGACAGCGAGCCAAGCGCCGTCGACGTCATCGCCGGCGAGGCCGACCTGCCCGCCGCGGGCCGAGCTGCCCTCGCGCGGCTGATCGAGCGTTGGTGCAAGCCCGCGACACGCCCCACCCACGACCCGGCCCAGCAAGACCGCCCACGGGTGGGCCAAGACCCCATCGATCGCCAGCTGCTGCTTCTGTCGACCGAGCATGACATCCCCTGGGCTCCGTTCAAGGAATCCGTCGACGATCTGCTCGACTCCTGGTGCGCCGACGACGACAGCGACGAGGTCGACGACGAAGAGACCCTGCTCGAGATCCACCAGCCACCCGACGTGGGTGCACCCTCCGACGCACCGGCGGGGCCCGAGCTGGCCGAGTTTCCCGCCGATCCGGACGAGACCCACCCCGACCCCATCGAGATCCCATCCCCCGTGGCCGCATCCAAGCGGTCCGCTGCACTGCCGTCCGAGTTTGCCCAAGAAGAGGACGTCGATGACCCGCTGACCTCGTCGCGCCTGCCCAGCCGGTACGCCGACACGGGCATGCTCGGGGTCGGGGGCATGGGCGAGGTGCGCCGCCTGCAAGACGCCGAGCTGCGCCGTAGCGTCGCGATGAAGGCCCTGCGCGAAGATCTCGAGGGCAACGACGATGTGTTGGCCCGCTTCGTGGCCGAGGCGCAGGTCACTGGGCAGCTGCAGCACCCCGGCATCGTGCCGGTCTACGACATCGGCCGCCTGCCCGATGGGCGCGTCTTCTACACGATGCAAGAGATTCGGGGCATCGAGTTCACCGATGTCATCGACGAGCTGCACGAGGCCCGCGAGGCCGCCGGCAACAAGTGGGTGCCCACCGAGTCGGGCTGGACCCTGCGGCGCGCCGTCGACGTGCTGCACCGCGTGTGCGAGGCCATCGCATTCGCGCACAACCAGGGCGTGGTGCACCGCGACCTGAAGCCCGACAACATCATGGTCGGTGAGTTCGGCGAGGTGCTGGTCGTCGACTGGGGCATCGCCAAGGTCGAGGGCGCCACCGAGGCCACAGCCAAGGGCGCGGTGCGCACCGTGCGCTCCGAGGCCGGCAAGACGCTCGACGGCCTGGTGGCGGGCACGCCCGGGTACATGCCCCCCGAGCAGGTGCTGGGCCGCAGCGATCTGCAGGGGCCGCACACCGACGTCTATGCCCTGGGCGCCATCCTGTACGAAGTGCTCTCGGGTCTGCCCCCGTGCGACGACGGCGCCGGCGATGACATCGACGTCATCATGTCGCGCACGCTGCAGGGCGAGATCGACCCCCTGCCCGAAGACAGCGACCTGCCCGAGTCGCTGGTTCAGATCGCCACCAAAGCGCTGTGTCTCGAGCCCGAAGAGCGGTACGCCACCGGCCGTGAGCTGGCGCTCGAGCTCGGCGCCTACCTGGAGGGTGCGAAGCGCAAGGAGCGCGCCCTGGAGCTGCTCGCGCAGGCCACCGAGAAGTCCCAGAACGGGCTCCGGCTGCGCAACCGCGCGGGCGCCATCCGCCAAGCCGGGCACGTCGATGCCGGCGACGACGACGACCACGCCGAGCCCATGGGCGTGGTGTGGAAGCGCGAAGAGCAGGCACAGCGCCTCGATCACGGCGCCGATGTCATCGACGTGGTGGTCACCCAGCTCGCGAGTGCCGCGCTGGCCCAGTACCAAGAGCTGCCCGAGGCCCACGAGCTGCTGGCCGATCACTACCGTCACGGGCACGCCTTCGCAGAGTCCCGGGGCGACCGAGCCACCGCCGAGCGCCTGCGAATCCTGCTCAACGCCCACGACCGCGGGCGCTATGCCCGCTACCTCAAGGGCGATGGCGCCTTCAGCCTGGTGACCGACCCGCCGGGTGCCTCGGTCGAGATCTTCAAGTACGTCGAAAAGGAGCGTCGCTTCGAGGCCGAGCCCTACGGAGACCGGCTCACCACGCCCATCATGGAACATCCGATTCCCATGGGCAGCTACCAGCTGATCATCCGAGCCGAGGGGCACCGGACGGTGCGCTACCCCATCCACATCAAGCGCGAAGAGCACTGGGACGGCATTCCCCCCGGCGAGAGCGAGGCGCAGCCCATCCGCCTGCCCACCACCGACCAGATCGCCGACGACGAGGTGTACATCCCGGCGGGCTGGGCGACCTTCGGCACCCACGACTTCGGCGGAAGCCTGCCCTTCAGCCGCTGCTGGATCGATGACTTCGTGATGCGGCGCCACCCGGTGACCAACCGGGAGTTCCTGCGCTTCATCGTGTCGCTGGTGCAGAACGACCGCCTCGAAGACGTGAGCCGTCACGCACCGCAAGGCCAGGGCTTCCTGGACGAGCCAGGGCCCATCGCCTTCGTGGCCGACAAGCACGGCAACTTCACCCTGCCCCAGGACTGGGGGCCCGGCGGTCCCGTCAGCTTCGTCGACTGGCACTCGGTGAAGGCCTACGCGCTGTGGAAGACCATCCAGGACGGAGTGCGGTGGACCCTGCCGCACGAGCTGCAGTGGGAGAAGGCCGCCCGAGGCACCGACGGGCGCCCCTTCCCGTGGGGCACCGACCTCGCGCCCGAGTGGTGCGCCATGCGGGCATCGGTCGCCGAGCCCCAGGACATCGAGGCCTTTCGGGCCGACGTGAGCCCATACGGCGTGCGTGGCCTGGGCGGCAACATCCGCGACTGGTGCCTGAACATCGCGGTGGGCAAGGCGCCGGTCGCCGATGGCTCCAGGTTGATCATCGGCAACGACAACCCGGTGAGGCCCACCGACTACATCGCGGTGCGGGGAGGCTCGTGGGTGCGCACCCGCGACGAGTGCAGGCCAGCGCTACGTCAGGCCCACCGCTCGGGATCCCGCTTCGAAGACTTGGGTTTCCGCCTCGTGCGCCAACTCTGACCCGAATCTGATACGCTCCCGAGCCCTGCGCCCGACTCGCCTCATCATGGTCGGGCCCCCCGAGGTCCCATGGCTGAACCGCGTGATCTGCAGAAAGCTTCCGAGTTCTGCAAGCTGGTCGAAGCGACGCACCTGCTCGAGTACCTGGGTGTGCCCGCCGACGCGACCTCAGACGAAGCCAAAGAAGCGCTCAAGAAGATGCGCACCCGCATGCAGAGCATGCAGAGCAATCCGAAGTACAAGACCGTCGCCATGGCGCTCATCAAGAACTTCCGTGCGCTCGACCGCGTCCTCGACGATCCCAACGCCCACCTGCAGCAAGCCCGGCTCGAAAAAGAAGCCCAGCAGCTGCCCACCCTCGAGATCGCGGTCGACGCCGTGCTGGCCAGCGGCACGCTGACCGAGGCCGAGGTCGACTACGTGCGCGAACAGGCCATGAAGCTGGGCATCAGCGAGGCCCGCTACGACCAGGTCCTGCGCGAGAAGTCCAAGGCCGCAGGTGTTCCCCTGCCCGGAGGCGAGGCCGGCGCAGGTGCGCCCCCCGCCTGGGCGGGCGGTCCGACCTTCAGCAGCGAGGACGACTCCGGTGCTCCCGCCGGCGCCGTCACCGCCGAGGAGCGCCGAAAGCTCAAGGGTGCCGCCGGCCATGGCTGGTGGGACGCCGCCTTCACCAGCCTGCTGCTGGGCACCATTCCCGGTGGTCCGGGCGACATGGTGGACATCTACTGCCGCACGGCCCTGTCGGCCGTCACCCTGCTTCCCGAACGTCGCCAGCTCTCCTACCTGGGCGTCGACCGCAACCCCGAGCGCGTCCAGGCGTCCTGGGAGGCGGCACGCCAGTTCGGGTCGCGCGCCAAGTTCGAGGTGGGTGAACCGCACCAGCTCCCACTAGAAGACCAGTCCGTCGACTACGTGCTCGGCATTCGCGCGCTGGCCAACCTGCCCGACACCGCCACCGTCTTCAACGATGCGTACCGCGTGCTGCGGCCCGGCGGTCGCATGATCGTCGCCGAGCCCGATGGCCTGGCCGAGGTCTTCATGTTCGACGGGCACTTGTGGGAGTACAACCACGCGTTCCATCGGCTGACCCGCCGCATCGACGACCTTGCGGGCGGCCCCGGAATGATGGCCGGCAGCATCGGGAAGCCCGGCATCGCCCTGGGCCCCAAGCTGGCTCAGCGCATGACCCTCGCCGGGCTCACCGTCTCGCAGATCAAGGTGCACGCGTCCAACAACCTTCGCCCCCGCCGCTTCGGTAAGCTGGCCAAGATGCTGCGCCGCTACCCGCTGGCCATGGCGCGGGCCCAGGGCCTCGAAGACGGCTCCGACGAGCTGATGGCTATCGAGACCGCGGTGCGGCGCCTCGAAGAGCGGTGGTCGGCCGACGCCGTGGGCATGGGCGGACACGTGCTGCCCATGGTGCTGGTGGTGGCGACCAAAGAGACCTAGGTGGCTCGACCCACCTTGACCGCGCGTCGACGCTCCAGCGCCGGCTGCGGGGTGAAGTCCAGGACCTCGTCGGCCTCGATCTCGTCGAGCGGCGCCTCCTCCATCTCGATCGGGCCCGGATCGCGGTCGAGCTCGGTGCGCATGTCCAGCCGGCGGCTGGCGCACTCCACCTCGTCGAAGTGGAAGAAGCCGTCGCCGCGGCCGATCACCGAGTCCGTGTCGGCAAACAGGCCGCTGTCGGGCTCCTCTTCGATGAGGAGGGGTACGTCCACCTCCACGAATGTGGGTTCTTTGCTGGCCACGTGCGCCTTGAATGCCTTCAGCAGGCCGGCGCTCAGGCTCTGAGACAACTCGATGTGCTGTGTCTTGCCCATGTACTCACCATGTACACGAGTCAGACCGCTCGACAAGTCACTTTGTTCCATCCGGCCGACTCGCCGATGGGGGGAGTGAGGCACGAACGGACGGGACCCCATCGGCGAGCGAAAGAGGCCGGATGGAACCAATGGGTCGCATCCGGCCGACTCGCCGATGGGGGGAGTGAGGCACGAACGGACGGGACCCCATCGGCGAGCGAAAGAGGCCGGATGGAACCAATGGGTCGCATCCGGCCGACTCGCCGATGGGGGGAGTGAGGCACGAACGGACGGGACCCCATCGGCGAGCGAAAGAGGCCGGATGGAACCAATGGGTCGCATCCGGCCGACTCGCCGATGGGGGGAGTGAGGCACGAACGGACGGGACCCCATCGGCGAGCGAAAGAGGCCGGATGGAACCAATGGGTCGCATCCGGCCGACTCGCCGATGGGGGGAGTGAGGCACGAACGGACGGGACCCCATCGGCGAGCGAAGGAGGCCGGATGGAACCAATGGGTCGCATCCGGCCGCATCCGGCCGACTCGCCGATGGGACTGCCTTCAACCCGCCAGTTCGTACTGCATGGGCGTGCTGCACTCGCTGCACCGCGCCCAGGTATCCGACGCGAGCACCCCGCCCTCGAGCTCGATCGCCTCGCCGCACTCTGGGCACGGCCCACGAACCGCGCCGAGCACCGTCTCGATGGTGAAGATGTAGTACCCGATGAGCAGACTGATGAGGGGCACCAGCCACGTCGAGATCAGGTGCACCACCGGGATGAAGATCGTGAGCAGCCCCACCACCGTTCCCACCAAGGCGACGCCTCCGCCACGCGCCGCGCGGGCCGCAGACGAGTAGTGGGTGACGGCGCCGGTGGCCGAAGAGGTCTTTCCATCGCGGGTCTTGAGCGTGATCGTGGAGTCGGACATGCTGGGCGTCTAGCACGTGAACGCCAACCGTGGGGTAGGGTGGCGGCACGAGGTTTCAACACATGGGAAGGCTACGCACATGAAGTGGCGAATTGGTCCCGGCATCAAGCGCTGCGACATCTTCTTCTTCTCGGGCATGGGCTTCGCCGGCGACAAGTGGCACACCGCCATTCGCGGCGGCGAGATCAAGCGAGGCGGCGACGTCCCGGGACACATGGTGCGCTCGATCGGCATCGTCTCGTTGCTCGACACGCGGTTCATCTTTCGGGCGACGGCCGACGACACCGACTGGGAATCCCAGCCGTGGCGGGTGGTCGACTTCATCGAAGAAGAGACCTTCATCACCGGCGAAAAGCACATCGCCGGACCGCACAAGCGCGCCGTGCACCTGCCCGACCTCGACCTGCTGCACCACGTGGCTGCCAGTCGCGTCGACCACGACAACGAGACGTCCTTCACGCAGGTCCCCAAGCTCGCAGACGGCCATGGATGGACCTTCGGCTGGACGCCAACCGAGCTCAAGCGCAACGTGCGCATGGTCGAGATCCTCAAGCGCTAGCCAGGACATGGGCGGATCTAGGCCTCCTGTGGTAGGAACAAGCTCATGGATCCCCTGATTCTCGGCGTGATCGTGGTCATTGGTGTCGGAGCCGGCGTCGCTACCGTCGCTTGGCTGCAGCTGCGCGCCGGAGAAGCCAAGCCCCCCGCTCGAGAGTGGAAGGGCGACAAGGTCACACCCGTCATGCTGGGCCCGCGCAACAAGGCGCCCGAGCGCGCTGGCCGCCGCATGGTGATGACACAGGGCGTACTGCTGGCCGCCACCATGGCGCGGCGCGACGGCGAGGTCACCGAGTCCGAGGTGCAGACCATCCGCGACTTCATCCTGGAGCACGTCAACGGCGCCGACCAAGAGTTCACCGACAACGTCATGCGCGACGGCCTGACGGCGACGGTCTCGGCGGCGGTCATCGACGCCTCCATCGAGACCCTGCGCGCCGTGGGCAGCGACGAGCAGCGACGCCTGCTCATCGGGCTGTTCGTGGCCGTGGCCCAGGCCGACGGCGTCGTCGACCCGCGCGAAGAGGAGTTCATGATCGAGATCGGCGAGCGCTTGGGGCTGAGCGAAGACGCGGTCAAGGAGCGCCTGAAGCTATGAGTCCTGCTGCACCGTTCATCGCCGCCCGCCTGGGCATGCTGGGTCTGGTCGTGGTGGGCAGCCTGAACACGGGGTTGTTGCTGTGGCGCGGTGCGACCCCGGCGGCGGCAGCCCTGCCAGAGATGCCCGAGCACCTCGACCCGGCTGTGCTGCGGGGAGCCGTCGAGCTCCCGGCCGACTCGGTCGAGAAGCTGCACTCCACCGACCCCCAGGCCCGAGACGCCGGCGCGCGCGAGCTCATCACCGAGATCGAGGCCCGCTGGCCCGACGATCACCGCCGGGCCTTCCTGGTGGCGGTCGCCCCGCAGGCCCTGCAGAGCGCCGTCGACCATTGCGTGCCCCCCTCGGTCACCATCGGCCAGGCGGTGCTCGAGTCCGGCTGGGGCCGCTCGGGCCTGGCCAAGAAGCACAACAACCTCTTTGGCGTGAAGGCGGGACGCGGAAAAGGGGTTGCCATGGGCACCACCGAGTACGAACAGGGGCGCGCCAAGAAGCGCCGAGAGCGCTTCGCCACCTACGACCATTGGGGCGCCAGCCTCGACCACCACGGCCGGCTGCTGGGGCAAGACGACCGCTACGCCGATGCCCGCGAACACTGGGACCACTGGCCGCTGTTCCTGCAGACCATCGCGCCGGTCTACGCCACCGATCCGCAATACGTCAAGCGCGTCGAGCAGCTGGTGTACAGCTATCGCCTCGACGAGTTCGATGCCCTGGTCAGCCAGATCGCAGAGAAGCGCAGCGACTGCTAGTAGGCTGCTAGAATCCCCGCCTTCTGGCTCGGCAAGCGGGGTATTTCATCGCTGTGCCGGCGGTTGAGAGGAGCAGCCCTGCTGCGGGGCGAAGCGACTCACGGCCAGACCCCGCCGAATCGTTGCTCCAGGCGCAGCAGCATCGCGTTGGCACGTCCAGCCAGTTCAAGTAGTTCGGTCGCCTGCTCACCGTCGAACAGGTCATAGGCCCTCGCCAGTTCCACAGCAGAGGCGAGCTCGCCGCACTCGCCTCGTGCAAGCGAGTACCGATGCCGCTTGTCGCCGGGCGACCGCCGGTTCGCACCTTCTGCGATCAGTAACACGGTCGATGTCGCGGCCCGTTTCATCTGGTCGGCCAACGGTCGGTCCCCCCGGGGAATGGTCTTGGCCGCTTCGCGAGTCTTGCGCGCCAGCACTACCGCAACCCGGTACACGTCGAGTCGATGCTGTGGGAATGAGGGCCTATCGTTCATCGCTGGTCCTTAGCCCGCCCGGAACCGCCTCCAGCCACCAGCCGAGTCAGATTTCCGCCCACTCGCCTCGGCTGCCCGTTGCCCGTTGCCCGTTGCCCGTTCCCGCACCCCGGGAGCGGGCAACGGGCACACGCTTCGCTGGCAACGGAGTCGGAATTCGGGAATCCGGGAATCCGGGAATCCGGGATCCGGGAATCCCAGTGGCGGATGACTAATACTCCCACTCCGGGGGCTTGCACTCCTTGCCCAGCGTCGTCGCCAGCTTGGTGCGCACGCTGCTGTTGACGAAGAAGGGGTGCAGCGACTCGGGGGGAGCAGGTGCACCAGCCGCCTCGCTCTGCCGACACAAGAAGGCCGCCTGGCCCTTGTCGGTGTAGCTCACATCCCAGACCGAGCGCGTCCAGTTCGGACCGCCGGTGTAGTAGCGGACCTTGCCCTCGGCGCTGTCGAACAGCCACAGGCGGTCGTGGTCGTCCCATGCCCAGTACACCTTGTAGTGGGCGTCCAGGCCTGGAGCGTCCTGAAAGCGCTGCTCGCCGCGCCCCTGGATCTCGACCAGCCACTTGCCGTCCTCGATGGACTTGCCCGCCACCCACGCCTTGGAGGGCGACTCGATGTGGTTGACCGACAGCTCCATCTGCTCGGCTCGGTCGCGCACGCCGTTGCAGCCGACCGCCGCGACCCACAGCACACCCAGCGAGACGATGCGCAACCGGGCTAGATCACACCGGCAACGGTGAGCCCGCCGTACATCACGCCGAACAACACCAAGGTGCCGACCACCGTGGCGCCCGCCATCATCAGCGGGCTGGGACCATCCGGTTCGTCGGCGGCTTGGCTCGCGGGATCCCGCGTGAGCGTGGGCGGCTCGGTGCGCAGTCGCAGGTCGGGCACGCCGTCGTCGGGCTTGCTGGTGCGCCGTTGGGCAACCGGCGCCGTCTCGTCCCGCCGACCGGCGAACACGCCGCTGCCCCAGCCGTCGTCGGTGGTGTCGCGGCGATCTTCACGCTCGCGAGCGTAGTTGGCGGCCTTGTGAGCCGCCTCGACGACGTCGACTTCGGGTGCCTGCGGTTCGTCACCGCCCATACGGTCCTCCTGCTTCCGGCCAGTTTGCACGCTGGAGCGCGCCGCCGCAATTGCAAGGATGCAGAGGTTTGTCACGCATGCCCGGCGGACCGCCCCGAATCTCGGGGTGGCCAGCGCAGCCGTGGGGTCGATTCAGCGTCCGAACAAGGCGCCCACCCAAGCCCAAAACCCCTGCTTGTAGCCCAGCTTTTGGCGCGCAATGTGAACAGCCTCCCGCATCTCGAGCGCGGTCGCAAAGCGAGCCTCGGGTTCGTAGGCGCAGGCCCTGGCCAGGATAGGGCCCACCACATCGTTGGGGTCGACATCGGTGGTCTGCGGACGCTGGGAGTCGCGCAGGCTCAGGTGATCGGGGCGGTCGCCGGTCACCAACCAGGCCAGGGTTGCCCCCACAGCAAAGACATCGGCACGCTCGTCGGCACTGCTGGCGTCGAGCCGCTGCTCGGGGGCCGAGTAGCCCACGCTGCCCATGCCGATCTCGGCGCGCGTCTTGAAGGGCACGCTGCCGTCGGGGTGGTGAGCCAGGCCAAAGTCCACGATGACGGCGTTTCCCTGCCCGTCCAGCAGCACGTTTCGGCTCTTGATGTCCCGGTGGATGATGCCGCGCTCGTGCACGAACACCAGGCCATCCAGGATGTCGTGCACCAGGTTGAGTGCCTGCAGGGGTTCGCACGGCCCCTGCGCCTTCACCAGCTCGCGCAGCGTGCCGCCCGGCAGGTACTCCATGGCAAACCAGTAGTACCCCTGCTCTTTGCCCACCCCGAACACCCTGGCGACGCGCGGGTGCTCCAGCTCGGCCATGACCTTGGCCTCGGCGATGAAGCGGGCGGTGTCGTGGTGTTTGTCGAAGGCGCGCACCTCGAGCAGCTTGATCGCCACAACCTCGCCAGACTCGTTGTCCTTGGCCTTGAACACCTGCGCCACCCCGCCGCTGCCGATCAGGTCGAGCAGCGAGAAGCGGCCCTTCGACAAGGTCTCGGGCAGGGTCGGTAGCACGAGCCAATCGTCGGCCAGTGGGTCCTCCAAGAGACGTTTGTACCACTCATCGCCTCATGCTGTGCCGCATCGCAGAAGGTCGGGGACTGTCGCGTTGTGTCCCGCGGTCGAACGTCCGCCGCCGCCGTGAGTCCACCTGGCACACACGGAGACCCCCTTGCACCGGCTCGCGCTGCTCCTCGCCCTGCCCAGCATCGCCCTCGCCGAGCCCGGCGACACCGGCGAGACCCACGTCGACGCCGACTGCGACACCACCGGCGCCTTCTGGATCCAGGGGGAGCTCGAGGAGCGCTCGGTTCGCACCGACGAGATCGGCCACGACCTGGACCGCGTCCGCCTGACCGTGCGCGCATCGGACCCGGAGTGCGCCACCGCCGTGACCCGGGTCACCTACCACCTGCAGCCGTCGGAGCAGATCGGCGACGAAGAAGCCACCGGACACCCCGTCGAGCTCGACGCCTGGGGCTTCTTCCCCGCCTGGGCCGAGGTCGAGCTCGACTGCGGCGCCCTCCTGGCCGTCAATGGCTACGTGGAGTGGGAGAGATAGCGCACCCGCGGCCCGCCTTCAGTACTCCTCGTACGTCGTGTCCTTCACCAGCGCCCCACCGCGAATCGCGTAGTGACCGCCGTCTTCGACCGGGAAGGGCACCTCTTCGTTGATGCAGAAGTAGGATTGGCCCTGCTCGTCGGTCATGATGTCGAAGGAACGCGTAGCCTGGGGGTTCACCGACCCGTGCATGCCGATGACGCAGTCGTCGGTGTCGCTGATGAGCACCGCGATCTCGCGCGACTCGTCGTTGTGCACTGTGATGGTGCCATCGCCCAGGCCGATGTCTTCGCCTGCGCAGGCAAGGGCGAACAAGATCGCCGGGGCGGCGGCGATGGCAAGGCGTGTCGGGAATGTCACGGGGCCTCCAGGCATGCATTCCCTGTATCCTGAACAGCCCCCCATGCGCGGAATGCCCTTCGTGATCTCCGTCGGCCCCTTCGACCTCGAGCGCCCCATCGGAAAGGGCGGAATGGGCGAGGTGTGGTGGGCGATTCACCGGCAGCAGCGGCTGTCGGTCGCGGTCAAGCTGCTCACGTCGGCCGCCGCGCAGAAGCCCCGCTTTCGGGCCGCCTTCCGCAACGAGGTGCGCGCGGTCGCGGGCCTCGATCACCCGCATATCGTGCGGGTCTTCGACTATGGCGAGGTCGACGCAGCGGCCGCCGAGGCCTCGCAGGGCCAGCTGCGCGCCGGCACCCCGTACCTGGCCATGGAGCTGGTGGCGGATGGCACGCTGATGAAGCTTCGCGGACGGGTGAAGTGGCACGAGCTGCGCGAGGTGCTGCGCGGCCTGCTCGACGCCCTGGCCCATGCCCACGCCCGGGGCGTGGTGCACCGCGACATCAAGCCAGGCAACGTGCTGTTGGGCCGCCGCGACCCCAACTTCCGGCGCGGACTGCAGATCAAGCTGACCGACTTTGGCCTGGCGCACGCGGTCGACGCCGACGAGCCCATCCAAGAGGGCAGCTACGACAAGATGTCGGGCACCCCCCACTACATGGCACCCGAGCAGTTTCGCGGCCTGTGGCGCGACTACGGGCCGTGGACCGACCTGTACGCACTGGGATGCCTGGTGTGGGCGGTGCTGCACGGAGAGCCCTTGTACGGCAAGGGGCTGCGCACGCCCGCTCGGGCGCTCGCCCACCTCACCGAGCCGGTGCCCGAGCTGACCACCGACGTCGAGCTCCCCGAGGGCTTCGAGGCCTGGCTGCGCAGCTTGCTGGCCAAAGACCCCGCCAACCGGTTCCAGCGAGCCGCCGACGCGGCCTGGGGGCTCATGCAGCTCGACGACAGCGGGCTCATCGAGTCGGCACCAGCGCTGCCGGCCCCGGGCGAAGACTTCGACTCGATGCCCACCCTGGTGGGCTCGGCCTTTCACGCGGCGGTGACGGGCTGGGTCAGCGAAGAGCAGACCACCCGCATCTTCTCGCAGACCGACCTGCCGCAGATCGAGCACACCGCCGAAGGGCAGCGCATCGTTCGCCCCAGCGCGCCCCCGGTGCCCGCGTCGTGGCGGCGGCGCATCCCCCCTCGCCCGTCCATGAAGCTGGTCGGAGCCGGGCTGGGGCTGTACGGGCTGCGCGACATCCCGCTCGTGGGCCGGGAGCAGGAGCGCAACGCCCTGTGGAGCGCCCTGCGACGCACCGATCGCAGCCGGCGCCCCGAGGTCGTTCTGCTGCGCGGGCCCTCGGGCTGCGGCAAGAGCCGCCTGGCGCGCTGGGTGACGGCGCGTTCGCACGAGGTGGGGGCGGCGACGGTGCTGCGCGCCACCCACGCCGCCATTCCCGGCAGCGCCACGGGACTCGGGGCGATGCTGTCGCGGCACCTGGGCTGCGTGGGCCTCGATCGCGAGGGCAGCCTGCAGCGCGTCGAGCGCGTGCTGCGCCGCCAGGGGGTCGACGACGACAACGAGTGGCTCGCGCTGACCGAGTGGATGGCACCCGCGAGCGCCGCCGACATCGAGGGCGGCGCCCGAACCATCCGCTTTGCCAGCGCCGAAGAGCGCTACATCGCCCTGTTCCGTGAGCTGACGCGCTTGGCCCAGGACCGTGCCGTGGTGCTGTGGCTCGACGATGTGCAGTGGGGCCTGGATGCCCTGCAGCTCACCCTGTGGCTGCTCGAACAGCCCCAGCCCCTCCGCGTGCTGGTGGTGCTCACCACCATGGAAGAGGCGCTGGCGGGGGCGGCGGTCCAGCAGTCGCTGGTGGACGCCATCGCCGGGCACGAACGCGCGACCGAGCTGGCCATCGGGCCCCTCGACCCCGAGCATCGACCGGTCCTGGTGCAGCAGCTGCTGGGGCTCGAGGGCGCGCTGGCACGCCAGGTCGAGGCGCGAACCGCTGGCAATCCGCTGTTCGCGGTGCAGCTGGTCGGCGACTGGGTCGAGCGCGGGCTGTTGGAGCCGGGTGAGCACGGCTTTCGTCTGGTCGGAAAGGGGCTGCCACCGCTGCCCGACGACATCCACGAGGTATGGGCCCACCGAGTCGCGGCCGTGCTCGAGGGGCGCAGCAAACCCGAGGAGCGGGCACTCGAGGTGGCGGCTGTGCTGGGCGGCACCATCGATCCCGACGAGTGGATGGCCATCAGCAACACAGCTGGCGGCGATGCCTCGCCGCAGTTGCTCGACGCCCTGCTCACCCACCACCTGGCCGAGCCCGAGGCCGACGGCTGGCGCTTCGTGCACGGCATGGTGCGCGAGAGCGTCGAGCGGCGGGCCCGCGAGCAAGGCCGACTGCGCACCCTGCACCGGCTGTGCGCGAACCACCTGGAGCGCCAGGGTGGTCCTGGACGGCGCGAGCGACTGGGGCGCCACCTGGTGGCCGCCGGCGACCACGAAGCCGCGCTACAGCCCCTGTTCGAGGGCGCGCGCGAGCGCGTCGCCAGCGGCGACTACAGCGTCTCCGAGTCGCTGCTGGGCGAGCGCGAGCGCGCCTTGACGGCGCTTGGTCTGGGGCACGACGACGAGCGCTGGGCCGAGGGCTGGCTGCTGCGGTACCAGATCGCCGCGCGCCGGGTGCGCTACGACGAGGCCGGCACCTGGCTCGAGCGCGCCGACGAGGCCGCCCGCGAGCACCAGCTCGAGGACCTGTCGGCTCAGGTCGCGATGTGGCGGGGTCACCTGGCGCGCCTCTACGGCGAACCCGGGCGGTCGGCCGACCTGCTGGCCCAGGCGGTGCCCCGGGTCGCCAACCTGGGCGACGTGGCGCTGCGCGCCCGGGCGCGAAACGAGCTGGGCGAGGCCTGCGCCGAAGCCGGGCGCCTGGCCGATGCCCGACGGTGGACCGAGCTGGCTCGCAGAGATCACGAGTCGCTGGGAGACGAGGTGGGCGTGGGCCACAGCGTTCGCAACCTCGGCGAGATCGTGAAGGTCGAGGGCGACCATCGCGAGGCCGCCCGACTGATGTGGCAAGCCGAGGCCATCTTCGCCGAGCACGGCGACCGCTGGGCCCGGGCCAGCACGCTGAACTCCCTGGGCGACGTCAACCGCTACCTCGGTGACTTCGCCGAGGCCGAGCGCCTGTACCGCCTGTCCGGCGAGCTGTTTCGCGCCGTGGGCTCGGGCTCGGCGATCTACCCCGAGTACAACATGGCGCTGGCCATGCTCGAGCGGGGGCGCATCCCCGACGCTCGGGCGGTGTTCTCACGGGTCCTGGGGGTGTTCGAGCAGCAGGGCCGGGTGACCGCAACCGCCGACTGCCACCTGGGCCTGGCGGGCTGCGCGGCAGCGGTCGCCGACTGGGAGCGGTGGCAGCTCCACGTGGGCAAGGCGCTGTCCATGTCCGATGGCACGGGCTCGGCCGACGAGGACACCGCGCGGCTGGCCGAGGTGGTGGCAGGCATGACGGCCGCCGCCGGCAAGGGTCCCCTGGCGACGGCCGTGTACCAGCATGCGCTCGAGAACTGGCGCGCGCTCGGCCGCGACGAAGAGGCGACCCGGGTTCTGGGAGTGCTGGCCGAATTGGGATAGCAGCCGCACCGGACCCGGGAGCCGCATGTCCATCCCCGTCGTCGATCTCGAGGACCTCAAGAGCCACGACCCCGAGTGCCTCGAGCGCGCCGCGCGCCAGATCCTCGAGGGCTACGGCGAGTACGGCTTGGTGTACATCGCGAACCACGGCATCGACCGCCGCAGCGTGACCGAGCTGTACGGGCAGTACATCGACGTCACCGGCCGTCCCGAGGCCGAGAAGCGGACCTGGGGTGGCGCCGACATCTGGTACCAGCGCGGGTGGACGCCCCCCAACACCGAGAAGGCGGTCGTCGCCGGCGGCCAGCCCGACTTCAAGGAGTGCTACTTCGCGGCGCCCATCCGCGAAAACCCCGCTGCCAGGCGCGACTTTCCCGAGGTCTACGCCAGCAATGTCTGGCCCGAGGGCGCGCCCGAGTTCCGCAAGAACTACCTGGGTGTCGGGCGCCGGATCCACGATGTGGGCCTGCAGATGCTGCGCGGCTGCGCCATCGCGCTGGGCTTGCCCGAGTACTCCCTGCAGGGGGTGGTGTACGGCGGCGCGCACGTGAGCCGGCTGCTGCGCTACCTGCCCCTGACCCAGCAGCAAGCCGGGACCGACATCCTGTGGGGCGAGGAGCACACCGACTTCAACCTGCTCACGCTGCTGCCGGGGGGCCAGTTCTACGACCCCGATGGCCACGAGTGCGGCCGCCCCGACGATGACGCGGGGCTGTATCTGCGCACCCGGGCCACCGCCGAGCATCCCAACGGCCGCATGGTGCGAGGCACCCCGCCCGAGGGGTGCATGGTGAGCCAGGTGGGCCAGCAGCTCGAGATCCTGTCCGGCGGCCGGTTCCAGGCCACGCCGCACATCGTGCGGGCCCCGCGGCAGCCCGGCTTCACGCGGTGCTCGATCGCCCACTTCATCCACGTCGAGGCGCACCAGACCCTGTACCCGATGGTCGCCGTCACCGGCGAGATCGCCCAGGCATACCGGCCGCCCGTGCTGGCCGGCAACTACGCCACCAAGACGCTCATCGACATCGGCCTGGCGCCCCCCTCCATGCTCGATCGGCTCGGATACCGGCACTATGACCGGCTGGCCCGAATGCGGAAAGAAGAGGGCTAGAGCACCGAAGGGGTAAGCTCGGCCCACCACAGCTCGAGCCAGTGCGACCCCGATGGCCACTTGGCATCGGCGATCCAGTCGGCCACCTCGGTGAGTAGATGGTAGACAGTCACGGTCACGTTCACGGTCACGTGGACGTTCACGGTCACGTGGACGTGGACGTTCACGGTCACGGTCACGGTCACGTGGACGTGGACGGTCGCGGCCACGTGGACGTCCACGTGGTCGTGGACGTTTACCCGTTCGGTGCTGTCGCAACCGGGTGTGGTTGGTCGGCGCAAATAGAGGTAGGTTGCCGGCATTCGCAGGAGTCCCTATGCGCCAGCTTTCCCTCGCCGCCCTGTTGTTCGTGCCCGCCATGGCTTGGGCGGTGCCGATGCAGATGAACCATCAAGGTCGCGTGTTCGACGACCTCGGCATACCGCTGGACGGAACCCACGACATCACGTTCGCGCTATTCGACGCCGACACCGTCGGTACGCAGCTTTGGGTCGAGACACAGAGCCTGGACGTGGTCGACGGCTACTACGCGGCGACCCTCGGCAGCGACGAGGCCAACAACCCCCTCGACGACCAGCTCTTCGACGGTGACCTCTGGCTGGAGCTGCAAATCGACACGGGCCTGCCACTCGACCCGCGCCTCCAGCTGGTCAGCGTGCCGTTTGCGCGAAGGGCGCGCGAACTATCGGGCGGCGTCGTCGACGCGTCCGAGATCCGCGTCAACGGCACCACGATCATCGACAGTTCCGGGCAGATCTCCGGTGCCGCCCTCCCCGGAGGCGACGGCGACACCCTGGCCGAGCTGGGCTGCAACACCGACGGACAGGTGGCGCAGTTCGACGGCCTGGACTGGCAGTGCGTCGCCAACCCACCGTCCCACGAGCACGACGCCACCGAGATCACGAGCGGTGTCTTGGACATCACCCGCATTCCTATCGGCACCTCGGCGACCGACGCCTCAGCTGGCGACCACCTGCACGGACTCTCGCAGCTCACCGGCAAGATCAGCGACGCGCAGCTCCCCGTGGGCATCGAAGCGACCGTCGAGGGGTACATCAGCAACGGTGCCATCGATCTGGCCGGCGGCAGCACGGTCGGCGGCGTGGCCATCGCCGACAGCGCCCACAGCCACCCTGCTGGGGACGCCGACACCCTCGACGGCGTCGACTCCACCGGCTTCGCCACATCCGGCCACGCTCATGCTCCCTCCGACGCCGACACCCTCGATGGCGTCGACTCCACCGGCTTCGCCACCGCGGCCCACAGCCACAGCGTCGCCTTCTCGGATCTGAGCGGTGCAGCGGTGATTGCCCAGCTGCCCGTCGGAACGACCGCCACCCACGTGGCCGCGGGCAACCACAACCACAGCGGCGTGTACTCCGCCGCCGGCCACAACCACAGCGGCACCTACGCGCCGACCTCGCACACCCACGCCGTTGCGGAAGTCACCGCCAAGTCTTGGACGCTGGTTCACCAAGACGCGTTCAGCAATGGCACCTCCGGTTGGACCAACAACACCACCACCAACTGTGGCCAGTCCAGCGCGATGCTGGGCGGGTACAACGCCTTTGCGGGCGGCACGGTCACCAAGACGCTGACGAATCTGCCCACGCACAGCGAGATCAAGGTGGAGTTCGACTACAACTTCATCGACTCGTGGGACGGAGAGTCCGGCACCTTCGACCTGGACGGAACCCGGCGCTGGTCCTACGCCCGCGGAGGCGCAGGCAGCGGCGACCCGAACATCTGCGGCGGTGCCTGGGGCGACGGCCTGAAGTTCCCCGTCGAGATTACCGTGGCGCACACCGCCTCGACCGCCCAGCTCCGCCCAGGATCCACCCTCGACCAGGGGGCGACCGACGAGTCGTGGGGCATCGACAACCTGCGGGTGTACGTGCGGTAGGCGACCACAGCGCCACCCTCAACACCCCTCGTCGTACTCCCCGTCACAGTCGTTATCCACCAGGTCTGCGCAGATCTCGTTGTTGCCGGGGTAGGCGGTGGGCGAAGCCTCGTCGCAGTCTCCGCCCTCGGCCACGTAGCCAAAGGGCTCGAAGCAGGCGTCGATGGTGGTGGTGTCGTCGCCGTAGTCGTCGCCATCTCGGTCGCGGAACCAGGTGGTGAGCAGCGTCGGATCGACGTCGTCGACGAAGGTGTTGCAGTCGTTGTCGATCATGTCGCACACCTCGACGCCACCGGGCCTGGCCGCGAACTCGGTGTCGTCGCAGTCCAGGTCGTTGTCGACGTGGTTGGCGGGAGGACCGCAGCTCTTTCGGGCGTCGTCGGGGTCGCCGTAGTCGTCGCCATCGCTGTCGTGGTACCACCACGAGGCATCGAGCGCGTCCTCGTCGAGCGTGCCGTCGCAGTCGTCGTCCACCAGGTTGCAGATCTCGTTGGCGCCCGGGAAGACGTTGGCGTTGTTGTCGTTGCAGTCGACGCCGGCCACAAAGCCGTCGCCATCGGTGTCCAGGGGCGGCGGATCGGTGTCGACATCCGCGTCGGCGTCGGCGTCGGCATCGGCATCGGCGTCCGCGTCGACGTCGGCATCCGCGTCGACGTCGGCATCCGCGTCGGTGTCGGCGTCGCTGTCCGTGTCGGCGTCGGTGTCGATCGCGGTGTCGTCGACCGCCGAGTCGAGATCGAACCAAAACGACTCGCGGCAACCGGTGGTCAACGCGACAAGCACGGGGATGAAGAGGAGTCTGCTCACAGGTGACAACCTTACCCCCGGTGACCGTCGCGCGGCACCCCTGTCTGTGCCCGGTTACCCGTTCGCCCTTCACGCCCGGACACGCAAGCGACGAATGGAGGCCCGTTGGCCGAAGCAAAGCTGGACAGCCGCACCATCACGCATCTGAAGGAGCTCGAGGCCGAGAGCATCCACATGATGCGCGAGGTGGCCGCCGAGTTCGACAATCCCGTCATGCTCTACAGCATTGGCAAGGACAGCAGCTGCATGCTGCGCCTGGCCGACAAGGCGTTCGCACCCGGTCCCCTGCCCTTCCCGCTCATGCACGTGAACACCACCTGGAAGTTCCAGGCGATGTACAAGTTCCGCGACGAGCAGATCATCCCCAACCCCAAGTACAACCTGATCACGTGGGTGAACGAAGACGGCGTCAAGGCCAACATGAACCCGTTCGACCACGGGTCCAACAAGTACACGATGGCCATGAAGACCGACGGCCTCAAGCAAGCGCTGAACCACTACAAGTTCGACGCAGCCTTCGGTGGCGCCCGCCGCGAAGAAGAGAAATCCCGCGCCAAGGAGCGCATCTACAGCTTCCGCGACAAGTTCCACCAGTGGGACCCCAAGAGCCAGCGGCCCGAGCTGTGGAACCTGTACAACGGCAAGATCGTCAAGGGCGAGAGCATCCGCGTCTTCCCCCTGTCCAACTGGACCGAGCTCGACATCTGGCAGTACATCTGGATGGAGAAGATCCCGGTGGTGCCGCTGTACTTCGCCGCCAAGCGCCCCATCGTCATGCGCGATGGCGCCATGATCCTGGTCGATGACGAGCGCATGCGGCTGCGGCCCGGCGAAGAACCGATCATGGAGACGGTGCGATTCCGCACCCTGGGCTGCTACCCGCTGTCGGGGGCCATCAAGTCCGAAGCCACCACGGTGCCGCAGATCATCCAAGAGATGATGCTCACCCGCATGTCCGAGCGCGAGAACCGCCTCATCGACTTCGACGAAGAAGGTTCGATGGAGAAGAAGAAGCAGGAAGGGTATTTCTGATGGCCGCCACCGAGACCATGACCGAGGCCGAGCGCACCGAGCGCGAGCTCATCGAGAGCGACATCGAGGGATTCCTCGACCAGCACGCCGCCAAAGAGCTGCTGCGCTTCGTCACCGTCGGCAGCGTCGATGACGGCAAGTCCACGCTCATCGGCCGGCTGCTGCACGACACCAAGGGCGTCTACGACGACCAGCTCAAGGACGCGACGCGCACCAGCGAGACGGGCGAGACCGCCATCGACTTCGCCCGCATCACCGACGGCCTTCGCGCCGAGCGCGAGCAGGGCATCACCATCGATGTGGCCTACCGCTACTTCAGCACCCCGCGGCGCAAGTTCATCATCGCCGACACGCCGGGACACGTGCAGTACACGCGCAACATGGCGACGGGGGCCAGCACGGCGAACGTCGGCATCATCTTGATCGACGCGCGCCTGGGCGTGCTCGAACAGTCCCGTCGCCACGGCTTCATCGCCAGCCTGCTGGGCATCCCCCACCTGCTGGTGGCCGTGAACAAGATGGACCTCGTCGACTATGGCCAGGGCCGTTTCGACGAGCTCGTCGCCGAGTTCAAGGCATTCTGCGACGAGCAGCTGTCGTTCACCTCGGTGACCTTCGTGCCGATCTCGGCGCTCATGGGCGTGAACGTCGTCGAAGAGGGACGCGAGACCAAGACGCCTTGGTACGACGGCCCCACGGTGCTGCAGTACCTCGAGACGGTCGAGGTCAGCCAAGACCGGAACCAGGTCGACTTCCGCTTTCCCGTCCAGTACGTCATCCGCCCCAACCTCGACTACCGAGGCTTCGCCGCGCAGATTCCCAGCGGGCACATCCGCAAGGGCGACGAAGTGATGGTGCTCCCCAGCCGCCAGAAGAGCCGCGTCAAGGCCATCGACACCTACGACGGCGAGCTCGACGAGGCGTTCCCGCCGCTGTCGGTCGTGCTGCGCCTCGAAGACGAGATCGACTGCAGCCGCGGCGACATGTTGGTCAAGCCCGACAACGTGCCCCATGTCGGGCAGCACTTCGAGGCCATGGTGGTGTGGATGAGCGAGACCCCGCTCGACACCGACAAGTCCTACGTCATCAAGCACACCACCCGCTACGAGCGGGTCAACGTCGACGAGGTCGAGTGGGAGATGGACCTGTCCACCATCGAACACCGCGACACCGACGGGCTGCAGCTCAACGACATCGGCAAGGTGCGCTTCACCTCGCACCGCAACCTGTACTTCGACGCCTACCGCCGCAACCGGCACACGGGCGCCTTCGTGATCATCGACTCACTCACCAACGGCACGGTGGGCGCGGGCATGATCCTCGAGCCCGAGTCGGCCGCTGGCGTCAGCGCCGGCATCGACCTGGGTGCCGAGACCCAGGTGAGCGTGCGCGAGCGCGCCTCCCGCCTGGGCCAGCAGGGTCTGGTGGTCTGGGTCACGGGCCGTCCCGCATCGGGCCGCAGCTCCCTGGCCTTCGCCCTCGAGCGGCGCCTGTTCGACCTGGGCTTGACCCCGGTGGTGCTCGACGACGGCGACGGCCGCTACGACGCGAGCGCGCTGCTGGCCACCAGCAAGCACGCCGCCGACGTGGCACGACGCATGGCCGACGCTGGACTGGTCACCATCGCGGCGGTGCCGAGTGCCACCATTCCCGAGCGCGAGGCCGCGGCCAAGCTCATCGGCAACGAGCGCTTCATGCTGGTGCACGTCGACACCCCCGAAGAGGTGGCGGCCGCCCGCGACCCACAGAACCGCTACGAAGGCGGAACCATGGCCTACGAGGCACCGCGCGACGCGGCCGTCACCGTGTCCATGGAGGGCGCCGTCGAAGACGCCGTCAAGGCCGTGGTCGATGCCCTGCAGCAGCGCGGCGTGGTGCCGTAGGAGTCCGTCGCGCGTAGCGCCCGGGCACGGGAGCACGGATCGGCCCGCCCGGCGATGCGCATGCCACCCCGATCACCGGCACATCTGCACAAACGACGCGCAGCGCACGCTAAGCGGCTCGTCGGGATGCACCACCACCGTGCCCGCCGACACCATGCGCGCCTCGTGAAACCGCGCGAGCACGGTGTACAAGCCCGGCGGCACCGCGTCGCCCTGCCGGTAGCTGCGCTTGCCGTCGGTCAGCTCGACCAGGCGCGCGTCGCCGCTGACCACCAGCACGGGATCGACGTGGCGAGCGCGCTGCGCTTCGAGCTTGGCGCGGGTGTGGTCGACGCGGGCGAGCACCTCGGTGGCCGCGTCGAGCCGCACCTGGGGGGAGATCTCGGGGTCGTGGGCGAGCTCGACGAGCGCTTGCAGCGCACCGGTCTCGAGGTCGGAGAGGACGGAGGGCTCGGCACGCGCCGGACCCGCCAAGAGCAACGAAAGCAGCAGGGGTTTCATGGGGCCAGCGTATCGGTGTCGACAGGGGTGCAGCCGGAAATCGGAGGCCGTTGGTCGTAGATTGTGGGCATGCCCATCAGCCCCAAGGCCGCACAACATGCCGCCCTCCTGGACGAGTCTCAGGCCTTCGCGCGTGCCCACGCCGCTGGCGAAGTGGCCGGGCTCTTTGGCCCGGACTCGGTTCTGTGGCGGGTGATGCGCGAGACGCTGCTGCTCGCCGGAGGCGGGAGGGCGCTGGTGCTGGAGCTGGCGCGGCCCGAGATCGCCCAGGGAATCGAAGACAACAGCCGGTTCCGAAACAACCTGATCGCCCGGGCGCGGCGCACCTTCGCCATGATCTACGGGGTGTTCTTTGGGGATCTGGAGCACGCCCTGGCCCTGGGACGCGCCATCCACGCCGGCCACCAGCACGTCTGGGGCCGCATCAGCGCCCGCACCCATCCCGGCCGCGAGGGGGAGCAGTACTTCGCCAACGACCCGCTCAACCTGGCCTGGGTGCTGTGCACCCAAGCCGAGTCGGTCGTGCTCACGCACGAGGCACTGGTCGGCCCGCTGGGCCAAGCCGAGCGCGACCAGCTCCTGTGGGACTTTCGGACGGCCGGGGCCGCGATGGGTGCGCCGCCCGCGGCCTTTCCCCGCAGCTGGGTCTCCATGACGCGGTGGATCGCCGCCGAAGCCGACAGCCCAGCGCTGCACGTGGGAGCCACCCTGCGCGAGCAGTGCCACGACCTGTTCAACGCCCCGGCCACCGCGGGCAGCTGGGACGAGGTCATCGCGCTGGGCTCGCTGCCCGAGCGCCTGCGTCCGGCGGTTCCTCGCACCTGGGGCCGACGCAGCTGGCTCCACCGGCGTCTGGTGCTCGCCGAGATCCGGGCTCTGCGCAGCAGCCTGCCCGACGCCCTGCGCTGGTGCCCCGCTTGGCATCAAGCGCAGATCCGGGTGCACGGCCGGGGAGCTCCTCTCTCCAGCCGCCTGGTCGCGAGGATCGACCGCCAGGTCGACCTGCCGTTCAGTCTCTGAACATCTGGATGTCTCCCTCCACCACGCCGAAACCAACCCCGTTGTTCGCGTACTGCACCATCAAGTCGTCGGCATGGGTGCAGACGCCAACGCCCACCGAGTACACGCCGTCGGCGAGGAACGCCGGCGGCTCCAGTGGCTGTCCGACGACGTCGGTCGATGCATAGCCTTCGGGCAGCTCACCCCAGACGACCCCTTCGTCACCGTCCAGGTCGTTGGCGCACAGCGCCTCTTGCATATCGGGGGCGATGCTCCACAGGTAGACCCCTTCCGAGTCCGTGATGGTCACCAGCTCTGCCATCCCTCCCGACCAGTACACGATCGGCACGCCATCCGAGCCCACCACCTCGATGTCCGACACCTCCTCCGGTTCGCCGGCCTCACAGCCCATCACCAGCCCAAGGAAAGAAGACAGCAACAAGCGGGTCATTCGATCTTCTCCTTCGTGACGTGCCGCCAAACGCCCTCCACGACGGTTCATTCGCCACGGAACGTCCTCCGATGTCGCTGCCGACGACACCGGTGAGCAACCGGCGACACTGCGCAGGCCCTCCAGGGCGAACCCCGACATGAAGCCGTGCCCCAACCCTCCGGGGCCCGTTAGCGCCACACCATGCCCGCACCCATCGCCGACCGACGCCCCGTGACCACCGCCCTGCATGGCACCACGCTCACCGACCCGTGGGCGTGGCTGCGCGACAAGGACGACCCCGCCGTCATCGAGCACCTCCACGCCGAAAACGCCTGGCGCGAGCAGCAGATGAGCCACCTCGGCGACCTGAGGCAGCAGCTCTTCGACGAGATGCTCGGCCGTATCCAAGAAGACGACACGTCGGTTCCCAGCCGCAAGGGCGACTTCTGGTACTACACACGCACCGTCGAGGGCCGGCCCTACAGCATCTGGTGCCGCCGGCAGGGCTCCATGGACGCGCCCGAGCAGGTGCTGCTCGACGAGAACGAGCTCGCGGGCGACCTCGAGTTCTTTCGGCTGGGCGCCTTCGCGGTGAGCCCCGACCACCGCCTGCTCGCCTACGCCACCGACACCGATGGAAGCGAGCGCTACGTGCTGCGCGTCAAAGACCTCGCCTCGGGCGAGCTGCTGCCCGATGTCGTGAGCAACCTCAAGCCATCGGTCGAGTGGGCCAACGACAACAAGACCCTGTTCTACACCGTCTCAGACGATGCCGACCGTCCCTACCGGCTGTTTCGCCACACCCTGGGCGCCGACCCCTCCGGTGACGTGCTGCTGCACGACGAGAGCGACGAGCGCTTCTACATGTCGGTCGACAAGACCCGCGACGAGCGATTCCTGCTGCTCGAGCTTGGCAGCAGTGTCACCTCCGAGGTGTGGTTCCTCGACGCCGATGATCCCACCGGCACCTTTCGGGTCATCCACCCGCGCGAGCAGGACGTCGAGTACTCGGTGGTGCACCACGGCTCCTGGTTCTACCTCCTCACCGACCACCAGGCCCTCGACTTTCGCCTGGTGCGCACGCCCGACTCCGACCCCAAGCAGAGCACCTGGCAAGAGGTCATCGCCCACCGACCGGGCGTGTTCCTGTCCGGGGTCAGCGCGTTTGCCGGGCACATGGTGGTGAGCGAGCGCCACGAGGGCCTCGACCAGCTCCGCATCCGCCAGCTGAGCGCTGATGGTGAGCTGGTGAGCGAGCACTTCGTCGCCTTCGACGAACCCACCTACACGCTGTCTGGCGCCAGCAACCCCGAGTTCCACACCACCACCTTCCGCTTTGGCTTCGCCAGCCCCAAGACGCCGCCCGAGGTCTACGACTACGACCTCGACAGCCGCGAGCGCACCCTTCGCAAGCGCCAGCCGGTCCTGGGCGGCTTCGACTCCAACGACTACGTCACCGAGCGGGTCTGGGCGACGGCCTCGGACGGCACCCAGGTGCCTGTCAGCCTGCTGTACCGCAAGGGCCTGAAGACCGACGGCAGCCAGCCGCTGTGGCTCACCGGCTATGGCTCGTACGGCATGCGCTACCCGGCGAGCTTCAGCAGTGCGCGCCTGTCGCTGGTCGACCGCGGCTTCACCGTGGCCCTCGCCCACATCCGCGGCGGCGGCGACATGGGCCGCAGCTGGTACGAGGCGGGCAAGTACCTGTTCAAGAAGAACACCTTCACCGACTTCATCGCCGCGGCCGATCACCTGTGCGAGCAGGGCTACACCCAGCACGACCGCATGGTCATCAGCGGAGGCAGCGCGGGTGGGCTCCTGATCGGGGCCGTGCTCAATGAGCGCCCCGATGTCGCGCGGGTCGCCGTGGCCAACGTTCCCTTCGTGGACCTCATCAACACGATGCTCGACGAGACGCTGCCGCTCACGGTGGTGGAGTGGGAGGAGTGGGGCAACCCCAATGAGCCGGAGTACTTCGAGTACATGCTGAGCTACTCGCCGTACGACAACGTCGCTGCCTCCGCCTACCCGGCCATGCTCGTCACCGCAGGCCTCAACGACCCCCGCGTGGGCTTCTGGGAGCCGGCCAAGTGGGTGCAGAAGCTGAGGGCACGGCGCACCAACGACGAACCCCTCCTCATGAAGGTGCACATGGGGGCCGGGCACGGTGGCAAGTCCGGGCGCTACGGCCGCCTCGAAGACGTGGCCCTGGAGTACGCCTTCGTGCTGGATGTGCTGGGAATGGCGGGGTGAGCCAGGAGTGGGGCCGGGACGGGTGGATCGACGCGGCCTTCGCCAGCGCCTTCCTGCTCACGATGGGCCTGTGCATCTGGCCCGGGTGGTTCGAGTGGCCCGTTCGCGCCGTGCTGCTGGTGCTCCCGTGCGCGGCCTGCTGCGGCGACGAGCGGTGGTCGGTGCGCCTCAAGTGGGTGGTGCCGATCGCCGGGGTGGGGCTGTGGGTGGGCGGTCTGCGGTACTGGTACCTGCTCGATCAAGCCGTCCCGAGCGCCGATGTCTGGGGTTTCGGCGTGGTGTTGGCCGGCATGGCCGGCGCCGCGCTGTGGCGACCCCTCCCGCGCGACGCCGCAATGACGTAGACTGCCCGACTCCAAACGCCCACAAGCGGAAGCGGCCGAATGCCCCTTGCCCCAAGAGCCCTGAAGTTCCGAACCGTCGGCGCCCCCATCGCGGTGCGCACGCTGGGCCAGCTCGACTTTGCACTCGAGAAGCTCACGACGCGCTCGGCACGGCAGGGGCCCATCCTGGTCGAGCTCTACGTTCCCGACGCGGGCTACATGCGCATGGGCATTGGCCTGTCCAAGAGCGTGCTGTCCTTCCGGCCCACCGACACCGGCAATGGCAAGAAGAAGGCCGCATCGCACGCCGTGAGCCACAAGCCCGGCGGCGACGCCGAGAAGATCGTGTACTGGACGTGGTGCGAAGATCACCGGCACGGCTACGACGGCACCAACCTCATCCGCGTCGACCTGGCCACCAAGGCCCTGTCCCACTTCTTCAAGACCGGCGAGCTCGACCCCGACGTCCAGTGGAAGGAGTTCACGCCGGGCGTGGCGTGATCGCGGGCCACGGTGCCTAGTTCCCCAACGCGGCCCCGAAGCTCTTGGGGCCGGACAGCTCCAGCGCGTCCAGGGCCGAGGTTCGCACCACAGCGACGTCGTCGTGGCAGGGCGCGGCGGCTTCGAGGCCCAGCGCGTCGGGGGCCACGGCGAACACCTGACCCCGATCTGCAGACGGGGTGCCCGGTGCGCCCATCAACCAGCGCACCTCATCGCCCACACGAAGGGCGCCCGTGGCGTCCGCCAGCCGCACGGGTGTCTCGCTGACCACCCCCATGCATCGAGGCGGCGTCGACGACAGCAGCCCGGTCAAGAACACTGCGCCATCCCAGCTGTCACCGTCGAGGTCCAGCCGGGCGCGCACCTGAAGCACCGGACCGGCCAGATCGTGGCGCCATGGGCGCTGCACCGTCGCGCTCCACACCGGGTCGGCGATGGCCAGCTCGGGGCGGCGGATGACCTGATCGGCCGAGACACCGGTGAAGGACGGCCCCCCGCGAAACAGACGCAGCTCGCCCGCCATGGTGCCGATCGCCAGGTCGGTGGTGCCAGAGTCGTCCAGGTCGACGACCGCGAGGCTGCGCCCCAGATGGGTGCCTTCGGCCTCGCCGAGCACCACGAAGTCGGCCTGATCGGTGGTGCGCTCTCCGGTCAGCGAGTCCCCGCCCAGGTGAACGCCGACCGCGCCGGCTCCCCAGACGCCGCCGACCTCCAGGTTGCTGGAGCCGACGATGAGGTCCAGGATGCCGTCCGCGTCCAGGTCACCCAGCTCCAGGTCGACGGCATCCAGATCGCGCACATCGGCCTGGGGTGCGATGAAGGCGCGGGATGAATTCACCGGCAGGGCCGGCCCCTGTTCCCGCCGCTCGGGGCCGCCAGGAAGCACGTGGATGCCCAACGGTTCGGCGTCCAACGCGACGATGTCCGAGATGCCGTCGCCGGTGACGTCGCCGCAGACCACTTGCTCGCCGATGGTCTCGCTGTCAGCGGTGAGGTCCGCCCAGTCGCGCTGGCCGAACTCGGGGCCACCGAAGTAGACGCGCAGGCCGCCGCCACCCACCACCAGATCGCCGTGGCCGTCGGCGTCGAAGTCGCAGCCGGTCAGGCTCGAGCCAAAGAACTGCCAGGGCACATCCCCTTCGATGGCGACGTCGGCGTCGGCGTCGGAGCGATCGTGGGGGGAGTCACTGCCCAGGAACACGTACACGGCCCCCCGGTTGCCGTCGAAGGCCTTGGCCCCCACCGCAAGATCCTCGAGGCCGTCGCCGTCGAAGTCGTAGCGATTGGGGTCTGTGGGGGCGGTCGGCGCTCCGGTGAGGCCTTGGCAGGCGGTCAGCAGCAGCGGGAGGACGAGAAGGAGAAGACGCATGCTCGGGGACCAAGCAAGGGGCGTGCCAAGGGTTGGGGGACGGGAAGGGGGAGACGGGAGACGCGGGAGACGGTGTCAGGAGACCACAAAAGGGAAATCCAGAGCCGTTGGTGCGACCCCGGTCTCGGCGTCGAACCAAGGGTCCAGGATTTCCGAAAAGTGGTCTCCTGACACCGTCGGTTGACACCGTCCGCCGCCGTCCGTCGACGCCGTCCGTCTCGCCGGTGTGCACCCTTCCCGCCGCGACTTTTTCGCCGCGAGGTCTCGGGCCGGGCCCGCTCGCCGGCTACCGGGGTACGTACTCTGGGTGGTTGAACGCGTAGGACAGCTGCTTGGGCAGCACGGCCGCGACCTTCTTGCCGTAGCCGCGGTCCTGCACCAGCACCTCGCCCGACTTGTTGATGATGTAGAAGTGCGGGATGTTGCGCTTCTGACCCATGTAGGCGTTGGCGTGCACCTCGTCGCCGAGCAGGACGGGCACCCCCTCCAGGCCGGCATTGCGCACGAAGAGCAGTTCCTTGTCCTGGCCGGCCTTGTGTTTGTCGGTGGTGACGATGATGATCTCGAGCTCGTCGCCGTGCTGGTCTTTGAGCTGCTTGAAGTGCGGCAGCGACGCCTTGCAGGGGCCGCACCACGACGCCGAGAAGCTCACCAGCGCGACCTTGGCCGGCGACGTCGCGGTGGGTCCGACGTGATCGGACAGGCGGTAGTCCTCGCCGGTTACCAGATCGGGCAGCGCGAGCTCCGGGGCGAAGTCGCCGTTGGCGAGCCCCGTGGGCGTCACGTCGAAGGTCTCGGCCAGTGGAAGCGCCGTGATGGTGGGCGTGGCAGAGCCGGGCTCCGGCGGCGGCACCGGATCGGGCTGACGCTCGGGCGCCGGCGCCTCGGTCACCGGGGTGGCTTCGGCCTCGCCGGCCTCGGCCGGGCTCTCAGGCGACCCGCACGCCACCAACACCATCAGCCACATCAGTGCCACTCGACCTCCCACACCAGGCTTATGACCCCAGCGGCGCGCGTCGAGTTCACGACACCCCCGCCTGGCTCAGGAAATCGGCCTTGAGCTCGGCGATTCGCTCGGCCGCGCGGGCCTCGCTGGCATCGAGCCCTCCCTGCAGCGGCACCTTGACCTCGAAGTAGAACTTCACCTTGGGCTCGGTGCCACTGGGGCGGGCCAGAACCCGGCTGCCGTCCGCCAGGTGGAACGCGAGCACGTTGCTCTTGGGCAGCGCGACGTCCGACGTCGTTCCCCCCCGCACGTCGCGGTCGACCCCGGTCCACACGTCTTGGATGCGCACCACCTCGCTGCCGCCCACCGCCGCGGGCGGGGCAGCGCGCAGGGCCGCGAGGATCTGCTCGATGCGGGCCTTGCCGGCGGCTCCTGGCAGCTTGAGGCTGTACTGCAGGCTGGCGTAGACCCCATACCGGGCGTACAGCGCCTCGAGCGCGTCGAGCACGCTGCGCCCGTTGGCTTTGTGCCAGGCCGCCAGGTCGCAGAAGGCGAGCGTGGCCGACACGCCGTCCTTGTCGCGCACCACCGGGCCAATGCTGTACCCCAGCGCCTCTTCGTACCCCATCACGAAGTGGCCGCCGCCGGCGTCGAACGGGATGGCGGCGTTGGCGATCCACTTGAAGCCAGTGAGGCACTCGGCGTACTGCGCCCCGTGGGCTGCGGCGATGGCCGAGAGCATCTGGCTGGACACGATGGTGGTGGCCACCAGCCGCTCCGCCCCCTTCCACTGCTCGCCGTGGGTCAGTAGGTCCTCGGCCAGCAGGCATCCCACCTGGTTGCCAGACAGCTGCCGCCACCCACCCCCGGGAAGGGGCACCGCCACCGAGAGCCGGTCGGCGTCGGGGTCATTGGCCACGATGATGTCGGCATCGACCTGCGCGGCCAGCGCCATGGACAGGTCCAACGCGCCGGGTTCTTCGGGGTTGGGGAATGCAACGGTGGGAAAGTCGCCGTCGGGCCAGCGCTGCTGCTCCACGAAGTGCAGCTCGGTGTGTCCCGCCGCCTTGAGTGCACGCTCGACCGGGCGCGCCCCGACGCCGTGCATGGCGGTGTACACGATGCGCAGGCCGTTGTCGCCGTGAACCCGCAGCGCGCCGACCTTCGCGAAGTAGCGGTGCCCGATGGCATCGGGAACGCGCTTGATGAGTCCCTGGGCACGAACCTCGTCCAGGTCGGGAACCGCCACATCCGAGAGCCCGCCAATGGCGTCGATGCAGGCGCTTATACCGGCATCGTGCGGAGGGATGATCTGGGCGCCGTTGGTCCAGTACACCTTGTAGCCGTTGTCTTTGGGCGGGTTGTGCGAGGCAGTGACCATGACGCCGGCCGCCGCCCCCAGCTCGGTGACCGCATGGCCCAGCTCCGGGGTCGCGACGGTGTCCGAGAACAGGTGCGCCACCAGCCCCTTGCCCGCAAATACCGCGGCGGTGTCGTCGGCGAACTCGCGGCTGCCGTGCCGACCATCGAAGCCGATCACGATCCCGCGCTCGGCCGCGCCAGGAACCTCGCGCAGGACGTAGTCGGCGAGGCCGGCACTCACCCGTCGCACGATGGCGCGGTTCATGCGACCCGGGCCGGGCCCGAGCTCGCCGCGCAGGCCCGCCGTTCCGAACTGCAGGCGCTGCCCGAAGTGCGAGGCCAGCTCGGCCGGGTCGCCGCGGTCCAGGATGGCCTGGGTAGCGGCCCGGGTGGCGGAGTCGGGGTCGTCGGCCATCCAGGCGTTGGCGGCATCGATCAGGGCGTCGGGGTCCATGGGTTCTCCACGCAGCGAGGCGCGATCTGTACCAGCCGAGCGACGCCGTGTACACTTCCCGACCCCGCGAACCACGAGGTGTCCCGTTGTCGCTACAAGACCTCAAGCCCGCTGATCGCCTCAAGCTCATGCGCTTTGTGTGCAGCTTCGCATGGGCCGACCTCGAGATTGCCGACAGCGAGCGGCAGTTCGTGCACGATCTCGTGGCGCAGCTCGAGCTCAACACCGACGAGAAGCAGCAGGTCGAGCAGTGGCTCAAGCACCCGCCCCGCGCCGAAGAGCTCGACCCCCAGGACATCCCGGTCGAGCACCGGCAGGTGTTCCTGAACCAGGCTCTGGCGATGGTCGCAGCCGACGGCAACATCGACGAAGACGAGGTCGAGAACTTCGCCCTGTTCGAGAAGCTGCTCGGTAGGTCGCGCGGTCAGAACCAGAACCCGTACGTGCCCTCCTGCGGCGCGTCGAGCTGCGCCCCGGTCCTGTAGCCCTCCATCGCGCCCCGGATGCAGCGCTCCATGCGCTCGTTGGGGGCGCCCTCGTGGGTCACCACCACATCGCGCAGCACGCCCTCGACATCGACTCGGAACCCGACCTGGAACTCCCCCTCGGCGGGCACCTTTCCCAGGCAGCGGGCGGCCGCCCGGTCGAAGGTGCCGGCCTGGTTCAGCCGAGCAGAAACGCTCATCTTGCCCAGGCGTTCCCGCCGCTGGTGCTCGGCAGCGAGCGCACCTCGCTCCTTGGCAAAGACGTCGAGGCTCAGGTCCAGAGAGGGTGGGTCATCGCCCAGCTCACCGACGCCCTCGATGCCGATGACCTCGCGGGAGCGAGACGCCTGGGTGGTGCGCATCGCCGAGGCACCGGTGGGAGCGGAGGCTCCGGAGAGGTCCACGTCCTCACCGACGACCTCGACCCGGCCCACCGCCCACGGCAGTGAGCTGGCCTGGCGCAGGTTCTCCGGGGCACCGGTGTCGCGCTGGCCCGAGTCTTCGTGGGCGGCGGCGACTTCGGCCTCGAGCGACGCGTCGTCGGTGGCCCAGTCGTAGTCGAACTCGGTGAGCGTGTCGTGGCCCAGATCGACGCGCAGATCGCCTGAGGAGGGGGTGCCGTAGATGGCCAGGCCGGCCAGAGGCACGATGCCGATGCAAACCACGCTCGTGGCGAGCAGGGTGGCCGCGAACACGCGGCGGTTGGTGCGGCGCGCTCGCTCGGCCTGGGCGGCGACCACGGCGCCGACCCCCGGGTCGGTGGCGGCGTCCTGGCCGTGGATGTCGGCCAGGCAGGAGGGGCAGTGACCACCCCAGCGCTCGAGCTCGAGCGAGATGGCGTGGTCGCAGAACGGGCAGCAAGCAGTCGACATGGCGGGGCCTCCGGGTGTCCTGGATACGGACCTCTTTGGTGGAGGGTGGGTTCCGTGGCCGGGGGGTCTGGCAACCAATGGTCGCGCGTCGATCCGCTTCAGCGGCCGGTTCACGGCGCGACCCCACCCCGGATTACCAATGGTTCCATCTACAACCGGGATCCTACCCGACCAAGCTGCGATCTGCTCGCAACGGGTCGCGCGGTTCATGCCAATGACCGCAGGGGGCGCAAGCCCTGGACCATTGGTTGAACTCGTCTACGACACCGATAAAACGGCAACCATTGGTTGCCTGACCCCTCGGCTCCTGGTTGCCTGCCCCCCCCCCGGCTCCCCCCGGCTCCTGGTTGCCTGCCCCCCCAACTACGCCGCTTCCCGCTTCCTCTTCGCCCGACGAAGCTCCCATTCTGCACGGTGGCGCTCCCAGACCTCGCCGGTCGCCGGGTCACACAGCCAGCGCATCTGCAGCCGCTCCGGCACCCGCACCACTTGTACCCGGTCCAGGGTGCCGAACACCCAGTCCCAGATGGGGCTGGTGACGCCGTGGTTGTGGCTGGGGTTGTGGAAGTGGTGGGCGAAGTGGTGCTTGCGGGCCCAGCGACCGTACGGCGTCAGGGCCTCATGCGTGTGCAGTCGAAGGTGTAGCCACTCGTAGGTCAGGTAGAAGCCCACGAAGCCGACGGCATAGGCGGCTGCCAGCGTCGTGCCCACCACCAGCCCCACAAGGCCGGTGACCACCGGAACCAGCGCCAGCGCAGCCAGGGCCTTCTTCCACGGCGGGGCGAAGTAGTCGCCCTCGCTGTGGTGCCGGGTGTGTTCGCCGCCGAAAAAGTTGTACCAGCGCTTCATGAACGCCCGTTCGTGGCCCATCCAGCGGTGGATCACGTACTCGAGCAACGACCAGGTGCCCACGCCGAGCACCCCTGCGACAACCAGACTCATGGCACGACTCCAAGCTCGACCAGCCGCTCGTCTGCCGCTCCCCAGCCGCGCAACAGCGCGCCCAGGACCTCGTTGGCGAGACGGTCCATGTCGATGAGGTTGGGGCTGAAGCGCGCCTGTTTGCGCAGCTGCAGCACCCCGTGAATGGACGAGAAGGCCGCCAGCGCACGCTGCACGGGGTCGCCTTCTGAGAGCGCGCCACCGACCTGCGCCTCGGCGAACGACACCGCCAACGGCTGCAGCGCCTCGGTGAGCGCGGCGAGCGCCGGCTCGGCCTGGGCGCGGTCTTCGACCAGGATGCGTGGGTGGGCCATCATCATGGACACCAGGCCAAAGCGGTTGGACGCGGCGATGGACACGCGCCGGTAGAGCGTCAGGTACTCCACGATGCGCGCGATGGGCTCGGTGGCCGTGACGCGGCCTCGGATCTCGTCGTGGAACTCGCCGATGGCCCGGCCCACGAGCGCGATCATCAGCTGGTCTTTGCCGTTCTCGAAGTAGCGGTACAGCGCGCCTGGGGTGTAGTCGACGGCCCTGGCCAGGCCGTTGATCGACAGCCCGTCGAAGCCTTTGTCCACCACCATCTGCATGGCCGCGTCCAGGATGCGCTCGAGGTTGGCTTCGCGCCGTCGCTCACGAGGGGTTGCGTGACTCATGGTCACAAAGTAAATGGTATTCACCGTTCGCGCAACCCGAGCCCCAGGCCGCCAATCCATGCACCGGATCACCGCTCCCTACCTCGATGATCAACGCCGCCGCATCGCCCCCCTCGCCGATGTGTACCTGCCCGAGGGTCCCGGGCCCTACAAGAACGCCGTCATCTGCCACGGCGGCGGGTACTTCATGGGCCATCGACGCATGTCCGCGGTGCTCAACCCCGTCCAGCGCATGGTCGAGCTCGGCTGGGCGGTGTGCACCTTCGACTACCGGCTCATCTTCAAGGGGGGCGGCTACGACGAAGGCATCGCCGACACCATCGCCGCCGTGGCGTGGTGGCGCAGCCAGGCCGGCCGCTTCGATCTCGACCTCGACCACACCGTGCTGATGGGGGTGTCTGCCGGCGCGGGCCTCGCCCAGGTCGCCACCCCTATCGTGGGCAACATCCGCAAGGTCGCCAACATCTACGGCCCCACCGACTTCACCGTGCTGCCCGGCTACCGCACCGGCATTCCGCAGGTGGCGCTGACGCGCAGCTTTCGCCGTCGCGTGTGGCGCCGCCGCTCGCCGATGGTCCAGTTCGACTCCGACATTCCCTACCTGATCCAGGCCGGCACGCGCGACCCTATCGTCAAGCCGCGGCACGCTCGCCACGCCCAAGCCCACCGCGCCGCGCTCGGACTGCCGGTCCAGGTCGAGTGGTACGACGCCGGGCACGCCTGGATGCGCAACAAGCAGCACCCCGAGTACGAGCGTTCCATGGGCAACCTGCTGGCGTTCCTGGAGCGTTGACCCTGCCCGGTTAGGCGGCGCCCATGGCCCAACTCGAGAACCTGTTCATCGGTATCGCCGGCATGATCGGCGCAGGCAAGTCCACGCTCGCGACCGAGCTGGGCAAGCACCTCGACATCGACGTGTACTACGAGCCCGTCGAAGACAACGAGTACCTGCAAGACTTCTACCGCGACACCGCCACCTACAGCTTCGCCATGCAGGTGTACCTGCTCAACCGGCGCTTCCAGCAGCACCAAGAGATCATCTGGAAGGGCCGCCCGGCCATCCAGGACCGCACCATCTACGAAGACTCGGTCTTCGCCAAGATGCTGGTGCAGCAAGACCTGATGGACGAGCGCGACTACCGCACCTACGTGCAGCTGTTCAAGCACATGTCCAACTTCATGCGCAAGCCCAACGTCATCGTGTACCTCGACGTCTCGCCGCAGAAGTCGGCCGAGCGCATCGCCCTGCGCAGCCGCGGCGTCGAGTCGGGCATCAGCGTCGAGTACCTGCGGGCGCTGTACCAGGGCTACCAAGAGTTCATCGACGAGATCAGCAAGGTCATTCCGGTGATCTCGGTCGACTACGAACGCTTCCCCACGCCCGAGCAGATGGCCGACGTGATCATCCGCGAGTACATGGACAGCAACTTCCTCAAGCGCGTCTCGGCCTTCGACCCGCACCGGTAGTCCGCGCCGACTGATACCCTGTGCTCGTGCTGCAGACCGGCGACCGCATCGGCGAATGGATCGTCCAGACCCGCATCGGAGAGGGGGCGATGGGCGAGGTCTGGCTTGCCCAGAACGCCATCACCAGCCGCCTGCACGCCGCCGTCAAGGTGCTCAAGCCCACCGGCATGGACATGTCCCGTCAGCGCTTCGTGCGCGAGATCGAGTCCCTGGCGCGCCTGCAGCACCCCGCCATCGTCCGGGTGCTGGGTTGGGGCGACGACACCGAGCGAGACCTGCTGTGGCTCGCCATGGAGCGCCTGCAGGGCAAGACACTGGCCGACCGGCTGGTGGGCGGCAGCCGCATGACCGCCGACGAGGCCCTGACGGTGTTCGGCCACCTCGCGGGCGCCCTGCGACACGCCCACCAGCAGGGCATCGCCCACCGCGACATCAAGCCCGCCAACCTCATGCTGTGCGACGACGGCCTGCCCCGCATCGTCGACTTCGGCATCGCCATGGCCGACGGCGCCACCCGGTACACCGCCGCGGGCTCGGTGACCGGCACCGGCGGCTACCTGCCGCCAGAGGCCTTTGAAGAAGAGGAGTACGACTTCAAGTCCGGCGACATCTACGCATTGGGCGTGGTGCTCTACGAAGCGCTGGAGGGACGCAACGCCTTTCGAATGAACATGGACCTGCCTCCCCAGCAGCGGGTGCTCGACATGCTCGAGCGCAAGCGCCACGTGCTCACCCTGCCCAACGCGGTGCCCGAGGCCGTGCGCAGCCTGGTGACCGCCGCCAGCCACCCCGATCCCAACAAGCGGCTGCGCACCGCGAGCGACCTGGTGGCCGGCATCGAGCAAGCCAAGGGGGGCCGGGTGCTGGCCTCTCCGGTGCACACCGCTGCCCCGGCCGCATCGCGACAAGGCGTGAGCATCGTGGCCACCATCGCCGTCGCCCTGGTGGCCGTCGCGGGCATCGCTCTGGTGGGTGGCGCGCTGCTGATGTTGGTGGGTGTGGTGGATTGGTCCGCTGTGAGTGGGGGCTCAGACGATCCGGTCGCTGAGCGGCCGGCGGTTCCCAAGCCTCAGCAAGCCGAGCGGCCTCGGGCCCAGCCCAGGCCGGCGCTCGAGGCCAGGGGTGCAGAGCCGGAACCGGCCGCACCGGAGCCCGAGCCCGAGCCCGAGAGGGG
Organism: Myxococcota bacterium; assembly: GCA_965216925.1. Taxonomy (GTDB): domain Bacteria; phylum Myxococcota_A; class UBA796; order UBA796; genus CAYYHT01. The sequence goes on along the minus strand of CBDCGT010000002.1, from coordinate 1,224,103 downwards.
TGGAGCACCAGAGCAGCGGGAGGCGCACGGCACGGGCGCGGGCACGACCATGGGGCAAGTCCCGATGGACATCGATGTCGACCCCAACGCGCTGATCGCACTGAGCTTCGAGTCGGACCTTCCCGACACGGCGGTCGCCATCGACGGTGCGCCCATCGGCACGGCGCCCATCCGCGGGCGCGGGGTGACGGCGGGCAAGCACACGCTCACCATGACGTCGGGCGCGACCGCGGTCAGCACCGAGATCAAGGTCAACCGGCGCGGCCCGATTCGCTACATCCTGCGCGGCGGCCAGATCCAGGGCTTCAAGTAGACCTGCGGATGGCCTTGCGCACCTTCTTCTCGCGCTTGGCTTGCTCCCAGGCATCTGACGCCGAGATCTGCCAGCCCCAGGCATCGCTGCGGTCCAGGAACACGATGATGTCGCGCCCGGCCTTCACGCTCGCGTCGGTGTCGCGGCATCGACGGTGCGCCCATCGGCACGGCGCCCATCCGCGGGCGCGGGGTGACGGCGGGCAAGCACACGCTCACCATGACGTCGGGCGCGACCGCGGTCAGCACCGAGATCAAGGTCAACCGGCGCGGCCCGATTCGCTACATCCTGCGCGGCGGCCAGATCCAGGGCTTCAAGTAGACCTGCGGATGGCCTTGCGCACCTTCTTCTCGCGCTTGGCTTGCTCCCAGGCATCTGACGCCGAGATCTGCCAGCCCCAGGCATCGCTGCGGTCCAGGAACACGATGATGTCGCGCCCGGCCTTCACGCTCGCGTCGGTGTCGTAGCGGCCGTGGATGGGGCTCTTACGGGTGCCCTCCAGGCAGGCCAGGCGGGACAGGTCGAGCATGGCAGCCGCGTGGGGGCCGGCCACCGCGATCTTGCCCGTGGGCGCGTCGACCGCAGCCCCCTTCAGCACCTCCTTCACATGGAAGTGGTACCAGGAGAGCGGGTACTCGCCGCAGTCGACGCTCTCGCTGACCGGCACCCGCTCGTTGGTCCACGCGGGGTCGGCGACGCGAACCAGCAAGATGGCGTCCGATGTGCGCACCAGCTCATCGAGCGACAATTCTTGGTAGTGGACCTGCCCGGCGAGGGCGGCAGAGGCGATCAAGGCCAAGATCATCGGTAGTCCTCGGGCACCAGGCCGTACTTCTTGATCCAACGGTACACCTGGCGCCGCGAGCGGTCGGCCGATGCAGCCGCGGCGGTGACGTTGCCATCATGGGCGCTGAGCAGGGCCTCGACCTCGGCCTTGGGAGGCATGGGCACCGGCGGTCGGTGCGGAGGCAGTTGGATGCGGGGGATGCGGGAGCGCCGCGCGTTGGCCTCGGCCACCTTCTGCTGCTCGTTCCAGGCGCGAATACGGGGCTCGAACAGCAGGCGGTCCAGCGAGCGCTTGGCCTGGCCCGCCGCGCGGATCTCGGCAGCCGCATCGGCGAGCTCCCGCACGTTGCCCGGCCAGGCGAAGGTCAACAGGGCCTCGACGAGGTCGGGCTCGACGGGCGGCGCGCCGTCGCCGAGCGCCAGGGTGAACACCGGCAAGATGTCCTCGCGACGCTCGCGCAGCGGCGGGACGCGCAGCAGGTGTTCGGCGATGCGCGCGTACAGCCCGCCCGCAAAGGCGCCGTTGCGCACCGCCGCCACGATGTCGATGCCGGTCGCCGCCACCAGCCGAACCTCGGGGGCGGCGCCCTGCAGCAGCTCGGCCTGCAGCTCGGGCGACAGCCGTCCCACGGCATCGATGAAGACCGTGCCGCCCCGCGCGCGCTCGAAGCACCCTTCAGGTCCAAAGAAGGCTCCCGGCTGCAGCTCGCGAGCGTCGACGGCCACAAGGGGCCCATCGGGGCGAGCGCCGGCGGCATGCAGGGCCTGGGCCACGCGCGTCTTGCCGGTGCCTCCCTCGCCCAGCAGCAGCACATTGCCCGCGTCGGGGCCGATCTCGGCGACCCGCGCCCGCAGCGCCCGCGCGGCAGGCGAGCGACCGACGAGCAACGGAACGTCGGCATCGTCGGTGTCGCCCTCGTGGCGAAAGTGAAAGAAGGTGTCCCCGACCCTCAGGATGTCGCCTTCGTCGAGGTCGGCGTAGCGAACGCGCTCGCCGTTCACGAAGGTTCCGTTGCGACTGCCGCCGTCTTCGACGATGACCGTGCCGCCGACGCGCACCGTCACATGGATGCGGGAGATCCGCGGGTCACCACCGACCTTCAGGCCGCCCTCGGGCTCGCGACCGATCTGAAGTCCGGTGTACAGCTCCACCGGCTCGTCGCTGACGAGCTCTCCGGCGCGCCAGAGCTGGCGCAGTGTGGGGGCGGGGGTCGAGATCGGACAGCCTCGTTGCCGGATGGGGTGCGGCTAGGGAGCGACGCGCTGAACCAGCGTGGCCTGCCCGTCCCGCACCGCCGTGGCCAGGAAGTGCGAGTACTGCCGCTCGGCGTCTTCGCGGTCGAAGATGACGAAGTGGGGGTCGCTGCTGCCGACGCCCTGGTACAGCCGCACCACAGCGGTGGTGGAGAGGCGGTTTCCGGCCACGGGCTCGACCAACAGTTGGCCCTCGGGCGGCACGAAGCGCAGGCCCTCGCCATCGTTCTCTTTGTAGGCGGCCGGGGCGACGTTCTCGCCGATGACCTCTTCGACGCGCAGGGCGCGTGCCAGCGCGTACTGCGTGGCGTCGGGGCTGTAGGAATCGCCGATGCCGAAGGTCTGCAGCACGTCGCGGCGCTCGATGCCCTCTTTTGGATCCCAGAACACGTGGCGGGCGTGGTTCACGCCGTCGGCGCGCTCGGACATCATCTGCACGATGTTGAGCACCGGGTGGTACCGGTCGAGCAGCGGGTCGGCGAGGCCGACGTTGATGGCTGCTGGCACGTTGAAGGGCTTGGTCTTGTTGAGCAGGCTCTCGATGAGTAGGCCGCCGCCGCCCGAGAAGACCATGCCCTGGACATCGGGCTCGTACGGCGCAAACACCAGGCCCGCGACGGCACCCTGGCTGTGCCCCAGGTAGTAAATCTGGTCGGGGTCGAAGGCCACGGTGCCGCCCAGCGCCGTGTCGAGGGCCGGCCAGCTGGTGGCCTGGGTCACCATGCGCACCAGGGCGAAGTAGTCGGCCGCCGACTGCATGGCGTTGTCGCGAGCGGCCGCCGGGTTGACAGGGTTGAAGTACAGCACGTCGGCGTCGTACGCATTGGGGTCGAGCGTCAGCCACTCGTCATCCCAGTTCTGCGGCGCGCGGCGCGGCCCGTGCATGACCTGGTCGATGGACAGGGTGGCGAAGTTCACCACCGTGCCGTCGTCGAGGGTGACCGCCGACAAGCTGTCCGCGGCCCCGCCCAGGGCAGCGCTGCGGTACATGCCCCCGGTGCCGTGTCCGTAGATCACCAGGGGCCAGCCGGTAGTGGGCATGGTGGCGTTCTTGGGAATGGTGAGCGCGAAATTCACGTCGCGGTACTCGACCGGAAGCAGCGTGCCCACCGAGAAGTCGATGGCACCGCCGTCTTCGGCGTTCTTGTAGGGCGGCGTGCCCTCTTGGTAGTGGGGCAGCGACACCAGGCCCTGAAGCTCGGTGAAGCCGGCGCGCGTGCTGCAGCCCCGGCGTTCGTCGTCGGCGCTGGCGTAGGTGTCGGTGTCGGTCTCGCAGCTGACGACGCCCGAGACGGTAGACAGGTCGGCGCTGTCGCGCACGGACTCGCGCAGCTTGACCGGGTACTCGGTGGGATCGCCCACGGTGAACACCGCGGCGGCCGCGAGCGCCGAGGACGGCCACTCAGCACCGTCGGCCAAGAAGTCGCGCAGCGGCTGGTAGGCGTTCCAGGCGTGCACCAGGCGTGCGTCGCTGGGCTCGGTGCTGGACAGCATGGCGTCGAAGTCGTCGTCGCGAATCGCGCCCAGGTTCGAGTCGCGCTTGCGCACGCCGGTGGTGAGCACCGCCGCGTAGGTGTGCCCCGGCGTCCAGGGTCGGCCGTCGCTGGGGTGGATCATCAGCCAGTTGTGGCAGATGTAGTTTCGGCGGCCCGTGAAGCCCTGCCACGCGGAGCTCAGGCGCTCGCCGTACTCATCGCTGCCCGGGGTGATGTCGATGACGGCGATGGTGCCGTCGCCCGGCAGGCCGATGTCGACGGTGCTGAAGTCGATGCGGTGGGTGAAGCGGAACAGCACACCCTGGTTGGGGCCAAAGCCATCGAACTCGGACTCGATGGTGCCGAACATCTCGCCCACCACGTCGCCCAGCTGGTCGATGAGGGCGCCCGGCTGCGGGTGGCCGGACAGGTCGAGGGTGCCGTCCTCGCGCACCCGCGCATCGTTGGGGAAGGGCAGCCGGTAGAACTCGGGAGAGGCGTCGTCGCCGGGAACCTCGAAGTAGACGCGAAAATCACCGACGTCGGTGTTGGTCTCTTCGCACTCGACGCCCGTCCAGAAGGGGACCTGCAGTCCGACGCAGGTCTCTCCCACGCAGTCGAGGCCGAGCTGGCAATCGGACGCCACCGCACAGCTGTCGCCCTGGGCGGCCGTGCCGTTGGAGCCCATGGTGGCGCAGACACCCAGCGAGCTGCAGGCCAGGCCGAGGGCGCAGTACTCGGTGCTCACGCACTCCTGGCTGACGTCGAGCGTGCCCGGCTCGCCGATCCAGCGGCACACCGCGTCGCCCGCGCACACCATGCCCTCGCCGCACTGGCCGATGCCGGTGCACTCCTCGCCGTACTCGAGGTCGCCCCCGCCGACGATCTCGCCCGTCTCTTGATTGTTGTTGCTGATGCAGGCGAAGAACAGCCCGAGGCCGGCGGCCACGAGCGCGAGTTGAGAACGACTACCGGACATGGGGACTCCTTCCACGCCGACGTTATCCCGGTTGCACCTCGACTGGCGACCGCCGCACCAGCAGCAACAGCGGCATCCACAGCCACCAGCCGGCCACGGGCGTGCCAGAGCAGCCACAGGCCCCGCCGCGCTCGCGTGGGAGCTCCATGGACTGCACCCCGATGCTCACGCGGCTGAAGCGAAAGTCGAAGGGCACCAGCTCGGTCGTGCGCGAGGCGATCGAGAAGTACACGTGCTCGCCGTTGCGAACGTCGCCCTCGGGCCCCACGGAGAGCACGAGCTTTCCGGTCTCTTGCCCGTCGATGGCCGCGTCGTAGACCGATGGAAAGCTGCCCGCCAGGCCCAGCGAGGGCAGGCTGGCGATCTCGTGCCCCACCGGCTCGCCGCGTCTCGCGAAGGCGCTCCACCCCATGGGCGTGCCCTCGGGCACCGAGACCGTGATCTCCAGGACGTCGACGCCGACGGGCACGTGGGTGACGAACTGCACGCCCAGCGGGATGCGCTCGAAGTCGGCCGACAGCCCGCCGTTGGTCATGAAGCGCTCGATGACGTCGCCGTTGTCCAGCTCGATCACGCGGCCGCAGTCCACCAGGTTGAAGGCGTCGACCTCGGCCACGATGGCATCGTGGGTGGTGGTGTCGATGGCTCCCGTGGCCAGCAGCTCGGCAGCGGTGTCCAGCAGCGACACCCCGGCGGCCGGCCAGTCGGTGTCGGGCACCCACGTCGAGACCGCGCCGAACAGCAGGTCACCGGCAACCTCGCTGCCCACGTCGGGGTGCTCGATGAGGTTCCAGAACAGCGCCCCCCAGATCTCACCGTCGGCATGCACCTCGCCGTACAGGTCGTCTGGGCAGCGTCGGTCGGCATCCAGGTCGCGGATTGGGTCGGTTCCGCCCCCGCTGCGGCCGGCGTATTCACCCATCAGCGGGTCGCCGGTGAGCAGCATCGCGAACACATCTGCGCTGCCCTCGTTGAGCGAGCCGCCGGCCCAGTCCATGCCGTATTCATCGGCCGACAACGTGCCCAGCAGGCTGATCTCGTCGACCACCGCATGCCCGAACTCGTGGTAGACGACGTCGCCGTCGTAGGCGAAGTCGACGCCCGACTCGGGGTCGTGCCCGAACGAGATGTCGCCCTCGCCGTCGCCGTCGAAGTCCGAGTAGAACGCGTTGCGCATCTCGAAGTTGACGATGGCGCGCATCGGCAGCTCCATGCGCAGGCCAAAGCGCTCGTCCATCCAGCGGTGCACACGGTCGGTGTGGTGGTACACCTGCACCTCGGCCAGCGGGTCGGGGTCGCCAGCGGGGTCTGGCGCGAAGAAGTAGTCGCCGTTGCTGTCGGGCTGCGCCTGCCGACCGATGGCGTGGCAGGCGGTGGTGCCAAAGATGCTGTCGTCGATCTCGGCATCCGTGCACGTCCAGGCCGCCGCGTACTCGCCGGCGAGGGTGCCCGAGGCATCGAGGCCGCGAAGCTCGACGGTCTGCAGATCCGAGTGCCACGGGTTCACCGGGTACAGGCTCGCGTCGGCGCTGAAGGTCGTGGGCCGGGTGTGCAGCACCTGCCCTGAGTGCGCATCGACGAGCACGCGCCACGTGCCGATGGGCCGAGAGGTACTGGCGTCGACGGCCCAGGCCAGGTGCGGCTGTCCGACCTCATCGACCCAGGCCACCTGCTCGCTACGGGCCGGCCACAGGGTGCCTCGTCCGAAGTGGTGGGCGACGGCCTGTCCTTGCTCGCGGGCCTGCTCCGGCGACACCGTTGGCGTGGTGTCCAGCTCGAGCTCGGGCGGAAGTTCACGGCCGTAGGTCGCGACGCGCTGTCCCCAAGGGTCGCGGGCCACCACCAGCCGGCCCCGCTCGACAGGCACCCCCGAGATGCTCTGCCGAAGGCGCTCCCGGGTGCCTCCAGCCCAGTACAGCTCGGCGTCGAGCTCGGTCACAGTGGCGCCGTGGGACGGCATGGCGAGGGCCAGCAAGACGAGGAAGCTGCTCATGGCGCGGGTCTAACCCGAATTCGCTGTTTACCCTCGCTTGACGTCCAGGGTATACAGCGGTAGAGCGGCGCGCGCGGTCCCCGGCGGCCGCACTCGCTTTATGGAGACACCAATGCGCTTTTTCGCCCCCATCCTTGTCGCTGCAGCCCTGCTGCCCAACGTCGCAGCCGCCCAAGAAAAGACCACCAGCAAGGCCGAGGTCGAGTTCAAGGACTCCATCGAGTTCTTCCGCGGCGACCAGTTCAGCGTGACCTTCCCGCAGGACTCCGCTCTGGCCATCCAGCTCGTCGCCGACGTCGATGCCGATGTCGTCATCGACATGCTTGGCGAGTCCGAGCTCGAGTGGCCCGACATGATCATGCAGACGTGGAACGGCATCGAGAACGGCGGCGAGATCGAGTTCACCTCCGACCTCACCCTCGAGGCCAACGCCGTGCTCGACGGCACGTCGCTGGGCCTGCCGGCGTTCACCTTCACAGTGTGGGACGACACCTGGACCTGGGAATCCAACCTGCAGCAGTTCGACTCCCTGCTGCTCCCGGGCAGCGAGACCGAGTCGGTCACCGTCGCCGTCGACGAGACCGTGCTCTTCGACTTCTTCGAGGACTTCGACTTCGAGGCCTTTGGCGAGACCGTCGTTGTCGGCGTGGGCGCCGACGTGACCCCCAACGTCAGCTGCACCGTCCGTGGCGAGAAGATCACCACCGACGCGGTCGAGTTCCTGTCCGAGACCGACAAGAAGCAGGTCTCGGTGCCCAACAGCAACCTGGGCACCGGCAACTGGCAGTCGCGCTGGGAGGGCCTGGCCGACGCGGCCTTTGGCTTCGACATCACCTTCACCGGCAGCATCGGCATCGCTGGCGGCCCGAGCGTGAACATCCCGTACACCTACAGCTGGCTGCCCTTCGACGACACCCGTCCGGCCAAGACCAAGCCCATCGAGTACACGCACGACCTGCCCGCCATCAACCTGGGCAGTGTGGTCGTCGACTTCGGCGATGTCACCGTGGGTGAGGTCGAAGAGCAGGACATCACCGTCAACAACCTGGGCGAGATCGAGCTCAAGGGCGAGGCCGTGCTCACCGGCGACGCCATGTTCGACATCAACCAGCCCGACATCGCGGCCACCAAGACGGGCCCCGACACCATCACCGTGTCCTTCGAGCCCACGAGCGCCGGCGCCTTCACCGCCACCATCGAGGTCGAGACCAACGACCCGGTGAACCCCACGCAGACCATCACCCTGTCCGGCACCGGCATCTCCACCGAGGGCGGCGACGACACCGGCATCGACGGCGGCGCCGGAACCCAGCAGGGCTGCGGCTGCAGCAGCACCACGAGCGGAGCGCCCTTTGGCGTGCTCGGACTCGGGATGCTGGGGCTGCTCGGAATGCGTCGGCGGGAGTAGGGCGCGACGGATAGCCGGGTCGCGGTCCGCTGGACCAAGGAGAACGGGCCTCCGTGCCCGTTGCACCACACAGGCACGGAGGCCTGTGCTCCTTGCCAAGGTCGCGGTCCGCAGGACCAGTTAGCCCCCCGCTCCCCTCCCCGGAGCTCCATCCCCATGTCCGACACCAAGTCCGACGCGCTGCAAGCCCTCATCACGCTCGAAGAGGCCGAGCTCGCCACCTACTGCAAGTCCATCTCGGTGGACGGTGCCATCGCGCAGTCGGCGAACATGCGCTTCGCGAAGGGCCAGACCCTCTGGGTGAGCCGCGGCTGCTTGATGGCCTACAAGGGCATCGACTGGCAGCTCAAGATCCCCGGCGGCGCCGGCAAGGCCGTGGGGCGCATGCTCTCCGGTGAGGGCCTGTCGCTCACCCACGTCACCGCGACCGAAGACGACGCCTTCGTCTCGATCACCGCCAACCAGCCGGGCAAGCTGGCCACCTGGGACCTGGACCGCGGACCCATCATCTGCACCCAGGGGGCCTTCGTGGGCGCGCTCGGTGACGTCGACATCAGCGTCACCACCGCTCGCTCGGCGGGCGCCATGTTCTTTGGCGGCGCGGGCTTCTTCATGCAGCACCTGTCGGGCACCGGAATCGCCATCGTGCACGGCTCGGGCGACTACGTTCCCTACGAGCTGAAAGAGGGCGAGACGCTGCTGGTCTCTACCGGCAACCTCGCTGTGTTCAGCGCCGACGTGCAGTACGGCATTCGCCGTACCGGCGGCTGCCTCAAGTCCATCTTCGGCGGCGAGGGCCTGTTCATGACCGAGCTGACCGGCCCGGGCTGGGTCATGCTGCAGAGCCTCAAGAAGCTCCCGATCAACCCCAACACGGCGCAATGAACCGGCGGCAGCACACCGCCGAGCTGCTGCGCGCCCACCAGCCGTCCGACGAGGTCGAGGCGGACTTCGTGACGCGGATGCTGGCGCTCGCCCGCGCCCCGGGCGACCCCTTCTCGCGCGACCACTACAGCCCCGGTCACTTCACGGCCAGTGCCTTCGTGCTGTCGCCGACCCGCGACGAACTCCTGCTCATCCTGCACGGCAAGCTGCACCGCTGGCTTCAGCCCGGCGGCCACATCGACCCGGATGATGCCGATGTGTTCAGCGCGGCCCGCCGAGAGGTGGCCGAAGAGACCGGCATTCGCGCGCTGCACATCCTGGGCGACGGCCTGTTCGACGTGGACATCCACGAGATCCCTCCCCTCGGCGGGCAGCCCGGCCATCAGCACTTCGACCTGCGCATCCTGCTGGTGGCCCACACCCTCGACCTGCAGGCGGGCGACGATGCGAAGGACGCCCGGTGGGTCCCGCTGGCCGATGTGAACGAGGTCGAGAGCGATGCCAGCGTGATGAGGGCGGTCGGGAAGCTGCTCAGGCGATAGCAGGCCTCCCATGTACCTCCTGCTCCCCATGCTCCTGGCCTCCCCAGCCGACGCTGGCAAGATCGACGTCGCCCGCTGGTTCCGCGCCGACACCGCGCTCGTGCTGCACGAAGACATCACCACCACCACCGATGCAGCCGGCATCCAGGACACCCTGCACGTGGTGACCGACACCGAGCTCAACGTGTACTCGGGGGGCCGGTACCAGCAGCACCCGTTGCGCTACCGGGCGTTCGTGCGGCGAATCGTGGCCGAGGCCGACGGCCGGGGCGAGAAGCACCGCTGGGACAGCGACCGCTCCTCACCTCCCGATCCCGCGCTGTGGAACATCGCCCGCCGCCCGACAACGTGGCGCGTCAACGTCGACCGCGTGGGCATTCCCACGGTGACCTTCGACGAGCTCTCGGGCGGTCAGCGCCCCGGGCAAGACTCGACCGCCAACACCTTCGAAGACCAGACCCAGCAGGACATCACGGCCGACACGCAGCTGTGGCTGCGCATGCTGCCGAGCACCAAGCTCAAGACCAACAAGCCCTACGAGCGCGTCACCAACGCACCGCCCGAGCTCGAGCGCGACGTGAAGGTCCGCGAGACCTGGACCTTCGACCACCTCGACGAGAGCATCGCGGTGTTCAAGGTGTCCGCTGCCCTCGCGCGCCCGGCCGGCGTCAACGACGAGGTGCAGACGCTGACGGGCAAGGGCGAGGTGCACTACGACACGTGGTCGGGGGTGGCGGTGCGCGAGAAGTGGACGTGGTCGATGCGCATCAAGACCCTGCGCGAGCCCAAGCGCATCCGCGTCGACAGCGACCGCACGGCGCTCATCGAGGTACCTGGCATCGACGATGGCACCTATGACCCGGGCCAGGTCAGCCGCCGGGTCAGCGAGACCGGCGCCGCCGAGGCCGAGGGCACCAACTAGTGCGCCCCGAGCCCACCCGTCCGCGCCTGGCCGTCATCATGGTGGGCCTGCCCGCGCGCGGCAAGACCTACATCGCGCGCAAGATCGCGCGCTACCTGCGTTGGCTCGGCTACAGCACCAACGTCTTCAACGTGGGCAACTACCGGCGCCGCATCCTGGGCGCCCAGCAGCCGCACGGCTTCTTCGACCCCGACAATGCCGAGGGCGTGGCCGCCCGCAAAGACCTGGCCATGGCGGCGCTGGACGACACGGTGGCCTGGCTCGACGGCGGCGGCGAGGTCGCCATCTACGACGCCACCAACAGCACCATCGAGCGGCGCATCCTGGTGGCGGAGCGCTTCGGTGAGGCCGGTGTCGACGTGCTCTTCATCGAGTCCATCTGCAACGACCCCGCGGTGATCGAGCGCAACGTGCGCGCCACCAAGCTGCGCAGCCCCGACTACGCGACCGTCGACCCCGACGCCGCGGTCGCTGACTTCCGGCGACGCATCCGCCACTACGAAGACGCCTACCAGCCCATCGACAGCGAAGACGTCGCCTTCATCAAGACCATCGACCTGGGCCGGCAGGTCGTGGTCAACCGCATCCACGGCTACATCCCCGGTCGTCTGGTGCTGCTGCTCATGAACCTGCACATCGAGCCGCGCCGCATCTTCCTGACCCGCCACGGCGAGAGCCTGTACAACACCGAGAACCGCATCGGCGGCGACCCGGGACTGTCGGCCGACGGCGAGATCTATGCCGGCTCCCTCACCCAGAAGATGAACGAGGTCATCGGCGAAGGCGAGCTTCGCGTCGTGCACAGCACCCTGCAGCGCACCCGGCACACCGCCCGCCACCTTCGTTGGAGCAAAGAAGTCTGGCGCCCCCTCGACGAGATCGAGGCCGGGGTGATGGACGGCCTCACCTACGCCGAGATCGAGGAGCTGCATCCCGGCGAGTTCGGCGCCCGGCGCGCCGACAAGCTGCGCTACCGCTACCAGCGCGGCGAGTCCTACGAAGACCTGATCCAGCGCCTGGAGCCCGTGATCATCGAGCTCGAGCGCCAGCGGGGCGACATCCTGGTGGTCAGCCACCAGGCGGTTCTGCGCTGCCTGTACGCCTACTTCGCCGGCAACAGTGCCGAAGAGGTGCCCCACCTGCCGCTGCCGCTGCACACCCTCATCGAGCTGGTACCCCAGACCTACGGCTGCGACGAGCGGCGCTGGGAACTGCCGCCGGGCAGTCCCAACGCCGGGCTGGGGCCGGGGAGTCGGTAGAGGCACCGGTTCCGGCGGCGATTCCGGAGAGAGGGTGTCGCCGAGAATGGCACGGAACGGCACGGTGTCAGGAGACCATTTTTCGGAAGCCAGAGCCCGTTGGTTGGTCGGACCAACACCCTCGGATTTCCGAAAAATGGTCTCCTGACACCGTCCGGCTGACACCGTCCAACTGACGCCGCCAAGCCTTGTTGCCGCCGAGGTACCCGGGTCACAGGCCGCCCCAGGATGGCACGCCGACCGCTGTGTTACCCCCACCGGCATGACCTGGTCACCCACATCCTGGCGCTCCAAGCCGATCCGCCAGCAGCCCGTCTACTCCGACCCCGCCGCCGTCGAGCGCGCGCTGCAGACGGTGCGGGCCCTGCCCCCGCTCGTCGCCCGGCTCGAGGTCGACAAGCTGCGCGACCAGCTGGCCCAGGTGGCCGCCGGCAAGGCGTTCTTGCTGCAGGGCGGCGACTGTGCCGAGCGCTTCGTCGACTGCGAGGCCAGCCGCATCGAGGGCAAGCTCAAGATCCTGCTGCAGATGAGTCTGGTGCTGGTATGGGGAGCGCGCATCCCCGTGGTGCGCGTGGCGCGCATCGCCGGACAGTACGCCAAGCCGCGCAGCCGGCCCACCGAGGTGGTCGACGGCAACGAAGTGGTGACCTACCGCGGCGACCACGTCAACGACATCGACCCCGCCCGCCGCGACCCCGATCCCGAGCGCCTGGTGCAGGCCTATTACCACTCGGCCACCACGCTCAACTACGTGCGCGCCCTGCTCGACGGCGGTTTTGCCGACATGCACCGCGCCCACCACTGGGATCTCGGCTTCGTGCGCGATGCCGCCCGCCGGGCCGAGTACACCGCCATGCTCGAGCGCATCCTGGACGCGGTCGACTTCATGGAGGCGACGGGCATCGACGACCGCTCGGCCCTGGGCACGGTCGACTTCTACGCGTCGCACGAGGGCTTGCTGCTGCCCTACGAAGAGGCCCACCTCGTCCAGATCGACGGCAGCTGGTACAACGCCGGCGCCCACATGCTGTGGATCGGCGACCGCACGCGGCAGCTCGATGGGGCCCACGTCGAGTTCTTTCGCGGCATCGAGAACCCGGTCGGCGTCAAGGTCGGCCCCACCATGGGCGCCGCCGAGCTCATCGATGTGCTCGACGCCATCGAGCCCGACGATCGTCCCGGCCGCATCGTGCTCATCACCCGGTACGGGGCCGATCGTGTCGCCGATCACCTGCCCGCGCACATCGAGGCCGTCCAGAAGGCCGGTCGCCACGTGGTGTGGAGCTGCGACCCCATGCACGGCAACACGGTCAGCACGGGCTCTGGCGTCAAGACCCGCAACTTCGACGCCATCACCCGCGAGCTGCGCGCGGCATTCGAGATCCATGGTGACGCCGACACACATCTGGGCGGCGTGCACTTCGAGCTCACCGGAGACAACGTCACCGAGTGCACCGGCGGCCCCGAAGACCTGTCCGAGAGCGATCTCGCCCGCAGCTACGAGACCTATTGCGATCCCCGGCTGAACTACGGCCAGAGCCTCGAGCTGGCATTCCTGCTGGCCCAACGCCTGGAGGCCGGTCGCAGCCGCCGTCCGTGGTAGTCTCCGCCCATGTCTACGGCCGCCGCGGACGCCCGAATCGGGGCTCTCTTCGACGGGCGCTTCAAGATCGCTCGCAAGATCGGATCAGGAGGCGTCAGCGCGGTCTATCTGGCGAAGGACAGCCAGGGTGGCAAGCAGGTCGCGCTCAAGATCCTCGACCGTGAGGGCGACAACGAAGTCGCGGTGAAGCGCTTCCTTCGCGAGATCGAGGTGATGCAGCGCCTGAACCACCCCAACATCGTCGAGGTGTACGGTGCCGGCGAGACCGCCGACGGCGAGCTGTACCTGCACATGGAGGTGCTCAAGGGCCGCACCCTGGCCCGGCAGCTCAAGCAGCACGGTCCCATGGAGCCCGAGCGCATCATCGCTATCGGCAAGCACATCGCCGAGGCCCTGCACGCCGCGCACAGCCAGCGCATCCTGCACCGCGACCTCAAGCCCAGCAACATCCGCCTCATCGCCAAGGGCGGCAGCCGCGACTTCGTCAAGGTGCTCGACTTCGCCATCGCCCAGTTCGTCGAAGACGACGAGTCCGAAGAAGAGGAGCAGCTCACCGCCGTGGGCAAGGTGGTGGGCACGCCGCACTACATGGCTCCAGAGCAGATCGCCAGCCGTCAGCTCGACGAGCGCTGCGACCTGTACGCGCTGGGCTGCATGCTCTACGAGATGGCCACCGGGCGAACCCCCTTCGTGGGCAAGACCTTCGAGGTCATGCGCCAGCACGCCTTCGACAAGCCGCCCACGGTCGGCTCGGTCAGCGACCGCCGCATTCCTCGCGCGCTCGAAGACCTGATCATGAAGCTGCTCGAGAAGGCCCCCGAAGACCGTCCGCCGTCCGCCTCGGCGGTCAGCAACCTGCTCGACAAGGTCGCCGCGGCTGCAGCCAAGCCGGCCGCCGACCCGGGTCTGTCCTTCGACGACCTGGGAGGCGAAGAGCAAGGAACGGTGATTCCAGGCATGGGTGACGACGCCGCCTTCACCAGCGAGCTGCCCGATGACGAGCCCGGCGCGCTCGGAGGGGTGAGCCTGGCCCTTGCCGGTTTTGGCGGCGTGATGCTGCTGGGCGGCGGCGGCCTGTTGATCGCGGTGTTTCTGGGCGCCTTGTTCTTCTTGTGACCGCTGCTACTCGGGCAGCTCGCCGCGACACAGCTGCCCGGTCGTCTCGTCCCAGTCTTCGAGGTTGTTGAGCACGGTGTTCACGAAGGCATCGCTCTCGGCCGTGAAGCCGGCGGCCTGAACCTCGCGCCACAGGCCGTACAGGTGGCTCACCCGACCGGGGCTCGCCTCGTAGTAGACCTCGATCTGGTAGTCCTGGGCGAACACCTTGTCGCCCTGCTCGAACACCGCGGGTGTGGGCATCCAGGTCAGCTGAACGATGGCGGCTTCTCCCGACTCGGCCTGGTGGTACCTCAGGGCGCCGTGCAGCCGCTCGTCGAAGGGCGTGTTCAGCAGCTTGTTCTCGATGTCGATGTGCCAGCGCACCAGGTCGGTCTCGCCGGACAGGTAGACGGCCTCGTCGGTGGTGTAGGTGCGATCGTAGGCCTCGTACCAGCCCTCGTACAGCTCGTCCTGGTTCAGGGCGATCAGCACGTCGTCGAGTGCCGGCAGCGTGCAGTCGAAGGCATCGAGCAGGTAGAAGCCCGCGGCCAGAGCGGGATCGGGAGCATCGCCGTCGAAGTCGAGCGGCAGGATCTCGTCAGGGGTTAGGTCGGTGAGCGAGCCACGCTCCCACGCGCCATCCGAGGCCGCGACACGCCCACCAGCAGCGGCGTCGTACTGCTGCGTGGCCTCGATCACGGCCGACGCCTCGGCCTCCCAGAAGGTGTCGAGGTACCAGTGAGCCAGGCCATCGAGGTCCTCGGGGGCCGGCTCGACGTTACGGCAGCCTGCCCCCAGGAGCACTGCGATGAGCATGGTCGACGCGCGCGCATTCATGGCCAGCATCTTAGCCCTTGCGGCCACGGGCTGCGGACCCAAGGCCATCGAGGTCGAGCCCCCCTCGCCCCACGTGGTGCAGCTCCGCGACAAGGTCGACTGGGAGGCGGCCGGCAGCGAGGCCGTCGACGTGCTCGCCGGCTACCTGCAGACCGACACCACCAATCCGCCCGGCAACGAGCGCCGCGGGGCCGACTACCTGGCCGCCATCCTCGAGGCCGAGGGCTTCGACTGGCAGATCCGCGAGTACGCGCCGGGTCGGGCCAACCTCATCTCGCGCTTGCCCGCCGACGACAGCCAGCGCACCCAGCCTCCGCTGTGCCTGCTGTCGCACATCGACGTCGTGACCGCCGAGGCCGAGCACTGGGACCATGCTCCGCTCTCGGGCGAGGTGCACGACGGCTACCTGTGGGGCCGCGGCGCCCTGGACATGAAGAGCCTGGGCGCCATCGAGCTGATGACCATGCTCTGGCTGTCGCGCATCGACGCGCCGCTCAACCGCGACATCATCCTGCTGGCCGTCGCCGACGAAGAGATCGACAACCAGGGCGCGCGCTACCTGGCCAAGGACTGGGACGACATCGGCTGCTCGCACCTGATCAACGAGGGCGGGCTGGGCATTCGCGACGCCATCTTCGACGGCCAGACCGTGTTCGGCATCAGCACCAACGAAAAGGGCCTGCTGTGGGCGCGCATGGTCGCCACCGGCGAGCCCGGCCACGGCAGCTCCCCCTACCCCGACCAGTCGCCCGACAAGCTGCTCGATGCGGTGCGCACCTTGCGCAAGAAGTACAAGCCGCGGGCCCGCATTCCACCCGAACTCAGCGAGACCCTGCGCACCGTCGGTCGCCACCACGGCGGCTTCACGGGGTGGGTCATCTCTCATCGGCTCCCGGCCAACCTCCTGGCGCGGCCCAACCTGATGGGCCAGCCCGCCGCGGCCCCTCTGCTCATCGACACGCTCAACCTCACCGGACTGGGCGGCGCGCTGGAGCCCAACGTCGTGCCCGGCCGTTCCTGGGCGGTCTACGACTCGCGGCTCAAGCCCGAGACCCGTCCCGAGCAGCAGCTCGAGCGCCTGAAGCGCCTGACCCGCAAGCACGACGTCACCTGGGAGGTGATCGCCATGGACCCGGCCGCGGGCAGTCCCCGCGAAGACCCCCTGTTCGACGCGCTCGCCAGGTATGCGGTGGAGGGCCGCACCGACGCCGTCGCCGGGCCCATCCTGGCGCCGGGCTTCACCGACTCGCTGCTGCTGCGTCCTCTTGGTGTGCGCGCCTACGGCTTCGCCCCCTTCGAGGTCACCACCGAAGAGGCGAGCACGATGCACGGGCACAACGAGCGAATCCCGGTCGATCAGGTCGGCATCGGGCTGTACAAGCTGTTCTCGGCCGTCGCCGAGGTCAGCGTGAGCCCTGATCCGTAGCACCCCGCGGTCCCGCGCCGGAAATAATGACAGGTTGGTCAGGTTTTCGGTTTGCACCGGCCAGAGCGACCCACTAGAAGCGCCTCACCTTCATTCCAGGCTTTCCTGGGGGGTGTTTTATGCGCGTCTTTCTTTTTTTCGTGGCACTCGTGTGCGCGGGCTGCGACGACGGCCAGCTCTCCGCTCCGCATCAGGCCGACGACTCCTTCGAGCCCACCTGCGACATCGTGGTCAACGCCACGTTGCCCGCTCACGGGGCCAGCGACGCGTACCACCGCGGCGACATCGAGTTCTACCTCTCCGAGCCGGCTCCCGAGGCCACCGTGGTGGCCGATGTCGAGGGCATCACGACCTTCCGCGATGACGGCCGCACCGTGGTCTTCACGCCGCTTGCCCCACTTCCCCCGCGCTCGCGCCACACCATGGGCCTCGACTACTGCGGTGGGCAGCCTCGCATCGAGTTCTCGACGTCGGCCCTCGGCGCCCCGCTCGAGGTCCCGCTCAGCGACATCATCGGACGCACCTACGCCGTCGACGTGACCCAGGGCCGCTTCATCGCAGGCGAAGGCATCGCCGAGCTCGCCGCCAGCGTGTTCACCCGCGAGATCCTGCTCTCGGTGGTCGACATCCATGACGACGACACCATCGACATGCGGCTGGCGCTGGCCATGCCCGACGACACCGTCCAGGACACCTGCAGCCAGACCCTCGAGCTGCCGCCGGCCAACATCAGCCACGCGCCGTTCATGGACTTCAGCGCCAGCGACGTCTCGTTCAAGGCCGAGGGCAGCAGCATCCACCTCGAGAACGTCGAGCTCTCGGGCACGCTGTCCCCCGACGGCAGCTTCCTGGGCGGCGGCCAGTTCACCGCCACCCTCAACGCGGCCGACATCGTCGACGCGTGGGACCTGTCCAACGTCGACACCCTGTGCATGCTGTCCGACAACATCGGCGTGCCCTGCGAGGCGTGCCCCGACGGCAGCGATGACACCTGCATCACCATCCAGGCCACCCACATCGGCGCGCCCGAGGTCGAGGGTCTGTTCGTCGAGCCCATCGCCGTGCCCGACAGCCACGCCGACTGCCTGCTCGACGAGTAGCCGCCCATAGCCGCCTATAGCGCCCCGTCGCCGCCCTCGGCGGCCTCGTCGAGATCGGACGGCTCTCGGCCGATCCACCGTGCCACGATGGGTGTGATGACCAAGAACAGCGGGATGCGCACCAGCTTGGTGGGCTGGGCCGCCACCCAGCCTGCACCCAGCGCGGCCCACACCGACAGCCCGCCCTCGGACCACGCCAGGTAGGCCGAGGGCAGCAGCACGATGAAGAACAGCGTGTACCAGACGGCCAGCGCAACCCCGCCGTACTGCAGGATCATCTGCTGGTAGCGTTCTTTCTTCTGTTCCCACGTCTCGGACACCGAACCCCCAGCTGCACCGCCACCTACATCGAGTACGCGACCGCCACGCCGATGCCCACCAGCAGCAGGGTGCCGACGACGCCCATCACGAACACCCCAGCGCCAGCCAGCCAGATGCCCTTGCTGCCGCCCGACGACGGCACCGCACTGGAGTGCCGAGTGGCACGACTGCGCCGGGACTCGGGCAGCTTGGGCAGCGTGACGTGTTCGGACAGGATGGACACGACCTCGCCGGCCGACTGAGGGCGCTCGTCGGGATTCTTGGACAGCAGGCTCATGATGAGCGTCTCGAGCCACGGGGGGCAGTCGAGGTCGGCGTACACCGACGCCATCGGCGGCACCTGCTCCTTCACGTGCTTGTGCAAGACCTCGTAGGGGCCACCCTTGAACGGGGGGCGCCCGGTGATCATCTCGTACATCAGGATTCCCAGCGCATAAAGGTCGCTGCGGTGGTCGAGCTCGAAGGTCTGCACGTACTCGGGCGCCATGTAGTAGGGCGTGCCCACGCGGGCCCCGTACGCGGTCAGCTGCTCGTCGTTCTCGTTGTCGGGGTCGGCCACATGCGCCAGGCCGAAGTCGAGCACCTTCACCCACGTGTCGACCTCGGGGGTCTGGTGAACGATGATGTTCTCGGGCTTCAGGTCGCGGTGCACGACCTTCTCGGCGTGGGCGGCGCCCAGGGCACTGGCGATCTGGCCCGCGATGTTCGCCACGCGCTCGGGCTTCATGGGCCCCTCGTCGAGCATCACCTCGTCGAGCGACTTGCCCTCCAGCAGCTCCATGGCGAGGTACAGCTCGCCGTTCTTGGTGTGGCCATACTGGTGCACACGCACCGTGTTGGGGTGCTTGATCGCCGCGGTGACCCGCATCTCGCGGTGGAAGCGCGCGATGATCTCTTGCTCTTCGACCAGCTCGGCGTTGATGACCTTGAGCGCGACCGTGCGGTTGCGGTCGGTCTGGGTGGCCCGGTAGACACTGCCCATGACGCCCGAGTCGATGTAGCCGTCGATACGGAATCGGCCGGCGTACGTCGTACCGACGAGGTCCTTGGCAGCGGGCTTGCTCATCGACGGGAAGTCTACTCGCTCCCGCCGACGACGCGCACCGTGAGCATCGACTCGCCGTCGGCCGAAGACGGCTCCGAGGCGATGGTGAGGCGCGATCCTGAGACCCCGCGACGAACGATGCGGTCCTTGGCGGCCTTGGCGCGCTTGAGCGCCAGCTCGCTCTCGCCCGTGGCAGAGAGCGTGACCGAGATGTCGTCGTCGTCGAGCAGCAGGCCGGCGATGTCGTCCAGAACCAGGACCGAGGCGTCGTCGAGCTCGATGCCGCCCTCGGCGAAGATCACGGGCTGCAGCAGGTCGACCGACGCCGCGCCGAGCTCGACCCGGTTGTCGGGCAGCACCACGCTCTCTTCGGTGACCGAGCCCTCGCCGATGCGGGTGACCAGCTCGACCGTGCCCCACCCTGGCGCGCGCACATGGGCCTGCCAGGGACCGGGCTCGAGCTCGCCGAGCTCGGCCAGCGGGATGAACGCGCCGTCGACCGAGATCTGGGCCCCGCGGAGCGCCCGCCCATGGCCGCCCAGCACGGTGACGGCCAGGGTTCCGCGTGGGTCTTCGAGCGCAAGCCGCTCGATGCGCTCGACACGCTCGCCCTCGGGCACCTCGAAGGTCAGCTCGAGCTTCTTGTAGCCATCGGCCTCGGCGACCATCGAGTAGCTGCCGGGCTCGAGCACGACCCGGTAGTCGGCACCGCCCCACTTGGGCGAGGTTCCCGCACCGGACACCGTGATCTTGGCGTTGGCGACGGCCGATCCGTCTGGGCCGTTCACGCGCAGGTGCACCTCCGTCGGCGACTCGGCGCATCCGTCGCTGTCTTCGAAGCCGTCGAGATCTTCGGCCTCGTTCGCGCACGCATCGTCGGCGTCCTCGACGCCATCGTTGTCGTTGTCGAGCTCGGGACAGCCATCCTCGTCCTCGAACTGATCGCGGTCTTCGGGCTCGAAGGGGCACTCGTCGACGCGGTCGAGCACCGTGTCCAGGTCGGAGTCGGCCTCGCGTGGAGGCTCGTAGCCCACCGACACCAGCGCCCTGGCCCGCGGGGCGCCGACCGCCCGCGTGAGCCCACGCCCCAGGCCGCCGCGCAACACCAGTGAGTCGCCGAACTTGTACCAGCCACCGGCCATGTACTCGATGGGGATGCCCATGGGGTCGGACAGCGGCCAGACCTGGCTGCTCATGGCTGCGACGTCGAGCGACAGGCCCCCGTTCTCGGCCACGTGCCAGCCGCCGCCGCCGCGCACGAAGGGCCGGGCGAGCCACTGGGTGTTGGTGTCGCCGCTGTAGGCGGTGACCCGGGCTCCGAAGTTGCCGGTGAAGAACAGGTTGTTGAAGCGGCGGTCCAGGATGAGCTGCCCGTCGATGAACGGCAGCGGGTCGCCCAGCGGCGCGTCGGCGGTGGAGGTGTTGGCCACGCCGCGCAGCCCGAAGGCCACGCCGGTGCCGTGCTTGCCGCGGTCGAGCGCGTTGCCCTTGATGTCGATGGCGATGTCGCCCAGGCCCGCGCCGCCCGACGCCAGCGGCGAATAGCTCGCCAGCGTGATGGGCACGTCGACACCTACGCGGATCCGCCCGAAGGACACCCCCGCCACCACGTCGGCCACCATCGCATCGGTGAGCACGTCGACGATCTCGCCGTCGTCGTAGGTGTACTGCAGCGGGTCGTTCATGTAGTTGAACACGACCTTGCCCATCACCCAGCTGCCGGGCGCCCAGCCGGAGTCATCGGCCCAGTTGGTGAGCCGGGCATCGATGGGCGGGCGGTACAGGTTGGCGTTGATCTGCGGCGCTTCGGTGACCTCTTGGGCGCCCGCCGTCATCACCAAGGCCAGGAGCAGGCTGGTCATCGGCGCCACCTCCGACCCAGCAAGACCAGCGGAACCAGGAAGCTCCAGCCAACGGGTCCGGGCCCGGTGCTGTCACAGCCGGCAGTCGCCCCCGAGAACTTGCCCTGGCGAACCGGAGGCACGTCGTCGTCGCGGTTCAGCGGGTCGGTGGGCGGGAAGGTCTGCAGCACCTCGACGCCATCGGGAACCGAGCCGCCGTCGGTGTCGGCGTTCGTGGGGTCGGTCCCGTAGCGGTTGATCTCTTCGCCATCGAGCAGCTGGTCGCTGTCGGTGTCGGGATCGACCGGGTCGGTGCGGTGATCGAAGATCTCGGACTTGTCGTCCAGGCCGTCGAAGTCGGTGTCCACCAGCACCGGGCTGGTGCCGTAGACCGCGATCTCGGAGGGGTCGGCCAGGCCGTCGCCGTCGGTGTCGGCCTTGGTGGGGTCGGTCTGGAAGGTGAACACCTCGAGCCCGTCGGTCAGGCCGTCGCCATCGCTGTCGGGGTTCTCGGGGTTGGCACCGAGCGCGATCTCGTCGCCGTCGAGCAAGCCGTCGTCGTCGCCGTCGGGGTCGGTCGGATCGGTGAAGGTGTCGAAGATCTCGACGCCATCGTCCAGGCCGTCGGCATCGGAGTCGCGGTCGGACGGGTCGGTGCCGTACACGATGATCTCGGCCTGATCGGTCAGACCATCGCCGTCGGTGTCGGTGGGGTCTTCGACGTCGTCCTTGGGCTCGATGGGGTCGGTGCCCTCACCCAACACTTCGATGCCGTCGACCACGCCGCCGCCATCGGTGTCGCGCTTGATGGGGCTGGTGCCGTACAGGTGCACCTCGGCGTAGTCGTTCAGGCCGTCGCGGTCGGTGTCCACCTTGGTGGGGTTGGTGCCGTAGACCTCGGCCTCTTCGCCATCGAGCAGGCCGTCGTCGTCGGTGTCGCGGTCGAGCGGGTCGCAGCCGTACAGGCTGACCTCGGTGCCGTCGAGCAGGCCGTCGGCATCGGTGTCGGCGCGAACCGGGTCGGTGCCCATGGTCTCGGCCTCTTGCGTGTCGGAGGCGCCGTCGAAGTCGGTGTCGTCGCGGAAGGGGTTGGTGCCGTACAGCACCAGCTCCTCCCAGTCGTCCAGGCCGTCGTTGTCGGTGTCGCGGCGGTCGGGATCGGTGCCGTGCAGCAGCTCCTCTTCGTCGGTGAGGCCGTCGTTGTCGCGGTCGGCGGTGCTGAACTCGTCGTCGGAGGGGTCGAGCGGGTCTTTGTCGTCTTGAACCACCAGCTCCAGGCCGTCGATGGCGCCGCCTTTGTCGGTATCGGTGAGCAGCGGGTCGGTGCCGAACTCGTTGACCTCGCGCCCGTCCAGGATGGCGTCGTGGTCGGAGTCTTCTTCGTTGGGGTTGGTGCCGTGGAGGATGATCTCGGAGCGATCGTCGAGCTGGTCGGCGTCGCTGTCGGTTCGGGTGGGCGACGTGGCGTAGATGTAGCCCTCTTCGCCGTCGGAGAGGCCGTCGCCATCGGCGTCGATGTTGAGCGGGTCGGTGAAGAAGACCTTGATCTCGAGGCCGTCGGACAGCCCGTCGCCGTCGCTGTCGTACCGGGTGGGGTTGGTGCCCTGGAACACCACCTCGTTGCCGTCCTTCACTCCGTCGCGATCGGTGTCGTCGCGCCGGGTGTCGGTGCCGTAGCGCAGCGCCTCGACGCCATCGGACAGGCCGTCGCCATCGGTGTCGGCCAACAGCGGGTTGGTGAACCACACGTGGTTCTCGGCGCGATCGTCGAGGCCATCGCCGTCGAGGTCGGTGCCGCCAAGGTACTCGTCGTCGGCATCGAGCGGATCGGTGTTGTCGACCAACACCTCGGCGCCGTCGCGCGTGCCGCCGAAGTCGGAGTCGGGGCGCAGCGGGAAGGTGCCGTACAGGTCGAGCTCGTCGCCGTCGGACAGGCCGTCGTGGTCGGTGTCTGGGAGCAAGGGGTTGGTGCCGGTGATGTCGAGCTCGTCGGCATCGTCGAGGCCGTCGCCATCGCTGTCGGCCTTGCGGGCATCGGTGCCCAGGATCGCCGCTTCGTATCCATCGTCCAGGCCGTCGTCGTCGGTGTCGGCCAGCAGCGGATCGGTGAAGTAGATGATGAACTCTTCGCCGTCGGACAGGCCGTCGCCGTCGCTGTCGTCGGAGAGCGGATCGGTGCCCAGGTCGACCTCGTCGCCGTCGGACAGGCCGTCGCGATCGGTGTCGGCCCGCGAGGGGCTGGTTCCCATCGCGACCTCATCGGCGTCGTCGAGGCCATCGCCGTCGCCGTCGGGGTCGAAGGGATTGCTGCCCAGGGCCAGCTCGTAGGCGTTGTTCAAGCCATCGCCGTCGCCGTCGGGGTGCACCACGATGTCGTCGCCGGCGGTCAGCGGGTCGGTGCCGTCGACCTCGAGCTCGGTGCCGTCGGCCCCGCCCCCATTGTCGGAGTCGGTGGCCAGCGGGTGTGTGCCCGTCCAGGCAACCTCGTCGCCGTCGGACAGGCCATCGCCATCGCTGTCGGCCCACAGCGGCTTGGTGTGCGTCTGCAGCAGCTCTTCGCCGTCGGTCAGGCCGTCGCCGTCGCTGTCGGCAGACGCCGGGTTGGTGCCCACGGCCAGCACCTCGACTGCATCGCTGAGGCCGTCGCCATCGGTGTCGACGCTCAGCGGATCGATGGCGAGCACCACGATCTCGATGCCGTCGTCCAGGCCGTCGCCGTCGGTGTCGACATGAATGGGCGACGTGCCCATGTCGAGCTCGTCGCCATCGTCGAGGCCGTCGCCGTCGGTGTCGGCCAGCGACGGGCTGGTGTGCCACAGCCACAGCTCGTCGCGATCTTGCAGACCGTCGCCGTCGGTGTCGGCATTGATGGGATTGCTGCCCAGCACCAGCTCTTCGGCGTCGGTCAAGCCGTCGTTGTCGAAGTCGCTGCCGCGCGGGTCGTCATCGTCGCCGTCGAGGGGATCGGTGCCGCTGATGAACAGCTCGATGGCATCACTCACCCCGCCGCCATCACCATCGAAGAGCACCGGGTCGCTGCCACCCGAGGCCTCGGTGAGATCGTCGAGGCCGTCGCCGTCGGTGTCGGGGCGCACGGCCAGCAGGCCCGCCAACAGCTCGGCCTCGTCGAGGAGCCCGTCGCCGTCGGTGTCGCTGTCGCCCAGATCGGTGCGCAGCAGCCGGGCCTCGAAGCCATCGTCGAGCCCGTCGGAGTCGGAGTCCAGGACGTTGGCATTGGACCGGTAGACGTAGAGCTCTTCGCCGTCGGTCAGGCCGTCGCCGTCGGTGTCGCGCCCAGCCAGGTTCAGGCCACGGGCGTCTTCGGTGCCGTCATCGACGCCGTCGCCGTCGGTGTCCCATACGGCTGGGTTGCTGCCCAGGATCCACAGCTCATCACCGTCGTCCAGGCCATCGCCATCGGTGTCGGTGCTGGTGGGGTCGGTGCGCCACAGCAGCACCTCGGCGGCATCGTCGAGGCCGTCGCCGTCGGCGTCGGTGATCGCGTAGGTGTCGCCGCCCGTCGACGGATCGGTGCCGGTGACGCGCACCTCGATGCCGTCGCCAACGCCGTCGCCATCGGTGTCGGCGTCGGCGGGGTCGGTGCCCAGGGTGGCCTCTTCGCCGTCGGTCAGCCCGTCTCCATCGGTGTCGGGGCGAAGCGGGTCGGAGCTGCCGAGCTCGTTGTTGTCGGTCAGTCCGTCGCCATCGGTGTCGCCCAGCACGGGCGAGGTGCCGTGCACGGTGACCTCGATGCCATCGGCCAGGCCGTCGCCGTCGCTGTCGACGTCGCGCGGGTCGGAGCCCAGGATGAACTCCAGGCCGTCGGACAGCCCATCGCCATCGCTGTCGACCTCGTCGGCATCGCTGGTGCCTTGGTCGATCTCGTAGCCGTCGGACAGGCCATCGTGATCCGAGTCCGGGTCGCGCGCACTGGTGGGGTGCGTGTCGACCTCGTCGCCGTCGAGCAGACCATCGCCATCGGTGTCCGGACGGGCCGGATCGGTGCCGTAGATCGCCACCTCGTCGGCGTCATCGAGACCGTCGAGATCGGCATCTTGTGCGGACGCATTGAGGGCAAGCAGCGCCAGGGCGACTACCAGGGGACTACCCAATCGACCTCCCGTTCATGTGGGGATTGGGACAAGGCGGGCATCCTACCCCAAAACCCTCACGCCGTGGACGGCAATAGCGCCCCATCTGCCAGGTAGATCAGGGCGTAGGTCGGCTGCACCACAAAGTCGTCCCTCGGGTTGAGGTGTTCGTGGCCCTTGGCGTCGCGAATCCCCAGCAACAACAGGGGATACCGCTCGCGCAGGGCAGCGTGGAGTTCGCCAAAGCTGGAGGGCAGCTCGACGTCGTCGGGGGCTCGGCCAACGTACAGACTCGCGGAGTCAGCGGTCGCCACCTTGCTGATGACGTGCGCGGTGCCCGGCTCCGAGATGGCATGCGCCAGTACGCTGAAGCCCATGCGCGTCGTCTCGATCACCTCGTCGGCCCCGGCGGCGCGCGCGTGGTCGACGTTCTCGGACTCGAGGATCTCGGCGACCACGTATAGCGGCCGCCGACGCTCGTTCGACGGCGGGTTCTCGGCGGCGTAGCGCCGGATGGTGAACACGGTCAGGATGCTGGTCGCGTCGGCGATCTGCGGGCGATCGCTGCCCGACCCCACCACCAGCACGGCGGCGGCATGGCTCATGCGCACCTTGTGCAGCTCGGACTCCTTGGTGGGGTCGCCCTGTACCCAGCGAAACTGGGGCGGCAGCTCCGCGGGCCTCTCGCCGGGGCCCATCACCGTGACGCCGGTCTGATCGAAGTCGTTCTCGGCCATCAGGGCGTCGAGCAGCATGCGCGCCCGCGCCGAGTAGCCAAACACCACGACATGGTCGAGCTCTGTGCTCATGCGGAACTGCTCCTGACGAATGGACAGCACGGCTCGCAGCAGCGTGTTGCCCACGATGCCCGCGAACAGTGCGAGGGTGAACATGCCCAACAGCATGATGACGGCGGCCACGATGCGGCCCAGCCCACTGTGCGGCGCGATGTCGCCAAAGCCGACCGTGGTCAGCGTGACGATCGCCCACCAGAACCCGTCGGCCAGGGTGTGGACCGTCGGCTCCCAGAGCGGGTCGTTGACGTGCAGCCGGGCCGCCGGAGGCCCCTCCACGAAGTAGATGCTCACGCCGCCCAACAGGGTGACCGCCCCCACGAAGCTCACCGCAAAGCTGTACAGCAGCGCGTTGTCCTGGAACGCGCGCTGCACCGACAAGAACGGCGAGCTGTAGCGAAAGAAGCGCGTCGTGCGGAGCAGTCGAAGCAGGCGAAGCGCCCTGAGCCCGCGCAGGGCCGGCACCCAGGACATCACGGCCACGATGTCCACCATGGTCAACGGCTGCAGGCAGTAGCCGATGCGACCCGTGATGTGGTGCACCACGCGGTCGTGCGGGTTCAGCTCGTAGAAGCTCAGGCCGCGCGGACGAAACAAGGCCACCCGGAACACGATCTCGAGCGCGAACAGGGCGGCCACGATGTTGTCGACCCACTGCAGCGCCGGGTGGTCGCCCTTGCCGGCCAGATCCAGGCCGACCTGCAGGATGCTGATGGCGATGAGCACGAAGACGGCCCGCTCGACGACCTGATAGTCAGGACTCGAGGGCTTGTGGAACGCTTCGTAGAGGCGATCGGTCATCAACCGCCAGAGGATACGCCATGGACCGAAACCTGTTGCTCGCAAGCGCCGCATTCGCCCTGCTGGGCACGGTCGCGATCGGCATGCTGTTCTCGGCCACCACCCGATCGGCGGGGGCCGACATCCAGGCAGCGCCCTCGCCCTCGACCGTGGCGCCCACCGAGCGAGCGGCGCCGGGCGCGTCGCGCGAGCCCATGCCCGACCGTCCGACCGGCCCATTCCGAGGCGCGCAAGACGTCGTGGGCAACAAGGATGTCTCCCTTCCAGCGCCCGAGCAGCAGGGGCACGAGCCCACCCACCAAGAGCAGCGCGAGGCGCTGATCGCCCCCGACGAGCTCGAGCGCCGCGACCGGGCCCGTGAGGCCCACCACGAGCGCATCATCGAGACCACCACGCAGCGCTTCATCTCCTACGCCACCTCCAAGGGGGTCGACCGCCAAGAGGCGCTCGATGCCGCCGCGAAGCTCGAGGACCACCTCCATGCCGACCGAGCCGTGCGCGACGCGGTGCGCACCGGCGACCTGACCCGCGACGAGGCCAAGGCCGAGCTCGCCGAGATGCGCCAGCGCATCGACGACGAGCTGATGACCGTGCTCGGCGAAGAAGACTACGCCGAGCTCAGAAGGGCCGTGCCGGGCAAGTGGTGACGCGTCGCGTGACGCGTCGCGCGATCAGTCGCGCCGGCGGCGAACCAGCAGAGCGCCCGGCACCAGCAGGAGCAGCGCGGCGGGAATGAGCGGGGCTGCGGTGTCGCAGCCCTGGCCCTGCTGCCAGGCGACGCCGCTGTCGGCGTAGCCCAGTGGCGCGAGCCCGGAGTCACCAGCGGCGGCTGGGCCACCAGGAATCGCCTGCCCCGAAGAGGACAGCGAGATGGGGTCGTTGTCGCAGATCTTGTACGAGAAGTCTGCCGACTGGTAGTTGCTGAGCGCCGTGGTGTGGGCGAGGTGGATCTCGTTCTCGCTGTTGCTGTCACGGGTGGCGAACGGGATGATGTATTCCTCGTTGAACCCCTGGTCGCAGCCTGGGTCGCCCACAAAGCGGTGCATGTCCCAGCCGCGCCAGCCGCTGTCGTCGGTCCAGCCAAAGTCAGGATCGACGCTCAAGAACCACTCTTCGCCGTCGGGCGAGGCCGACTCGCCGATGCCGGACGCGGTGACCGTCTGTCCGGACAGCGTCTTGCCGCCGACCATCATCTGGTAGGGGAAGCGGCTGCCGTCAATACAGGTAGTGCCCGGGTTGGAGACTCGGTCGACCGCCCAGGCATTGCTGCCCGGCGTCATTACCGGTGTGGGGTCGAGCGTGAAGGAGCCCGTTGGGTTGCCCGTGCGCGTGGAAAGGAACAGATTGGGCAGCTTGGCGACCCACAGATGCCATGTGTTGCCGAGCTTGACCGCCGACGGAAAGCCGAAACCCGACACGTTGAGCACCGGGCTCGAGGTAAAGCTGGGGCTGGGGGATCCCAGGTCGGTGAGGGTCGCGACGCCAACACCGGTCTGGGCGTTGCAGCCCCACGGCGGCGTCGAAGAGCTGCAGGGATTCTTGTCTTGGTTCGCCTTGAAGAAGACGTACCAGTTGGACCCGTCTTTGACGACCTTGGGATGGGTGACCCGGCACTCGTAGTAGGTGTCGCGATCGGGCATGAGCACGGGGTCGCTGCCCACCACGCTCCAGGTGCCGCCCAGCGAAGAGGCCGTGGCCATGCCGACAGCCCAGACCGCACCGCAGTCG
This sequence comes from Myxococcota bacterium, assembly GCA_965216925.1. Taxonomy (GTDB): domain Bacteria; phylum Myxococcota_A; class UBA796; order UBA796; genus CAYYHT01. The sequence continues at coordinate 1,195,602 of CBDCGT010000002.1, read as the reverse complement.
CTGTAGTCGCCGCCGAGGCCCGACACATACGTGGTGGTGAGCTTGGTCTCGAAGAACATCACCCACTGGTTGTTGTCGTCGTCGTAGGTGATCGAGGGGGACCCGACGCCTTGCTCCCAATAGTCGGAACCATCGGTTCCGGGAGTCAGGATGGGTCCGGTGGTCGAGAAGGTGGCGGCGCCTGCTGTCATGGGGAACAACAGGGCCAACGCGAACGCGGCGCGCGTCATGGTGGGAGTCCTTTACCGACTAGCTGCCTGGGCCTGACAGAACCGAACGGGAACTACTATACCTTGCGCATCACCGCGGTGCCAACGCCCGAACCGCACCGTGCCGGCTGTGGCCGGCGATGCGACGCACGTGTTCGGCGCGCGGACCTCGCAGCGCGGCCGCCACAGCGTCGACGGCCAAGGGCTCGGGCAGGTCGTCCAGATGGTTGATCACCAAGATGCCCAGCCCCTCGTATTCGGGTTCGCTGACCCAGCGGACCGCGCGATCGCCGACCTGGGCTCCATGCCTCGCGAGAGCGCAATCGGCCGCCCGCATGGGCACCCAGGGTGGCATCTGCACCTCGTCGATCACGGCGATCAGCTCGGCGGCGGGGTCATCGACCAGCAACTCGACCGCCTCGCAGCTCGGCTCGGGGTCGCGCACGGCGAGGGCCGCGATCATTGCCTCGCGCCCCTTGGCGGCAGGCGCAGGCGCGACCGCGACGGGCGCGCGGACATCGGTCGACGCCGGGGCATCGGCCGGAGGGGTCGACCCGCAGCTGCAGCCGGCGAACAGGACGATAGAGAGCCATCGAGACATGCCTCCTGCATACCTCATCGAGAGCCCCCATGCCCAAGCCCCCCGACGACGAGCTGTTCGACGATGTGTTGACCCAGGTCACCGACGCGCTCGGCGACCTGGACCTGGACAGCCCGCAGATGCGCGACGCCATCGCCACGGGCTTGCGCGAGGCACTGGGCAAACCCCCGCCCCTGCGCCTGGTCGACGAGCCACTGCCCACCGACGAGGCCTCCCCAGGCGACGAGCCCGAGATCTCCACCCGCGTCCGGGTGTACACCCTGGGTCAGGACGAGCTGCAGGCCCGCCTCGCACCGGACGGCGACGGCATCATCGACGTGGGTGGCGGCGACGCCGACTGGCAGACGGTGTTCCGTGGCAGCCCGGCGGTGCCCTACCGGCTGGTGTGCCTGTCGGGCTCCCTCGATGTGGCCCTGGACGGACAGCTGGTGGAGCGCCTGGGCCCGGGTCGTACGCTCGACGTGAGCGCCGAGCTGATTCGCGTTCGCTCCAGCGACGAGGCGCCAGCGACCGGGTCGTATCGACGGGCGTAGGCCCCAGTCAGGGCACCAGATAGGTGGCGAAGGCGGCGCGCGCGTCGACGGTGGGCCCGATGGGGTACAGCGCCGCGCTGTCGGCGGGCTGGGGATGGCCCGTGCGCGTCAGCCACGCGCGCAGGGCGTCGGGGGCGATCACCTCACCGTGAATGGCCATGGACATGGCCTGCAGCTGGGCGGCCACCGACGCCACCTGTGCCGAGGCACCCGAGGTGCCGCCGAAGTCCTCGGTGTAGGCCTGGCGAGGATCTTCGGCGGGAAAGAACAGGTCGGTGCCGTACTCGGGCGAGCTGGGCGCCGGGATGGAGCTGCCCCAGCCCTGCACGGCCACCAGGCTGCCGTGGTTGCTGCCCCCCACCCACGTGCCCGACTCGGCGAGCGTGCCGGGCACCCCAGCGCCCACCAGGATGCTGCCCGTGTCACCAGCGCCCCCGGCGTCGAACCAGCCCTCCCAGCCGGGATCGTCCAGGCTCGCGCCTCCGTTGCCCGCAGGCTCGATCACCACGATGCCCGCTGAGACCGCCTCCCGAACGGCATCGCCGACGAGCGGGTCGGCGCTCACCGGCGAGAACACCCCCTCGACGAGCACCTGCTGCTCGATCAGCAGGACATCACCTGGCTGAAGCTGCAACGCGCTCTGCCGGATCGCGCCGGCCACGTCGTACACCCCATCCACGTAGGGATGCGCGATGGCCAGCATGGCGCCGGGCACGCCGCCGGTCACCCCAAAGCCGTCGGCTGCCGCGCCCACGATGCCCAGCACCGCGTTGCCGTGGCCGGCGAACTGCTGCAGGTCATCTCCGCCCAGCGTCGCCACACCCAAGCCGGCGAGGGCCTCGTGGTCGGGCGTCCAGCTGTACTCTACATCGGCGACGACCACGCCGGCGCCGTCGCCCCCGGGGAATCCCCGCAGCGAGCGTGGGCCCAGCCCCACGTGCTTCCACGTCCAGCCCGGCTCGGCGTCGAACACCGGGGTGGGCGGCGCGATGTCTCCGCGGCTGTCGGTCGGGGGCTCGACCGGCGCGAAGGCCGGCCAGGCGACGGTGCCCCTACGGATGAGGCGATGCGGGTCGCGACCGGCCCGGTCGGTTGGGTCGACCAGCCACTGCGGCAGTGGCTCCGCGCTGGCCCACGCGGCCAGCAGGAGGCCAATCAATCGTCGCCCAACCCAAAGCGGATGCGCCCGCCCGGACGGTCGCGGCGCTTGCCCTTGGGCTCCATCTGCTCGCTGTTCACGCCGGTTCCCTCGACGCGACCGCCGCTCTTGGACGGCGCCTTGTTGGACGAGCCGGGACGCGACGAGCTACCCACGCCGACGCCAATCGACGTGACCACGCCGCTGTCGTCCCCGGCAGCCTTGCGCTTGACGCCGCCTGCCCACATCAGGTCCTTCATCCGTCCTCCAACCCGGCAAGCGCCGAGGTCTTCAGGATACCCGATGCCCAAGCCCCCCAACTACATCACTCCCATCGGCCTCGAGCGCATCCAGCGTGAGCTGGAGTGGCTGCAGAAGAGCGAGCGGCCCAAGATCGTGCGCGAGGTGGCCTACGCCGCCAGCCTGGGCGACCGGTCCGAGAACGCCGAGTACATCTACGGCAAGAAGCGCCTGCGCAGCATCGACGGCCGCATGCGCTACCTGATGGGGCGCTTCGACAACGTGGTGATCGTGAACCCGGCCACGCAGAAGGGCGACAAGGTGCTGTTCGGCGCCACCGTGGTGATCGAGGACGAGGAGGGCAACGAGCAGACCTGGCGCATCTGGGGCGAAGACGAGGTGAACATCGCTGACGGCATCCTGTCGTGGCGCTCCCCCCTCGCCCGAGCGCTGCTGGGCAAGTCCGAGGGCGACACGGTGACGTTCAAGGCACCGGGCGGTCAGCGCGAGATCGAGATCGTCGAGGTGCGGTACGACAAGCAGGACGAGATTCCCGAAGACTGGGAGCCGAGACCGCCGCCGACCAGGGCTTGAAGGGGGTGACCTACTCCTCGGCGTCCGTGGGCAGGTCGTACTCTACCAGCGTGGCCTCGGTGATCGGCTCACGAAGCCCCATCGCGACCTCGGCTCGAAGGATGGCCTTCGCGTATCGACGTATTGCCTTCTTCGGCTCGCCCTCGCCGTACTTCACCCCCCCGCGTCCGAGCGTGCGCTCCGCGCGTCGGAGTTCGTCGGCGTCGACGTCTTCGGTTGCTCGCGCCTCTGCGAGCACGACCCAAGCTTGCTTCGAACCGGCGAGGTGCATCAGTTCGATTGGGTCGGCAGCGATGTCGACCGGGACCTTACCGTCTTCGACCGCGTTCTCGAGCACGCGCACACCAACCTTCAGGTAGCCGACCGCCAGCACCCGATCAGGAGCCGCTGCCGCCATCTCGTCGATGAACCACTGTGCCTGTTCCGAGGCCTTCTCGAGCTTGCGTTTCTCGGGTCCGGAAGCCCCCTCGCCGATGCGCCCTTCCATGCGGTCAATGGCGGACCGCGCGTTGTCGCCTGGTGGATCCAGCATCCAATCCGGATCGATCGGCAACAGCGTGCCGACGCCGATCTCCACGGCGCCGATGTCGCACTTGCGAATGCCAACGCCGTCGCCGTCGAGTCGACGGAAGTACCCGAATCCGCGCTGGTCGAAGGGCACGAGCGGTGCGATGCCATCAAGGTCCGGGAAGGCGAGGCCCTTGCAGCTGCTAAGGGTCGGATCCACCAGGGGGCTGCCCACCATCGGTTCCAGGGTTCGCGTCCGGCCGCCGTTGTCTGCGAGTGGAGCAAGCAAGTGCGGGCCAACATCGTCCTCGAACAGATCACCCGCGCGGAAGGCGAGGTTGGCGTCGCACCCCGGCGCACCGTCGGCGACCACTCCGAAGTAGTTGAAGTTGTTGGAGACGAGACGGGTGACCGGTACACCAACGCCCGAAAACTCGACCTTCGCGCAATCGGGGCCTACACCGGCGAAGTTGTCTGTGAACACCGAGCTGCGAATCGCAGCCATCGGCCCGTGGTCGCTGGTCAACTGATGACTGGTCGCGTCCAAGAAGAGGCCGCCTCCGCGCTGGGCCGCCTGGTTCTCGGTGATGGTGGAGAAGCTGATCCGGACACCGGACTCTGAAGTCTCCAGCTCAGCTGGGGCCCCAGAATCCCAATGCTGGTAAGGCCCGTCTGTCCCTGGCTCCGGCTCCATGAGGTCTGGCTCGTCCATGAGCGCCTCGGACCAGATGCCACCTCCATCCCTGGCTGCAGCGTTGCGGTGGATCGTGCTGTTCTCGATCCACAGCGCCTCGATGGTCTCGAGGTAGATCGCCCCCCCGTCCGAGGCGGCTTGGTTGTCGAACAACAGCGAGCTGTCGACGAGAAAACTGAACACCGTGATCCCTGGGAACACGCCGCCTCCGCCAAGTCGGAGCGCGCCCCCATGCGAGCCAGCAAAGTTGTCGACGAGTTCGGATTGGGTCACCACGGCGCCCTCGCCGAGCTGCATCGCCCCCCCACCCAGCGCGGCGATGTTGCCCACGAAGGAGGAACCGAACGTGACCACTCGGGCGTCCGACCAAATCGCCCCACCGCCGGCGCCGCCAGCCACGTTCGAGTCGAAGGTCGATCCGCTGTCGCGCACCCAGCTGTCCCCGCCGGCTGCCGCCCAACGGATTGCGCCGCCACCGCCGCCGAACGAGGTGCCGTTCTGGAAGAACACGTTGTCCCGACTCTCGAGCGTGGCCGGGCCAAAGCCGTTCGCCGAGATGGCCCCGCCGTTCAGATCGATGGCTTCGTTGAAGATGAACTCGCTGTTGCTGACCTCCAACGCTCCCGCAAGCACGAGGATGGCGCCGCCCTCACCAGACACGAAGTTGGTGTCGAAAGCGCTGAACGACACGTTCAACGGGAACGATCCAGCGAAAGCAACGGCGCCACCGGACAGCGCCGCGACGTTGCTCTCGAACGCACAGCCCTTGATGGCCGATGGCCCGTTGCCATCGAGGCCGATGGCACCGCCCAACGCAGCCGAGCTGACCACGTCGTTGTTGAAGAACTGGGACTCCAGCACGTCGACGTTCATGACCGAGTCCGCCCAGATGGCGCCCCCAACCTGGACGGCCGAGTTGCCGCGAAACGCCGAGGTATCCACAGTCAGCGAGCTGGCAGCCGCCACCGCCAAGGCGCCGCCAGAGGTGCCCGCGTTGCCTGACATCTCGACCCGGCCGAGATCAGCTTCGCCCCCGTCGACGAAGACTGCGCCCCCGTCTTGGCCGGCCATGTTTCCTACGAAGTCCGCGCCGTCGATAGACAGTGTGGTCGCCGACGTCGCCACCGCCCCACCAGAGGCGTCGGCGGAGTTACCGAGGAAGGTCGACCGCCGGACAGCGCTCTCGCGAATCGTCAACTGGCCGGTGCTGGCGTGCACGGCTCCACCGGTCAGGCCGGCCTGATTCCCCCGAGCTTCGAGGCCCGAGAGTCTGACCAACCCGGACCCTTCGGCAAGCAGCCCGCCGCCCTCCTGAAACAGCGCCACGTTTTCGGCAAGCAGCGTGTCCTCGAGCAGGACGAGATTCCCGGCACTACTCGAGTGGTAGACGCCGCCGCCGCGCTCGGCCGTGTGGCGTCGACCGTCGAAGCGATCGCTGTGAAGTCCCCAATGCCCGCGTAGACTGCGCCACCCCACGCTCCCGCGGCGTTTCCGGTGACGTTGGCGCCGGCAAGTGCGACGTCGGTGCGTTGGGCGAACACCCCGCCCCCAAATCCCTCGGCAACTCCGCTGTCGATGTCCGATGACTGGACGGTCAACGTCGAGTCCGAAGCCCAGATTCCGCCACCATCGTCGCTGGCCTGTGCCGCGATGATCGAGGAGGAGTGCAGCGTCATCGTCGAGTCCTGCATCCAGACTGCGCCGCCGAAGTCGGCTGACGAGCCAGTGAACTGACTGGCTCGCACCAGCAGCGACGCATCCTCGACGTACACAGAGCCGCCATCGCGAACGGCGACAGCACCATCGATGTCGACGCCATCCAGAAACACGTTGGCACCTCCCGCCCAGATGGCTCCCCCCTGGTTGGCCCGCGGGGACGGGATGGACACCGAAGTCGCGTCGACGAACGCACCCGTGTCCGCAAAGATGGCGCCGCCCCGCCCCAGAGCATGCGCGTTCTCGATGACCACCTGCTCGAGCAACAGGGTGCCGCCGGGACCCACTCGGATGACCCCGCCATCGGGTGACGAGAGCGTCCTGCCCACCAGCGTCAGGTTCTGGAGGCACAGGGAGCTCCCGTCACCGACGTCGAAGAGGCGTACCTGCTCGGTCAGGTCGTTGGTGACGACGAGGGCCGAAGGGTCGGCACCGAGGCCTCGGATGGTGACGTCTGGGGGGAAGGGAGCCGTGGCGTCCGCCAAGATGTCGAGGTCATCATTCGCAGCGTCATTGTCCTCACCGCCGCTACTCTGATCGTAGTCCACCGCCAGCGCGCCATTGCCATCGGGCACGCACACGACAACGGGCCCCCCTGCTGTGCTGGACACGAAGATCGCCTCCTGGACAGCGCCGCGGAGTGTACATCCGCCAGCCGGACACATGCCATCGATGACGGGATCTTCAGCGTCTGCCGCATGATCGACGGTGAAGTCACAGGGACCATCAGCACCGAGGGCCACGCTCATTCCTGCCAGGACCAGAGCCAGTACCATCCTTTCGTCCCCCGTTCTTCAGGTTCAGACTACAATCCTCTCGTGACCCATTCCCGCCGAACCCTCGTCCTCCCCCTTTCGTTCGGGCTCCTGGCCGGCTGCATCCACTACGATCTCCGAGGCGAAGAGCGGTGCAACGGCCGTGACGACGATCGCGACGGCGTGATCGACGAGGACTTTCCGGACATTGACGAGGATGGAATCGCAGACTGCGTCGATACCGAGGCCTGCGATGGCCGGGACAACGACGGCGATGGGCTCATCGACGAGGGCTTCCCCGACACCGATGGCGACGGCATCCTCGACTGCCTGGACGTCGAGGACTGCGACGGTGTGGACAACGACGGCGACGGTCAAGTCGACGAAGGCGCCCTGGACGCCGACCTCGACGGTACGCCGGACTGCCTCGACACCCAGTGCGAGTTGGCTGTCGCAGGCGCCGGCTCGGTCGATTCCCGTACCTGTCCCGGTCAGACGCCGGGGCCCGATCCCTGGTCAGGCATCACTGCTCTCCAAACCAACACGTCCGGAGAGATTCGGGACTGCGCAGACGTGCCGACGATAGCCGTCGTCAAGGACACCAACAGCGATGGAAAGCTCGGCGTCGGCGATCACCCAAGCTGGGCGTACGTCACCCACTCCGGCCGGGCCACCAACTTGCCCGCTGACAATCTGGTTCTCTCGACGTGGGGCTACGAAGACGTCGTCATCGACGGGCCGTTCCAGGTTCTTGGCTCACCCAGCTTCATCGACGTCACGGGTGATGGCCAGGCTGAGGTACTCGTTCTCCTTCCCGGGGGCCGATTGCACGCGCTCGACGCATCAGGTGAAATGCAATGGACGTCACCGGTTGAGATGGGCGTGCAGCGGAACTGGCCCTCACCGCTCGACGGGAATGGAGACGGAGTGGTCGACCTCTTGGCCGGCACGCGTGTGTATGACGGTAGCAACGGCGAGATATTGTGGCACGGCCTTGGATCGGGCAACGGGATCGTGGTGGACCTCGACGGCTCCTCGCCCAACGAAATCGTGGTGGACGGCGCTGCGTTCTCGGTAAACGGATGGATGCTCTGGGACACCGGATACGGCGGGATGTCCTCGCATGCTCCAACGCAGGCGGATGCCGACGACGCTCCAGAGATCTGGTCCTTCACCGGAGACATAGCTCTCATTGTGCAAGCCAATGGAAACGCCTCTCTTCTTTCCGGCAGCACGTCAGGGCTCACACACGAGCCGACGATCGCCGATTTTGATGGCGACGGCTTACCAGAAGCCGTCCGAGCAGGGAGCGCGCTCGCGATCGCCACCGAGCTCGACGGCACCGTGCGCTGGACCGCCCCCGTCCAGGACTACTCCTCCAACGCCGCCCCATCCGGCTACGACCTGAACGGTGACGGCGCCTACGAAGTCCTCTACGCCGACCACGAGGCCTTCTACATCTTCGACGGACGAACCGGCGCCGTGCTCTACACCGACCCCGACCACGTCAGCTGGACCGGACAGGAGTACCCCACTGTCGCTGACATCGACCTCGACGGCTCCGTCGAGATCCTCGTGTGCAACTCCTCCATCGACCCGGACGAGCCCCGCAGCGGCATCGTCATCTACGACCAGCCCAATGGCTCCTGGGTGCCCGGCACCCGCGGCTGGCCCATCGCCAACTGGCAGGTCACCAACATCGACGAGTACGGTGTTCCCGACCTCACTGCACGCCCCTGGCTCGACCACAACGTGTTCCGGGCCGGACCACCCCATCCCGACGCGCCCAGGTTCGACCTCGTGGTCGAGATCGTCGACAGCTGCGTGGCCAGCTGTGACCCCGGCGGGCTGGTGCGCCTCGAGGTCCAGGTGTCGAACATCGGCACGCGCGACTACCTCGACCCCGTCCCCGTCGCCGTCTGGTCGTTGGACGGCGACGACCGAGAGCTCCTCACCACCCTGGCCGTGAGCCCGGCGGATGCCGGTGAGGTGCTCGCGAGCACCACCATCGAGCTGTCCATCGATGATGTCGGGCCCGACGGCGTGCTGATCGCGGCGGGAGATGTCGGGACCGGACTGCTGCCCAAAGAGTGCGACGACGCGAACAATGTCGTGGTGTGGACAGCGGACGTGTGTGCGGACTGAGCTCGAGCCCGTCCGTCTCTACGGCCCTGGCACCCCAAGAGGCACCATCGCCAGATCCCCGGCCACCCGCACCCGCCTGCGCCAGCGCCCCGCGTGATGGATCGCTCCCAGGCCACTCGCAATCGCCAGCCCCAGCCCGACCTGTTGGTCGAAGGGCTCGGTGGCTCCCCAGGCGGCGAGTGCACCCACGGCGGCGACGCCGGCGTACACCCCGGTGGCCAGCGCGGCGCTGCGAGCCCGGGCCTCGGCCAGGCGGCGGCGGTCCTCGGCCAGGGCGAGCCACGCCTCGCGCGGCTTGCCGTCGAGCTCGGTGAAGCGCGCGTCCAGGGCTCGCTTTCGGCGGCCGGTCATGTCGATCAGCCCGAAGGTGGCGGCCGCGCTGACCACGCCCCCCGCTGAGAGCGCGTAGCCGACGCCGTGATCGTCGAGCGCCAGCACGATGCCCGTGGCCAGCTCGGCCGCTGCCAGGGTGCCGAGCACGATGGCGTCGGTGCGAGCCCGCTTGAACTGGCTCGCCTCGATGCGAAGGATTGCCTCGCCGAGCTCACGCGCCTCGGGCTCGGCGGCGTGGGCGACGTGGGCGCACGTCAGCGTCAAGGCCGTGGCCAGGCAGGCGAGATGCCTGCCCCACGTTCTGCTCTGCGGGTCGCCCGACCTCAGAGCTCGGCGTCCTGGATGTTCCAGGTGAAGTGCCGCTCGCCGATGGCGCCGATGTTGACCTTGGTGAAGTCCTTGCCGTTCCAGGTGTACTGGTTGAAGGCGCCCTGGTTGTCGGCCCCGACGTAGATCTCGACCTTGCCGTCGCCGTCGATGTCGGCCACGTGGGTGGCGTGCTCGAAGCCCGCCGAGTCGGCATCGATGAGGGTGCGGTTGAAGGTGCCTTCGGTGTTCAGCTCGAGCAGGAACAGGCCCGCCTTCCAGCTAGCAGCGACCAGCTCCATGCGGCCGTCGCCGTCGACATCGCCCGGCACCAGGAAGCGCAGCTGCTTGTCGTCGATGGTGGCCACCGGGTCGTTGCTGTACCCGCCCTTGCCGTCGGGCTTGACGCGGTAGATGGTGACCGGGTCGAGGATCTGCACCTTGCCCTTGTCGTCTTTGCGGGTGTGGGCCTCGCGAACGGCGTACAGCTCGTCGGTGCAGTCGCCATCGACGTCGGCGACCAGGATCTCTTTGGCGTGGCTGATGTCCCAGTGGGCCACCTGGGTGCCCACGTAGGTGCCGTCGATGTCTTGCAGATCGTAGCGGCGAACCCCGCCCTCTTGCGATTCCATGGACGAGGAGTTGCGGCCCGAAGGCGTGGCGTAGAACTCGTTCTTGCCGTCGCCATCGATGTCGCCGATCTCGATCTCGTGCACGAAGGTGTCGGCCTTCTGGTCCATCTCTTGGAAGCCCACCGTGCCGTCGTCGTTGATCTTGCCCACGGCCACCACGCCCTGGTCGTGGGTGGCGATCACGATGTCGTCCTTGCCGTCGCCGTCGACGTCGCCCAGCTCGACATCGCGCAGCCGATCGAACTTGCCGCCCCAGGACTTCTCCCACAGCGTGGTGCCCGCCCAGGCGTCGCCGTCGCGCTTCCAGTGCTTGAGCTTGGCCCCCATCGCCCCGATGGTCAGGATGCCGCCGTCGTAGGCCATGGCCTTGTGGAACACGTTGCTGTCGGGATCGAGCAGCTCGGAGCTGGTCCAGCCCTCGTCGCCCTTGGTCCAGATCGCGAGCTTGGCCGGCTGCGGCGTGATCTTGCCGCCCTCTTTTGTGAGCCAGGCCTGGGCCAGCAGCAGGCTGTTTGCCTTGGCGGGGGCCTTGGGGGCGCACTTGGGGGCATCGGTGACGAGCCCGGGTTCTTTGGCGGCGACCGGCTCGTCGGTCTCGGGGGCCTCGGCGGGCGGCGGGCTGTCGGTGGCGCCTCCGCAGGCGGCGACAAAGAGCGTGGTGAACAGCAGACGGGTCATGCGGGTTGTCTCCGAGCGGTCCAGTTGTGCCGCGACACGCGGGTAACCACGAAGCGTCGGGCTCGCAGCAGCGCCAGCACGTCGCCCCCGGCTCGCGAATCGAGCCCAGGGTGGTGCTCGACCACGATGGCTCGTGGCCACCGCGCCCGGGCATTGGCCTGAAAATACGCGTCGAGCACGCGGTACTCCAAGCCCTCGAGGTCGAGCTTCATGGCGTCGATGCGGTCGACGCGCTCGGCTCGAACCAGGTCGTCGAGCGGCAGGGTGGGCACCTTGACGCCGGGGGCATCGGCCTTGAGCAGGCTGTGGCCACCGACGTTGTCTTGGCGGGCAAAGCCCAGGTGTGCCGTCCCGCTGCGATCGCTCACGGCGAGGTTGAGCGGCCGGACGCGGGCGGCGATGTCGGGGTTCAGCGCCAGGTTGGCGCGCAGGCGCAAGAAGGTGTCGGGGGCCGCCTCGACGGCGATGACCCGGCCCGAGCCGCCGACGCGCTGGGCGGCCCACAGGGTGTACAGCCCGATGTGCGCGCCCAGGTCGACGAAGGTGGAGCCCGGCCCCAGGAAGGGCTCCAAGAAGTGGCGCTCGTGCCGATCCACCAGGTGCGGCGCGAAGATCAAGGGCCCATCCACGCCCTGGGCCGGATCGAGCTGCATCGCCGCACCCAGCACGTCCATCTGCTCGATGGGGCGCGGCTTTCGCAGGTAGAAGGGCCTGACGATGTGCTCGACGAGCCCCAGCGCCCGCGGCAACGGGGGCAGGCGTCGCGTCAGGCGCAACCAGGCGGTGAGCTCGCGGGAGCGTGGCATGCGGGCGCATAACGCCGCGTTCCAGCGCCATCCCTGTCCGACGACACGGAACCGACGCGGCGACCCGGGGTCATTTCGGTCAGCGGGCCCGGGGCCGGGTCCGATACGATGTCCTTGGGCCGGGGGGCCACTTGCGAAGCTGGTTACTCGCATTGCTGCTCACCACGACGCCGGTGTTCGCAGTCGAACCATCGGACGCCGAGGCTGCCGCCCAGCTCGACGCATCGGCCCGCATGCTGTCCCGCTACCCGGCTGGCGAGATCCCCGTCGAGGCCCAGGTCCTGGGCGCCATCGCGACGCTGGGCGATCTGGGCACCCGCGCCGAGATCCCGCTGCTGGCCAACCTGGTGCGCAACGAGCGCCTGGAGATCCGCACCGTCTCCATCGCCGCCCTCGAGGACGTGCGCTCGCGGCTGCGCTCCCGCCAGCGCGTGGCCTACGCCGCCGACCTGGTGCAGCGGGACGATCCGCAGGGCCCCACCGACACGAGCCGCTGCGTGGCCTATGCGCAGCTGGTGATCGGAGACGGCCACGGACTGGCTCCACGCCCCGAGAAGGGAGACGCCGAGCGGCTGCTGCGTACGGGCCAGCCGCACAAGGCGCTCGCCGCAGCCGCCGCCAACTCCGACGAAGACTCGCGCTTTCACGAGGCGATCGCCCGCGAAGAGCTGGGCGATGTGCGTGGCGCGGTCGTCGAGTATGCCGAGCTGCTGGCCGAGGGCAACGAGACCGCCGAGCGGGAGCTCGACGCCTTTGGGGTGGACACCGAGCGCCTGCTGCTGGGGCTGCTGTCGATGGAGGACATTCCCGTCGCCCGCAACGAGGCGCGGGTGCTCGACATCCTGGTGCGCAAGGGCAGCGGCGTGACCGTGGGCGTGCTCGCCGAGCGCGCGATGCAGGGCCACGCCAGCGACCGCGCCACCGCCACCGACGCCCTGGTGCGCATGCTCGACACCTCCCAGCGCGAGCAGCCCCTCGCCGAAGACGGCGTGCGCAGCGCGCGCACCGCGTTGACCCGCGTGAGCATCGAGGGACCTCTGGAGATCCGGGAGATCGCCGCGCAAGGGTTATAGGTCGGGCCAGATGCCCACCTTCAAGCACTTCCTGCGGCGTCCCTTCCTGCTGCTGCTCGCCGTGGCCCTGTTTGCCCTCGGCTTCATCTCGATCAACCGCATCTTGTGGGTGCGAGCCGAGATGCAGCGCCAGGTGTCGATCGATCTCGAAGAACAGATCGCCGATCGCGTCGCCGGCTGGGAGCAGCGCCTCAACGATCAGCTGGGCCAGTGGCTCGACACCGCCAGCGTCGACCCGGTGCAGGCCGCCCGGGTGCAGAGCGCGCTGGCCAAGCGGCAGCCCTGGTTCGACAGCCTGTACCTGTGGATCCCCGAGCGGCAGGTGCGGGTCGGGCCCGAGACCGTGCAGCTGCCCGGCACCTTCTTGTTCCCGCGCATGGCCCCGCGCGAAGACACCGAGTCGCTCACGGCGAACCCCTGCCTGCGCGCGGCGCACGCCATCCGCATGGTGCCCACCATCAACCCGGTGGCCGCGGCCACGGCCTACGTCGATGGCTGCTCGGGCGAAGCGGTCGCGGTTCGGCTGATGGCCAGCACCGAGGCGGCCACACTCCTGGCGCGAGCCGGTCGCTACGACGACGCGCTGACCGCACTGGGTGCGTCGGGTCTGTCCCCGGAGCTGCCGGTGGCACGGGCCATCGAGCAGGGCCTGGCGCCGTTCCGCGTGGTGGTCAACCGCACGCACCGGGGCCAGCTGTTGATGGAGCTCGGCCGCGAACAAGAGGCCCTGGACCTGTACTACGAGACGGGTGTCGAGGTCGCCGAGCTCGACGCGCCCATGCTCGAGGACGTGCTGACCTACGTGCGCTGGCCGGTCATCGCCGAGCTGCGTGCGCACGGGCGCATCCAGGACGCGCAGCGCATGGAGCTGCTGCTGGCCCGGGCCGAGCGCCGCCTCGCCGCGTGGCGCGAGATCCGCGACCGCATCCTGACGCGCCCCACCGGCCCCAGCGCCCGCCTGATCCACGATCAATACGCTCGAACACCGTTTCTTCTGTTCTACGGGCCCGTGCGCGACGGCGAGATGGGCGCGGCCATCGCGCTCGACCAGCCCTCGCTCATCGCCGACTTCTTGTCGAGCATGCGCCGCTACCATCGCTACCTCACCGTCCTGGACGACAGCGGCGAGCACGTCGCGGGGGTGCGTGGCGGCGGCGATGTCGTGGCGGTGGTTCCGTTCACGCGGTCGCTCAACCACCTCACCGTCGGCATTCGCGCCTCGGCGCTCGAGTCGCAGCTGGCGCGACTGCCCAACCAGTGGCTGGTGCCCATCATCGTGGTGCTGTTCGTGGTGATCCTGGGCACCCTGTCCATCCTGGCCCAGGCCAGGGCGTCGGTGAACCAGGAGCTGATGCTCAAGCGCCAGCGCGCCTTCACCACCCGGGTCACACACGAGCTCAAGACCCCGCTCGCCGGCATTCGCGTCATGGCCGAGAACCTCGAGGACGGCATCTGGCGCGACGAGGCCCACCGCGAAGAGATGGCCCGCCGCATCGTCGAGGAGTCCGACAAGCTGACGCGCCGCATCGACGAGGTGCTCGCCGTGGCCCGCGAGCGAAGCGTGCCCAACCCCGAGCCTTTCGACCCCGAAGAGGTGATGCTGCTGAACATCGAAGACTGGGGCCCACGCATGCAGCAGGCGGGCATCCAGCTGTCCGCCGAGCTCGACGCCACCGACGAGGTGATGGGCCACATGGAGGCCGTGCGCGACGCGGTCGCCTGCTTGCTCGACAACGCCATCAAGTACTCCGACGAGGCCAAGGATCCGCGCCTGGTGCAGATCGTGCTGCGGCAGGACGGCGAGTGGATCGTCTTCGAGGTGGCCGACAACGGCCTGGGCGTGCCCAAGGGCATGCGCAAGTCCATCTTCGACCAGTTCGTGCGCGTCGAGGGCCCCAACCGCGGCAAAGCCGGCGGACACGGGCTGGGCCTCGACCAGGTCTCCAAGATCGTGCGCGCCCACAGCGGCACCGTCGAGTGCACCGACGGCATCGACGGCGGAGCCCGCTTCGTGATCCGGCTGCCCGCGAAGAAGTAGCAGAGCGCTGAATACCTGGTAGTGCTACGATTCGGCCGGCCCCAAGAGAGGAAACGATGAAGAACCTGTTGTGGACGGCACTCCTGCTCACCGCCTGCGGTGGCGGCGCCAGCGGACCTTCCGTCGACCAGCTCGACAAGGCAAAAGAAGAAGCGCGCGCATTCCGGCCCTGGGCCGAGTTCAGCGGCTCGGTCGAGGGACTGGGCGAGGCCAAGGTCGACGGCGAGTTCCACTCCTGGGCCGCCAAAGATGGCGACAAGTGCAAGATCCTGAAGGTGCAGAAGGTCGGCGACGCCGTCGGCAACGCCACGATCGAAGAGGGTGCCTGTCCGTAGCGGGCGGGTCCTAAAGCACAGACGCTCCTTGCGAGCCGTGCGGACGCGTCCCTACACGGTCTTCAAGATCTGGATGACCTTCCAGACGGGCACCGGCTCGGCCTTGCCCTTGAGCTGCATGGGCTCGAGCTCGAGCAGGTCGCAGTAGGGACCGACCACCGCCGCGACCGTCTCGCCGATGACCAGCGGGTTGTCCCCACGCGCAACCCCCTCGAAGCGCGCGGCGGTGTTCACCGTGTCGCCGATGACCGTGTACTCCTTGCGGTCGTCTGACCCAACGGGCCCGGCGATGACCGGGCCTTCCTGGATCCCGATGCCGATCTGCAAGGTGCCCAGGCCCTTTGCGGTGAGCTCCTCGTTGAAGACCTCGAGCGCCTGCAGCATCTCGACGCCTGCTTGTACGGCCAGCCGTGGCCCGGGAACCCCGGCAAGACGGCCGGTCTGCACGGGCTCGGGCACGTCCCAGGTGCACATCATTCCATCGCCGATGAACTTGTCGACCACCCCGCCCCACCTGCGCACGATGGGCGCCATGCGGCCGAAGTAGTCGTTCAGGATGGCGACCACCGCGCCCGGCTCGAGGCCCTCGGACAGCGTGGTGAAGCCGCGCACGTCGCTGAACAGCACGGTCGCGCGAACCGCGAAGCCCAGCTCCATGTCGCCATCCCCCTCCATCAGGCGCTCGGCCACCGTGGGGTCGACGTACTGGCGAAAGGTCTTCTTGATGCGCTCGCGCTGGGCGAGGCCCTCGGCCATGTCGTCGACGGCGTGCGCCAGCTGGCCGATCTCGTCGCGGCGGAGCACCCCGCTGCGGGCCGAGAAGTCTCCCTCGCGAATGGCCTCGACCGTGTCGATCACCTGGCTGACAGGCGACAGGATGCTGCGGGACAGGATGCGGGCCAGCAGCAGGGCCAGCATGACGCCCACACCCCACACGATGGCGTAGCCCACCATCGGGCGCCAAGCCTGTCGCGTCATCCAACCCGAGAGCAGCCGCTCGCGCTCGAGGTTGAGGAAGAACAGCAAGAAGGGAATGGTGCCGCCCACGCTCAACCAGGCGAGTGACACGCGCAGCGACCCCACCCGCTCCAGGATGCCCAGGATGATCACGCCGACCGTGCTCACCAGCAGCAGCCCGAGCGCCAGCAGGGTGAGCATGCGGGCGTCGAAGTTGGGGATCAGCGGCACGAAGAAGACGATGGCCACGACCGTCGACAGCAGGATGATCAGCTGCTCGGCCGCAGACCTCCCCGACAAGCGCTGGTACACCGTTCCGCGAAAGGTCTCGCCCACGAACTCGGTGGCCCAGCCCACGAAGCCCCGCACCACATCCCGGAAGGGGTAGAACAGCAGCCAGCCCGCCAAGAATATCGCTAGAATGCCCAACATCGCGAAGGCGGCGCGGTCGCCCGTCTGCTGGAAGTCGATGGCCAGGATGAGCGTCGGGATGGCCACCGAGCCGATGTAGATGCGGCGAATCCACTCGGGCTCGATGGCGTCTTCGTACAGCGCGATGATCTGGCCATCGCTGCGGGTGGCAAACACCGCGCCCAGGCTCAACAGCGACAAGACCAGGCTCAGGAAGGCCCATGGGTAGGCGACGCTCACGGCGTACAGGCGGCTGGCGCGCACGCCCGTCAGGGACTCGCTGCGAAGGGCGCGGCGAAAGGCCAGGCGCGCCTCACCCATGCGCCCTTCGGAGACCCGCAGGTAGCCCAGCTGCAGGTGCAGCTCGCTGTTGTCGGGGTCGAGCGACAGCGCAGACGTCAGCGCACCTGCAGCGCCGACGGGGTCGCCCAGCCGCTCGAGCGCGCGGCCGATGAACAGGTAGTCGAGCGCGGTCTTGTCTTTCTTGGCCTCGACCTCGTCGAGGATGGGCACCAGGTCTTTGACGTGCAGCTCGTCGAGCAACGCGGGAACGACGGCGAGCACGCGAGACTGCTCGAACAGGCTCTTGGTGTCGTCGATCACCCCCTCGATCTCGCGCCGGCTTCCACAGTGCGCAATCGCCTTGTAGGCCTCGATGTCGTCGCCCTCGCGCTCGATGACCTCCCACCACATGGGCACCGCCGCCGAGCAGCCAGACGCCCGGGCGCGGTCACGGATGCGTACCGTGGGCAGGTCGGCCATGTCGGCCACGGGCGCGCTGGTGCGAATGGGCTCGTCGACCGCCGTCGTGATCGTGTCCCAGCCCACCAGGCGGTAGCCAAAGGCCGCAAGCGCCGCGACGACGACGATGCCCAAGAGCAGGATTGGCCACGATCGATGCGCCAGGACGGGAACTCCGGCCCCGTGCTTTCGTTTCAGGGGCGTGCGGACTATATCCTCACTCCCCTGACGCCTGGGAGGTCCCGTGTCCAGCAACCCGAGCATCCTCATCATCGAGGACGACAACACCATTGCCATGGGCCTCGTCACGGCGCTCGAAGCCGACCGCTTCGACGTGCGCCACTGCGACAATGCCGAGGCGGGCCTCGAGGCCGTTCAGCAGCGCGCGCCCGACATCATCTTGTCCGACATCATGCTGCCAGGCATGGACGGGCTCGAGTTCATGCGCAGGATCAAGACCGACTATCCGGCGGTCCCCGTCATCATGCTCACCGCCAAGTCCGAAGAGATCGACAAGGTCATCGGGCTCGAGACCGGCGCCGACGACTACGTCACCAAGCCTTTCTCGACACGCGAGGTGATCGCCCGCATCAAGGCCCGGCTGCGCAACAAGACGTCCGAGCCGGCCACACCCGACACCTTCACCTTCGGCAACGTCGAGGTCGATCTTCGGCGGCGCATCCTGCGAAAGGGCACCGACGAGAGCCGGCTCACCACCCACGAGGCGGGCACGCTCGCGTACCTCATCACCCACCGCGGCCGCGATGTCAGCCGCGACGACCTGCTCAAAGAGGTCTGGGGCTACACGATCGCGCTCAACACCCGCACCGTCGACAACCAGATCCTCAAGCTACGCAAGAAGATCGAGGACGTGCCCAGCCAGCCCCGGCACATCCTCACGGTTCACGGCATGGGCTACCGATTCGAGCCGTAGCAGCAGGTAGCAGCGGGTAAAGTGGGGGCATGTTCCCCTTGCTGCTCGTGTCGTTGGCGCACGCCATCGGCCTCACGGTCACGGTGTGCTCCACCGGGTGTGACCACACGTCCGTGCGGGACGCCCTGGCGGTTCCCGGGGTGTCCCGCATCGAGGTGTGGAACGACGCGTTGGCCGAAGAGGTCGACATCGACATCGACGTCGAGATCGAAGGCATCGGCGACACCACCTGGCAGTGCCCGAACGAGTCCTTCAGCGACCAGCTGATCACCATCAAGCCGGGGCGTGTGGTGGTGCTGCGCCAGATGGGGCTGTTCCCCTGCCCCCACGGCCGTGCCATCGAGGTGGGTGAAGACGCGCAGCTGAGCCTGCACGAGATGAACCTCAACCAGTTGGGCGGGACCTTCTCGTTGGCCGAAGGCGGACTGGTGTGGGTGGCCCCCGGCGCCAGCGTGGCTGTCTCACAGACCCAGATGTCCGGAGGCACCGCCGCTGTGGCCGGCGGGCTGGTGTACATGGCCGAGGGCGGCGGGTCGCTGGTGATCGACAGCAGCTTCTTGACCCTGGGCGCCGCCGAGCTGGGCGGCTGCATCCACATGGGCGGCAGCGAGCTCGACATCGACAGCAGCAGCCTGGACTCGTGTGTCGCCGAGCTCGATGGGGGCGCGGTCTACGCCAACACCAGCAGCCTCGAGATGCGGGTCACCGATTCGGTGTTCGACCGCAACGACGCCGAGGCGGAGGGCGGTGCGGTGTACTTTCGAGGTGGCCTTCCCGGCGTTGGAACCAGCTCGTTCGAAGCGCAGCGCACCCGCTTCTGCGGCGGCCGGGCAACCACGGCGGCCGGCCTGTACGTGAGTCGCGCGTGGGACGGGGTCGAGATTCGCGAGAACCGCTTCATCGACCTGGGCCCGATGGGCCAGGGCCAGGCCGGTGCCCTTCAGCTGGAGTACTCCGGCGGAGACACGGCGATCCATCCGATGGTGGTCAACAACCACTTCCTGGAGATCCGTGGCGACAACCCCCAGTCGTGGTCGGGCTCGGTCATTCGCATGGGGCCGAACACGCACTACACCGAGATCGTGAACAACCTGTTCGCGAACAGTGGGTACGAAGATCTGGGCGGACCGCACCTCATCGGCTCGTCGCTGGCCAACTGGGACGGGGCCAACACGTCGGTGCGCAACAACCTGACGTGGAACAGCCAGGGCGGGCTGCACCCGACGCTCCTGGACGTCAATCCGCTGCCGACGGCCGACCCGCAGCTCGCCGGGGGCAGCGACTGGCTCACGGACTGCGATGTGGACACCCGCCCGGACACGGGCTCGCCGCTCATCGGCACCGGCGAGTCCCCGATTGGCGGCCCCAACGTGGGCGCCTACCCCGGCACGCCGGCGGTCGATGGCGACGGGGATGGCTTCTTCAGCGTGGCCACGGGGGGGGGCGACTGCGACGACACCGATCCGGCGATTCACCCGGGCGCCACCGAGATCTGCGACGGCATCGACAACGACTGCGATGGGTCCGTCGACCAGGGGGCGGTCGACGCGACGACCTGGTTCGCCGATGCCGACCTCGACGGCTTCGGCGACCCGGCGAACTGGATCCAGGCCTGCGCCCAGCCCACCGGTGTCGTCGCCGACAGCAGCGACTGCGACGACAGTCAAGACGACACCTACCCCGGCAACACCGAGGTCTGCGACGGCATCGACAACGACTGCATCGGCGTAGTGGACGCCGGTGCGGTCGACATGACCACCTGGTACATCGACGCCGATAGCGACGGCTTCGGCGACGCAACGACCTCGGTCGAGGCTTGCACCGAGCCCACCGGCTACGTCGCCGACAACACCGACTGCGATGACACCGAAGTCGACACCTTCCCCGGCAGCCCCGAGGTCTGCGACGGCATCGACAACGACTGCGACGGCGACGCCGACACCGGCGCGGTCGATGCCCTCACCTGGTACATCGACGACGACCTCGACGGCTTCGGCGACGACGAGAAGAGCACCGCCGCCTGTAGCCCGCCCACGAACGGCGTCACCGACGACACCGACTGCGACGACGACGACATCGACGTCTTTCCCGGCGCCGCCGAGGTCTGCGATGGGATCGACAACGACTGCGATGGCGATGCCGACTCCGATGCCGTCGATCGGCTGTCCTGGTGGCTCGACAGCGACGGCGATGGCTTTGGCGCCGTCGGCACCGAGACCTCTGCGTGCACGGCGCCAGCCGACCACGTGGCCCAGGGCGGCGACTGCGCCGATGCCGACGCCGCTGTGAACCCCGGTGCCGACGAGCGCTGCAACGGTGCCGACGACGACTGCGACACCCTGGTCGACGAGGACGTGGTCTTCGTCACCCGGTGGACCGACGCCGACGCCGATGGCTTTGGCGACCCGGCCACGCAAGAACAGACCTGCGACCCCGACAACGACCACGTCGACAACCCCGACGACTGCGACGATGCCGAACCCGGCGTGAACCCCGACGCGCCAGAGACCTGCAACGCACGCGACGACGACTGCAACGGCCTGGTGGACGACAACCCCATCGATGCTCCCGAGTGGTACGTCGACGCCGATGGCGATGGCTTCGGAAGCGCGGCCGGAACCGTGGTGAGCTGCGAGCCGCCCGACGGTCAGGTGCAGGTCCAGGGAGACTGCGACGACAGCGATGCCGGCATCTACCCCGACGCCCCCACCCGCTACGTCGACGGCGTGGACAGTGACTGCGATGGCGTGCCCGTGCGCTCCAAGCTCACCGGCACCGGATGCGCCTGCGAGACCGCCACGGGGCCCTCACCGGGCTGGCTCGCGCTGGCGCTGATGGGCGTGCTGATCCGGCGCTCACGGACGTAGCGCCTGAGGCTACAGTGGACCGTGCTCACGCTCTTGCTGCTCGCGTCCCCCGTCCATGCGAACGACACCATCACGGTGTGCGCAGGTGGCTGCATGTACAGCAGTGTGCAAGACGGCATCGCGCAGATCGATGAACCCACCGACATCGTCACCGTTGGGCCCGGGACCTACGATGGGCAGGTCGCCGTCACGATGGGCACGGTCGTCTCGGTGGCGGGTCCGGCGGCGACGGTCCTGAGGCACGTGTCCGGGGACGCCCTCCTCCTTGTGTACGGAGGCACCATCGACGGCTTCTCGCTGGAGCTGGCCCAACCACCAGTTGGCCCACCCGTGCAGGTCTACAACGACAGCGCTCTGCGAAACCTCAGAATGGACGGGCAGACCGTCGGCGCCCCTGCTCGTCAGCCGATCGTGGACATCGTGCAGGGCTCGGTCGAGCTCGATCGGCTGACCCTGACCGGCAACCTGCTGGCGTCGGCCGCTGTGTCGGCGATGCCCAACACGAGCATCTGGATCCACGACTCGTACCTGGCTGACAACATCGCCGGAGGTCCGCCCACGGCAACCGAGGTCACGGCCCAGGGCGCCGCGGAGATCCTCTCGGAGCGAAACGAGTTCCGTGCCGCCGGTCCGCCGTCGATGGGCATGTACGCCGAGCAGGTGCAGCTGGTCGACTCGCTCGACGACACCTTCAGCGGCGCGCGTTTCGAGGCCTACGCGACCGACGCCGTCAACATCGTCGGCGCCACCTTCGAGTCCAACAGCGATCCGGAGCAGTCGGCGCTGCTTGTCTCGCCTGCATTCCCATTTGGCACGGTGGCCGTGCGTGAGGGCACCTTCCGCAGCCTGAACCTGACGGGGGCTGGTGAGCCTGCTGCCATCACCGTCGTGGGAGGAAGCGCCACCATCGAGCGCAACCGCTTCTGCGACGTGCAGAGCAGCAGCGGCGCCGCGGCCGTGCTGTCCTATGCCGAGTCGATCGAGATTCGCAGCAACACCTTCTTGCGCGTGGGAGGGGATCACGTCGTCGGGCTGTATCAAGGGGGGTTTGCCGGCTTGTCGGGCAACCTGTGGATGCGCGGCAGCGCCGGCGACAGTGATGTGCGGTTCTCCGGTCCAATGGAGGTCGACTGGCGGCGCAACGTTGCGATGGATGCAGAGACGGCCGCGTCCCACCTTGCCCTGGGTCCCTACACATTCGACGAGTCGGTGTGGTGGAACAACGGCATCAACCTCGGGGGCAACCTGAACGACAGCGTTCTCGACAGCTCCAACCTGTTCTCCGACCCCCGGGTGCACGCCGACAGCAGCAAACCGTGCGAGCTCGATGCCATCTGGGTCGAGCGGAACAGCCCCCTGGTGGACGCGCTTCCCGGCTCGTTCGATGTCGACTTCACTGACGCAGACCTGGGTCCATGGGGCGGGGCGAGCCCCGACAGCCGGTACTGGCAGGACGCCGACGGCGACGGCACGCCGAGTGTCTACGACTGCAACGAAGGCAATCCCGACGTGAACCCCAACGCCGATGAGATCTGCGACGGCATCGACAACGACTGCGATGGGTCCGTCGACCAGGGGGCCGTCGATGCGACGACCTGGTTCGCCGATGTCGACCTCGACGGCTTCGGCGACGCGGCGACCTCGGTCGAGGACTGCGCCCAGCCCACCGGTTTCGTCGCCGACAGCAGCGACTGCGACGACACCCAGGACGACACCTTCCCGGGCAACACCGAGATCTGCGACGGCATCGACAACGACTGCATCGGCGTAGTGGACGCCGGTGCGGTCGACATGACCACCTGGTACATCGACGCCGATAGCGACGGCTTCGGCGACGCAACGACCTCGGTCGAGGCTTGCACCGAGCCCACCGGCTACGTCGCCGACAGCACCGACTGCGACGACGCCCAGGAAGACACCTTCCCCGGCAGCCCCGAGGTCTGCGACGGCATCGACAACGACTGCGACGGCGACGCCGACACCGGCGCGGTCGATGCCCTCACCTGGTACATCGACGACGACCTCGACGGCTTCGGCGACGACGAGAAGACGGCTGTCGCTTGCACCGCACCCACCAACGGCGTCACCAACGACACCGACTGCGACGACGACGACATCGACGTCTTTCCTGGCGCCACCGAGGTGTGTGATGGGGTCGACAACGACTGCGATGGCGATGCCGACTCCGATGCCGTCGACCGCCTGTCCTGGTGGCTCGACAGCGACGGCGATGGCTTTGGCGCCGTCGGCACCGAGACCTCTGCGTGCACCGCGCCAGCCGACCACGTGGCCCAGGGCGGCGACTGCGCCGATGCCGACGACTCGGTCCACCCCGGCGCCGACGAGCGCTGCAACGGTGCCGACGACGACTGCGACACCCTGGTCGACGAGGACGTGGTCTTCGTGACCCGGTGGACCGACGCCGACGGCGATGGCTTTGGCGACCCGGCCACGCAAGAAGACACCTGCAACCCCGACAACGACCACGTCGACAACCCCGACGACTGCGACGACGCCGAGCCCGGTGTGAACCCCGACGCGCCAGAGACCTGCAACGCCCGCGACGACGACTGCAACGGCCTGGTGGACGACAACCCCATCGATGCACCCGAGTGGTACGTCGACGCCGATGGCGATGGCTTCGGAAGCGCCGCCGGAACCGTCGTGAGCTGCGAGCCCCCCGACGGTCAGGTGCAGGTCCAGGGAGACTGCGACGACAGCGATGCCGGCATCTACCCCGACGCCCCCACCCGCTACGTCGACGGCGTGGACAGTGACTGCGATGGCGTGCCCGTGCGCTCCAAGCTCACCGGCACCGGCTGCGCCTGCGAGACCGCCACGGGGCCCTCACCCGGCTGGCTGGCCTTGGCGCTGATGGGGGTGCTGATCCGCCGTCAGGGCGCGGGGATGGCCACCGCGCCCGACCGCATCTTGCCGTCGATCCACACGTAGGCCGTGGGCGTGTCGGCGGTGTAGAGCCGATCGAGGAACAACGGGCGGGCCGAGCCCGAGCGCGGGTGCGTCACCGTCTTCTTCTTGGGGGTGGCCCGCCAGCGGATGGGCTGCTCGGGGGTCCACACCATGTGCTTGGTGGCCAGCTGGAGCTGGCTGCGTCCGTCCACATCCACGATGCGGCTGCGCACCTTGTGGCCCTTGCTGGGCTTGGACGAGGCCAGCAGCCGCAGGTCGACGTCGGTGCCCAGCCGGAACTGCGCCCACAGCACGACACGCTGCGCGTACTCCTTCTTGAAGGGCACCACCACGTAGACGCGCTTGGCATCGAGCTCGCGAATCTGGGCCTCGAGCATGTGCATGGCCTCGGTGGCCTGGCGCCGCAGCTTGAGGCTGCCGGCGGTGTAGCCGTTGGTCACGGGCGACAGGGCGGCCCAGCCGGCGATCAGCAGGCCGGGCGCCACCAGGTAGCCCAAGCGGCGCGGCCAGCCGGCGGCGGTGACGGCGTCGCCCACCAGCACGGCCGTGAGCATGGCCATGGGCATCACCATGGGAAAGCCCAGCCGCCAGAACCAGCTGCCGTCCAGCGTCCACAGCAGGCTGTAGCCGAACAACCACAGCACCAGCACCCATCGCACGCGCAGCTCTGGCTCCCGAAGCGGCCGCCACAGCGCCGCCCAAGCAAACCAGCCGGCGATGAGCGCTCCGCCCACCATCCCGCTGCCCACCGTGAACACCGAGCGTTGCCCGTTGACGGTGGACGGAAAGAAGCTGTACTCCCAGGCCTTGGCGAACACATCGATGCGCGGGAAGGGCTTGTCCTTGATGAGCCCGCGCGACCCGTTGGCCTTGAGGTAGGCGTACATGGGCTTGGTGTAGCCGCCGAGGTGCTGCACGATGGGGTAGCGCACGACGGCGATGAGCACGGCCCACAGGCCCAGCCACTTCAGCTGGTCCCACACCTCTCGCCGGCTGCGGCCGTGCAGCCAGCCGATGACCGGCAACAGCGGCAGCAGCACGAAGCTGAACTCGTTGGACAGCAGCGCCAGCACCATCCACAGGGTCGCCCGTCGACGGGTGTCGAGCCGCCCCTCGCGCAGCCCGTTGGCGAAGTCGGCGAGCGCCAGGTTGCCGAACAGCATGGCCAGGCGGTAGCTGCGCATGTCCAGCCACGGCACCACCTCTTCCATCACCGGGTGCAGGCAGAACAGCGCCGAGGCGAGCACACACACGCCCCAGTGCGCCTGTGTCACCGAGCGCGTGGCCCACGCCAGGCTGGCCGCAGCCAGGCACTGCAGCACCAGATCGGTGAGCTGGTAGGCGAAGATCGAGTACCCGGTGGTCAGGTTGTTGAGCAGAAAGCTCACCGCGGTCACCGGCCGCCAGCCCACCCAGTGCCGCGTGAAGAACAGCCACTGCCACCACAGCTCGTAGTCCAGGCTGGCGCGGCCCACCCAGCGCTCGGTGTCCTCGTGCCACGGCAGCAGGTGCAGCTGTTCGCGGAACGGGCCGAAGGTGCACCCCACCACGATGAGGGCGAGCACGACCAGGTAGGGACCTACCTCGCCAGCTCCCTCTCGCAGCTCGCGATCATGTTCTGGATCACCTTGCAGGTCTGGTAGTCCTCGAGGGCCTGGTACTGCACGTACGCCAGGCTGTATGCGTCCAAGGCTCGGTCGTAACGCTCTTTGGCGTAGGCGAGATCGCCCGCCTTGTGCGCCGCCCAGCCGTTGTCGGGATCGTGGCCGCCGGTGTGCTCGATGGCCTCGACGGCGGCGTGGATGTGGCGGTCCCACTCGCTCCAGTCCTGCAGCCCCGCGGCGGCACAGATGAGCAAGAAGTGCGTGGCGGCGAGCAGGCGGCGCCGGCCCTGCTCGCGCACGGTCTTCTGGGCGGTGCGGATGATCTCGGCCGCCTCGGCGTACTGCTCGCGCCGCAGCAGCACCAGGCCCAGGTTCAGGCGCGGCACCACCGCCTGCCCGCCCTCGACCGACTCGTACAGCGCGAGCGCCCGCTTGTAGCCCTGCTCGGCGGCCGCATCGTCGCCATCGAGGCGGGCGCACTCGGCAAAGCCGTTGACGCAGGTGGCCATCTCGGCCCGGCGACCCAACAGCTCGTAGGTGTTCAGCGCCTTGCGGTACAGCGCCCGGGCCTCGGCCACGTGCCCGAAGGCGATCTCGAGCGCCGCCAGATCGCGGTAGCAGTTGGCCGCTCTCAGGTCGTCGCCAGCGGTCTGGAAGAGCCTCGCGCCCTCGACATACAGTTCGTAGGCGGCATCGAAGTCACCCTTGTGTCTCTTGACGGCGGCCAGGCCAAAGCTCGACATGCCCAGCAGCTGCGGCTCGTTGCGACGATCCAGGCCCATGCGCATGGCCTTGAAGTAGCTCTCGGCCTCGGACAGGTCGGCGCGGCGCAGGGCGACCTGGGCCACCTGGAACAGGGCGGCGCGGCGCTCGTGCTCCCAGTCGTGCTTGCGGGCCGCCTCGAGCGCCTTGGAGGCGTAGCGCTCGGCCTCGTCGAGGTCGGCGCGCTGCCAGCACAGCCGAGCCCGGGTGAGCCACAGCCTCGCCCAGCGCACGTCGGCCGCGGGCAGCCGCAGGGTCTGCATCGCCTCGGTGCAGCGGCCCAGCAGCGCCAGCGCCGGCCGGTAGCCTGCGGCCTGGCTGCTCTCGTCGACGCCCAGCAGCAGCGGCTCGATGGCGTCTTGCAGCCGCCCGGCCTCGAGCAGGTGCAGGCCGATGCGCTCGCTCAGCCCACGCTGGCCGTTCTTCTGACGCCGGCCCAGCATGTTGGCGCAGGCCAGGTTGGTGCTCGCCCACCGGTCGTGCTCGCGCGCCCGCCGCTCGAGGCTCTCGCGGATCATGCCGTGGGTGAACTCCCAGCCGAGCTCGGTCTCGATCGCCAGGTGCGCCCCCAGGAGCCGATCGACCAGCGCGAAGCGCACCCGCGCGTGCTGCGGCGAGAACATCACCCGGTCGGACTGAACGGTGCCGAAGTCGGCGTAGCGGCCCTGCGGGTCGTCACACAGCTCCTGCCACTCTTCGTCGTCGACCTCGCGGCCCAGGCAGGCGGCCAGCTCCAAGAACTCGGGGCTCTGGTCGGCGAGGCCTTCGATGGCACGCCCGATGCGCTCGGCCCAGACGTCGTGCAGGCTCTGCGGCAGCACCGGCTTGGCGCCCCGGGCCAGCTGAAAGCCCTCGGGGCCGATGGTGAGCACCCCGCGGCCCACCCAGTCGCCCACCAGCTCGACCGCGAACAGCGGGTTGCCGCCGGTGCGCTCGGCCACCCGCGCCGCGAGCGAGGACTCCAGCGACAGCAGCTTCTCGACGAGCTCGTGGTGCTCGTCCGACGACAGGGGCTTCACCTCGACCTCGGACGATCGCCGGTGCGAGAGCACCGCCTCGAGGTTGGTGGCCAGCTGTTCGCGGGCGGCCAGCTCGTCGTCGCGTCCGGTCGCCACCACCAGGATGGGGGCCTTGGACTCGAGCAGCCGCCAGGCGAGCCCCACCGCATCGGGGCCCCACTGCACGTCCTCGAGCACCACCACGATGGGGCGCCCATCGGCCGCGATCTCGAGCAGGGTGGACACCACCGAGTGGCGCTCGTTGGCCGACAGCAGCCGAACCAGGCGCGTGGTGGTGCTGGTGTCGGTCTCGTCGTCGTGCAGCGGCAGGACCTCGGGCTCGGTGTCCTCGGGGTCGGCGTCGTCGATGGGGGCCAGCAGCTCGGTGAGCGCGAACACGTCGTCTTCGTCGGTGTGGCCCCGCTGCTCGAGCCACTCGCGAACCCGGCGCTCGACGCCACCGCGGTCCATGCGCTGGGTCTGCAGAAAGCGGGTCACCATGCGGCGAACCCCGGCACCCGGCGCCCCCCGGAAGCTGTGCACCGCCATCAGCACCTCGGCGCCGCCCACCTCGTGGGCCCGCTCGCAGATCCACTCGACCAGGCGCGACTTCCCGGTGCCCGCCGCTCCGTGCACATAGACCAGCCGAGGCGACTCGGTGCGGTGCACCGCGCGCAGGGCGTTCCACAGGGTGTCGCGTTCGGCCTCGCGGCCCACGAGCGGGAAGGTGCGCAGCCCGAACAGGCGCAGTCCCGCACCCACCACCGTCATCGGCGGCTTGTCGTCCTCGACGCGGCGCCAGGTGCGGGGCAGCGGCGGCACGTCGCCGCCGAAGCTCACCTGGCCCACGGGAAGGTGCAGGCGCGTTGTCTCGGAGCCCAGCAGCGTGGTCTCGGTCATGTGCGTCCACGGATCGGCCGTGGCGTGGGTAACCGGCGCAGCGGGCTCGTCTGAGGGCGGCGCCTGACCGGGCACGACGGTGGGTTCATCGTCTAGATCGATGTCGGTCGCCTCGTCGTCGGGGTCGGGGGCCGTGGGGGGCACGAAGACCTCGCGGCGGGCCTCGTCGGGGTCGCCCAGGTTGGCCAGCGCCCAGGCTGCGTCGGCCGCCCGGGTGTAGCGCTCGGCGGGGGACTTCTTCATCAAGCGCAGCACCCAGTCGTCGAAGCCGAAGGGCACCTTGGTGAGCCGCTTGGCCATGGGTGGCGGCGCCTCGCGCATCTGCGCGAACATCAGCTTGCGCCCCTTGATGCCCTTGAAGGGAAGGCGCCCCGACACCAGCCGGTAGGCCATGCAGCCCAGGGCGTACAGGTCGGTCCACGGGCCGTAGTCGCGCCAGGTGCCCGTGATCTGCTCGGGCGCCATGTAGTGCAGGGTGCCAGCTACGTGCTCGAAGCTACCCGAGCGCACGTGCCAGTCGACGGCGTGCGCAATGCCGAAGTCGGTGAGCTTCAGCCCCGGGCGGGCGTCGTCGGGCCCGCAGATCAGCAGGTTGGCGGGCTTGAGATCCCGGTGCACCACCCCGCGGCTGTGGGCATGCGCCAGGGCGTCCAGGATGGCCAGCAGGGTGTTCTTGAGCTCGGGCCAGGTGTACTTCACCTTGCGCTGCGACAGGCTGCCGCCGCTGGCCCACTCGAGCACCATGTACGGGCTGCCCTCGACCAGCTTGCCCTTGGTGCCGCGCGACGCCTCGGCGTCGATGGTGCCGTGGTCGAACAGGTGCACGCAGCCGGGGTGCTCCAGGCCCGCAAGCGAGCGCATCTCGTTGCGGAAGGACTGCACCGCACGCTCCTCGCGCGCGGACTTGCCCATCAGCACCTTGACGGCGGCCCGCAGCTGCGTCTCGGGGTGAACCGCAGACCAGACTTCTCCCATCCCGCCACGCGCGACGGGCTCGATGAGATCGAACGGACCGAGGGAGACGGGGGGCACGTTGCTGCCACTCTACCAGCCCGTGGCGCAATCTCCGCTTTCGGACAGCGCTGCTGGCGAGAAACGGTCGGTCGCCAGCACGGCCTCCAGATCGGCGCGTGGCGCGCTGACCCCGAGCTCGTCCTCGATGGCGTCCAGGAAGCCGTTGGCCATCAAGGCGTAGCCCGTGTCGCTGAAGTGCACGCCGTCGGTGCTGATGAGGCCGCCGAACTTGTCGGGGGTCAGCGTCTCGGCGCCCACCTGCACCCCCGCCACCATCTCTTGCACCTGGGCGGCGGCATCGATGACGTGCACGTTGTCGTGGCGCGCTCCAGCGGCGGCCAGGTGATCGTTTAGCTCGGCGGTGATGGTGTCGATCTCGGCCATCAGGGCATCCACCTCGCTGGCCGGCGTGCCCCCCTCGATCATGCCGCGAGCCACGTCGTGCGCCAGCGGCGTGGTGGACAGCCAGGGCATGTTGGCGACGAAGACCTGCGCGCCGGTGGCCGCAAAGCCGTCGATGAGCGTGTCCAGGCGCTCACCCACCTGGTCGGGGCCGCGGGCGAGCGAGGGGTCGAGCACGTCGCTGGCCTTGACCGCGTCGATCAGGTCGTTGCCGATGAGGTCGGGCAGCAGGATGATGCCGGGGTCGCCCTGCTCCAGCACGTCCAGCTGTTGGACGCGGACCGGGTCGAGCAGGGCGGCACCCGGGTCGAGCACCAGGTGGGCCAGGAACTGCTGCCCGAAGTCGCCCGCGTCGTACCCATCGGCCAGCTCGGTCATGTTGGTGCCGGCCACCGACGTGTTCTGGGGCTGCAGGTCGGGGCTCACCCGGGCCAGCCGGAAGTCCGGTCCGTCCGAGGCCTCCATGACCGCCAGCGCAAGGGCGGCGGCGGTGTTCGCGAAGCCGTCGAGGTCGGGCACCTCGCACTCGGGTGCTGGGCCGATGTCGCCGGCTCCGATGAGCGGCATGAACGGCGTCACCAGCAGCGGAAGCGGGTGGTAGGCACCCAGCTGGCGGGCGACCACCGCCGACGGCGAGCGCAGCTGGCCCCACTGGTCGACGGCTCCTCCCTGCGCGCCCATGGCCACGCTGGCGCCGACAGCCCACACCTCGCCCAGGTCGGCGAGCGGCGGCTCGTAGGTGAAGGCGTCGTCATAGGTCAGGGACTCGCCGTCGCTCAGGAGGAACACCACCGGAACGGAGCCGCTCACCGGGCTGCCCTGCACGGTGACGGTGATGGCGCCGTCGCCAGGCCGCAGATCGTAGGCGGGGATGCCGCCGACCTGGACGGACGCGATGTCCGCGGCGTTCACGTCGTCGACGGTGAAGGTGACGTCGACGTAGCCAAAGGACGAGGCCGTGGACGGGGTGGCGTCAAGGTTCGGAGCGGTGCAGCCCAGGAGGGCGAGCAGGGGGTGGAGCACGAGCAGGGAGGACCTCCGGGTCGGAGGGTACCGCGGGGGCCTCGAAGGCGATCTCGAGCTCGAAATCGTCCTCGCCGAGGTCGACCTCGAGACCGAGACCGACCTCGAGACCGAGGAATCGACCTCGAGACCGAGGAATCGACCTCGAGACCGAGGAATCGACCTCGAGACCGAGGAATCGACCTCGAGACCGAGACCGACCTCGAGACCGAGGAATCGACCTCGAGACCGAGAAATCGACCTCGAGACCGAGGAATCGACCGCCGCGCTTCGAATCCGCCGTCCAACCTCTCGACTCCAGCCGGCCAGAGGTTCGGGGGACCGACCCTCGCTGCGCGCCGGGGGTGCAGGGCCGGCCCCCCGAACCCCCGGCCTTCAGGGAGAATCGAGATGCCTTACGACTTTGCCTTCGAGAAGATGGATGTCTACCGCCTCTCAGTCGCGGTGGCGCGCTGGATGCGGCAATCCGACTGGCCAACCGGCACCGCCCACCTCCGAGACCAAGGCACACGCGCCGCCGACAGTGTGGTGCTCAATGTCGCGGAGGGGCTGAGCCGCGGCGGAAAGCCCGGCCGCAACCACTTCCGCATCGCGCAGGGCTCTGCCGGCGAGGCGTTGGCGGTGCTCGACCTCATCGAGCTGCCTGGCGGCGCCGAGAAGCAGCAGCTGCTGCGGCGGGTCGGCGCGATGCTCCAGCGCATGAAGGGGAGGTGACTCTGCCGTTGTCGGGCCGACTTCTGAATCCATCCACTCGCTCGGCTAGCCGGGCGGGTTCGTTGCTGCTGCGGCCGACTTGCACGCTTCCACCTGGGCCCACGAGGCAGACACCCGGCGCAGCACGATCGGCACGTCCAGCTGCGGAAGCAGCAGACGCGTGCGCACGTCACCAAGATGGAACGCTGCCCTGAACGGCGCCATGGAGTCTTCGAACGTGGAGCGGAAGCCGTCGTGGGCGATTCTGGATCTCGCCTCATACAGACGCCGTGCAAGCCCACGCGCCTCCTGTTCAGGCATTCCCGAATGCTGGATTAGGAGCTCGCGGAACCCCTCCGATGGTCCCTTTCCGAATATGGTCCGCTTGCACGTGGGGCACTTCCCTTGCTTTAGGTTGTCGACCAGCGCTTCTAGCGCAATCGAACCGAACAGCAGGGCCTCCGTCTCTCCAGCATCCACACACTTCGCCGCCCAATGCAGGCAACGTTGCAGTCGACGGCGGCCGGCCTCTGGCATCCGGGCCATATTATGGACGATCGCCTCCATGAACCGGTCTGGCACTCTCTTGAACGAATGATCGAGAGCCCAATCGGGTGTGGAAGATAGAACCTCCTGCCCAATCTCGCGCAGCCGCACACCCAGGCACAACGACAGCGTGTCCACAAGCGGTTCCGCCCAGCGGCTGGCCTTGGCTCCATTGACAACCTGCGTGCCGAACCGGGTCCGCGGGTCAAGCCCAAGATCGTCGTAGCGCGGGACGCGCATGCACAACGAGAGCATCCCCTCGGCCGTCGACTCCACGCGACAGTTGGGACCCGCCTGAAACTCACCTCGGAAGGGACCTCCGCACGTCAAGGAGAACCGAACCCAACGCTCCTGGCATCCTGCTTCCAGAACGTCGTGCACGGCTTCGAGGGCTGGCCGCGCGAACGCGGGCAACGGCCCACTACCGGCAATCGAAAGCTTGTCCAGAAGCCACTCGTCGGCATGCTCAGGACCGCATGCCGCCAGTCTCAGGCACCCATCGAGAACGATTGATGTCCTCTTTTCTTGAACCGTGCTCTCGAAGTGGGCTCGAAGGAG
Organism: Myxococcota bacterium; assembly: GCA_965216925.1. Taxonomy (GTDB): domain Bacteria; phylum Myxococcota_A; class UBA796; order UBA796; genus CAYYHT01. The sequence goes on along the minus strand of CBDCGT010000002.1, from coordinate 1,162,928 downwards.
GATGAGCATGTCAACGTGATCGACGTGCGGCAGCAGTGCATTCAGCTTGCCGACAAGATTCTCGTCTCGTGCTCTGTCACTAGGCACAGGCCAGCCCCCGAACTGGGACGTAACGGCAGTGTGATCGCCGCGACGCCGAGCGCCGCTGAAAGACCTTTACCCCTCGCTTTTCGTGCCATGTTGCAACTCTGAGGGGGCGCGCCCGATAGGGTGCGAACTCGTTGGCATGAGGGGTTTGGGCATGCCGTGCCTGCATCCGTGGGTGCGCCTCGAGCCCCAAGTAATCCTCGGGCACCGGCGACCAGCCCCTACTTCGCCAGCCCCCCCAACACATCCCCGAACCCGATCAACAGCTTGCCTTCCTCGGGCCAGCCCATGAACACGCGCAGGTCTTCGACCACCATGTACAGGCAGGGCACCACCAGCACGATGACGAAGGTCGCGAACAGCACTCCAAAGCCCAGACTGATGGCCATCGGCACCAGGAAGCGCGCCTGCATGCTCTGCTCGAACATCATGGGCGCCAGGCCAAAGAAGGTGGTGAGCGAGGTGAGCAGGATGGGGCGCAGGCGCCGGGCACCGGCCCACATGATGGCGGCGCGGGCGGTCATGCCTTCGCGCCGCTTGTTCTGCGCGGCGTCGATGAGCACCAGGCTGTCGTTCACCACGACGCCGGCCAGCGCCACGATGCCGAACATGCTGATGATCGACAGCTCGTACTGCATGAGCACGTGCCCGCCCACGGCGCCCACGAAGCCAAAGGGGATGGCGGCCATGATGACCAGCGGCACCAGGTAGCTGCGCGCCGGAATGGCCAGCAGCGCGTACATCACGAACATGGCGATGAGCGCGTTGCGGCCCAGGCTCCCCAGCGCCTCGCCCTGGGCGCGCTGCTCGCCCACCAGGGTGATCTCGAGGCCCGGGTACTTGGCCTTGAGATCGGGGTAGACCTCGGCGTCGAGCGAAGCCAGCACCTCGCGGCTGGACTTCACGCCGGGCGCGTTCTCGGCGGTCACCTCGACCACCCGCCGGCCGTCCTCACGCTTGATCTCGGTGGGCGCACGGCTGCGGTCGAAGGTCGCCACCTGGGACAGCGGCACGTAGGCCCCGGTGGGGGTGCGGATGCGCAGCTGTTCGAGGTCGAACTCGCTGACGCGCTCGCCCTCGGGAAGGCGCACCATCACCTTGAGCTCGTTGCGGCCGCGCTGCTCACGCACCGCCTCGGCGCCAAAGAAGCTCGAGCGCACCTGACGAGCGATGTCCATGGTGGTGATGCCCAGCGAACGGGCCTCGGGCTTGATGTGGAAGTCGAGCTGGGGCTTGCCGCTGGCCCAGCCGTTGCTGATGTCGGTGAGCGCCGGGTAGCTGCGCAGGGTCTCGGTGAGCTCGGTGCTGGCCGCGGCGAGCACGTCGGTGTCGCGGTGGATGAGCTGCACGGCCACCGCGGCGCCCGCGCCCGGTCCGCTCGATGACACGAAGGACAGGGCCTCGACACCGGCGATCTCGGGAGTGAGCTCGCTCCAGGTGTCGCCGATCTGCTTGCTGCTGACCTCGCGGAGCTCGCTGCCGACGAGCTCGATCTCGACGCTCACCAGGTGGCTGCCGGTGGTTCCGGGACCGCCACCGGGCCCGCCCGTGGACGCCCCCTGGCCCAGCTTGGTGAACATGCCGGTGAAGATGGCGTCGCCACCGTGCTGATCGATGGCAACCATCGCCGTGGCCTCGAGCACCTCACGCACCTGGGCGGTCTGCTCGATGGGTGTGCCGTAGGGCAGCCGCGCGCTCGCCTTGACCACGTTGCCCTCGAGCTTGGGAAAGAAGCTGAAGGGCAGCATGCCGCTGGCCACCATGCCCACGCTCCACGCGAACATGGCGATGGCGCCGGCGATGGTGATGTAGCGGTAGCGGATGAGCGAGCCCACGCCGGGCGAGTAGATGCGCTCGATGAACCAGGCCAGGGCGTTGGCGATCTTGCCCTGCACCAGCGCGATGAACTCCCAGATGTACAGGCTGCCCAGGTAGCGACGGATGCGGCTCTGACGGGCAGGGTCGGGCTTGTGCGCCAGGTGCGCTGGCAGCACGAAGAAGCTCTCGACCAACGAGAAGACCAGCACCGCGATGACCACCAGCGGCAGGATGCGGAAGATCTTGCCCATGACGCCCGGCACCGACAGCATGGGGCTGAAGGCGGCGACGGTGGTCAGGATGGCGAAGGTGACGGGCGACGCCATCTCGCGGGCGCCCTCGACCGCGGCATCGCCCGGGTCCATGCCGTTGACCTCTTTCTCGTAGATGTTCTCGCCCACGATGATGGCGTCGTCGACCACCATGCCCAGCGTGACGATGAGGCCAAAGAGCGACACCATGTTCACGCTGATGTCGAGGGCGGGCATGAGCGCGAAGGCGCCCATGAAGCTGATGGGAATGCCCAGCGCCACCCAGAAGGCCAGGCGCAGGTTCAGGAAGGCAGCGAGCACCAACAGCACCAGCACCAGGCCCATGCGCGCGTTGCGCACCAGCAGATCGATGCGGTCGCGCAGCATCTGCGAGTCGTCGTCCCACACCGACAGCTCGATGTTGGCCGGCAGGTCGGCGCGCAGCTCGTCGCGGATCTCGTAGATGGCATCGGCGACGTTCTGAGGCGTCTCGTTGCCCACCCGGTAGGCCGTGAGCTGCACGGCGCGGTGCCCGTCGTACCAGAACGACAGGTCGTTGTCTTCGTAGCCATCGGTCACCGTGGCGATCTGGCCCAGGCGCAGCTCGGCGCCACTGCTGGCACTGCGCACCACGATGTCTTCGAAGCCATCGCGCTGCACACGTCGGTCGTCGACGCGCACCAGCAGCTCACCGCCGCGGGTGTCCAGACCGCCGGCCGGCAGCTCGAGCGAGGCGACCCCCACCGCTCTGGCCACGTCGTCGAGGGTGAGCCCATGGGCCTCGAGCGTGGACCGATCGACCTCGATGGCCACCTCGAGCGGCGGCACGCCAAAGAGATCGACCTGGGTGATGTCGTCGCGCTCGAGCATGCGAGCACGCGCATCCTCGGCCACGGCATGCAGCGCATCGAGGTCTTCGTGGCCCTCTGCCGTGATGATCAAGCTCACGACGGACCGCTTGCGGGACGCCAGCACGACATTGGCCTTCTCGGCCTCTTCGGGGAAGCTCGTCACCCGGTCGACCGCGGCCTTGATGTCTTGCAGGGCCTTGTTGCCATCGGTGCCCAGGATGAGCTCGACACTGACCGCCGCGCCGCCCTCCTGGGCGGTCGACGTGACCCGCTTGACGCCGTCGATGCCGCGCACGGCCTCTTCGACCGCCAACACGATGCCCTGCTCGACGTCGGTGGGGCTGGCGCCCGGGTAGGGCACGCCCACCGTGACGACGTCGAGGGTGAACTCGGGGAAGATCTCTTGTTTGACCGAGGCCAGGCCCGCAAAGCCGGCCACCAGCACGATCACCATCAGCAGGTTGGCCGCCACCGTGTTGTGCGCGAACCAGCCGATGGCCGTGTAGACCCAAGCGCCGATGTTGTCGTCGCGCTCGGTGCTCATCGCTCCGACCTCCCACCCGTGCCGGCGCCGTCACCCTGGGCTGCGAGCCGGACGCTCAGCGGCATGCCATCGATGGGCATGGGCAGAGGAGAGACAACCACCCGATCGCCGGGCTGGAGCCCACCCGCGAGGTACACCGAGTCGCCGTCGGACCACTCGACGGCGACGGTGCGCTTTCGCAGCGTCCGGTCTTTGTCGGCCACCCACACGTAGCGACCCTCGTGCAGCGCCTCGCGGGGCAGCGGGGTGACCTCGGGCAGGGCGTCGCCGGCGATGCGAACCGTCACGTAGGCGCCGGCCCACAGGGGCTCGCTGCCCTCGGGCGGGTCGAGCGGGTCATCGACGGCGATGAGCACCTGGGCGGTGCGGGTGGCCGGATCGAGCTGGCCGCCGGTGCCGATGACACGTCCGATGCGGGTGATCTTGCGCTCGCCCTGCTCGTGCACCACCTGCGCGAGCGAGCCGTCCGCGCCATCCTTGGGCACCACGATCTTGGCGAGCTGGTGCACGGGCACGTCGACGGTGATGCGAAAGCGCTCGGTGCCCACCAGGGACGCCACCTGGGTGCCACCTCCGACCACCTGGCCGAGGTCGACGTTCTCGGCCACCACGACCGCGTCGAAGGGCGCGGTGAGCGAGGTGCGCTGCAGGTTGAGCTCGGCGCGCCGCAGCGAGGCCCGGGCGGCCTCGAGGTTTTGCTCGGACAGCTTCAGGTGCGGCTTGCGAAGGGCCAGCGCGTTGTCGGCCCCCTCGCCCAGCAGCGCGTATTCCTTGGCGGCGACCTGCTGCCGACCCAGCTCGAGCTCATACTCCAGCTCGGCCTGCTTGACCCGGCTCTTCTCTTGGGCGACGGCGATCTCGTAGTCGCGGGGGTCGACCTTGGCCAGGGCCTTGCCCTTGGCGAACCGGCCACCCGGCCGGAGCTGCGGGCTCACCCACGTGAGCTTGCCGGCCACTTCGGGCGACAGCATGACCTGCTGCGACGCCGTGACCGTGCCCGTGGCCACCACCTGAGCGGTGGCCGTGCCCGACTGCGGATCGATGACCTCGACGGTGGCCACCCTGGGCGGGGGCTCGGCGCGCTCGGCGACGGGCTTGAGCTTGACCAGGGTGACGGCGCACAGCAGGCCCATGGCCACGATGGCCACGGGAAGCACGACGCGCGTGAGCACCTTGATCGCGATGGACTGCGGCGGTGGGGAATCGGTGGGTTCACTCATCGGGAGGCCCTCTCGCCCAGGTCGGAAGTCCAGCTTCCGCCCAGCGCGTCGTGAAGATCGATGTGGATGGCCAGCAGATCGCGCTGCGCGCTGACGGCGTTGAGCTGTGCCGACAGCTCGTTGTTGGTGGAGGTCAGCACCTGCAGGTACTGGGCGTTTCCGGTTCGATAGCGGCTGCGCGCCTGCTCGGAGGTGAGCACTGCGGCGTCGACCTGGTCTTGCACCGCTGAGACGTAGGCGCGCTGCTGCTCTTCGCGGGCGAGCGCTCCGGTGATCTCGGCCCGCGCGACCAGCTGCGACTGCTCGAGGGTTCGCTCGGCGGCCAGCTTCTGCGCTCGAGACGCGCGGTAGCCCTCGAACACCCGTCCGCCGTTGAAGATGGGCACCGTGGCGGCCACACCCACCTGCCAGGTGTCGAACTCGGTGATCTCGTAGTCTTCGTTGAGGTCGTTGTACTGGGTCTGGGTCGACGCCGAGGCCGACACCGCGGGCAGCCCTCCGGCCAGCGTGCTGTACCGCCGCGCCCCAGCCGCATCGACACGCTTGTCGTTGGCCAGCAGGTCGGGGCGCCGCTGCAGCAGGTCTTCGGGCACCGCCATATCGAGCGGCGGCAGCTCGGGGAGCGCCGTTGGACGGTCGGGCAGATCGGCCTGCAGCGGGTCGCGCCCCAGCAGCACCGCGAGCTGCTGCTGCAGCACCTGCTGAGTCGCCACGAGCGGCGGCAGCAGGGTGCGCACCGTGGCCAGCTGCTGGCGCTGCTGCAGCACGTCCAGGCCGGTGGCATCGGCGCCCTCGAAGCGCAGCTCGGTGACCTCGAGCACGCGTTCCTGGGTCGCGAGCTGGGCGCGAACGATGTCGATGCGCTGCTCGACCGCCACCAGGTCGTACCAGGTGCTCGCGATGCGCACGGCCAGGCTGGCGGCGGCGGCGTCGCGGTCGCCCGCAGCCGCCTGAGCGTCCAGTCGGCTGGCCCGCATCGCCGCGTAGCTGCGGCCGAAGAGATCGACGTTCCACTGGGCCTGCAGTCCGTACTGGCCCGAGTTGTAGCCCTTGGGGGCGTCGGGATCGGGCTGGCCGAAGCTCACACCGAAGCCTCGGCCCACGGCGTCGCGCCGGCTCACCGAGTGCTGGAAGGTGGCGCTGGCCGACGGCAGAAGCGGTGACCACGCCTGCCGAGCCAGCGCCTCGCTGGCGGCGACGCGCTCCCAGGCCGCCTCGAGGTCGCCGTTGTTGGACAAGCCCTCGTCGATCACCGCCTGAAGTCCGGGGTCACCGAGATCTTGCCACCACGGCTGCTCGGCAAGCGCCGGCGAAGCGAGCAGGAACAGGGCCAGGATGCCGTTCATGACGCCCCCCTGGGGGCCAGGCCGTTCCACAGATTGGACAGCACGCCGCGCACATAGTCTTCGTCGGTGCCCACGGCGACGCCCAGGATGTGGCGAAGAATGCTCCGGCTGTGCATCGCCGAAAGAAAGAGCATGGCCAGGCTGCCCGGGTCGGTCGTCTGCACACGGCCCTGGTCGCGCGCCGCCTCGAACCAGCGCGCCAGCGCGAGCTGAGCCCGCAGCGGCGGGGGCACGTCGAAGCGCTTCATCAGCGCAGACGGCTCGACGCCACCAGCCTTGAGCGTGGCGAAGCAGGGCATCACCCGGCCAAAGTTGGACAGCGCGGCGAGCGCCACGTCGTGCAGCTGGTCTTGAACGGACCGCTGGGGGTCGGGCCCGCCGTCGAGCAGCGCGACCCACGCCACCGGGTCTTTGGGGAGCAGCGCGGCGATCATCAGATCTTCCTTGGTGCCAAAGCGCTTGAAGAGCGCTGCCTGGGACATGCCCAGCTCGCCGGCGATGTGCGTGGTGGACACCCCGGGCCCGTGGCTCAAGAAGCACTCGCGCGCGGTGGCCAGGATGTCCTCGTCGCTGAACTGGCGCGGCCTCGCCATGTTCTCTCCGCTGGTAAGTGATTGCTCACTAACCAATTTGTTAGTGAGTGCTCACTTTCTAAGGGACAACCGCCTCGAGCCGCAAGCACTTTCTGCACACCCGAGCTGGAACGATGGGCCATGGCGTGTTGTCCTAGACGCAACGATGACCCTGTTCCCGCTCCTGGTGCTGCTCTCTGGCGGCTGTGCCACCGACAGCAAGCCGCTCCACGGGGCGTGCGCCGAGCTCGAGAGCCGGCGATGGCAGTGTGTCGACGAGGTGGCTCGGGCGACGGGCGACGTCTACATGCCCTTGTCGCCGAGCACCCTGGCCGAGCAGTGCACCCTGTACCAGGACCGCGAGGCCGAGCTGGCCGCATGCAGCCCCCTCGAGGGGTGCGACGCGTGGGCGACCTGCATCACCGACGTGGCCAAGCAGCCCTGGCAGCCGCTGACCTCGCCCAACGCTTGCGGCGTGCTGCAGCGCGAGGTGGCGAGCTGCGGCATCGAGTCCATGGCGAAGCCCCACATCGACGCCTGCGAGGGGTGGCGCGCCGGCCGCCGCGGCGCCATCGACTGCCTGGATGGCTACGGCAGCTGCGAGACGCTGGAGTACTGCCTGCGCTTCCTGGCCGAGCCTCCCCCCGTCGACCGCAGCCCCGCCGCGCTCGCGCTCGCGCATCCAGCCGAGACGCCGGCCGTGCTGCCGGTGGTCGAGGTGGTGCGCCTGGACGAGCACGGCCACCTCGCCCTGAACGGCCGCGAGATCGGCGAGCCCGGGGCCTTGCTGTACAACGCCATCGGCAACACGGTCGCGCCGGTGCAGGTGGCGGCGCGCGACGCGAGCGACCGGGTGCGCTTCGAGGGCTCCACGCGGGTGCGGTGGCTGGTCGAGGTGGCGCCGAACACCCCGAGCATCGAGGTGCTGCTGCTGCTGGCCAGCCTGCCCTCCTCCGACGAGCTGTGGATCGGCCTGACCGAACAGGGCGACCCGGTTCGTGTGCTCACCACGCGCACCGCCGGCTGGTCGCTGCTCGGGGATCACGCTCAGCCCGCCATCGGAGCGGTGCACATCCGCACAAGCGGAACCGGCGCGATGTGGCTGGACGCGCAGCCCATGTGGTTCGGTGCGTGGCCCGGCTATGGCGAGCCCGAGTGGTTGTCGGCCCAGTCGCTGGCCGACCGGCGCTTGCAGCCGCAAGGCCTGTCCGATCCTGGGGCTTGCCAGCGCCAAGGCACCGCCGATGCGCGACGCGAGAAGGCCTGTGTCGCTGGCCAGGTGGAGTGGCCAGCCGCGCCCCTGGTGCCGGGCCGTGCCCAGGACGGCTGCCTGGCCACCGCCAAGCTGCACCGCGACGCCGTGAACACGTGGCCCGCCGAGCTCCAGCGTGATCTCGGTCCCCTGGCCATCCCGGCCTGGGTGATCACGCCCGAGCCGGGGCTGCCGGCCGATGTCCTGATGGCCACGCTGCGCGGCCTGGGCCAGGCCGGCGCCCAGGAGCTCCGCATCGACGTCGGCGACCGGTGGGCGGCGATGAGTTCCTGGCGCGGCCCCATGCCCACGGGCCTGGTGAGCCGGCCCCAGGCCTGCCACGCCACCGTCACGACCCCCCAGCAGCTCGATGCCGCCGCCCTCGCCTTCGCGGCCGAGTCCTACGCCTGGTCGCTGGCCAAGCCTGTCGAGGCCGTGCCCGAGGGACCGGGGAGCCGGGTCGACCCATGGCGTTCGGGTGTCGCCGCACATGCCGTACGGTGCGTGCGCCAGGCGGCGGACCCTTCCCTGGGCACTGGAACCGTGCGCGCGAGGGGCGAGGCCCTGGGCGGCTGGATTCGTAGCGTGCAGCTGGAGGGGGGCAACGAGACCGTGCAGCGCTGCACCCGGAGCGCACTCGACGAGGCTCCTCCGGGCGACGGACCGTTCCAGATCAAGTTGGTGTTCAGGGCAGCAGGAGTGCCGCGCAACGCAACCCCGGGCATTGCCACCGATGCACCGCGGGTTCCGTGGCGCCTGTGGGGCGACGAGCTGCAGCACCTATGGTGGGTCGAGTAGGGGGCCGGGTTACCCGCGGCTCGATGGACATCGCGCTCACCGCCACCGAGTTGTTGCTGGCCGGAGCGGAGGTCGAGCGGCGTCCCGCCGGGCGGCTCTTCGACGCCGTGACCGCCCACCTGACCGACGCCAACGCCCAGGGTCTGGTGGTGCTGGGCGCCTTTGGCTCGGGCAAGACCACGCTGTGCAACGCCCTGGCCGCATCACCGCCCAGCGGGGCCTCTGCGTGCTCGGTGGTGCCGCTGCGGCAGGTCGCGCGCCTGCCCACGGTCGAAGAGGGACTCACCCGCGCCGTGGGGCCTGCCAGGCTGGCCGAAGCGCGTCGCGGCGACCGGGTGCTGCTGCTCGACGGGCTGGACGAGGTGGCCCGCCCTGGTCAGGCCGGCTTCGACGAGTTCTTTCGCGAGGTCATCTCTGCGGCCGGACCGCGCTGGGTGCTCACGTCGCGACCCGGGCACTTCCGCACCGACGCGTCCGAGCCCGAGCCCGACCAGATCGACGTCATGGACGATGCGCGCGTGCGCCTGCTGCGCATCGACCCGGTGCCCCTCGACCACGTGCGCCGCATGCTGGGTGAGCGCCGCGGCGGGCGGGAGCTGCTGTCGTCGGTCGAAGGGCTGGAGCGACTGGCCACCAGCCCGCTGCTGCTCAACGTCGCCGAGGCCGCCTGGCGGCACATCGAGCCGGGTCGCCCCATTCAGCCCTGGGGCCTGTTCGACGCATGGATTCGCCTGGTGCTCGACACCGGGCCGGGGCACGACGCCGCCATCGACCGCCTGATCGAGCTGTCCTGGCGTGCGTTCCGCGACAACCGCTTCTCGTCTGAGGGAGCGAGCTTCAGCCGGGCCGACGTGGCCCAGGCCGAGGTTCCCGGCGAGCTGCGCCGAGCACTGATGGTCACCGACCTCGACGGCCGAATGCGCTTCGGGCACCGCAGCGTCTACGAGTTCCTGGTGGCCAGCCACATCGCGCCGCGCCTGCTCGCCAACCAGGGCCAGGGCCCCGACGAGCTGAGCGGGCTGCACATCAGCAACGCCATGCGCGCCTTCCTGGTGGGCCGGGTAGGGGCCATGCCGGTCGTCTACGAGGGCGAGCGGGTCCGCATCCCACGCGGAAACTACGTGTCCGGCGGCGATGGCCGCTCCGACGAGCGCCCGCTCATCATCCGGCACCTGGCCCGGCCGTGCTGGATCGCCCGAGCGCCGGTCAGCCATCGCGAGTGGAGCGCCTTCCTGCAAGCCGTGCCCGACGACCGCATCGACGCCAACTACCTGGCCCACTGGGGGGCTGCCCGCGTCATGCCGCATCACCTGGGCGACGCCCCGATCTACGGCATCTGGCCCGAGGACGCCGAGGCCTACGTGGCCTGGGCCGGCGCCAGGCTGCCCACCGCCGACGAGTGGGAGAAGGCCGCGCGCGGCATCGACGGACGCCGCTGGCCCTGGGGTGACTTCTGGCGCAAGGGCCTGTCGGTGACCAGCGAGGCGGGGGTCCCCCACCCGCTTCCGGCCCGGGCATTCGGTGCCCACGGCGACGCGGGGCTGTTCAGCGCGAGCGGCGGCGTCTTCGAGTACACCAGCACGCCGTGGCGGGGACGCGACAACCGCGGACGGGTGGTCATGGGCGGGTGCTACACCCACGCCGTGTCCAGCAGCCGCCTGGGCCTGCGGCTGTCGCACAAGCTCTCGGGCAACCTGAAGGCTGGCCTGCGCCTGGGCTGGGACGCATGAAGCAGTGGAGGCTGCCGGCCCCCGAGCGCGGCGTCGAGCTGTGCGTGTGCGAGTGGCAGCCAGACGCCACGGGCACGCCTCTGGTGGTGCTGCACGGCTTCTTGGAGCAGGGCATGGCCTGGGACGCCGTCGCCACGCGCCTGAGCCGAAGGGTGCTCGCTCCGGATCAGCGCGGACACGGGCTGTCGGGGCACGTGGGCGCCGGCGGCTTCTACCACTTTTACGACTACGTGCGTGACCTCGATGCCCTGGTGCGGCACATCGGCGGCCCGGTCGACCTGCTGGGTCACTCGATGGGCGGCTCGGTCGCCACGCTGTTCGCGGGCACGCGGCCCGAGATGGTGCGCCGCCTGATCCTGGTGGAGGGCCTGGGACCGCCCGACACCACCGGCAGCGCGGTTCGAGCCGCGCGCAGCTTCTTGGACGGACTGGCGAAGCCGCCCGTGCACGCGCCCTTCGCCGACATCGACGCCGGCGTGGCCAAGATCCTGCGCTTCAACCCGAACATCGCCCACGCCACCGCCAGGGCCATGGTGGAGCGCAGCACCCGGCCCGTCACCGGCGGCCTGGTGTGGACCTGGGATCCACTGCATCGGGCCCGCTCCCCCAAGCCCTACTCGTGGGCCGAGTACCGCCAGTTCGCGGCTGCCATCACCGCGCCGACGCTGCTGATCGACGGCGCCGACAGCGTGTTTCGCTTCCCGGGTGTGACGGAGCGGGCCGACGCCTTCGCCCACGCAAGGCTACAGAGCATCGGCGGGGCGGGTCACCTGGTGCACCACGACCAGCCCGAGCGCCTGGCCCAGGCCATCGACACCTTTCTGGAAGACTAATGGACGCCGAGACCATCTCAGAGACCCTGCAGGCGATGGCCAACGACCGTCTGGCCCGAACGCGCGGCAAGGAGCTGCGCAGCCTCAAGGGCGCGCGCGGCGTGCCCGACGGCGAGATCGCGCGCATCGCAGCGGCCGCCTGGCAAGACTCGCCGCCCACCCTCGACAGCGAAGACGAGCTGGCGCAGCTGTTTCGCTCGGCCTGGGAAGACGGTATCGTGGCCGTGGGGCTGCTGGCCGCCATGCTGCCCGACGCCCCCGCCGACGTTGCAGACATCGCGATCGACTGGCTGTCTCGCACCGACGACACCGGCACCGCCGACGCCCTGGGCTGGAACGTGCTCGGTCCGGCCGTGTTGTGCGGCGCCGTCGACGTCGGTCGCCTGGTTGCAATCGGCAAGAACGCCTCCCACGCCGCCCCGCGCCGGGCCGTGGTGATGGCCGCGATGGCCTGGCTGCCCGTGCCCATCGAAGGCCCCGCGGCGGCACCGCTACGCGAGCGCATGAAGAGCCGCACCGTGGCCTTCGTCGAGGAGCCCCAGAGCGAGGCGGTGCACACGGTGCTCACCGCCTTTCTGCGCGACGAGGCGCCCCAGGTGCGCAAGGCGATGCGGCGGGTGCTGCGCTCGTGGACCGTGGTCGATCCGGCAGCCGTGGTGGCCTGGGGAAGCGGCACCCCCGGCGGGCTGCCCAAGATGCTCAAAGAGGAGTACCTCAAGGCCCATCGACGCCTCAACCGACTGCAGAAGCAAGAGGCGAGCGAGCCATGAGCCTGCTGGAGCTGGCGGCCGTCTGTGTGGTCGAGACCCTGGCGGTCTCGGTGCAGCCCACGCCGACGGGCTGGCTCGAAGAGGCCAGCGCCGTGGTGGTGGCCACCGGCGACTGCGACACCGTCGACGTGGTGCTTCCCCAGGGGGTGCACCTGCGCGAGCACGACGCCCGGGTGAAGTTCTCGGACGGGGTGAAGTCCAAGCTGCCCACCAGCCGCTGGACGCTGGAGTCCCGCGGGCTCGACGACATCGGTGTGGCGCGGCTTCACGTGCCCGAGCTGGTGCGCGGCGACCGGGTGCGGCTGCGCTTCACCCTCGAGCACACCCAGGGCGGGGCCTACCGCTTCGAGCCCGAGGGCGCCTTGTACGCCGAGCTGCAGGCCCCCAAGAAGGGGCTGACCTTCGCGTCGGTGGCCATGGAGCGCGACGGCAGCCAGTTCTGGGCGTCCAAGCCCGGACCCGACGCGGTGGTCTACCTCAAGACGGGGGACACCCCGCCGGTGGCCGCCGTCACCGAGCAGAACGGCCTCTCGGCGCTCGACGCGCTCACCGCCGCCACCGGCCTGACCCTGATTCCACGGGGTGTCGACGGCGCCGAGCCGGTCTCGGGCGACGCCGCCCTGGCCCGCGGAGCCGCCGACGACCGCGGCTTCGCGCGCACGGTGGTGGCGTTGGCCAAGGGCGGCCCCGACACCGTCGGTCTGGGGGAGATCGACGGCCGTGAGGTCGCGCTGTGGGCCGACGCAGAGACCTCGATGCCGCTGGCGCACCCCGGCAACATGGACGTCGGACCCGAGCCCGTGGTGGGCCTCGTGCACACCGAGATCATCGACGCGCCGCCCGGCGACGTGCAGCGGCTGCTGTACCCCGGTGGCGGCGCCACCACCTACGTGCAGCAGCAGTACAGCTTTGGCGCGCATCCGGTCGCCCGTGCCTTCTGGGTCGAGATGCCCCGCGACCGCGCCGAGGTCGAGGTGGCCATCGAGCCCGCCAGCAGCGGGGTGACCTGGCGCGAGCGCGTCGATGGCCTGGCCCTGGTGCTGCCTCCGGCGGCGGCGGCGGTGCAGCTGACCGTGGGCTGGACGCAGCCCGACGCGGCGACCCATGGCGAGGCCCCGCAGCCCCCGCCCGGTGTGCGCCTGGACGGCTACGACGTGGTGGCTCGCGAGGGCGTGCTGGGCTGGGAGACGCGGCTCGACGCGTGGTGGCTCAAGGAGCTCAACCTGCAGACGGTCATTCCTGGCCGGGAGCCACTGACCAAGGCCCTCGAGCGCCGCTTCCTGGACATGTCCATCCCCGAGCCCGCCTTGCCCCTGTACCTCAAGCGCAAGGAGTCCGGCTGGGACCTCGCCGAGCAGCTCCGGCCAGCCCTGTGGGAGCGCGCCCAGGTTGCCGAGCTCCCTGGTGACCCGCTGTTTCCGAGGCGTCTGGTCAAGGCGCGCAAGTCGCGGGTCGTGACCCCGGTCGAGGCCGCGCTCATCTTGCGGCTGCAGCTGGTTCAGGCGCGCATGCAGGCCGGCTGGGCGCTGGTGCGCCCCACCACCGCCGGGCCCGGCGGCGACACCAGCCTGGCGGGCTACACCCACGCGCTCGTGCGGGTTCACTGGCAAGACGAGGAGCGCTGGATCGACCCCGGCTGCACGGTCTGCGCCCCCTTCGAGATCCGCACCGAGTTCCTGGACGTGCCCGCCATCGGGCCTGGCGTCGAGCGCACCCCATTCGTGCGCGGGGTCTGGCGTGTGGGCCGCAGCGACGGCGAGATCACCTGGGCGCTCGAGGGCCCCGCGGCGCTCGAGCTGCGTCGCTGGCTGCAGCCCATCCCCGGCGAAGACCGCACCGCGGCGCTCGCCCGTCGCATGGCCGGCCCCGGCGCCGAGCTGGTGAGCCACGAAGGCCTGAGCGAGGCCGGCGCACCCATCACCCTGGTCGCGCGTGGTGGCACCGGCGAAGGCGCCATGGACCTGATGGACCTCATCGAGGTGCAGCCCGACGGCAGCGCGCATGTTCCCTGGCGGGGCCGCATCCGCCTGCCCGCCAGCGGCCCCCCCGGCGAGCTCGATACCGTGTCCCTGACGTGGAAGCGCACCAAGAACGCCGAAGTCGTGGGCTTCCGCAGCCGACGCATCTCACCCGCCGACCTCGCCCGGCTCGCCGAGGCGCGCGCCGCCACCCCCGAGCCCGAGCTCGCCCCCCTCCCTGCCGAGCATCCCAGTCACGGACCGGCCATGGGGTCTGGCAACACGAGCACCCCTCCGGACGCACAGCCTTAGTGGGTTGAGTCCGAAGTCCGCTTCAGATCCTCGGTCCGTGGTCTGGCGCTTCTCCTTGTGGGTGCGCGCGTTCGAGGACGACGTTCGAGTTCGCGCTCGGCGTCGTAGTCGAAGTCGAAGGCGTTCTCGCCGAGACGGAACTCGAGACGGAGAAATCGACCTCGAGACCGAGCAGTCGACCTCGAGACCGAGCTCGAGACCGAGCAGTCGACCTCGAGACCGAGAATCGACCGCCGCGCTTCGAATCCGCCGTCCAACCTCTCGACTCCAGCCGGCCAGAGTTTCGGGGGACCGACCCTCGCTGCGCGCCGGGGGTGCAGGGCCGGCCCCCCGAACCCCCGGCCTTCAGGGAGAATCGAGATGCCTTACGACTTTGCCTTCGAGAAGATGGATGTCTACCGCCTCTCAGTCGCGGTGGCGCGCTGGATGCGGCAATCTGACTGGCCGACGGGCACCGCCCACCTCCGAGACCAAGGCACACGCGCCGCCGACAGCGTGGTGCTCAATGTCGCGGAGGGGCTGAGCCGCGGCGGAAAGCCGGGCCGCAACCACTTCCGCATCGCCCAGGGCTCGGCGGGTGAAGCGTTGGCGGTGCTCGACCTCATCGAGCTGCCAGGCGGCAACGAGAAGCAGCAGCTGCTGCGGCGGGTCGGCGCGATGCTGCAGCGCATGAAGGGGAGGTGACGCCGCTGTTGTCGAGCCGACTTCTGACTCAACCCAATAGCCAATCCGCAGATTCACGGCCCGACCTGCCCCCAGCTCAACCCGAAGCGCAGCAGGTACTTGCGAAGCCGATCCGCGTCGTTCTTGCTCGTTCGCTGCTTCAGCGACTCCGCAAACAGCACCCTGCCGGCGGCCGACATGCTGGGCGAGCGCGCGCAGACGTCGAGCACGTCCTCGAGCTGCACCCGATCGAAGCGATCGAGCGCCGCCGCGTCGCTCACCCCCAGCACACGCTGAACCCGCGTGGGCCCGGGCTCACCCTGCGCGCGCCAGGCCCGCCTCAGACGGGCCAGCTCCTCGTCGACGAGCACCCCGTCGATGCGCTGCCCGCCGGCCAGGGTGGCCATGCGGGTCACACTCGCGTTCAGGTCGCGGAAGTTGGCGGTCCAGCGGCCCTCGGGGCCCGTCGCAAACGCGAGGTAGCGCGCCCGGGCCTCGCGGTTGAACGCCACCCGGCGCCCGGTTCGCGCCGTCCACTGGGCCAGCTCGAAGTCGAGATTGGGCTCGATGTCCTCGGGCCGATCCGCGAGCCCCGGCAGCTCGAAGTGCCACAGGTCGATGCGCGCGAGAAGGTCTTCGCGAAATCGCCCAGCGCGCACCTCGGCTCGCAGGTCCCGGTTGCTGCCGGCGATGAGCAGGAAGTCGCTGTGCACCTCACGATCCGAGCCCACCGGCAGCCAGCGCTTCTTCTCGATCGCGGTGAGCAGCAAGGCCTGTTCGTCGGGACCGAGCTCGCCCACCTCGTCCAGGAACAGCACCCCGCCGTCGGCGCTGCGCAACAGGCCGGCGCGCTCGCGCTCGGCGCCGGTGAAGGCACCCCGCGTGTGGCCGAACAGCGCGCTGGTGGCCGAGTCGCCTCGCAGGGTGGCGCAGTTCACCGACACCAGCGGCCCAGCCACCAGTCGACGTTCGCGCTTGAGCCCGTGGATCTGCCGGGCCAGCTGGGTCTTGCCCGCGCCGGTGGGGCCGGTGAGCAGAATGGGCGCATCGGAGTGCACCGCCACCTGCTCGACGCGCTCGATGAGGCGGTTGAACGAGGGGCTGCGCGTGTCGATGCCCGCCTTGAGAAACGAGCGAGCATCGGCCCCCGCCTTGGCGAAGCGGTCGGCGATGCGGTCGTAGCGCGCGAGGTCCAGATCGATGACCGACCACGTGCCCGCCGCGCTGCCCGTTCCGCGACGCGGGGGACCCGTCTGCAGCAGCTTGCCGGGGAAGTGGCGCGTCTCGGTGAGCAAGAACAGGCAGATCTGCGCCACGTGGCTGCCCGTGCTGATGTGCACCCAGTACTCATGGTCCTCGTCGAAGTCGAAGGAATGCGCAAAGTCGGCGAGCGCACCGTAGACCTCCTGGAAGTCCCAGGGATCGGTCAGCGGCAGCGGCTCGAGCACGAAGTCGGTCTCGGGCGACACCCGGCCCATGTCGTCGATCACCTGCTGGGCGAGCTCGTCGCGCTCGGGCGGGTACAGCAGCACGAAGCGGTCGACCAGCAGGTCGTCGTGCTGGGCAATGCTGACCGTCGGCCGCCAGCGCTCCCAGCGGCGGACGGACTGACCGCGGTCGAGCTGGGTGCCCAGGAGGCCGATGACGGTGAGCGGCATGATGAGATTTATATCATGCGATATTGCCAGCACATTTTCTTATCTCCATTCATAATACAGACATCGACCTCCCCATAATTATCGGCGTTGCCCCGTCGCGCAGCGCTTGGCACGGTCTCTGCTTTGCTCCATCGCAACCGCAACCTGTGAGGTTCATCGTGAGCAGCAACTACGAGCAGTTCGAGGGCAACGACGGCAAGGGCCTCATCAAGGCCTGGGTCAAGGGCGTGCCCGTCGAGGATCAGGCGCGAGCGCAGCTGGCCAACGTGGCCTCGATGCCGTTCGTGCACAAGTGGGTCGCGGCCATGCCGGACGTGCACCTGGGCTGGGGTGCCACCGTGGGGTCGGTGATTCCCACCAAGGGCGCCATCATCCCGGCGGCGGTGGGCGTGGACATCGGCTGCGGCATGATGGCTGCGCGCACCTCGCTGCACGCCAGCGACCTGCCGGACAACCTGGCGGGCGTGCGCCGGGCCATCGAGCGAGCCGTGCCGCACGGGCGCACCGACAACGGGCGTCGCAACGACCGCGGAGCCTGGGGCAAGCGCCTGCCGGCGGTCGTCGAGGACGGCTGGAAGAAGCTGCGCCACGACTTCGACGTGATCTGCGACAAGCACAAGAAGATCCGCTCGAGCAACAACGTCGCGCACCTGGGCACGCTGGGCACGGGCAACCACTTCATCGAGGTGTGCCTCGACGAGGCGGACCGTGTGTGGGTCATGCTGCACAGCGGCTCGCGCGGGGTCGGCAACCGTATCGGCTCGTACTTCATCAACCTGGCGAAGAACGACATGCGCGCCCACCTGGCCAACCTGCCCGACGAGGACCTGGCCTACTTCCAGGAGGGCACCGAGCACATGGACGACTACGTGCAGGCTGTAGGCTGGGCGCAGCGCTTCGCGCGCACCAACCGTGAGGTCATGATGGCGGCGACCATGGGCGCCTTCCAGCACGAGCTGGGCCGTAGCTTCGCCACCGACGAGGTCGCGGTGAACTGCCACCACAACTACGTGCAAGAAGAGGAGCACTATGGCGAGCGCGTCTTCGTCACCCGCAAGGGGGCCGTGAGTGCGCGTGAGGGCCAGATGGGCATCATCCCGGGCTCGATGGGCGCGCGCTCGTACATCGTGCGAGGCCGCGGCAACGCCGAGTCCTTCCACTCCTGCAGCCACGGGGCCGGCCGCAAGATGTCGCGCACCAAGGCCAAGAAGCTGTTCACGGTCGCCGACCACGTCGAGGCCACGAAGGGGGTCGAGTGCCGCAAGGACGCGGCCGTCATCGACGAGACGCCGATGGCCTACAAGGACATCGACGCGGTCATGGCCGCCCAGTCCGACCTGGTCGAGGTGGTCCACACCCTCAAGCAGGTCGTGTGCGTGAAGGGGTAGGGGCCATGCTCACCATCGACGGAAGCATCGGCGAAGGCGGAGGCCAGGTGCTGCGCAGCTCGCTGGCCCTGTCCATCGTGACGGGCACGCCCGTTCGGCTGCACAGCATCCGGGCCAAGCGCAGCAAGCCGGGCCTGGCCCGCCAGCACCTGACCGCGGTGCTGGCGGCAGCGGCCATCTGTGGGGGAACCGTGGACGGGGCCGCGATGCGCTCGACCGAGATCGTGTTTCGTCCAGGCGCCGTGGTGCCCGGGGACTACACCTTCTCGATCGGCACGGCGGGCAGCGCCAACCTGGTCCTGCAGACGCTGCTGCCGCCCCTGATGATGGCGAGCAGCCCCAGCTCGCTCACCCTGCGCGGCGGCACCCACAACTCGAACAGCCCGCCCTTCCACTACCTGGACCGGGTGTTCGCGCCGCTGCTCGGGCGCATCGGTCCCAGCCTGGAGCTCGAGCTGGTGCGCTGGGGCTTCTACCCGGCGGGCGGCGGCGAGATCCGCGCCCGCATCACCCCGGCACCGCTGAAGCGCCTGGACCTGATCCGGCGCGGCCACCTGGGCTCCATCCAGCCGCTTGCGGTGGTCTCGGCGCTGCCCCGCAAGATCGGGCGACGGGAGCTGCAGATCGTGGGCGACGAACTTCAGCTTGGAAAGAGCTACGGCCGCGTCCTGGAGATCGACAAGCCCACCGGCCCGGGCAATGTCTTGATGGTCGAGGTCAGCTGCGAGCATGCGACCGAGCTGTTCACCGGCTTTGGCAGCAAGGGCGTTCGCGCCGAGGCGGTTGCCCGAGGCGTGGCGCGCCGGGCCCGCGCGTGGATCGACGCCGATGTGCCCGTCGGCGTGCACACCGCCGATCAGCTCCTGCTGCCCATGGCCCTCGCCGGTGGGGGGCGCTTCCGCACGCTCGAGCCCGACCCGCACACGCCAACCAACGCCGCGATCGTCCAGCGATTCCTGAGCGTCGGCATCGAGATCGAACAGCAGGGCGGGGCTTGGGACGTGCGCATCGGCTGATGCGATCCTGACGTGGGTTGGCACCGCAGCCTTACGAACCTTAAACGTCGCGCGAACGTGGGAGGGACCGTGAGCATCAACGCCTGGATGGACGAGCTTCTGGAGCCGCCCGAGCCCGCGAACCTGCCGATCACCCGTGACGTGTCCGGCCTCGCCGACCTCGACGAGCGCCTGCCCACCTGGGATGTCGACGGCATCGACGACCCGTCCGAGGAGCTCGAGTCCTTCACCCTGCCCGACGGCTACACCCTGCCGGAGCTGCCCGAGTGGGGCGAGCTCGGAGCGCGCCAGCCCACCGACGACGTGGCGCAGTGGTGGTTCGTCGACGCCGAAGCCTTCACCCTCGATCCCGCGCCCGCGCGCGCCGCTCATCCCGGCCTCGACGTGCCCCCGGCCGGCGACTGGCGCGTCGCCGCCTCGGCCGCGATGGTGAGCTTCGCCGTGGCGCAGTTCTTGCTGACCGTGGTGATGTTCTAGCTAACTTCCATCCGAGAATCAGAAAGTAGCCTCGAAAGCTGAAAAGAGGCTGCGCGGTCCTTCCTCGTTCCGTGATGATCATGCGATCATCAGGTTGCGAAAAACCTACACGGGTTCGCTGTTCATCAGCGTTCCCAGGGAGGAGGAAGGATGCGCAGACCTCGGAATCAACAGCTGTTCTTGGTCCCCAGAAGAGTGGACCACGTTCACGCCAAAGAACTGGCGGCGATGAGCCGCTTGCTCGGCAGTATCCCGGAGCTGGCCGAGCTCGTCATGGATGACTTGGTGCAGGGTCGCCGAACCGACGTTGGCGCGCCGGGGATGACCGGGGCCCAGGTTCTCCGGGTGGGGCTCCTGAAGCAGCTGCGGGGGTTCACCTACGAGGAGCTGGCCTTTCACCTGGTGGACTCTGCGAGCTACCGCGCCTTCTGCGGCCTCGGTCTGGGGGAAAGAGCTCCGCGACGAGCCACGTTGCAGCAGAACCTCGCCAGGGTCAGGCCGGAGACGTGGGAGAAGATCAACCGGCAGCTCGTCACTCATGCGATCGACACCGGTGTCGAGAGCTGCGCCCGAATGCGGTCCGACTCGACCGACGTGGATGCCAACATCCTCGAGCCCACGGATTCCGGGCTGTTGTGGGACGTCATCCGGGTGCTGACGAGGCTGCTTCATCGCGCAGCCGAGCGTGTGTCCGGGCTGGTGTTCTCCGACCACACGCGCATGGCGAAGAAGCGCCTGGTTCGAATCACCTACGCACGGAGGAACCAGGACCGGAGGCTGCCGTACAGGCACCTCATCCGCATCGCTGAGGATGTGCTCGGCTACGCCCATGACGCAGTCCTGCAGCTCGCCACCGAACCGCAGCTCCAGCAGCGAATCAGCCACTTCCGCGCACTGGGAGAGCGCGTCGTCGACCAAGCCCGTCGGCGCGTCCTTCATGGCGAGAAGGTGCCGGCGACCGAAAAGGTCGTCTCCATCTTCGAGGAGCACGCTGCCATCCTCTGGAAGGGACTGCGGGAGGTGCACTACGGCCACCGGGTCAGCGTGACTACAGGGGTGTCCGCGCTGGTCGTCGACTGCGTCATCGAGGACGGGGCGCGAAATGACAGCACAACGACCGTCCGCAACGTCGAGAGATTCATCGAAATCACCGGCAAGACGCCGGAACAGGCGGCTTTTGACGGTGGCTACGCCAGCGTCGCCAACCTTGCGGGCGTGAAGGAGCTGGGCGTCGACGATGTCGCCTTCAACAAGAAGGCCGGCCTGAAGGTGCCCGACATGGTTCGCGAGACGTGGATGTACAGGACGCTGTGGCGCTATCGCGTCGGAGTCGAGAGCCTGATCAGCCTCCTCAAGCGGTGCTTTGGACTACGACGGTGCACCTGGCGGGGCGAATCGGGCTTTGGTTCGTACGTTTGGTCGTCCGTGGTCGCCTACAACGTCCTGTTCCTGGCGCGGGTCCAGCTCGAGTGAGCTCGATCCCCGTTCTTTCTCAAGTTCGCATTTTCCGACAGGAGCCGCCCAAGGCATGGAGCGATCTGTCCGGAAATAGCTCCATGCCGGTCCAATCGACACGCCCCGACCTACTGAGATGCCGCTACTGCCGCCGTCTCAGCGGTTCTCAGCCGGACGGTAGCTAGCATCCGGGCCGTCTGACTGACGGCGTATCCGCATGGCCGCCAACGCTGAACGCCGACGCTCCTGAAGATGCGGAGTCCGCGCCTCACCGAATCGGGCACGGGCACGGGCACGGGCACGGGCACGGGTCAGGATGCGCAGAACGCGCGCTGCGCACGCTGTTCTGGAGCGTCCTGCTAGACCTTCGGCCCCGCCGAATCCACTGGCGCGACCGCACCTTCGTCACCCGCCAGCTGCAGCTCCCCTTCCCGTGACGCGGCCAGCGACAGCGCACCCACCACCGGCGCCAGTGGCGCCAGGGACAGGGCGCCTGCCTGCTCCCTGCGCTGGTGGGCAGCCACGACAGCGGGAATGTGGGGCGGGCGCCGCTTCGGCCTGGGGATCGGCGGCCCGAACACCGGAAGCGCGTGGCGGTGAAGCAGGTTGCGGGCCGCGGTGCAGTTCACGCTGCGAAGGATGCGCACCGCCGCATTGCGCTCCATGGTGAAGCGCCACGGCGCCCCCAGAAAGCGCTCCAGATCCGGCACCAGCCGAGCCTCGAACACGTCGCTAGGGATGTCGCCCACCAGCTGTTCCAGGCTGCGCAGCGCGTGCATGGGATTGGGGCCCGACAGCTCCAACAACACGAACGGCAGGGAGGTCTCGGGCTTGGCTTGCGCCAGCGCACCCAGCATCACGCTGGCCGTGCGGCGAAGATCCTCGGGCGTCTGAGGATCCGCGGCCAGGCGTCCGACCGCGGCGACGTCGTCGAGCATGTCCGCCGCCAGCAGCACGATCGCCGGGTCGACGTCCGAGAGCGCGATGCGAGCGGCCTGATCTCGATGGGCCGTGGCCTGAGCCGCGGCGAGCGCCAGCTGGCGCACGGTGACCACGGGATCGTGCTCGACCACCGCCAGCAGCCCGTCGAGCCCCACCGACTCTACGCGATTCGCCAGCGCGACCGCGCATGCCACACAGGCCGCCAGATCGCTCCGGGCCTCCAGGGTCAGCTGCCCGCGCAGCAGGTGCACCCGCCCGGCGCCCACGCGGTCCAGCAACAGCTCTCGGCTGGACACGTCCAGCAGCGCGCGAAGCTCGGCCTGGCCACCGAACAACGCGAAGGCTTGGTCGAAAGCGAGGTCACCGGTCTGAATCGGGTCGGACAGCACGCGGGCGAGCTGCCGCAGCTTGCGCGACGGCGACCGCCCGGGGGCCTGCACCACCACGATCCAGCTCCCATGTTCGTCGCCACGGACCTCGACCTCGTGCCGGCCCAAGCTGCCGCGCCCGTCGGCCCCGAGCCCCAGTTCCTCGAAGCGCGCTGATGGCGCGGCAGAGCGAGCATCCGCCTGCATCCATTGGGTAAGCCACGAGAACATGGCCCCATTGTAGCCGCCGTTTCCCCGGCCCCGTCCGCCCTTCTCAGTGCGCGCTGCTGGTCACTCCGCTCGTGGCGACGCTGCGTCCCGAGACCCCACCGTCACCCGCATCCAGGGTCGGGCAGGCCGCGGCGGCGAACAAGCCGATCGCGAACCACACCGCGACGCCGGCTCCGGTCTTGAGCCACTCGCTGGCCCAGGTGCTGGCGCGACGGGGGGCAAGCCTCGGGGCGGCGCCGCTGCGCACCACACGCCGGGGACAGTAGGGCGTCAGCGTGAGCTCTCGGTAGCAGCGGTCATCGACACCAAAGTCGGTGGCGTGGGTGGTGGCGTCCGACCGGGCAAAGTCGGTGTCCCAGGCATCGGGCTGCACCAGCATCGCGTCGTGCCGGATTGCGGCCATGATCTCGAGTGCTCGCTGGGCTTGCGGGTCCATCCGTCCTCCTGTTGCTACAGGCTTCGGATCAAAGGACGCCGTTCTTGACCGTTCCGCGGGCGGGGTTTCAGGCACGAATCAGAAACACCGCGCCGCTGGATCAGTCGCCGACCCGGCCGTACAACTTGCCGTCGAGGCCCACCACAACGAGCCCTTCTTCGAGGGTGGTCAGCGCCAGCGCTACGGGCTGCTCGCTGCGCGCAAAGCGCAGCTCCTCGACATCGACGCCCTTGGGCAGCTTGACCTCTTTGACCTCGCCGCCGGGAATCACGACGTGGAACACCTTGGCGGGCTGCCCGGGCTCGGTCTCGGCCCAAGCGACGCGCGCCGCCTCGGGGCCCTCGGGCTCGGCGTCGAGCGCCATGACCCCGTCGTACACCGTGAGGATCTCGGTCTCGGGGTGGCCACGGGTCGCGGTGTAGGCAAAGCGCAGCCCTCCGGGGTCGCGCTCGCCCTTCTTGGGGGTGAGCCACAGGCAAAGGATGCGGTCGCCCACGGGCACGGCGGTGGTCAGCGAGCCGGCGAAGGCCTCGGGCGTGCGGAAGGGCGCCCCGATGCCCCGGGTGGTGACCGGCATCACCACGCCGCCCTTGGCGGCCAGAACCGGGTGGGAGCGGCCGTAGATGCCCCGTGCGGTGGACTGGGTCTTGGTGGCGACAGGCACCCAGCCCGGGTTCTCGGGGTCGTCGCTGCGGCCGTGCACGATGAGCGTGGGGCCGCGCCGGGACAGGCCCCAGATGAAGGGCTTGCCGTCGATGCTGCGCAGCGAGGGGGTGACCGCGGGCTCGTAGCCCAGCGGCTCGACCTTGCTGGCCCCGAGCTGGCCATCGACCGAGAGCGGGTAGCGCACCACGCACACGCCGCCGGGGCGGTCTTGGAAGACCAGCAACCAGAACTCGTCGCCCACGGCGAGCACACCCTGCGAGAGCGCGCCCTCGGCACCCAGGGGAAGCACGCCGTTGACGGCATCTTGGCCGGGACGCAGCACCGCGTAGCGCACGCTGGCGGACTCTTCGCCGTCGGCGTTGAGCCAGATGGCGGCGGCGGTGTCGCCGAGCACGGCCACCGCGGGATCGCCCACCGAGATGGGGGAGTTGGGGTCGACGTCGGCGCCCACCCGTGCGGCGGCGGCGATCTGGGCATCGGACAGCCCCAACGCCCGGGGATCGACCCCGGACAGGTCGACCTCGGTGACGTCGACGCCGGACAGATCGACCCCGTCCAGGCTGGCGCTGGCCAGGCTGCAGCCGCGCAGGATGGCGCCATCGAGCTTGGCGCCCGTCAGGTTGGCGCGGGACAGGTCGGCGACGGTGAGGTCGGCCCCGGACAGGTTGGCGCCGGCGAGGTTGGCGCCGTCGAGCTTGGCCCCCACCAGGCTCGCCCCCGTGAAGTCGGCCTCTTGCAGCTTGACGCCGGTGGCCAGGATGCCGTCGAGCTGCGCCTTGATGAACTTGGCCTCGGCACCCTTGGCCTCGTTCATGAACGCACGCCGCAGGTCGGCTCCCTCGAAGTTGGCCTGGAAGAACGACGCCTCGGACAGGTCGACCTCGGGCCACACCACGTTGTCGGCGGTGACACCCTTGAGCTTGGTGCCCATCATGCGGATGTGGTCGCCCTTGCTGCCCGTCATGGTCGCTTCGGACAGGTTGCCCTTGGTGAAGTCGGCGTCGGACAGCTCGGCGTTGACCAGCCAGGCCTCGCGCAGGCGCACCTGGTGGGCGAGCGCACCGACGAGCTTGATGCCCTCGCCGTCGATGCCCACCATGTCGGTGCGGTACAGGGTGGCGTCGGTGAGGTCGGCGTCGGTGAAGTCGGACTTGGCCGCGTTGGCGCCGGACAGGTCGGCGCCCACCAGCGAGGCCCCCTCGAGCTCGACCGCGAACAGGTCGACACGAGCGCGCTGCCCGCGAGTGGCGTTGAACTCGGACACGTTTCCGGCCTTGAGAAGGTCCAGCAGACTCAATGGTGCTCCTGACAGCGAGGGCTGCGGGGGTATCACGGCAGTTGCGTCCGCGCCGCGGGCGGGGCATGGTCGCGTGCAGGAGATCGACGACATGCGCATCCTGTGGCTCACCCCTCTCGTGCTTGCTGGCTGCGGACCGGAGCTTCAGGTGCCCAGCGAGACCGGCAACCCCGATCTGGACACCGCGATCGAGGACACGGCGCCGCAGCCCGAGGGCTTTCCCAGCAGCTTCACCCGCGGCAAGTACCGCTTCACCACCCTGTCGATCGCCGAGGACACCGAGGGCATCGACATCACCGGCGACGGCACCCCCGAGAACAACCTGCCCAATGCGCTCAAGCTCATCGACCTCGCCTTGAGCGACCTGGACCTGTCGCGCGAGAACCTGAACACGCTGATGATGCAGGCCATTGTCAGCGACAACCTGATCTACCTGCTCAACGCCGTGCACAACGACGGCGAGATGATCAGCGACTGGCTGCCGGGCCAGATCGACGCAGTGAGCCTCACCGCCGAGCCCAGCCCGGCCGCCTACAACAGCAGCGGCTACCCCAAGTCGCGCATGCGCGGCCTGTTCCAGACCGAGACCGACTTCCGCGCCGGCCCCGGGAGTTTCGAGCTGTACCTCGTCTTCCCCGCGCCGTACCCGACCTTCTCGCTGCCACTCGAGATCGCCCATGTGCAAGCCAACGTCGGCGTCCTGAACGACGACGGCGTGCTGAGCAGCGCCGGCACCATCGGTGGCGCGGTGCCCGTCGACACCCTGATCAACGACGTGATCGACCCGCTGATTCCCGAAGAGGGGGTCGACACCAACAACGACGGCCAGGTCGACCTCACCAAAGAGGCGATCATGAACACCGTCAACGCGCTCGGCGCCAACGAGAACGTCGCCGACATCGACCTGGGCGACGACCGGCGTGGCATCAGCGCGGCGCTGAAGTACGAGGCCGAGGCGACGGACTGGTAGGATCGGGGCGGGATGGTCATTGGCACAGGCACGGAGGCCTGTGCTCCTTGTCACAACCCAAGGAGAACGGGCCTCCGCCCCCGTTGCTCACGGCACAGGCACAGGCACGGAGGCCTGCGCTCCTTGCCAACGCCGCAACGACCAACCCCACCTCGTGACTCCATCCAGAGTCACGTCCCTTCTGCCACTTCTACCTTGAAGCCCCATTCACCGTTCCGACCGCTTATACTCGCCGACCCTCAACGGAGAAGGCATGTCGGACGAGCACCTCGAAGGGGTGACCGAAGAGATGCTCCTCGAGTGGTATCGGCGGATGGCGACCATCCGGCGTACCGAGGAGCTCGCGGCGAAGGCCTACACGCTGCGCAAGATCATCGGCTTCTGCCACCTGTACATCGGCCAAGAGGCCGTCGCCGTGGGCGCCAGCGCCGCGCTCCACCCCAGTGATGTGGTCGTGGCCAGCTACCGCGAGCACGGCCAGATCATGGCGCGGGGCGTGGGTCCCGAGCCCGTGTTCGCCGAGCTGTTTGCCAAAGAGACGGGCATGACCAACGGGGTCGGCGGCTCCATGCACATGGTCGACAAAGACGTCAACTTCTGGGGCGGGTACGGCATCGTGGGGGGTCACGTCCCGCTGGCCGCCGGTGCCGCCTTCGCCAACAAGTACAGGGGCAACGACGGCGTCAGCTTGGTGTACTTCGGCGACGGAGCCACCCAACAGGGCGCGTTCTTCGAGTCGCTCGCTCTCGCCCAGCTGTGGAAGCTGCCCTGCATCTTCCTGATCGAGAACAACTTCTACGCGATGGGCACCAGCCTGGACCGACAGTCGTACCTGACCGACCTGTCGCACCGCGCCGACGGCGTGGGCATGAAGCGCTGGCAGTTCCACGGCTTCGACGTGTGCGAGGTCTACCAGAACGTCAAGCGCGCCGTCGAGCACGCCCGGCAGGGCAAGGGACCCGTGCTGCTCGAGGCGATCACCTACCGCTACCGGGGCCACTCGATGTCCGACCCCGCGAAGTACCGCGCCAAGGGCGAGCTCGAAGAGAAGAAGAAGCACGACGCGCTGCTGCTGGCCGAGCAGTACCTGACCGACCACTTCGGCGTCGACGCCCAGGTGTTCGTGGACATGAAGGCCGAGATCAAGCAGCAGTGCAAAGAGGCCTACGCCAACGCCGACAAGGCGCCGCTGTCAGACGCATCCCGGCTGTACGACTACGTCTACGCCCCCACCGACGACGGAGGTGCCTGATGGCCGAGCTCCAGCTACGCGAGGCCGTGCGCCGGGCCATGGTCGAAGAGATGCGCCGCGACGAAGACGTGTTCTTGATGGGCGAAGAGGTCGCCTACTACGACGGCGCCTACAAGGTGAGCCAGGGCATGCTGGCCGAGTTCGGCGAGAAGCGGGTCATCGACACCCCCATCGCCGAGAACGGCTTCTGCGGCGTGGCCATCGGCGCGGCCATGCACGGGCTCAAGCCCATCGTCGAGCTGATGACCTGGAACTTCGCCCTCGTCGCCTACGACCAGATCATCAACAACGCCGCCAAGATCTACCAGATGACCGCCGGTCAGTACCCGGTGCCCATCGTGTTCCGCGGGCCCACGGGCGCCGCCGAAGGCCTGGGCTCGCAGCACTCCATGGCGCTCGAGAGCATCTTTGCGCACTTCCCGGGGCTCAAGGTGGTGAGCACCGCCAACCCCGCCGACGCCTACGGGCTGCTCAAGACCGCCATCCGCGACCCCAACCCGGTCGTGTTCATGGAGTCCGAGCTGCTGTACGGCCAGAAGGGCGAGGTGCCCGACGAGGAATACCTGATTCCCTTCGGCAAGGCCGAGGTCGTGCGCGACGGCACCGACGTCACCCTGGTGACGTACAACAAGCAGCGCTTCCACTGCCTCGAGGCCGCCGATGCGCTGGCGCAGCAGGGCATCAGCGCCCAGGTGATCGACCTGCGTAGCATTCGTCCCATCGACGAGGCCACCCTGTTCGCCGCGGTGGCCAAGACCAACCGCATGGTCATCGTGCAAGAGGGCTACCCGTACGCGGGCATCGCCGCCGAGGTCGCCTGCCGCGTGCAAGAAGCCTGCTTCGACGCACTCGACGCCCCCATCCTGCGCGTCTGCAACCGCGACATCAACCAGCCCTACGCGCTGCACCTCGAGAAGATGGTGCTGCCCTCGGTTCAGCGCATCGTCGAAGCGGCCCGCGCCGTGGTCAACCGGTAGGAGGCAACATGGCCGAGTTCTACAACATGCCCGCCATCAGCCCCACCATGGAGCTGGGCTCGCTGGTCGCCTGGCGCGTCGCCGAGGGCGAGTCCTTCGAGTCGTCGGCCATCCTGGCCGAGATCGGCACTGACAAGGCCAACATGGAGGCCGAGATCTTCGACGAAGGGGTGATGATCAAGCACCTCATCGGCGAGGGCGACGAGGTTCCCGCTGGCTTCCCGATGGCCATCTGGGGCGAGAGCGCCGACGAAGACATCACCGAGCTACTCGCCCTGTTCGAGCAGAAGAAGAAGGAGCTCGCCGAGGGCGGCGGGAAGCAAGAGGAAGAGCACCGCGAAGAGCAAGAACCGGGTTCGGCGGGCGAGACGCCTGCCCCACAGCCCGCAGCCCCATCCCCGGCACCGACTCGGCAGGCCCAGGAAGTCGACCTGGTGCGCCGCTGGCACGACAAGCCCATCGATCCTTCGGTTCAGGAGCCTCCCGGCGACATCGGTGCGGCCGCCCTGGCCCCGGGGCGCGTGCTCGCCAGTCCCCTGGCCCGCAAGCTGGCCGCCGAGCAGGGCGTGAACCTGAGCCGCCTGCGGGGCACTGGCCCCGGTGGTCGCATCGTGAAGGCCGACGTGCAGGGAGCTCCCGCTGGGGGCGCCTCGATGGGTGGCGCCAGCCGCGCGCCCGTGGCCGACGAGGTGGTCACCAACTCGCCCATGCGCAAGACCATCGCCAAGCGGCTGCTGCAGAGCACCCAGAGCATGCCGGTCTTCTACCTGACCGTCGACCTGGACGTGGGCCCCATGGTCGCGCTGCGTTCCCAGCTCAAAGAGGCGCTGCCCGACGTGAAGATCTCGTACAACGACATCTTCACCAAGTGCGTCGCGCACGCCCTGCGCGACTTCCCGCGCGCCAACGTCAGCTGGAGCGACAAGGCCATCACCCGCCACGGCTCGGCCGACATCGGCATCGCCGTCGCCCTGCCCGACGGGCTGATCACCCCGGTGGTGCGCAACTGTGCCGGCAAGAGCCTGCAAGAGATCGGCGCCGAGATCCGGGATCTCGCGAGCCGTGCCAAGGCCGGCAAGCTCGCCCCCGACGAGTACACGGGCAACACCTTCACCATCAGCAACCTGGGCATGATGGGCATCGAGGAGTTCACGGCCATCATCAACCCGCCGGCCAGCGGCATCCTGGCGGTGGGCTCCATCCGCGAAGAGCCCGTGGTCATCGACGGCGAGCTGGCCGTGGGCTGGCGCATGAAGGTCACCATGAGCTGCGACCACCGCTCGATCGACGGGGCCACCGGCGCCGAGTTCCTGCAGCACGTGCGCCGCTACGTCGAGAACCCGATCCTGCTGTTCGTCTAGGAAGGAGCGTCCTGTTGGACTACGACCTCATCGTCATCGGCGCCGGCCCCGGTGGCTACCCCGCCGCCATCCGCGCCAGCCAGCTGGGCCTGAAGACCGCATGCATCGAGCGTGAGCTCGTCGGCGGCGTGTGCCTGAACTGGGGGTGCATCCCCAGCAAGGCGCTGCTCAAGACGGCCGAGCTGGCCAACAAGATCAGCCACGACGCCAAGAAGTGGGGCCTGGGCAGTCCCACCATGGACATCGACTACCCCAAGGTGATCAAGCGCTCGCGCACCGTGAGCAAGAAGTTCAACAAGGGCGTCGAGCACCTGTTCAAGAAGTACGGCGTGCACCACCTCACCGGCACCGCCACGCTCGCCGGCAAGGGCCAGGTCAGCCTGACCGGCGCCGACGGCACCACCCAGACGCTGAGCGCCAAGAACATCGTGGTCGCAACGGGCGCTGGGCCGCGCACCTTCCCCGGCATCGAGCCCGACGGCCAGGCGATCTTCACGTACCGCGACTTCATCGTGCGTGAGGTGCAGCCTGCCTCCATGATCATCCTGGGCTCCGGGGCCATCGGCATGGAGTTCGCCGACTTCCTGAACGCGATGGGCACCGAGGTGACCGTCGTCGAGGGGCTCGCCGAGGTGCTGCCTCGTGAAGACCCCGACTGCGCCGCCGTCGTGCGCACCCAGATGAGCAAGCGCGGCGTGCGCTTCGAGCTGGGCCAGTTCGTCGACAAGGTCGACAACACCGGCTCGGGCTGCGTGGTCACGCTCAAAGACGGCAAGCAGCTGAAGGCCGACAACGTGCTGGTGGCGCTGGGCATCTCGCCCAACACCGCCGGCATCGGCCTGGACGCGCTGGGGGTCAAGCTCGACCGGGGCTTCATCGAGGTCGATCACAACCTGGCCACCAACGTGCCGGGCATCTACGCCGTGGGCGACTGCACCACGCGCGGCGGCCTGGCGCACACCGCGACCCGGCAGGCCCATGTGTGCGTCGAGCGCATCGCCGGGCACCACGCTCCGGACGTCGACTACGATCTCATTCCCAGCTGCACCTACTGCCAGCCCCAGGTGGCCAGCGTGGGCCTGAGCGAGGCCGAGGCCAGCAAGCGCGGCATCGCCTACAAGGTCGGCAGCTTCCCGTTCATCGCCAACGGCAAGGCCGTGGGCGGCGGCCACGGCGAGGGCTTTGCCAAGGTGCTGGTGGGCGACGAGCTCGGCGAGATCCTGGGCGCCCACATCGTGGGCTCCGAGGCCACCGAGATGATCGCCGACTTCGCGATGGCCATCAGCAGCGAAGCCACCGCCGAGAGCTTCGTGAACACCGTGCACGCCCACCCGACCAACAGCGAGGTCAACATGGAGGCGGTCGCGGTGGCACTCGGCGTGAGCGTGCACATCTAAGGCGCCGAACGGGTGAACGTCGGCAGTCACGGTCACGGCTACGTGGACGTGTTCGGCGGTGCCGGCAATCGTGGTGCACTGTTGAAATGCGAGGAACGAGTATTTCAGCAGCCTTCTAAGGCGCTAGGGAGCCCTGGGAACGAGCTCGAGCCGGTGGATCAGCAGCGGGGTTGGCCCCGGGTTGGTGACCACGGCGGAGATGGTTCTGCCAGGAAGCTCGCTGGGGATGCGAACGAGCTCCATCTTTGGCGCTTGCCCAAGTTCACCCTGGAGGCCGAGCTCGCCAAGGGTCACGCCCCGCCCAAGAACCCGGACGTCGGCTTGCCTGCGGAGATCGCCAGCCCCGCTCAGCGCGACATCGTAGTCGCCCTGCAGAACCACATCAGGCGGGGCCAAAAGCTTCAAGCGCACCGTGTCCTTTGGGTAGACCAGCACAGATCGGCCACACGTCCGTTGGCCGTCCAGGCTGACCTTCGGGGTCTTCTGTGGTGGGATGGGGTCGATGACCACGGTCGCATCGGCCGCGCGCCGGATGGGAGCGGCGATTCCGTCCACGGTCACCACAGCCGGCTGACACGCTTCGCCCTGTGAGTCGGGGCCCAAGTACCACTGAAGCTGTGGAACTCGGAGCGCGGTGACGGCATCGCGGTCGAATCGTCGCCGCACGGCAAGCTCAGGCACCGGCCCGGTGGCCTCGAGCCGTGGAGCAGATGAAGCGTCAACGAAGACAAGCGACGGCTCACGCCGAACCTGTGGGAACGACGGCAACACATCGGCCGCGACAGGCAGGTCCTCGAAGGGGCGCTCGGTGTGGAGAAGCGCACCCTCGATGAACATCCAAGGCTCGTGCGCTCCAGTCTCGACCATCAGGACCACCGGGCTGCCGCTCTCGAGCCGTGCCGGAAGCCTCCAGGTCTTTCCCCCATTGGCAAGCCGGGCCATGGGGAGCACCTCGTCGACAAAAACCAGGCCCTGCGACACCAGGCGTACGCGAACCTCACCCGCGGCCCCGGTGACCGTGGCCGCCACGAGCTCAAGGGCATCGGCGCCGACGCTGAACACGGGACTCTTGAGGGTGAAGGACATTCGGTCGCCTGGGTAGAGCATGGCGCCCTGGCGGCAGCGCCGGTGTTCGAGCAAGCCCAGCGAATAGTCCTCGGCCCGGGCGTTCGGCGGCACATCGAAACGCACGAACGCCCCGTCTCGGCACTGGGTGTGCGCCGCCAGACGGTCGCGTTTGCCGCATCCGCCACCCTTGCCTTCGATGGGCTTGCCCTTGTGCAGAACCTGGATCAACGGACAACTGGTGATGTTCGAGCGGTGTTGGTCGCGGGGCCCGGGAACCCAATCACTCAGCACCTGGATGCTGCCGGTGCCCCCCTCGATGATGGCCTCGGACTGTTGAAGGGCCGGGGGGGGCGCGTCAAAGTGCATGTCGTACAGTCGGCTCTGGCCGGCCTGCCCGCGGCCGATGAAGCGAATCGACGTGGTGCCGTCTTCGCCCGGGGAGCCCACGACATAGGACGTGCCCTCGCCAGACCCGAAGCTCAACGACCGAATGACCAGGAAGGGATTGCCCTCGGGGTTGCTCACCCGGACCGTCCACGGGCCGGACGGTGCAACGCCCGTTCCCTGGGCGATGCGCAGGTCCCCCACCCCCCGCAGCTCCATCGCCTTTCCGTCGACCGTGACGCCGACGGCGCCGTCCTGCCCGTCCCCAACGACCTGCGCAATCATCGAGGCTGAGAAGTCGCCGCCCGTCCAAGGCTGATCGAACTCCATCTCGACCGTGGTTCCAGGGTAGACCCACCATCCAAGGGCGCCATTGCGACCTCGAAGCGGAATTTCCCTAGACCAACCGAGTGAATGGCTTGCTTCAGTGACCTGGCGCCGCGACGAGGGCGGCGCGAACATCATCTGCCCGTCGGCCGTGTACGAGCTGGTTCCGGAACAGCCCTCTCGTATGGACTTCACCACACCATGTGCCGGCATCGCCTCGCCATCGTGAAACACCACGATGGGACTGATGCCGCCGATTCGCGCGCGCAGGAGAGCGGCGTCTCCCAGAGGGTCCAGCGAGGGGTCGCGCGCGAAGGCGAAGGCACACGGTGTGCCGTCGACGGCCGCGGGCGGTCCAGCAGAGAGCACTGGCCCCGCTCCAAGACGCACGATGCGGGCCGGAACGAGCGGCAGCCGCGCGGAAGGCAGGTCGGCTCCGTTGAGGACGTCCCAGTCGATCAGCACGTCCGCCAGGTGCTCGGACACGTTGCGAGCACCTCGTTCGTTCATGTGGCGGCCGTCCAAGAAGTCCGTCTCGCTGACCGGGAGTTCTCGCAGATCGATCCACCCCGCGCCCAGTTCGTTGAACATGCGAAGTGCACGGGCCTCGAAGTCCAGCGAGATGTTTCCGTGAACCAGGTCGGATTCGGGCAGCGGGGCGTTGACGAACACCAGCTTGGCGCCGCTGATGCGCGCCAGCTCGGCGAAGTCGGGCACATAGCTGTCTTCCATCGGCACCTCGGATGCCTGAGCCTTGGCCACCGCCTCGACCACCGGAATCACGCGAGCCGAGCGATCCCGATTGAGCTTGGACTCGTGAAATACGACGTCCAGTGCTGGGCCGCCCGACTCGTGCCGGCAGGTCCTGCTCCGAACAACAGGCGTACGCTCTGGTCGCGGATGCCGTCGGTCAGCGATTCTCGCCACTGATCGCGGCGACGCTTCATTCGGTTGAGCCACTCGTAGTGGACAGACTGGCCAAGGGTCTTGCGAAGAATGACCACGTCGTCGGGACGCATCTGCGCCCGAAGGTTGCCCTGCGACCGAGCCGTCGGAGACTCCGTCCGGAAGAAGCGGTCCACGAGGTCGAAGACCAAGACAACCTTGGGCCGGTAGCCCTCGTCGACCACCCGATTCTTGAAGACGGCGTACCAGGTGGGTGTGACCGCGCCGTTCACCGCCAGGTTCAGCACCGTATGCTCTCCCCCGAGGGCCTCGGCCATGATCTCGGCGTCGACGTCGTGGGTGGCCAGGGACGCCCCCAGAATCACCACATCAGGGTTGCCGG
The DNA here is from genome assembly GCA_965216925.1 of Myxococcota bacterium. Lineage (GTDB taxonomy): Bacteria > Myxococcota_A > UBA796 > UBA796 > CAYYHT01. The sequence continues at coordinate 1,128,965 of CBDCGT010000002.1, read as the reverse complement.
CTGCGGCGAGCTGATCCTGCATAGCCTGAGCCGCTGGCGCCAAGCTCCCATCGGCCTCCGGGGCCGCCCAGGGCGCCACCAAGGCGGCAACGGTGATGATGGGGCCGACGATCGCCAGCAACCTGCTGAGCAGGCTCCGCGCGCTGCCTGCGGGAGCTCCATCCTGGCCAGCAGTGGACTCCATCTACTCCTCTCGCCGGACCAGGGTTCGTAGCGCCGCGGACGCCACAGCGCCAGGGGAGGTTCCAGGGGTTCCCACCACGTCTACGGCGCGGCCGGCACGAGGTCGAGGCGCGCAATCAACACAGGCCTTTCGCCACGATTCACAAGCACGGCGACGAGGCGCTTTCGCTGCACGGATGTCGTGGGTTCGAACGGCGCGCTGAACACGCCTGCGTTCAGGTCCGAATACCTCAGCTGTGCATCGAACAGCTTCTCGCGACCGGCCACGAGCCGGAGCACCACCTTTGCCCCTGCGTCATCTGTTGCGCCCTCGAGACGCACGACCGCATCGCCATCGATCGACGGCGGACCTGCGACAGGTCGTAGTCGCAGCACGTCCCCCGGGTACAGCCACATCGAGTCGTGGCAGGTTCGCCGTGGATCCGCTCTTGCCGTGTAGCTTCCCCGACCCGGGTCGACGGTCAGGGTGTCGGCGGGGCCCGCTCGAACCGGCACCTCGACGCCCTCGCGGTGCACTTGCACGGCGCTGCAGTCCCGGCCACTGACCGGATCCGACGCCGACCACGCCGACGCCTCGCCGATGGTGAGCACATCCGCGGTTGAACCGCGGTCGACGCGAACGACCTCGAACGGCGCAGGGTCCGCCTTGGACCGAAACTTCGGCGGCCGCCCACCGCCCACGAACACAAGCGCGCCGTCGGCATCCGATGCACTCCCCTCATCGACTCGAGCCACGATGCCTCCCGGGCTCGGGAGCTCGTCGAAGGGTCGCGCCATGTCCAGAGAGATCGCCTGCAGCGCCACCCACGCGGTCTCCGAGCTCGAGCTGACGGTGAGCGAGACCGGCTGGCCTTCGGGGATTCTCGCCGGAAATTCCCACCCCTTGGACACCGGGCCGTCGAGCGGAAGCTCGTCATCGACCCAAAGGTGCCCTGCGGCCTCGAGCAGGACGCTGAGGGAACCGTCCGGATCCGGAACGAGCGGAGTGACGACTAGCTGGAGCGAGTCTGCACCGGGAGTGAAGGGAGGACGCAGGTGCTCGATGGTGACCTCGTCGCCCGGATAGAGCAGGGGCACCGCGCCGACCCGCCGATCGGCGCGCAAGCGGACATCCACGTCGGCGACGTCGACCCCTGGCGGAACGACGAACAGCAGCGAAGAGCCTGCCTGGGTCTTCGTGACCTCTGCCAGGTTCTTGAGCTGCCCCGGCGTGCCCCAGCGCCCAGGCAGCGGTTGCCCCTTCGCGTAGAGCTCGAGGTAGTGGGCCCCCCGCATGCGCTGTGCCAGCAAGACCTTCATGGACGGCACGTCGTCGCGAAGCCGGATGACGCCCATCCCGTCATCGCGCTGGCGAGGCACCGTGTGTGCGACATCGCCAGGGGGATCCGCGAAGACGACCTTGTGGATGCGCCCCCTCTCCGTCCGGCGCAGTCCCGTGAGCCGGAGCGACTGCATCCCGCGCTCGGAGTGGTCGCCCACCAGAAAGCTCTGCGCCGACCCATCGCCGATGGAGAGGGAACGGATGGCAACGGGAGCCGCATCGACGGGACTCTCGAACTCGATGAACCAGGATTGTTGTGTGGGCGCCTGCACAAGGCTCGCCTGGACCATGTCCCCCGCTTCGCGAACCTCGCTCTGCGCGCTCGAGCTCCGCAGCACAGGCCTGCCACCACCTTCGCCGAGGACTTGCCCGATGAATGCAATCGTGGTGGGCTCGTCCAGCGGCTCATCGAACGTCCACCGAAGGCGGGTGCCCGGATAGAGCCACCAACCCGGCACGCCGAACCTCCCGACAACCGGAACCTCGGGGGACCATCCGACCGTGTACTGGTGCCGAACCACCTCGCGCGGGTTGGACTTTGCCGTAAACCTCATGCGGCCGGGAAGGTGACCCGAGCCACCGGTGCAGTCTCCGCGAAGTGAGCCGGGGGGGTGATGCGCGGGGATAGGCTTGCCATCTCTGAAGATGACCAGTGGCCCGACCTCCTTCAGCCCAGCTTTGCGGAGCGCTCCGTCGGTGAGCGGGTTGAGCTCTTTGGGCACCGAGATGTCGAACGTGCATGCCAAGGCGTCGACACGCGTGGGCTCGGAGAACTCGACCGGCGGTGGCTCGCCCGTGCGCTCGACGGAAGCTGGCGTCAGCGGCACCACGGCAAGGGACGGCGAGCCCCCTCCCAGCAAGTCCCACCCTTGAATGACGTCGCCCAGGTACTCGGTCGCACGCGCCGCCCCGACATCGTTCATGTGGCTCGTGTCGGCGAAGTCGGACTCGCTGAACTCGAGTCGGCGCAGGTCGACCCATCCCACACCGAGCTCGTTCAAGTAGCCCAGCACCTCGGCCTCGAACGCCGGCGGCAGCTGCCCCCAGACCCGGTTCGACAGCGGCAAGGGTGCCTGAACAAAGACAACCTTGGCGCCATGCTCGGCAGCCAGCGCTGCGATGTCGGGAACAAAACTGTCGCGAATGCTCAGCGACTCGCTATTCCCGAGCTCCTGGTCGGCCGCCTCGACAACGGGGATGACGCGCGACGCTCTGTCTCGGTCAAGCCTGCCTTCGTCGAAGACTCGCTCGATGGCCATCTGTGCCACATGGTCGGGGGCTTGCCCTGGGGCGGCGAACAGCGCTCCGACAGCCCGGTCGCGGATTCCGTCCAGCAGCGAGGCACGCCATCGGTCGCGGTTGCGGCGCAGGCGGTTGACCCACGCAAAGCGGACGTCCTGGCCAAGCGCCTTCCGCAAGATGATGATGTCGTCGGGCGCCATCTGCTCGAGCAGCTTCTGCTGGGCGCCGTTGGTCAGCGGCTCTGTGGTGAACATGCGCTCGAGGAGGTCGAGCACCACGACAACCTTGGGACGGTAGCCCTGATCGTAGATGCGATGCTGCAGAACGGCATACCAAGCGGCGGGACCGGTCCCCGACACCCACGCCGTCACCACCCGTGGATGGCCGGGCAGCTCCTCGGTGAGCTGTTCGGGATCGATGTCACGGTTGGCGAGCGAGTTGCCCAGGATGACGATCTCGGGACCAGGCCCATCTCGCAGGGTCTTGTCTATGGCGATCGAGTCGGGCGACAGCTGGGCCTCCGCCGGCTGGAGCCAGGGGGCCAGCAGCAAGCCGACAACCAGCAGAGGCCCGACGACGGCCAGTAGCCGTGGTGTCCACGGGCGCGTCAAGGTGCCGGCTCGAGGTGGGCAGAAGTCACCCGGAGCGGCCATGGCCCGAGATTCTTGACCACAAGCGCCACCGCCTGGCCCGGACCAGCGCTATCGAGCGTCACGTCGAACTCCAGAGGCGAAGCCAGCTGCTCGGGCGCCACGACTTCGTTGAGCACCACCTCGCCTCCTCGCCGCAGGGTCACGCGCGCGCCGCGGCGACTCGCACCGTCCACTTCCAGCTTCAGCGAGTAGGTGCCAGCCTCGATGGTCTCCGGGAACACGCGCGGCTTGAATCTCAGCAGCTCCTTTCCGTACAGCACAACCGCTGGACCACACCGACGCTCTGGGTCGGGGCGGACAGTGGCCACATCGGTTGCTGGAGATACCTCCAGGGAGTTCTTGTGAGCTTCCTGAATCGAACTGCCCTTGACCTGGAGCATCAGGCAGGGCTCCTCCCCTGGCCGGTCGAGGGCGTAGTGTCCCGCACCCGGCACCGTCAACACGGAGCGGTCGCCCAGGCGCTTGTGGGCCTTGACGGGAATGGGGGGATGGGCCACCGCCACCTTGAACTTGGGCGCCCTGCGGCCCCCAACCCACTCTACGAAGCCCCCAGCACCCGCTGGCTCAGCGCTGGCGAGCATCTCCTTTCGCTCGAACGGCTCCGCCGTCACCAGTGCACCGAGATCGACGTACACCCACTGCCCGGCGCCGGTCTGAAGCTCGACGTGCACAGGCACCCCCGACGGTACCCGCTTCGAGAACGCAAGCCGCACGGGACCATCGCTCATGTCCGCATAGGGAATACGGGCATCCACCAGCTCTGTGTCCAGCGCATTCACCGTCACGCCCAGGTCCCCGGGACGATTGCCCAGCGGCCATGCTCGGAACTCGACGGCATCGGGCCCGACCTGTGCGGCGGGGTCGGGCACCGTGACCGTGAGACGGTCACTCGGAGGCAGCAACAGTGCCCGGTAGCAGCTGCGGCTGGGCCGGCGTCCGACGGTGACGCGCGCTTCGTCGCCCGGACCCAGCCCATCGGGCTTCACAAAGACCATCTCGTCACCGTCACGGCACGTCGTGTGGCCCGCACGTCCCAGCTTGTGGCACTCCCCGCCGTTGCCGCCAATCGCCTCGCCGTCGATGAAGACGTCGTACAACACACAGCTGCCCGCCCCGAATCGCTTGAGTTGCTGCCGTGTGGGCAGCGTCGGATCTGGTTCGAAACGCACCCGTCCGTTGTTCCCGCCGAGGTTGACCCTGCGTGTCTTCACGGCCGGTAGCGACGAATGGAACACCGCCTCGGCGGTCTTGGCCAGACCGCCATGCCGCGGGTTGCGCTCGCCGATGAACCGCTCGACCTCCTCACCTTCGGCCGCCATGCTGCCCACGAGCCATGAGGCGCCGCGCCCTTCGCCGACACGCAGGCTACGAACGGCCAGCAGCTCCGACCCCTGGCCGGAACGCAGCTCGACGGACCACGCCCCTTCGCCGGGGGAACCCCGCCACCGCGCCGCCAACAGGTTCCCGTACGCCTGGAAGGGGACTTCCTCTCCGGCCACCACGAGAGACGCAGTGGCCGCTCCGGGCAGTGCCGCCTGCAACACGACCATGACGACCGTTGGCTGTCTCATGAGCGGCTCGTCGAAGTCAAAGCTCAAGGATGTCTCGGGAAACAACCACCACCCATCCGTGCCGTCCTTGCCCTCGATGGGCAACGACGCGTCCCAGGCGACCTCGTAGCTGTGGACTTGCAGCCCCTGGTCATCGCTGGCGGCGACTCGGATGCCGTTGTTGAGGTGCCGGAACATCCCACCACAGCCCTTCTTGAGGTCGCGCGCGGGCACATGCCCAGAAAGCGGAGCCCCATCCTCGAAGACGACGAAAGGGCTGATCTCTCCTAGACCGGCATCCAGGAGCTGGTTGTCGGAGAGCGCACGCCATCGGGCGTCGAGGGGCAAGTCCCAAACGCAGTCGAGCCGAGCCGAGGGCTGCGGAGGACCGGCCATGCCTGGCGCCACGGGCAGCTCGCCCTCGCGCCGAACCCGACTCGGAAGCAGTGGTGGAGTGGCCTGCGGCACCGGGCGGTCCCCCATCAAGTCCCAGTCTCGGACCGCCGCCGCCAGCGCGACAGTCACCTTCTCGGCCCCCCCTTCGTTGAGGTGGGATGAGTCGGCAAAGTCAGACTCATCGACATCGGTGGCGCTGAGGTCGACCCATCCCGCCTGAAGCTCGTTCAAGAGCACGATGGCCTCGGACAGCCCCCTGGCCGGCACCCGATCGAGGCCGCGGTTGCTACGGGGCAAGACACTGCGCACGAACACGATCTTGGACCCGTGCTCGCTCGCGAGGGCTGCCAGGTCCGGCACGAACGACTCGCGGATGCCCACATCGGCTTGCTCAAATGAGGACGACGCCGTCGACTCGACCACCGGGATCACACGGGTGGTCATCTCGCGCCGGACGCGCTCCTCGGCGAACACCTCGTCGACGGCGGCCTGGGCGTCGACCTCGCCATGAATCGCACCCACGGTCCCATCGCGAATGGCGGCCAGGACATCGGTCCGCCACGAGTCTCGACGCTGCCTGACCCTGCTCATGTAGGCGGACTCGGCCTGCCGGCCGTAGGCCTTCTGCAGCACCAGGGTGTCATCCGGCCGAATCTGCATGCGCAAGAGGCTATCCCCCGACACGCCCACGGGCTGGGTGTCGGAAAAGCGGGAGAGCAGGTCGAACACCATGACCACCTTGGGCCGGTGGCCGTTGGCGTACACCCGATTCTTCAGAATCGCGTACCAGTGGGCGGGCCCGGATCCGCCCTGGGTGAGCAGCGAGACCGAGACGTCGTCTCCCAGTTCCTCGGCGAGCAGCTCCGGCACCACACCTTGACCGGCGACGGAAGAGCCGATCACCAATACATCTGGCTGCTCGCGCTCGAGCTGCGCTTCCATGGCCAGGGGGCGAGCCTCTAGCTCACCCTCGGCGTGCGGACGGCCCCAGTGGGCGAACATCGTCCCCAATACCAACAGGGGTCCCAGGACAGATAGCAGTGCTGGTGGCAAGCGAAGCACCCCAGTGGCCTTGGGAGCGGTTTCATCCGCGTTGGACAAAGGTCTTTGGGGGCTCGAGGGAATCGAGGAGTGCTTCAAAGCGGTGCACGCCGTCTTGCTCACCCGACCTGGTCAGACCGAAGCGCTCGTACAGGTCGGCCACCTGCATGTTCTTGCGCGAGGGGATGTACTCACCGACAACACGGGCGAAGCCGAGTGCGCGAGCACGAGCGATGACCTGACCGAACATGAAGTCCTCGACACCGCGAGCGATCACCCGGCAACTCATCAGGAAGGTGTCGATTCGGAGTGTGTCGTCCCCCTCGGGTACAGCCATCACCATCGCCACCAACCCGTGGTCACCGAAGCGGTCCCGGACACTCACCGTCAAGTCGACGGCGCGGGCGTTGTCGCGCACGCCAACCACCCACTCTCGTGGATGTCGTCGGGTGGTGAGGTTGAACTGGTTGGTCTTACCGATGAGCTGGACCACACGCTGCAGGTTCTCGTCGTTGACGGGCGACACCTCGGCCACCATCTGCAGCGACTCGAGGTAGCTGTCCAGGTCGCCGAAGTCGCGCTTCGCATCCCGGCGCTTTCGCTCGGTCTGGTACTGAGACGCCCGCTTTCGGTCGGCCTCGGTGATGGCGAGCGCCTCGAAGTAGCGCCCCGCCTCGAGCGCCCCGATGTAGTCGGCGGGCTCGCTCGGGACCTCGACCACCTCGACCATGGGCAAGGCTTGCCGCACTTGTTCGCGCTCAGCCGGGTTGTCGTCGAAGAAGACGAAGCTGTCGAGCCCCAGGCGCAGTTCCTGGGCCATGCGCTCGATGGCCATGGCCTTGGGTTCCCAGTTGGCCTCGAAGGCCGCGAAGTCATCGATGCCCAGCACCATGTCGGGGTTCTGATGGAACGGCTCCCGGGCATCGGCGTCGTTGTTCTTGGTGCTGACGGTGAGCAGCACACCCCGCTTGCTCAGCGTCTTACAGTACTTCTGGAAGGCCCGGAACGACTCCCCAGATGGGCTGTCGCCTAGCTCGATACCCAGCGGCCCTTCTTCGCCAACGACACCGCCCCAGAGGGTGTTGTCGGCATCGAGCACCAGCACCTTCTTGGGGCCGGTCGTGACCGCTCGAATGCCTGCATGCAGGTGCCGAGCCAGCTCGACGGTGCCGGATTCTGAAAAAGGCTGTTTCGTCCAAAAATAACGACGAGCATCATAAAACGCGCGGCGGCCGATCTCGCCCGCGACTCTCTCGAGGTCGACAAACCAGGCCCCCGCCGGAAGCGCCGTGCGCACGGCATGGTTCAGGCGACGCACCAGCGCAATGGCGCCGGCGGCCCCGCCCACGTACTGCCCCTCGGGACCGTCGTAGGGCAAGTCGTAGCCCACCTGGACGACACGGCTGCCCAGGGCGTCTGTCACGAGGCTCCAGGCCTGCTGCCACTGGTCGAGCTCGTCTTCGATGCGCTGCCCATCGCTGCGCTCACCGCCCCCGAGCAGTCGCTTGGTCCAGGGCAGTAGCACGACCGCATCGTAGGACTCGCCCCGACGATGCATCAGCTCCTGCATGACGCTGTCGTACTCGCCCTCGACCACATCGACGGTGAATCCACGGCCATGTGCGACCGCAGCCAGCGCCGTGCGAAGCCAGCTGGTGGTGCACTGTCCGAGCAGCAGGATGCGCCCCAAGCCCTCTTTCCCCGTCACCATGCGCAAGATCGCACGGCCGGCCTTGTCGACGCCGACTGCGTCGAGCTGGTCGCGCCGGAGGGACTCGCGCAGCAACGCCAGAGCGGCGGATGAATCACCGGCCTTGCGCAGACGCGTGGCCTCGCGAAGTACCGTGGACGGGTCGGGCACGGACAACCGCACCTCCTTTGGGACTTAGGAGCTGGCTAGTAGCCCTCTGTGTCAGCTCGCGCCAATGCCTTCAGTTCCGCTGTATCGGCCCGGCTCAGGCGGTTCGACGCCCAGTCCTGAAGGATGCTGGTCGGTCGCACACGAAGGGAATACAAAACGGCCCCTGCATCGGAGAAGCATGTCTTTCGTCGAGCCGACCTTCGTCGCGTTCATGGCCGCGGTATTGGCTCTGTACTGGCTCGTGGGCAATCGCCGATTGCAGAACATGCTGCTGATCGGCGTCAGCTGCTTGTTCTATGGCTGGGTCCACCCCTGGCTCATCCTGCTGCTGCTGTACAGCGCGCTCCTCGACTTCTTCTGCGCCCGGCAGATCGTGCGCGACGAAGAGAGGGCCGGGTGGTGGCTGGGCTTGTCGGTCGTCGGCAACATCGGCGCCCTCTGCTTCTTCAAGTACGCCGACTTCTTCATCGTGCAGTTCGCCGCGCTCATCGAGAGCTTTGGTATGCACGCCGACATGCACGCACTGGGCATCTTCTTGCCCGTGGGGCTGTCGTTCTACACCTTCCAGACGCTGTCCTACACCATCGACGTGTACCGCAAGCAGCTCGAGGTACGCGACGACATCGTCGACTACCTGGTGTTCGTCTGCTTCTTTCCCCAGCTGGTGGCCGGCCCCGTCGAGCGTGCCGCGAACGTGCTTCCTCAGTTCGAGAAGGAACGCACCTTCGAGTGGGGTCACCTGCGCAGCGGCTTCGGCTTGGCGATGTTCGGCGGCTTCAAGAAGGTCGTTCTGGCCGACACGTTGGCGCCGTACGTCGACCTGATGTTCGTGGTCGAAGAACCCACCTCGGCCATGGTGTGGGCAGGCACGCTGGGCTTCACCGTCCAGGTCCTCGCCGACTTCAGCGGCTACACCGACATCGCTCGCGGCACCGCCCGCATGTTCGGCATCGAGCTGATGGACAACTTCGACCACCCGTACCTGGCATCCACTCCGATGGAGTTCTGGCGGCGGTGGCACATCAGCTTCAGCACATGGCTGCGCGACTACCTGTACCTGCCCATGTCGTTCAGCCCATGGGTGCGCAAGTGGCTGACCATCCCGGGCACCGAGCCGTGGGGCTACCTCGCCCACACCTCGCGCGCCTTGTTCGTCACGATGCTCGCATCGGGGCTGTGGCACGGGTCGACGGCCAACTTCGTGGCGTGGGGCATGTACTATTGGGTCATCGGAACCCTGTACGCCTGGGGCATCAAGAAGATCCCAAAGAAGGTGCGCAAGTCACGCGATTGGCGCCCGCTCACCGTGCCGCTGATGTTCTGCTTCACCCTGGTGGGCATGCTCGTCTTCCGAGAGCCCAGCGTCTGGCGAACCCTGTCGCACTTCACGCTCAATCCGCTGGCCGGCACCACCGAGGAGTGGATTGCCGTCACCATCCTGCTCGCCATGACCCTGGTCGTGGCCATCCCCTCCGTCATCGCCCTGCTGTTCGAGTTCTACGTCAAGCCAAAGATCGAGCACAGCGAGTGGTACCTGCCGCTCGAGACCACAACCTGGGCCTTCTACGCCGTCGCGTTGTTCACGTTCGTGCGCACGTCGGCCGAAGACTTCATCTACTTCCAGTTCTAAGGAGCTACCCATGAGCACCGACCTGCTAGCCAAGCTGACCGACATCTTTCAAGAGGTCTTCGAGGACGACGACCTCCAGATCACGCGCGACACCAGCGCGGCCGACATCGAGGAGTGGGACTCGCTGATGCACGTGGCCCTGCTGCTCAACGTCGAGCAGGGCTTCGGCATCAAGTTCAACAGCGGCGACGTCTCGGGCCTCAAGAGCGTGGGCGACCTCGCCGACCTCATCGCTGCCCGGCAGGGTGCCTGATGACCCTCAAAGACGACCTGTTCGCCTACATCGAGACCCACCACCCGCGAAACCTGCGCGGCATGGTCGAGGCTCGCAATGTCGATCCCCAGGCCTTCGACGACATCGCCGAGCGCTTCCTCACCTGGGGCGTCGCGGCCCTGGGCGACGAGTTCATGAAGCGCAGCGCCGACGCCTTCGTGGACTTCAGCAACGACGTCATCCTGGAGCAGGGTCGGTACGAGATCACCGGCCACTACACCAACTCGTCCTTCGAGGAGTGCCGCAACACCGTCTACGGCAAGCGCGAGGTGATGGACCACTACCTGTGGGGCGTGTACATCACGAACTTCCTGTGGAAGCACCACATGGAGATCACGCTGTTCTTCAAGGACCGCTTCCTGACGCGGGTCCCCGACAACGCCCACTTCATCGAGATCGCACCCGGCCACGGCGGCTGGGGCGTGTGGGCGCTGCACAACCGCAAAGACGCCGACCTCGAGGCCTACGACATCAGCCCGAGCTCCATCCACATCGCCAGCAGCATCTCGCGTGCGGCCGGGGTGGCCGACCGAGCCAAATACACCGAGCGCAACGCGCTCGACCTCGACGCACTCGAAGAGAACAGCGCCGATGCGCTGATCTGCAGCTTCCTGGTCGAGCACCTCGAAGACCCCAACAAGCTCTTCGAGGTCATCGGGCACCTGCTCAAGCCCGGCGCCTTCGCCTTCGTCACCGGTGCGCTCACCGCCGCCCAGATCGACCACATCTACGAGTTCAAGCGCGAGTCGGAGCTCCTGCTCCTGGCCGAGGCCAACGGCATGCGGGTGGTCGAGATGTTCTCGGGCGCGCCCGAGCGCACGCTTCCGCGGGCCAAACAGCTGCCTCGCTCGATGGCCATGCTGCTGCAGCGGCGGCGGTTCGAGAACCACTAGAGCACCGACCAAGGAGAACGGGCCTCCGTGCCCGTTGCTACTGCGCGTCGATCAGCTTCACCAGCGAGCCGACGTCGCGCAGGGTCGCGACCTCGGTGGACTTGAAGCGCAGGCCGAACTCGGCCTCGACGTTGAGCATGAGGGTGACGTGCATCAGCGAGTCCCACCCGTCGATGTCGTCGGCTCGGGTGGCCTCGGTGACAGAGAGGTCGTCGTCGGCGAAGACCTCGCGGAACACGGTGTTCAGGCGATCGATGGTGCTGGACATGGCGAATCCTACCAGATGTCGTTCTGGCGCTTCTGCACCACGAGCCCCATGGAGCGGGGCAGGTACTTGGCGCGCGGGAATGTGCGGGACGGGTTCACGCTGACGGTCTCGAGCACGCGCAGGCCCGCTTGCTCGGCCATGGCGAAGATCTCGGACTCGCGCTTGAACTCGTAGATGTGGTCTTCGGCCGCCGCGGTGAGCGCGCCACTGACGAACGCCACCCCGCGGGGCCGCAGAAGGTGGCTCACGACGTCGAACAGCCGCTGCGGCTGCTCGAGGTGCTCGAGCAAGAAGCAGCTCACCACCGTGTCGGCGCTGGCCTCGGGCAGCGAGCTGAGGTCGAGTGCGTCGCGGGTGGCGTGGGTGGCTCGCTCTTGCAGCCCGGCCGCACGCGCCAGGTTCTGCGCGATCTCGACCGACGACGGGCTCACGTCGTAGGCCCTGAGCGTGGCATCGGGCAGCCGGGTGAGCGCCCACAAGCCCCAGAAGCCGTGCCCGGGGGCAATCTCGACGATGTCGGCTTCGTTGCCCGAGAAGCGGTCGAGGTAGCGCTCTTCGTAGAACTTCAGGATCTCGAGCTGGTGCGGCCACAGCAGGTTGGTGAAGTAGTCGCCGTAGATGTACGCATCCATCTTCTCGCGGTTGCCGTACACCAGCTCGTAGACCTTCGCGAACGAGCTGTGCTCGTAGTGCCCGGCCCGCTCGTAGCGTGCCTGGCTGACGTTGATCTCGTAGGTGAAGGTCACGAACCCGTCGACGAGCTTGGGCAGGACGTCGTCGCCCCAGGCCCCGCGCGCCCAGCGCACCATCTCGGCGGCGACCCGGTCGAAGCGGGCCTCGTCGATGGCCCTGGCCTCGTTGAGGCTGGCCAGGGTGTTGGGATGGTGCTCGCGGACGTACCCAAAGAGCGTCTGGACATCGGCGTTCATGCGGACTCCTACACGAACCAGGGGTGGTCGCCCGACGTCTCGACGAGCTCGGTGTACAGGCCCTCACGGTCCATCAAGAAGGCCACCCGGCGGCGCATGGCGGTGGCCTGCACCGGCCCGTAGACCAGCCGGTCGCCCAGCTGCACGCGGCGGTCGATCTCGACCTGTAGATCGGCGACCTCGTAGCACAGGTGGTCGATGCGGTTGCCGCGCAGCCGGGGCTTGAGCGGCGAGTCCTTGCTGAAGGGCTCGACCAGCTCGATGAGCTCGGCCAGGCCGGGCTGCCGCAAGAAAGCGACCCGGCAGTCCATGCCGATGTCGAGCACCGGCCCATACACCAGCTCGGCGCCGCGAGCGGTGTGGTGCTCGATGGCGCGCTCGATGCGGCTGCACAGCACGCCGACATGGTGCACGGTGCCCGGCGCGGGCTTGTGCATGCGGCCCAGCCAGGGGCTGCGCTTGGGCACCAGCAGCCCAAAGATGTCTTCTTGGGGGCCCTGCTTGGTGTCGGCCACGAAGTGGGTATCCAGGCGCAAGATGGCCAGGTTGGCGTCGTCGATCATCTGGTGCACCTCGGCCAGCTCGTGGAAGAACAGGCGGTGGTCGATGAACGCCGCGTTGAGCGCCGTGGTGAAGAACATCACGCCGTCGGGCGCCAGGCACTGCCCCAGCCGCGCGAGCACAGCCGGGCCGTCTTCGAGGTGCTCCACCAGCTCGCTGAACAGGATGACGTCGAGGGGGTCGCGCTGTTGGTCGAGCCAGTTTCCGATGTCTTCGGTGACCGCCGTCAGCTGCCCCTCGTTGCCCATCGCCGACCACAGCCGCTCGGCGCGCCCGGTGGCAAAGCTGCTGATGTCGAGTGCGGTGACGTCCCAGCCGGGGAAGCGGCGCCCGAACAGCGCGCTGAACAGCCCGTGGCCACAGCCCAGGTCGAGGGCGCGCCCCGATGCGCCCAAGGGCATCGACAACAGCGAAGCCTCGAAGAAGCGCAGCAGACTGAAGTGGTTGGGCCAGAACACCAGCGCCAGTGCGAGCCCGTTGAGGTAGCGCCTGTCCATGACCTCGGGATCTTCGTAGTCCTGGAAGTCGACCGACGCCATCGCATCGGCACCGCGGCGGTTGTACAGGATCTGTTCGCGCAGGATCTCGACGGTCAGGTCGGCGAGGTCGGCCGCCATCGTCTCGGGTGGGTACCCGCTGGCCTGGACCACGGACGGAAGGAAGCCGTCGATGTACTGGCGAAAGGGTGCCTGAGGCAGCGAGTCGACATGCGACAGCATGCCGCCCGCGAACGCGGTGGACGCGATGTGTTCGCGAATGGACTCGAACGGCTTGGACATGGGGCACCCTGGGTAACGCGTTGGTGTGCAGCCCCCTCAAAACCTTCAGCCCCTCCCCGGGGGGCTGGCTTGATCCTGCGGTGGCCCTGGCCAGCGCTTCGCACTACGTCATCACCATGTCCGACCGCATGACCAACGCGGTCATCCGCTGGATGGCAACCGACGCTCGACGCCTGCGCGATGCACGCCGGCTGGTCGACGCCGTCGTCAACCAGCTGGTGGCCGCGGGCATCCCCATCGTGCGCTCGGGCTGGGGCCTGCAGCTGACCGGCGGCAACGACCTGGGCCGAGGCATCACCTGGCTGCGCGGCAACATCGTGCTCGACCGGGAGTTTCCGCTCGAAGAGATGCACAACGAGCGCTTCATCAAGAGCGCGTTCCGCGAGGTCATGTTCGGCGGCAACACCGTGCGCAGGCGGCTTCTCGACCCCGATGCCCGGATGGACTACCCCCTGCTCGCCGAGCTGCGCGAAGAAGGCATGACCGACTACGTCATGCACCCCATGAAGCTGCTCGACGGGCGCGTGCATGCCGCGTCGTGGGCCACCGACGACGACTTTGGCTTCACCGCCGACCACCTCGAGGCCATCGAAGCCACCTGCGAGGTCGCGGCGCTGCTCCTGGAGCTCTGGGACCGACGGCCGCCCTCGGCGTGAGCCGGGCTAGCGCGGTTGACGCTGCTCACTCCGGCTCGGACGCGCCCTCGGGGGTGACCGCGTCGACCGCCGCCCGCACCCGGTCCTCGTAGCCCTCGCCGCCAGCCGCCGCGAAGTCGGTCACGCAGACGAACTCGCCCTGTGCCCGATTGATCACGATGAGCCGACCCTCGATTCGGCCCTCGGGAGCGCCCGCGACCTCGACGATCCGCAGCAGCGGCCCGTCGTCTCGGACCGCAGCCACCGCGTCGACGACCGCCTTGCCCTGGCTGGGCGCGGCCAGCTGCGTGAGCACCGGGTCGCGCAGGAATCCCCAGGGGCCCGCCGCCGGGGGCACGGGCTCGATGAGCTTGCTGTCCATGTAGGTGGCCAGGGAAACCAGGTCGTTGGCAGCCACCAGGCGCCCGTAGGTCTGAACCGGCACCGCCTGACGCGCAGGAGCCGGGTCGCACGGATCGGGGTCTTGTTCGATCGCCAGGTCCACGATGCGGTGGCCCGCCCTTCGCAGCATGGCCTGCTCGGTCTGGAACCGGGTCACGGCGCGCGCGTAGGCCGCCTCGTCGAGCCCGGAGTCGACCACCGCGGCCTGGCGTCGCTCGTCGGGGGACAGGCCGTCGCCACCCAGGAAGTCCGGGGCGCCCTTGAGGTTGCGGGCAAGCCGATGCTTGGGGTCGTCGGCCCGAAAGCTGACCTCGAGATGCGCCGGTCCGTGGCGGGGGTCGACGTCACACGTGCCCTGGAAGGCCCCCTCGATGCGGATGGTGGAGCCGTCGTCGGTCACGATGGTGTGTTCGAGCGCACATCCGAGGCGCTGGCGTCCCTGGAAGAGCTCGAAGCTCAGCACCCCGTCGGACACCGTGGCCCGATCACCGAAGTCGAGCAGCTCCAGCTCGATGAGCACGCCAGTAGCGGTCGCCTCGAAGGTGTCGATCCGCACGTCGCTCACGCGACGCGACTTGCTGGCGCACCCCACCGCAAGCAGCACGGTGAAGACCAGCACGGCTGTTGATCGAAGTCCACGACGCATGCAACCCCGCTAACCAAGACGCTGGTAGCCTGCGCACATGTCGCACATCTCTACCTACCTGGACTACCTCCCGCTTCCGCTGCTCGAGTCTCTGCTCGAGCGGCAGGTACCCGTGCCTGGTGTTGCCGGCCTGACCACGTCCCAGCAGCTGCTCGACGACCACCCGGCGCTGCAGACCACCGAGGCCCTGCGGCTGGTGGTCGAGGTGTACCGCTCGGTCGAGCCGAAGCTCCGGGCGGTCCTCGATCAACGCGCCATCGACCGGGCCTTCGTCGACGCGACGACCCTAGCCCAGGCCGAGCAGAACACCGACCGGCCCTACCTCGATCCCGGCTACCAGACCGTCATCGGCCAGCACGACAGCGAGGGCCGCCTGGTGGTGGGCCCTCTGCCCGACGACGCCCCGGGCCCCGCCGTCTCGCTGCCCGCGCCGCTGCAGGGGCCCACCGTCACGCTCTTTGGCCCTCCCGACAGCGCCAAGATGTGCATCAACGCCATGAATGCGCTGCACCGGGTCCGTTCCGACGAGCCAGGGATCGTGCGCCGCCTGGTGGACGAGTCGGGCATCGTGCCGCGGTGGGGCGCCGACAGCGAAGACAGCAAGACGCCCTTCGTCGGCGACCTGCTGGCTGCCACCGAGAACCTGCGCGGCTGCTTCGACCGCACGCTGAGCTACGACGACCCGCGCAACGGCAAGCGCTACCGCCTCGAGAACGACCGCCTCTCCATCCCCATCAAGCGCATTCCCGGCATCGCGATGCCCGATGGCGCCCACCTGCTGGACGGGGTCGCGCTGCCGCTCCACCTCGTCGACTTCGTGCTGCACGCCTGGCACAACCGCGACCGGGCCGAGGCGCTGGTCTTCTACGTGCCCAAGCTCGAGAACGAAGAAGAGGCCGCCTACCTGGCCACCCTGGTTCGCACCACCGAGGCGGCCATCGCCCAGCGGGACCCCGGCTTTCAGCAGGGTGCGGTTCGGCTGTTCATCGTGTTCGAGACGCCCCGCGCCATCTTTCGCATCGGCCAGATGGCCCGCGCGCTGCACCCCTGGTTCGCGGGGGGCTCCCTGGGCTGGCACGACTTCCTGGGCAACACCGCGCGCCTGTTCCGGCACGACCCGAACTACCGCATCCCGGTCAAGGCCGATCCCAACATCGTCATCCACCACATCCGCGAGTCACACGACCGGCTGGTGCGCGCGCTGAAGCCCATCGGCGCGGTGCGCATCGGCGGCATGTACGGCACCCTGCCCGTCGACACCGAGCCCGGCAGCTTCGAGGTGTCCATGGTGGGCTACGTGCGCGACGTCGTGACCCAGCTGCGCCGGGGCCTGGACGGGTTCTGGGTGGCCCATCCCGACTTCGTGCGCATCGGCATTGCGCTGGTGGAGGCCTGGCGACGCCAGACCCAAGACGACGACGACACCGTGTTCACCGAGCTGGTGAGCGCGCTGGTGCCCGATCCGGTCGAGCTGCAGCCGCTGCTCGCCTTCATCGCCGGTGACGATGTGGCTGGCCACGATGCCTCCGACCCGCTCTACCCCCGCCGCGTGCTCGCCGCCGACATCGTGGACGGCCAGGTCATCGCCAACCACGACCCCGAAGAGGTGCGCTACAACGTGTTTCAGGCCCTGCAGTACCTCGCCGCCTGGCTGTCGGGCAACGGGTGCGTCGCCCTGCCGTCGGCGATGACCAACCAGCGCGGCGAGCCCGTGTTCGTGCGGGTCATGGACGACCTGGCCACCACCGAACGCTCCCGCTGGGAGGTCTGGGCCGAGGTGGCGCACGGGCGCGTGCCCCTGGCCCTGTTCGAGCGCATCCTGCGCGAAGAGCTCGCCTTCATCCAGGCCGGCGAACCCGACGGCAAGCGCCGCGTGCAGGTGCGCTGGGAGGGAGAGCCCGGGCGCTGGTACCCCATCGCCGCGACCTTGCTGCACCAGCTGTGCACCCAGCCCGACCCGCCCGAGGCGGTCACCGAGCTGCTGCTGCCATTTACCTTCGACGTCATCCGCGACGCGGCGCAGCCGTGGACCACCGCCCACGAGCTGTGCCCGGGTCGCTACTCGTCGCCGGCCTTGTTCGCGCCCTGAGCGTCGGCGGGGGCGTCCGCTGGAGCGTCGGCCGGGTCGGGCTTCTTGAGCACCACGGGGTAGACGATGATCGTCTTGCCGTCGCTCTTCCAGTCCTTGACGGACAGCTGGGCAAAGACGTCGTCGACCAGGCACGATGACAGCGCAGCCTCCTCGTCGCCCCAGCTCGCCTCGTGCATCTGTGCGGCCAACGTGGTGCCCGCCTCGTCGAGCACGAACTTGACCTTGGCCTCGCCCTGGAACTCGGCATTGCGCGCGATGGCCTTGGTGTAGCAGGCCGTGAGCGCGCTGGCCTGGCCCTGCACCGCAGCCGTCACCAGCTTCTGCTGGTCGGCCCCGATGACGGTGGCGGGCTTGTCGAGGTCGGGCTTGGCATCGGCGGCATACAGCTTGGCCAGGGCGCACTCGGCGACGCCGGCCTTCACGGCGGCCTCGTCGAGTTGCTTCTGCCGGTCTTGGGGGCTGGCCTGGGCAAAGCCCGCGAACAGCTTCTTGGCGTCGGCGTTGGTGACGCCCTTCTCGATGTGCTTGGCCAGTTCGATGGCCTTCTGGTCTGGGGTTGCGTCCTTGCAGCTGGTGCAGCTGGTGGGGGCGTCGCACAGCGCCTTGATCGCGTCGTTGTAGGACTGTCCGCCGCCGCCACAACCGACGAGCGCCACGAGTGCCAGAATAGTCATCATTCCTCCGGAGGAGGGCTGCTAACCGGATCGTGGTCGAGCATGTCCAGCATCTCGCCTGGGTTCGGCTGAGGCAGCGGACCGCCGCCCTGGGCGGGCGCCAGCATGCCGCCCATGAACGCGCGCACGAACTCGGCCGGGGTCATGCCCATGATGGCCAGGCTCTGCTCGAGCTGCTTGGCCATGCGGGGGTCGCCCAGCAACAGCGTGAGCGCACGAACGCCCTTGTCGTCGACGGAGAGATCGGCGTCGCCGTGCGCCTCGTGCCACCAGTGCACGCGTCGCTCCTGGGCGTCGGCGACGCCACCCGCCACCAGGCTCGCGATCCAGCCGTCGGGCTGGGCCACCCGCCACCGGTGGTCGGCGATCGCGCGGGCGATGGCGGCATCGACCACCTCGGTGCCCAGGTCGATCTCGATGAGGCGGTACAGGTAGGGCGCCTTGCCGTACACCAGCCCGGCATAGTCCATGGGCTGCTCGAAGTCGCCGGTTGCCCGCTCGGCGCTGCCATCCGCGCGCTCCATGACCCGCATCATGGCGTAGCTGAGCATCGCGTTCTTGCGCATGACCTGCACCAGGTTTCCGTCGGTGCCCATCTCGGCGACGGCGCGCGCAGCGAGGTACTGGGCCAGGGGCTCGTCGATGATGGCGTGCTGCACCGCATCGGCGCCCGCCAGGCCCGGGCTCCACTGGTGGGCGACCTCGTGGGCGACGGTGAAGCGCCGCGAGCCGTCCAGGCCCATGCCCAGGTCGGGCTTGTTTCCGCCCTTGCCGCCGCCCAGACCCCCGCCGAGCTGCTCGAACAGCTTGAGCTGGGCCGCCAGCGGGCTGTCGGCGTCGGTGGGGTCGCGGTACAAGAACGCGCCCACCACCACCATCGACGAGAACTCCATGCCGCCGGCACCGCCCACCAGCGACGACTCGACGACATCGAGCTCGGTCCACGGGTAGGCGCCGTAGCGGGCCTCGAGGTACTGCAGGGTAGCCACGGCATCGGCCAGCGTGGCCTCTCCGGCCTCGCGGTCCTTCTCCAGGAACCAGCTGCGAACGGCGACGCCGCCCACATCCTGCTGCACCATGCCGAAGTCCCGCGACGCCGAGAACACGAACTCGCGCACGCCAAGCCCGGCACAGCGCACCACCTGCACGCCCTCGCCAAGCGGCTCGGGCTTGGAGTCCACCAGGTTGCTGACCACGGCCAGTCCCACCGGGGTGACCACCCTCGCCTCGAAGCGCGACATCTCGTTCCAGGCGCGGTCGCCCAGCGCAGGTGCCGGCCCGTCGTCGCCCGGTGGCGCGAGCGCCGGGTAGGCCACAGCCACAGTGAGCAGCCCGTCGCCCTGTCCCAGCAGGCCAAAGTCCGCGCTGTCCATGCTCGACATCTGGCCAAAGACATTGTTCGAGCCCTTGGGAATGCGCTTGAGCTCGCCGTCGAAGGCGAAGCGCACGCTGACCCGCTCGCCCGGCTCCAGCGCCCGCTCGAAGCGCACCAGGCCCCGGGTGTCGCCCACCATCGACCACGTCGCCGCCGGTCCGTCCACCACCTCGAAGTCCCTCACCGCCAGCGTGCCACCGCCCCGCGACGCCCCGTTCGACTCGAGCTGAAAGGCCCACTCGGCCACCTCGCCACGGGTGTTCGTCCACGACACCGTGCCGCGCCCCGAGTACGTCGCGTCGACGTCCGACACCGAGACGTCGAGTTGGTAGGCCGGCAGCGCCTCGAGCGAGGACAGGTCCAGCGCGCGCATCAGCTCACGGCGCTGGCCCTTGCGCAGCAGCTCCTCGCCGGGCACGTCGGCGACGGCCACAGCACCGAGCCAGGTCGTGAGGATCCCGATGAAGACGGACATCATGACGCCCAACCCCCCAGGTCGATGCGATGGTCCGCAGCCGCTGCCAGGGGCTCGCTGTGGGTGGCCATCCACACGCTGGCGCCCCGCTCCACCAGCCGCCGAAGCACGCCCAACAACACCGAGACGTCGGCCGGGTGAAGGCCGACGGTGGGGTCGTCGATGACGTACAGGCGGCCCTCGACGCCGAGCTTCTGGGTGCGGGCCAGCTCGCGCGCCAGCTTGAGTCGCTGGGCTTCCCCGCCCGACAGCGTGTGCGCGGGCTGCCCCAGCTCCAGGTAGTCGAGCCCTACATCGCCCAGGATGCGCAGCAGCACGTCGAGCTTGGGGTGGCCCGACAGGATGGGGTGGGCCTCGGCGACGGTCATGTCCAGCAGCTCGGCGGCGGTGTGCCCCTTCCAGCGCACCTCGAGCACATCCGCGTTGTACCGCCTGCCGCCGCACACCTCGCACTCCAGGAAGACGTCGGGCAGGAGCTGCAGATCGACGCGCTGAACGCCGGTGCCCTTGCAGGCCTCGCAGCGTCCGCCGGTGAGGTTGAGCGAGAACGTCGATGCCTCGAAACCACGAATGCGGCTCTCCCGGGTGGCGGCCATGAGCTCGCGCACCACGTCCCAGACACCGGAGTAGGTGGCCGGGTTCGAGCGGCGGCTGCGAGCGACCGCCCCCCGGTCGACGTCGATGAGGTGGGTGATGCCCTGTTTGCCCTCGATCCCCTGCGTGACGCGGGTGAGCAGGCGGCTCTTTCCGGAGCCACTCGGCCCTGCCACGGCCACCAGCACCCCGAGCGGGATCTCCCGATCGCCGCTGCGAACCCAATGGCTGGGCTGGCGGGCCTCAGCGGTGGGCAAGCTGTCTCGACCCGACAGCCAGCGGCCGGTGGGCGTCGGGGCGTCCATCAAGCCCGCCACATCGCCATCGTAGACGATGGTGCCCCCCAGCTTGCCAGGGCCGGGACCGAACTCCACGACACGATCGGCCGCGCGGATCACGCTGGGGTGGTGATCGACGACCACCACCGTGTTGCCCTGCTGCCGCAGCGATGTGATCAGCGCCACGATGGGCGCGACGTCCGGGCCTCCGAGCCCTGCGCTGGGCTCGTCGAGCACGTACAGCACCCCCGATAGGCGCGCGCCCACCTGCTTGGCCAGGCGAACGCGCTGCAGCTCCCCCGACGACAGCGTGCCCATGCCTCGGTCCAGGCGCAGCCCGCCGAGCCCCAGCTGCACCAGCCCGGCGCAGCGCCGCTGCAGCTCGTCGATGGGCAGCGAGGTGACCTCGTCGCGCGCCCACCCGTCGACGCGCAGGGCCAGCTCGGACACGGTCCAGGCGAGCAGCTCGGGCAGCGAGACGCCCTCGAAGCGCACCGCCGTGGCCTCCTCGCGCAGGCGTGAGCCCTCGCAGGTGGGGCACACCACCTCGCCATCGCTGCCCGAGCCTCGGCAGCTCGGGCACCACCCCGCCGGGCTGTCTGGCGACAGCAGCTTGGGCTCGAGCGCGGGCAGCTCGCGGCCGGTGGCCATCGACAGGGGCCGGTCCATGAACACGATCTCGCCGTCCGGCGTGACGCCGATGACCACCCCACGACCGGCCGCAGTGGCCGTTCGAACCGCGTCGTGCAGGCGAGCGCGCCGGTCGGGCTCGACCTTCACCCGGTCCACGACGATGCGCAGGTCGGCGGCCTTACCCACCTCGCTCACCTCGTCCAGGCGCCGGATCTCCCCGTTCACCCGCACCCGCGAGAAGCCAGCGCGCCGCACCTCGTCCAGCAGTCCAGTGGGGTCGCCCCCGCGCGCCGCCTGGAGCGGCGACTCGATGGTGAGACGCGTTCCCTCGGGCAGACCGAGCAGCTGGGCCACGATCTCGTCGTGGGTCTGGGGATGCAGCTCCTCACCGGTCGCTGGATCGAGCTGAACGCCCGAACGAGCGAACAACACACGCAAGACCGGGTGCAGCTCGGCGAAGCTGGCCAGCATGTCCCGCGAGGACGGGGCACGCATGCGCTGATCCAGCGCGATGGTGGGCGGCAGCCCATCGATCGCATCGACGTCCGGCCGCGCCAGGCCCGCACCTGCCGAGCCGGCGAGCGCCTCGAGGTAGCGGCGCTGCCCTTCGGCATGCAACGTGTCGAAGGCGAGCGAGCTCTTTCCCGAGCCACTCACGCCGCAGAACACCACCAGCGAGCCCCGCGGCAGGTCCAGGTCGACCCCGGTGAGGTTGTTCTCGCGAGCGCCGCGGACGGTGATGCGCATGGGCAAGGGCTAACCGCCCGGGCTAGGAGACCCGATGTCCAACCCCTACGACACGTCGCGGACGGCCGCACCAGCCGAGCCTACGGCACCGCCAGAACCAGGCAAAGCCCGCCCACCAGTGTCCCCTGCCGTCTACGCGATGCTCACGGTCGTGGCCTTCGTGGTGCTGTCCTTCATGTGGCGGCTGCTGGTGGAGTGCTCCGGCGGACTCATCACCGTGGCGCTGTTCGCCGCGACCGGGCAGGCCATCGACCCCAACGAGCCCATGGCGATGTTCCGCGCGGACGTCACCGCCGTGGGCACGATCATCAGCCTGGGCGGCATGGCCGCCATCGCGGCCGCCATGGCGTGGGCCGCCGAGCGCGACCCGGCCCGTGCGTTCGCCCTGACCCAGCCGGCCGCTGTGGCGGTGGTCGCAGCCCTCCTCGGCGGCTGCGTGGTCGGCTTCTTTCCCGGCTTCATCGCCGAGCTGCTGCAAGGGCTGCTGCCCAGCTGGGCGCAGCTCGGCGCCACCGACCTCATCCGCGAAGCGCTGCTGGACAGCCCGCTGTACGCCAAGGCGTTGATGGCGCTGGCCATCTGCATCGCCGCGCCGCTCTTCGAGGAGCTGGTGTTTCGCGGCTACCTGTGGGATGCCACCGAGCAGGGCACCAACTGGGTCTTCGCGTGGCTGCTCACCAGCTTCTTGTTCGCGGCGTACCACATCGACCCGGTCCAGGGCACCGCGGTGCTGTGGACGGGCTTGTTCCTGGGTTGGCTGCGCCACGTCTCGGGCTCGGTCTGGCCGGCCATCGCCGCGCACTTCGCCAACAACGCACTGGCCACCGTGCTCACCTTCACCGTCGAGGTCAATGACGTCGAGAGCGTGCCCTGGTGGGCCGTCGGCATCAGCATCGCGGGCACACTTGCGGCCGGTGGAGTAGCATGGGCGGTCCGACGGCCCAGGGCGGTCGAGGACGAGGGAGGGTGACATGCGGTTTCGCTTGCTGCAGGCGCGCGAACCGGGCGATCAGGTCAAGGCCGAAGAACGGGCGGCGTTCGCCAAGCGGCTCGATGTCGACGTCCAGGCCATCGAGCCCCACGACCTGCTTCAGGGCAACAACAGCTTCGCGGCGGTCACCGAGGGCGTCGACGTGGTGCTTGTTGGCGGCAGCGGTGCTTTCGGCATGACCAGCAAGACGCCCTGGATGCAAGGCTTCGTGGACGTGCTGGGCGAGATCGCCGACCGCGGCTTCCCCATGTTCGCCAGCTGCTTCGGCTTCCAGGGACTGGTGGTGGCGCTGGGGGGCGAGGTGCTCCCCGACGACGCCAGCAGCGAGGTGGGCACCTACACGATGCAGCTGCTGCCGCGCGGCGAGGTCGACCCCCTCTTTGGCCTGCTGCCCAGCACCTTCAACGCCCAGCTGGGCCACAAGGACCGCGCCTTCGAGTTCCCCGAACACCTCGACAATTGTGTCTCGAGCGAGCGCTGCCCCTACCAGGCCCTGCGCGTGCACGGAAAGCCGGTCTACGCCACGCAGTTCCACCCCGAGCTCACCTACGAAGACAACAAGCTGCGCTTCAGCCGCTACTACGACATGTACAAGAAGGCGTTCGGCGACGAAGAGGCCGAGCGCATGATGCGCGAGGGCTTCCGACCGAGCCCCGAGGCCAACTCGATGCTCAAGATGTACGTCGACCTGTTGCGGGATGGGAAGCTGGGGTAGCGGCGGACGGGACGGTGTCAGGAGACCATTTTTCGGAAATCTGAAGGCCTTGGTCGAGCACCGGGACGGTGTCAGGAGACCATTTTTCGGAAATCTGAAGGCCTTGGTCGAGTCGACCAAGGCCTTCAGATTTCCCCTTTATGGTCTCCTGACACCGTCTCTCATCTCCGCCGCCCTCGCGTGTGCCTCCAGCCCTTCCATCCGCGCCAAAGCCACCGCATCGCGGGCCAACTCCCGAGGCTCGGTGCAACGCAGCCACGTCTGCACGCGCAGGAAGGTGCTGACCGACAGCGCTCCGGTCGAGCGCGCCGTGCCACCGGTCGGCAGCACATGGTTGGGCCCGGCACCGTAGTCGCCCAACACCTCGGCCGCGCCCTCTCCCACGAACAGCGCGCCGTAGTGGGCCAGGCGCTCGGCCAGCTCCTCATCGCAGCCAGTGTGCAGCGCCAGGTGTTCGGGGGCCAGCCGGTCGCACAGGGCCACAGCCTGGTCGAGGTCGGTCGCCACCACCGCGAATCCGTTGTCGCAGGCCTCTCGAGCGACCGCCGCCGTCGGCAGGGTGGCAAGCTGCCGCGCCAGCTCCTCGTTCACGGCGCCCACGAAGCCGACATCCAGGCTGATCAGGATCGGCAGCGCATCGGGGTCGTGCTCGGCCTGCGCCAGTAGATCGGCAGCAACGCGCTCGGCGCTGGCCGATGCATCGGCGAGCACGACCAGCTCCGACGGCCCCGCAAGCATGTCGATGGTGACCCTCCCGGCCACGAGCTGCTTGGCGGCGGTCACCCAGCGATTGCCGGGCCCGACGATGGCATCACACGGCGGCACCTCGCCGGCCCCGAAGGCGAGCGCAGCGATCGCCTGCGCCCCTCCCACGGCCAGCACCGAATCGGCCCCAGCGATGGCGGCCGCCGCCAGCGTGGCCAGGGCTGGGCGTGGGGACGCGACCCATACCTCGGCGACCCCCGCGGCCCGCGCCGTGATGGCGGTCATGAGCACCGAGCTGGGGAGCGGATAGCGCCCGCCCGGCGCATAGCACCCGGCGCGACCGACCGGCTGGTAGCGCAGGCCCGCGGAGCCTCCCGGAACCGGGATCTGCACCGCGGACAGCGCCGCGCGCTGGGCGTCGGCGAAGGCGCGGATTCGGGCCGCGGTCCGCTCCAGGACCGCCCGGTCCTCGGGATCGATCGCCTCCAGTGCCGCCTGGAGGGCATCGCTCCCGATCACCATGGGCCCGCCAGGCTCGACGTCGCCGAAGCGCTCGGCATACTCACGAAGGGCGACAGCACCCCGCGTCTTCACCGCCTCGACGATCGGCGCCGCGGCCGCCAGGGTCTTGGCGTCGACGGCCTCACGGCGGAGCTCCGGCACCTCACTGGCGGCGAGGGTTCGCAGGATCTCAGGCATCAGCGGCCTCCAGGGTCTTGGCGTCGCCCTTGCGGCGGGTCACCTTCAAGGCGCGCCGGTCGAGCACGGACTCCACCTGGGAGATGTCCACCCCAGCGCGGGCCGCTGCCACCAGCGCGAAGTACACGACGTCGGCAGCCTCCCACGCCACCGCGTCGGGCGTGTCCGCATCGGCCAGCTCGCCGGCCTCCTCGATGAGCTTGGCGCGCAGCAAGACCGGGTCGTCGAGCAGGCGTCGGGTGTAGCTGCCCTTAGGCGCGTCCGACACCCGCTGCCGCAGGGTCCGCGACAGGGCACCCAGCCCGCGATCCGGACCCCAGCACGAGCGGGTTCGCTGGTGGCAGAAGCCAATCCCCTGCTGGCGAACCGTGAAGCGCAGGGTGTCGCGGTCGCAGTCCGCAGCGACCCGAATCAGCCGCTGCACGGCTCCTGAGGTCTCGCCCTTGCGCCAGAGGCCCCGACGCCGACTCCAATAGACGCCGGTTCCGCTCTCGATCGCCTCGCCGAGCGACTCGACGTTCGAGTAGCAGAGGCCGAGCGCCACTCCTTGCTCGTCGGTGACCACGGTGGGCCACAGTCCGTCAGCGCGGTCGCTCTGGAGGGGTGCTGCGTACGCCGCCCCGAGACCCAGGCGGCCGGTGTACAGCGCCATGCCGATCTGGGCATCCGCACCCAGCTGGTCCAGGCGCGCCACCTCGTCTTCGGTGGTCACCCCGCCGGCGATGGTGACGCGCGCATCGCCCGCGGCACGCACCAGCTCGGCGACCCGGTCGATGTCGGTGCCTCCCAGGCGTCCCTCGCGCTCGACAAAGGTCACCAAGAACCCGCCGACATACGGCCGCAGCGCAGCCATGCGTTCCAGGATGCTGGCGCCGGTGCGCGTCTGCCAGCCCTCCACCACGACCTCCCCGTCCAGGGCATCGAGTGCCGCGATCACCCGCTCGCGAGGCAGCTCACGCAGAATCTCGGGCCGTGCCGCGGTGCCCAGAACCACCTTGGCGGCTCCGGCATCGAGCCAGGCACGGGCGGCCTCCACGGAGCGAATGCCCCCGCCAACTCGGCACGGCGCCCGGTGCAGCAGGTCCCCGACGAGCCCGGTGTTCGAGCCGGTTCCGAGCGCCGCGTCCAGGTCCACGACCGCGATCTCACCGACACGGCCAAAGCGCTCGGCGAGCGGCCGTGGGTCCCCGGCATCGAGCGCCTTGTCCTTGCCGCCCACCAGCTGGACGGTGGAGCCGCCCTGAATATCGATCGAAGGGACGATCATGGTCGCACCTCCACGCCCCGTTCCCGGAGCTGTTGCTTGAGGTTGCTCGACGTCATGCCGTCGAAGTGAAAGATCGAGGCTGCAAGCACGGCGGAGGCGCCAGCCCGCAGGCCGTCGGCCATGTGCTCGACGGTGTCGGCGCCGCCGGACGCGATGACCGGGATGCGCACCACCGCGCCGACGGCCCGCAACAGCTCGGTGTCGTACCCGGTGCGGGTGCCGTCGCGGTCCCAGCTGGTCAACAGGATCTCGCCGGCGCCGAGCTCCGCGCCGCGACGCGCCCAATCGACGGCGTCGAGGCCGGAGTCGGACGTGCCGGAGCGTGTGACGACGGTCCAAGACGGTGTCAGGAGACCATTTTTCGGAAATGCAGAGCCGTTGGTCGGGCCAACCCGCTGGGCATCGATGGCGAGCACGATGCACTGGCGGCCGAAGCGCTGCGCCAGCTCGGTGAGCAGCTCCGGGTTGGCCACGGCAGCGCTGTTGACCGCCACCTTGTCGGCACCCGCGCCGAGCAGCGCCGCCGCGTCCTGGACGCTGCGAACACCCCCGCCCACGGTCAGCGGCACCGGAAGCACCTCACGGACCCGGCGCACCGTCTCGAGCCGGTTGCCGCGCGCCTCCAGGGTCGCTGACACGTCCAGGAGCACGATCTCATCGGCACCTTCGTCCGCGTATCGCCTCGCCCGCTCCGCCGGGTCGCCGGCATCGCGCAGCCCTTGAAACTGCACCCCCTTCACGATGCGTCCACCCCGAACGTCCAGGCAAGGAATCACGCGGCGGCCCAAGCCAGGCTCATCCGCACGACCAACGGGGCTAGATTTCCGTTTTCTGGTCTCCTGACACCGTCCAAGCCACCGCCCCAACACCGCCCCCCCATACCCGCCACTCAGCTCCGGGTGGAACTGGCAGGCGACCACGTCCCCCCGCTCCATCGCCGCCACGAAGTCCCCGCCGTAGTGGCCGACCGCCGCGGCCCACCCCTCCGGCACCTCCACCAGCCTGTAGCTGTTCGCAAAGTACGCCCAGCCATCCTCCAGCCAGCGGCAGTCGGGCCCCGCGGTCACCCGGTTCCAGCCCATCTGCGGCACCACCAGGTCCTCGCCGAAGCGCCGGACCTGCCCCGCCGCGACCCCCAGCCCAGGCACGCCGGGGCTCTCCTCACTGCCGTCGCACAGCAGCTGCAGTCCAAGGCAGATTCCCAGCGTGGGCCGCCCATCGTGGATCCGCTCGCGCAGCGCCTCGACCAGCCCCGCATCCCGCAGCCGCTCCATCGCCGCGGCAAAGGCCCCGACGCCGGGCAGCATGACCCGGTCTGCCCCGCGCACCACGTCCGGGTCGATGGTCAGCTCCGGCTCGGCGCCGGCGCGACGCAGCCCCGCCAGCACACTCGCCGTGTTCGCCGTCCCGGTGCTCACCACCATCACGCGGCTCATGTGAGCGTCCCCTTCTCGGAGGGCACGGTGTCCGTGCCATCACGGGCCACAGCGATGCGCAGCGCCAGCCCCAGCGCCTTGAAGGCGGCCTCGGCCTTGTGGTGGTCGTTCTTGCCGCGAATCACGTCGATGTGCATCGATGCACGCGCCGCGATGGCCAGCGAGTTGAAGAAGTGGGTCACGTTCTCCGTGGCCAGGCCGCCGAGCATCTCGCGCTGGAGCTGCAGCTCGACGACGGGCCAGGGGCGACCGGACAGATCGACGACCGCCCGCGCCAAGGCCTCGTCCAGGGGCGCGTATCCGTGCCCGAATCGGTTGATTCCCCGCCTCTCGCCGAGCGCCTGGTCGATCGCGGCTCCCAGCGAAAGAGCCACGTCCTCGGCGGTGTGGTGGTCGTCCACCACCAGGTCACCGCTCGCCTGGATCGTGGCGTCGAAGCGTGCATAGCGGCACAGGGTGCGCACCATGTGGTCCAAGAAGCCGATGCCGGTCGACACCGTGGCCGTGCCCGTCCCGTCCAGCACGAGCGTCACCGCCACCCGTGTCTCGCCCGTCTCACGAACCCCTTCGTACCGCCTCATCGCCCCACCTCCACTCGCTGGACCTGTTCGGCCAGCTCGTCCAGGGAATCCAGCACCCGGGCCGCGCCCGCGGCGACCTGCCCCTGCACCGGGCCGAAGCCCAGTGGCAGCACCCTTGCCGCCCGCGCGGCCCGCGCATCGTCCGGTGTGTCGCCGAGCATCCACGCCCGCTGCACGCCCAGCGCGGCGAGCGCACAGCGCACCGGCTCGGGGCTCGGCTTGGCCTCGGCGTCCTCCATGCACACGCTCATCGCGAACAGCTCGCCCAGCTGAAAGCGCTCCAGGAAGGCCTCGCAGTCCTTGCGGGGCCGGCCGGTGACCACCGCCATGGGCAGCCGCTCGGCCAGGGCGTCGAGAAGCTCGCGGCGGGGAATCAGGGTCTCGAGCTGGCACAGCTCGTTCTGGTAGAGCTCCTCGAACACCGCGGTCACGTCCGACAGCGGCACCGCGACCCCGGCCTCTTCGCACAGGCGCTGGGTCAGCACCCAGTCGTTGTTCGCGTTGCCGCGCGCCTTCGCCGCCGCGATCTGCTCGGGGCTGACAGCCACCCCAAAGCTCGCCGCCGTGCGCGCGATGGCCGCTCGGTAGCTGCGGCGCACATCCGCCAGCACACCGTCCATGTCCCACAGCAGCGCCTGCGGGGCGAACACCGTGCGCAGGGCCGCCTCCAGCCGAGCGAATCCCTCGTCGCTGCCCGGCAGGCCGATGCGAATGGCCCGCCCCAGCACGCCCGCCGCCCCGGGCCAGGCGCGGATCGCGATGCCCAGGCCGGCCATCGCGTCGCGCACCCACACCGGGTCGGTCACCTCGGCAAAGACGAAGTTCGCCTGCGACGGCCGCGGCCGCGCCCCCAGCTCCCGCAGCAGGGCCTCCAGCCGACCGCGCTCCTGCCGCACCGAGGCCACGAACGCGGCCATCCCTCCATCCCCTGCCGCCAGCCGGCGCCGCGCCGCCTCCAGGCTCACCGCCGAGACGGGGTAGGGCCCACCCAGGCTGCGCAGCCAGCCGATGACACGCTCTGGCCCCGCGGCGTAGCCCACCCGCAGGCCGGCCAGGCCCCACGCCTTGCTAAAGGTGCGCAGCACCAGCGCGTTGTCGATCCCCAGCGCCGCGGCGGTCAGGTCCTCGTCGGCGAACTCGATGTAGGCCAGGTCCACGAGCACCAGGGCGGCGGGCACGGCGGCACACAGCCGAGACAGCTCGCTCGCCGCGATGGTGCCTCCGGTGGGGTTGTTGGGGCTGGTCACCACGATCATCGCGGTGGCGTCGGTCACCGCAGCCAGCACCGCATCGGTCGGGTAGGCCGCATCGGGCCAGTCCACCTCCACGATCGTGGCGCCAGCCGCCTCAGCGTAGCGGCGCGTCATCTCGAAGCCGGGCACCGGCAGCACGATCTCGCGGCCGGGAGCGAGCATCGCGCGGCACGCCCGATCGATGCACTCGTCGGCGCCCGCGGTGACCAGCACCCGTTCCGCGGCGATGCCCAGCATGTGGGCCAGGTCGCGCTCGAGCGGCCCGGCGTCCGGGTAGGTGCGCAGCGCCTCGGGTGCCCACTCGCCGATGAGCCCATCGGGGGGCACCGCGCCCTCGTTGCTGTCCAGGCGCAGGTCGCAGGGAGCGCCCGCGCGCGGCACGGCGTAGGCACCGCCGGCCAGCCCGGCGACCGGGGTCAGCCCGCTCATGGCACGATCTGGGACAGGCGGGTGACCACGATGTCGGTGCCGCCGGCGGCACGAACCGCCGGAATCAGCCGGGGCAGCTCACGCCGGGGCGCCGCCACCTTCACCGCGAAGCCGCTGTCTCCGGCCAGCGTGCTGATCGTGGGCTCGCGCATGCACGGAAGCACGTCCAGCACCGCAGCCAGCGAGCTCGCCGGCACGTTGACCTCGACCATCACCCGGCTGCGCGCCGCGAGCACGCTCGACAGCAGCAAGACCAGGTCTTCGATGCGGCCACGCCGGCTCACATCCTCCATCGCCCTCGGTGAGGCGTACAGCCGGGTGCTGCTGGTGAGCAGCTCGTCCACGATGTCCAGCTGGTTCGCCACCAACGTGGCCCCCGTCGCGGTGTTGTCCACGATGCAGTCGGCATCCTCGGGAGGGAACACCTCGGTCGCCCCGTAGCTGCGCACGAACTGGCCATCGAAGGGCTGCTTGGCCATCCACGCCCGGGTGAGCTGCTCGTACTCGCTCGCGACGCGCACGGGCCCGTTCGGCGGCCATCCCTTCTCGACCAGCTCGCTCGGTGCCGCCGCGACCAGCCGTACCGGGTCCATCCCGGTGTCCAACAGCTCCACCAGCTCGACATCGAGCTCGGCCACCCAGTCGGCCCCGGCGAAGCCCACGTCACGGGTGCCGACCGCCAGCATCTCGATGGCGTTCTGCGGCTTGAGCAGCTTGGTCTCGACGCCGTCGAGGGACACCGTGGGGCGGTAGCCGCGCGCGCCGACCCGCACGTCGATGCCGGCGTCACGGAACAGATCGAAGACCCCGTCCTTCATGCGCCCCTTGGGCAGGGCGAGGCGGAGCAGAGAGTCGTTGGTCATGGCTGGTTCTCCTGGCTCCAGCCCCGTTCCCACACTTCCGTGCCCAGATGCACGAAGCGCCGGCTCGGGGCCGGCGCTGTGTTCGAAATCGACGTTCGCTACAGACTACCGGCCCTCACCGTGGTGGTGATGGTGGTGGCCGGTGTTGGCGAAGCGCGTGGTCATCGACCCATGGTGTACACCGGGCGCGACCGTGGTGTCAACGCTGGGGCACCGACGCCGTGTCGGACACGGTGCCGCGCAACACCATCACGCCGTCGTCGGCGACCACTTCGTCGACGCTGGCCCGCATCGTGCTGCCGCCCAGCTCGAAGTCCATCTGCGTGGGCAGGCGCACGGCGGCGTCTTCGAGGCCCTTGCTGATCTGCTTGTTCACGATGGCGCCCACGGGTCCCTTCCATCCGGGACCGTCGGCCTGGGCCTCGCCGGTCTTGAAGGCCAGCCCCTTGGGCCCGAGCACGATCTCGCCCTGCACCGTGTAGTCGCGGAACTTCGGCTTCTTGGCCGCCTTCCACACACGCAGGCCCAGGGTGAAGCCGCCGTCGCTCAGCTGCAGCGAGGTGGGCTCGGCCGCATAGCGCTTGACCATGTCTTGCTGCACGGCCCCCGCGTGGATCAGCCCCAGCAGGGTCTGCTCCGGGAGCACCGCCACGAAGCCCTCGCCGGGGTCGGGCAGCGCGCCCACCTCGCCGTGCTTCAGCGTGGCAAAAGACAGGTCCAGTCGCGTCTGCCCAGCCAGCTTCACCCGCAGCCCGTTGACGCGAATGCCCGAAGCGGTGGGCAGCGTGAGCAGCGGAGTGGGCTTGGACAGCTTGCCCTCGGTCAGCTGGCGGCTCAGCTCGGCAGACGCCGCGCCGTTGGCCACAGGCTCGTACAAGGGCGGCAGCGTGGGCATCTTGACGCGGATGCCGCTGGGAGCGTCGGGATCGGGGCGCACCACCACCGCCTGGCCTTCTGCGACGTCGGCGGTGTCGAGCCGAAAGGTGGCCACGGCGTCGGCGTTCCAGGGCAGCTTCTTCTTCTTCTGGTTGCCCAGGGTGAGCTCGCCCTGGAAGGTCACGTCGGCCCGAATGCAGCTGTCGCACGCCTTGCTCTGCCGGATGGTGAGCTTGGGATCCTTCTTCAGCGGGTCGACGCGGATGGTGCCGATCATGGGCGCGCCGATCTCGAGGCCGTCGGGGATCGCGCCCTTGAGGGACTTCTCGCCGATGTCGAGCAGGTCGCGGCGCAGCGACTTGGCCACCCCCACGCTGGCCATCGGCGCCCAACCCTCGGCAGCGGGACGGCTGGCAGCCTGGGCGATGAGATCGCGCTGAGACTGCAGCGGGTGCGCCTTGGGGCCGCATCCGGTGAAGACGAGGGCCAGCAGCGCGATGGGAAGTCGGTGGAGCATCGAACACCCCGGTAACACCGGATAGACACGGGCATGCTCCCACTCCTCTTCGTCGCCTGCACCGCACCCGAGCCCCTCGACCTGCCTGCCGACCCCGCCGCAACGGGCGTGCCCGTCGGCGTGGCCACGTTGACCGGCGCTGGCGGCCGAACCCTCGAGGTCTGGTACCCGGCCCCCGAAGACGTCGCGGACGATCCAGCCGACCCCGCCGACATCCTGCAGTTCGTGCCCCAGGTCTTCGTCGATCACGTGGGCGGGCTCGACATCCCGCCCATCCCCACCCGCGCCATTCGCGACGCCCCCCTGCGCGAGCCCGAGGCGCCCTACCCCGTCCTGGTGTTCAGCCACGGCTTCTCGGGCTTCCGCACCCAGTCCGTCGACTACACCACCCACCTGGCCAGCCGCGGCTACGTCGTGATCTCGACCGACCATTACGGCCGCCACATCTCCGACATCCTGCCGTGCCTGTTCAGCCCGGCGCTCGAGGGCTGCACGCTCACGCCCCCGCAGTCCGACCCCGCCCACGACGATCTGGTCGCCATCGCCGACTGGGTCGAGCGCCAAGCCGACAGCGACTCCTTCCTCTCGGGCCGCATCGACCCCGGCCGCATGGGCCTCACCGGGCACTCGGCGGGTGGGGCCTCCACCGCCGGCACCGGAAGCGTCGACGACCGCTACCGCGCCCTGGTGCCCATGGCAGGCTCCGACGTGGTGCAGCGCGACGTGCCCACGCGCGTATTGGGCGGCACCTGCGATGCCATCGTGCCCTACGGCGATCTGCAGGCCAACGCAGCCAGCTCCACCGCCGACGTCGAGCTGGTGCCCATCACCGACGCCGGACACATGGCGTTCTCGGACATCTGCGCCCTCGACCTGCCCTCGTTCGCCCAGACGATCATCGAGCCGCGCGACGACGCCAACACCACGGTGTTGCCGTTCATGCTCGACCTCGCCACCGACGGCTGCCCGCCCACGCCAGCATCCCCCGACGACCTCGACGCCTGCGACTCCGACACCTTCCTGCCGCTCGACCAGGCGTTCACGCTGATCAACGGGCACGCCACCGAGTTCTTCGACGAGCAGCTGTGAGCGCGCGCCGCCGTGGAGTTCGCATCGCCACCGGCATAGACTGATCCCCTGGAGGTCCACGTGGCCCGCTACGAGCTCCCCGACGACGTCGCGCCCTACCGCACCACCCCGAGCTTCACCCAGCAGACCGTGCCCGACGGCCTGCAGCGCGGCCACATCACCAAGGCCGGCGTGTGGGGCCGCATCGTGGTCGAAGAGGGCGAGCTGGGCTTCACCATCGACGGCCAGACGATCACGTTGAGCCCGGGCACCGACGGCATCGTGCCCCCCGAGGTCGAGCACGACGTGAGCGTCACCGGCCCGGTGCGCTTTCACGTGGTGCTGCACCGCGTGCCCAAGACCCAGGGCAGCAGCACCGATCCGGGCAAGTGGGCCGGCCTGGCCGCGCGCATCAACCAGGTGCTCGACGACGAAGACGAAGAGGCCCGCCGCGCCGAAGAAGAAGCCCGCCGCCTGCTGCAAGAAGCCCGAGCAGCGCGCCTTCAGCTGTTCGAAGAGCTGGTGTCCTTCGGGAGCGCGGTTCCCCGCTTCGACGTGCAGCGCGAGCCGGGAATCCTGGTGCTGGGGCACCGCGAGTGCTGGATTCGCTTTGCCTTCGACGGCGACACCGATGGCGTCGCGGTCACCACTTCAGCGGCCCCAGAGGTCGTGTCCCACCTGCAGCGCGATCGCACCTTCGGGCGCCAGTGGATGCTGTGCTGGGAGGGCGACGCCGGCCAGCGCTGGCACCCGCTGTTCGACCAGGGCCTCGAGGTCCTGATCCACGCCGCCTATGGCCTCGAGCTGCCTGAAGACCCCCACGACGAAGCCAAGGCCGCCTTGTTCGTGCGCGGCACCGGCAATCGCGAGAAGGTGGTCTACGTCGACGGCGAGGGCAACCCTACCTAGCGCACTCGGCCCCCCCTACTGCCCCGTGTCCATCGACTCGACCGGATGGTCGCCTTCTCGGCACCACTTGCCCTTGCTCGAGCAGGTCACGGTGACCGCCTCGGTGCCGGTCACGGTGACGCTGGTGACCACCTTGGGGACGGGGTCACCGACGAACCAGGCCTTCACCTTGTAGGCGCCAGGCGTCACCGCGTCGCCGCCGTCCTTGTATTGCCGGTCGTTGCCGTCTCCTAGAAAGACGACCGTCTTGGCGTCGCCCTTGAGCACGATCGAGCCCTTGGCGGGCTGCGGGGACGGCGCCGTGGCGGCCGGCTTGGGCTTGGCGGCCGGCTTGGTCTGGACCTTCTGCCCGCGGGGACGCACGCGGCTCGGGCCTGCGTCGGCGATGCGATCCTTGCTCCGCATCGGCGCGACGCGCGCGGGCTTGTCGTCCGTGTCGGCGGCCGGAGTCGGAGCGGGCTCGGGCAGCTCTTCGGGGGCGGGTGGAGGCGGGGCCGGGTCGGAACAGGCCAGTCCGACGGCAGCGGCCAACAGGGCGACACTCAGCAGGCGCATCAACTCACTCCAAGAAGCTCGACATCGAACACCAACGTCGCATTGGGGGGAATCAGTCCCGGGTATCCGCGCTCGCCGTAGGCCATGTGGCCCGGAATCGTCAGCTTGCGGCGCCCGCCCACCTTCATGCCGGCCACACCCTTGTCCCAGCCCTGGATCACCTGGCCCGCGCCGAGCTGAAAGCCGAAGGGCTGTCCACGGTCGCGCGACGAGTCGAACTTGGTTCCGTCGGTCAACCAGCCGGTGTAGTGCACGCTGACGCGCTTGCCATCGCTGGCTTCGTCGCCGGTTCCCTCTGTGATCACGGTGATCTGCAGCTCGGCCATGGGGCCCTCCTCGAGTTCACGGAGGCTAGCATGGGTGCCGCATGGCGAGACCCACGGCCACCGACAACACGACCATTGCGGCCTGCTACGCGACTGCGCTGCTGGTCGGGGCGGTCACGGTGATGGCTCTGCCTCGCCAGCCCACGCTGATCGCCGCGGCTGGCGCCAGCCTGACCGCCACCCTCACCGTGTTCACCTACAGCCGCGTCACCGGCAACTCCAGCTGCTACGACGCCTACTGGAGCCTGGCGCCCCTCGCCCTGGCCGGCTGGTGGGCATGGGCGTGGGCCGGTTTGCCCCTGCGCATGGCCGTGTGCCTGGCGCTGCTCGGCCTGTGGGGGCTGCGCCTCACCTACAACTGGTACAGCGGCTGGTCGGGCATGTCCCACGTCGACTGGCGCTACCTCCAGCTGCGCGAGCAGACCGGCCGTGGCTGGTTCTTCGTCGACCTGTTCGGCATCCACCTGTTTCCCACCGGGCTCGTGTTCATCGGCATGCTGGGGGTGCACGCGGCCACCACCGGTGGGCGGCCCGTCGGCGCCTGGGACGCGGTCGGGGTGCTGTTCGGCCTGACCAGCCTGTTCTTCGAGGGGATCGGGGACTGGCAGCTGCGGCGTTTCCAGCGCAATCGCAAGACCGACGACGAGGTGCTCGACACCGGGCTGTGGAGCTGGACCCGGCATCCCAATTACTTCGGCGAGATCTGCATCTGGGTGAGCATGGCCGCCTTCGGCACCGCCGCCCGCCCCGACGCCGGACACGTGTGGTTCGGACCCCTGGTGATGTGCATGCTCTTCGTCTACATCTCCATTCCGCTGCTCGAGAAGCGCATGCTGGCGAAGCGACCCCAGTACGCCGAGACCCAGCGCCGGGTGTCGATGCTGCTCCCCCTCCCGCCCAGGACCACCCGATGAGCTTTCAGCTCCCCAAGCACCGCGTGCGCCTGCGTCCCATCCGCACCAGCGACGTCGACGCGATCATGGAGTGGATCAACGACCCCGACGTCACCCGCAACTTCGCCGACATGTCCCGGCGCATCACCCGCGAGCAGGAGCTGGCCTTCCTGGAGCGCATGATCGCGAGCGAGACCGACCGGCTTTGCGCCATCGAGACGCTCGAGGGCGAGTACCTGGGCAACGCGGGCGTGCACAAGATCTACTGGCCCGCGCGCAACGGCCGCCTGGGCATCGTCATTGGCAAGAAGACCGCGCGCGGACAGGGCCTGGGCACCGAGACCCTGCGCACGCTCGCCGCCTACGCCTTCGCCGAGCTCGGCCTGCACAAGGTGTGGCTGGTGCACTACAAGACGAACACCCGAATGGCCCACATGGCCCGCAAGCTCGGCTTTCAGCAGGAGGGGGTGCTGCGCGACGAGTACTTCCACGAGGGCGACTTCCACGACATGGTGCGCTGGAGTCTGCTCGAAGACGAGGTGTGAGGCCCTGGGCGCGAACCCGAGTCACACCGTGCGCAGCTTCGCCCACTTGTGTGCCGTCGACGCCGCGTTCTCTTCGTCCACCCCGTTGACCACCAGGGGCTCGAAGCCTTCGAACTGCAGCACCAGCTTGCCCGTGGCCAGGTCGTAGATCACCCGGTCGCCCCGCAGCAGGTCGATGTACGTGACCGAGGTCTGGTTGTCGCCGAAGAACCCAGCCAATCGAGCATCGAGCCGGGGCCACAGGTCGACGTCGAGCTGGGGGGCCAGCGACAGCCTGCCGCGGGTATCGTCGGGCATCAGAGCATCTCCCCGGGTAGTCTATCGCCCCATGACGCTCGTGCTGCTCGGTCTGTCCGTCCTCGCGTCCACCCTGCCCATGCTGGCGATGCTGTGGCTGGTGTGGTGGCTCGACCGCTACGACCGCGAGCCGCTGTGGCTGTACGGCATCACCTTCTTGTGGGGCGCCGTCGGCGCCATCGCCTTGGCCATGGCGGGGTCGCTGTTTCTGGCCATCCCGCTGTACGTGCTGGTTCCGGGCGCCGCCGACAGCGTCACCGCCGTCATCGTGGCCCCGCTCATCGAAGAGCCCAGCAAGGCCGTCTTCCTGCTCCTGGTGATGTGGAGCCGGCACTTCGACAACATGACCGACGGCTTCGTGTACGGCGCCGCCGCCGGCCTGGGCTTCGGCATGACCGAGAACTTCATGTACTTCGCCGAGGTGGGGGCGACGGGCGACGTGGGCGGCTGGGTGGCCACCGTCATCATCCGCACGCTGTACAGCGCCGTGATGCATGCCACGGCCACCTCGATCGTCGGCGCCGCGCTGGGCTGGAGCCAGCACCGGGGCTGGTCGCTCACCATCGGGCTCGGCTTTGCGGGGCTGGTGATGGCCATGGCGGTGCACGCCTTCTGGAATGGCATGCTCACCCTGGACATGGCCACCGGCCACAGCGGCACCTTCATGGGCATCAACCTCATCGTCTTTCCCTTCGAGGTGGCCTTCATCGCGGTCATCTTCCAGCTGTGCCTGCTCGACGAGAAGTGGACCATCGAGCGCGAGCTGGCCGAGGAGGCCGACTCAGGGCTCATCCCGCCCGAGCACCCCGACATCATCGCGAGCTGGTGGCGCCGCGGCCGCAGCTGGTGGGTTCCCCGCGGGCTCGACCACGACCGCTACGTCCAGGCGCTCACCACCCTGGCCATGCGAAAGCGCCAGGCCTCGCTGACCCAAGACCCGTTCTACCTGGCCGAGGTGCGCTTGTGGCGGGCGCGCGTGCACCAGTTGTGGGAGCGCGCCCGGGCCGTGCACGACGGGGCGGTGTGAACGCGACATTCCGTGTCGGTGATCGTCGCCGGAGCGCGTCTACGATCGAGGCATGACCAGCTTGAGCGAGCTCTCCGACCAGCTCGCCCACGCCGTACAGGACGTGGCGGGCAGCGTGGTCACCCTACGCGGTGGTCGCCGCACCGCGTCCACCGCCACCGTGTGGGACGACGAGCACCTGCTCGCGAGCCACCACGCCGTGGGCACCCAAACCGTGCAGGTGGAGCTGCCGTCGGGCACGTCGGTCACCGGCTACGTGGTGGGACGCGACCGGGCCAGCGACACCGCCGTCATCCGGGTTCGCAGCCACGGCCTGCCCATTCCCG
The DNA here is from genome assembly GCA_965216925.1 of Myxococcota bacterium. Taxonomy (GTDB): domain Bacteria; phylum Myxococcota_A; class UBA796; order UBA796; genus CAYYHT01. Next base: position 1,090,555 of record CBDCGT010000002.1, on the reverse strand, counting down.
ACTGGCGGTGCGTCGAGCCGCCGGCGGCGGGGCACCTCGTGCTCATCGTGGGCCGGCCCGAGGGGCACATCCGCGCCCACTGGGGCGTGGTCAGCCACCTGTCGGGCCTGTGGCACACGCCGCTGGGCGCGCCGGTCGCTCACCAGATCGAGGTGGACGGCCCGCTGCCCGCTGGCTTCACCGGCGGCCCGCTGGTGAACGCCGACGGCACCATGGCCGGCCTGAACTCCAGCGCCGTCATCCCCGGCGGCACCACCGTGCCCACCATCAGCCTGCCGGGCGTGGTTCAGCGCGCCGTGGGTCGCGGCCACACCGGGCAGCGCGGAACGCTGGGCGCCACCGTGCAACCGGTGCCCCTGCTGCCCGGCGTGCACGCCCGTGCCGGCCAACGCGAGGGCTTGCTCATCCGTGGCGTGCGCAGCAACGGGCCCAGCGACATGGCGGGCCTCTTCGTGGGCGACGTGATCTTGCGAGTCGCGGGCGCTCCCGTCGCGACCCTGCGCGAGCTGATCCGCCTGCTCGACCACGAGGGGCCCGACGTCGAGGTCAGGGTCGAGGTGCTGCGGGGTTCGACGGTGCATCCGGCGACGGTTCGGCTGGGCCGTCGGAGGTAGCTACCGGCCCGCCAGCCGAGCCCCGAACTTCTTGGCGATGCCCATGGTGAACCCAATCGCGGTCTGGATGTCAGCGTCGAAGATGCTGCCGAGCACCCCGAAGGGCCCCACCTTGTCGATGGGCCCGCCCTTGGTCTCGACCAGCGCGGTGGACGCGTCGACAGCGACGCCGATGGTGGCATCGTCGAGCGCACCGCTGGCCTTGAGCTTCTGGCCGGCGCCGATCGCCAGGCGCAGCAGGTCGCCGTTGTCGAGCAGCAGCTCCAACAGCTCGAGCTGCTCCCGCCGGGCGGCCTTGGCGGCGATGCGGATGACGTCGGGAGCCATGTCCTGGCTCTCGGCGATGACCTCGAGCGGGTCGATGCCCTGGTCTTCGGCGGCTTGAAAGGCGAGCCCGGCCATGTGCCCGGCGGCGTCGGCCACCACGGGGAGCCGCTCGGACAGCGTGCCGACCAGCTCGACCTTGCGCTCGATGGCGTCCAGGCGGGCGTTGAGCTTGTTCAGGGCGTCGAGGATCTGCGCTTGTTCGCTCATGGGATCGTGGGCTCCAGAGCGCCGCGCATAACGCCCGCGGTCCGGCCCGTGCACCGCCACCTGCCGTTGCGGTGATTTTAGTTGCGTACACAACTATATTGCTCAATACTAATTGCCATGACCTACGACCTCGACAACGCGGTGGGCTACTGGCTGCACCTGGGCTTCAACCGACTGCGGGCCCGGTCGGCGCAGCACCTCGAGCAGCAGCCCCACGGCATCGCCGTCGAGCAGTGGGCCATCCTGGTTCGCCTGTGGCAGCAAGACGGCCGCAGCCAGACCGAGCTCGCCGAGGCCACCTTTCGCGACAAGACGGCGGTCACCCGCATGATCGATGCGCTCGAGGGCAAGGGCCTCGTGGCCCGCGAGCCCCACCCCGGCGATCGTCGACGCCACCGCATCGTGCTCACCCCCGCGGGCCGCGATGCCGAACACCAGCTGAGCCCGATCGTTCGCGAGTGGGTGCAGCACTGCTTCCGCGGCATCGACCCCGCCGACCTCGCGGCCACGGTGCGCGTCTGCAAGCAGCTGCTCGAAAACCTGCCATGAACGCCCTGTTGGCCCTGCTGGTCGCCTGTGCAAGCACGCTGGCCAACCCCGGAGAGCCCCCGATGGACTACGGAAACCTGGTCGAACAGGGCGGCGTTGTCTTTGCCTGGCGCATCGAAGACGGCGTCCTGCACGGCATGATGGAGGCGCCCACCACCGGCTGGGTCGCCGTGGGCTTCAACGACGTGCCCCAGCTGCGCGGAACGCGCCTGATCATGGGCGCCATCGACGGCCGCGTCGTGGTCGAAGAGCACCGCGCCCTGGTGCCCGATCACGTTCGCACCGCCATCGTGCCCGGCGCCACCGGATCCGAGCAAGGCGGGCGCTCTACCCTGGTCTTCGCCATCCCCCTCGACCCCGGTCGCCCCGGCGAGGTCGTGCTGAAGCCCGGCATGTCCGTGCACCTGACCCTGGCCTACAGCCGGTCCGACGACTTCTTTCACCACTCTTCGATGCGCACGGCCGTCGGCGTGACCCTGTGAGGGGCCACGGCCCGCTACGCAGGCGCCCAGCGGTCGTCGACCTCGTCCAGAGACATGGCCACGAACGCCGCGAACGACTCGGCAGCGACAAAGCCGTGCTCTGGGCCGATGTACACCCGATCCGTCCACCACACCGCGCCCTTCGGGCCGCCCCACTCCCCGTCCTGGTCCAAAAAGAACCAGCCGGCACCGCCGTCCACGGCGATGGCCGAAAGGCGCGGGCAGTCCCATTCGAAGTCGTCGAACTGGGACTCGATGTCTTCCCACTCGTCGGGATCGAGCAGTTCAGCACCGTTGTCGAGACAGATGTCGTTGCCGTCGTCGAGATGGTTCTTGAGCACGTCGGGAAAAGCCATGGACACCTCCGACGGAGCACTGTAGCAGAGGTGTGAACTGCGAGGAACGAACCCTTCCGCAGCCCGGTAGCGAGACCCTACGGCGTCGCCGCCTCTTTCTCCCCCACGCCCTCGACCTTGGCCTGCACCTCGGGCCCTTCCAGGAAGGTCACCACGCTGCGCGTCGCCGTCACCCCTTCGCCGTCCGTGGCCAGGATGGCCACCGTGTTCAGCCCCGGCTCGAGCTTGACGTCGGTGGTGAAGGGCACGCTCTTGAGGTCCTGCTTGGCCGAGCCCTGGTAGAAGACCTTGTCGTCGCCGTGGAAGATCACCACGTTGGCCAGCCCCTTGTCGTCGGACACGACGCCCGACAAGGTGACCAGCTCGCCGTCGACGACGCTGCCCGGCGCGCGGGTGACCTCGATGCTGGGCGGCATGCGCCGCGTCGATGCCAGGGTGTCGATGCCGTAGTCGAACTCGATGAGCTCGCGCTGGGTGAAGTAGGGGTAGAAGCCGCCTCGCATGATGCTGGCGTGGTCGTAGGCGGCGGCATCGCCCAGCTGCACCTCGAGGCGCAGACCGCCCTCGCGCAGCTCTTTGGCCTCGAGCTTGAACCGGCCGGTCCACGTCTCGCCGGGCAGCAGGCTGCGGGAGCAGTCCTTGTCGTAGACGGGTGGGTCGCCGGCGGCCACGCGCTCGGGGTCGGCCGATGCATCGCCGATGACGGTGCCGGCCTCGACTCCGGGCTTGGTGACAGCGCAGTCGGCGCCGTCGGCGGTGCGCATGAAGCCGGGCTCGCCGCTGCCCTTCAGGATGTCGAGCGCGCGCCCGGACTTGTTCTTGAGGCGCACGAAGGGCTCGCCCGCGTCGCCGGTGCCGGTGTTCTCGACCGTGAGCACCAGGTCGAAGGTGGTGCCCACCTCGACACGCTCCCCTTCGGGGGCCTCGACGCCCCAGCTCCAGCCAAAGCGGGGCAGGTCACGGCCCTCGACCGGCGCGAGCACCTGGGTGCTGTACAGCTCGGGGTTGCCCGAGTCGCGGAAGTCGACCTCGACCGGTGTCGTCTCGGTGGGGTAGCCATCGAGCAGGTGCACGCGGTGGGAGTAGGTGCGCGTCTCGCCGGGCTGGATCTTGCCGATGACGAACTCGCGGCCGTCCAGGAACTCGACCTTGGTCGAGGTGACGGCGACCACCCGGTACAGGGTCTCGGGGCCGTTGTTGGTGACCTCGAGCGTCACCCGCTCGTCTTTGCCCGCCTGCAAGACGCCGTCTTCGCCCAGCGACAGCTTGGCGTCGAGCTTGGCCACCGAGCGCGAGGGCCCGTCTTGCCAGTCGATGCCGACGTCCGACATCGCGCTCTCGATCTCGGCCTGCCACTTGCTGCGGTAGCGCTCGACCACGGGGGCGGCGGCAGAGAGCATGTCGGCCCGGCGCGCCGAGGGCGTGGCCAGGATCAGGTCGCGGGCCAGCTCGACCTCGAGGTCGCCGGTGAGGTCGATCTCGTCGGAGCCTCGACGGGGCGGGTCGCCCGAGCGCAGGTAGCGCAGGCTGTAGGCGGGCTCTTCGACCCGCGCGCTCACGTGGGTGAGGTGCTTGTCGAGGTCGCCTTCGCGGTGCACGCGCTCACGCCAGTGCACCAGCACGAACGGCTGCTGCTCGTCGTCGACGTCGCGGGTCTCGGCGATGGTGGCCACCATCTCGATGTCCGCGGGGATGCCCACCGACTGGATGCTGCGGTCGCCGGGGGTCAGGTACTTGGAGGTGGTGACCTTGAGCTTGCTGTCGTCTTTGAAGGTGCGCAGGTTCTGCACGCTGCCCTTGCCAAAGGTGCGCTCGCCGACGATGACGGCACGACCGTTGTTGCGCAGCGCGCCGGCCACGATCTCGCTGGCCGAGGCACTGCGGGCGTCGGTGATCACCACGATGGGGTAGTCGGGCTCGCTGCCCCAGTTGCGGGCGGTCTGCTCGTCGAGCTTGCGCCCGGCGCCGTTGACCGTGCTCACGATCACGCCCTCGTCCAGGAAGGTCTCGCTGACCTTGACCGCCTGGTTCAAGAAGCCGCCGGGGTTGCCGCGCAGGTTCAGGATGAGGCCCTTCATGGCCCCGCCCTCGTCGCGCGCTTCGCGCTCCATGCGGGCCAGCTCGGTGGTGAGGTCTTCGGCCACCTCGGCGTGGAAGGACGAGATCTGGATGTAGCCCACGCCGCCGTCGAGCAGCTTGCTGGACACCGGGTTGAGCTTGATGACGTCGCGCACGATGACGACGGGCAGCGGCTCTTCGAGGTCTTCGCGCACGATCTCGATGGTGACGGGCGCGCCCACCGGACCGCGCAGGCGGGTGACCGCCTCGTCGAGGCTCATGTTGATGGTGGACTCGCCGTCGATGCGCACGATGCGGTCGTCGGAGCGCAGGTCGGCCTCGTAGGCGGGGGTGTCCTTGAGGGGATGGTCGATGATGAGCTGGCCGTCGCGCTCGACGATCGAGATGCCCAGGCCGCCGAAGTGGCCCTGGTTCTCGACCTCCATGTCCTTGCCGTCTTCGGGGGGCAGCAGGATGGAGTGCGGGTCGAGGGTCGAGAGCATACCGTTGATGAGCGTGTACTCGACCTCGGCGAAGTGGGCGCGCTCGGGGTCTTCGGGCTCGGCGTTGGGGTCGCGAAGGGGGATGTCGCTGGCCGACAGGCGCGCCGAGATGATCTCGGCCACCTTGGCCAGCTCGTCGTGCAGGGCTGCGCTGGACTCGACGGGCTCGACGCGCAGCACGGTGCGGTAGTCCCCGACCTGGATGTGAAGCAGATCGCCACCGGTCTCGCGGCTGAACATCGCGGCGGGGACCTTGCGCTCGACCGCCTCGAGCGCCGAGACGTACATCTTCTCGTAGTCGATGCGCTCGGGCTCGACGTAGCTCTCTTCGAGGTAGTACAGCGTGGTCTGCAGGTACTCCAGCTCGGCGAGCTCGTACCGATCGCCAAAGGCGGCCGTGGGCAGCAGGGCCGAGGGCAGCGTGGCGTTGGTGCCGTCTCCGCCTTGCGCGAGGCTGCCGAAGTAGAAACCCGTGACCGTCACGACGCCGGCAATGCCAAAGGCGACGATCGGTCGTAGGAAGTTCGTCATTTACCCGTCCCAGGGAGCCCGGAGGCAGGCCCGCAAGTTGAATCGTACGGTTCGACCCCGGGGGGGTCAACCGGTTCGTCCCAGGCACGACACGCGTTGACATGGGGCGTCTGCGCTGGTCATCGGCGGTCCGATCCTGCTATGATCGTGTCCCCACCGCGATCCTCCGCGTTACCCCCCTCTGTTCCTTCCCCCCACCTTGAGAGGCACCCTTGCCCATCAAGCTCCCCTGCCCCCACTGCGGGCACAAGAACGGCCTGACGGAGCCCCTGCCTCACGCCGGCGACCAGATCGGCTGCACCGCCTGCGGGCAGAAGCTCATGGTCAGCTACCCCCCGGGCGCTGTCGAGAAGCTCACCGAGCGTGGCAAGAAGTTCCGGGCATCCGACGTGCCCCAGGCGTCGCCGCCGCCGCGCCCCAACACCCCCGGCGCCAAGAAGGTCGACCCCTTCTCTGACGATCCGGCGCTCAAGCCCACCGCCGTCGATCCCACCATGGTTCAAGAGCCCACCGACGGGCACTTCGACCGCACCGTGCCCAGCCAGCGCAGCCCCCATGGCCAGCTGCCGGGTGGCGTGCCGGAACCCGACGCCAAAGGCGACGTCAAACCTCCCAGAGCACAAGAGGCCCCCATTCCCGTGCCCAAAGACGACGACGCCACCGAGAAGTTTCCCGACGACCCCACCGGACCCGTCAACAAGGGCAGCGAGGGCGCCACGCTCACCCTCACCGCCGCCGAGAAAGAACAGATGGGCCTCAACATCCCCATCGGCGACGACGACACCGAAGAGCGCCTGCCCGCCAAGGGCGGCATGTTCGGCTGCCTGGCCAAGCTCACCGGCGCCGGCATGACCATGCTGGTGGGCACCAGCGTGGTGGGCCTGCTGGGGGCCGTCCTGGTGGGCGCCGGCGGCTACTGGCACTTCAGCCAGGGCCTGCCCACCGGCCAGATGCTGCAGGAATACCAGCCTCCCCGGGTCACCGAGGTCTACGACCACAAGGGCGAGCTGCTGGGCGAGATCTACGAACAGCGCCGCTACGTGCTCCCGTTCGAGAAGATCCCCACCCAGATGCAAGACGCCTTCATCGCGGCCGAAGACGAGGCCTTCTGGGACCACGGCGGCGTCGACTGGGCCGGCCTGGTGGCGGCGGTCGTCAGCGAGGTCACCTCGGCGGGCGGCGGCAAGCGCGGCGCCAGCACCATCACCATGCAGGTCACCCGCAACTTCCTGCTCACGCGGCAAAAGACCTACGAGCGCAAGATCCGCGAGATCATCCTCGCTCGGCGCCTCGAGGCCAACTACACCAAAGAGCACATCCTCTACCTGTACCTCAACGAGATCTACCTGGGCTCCGGCGCCTACGGCGTCGAGGCGGCCTCGCGCACCTACTTCGACAAGCACATCGAAGACTGCAGCCTGGCCGAGATGGCGATGATCGCCGGCCTGGCGCCCGCGCCGTCGGCCTACAGCCCCCACAAGAACTTCGACAAGGCCAAGGTGCGGCAGGAATACGTGCTGAGCCGCATGCTCGAGATCGGCAAGATCACCCAGGCCGAGCACGATGCCGCGGTGAAAGAAGAGATCCGCATCGTCGAGCGCAGCAACGAGTTCCTCACCACGGCCCCTCACTTCACCGAGTACGCGCGGCGCTACCTCGTCGACACCTACGGCCACGACCGGGTCTACAACGAGGGCCTCAAGGTCTGGACCACCACCGATCTCGAGCTGCAGAAGCTCGCGCAAGAAGAGGTCTTCAAGGGCGTGCACCTGGTCGACCAACGAATGGGCTTCCGCCGCGAGGTCATCGAGACGCTCGCCGATGACGCCGCCATCCAGGCCAAGCGCGACGCCATCGAGCAGCAGATGCGCCAAGACTGGGCCAAAGAGCAAGACGCCGCCGGCCGCCTGGCGGCTCCCGACAAGTCGGTGGTCGAGAAAGACCGCGTGTACACCGGGGTCGTGCTCGAGGTCAGCAAGCGCTACGCCCGCGTGGGCATCGGCGACCACGAGGGCATCATTCCGCTGGAGTGGACCCAGTGGGGTCACCCGGTGAACCCGAAGCGCTCATGGCGCTACTGGAAGACCGACGACCTCACCACCTCGTACGACTGGGACGGCGACCGCAAGAAAGACGGCGCAGTGCTCCGCAAGGGCGACGTCGTGCAGGTCAAGGTCCTGGCCGAGTCCACCCGCGACAAGGGCAAGGTGGTCAGCAGCACCAGCGCCTGGAAGATGGAGCGCGAGGCCGACCCCATCGCACCCGCCTTCAAGCGCACCCCCGGCGAAAAGGCCGATCTCCTGGCCCTGCACCTGTGGCAGACACCCGAGATCGAGGCGGCGCTGCTGTCCTTCGACCTCGAGACGGGAGCGGTGCGCTCGATGGTGGGCGGCTGGAACTACGAAAAGTCCGAGTTCAACCGAGCGCTGCAGAGCTACCGCCAGGTGGGCTCCACCTTCAAGCCCATCGTATACGCCGCAGGCATCGACAGCCGCAAGGTCACCACGGCCACCATGGTGACCGACGCCCCGCTGGCCTTCCAGACCGACAACGACTTCATCTGGAAGCCCGCCAACTACGGCAACGACTACCTGGGCAACATCACCCTCAAGAACGCGCTCGCGGCCAGCCGCAACACCTGCACGGTGCGCGTGCTCGAGCAGATCGATCCGGGCATGAACGACGACGTGATCTACACCTTCGCGCGCAAGCTGGGCATCGGCGGTCCGCCCACGCACCTGCTGCCCGAAGACCACATCCCGCTGCCCAGCAACGATCACCTGTGCCCGTGGACGCTCGAGACCAAAGAGTCGACCATCTGCATGGACCGCAACCCGCCCAAAGACCCGAACATCAGCAACACCCGGCACCGCATGCAGCTCAAGCCGGGCGACGAGTACCACTGCCGCAGCTGTGACCTGTCGATGGGCCTGGGCTCTGCCTCGCTCACCATGGAAGAGCTGCTTCGTGCCTACAGCGCCTTCGGCACGGGCGGCTACCTGATCGAGCCCTACTACATCGAGCGCGTCGAAGACGTCGACGGCAACGTGCTCGAGGAGCACCAGAAGGCCGAGCCCGTGCAGGTGATGGAGCCCGAGGTGGCCTACATCACCAACTGGCTGCTGCAGGGCGTCGTGCAGGGCGGAACCGCCAGCAAGGCCAGCCGGCTGCACGTGCACCTGGCCGGAAAGACCGGCACCTCCAACGACGAGAAGGACACCTGGTTCGTGGGCATGAGCCCCAACATCGTGACCGCATCCTGGGTGGGCTTCGATCAGCCCAAGACCCTGGGTGTGTCGTCCACCGGCGGGCGCACCGCGCTGCCCATCTGGATGGAGTACATGCGCCAGGCGGCCCCCAAAGAAGACGACCGCCGCTTCCCCGAGTGGGGCGAGATCGAGTGGGCCCAGATCGAAGAAGAGAACGGTCGCCACGTGACCAGCGGTGGCAAGCGCTACCCATTCCTCAAAGACACGGTGCCCGAGAGCACCGGCATCAGCGCCGGGCAGATCAGCCTCGAAGACCTGGGCACCGAAGAGCTGTAGTCCGGCGGCTACTCGCCGCTGTCACCCGCCCCCGTGTCTTGCTGGCCCTCGACGGTCAGCGTGACCGCGTTGCTGGTGGCGTAGTGGTTCACCAGCACCACGCTGGCGTCGCCGGCGGCCACCTGGGGCACCTCGAAGTCGACGGTCTGGCGGCAGGTGCTGCACGAGTCTTCGCACTCGGAGCAGGGACCGCACTCGTCGCAGCCCGCGAACTCGCGGCACTGGTCGCAGCCGGTGCAGTCATCGCGCGTGACCTCGATCACCTGGGCCGGCTGGCCATCGACGCTGACCACCGTGTCGTACTCGACCGTGAAGGGCCCGCCGCCCAGCGTGAGCACATCGCCCGGCAGCGCGCTGGGATCGCCCAGGGTGATCGCCACATCGCACTGGTCGAGTGTGATCTCGGTGCCCTCGGTCGAGAGCAGGCAGGCGGTCAGCAGCAGCACGGTCAGCATCACCCACCGCTAACACCCGAACCGCGCCGTGCTGTCACCCCGCGCTCAATCCAGGCCGGGGGGCGTCAACCGTTCGTCATCGGCTTGCTCACAGCCCGCAGACGATGTAAATCCCCGCCTTCGATCGAGGATTCCCATGCTCGCGCTTGCAACCGCCCTGCTCACCCTGGCCACCCCCACCGCCCAAGCCGGCGGCATCGGCGTCCTGGCCACCGGCGGATTCCGCGGTGAGACGCTGTACTTCTACGATCGCAGCGACGACTTCACCAAGTACCAGATCGGCGAGACCATCGGGAACTTCGGCGGCGGCATCGAGGTCATGCTGGGCGATCGCGACGACCGCATCGTGGGCCACTTCCGCGGCTACTACATGGCCGAGACCCCCGAGTACAACCCGGCCAACGTCACCAGCCTGGTGGCCCCGGCCGATGTTGTGGCCGCCTGGCGCCAAGACATCCGCCACGTCGGCATGGTCACCGTGGGCCTGCAGTTCGGCCTGTTCGGCGACCCCGACCGGGTGCAGCTGGTCGCCGTCGCCGACATCGGCTCGGGCTTCCTCACCAACGACCACAGCGAGTTCCTGATCGCCGAGGTGGGCCCCGGCATCACCATCGGCTTCCCCGGTTCCGAAGGCTTCATGCGGGACACGCAGTTCTGGGCCAACGGCGTGTTCGCGCTGCGCCAAGACCGTGGCTTCAAGTACGGCGCCAATGTCTACACCGGCCTGCGCTACATGTTCGACTAAGCTGGGTTGATGCGCCCTCGCCTGCTGCTCGTGCCCGCCGCTGCCCTCACCGGCATCTCGTGTTTCGGTGGGCTCCCAGGCGACGCGGACGACTGGCACGACCAGCTGGTCGCCGAGTCTCCCTGCTACGAAGTCGACCTGATGGACGGGCTGCAAGAGACCGAGACCACCGAGGTCGGCAACCTCTTCGACTGCCTGAACCACCACCGGCACATCGACGCGCTGCAGCCCCTGCGCGACGGCTTCGACGATGCCACGCGCAGCGGCGATCCCGTGGGCATCGAGCTGGCGCGCATGGTCAACCACATGGGCGATGTCGACGTCGACGTGTTCCGCGTGGCCGAGGTGGGCATCGACCTGCTGGCTGCGCCCGATCGCCCCATCGAAGAGTTCTTGGACGTGGGCCTCGAGCTCACCTACGGCCGTCCCGCCCACGAGGTCCGCGACCCCGGCTTCGTTCTCACCAGCTACGCGACCCTGTCCGAGGGCGCGCTGTCCCCGCTCGAGCCGGTGCTGCCCCAGGTCTGCGGCGCGCTGCTCGACGACGACCTCGATGCGGTGGTGCGCGTGGGCCAGAACATCGCCAGCGACGACGTGCGCGACACCCTGCACACGGTGAACGCGCTCGCCAGCAGCTCCGATGGCCGCGTCACCGCCGTCACCGACGACCTGCTGCCGCACCTGGGCGAGCTCATCCTCCAGACGCGCTCGCCCTCGAACGACCGCTGGAGCGGGTCGAGCGGCGACAGCCTGCGTGACCTGCTCGACCACGCGCTGTACGGCACCGACCCGCAGCTGGGCGACATGCAGCCCACCGCCGAAGACATGCTCGAAGACCCGACCATTCGCGCGGCCCTGCGGGTGCTGCTCATCGAGCTGCACGCGTCCGGCGAGCTGCGCGACGTGCCGGCCGGGCTCGCCTGGATGGCCAGCGTCGACAACCAGGGAGACACCCTGCAGTCGGGCGAGCTGTCCGCGCTGGCCTCGTTCGTGCGCCTGCTGTCCGAGGCCAACGAGCCCATGACCTGCTCGATCAACCTCGGCCTGGGCACCCTGTCGGTCAACCTGCCCAACATGTCCACCACCCTGCTCTCGGTCCTGGCCGACCAAGACCCGTACGACGTGCAAGACCTCACCGGCATCCTGTCCGACGTGCTCGACTTCGGCCTCACTGAGTGGATGCTCGACCTCATCGCCGACTCCGACAACTGCAACGTGCTCGACCAGGACATGCTCGACGACCTGCAAGTGCTCGACGTGCTGCAAGAGGCCGAGGCCGAGCCCGTGCTGGTGCTGTTCGTCGAGCTGTTCGACACCTACAAGAACGACGGCCAGGTCGATCACCTCGACGACTTCGCCGACTTCGCCCGGGCGCTGCACCGCAGCCAGACCATGAGCCCGCTCGAAGAGCTGCTGCGCGACATCGGCAACGAGCCCGGCACCGCCGATCTCATCGATCTGGTCGACGTCCTGGCTCGCCCCAACGCGCACGGCATCACGGTGCCGTCGGGCAACCCCACCGACCTGCGCGACGGCCTGGACGCCCTGTATTGGGTCGTGCACGACGACGGTGGACAGACCGGCTGGCAGCAGACCGGTGCCATCGCCGACGCCGCCCTGAAGCACGACGGCACCTGGCAATCGGTGGGCAACCTGGCGACGGTGATGGCCCGCCCCGACAGCCAGCTGTCCCAGAGCCTTCAGCTGATTCCGCCGCTGGTCGACGTCGACCCCGAGCTCACCCTGCTCGACGAGCTGGGCCCGCTGCTCTCGGATCGCGAGCTGGCCGCGCCGCTGCTGCGCATGTGCGAGCAGCCTGCGGTGGCCAGCGCCCTGCTCTCAGCGACCCCCCAAGGCGACAACCCCGAGGTTCCCCAGGCCTTCGCGGCCCGTCTTGTCCGGGACGGCACCGTCGACGACCTGCTGAGGCTGATCGACGTCTTGCTCAAGGAGCTCGAGGGCGTCGAGTAGCGCGGGCCCAGGGCCCCTACACAAACGCGTTGTTGATCACCTCGCCGATGCCGCCGGCGCCGGGAACGATGTAGTCATGGGCATTGAGCCCCTTCTCGCGGTCCCAGTGGGTGCCCGGCACCGTCGCCAGCACGTCGGGCTCGCTTAGCCCGCGGTCGAGGCGCAGCGCGTAGATGACCGCGTCGGGAAACTCGCTGGTGATCTTCTTGATGTACTCGGGGGTCACGATGAGGTGGCAGCAGATCATGCGCCGCGGCGGCCCCTCGGGGGCAGCCTGGTAGTGCCGCAGCACGTGGGCGACGGAGCTGCCGGTGGCCCCCATGGGGTCGGGCACGAACATCGTGGTGCCCGCCACCGGCCCGCCGATCTTGCTGCCCGTGAGCTGCACGCCGGTGACATGCCCGTCGGCGCCCGCCACCCGCTGCATGTAGATGTGATCGACGCGGACGGCCTCCTCGTCGAGCACCTCCATCAGGGCAATCTGGAACAGGTGGCTGGGGATCATGCCGCCGCGAGCGATGTCCACCACCACGCACGGCGCCTTGGGGTCGATGATCACGCCCTCGTAGACGCCGCGGTCCTCGATGGCAGCCATGCGGGTGGGCATGCGAACCCGCGTGAGCGGCAGCTGCTCGGAGGCGGCGCGGACACAGCGCCAGAACGCCCCCCGCAGCAGTGCGTGAAAGTGCAGCAGCGAGATGTCCGGCGACGACATGCGGGCCGTCGCCGACAGACCCCAGGCGTCCGAGAGGATGTGCACATTGTCGCCGTAGCGGTGCTCGAGCCGAGCACTCGGGCTCAGGTAGGCGGTCTCGGACATGGCAGCGCTCCTGTAAGCGCACCGACACTACTACAACGCAGCCGCCGCAGCGCGCGCGACCACCTCGCCGATGCGCCGGGTCGCCTCACCGTCGATGCTCTGGGGCTCGAACGGCAGCCACGGGTTGCACAGCCGATCGCGGCGAACCTCCATGCACAGCGTCTGGCCTGGGTACCGCGCCGCCCACACCGCGCCCATCGACTGCGGAACCAGGCGGTAGGTGCCGTTGCGCACCACCTCGTAGCCCAGCTCCACCAGCCCGTTCTGCACGCCCTGGGCCAGCCCCGGGCACGACAAGGCGGTGCCGTCCGGGGTCTCGGTGAGCAGATCGACCTCGTGCCGCAGCGGCTGCGTCTCGATGACACCCGGCTGATAGAAGCGGTGCAGATTGTCGACGATGTGTTCGTCGACGCGCTCGATGCCTACCGAGCGGGGTGCGTAGCTGTGGGCCAGCACCGCCAGCCCGCCGTGGCCACAGACCTGCTCGTACAGCGCCTCGACCGTCTGGGTGTAGCGCTGGTGCAGCGCCACCAACAGCTGCTGGTCAGCCGCCTGGGTGATGTAGGGCGGCAGACCCGAGGTCACGCCGCCACGTCCCAGCGCGCCGGTGTCGGCGCCGAGCACGCGGTTCACGTCGATGAGCGTGCGGGGCAGCAGGCAGCGCACCGCCACAGCCGACCGGCCCGCAGAGCGCTCGACGTAGGCGCGGGCCGCGGCCAAGCCGTAGTCCCAGGCACCGATGTCGGTGTTGACGTGGAACCAGCGGTGCAGATCGGCCGGGAGGGCGCCGGTGATGCGGGCGCGCAGGGCATCGTAGTGCGCTCGCTCGTCGGCGCCGTGGGGCACCTCGACCAGCAGGGTGGGGCTCACGCCCGGGTTCCCCAAGCGCTCGATGTGGGCGACGTTCACGAGACGACCGCGATGGCCTCGATCTCGACCGCCACGTCCTTGGGCAAGCGACTGACCTCGACCGCGGCCCGCGCCGGGCGATGCTCGCCGAAGTACTCCTGATACACGCCGTTCATCTCGGCAAAGTCGTCCATGCTGCGCAAGTACACGGTGGTCTTCACCACGTTGGCCAGCGTGCAGCCGGCGGCCGCCAGCACGGCGCTCAGGTTGCGCAGGACGCGGCGTGTCTGCAGATCGATGTCGCCCATCACCAGCTCGCCGTTGACCGGGTCGATGGGGATCTGCCCCGAGCAGAACACCATGCCATTGGCCACCACCGCCTGGCTGTAGGGCCCGATGGCTGCGGGTGCAGCGTCTGTCGATACGAACTTCATGCGCTACTCCTGTTCTGGAGGCAGGGGTTCCCGCAGCTCGAAGGCATGCGGCAGCAGGGTAGTGAGCTCGTGCACCACCACCTCGCCGTGGGTGTTGCCGCAGATGACACGCTCGACACCCCAGGTCAGCAGCATCTGCCGGCAGTTGCCGCACGGCGTGGCCGGTGGGCTGCTGACGGTCATGACCGCCGCCTCGGAGAAGGCCGCGTGCCCCTGGGCCACGCCGGTGTGCACGGCGACCACCTCGGCGCAGCTGGTCATGCCCAGGATGATGTGCTCGACGTTGACGCCGGTGATGATGCTGCCGTCGGCGGCGCGCAGCGAGGCGCCCACCCGGTAGTTGCTGATGGGCGCGTAGGCGTTCTTGCGCACCGACACGGCCGCGTCGAGCAGCTCGCGCTGCGCCGGCGTCAGCTCAGAACCGGCCAACCGCCGCCTCCAACAGATCGGCCACGGTGGTGCCGACCTCGTTGGCCTTCTCGGTGACGTCGCTGTGCGTGAGCGCTCCCGGCGCAAGGCCGGCGGCCTTGTTGGCGATGACCGCGATGCCCACCACTGGCAGCCCGCACTCGGCGGCGGCCAGCAGCTCGGGCACCGTGGACATGCCCACCGCGTCGGCGCCGATGGCTTGCATCATGCGAATCTCGGCGGGGGTCTCGTATGCCGGCCCGTGCAGAGCGGCGTACACCCCTTGCACCGTCCGGATGCCCCTGTCGGACGCGGCCGCGGCCAGGACCTCGCGCATGTGCGCATCGTGCACCTGCGACATGTCCGGGAAGCGCACATCGCCGTACTGAGGGCCGGTCAGCGGGCTGGAGCCCTGCAGGTTGATGTGGTCGTTGAGCACCATGATGTCACCGGCCTCGTTGGTGACGCCCCCGGCCGAGCAGGTGAGCACCAGGCGCTTGACCCCCCAGGCGGCGAGCGCGCGCACGTAGCGCACCACCTCCCACGGCGACCAGCCCTCGTACAGGTGCACACGCCCCTTCAGGGCGACGATCTCGGTGCCGCCAAAGCGGCCGACCAACACACGGCCGGCGTGCCCGGGCACCGTCGACTGGGGCAGGCCCACCTCGACGGCACTGGCCTCGGCACGGACGTCCATTCGGTCGACGACGACCCCAAGACCACTTCCAAGCACGATTCCTGTTTCGGGGGCGGCGCCAAAGCGGCGCTCCAGTTCGGCAGCGGCGCCGGCGACAGGGCCACGTTCAGGGTGCATTCACTCTCCGAGCAGGTTCAAATCCCCCGGCCGCCATGGTGGCACAAAGCTGCAGGGCAAGCTAGGCGCGGGCACACAGAACCGCTGAGGATGGATGTTCGGAGATACCCCCCTGATCATGGTCGAGACCCCCGAGGCTCTCGACAAGATGGTCGAAGCGTTCTCGAACGCGCCTGTCATCGGCGTCGACACCGAGAGCGACTCCTTCTACTCGTACCAAGAGAAGGTGTGCCTCATTCAGTTCAGCGACAACGAGAACGACTACATCGTCGACCCCCTCGCCGTCCCCGACCTGTCTGCCCTGGCACCCATCATGGCGCGCCGCGACATCATCAAGATCTTTCACGGCGCCGACTACGACGTCGTGTGCATGAAGCGAGACTTCGACTTCGAGATCCACGGGCTGTTCGACACCATGATCGCCGCCCAGATGTTGGCGCTTCCCAAGCTCGGCCTCGCCGACCTGATCGGCCACTGGTTCGGCTGGGAGATCGACAAGAAGTACCAGCGGCACGACTGGGGCAAGCGCCCCCTGCTCGACGACCACCTGGCCTACGCCCGCGGTGACACGCACTGGCTGCTCTCGCTGCGTGAGCTGCTGATCCGCCGTCTCAAACGCGCCGGCCGCCTGTCCCACCTGCGCGAAGAGTGCCGCATCCTCGAGTCGCGCGAGTGGCCCACCAAGGCCTTCGACGAAGACGGCTACCTGCGCATCAAGAAGTCCGGCACGCTCGACGACAAGGGCAAGCGCATCCTCAAGTACCTGTACCTGCACCGCGACGAGGTGGCGCGCAAGCTCGACCGGCCCACCTTCAAGGTGCTCTCGGATCACCTGCTCATCGACGTGGCAAAGCGTCGCCCCAGCAGCAAGAGCGAGCTCGACAAGCTCTTCCCCAAGAAAGACTCCATGAAGAGGCGCCACGGCGCGGCCATGCTCGACGCCGTCGAGCGCGGGCTGTCCGAAGACTGGTCGATCCCCAAGCCCAAGCGCCCCAAGCGCACCGGTCCCAAGCCCCGGCTCACCGGTCGTCAGGCCGAGAAGGCCTTCAACGAGCTGAAGGACTGGCGCAACAACCTGTGCAAGAAGAACGACAAGCTCACCCCCATCGGGGTGGCCAGCAACGGCACGCTCAAGGCCATCGCCGCCGCCCGCCCCCTCGATCTCGAAGAGTTCGCCGCGGTCGAAGACGTGCGCAAGTGGCAGGTCGAGTGGTTTGGCGAAGACATGCTCAAGGTGCTCGACAAGGCCGTGCCCGCCGACAAGATCGGGCAAGACGACGACGATGACGACGGCGACAAGCCCAAGCGGCGTCGGCGGCGCAAGAAGTCGAGCTAGATCAAGATGTCCAGGTCGATGGGCCCGGGCTCGTCGGGCTCGGCGACGTTCTGCTCGTCCAGGATGCGCTGCACGTCGGGGTGAACCTGGTACAGCGTGACCACTCGACCGAAGGTGTTCTTCCACTGGCGAACGCGCTCGCGGCTGACCTCGAAGTCGTCGGCGATCGCCTGACCGGACTCGCCGTTGGCCAGAGCCCGCAGCAGGTCGTGGAAGCGGTTGGGACCGTAGCGCTTGATGAAGTTACGAGCGACCTTCGACCGGCTCTTGGCGGTGGGCAATCGGCGCCTCCGTCAACACTCTAACATATCTCTTGACGGGTCAAACGTGGCGAATCGGCTCATCCACGAGACCAGCCCATATCTGCGGCAGCACGCCCATAATCCGGTCGACTGGCACCCTTGGGGCAGCGAGGCCTTCGAGCTCGCTCGGGCCACCAACCGCCCCATCTTGCTGTCCATCGGCTACGCCGCGTGCCACTGGTGCCACGTCATGGAGCGCGAGAGCTTCGAGGACGAGGCGGTCGCGGCGGTGCTCAACGCCCACTTCGTGCCCATCAAGGTCGACCGCGAAGAGCGGCCTGCGGTCGACGCGATCTACATCGAGGCGCTCCAGCACATGCAGGGCCACGCGGGCTGGCCGGCGAACCTCTTCTTGAGGCCCGACCTCACGCCGTTTGCGGGCGCGACCTACCTTCCGCCCGAGCCCCGGCGCGGCCAGCCGAGCTTCACCCAGGTGCTCGAGCGCATCCATCAGCTGTGGGCGGCCGACCCCGACCGAATCGATCAGGTCGCCGGCATGCTGCTCACCGCCCTGGACAGCTCGGTCGAGCCCACCGCCGAAGCGCCGACCCAGGCCGTCTACGCCACCAGTGTGGCCGCATTCGCCGAGCTGCACGACCGAGCCCACGGCGGTCTGGGCACCGGCCAGAAGTTCCCGCAGACGCCGGTGTACGAGCTGCTGCTGCTCGCCGCCGCCGACAACCTGCCCGGCGCCCACGTGGTCGTGGAGCACAGCCTCGATGCCATGGCGCGCCGCGGCCTGCGCGACCACCTGGGCGGGGGCTTTCACCGCTACTGCGTCGATCGCGCCTGGACCGTGCCCCACTTCGAGAAGATGCTCTACGACAACGCCCAGCTGCTGCGGGTCTACGCCCGTGCCGCCAGCCTGTGGCGCGAGCGGCGCGCGTCGATGGCCGACGCCTGGGTGAACGTGTGCCGCGACACGGTCAGCTACCTGATGCGCGACCTGCGCCATCCCGATGGCGGCTTCATGGCCAGCGAAGACGCCGACGACCCCGGCGGCGAGGGCCACTTCTACACCTTCACCCCCAGCGAGGCACGCGAGGTGCTGGGCGATGATGCTCCGCTGCCCTACGGCATCACCGACGCCGGCAACTTCGAAGAGGGCCGCACGGTGCTGCACGTCGAGCGCCACTGGCCCGTTCCCCGCGTGCGCTATGCGCTGCAAGAGGCGCGCAACCAGCGGCCCCGGCCGCCGCTCGACGACAAGCGGGTCGTTGCCTGGAACGGGCTGACGGTCGGGGCCCTCGCCGAGGCCGGCCGACTCCTGGGCTTCGACGACTGGATCTCAGCGGCCGCCGCCACCGCCGAGCTGCTGTTGGCCGCGCGCGACGCACAGGGCCTGCTGCCTCGCCTGCTGGGCAGCGACATGGCCGGCACCCTCACCGACCAGGCCTTCGTCGCCGACGGGCTGATCGACCTGTACCAGGCTCGTCCGCACGAGATCCGCTGGCTCGACGCGGCCGTCGACATCGCCAAGGCCACCATCGAGCACCTCGGCGCCCCGGGCGGAGGCTTCTACGAGGCGCCCGACCGCGACGACCTGATCGTGCGCAAGAAGCCCATGCTCGACGGCGCCGAGCCGTCCGGCAACGGCCGCATGGCCCAGGTGCTGGCGCGGCTGGGCATGTACGGCGTCGACCTGGGCACGGTGCTCGAGGACACCCTGCAGGCGGCCAGCGGCTGGATGGGTGTCGCGCCCCGCGGTGTGCCCGAGCTCGCCGCCGTGCTGCGGTCCATCGCGGGCCCGCCCGACAGCGCGCCCCAAGAAGTGGTGCTCGCCGGCAATCCCGACGATCCGCGGCTCCAGCAGATGCTGCGCCGCTACAACCAGCGCTGGCGGCCGTGGAGCGTTGTGGCGGTGCTGCCGCCGGGCAGCGACGCCGCCGAGCGCTTCGCCCTGTTCGAGGGCCGCGTTCCTGCGGCGGGGGACGCGCCCAGGGCGTATGTGTGCCGCAGGGGAGCGTGCCAGCTGCCGGTGACCAGCGCGAGCGAGATGGGGTTGGAGGGGTGATCCTGCGAAGCTGGTTCGGAAGGGCGGGGGCAACGTTGGGCGTCGTCCTCGGCCTCCTCCTGGGAGCCGCTGGGGGCATGACCATCCTGATTACGGCAAACAACGCGGTCGGCGGCAGGGTGTGGGGTCGCACGGTGCCGGCTGGCGCCAGCACCGGCACCTGCCCCAAGTGCGAGAGGCCCGACGACTGCCACAGCGTCACCGACGAGGCCGACGCCAGCCGTCTACGAGGCCTGGTCTAGGATGATCTCCCACTCCCGCCCCGCCGGCTTCATCCTCGTCATCATGGCCGCGCTGCTCTCCCTGGTGGGCTGGGGCTTCATCTACGCCGACTGGATCGATCTCATCCCGGCACGCGGGTGGCTTCGGCCCGCAACGGTGGGCGTCATCGTGCTCATCGGCTGCGTGGTGCTGGCCATGGACGGGCTGGCTGCCATCACCCGCCGCCAGTACGACGACATCGGCGACGACCTGTTTCCCAAGAAGACCGACGTGCAGCTGCGCGACTGCCTGAGCGCGATGCAGCGTCCGTTCTGGCTGTGCACCCGCTGCCGCATCGTCGCACCCGCACATGCCACCATGGGCGCCTGCCCGAAGTGCGACAAAGGCGTCGACTGCTACGAGGTCGCCACCGACGCCGACGCGCAGATGGTTCGCGGGTTGCTGTAGTGGATACACAGGACGACGCCAACCTATGGCGTGATCACCCACTCCCGCCCGACGGGCATCGGTACACCCACGGAAAGGACAATCAATGCCGCAGCTACGGTACCCAGCTCGGCGCAACGTCCTGCCACCGGATGTCGCTGGCTGGGTCCAGCCGCGGTGTCGTCAGGTCGAATGCGACCCAGGTGACGTACGGCTCGGGCAGGTTGGCCGCGAATACCCAATAGAACACGTCGGAATCGACGGCACAGCCGCAATCGCGCAGACCCTCAACCAGGTTGCGGCGGTGCTGTTCGGGCCGAACGCGGATCTCGTATGGCGTTGGGCTGCCCGCAACTGGGCAGCTGGCGTATGCCTCCTTCAATCGTGCCTCCGCAGCTGCACGCTCTTCGGGGGGCGCCGCCAAGGTCCAATCGTGAAGCTGTGCGTCGAACTCGAGAAATGACGCCGGCACGGGTCGATCTGGAAGCTGTGGGGGCGCCGTCTCGAAGGCGAGATCGACGCTGCCGATTCCACAGCGCTCCAATGCATCGAACAGCAGCACGACCCGGTCCGCGGGGTTCCGCCGGTCGATGAACAGTGTCAGCTCCGGATCGCCAGGCGATCTCGGGCCGGCCACGGGCGTACGGCGAGACGAGAGCAGTGCACAGAGCTCAGCGGGCTTGTCAGTCGGGTTCCAGTCCCGCGGCGGCAGCCCGGTGTAGAGCGTACCGTGCTCGGTGACGAATGCCGCGAAGGCCCTCGTCGTGGTCTCGCGGCGGAACGGGCGCTCCAGTCGGGCCAGATTTCGGTCGGGGGTCATTGCGATGTCCGAGGTGCGCGACCAAGCGGCGGACGCCTGCTTCAGGTCCGTGTCCAGCGTGAACGCGGTCTGGGCGCAATGCACATCGGGACCCCGACAGCCGAGCAGAAATAGGTACAGCAGCACAGGCGGTCTCCGCGACGATGCGAGCACGCAGTGTCATGCTCACCACCGGGCTTACACTGGACGTCATGTGGATATTTCCACGCGCCACACCTCAGCTCGACGCGCGGGGACTCGCCGTTGAGGCAGAAATGCGGGACGACACCGTCCTCTGGCGTGCTTGCGTACTACCTGGATTGGACCGCCCGGCGTACCTACAGAGCCGGCGCCGTCCCGCATCGTGCGCTTATACAGACACCAAGTCGCCCGGCTTTCGGCCCGTCGGAGACGCTTCGTGACAAGGGGCCACCCCCACGTTGCACGGCGCACCCTGCCCGCGTATCTGAAGCCTCGAACCGGCAGCCTTGAAGGAGCGACCATGCTCGACCAGTGCAAGCTCGTGGGCTTCGTCCCCACCACCAACCCCGACGCCGCACAGGCCTTCTACCGCGACGTGCTCGGCCTGAAGCTGGTCGTCCGCGACGACTACGCCATCACCTTCGACGCCAACGGCACCACCCTGCGCGTCACCACCGTGCCCAAGCTCGCGCCGCACCCGTTCACCACCCTGGGTTGGTGGGTCGACGACCCGGCCGCCACCGTCGATCAGCTGGGCAGCAACGGCGTGATCTTCGAGCGCATCGACGGCATGCAGCAAGACGAGCGTGGGCTCTGGTGCCCGCCGGGCAGCCGGGTCGCAGTGGCGTGGTTCAAAGACCCGGACGGCAACCTGCTGTCGATCACGGGCTTTGTCGCTGGCTGATCGCTCGACGGCCGAAGTCGGCCAGTCGGATTGCCACACCAAAACGCCACCGAGACTCGAGAGCGGTCCGCAGCCCCTCTCTGTCTCGAGGTCGAGAGTCGAGAGTCGAGAGTCGAGAGTCGAGAGTCGAGAGTCGAGAGTCGAGAGTCGAGAGTCGAGAGTCGAGAGTCGAGAGTCGAGAGTCGAGAGTCGAGAGTCGAGAGTCGAGAGTCGAGAGTCGAGAGTCGAGAGTCGAGAGTCGAGAGTCGAGAGTCGAGAGTCGAGAGTCGAGAGTCGAGAGTCGAGAGTCGAGAGTCGAGAGTCGAGAGTCGAGAGTCGAGAGTCGAGAGTCGAGAGTCGAGAGTCGAGAGTCGAGAGTCGAGAGTCGAGAGTCGAGAGTCGAGAGTCGAGGCCGAGGCCGAGATCGTGGACGTGGACGTCGTCGCGGACACGGCCGTCGTCACCGACGTAGACGTCTACCCGTTCGGCGCACCCGCGGAAGCTCATGCCCTCTGTGCACATCAGACCGGCCCTGAACTTCCGACAGCCGGAACAGAGCGGCGTCGAACTTCCGCAACGGGAGGTTCCCGGCCGCACCGCCACAGGAAAAGGCGGATTTTCGCGACCTGGCCGGGGACCATCAGCCCTCCATCCGCCTCAGGGCGGAAGCAGGACCCCGTTCTGTTCCCGAGAGCGGAAGTTCGGCGCGTGTCTGCGCGCAGAACGACCCCCAGTTTCCGGCCGCATGCGCGGCATCGTGACGGGCCACGCCGCAGCCAGCGGCGACTTGCTCAAGGCCGAGGCCGAGATCGTGCACGTGACCGTCGTCGTGGACGTGGCCCTTATCGTGGACGTGGCCCTCATCGTGGACGTGGCCGTGGCCGTGGCCGTCGTCCTGGCCGTGGCCTCATCGTGGCCGTGGCCGTCGTCGCGGACATGGCCGTCGTCGCGGACATGGCCGTCGTCGCGGACATGGCCGTCGTCGTGGCCGAGGCCGAGATCGTGGACATGGCCGTCGTCGCGGACATGGCCGTCGTCGTGGCCGAGGCCGAGATCGTGGACGTGGCCGTCGTCGCGCACGTCGACGTCTACCCGTTCGCCGCTCTACGCGCTGCGGCGAATGCGCTCGCCATCCTGCTGCCAGCTGCGCTTTCGCCGGTACTCCAGCCACTGAACGATGGGGCCGAACATCTTGGCCTCGGCGTCTTCGTGCAGCAGCGGGTCCAGGTGACCCCACGTCTTGGGCAGCGGCAGGGTCTTCTTGTCGGCGCCGCCCCAGGCATCGAGCAGGGGCTGGCAGTTGTGCGGCAGGGCCGAGACATCGCGGCCGGGGGTGCCGACCAGCAGTGGAACATCGAGCTCGCCTAGCCCTTCGAGGTAGTCGAGCAGGCCTGTCTCGTCGCACAGGGTACCGGTCTTGTTCCAGCGACGCAGCTGCTGCAGCAGCGCCACCGGCAGGTTGTCCGTGGCGTGGCAGAGCACGCCGCGAAGGCGCTCGGGGGGCGTGTCTCCGTCGCCGTCGACCCAGGGACTGGCCAGCTTGGCGGTGGCCCGGGCGGGCAAGCGCCAGTGGGCAGGCAGCGCGGCCATCGCCCGGCCGAATGCCCGCATCTCGGTGCGCGGCTTGTCGAAGCGAACGGCCGCCGACAGGGCGGTCAGCGACGCGAGCTTGTCACCACCCGACCAGCTGGCCCAGGCGATGCCCAGCTGGCCACCCAGGCCGTGCCCGATGTAGTGCACGCGCTCGAAGCCGCTGTGGTCGACGATGCGCTCGAGGGCAGCGGGAAGGTCCTGGGACACGATGTCGTCGAAGCAGAAGCCCGCCCGGCTCTGCGGCTGCAGGAAAGACTGCGGCTGAAGCAGCGACGGGAGCTGGATGGAGCTCTGGGGCTGCAGCGACTGCGGCTGCAGCGAGGGGTCGGCAACGGGGGGGATGGACGCGCCGTCACCCCGGTGGGTGAGCAGGTACACGCGGTAGCCCGCAGCCGACAGGGCGTCGGCCAGCGTGGGCCCGGCACCGTAGCGAAAGACGTCGGGGCTCATGCCCAGCGCATGGGCAAGCACCACCGGTTCACCGGCGCCGCCAGGGCACTCGGGAATCACGAAGAGGGGCGAAGACCAGCCGTCGCTCGCGTCGTAGTACAGCCGGGTCAGCGGACGCGGCTTGGGCGCTTCGACGAAGCGCTGACGGGAGGCGGGGTTCATGGCCCGCCAGGTTGCGGCGACCGCGAGGTCGACCAGGGACACCGCCAGGGCTCGGGCCGGAGAGGGGATTCGCTGCCGGTCGGGAAGGGAGGAGGTCATGGTGGCCTCCAGGCGGGAACGGGGCGAGAGGTGTTCGAGGGAGGGTGAACGGAGGGGGGAGGCCCGAGCCCTTGGCGGGACCATCTATAGAGTACGCATCAGACGATGAGAGCACAAGAAGAAAGTCGGAAACACATCAAGTTTTTCATGTGGAATTCAGGTTGCCTATTGACTCGTCAATATATTGCCCACGCGCAGATCCGCATGGAAAGCACAATGTGCTCGACATCGGGCCTATGGACGCGGACCCGCAGCGCTGCGGCTGCAGGCCCTAGCGCCGCAGCGCCACCGAGAGCTGGTAGTGGCGCGCGCCAAAGATCGACAGCGCTCGCTCGGCCAGCTCGCGCGGCTCGACATACCCATCGACCTGCACGTCCAGCCGCGCGCGCTGCGCCTGAGCAAAGCACGTCGCGGTGATGCGCACGCCGCCCACGCACAGCTCGATGGCGCTGGCGTCGCCGTGAACCCGGTCGTTCCAGCCTCGGGTCGCGGCCGCGGCGGGGTCCAGACCCAGCTCACGGGCCAGCGCCACCACCAGGCCCGACGCGGCATCGAGGCTTGCGCTGGTGCACCCCTCCAGGTCGACGCCCACGGTCAGCCCCGAGGCCTGGCCCTGCTCCAGCGCCTTTCGCCAGCCCATCGCCGGCAGCTCGGCCGCCCGGTCGACCCGATCACCGCGGGCGAAGTCCCCCGTGACCACGGTTCGCTGGGCGCCCAACGCCGCCGCAAAGGCCTCGCACGCAGCCTCGAGGTTCATGGAGTCGCCGCAGGTGAAGATGTCCGCGGCCGCGAAGGCATGCTCCGGCCAGGTGTGCACCGTGATGTGGCTCTCGGCGATGACCAGCACCCCGCTCACCCCCTGCGGCAGGTACTCGTGGATCTGGCAGCCCATGATGGTGGCCCCGCCATGCCGGGCCGCGTCGCGCAGGGCCTGCTCGACCCGGCGCGGGTCGCGCACGGCGTCCAGAGCGCAGTCGTAGAAGTCGACGGTGAGGTGCCGCCCAAGGCGGTGGGGCTGCATGTCGGCTACTGGATGACGGCGCGCTTCTTGGCGTCGGCGATCCAGGCCTCGTAGAAGGCGAAGCGCCGCTCGTTGAGCACCTGCTCGCGGATCTGGTCGCGCTCGTCTTCGTACAGGTCCATGTCGGCGGGCACCCGGTCGACCAGCTGGCCAATCCAGTACACGCCGTCTTTTTCGACCGGGGTGTCCATCACCTGGCCCACCTCGGCGTCGGCCGCCCACGACATCATCTGCTCGGGGGGAGCGAAGGCCCCACGCGCGCCGGCCAGGGCGACGGGCCCCGTCTCGTCGACGCGCAGGCGCTTGGCCGTGAAGTCGGCCTCGGGCGGGATCGAGGTCTCGCTCCACTTCGCGATCATCTGGGTGGCGAAGTCGACGGCCACGGTGGGGGCCTTCTCTTCGGCGATGAGGCGAGTGGCGATGTCGGTGCGCACCTCGTCGAGCGGAATCACCCGGCCGGCCTCGGTGCTCTCGACCTTGAAGATGCGCACGTCGTTGGCGGTCTGAACCGGGCGGCTCACCGCGCCCGTCGCCAGATCGTTGCCCTCTTCGTCTTTCATGACCCCGCGAACCTCGGGGGCCAGGTCGGTGAGCGGCAGCGTGCCCATGTCGCCACCCTTGTCGGCCAGCGGGTCTTCGCTGTAACGGCGAACCAGGTCGTCGAAGTCGGCACCTGCGATGGCTTCGGCCCGCAGGGCCTCGATGCGGGCGAGCTCGTCTTCGCCGTCGTCGAGCTTCTGCAGCCGCAGCACCCGCAGGTGCACGGTGGTGGGAATGTCGTATTCGCGCGAGAGGTCTTGCTTGTAGCGCTTCTCGATGAGGTCGGCGTGGTCGAGCAGGTAGGCGTCGAGCTCTTCTTGGGTGGGCTCGATGAAGTCGTAGAACACCGGCGGCCGCACACGCACGTACGACAGGTTCACCTGGGTCTGCTGCTCGATGTAGGCCTCGCGCAGCACCGGCTCGGAGATGCTGGCGCCCTGGTAGATGAGGCGCTGCAGCTTGTTGCGCAGCAGCTCACGGCGAATGCCGTCCTCGTACCCGGACTGGGTGAGGCGCTGGCCCTTGAGGAACTTCTGGTAGGCCTTCTGCGAGAACTTGCCGTCTTCTTGGAAGTACGGGACGTTGAGCAGCTGGCGGGCGATCTCGCGCTCGGACACCTGCAGGCCCAGGCGAGCGGCCTCTTGCAGGATGACCTCTTCTTGGATCATCTGCTGCTTGACCTGTTCGCGCAGCTTGGCCTGGGCATCGTCGCCCAGCGCGCGTCCCTGGCGGGCTTCGGCCTGGCGGTACTTGGGGCCGAACTCGGTGTCCAGGATGGGCTCGCCGTTGACCGTCGCGAGCACGGTCGCCATCTCGCCCTGGGGCGCTGCGTACCAGAACACGAAGCTGACAACCACCAAGAAGAGGATGACCTGCATGAAGGTCGAGTCGGTGCCCGACCGCAGATTCTCCATCACCGACATACGCGCATGCCTCCGCAACCGGTGGGGCCTAAGCGGCGACGCTCATTGGCGCCAGATGGCCGTCTGGGTGTCCCGCGCCAACTTGTTGCGTTCGTACCGCTTGTTGGCCTGTGGGAGCCACTCGCGCAGGTTCTCTTGCCGCTTCTTGGGAGACGGATGCGTGGACAGGAAGGCGGGCACCTGGGCACCCCCGTCTCGCGCCATGCGCTTCCAGACTTCGATGGACTCGCCCGGAGGGTAGCCAGCCTTGGCCATCATCATCATGCCGATCACGTCGGCCTCGGACTCGTGCGAGCGGCTAAAGGGCAGCATCACCCCGAACTGAGCCCCGACACCCAGGGCGCCCACCACGATGGCGCGCTGCTCGGGCGTGAGCTTGGAGTTGCCGGCCAGGTAGGCGTTGAGGCCCGCGAGCCCGCCCAGCAGGGTGAGCTGCTGGCTCATGCGCTCGGACCCGTGGTGCGCCAGCGCGTGGCCCACCTCGTGCCCCATGACGAAGGCCATGCCCGACTCGTTCTCGAGTGTGGGCAAGATGCCCGTGTAGAACCCGATGTAGCCGCCAGGGAGCGCCCAGGCGTTCATCTGGTCGTCGTTGATGAGGTTGTATTCCCAGCGGTACTTGGGCTTGTTGGCGATCACGCTCAGGCGGTCGCCCACGCTGTTCAGGATGGTGACGTTCTCGCCGCGCTTCTGGACCTTGGCCTCGGACAGCATGGTCTGGTAGGTCACCCGCCCGACGCCGTTCATCACCGCCTCGGGAATCAGGTTGTACTGCACACGCCCGGTGTAGGGCACCTTGGCGCAGGCCATGACGACAACGCCCAGGACGGCGGTGAAGGTGAGAGCGCGGAACGGGTTCATCGAGCCTCCGAGGGCACACCCTTAACCCCTCATCCGGCCCAGCCATTCACCCGCGCGCCCTCAAGGATCCTTGCCGGCAAGAGCGATGTCAGTCGACGATTACGATCCGCAAACGCCGACTTTCGATCATCGCCCACATCGGGCGTTTGCCGGGCGATCCCAGGCCCCGTATAAAGACCTCGACCTCACCCCCGGGGTCATTCACCCCCTCCGAAGCGGCACCCTGCCACTTCACCCGTCGCATTCCCCCCAACGCGACATCCCTCCCCCGACACTCCCCCCATAGATCCCATGCTCAGCGCCGTCCTCGGCTTCTTCTCGCAGGACCTCGCGGTGGACCTGGGCACCACGACCACCCGCATCCACCAGCGTGGATGCGGGCTCGTGGTGCAGGAACCCACCGTTGTCGCCGTCCACACAGACTCGTGTGGACGGCGCCGTGTCCTGGCCGTGGGCGAGCCGGCGCGAGCCATGCGGGGGCGAACCCCCAGAGATATCGAGGCCATCGAGCCCGTTCGGGACGGCCTGATCGCCAACTTCGAGGTCGCGGAGGCCCTGCTGGTGCACCTGCTTCGGCGGTGCCAGGCTCGCAGCGCGCTGGTGGCCCCGGACGTCGTGGTGGCCGTTCCCTACGACATCAGCGACATGGCGCGCCGCGCCGTGCGCGACTCCATCGAGGCCAGCGGCGCCCGACGGGTATCGCTGGTGCCCCGCCCGCTGGCCGCCGCCATGGGCGCCGACTTGAGCCTGAAGTCCGGCGAGGCCCACCTGCTGGTGGACGTCGGCGGCGGAGCCACGGAGCTGTCCGTGCTCAGCGGCGAGCAAGTGGTGCTCACCAAGACCGTACCCGGCGGCGGCAACGGCTTCGACCGGGCGCTGGCCGACTGGCTTGCCCACGACCACCGCATCCTGGTGGGGGCCTCGACGGCCGAGGCGCTGCGCATCGCCATCGGCGTGGCCCTGGACGCCAACCGGGACACCCGCGCGACGGTCAAGGGGCGCTGCCTGCAGTACGGCCTGCCGCACGCCGTCGAGGTGAACGCCGCGGACGTGTGCGCGGTGCTGGGCCCCCACATCCAGGACATCGGCCTGGCCATTCGCGGCATCGTGGCCGAGGCCCCGCCCCAGATCGCCGCCAGCATCGTGGGCAAGGGCGCCCTGTTGTCGGGGGGCGCCAGCCAGCTGGCCGGCCTGGACCGCGCCCTGCGGCGCAAGGCGGGCCTGCCCGTCGTGCGGTGCATCGACCCCGAGAACGCCGTCGCCGCCGGGGCGGGACGCATCCTCGAGGACCACGCCATGCTCCGAAGGGTCGCCGCATGAGCCTGGACCCCATGCGCCGGCGCATCCGCATCCTCAGCATGCTGGGCGCCGGTGTGTTCGGTCTGATGGGCTTCCGGCTCGCCACCCTTGCCGAGAACGAGGCGCTCGCTGCCGGAGCGCTCGACCAGCGCCTGTCCCCGGAGCGCATCGCGCCACGCCGCGGCCGAGTGCTCGACCGCGACGGCGAGGTGCTCGCCGACAGCGATGCCGAGCGCACCCGGCGCTACCCCCACGCCGCCCGCCTGCCCCACCTGCTGGGCACGCTGAGCGCCGCCCATCAAGGCGACCTCGTGCAGCCCGGAACCTGGCTTCTGCCTGGCGATCTGGTGGGCCGCTCGGGCATCGAGCGGCGCCACGAAGACGAGCTGCGCGGCACACCCGGGGTGGCCTACACGGTGGTGGACGAGCACGGCCAGCCGGTGCAGGGCGACGGCGCCTGGACCGAGCGGCTGGCACAGCAGGCCCGGCAGCGCTGGATCCCGGCCAGCCCCGGCGCCGACATCTCGCTCACCCTCGACGCCGACATCCAGCTCGCCGCCGAGCGCGCCCTGAGCGGCCGAACCGGAGCCGCCGTCGCGCTGCGCGTCTCGGACGGCGCCGTCCTGGCCTACGCATCGGCCCCCAGCTGGGATCCGAGCCAGCTCGCCGACGGGGCCGACCCCAGCGACTGGATGCAGCTGGGCACCTCGGGCGCGCGCACCGACCGCGTCGCCCGCTCCCTGTACGAGCCCGGCCGAGCGTTCGAGCTGGTGACCGCAGCCAGCGCCCTGGACAACGGCATTCCGCCACACGCTGAGCGACCCTGCCGCTTCCGGGAGCGCAAGCAGCGCGGGCCCCGCTGGCGCCGGCGCCCGCGCAGCTGGCTTCCCCCCATCGAAGAGCGCGCCCACTGCTGGGCCGATGGCGCCCACGGCCGCGTCGACCTGCACGAGGCCATCGTGGACGGCTGCGAGGCCTGGTTCCGGGCCACCGCCCGTGACCTGGGCCCCGAGCTGGTGGCCCAGACCGCCCGCGACCTGGGCTTGGGCGCACCGACGGGCTTCGACCCCACCGAGGCGGCCGGGCTCGTGCCGGACCCCGACTGGCTGCGACGCCACCATCAGCGCCGTTGGAGCGACGGCGACTCCGAGCTGGCGGGCCTGGGCCGGGGAACCACCCTGGCCACGCCGCTGCAGCTCGCTGTGCTGGCCGCCACCGTGGCCAACGGCGGAGAGCGCGTCGTGCCCTGGATCACCGGCGAAGCACCCCCCACACAGCCCAGCGGTCTGGAGCCCGACGTGCTCGACGAGGTGCGCGGGGCCATGATCGCGGCGACGGCCAAGCCCGGCAACGTGCCGCTGACCGTGAGCTACGCCGGTCGGCTGAGCGATCTGCACGCCCTCCCCGAGCTTCCCGAGGCATCACCCACCCAGCTGTTCGTGGGCTTCGCACCGGCGGACGACCCCGTAGTCGCGGTGGCCGTCGTGCTCGAGGACGGCCCCGGAGCCCAGCCCACTGCCGCCAGCGTGATCACCGCCTGGGCCGCCGCTGACGCGGTGCTCTTTGGCGCGCCCGAGGAGCACCCATGAGGCCGACCTCCCTGTTTGCGCTGGGCCTCGCAGCGACCGCGCTGGGTGCGGCACTGCAGCACCAGCTGGGTCACGGGCTCGCAACCCAGCATCTGGCCTGGGGCCTCGCCGGCGCCGCCGCATTCGCATGGCTGACCTCGCGATCGCCCGCTGGGGTGCGGCGCGCCGCGCGACCGGTGCTGCTCGCCGCCCTGGCACTCTCCCTGGCGAGCCTGCTCGAGGTCGCCGCCACCGGCTCCAGTGCGTGGACCGGGAGCCTTCAGCCGGGCACGTGGCTGGCGGTCGCGACGCCTTTTGGGTTGGCGAGCGAGGCGTGTCGCCCGGCGCCGGTGCGGCGTCCCGTGCACTGGGGCGCGCTGCTGTTCTCCGCGGTGGCCCCCGTCGCAGCCCTGCTGGCGCTGGGCCAGATCACCCTGGCCGCCATCACCGCCGCCACCGCCGCGGCGGTGGTGTGGGCAGGCGGCCTCACCCGCACCACGTCCCTGCTGGGAGCCGCGGTCGTGGCGGTGGGCGCCCCCATCGCCTTCGCCTTCGGCCGCCCGGAGCTGGCCAGCGCCGCTGCGAACCAGTCCGGCGCCACCGCGATCGCCGTCGGCGGCTGGACCGGGGTGGGCCCTGGAGCCGGCGCCCAGGCGCGCCTGGGGCTACTGCCCGGCCATGCCGAGGGCCAGATGCTGGCCCACATCGCCGAAGAGCTGGGCTTCGTGGGCGCCATGCTGGTGCTGGGCACGGTGTTCGCCATGGCCGCCGCCGCCTTCGTCACCGCCGAGCTGGCGCGAGACCGCTTCACCGCCCTGCTGTGCACCGGGACCGCGGTGCTGATGGTGGGAATGGCCTCGGCGCACGCCGCCGCAGCCACGGGGCTGCTGCCGGCGCACGCTCCCCTGCCCTTCTTCAGCCTTGGCCCCCTTGCGACCCTGCCCGGTTGGGTGGCACTCGGCAGCGTCGCCTCGCTGGCGCGGGGCCCACGCCCCGAGATGGCGCCCGGCACCGTGGGCTACGGCCCCAACGAGGTCGTGCCCAGCTGGGAGAGCATCCTGGCGAGGTAGGAAATCCGAGCGGCAGGCGCCACCCGGTTAGCCCCCACCGCCATGCCTCACTCCATTGTTCAGGTCTCCAGCGAGTGCGCGCCGTACGCCAAGACGGGCGGGCTCGCCGACGTGGTCGGCGCCCTCGGCCCAGCGCTCGGGCGCCGCGGCCACCGGGTGCTCACCGTCATGCCCCGCTACGGGAGCGTCGACGTCGAAGAACTCGGTGCCACCGTGGTCTCAGACGTGGCGGTGCTCGCCGGCGGGCAGCTTCAGCGCGTGCACTTCTGGCTGCTTGTCCGCGAGCACGACGCGGTCGTGTTCGTCGACCACCCCATGTTCTCGCAGCGCAAGGGCATCTACGGCGACGCCGCGGGCTCCTTTGGCGACAATCACCTGCGCTTCTGCGTCCTGGTGCGCGCCGCCATCGAGGCCGCACGGCGAGTGCCCGTCGACGGTGAGCCCCTCGGCGAAGAGGTGATCTTCCACGCGCACGACTGGCACGCCTCGCTGCTGCCCGTGGTGCTCGAGGGCAGCTACCGCACCGTCGCCCTGTTCGGCCGCGCCCCTGTGGTGCTCACGGTGCACAACATCGCCCACCAGGGGCGCCTGCCCGCGGCCATGTTCACCGATCTCGAGCTCCCGCCGCGCTGGATGGCCCCCTGGGCCCTGGAGTGGTACGGCGATCTGTGCCTGCTCAAGGGCGGCCTGATGCACGCCGACGCCATCACCACGGTGTCGCCCACCTTCGCGCGCGAGATGGGCACCCCGGCCGGAGGCTTTGGCCTGGACAGCATCGTGCGGCATCGGCGCCCGAACGTGACCGGCATCCTCAACGGGCTCGACACCGACACCTGGGACCCCGCCACCGACCCGCACCTGCCCGCGAACTACACGGCCGAAGACCCCTCGGGCAAGGCCGTGTGCAAGGGCGAGCTGCAAGCCGAGCTGGGCCTACCGGTCGACGGCACCGTGCCGCTGGTGGGCTTCGTGGGGCGCCTCGACCCCCAGAAGGGCATCGAGCTCATCCTCGAGAGCATGCCCTGGCTCGTCCAGATGGGCGCCCAGGTCGTGGTGTTGGGCAGCGCCGCGGCCAGTCACGCCTGGTACGAGCGCAAGCTGCGGGAGCTGGAGCACCACCATCCGCGCAACGTGCGCGCCTGGATCGGCTTCTCCGAGGCCATGGCGCACCGCATCGAGGCCGGCGCCGACCTGTTCATGATGCCCTCCCGATTCGAGCCATGCGGGCTGAACCAGCTCTACTCCATGCGCTACGGCACCGTGCCGGTCGTGCGCAGCACCGGAGGCCTGGCCGACAGCGTGCGCACCGCGGGCGAGGTCGGCGACGCCGCCACCGGGTTCCGTTTCGATGCCTTCAACGGCTACGCGTTTCGCGATGCGATGTACCGCGCGCTCACGACCTGGCGGGACGACCCCACGACTTTCTCACGCTTGCAGCGCAACGGCATGGCCGCGGATTGGTCGTGGGACGCCCGCATCCCCGAATACGAGCGCGTGTACGATCATGTCTGGACGGCCAGAAAGCCTCTGTGAGCGTCGCTCGCGGGTTAGACTCCCGCCATGGGAGCACCCGACGGCTCCAAGCCGGATCATGCGAAGAAGGGCGATACCCTCCTCCCCTCGGGGGACTGGGAGGACGAACCCACAGATCCGGGCGGAATTCGCCCCATCGTTCCCGATGTCTCCACCGCGCCGGTCTTCGACGACGACTTCCCCGACTACGACGAAGAGTTCGACACCCAGACCGTCGAGGTGACCGAAGAGGTGGCCGCCCGCCTGGCCGCCGCCTACCGCGACATCCTCGAAGCCGACGAAGACGACGGATGGGACGTGCCCACGCCAGCGCACGGGGGCCAGACCCTCATGCCTCGCGAGCTGCAAGACGCCCTGCAGACGATGCACCCCGAGAGTGCGGCCGCGCTGATGCGCGAGTTCGAGAACCCCGTTCGCCCCGAAGACTTCGGAAGCGGCACCGAGACCCTGCTGCCCGCCACCCCCGAGGTGCTGCGCACGCTGCTGGGCGAGGCCAACCCCCACGACGCCACGCTCTTTCCCGGCGAGGCCAACCCCTCGGTGATCGAGTGGGACGAGCCCACCGACACCGAAGAGCTCGAGCTCGAGGCCGCCGCCCCGGCCGCGCCGCCACCCGGCGTGCCCACCAGCATCCAGCGCAAGGTCTCGGTCACTCCGGGCAACAAGCGCAGCAAGCCCGTCTCCGCCAAAGAACGGGCCAAGGCCAAGGCCAAGCTCGCCAAGGCCGACAAACACGCGCCCACGCCCAGCAACAAGACCGTGTACGGCTTCGATGCCTTCGACGACCTCGACGACGAGTTCGACGAGTTCGCCGAAGACTTTGCCGACAGCCCGGGCCAGATCACCGCCGGCAACCGCTCGGTCACGCCGAGCCCCGACGAAGCCGACACCATCCCGCCCGACAGCCCCGGTGGCCCCACCAAGCCCAAGCGCAAGGGCAAGGGCAAGGGCAAAGACGGCAAGGTCGACGCCGACGCGCCGACCATGATCTGGATCAACCGCACCACGGGCTCGGGCGTCGAAGAATCCGATGCACCCGCGCCCTCAGCGCAGGCGGAGCCTCGCGGCCCGCGCCAGCAGCGCTTCGTCGACCTGGGCATCATCGGTGTGGGCGGCATGGGCGAGGTGCGCCGAGTCTTCGAGCGCTCGTTCAAGCGCGTGCTGGCCATGAAGATCCTGCGCCAAGAGATCATGCACAATCAGGCCATCGTGTCGCGCTTCATCGCCGAAGCGCAGGCCACGGCTCAGCTGCAGCACCCGGGCATCGTGCCGGTGCACGAGGTCGGGCGCCTGTCCGATGGGCGCTACTACTTCACCATGCGCGAGGTCCGCGGCCGCGACTTCGGCAAGCTCATCCACGACTACCACGAGGCCCGCCGCAACCGCGAAGAGGGCATCAAGCTAAAGCTGCGGCGCCTCATCGATGCCTTCCACGCCGTGTGCGAGGCCGTCGGCTACGCGCACTCCCGCAACGTCATCCACCGCGACCTCAAGCCCGAGAACATCCTGATCGGCGAGTTCGGCCAGGTGCTCGTGGTCGACTGGGGCATTGCCAAGGTGCTGCAGGCCGGCGGCGAGCAAGAGATCCAGGAGGTCGAAGGCGACGGCATCGTGACCAGTCGCAGCAAGGACGCCTCGCAGAAGACGGTGTTCGGCAGCGTGGCCGGCACCCCCGCCTACATGCCCATCGAACAGGCGGCCGGCGACCGTGAACGCCAGGGCCCGCACAGCGATGTGTACGCGCTGGGCGCCATCCTGTACGAGATCCTGGGCGGGCGGCCGCCCTACTACGGGTTCCGCGGCAGTGCCGTGCTGCGCGAGCTGCTCGAGGGCCCCCCCAAGCCGCTCCCCGACGGCGGCATTCCCGAGGGCCTGCGCGCCATCTGCGAGCGTGCCATGGCCCGCATGCCCGAGTCGCGGTACCCCAGCGCGCGCCAGCTCTCCGAGGTCATCGCCAACTGGCTCGACGGCGCCCAGCGCCGCGAAGAAGCCCTCGAGTTCCTCAACCGGGCCATCAGCAAGTCGAGCGAGCTCGACAAGCTGCGAGAGCGCGCCATCAAGCTGCGCGAAGAGGCCGGGGCCATCCTGGACAGCACCGCCGGTTTCGCACCGGCCGAACAGAAAGAGCCGGCCTGGCGCCTGCTCGAACACGCCGAACAGCTCGACCGCGGCTCGCAGCTGCTCGAGGTCAACCTCATCCACCACGCTCGTGCCGCGCTCGAGCGCTACCCCGAGCTCGAAGAAGCCCACGACCTGCTGTCGAGCATCTACAAGCGCCGCGTGAGCGAAGCCGAGGTCGAGGGCGACTCCCGCGAGACCGAACGAAACCTCATCCTGTTGCGCAACCACCACCGCGGCAAGCTGGCCGACTACCTGGTGGGCGACGGCGCGGTCACCGTGGTCACCGACCCCGAAGACGCAGAAGTCCAGATCTACCAGTACGTGATTCGGGGCCGGCGTCAGCGCCTCGTGCCCTTCGGCAAGCCCATGCGCACGCCGATCTACGAGGTCACCCTGCCGATGGGCAGCTACCTGCTGCAGATCACCAAGGAGGGGCACGAGCCCGTTCGATACCCGGTGAACATCGAGCGGCAGCATCACTGGGATGGCGTCGCTCCCGGCGAATCCTCTCCCCACCCCATCTACCTGCCGCGCAAGGGCGAGCTGTTCGTGGGCGACTGCTACGTGCCCGCAGGCTGGTTCTGGGCTGGTGGCGACCCCGACGCGCCCAACGCCCTGCCGCGCACCCGGGTGTGGGTCGACGGCTTCGTCATGCAGGGCATTCCCGTGCGCAACAGCGCCTACGTGCAGTTCCTCGAAGACCTGGTCAAGTACCGGCGCGACGACGACGCGATCAACTACGCCCCGGCGCGCGTCCGTTCCCGCCAGATCCAGGGCACGATGGCCCAGTACGCCCGCGACCGGCACGGCGTCTGGGTGCTCAACGTCGACGAACACGGCAACACCATCGGCGCCGACACCCCGGTCATGACCATCGACTGGGAGGCCGCGCTGGGCTTCAGCCGGTGGCTCGCCGAAGAAGACGGCCTGCCCTGGCGCCTCCCCCACGAGCTCGAGTGGGAGAAGTGTGCGCGCGGCACCGACGGCCGAGGCTTTCCGATGGGCGCCTACCTGGACCCCACCTGGGCCTGCATGGGCGAGAGCCACGCCGACCACGTCCAGCCCGCCACCATCTTCGACTTCCCCGAAGACGAGAGCCCCTACGGCGCACGCGGCATGGCCGGCAACGTGCGCGACTGGTGCTGGAACCAGTACGCCACCAATGAGCTCGACGTGCGCAAGGGACGGCTGAACGCCCAGCACATCCGGCCCCAGCCCGAGGGCCCTGTCTACCGAGCCACGCGCGGCGGCGCCTGGGGCACCACCATCGACGAGTGCCGTGCGGCCGCACGCTCGCGCCGCCTGCAGAGCGACCAGCCACACGACGTCGGCATTCGACTGGCGCGCAGCCTCGACCCCAACAAGTAGCCGCCAAGACGAGCTTCAGGAACGGTCGCGCAGCTACAGCCTCGCGAGCAGCGCCTCCAGCGCCGCGTCGCGCATCTCGTAGCGCTCCTGCACCCCGTGGCCGATCAGGTACACGCCCGTGGACAGACGGCCCAACACGTTGGCGAACACCCAGTCGCTGCCGGTGCGCTCGAGCTGGCTCTGGGCGATGCGCACCAGCTGCTCGTCGGTGGTGTCGGGACCGGCAGCCTTGAAGGTGACGAAGGTTCCCGTGCAGCCCCAATCGCGCACCAGATCGGCGATCTTGGGCGTGGGGCGGAGCCGCAGCACCAGCTCGGCCTGGCCGCTGGGGATCTTGCCCGCATCGGTGGCCACCTCGTAGTCGCCCACCGCGCTGGCGTGCACCACGCTGCCGGTTGGATTCGCGCGCACCCAGGCCGCCATCGACGCCAGAAGATCGCGCGTCGATCCCATCTGTTCGCCGGGCAGTTCGGGCCCCCGCAGCCGGGCCTCGGGCGAGCCCAGCAGCCACACGTCGACACCGCGATCCCGCAGTGCGCGCGCGATTGCGACCCCCGTTCGTCCAGTGGAACGGGCGCTGATGAATCGCACCGCGTCGATGGGATTGCGGGTCGCCCCCGCCGTGATCAGCACCGCCACGTGACCTCCAAGGCCGAACCGTGTAATTCCATGGCACCTACCGGGCCGGTTTCCCTCCTTGACCCCCTCCTACACCATCCCCCCGATGCCCGATGCGCGCGGCGCGCAGGGCTCCATCTACTTCGCGACCCGCGACGACGGCGTGCCGGTGGCCATCAAGGTCGCCGCGTCCAGCAAGCGCGCCACCGAGGCCCTTCGACGCGAGATCGACCTGCTGCGCGCGCTCGAGACCGAGGGCGTGGGCGGGGTGGTGCGCTGCATCGACGCCATCGAGGTGGACGGGCAGCCCGCCATGGTGATGCACCGCTACCCGGGGCACCTCGCCACGTGGCTGCAGGGCGTCATCGCCAACCCCGGCCCCAGCACCCTCGAGGACTCGCTCACCAAGCTGTCCCAGCTCGCCCGCACCCTGCATGGCGTGCACGCCGTCACCGTTGACGGCACCCGCATCGTGCACCGCGACGTCAAGCCCGAGAACATCTTCGTCGACGAGCGTGGGCAGGTGGTTCTGGGCGACTTTGGCGGCGCCATGGCCATCGACGGGCTGCAGCACGTCGAGCTGGCCCTGTTCGGCACTCCCATGTGGGCCCCGCTCGACCAGATCCTGCCCGGCATCACCATCCCCGACCCCACCTGGGACACCTACGCGCTCTGCGTGCTGCTCTACGCGTGCTTCACCGGCGCCCGCCCCGCCTACCAGGCCGACCCCCGCGAGCTGCTCACCCCCGAGGGCCGCGAGCTGTGGGAGCTGGCCCGGCAGGCCATCCTCGCCGAAGGCGAGCCACGAAAGACCCTGCGCCGCGACTTCGCCCGGCAGCGTCAGCAAGCACACGCACGCGACATCGTGGACTTCACCGGGCGCGCCGCCCTGAACGAGGCCGATCGGTCGGCCCTCGACGACGGGGTGGCCAAGCTCGCCGGCCTGGCGGGCCTGCCCGAGTCACGCACCAAGCGCATGCAGCGAGCGGTGTGGACACTGCTGGTTCGGGGGCTGTCGCCGCTGTCGCACCCCTCGCCGCCCAACCGGTTCCGCGAGGGCGAAGAGCTCGCCGATGCGCTCGACGACCTGCACCAGATCCTCGACCTGTCCGAGCCCACCAGCGTGCCCACCGGCTCTCGGGCCACCGCCCCCGGCCCGGCCTTTGACGCACACCCGCACGACGACGACCGAGGGTCCGACGAAGACCTGTTCAGCGGCCCGATGTCGGGCCCCGACGTGCACATGGACAGCGTGCCCAGCTCCGAGCTGCCCCCCAACACCCTGAGCACGGGCCCCTTGGTGCCCATCGGTGCCGCAACCGGGGCCTTCGCCGTGCTGGGGCTCTTCGCATGGCTGGGCTGGGTCGCCTGGTCCTTCCTGGGCCCTGCAGTGGCGATGGTGCACATCCCAGCCACCGAGACGCACGGCGCCTTCCAGGTCGACCGCACCGAGGTCACCCACGCGGCGTGGTCGCGGTGCGTCGCCTCGGGCGAGTGCACCACCCCCAGCCGCGCCCAGGCCGACAACCTGCCTGCCGTGGGCGTGCCCTTCGACGACGCCGTGGCCTACTGCGCCTTCCGCGGTGGGCACCTCCCCACCGAGGCCGAGTGGCTGCGCGTCATCGGCGACGGACCCTGGCCGTGGGGTGACGCCGACCCCACCTGCGCCCACGCCAACGCCGCCGACTGCGGAGGAGGGCTGCAGCCACCCGGCAGCGCTCCCGAGGGCACCTCAGCCGAGGGCGTCGTCGATCTGGCCGGCAACGCCTGGGAATGGGTGGTGGCTCAGGACGGAAGCGGCGTTTTGGTGGGCGGGGGCGCCCGATCGCCGCGCTCGCAGATCGGCGCCGGCGGCCGCTGGCCCGTGGGCACCGGCAAGACGCCCAAGCTGGCCGGCCTCAGGTGTGCCTACGATGCGGAGTGAGCGCCGAGCCCGCTACTGGACGCTCACGGTCCAGCTGCCCGGGTTGCCACTCCAGCCCGCCACCAGCACGTAGTAGTAGTCGCCCGCCCACAAGAAGGTGCTCACCGACTCGGGCTGCGTGGTTCCGTCCTGGATCGACGAGCCGATGCTGTCGCCGGTGAAGCCGTCGAACACGTGCAGGTCGTAGTCGGACGCCGTATCGGCCCAGGACAGGTTGATGGTGTAGCTGCCGGACACGGTGACATCGAAGACAAAGAAGTCGAGGTCGCCGGTGTACCCGGTGCTGTCGTTGGAGGCCTGGTAGATGTCGCCGCAGATGGTGCTAGGCGGCGCCAGGGTGCCCAGGTCGGTGGCGCTGGCGTCGTCGTTGCCGGTCTCGGGCACCGAGTTGGCGCCCGCCGACAGCGTCACGTTGGCACTCATTTGCGCGCTGGACAGCCCAGAGGCGTCAAAGATGCGGCCCGTGTAGCTGTGGGTGCCGGTGTCGCAGCCGCCCACCGGGAAGGCCACCTTGGACTCGCCCGAGGGGTTCCAGGTGTCGAGTCCGCCGGGAATCGGGAAGGACAGCGGCGTGCCGTCGGCGGTCAGGTCGAGGCGTCCGCCGACGACGTCGTTGTCGGGATCGCTGACGCGAAACACGACCTCGATGCGATTGGACAGGTCGCGCGCCTCGAAGCTCACCAGCGTCGGCGGGCTCGCGGGCGGGTCGGTGTCGGCATCGGCGTCGGCGTCGGCATCGGCGTCGGCGTCGGCGTCGGCGTCGGCGTCGGCATCTACGTCGGCGTCGACATCCGCGTCAGCGTCGGCGTCGACATCGGCGTCGGTGTCGACCGCGGTGTCGGTGTTGGACGTGTCGAGGGCGGTCAGGCCCGTGCACGCAGTGCCGAGCAAGATGAGGCAGGCGGGGAGGATGCGGCGCATGCTCAGAACCAGTAGCACGCCGGATCCGAGATCCAGGCAGCGCGTTCGTCTGCCCACCATCCCGCGCCGAACAGGTTGCCCGAGTCCAGGAAGCGGAACTCGCTGTCGCCCGACGAGAGCAAGGACACGTCGTAGGACACCTCGAAGTGAGACTCGAGATCCTGGAATCCGGCGGGGCAGTTGGACTGGCTGTCGTTGAGCTCGGCGGTCAGGTGGAAGCTGTAGTCGCACCCGGGACACGCGCCTTCTTCGAGCGTGCCCGAGATGGCCCACACTACCTGGCAGTCGTCTTCGCCAGCGTCTTTCCAGCCGGGGTTGGCCACCAGCAGCAGGTACTCCTTGCCGCTGACGGTGAGGTCCTCCTCGTCGAGCGAGTAGTCGCCCGCGAAGAAGCGCGTCGCGCCGGGAATCTGGTAGGCCATGCCGTCGGCGGAGTCGATGTACTCCTTGCACGGCTCGTGCTCGTAGGTGAGCTCCCAGATCTCTTCGCCGTCGCTGCCCTGCTGCCACGGCACATCGGTGTCGTCGGGGGTGCCCGTGTCGTCGCGGGCGGTGTCATCGATGCCCTGCAGACCGTTCTGCTCGCAGGCGGCGGCGAGGAGGAGGAGCGAAGACGTGAAGAGGAGCGTTCGCATGAACGCAAATGTAGCGCGAACTGCAACGGGTTGCGGCACAGAAGCCAGCCAAGGGCGTG
The DNA here is from genome assembly GCA_965216925.1 of Myxococcota bacterium. GTDB lineage: Bacteria > Myxococcota_A > UBA796 > UBA796 > CAYYHT01. The sequence continues at coordinate 1,050,158 of CBDCGT010000002.1, read as the reverse complement.
GTTACGACATCTGCAGACGGAGAGTGTGGCTTTGACCGACCTGTTCGCCGCCCGCTCGCAGATGGCGATGTCGCTGGGCTTCCACATCATCTTCGCGGTGGTGGGCATGGCGATGCCATTGTTCATGGTGGTCGCCGAGGTCCTGTGGCTGCGCACGCGCGATGCGGTCTACCTCGAGCTGGCCAAGCGGTGGTCCAAGGGGGCCGCCATCATGTTCGCGGTGGGCGCGGTGTCCGGAACGGTGCTGTCCTTCGAGCTCGGCCTGCTGTGGCCCGAGTTCATGGCCTTCGCCGGGCCCATCATCGGCATGCCCTTCAGCCTCGAGGGCTTCGCCTTCTTCTTCGAGGCCATCTTCTTGGGCATCTACCTGTACGGCTGGGACCGCGTGCCCCCCATGGCCCACCTGGCGTCGGGGGTGGTGGTGCTGATCTCAGGCACCTTGTCCGGCCTGTTCGTGGTCACCGCCAACGCGTGGATGAACACACCGACGGGCTTCGTGCTCGACGACGCCGGCAAGCTGGTGTCCATCGATCCGCTGGCAGCCATGCTCAACCCCCACGCCATCCCCCAGGGCCTGCACATGGCGGTGGCCAGCATCGAGGCCATGGCCTTCGCCGTGATGGCCATCCACGCCTACATGCTGCTTCGCGACCGCGACAACCCCTTTCACCGGCGCGCCTTCGGCATCGCCCTGGCCATTGCCGCCACATCGGCGGTCGCCCAGTTCGGCACCGGCCACCTGGCCGGAGAGGCCGTGGCCCACCATCAGCCGCTCAAGCTCGCCGCCATGGAAGCGCACTGGGAGACCGAGACCGGCGCGGGCTTCCTGATCGGGGGCATCCCCGATGAGGCTGCCGAAGAGACGCGGTACGCGGTGCGGGTCCCCTACTTGCTGTCGCTGCTGGCCACCCACGATCCCGCCGGCGAGGTGAAGGGCCTCAAGGAGTGGCCCGCCGCCGACCGGCCGCCGGTGGGTGTGGTGCACCTGGCCTTCGACGTGATGATCGCCTGCGGCATTGCGATGGTGCTCGTGGCCCTGCTGGGTGTGTTCCTGTGGTGGAGGCGACGCGCGCTGCCCGTCGAGCCGTGGTTCCTCAAGCTGGCCATCGCCGCGGGCCCGCTGGGGCTCATCGCCATCGAGGCCGGCTGGACGGTCACCGAAGTGGGGCGGCAGCCCTGGATCATCTACGAGCTGATGCGCACCGAAGACGCGGTCACCCCCATGCCGGGCCTCACCGTGCCCTTCCTCACCTTCAGCGCGCTGTACGTCGTGCTGGGACTGATGTCCCTGTACCTGCTGCGGCGGCAGTTCTTGCACAGCCCCACCAGCAGCGACGCCGGCGAGGCCCCCCGATGATGGCCACGGTGACAGACCCCGCCTTCTTGGTGGGCGGCATCGTGTTCGTGTCGCTCACCATCTACGCCCTGCTGGCCGGCGCCGACTTCGGCGGCGGGGTGTGGGACCTGCTGGCGCGCGGACCGCGCGCCGTCGAGCAGCGCAAGCTCATCGCCCGCGCCATCGGTCCCATCTGGGAGGCCAACCACGTGTGGATGATCCTGGCCATCGTGCTGGTGTTCATCTGCTTCCCGCTCGCCTACGCCACCATCGGCACCGCGCTGCACATCCCGCTCACGCTCATGCTGCTGGGCATCGTGCTGCGCGGCTCCAGCTTCGTGTTCCGGGCCTACGACAGCCGCCGCGACGATGTGCAGGCGCGCTGGTCGGTCATCTTCGCGGTGAGCAGCACCTTCACCCCGGTCATGCTGGGGGTATGCGTGGGCGCCATCGCGTCGGGCCGCATCCGCGTCGACCCCGCCACCCACGTGGTGAGCTCGGGCTTCTTCGAGACCTGGCTGGCGCCCTTTCCCTTCGCCGTCGGCTTCTTCGCTCTGGCCCTGTTCAGCTTGCTCGCGGCGACCTACCTCACCCTCGAGGCCGACAACGACGCCCTGAGAGAGGACTTCCGCGTCCGAGGACTCGGTGCGGCGGTCGCCGTCGGCATCTTTGCCTTCGCCGCGCTCGCCCTGTCGGGCACCGGCGCCCCCCAGGTTCGCGATGGGCTGCTGCACAGCTGGTGGAGCCTGCCCTTCCAGCTGGTGACCGGAACCGTGGCGATCGGCGGCATCGCTGCGCTGTACACGCGGCGCTACCCGGCGGCGCGGTTGCTGGTGGGCGCCCAGACCGCGCTGATCATCGGCGGCTGGGGCATCAGCCAATACCCCTACGTCGTGGTGCCCGACCTGACGCTGCAGACGGTGCGCGCGCCCGACAACGTGCTGTGGACCGTGATCGGCATCATCGGCGTGGGCGCCGTCGCGCTCGTGCCCAGCTTTGCCTACCTGTACGCAGTGTTCAAGGAGCGCTGAGAAGCGGTCTCGCCTGCTAGTCCTCGTCGTCGAAGCCCGGCGGGCTCACGTTCACCGCCGCGCCGCCACCGCCCCCTTCTTGACCGATCTTGGGGGCCACACGCCGCTTCTTGGCGGGGGGACCGGTTGCCTCGCTCTTCTTGCGCTGGATCTTCTTCTGCACTTTCTGGGCGGTCGAAGCCGACACCTTGGCCTTGGCCACGCCCAGCCGAAGGCCCAGGCCAGCGGGCTGCTCGTCGGAGTCGTCGTCTTCGTACTCGTCGGAGTCGTCGTCCTCCCACTCGTCGTCGTCTTCGTCCCACTCCTCTTCGTCGTCGTCGTCGTCTTCTTCCCACTCCTGGACGTTGGCCCAGTCGATCGAGTCGGGATGCAGCTGATCGGCGACCTCGTCCAGGATGACCTTGGCGCGGGGATCGGTGCGCAGGAACCCGAACAAGCCCGAGCCAGCCTTGGCCACGCGGTTGCACTGCCCGATGACCCAGCTCAGGTCTTCGCGGGTGAGATCCTTGCCCAGGCCCACGTTGTGCGGCGCGAGCTGGCGAACGAGCGCACGAGCCCGTCGTCCGTAGTCGTCGGACGGGCCATTGCGAATCCAGCCGTCCAGCAGACCCTTGGCGTCGCCTTCGTGCACACCGAGCTTGGTGGCGATCTCGAAGAGGAGCTTGCGCTCGGCCTTCACGACCTCACCGTCAGCCCATGCGACCTGCACCAGGGGCACCATCAGCAGGGACTTGTACTCCCGCTTGCCCACCCCCAGGTACTGCAGCTCGGCAATCGCCTCTTCCTTGTTCATCCAAGGGCCTCCGAGCGGAGCGTACCAAACCTCACGTCGTTGAGCATCCAACTGCTGCCTCCTGGTACCCTCGCGGGCCCAGTTGTTTGGGGTTCGTGCCCCGGAGGCACCGCTCCATCCATCTCCGATTCCCGCGCTCTCACCCCGCGGAGGCCGTATGCGCCTGGCTGATCTGAAACCCACCGGCCGCGTCACCCGTGGCCCAGCGTCCGACCTCATCGAGCTCGTCTCGACCACGGGGCACCTGTACACGGGCATTCAATTCCACCCCGAGTATGTCGACCACCCCAGGCTGCGTGGCGCCCAGGAGCTTCGCCGCTTCTTGGACGCGCCCACGGTGCCGGGCATCACCGAGCTCGACATCTACGACCAGGCCACCGCCACCTTCGTGTACCCCACGGGCCAGGTGTGGTGCCTGGCCGAGCTCCTGGAGCTGGTGCGCGGCATGCGCCCCTTCGGCCCACGGGCGGGCTTCGAGCTGCTGTGGCTGTGCACCCGCATGCTCGACGCCGCCAGCCGCATCGGCGAGTCCCACGGGGTGTGGGCCCACGGCAACCTCGACCCGTGGCGCGTGATGCTCGAAGACGACGGCGACGTGCAGATCATCGGCTACGGCTTGGTGGCGCCCGAGCTGGTCGACGCCCCTCGCAGTGCGCGCCCCACCGCAGACTCCTACCGCTACGCCCCTCCAGAGCGCTTTCGCGGCGACGACGAGGACGTCTTCTCGGACCTGTTCTCGGCCGCGCTGGTGGCCGCCGAGCTGGTCACCGGCGAGCCCGTGTACGACGGCGACGCCGAGCACGCCCGGGCCGACGCCGAGCGCGCCCGGGGCGCCAACCAGCTGCACCGTTGGCGCGACGACTTCACCCGCCCCATGCGCGAGGTGCTGCAGCCCTGCATCGCGCCGTACCACGACGAGCGCTACGACGACCCCCAAGACCTCGCCGACAAGCTTCGCTGGTTGCTCGAAGAGCCGCTGGCGGGTGCCACCCTCACCGAGCTGATGGCGGACGTGAGCGCCAGCTGGAAGCGCGACGAGCCCATTCCCACGGCCGCCGTCGCCAGCGAGAAGCCCCCGCAAGAGAGCACGCTGCGCTGGAGCCAGGTGCGCCGACGAGCCGCCCCGGAGCGCAAGCGTGAGCAGGCGGAGCGCCGGGAGCGCCGCGCCGACCCGATCTCGAGCGAGCACCGGCTCACGGGGCGCCGCAGACCCACTCGTCCGGCGCTTCGCCCTCCGGCCGATGCCAACGCCATGTTCCCCAAGCGGCCACCCCGTGGCGAGGCCGAACGCTACCTGGTGGCCGTGGGCGACGACGACCCCCGCTGGGTCAAGCTCTCTCCGGACGAGTCCCTTGCCCAGTCGGCGGCGCGCTGCATCGACAAGCTCTGCGCCACGCCCATCGACCTGTCCGGCGAGCTCATGGGCTGGTACCGGCTGACCCAGGATGGTGACGGTTGGTACGGCGACGCCAAGACCCGCTCCCTCGACCCGGCGCAGACCGTAAACCTGGAGTTCTTCGACAACGAGCTGGTCAACGTCACCTTCGTCATCCACCGAGGCGACGAGGTCGAGCGCGATGACGCGCTGGTGGGCACCGCGGTGCACGCCCAGTTCATGATGAGCCGTCTGGCGCACAACCACGGGCTGCGCGAGCGTGACTGGCGCCTGTACGTCGAGGGCCACGAGCTCGACCGCTTTCAGGTGCTGGACGACTTCGGCGCCCAGGACGGACTCGAGATCGAGGTGATGCGCAGGTCGAGGCGCTAGCCCTCTTGGGGGGGCGGCGCCGGGGCCAGCAGCAGCTCGGTGACCGCGTCGAGTTCCTCGTTCGCCGCGGGCGACAGGTGCAGGTACTTCACCGTGACCACGCGGTTCTCGTCGGCGCCGCCCTGCCCATCGGGGATGACGTGCACCCGTTGCACCTGCAGATAGGCCTGCGACCGGCATGTCGGACAGGCGTGCTTGGAGTACACGGTGGTGTTCTCGGCCTCGGTGAACGGAAGCCGCGTGAAGACACTGAAGTCGCCGCGCTCGCAGGCCTCTCGAACCTCGTCGTCGCGGCCCGCGGAGTCGCCGACGCGAACCGCCTGCGAGACCTCCATCCACTCGCCGCAGTCTTCGCAAAAGGGCTCTTCGTTGGCGCCCCCGGCCCCCGAGACGGGGAAGCCCACCATCAAAGCGGCCTCGATGGCCCAGACCGTGCCCAGCAAGAAGCCCGTCGGGGTGAAGTCGCCCATCGACCAGGCGCCGTTCTCGAGCAGGGCCAGCATCATGCCCACGAACACCAGCGGGTTGAAGGCCCAGAAGGGGTCACCCACCTGCACGGTGAGCGCGTACAGGTAGAAGATCCAGGCGAAGTACAGCGACACGACCCCGGTAAACAGGCCAACGCCCAGCAGGATGAGCCGATTGCGAATCTTGCCGTCTCGCCCCAGCTTCTCGACAAGCGCCCCCAGGCCGATGCCCAGGAAGATCACGCCCAGCAGGTTGACGTAGATGAAGGGATTCACGCGGCTGATGGCGCCGTACAGGGCCCCGCCCACGGCGGCGGCTCCCCCCGACGCCGCCACCAGGATGGCGAGTCCCGACGGCGAGAAGCGGCCACTGGGCGAGTAGTAGCGCGGGCTGGACATGGGATCTCCCTGGATGGCGGGCCCTTATCGCTGTTTGGAGGGGGGAGCAGGGGAACGGGGCAGCAGAACGGGGAACGGAGCAGCGGAACGGGGAACGGAGCAGCGGAACGGGGAACGGAGCAGCGGAACGGAGCAGCGGAACGGGGAACGGAGCAGCGGAACGGTGTCAGGAGACCATTTTTCGGAAATTGCAGGCCGTTGGTCCGGCGGACCAACGGCCTCTGATTTCCGAAAAATGGTCTCCTGACACCGTCCGGTCCCTACACCATCTCGAAGAACGTCTCCCCACCCGCAGCCATCTTCCGGAAGACATCCGCGGCCCGGTACCGCTCGCCGAACTGGGCCTCGAGCGCGTCGAGCTCGGCGACCACGTTGGCCACGCCCTGGCGGTCGACCCAGGCGAGCGGCCCCCCGGTGTTGGGCGCGAAGCCGATGCCAAAGATGGCCCCCACCTCGGCATCCCGCCAGCTGTTCAGGATGCCGTCGTCGATGGACCGGCCTACCTCGGCGACCTGCGCCAGGATGAGCCGCCGGCCGATGTACTCGACGCCGGTCTGCTCGGGCGTTCCTTCAGCCAGCTCGCGCAGCCCGCTCCACAGGCCGCGGCGGCGACCGTCCTTGTAGTCGTAGAAGCCCGCCCCGTGCGCCTTGCCCTTGCGGTCGGCCTGCTCCACCATCTTGAGCATCAGCCGCGTTCCAGCGTCTTCTTGCACCTCGATGCCCTTGTACTTCGCGGCCTGCGCCATGGCCTTGCGCCCGAGCTCCAGGCTCACCTCGTCGAAGACCTGCAGCGGCGAGACCACCATGCCCGCGACGCGAGCGGCCCACTCGATGGTGGCGGGGTCGTGCCCCTCGGCCACCAGGCGCGCCGACTCCAGGATGTAGGCGCTGAAGGTGCGGCTGGTGTAGAAGCCGTAGCCGTCGTTCACCACGATGGGCAGCTTCTTGATGGCGCGGTTGTACGCCAGCGCCCGCGCGAGTGTGTCGTCGCTGGTGTCGGCTCCGCGGATGATCTCGAGCAGCGGCATCTTCTCGACCGGCGAGAAGAAGTGCAGGCCGATGAAGCGGTCGGGGTGGTCGCTGGCCTTGGCGAGATCGGTGATGGGAATCGCCGAGGTGTTGCTGGCGAAGACCGCGTTGTCAGACAGCAGCGGCAGCACCTCTTTGGTGACGCGGTGCTTGAGCTCGAGGTTCTCGAACACCGCCTCGATCACCAGGTCGGAGCCGCGAATCGGCTCGAGCTCGGTGGTGGGCGTGATGCGGGCGCGCAGCTCGGCCTGGGCATCGGCGCCCAGGTGGCGCAGCTTGCCGATTTGCTTGTCGATGTGGGCCATCCCCCGCTCGAGCGCCTCGTCGCTGATGTCCTTGAGCACGACGGTGTACCCGGCCTTGGCCGTGATGAAGGCGAGGCCCGCGCCCATCATTCCTGCACCCAGGATGGTGACCTTGGCAAAGCCGGGGTCGGCCACCTGCGGCAGGCCTTCTTGCTTCATCGCCGCGGTGCGGTGGAAGAAGAAGGTGCGGATCATGTCCTTGGCCTGGTCGCTGACCACCAGCTTGGCGAATGCGCGGCTCTCGACCTCGAGCGCGCGGTCGAAGTCGAGGCGCAGGCCGTCCTGCACCACGCTCACCGCGGCCTCGGCGGCCGGGAAGGCGCCGGCGGTCTTCTTGTAGAGCATCGCTCCGCCCGCGGCGATGAGGTTCGCGAAGTCGAGCGAGCCCGGACGCGGCGGCGGCAGCTTGGCGCCCGAGTCCCAGGGCTGCTTGGCGCGCGGGTTCGCGGCGATCCAGGCGCGGGCCGCTGCCATGAGCTCTTCGGGGGTCTCGGCCAGGGCATCGACCAGCCCTTTGGCCTTGGCCTTGGGAGCGCGCACGGGCGTCGCCTGGGCGATCACCTCCAGCGCAGCCTGCAGCCCCACCAGCCGGGGCAGGCGCTGGGTTCCGCCGCCACCGGGAATGACGCCCAGCGCCACCTCGGGCAGTCCAAGCTGGATGCGGCCGCTGTTCAGCGCGATGCGGTGGTGCGTGGCCAGCGCCACCTCGTAGCCCCCGCCCAGCGCCGAGCCCGTGAGCGCGGCCACCACGGGCACCCTCAGCTGCTCGAGCCGGCGGAAGGTGGTGTTGAGCAGCTTGGTGCCGTCGAACACGAGCTGGGGATCCCGCTCGCGGTACACGAAGTCGAGGTCGGCGCCGACGCAGAAGTCCTTGTGGCCGGTGGCCAGGATGACGCCGGCCAGGCCGTCGCGGGCCTCGAGCCAGTCGACGCCTTGCACCATGCCGTTGATGAAGGTCTCGTTGATCTTGTTGGCGCGGCCTTCCATCTGAAGGGTCCACACCGCGATGTTGTCGTCGCCGACGGCAATGTTGCCGAGCTTGTTCTCGAAATCAGCCATGGTCGTGCTCCCTAGACGCGCTCGATGATGGTCGCGATGCCCATGCCGCCGCCGATGCACAGCGTGACCAGAGCAGTGTTCTTGTCTTGGCGCTCGAGCTCGTCGAGCACCGTGTTCAGCAGCATGGTGCCGGTGGCGCCCAGCGGGTGCCCCATGGCGATGGCGCCGCCGTTCACGTTGATCTGCGCGGGGTCGACGTCGAAGTGCCGCGAGTACAGCAGCGGCACCACCGCAAAGGCCTCGTTGACCTCGAACAGGTCGATGTCGCCGATGTCCATGCCCGCCTTCTTCAGCGCCTTGACCGACGCGGGGATGGGGCCCGTGAGCATGATGAGGGGCTCTTCGCCGCTGACCGCGATGCTGCGCACCCTGGCGCGCGGCTTCAGCCCGTGGGTCTGCCCGTACTGCTGGTTCGCGATTAGGACCGCCGCGGCCCCATCGACGATGCCCGAGCTGTTGCCCGCGTGGTGCACGTGCTGCACCCGAGCGATGTCGGGGTAGACCTTGCGCACCAGCACGTCGAGGCCGAATTGTTCGCCCATCATCTTGAACGACGGGTTGAGCTTGCCCAGCTTGTCGGCGGTGGTGCCGGGTCGCATGTGCTCGTCGCGGTCCAGGATGGTGAGGCCGGATTCGTCGGTCACGGGCACCAGGCTGCCGTCGAAGCGACGATCCTCCCAGGCCGCCGCGGCGCGGTTCTGGCTCTCGACCGCAAAGCCGTCGACATCGTCGCGGGTGAAGCCGTACTTCGTGGCGATGAGGTCGGCTGAGATGCCCTGCGGAACGAAGCCCACGTCCCACTGCGTCTGGGCGTCGAGCATGGCGCCGCCGTCGCTGCCCATCGGCACGCGGGACATGCTCTCGACACCCCCCGCGATGATGGCGTCTTCGAAGCCCGAGGCCACGCGGGCGGCGGCCTGGTTGATGGACTCGAGGCCCGAGCCACAGAAGCGGGTGAGCGTCACGCCGGCCGCCTTGTAGTCGTAGCCCGCCACCAGCGCCGCGGTGCGCGCAATGCACGCGCCCTGCTCACCCGTCTGCGTGACACAACCCACCACCACGTCATCGAGGGTGGAGGTGTCCAGATCGTTGCGGTCGCGCAGGGCGACGAGCGTGGTCTTGAGCAGGTCGACGGGGCGGACGACATACAGCGAGCCGTCCTTCTTGCCGCGCCCTCGTGGGGTGCGGACAGCGTCGTAGATGAACGCGTCGGGCATGAGTTCTCCAGAGATGGGCCAGAAACTTAGCAAGCTAATGATGAGCATGCTAATCATCTTGCATGATGGACCCCGAGACCCGACGCAAACGCCGTCTGCAGGCCGATGCCTTCCTGCAGATGTCCAAGATCCACCGCGTGATCTCCAAGCGTCTCGAGGAGCTGTTCACCGAGGCGGGCTGCGAGACGGCCACACCGGCGCAGGCCGGAGTGTTGATGGTGCTGTTTCAGGCGGGAATGCCGATGACCGCGAGGCAGCTGGCCGAAGAGATGGCGGTGAGCGACGTCACCATGATGCGCTTCGTCAAGGCGCTCGAGGCCAACGACTGGATCGAGCGTCGGCCAGACCCCAGCGATGCCCGCGCAAGGCTCATCCAGCCAACAGGCAAAGCGCGCAGCTTCCTGCCCAAGTTCGCGAGCATCAGCAACAAGGCGCTCGACGAGGCCTTTGGCGACATGAGCCCCGAACGGCTCGAAGGCATCGTGGGCGCGATCGGCGAGGTTCGGAAGAACCTGGGGACGTAGTCGCCGGACGGTGTCCGCAGGACGGTGTCCGCAGGACGGTGTCAGGAGACCATTTTTCGGAAATTGCAGGGCGTTGGTCGCTGCGACCAACGCGGTTGGATTTCCGAAAAATGGTCTCCTGACACCGTCAAATCCCGGTGCGAAACATTGCGCCCCACCGAATACTCCCGCGCCAAGCACGTACTCCCGCCGGCACCACGCCGGAGGAAGACCCCATGTCCCACGCCATCCCCCAGACCGAGTCCAACGAGCGCACCGTCGCCATCCTGGCCCGGCTGCTGCCCTGGACCAGCCTGATGTTCCCCGGGCTCAACATCATCGCGCCCGCCGTCATGCTGCTGTTCTCGGAGTCCGACTTCTCGCGGGAGCACATCATCGACGAGCTCAACATGCAGTTCTTCTGGTCGTTGATGAGCGTCGCCCTGATGTTCGGCACCTGCGGGCTGTTCTCGCTGCTGGTCGTTCCGCTCTGGGTGGTCTACGCCGTCTTCGAGATCCAGGCGGTGATCGCCGCCAGCAAGGGCGAGCGCTACCGCTACCCGGGCACTCCGCAGCTCTTCGGATAGTATCGGCCCATGCAGTGGGGCCCCGAAGACATCACGCGCACCGCGGGCACCGGCTGGTTCTGGTGCCCGACCTGCCGCGAGCAACAGCACTGCCGCCACCAGGTGGTGATGCGCTGGTACCACATGATGGGCAAGCCGCTGTTCCCGCTCAAGACGCTGGGCGAGTACATCGAGTGCCAGGTCTGCGAGGACACCTTCGACCTCGAGGTCATCCACGACCCGGGCAGCGGCGGCACCGCCAACTTCCAGAAGGCCGCCCGGCACTTGATGGCCAAGATGGTGCTCGCCGACGGCAAGGTCGAAGAAGACGAGCGCAAGAGCATGGCCACCATCCACCTCATGGTCGCCGGCGGCATCCTGCCCTTCGACGACGTCGATCGGGAGATCGAAGACGCGCGCAACGACCCCCGCTCGATCGCCGAGTACTGCGCCGACGTGCTGGGCCACGTCAACGACGCCGGCAAGCGCCAGCTCCTGCGCAGCGCCTACATGATCGCGCTGTCCGACGGCGAATACCACGACGATGAGCGCGCTCTGCTGCGTGAGATCGCGACGGCACTCGCCGTCGACGAAGAGACGCTCGACACCATCACCGGCGAGCTGATGATGTTCGAGCAGCGAGCCGACGATCCGCTGGTCGAGGCTCCCGAGCCGCTCGAGCCCGTCGAGATTCCTTAGCCCCCCTGCGAGGCGGTTATTCGGCGCCCATGCCCGGAAGAACCGTCCCGGCGCCCGACCCCCGTGTGGTCGGGCCACGCCGCAAACAAGCGCTGCATCAAGCGCTCCAGGTGGGTGCGCTCGACTTCGAGCTCATGGCCGCCCGGGCCGGCTTGGCCGTGGCGGTCGGCGGCGTGTTCATCGCCGCCTACGCCACCATCTTCGTGTCACGCGACCTCGGGCTGCTGACCGCAGCCGTCGCCGTGCTCTCGGGCTGGTGGTTCTGGGGCGTGCACACCGCGCTCAAGCGCGACTTCGCCACCGACACCCTGCGCTGGCTGTCGCCCATCTACGAAGTGGGCATGCCTGGCATCCTTCTGCTGGCCATCAACTTCGCCGAGGGCCCCCGGTACGCGCTGGGCACGTGGGTGGCGCCGCAGCTCTTCGCCGTGTTCATCCTGCTGTCCATCCTGCGGCTGAACGTGTGGCTGCCCACCGTGCTCGGCATCGTCGCGGCGCTCGAGTACGGGCTCATCTGGTGGTTCTTCATCAACCCCGACCTGGGGGTCACCGACGACCTGCTGTACCTGCCGCGCGTGCAGTACATCCGCTGCACCTCGCTGGTGGTCACGGGCTTTGCGGGCAGCCTGGCGGTGCGCGGCCTGATTCGCTTGATCGAGCGTGCCAACCGCGACGTGCGCAGCCGCGACCTGTTCGGCAAGTACCGCCTGGGCAAGACCATCGCGTCGGGAGGCATGGGCACGGTTGTTCACGCCACCTACGCGCCCGAGGGCGGCTTCGAGCGCGAGGTCGCCGTCAAGCTCATCCATCCGCACCTCGCCGATGACCCCATGTTCCTGCGCCGCTTCCGCAACGAGGCCCGTCTGTCGGCACGCCTGGCGCACCCCAACATCGTGCCGGCGCTCGACTTCGGCATCGTGGACGGGCAGTACTTCTTTGCGATGGACTACGTCGACGGGCCCACGCTCACCGAGGTGCAAAAATACACCTTCGAGACGGGCTTTCCGCTGCAGCTCGCGCTCATCGCCTACATCGGGCAGCAGGTCTGCGAGGCCCTCGACCATGCCCACACCCGCGCCGTCGATGGGCAGGGCCGCGTGCTGCAGGTCGTGCACCGCGACGTCAGCCCCGGGAACGTGATGTTCCACCACTCCGGCGCGGTGCGGGTGCTCGACTTCGGCGTCGCCCGCGCGCTGGGCGACAACCAGGTCGAGACCACCCAGAACCTGGTTGGCAAGCCCAGCTACGTGGCCCCCGAGCAGCTGCGCCACGACAGTGTGGACGCCAGGTCCGATCTGTGGAGCCTGGGCGTGCTGCTGTGGGAGCTGGTGTGCAACCGGTCATTGTTCCGACGCGACGGCGAGGCCAGCACCATGATGGCCGTGGTCGACTACGAGATCCCGACCGTGTTCGACCACCGCAAGGGCATCGGCGAACACTGGCAGCAGTTCTTCGAGCGCGCCCTGCAGCGCGACCCGGGCGAGCGCTTCCAATCCGCCGTCCAGATGCGCGACGAGCTCAACCGCATCATCGAGCTCGAGGGCGGGGCCGGCATGAACGAAGTGGCCATGATGGTCGCGGCGGTGATCGAGGAGCACGACGAGCTCGACCTCGACTTCGAGACGGGCGAGATCGGGTAGCTGCTACGCTTCGGGGGTGTTCCTGCTCCTGGCCAAGGCCGCCATGGCCTTCACCCCCATCATCCAGAGCGACCTCGTCGATCCGGCAGGACTCTCCCGTGCTGTGGAGCTGCGCTGTGCCGATCCGGCCGAGCAGGCCACGCTCACCGTGACCGAGCTCACCGGGGACCGGCTGTCGTTCGTGTTGATCGACGACGCCACCGGCCAGGTGCACGCCTGGGAGCTGGCCACCTCGGTGGCGGCCGCCAGCGACCTGCCACGCGCGACCGCGGTGGCGCTGTGCGACCGCCTGGCGGGTCGCCCTGCGACCGATGCCCCCCCTCCGCCGCCAGCAGACCCTCCACCGCCTGACCCAGAGCCCGCTCGCAGGCGCTTCCAGATGCCTCCATGGGTGGACACCCTGCTGGGCTGGCCGCCGCTTCCGCCCGCACGGGTCGACGACCTGGAGCTGCGCGCTTTCGCCGGCCTCGCCGTGGGCACCGCCAGCAATGGCTGGGAGCGTGAGCTGGCGAGCTCGGCGTCGGGACGTGTCGTCGACGCGATGCAGCTGGGAGGCCGCTTCGCTCCCCTCCCCGTCCTGGACATCGAGGGTCGCTACACGGCCACCACCGAACAATACAGCTACCGATGGTGGGTGTACGACCACGAGGTGAGCCTGCTCGCGGCGTTCAACCCGCTGCGTCGAACGCGGCGGCACCGGGCGCTGCGCGTGAGGCTGGGCGTGACCGCCGACGTGCTGTCCATCCAACTCGACAGCGATGTCCAGGGCCCACAGCCCAACGTGGGCTCGGTGGGGCCGACCCTGGGGGTGGAGTACAGCCAGGCGACCGGGCGCATCTACACCCGCACCGCCTTCGACGCCACGCGGCTGGAAGGGCCCCTGATGTTCGGCGCCCGCTACCGCTTGCGGGCGGGCAGCGGGCTGATGCTGTCGCGCACCCTCGCCGTCGAGGGCGAGATTCAGGTGTGGAACCGCTGGACCACGGGAAGCGTGAGCGGTGTGGACTGGAGCCACTCGCAGACCGGCTGGCACGCCAGCGGCCGCCTGGCCGTTTGGCTGGAAACCGCCAAGTCAGACGCCGGCGACGTTCCAGAGCTCGACCGGGGCACCAGCCCCTAGCAGACGATCGAACCACACCGCCTGGGCATCGCGCACGGTGTCGCCCGGCCCCTTGACCTCGGCCAGCAGCAGGCCCTCGCCCAGCTTGGATGGGAGCGCGTCGGGGATTCGGACTGCGGGACCCGGGAGCACCACGAGGTCGGGCAGGCCGCGCGATGCAGCACGCCCCTGCAGCAGGCGCTCGAGAACCGCGACCAGGGCGCTGGGCGGCATGGCGGCAGCCACGGCCTGTAGATCGCCCGGGGCGATGTCCCAGCGCGCGCCGCGCAGGCGAAATCCTCGCCATCGCTCGTCCGAGAGGCGCACCCGGTCGGCGGCTTCGCCCCGCCGAACCGCGGCGAGCACCGACGCCACCGCATCGGCTCGACGCTCGACGAAGGCGGGTGTGCCGAGGTCGAGGGGCCCGGCCAGAAAGCGCGCCGGCAGCGCCCCCGGCACCGGCAAGAAGTACACCTCGGCGAACAGCAGGGCGAACAGGGTGCGCCACAGCCCGCCCTCGACATGAAGCGCGCGGCGCCCTGACGCGGCCAGGGTGTGCTGCACGGCGGCTTCGACCGTGGTGATCTGGCCATCGGCTCGGTAGCCGGGGCGCGGCCCGTCGAGCTGGGCGCGGGGCAAGCGGAGCGAGCGCTCGGGCGGGGTGCGCAGCGGCCGCGACGGAGGCCAGCTGGCCCGGCAGGTGCGCGCTAGGCGCTTGCCCGCCCGCCCGATGGCCACCTTGGACACCGGCGCGGCGGTGGCACGGCAGGTGCGAAGGTGCGCCAGGGCCTGGGCCGGGTGCCCGGCCAGCTCGAGGGCGCGCGCGCTGCGCACGGCCAGCTCGCCGGCGCGCACGTGCTGGGTTGCCAGCAGCCGGTCGTACAGGGCGCTGGCCGCCTGCGGGTCTTCGCGCTCGAGCTGGCGACCCTGTTCGACCAGGCGCCGCACCAAGCTGCCGCGCAGATCCAGGCGGCCAGGGGCCCAGTGGGTCTCGGACTCGAGGTGGGCGAGCAGTGCGCCGGCATCGAGCTCGTCGAGCTGGGCCACCAGCGATTCCCACCGCAGCAGGTGGGCCCGGTTGGGGTGCAGCGCAGGCCCGGGGGTGACCCCGTACTCGGGCCAGCGCACATGACCGAGCCGAGCGGTGACGGCGGCCCCGCGCTGCGGCCAGCGCCGGAGCGCGGCCCACCGGTGCACACGGCGAATCAGCCCATCGTGAGCGATGCGCACCCAGCGCACATCGGACCAGTGCGTGTGCGGGGCCACCCGCTCGACGAGCTGGGCCTTGCGCCCGGACACCCGAAGACCGAGCTGGCGACAGGCCGCCTTGAGCTCGCCCGCGGTGGAGTGCTGGGCCCGCAACGGCCACGGAACCAGGCGATCGGCAAGCCCCGCGTCGATGAGCTGGGCCACGGCGGCCTCACCGTCGGGCACGCCCGGGCCCTGGCAGGAATCGACCCGGTGCACTGAGCCCACCCTGGCCGTGAGGCGGGCATACAGCCGGCCTGCGGGGCCCTCGAGCTGGAGCATGCGGTCCACCACCGCTCGCTCGCCCGCAGTGAGCAAGCCACCGCAGCGAGCCACCCCGATGGTGAGCAGCTCGTGTAGATCGTGGACCGGTAGATCGATGTCGGCGACGGCGTTCACGTCGGGAGTCTATGAGGTCGAGGGGACAGAAAGTGTCCGGGGGATCCGCGTTGTTGACGGCCCATCGATCGAGTGCGACAGTGACGCAGGAGAAAGGCGAATGTTCCAATCGATCGCAGTGGCTTTCCTGTTCACCACATTGCCCGCGCATGCAGAAGATACCGGGCTTGGTACCCCCCCCCCCATGACACCGACGTAGAGCCCGCTGCGGAAGAATCCGACGAGGGATGCGTGATCGAGGAAGAGCCCAGCGGGCTTCAGTGGGTTCGCGACGAGAGCGGTGCGCTCGTGCCGACCGTGGACATCTCGACGGAGGGTCGCTCCGACAAGGTCTACTGGGTCGACTTCCGGCTCGAGTTTCATGGGCTGGAGGCTGAGTGGCGGCAGGGGCCGTACGCGGCCTCTGGCGAGCGCGTGCGGGTTGCACTCGACGCGTCCCAGCTCCGTGTTCACGACAAGCAGGCCGAGTATCTCAGCAACCTACGCGCGCGAATCCGGATCGCATCCCCCGGCCAGGACCCGTCATCGGTTCCAGGAATCCAGCTCGCCGTCGCCCGGGCAGTGGTGCCCAGAAGCGGGCCCATTATCCTACTTGACCGTGATGAAGCGCGAGCACAGGCTCCAGGAGGGGTCTGGGACGCCGCGGAGCGCTCACGGCTTGTGGCCGCTGGGGTGACCCTGGACAGCGCGACGATCGTCTCGCCCGATCTGCCAGCCAGCTTGTTCGTGGAGGGACTGCAATGAGCCGCCTCACGACCCTCGTCATTGCCTTGCTCTTGCCCACCGCCGCATCAGCCGTGCCCGTGCGACTGTGCTTCGAGCACAACATCGACTATTCGGACGCGGACACGAATGTCGGCGACGACTTCTGGACGAACAACAACGACGTTGATGCCCTCGGGGTCTGGGTGAAGGTGGTCAACGGAAACGGTGGCGACACCGTTCACAACACCTGGGTGAGTCGGAGTGGGTCGTACCCGGGCTGCACACCCGTTCTCTCACTCTCCCCGACCCACTCACACACCATCACTGTCGAGTCTCGGGCCCGGGGTGTGAACAACAACATCATCGAGGTCTACCAGACGTGGGACGAGTTCATCCCTCCACTGATGACCAAATACACCTTCAGCTTGACGCCACTCAACTACCCATGGACGCTCACGTACACCAGAGACACGCCGAACACCGAGGACTGGTGGCTACTCGCAGCGGCGGTGTATGCCAACAAGCGACGAGCCGGCGGGGTCTCGAACTACACGCACCGCTTCTTCTCCGACAGCGGACCGACCGGTTCAGCACAACTGTGTGACGACGTCATCGACGGCGAGGACCGCGGGGCATGCCTCGCCGACATCGTGGCAGACAACAAGTACATCATCGTGCACGAGATGGGGCACTTGATCTGGCGGGCGAACAACTCGGAGGACCCAGCCCAAACCAGCTATGGAGCCAGCTCTGCATCAGACGGCAGCAGCTGCAACGACGGCTCGCCGAACCACAACCAGAACTCATTCGAGTACCAGAGTGCGGCGGCCTACGAGGGCTTCGCTCACTACTACGCGGCGGCGGTATGGAACGACCACACAGAGAACGACTGTCGGTTCAGGCACTACGTCGACGTCGACTGGCACAACGACGGTACTGCCCCCCCTGAGCAGTTCTACGACTTCCCCAACGACTGGTCGATCGACTGCGAGGGCGGCCAGCACGACGGCGGAGAAACCGTGGGGGCGGGAGACTACTTTGGCGGGCAGTGCGCTCAAGGCACCACGGACAACCGCGGCACACCAGGGGACTGGATGCACTTCTTTTGGGACTTAACCTCGAAGGAAGGCATTAACACCGGCACCATCGGCCACATCATCCTGGATGCCGACTCTGACACCTGGAACTCCACCGACTCCGGGCCCACCACGGGAGCCCCCTCCTCCCGAATGTACTCCTCATTTTATTTGAATGGACACGTCAGCGCCTGGAACAACCAGGCATTCGCAAACGGAGTCCATCGATGATTGTCGGCCTCACCATCTCTGTCTTGGCTGGCTGCAGCGGTGGGCGTGCGCTCGACACGACGAACCCAACAGAGACCGCGGAAACCGGCGACCCTGATACTTCGGAGACTGCAGATTCGGGCGACCCAACCCTGCCCCGCGAGAAGCCGGACTACCCGGCATGGGTCACCGACGTGAGCACCGTGTCGAGCCGGATCTTGGACGGCCCCGAGTGGACGCACTTCGGCGCGCGCATCGACGTCGCGCACGGCGATCTCACCGGCGACGGCCTGAAAGACATCGTCATCCAGGGCCGCAACGAGTTTCAGGAGCGCCTCTGGGTCCTCCCCGTGCTTGGCCTCGATCGGCAATCCGCGGACAGCGCCCTGGCCACCATCATCGGCAATGGGGAGAACTGGCACACCCACGCACTGGCCATCGGGCAGCTGAGCGGGACACCCGCCTTGGACCTGCTGTGGAACGACGAGGTCAAGCGTTGTGGCGAGCCTGGACGGGAGCCGTGCCGCCTGGGAAGCGTGTACGAGGGTCCTCTATCCGGGAGCATCGACCCGAGTCCGGACGGGGACGTGCCGGCGTTGCTGGTCCCATCCGAAGCCCAGTCGTCCATGCATCCCGCTCGCCTCGCAATTCCAGATCGAAACGAGGATGGACTCGATGAGCTGCTTCTGCTCGACTACGCCAACGGGTTCGTCGACCTGCGCTTCAGCCCCCACGGCGACGGCGTCGCCGAGGCTCGCTGGACGACGGGCACCCATTGGGGCTTCGGTAACCGCGCCGCCGCACAGGAGTGCAACGACGACGGTATCGAGGACTTCTTGATCATGGCCAGTGGCGGTGGCGACGACGGCGAGGCGCTCATCCTCGACGGCTCCTTCGTCGGCGAACAGCCCCTCGCCGGCTACCACCTGACCCGCATGGCCGACGCTGGCGCTCATGTCGCAGCCGTAGGCGACATAGACAACGACGGCGACGCCTGCGACATCCTGGTCGGAGACGCGGCCTGGGACGAGAAGGCCGGCATCGCCCGAATCTACGACGGCACCGCCGGAGGCAACCTCCAGGTCAGCGATGCCCTCGCTACCTTCACCTTCGACTGGCCCTCCTCCACCTGGTTGGGCATCGAGGTCGCCGGCATCGGCGACTTCGACGGGGACGGGCACGACGACATCGCCATCACCGCAAAGCGACCTGCCAGCGGCATTGTCGGCATCTTCCGCGGGCCGATCGCGCCCGGCAATCACGCGTTCGAGGACGCCAATATCGCGCTGGCTGCCGAGTGGGACCGCGACGACTTCGGTGCCTCGATTGCCGCCCTCGGAGACATCGACGGAGACGGCAAGCACGACATCGCGATCGGCGCGCCGAGCGGAATCGAGCCCTACGAAGGTCGCGTGTACATCGTGCACGGGCGGGAACTGGACTGACTGTGAGGCCCCCTCACCTCACCCCCACCACCCCCACGCCCGGCGTCACCACCCGCATCATCGACCGGCCCAGCCCCGCCACCGGCACGTCCGCTTCGACCCCGGCGTAGGCACGCCACGCCCGCGGCACCCCGTAGACCACTCGGCCCCCGAACGCCGTCCGGGCCGAGTGCCCGCTCATCCAGGTGGACTGGTGGCGCAGGGTGCCGAGCACGCTCCAGCGGGTGCCGAAGTACTGCCCGACGGTCGCCAGGGCGTCGACGCGCCCCAGGGTCGCGCCGCGTCCCTGCCCCAGCTCGCCGGTGATGCCCAGCGACCACGGGGTCTTGTCCAGGGTGCGCTCGACGCGAAGACCGACCGACAGCGCCACCTCGCCTCGACCGGTGACGTCCTCCATCAGCGCGCCGTCGGCCTTGTCCCACGCGCGACCGGTGGGCAGCCGGGCGCCGAAGGTCACGATGGGCACCGGGCGGGCCTTCCAGTCGACCCCGTCGATGCGGGGGCGCTCCTCGGCGGGGTCCCACATCGCGCTGACGGTCAGGTCGCCTTGGCCCCCACCCCACAGCGACAGGTCGGCGGCCGCCTTGTGGGTGAGCCTTGCCGGGGCCTGCAGCCCCAGCTGCCACTGCCGGTTCAGGCGGTGCCCCACGCCCACGGTGGCCACGATGGATTGCTCGTGAAGCGAGCTGCCCACCGCCTTTCCTCGGTTGTCCCAGCGGCCCGAGGCCAGCTCGGCGGCCACCGACACACCGGCCGTCCAGCGCTCGCACTCCCCCACGCGGGTCGGCACCGTGCTGGTGCTGCCCACGCAGCACGCCCCGGCCCAGGCCGTCGTGGGCAGGGCCAGCAGCACCGCGAGCAGGGCGCTACTCGACCTCATAGCCAAACACCGCGTGGTCGTGGCCGGGCTCGCCCATGACGTGCACCGTGACCTCCCAGGTACCGGGCATCGTGTACTGCCAAGTGGCCATGTACATGCCCGCGGTCTCGGTCTCGGTGACCACCGGCTCGTCGCTCACCCCGTGGCCATGCTCGGGCATGAAGGGCTCGACCTCGACGGTCGCCCCGCTCACCAGGCTGTCGTCGGCGGCATCGTGCAGCATCAGGTCCAGGCTGAAGTCGGTGCCAGCGGTGGGAGCGTCGGTCGACGGCGTGATGTGCAGGGCGTAGACGCCGCCTTCGGTGTCGATCATCGACGGCGCCAGGGGCACCGACTCGCTGCACGCCGTCAAGGCGAAGCCGAGGCAGAAGAGGGATGCGCGCACCATGGTTCCTCCAGGCACTCAATCTATCGACACTTCCATCGGCGCCGATGCGGCAAGATGTCGCACATGGATTCCCTGGTTCCCGACGCCTGGGTCGTTCGACTGCGCTGGGCCATGTGGCTGGCGGTGGTCGCCGTGGCCATGGCCTCGGTGGTCGTCCTGGCGGGCTCCGTGCAGTGGACGCTGGTCGGTGCGGTGACGCTGGTGGGGCTCGGCAGCAACCTGCCCCTCGCTCTGTCCGAGCGCCCGAGCCGTCCCGCGCTGGTGGCGCTGCTCCTGCTGGACACGGTGTTGCTGACGGTGTTCTTCACGGCGACCGGGGGTGCCAACAACCCCTTCACCTTCCTGTACACCCTGCCGGTGGTGCTGTGCGCGTTGGTGGCCCGCCCCGGCATGCCGTGGCTGGTGTTCGTGGCCGCTGGGCTCGGCTACGGCGTGCTGCTCACGCTCCCGGGCGACCCGCACGCGCACCACCATGGTCCCGATCAGATGCGGGCCCATGTGCTGGGTATGTTTCTGGCCTACGGCATCTCGGGCGCGCTGCTCACCTTCGGTGTGTCGCGCATCCGGTCCGCCTCGGCCGAGGCGACCGCGCGCCTGAGCTCGGCTCGCGAGGTGGAGCAGCGCACCGAGCGCCTGACCGCCCTGGGCACCCTGGCCGCGGGCGCCGCCCACGAGCTGTCGAGCCCCTTGTCCACCATCGCGGTGGCCAGCGGCGAGCTGGCCCGATCGGACAACGAGCGTGTGCGGTCCGACGCCGCGCTGATCGCGGCCGAGGTCGACCGCTGCCGCGCCATCTTGCAGAGCCTGGCCGCCGACGCCGGAGCGGGCATGGGCGAGGCCCCGCAGCGCATCGCCCTTGTCGACCTGGTGGTCGAGACCCTGGAGGGCTGGCGATGGGCCGACCGCGTCGAGGTGGCCGAGCTGCACGACGCCGAGCGCGAAGTGGTCGTCCCCGTCGCGCTCGTCACGGCGGCCCTGCGCAGGCTGCTGGCAACGCCGTCGACGCCGGGCCGGCCGATGCCTCGGTGGTGCTCTCGGTCGAGCTGTCCGACGCGCTCACCCTCTCGGTGCGCGATACGGGCCCCGGCATGAGCGATGACGTCCGGATGCGGGCCTCCGAGCCCTTCTTCACCACCAAGCCGAGCGGCGAGGGCATGGGGCTGGGGCTCTACTTCGCCCGGCGTGTCGCCGAGCACCTGGGCGGTCGGCTTCGCCTGTCCAGCCCCGCCGGTGGCGGCACCCTGGCCGTGCTCGAGCTCCCGGTGACCGGGTGACTGCCCCCGCCCCCGGCTCGAGCATCCTGCTGGTCGACGACGACGACCGGCTGCGCGACCGCCTGGCCACGGCCCTGGCCGAGCGCGGCTACGCCGTGGCGGTCGCCGGGTCGCACGACCAGGCCCTGGTCGCCGTCGCCGATGTGGCCCCCACCCACGCAGTGCTCGATCTCCGCCTAGGCGACGACGATGGCATGGCCCTGCTGGTCGCCCTGCGCGAGCGCTGCCCCGACACCGCCATCCTGATGCTCACCGGCTACGGCTCCATTGCCACCGCTGTCGACGCGGTGCGCCTGGGTGCCGTGAACTACCTGCAGAAGCCCGCGACCGCAGACATGATCCTGGCCGCCTTCGCCAAGCAGCCCGACCCGGGCACCTCCACGCCCAGCTACGAGCCGCCATCGCTGGCCCGCGCCGAGTGGGAGCACATCCAGCGCGTGCTCGACGACTGCGGCGGCAACATCAGCATGGCCGCACGCAAGCTGGGCCTGCACCGACGCACGCTGCAGCGAAAGCTCCAGACCTTCCCCCCTCGGGAGTGAGGTGCCGCGCCCGCGCCCGATCTGGGGCACGGGCACGGGCACGGGGTCTAGCCTCGATGCCTCGACGAGCCTCCATTTCGTCGATCTCGGTTGCTGCCGATATGGCCGGTCCCTCGACCGGCTTGTTTCGGCTGGGGACTCGAATCTCGGCTCTTCTTCTTCAGCCCTCGACGGCGGCGCGGTTGAGCTTGGGGGTGGGCGACTCGGTCTTCTTGGATTGGGCCAAGGTGGCCTCCTGGGGTCCACGCACACCTGGACCTCCGGACGCACCCGTGCCCTCACGGGCGACTCGCCCGCGAAGTCGGGCACGCCACGCCAGCCCCACGGGGGCCGCAACCAGGACAGGCGAGACGCCTGCCCCACGGCCCTCTTGGAGCGGAGGGCGAGGAGCGCTATGAGGGCGCCACGAGGCCAATCCCCGTGGCGGGGCTGGCGATCAGTCGTTCATCGGCGGACCAGGTAGCTGGACCCTTCGTGAGGGTCGCGACGGTTCGTGTTCAGCGAGCGTCGGCTACTGCTTGTCCATCGACGGAACCTCCGTGCGCCCGGTGGCGCTGACGAGAGCGTAGCAGGGCAAGGCCCACCCCCGCCACCCACCACCATCCCGGCCCCCCGGTTGTCGAGCAGCCCGAGCCGCCGACGAAGGCCGTCTTGCCGTCGCAGTCGACGTCGCCCATGCCGCTCAGCTCCGAGGCGGCGGGGTTCACCTGGGCGTCGGTGTCGTCGCAGTCGCCGCTCATGGCCACGTGTCCCTGAGGAGGCGCGCACGCCCACACCGCCGCCGCCTCGATGCCGAAGCCATCGCCGTCGTCGTCGGTGAAGTAGGCCATCGCGTCGATGGGCTCGTCGTCGACGCTGCCGTCGCAGTCGTTGTCGACCTCGTCGCAGAGCTCATCGGCACCGGGAAACACGGTGCCGACGGTGTCGTCACAGTCGCCGGGCTCGGCGACATAGCCGGGGGGCGCGTCACAGGCGTCGGTGGTGCCCGTCGCATCGCCAAAGCCGTCGTCATCGGCATCGGCATACCACCGCGCGGGGTCGACGGCGCCGGCCGTGGCATCGCCATCGCAGTCGCGATCGAGGTCGTCGCAGTACTCGACCGCGCCCGGGTAGACCGTGTCCAGGGCGTCGTCGCAGTCGCCAGTCTGTGTCGTGTGGCTGGGCGAGGGCTGGCGGCAGTCCACGACCGGGGCGCCGTCCGCACTGGCCCACCCGTCGGAGTCGGCGTCGAGGTACCAGTCCACGTCGACCACCTCTTCGTCGACCGAACCGTCGCAGTCGTTGTCGAGTTCGTCGCACTGCTCGAGCGCACCGGGAAAGACCTGGTTGGAGGTGTCGTCGCAGTCGCCCGATGCCCGCACGTGGTCGGCCGGCGCGAGGCACTGCACCAGCGTGCTGCCAGCGTCGCCCGCGCCGTCGCCATCGAGGTCGGCAAACCATACGGTGTCGGGATTCAGGCTTCCGTCGCCGTCGTCGCAGTCGCTCGAGTCGCGGGTGAAGCCCACGGGCGTCGTGCACTGCGTCGCCGTAGCACCGAGCGGATCGCCGAAGCCGTCGTTGTCGGCATCGGCGTACCACACCGTGTCGGGGTTCAGCGTGCCGTCGCCGTCGGCGCAGTCGAGCGCGTTGTCGACGTGGTTGGCGGGCGCATCGCACTGGGTCACGCTGACGCCGGGGTCGCCGAAGCCGTCGCTGTCACCGTCGAAGTACCAGGTGGGCGCCGCCCAGGTGCTGCCGTCGCCGTCGTCGCAGTCGAGGTTGTCGAGCGACCACCCCGCCTCGAGGCACTGGTCGACCGAACCGGCGTCGATGTCGCCGTGGCCGTCGCCGTCGCTGTCCG
Organism: Myxococcota bacterium; assembly: GCA_965216925.1. Taxonomy (GTDB): domain Bacteria; phylum Myxococcota_A; class UBA796; order UBA796; genus CAYYHT01. The sequence continues at coordinate 1,026,240 of CBDCGT010000002.1, read as the reverse complement.
GCCACGTCGCCGTTGTGTTCACCGCGGCGCCGTCGAGGTTGTCGGCAAAGCCATTGCAGTCTTCGTCGACATCGGCGGCATCGCACACCTCGCTGGCGCCCGGGTGGATGCTGTCGTCGGCGTCGTTGCAGTCGCTCGAGTCGCGGGTGAAGCCCACGGGCATGGTGCACTGCGTCGCCGTGGCACCGAGCGGGTCGCCGAAGCCGTCGTTGTCGGCGTCGGCGTACCACACCGTGTCGGGGTTCAGCGTGCCGTCGCCGTCGTTGCAGTCGAGCGCGTTGTCGACGTGGTTGGCGGGCGCATCGCACTGGGTCACGCTGACGCCGGGGTCGCCGAAGCCGTCGCTGTCGCCGTCGAAGTACCAGGTTGGTGCCGCCCAGGTGCTGCCGTCCCCGTCGTCGCAGTCGAGGTTGTCGAGCGACCACCCCGCCTCGATGCACTGGTCGACCGAACCGGCGTCGATGTCGCCGTGGCCGTCGCCGTCGCTGTCGGGCCACGTCGCCGTCGTGTTCACCGCGGCGCCGTCGAGGTTGTCGGCAAAGCCATTGCAGTCTTCGTCGACATCGGCGGCATCGCACACCTCGCTGGCGCCCGGGTGGATGCTGTCGTCGCCGTCGTTGCAGTCGGCCAGCGTGTCGAAGTCGTCGTCGTCGGCATCGATGTGCACCGATGGGTCGCTGCCGGGCCCGCCGAACACGCCCACATCGCTGCGGGAGCCGGCCGGATCGAGCAGAGCCGGGTCGCCGCTGTCGACGAGCGGCGAGCCGAACTGCTGCAGCATGGTGTCCTTGTCGCAGGTGCCCGACACGTAGCCGGCCAGCATCGGGTCGGTCCCCGCGGTCACCCCGGCGCCGGCGCCGACTCCTGCGTGCAGCCCCCCATCGGTGTTCATGTACAGGTGGGCGTACGACAGGGCGTGGCTGCCCGAGCCCACATGGTCGATGGTGCGGGCCGCCGCGGACGCGGTGTTGTAGGCGTACAGGTTGTTCACGTCGTCGACGGTGCTGTCACGGCTCCACACCGCGCTGCCCAGCTCGTCGGCGCCGTTGCCCACGAAGGTGTTGTTGTGCAGGTCGACGTTGCTGGACTCGTCGATGGCGAGGCCGCCGCCCCAGCGCACGGTGTCGTTCTCGAAGAACAGGTTGTTCTTCACCGACACGGCGCTGTTGCGCACGAACGCGCCGCCTCCGTCTCCCTGATCGACGGCGAGCTCCTGCAGCACGTGGTTGTGGCAGAAGGTGTTGCCCGTCAGCTCGGCATTGGCGGCCACGCCGTAGAAGAAGGCTCCAGCACCTCGGCCGGTGCCGGTGTTGTCGTTGAATTCGTTGTCGCGCATGCGGCAGTGGGTGATGGGCGAGCCGGCCGACCAGCAGATGACGCCGCCTACCCAGAACGAGGCGTTGCCGTGCACGTCGTTGCCAAAGAAGTCCAGACCGCTGCCGAACACCGCTGCCACCGCACCACCGGTGTTGCCCGCGCTGTTGTCGGCAAACTCGGTGCCCGTGATGCTCAGGTCGGAGCCCTCGCCGTAGACTGCGCCGCCCATGGTGAAGCCGCCGAATCCCCCCGCTGCCTCGGCCTCGTTGTCGGCAAACAGGGCCGAGTCGACCGTCACCGTGCTGTTGAGCGCGTAGATCGCACCGCCGTAGGGAGCGGCGTACACGTCGTAGACGTAGTTGGTGCTGAAGGTCGCGCCGGTGATGTCGAGCTGGCTCCCCGACGCGTGGATGGAGCCACCGCGGGCGGCCTGCCCCCCAGCGAAGACCGAGCTGCCACCGATCGAGACGGTGGAGTCGAACACGGCCAGATGACCGCCCACGTGGGGGTCACCGATGCCGAATCCCTGCCCGCTCGCATCGACGTCGATGAGGTCGACGGTGCTGCTGCTGAGCACGAAGCCCAGCGCCCCGTGCCCGTTGAAGCCGCTGTAGTCGCTCGCCGGCGCGGCGCCGCCCACCAGATCGACCCGGGTCATCGACACGGTCGAAGCATCCGCGATGAACGCCCGTCGCGCCCCATCGCCGTCCAGCGTGAGGTCCTCGAAGACGACGCCCGAGGAGCTCCACACGTCGAAGAGCACCGGGTCGTCGCCGCCGCGAACCACGGTGACGCCAGCACCCGCGCCACGGATGGTGAGCCCGGTGAAGTTGTACACCTCGAGCAGAGCCGTCTCGTCGTAGGTGCCCGACGCGATGTCGATGATGTCGCCGTCCTGTGCCGCCGCCAGCGCAGCCTCGACGGTGGCGTAGCTGCCCGGCACAGCCCGGGTCGCCCCCGAAGCCGTCACCGCGACAAGACCCACGACCAGACCCAGCATTCGAACTCCCGACTCCGATACGGCCGCGTGCGACCCTCGGATCAGGAAAGTTCAGAAATCGACGAGCTTTCGCGCCGCCGCCATGTGGGGGCTCTGCGGGTGAAGCCAGTCTTCGGCGACGATCAACACGATGCACGGCTCGCCAGGGTCGACCTGGACCGAGTGGCTCAGGGTCTCGTCGGCGCAGCTCATGTCGCCGCGGGCGTGGGGGCCATCGTGATCGAGGTAGCCTCCGGTGAACACCAGCACGTGCTCGAATCCGCCGTGGGTGTGCTTGGGCGTGACGAAGCCAGGGGCGAACCTGGACAGGCGAACTGGAACCGGGCCCACTCGCATAGGCAGCTCGATCTGCTCGTAGCCGGGCAGCACGGTCTTCCAGGGCAGCTGGCCGGGATCGGCGTGGGAGAGCATGGAGCGAAGCGGCTCCGGGAAGGTCAGGTCGCCGGGGGGCTCGGTGGCGACGGGCGGCTCTGGCTCCAGCCCGTCGAGGGCTGCCAGCAGCCCATCCAGGAGGTGTTCGGTCTCTGCCACCGAGGGTTGCTGCCGATCGAGCATCGCTCCGCCCAGGACCTCGAGATCCGCGACCAGATCTCGGCAGGTCGGGCACATCGCGCAGTGCACCGCGATCACCAGGCTCACCGCCTCGCACGACGCTCCCGCGGCGTACTCGACCAGCAGCTCGTCGGTGGGATGGTGCCGGATCATGGCTGTTCGCCCTCGCCGCGAAGCGCCGATCGCAAGCGCTGCATCGCCAGCCGCACCCGCGACTTGGCCGTGCCCAGCGGGATGTCCAGCTCGTTGGCCACGACCGCCAGGGTCTTGTGCTCGAAGTAGGTCTTGCGCAGCACGGTGGCCTGCGCCTCGGGCAGGGCGTCGAGCGCGGCGGCGATGCGGCGAGCACGCTGCTGGCCGGCCACATGGTCGAGGGGGGTCGGCGCCACCACCAGGGCGGGGTCGAGCGGGTCGGCCGCCGGTCGACGCTCGCGACGAACGCGGTCGATCCAGCGGTTTCGCGTGATGGTGTAGAGCCAGGCCTCGGCCGAGGCCCGCTGGGGATCGAAGCGGCCCGCCTGGCGCCACACCGTCAGCAGCACGTCCTGCACCACCTCGTCGGCCTGCACACGGGGGGCGCCGCGGTACATCAGCATGCCCACGAGCTTGGGGGCAAAGCGCCGGAACAGCTCGGCAAACGCAGCTCTGTCGCGCTGGGCAATGGCCTGCAGCAGATCTTCATGGCTGGTTTCACCGGCTGGCATCAGCGGGGTTGTACCCCGAGAACAAGCCGTCTCCAAGCGGTTGGTGTGCAAGAGATACGGCCAAGCACGCCAGAGGGATCAACGGGACTCGAGGATCACGAACTGCACACGGCGGTTGGTCGCGCGCCCCTCGACCGTGTCGTTGCCCACCAGCGGCCTCAGCAGCCCATACCCATTGGCCACCAGCTTCTCGCGCGGCACCCCGCGCAAGACCAGCTGCTCCATCACCGACGCCGCACGCCGCTCCGACAGCAGCTGGTTGAAGCGAGGATCGCCGGTGTCGTCGGTGTGCCCTTGCACCTCGATGCGCACGATGTCCGGGCTGGCCAGCAGGACGCCGGCCACGTCGTCGAGCAGCCCGCGGCTGGACTCGGGCACGTCCCACTTGCTCAGCGCGAACTCGATGCGCTGCTCGAAGCGGATCTCGCTGCCGGACCGCTCGGTGCCGGTGGTCTGCGAAAGCTCGACGCGGAGCGCCAGAGGATCGTCGCCCGGCGGCACCGACAGCTCCGTGGACACGACCTTGAGCCCCGGCGCGCTAGCGAACACCTTCCAATCTCCGGGGCGCAGGGCGAAGTCCTCGAGGCCGTCGGGGCCCACCCGGCGCTCGGGCAGCAGCTCGGGGCCCTCCATGGCCACGGTGGCATCGACGGGCTTGCCGTCGGCGTCGACCACCTGGATCGACACGATGGACCGCTGCCACTGCAGCTCGAAGGTGCGCTCGGCACTGCCCGCGGCCAGCTTGACGTCGCGCACCTCGCCCGCCAGACCGTTGGTGCCCACCACCTCGACGGCCGCCTTGCCCAGGCCCAGGCCGCTGGCCAGCAGGATGCCCCCCGGCGAGGTGCGGCCCACGGACTGCTCGTCGATGCGCACCTCGGCGCCGGCGACCGGGGCGCGATCCTCGTCGCGCACGCGCACCAGCAACACCGAGCTGTCCCCCACCATCGGCCGCATCTTGACGCGAACGGTGGACAGCTGCGGGTTGGGAGGAATCTGCACCGTGCGTTCCTGGATGCCCATGCGCCCACTGGACACCAGCACCGACCACTCGCCGGGCGTCAGCTCGAACATGCGTGAGCCATCGGGCTCGACCAGCAGCGGAGGCTGCACCCCGCTGGCGTTGGCCACACCCACAAGGGCGTCCGTCACCGGACCCGACGGGCCCTCCACCTCCACCCGCAGCGCGCCCTCGGCCCAGTCGAGCGCCACCGCCGCCTCGTTGGTGTCGACGGTGGTGTCCAGGTCGACCGAGACGGTGCGCTGACCCAGCGCCAGGCCGTCGACCACCAGCGATCGTGGGCCCGGGGCCAGCCCACCCGCGCGCAGGGTTCCCTCGGTGCCGGTGGTGCCCAGCAGCCGATCCTCCAGGCGCACCTCGGCACCGGCCAGGGGCCGCTCGTCCGGTCCGGTCACGGTGAGCGCCAGCGTGGCCCCGTCGCTCTGCTCGGGTCGGTCCAGGCCCATGGTCACGTCGATCAGGCGCTTGTGGTCATCGGGAACGTCGACGTCTCGGGCCTGCATGCCAATGAGCTCGCTGCTCACCAGCAGCTCCCACAGGCCCGACTCGAGCTGGAACAGGTGCTCGCCGTCTTCGCCCAGCTGAGTAGGAGGAACGGCTCCCGGGCCAGCCAGCAGCACGAGCGCGTCCATCGGATCGCCGCCTGGATCCCGCGCGCTCAAGCGAACGCTGCCTGCGAGCCAGCTCATCAGCGCATCGCGGTCCTGCACCCCGTCCACGAGGTCGAGGCTCGCGGTGTAGTCGCGCATGTTGGCCGCTTCGATCACCAGCTGGCGCTCGCCGGTCTCGAGGCCCGACAGGCGCAGCGTGCCCGCAGTCGAGGACGCGCCCACGGACATGCCATCCAGGCTCACCTGCGCGCCCTCGATGCGGCGCCCGTCGGCGTCGAGCACCCGCAGCGCCAGCTGCGCATCGCCACCTTCGTCGGGCAGCAGGGCCACCTCGACCAACAGCAGGTTGGCCTCGTCGGTGACCTCGAAGGCGCGTTCTTGCAGGCCCAGTGCCGGCGACGAGATCACCAGCGTCCAAAGGCCCGGCCGCAGCACGAACACGCGCTCGCCATCGGGACCGAGCAGCGCCGGCGGAAGCTGCACGGGCCCCGTGAGCTGGGCCATGGCGTCGGTCACCCCGCCGTCGGGACCCCGGGCCACCACCTTGACCGACCCCGGCAGCCAGCCCAGCTCGATGCGGGCCTCGGTGGGGGACTGCTCGGTGAGCTTGACCTTGGCCGACTGCCCCTGGGCGAAGGCATCGGAGCCCACCACCAGCTCGACGTCGCCGTCGGCGAGGCCACGCACCGACAGGCCACCCCCCGAACCCGTGGTGCCGATGAGCTGCCCTCCCACCTCGACGAAGGCGTCCTCGACCGCTCGCCCGTCCGGGCTCACGACGGTCAGCTTGAGCTCGGTGTTCTCGTTGACGACGGGAAAGAGCACCACGTCGACGCGCATGTCTTGCCGGCGCCCGGCCAGCACGCTCAGGGAGCGCTGCTGGGTGCCCATGCCCTCGGCGGCGATGGTGACCGTGTAGTCGCCAGGCTCGAGGCTGTACGACAGCGTGCCCACGTCGTCGACATCGGGGTCGAGCGGCTGGCTCCCGCCCTCGAACGAGACGTCGGCATCGACGACCTTGCCGCGCGGGTCGGTCACACGGATGTCGAAGCGTACGGGAAGCCAGTCGAGCTGGACTTGAACGATGTCCTCGCCCGCGGGGAGGGTGACCCCACCGGCCCCGTCGAGATCGGCCCGCTCGATGCGAAAGGGCGTGCCCTCCTTGGTGCGCTTGGAGAGCACCGCGATGCCATCGGCGTCGGTGTGGGCCACCACGGCATCACCGATGCTCACGGCCGCACCACGGATGGCTCGTCCATCGGGGTCGACCGCGGCCACCCGCACCAGGCGAACAGGCGGTGGCGGCGGCTCGGGCAGGTCGATGGCCTCGTCGACGCCGGGGCCGAAGAGCAGGTGCACCCCGGCAAAACCCCGAATCGCGGCGGCACCCACACCGGGAACGGGAGCCGTGCCCACGCCGCCCGACAGCGACACGCGGTCGTTGACCTTCCAGCGACCTGTGACCATCGCCTCGAGCGGCAGGGCCACCGGCACGTCGAGCGGCTGGGTCGCTCGCAGCTCGACGCGGCCGTCCAGGCGGTCGCTGATGCCGTAGCCGACCCAGCCCCCCAGCTGCAGCGTGGGCCCGCCCGGCCACAGCGGGTCGCCGCTGGCCCCGTCGAGCTCGAAGGCCACGTCGACGCCGCCGCCCAGGCGACGCACGCGGTAGCCAGCCGCCAGGGCAAGCGCTCCCCCGAAGGCCCCATCGCCCAGGTAGCGCCGGGCGTTGCCCGTGGGCAGCCGCACCGAAGGCACCGCCGCCATCGACCAGCCCTCGGCGCGCTTGTCGGGCAGCACCAGGCCGACGGGCACCGACAGCATCACGTCGCCCAGGGTCGGCCCTCCCGCAGCGGCGCTTCCCGACGCGGTGAACCACACCGGCGCCACCGCCGAGATGGCCACCCGGTCGGTGGCGCCCCAGGTTCCCGCGAGATTGGCGCCGAACAGGCCGCCGAGCGCCTCTTCGCGGGTCTCGACGCCATCTTCGTCGAACACGTACACGAGCGGAGCGTCGGCGTACTCCAGCAGCACGCCTGCGTGCCCGGTGGACTTGGCCGGCAAGAAGGGGGACCGGACGAGCACAGGGGAGCCCGGACGCCCTGGATCGGCCGCTGGGAACGGACCGTGGGCATCGAATGTCTGACCCAGGGCCGGATGAGCGACCAGCAAGACCAGGAACACCGGGAGGCATGCTCGCATGGAGCCCGCACATAATCGGTTCGTGTGCCGGGGTTTCGCGCACGCTATGCTGCGCGCGTCGTGACAACCGGTCGCCAGTACCACATCCTGGAACCTGTCGGGAAGGGCAGCTTTGGCACGGTGTACCGGGCCACGCTGACCGGCGAAGGCGGGTTCACCAAGGCGTGTGCGGTCAAGATCCTCAACGCCGACATGGTGGGCTGGGAAGAGACCGCACGACGGCTGCGCGACGAGGCACGCGTGCTGGGCCTGGTTCGCCATCGAGCCATCCTGCAGGTCGACGGCCTGGTTCAGCTGGGCGACCGCTGGGCGATGGTCATGGAGTTCCTGCAGGGGGCCAGCCTGCTCGACGTCGTGCGCAAGGGACGCATCCCCATCGGGGTGGCGCTCGAGATCATCGGCGAGGTCGCCGGCGCGCTGCATGTCGCGTACAGCGGAAAGGGCCCAGACGGCAACCAGCTGCGCCTGATCCATCGCGACATCAAGCCGTCCAACATCCAGATGACCCCGGCCGGCGAGGTCAAGCTCCTGGACTTCGGAATCGCCCGGGCCGACTACGAGGGCCGCGAGTCCGAGACCCACGCCGTGCTGCTGGGCAGCCTGGGGTACATGGCCCCCGAGCGCTTCGACATGGAGGACGGCCCGGCCGGCGACATCTACGCGCTGGGTGTTGTGCTGTGCGAGATCGTGAGCGGCAAGAAGTTCGGCAAGACGAGCTCGGTGCCCGACAAACACCACGATCACGTCGAGCAGGCCCTGGCCAAGACACGCAAGCGAGCCGGCCGAGACTTCGCGGTCATCGAGAAGCTGGTGCGGCGCACGCTCGAGTGGGACCCGGCCGACCGGCCCACCGCCCGCGAGCTCGAGCGCATGTGCCGCGAGCTGCGCGGCCGCGCCGGCGGTCCATGGCTCAACGAGTGGTCCGAGACCCGGGTGGGCCCGCTCATCGAAGACCGCGAGCACATGCCGCACGACGAGCTGTACGGCGTGACCCTCAACGAGGCCGGGCAGAGCGACCCGCTCACGCAAGAAGAGCCGATCGCCGACACCCCCACCCGCGACGCCGTCACCTTCGACCCCACCGTGCTCCCGCCTCAGCAGAGCCCCGTCCTGCTGTACGTCACCGCGGCCATCGCCGGCCTGCTGCTCGTGCTGTTGTGCGGCATGGGCTCGTTCATCCTGGGCCAGGGTTCGGCCGGCCCCAGCGATCCCCCGCCGCCGCAAAGCGACCCCGACACCGACGACGGCGCGGTCTCGCCTCCTCCCGGCGACGACACCGATCCCGGCGACGACACCGACCCTGGCGAGGCCAGCGGCGAAGACACCGACCAGGGCACCCCCGACGACACCGATCCCACCGTCCCGCCCCAGCCCCAGGGCGATCCGCCCGACCAGCCCAGCGGCGACGAGGGCACCGGCGAGTCTGGGTCCGAGGGCACGGGCTCGGCACAGAACCCGGTCGAGCCGCCCCCCAAAGAGGCAACCCCGTCCGCACCCAGCGCCGGCAAGCTGGTCACCGCGGGCGAATACGCCGGCTGGCTCTCGGACCACCCCGACTGGTCACCCGAGGCCGCGATGCAAGGCGGCAAGGCCGACGCCAACTACCTGCGCGGCTGGAACGGCACGACACCACCCGACCCCACCGCACCCGCCACCAATGTGTCGTGGTGGGCCGCCCGCGCCTTCTGTGCGAACCGCGGAGGCTTGGCCAGCATCGACGCGTCCCCGCGCACCTGGGACGGCACCCAGCCGCCCTTCCAGGAGTGGCGCGACGCCGGCGGCCAGGCAGCATGGCGACGCTTCGACGACGCCACCAGCACCGCCGTCAACAAGAGCCAGGCCAACAGCTTCACCGGGTTCCGCTGCAAGCGCTGACGGCAGCCCGTTACAGCTCCACGGCCTCGGCCACCTCGAGCCCCTCGAGCGATGGCGCGTCGGCCATGCCGCGCAGCACCACGGTCATGCGGGCGCCGATGTCGATCATGCGCTCACGAGCGTTGACGGCAGCGACGCTGCTGCTGAGAATCGGGATGTAGCGAATCAGTCGGGTGCCCACCATCTTGGCGCTGGCCCGGAGGATGGAGCCCACCATGGTGCCCTCGGTGGAGCGAGCCACCAGCCCAGGGGTGAGCACCGCGGGCAGCTCGCTGGCGCGCATGCCCAGGGGGCCACGCTCGGGCAGGTCGATCTCGTAGCCCGCAGCGAGGGCCCGCCACAGCGCCATGCGGCCGCGGTCGCTCTCGAGCTCGAAGCCGTACACGACCGCCAACCGCTGGGCCATGCGCATGGTGGCCACCGTGAGCCCGATGACCTCGCTGGGCAGCGACACGGCGCCACCCACGCCCACCATGCCGCCGAACACCCCTGCGCGGGTGCTCGACTGGCCCACCACCCACGCCGCGGTCTGATCGATCTCGGCGGTGTTGGGGCGGTCGCGCTCGGGGTCGACGAACGGCTTGTTGCGGCTGCGAAGCCAGCCCCGAACCCGCCCCGTTCGCAGCGATACACTCCCATACAGGGAGGGCACGACCCGAGCATCGAGTCGATCAGCCAGATCGCGGACTGCGTCACCAAGGGCAGACATCGTGGCTTCCCTATCCGGCTCCCCGGTCCCGCACACTCCGGCTATCCTTCTGCAGATGGCCACCCCCACCCGGACCCTGCTCGTGCTCGCCCTCGCCGGATGCACCGGCGACACCGGGGTGAGCTTCACCAACGTGGCCCCCACCGTGTCCATCACCCAGCCGCTCGAGCAGACGGCCTATGGCTTCGGCGCCGACCTGGAGCTGAGGGCCGACATCACCGACGACGCCGAAGATCCCGCCGATCTCGAGTACGTGCTCACGAGCGACCGGGACGGCACCCTGGGCTTCGAACTCCAGACGGGCAACGTCGAGGCGCGGCTCACGGTGCCCGGCGGGCTGTCGACCGGCGTGCATCAGCTTCGGCTCCAGGTCATCGACTTCGAGGGGGAGTCCGGCGAAGACCTGGTTCGTGTGGCCTACCTGCCCAATGCCCCGCCCCAGGTGAGCTTCATCGAGCCGAGCTCCAGCGGCGTGTACCTGGCCGGCGACCCCCTGCCCGTGCGCATCCAGGTCAGCGACGACAGCCCGGTGGCGGCCATCACGCTGGAGTGGAGCGGCGCCGCCAGCGGCCAGTCGGGGCCCGAGCACCCCGACGCCACCGGCCTCGCCGAGCTGGTGCTCCCAGGACAAGCCGCCGGCTCGGTCAGCGTGAGCGTTCGGGCGACCGATGCGTCCGGGGCCTTCGACGATGCCTCGATCACCGTCACCGTGCTCGATGACGATGCCGACAACGACGGCTTTCGGTCCCAGGCCTTCGGAGGGGACGACTGCGACGACACCGACGTCTTCGTGTTTCCCGGCGCCGACGAGCGCTGCAACCTCGAGGACGACGACTGCGACGGCGACATCGACGAGGGGGTTACCGACCCCGAGACCTGGTACCTCGACAGTGATGGCGACGGGGCGGGCGATGCGTCCACCACCCTCGATGCTTGCGAGCAGCCCGCGGGCTACGTCTTCACCGGGCTCGACTGCGACGATGCCGACGCCGACGTGCATCCCGGCGCGCCCGAGCTCTGCAATGGCGCCGACGACGACTGCGACGGCATCACCCCCACCCCCGAGCTCACAGACGCCGACGCCGACGGCTCGATCGCCTGCGCCGACTGTGACGATGCCGATGCCACCAGCCATCCCGGGGCAGCCGAGCTCTGCGATGGGGTCGACAACGACTGCGACGGCGCCGTGCCCGCCGACGAGACCACCGATGTCGACGGCGACGGCTACTGGCTCTGCGAAGACTGCGACGACAGCCAGGCCGAGCGCTTCCCCGGCAACCCCGAGGTGTGCGACGGCCTGGACAACGACTGCGACCACCTGCTGCCCGCCAACGAGAGCGACGACGGCGACCTGGACGGTGCGGTGCTGTGCGAAGACTGCGACGACGGCGATGAGGACGTGCACCCGGGCGCGCCCGAGCTGTGCGACGCGGTCGACCAGGACTGCAACGGCGACATCGACGACGGCGCCTGCCCCAACTGCTCGTGGCACAGCCAGGCCGGGGTCGGCGGCACGCACACCTACCAGTTCTGCCGCTACGACCTGGGCTGGCACGCGGCCCTCAACGAGTGCAACACCAGGGGCTACAAGCTGGCCCGCATCGACGACCTGGCCGAGAACAACGGCCTGCACAGCGTCATCACGCCCGAGCACCCCAAGCAGTACTGGCTCGGCGCCGCCGACGAGGTGGTGGAGGGCAGCTGGGGCTGGGCCGACGGCTCGGGCTGGGACATCGAGAACTGGGAGAGCAGCGAGCCATCCGGCGGCATCGTCGAGAACTGCCTGACGCTGAACCTGTTCATGAGCGGGCGCTGGAACGACGCCGACTGCGGGCTCAACACCCACTTCATCTGTGAGCTCGACCCGTGAGGCGCCTGCTGTGGGTGCTGGCGCTCGCCGGGTGCACCGGCGCCGGCCCCGAGATCTTCAACGAGCCACCGGTGGTCACCCTCACCGCACCGGCCCAGGACGCCCGCCTGTTGCTGGGCGCCGACCTGGTGGTGCGCGGCCGCGTCAGCGACTTCGAAGACGACGCCGTGGACCTGGACGTGGCCTTCACCCATGTCGACGGCACCGATCTGGGCGGTGCGGTGGCCTGGGGCGACGACGAGGTGACGCTGACCGTGCCGGGAGGGCTGCCGGAGGGCGCTCACTCGGTCACGCTGACCGCGACGGACACCCAGGCTGCCACCTCGCACGACTCCGTCGACTTCCAGGTCGTGGCCGGCGTCGCCCCCACCGTGACCTTCTTCGCACCGTCCACCAGCGCCCTGCACATCTCAGAGAACCCCATCGCCGTCGAGGCGCGCTTCACCGACCCCGACGAAGGCGATCTGGCGCAGCTCGCGCTGACCTGGAGCGGCGCCGCCGCCGGGGCCGGGCCGGCGAGCCCCGACTCGACGGGCACGGCCACGTTCGAGCTGCTGGACCTGCCCGCGGGGGCAAACACCGTGGCGGTCACGGTGACCGACAGCACCGGCGGCACGGGCACCGGCTCGGTGAGCTTCGACGTCATCGAGGCCGACAAAGACGACGACGGCGTGCTGGACCCCGCCTTCGGAGGCACCGACTGCGACGACAACGACCCCACGGTCTACCCGGGAGCCCCCGAGACCTGTGACGGGGTCGACGACGACTGCGACGGCATCATCGACGACGGCGCCAGCGACCCCCAGGAGTGGTTCGCCGACGACGACTCCGATGGCTTCGGCGACGCCGCCGACAGCACCGTCACCTGCACGCCGCCCGCGGGGCACGTGGCCGACGACACCGACTGCGACGACACCGATGGCAACGTGCACCCGGGCGCCGCCGAGGTGTGCGACGGCCAAGACCAGGACTGCGATGGCACCGCCGATGACGGCGTCCTGGACACCTTCTTTCGCGACCAGGACGCCGACGGCTACGGCGACCCCGCCAACAGCCAGCAGGGGTGCACCCCGACATCGGGCTTCACCGACGACGACACCGACTGCGACGACGGCGACGCCAACATCTTTCCGGGAGCCCCCGAGCGCTGCAACGGCCTGGACGACGACTGCGACGCCGCCCTGCCCTCAGACGAGTCGACCGACGCCGACGGCGACGGCTACGCCCTGTGCGACGACTGCGACGACGGTCGCGCCGCCAGCAACCCGGCCGGCACCGAGGTGTGCAACGGCCACGACGACGACTGTGCGGGCGGTCCCGACGACACGGGCTGCGCCTGCCCGGTTCGCGTCTACGCGGGGCGCCCCTACCAGTTCTGCGGCTCGCTGGTCACATGGTGGGACGCCCAGTCCGCGTGCGCCGCAGACGGCTACCACCTGCTCGAGCTGGCCAATGCCAGCGAAGACGACTGGGTGAACGACCGCATCGACGAGCTGCCCTTCGGCTACTGGTGGATGGGCCTGAACGACCAGGCCATCCCCGGCACCTGGGTCTGGGAGGACGGCACGCCCGCGACCTACCTCAACTGGGGCCCGTCCGAGCCCAACAACCTGCTGGGCAACGAGGCCTGCGTCGAGCTCAACCGCTTCGACCCGGCCAACGGCTGGAACGACCAGCCCTGCGACTACCAGTGGAAGTACGTGTGCGAGTTCGGGGGGTAGGGGTCTTGCTGCGGCGCGCCGGAACCACCGGCTACGGCGAGGCGGCCGGCGGCTCCTCCGCCTCGGGGATTCCTTCCCCGCCCTCGAGCCGCCGCAGCGCCTCACCCAGCTTCTCGAGCTCGGCGCCGTAGCGGGCCCAGTCGCCGGCACGCTGCGCCTCGGTGGCGGCCAGGTAGGCGGCGTTGGCCTCGGCCACCAGGGCCGCGGTGTTGGCATCGGATGCCAGCGCGGCCCGCGCGGGGTCTCCGCCGGCCTCAGCCAGCGCAGCCTCGGCGGCCAGCGTCCCGTTGTCGATAGCCGCCCCCGACATGTCGAGCTGGCCCGGGCCATCGGCCCACTCGATGAGCGCCAGTGCCTCCATCAGCGTGGGTGCCATCTTGACCTGGTTGCCGTAGCCCACGATGACGCGCTTGAGCAGCGGCAGGCTGTCGTTGTCGGAGCGCAGGTACAGCGGCTGGATGTACACCAGGCTGGTCTGGATGGGGATGACCAGCATGGTTCCGCGCTTGGCCCGGCTTCCCTGCTGGTTCCACAGGGTCAGCTTCTCGCTGATCTCGGCGTCCTGGTTGATGAAGGCCGAGATCTGCCCGGGGCCGTAGATGACCTTGTCTTTGGGGAAGGTGTAGGCCAGCAGGTTGCCGTAGGCATCGCCATCGCTTCGGGCCACCATCCAGCTCGCCAGGTTGGGCTTGTCGACGGGGTTGAAGGGCAGCATCTCGATGAACTCGGGCTCGGTCTCGCCCGGCAGCGTCATCACCGTGTAGTAGGGCTGCATGCGGCTGTCTTCGACCACCGGGACCTCCCAGTCGTCGGTGCCGCTGAAGTACACGTTGGGCGAGGTGACGTGGTAGGTCGCGTACAGCCGCGTCTGCAGGCTGAACCAGAACTGCGGGTAGCGCAGGTGCGCCACCAGCCAGTCGGGCATCGAGGCCCGCTCCTGGAACATGTCGGGGAAGGCTCCGCGCCAGGCCGCGACGATGGGATCGTCGGTGCCCATGTCGTAGAAGGTGACCGTGCCGTCGTAGGCGTCGACGGTGACCTTCACGCTGTTGCGCATGTAGTTCACCGAGCCGTACGACTTGCTGTAGGGGAACTGGCTGGCGGCCGTGTACGCGTCGGCAACCCACACCAGTCGACCATCGCTGGCAATGACCAGGTAGGGGTCGGGGTCGAGCAGCAAGAAGGGTGCGATGCGGTCGACGCGATCGAGCACGTTGCGGTACAGCATCACGCGGCTGTCGGGCTCGACATCGCTCGTGAGCAGCATGTTCATGCTTTCGAAGCGAAGCGCGAACATGGCCCGGGTGAGCATGCCGCCCACGGCGACGCCGCCGGTGCCGGAGTACTGCCCGTACACCTCTTCTTCGCCACGCTGGTAGTCGAACTCCTGGTTGCGGGTCTGAACCAGCACCTCGTTGTCCATCGCCTCGCCGTAGTAGATGGCCGGCTGCGTGATCTGGATGTCGTCGGGCTTGCTGATCTGGGGCGGCAGATCCTTGACGAACAGCTGGGGTAGGCCCTCCTCGGTCACCTCGTTCACCGGGCCCAACGCCAGCCCGTAGCCGTGGGTGTACACCATGGTCTCGCTGACCCAGGTGCGGCTACGGTCGGGCAGGCTTCGCACATCGACCTCGCGCGGAGAGAGCATGATCTGGCGAAGCTCGCCGTCGATCATGTAGCGGTCGTTGTCGACGCTGGCGAAGTCGTAGAAGGTACGGATCTCCTGCACCTGAGCGAAGGTCGTGAGCAGGGGCTCGTGGTCCCACAGGCGCACGTTCTTGATGGTGGCGTCGGCGGCCTGCACGTCGGCCCAGGACAGCTCGTTGGCGCCGGTGAGCGCGCGGGTCTCGACCCCGTCCAGGTCATAGGCGCGGCGCGTGGCTTCGATGTGGTGCGCGATGTAGGGCTCTTCGAGGGCGAACTCGGTGGGGGCCACGTAGTAGCGCTGCACCATGCCCGGCACGAAGGACGTGAGCCCAAAGGCCAGGATGTACGTGCCTACTCCAGCGGCAACCAGCTGGCGGCCGTTGTCGCGGCGCATGCCCACGAACACCAGCACCGCCGCCACCACCGCGGCCCCGGCCTGCAGAAGCATGAGGTTCATGGTGACGGCCGAGTCGGCATAGCCCGGCCCGGCGATCAGCCCGGTGTCGGAGTACAGCAGGCGGTAGCGCCCCAGGTAGGCGCCCGCGCCAAAGGTGAGCAGCACTGCCGAGGCCAGGGCGCCGATGTGGGTGCGCGCCTGGGGGGCCACGTGCAGGCCCTTCCAGTACACCTGGCCGCGGATCTCTTCGAGGTCGGCGCGGACGGCGCCGGTGAACAGGTACAGGCCACCGGACATGGCCAGCGCCAGGAACAGCAGCAGGGCCACCATGCTCTGCACGTTGAGCAGCAGCGGCAGCTGAAACACGTAGAACCCGGCGTTGAGGCCCAGCAGCGGCTCGGCGTAGTCGAAGTCGGCGGCATGCGCGAACAGCAGGACGTCGTCCCACCAGCCGCTGGCGCTCGCGCCAATCAACACCGCCAACACGGCGCTGGCCAGGGCCACCAGCCGAGGCAGGCTCGCGTTCTGCATCATCTGGCCCAGCGGGGTCTCGGCGAACTCCTCGTCGGCCAGGCGAATGCCGCCCGGGTCCTGGGTGCGAGCGGCGTAGATGCCGTTGCCCAGCAACAGGGCAAACGCCAGCGCGGCCACCCCGGCCCCGCTGCCCACCTGGGCCAACAGCATGGTGCGGAAGGTGGGCTCGTACCCCGTCGCCGAGAACCAGAGCCAGTCCGTGGCCAGGAAGACCAGCTGTCCCCCGAACATGGTGACGAGCAGGACGGCGACGATGACCAGCGAGATTCGCGTGTTTCTCATGCCGAGGGACTTACACACACGGAGGGGTGCGTGCCAGCCGGGGGCCGCGGGGGTTGTGGGGGTCTGGCAACCAATGGTCAGCCGCCGATCCCATCTCCAGGCGAGTTCGCAGGAACAACACCACGCCGAATACCAATGGTTCGCGACCATTGGTTGCCAGACCCCCTGCATCCCGGGCTTTCACAGCCCTGCCAAACGACGTTCACACCGCGGCACTACCTGGGCTGCATGACCAACCCCACACGCCGTTTCGTCCTGGCCATCGGGATCTCACTGGGCTGCGCTGCCGCGAGCCATGCGATGGTCGAAGTCGACCATCCCGCGAGCATCGGCGCCGCCATCGTCATCGGCAGCGCTCACCTCGCCTGCATCGGGCTCACCGCAATCGGCGTGACCTCCGTCCAGGGCCGACCCTGGCTCGCGAAGCTCGGAGCGCTCGCCGCCGCTTCGGGCGCGCTGTGCTCGATGGCGCTGAGTTTCTGGGTCTGGACGGTCGCCTGACTCTGTCCCGACCATTGGTAAACGGGCACAGGGTGATCCTGTATTCCCGCTGTGGATGCGGTTCTGGGAAGGACCATTGGTTGCCAGACCCCCCGATCCGCGCTTCCGCGACGGACCATTCATCGGTGGCCAGCCCCCCCGATCACTCCGCCGGCAACAACCTCACCGTGTCGCCATCCACTTCGATTCGGCACCCGCCGGCCGCAAACTGGTCGCGAGCGCCATCCAGCGTGTCGTCCAGCGTCATCGGCTTGGTGCCCATGATGCTGACGGTCCGGTCGCCGGACTCGCAGGCGAGCTCGAGCTGGCGCTCGGTCTGCCAGGCCACATACTTGGCCACCTCGTTCATGGGCCAGTCGGGCCAGTTCACGACCACGCGCATGCCCCCGCGCCCGAGCTTGGTCGGCTCGCGCGGCTTGGGATCCTGGCCCGGCGTGAAGCGCAGCTCCACCTCCTTGCCGCGGCGTGACAGCTGCCACACGCACGCATCGCCGTCGCGCGCGGTCGCCACCACGACATCCCCCATCCACAACCCATAGTCGTTGGCGGGGTTTCCAGGCTTCATGCCCGCTCCGATCAGCCGTCCACCGCCGTTCGGATGATCCGGCCTCGTGAAGCCGACGTCGCTGCCGAGCTCCTCGACACTGCACGGTCCCGTCTTGCTGACCTCGGCGGGGTGCTCGTAGACCGGAGCCACGAAGGGCGTCATCTCAGAGGCCGCGGGTTCGTCCGGGGGATCGAAGCAGCCCATGGTCGCCAACAGCGCAAGCACGGCCATACAGGAACCCCAACGTGTCACCAAGGTCTCACCTCCGCGGATCTTGTGGATCCCTCTGGACCGCCGTATAATGCCCCCTCCCTCCTTTTCTTCCCCTCCCCTTTCCCCACAACGACCGGCACCCGCCGAGACGACGGAGCTCCCATGGACAGCGTGATGGAGGTCTACCTGGCCAGCGTGCAGGCCGACGGTGAGATCAGCTACTGGGACCTCATCTTCGGCGCCGACTTCGTGGTGCAGTTCGTGCTGTACGTGCTCATCTTCATGAGCATCATCTGCTGGGCCATCATCCTGCAGAAGTGGTTCCAGCTGTTCATGGCCCGCCGCCAGTCCGGGCAGTTCCTCGAGCTGTTCTGGCGCAGCAAGCGCCTCGACTCGGTGTACGAGCAGACCGGCCGGTACAAGCGAAGCCCCGTCGCCGAGGTGTTCAAGGCCGGCTACCAAGAGCTCGCCAAGGTCACCAAGGGCGGCAACAAGGCCGACGCGGGCGACAACATGACCCGCGCGCTGCGCCGCGCCCGCCAGGTCGAGGGCACCAAGCTCGAGTCCTACATCAGCTTCTTGGGCACCACCGGCGCCACCGCTCCCTTCATCGGCCTGTTCGGCACGGTGTGGGGCATCCTGCTGGCGTTTCAGCGTCTCGCCCAGGTCGGCTCGGCAAGCATCCAGGTCGTCGGCCCCGACATCAGCCACGCCCTCATCGCCACCGCAGCCGGCCTGTTCGCCGCCATCCCCGCGGTCATGGCCTTCAACTACTTCAACTCGGGCATCAAGATCCTGAACACCGAGATGGACAACTTCTCGGCCGACTTCCTCAACATCGTCAAGCGGCACATCAAGTAGTGGGCATGAGCGGCCACCACGACGACGAGGGCACCACCGGCGGCTCCTCGATGTCCGACATCAACGTCACCCCGTTGGTGGACGTGATGCTCGTGCTGCTCATCATCTTCATGGTCACCGCCCCCATGCTGGGGCAGTCCGAGATCGAGCTGCCGGCCGAGCAGGCCGAGCCGCTCAAGATGGACGAAGACCAGATCATCCTGCAGATCGACCGCGCCGAGCGCTTCTGGATCCGCCCCTCGGGCAGCGACGACGCCACCGAGTACCCCTTCGAGGAGGTGCCGGTCAAGCTCGCTGCCATGGCCAAGGCCAACCCCGATCTGCCCGTGTTCGTCGAGGCCGACGGCGAGGTGCCCTACGCCAAGGTGGCGTTCGTGCTCGCAGCGGCCCAGGCAGCAGGCATGCCGCGCGTCGGCATGGTGTTCGACCCCACCTCTGCCGACGACGAGGACGAGTAGCCATGGGCATGTCCACCGGCGGCGGCGGCTCCACCATGTCCGAGATCAACGTGACGCCGCTCGTCGACGTCATGCTGGTGCTGCTCATCATCTTCATGGTCACGGCCCCCATGCTCAACCAGGGCGTCAACATCGAGCTGCCCGAAGAGATCACCCCGCTCGATCAGCCCGACGAAGAGTCCAGCGACGTCTACCTGACGGTGCAAGAAGACCTGAGCATCCTGTTCAAGCAGGGCAAGACCGACGCCGCCACCATCCAGCCCGCCGAGGTGCACGCGCGCCTGCTGGCCGTCGCCGCGACCGACCCCGACACGCCCATCTTCCTCGAAGCCGCCGGCACCGTCCCCTACAAGAAGGTGGCCTTCTTGCTGGCCAGCGCGCAGCAAGCGGGACTGAAGAAGATCGGCATGGTGTTCGAACCGGTTGGAGCCGAACCGTGAGCCACCCCTGCCTCGATCCTGCCAGCGATTCCCTCGCCATTCCCCTGGTGGGCGCTGGTGTGGTGCACTTCGCCGGGCTGATCGCGCTGTTGCTCCTCTCCGGTGCCACCGTCGACACCACCCCCATCACCGACCCTGCCTCGGCCCAGCCGTCGCCCACGGTCTTCGCACCGATGCAGCGGGTGGCCGTGGTGGTGCCCACTCGGGCGGGCCACGCACCGCGCGGACACCCACCCGCACCGCAGCACCAGGGCTCCGCGCCGTCCCGCGAGCAGCTGGTCTCGGACCTGCTGGCCCGTCAGGGGGCCATCGAGTCCCTGGCCGCTTCCCCCGATCCGGTGGCCGAGCCCGCCGTCGCGGCAAGCACCTTCGCAGCAGGGGACCCCGAGCGCGCCGAATACGAAGCGCGCATTCAGGCCGTGTTTCGGCAGCACTTCCGCCCGCTCCCGCACCTGACGGGCATCAGCTGCGTGCTGGCGCTGCGCACCGACGCCGCCACGGGCCGGATCGTGGCCGCGACCCTCGCCGAGTCCTCGGGCAATGCGTCGTACGATGCGGCCTGCGAACGCGCGGCGTGGTCCGTCCAGGCACTCCCGACGCCGCCTGCGCACCTGGCCTCGCTGTACGCCAACGGCTACCGCATTCGACTGCGTCCACAGGCGGGGCGCCGATGAACACCTCGGTCCTGAATACACGCGGACAGTCCCTCGCCTTTCCCATCGTGCTGGCCATGTTCCTGCACGGCGGCGCCATCACCGGCCTGGTGGTCATGCAGTACCTGGGCAACCTCAACCGCGACCCCATCCTCGA
Source organism: Myxococcota bacterium (assembly GCA_965216925.1). Taxonomy (GTDB): domain Bacteria; phylum Myxococcota_A; class UBA796; order UBA796; genus CAYYHT01. The sequence continues at coordinate 1,005,971 of CBDCGT010000002.1, read as the reverse complement.
CGTCGAGCCCGTCGAGGTGAGCCTGCAGCTCAAGCCCAAGACCGACCGCAAGATGGAGCAGAAGGCCACCCAGGCACCGGTGCCCAAAGGCGTGCAAGCCCCCACCGCGCCCGCTCCGGACGCCCCACCGCCCCCCAAGGTCTCCGAGATGAAGCTCGAGACCCCCAAAGCCGTCGAGAACAAGGGCGCCCCCGACCGCAGCGCCGAGCGGCAGAAGCTCCTGCAGCAGCTGCTCAAGCAGCAGGCCATCGCCGACGCCGTCGAGGGCGCGGTCGACCAGGCCGCGGCATCCCCAGACTCCGACAGCACCGAGTCCATCAACGCGACGGGCCCCGGAAGCCTCGCCGATCCCGAGCTCGCCAAGTACGAGGCAGGCATCCAGCAGCTGTTTCGCGACAACTTCAGGCCCCTGCCCACCTTGCAGGGCATGAGCTGCGTGCTCTCGATCCAGACCGACCAGGGCACCGGCCAGATCATCCGCTACTGGGTGAGCGAGTCGTCGGGCAACCCGTCCTATGACTCGGCCTGCGAGCGTTCCGCGCTCGCCGTGAAGACCATCCCCCTCCCCCCCGAGAAGTGGGCCGCACGCTATGCAAACGGCTACCGCATCCGACTGAAGCCCAAGGGTTCTTGATGCCTTTCCTTCTCTTGCTCGCTGCATTCGCCACCACGCCAGCGTGGGCCCAGGAGCCCACGGGACCCATGGCCGAGATCGTGGTCGAGGCCGGCAGCCGCTCGGTCCAGATCGCGCTGCCCACGCCCATCGGCGACCGCCCCGACGAGGCGTCCAAGCTCATGGCCGCCGTCGAGCGCGACCTCGACCTCACGGGCTACTTCGAGATCCAGGACCCCGCCGCCTTCCTGGAGCCCGCGGGCACCGGCGTGATGCCCGACGACATCGACTTCGCCCAGTGGCGTCCCATCAAGACCGTGGTGCTCGCCAAGACGGCGGTCACCGAGGTGGCCGGGCAGCTGCAGGTCGATGTGTACGTCTACGACGTGGGCACTGGCGGCAAGATCGTCGCCAAGCGCTTCACCGGCACCCCCGAGCAGGCGCGCTACCTGGGCCACAAGGTCGCCGACACCATCTTGTTTGCGGTGACCGGCAAGAACGGCTTCTTCAGCTCGCGGCTGCTGGCCGTGGGTGAGCGCACCGGCAACAAAGAGATCTACGTCATGGACATCGACGGCCACGGGGTCGTCCCGGTCACCCGCAACGGCAGCATCAACCTGTCCCCAACCTGGAGCAACGACGGCACCAAGGTGGCGTGGACCAGCTTCAAGCGGGGCAACGCCGACGTCTACCTCAAGGACATGGGCTCCGGTGCCACCCGGGTGGTCAGCAACTCGCCCAACACCGACTCGGGCGCGGCCTTCAGCCCCGACGGCACCAAGATCGCGGTGCAGCGCGGCAACGGCGGCAACACCAACATCTATGTGCTCGATGCCCGCACCGGCGCGATCATCAAGCAGCTCACCCGCGGCGGCATCAACAGTGCGCCCGCCTTCTCGCCCGACGGAACGCGCGTCGCCTACGCATCCGACCGCAGCGGCGGCAACCAGGTCTATGTGCACGACCTGAACACCGGCGAAGACAAGCGCGTCTCGTTCCAGGGCAGCTACAACGTCGACCCTTGCTGGAGCCCCAGCGGCGACGAGATCGCCTATGTCGGCCGCGACAAGAACTTCGACATCTTCGTGGTCAGCGCCGATGGGCGAAACAACCGCCGCATCACACAAGATCAGGGCAACAACAAAGACCCCAGCTTCTCGCCCGACGGGCGCTACCTGGTGTTCAGCAGCACCCGCAACGGCACCCGCGAGATCTGGATGGCCGACAGCCTGGAGGGCCGCCACCAGGTGAAGATCAGCCAGAGCGGCAACTGGACCCAGCCGATGTGGAGCCCGTAGCGGCCCGTGGCCTCACGGCGCCGCCGTGCGCCAGACCGAGCCCTCCTCCAGGCTGCCGATGCTGTAGCCGCGCTCGCCGCCGTACTGGTACCCGCACGTGCCCACGTAGCCCGACGTGTACTGCGAGCGGGTGGTGGTGCCCGACCCAACGTACCAGGGGATGTAGCCCGACAGCACGTCGTACAGGCTGTGGACCGCCGGTCCATTGGCTCGAATGGCTCCGACCGTTCCGTACTGACCAAAGAGGTACCTGGGCAGGAACGCGCTGCCGCTCGTGCCACACCCGGGGTCGACCCAGAAGCCGTTGCGAACCGGAGGGGCCCAGGTGAAGCCCGATGAGGTGTAGTCGTTGCGGAAGAACACGGCCTCGTGGTGGGCGTCGCTGAGGCCCCAGTCGCAGGTCGCGACCACGGCGCCCGACTCGAAGCGCTGAACCGTGCCCGTGACGTCCTGGGCATCGAGCTCCCAGGCGCCCTGCATCTCGCTCCCGTACATGTAAGAGCTGGGGGACGAGCCCCCGCAGTAGGTGTAGGTGATCGCGAAGGTCAGCTCGTGCTGCACGGCGCCGCCGGTCACCCGCGCCACCAAGCCCGGGCAGTCGCCGCCCACGCAGTCATCGTCGTCGCAGTCGATGAGGCCATCGGCGTCGTTGTCCACGCCATCGTCGCAGTTCAGCTCGCCGTCGCAGGCGGCGGCGTAGAGGCAGTCGCCGTCTTCGCAGTCCACCAGCCCGTCGCTGTCATTGTCGACGCCGTCGCCGCAGTCGCTCTCGTAGCAGTTCGGCGCGTAGCTGCAGTCGTAGTCGTCGCAGTCGATGTCGCCATTGCCGTCGTTGTCGATGCCGTCGTCGCAGTCGGTCTCTTGACACGCCGCGTCGTAGTCGCAGTTGTAGTCATCGCAGTCGATGGCCCCGTTGCCGTCGTTGTCGATGCCATCATCACAGTCGGTCTCGATGCAGGCGTAGGTGTAGAAGCAGTCGTAGTCCTGGCAGTCGATGCCGCCGTCGCCGTCGTTGTCGATGCCGTCGGTGCAGTCGACCTCGTAGGAGTAGGGATTGCAGGCGACATCGGCGGCACAGTCGCTGTCCTGGCAGTCGATGCGCCCGTCGCCGTCGTTGTCGATGCCGTCGGCGCAGTCTTCGGTGCAGGCCTCGGCGCAGTCGGAGTCGTCGCAGTCGACCGAGCCGTCGAAGTCGTCGTCCTGGTGGTTGTCGCAGTCGACCTCGCGTGAGCAGCGCTCCGAGTCGAAGCAGTCGGCCAGGTCGAGGCAGTCGACGGCGCCGTCTCCGTCGTTGTCGACCCCATCGGTGCAGATCTCGTCGACCGGTTCGGGGCCCGTGTCATCGGTGGTGGGGTTCGCGGTGGGGCAAGCCGTGCCCAGGAGCACGGCGAGGGCGGCGACGGGGAGGGTGCGCATGCCGCCGTGATAACCGACAAAATGCCCGCTTCGCTGCGATTATCTCGCCCCAGTTCTACTGCTCGGTGACGTAGTCCTGTCCCGGCTGCAGGTTCACGTGGCGAGCCCCGTAGCCGTAGGTCCACCCCAGCAGGCACTGGTCGATGTATTCGTAGGCCGACGTGCTGTCGGTGCGCTCGGCGGCGCCGTAGTACCAGAGCGCTCCGCCAGCTGCGAAGATCTCGTAGTAGTCGCGTGGATTGCCCGCGCCAGAGTCGGCCCAGATTCCGGCCGGGGCGCCCGAGCTGGTCCGCGTCGGAAACAGGTATCGAGGCAGAAACGCGCTGCCGGATGTTCCGCAGCCCGTGTCGATCTCGAAGCCCTGTCGCTGAACCGGGTCCCACAGCACCACGGCCTCGGCGAAGTTCGGGCCATCGAGCTCGAAGCGGTGTGTCGCCTGCTCGAAGCCCCAGGCGCACTGCACGGCTGAGTCGCCGTTGTCGGGCACGCGCTCGAGCACGCCAAAGATGCCCGTCGCCACCAGCGTGCCCTGGCCGACGATCGCGCTGGTGTTTCCCGCACACTGATCGAAGCTTCCGGTCCAGTTGCGCTGCACCTGCACCGACCCGCCTCCGGTTACCTGCGCCCGCAAGGTCGCCGAGCACTCGGGGCCCACGCAGTCGCTGTCGGCACAGTCGGTGGCGCCGTCGTCGTCGTCGTCTAGGCCGTTGTCGCAGATCTCGGGGCTGCACACGGGCGCGCAGTCGGCGTCTTCGCAGTCGACCAAGCCGTCCAGATCGTTGTCCCAGCCGTCTTCGCAGTCTTCGTCGCCCAGGTGGCAGGCGAGGCTGGGCTCGCAGTCGGCGTCTTCGCAGTCGACGGCCCCGTCCTGGTCGTTGTCGATGGTGTCGGTGCACCGCTCCACCGACGGGCCCGGATCGAAGGGCTCCTCTTCGACGGGGCAGGCGGTGAGCAGTGCGAAGGCGGTCGGGATCAGGAGGGTGCGCATCGCCGCCCCATAACCGTCGAGCATCGTGACATCGCGTGACCATGGCCGTGCCGCCGCCCTGCCACTGCCCTGGTACGCGCCACCGCCCGGAGATCCCATGCTGCTCGTGCTCGCCTTCACCTTGTCCTCCTCACCCGTCCATGCCCACGGAAACGAGGTGCACCCCATCGTGGGAGGCCAGCCTGCCGCCGAAGGAACATGGCCCGACGTGGCGGCCATCGTCTACAGCGACGACGAAGTGGGCTGCACCGGCACGCTCATCGCCCCGGATCTGGTGCTCACCGCGGCCCACTGCGCGCGGGGCATCCGCAGCGTGCGCCTGAACACCACCCACATGTACGAGGGCGAGTCGATCGCCGTCACCGAGGTGCACAAGCACCCGCGCTGGCGCACCACCTACGACGTGGCCGTGCTCGAGCTCGAGCGCCTCCACCCGCGTGGCGCCTCGCCCCATCGCCGCCGACTGCGTGGCCGAGTCGCTGCTGGTCCCGGGCGCCCTGGTCGCCTTCGCCGGCTGGGGTGCGGTCGACGAGTGGGGAGAGCAGTACACCGAGCAGCTGCACGAGGGCCGCAGCCAGCTCTCAGACCCCTACTGCGAAGACCTCGACATTGGTTGCAACCCCGACGTCAGCCCTGGCGGCGAGCTGGCGGCCCGCAGCGAAGACGGCGCAGACACCTGCAATGGCGACTCCGGTGGGCCGCTGTACGTCATCCCCAACCAGGGTCCGGCCCTGTTGGCGGGGGTGACCAGCCGCGCCGCATGGTCGCTCGACGAAGACGGGCCAGCCTGCGCAGGGCAAGGCTTGTACGTGCGTGCCGACGCGGTGATGCCCTGGATCGAAGCCGTGACCGGCCGCGCGCTGCCCCGGCCCGTCTGTGACGACGGCTGGCAGCCGCAGATCACACCTCCACCCGTCGGCGACGAGGTGAGAGGGGGCTGCGACAGCACCGGGGGCGGTGGCTTGGGCTGGGGCGTGTTGGGGCTGCTCGCCCTGCGGCGTCGGAGCACGCGACCGCCACGAATTTGAGGACTACGGCGGATCGGGCGGGTTACCGGCCGGCCGATGCCCAAGGCCGCCATCGACATCGGAAGCAACTCCATCCTCCTCGCCATCGTCGACGACGAGGGTGCCGTGCTGCACGACGAAGCCAACGTCGTGGGACTGGGCACGGGTCTGGGCGACAAGGGCATGTTCGCGCCCGACCGCATGGCCGCCGCCGAAGCCGTGCTGGCCGGGTACAGCGACACGGCCATGCGGCACGGGGTCAAGCCCTGGAACATCAAGATCGCCGCCACCAGCGCCGCCCGCCGCGCCATGAACGCCGAGACCTTCTTTGGCAAGCTCACCAAGAAGCACCAGCTGCGCGTCAAGATCATCACCGGCGAAGAAGAGGCGCGCCTGTCGTGGATGGGCTCCACCCAGGCCATGAGCGGCGTGCCCGACGGCGCCCTGGTCATGGTCGACCTGGGCGGCGGCAGCACCGAGCTGGTGAACGGCCGAGGCGACACCATCTACTCGCGCGTGAGCCTGGAGCTGGGCAGCGCGCGCCTGACCGAGCGATTCCTCGCAGATCCCATCGACCGCGAGGCGCTCGAGCACACCCGCAACTACGTGGACATCGAGCTGTCCAGGGTCGAGTTCAAGCGCGAGCCCCAGGCCATCATCGGCGTGGCCGGCACCGTCACCACCCTGTCGGCGATGGCGTTGGGCATGACCGAGTGGGACGCCGGCCGCGTGCACGGCACCACCCTGTCTCGGGTCGATCTCGAGCGCTTCATCGCCGAGCTGGCCCAGGCCACCCCTGCCGAGCGTGAGCTCATGGCGGCCGTGGCCCCCAAGCGCGCGCCCTACCTCGTCGCCGGCGCCATCGTGCTCGAGCGCATCCTGGCCACCGTGGGCCACCCAGGCATGCTGGTGAGCGATCGTGGCCTTCGCTACGGCCTGTTGAGCACGTGAGCCACGACGAAGCCGTCTGGCAGCGCCACGCCACACAGTGGTCGCTGGTGGGGCCGCCGCTGCGCCCCTCGCCCGCCGACGGCGCGCTGCTCGAGTCCATCGCGAGCCCGCTTCGACAACCCGACGTGCTGGTGCTGGGCGTCACGCCCGAGATGGCGGGCATCGCCTGGCCCAAGGGCACCCGCCTGCTGGCCATGGAGCGCGAGCCCCAGATGATCGAGCGCGTCTGGCCTGGCTACCCGGGCCCCGGCGAGGGCGCCATGCTGGGCGACTGGCTGGTCGACGAGCTGCCGGCCGCGTCGCGCGATCTGGTGGTCGGCGACGGCATCTTCACCGTCATCGACTGGCCCGAGGGCGGCCATGAGCTGCTGCGGCGCATGCACCGCGTCCTGCGGCCCGGCGGCGCCTTCGCCTTCCGCACCTTCATCCACCCCGATGTGGGCGAGTCTCCCGCTCAGGTGTTCGAAGCCGCGCTCGGCGGCGACATCGGCAGCTTTCACGCCTTCAAGCTGCGCCTGCTCATGGCGTGCCAGCCCAGCCTCGCCGCCGGCATCCGCACCGGTGAGGTGTGGGGCGTCTTTCACGACACCGGCCCCGGCGCCCAGGCGCTGCACGACGCCGCTGGCTGGCCCCTCGAACAGATCGCCACCATCGACGCCTACAAGGGCCAGGACATGGTGTACCACTTCCCCACCCAGGCCCAGCTCGGCGCCGCGATGACCGCCGCCGGCTTTGCCCAGGAGTCGCGCCAGGTCTGCGGGTACGAGCTCGCCGAGCGCTGTCCGACGGTGGTGGCCCGCCGGCGATAGCGCAGCTTCCGGCCAAGATGACAGCCGCCGACCAAATCCTTATAGGGGGCGTTCCTGCTCAACCTGGGAGCCCTCATGCGCCTTTCATACTTGCTTCTCGCCGCCGTCGGCAGCGTTCTGTCCACGTCGGCCTTCGCCATCCCCATGAGCGTCGTGCACCAGGGGCGCCTGATGGACAGCGCCACAGGCAACCCCCTGGATGGGCAGCACACCCTCAACGTGGCCTTCTACGACGCGGCCTCGGGTGGCACTGCCGTGTGGACCGACGACATCACCATCGACGCCGACAACGGATTCTTCACCGCATCCATCGGCCTGGGCGCTCCGCTTGTCGCGTCGACATTCGATGAGCCGACCTACCTTCAGATCGCGGTCGACGGTGGCCCCGGCCTCACGCGAATCCCCGTCCGTTCGGTGCCCTACGCCTACCGAGCGCTCAATGCCGCCAACGTGGTTGGCGGAACGGTCGACGCGAGCGAGGTCATGGTCAACGGCACCACGGTGATCGACGGGGACGGCAACTACCTGGGCGCCATCACCGACACCCTGTCCGGACTGTCCTGCACGCATCGGGAGCTGGCCCGGTGGAGCAACGCCAGCGGTGCCTGGGAATGCTCGCCCGAGACCCTGCTGTCGCTCAGCTGCACCAACGGCCAGGTCGCTGCCTACGACGCGTCCAACGCCACGTGGGCTTGCGCCAATGCCGTCAGCGACGCCGATGTGATCGCCGTCGTCGAGGGGTCCACGCTCAACCTCGCTGCTGGCACCACCATCGGCGGCACCGCGGTCTCGACCCTGACCTCCAGCGACGTCGCGTCCATCGTGAACAGCACTACGCTGGTGTTGGACTCGAGCACCACCATCGGGGGCCAGGCGATCGCGACCACTGGCGACATCACCTGGGGCAACCTCGCCGGCATCCCGTCCGGCTTCGCCGACGACGTCGACAACGTGCTCGATGACGCAGCGGTCGATGCCTATGTCCAGAACGGCCCCATCGATCTGGCCAGCGGATCGTCGGTCCAGGGCGACTTCGACGTCACCGGAAACCTGAGTGTCAGCGGAAACTGGTCGGCCAATGGCTTCCAGCTCGGCAACGACTCCTCGGCGTGCACGTCGTCCAACGAGGGCACCCTTCGGTGGGGCTCCGGGTCGCTGCAAGCCTGTAGCGAAAACGAAGACCAGTCCGGCGGCAAGACCTACGCCTGGATCAGCGCGCAAGGGCGCCCCATCGTGTGGTCGGGCGGCTGCACCAGCCATCACCACAGCACCAGCTGGGGCAAGTACTGCCTGAACGGCGAAGACTTCGACAACGCCGCCGGGTACCTCAGCGTGGCGGCCTCGGGCGACGTGACCATCGACCAGAGCGGCTACTACCGGGTCCACTGGTGGGCCATCCAACACGGATGCGGCGCCAAGCGCGTCGAGTGGATCATCAACGGCACCCAGCGTGCCTACATCCACAACGACGCCACCACCGGCAACTACTGGACCCACCACAGCCTCGACCAGGTCTGGCCGTTCAAGCAGGGCGACACCTTCTACGTCAACGCCCTCGCCAACAGCTGCGACGGATACGCCTGGCACAGCTGGAATGCCAACGGCAGCCACAGCCGCATGCAGATCGAGTACGTCGGCCCGCTGTAGGCGTTGTGCACCCATCGCCTCCGCGGTTAGAGTCCCCTCCTTGCGGGTGTAGCTCAGTTGGTAGAGCACGAGCTTCCCAAGCTCGTGGTCGCGGGTTCGAATCCCGTCGCCCGCTCCATTTGTCCGGTCGCTTCGCTCCCTGCCAGGGGGCCTCGCCCCCTGGAACCCCCGAGTCCTGCGGACGGCGGTCTCAGAGCCGCTCCCCGCGTCTTGCCCGGTCGCTTCGCTCCCTGCCAGGGGGCCTCGCCCCCTGGAACCCCCGAGTCCTGCGGACGGCGGTCTCAGAGCCGCTCCCCGCGCCTTGTCCGGTCGCTTCGCTCCCTGCCAGGGGGCCTCGCCCCCGGAATCCCCGAGTCCTGCGGACGGCGGTCTCAGAGGCGTGCGGACGACTCCGGTGGGTACCTGCTAGGTTGTCCCATTCCACCCGGAGTCACCATGCCTCGCTTCCTCTCCCTGGGCCTGCTCGCCATCGTGTCGAGCTCGGCTCTCGCCGTCCCCACCACCACCAACCATCAAGGACGGCTGTTCGACGGCTTGGGGGCGCCCCTGACCGGCACCCACGACATCACCTTCGAGATCTACGACGCGCCGGCGAGCGGTGGGCTGCTGTGGTCCGAGACCCACACGGTCGCGTTCGATTCCGGCTACTACGCGATCGAGCTGGGAAGCACCTCGCCCCTCGATGACGCCGTGCTCGAGGGCGGCAGCGCGTTCCTGCAGCTCACCGTCGACACGAACCCTCCCATTCCGGGCCGCCTCACGCTCAACAGCGTCCCGTATGCGGTCATCGCGGGCAACGTACGAGGCGGCATCGTCGATGCCAGCGAGATCCGCATCGACGGCACCACGGTCATCGACAGCTCCGGCTCGTTGGTTCAGGGACTCCCGCCCGACGTCCTGGACGGCGACTCCGATGTGGTCGGTGCGTTGACCTGCCTGGCCAACGACATCGCCCAATACGACGGGTCGAACTGGACCTGTCAACCGCGCGACCACCAGCACCCCTTCAGCGAGATCACCGGCATCCTGGACATCAACCAGGTTCCGGTGGGCAGCGGCAGCAGCGAGGTCGCCGCCGGCGACCACCTGCATGCGGCGTCGACGCTCACCGGGGTGATCACGTCCTCCCAGCTGCCCACGGACATGGGCTCGGTCGTCGACAGCTACGTGGTCGACGGCGCGCTCGACCTGGACGGTGGAACCACGATCGGCAGCCAGCCGATCTCGACCGGGGCGCACTACAGCGACACGGACGCCATCGCCGCGCTCAGCCCGCACACCGGCGACGCCAGCGCCCACCACGCGGCCTACACCGACACCGATGCCATTGCCGCGCTGGCACCTCACACCGGCGACGCCGCCGCTCACCACGCCAAGTACACCGACGCCGAGGCCCGCGCGGCCGTTGGCGCCGACATCGAGGCCGTGGGCCGAAACGACAGCCGGGTGGCCTTCGCAGGGACCTGGATCGACAGCGGCGGGTGGGGGAACAACCGGTTCGCACCCGGACAGGCGCGCTACACCAACTGCACCAACAACGACGACTGCAGCGCCGACACCATCACGCTGAGCCTGGACGGAAACACCTACGGGTCCGTGCTCATGAGCCACCTGGACTGGTCGAACACCCGCGCCTTCCAGGTGCACCTCAGCTTCGACGGCGGCGCGAACTACGCCTACCACAAGACCATCCAGACCCACCGCCCCAACGCCGACTCGACGCCGTACACATCGCAGAACCGCGTCCTGGCGAGCAACCTTCCCCAGGGCGCCGATGTCCGTGTGCGGCTCATCGCAAGCCATGGCCGCCTGCACTTCGAAGGCTTCGGGTTGACCGAGCGGGTGATGGCCGAGGGCGACGAGCGGGCCTTCCGGCAGCTGGCCTGGGCGACTGGGCGAGGCGCGGACGGTACCTGTGATGTGAACTCGTCCTGCGGTCCCTCCCCCCTGGGCTCCCGCGTCCTGACCTTCGTCAAGACCCAGGCCCAGACCGCGGTTCGCATCCAGTACGTGGACAACATGCGCTCATACGGCGCCAACGGCGACCGTGCCTGCCGTTGGCACATCTACCTCAACGGGTCTCCCTGCCCTAGTGGCAGCATCCACGCCGACGTGTACGCCAGCCAGCTGAGCAACACCCACCGCCAGCGTCCGCTCACCGGCTTCTGCACCGGTCTGCCGGCGGGCACGTACACTGTGCAGGCCTACGTCCAGAACTCCCCAGGCTACAACGCGCGCTGCTACACCGGCTGGCTGGACTCCACGTGGACCCTCGAGGCCGAAGAGGTTCGATAGTCCAAGAATTCGGACATCCACAAACCGATGATGTCCCGATCCTTGCGCTCTCAGCGCGTACACTCCCTCCACCATCAGGAGACGAGTGAAGAAGCGCGTGATCGTTCGCCGCTCCCTCATGGGCACGCTGATTGCGGCCGTGCTCACGATGGTCTTGCTCGTCCTGCTGCTGTTGATCTGGCTGCAGACCGATGACTTCGACCGCCGCGTCGGCCGCGCCATCGAGGTGTTGGCCGAGCAACAGCTGGGCGAGAAGCTGCACATCGACGACATCGAGGTCGAGCTCGGCTCCACCTCGGTCGAGCTGCGCGGCATCGAGCTCACCCACCACCAGACCGGCGACACCATCGCCACCGCCGACCGGGTGCGCGTGCCCGTCGTGCTGCGCGGCGGCGGCCTGGCCATCGGTCAGCTCACCATCGACAAACCCGAGGTCACGCTGCACGTCGGCGCCGACGGCAAGCTGGTGGAGTTCCAGGACATGGCCCCGGGCAGCGGCGAGCCCCTGCAGCAGCTGCCCTTCAACAGCCTGGCGCTCAACCGCGGCTCGCTGACCGTCACCCACCCCGAGGGCGAGCTGCAGCTGCGCGGCATCCAGGCCACACCGACCGACGCCGGGCCGGTCACCGACATCGAGGCCACCCTCGACGTGCAGTTCCGCGACCTGGTCGATGAGGCACACATCGACTGGAAGGGCGTGGTGCTGGGCCCCGACCTCATCCGCATCCCCGACCTTGCCCTCGACCTCACCTCGATGCCCGCGCAGGGCCTGCTGGAGTACCAGCTGGGCGGCGAGCTCGACCTCGCCCTCACCATCGCGCCCAACACCGAGGAGCTCAACGCCCTGCTGGAGCCACCCCGAGCGGTTCGCGGCACCTACGACGTCGATCTGTCGGTCACCGGCAAGCCGAACGATCCCCAGCTCCAGGCGGTGCTCCGGGGCGAGCGCGTCGAGCTGTCGGTCCCGGGCATCAGCTGGCCCGTGCTGACCTACCGCCTGGGCGATGCGGTGGTCGTGGCCCAGGCCAACAAGACCGGCGCCGACATCGAGAGCCTGCGCATGGACTGGGCCGACGGCGTGGTGCTCGCCGACGGGCGCATCGAGGCCGACGGCACCGTCACCGAGCTGCACGTCACCGGCGACAGCCTGGACCTCGAGCGCATCCTGGTGCAGCTGAACTCGGCGCCCACCCCCTGGGTCGGCATGACCGCCGATGCGGAGCTCGACCTGACGGGCTCGGTTCAGCCCCTGTCGCTGGTGGGCGACTTCGACCTCGCGGTCCTGGACCTGGACGTCGCCAACGGCCCGCTGTCCGGGCGTTCCAGAGACATCGTGCTGCACGTGCCCGCCGCGCACGCATCCGGGGCCATCGAGCTCAGCAAGGACGGCGTGATCCTCGACTCCTCAGACGTCACCGGGCCCGATCTGCGGGGCTCCGCGCACGTCGACATCGGCTTCAAGTACAAGGGTCCGCTGGACATGACGGTCGACCTCGCCCACGTCGACCTGTCGCGGGTGCGGCCCCTGGGCGGCAGCGAGCTCATGGGCACCGGGCAGATCCGCGGCCGCTTCGTGGGGCCCTTCGACAAGGTGCGCTTCACCGGAACCGGCGAGCTCGACAACTTCGCGGTCGGCGGCATTCCCTACGCCGACCGCCTGGAATCCTCGATCACCAGCGACATGAAGAGCCTGTCGCTGCCCGACGCCCGGGCGCGCAAGGGCCGCAGCAGCTACGGCGGCCGTTGGTCGATGAACTTCAAGACCTGGCACATGGACACCGCGGTGAGCCTGGATCGCGGGCGCATCGAGGACATGGTGGGCATGTTCGTCGACGTCGAGGGCATGCGCGGCGATGCCCTGGGCCAGCTCGAGCTGCACGGCCCGTTCAACGACCTGGACGGCTCGGCCACGCTCGACTTCCAGGACGTCGACCTGTTCGGCGAGCACTTCGACAAGGGGCGCGGCCGCGGGCGTATGCAGCAGGGGCGCTTCGTGCTCGACGACCTATCGGTCCAGCGGCGCCAGGGCGCCGAGTCCATTCGCCTGACCGGGCGGGTCGACCGGGAGTACGCCCTGGACATGCGCCTGGCGACCCAGGGGCTCGACCTCACCACCCTCGACCACCTGCGTGACGCCGAGCTGCCCGTCACCGGCGCGCTCGCCGCCGACATCCACATCGGCAACACCCTGATGGAGCCCGCCCCCGAGGGTCAGATCACGCTGACCGGCCTGACCTGGGAGTCCACGTCCCTTGCCGACGGCGCGGTGGACATCCAGACCACCAACGGCATCACCCACTTCACCGGCAAGCTGCTGGGCGGAACCGTGGCCCTGCGCGGCACCTTTGGCCTGTGGGACGAGCAGCCCTACGAGCTCGACGCCTTCTTCTCGCAGCTTCCCGCGCACGTGCTGTACTCCACCGCCGCAGACGGCGCGCCCATCACCGGCCTGGCCACGGGCAGCTTGTCGGTGTGGGGGCACATGGGCGACGAACCCAGCCCGGTCAAGCTGTCCTCCGACATCGACGCCGTCGACGTTCGCTGGCGCCACCACGCGCTCACCAACCCCACCCCCTGGCACTACGAGCAAGAGGGCGAGCGCTGGAGCCTGACGGGCTTCTCGATCGAGGGCGGTACCACCGACCTGATGCTCGCCGGCGACAACCACGGGGGCGCACCCCAGCTCGCCGGCCGCGGCACGGTCGACCTGGACCTGATGCGGGTGTTCGTGCCCGGCCTGGTGCGCGCCGAGGGCACCGCGGTGCTCGACGCCACCATCAAGGGCAGAGGCGACGATCGGGACACGCTGGTGTCGGTCAGCGCCAACGCCAGCCTGCTGGAGCACGGCAGCTTCCCCGGCCAGTTCGAGGACGTGACCCTCGAGGTGCTGGCCACCGAAGACAAGTACAACCTGCTCTCGGCCAGCGGCAGCCTGGGCGGCGGCACCGTGTCGGGCAGCGGCCGCATCCTGGCGAGCGACTGGATGCCCACCCGCTACGAGCTCAGCGGCCACGCCCGCGACGCCCAGCTCCAGTGGGTCGATTTCTTGCCCCCGGCCATCGGCGACGCCGACTTCACCTTCGACGGCCCGGGCGACCAGCTGCTGCTCTCGGCGGATGTGGTGGTGAGCGAGATGACCTTCTCGGACCGCATCGACTGGGAGGACTGGGTGGTGGAGTTCCGCGACCAGCTGCTCGTCGACGCGGGCGTGTCGACCGGCGAGGCGATGTTCGCCATGGACGTGCACGTGGTCGCGAACGAGACCGTGCGCCTGCGCAACAACGTCGCCGAGGGCACCGCCAGCGCCGACCTGCGCGTCATCGGCGACACCGCTCGTCCGGGCCTCGTGGGCCAGGCCCGCATCGGCGACGGCATCGCCCTGCTGCAAGACCGCGAGTTCCAGATCGAGCGCGGCGAGGTGCGCTGGCACGACCCCTACACCTGGGACCCCGAGCTCGACATCGAGCTGCTCACCGACCTGTCCAGCCGCGACCAGAACTACCGGGTGACGTACCGCGTGCTGGGGCCGTTTTCGGACTGGCGAACCGAGACCCGCAGCGAGCCGTCCATGTCCCAGGCCGACATCAACGCCCTGCTGTGGTTTGGCGTCACCGCCGACGACCTGGAGGGCTCGGGCCAGCTGTACAGCGCCATCGGCCAGGCCGCCGCCGACATGGTGCTGGCCGACCTCTTCGTCTCGGGCGCGCTGCAGGGCACCGAAGAGATCAGCAACATCGTCGACCGCGTCGACGTCGCCACCGGGGTGAACACCCGCGGCGTCTACTCGCCCGACCCGCGGCTCATCGTCGAGCGGCGCTTCGAGGAGCTCGGCGACACCCGAGCCACCTACGAACTCAACCTGCTGCAGACCGACGACTGGTACCTGCGGCTCGACAACCGCGTGCTCAAGGACACGTCGATCAGCGGCTGGTACGCCACCAAGCAGCGAGGCAACGCGGGCGGCACGGCCGGAGCGGTGGGCGTCGACCTCAAGGTTCGCAAAGAGTGGGACTGATCGCGCTGCTGGCTGGCCTGGCCCTGGCCCAAGAGCCCACTGGGCCCTGGTACACCGGCCTGCCCATCGCCGAGGTGGTGCTGCTCGCCCCGGAGGGTGGCCTGCCCGAAGAGTCGCTGCAGCCCCTGCTGCGCGCCCAGTCCGGCGAGCCGCTCAGCACCAGCAACGTGCGGCTGGACATCGCGACCCTGTACCGGGTGGGCGAATTCTCGGCCGTCGAGGCCGACGTGCAGCAGTGGGTCACCTACGACGACACCGGCGAGCTCGTGCCGGCGGTGAAGCTCGCCTACTCGGTGTACCCCGCCCTTCGCGTTCAGGCGGTGCACATCCAGGGAAACAGCTGGCTCAAGACCCGCGAGCTCGCGTCGGCGGCCAGGATCGAGTCGGGAGCGGTGTTCTACCCCTCCCTGGACACCCCCGGTGCCATCGCCCGCGTGGCCGAGTTCGCCCGCCGCAACGGCTTTCCCGACGCGGTGGTCGAGATCGACTCCCTGCCGTCGGACGGCGGCCTGGAGGTGTGGATTCGCATCGACGAGGGCGAGCCCCAGCTGGTGAGCGAGGTGCGCTTCGCCGGTGAGCTGCCCGTGCCCGAGGAGCGCCTGCGACGCTGGGCGCGCCGGGCCGGCATCGCGCCGGGGCGCCCGCTGTCCCCCGACGCGGTGCAGGCCGCCCAGTACGAGCTGCGCCAGCACCTGGCCAGCGGCGGCAGCAACCCCTGGTCGCTCACCCGGGCCTGGTTCAAGCGCCGCGAGGTGGGCTGGGTCAGCGCGCGCATCGGCGCCGTGGTCGACGAGGGTCCCGAAGGCTCCGAGGTGCTGTACACCATCGACCCCGGCCCGCTGCTGGCCCTGGACGTGCGCGGGCTCACCTGGCGTGGTCCCCAGAAGGTCGAGGCCGCGTTGGGCATCGACGAGCGCCTACGCCTGACGCGCGGCTTCGTGGACGGCGCGTCCGAGCGCATCGAGGGCACGCTGCACCGAGGCGGCTGGCGCGACGCCACCGCGATGGTCGGGCTCATCGAACAAGAGGGCGTGCAGACGCTCGAGGTCACCGTCCGCAAGGGTCCACGCCACGTGCTTCGCAGCCGGCTGTTCGCGCGCCCCAACAGCGACGCGCACGGCGTCGTCTTTGACGGAAACACCGCCCTTCAGGACTGGCAGCTGCGCACGGTGGTCGAGCAGGCCAGCCCCGACGTGCTGCGCGTCGGCCACATCACCGACCACGAGCTGGATGTGGGCTTGGAGGCGGTGCGCGACCTGTACCGCGCCAACGGCTACTCCGATGTGGCCGTGCACATCGACGACCTGTCGGTGCGCCCCCGCGCCAGCCTGGCTCGGGTCCCCGGCGCGCGCCAGCTGCACGAGGCCATGACCGCTTCGCCGCCGCCGGTGTCGGTGCAGGCGCGCATTCTTGTGGTCGAAGGCGAGGTCTCGAACCTGGGCGAGCTGCAGCTGACCGGTGCCGCCCCGGGCATCGACACCAGCGTGATCACCCAGGCGCAGCAGGCCCTGGTGGGCGCACCGTGGTCGCCGCACAAGATCCGGGTCCTGGCCCGCAACATCGTGGAGCGCCACCGGGAGCGGGGCTACCTCGAGGCGGACGCGCGCATCCTCACCACCCAGCTCGACGAGCACACCTGGGCGGCCGAGATCGCGGTCGAGCCCGGCCAGCTCATCCTGCTGCGCAGCGTGGTGACCCGCGGCACGCGCCACACCCGCCCCTCCTTCGTGCGGCGGCAGGTCGACCTGGAGCTCGGAACCCCGGTGACGTCCACCAAGCTCGACCGCGTCCGCAACGACCTGTACGACCTGGGTGTGTTCTCCACCGCGTCCACCTCGCTCATCGGCGACGGCGCGGCCCGCGACCTGGTGGTCTCGGTCGAAGAGAGGGGCCGGCACGCCCTGGAGTTCGGCCCGGGCCTGTCCACCGACCAGGGGCTTCGTGTCCAGGCGCGCTACACCCGGCGAAACCTGTTCCGCATCGCGCATCGCGCCGAGATCAACGCCCTCGCCGGCATCGCCGGCACCGACAGCGACGACCTGGAGTTTCGGGCGGCGTTTTCGTACACCGCACCACGCTTCCCCATCCGCAGCCAGCGCCTGGTGCTCGACGCCCTGCTGCAGGACCGCCAGGTCGAGCGCAACTACGAGCTCGCGCGCACCGGCGCCGGCGCCTTCCTCGAGAGCGACCTGGGGCGCACCAACATCCGCGCCGGTGGTCGCCTGGAGTTCCGACGCCTCGCCGAGGTCGACACGGGCATCGTGCTCGAAGGCGAGCCCTGGAAGGACATCCTGGACGATCCCGACCGCTCCTGGCGGCCGGCCCACACCCTGTCCGCCCTGGTGCTGCACGATCTCCGCGACGACCCCCTGCAGCCCACCCGAGGAGGCCTGTTCTCGCTGTCGGGCACGTTCTCGCCGCCCATCGGCTCGGAGGTGGCGGTGCCCTTCGTGCGCGCCGACGCCGTGGCCAGCGGCTTCGTGCCCCTCCGAGGAGGCGTCCGCCTGCTGCTCTCAGGAGAGGCCGGGCACGCGCGCGCCCTGTCCAGCGGCGTGATCCCGCTCGAGGATCGCTATCGCCTGGGCGGCACCGCCTCGATGCGCGGCTTCCAGCGCGCCGCCGTGGGCCCCCGCGCCCGGGTCGAGCAGGTCGACACCGGGTTCCCGGACACGGGCATCGGCCCGGCCATCGACCACTACCTCAGCGACAACCCCACACGCTGGGTCGCGACCGGCGGGGACACCCTGCTGATGGGCACCGCCGAGCTCATCTTGCCCTTCACCGCGATGGGCCTGGTGACCTGGGATGGCTGGTCTGGAGCCGTGTTCACCGACGTCGGCAACACCTTCCTGGTGGGCTCCAACGCCACAACCACCAGCGAAGAGGCCGAGTACGCCGCCATCTTCGACCCCATCGTGCGCTACAGCGTGGGAGCGGGCGTGCGCATCGACACCCCGGTGGGCCCACTGCGAACCGACGCCGCGGTCAACCCCGAGCGCATGCTCGCCACCGGCGACCGGCGTGAGCTGCTGAAGGATCAGTGGCAGGAGCCGGCGTGGCGGCTGCATCTGAGTATTGGCACGCTGTTTTAGGGGTGTGCTGGGTCGTTGGTCCTCGGTCCGCGGTTGCTGGTCCTTGACCGCTGGACCCCCGCCCCCTCCCCCGGCTACACTCGCCCATTCACGGAGACCCCGCGCCTCGATGTTCCTCGCCGCTCTGCTCGCCGCCTTCACGTACGCCCAAGACACCGTCGAGGTCGGCGTCATCCAGGACGGCGAGATCAACGTCGTTCAAAAGATGAAGTTCCCCAAAGCGGGGCGCACCGAGCTGGGCATCGCCGTCGGCATCATGCCCTTCGATCCCTTCCTGTCGACGCCCAACCTGCAGGCCAGCCTCGACCTGCATCAGAGCGAGTTCCTGTCTTTCGGGGCCGTGGTCGGCGCCGGCTACGGCTTCAAGAACCAGTACTACGGCGAGCTCGACAACGCCGAGAACCTGCGTACACCCTACGCGTTTCGCTACCTCACCAGCGCGCTGGTGGGGGCCCAGTTCTCTCCCGTGTACGGCAAGCTCTCGGTCATGGGCAGCCGGGTGCTCCACCACGACGCCTACGCCGCCGTGCGCGCCGGCGTCACGCTCGAGAGCTCGGTCATCCCGCGCGGAGGCACGCCCATCGCTCCCACGGTCTCGCTGGCCGTCGGCACGCGCATCTTCGCGCGCGAAAAGACGATCATCCGGCTCGAGCTGCGCGACGACGTGCTGGTGCAGTACCGCAAGCGCACCTCGCAGACGGCCATCAAGCAGAACGTGAACGTGCTCGTCGCCTGGACGACCATGAGCAAGAAGAAGGGCTCGTAGGCCGGTGATCCTGCTGCTCGCCAGCCTGGCCTTCGCCCAGGAGCCCCCCGCGGAACCCGACGCTCCCGCCGAGAGCCGGCTGGGCCTGCCCGCCGACGACATGCTCGCCCTCGGCGATGCCATGCGCGGCGTCGGCGCCGGCTACGCAGCGCTGCTCGCGTACACCGAGGCCCTCGCCGACAACCCCGACAAGGCCGGCCCAAAGCTGGGCGGCATGCTGTACCTGGCCGACCACATCGGCGACGAGCAGCTGCTGGGCGATGCTCTGCGCAACTGGGGCGTGCCCACCACCGCCCAGCCCGACGAGATCAGCGAGGCTCAGGTGCTGGCCGCGCGCAGCCACCTTCAGGCCGGAAACCTGGGCCAGGCGCTCGACCTCGCCAAGTCGGTGAAGCCCGGCACCACCGGCCACCCCGAGGCCGAGGCCCTTCGCGGCATCGTGCTCAACCTACAGGGGCAGCCCACCGCCGCCATCGCCGCCTTCCTCACTGCCCAGGGCGCCGGCAACGCCGCCGGCAAGGGCCAGCGCTTCGAAGACGTGCAAGAGCTCAACCTGGCCCGCACCTACTACGCCTCCAAGTCGTACGCGAAGGCCATCGAGTACTACGCCAAGGTCGATCCGCAGAGCCCCTGGTGGATCGAAGCCACCTTCGAGCGTGCCTGGGCCCACTACATGCTGGGCGACATGCCCGGCACCCTCGGCCTGCTCATCAACCTGCAGACGCCCTTCTTCGACGAGTGGTACTACCCCGAAGGCGACATGCTGCGCGGGCAGGCCTTCTTCATGCTGTGCAAGTTCCCCGAGGCCACCAAGCAGATCGAGGCCTTCACCGCCCGCTACCAGCCCATCGCCAAGCAGCTCGACCGCAACCTGGGCAAGGTCGATGCCAGCACCGCCTTCGCCGAGGTGGCGGCCTTCGAGCAGGGCGAGTCCACCAAGCTCCCCGCCCCCATCCTGCGCCCCTTCAAGTACGAAGAGCGCTTCCAGGACGCGCAGCGAGCCATGGGCCACGCCCAGGACGAGCTCACCCGCATCGCCACGGCCAAGCTCGAGGGCGACGCCGCCGATCTGGGCCTCATCCTGCTCGAGCAGCGCCAGGGCGAGGTCATCAACGCCGAAGGCGAGCGGGTGCTGGCCAAGGCACGCGCCGCCCGTGCCGAGATTCCCGAGCGCCTGCAGAACCTCAAGATCACCCAGCTCGACATCCTGGACTTCGAGCGCCGCCTGTTCGAGAAGGCCGCCCAGACCGGCTCCCTCGACTTTGGCGACCAGATCGGCGAGCTGCGCAAGACGGTGCGCCGCAAGGGCTACCGCTACTGGCCCTACGACGGCGAGTACTGGGCCGACGAGCTCGGCTCGTACCGGGTATTCACCCGGCCCGACTGCCCGGCCGACATGATGACGGGGCAAACCCCTTGACCGACATGCTGGGTACAACGCCGTGAACGCACTGGGGTCCGGCGTGCAGCAGTGGCGCCTCGACAACGGCGTGCAGGTGGTGGTCCAGCGCACGACGGCCGCGCCGCTGGTGGCCCTGTACATCTGGATGGAGGCGGGCAGCGTCGACGAGCGCGCCAACGAGCACGGCGCCGCCCACCTGCTCGAGCACATGCTGTTCAAGGGCACCGCCAAGCGCGGCGTGGGCGTGGCCACCGCCACCATCGAGGGCCTGGGCGGCGATCTGAACGCCTTCACCTCGCACGACGAGACCGTGGTGCACGCCACGGTGGTCAGCTCGGGCTTTGCCGAGACCCTCGACGTCGTGGTGGACATGGTGACCCGCCCGCTCATCGACCCCGACGAGTTCGAGCGCGAGAAGCAGGTGGTGCTCGAAGAGATTCGCTCGTACCTCGACGACCCCGAGAGCCTCGTCGAAGACGCCATCGCCGAGGCCATCCACCCCGATCACCCCTACGGTCGGCCCATCCTGGGAAGCCTCGAGTCGGTCAGCGCGATGGGGCCCGACGATCTGCGCGGCTTCTTCTCGCGCAATTACGGCCCCGAGCGCTGTGTGGTCGCCATCGCCGGCGACATCGACCCGCTCCAGGCTCGGGACTGGGTGGCCGAGGCACTCGCCGGGTGGCAGCAGCCCGCCGAGCCCCGCGAAGACCTTTCCGACGGCAAGCCCGTGCGCGGGCACTCCGGGCGCGTGCTCGAGCGTCGCTTCGAGACCCGCACCGCCGAGATCGGGTGGCGGGCGCCCGACATCACCCACCCCGACGTGGCGGCCCTCGACGTGCTGGCCGCCGCGCTCGGAACCGGCGCTGCATCGCTGCTCACCACCTCGGTGCAGCTCGGTGCCGAGGCCGCCACCGCACCCTGGGCCTCGCTGTCGGCGCGGCGGTCGGGCGGGTGCCTGTCCATCGGCCTGCTGCCCCGCGAAGACCGCACCCTCGACGCCATGCGCATCGCGCTCAAGACCGCCTACGACGTCGCCAACCACGGTATTCCCGGCTCGCTGGTCGATCGCGCCCGCAACAACATCCTGGCCGACGACCTGTTCATGCACGAGACCGTCGATGGCCTGGCCCACGACCTCGCGTGGAACCTGGTGCGCCTGGGCGACCCCCTCGCCGGCGAAGAGCACCGTCGCCGGGTGGCCGCCGTCACCGCCGCCGATGTGCGGCGCGTGGCCCGCACCTGGCTGCGGCCCGACAACTGTGCCGCCGTGGTGGTCGACCGCGACGTCAAGCCCAAGCAGCTGCAGGCGCTCATGCAGGGCAGCAAGGGCGCCGTCGCTCGGGCGCGCAAGCCGTCCGGCGTGGTCAAGCACGTGCTCGACAACGGCGCCACCATCCTGGTGTTGCCCGACGACACCCCAGTGGTGGCGGCCCGGGTCGCGGGCCTGGGCGGACGCCTGGCCCAGGACGTGCGCCGTGCCGGCATCGCGACCGCCTGGAGCCGCATGCTCTCGCAGGGCGCCGGCGGCCTCGATGCCGCCGAGTTCGGCGAGGAGCTCGACCGGCTCTCGGGCACGCTCTCGGGCGCCGCGGGCCGCAGCTCCGTGGGTGCTCGCGCGTCCTTCCCGGTCGAGCACGCCGCCGAGGGCCTGGAGCTGCTGGGCCTCGCGCTGACCGAGCCCGACTTCGACCCCGAGGAGTGGGCCCGCCTTCGCGACGAGCTGACCGAAGAGGTGCACACCCTGGTCGACCGCCCGGTGCAGATGGGCCGCGAGACCCTGTGGGACGCCCTGTACCGCGGGCACCCGTGGCGCCTGCCCACCTACGGCTCCGAGGCCTCGCTCGAGCACATCGGCCCCGGCAGCCTGCGGCACTGGCACGAACGCCTGCACACCGGCCCCAACCTGGTGCTCGCCATCGCGGGCGGCGTCGAGCCCGACGCGGTCATCGAGGGCTGCGCCGAGTGGCTGGGCGGATTCTCCGACCGCCAGCCCGATCTGCCGGTGCGCCCACCGGTTCGCCCGGTGCAGGCCGGCACGCGCTTTCGGCAGGCCGGCCGCGAGCAGACCACCGTGGTGCTGGGCGCGCGCGGCGTCGAGCTGTCGCACCCCGACCGGCTCTCGCTCGAGGTGGCCGCGGCGCTGTTGGGTGGGCAGTCCGGTCGCCTGTTCATGGCGCTGCGCGAGAAGCTGGGGCTGGCGTACAGCGTGTGGGCCCACAGCAGCAACGGCTGGGATGGCGGCATGTTCCGCCTGGGCCTGGCCACCGACCCCAAGCGCACCGCCGAGGCCCGAGACGCGCTGCGCCGCGAGCTCGATCGCGCCGTGTCCGAGCCGGCCACCAACGACGAGGTGTCGCGCTACAAGCGCATGTTGGTGGGCCACACCGCCATGGGCCTGCAGCGGGCCGGCGGTCGCGCTGCCGACGCCGCCCTGGGCGAGCGCTACGGCCTGCCCTTCGGCCTCGACGGCTACCGTCAGGCCATGCAAGACGTCACCGCCGAGTCGGTGAACCAGGCCATGGCCGCGCAGCACGCCCGCGAGTGGATCGAGGTGGTGGTGGAGCCCCTGCCGTGATCCGCCGCCGCCGCAAGACCCTGTCGCGCCTGTTCGGCGCCAAGGCTCGGCACGACGCCGACCACCACGACGCCCTTCCGCGAATCCCCCAGCCCTGGAACGACGCCGAGCTCGACCTGCTCTCGGGCGGCGGCACGGTGTTTCGCCACGGCGAGGGCAACACCGACACCGGCCTGGCCGCGGTGGTGGTCGACGCGCCGGCCGAGCTGATCTGGCAGCAGATCACCGACTTCGACGCTTACGTGCGCTTCTTGCCCTACATCACCGACAGCCGACGCGTCGAGGTCGCCCGAGGCGGCCGGTGCCAGGTGATGGACGCCGACTTCCAGATCACCACCAAGGGCGTGGTCACGCGCTACCAGGTGCGCCACTGGTGGTACCGCGAGCGCGGCTACATGCCGTTTCGCATGGTCACCAACGAGTCTGGCGGGGCCGTGCGCGGCGGCCAGGGCTTCTGGCAGATCTCGCGCTGGGACCGCGACTGGTCCAAGAACCTGCTGCTGTACGAGGTTCGCCTCGAGACCAGCCGCCTGGTGCCGCGCTTCATCAAGAAGCTGGCCGCCAATCGGGGCCTGCCCACAGCCGCCACGCTGATGGCCCGGCGCGCCGAATCCGCGCAGCGCGAGTGACCGCACCCTACGGGATCTACGTGCACGTCCCCTGGTGCCGCGGCATCTGCCCGTACTGCGGCTTCTTCGTGCGCCGCGCCGACGACGCGCCCTACGCGGCCTACGTCGACGCAGTCCTGCGCGAACACGCCCGGCGCCTGCCCACCTTCGGCGCCCAGCCCCACACGCTCTACCTGGGCGGCGGCACCCCCAGCCGCTTGCCCCTGGCCGAGCTTCAGCGCCTGGTCGCCAATCTTCCCGATGTGTCGCACATCACCGTCGAGGCGAACCCCGAGGACATCGACCGTGTCTGGCTCAGCGGAATCCTGGACGTGGGCGTGAGCCGCGTGAGCCTGGGGGTGCAGACCACGGACACGGCACTGGCAAGACGCCTCGGTCGAGGCCACACCGCCCAGGTCGCGCACCGGGCCATGGCGATGGTCGCCGACTCGGGCCTGGCATCGTGGTCGGCCGACCTCATCTTTGGCGTGCCCGATCAGACGCTGCAGCAGCTCGACGCCGACCTCACGGCCCTGCTCGACGCCGGAGCGCCGCACATCTCGCTGTACGGACTCACCATCGAGCCCGGCACCCCCTTCGAGCGCGCGACGGTCGCCGGCCGCCTCACGCCGCTGCCCGACGACCTGTGGCGGCAGATGTACGAGCACCTGGTCAGCCGGCTTCGCGCGGCCGGGCTGCACCGCTACGAGGTGAGCAACTTCGCCCGCCCCGGCCACCAGAGCGCCCACAACCGCCTGTACTGGACCGATGCGCCGTACATGGGCCTGGGCCCGTCCGCCCACGGCTACGACCCCACCGGTGCGCGGTACGAGAACGTGCGCGACGTCGACGCCTACCTTGCACAGGCCGATCCCACCGGCACCTCAGAGACCCCCACCGGCGAACAACGGGCCGTCGACATGCTCATCAGCATGATGCGTGTCCCTGACGGCGTCCCGATCGGGCTTCTTGCTCGCCGCACGGGCTTTGTGGTTCGGCCGTCGGTGGTCGCCGCGCTGCAAGAGGCGGGACTGCTGGAGCGTACCGACGGGGTGCTGGCCCTGTCCGATTCGGGCTTCCCGGTCAGCGATGGCGTGATCGCGCGCTTAGCTACTGCACTCATCCCCCATTAGAGGCGAGCCTCCATGGCCAACCGCGACTACTACAACGTGCTCGGCGTGCCGCGAAACGCGTCCATTGCCGACGTCAAGAAGGCCTACCGCGCGCTCGCCCACAAGTGGCACCCCGACAAGAACCAGGGCGACGACGAAGCCGCCAGCCGCTTCAAGGACATCACCGAGGCCTACCGCGTGCTGGGCGACCCCGATCAGCGCGCCCGCTACGACCGCCTTGGCCCGCTGTACAACGCCGACGGCCGCCCGCCCCGCCCCGACGAAGTGAGCGCCGTGGTGTCGGGCATGTGGAACAACCTCTTTGGCCGCGGCCGCGACAACTCCCCCGGCGAAGACCTGCGCTACACCATCGCACTCACCCTCGAAGAGGTCGCATCCGGCATCGACAAAGAGATCGTGGTGCCGCGGCTGGTGCGCTGCAAGACCTGCGGCGGCGACGGCGCCGACCCCAGCGGTGGCCGCGAGCCCTGCGAGGTGTGTGACGGCAGCGGCAAGTCCAGCGGTCCGCGCCTGTTTCGCAGCACCTGCTACCACTGCGAAGGCCGCGGCTTCGTGGTGGTTCGTACCTGCCCGCAGTGCGGCAGCGACGGCCGCCGCAGCATCGAAGACACGCTCACCGTCAAGGTGCCCGCCGGCGTCGCCACCGGCCAGAAGCTCAAGCTCAAGGGCAAGGGCAACTCCCCTCGGGGCACCGGGCCCGACGGCGATCTGTTCGTGATCGTCAATGTGGGCGAGCACAGCCTGTTCCGCCGCCGCGGCGATGACGTGCTGGTCGAGGTGCCGCTCACCTTCGCCGAGCTTGCCCTGGGCGCCGAGGTCGAGGTGCCCACCCTCGAGGGCAAGACCACCATCCGAATCCCCGCGGGCACGGCGCCCGCCAAGATCTTCCGCCTGGGCGGCCGAGGCCTGCCCCGGGTGGGCAAGAGCGACCGCGGCGACCTGCACCTGCAGGTGGCCCTCGAGATCCCCGTCGAGCTCTCCGACAACGAACAGGCGACGCTCCGTGGCTGGGCGTCCGACCTCCCCACCAACTGCCATCCCCAACGAACGGCGTTCGAATCCGCCGTCTCGCGACGAGACTCATGACGCGACCTCTCACCCACTGGCTCTCCTCCCTCCTCGTGGGCTCCATGCTCGTGGCCACCCCGGCCTGCGCCGGACGCCGCCCGCCCAAGCCCGCGCTTGTCGAAGACGCCCTCGCCTGGGCCGAAAAAGACCGTGCCAAAGCCATCAAGCTGCTCGAGGGCTCGGTCGACAGCGGCGACGTCGGCGAAGACGATCTGCCCTGGATCATGCTGCACCTGGGCGAGCAGCACCGCCTGGCCGGTGACACCGCCGCCGCCACCGAGTGGTTCACGCGCGTGCTGCGCGACACCACCAAGAACAAGGCCCTCGACGGCGCCCGCCTGGGCCTGGCGGTGATGGCCACCGACGACCCCACCGCCAAGGGCCAGCTGGTCGACATCAAAGACAAGTGGGTGCCCGCCACCATCAACGCCGATCGCTACATGCTGCTGGCCCTCGATGCCATCGAGCGCGGCGACTCCGGCGACGTCCGCGACTACACCAAAGACGCGATCACCTGGGCCGAAGAAGACCCCGCCGTCAAAGAGCGCATCGCCCGCACCCTGCGCGCCGCCACGGCCGCTCAGCAGCCCGACGGCCCCGACAACCCGGTCGATCCCGTCGATCCCGACGTCGAGCCTCCCAAAGACGAGCTCTCTACCCTCGATCAGGCCCGCCTCGCCTACCAGCTGGGGCGCGCAGCCGAGGCCAACAAGCTCATCGACGCCGCCGCCAAAGACCCGGCCAACGCCCAGGCCATCACCTACCTGCGACAGATGATCGAAGCGGGCACCAAGCCCAACCCCAACAAGATCGTGGCCATCCTGCCGCTCGAGGGCACCTACACCGCCGCCGGCAACCAGGTCAAAGAGGCACTGAAGTTCGGCTACGAGCGCGGCGCCGGCAGGGCCCGGCTCGAGTTCGTCGACTCGGGCTCCACGCCAGAGACCGCGGTGGCCGCGCTCGAGGATGCCGTCATCCAGGGTGGCGCCGGGTACGTGGTCGGCCCCCTGCTCACCCTCGAGACCGACGCCTTCGTGGCCGCCGCCGAGGCCCTGGGTGTGCCCACCATCTCGCTGTCCCAGGCGCTCACCGACACCACCGAGGCCCCCGACGCTCCCGCCCGTGACTGGACCATCGGCGGCATGGTCACCGCCGAGCACGAGGTGGCCGCACTCGTCGACTACACGATGGGCGAAAAAGAGATGAAGTCCTTCGCCATCTTCGCCCCCGACACCTCCTACGGCCATCGCGGCGCCGAGGCCTTCCGCGCCCAGGTCGAAGAGCGCGGCGGCGCCATCACCATCGAGACCTTCTACGACTCCAAGTCCACCGACCTCATCCCCTTCGCCAAAGAGCTGGGCCGCAAAGACTACGAAGAGCGCTGGCGCGAGATCCGCGACCTTCGCAAGGCCGCCGAAGAGAAGGGCCGCGACCCCGGCAAGGTCGTGCTGCCCCCCAAGATCGACTTCGACGCGCTGTTCATCCCCGACTCCTACAAGCGCGTGCCCCTGGCCTGCGCCGCGCTCGCTTTCGAAGAGTTCCCCATGGGCGAGTTCGTGCCCGTCAAGGACGGCCCGGTCATCCCGCTGCTGGGGCTGTCGGCCTGGAACAACGACGACCTGGTGGGCAGCGGCGGCGAGTACACCCGCAACAGCTTCTTCACCGACAGCTACGCCGAGTTCGGCACCACCTCCATTCGGTGGGCCGACGACTACCGCGCCGAGCTGGGCCGCTCGCCCATCTCGCGCGAGGCCGTCACCTCCGATGTCGGACGCCTGCTCGCCGAGGCCACCATGGCCGACGACGCGCGCACCTGGTTCGACCTGCGCGACAACCTGTTCGCCATCGACATGGGCGACACCGCCACGGGCGGCGGCAGCATCGACCCCAAGACCGCCGCCGTTCGACGCGATATCCGCATCCTGTCCATCGACCGCGAAAAGGTGCTACAGGTGCATCCCGAGCCGGTGATCATCGTCGAGCCGGTGTGTGAGCCCGACGCCGAGGGCAACCTGCCCGAAGGCTGCGAGAACGACGAAACGGACGGTACGACCGTTCCGGGGTAGAATCTCCCCGTACCTGAGAGACAACCGCTGGAACCCCCTAGTCCGGGCTTCGACGCCGACCCCGAACACCGCATCATCACGGCCCTGCTCGACGCAGCCCCCACGCTCCTGCAAGGGGCAAAGGTCGAGCCCGGCGACGACGCGGCCGTGCTGCCCGATGGCACCGCGGTGTCCACCGACACGCTGGTCGAGGGTGTGCACTTCGATGCCAAGCTCAGCGCATCCGACATCGCCTACAAAGCGGTGGCCGTCTCGGTCAGCGACATGGCCGCCATGGGCGCGCTGCCCGTGTGGATGACGCTGTCGCTGTCCCTGCCCCGGCCCGTCGACGATCCCTGGGTCGAGGGCTTTGCCAAGGGCCTGGGCGAGGCCACCAAGAAGTGGAAGGTCACCCTCATCGGCGGCGACACCACCGGCAGCCCCGGCCCGGTCGTGGTGTCGGTGACCATGGGCGGCCACTGCGTCGACAAGCCGCTGCGTCGCGACTCCGGGCGACCCGGCGACCACGTCTGGGTCACGGGCTTTCCCGGCCTGGCGGCCGCGGGCTACAGCCTTGACGATCCGCCCAGCGCCGCCCTCTCAGCGCTGCGCTGGCCCGATCCGCCCCTGTACTTCGCCCTCGACCTGGCCCGCCTGCGCCTGGCCAGCGCCGCGATGGACCTCTCAGACGGCCTGGCGTCCGACCTGCGTAAGCTGTGTGCCGCGTCCAATGTGGGCGCGCTCATCGATGCCGGCGCCATCGAGCTGCACCCCGAGCTCGACGCCATGGACGAGGGCTACCGCTACGCCCTGGCCGGCGGCGACGACTACGAGCTGATGTTCACCGCCCCCCCAGAGCACGAAGAGTCCCTGCGCGAGCTGGCCGCCGAGCGCGATCAGCACCTGCAGCTCATCGGCGTGCTCACCGCCGACCCGCGGGTCCAGCTGCGCGGCATGGCCTGGCCCGAGCCCACCTTCAGCCACTTCGGCGCCGCGCGATGACCACGCCCGTGTTCGCGGTCGGTGGGGCCGGCATTCAGCTCGGCGAAGGCGGCCTTGCCTACGCACTGGTGGCCATGGCGGTGCTCTTCGCGCTGTCCTTCTTCTTCTCGGGCACCGAGACGGCGATGTTCTCGCTGCAGAAGGTCGAGCGCCAGCGCCTCAAGCGCGGCAACACCACCGACCAGCAGGCCTACAAGCTGCTGTCCCGACGCCAGGCGCTCATCACCACCATCTTGATGGGCAACGAGGCCGTCAACATCGGCATCGCGGCCCTGGGCGCCGCGCTCATCCTGGCGCTCACCGGCAACAGCCTGCTCAACGTCATCGTGGTGACGCCGCTGCTGGTGCTGTTCAGCGAGATCACCCCCAAGGTGCTCGCCTTCCGCTTCAACCAGCGCTGGACCCGCCTGGCCACGTGGCCGCTCACGGTGTTCTACCTGGCCGTCACCCCCATTCGGTGGCTCGTGGGCAGCCTGGTGCGCACCGGCGCCAAGGCCTTCCGCGTCACCGAGGCGCCCGAAGACGAGCGCCTGCAAGAAGACGAGATCCTCGACATCATCGAAGAGAGCGCGCTCAAAGGAAACTCCGACGTCGAGCAGCGCGAGCACGAGCTGGTCGAGTCGGTGTTCGAGTTCGACGATCTCACCGTCGAGCGCGTGATGACGCCGCGCCCCGACGTGTTCGCGGTGCCCATGAACATCGGCTGGTCGCGCCTGCTCAAGCTGTGCCGCGAAGCGAGCTTCAGCCGCGTGCCCGTGTACCGGCGCCGGCCCGACGACATCGCCGGCGTGCTGCTCATCAAAGACCTGCTCGGCTATCGCTCGGCGCCGCCCAACACCCCGCGCGAGCTGCAGTCCCTGCTGGTGCCGGCCACCTTCGTGCCCGCCTCCAAGCCCACCGACGACATGCTGCGCGAGTTCCTGAAGTCGCGCACCCACATGGCCTTCGTGGTCGACGAGCACGGCACCTTCGTGGGCCTCGTGACCCTCGACGACCTGCTGGCCGAGCTGCTCGACCACGAGACCGAAGAGCAAGAAGAGATCCGCCAGGTGGCCCCGGGCACCTTCGTGGTCAAGGGCTGGATGGACATCGAGGACTTCGCCGAGGAGACCTCGATCACGCTGCCCGAGGGCGACTACAACACCGTCGGCGGCTTCGTCTTTCACGAGCTCGGGCGCCTTCCCCGCCGTGGCGACGCCATCGAGATCGACAACCGCCGCTACACCATCGGCGGCATGCAGGGTCGCCGCATCCAGGTGGTCAGGGTCGAGCCCGTCGCGGCTCCCGGCAGCGGGCACCACACCCCCGCGGGCCCCGACAGGGAGGCCGGATGACCCCGCTTGCTGGCGTTCCCCTCGTGGTTGGCTGCCTGGCCGTGCAGGGCTTCTTCTCGGGCTCCGAGATCGCCATGGTGAGCGCCAACCGCAACGCGCTGGGCACCCGCGCGAGCGAGGGCCATCGCGGCTCGTCGCTGGCGCTCGACCTGTTGGGCAACGAAGAGCTGCTGCTGGGCACGTGCCTCATCGGCACCAACCTGTGCGTGGTCACCGGCACCACCCTGGTGTCCATGATGCTCGCCGCTGCCGGCGTGCAGTCCGAGTGGATGGTGGCGCTGGCCTTCGTGCCCTTCGCGCTGGTGCTCGGCGAGGCCCTGCCCAAGACCGTGTACCAGCACCACGCCGACAGCCTGGCCCCGGTGGTCGCGTACCCGCTTCAGGTCGCGCAGGGCGTGTTCACCCCGCTGCTGTGGATGGTCACCTTCTGGAGCCACGTGCTGCGGCGCCTCACCGGCAACCCCGAGACCGAGGGCCTGACCCGCTCCGAGATCCTCGAGCTGCTCGAAGACCCCGACATCGACCCCGAAGAACAGCGCATGATCCGCCAGATCTTCGAGATCACCGAGACCCAGGTCGAAGAGGTGATGACCCCGCTCGTCGAGGTGGTGGCGGTTCGCGCGACCGACCCCGTGCAGGTGGCCATCGACACGGCGCTGTCCTGCGGGCACAGCCGCATCCCGGTGTACCGCGATCGCATCGACAACATCGTGGGCGTGCTGCACGCCCAGGACCTGCTGTTCGGCAACCGCGACCAGACCCAGGTGCAGGAGCTCGCGCGCGCCGTGCCCTACGTTCCCGAGACCAAGCGCGTCGACGATCTGCTGGGCGACATGCGCCGCAATGCCGACCACTTCGCGGTGGTGGTCGACGAGTACGGCGGCAGCGTGGGCGTCATCAGCGTCGAAGATCTGCTCGAAGAGATCGTGGGCGAGATCCGCGACGAGCGCGATCGCGACGAGCGCCGGATCGTGAAGCTCGGCGACGGCCGCTGGCGCATCCCGGGCCGCGCCGAGATCGAAGCCATCGAGCAGATCATCGGCCGCGAGCTGCCCGACGGCGACTACGAGACCATCGCGGGCCTGCTGCTCGATCGCCTGGGCCACATCCCGGCGGCCGGCGAGGCGCTGCGCATCGACGACATGGTGTTTCGCGTCGAGGCCGCCACGGCGAGGGCCATCGGCAGCGTGCAGCTGACGATCTACTGAGCCTTCGCGCCCCCTACTCCTGGGGCAGCGGCTGATCGTCCCGCACCTGGGCCCCCGCCAGGCTCACGTCCACGCCGTTCACCGCGACCCACAGCGTGTACTCGGCGTCGTCGTCGCAGGTGTCGCCCCCCGCCTCGCCCCACCACTGCCCCACGAAGAGCTGCAGGCTGCCGGCCGTCTCGATGGCGACGCCCGCGCTGGGGCAGCCAAAGCCCGACCAGGGCTCGGTGGTGCACGCCACCTCGTCTTCGAGCTGGCTGAAGTCGTCGGTGATGCCAAAGACCTTGTCACCGCTGGGATCGACCAGGATGGCCCGCAGGTCGGCGTTGCTGCCGGTGGTCGCTCCGGTGTTGTCGGCGCGAACGTGCACGCAGTCGCCGGCCGCGACGGTCAGCTCGAAGCCGTCGAAGTCGGCCGAGTTGGTGGTGGTGCCGCAGGTGAGCGTGCCCTGGACGGGCAGCGTGCTGGTGCCCTCGACCGAGCAGCGGTCCAGCAGCTCGAAGTCGGCGTCGGCGTCGGCGTCGGCATCGGCGTCGGCGTCGGCGTCGGCATCTGCATCGGTCTCGGCGACTCCGGTGTCGTCGGCATCCCCACCCGTACAGGCACCGAGGATCGCGGTCAGGAGCAGGACGTGTACACGCATGGCGTCAGCGTACCCCCTACAGCGTGCGTTCGCGCGTCGCCTCGTCGTCGGACGGGGTTTCGTCGTCGCCCGCGGCAACATCGGCGTCGACGTTGGGGCTCTGCGCGGGGCGCTCGAGACCCAGGCCCAGGATCGCCAGCTCTTCGAGGCCATCATCAAAGAACAGCAAGCGCTCCTCGCGCCCATAGCGCATGAAGCTCCACGCCCACTTTCCACCCAGCTCGGCGATGCGGAACAAGCGGTGCTGCCCCTTCTCGGAGTTCTCGAAGACGACCTTCACCCGGTCGCCTTCGCCCATCGGCTCGAAGTGAAGCAGCTTGTCGCCGTTGTACAGCCGCACCCCGAAGTCGCCCCGTTCGCAGCGCAAGAAGCCGAGCTCGCCGGCAAAGTCGACCAGGTCGTCGAACAGCTCGTTGCGCGCCCGCTGACCCTCCTGCAGCCGGGCTTCGCGGGCGGCGTCCTCGGCCGCCTTCTCGGAGGTGGCTTCGGTGTGTGCTTGCTTGAACCGCGCAGCCAGCTTGCGACCCCGACGCCCCATTGGCCCCTCCATCGTGCGGCAGGTCATCGCCGCGACATCCGCTGGAAAGCTAACCCCCGGGCGGAGCCTGGCGAAGCCGTCCAACCTTCATTGACCGGCAAAACGCCGCTGTGCTATCCCATCGACTCTCGCGACGTGCCTACGGGCGCACAACGACCGCATTGTGGAGTGACACCTACATGGGTAGGGCCATCGGGATCGACCTGGGCACGACCAACTCGTGCGCGGCCTTCATCGAAAACGGAAAGCCTCGGCTGATCACCTACAAGAACGGTCAAAAGACCATTCCGTCGGTGTTCGCGATCGATAAGCAAGGCAACCGTATCGTCGGCGAAGACGCCAGGGCGTACAGCAAGAAAGACGCTTCGCGCGTCGTGGCCGGCAGCAAGCGCCTCATCGGGCGTCAGTACGGGTCCAAGCAAATGGACTCCGTCAAGCAGGTCTTCACCTACGAGCTCGTCGAAGGCGAACAATCCGAGGTGCTCATCAAGGTGAGCGACCAGGTGTTCACCCTCGAGCAGATCTCGGCGGCCGTGCTGCGCCACATCAAAGAGAACGCCGAAGACGCGCTCGACGAAGAAGTCGATCAGGCGGTCATCACCGTTCCTGCCTACTTCAACGATCGGCAGCGCCAAGCGGTGCGCTCCGCGGGCAAGCTCGCGGGGCTCAAGGTGCTGCGCGTGCTCAACGAGCCCACAGCCGCCGCGCTCGCCTACGGTCTGGGCCGCAAGCTCAACCAGCGCGTCGCCATCTACGATCTGGGTGGCGGCACCTTCGACATCTCGATCATCGACATCAAAGACAAGATCTTCGAGGTCATCGCCACGGGTGGTGACACCTTCTTGGGCGGTGTCGACTTCGACGACCGGCTCATGCAGCACCTGCTGTCCGAGGTGGCCGACGACACCGGCGTCGACCTCTCCTACGACCGGCAGGCCGTCGCCGCCATCCGTGACGCCGCCGAGTCCGCCAAGATCAAGCTGTCGTCCGTCACCGAGATGCGCATCCAGCTCGACTCCATCGCCCAGGACGAAGCCGGCGACCCCGTGCACGTCGACATGGAAGTCACGCGCAAGACGCTCGAGAAGCTCACGGGCGATCTGGTCTCGCGCTCCATCGACACCTGCGAGCGCATCCTTGGCGAGGCCGGCACCACCAAAGAACAGGTCGACGAGATCCTGCTGGTGGGTGGTCAGTCGCGCATGCCGCTGGTGCGCCGCAGCCTAGAGAAGTTCATCGGCAAGCCCCCTTCCGAGAAGGTGCACCCCGACGAAGCCGTCGCCATCGGCGCGGCGATCATGGCGCACAGCCTGTCGTCGAAGTCCGGCCAGAACGACATGACGCTGCTCGACGTGCTGCCGATGGCCATCGGCATCAACAAAGTCGACGGCACCATGCACGTCTTGTTCGCCAAGAACCAGCCGCTGCCCGACTACAAGACGCGCACGCTCACCACGTCCAAAGACAACCAGCGCTCCATCATGCTGCGCATCTACCAGGGCGAGTCCAAGTACGTCGCCGAGAACGAGATGCTCGGTACCTTCGTGTTCTCGGGCATTCGCGAGGCCCCCAAGGGCCAGGTCAAGATCGAGGTCACCTTCCACATCGACAGCGAAGGCATCCTCAACCTGACCGCCCGCGACCGCGACACCGGCCAGCTGGTCGAGTCGCGCCTCAAGCTCGGCTCCGACGAAGGTGGCGCCAGCCGTCGCAAGAAGAAGAAGAAGAAGAAGAAGAAGCCCGAAGAGGCCAAGGCGCCGCCCGCGCCGCTGTCCATGCCCAAGTCGGGCCTGTCGGCCAAGCCGTCCATCGGCAAATCGAACGAAAAGGCCGACGACAAGAAAGACGCCAAGCCCGCCGACACGCCGGCCGAGGCACCCCAGGTGCCGGCCAAGGCCGAAGAGCCGCAGCCCGGCATCTTCGCGCGCATCATGATGTGGTTCTCCGGCCTGTTCGGAGGCGGCGGAGACAAGTAGGTGGGAGCTAACGCTCTCGACCGCACGGTCATCATCCTGGTCGAGCCGCTGCGCCCCGGAAACGTGGGAGCCGCGGCTCGCGCCATGAAGAACATGGGCCTGTCGCGGCTCACGTTGGTGGCTCCGCCCGCCTACGACCCCGAGCGCGCTCGCTGGATGTCGCCGGGCTGCGACGATCTGCTCGCCGATGCCCGCATCGTGGACACCCTCGACGAGGCCCTGGCCGACGTGCACATTGCGTGGGCGAGCACCGCTCGGCACCGCAAGACGGCGGTGAACATCCGCGATGCGCACGCCGTCGCGGCGAGCACCTTCGACACCAGCGACGAGGTGGTGACGGGCATCTTGTTCGGCCGCGAAGACCACGGCCTCGACGCCGACGCCGTCGATCGCTGCCAGGGCATCCTGCGCATTCCCACCCCCGAGCACGCCAGCCTCAACCTTGGGCAGGCGGTGCTGCTAGTCGCGCACGCCCTGTTCGAAGAGGCCCAGCGACGCGGCATCCACGCCACCGGCCGCCTGGTGGGCGGGCACGGCAGCTCCCGGCCCACCTCCCAGGCCCGCCGCTCCAGCCACCGCGACGCGCGCGCCGACATCACCGCCATCGAGCCCGCCGTCGACGAGATCGTCGCCTTGCTCGACCGGGTTGGCTACACGCGCTCGGCGACCCCCAAGAAGGTGGCGGGCACCACGCGCATCGCCCTGCAGAAGGCCGGCGTGTCGTTCAAAGAGGT
This sequence comes from Myxococcota bacterium, assembly GCA_965216925.1. Taxonomy (GTDB): domain Bacteria; phylum Myxococcota_A; class UBA796; order UBA796; genus CAYYHT01. Next base: position 970,808 of record CBDCGT010000002.1, on the reverse strand, counting down.
CGAGGGCCTGCGCGGCATGGTCAAGCGCCTGGACTGGGCGCTCGACAACCCCGGCCTCGACTGGAAGGCGACGCGGCGCTCGTAGGCGTCTAGCAGGGTGCTGAAAAACCCGGCTTGCCGGGTTTTTCAGGGCGCTGCGACCGAGGCATCCGCCGCCCTCGGCAGGTCCGGCTGCCGAATCGGCGATTCCTCGAGAATACGAAAACCACCGGCCAAACTCAATCGTCGAGTCGGCGGCCGGACTTGCCGAGTCTGAAGGCGGCGGTGCCGGCAATGGTAGAAGCAGGTCGCTGAAATGCGAGGAACGAGTATTTCAGCGGCCTGCTAGGCCTGCTACCGGTTGCCCACGATCGCCGGCTGCGCCCAGTCGGTGTAGGCCGGTCGGCCATAGCGGTCCCACACCACGACACGAAGCCGGGTGGGCTCGTCGCCCAGCAGCACCGCGTTGGTGCTCAGCGGCACCACCCGCACCGGCCGGGGCACGAAGGTGTTGGGGTCGACCCGCGGGGCCGGCCGAATGGCGACGTTGGTCCACATGCCATCGACGCTGACCTGCGCGCCGTTGACGTGCACCATGGGCGGCTGCGGCCAAGGCACGTCGTCTTCGACCGAGAGCATCAGCCGGGTGGCCAGATCGAGCGCTCCGCCTCCGGGGCGTTCGACCACCACGGCGATGTTGCCGTCCCGAAAGGCCGCGATGGTGTGCCCATTGCCCACCGACTCTTGGGCGCCCAGCGGGAGCGGCGGCAGATCGCCGGCCTTGGCCGACCAGCTGGCGAACCACGCCGAGACGTCGTCGGGGTCGCGGTGCACGTACACCCGTACGTGGCCGCGCTGGTCGTCCAGGATGGGCGCCGACCAGCCGGGCTCCAGGAACACCGGCTCGCCCAACACGCCCACCGCATCGACCGGAATGCCGGCGTGCTCGCCCGCGTGGGCCAGCAGCGAGGCGAGCGTGAGCAGGGCCGTGATCAAGCCTGCGCTCCTCTATCGATCATCGAACGATGACATCGGGAGTAGACGGAGCACGGGGGCAGATTCATTGCGATCCTTGCGATCTGGTGCGAACGAGCGGGATTTGCGGGATTTCCGGCGTTGGCACGTCGGTCGCATCATCCGTTTGCAGTCGGGCCTTGCTCGACGCCCTACAATCCCCTACCTACCGCGCACATTGCCCCACGGAGTGCTCCCGAATGGAGAAAATTGTCATCGAGGGCGGTCAGCAGCTGCATGGATCGATCCCGATCTCAGGCGCCAAGAACGCCGCACTGCCCATCCTCATCGCCACCTTGCTGGCGCCTGGTGAGCACCGCCTGGCCAATGTGCCCGAGCTGGCCGACGTGTCCTCCACCCTGTCGTTGCTGGGCCGCATCGGCTGCCCCAGCCTGGTTGGCCAGTCCGTTCGACTCGACACCACGCGCATCGCCTTCTCCGAGGCTCCGTACGACGTCGTGCGCAAAATGCGCGCATCGGTGCTGGTGCTGGGTCCGTTGCTGGCCCGCCACGGCGAGGCCAAGGTCTCGCTGCCGGGCGGCTGCGCCATCGGCGTTCGCCCCATCGACCAGCACCTCAAGGGCCTCGAGGCCCTGGGCTGCAAGTTCGAGCTCTCGGGGGGCTACATCCACGGCACCGCCCCCAGCCTGCGCGGCGCCGAGATCCACCTCGACGTGCCCACGGTCACCGGCACCGAGAACATCCTGACGGCGGCGGTGCTCGCCGACGGCACCAGCGTCATCCACAACGCCGCTCGCGAGCCCGAGATCGTCGATCTCTGCAACTTCCTCACCACGCTGGGCGCGCGCATCGAGGGTGCCGGCACCAGCACGCTGACCATCGAGGGTGTGCCCCGGCTCACCCCGGCCAGCCGGCCCTACAGCATCCTGCCCGACCGCATCGAGACAGGCACCTACCTGGCGGCCGTCGCGGCGACGGGCGGCGACGTCGTGGTCACCGACACGCGGCCGGAGCTGCTGGGCTCGGTCATCGGCAAGCTTCGCGACGCGGGCTGCGAGATCGAGGTGGGCCCCACCACCATCCGCATCCGCCGAGATCAGCCGCTCCAGCCCTTCCACATCCGCACCGAGCCACACCCCGGCTTCCCCACCGACATGCAGGCGCAGCTGATGACCGTGGCCGCCCTGGCCAACGGCACCAGCACCATCGAAGAGACCATCTTCGAGAACCGCTTCATGCACGTGCCCGAGCTGGTGCGCATGGGCGCCCACATCGAGCTGCACGGGCGCAGCGCCACGGTCGTGGGCAACGGTGGCCTCACCGGGGCGGCGGTCATGGCCAGCGACCTGCGCGCCAGCGCTGCCTTGGTGATGGCTGGACTCGCTGCGGGCGGCTTGACCGAGGTGCTGCGCATCTACCACCTCGATCGCGGCTACGAGCACCTGGTGGGCAAGCTGCGCGAGGTGGGTGCCAAGATCGGCCGCGTGAGCGACGCGATCAGCGACGAGGCCGAGCTGCGCAAGGCGGTGGCGTAGCCAGGGCTGCCCGACCGACTCGGCAGGCGAGCCGCCTGCCCCACACGGGATCCTCCCTCAAGGGTTAGAAGCCCCGATGCGCATTCCACGCCACACCATCGACGCGGTCCGGGACGGCACCGACATCGTCGAGGTCGTGTCGCGCTTCGTGAAGCTCTCGCGCGGGCGGCGCGACTTCAAGGGCCTGTGCCCCTTTCATCAAGAGAAGACGCCCAGCTTCCACGTGGTGCCCGACAAGCGTATCTACCACTGCTTCGGCTGCCAGGCGGGCGGCGATGTCTTTCGCTTCATGATGGAGATCGAGGGCCTGTCCTTCATCGAGGCGGTCAAAGAGCTCGCCGGCCCCGCAGGCGTCACCATCGAGGAGCGCGAGCTCACCCCCGACGAGCTCGCCCGCATCAAGGCCCGCGCCGATGCCTACGACGTGCTCGAGGCGGCCACCCAGTTCTTCGAGACCACCCTGTGGACGCGCCCCGAAGGAGCTCCCGGCCGCGCCTACCTCGAAGACCGCGGGCTCGACGCCGGCATCGCGCGCACCGCCCGCGTCGGCTTCGCGCCCGACGAGTGGTCCACGCTGCTCGATGCGATGCACCGGCAAGGCTACAGCCCCAACCAGCTAGCCGAGGTGGGCTTGGCCAAGACGCGCCAGAGCGGCTCCGGCTACTACGACACCTTCCGCAACCGCGTGCTCTTTCCCATTCGCGACGAGCGCAGCCGGGTCATCGCATTTGGCGGTCGCCTGCTCGACGGCGAGGGCCCCAAGTACCTCAACACCCCCGAGACCCGGCTGTACAACAAGTCCAGCGTGCTCTACGGCCTGGACATGGCGCGCCAGTCCATCCAGAAGGTCGACCGCGCCATCATCGTCGAGGGCTACTTCGACGTGTTGGCCATGCACCAGGCCGGCATCCAAGAGGCGGTCGCCACCTGCGGCACCGCGCTCACCCGCGAACACCTCGAGAAGCTGCGCCGCATGTCCCGCAACCTCATCCTGCTGCTCGACGCCGACACCGCCGGCGCACGTGCCGCCGCCAAGTCGCTGCCGCTGGTGGTCGAGGCGGGCATGTCCGCGCGTCGGCTGCAGCTCGACGGAGGCAAAGACCCCGACGAGCTGGTGCGCGAGAAGGGCGTCGGCGCCATGCTCGACGCGCTCGAGCACACCACCCCGCTCATCCAGTGGGTCGTCGAGCACGAGCTGGCCAAGGTCGACGATCCGGTCGCGATCGAGAACCTTCTCAACGACCTCCTCCCCGTCCTGGTGGAGCTCCCCGGCGACTTGATCTCACTAGTTGCACGAAGCGCACGCATGCATGAAGCGACCCTCCTCGAGCGCGTGCGGCAGCAGCGCCAGTCAGCAAGCCGGTCCTCCGCCCACCAGGATCGACCGCCCTGGGAAGAGGACGGCCCTCCCATGCCACCACAGCCCCCGCCCGGCTGGAAGCCCACCCGCGAGATGGTGCACGTGCTGTGGCTGCTGGTGCACTGCTACGACAAGGTGGCCGACGTCGTCACCATCACCGACCCCATGCTGCTCGACGACAACCCCGACGTGCGGGCCGTGGTCGCGCGCCTGGCCATGGGCGACACCACCGCCGCCGTGCTCGAAGAGACCCGCGACGACGGAATTCGACGTACGCTGTCCGCCATCGTCGCCCGCGCCGAGCTGTACAAAGAGCCCGAGGCCCGCTTCGCCATGTGCCAGATGCTCGACAAGCTCGGGCGTCCGCGACGCGAGGCCCGGCTGGCCCGCCTGACGGTCGAGGTGAAAGACGCCGGCCGCAAGGGCGATCGAGAGGCGATGGCGAGCGCGCTGCGGGATCAGGCCGATTTAAGGGCACGCATTCGCGCTTTGTCCCTGGCTTCTCGGCAAAATGACGTCGACGCCTATGTGCGCCTTCTCGAAGAGGAGGGTACGGGAAATGCGGCGTCCAATGGCGAAGACCCTTGACACGGCCACTGACGTCTGGTTACCGCCAGACAGTGCACGCCTGGCCCCCCTGGAGCACTCCGATTCACCACCAGCCCGCCTTTTTTTCGTTTCCCATGCGGGTGGCTGCTGATTTGTTGCGCACGGCTTTTGCTCTATTGCCCCTGTTTCTACTCGGTGCCGCAGGTGTTCTGCAGCCCAGTGACATGATTTGAAGGAGCGTTCAGTTCGATGACGACCCAGAAGGACCTCTCAGAGGTGCAGAAGCTCATCAGCATGGGCAAGAAGCGCGGCTACGTCACGTACGAAGAGATGAACAAGAACTTGCCGACGCACCTGGTGAGTTCAGACCGTCTCGATGACCTGATGATCATGTTCAGCGACCTGGACATCGAGATCGTCAACGAACAGCGCAAGCGCGCCGAGGCCGAGCGCAAGGGCACGGCCGACAAAGACAAGGCCGCCGACGCGACCCGCAGCAACGACCCCGTCCGCGTCTACCTGCGCAAGATGGGCTCGGTCAGCCTGCTGTCGCGCGAGGGCGAGATCGAGATCGCCAAGCGCATCGAAGACGGCGAGATGACGGTCAAGCAGATCGTGCTCACCAGCTCGCTGGGCGTTCAGTTCATCGAAGAGCTGATCGAAAAGGAAGAAGAGCGCATCGCCAAGGCCATCCGCTCGGGCAAGAAGCCCCGCCCCACCAAGACGGGCAAGGGCCAGTCCCTCGAAGACGCCTACACCGAGGCCAAGAAGCTCAACAAGGTGCTGCTGGCCGCGCGCGTCGAGCTGGGCAAGGCCAAGTCCAAGAAGAAGCGGGGCGAAGCCGAAGAAGTGATGTTCGAAGCCGAAGACGGCCTGTACGAGCACATGGACTCGCTCGAGCTCACCAAGAAGCAGATCGCCACCGTGTCGTGGCGCATCCAAGAGGCCTGGACCTGGATCGCCAAGGCCGAAAAAGAGATCGAGTACGTCGCCCGCGACGCACGCCTCCCCGTGCGCGACCTGCGCCGCTCCATCCGTCAGGTTCGCCGCAACCTCGAGGGCACCGGCCAAGAGGTCATCGCCAAGACCGGCATCGCCGAAGACCGCTGGCGCGACTTCGACAGCCGCGTTCGCCGTGAGCTGCGCAAGATCCGCAAGATCGAGAAGAGCACCGGCATGGAGCGCGACCTGATGGCCCACAGCGCCGCCGAGCTCAAGCGCGGCGAGGCCCTGGCCGAACAAGCCAAGTGCGAGCTGGTCGAGGCCAACCTGCGCCTGGTGGTGAGCATCGCCAAGAAGTACACCAACCGCGGCCTGCAGTTCCTCGACCTCATCCAAGAGGGCAACATCGGCCTCATGAAGGCGGTCGAGAAGTTCGAGTACCGCCGCGGCTACAAGTTCAGCACCTACGCCACGTGGTGGATTCGCCAGGCCATCACCCGCGCCATCGCCGATCAGGCCCGCACCATCCGCATCCCCGTGCACATGATCGAGACCATCAACAAGCTCATCCGCACGCAGCGTCACTTGCAGCAAGAGCTGTCCCGCGAGCCGCGCCCCGAAGAGATCGCCGACAAGATGGAGATGCCGGTCGAGAAGGTCCACAAGATCCTCAAGATCGCCAAGGAGCCCATCAGCCTCGAGACCCCCATCGGCGAAGAAGAAGACTCCCACCTGGGCGACTTCATCGAAGACAAGGCCACCCTGTCTCCCAGCGAGAACATGGTGAACGCGTCGCTGGGCGAAGCCACCCGCAAGGTGCTGGCCACCCTCACCCCGCGCGAAGAGCGCGTCCTGCGCCTGCGCTTCGGCATCGGCCAGGCCACCGACCACACGCTCGAAGAGGTGGGTCAGGACTTCGAGGTCACCCGTGAGCGCATTCGGCAGATCGAGGCCAAGGCGCTGCGCAAGCTGCGGCACCCCAGCCGGTCCAAGCGCCTTCGCGCGTTCATGGAACAGTAGTACCGGCGCTCTCGTCGGGCTCATGCCCGGCGAGGCCGTTGAGGGCCTATAGCTCAGTTGGTCAGAGCACCCGGCTCATACCCGGAGTGTCCCAGGTTCGAGTCCTGGTGGGCCCACCACCACACGCGGAGAGTGGATGCATCCCGATCTCGAGCTGATCATCCGGGTCTACGAGGCCGACGAGAAGCTGTTCGTTGCACAAGAGGGGCTCGACGCTGCCAGAGCGCTGGTTGGCGATGCCGAAGCCGCGCTGGCCGCCGCTCAGTCCAAGCTGCAGGCCGCCCAGGCGGCAGTCGACGCCGGCAAGGCCGAAGAACGCCGCCTCAAGCGCGAGGTCGAGTCGTACGAACAGCGTCGCTCGGGCGCGGTTCGCGCGCTCGAGATGGGGCAGGGAGACCCCGACGCCGCCGAGCGCCAGATCACGCAGTGCACCAGCATCCTCGACGACCTCGAGACCCAGCAGCTCGAGAACTTCGAGGCGCAAGAAGACCTCGCCGACACCCTGAGCGCGGCCCAACAAGACGTCGCCGACGCCGAAGAGACGCTCGCCGAGGCCCGCAAGGCCGCCCCACCCGAGATCGACCGGCTCGAGAGCGCGGTGGCCGCGGCCGCCGGCGCACTCGACGTCGTCGAGAGCGAGACCCGCCGCGATGTCCTGGCCCAGTACAAGGCGGTGCGGCACCGCAAGCGCCGGGTCATCACCGAGCTCGACGGGCACAACGCCTGCGTCGTGTGCCACCAGATCCCGCCGCTGGGCCAGCTGTCCGACGCCCGTCGCGGCGTCGAGCTGCTGATCTGCCGTGGCTGCCGGCGCTGGATCAAGGTGTAGGAACGATGACGCCCCTGTCGCGCAGGGGCTGCAGCACCTTGCGTGTCAGGATGCGCTGCGCGGCGTGCTCTCCGCCGGCCGCCTCGTCCAGAGCCGTCCCCAACGCGTCGATCGCATCGGCCGCCACGGCGCCCAGGCGTTCGCGCTCGACCTCATCGACGCGCGGCAGAGCCCAGTCCAGCACCAGCCAGCCCACCAGCGCGTGCGGGCCCTCGTCTTTGACCACGGTCTTGAGCACGGCGCGGGTGGCGTCGTCGTCGCAGGCGGCGAGGTTGCCCGCCAGCACCGGCAGGCTCACCGACTCGCCCACGCAGCTCACGCGCACCGCCAGCTCGAGCAAGCGCTGCATCGCGTCGCAGCCCTCGCCCACCACGGGCGTGGACGCTGCGGGGTCGGTCTGTAGTGGAGCACCGCCGCCGTAGGCCATGGCCAGGCGGGCACACAGCTCGGTGTGCACCATCTCGTCGGCCACGAAGCGCCCGGTCATGCCCACCAGATCGACCGGGGCCCGGGCATCGATCATCGCCGTGACCAGCGCCGAGAAGGCACCGGCCGCACACCACTCCTGGTGCGCCGACATCGTCCAGATCATGCGCCGGCGGTCGCGCTGCTGAGGCGTGAGGTCCTGCTGCACCCGCTCCCAGGGGACGGCCGCGACGCGGTCGCCGCCATGGCGGTTGTGCAGGCGCTCGGCCGTGCCCCCCAGCCAGTCCAGCTCGAAGGGGCTCACAGTTGGCCCTTCTTGGCGTCACGCACATGCTTGCGCGCCACGGTGCAGCGGTCGTCCTCGGTGATCTCGGCCAGCGTGATGGGCACCGAGACGCGCTCGTCGCCGTCCAGGATCGAGCAGGTCGTCTCGCCCGGGCCTTTGCCCATGCCGGCCACGGTGACGAGGTTGCCGGTCACCCGCGCGCTGTTGACCAGCGGTCCAGCGGTGGCCGTGCTGGAGACAAAGAGGGCGGTGGCGGCGAGCAGCTTGCGGTTCATGTCGAGCTCCTGGATGGGGTTCGCTCTAGAAGACGACATGAGGGCAGTTTCGTTGACAAGCGGTCGGTAAATGCCGTCGCGGCTTGGTTACCGGGCGTTTACAGACCGTCCGGCCCGGCCCACCCTTTCAGCCCGCGGCCCCGCCCTTCTTCTCGAGCGCCGCGATCACCGTGAATGTGGTGATGTTGACGATCTCGGCGACGCTGGCGCCGGTGGGAATCACGCTGACGGCACCGTCCACGCCCGTGAGCAGGGGCCCCACGACCTCGACGTCGGTCAGTGTGTTCAGCAACTTGTAGGCGACATTTCCGGCGGTCAGATCCGGGAAGATCAGCACGTTGGGCGGCGCCGAGAAGCTGTTGAACGGAAACAGCTGCTGCATCTTGCTCCAGTCGACCGCGGTATCGGCCTGCATCTCGCCCTCGATCTCGAGGTCCGGACGCCGTTCGCGAACGATCTCGACTGCGCGTCGCACCTTGTCGACACGAGGATCCTTGCGGGCCTCGCCGAAGTCCGAGTACGACAGCATGGCCACGCGCGGGGTCTCGCCAAAGGTCTCGGCGATGCGCGCGGTGTTCAGCGCGATGTCGGCCAGGGTCTCGGCGTCGGGGTCGATGTTGACGGTGCAGTCGCCAAAGAAGATGCGCCGCTCCTTGAACAGCATCGCGTAGGTGCCGCTGACCACCTTGGCGCCGGGCTGCACCCCCACCGTGGTCAGCGCCGGCGACAGGGTCTCGCGGTAGGGGCGGTTGAGGCCGCCCACCAAGCCGTCGGCAATGCCCAGGCTCACCAGCATGCAGCCGTACAGCGTGCGGTGCCGCATCGCCGAGCGCGCGCCGGCCTTGGTCACTCCCTTGCGCTGCCGACGCTTCCAGTAGGTCTCGGCCAGCCGGTCGAAGCGCTCGTGGCGCGGGTCACACTCGTCGATCTCGATGCCGGTGAGGTCGATGCCCAGGTTCTCGGCCCGCTGCACGATCTTCCACTCCGGCCCCAGCAAGACCGGGGTGCAGATGCCGTCCTGGGCCAGCTGCTGTGCCGCGCGCATGACCGCCGAGGACGGGCCGTCCGGGAACACGATGCGCCGACGAGGTGCCGCCTTGGCCCGAGCGATGAGCGGCGCCATCAGGCCGCGGGCACGCTCGACCAGCAGGTGCAGGTGCTCGCGGTAGGCGTCCAGGTCGGCGATGGGCTCGCGGGCGACGCCCGACTCCTCGGCGGCCTTGGCCACCGCCGGCGCCACCCACATGAGCACGCGCGCGTCGAAGGGCTTGGGAATGATGTATTCAGGCCCAAAGCGCATCTCGGACACGCCGTAGGCTTTGAGCACGTTGTCGGGCACATCCTGGCGTGTCAGGGCTGCGAGAGCCCGGGTTGCGGCCACCTTCATGGCGTCGGTGATCTTTCGGGCGCGGGCATCGAGCGCGCCCCGAAACACGAAGGGAAAGCCCAGGACGTTGTTGACCTGGTTGGGGTAGTCCGAGCGCCCGGTGGCCACGATGGCGTCGGGACGGGCGGCCTTGGCGAGGTCGTAGGGGATCTCGGGGTCGGGGTTGGCCATGGCGAAGATGATCGGCTTTTCGCCCATGGACTTGGCCATCTCGGTCGAGACCACGTTGGCCACGGACAGCCCGATGAAGGCATGGGCCCCCTTCAGGGCGTCGGCCAGCGTGTTCAGGTCGCGGTCGGTGGCGAACTCGGCCTTGCTGGGAGGCAGGTTGCCGCGGTCGCGGCGAATCACACCCTTGCTGTCGCACATCACGATGTTCTCGTGCTTCACACCCAGCAGGCAGTACAGCTTGGCGCACGCGATGGCCGCGGCACCGGCGCCCGAGAACACAATCACCACCTCGGACATCTGCCGACCCGTCAGCTCGACCGCGTTGAGCAGCGCGGCCGCACTGATGATCGCGGTTCCGTGCTGATCGTCGTGAAACACTGGGATGTCGACCGCGTCCTGCAGCCGCCGCTCGAGCTCGAAGCACTCGGGCGCCTTGATGTCTTCGAGGTTGATGCCGCCAAAGGTGGGCGCCATGGCCTTGCAGATGGCGAGCATCTCTTCGACGCTGCTGCTGTCGAGCTCGATGTCGAACACGTCGATGTCGGCGAACTTCTTGAACAGGTTCGCCTTGCCCTCCATCACCGGCTTGCCGGCCGCGGGCCCGATGTCACCCAGCCCCAGCACCGCAGTGCCGTTGGTGACCACCGCCACCAGGTTGCCCTTGGAGGTGTACTTGAAGACGTCGCCCGGCGTCTCGTGGATGCGGCGGCACGCCTCGGCCACGCCGGGCGTGTAGGCGAGCGACAGGTGGCGCTGGGTGGTCAGCGGCTTGGTGGCGTTGACCTCGATCTTCCCGGGACGTCCCAGGTAGTGGTAATCGAGGGCTTCTTGCTTGATGTCCGACATCACACGCTCCGTAAAAGGAGCGGATGGTATCCGATTGCGCCCGTCCGGTTAGGACCACCGTGTTCCAGAGAACCTGGGGATCGCCGGCGCCACGTGCGCGGGAGGAAAGTCCGGGCTCCGCAGGGCAGGGTGCCGGGTAACCCCCGGTCAGGGCGACCTGGAGGCAAGTGCAACAGAGAGTAGACCGCCGGGATGTCCCTCGGGACCCCGGTAAGGGTGAAAGGGTGCGGTAAGAGCGCACCGGCGCATCCGGCGACGGGTGCGGCCAGGCAAACCCCATCCGGAGCAAGTCCACATAGGGAAGCGTTCGAGGGCGGCCCGTCCGAAGCTTCCGGGTAGGATGCTCGAGGCCTGCAGCAATGCAGGCCCTAGATGAATGATCTCCGCCTCTCCGCGGGCAACCAGAGAGAGGCACAGAACCCGGCTTATGGGTCTCTGGAACCGGCCGACTCCTCGTTCGAGGGGTCGGCCGCCGGCGTTCGGGACCGCTACGCCGCCAGCTGCTGGGCCATCGACGTCGCCATCTGCACCGCCACTTCGGCCGAGGGTGCACCCAGCGCCACCTGCACGGCGTCGGGCCGGCTGCCGCGCAGCTCGGTGCACAGCTCGGCCCAGGCGGTGCTCATCTCGGCGCGCAGCTGGTCGCTCTGCTCGGCGCTCAAACGGGTCGCCGCCCACGCCGCGATGTCCCAGGCCAGCTCGGCGTGGCGGGCCTCGTCCCTCGCGATGCGGGCAAAGACCGCGCGCAGGGCGGGGGTGGGCGCGTGCTGCGCGCGCCACGCGGCATCGGCGACACCAAAGGTCTCGCGCACGCAGCCCTCGACGGCGTTCTCACGGGCGAAGGCCACGAAGGAGCGCTCACGAACGGGCTGAACCTCGATGTCGGGCACGTGGACACCGTGTTTGCGCGCAAGAGCGCGCATCATCTTGGCGTGGCGCACCTCGTCGCGGGCGGCCTTGCGCGCCCGGCTCGCCAGCTCGCTCGGCGCGCCCAGCTCGTCGAGCTCGACGGCCAGCCGCTCGAAGGCGACCACCGCCGCCGCTTCGAGGCGGGCCAGGGTAGCCAGGTGTGCACCCACGGCATCGGCAACCACACAGAAACCGCGACCCAGGCCGTCGGGCCGGCGCCCGGCACAGGCTCCATCCTCGTTCACCTTCAGGGTCTCGAGCACGGACAGCTCGCCGCTCGCGCTGATGCCGATGCGACGGTCTTCGGTGGTCCACGGGCAGTCCGACGTCAGGTAGTTCGCCTCGAGCTCCCAGCCGTCGCCCGCCTCGACGAGGCTCAGGCACTCGGCGGTGTAGTCGCTGGCCAACGCCAGGAACAGCGCCTCGGCGGGCACGTCGATGTCGCCAAAGAAGGCCGCCACCTGGGCCGGCGTCTCGGCCAGGCCCACCTCGTCGCCGCGCGTCCACACCAGCCCGTAGTTGGTGCATCCCTCGCCGCAGTAGCCCCACCCGGCCATGCTGGGCCAGGTGTCGGCCAGGGTCGTGGTGCAGGCCGTGGCGTCGCTGGCGTTGGCGCAGGCCGTGCCCCAGGTCTCGCGCTCGGTCTGGGCCGCGGTCTCGTCGTAGCCGTCCATCGAGCGCAGGGAGAGGTAGTCCGGGGCCGGCGTGATCGAGAAGAAGCCCAGCAGCGAGTCGGCCGCGCACACCTCGGCGAGCGTCGCCGGCGGGGTGCCGGTGTGGCCCTCGCCGGTGTCGTCCACCGTCGCGGTGTCGTCGGTGGGGCTACCGACCGTGCCGCCCGAGCAGGCGACCCCCGTGCCCATGCCGGCGGTGAGGGCAGCGAGCAGCACCGAGCGCAGTCGCGGATGATTCATGGCGTCTCCCAGGGTCGTCCGTGGGGGCAGCATACGCGCTCAATACAGGACCGTCCCCTTCCCTGTGGCCAGATCCAGGCCTCGCAGCGCGTGGGCGCTGTCGCCAACCACATCGAGGTAGAACTGTTCCTGCCCCTCTCGCAGGCCGGCCAGCTTGTCGAACAGGCCCATGCGCTGCAGGATGTCCACCGTGCTCACCAGCTGATCGAGCGCGAAGGCGAGCTCGGCCTTCTGGGCCTCGTCGGGCTGCCACAAGCCCATCGCGCTGGCCTTGTGCGTGCTCTCCAGGAAGTGCCCCAGGAACTTCAGCCGTTGCTCGACGAACAGCGGAGACAGCTTCGGTTCGATGCGTATGGCAGCATCGATCTGGGCGAGCTCGTCGCGCAGCCGCCAGAACAGCAGCGGGATCTCGGCGACCACGGTGGCCCGGTCCTGATCGGTGCCAAACCCTCTGCCCACCGCGTACGCCGCACCCTGAAACAGGTGGGCGCCACCGCAGGTGTAGCCAAAGATGTGCTGCCCGCGCTTCTGCACGCTGCGGTCCTGCTTCATGGCCAGGTGCAGGGGTGTGTTCTCTTCGTGCAGCTTGGCGACCACCGAGCTGGTGAAGCCGTCCATGGTCATGGCGTGGCCGCCGTCTGCCGTCCACGTCTGATCCTTCGGCGCCCAGGTCGCCAGCGCCTGCAGCGCCCAGGCGGTGTCGTCGTGGTCGTCGAAGCCCACCCGAGACCCCTGCACCCACGCCCGCCGCATCGAGTGCCGGTACAGCTGCCCCAGCTCGTGCTCGGCCCCCTGCACGGTGACCTTGCGGTCGGGCTTCAGCCCGATCTCGGTGAAGGCCTTGAGCAGCAGGTCGCTGTGAGGCTCGATGCGGATGTCGCCTCGGGAGCGCGGAAAGACCAGCGCGGTCTCGCCCTCGATGTCGACCGTCTGGGCATACTCGGCGAACAGGTGGTCCACCGCGGGCTGCCCATTGCTCAACGTGGCCTCGGGACCCAGCGCCAGCAGGGCATGGCCCACGGCCCAGGGGTTGCCCGGGTCGCGGGCGTGGCCCTCCACCACGGCGAGCAAGCTGGCGCGAGCCGCATCGATGGCCGGGGTGGTCGGTACCGCCGCCTGGGAGGCCTGTTCGCGCTCGGGCGGCGCCCAGGCCACGTCGGGCAGGCCCACGGCGGCCTCGGGCTCCGGCTCCGGCTCCGTGTCCACCACCGGATCGGGCTCCGTGGGCGCAGGCTCGGCCGGCGGTGGACTGCCGGTGCAGGCCATCCACAGCGCCAGCGAGAGGATCACTCGCCCTCGGCTTCGGCCAGCTCAGCCTTGCGCTTCAGCTCTAGGGCGTCGATGACCTGGATGTGGTCGCCGTGCAGCAGGAAGACCTTGCCCATGTACACGCCCACACGAAGGTACCCGAGCGGCTTTTCGGTGAAGCGCACCTTGAAGTCGAGCTTGCCCGGCTTCTTGTACTTGAGCGCCCAGCCGGTGTCGGTCACGGCCCACAGCCGCCCCTCTTCGTCGAGGTCGGCGTCCCAGCTCTCGAAGCCGTCGGGCAGCGTGTCCCCCATCATCGAGCCGTGGCGGAAGCCGTCCAGGCTGTACTGCACCAGCTCCTGGTCGACGATGAGCCCCAGCTTGCCGTTCTTGAGGCCAACCGCGCCGCTCGGGGCACCGTCTTCGATCTCGAAGCGGCCCACCTCCTCGGACGACAGGTTGTAGACGAAGGCCTCGGAGCCCCAGACCGCGACCAGCGACCCCTTGCACCACACCAAGAAGGCCTGTCCACCGACGCCCGACTCGAGCGGAGCCTCGGTCTGCACCTTCCACTCGAGCGCGGGGTTGCCGCCCTCGTCGAACAGCTGGATGCGGCCCGCGGCGTCGAGCACCGCGAACTTGTGGGTGTCCTTGCCAGGCACGATCGCCACGTCGAGCGGCAGGGTGAACGCGCCCGGCTTGGTGGAGGGGGGGCTGCCAGCGACGTAGAAGCGCCGCTTGCCGCCCACCCAGGTGTTGGTGATCTGGTCGGTCTTGTCTTCGCGCTCGGGGCTCGCGCCCCAGCTTCGCTCGACGGTTCCAGAGTCGGTGTACCGGGTGACCCGATGGTTGCCGATGTCGGCGACCAGGGGCTGACCGAAGGGCGACACCTCGATCTGCGGCGCCTCGCCCAAGGACTGGATGGCTCCCTCGCCCCAGCCCGTGTCCCCAAACGGGGCGGGCAGCGGCGGCGCGCCACCGATGAGGTCCTGGTAGGCGTAGAAATACTGGGCCTTCAGCGCCAGAGACCCGCCGAGCTTGCCCTGGGCGCGCAGCGAAGCCAGCTCGACACCGGGGATGCCGTTGGGGTCGCGCAGGTTGATGAGCGCGTCGACGGCGGTCTCGTCAGGCGGCAGCGCCGACATGCGGTACCCCGCCGGCACGTAGCGAGCCGCACGGCTGCGGATGTGGGAAGCGCCGTCGGCCGCGCGCTCGATCAGGGTCTTGAGCGCGTCGCGGGCGTCGTCTTCGGGGGTCTCTTCGTCTTGGATGGTGGCGTAGAGCTCCTTTACCTCTTCGTCGCTCTTCTCTTGAGCCTTGGTTGCGGCCGCGCTCCTGGCGTACTCGAGGGCCTGTTCGACGGCCTTCGGCGTGTCGCCCCGGTCGAAGTTCACCGCGACTTCGGCGATGAAGGTGTGGCCATAGACAATGCCGCCGTTCACCTCTTCGAGCTGCAGGCGCAGCTTCTTGGCCTCGCCCTCGATGCGGATGTCGACGCGCTCGGGGCCGTTGATGGCGCCATCCTCGATGCGCACCTTCTTGGTGGGCCACTCCTCTTCGGGGCCCGAGGTCTCGAGCGTCACGGTGACCAGGCTGGGGCGGCCATATTCCTTGAGCGAGCGCTTGCCGCGCTCGAGGTTGCCGGGCCAAATCGAGATCGACTCGACCTGGGTGGGGCGGTCGAAGCGCAGCTCGAGCCACTCGCCTTCGCCCGCGCCATCGGCGGCCTCGGCCCATCCGGTCTGCAGCAGTCCGTCGAAGGCGAACGAGGCCCCGTGTCGCTTGCCGTCGTCGTCGCGAAACTCGCTGCTCGCGCGCGGGGTGCCCGCAAAGGCATGGGAGCCGACGGCAAGGGCCGCGGCCAGGATGAGGGTTCTCATCGGGTCTCCAGTGGGATCTCGGGGGCCAGCGCTGGGCTAGGCGCCCGAGTCTTCGGTGGCGCCGGTATCGTCGCCGGTCGTGTCGGGTTCGGCACTCGAGCACGTCTCGAAGCTGTTGAAGCAGACATCAGGAATGGTGAGCTCGTCGCCTGGGCAGGAAATCGCCTGATCTTCGAGGGCTTTGAGACAGGCCTTGGCCGTCTTCTTGTCGTACTCACAACCGTCTGCGGCGCCGAGGTCTTCCCAGAAGTCGCGCGCGTCGCGGTGGCAGGTCGGGGTGTCGGTCCAGTTGTTGAAGGTCAGCACCGCCTCGGGCAGGCAAGCCTGGCGGTACAGGCAATCGGCCTCGATGGACTTCTCGACGAACTTGTCTTCGGCCAGGCAGCCCGACATCAGTGCGCATGCAGACAGAAAGATCAGCAATCGTTGGCTCATGGTCGACTCCTGGACCTACTGGTCCGCTCCGGTGCATTCGGTGTACACGACGGCGCAGGCCTCTGGATAGCTCGGCGCTGCACCATCGGTGGGGCATTCCATCTCTTGAAGGCCGGCGACGCAGTCGGCTGCGGCCGCAGCATCGTAGGTACAAGCGAGCCCGCTTGGCGTGCCGTCGCCCCAGTCGGCCGTGCACTCGTCGAGCGAGGAGTAGACCCCCGGATAGCACTCGACCGACCACGCGCAGCGCGCGTCGATGCGCGCATCTTCGAACTGCTCTTCGTTCATCGAGCAGCCCATGACCAGGGCGGGGAGCATGAAAGCTACGACGTGCCGATTCAAGGCGGGCCTCCGAGCGTCCGCAGAGTAGCAGGATGCAACGAAAAACGCCCGCGAGGTCCACATGGGACCCGCGGGCGCTTCCGGTACCTGCTCGTGATTACGAGGCGGCGCCGGTGTCGGTGTCGGCATCCGAGTCGGCGTCGGCATCGGCGTCGGCGTCGGAGTCGGCGTCCGCGTCGGCGTCCGCGTCGGCGTCGGCGTCGGCGTCAGCGTCGGCGTCACCACCGCAGCCAACCTGCACGGTCGGGATGGCGGTGAACATCATCAGGAGTGCCGCTGCGGGCACGAGCTGCGAGAGCTTCATGGTTTGTCTCCTCCAAGAGAACTCCGGTCAGAAAGACCGGCGACCTACGAAGTACCAGAAAACCCGCAACGGTCCAAACAGGTTTTTCACCTCATGACTGTCGGTCTTGCGGAAAGTGGGATCGAAACCGTCACATTCGCGAATGCAACATCCCGCTGCGGGATGCAACCGCACGTCAGAGGTGTTCACGTCTCTTCGGCGCTACCGAGGCCTCCGGCGACCTTGGTGGCCTCTTCGATGGTTCGTGCGAGCGTGGACCGGATTCCACGGTCCTCCATCATCAACAGGCCCGCGATGGTGCACCCAGCCGGGGTGGTCACCTGATCTTTCAGGGCTGCAGGATGCAACCCAGAGTCCAGGACAAGGCGGGCCGCACCCTGCACGGTCTGAGCGGCCAGCTCGACCGCCACGTCGCGGGGAAGGCCCATCATCACGCCGCCATCGGCCAGTGCCTCGATGATGACGCAGACGAAAGCGGGCCCGCTGCCCGACAGTCCCGTGACCGCATCGAGGTGTTTTTCTTCGAGCACGCGCACCCGGCCCACGGCGTTGAAGATCTCGACGGCGGTCGCCACATGCTCGTCGGTGGCACCTGGGCCTGGCGTCACCACGCTCATGCCCTCGCGGATGACGCTGGGGGTGTTGGGCATGGCGCGCAGAACCGCGGTGTCACCCAGCCACGAGTCGAGCTGCGAGCTGCGAACGCCGGCACAGATGCTGATGAGCACCTTGCCCTGCAGGGCCGCCACCAGCTCGGGCTGGGACAGCACCCGGTGCGCCGCCTGAGGCTTGACGCACAGCAGGGCGATGTCGGCAGCGCCAGCGGCGGCGGCGTTGTCGGTGCTGGCGTCGATGCCGAAGCGGTCTCGGAGCCGGGCGGCCTTGTCGGCGTGCCGGACGCTTGCGTGGATCTGTTCGGGGACGACGACACCGGTGTCGAGCAGGCCACCGAGGATGGCCTGCCCCATGGTGCCGCAGCCGATGATGGCGATGTGTGGCAGGGACATGCGCGCGCATAACCGTTGAAGGCTCACGGGCCCGCGTTACACCCAGGGGTCTTCCATTTGGAGACCGGCATGACCGAAGACGCGCGCATCACCTCTGCCCTCGACGCCCTGCGGGAGCTCGAGCCCACCGAACGCAAGTACGTGTTCAAGGCCATCAAGGCCGAGCGTCGCGCCGAGCACACCGAAGCCGTCCAAGAAGCCCAGCTGATGCCCAACTCCCACTGGAGCGAGGCCCACCTGCTCGAGAAGATCCCCGACCCGGCCAACGACGGGTACGAACAGCGCATCTTCATTCCCGAGTTCACCTTCATGGGTGTGGGCAACCAGCCCGACTTCGGCACCATCCACCTGACCTTCTACCCCGGCAAGTGGACCATCGAGCTCAAGTCGCTCAAGGTCTACAAAGACGCCTTCCGCAACAAGCTCGGAAGCTACGAGCGCCTGGCCAACGTGATCTTCGAAGACCTCATGAACGTCTACGAGCCCAAGCGCCTGCGCCTGGTCATGCGCCTACGTCCTCGGGGCGGAATCAGCTCGGTGATCACCATCGACTCCGACTGGTCGGTGCGCGGCGGCCGCGAAGAGTTCAGCGACTGGAAGCGCTCGGCCGAGACCGCCGACATGGCCGAAGACCAGCACGAGGGCGTGGCGTCGCAGGGGCACTCCACCGTCTGAGCCGGCCGCTGTCCGATCACTCCACCTGAATCGGCGGGAGCACCCCCTCCCAGTCGCCCCCATCGGGGTCGAAGTACACCGGTGCCGTCATGGCGAACGGCGTCCGGCTGTCGACCGGCTGCATGGGGGTCGCGCCTCGGGCCACCACCACCCACCAGGCGGGACCGGTGCTCACCAGGTCGAAGCTGGCCGTAGACCCGTCGACGGTCTCGAGCAGCTCGCCATTGCCCCACAGCTCCAGCTGATCGACCACGATCCAGCTGGGGGACAGCGCCTCGACGTCCCAAGACGACGCAGGTAGCTCGCTGAAGCGCGACCCCGGCATGATGCTGCTGTCGATGAACGGTCCGCGCGTCACGATGACCTCGCCCGCACGCATGGTGGCCAGCAGGTCGGCGTCGGTGAAGCTGCCGGGCTCGTCGCTGGGAGAGGCCAGGAAGGTCGCCGACATGCCCAGGTGGCCCGAGGTGTGGCCGTGGCTGTCGCTCACGCCCACCGGAACCACGTCGACCCCACGCTGCACCAGATCGACAAAGAAGTCCCAGGTGTCCTCGCAGTTGCCCGAGTTGCACAGCTCCACGGCGTCGATGTCTGTGGTCCAGCGCTCGGCCCGCGACACCAAGCCCGGCGTCCAACCCGCCTGGTTGGCCAGCCCCGAGTCCATTGGATGGTTGCTCTGGATCACGATGTCGCCGTGGCGCTCGCGCAGCGCGTCCATCTGTTGCTGGGTGGTGGTGACCTGGGTCTCGCTCCACCACAGGAAGGCGCCGTTGTTGGGGGCGTCGGTCTGGAGCATCAGCGGGTAGGCGTTGAAGTGGCCGCGGGCCACGCTGCTCACCTCGTCGGCGATGACGCTGCGAAGATGCTCGTCGA
This sequence comes from Myxococcota bacterium, assembly GCA_965216925.1. Lineage (GTDB taxonomy): Bacteria > Myxococcota_A > UBA796 > UBA796 > CAYYHT01. The sequence goes on along the minus strand of CBDCGT010000002.1, from coordinate 951,641 downwards.
CGCCCACCCCAGAAGCGATGGGGTTGTAGTCGGCGATGTTGTCGTGGTCGGTGCCGAAGTGCACCTGGATGCCGCTGCCCGCGCTGGTGATCAGGCGATCCGACATGGTGATGGCCGCATCGTTGCTGGGTGCCGCGTGGCTGTGAGGGTCGCCCAGCAGCCAGCCGTCGTGGGTGTAGGCGGGGGTGAGGTCGACGGACACCGCGGTGGACTGGCCCGCCACCAACGTGACCGACTGGCTGTGTGTCTCGAAGCGGCTGCCGCGGTGAACCAACAGCTCGTAGTCTCCGGGCTCGACCGCCATCGAGATCCGCCCGTCCCCCCCGGCCCAGCCCTGCGCGGCATCGCCACCGGGAAAGCCCGGCGACAGCGACTCGTCCACCTCGGGACGTGGCCCGGCAAAGCGCAGCCACGCGGCACACGGCCCGCCGCAGTCCAGGTCCAGCACCGCGGGCTCCCCCAGCTGCAGGGGGGCCTCTGGGGTGCCGACACCCCTCCCTTCAGCGACCGGCAGCGCCACCTGAGCGTCCCAGGCATCGAGGGTGGCCTGCTGCACGGTGGATGCCGCGTAGGGCCCGTAGGCAGGAGAGCCGGCCGCCAGCGGACCGTGCCGGCCCGTGGAGCGCCCGACCGCGGTGGCCGTAGCCGCGGAGCCGGCCGGGACGCGCACCGAGAAGGCCCCGTCGGCATCGGTCACCGCGAGGGTGTAGGGGCTGCCGTCGACGTCGATGTGCACGCGGGCCCCGGCCACGTTTCCATCGGGGGCAGTGACCGTGCCGGCGAGCTCTTCGTGGGCCTCGCCGGTGACATCGAACCAGGCATCGGTCAGCGTGGCCAGGTCGGGGGCCACGCCGTAGTAGAAGCGAAAGCTCTGGGGCTCACCGGCGGTGAGCTGCATGGGCTCGGTGAGGCCGCCGGCGAGTCCCGCGAGGTCGGCCAGCAGCGCCAGGCCCCCGGTGTCCACGTACTCCCCAGGCTCGGCGAAGATCGCCGCGGCGCCGTCGTTGCGCATGCCCACGTACCCCGTCCAGGGACGGCCGCTGCCGGTGAAGGCTCCGCGGCCGGCGCCGGGATCCCACAGCTCGAAGCGCTCGCTGGAGCCCATCAGCATGGCCCCCGGCAACAGGGTGTCCACGTCGTCGCCGGGGGTCAGCGTGGTCTCGACCTCGAGGAACCACGAGCCTGGGCGCAGGGAGTACTCGGTGCGCATGCGCATGCCGGTGTCGCGAATGAGGTCGGGGCTGCCCAGTGCGCCGGTGATGAGCTCCATCGCGGATTCCGGGCCCTCGGCGACGACACGCGCCCGGCTCGAGCCCACACCATCTTCGACCACGGCTACCTGCTCGGCATCCATCAGCCGACCCAGGCCGGCCATCACCATCCACTCCTCGACCATGTCGCGCCCGGGGTCGCCGTCGGTGCGCACGATGTCGGCGTCGATGACGCCGCCGCCCTGCTGCACGTAGTAGCTGCCGTCGCGGGCGCCCTGAACCACGAAGCGCACGCGGTCGTTGACCAGCATCACGTCACCGGGTCGCCCCTCGGCCGCGACACCGGCAAACAGCGCCCGCTCGTCGTGCAGCACGCCGGCCCTCGCCTCGGTCGGTCCGAGCGCGGCCGTCAGATCCAGCTCGACGGGCTCGTTGGCGGGAGAACAAGCAACGACGAGCAGCAGGGGGAGCAGAGGGCGCATCCGGTTAGCATAGCCGGCCTCCTCGACCGACGGAAGAACGCCTTGGACCTCGACGCCCTCGCCACCCTGATCCGCGGCATGCCCATGGTCGAAGCCAGCTTGCTCGCCATGTGCGGCATCTCGCTGGGTCTGCTATGCGGCATGGCGATCCGGCGCCTGCTCGGCCGCCTGGCCGCCCGTACCGAGAACGAGTTCGACGACCAGATCGTCGAAGAGATCGCCGGCCCGGTGGCGCTCACCATCGCAGGTGTCGCGCTCATCGAGGCGATGGCCTCGCTGCAGGTGCACGAGAGCCTGTTTCGGGGCACGCGAGGGCTGCTGCTGTCGGTCATCGTGCTGGCGTGGGGCTACGCCGGCTGGCAGACCGTGCACGTCGTGCTGCACGGGCTCGAGAAGCACAGCGATCGCTTCAGCTGGGTCAAGCCGCGCACCACGCCCGTCTTCGAGATGGGTGGCAAGACGCTGGTGGTCGGCGCGGCGATGTACGCGTTCTTCTTGGCGTGGAACGTCGACCTCACGGCCTGGCTCGCCTCGGCCGGTATCCTGGGCATCGCTGTGGGTTTTGCCGCCCAAGAGACCCTCGGCAACGTGGTGGCGGGGTTGTTCATCCTGGCCGAGGCGCCCTTCAAGCTCGGCGACTGGCTCGAGCTCGAGGGCGGCGTGCGGGGCAGGGTCACCGAGATCGGCATGCGCACCACGCGGCTGGTCACGCTCGACGACATCGAGGTCATCGTGCCCAACCAGGTGCTGGCCAACAACCAGCTGGTCAACGAGAGCGGCGGACCCTACGAGAAGGCCCGCATCCACGTCGACGTGGGCGTGGCCTACGGCAGCGACATCGACCACGTCAAGACCATCCTGCTCGAGGCCGCGGCCGACTGCGACGCCATCGAGCGACACCCCGAACCGGTGGTGCTCTTTCGCCAGTTCGGCGACAGCAGCCTGGACTTCCGGCTCATGGTCTGGGCGCCGCCGTTCAAGCGACCGTCCATCGTAGACAGGCTCAACACCGACATCTACAAGCGCTTCGCCGACGAGGGTGTCGAGATCCCCTTCCCGCAGCGCGACGTGTGGATGCGCGCCCCGTAGCGTCGCGGACGACAACGCTGGCGAACCGACGGCGGCCGTGCGATTCTGCCCACATGCGCATGTCCCCCATGGTTCTCTCGTCGGTGCTCCTCGGTCTTCCCGGACTGGTGCTCGCCGCCGACTTCTCGGAGCAGACCACCAAGTACGGCTTGGCGGGGCCCAACGGCGTCGGCGACGGCCTGGCCATCCTGGACTTCAACCAGGACGACTGCCCGGACATCCTGGTTCAGGCCGGCAACCAGGGCACGCGCCTGTTCGAGCACGGGTGCACGGGGTCGGTCTCGGCCACCGTCTACACCGATGTGACGGCCACCAAGGCCTCGGGCATGGCAGGCAATAGCGTGAACCGCGCGGTCACCAGCGGCGATCTGAACAACGACGGCTTCGTCGACCTGCTGCGCGTCGATGGCGGCGCATTCCAGATCTACCTGGGCAACGGGCCGCCTTCGTGGGACTTCGGCAACGCCGGCGCCGCCAACATCACACACACCACCCTTGGCCTCACCAGCAACAACATGGAGGGCATGGCCGTCATCGACATCGACCGCGATGGTTGGCTCGACGTGGTCATCGAGAACGAGGCCCACGTCGTCCGCGTGCTGGTCAACGACGGCTCGGGCACGCCGGGCTTCACCGAGGTGGACGGCACCACCATCGGGCTGGGCATCACCGGCGAGAACGGCGACTTCCTGGCCACGGGCGACTACGACGACAACGGGTGGGTCGACATCGGCGTGCGGCAGCCCAGCCAGTTCGTCTTCTACGCCAACCAGGCCAACCGCACCTTCCTGGCCAACCAGAGCGTGAACCCCGACGCGCCCAACGGCAACAAGGGCGGCATCGTCTTCTGCGACACGCGAAACCGGGGCACCTTCGACGCGGCCTACACCAACGACCACGGCAACGGCCGCACCCAGCTGTACGAGTACGACGGCAGCACCAACACGTTCAGCGCCAACGACACGCTCGACAACGCGCGCGACCAGTCCGACGACGTCGACTGCGGCGACGTCGACAACGACGGCGACATGGACTTCATCATCAGCGACGACCACGACGGTCACCTGTTCAACAACGAGCTGCTCGACGGCAACCCGGGCGACTTCGATCGCGACAACCACGGCATCAGCGGAACCGATCGCGACCAGGAGGGCATCGCTTTCGTCGACGTCGACCTGGACGGCGACCTGGACGTCTACGCCAGCCGCATCGGCGCGCAGAACATCCTTTGGGAGAACGATCACAACGACTCGGGCGACAACAACTACCTGCAGATGCGCCTGTGGGCCGACGTCTCGGGCACCTGTGCCGCCGACCCGACCATCCGCGACGACATCGGGGCGTCGGCCTGGCTCGAGTCGCTGAACGACGGCAGCCGCTCGCCGCGCATCGAGGTGAACGGAGGCCGCGGGCACGGCAGCCAGTCGAGCCCCATCCTGCACTACGGACTCGAAGGCATCGGCGGGCCCGACGAGGGCTACATCGTGCACATCCGCTGGGTCGATCCGGGGCTGCCCGAGGCCACGATTCCCCTGACCCCGAGTGACCTCGGCGCCCGACAGCTGGCCCACTTCGTGAGCACCGACCCCGACGCCGACGACATCCTGACCCAGGTCGAGCTCGCCGACACCGCCGCCAGCGGGCTCGCCGACGACATCGACGGCGACGGCCTGGACAACTGGTCCGACACCGACAGCGACGGCGATGGCATCAGCGACACCGTCGAGGCGGCCGTCAGCGACCGGTGCGGCACCCCCAGGCAGACCGACAGCGACGGTATTCCCGACTACCTCGACCAGGACGCCGACGGCGACGGCACCGACGACGTGGTCGAGGGAACCGGCGACAGCGACGGCGACGGCATCGCGAACTGGATCGACGCCGACGACCTGGACGGCCCCCTGGCCGACCGCGATCTGGACGGCCTGCTGAACCAAGAAGAAGACCTGAACATGGACGGCATCCTGGATGCCGGCGAGACCGACCCCGCCGTCGCCGACACCGACAACGACGGGCTCACCGACTTCGAAGAGGTCAACGGGGTCACCGACCCCCGCGACGACGACAGCGACGACGACGGGCTGCTCGACGGCGACGAGGTGAACACCCACGGCACCGACCCCAACCTGGCCGACACCGACAGCGACGGGCTCGATGACGGGCCCGAGGTGAACACCCATGGCACCGACCCGCTCATCGACGACAGCGACGGCGACAACCTGCTCGACGGCGACGAGGTGAACACCCACGGCACCGATCCCAACCTGGTCGACAGCGACGCCGACGGCTTGGACGACGACGTCGAGGTGGCCGGCCCCACCGACCCGAACGTCGCCGACACCGACGGCGATGGGCTGCTCGACGGCGACGAGGACGGGTGCACCGACCCCATCATCGCCGACACCGACGGCGACAACCTGCTCGACGGCGACGAGGTGAGCGGGGGCACCGATCCCTGCTTGGCCGACACCGACGGCGACGGCGTCGACGACGACGTCGAGCTCGACCTGGGAACGAATCCCAACGTCGAGGACACCGATGGCGACGGCCTCACCGACGGCCAGGAGCTCGACACCCACGGCACCGACCCGCTCGTCGCCGACACCGATGGTGATGGCCTCGATGATGGCGACGAGATCGATGTGCACGCCACCGACCCGCTCGACGCCGACTCCGACGACGATGGCCTGTCGGACGGCGACGAGGTCGACCTGCACGCCACCAACCCCAACCTCGACGACACCGACGGCGGCGGCGTCGAAGACGGCGTCGAGGTGTTGATCGACTTCACCGATCCCAACGACGGCGGCGACGACATCCTGGGTGACCCCGACACCGACGGCGACGGGCTGAGCGACAAAGAAGAGGCCGTCTTCGGCACCGACCCAAACGACGAGGACTCCGACGACGACGGCCTGAACGACGGCGACGAGGTCCACATCCACCAGACCGATCCCAACGACGGCGACACCGACGGCGGCGGCGTGGGCGACGGCCTGGAGGTCGTCAACAACACCGATCCTCTCGACCCCGACGACGACGTCGGCGACACCACCGACACCGACGGCGACGGCCTGACCGACGCCGAAGAGACGGGCCTGTACGGCACCGACCCCAACGATGCCGACAGCGACGACGATGGGCTGGACGACGGCAGCGAGGTCCTGGTGCACGCCACCGACCCGAACAACCCCGACAGCGACGGCGACTCGTTGTCGGACGGCGACGAGGTGCAGACCTACGGCACCAACCCCAACAACGTCGACACCGACGGTGGGGGCACCTCCGACGGCGTCGAGGTGAGCACTGGGCGCGACCCGCTCGACCCCAGCGACGATGTCGGAGACGCTGACGCCGACGTCGACTCGGACTCGGACAGCGACAGCGATGCCGACTCGGACGCCGACAGCGACGCCGACTCGGACATCGACGACTTCTCACCCGACAACGAGCGCGAGGTCACCGAGTACATCCCGGACACCGGCTGGACCCCGACGGGCCAGGGCTGCGACTGCGACAACAGCAGCGGCGGTGCGGGCTGGTTGTTGCTGGCCCTGCCGCTGTGGATGCGGCGGCGGCGGTAGGGCGGCGTGGGGCAGGCGTCTCGCCTGCCCAAGGCCCTCACCGAGCCTGCTGCTAGAACTTCACGTCGTTCACGCACTGCACCGTCAGCGAGAAGGGCCCTTCTTCGTCCTTCACGCCCTCGACGGCGATGACCCAGTCGCGGAGGCGGCCGCCGTCGGTCACGGCCTCGACCACCTCGCGCTTGGTGCCCTTCTGGCGCTTCATCTCGCACTCGTACAGGCCCTCTTCTTTGCCGGTGGGGCACTGGTTGGGCTTGTCCCAGTTGAAGATCGCGACGTCCAGGTCGGCGCACGGTGAATCGAGGGTGACGCGCGCGCGCCACTTGCCCTCGTCGGGGAAGCGGAAGTGGTACAGGCGCTCGTCGCCGCCGTCCTTCATCTCGGTGGCGGGCCAGCAGTAGTTCTTCTCGTACCAGCGGGTGTCGAGCAGCTGGGTGCCGCCACGGGTGTGGCCGATGATCGAGGTGTCGCACTCGATGGTGGCGGTGAAGCACCCGCTCTTGTCGAGCGGGCCTCCGTCGGTCATGTCGTTGCACTGGCTGGCGGTGATCTTGGCCTCGGGCGCGTCGGGCCCGGACGGCTTGGCCGGGAAGATCAGGGGGCCCTTCAGCTTTTCTTTGGGCTTGGCGTCTTCGGCTGCTTTGTCGGCCTTCTTCTTGGCACGGGCTTCGGCCGCGGTGTCGACGACGTCGTCTGCTTGTTCTTCGGCGCCGCCGCCGGTCAAAAAGCTGCACGCAGTCAGGACGAGAAGAAGCTGGGTCACGGTCGCTCCGAAGTTGGGGCCGCAGCATAGATCACAGGACGGCAGCGGTGGGAATCTACGCATCCACGATGCGATCGACGGATCCTATCGAAGGATCGGCGCTCACCGCGACAAGACCACAGGACAACGTCGTTTTTCGTCAACCAGCAATCGGCACGGCGATTGCTTCCGTAGTCAGGGACGTGCCCGCCCCGTCCTCGTCTCTCCAGGTGCCGCCATGGTGTCCCTCCTTCTCTCGCTGATGATGCCTGCCCACGCTCAAGATGCCGCAGAACCCTGGCTCGCGGTGGTTCGCAGTTCCCAGGGCTACGAGCTTCGGCCGCTGTCCGATGCCACCCTGCCCAACGAGCCCGTGATGGCGCTGCAGAGCGGCGAGCTGCTCGTCGGCCGGCTGCGCTCCGACCCCCAGGGTCCACGCCGACTCGGCCCAGGCGATGTGCACACCGTCGCCGACGTGACCGCCATGTGGCAGCTGGTGCCCTTCGCGGCCAGCGACGCGCCCTTCTGGTCCGACGACACCCATCGCCTGGCCATCGTGCGCACCGACCTGAAGACCGGTGCACAGCGCTCGCAGGTGCTGCAGCTGGGCGAGGCGCCCGCGCTGCAGTGGGCCGGAGACCTCAACCGCGACGGCGAGCCCGACTGGCTGCTGGGCGCCGGCACCCCCGAGCTGTGGATGTCCGGCGCGAACGGCTGGAGTCGCCACGCCGGAGCGGTGGTCACGGCCCAGGATGTGGCGGTGCCCGCCGAGAGCTAGAGCGCCCATCATCCGCGATCCCAGCCCCACACCCGCACCACCGGCCACAGCGCCGCAATCCCGATGCCCAGCGGAATCACCGCCAGCCCCATCGCCACAATGATGAGCGGCGGCAGCAAGATGCCGACCACCGCCAGCAGCGCCAGCAGCAAGAAGCCGGCGATGGCAGTGCCCAGCAGCACCATGGACCACACCAATGCGCGCTTCATCGAAGGCACGCGCTTGCCGCCGATGGTGCCGGTCTGGCCATTGACCCACACCGCGTGGCGCGCGCCGCTGTCGTCGGTGTACCAGGTGGCGTACATGGGCAGCAGCAGCCACGTCCAGGTCAGGCCACGGTGCTCGGCGTACAGCGTGAAGTCGCGGCAGTGCTGCGCGCCGATCGCGGCGGTCGCCTCGAAGCTGGCCGCCTGTCGCAGCTGGGTCTCGGCGTAGGGCCACGCAGCCCCCGGATCGACATCGGGAAGCCGGATCATCGCCTCGCTGAGCTGCACGTCGCTGAAGGGCTCACGCAGCTCGGTCACGGTGCGACCGATGGTCTCTTGCAGCTTGGCGTGCCCGCGCAGGGCCTGCACCGGGACGTTGTCGTAGCGGCGCTGCAGCGTGCCCAGCCGCTCCTCCCAGCGAATGCGCACGTCGATGACCTCTTCGCTGCGCCACTTGCCATTCGAGAAGCGCTCCCGGCTGCTCTTGGCCTCGTAGTCGTACCCCGCCTCGGCCGACCAATGCCCCGCCACCTCGGAGTCGACCAGCCACATCGGCCACCACACCGCCGCCAGGCGGCTGGTCAGCTTGCCGGCGTCGAGCTCGGACGGGGCGAAGGGCGTGGCCCCCGCCCAGGCCGCCAGCTTGGGCTTCAGCTCGGCCGGAGACAGCACGAAGGGCACGACCTGCTCGGGGTCGGCGACGAGCTGGCCGGGCATGGCCTCGAGCTCGCCACGCGCGCAGGCCGGGCATCGCTGCCCCACCCGGGCAGCGGGCACCAGGTGCACCACCTCGCACCGCTCGCATCCGGCCGGCACCAGGCCACGCCACGCCGTGCCGGCTTCGAGCTGCTTCATGCGAGCTCCGACTCGGTGCCGCGGCGGTACAGCGCCATGGCGAAGGGAATGGGCAGCAGCGAGAACACCAGCCCGAAGATCAGCGTCACCAGGCCCACGCCCAGCAGCAGCAGCGGGATGCTGATGAACAGGGTGAACAGCCCCGGGGTGAACATGGCGCAGATGGCCAGCCAGATCTTCCACCAGGCCACCGGCTTCTGGCCCACGACCTCGCCGGTCTGGCCGTTCACCAGCACGCGCCAGGTCTTCTTCTGGAACTTGTAGACGCTCACCCACACCGGAAGCAGCACGTACCGCCACTTCTCGTCGTCGAGGTCGCACACCATCGAGAAGTTGCGCACCTTGCTGGTGCTGCAGCGCCCACGGCAGATCTGGCGCACGTGATCGCGCATGTCGTGCTTGCCGATGTCCCACGCCTCGAGCAGCCCCGTGTCGTAGGTCTGCGCCTGCCAGCCGGCCAAGAAGTCGGGAGAGAACTCGACGAAGTCATCGAAGTTCCACGGCCGCAGCTTGTCCAGCAGGCGCCGGCTGAGCTTGTCGGTGCCTGCCGTGTCCCAGTTCTCGAGGTGGGTGTCGACGTGGCCATTCTCCCATCGCCACACGGTGCGCGTCTTGGTGACCCGGCGCCCATCCTCCCAGGTGGTGTACGTCTCGGTGCGTCCCACCTCGGCCTTCCAGTCGGCCGAGAAGTCGGCCGAAAAGGTCCAGAAGGGCAGGTAGATGCCCACGAAGTCGTCGACGTTGGCCAGCTTGTGCAGCCGGCCCGGATGAATCCACCCCGCGCTCAGCCACTTCTTGACCGGCTCTGCCAGCGTCTTGCGCACGATCTTGAAGGGCACGATGAAGCGCGGCCTGAGGCCGACATCCTGCACCTCACGGATGCGCACCCGGTTGGACGCGCAGAAGGGACAGGTCGCCGACAGCCCCCCCTCGTCCAAGGCAAGGGCCGCGCCGCAGCTCTCGCAGTCGAGCTCCCTTCGCTGCACACCCCAGCCATGCTCCGCGGCAGCGAGCGCCTCCATGGTGAACTCGTGCGCCTCGGCGCGGCGGCCCACACGACGATCGGAGGCCGCCGTGTCGGTCCACTCGCAGTAGTCGCACTTCACCGCCCCGACCGCGACCACGAACTGGGTGGGGCCACCGCAGTTGGGGCAGCGGTAGGTGCGCTGGGTGTCGACCTGCTCGTCGTCCTGCGGCGCCGGCGCGAAGACGCGAAAGCCGTCCAGGTGGCTGTCGACTTCCTGGAAGTCGGGCGGTGGCTGCCACTGGGTCACGAACACTCCGTCCACGATGGTTCGCCGAGGGTAGCAAGTCCGGTGATAGCGTGAAACATGCTCATCACCATCTGGGCAGCGTCGGCGATCACGGGGTCCGACCCGGCTGCGCATCGATGAACCGAACCGCCACCAAGCTCGCGCTGCTCACCAGCTTGTACCTGTCTCAGGGCCTTCCGTTCGGCTTCTTTGGCAAGGCGCTGCCGGTGATGCTGCGCGAGCAGGGCGTCTCGCTCACGGCGATCTCCCTCACCTCGCTGCTGGCGCTGCCGTGGATGTTCAAGTTTCTCTGGGCGCCATTCGTCGATCAGTGGAGCTGGCAGCGCTTTGGCCGGCGCCGAAGCTGGATCGTGCCGCTGCAGCTGGCGGCCATCGCGCTGATGTTGGGAGTGTCGCTGCTGGATCCGGAGCGCCAGCTGGCGTGGGTCCTGGGCGCGGTGCTGCTCACCAACCTGCTGGCGGCCACCCAGGACATCGCCACCGACGGCCTGGCGGTCACCCTGCTCACGCCGCCCGAGCGCGGCCTGGGCAACGGCGTGCAGGTCGCCGCCTACCGCCTGGGCATGGTGATCGGCGGCGGCGTGCTGCTGATCACCTTCGCGCGCCTGGGCTGGCGCCTCACCTTCATGGCGATGGCCGGCGTCCTGGCGGTATCGACGCTGCCCATCCTGCTCTACACCGAGCCCCGCGAGCCTCCTGACACCGACGGCACCCAGTGGCTGGCCATGGCCCTCGAGCTGTGGCGGCGCCCGGGCATGAAGCGGTGGCTCGGCCTGCTCGTGATCTACAAGCTGGGCGAGCAGCTCGGCGGCGGCGTGGTCACCCCGATGTTCACCGACCTGGGCCTCGACAAAGAGGAGATCGGGTGGATGCTCGGCCTCGCCGGCTCGCTCGCGGCCCTGGTGGGTGCGCTGTTGGGCGGATGGATCACCACCCGGGTAGGCCGTCGCGAGGCCCTGCTCGGACTCGGACTCGTGCAGGCGTCCGGCGTGCTGGCCTACATCGTGCCCTGGTGGCTCGGTCAGGCCGACGACACCACGCTCTACGCGCTCACGGTCTACGACAGCCTGGTGGGCAGCATGGCCACCGCCGCCCTGTTCACCGCGATGATGGACGCATGCGACCCACAACAGGGAGGCACCGACTACACCATCCAAGCCAGCGTCGTGGTGGCCGCGTCGGGCATCGGAGGCGCCCTGTCCGGGCTGTCGGCCGACACCCTGGGCTACACCGGCCACTTCGTGTTGGCGGCCGCGCTCACCGCAATCGGCGCCGTGCTGTTCTGGCGCTGGTACGCCGTTCCCCTCGCCGCTAAGGTGGTCCCCGGAGAGACCTCATGAGCCTGCACTTCGTTCCGCTCGGGGTCGGCGATGCGTTCACCGCCGACTACTACTCGACCTGCATCGCCGTCGAGTCCGAGGGGCGGTGGCTGCTCATCGACTGCCCCCACCCCATCCGCAAGATGATGAAGGAAGCGGGCACCAACGCCCGGGTGGCCCTCGACGTCGACCGCATCGACGGCGTCATCCTCACCCACCTGCACGCCGACCACGCCTCGGGCCTCGAGGGCTTCGGCTTCTTCAGCGTGTTCGCGCTGCAGCGCAACGCCCGGCTCTTTGCCCACCCCGACGTGCTCGCCGGCCTGTGGGACCAGTCCCTGCGCGGCTCGATGGGCCAGCTCATGGGCCCCGGCGGCAAGAAGGAGCCCACCGGCCTGCACCACTTCTTCGATGTAGCGGCGCTGTCCGAGGTTCGCCCCATTCCCTTCGGTCCCTTCGAGATCGAGTGCCGCATCACCAAGCACCACATCCCCACCACCGCCCTGCGCATCAAGGCCGGCAAGCGCACCCTGTCGTACAGCTCCGACACGGCCTTCGACCCCGAGCTCATCCAGTGGCTCGCCAAAGGCGACGTCATCATCCACGAGACCAACTTCGGCCCGGCCCACACCGCCTACAACGACCTGCTCACCCTCGATGCGCGCACCAAGGCCATGATGCGGCTGATCCACTACCCCGACACCTTCGACACCAAGACCAGCCAGATCGAGTGCCTCGAGCAAGGCAAGTGGTACCGGGTCTAAGCCTCTCCCACCGCCGGCAGCGCGCCCGAGCGCACCCCGATCACGAAGCCCGGCTCACCCCCCAGCCACTCCAGGGTGAAGCGCGCGACGGTCTCTTCGGCGGGCTCCACGGTGCGCATCAGGCCCCCCAGCAAGCCGCCCACCCGCGTGCCGGGCGATGTGGTGGCCACGATGCGGATCACGTCCGGCGCACCGACGTCGCTCCAGGTCAGCAGCAGGCCTGGCTGGCCGACCATCAGCTGCGGTTCACCCAGCGCGCGAACCACGTGGCCCAGGGGCTCAGCCAGTTCCCGGGGGGCCAGCGGGTGCACATCGAAGCGCTGCGGTGCCCCATCCCAGCGCCAGCAGCCCGCCGCCCAAGACAGCTCCACCATGGCCAGGCCACGGGACGAGCACTCCAGCCGCAGCTCCATGCTGGCCGCGGCGTCGGGCAGGCTCACATCCAGACCCAGCGCGTCGCACAGCAGGTGCTGCACCCGCTGCAGCGCGCCGGGATCGGCCACCCCCACCGCCGCCGCGAGGCGCTGGGCGCCGGGCCGCACCGAGATCAGCAGGCCCGCCGCCGACTCCGGCGCGAAGTGCTGCACCAGCAGCCGCAGTGGTGCCGCATCCACCCCCACCAGCTGGGCGGCTGCAGCCAGCACCGCCCGCCTTCGGTCGAGCAGCGCCCGCGTGCCGTCGTCGTGCATGCTCGCCCCCGCTTCCACGAAGGGAGTGTACATGGGTACAATCCCCGGCCACATCGGAGCCAACGCTGTCTGACGACGACTACACGCAAGCGCTCGCACGAGAGGCCCGCCACCTCGTCGACTTGGCCCGCAACGACGCGCTCACCGAGGTGTACCTGCGCGACGAGGCCGCCAGCGCCGTGCTCGAGCACCTGGACGCCGGCCGAAGCGTGCTGATCGTCGGGCCCGACGGGGTGGGAAAGACCTCGGTGATCCACGCCGTCGCCAAGCGCATGGCCCAGCGAAACGAAGGCGCCATCGCCGAGCTGGGCACGGTGACCGTGCTGTCGGGCACCAAGTACCTGGGCGAGTGGCAAACCAAGCTGCTGCGCATCGCCGAGGCGGCCAGCGAGTCCGACACGGTGCTGTACATCACCGACATCGGCAACCTGTCGTCGGCGGGCCACACGGTGCAGTCCAAGACGAGCTTCCTCGATGCGCTCAAGCCCAAGGTCCAGTCCGGTGCCACGGTCTTGCTGGGCGAGGTGAGCCCCCGCCAGCTTCAGCGCATCGAGCGGGTGCCGGGCTTCAGCGAGCTGTTCGCCAAGGTCGCCGTCGAGCCGCTGTCCGCCGACGATGCGTTGAGCGTGCTCGAACAGCGCAGCGAGGCCCTCGAGCTGCCGCTCGGCGAAGACAGCCTGCGCGCCATGATGGCGCTCACCTCGCGCTTCCTGCCGGCGCGGCCGCAGCCAGCCCCGGCGCTCATGCTGATCACCCAGGTCGCCGACTACCTGCAGCAAAAGCGAGGCGTGGGCGAAGACGAGCCCGTCGACCGGGCCTTCGTCGAGCGGGTGTTCTCGATCTACTCGGGCCTTCCCCGCTTCATCGTCTCGCGCAGCGAGACCCGCTCGGCGGCCGAGATCCGCCAGTGGTTCCGCGAGCGCATCGTTGGCCAGCAAGAGGCCATCGAGTCGGTCGTTCAGGCGATCGCGCTGTTCAAGGCGGGCCTGCACGACCCCAAGCGCCCGCTGGGAACCTTCTTCTTCGTTGGACCCACCGGCGTCGGCAAGACCGAGCTCGCGCGGGCGATGGCCACCTTCCTGTACGGGTCCCCTCACCGGCTGCTGCGCTTCGATCTGTCCGAGTTCAAGGACTTCCACGCCTTCCAGGCCCTGCTCGGCAACCCCGACCGCCCCGACGAACCCGCTCGCCTCATCGACCCCGTGCGCGCCCAGCCCTTCCAGGTGGTGCTCTTCGACGAGATCGAGAAGGCGCACAGCAACGTGTGGGACGTGCTGCTGGGGCTGCTCGACGAGGGCCGGCTCACCACGCCGCGCGGCCAGACGGTCGACTTCCGCAACACCTTCTTGATCGCCACCAGCAACGTGGGCGCCCAAGAGGCCAGCAAGACCGTCGGTTTTGGCGACGCCGGTGACGGCAGCCGTGGGCGGCAGCGCCTGCTCTCCGAGCTGCAGAAGCACTTCCGCCCCGAGTTCCTGGGGCGCTTTCAGCACGTGGTGCCCTTCCACGCACTGGGCGAAGAGCACGTGCGCCGCATTGCGCGCATGGAGCTGCGGCAGCTGCTGTCCCGCGAGGGCATCACCGGTCGAAACCTGGTGGTCGACATCGACGAGCAGGCCCTGTCGCTCGTGATCCAGCGTGGCTTCGACACCCGCTGGGGCGCTCGCGCGCTCAAGCAGGAGCTGCAGCGGCAGATCATGATGCCGTTGGCGCTTCTGCTGATGGAGAAGGGCACCACCCCGGGTCAGGTGCTCAAGGTGACCGGCCGCTCGGGCCACATCCAGATTCGCCAGCTGGACACGGCCACCTCCCGGGCGGCCGTACGCGAGGCCGAGCCCGTGCACGTCGACGGCCAGCGCATGAGCCGCGCCGATCTGCACGAGGCCAGCCGCAACCTGCGTGAGTCCATCGAGCAGCTGGCGCTGCAGGCCGACGAGTCCTTCGCCCAAGAAGAGCAGGCCCGGCTCACCGCCCTGCGCCAAGAACCCGAGTTCTGGCGCCACCCCGACGCCGCCGCGCGCACGCTGCGCGACCTCGACCTGGCGACGCGCACCATCGACCGCCTCGACTGGCTCCGGCAGCGCGTCGACGCCTTCGAGGCCGACCTCTCGCGCTCCGACACCCGCGAAAAGCTGGCCCGGCTGGCCCACCGGCTGCAAGACGTCCAGGGTGCGCTCGACACCGCATTTCTCGAGCTCGTGTGGATGGGGCGGGCCGGTCACTGGGACGCCATCGTCGAGATCCGCCCCATGGGGGCTCACCGCCTCGCTCGGGACGTGCTCGTCGAAATGTACACCAGCTGGGCGGCCCATCAGGGGCTCGAGGTCGACTGGCTGCGCGACCCACGCTCCGACGACGAGCCCGCGATGTTCGCGGTCAAGGGCCCCTACGCGTTCGGGCTGCTGCAGTACGAGGCCGGCGTGCACAAGGTGCGCGACGCCGAGGCCCACACCGCAGCCTCGGTCCGGGTGGCGGCCTGGACCGACCGCATGCTGCCCGTCGCCTTCGCCGAGCACCACGCGCTCAAGGCGATCGGCACCTACGGGGGCAAGGTGCGCAGCCGACTGGAGTGCCAGGACGGGCTGGTCCTGCAGAACGGTCGGACCCTGGCCGAGAACCGCGACGTCGCCGCCGAGCTCGTGGGTTCCTGGGCGGTTGCGGCCCCGGTCGGCGAGGGCATCGTGCGTCGCTACGACCTGGCAGCACCCCTGGTTCGGGACGTGCTCACCGGCACCAGCTCTGGGCGCCCGGACGCGCTGTCGCCCGAGCGGCTGCACACGCTGCTGTGCCAGCGCGTCGAGGTGGTGGGTTTGCCGCCCGACGCGGCCTGAGGCTCAGGCGTGGGCGTCATCGTCCAGCTGCATCGCGGCTTCGGAGAGCACGCTCCACGTGGGCCGCACGGCCGCCAGCGAAAGCCAGAGCCCATAGCCCCAGACGAACAGGTGAATGCACGACGCGAAGCTGACGAGGCCATGTGCCAGCGGCCCCAGCACGCTGTAGAGCAGGCCCAACAGGACCCATCCGCGACCCGTCTGCTGGCGCACGCCGCGCGCGGCGAGGTGCAGCAACCACGAGCCCACCACGATGGCACCGCCCTCGCCCCACAAGAACAGCAGCAACCCCACCACCACCGCCGCGGGCACCGACTCCTCCTGTGCCATGGGCACCAGGGCGTTGGCCGCCAGCAGCACCGACATGACGTACCCCAGCAACAGGTGAAGCACCCCCACCTCCAGGTGGTACTTGCGCGCTGCATCCAGCGCCCGGGCCGAGCGCTCCATGTCGGGGGTGGGCGGCGGGTCGTGCTCCGGCTGCAGCAGTCGCCACTCGTCGGGCGCGACCCACTGCCACTCGCCAAGCACTTCCCAGGCGGCGTCGACCACCCTGGCCACCGCGATCGCCACGCCGATCACCAGCAGAGTCGTGCCGATCAGGAACAGCAGCGCCAGCTCTTCGGCCGCGAACCAGACGAACAGCGCGCTGCAGGCCAACCCGAGGGCGATCAGGGTGGCCGACACCGCGGCCAGGCTGCCCCCCGAGATGCGCGGTGGCATGCCGGTCGCGCCTAGGCGCGTGCGGCGTCCAGCCGGCCTTTGAGCTCCCCGGCCCACTGCTCGTCGCCAAGCAGGTCGCGCACCATCATCACGAAGTCGGCCTCGGTCACGATGCCCAGCAGAACCCCCTGGTCGTCGATCACGGGCAGCGCGCTGTGACGGGTCTTGCGCATGCGCTGGGCCGCCTCGCGCAGGTTGGCGTCGGGGCCGATGCTGTCGATGCGCGACGCCATGATGTCGCGCACCACGATCTGGGCCTTCTTGACCAGCTGCTGGCGGCGATCGCCCTCGTCGCCCTGGAGCGTCGCGCGCACGATGTCGACCTGGCTCAGGATGCCCACCAGCCGATCGCCGGCCTCGACGACGGGCATGTGTCGGAATCCGCGAAGGCCCATGAGCTCTTCTGCGGCGATGAGGCGGTCGTCGGCACCAACGGTGACCACATTGGTGGTCATCAGATCACGAACCTTCACGGGTTGCTCCTGATTTCAGCTGGCGGCCCGATAACGCGCTTGCGTCAGTCGCAGGGCCGGCCGCCCGGCAACACGAAGCAGCGCGAGATGTCGGAGTCGCGAATGGTGACCACCTTGCGCACCTTGCCCAACCGAGGATGCTCGATGACCAGCGTGTGCAGCCCCGGACGCAGGGACAGGGTGCCGGGCGTCGAGATGCACTGACGATTGGCCAACGGGTCGGCGCACACCTGGATGCCCGCCGGCCGCGTCTCGAGGGTCAGGTCGTACAGGTGGGTGACCGGGGTGTTCAGCAGCTGTCCGAACGGCCCGTCGAGCGCCGGCCCGTTCACGATCTCGGCGAACTCCTCGATCGCGCGCAGATCCTCTTCGCTGAGGGCGTTCAGGCCGGTGTCCTGGGGTTCGGGAGGCGGCGTGAGCCCCGGCTGCGACGCGTTCTGGCGCTCGCGCCGGGCCTCGACCTCGCGCCGCTCGGCCTCGGCACGGGCGGCCTCGGCGCGGGCCGCCTCACTGGCCGCCTCGGCCGCCTGCCGCTCCTGCCGTTCCTTCTGCATCTGCTGCTCTGCCTCGGCGCGCCGCAGCTCGGCTTGCATCGCCTGGCGCTGGCTCTGCCGCGCAAAGAACACGGCTCCCACCCCACCGGCCCCCACGACGGCGAAAGCGCCAGCCACCGCCAGCCCACCCAGCACCAACACCAACACCATGGCCAGCACGAATCCAGCCCTGCCCGATGCGGGCTTGCTCCTCACCGCGGGCGGGGCGGCCTTGTCGGGAAGGGTCCCGCCGTCGTCCGACAGCGTTCCTGCGGCGGTGGTCGAGCTGTCGGCCGGGTCGCCAGGGCCAGGGTCGAAGGCGAAGGTCGCTCCCGCCGTGGCCGCTCCTGGGCCCGTGCTGCCTGACCCCGTGCCGATCTCGCTCGCTGGGGTCGGCGCCAGCCCGTGCGCCGCACGCACCACCTCGCCGCTCGACGACGCGCCGAGCGAGGTCACCAGCCGATCCGCCCCGGGTGGGGCTTCGGGCAGCCGCGGGCGCAGCCCCACGAGCGCCTCGCGCATCTGCGCGGCCGTACCAAAGCGGTCGTCGGGCCTGGCCCGCGTGGCCCGCTTGATCACGTCGGCCAGCAAGGGCTCGATGCCCGCGAAGGTCTGATCGTGCAGCTCGGTGGCATGCAGATCGAAGGGCTCCCGCCCCGAGATCAGCGCGTACAGGGTGCATCCGACCGCGTAGATGTCGGCACGAGCGTCGACGTCCTTGCTGGACAGGCGCTGTTCGGGCGCCATGTAGGCCAGCGTGCCCATGACCGCGCCCGTGCGGGTCATCGAGCGGTCGGCGGTGGTCACCCGAGCAATGCCAAAGTCGGTGAGCTTGGGCACCCCCTTGGCGTCGAGCAGCACGTTGTGCGGCTTGATGTCGCGGTGCACCACCCCGGCATCGTGGGCGACCTCGAGCCCCTCCAGCAGGCCAGCCACCACATCGACCGCCAGACGAGGCGCGAGCGGTCCCCCGGCGGTGACCCGGTCCACCAGGCTTCCGCCCGGCAAGATCTCCATCACCAGGTAGGCGCGCCCATCGTCGACATCGACGTCGTGCACCGTCACCACATTGGGGTGGTGCAGCTTGGCCATGGTGCGCGCCTCGTTGACGAAGCGCTCCCGCTGCGCCGGGTTGCCTGCCAGGCGCGGCGCGAGCACCTTGATGGCCCGCTCGACGTCCAGGCGGCTGTCGTAGGCCCGGTGCACCGAGGCCATGCCCCCCGAACCCAGCAGGCCGAGCAGCTGGTAGCGCCCCGCTCCGATCGACTCGCTCACCGCACTACCAGAGCTTGGCCAGGTGCTGGGCAACGGCCGAGCGCGGCATGCCCAGGTCTTCGCACGCCTGCTTCAGCACCACGAGCTCGCTGGGGTCGATGCTGCCGTCGGCCGAGCAGGTGGCAAAGAAGGTCGACAGCAGCGCGAGTTTCTCGTGGTAGCCCAGCATGCCGGCCAGCCGACGACGCGCCTCCTGGTACACCGCCGCGCGCTCACCGGGGTCGGCGAGCTTGTACTTGGTGAGCCGCCGCGGCGGAAAGTTCTCGCGCAGGAAGGCCACCTCTCCGGGATCGATGACGCCGTCCGCCGCCACGATGTCCTGCACCACTGCCATGGCGAACGCGATCTTCATGCGCTCCTTGCGCATCAGCATATCGGCGTTGACGCCCCGGCGTGTGCCCACGGCGTGCCGGATGTGCGGCAGGAAGTCGCTCATCTGAGCTTCGTTGTACGGCATCCACGCGACGGTCATGCCGTCGTAGTCGCGCACGAACTTGGGGTAGACCAGTTGCCCATTCGACTCGCCCCACACCTGGTAGAGGGTGGTGCCGCGGATGTAGAGGGCCGGGAAGGCGTCATCGGCACGAGGGTGGATGCCGTCGCGCACCCAGGGCGCCAGGTCGCCGGCAAAGGGCTGCTCGAAGCGATCCAGATCGCCGGGCTGCAGCGGGGCATCGGTGGTGAAGTACATCGTCACCAGCCAATCGAGCTGGTTGTCGCCGTTGCGGAACTCGCGCACCCCGAACCACACCGCGCCGTCGAAGCCGGTGTGGTTGTTGAACATGCGTAGACAGGCTGCGGCCTTACGCTGCACTGCCAGCCAGTACGCACTGGTGGGCAGCAGCTTGCTCGCCTCGGCCGAGTACGACAGCGCCTCGGCGGTGGTGGGCATGGGCAGCGACGGATCCATGGGAATGGCCATGGCGCGATTGTAGCCGCAAAAAAGATCGAGACCGGGTGTAAGCCCCGCGCCTCGCGCGCGTTCAACCAGCGCCCCGTCCACTCCAGGAGTCCCCCATGACCCGCGCTCACCTGACCCTCGGCCTCGCCGCCAGCCTCCTGGCCGTCGCCTTCATCGCGCCCCAGCTCCGCGGCCAGTCCAACGTGCCCGACTCGATCCCCGTCCCTCCGCAGCAGGTGGTCGAGGTCGTCGTGCACGAGCTGTACCAGGAGCCCCAGGTCTCGGAGGTCGAGCTTCCAGCGGTGGCCACGCCCACGCCCAAGGTCGACCTCGTCATCGCGCTGGATACCAGCGACAGCATGGAGGCGCTGCTCGACTCCACGCGTGCCCAGATCTGGGACGTCGTCAGCCGCGCGGCCTCAGCAGAGCCCACCCCCGAGATTCGCGTCGGCCTGGTCACCTTTGGCACCCAGACCGGCAGTGAGCCCGGCTCGGGCAATGTCATCGTTCGCCAGGACCTCACGACCGACCTCGATGCCTTCTACGGCGAGCTGATGGCCCTGCGAACCCGGGGCAAGGACGAGTACGTCGGCTGGGCCATCGACACCGCCGTTGACGACCTGGAGTGGTCCACGAGCGAGCACGCGACCCACATGCTCATCGTGGCCGGGAACGAGAGCGCGCTGCAGGGGCCTGCCGAACACGACGCTCGCTCGGCGGCGGTCCGCGCAGCCCAGCAGGGTGTGAAGGTGCACACGATGTTCGCAGGCCAAGACCACGACGGCCGGCGCCTGGCATGGAGCGACGTCGCACAGCGGGGCGGCGGCCGGTACTCCGCCGTCGACGTGCAGCGCTCGACCACGGTCACCGCGACCCCCTTCGACGCGCGCCTGTCGCACCTGAACCGTCGGCTCAACGACACCTACGTGCCCTACGGCGGCAGCGGGGCCTCGGGAATGGCCCGCCTGAAGGGTGGGGACGGCGGCGCCGCCCAGCTGGGCAGTCTGTCGGCCCGGGTGACCACCAAGGCCTCGGCCGCCTACCGCAACGCCGACTGGGACCTGGTCGACGCCATGGACGAGGGAGCCGACATCACAGCCATCCCTGAGGCCGACCTGCCCGAAGACGTGGCCGCGGCACCCGCGCCGGAGCGCCGTGAGATCCTCGAGAAGAAGAAGGCCGAGCGCGACCAAGTGAAGGCCGAGATCGCGTCGCTGGCCAAAGACCGCCGCCGCTGGCTACGAACCGCTCGCCCAGCGCCAGAGCCCGAGCCGACGACCGCCGCCTCGCAGCCCGCCCCCGCAGCCGCCATGGACGACGTGCTCGAAGCGATGGTCGAAGAGACGATGACCGACGCGGGCATGGCCTTCGCTCAGTAGCGTCGAACAAAGCTTTTGATGGAAGACAACGCCCCGTGCGATTGTTCCGGTCCTCACGTCACCCGTGACCCGGAGAATCCATGCGCATCCTCGCAGCCCTCGCAGCCCTCGCCCTCGCCACCCCAGCCGTCGCAGGCAACCTCACCATCGAGAAGAAGGGCCTCATGGGCGCCCACGTCTGGGTCGATGGCCAGTCGATCGGCAAGGTCAAGAAGAAGGGGCTGGTGCACCCGCTGTCCGATGGACCCCACGAGGTGTGGGTCGCGGCCGAGAACTCGGGCGTCATCACGCGGTGCCACGGCATGGTCGAGGGTGCCGGCTCGTCCATCTCGATCCGCGACCGCGGCTGCGAAGGGCTGGTAGAGGGCTACGGCGACCCCACCTTCTTCAAGGGCGCCACCGTGAACTTCAGCGTCGACGGCGAGCTCCAGGCCTGGGTCTCGATCGACGCCGGCCAGAAGTTCGCCTTCCCCAATGGCCCGTTCAAGCTCAACCTGCGCCCCGGGCAGCACACGATCGTGCTGTACAACGACGTCATGAGCGAGTCGGTGTTCGACCAGGGCACGGTGACCCTCGAGAAGAACTCCTTCATCTCGGTCACCTGCACCACCGCGGGTTGTGTTGGCTTCGATCAGCCTCCCACCATCATCCAGGTCTTCGAGCAGGCCCCGTCGTCTTCGGGCATCAACATCGATGTGAACCTGCCCGGCATCTCGGTGGACATCGACGTCAACGGCGACGGAGGCGGCGGCGCGTCCTCGGCCCCGGCCGCCCGGCCCGCGGCGGGGGGCGGAGGGTCCAGCAACCAGTCCTGCTGCATCAACAACGCCTACTACGACTGCCCCGACGCAGACGCCGTCTACACCTGTTCGGGCGCGTTCATGGCCTGCATGATGGACTGCGGCATGATGGACATGGACTGCCCGCAGAAGTGCGAGCAGACCCACCCGCTCGACCCGAGCAAGTGCAGCCGCAACCCAAGCCAAGACAACAGCTGCAAGAACTGACCGTGATCAGCGCCAGCACACACAGCGCTGGCACACGGGGTTGCGCCTGACGTCGACGCGCCGGGGTGAGCCAGCAATGGCGGCGCCCAGGCCATGGCGTGTGTGTGCTTCGGCAGGCAAGAAGAAGCACGGACGCCAGTCTCCGGTGGGACCGACGACACCGGACGTCCAAGGCGCGTTGCAGCGCGGGCTCGCCGTCCCGCCTCGAGCCAGCGCGGTGATTCGCTCCAGTGAGGCCGCTGTACCGGCGAACGCCGGGTGGCTGTATAAGGGCGCCAGCGCCTGCCTCACCTCCTCGGCCCCCGGACCCGCTGCGTCGGGCTCGAGCTGCCCGAAGGCCGTGCCGCTGGTGTCGGCCGCCAGGTAGCTCACCTTGAAGCCTCGCTCGCGCGCAAAGTCTGCGATGGGGAGCAGCTGCGAGAGGTTGTCTCTCCACACGGTGACGCGCAGGTGCACGGGCGCGAGCACGCCGTCCAGTCCACTGAGAACCGGTCCCACCGGCACTCCCCGTACGCGCCGATGCACATCGTCATCCAGCGCATCGAGCGAGACGTAGAGCATGGCGCACCCACGCAACACCTCCGCCTTCTTGCCCAGCAGCATGCCGTTGGTGTGCACCGAGACCGCCAGCGAGCGCCCGACCCCGCGCACAATCTCGTCGAAGCCGGGATGCAGCAGCGGCTCGCCACCGGTGAGCAGGGCATCGCTGAAACCGAGCTCCGCCGCCTCATGCGCAAGCTCCACCCACCGCTGGGATGGCAGCTCACCAGGCAACGCATCGCGATAGCCGCAGCCCTGGCACTGGCTATTGCACGCGTGGGTGAGGTCGAACAGCACGACCTCTGGCCGAAAGCCAGAGGTCGTGCGCAGCCAGAGGTTCTGAAGGCGGCGAGCGATCACGAAGCACGGTCGGGGTTCAGCCGCAACATGAGGCATGTGTATCCGACGCCGGGCGACTCGGCCCTGAAGGTCACCGCCGGGCTCTCGCCGGTCGATGGCAGACCAGCCTTGCCAGCAGGCCACGTAGAGGTGAGGCTCGCCCAGCGGGACGCCGGCGGTGACCTACCCTACGGTCCACGGCGCCCGCCGAGGCGGCCACCGCGGCTTTCGCCGAAGGTCACCACCGCCTCCACAACAAAAAACCCCCTCCGCTGACGCGAAGGGGGTTTTGTGATGTGGTGCCGGCGGTGACCTACTCTCCCACAGGGTGGCCCCTGCAGTACCATCGGCGCAATCAGGCTTAACTTCCGAGTTCGGGATGGGATCGGGTGGAACCCTGATGCTATCGCCACCGGCGAAGTGGCTTGCACTGTCCTGTCGCTACGCTCTACCAACCGGGTCAGGGCAGAGCCCTGCGGGGTTGAAGGGGCGGCGCCCCTTCGAGGGAGCGCAGCGACCGACAATGCAGAGAAGGTGCGTATATGGATGGGGTCGACGCTGATCGATTTCGCAGTTTTTCTGACAGACGGCGTGCTTCTACGAGCACAAAGTGAGATGTCGAACGGACGATTAGTACAGGTAAGCTGAACACATTGCTGCGCTTATACCTCCTGCCTATCAACCGGGTAGTCTTCCCGGGTCCTTCAGGGAGAGCTCATCTCGAGGGGGGCTTCCCGCTTAGATGCTTTCAGCGGTTATCCCGTCCGCACGTGGCTACCCAGCAATGCCACTGGCGTGACAACTGGAACACTAGAGGTGCGTCCATCCCGGTCCTCTCGTACTAAGGACAGCTCCTCTCAACTCTCCTGCGCCCACAGCAGATAGGGACCGAACTGTCTCACGACGTTCTAAACCCAGCTCGCGTACCGCTTTAATTGGCGAACAGCCAAACCCTTGGGACCTGCTCCAGCCCCAGGATGCGATGAGCCGACATCGAGGTGCCAAACCACGCCGTCGATGTGAACTCTTGGGCGTGATAAGCCTGTTATCCCCGGAGTACCTTTTATCCGTTGAGCGATGGCCCTTCCATGCGGAACCACCGGATCACTATGGCCTGGTTTCCCACCAGCTCGACATGACTGTCTCG
>CBDCGT010000002.1:0-922500 GCA_965216925.1 Myxococcota bacterium | reverse complement strand
CGAGGAACCCGGGCTGGCCATGTAGAGGAATCCGTGATCGCTGTCGAAGCGGGCCAGACCACCCTGGCCGTCGAGCTGCGTCAGCACGCCCTCGGGGGTTGCCTGGAACACGCCGTTGGGCTGCACGACGTACGCCGCGCCCGTGAATCGATCGACAGCGAAGCCGCTGAGCTGCCCGGTGGGAAGCTCGACGATCGTGGACCCGGTGTCGCCGTGGAACTCGACGGCGCCCACACGAAGAATCGCCACACCGCCGCTGTACAGCTGCGCATCGATGGCATCGGACACCTCGATGGTGTCGTAGATGGGCCAGGCAGCCGTGTCGACGACGTGTACACCGCGGACCGAGGTGGCCAACACGAAGTCGCCCCGTGCGTCGACGACGGTCTCGAGGTCGGAGGGAAGGTCGTAGTCGCCACCGAGCGCGGCGCCCTGCGTGAAGAACTCGCAGGTGGTGCCGTTCATGGCGGCGTGGCCGATGTCGCCGTCGTCGTGAAGCGCCAAGCCACGGGTCTGCGACCACAGCTCGGAGTCGTGGTCGAAGGTGAGCCTCTCTGACGAGCAGCCTGTGGCCGCTCCGAGCAGCAGGATGGATGGAACCAGCAAACGCATCGAGACCTCCGTCGTCCGTGAGCACAATGCTAGCTCAAGGCACGGCGATCCGCGCTTACTTCCTGTGACGTTTCGTACGCATCGCGCGGACGCCCATGCCACCCCCCGGCCGAGCCTGAAGGTAGCGGGCGCCTAGGGACCCTCGAAGGTCCCGCGGCCGTCCTTGCACCAGGTGGTGGACTCGGAGTCGATCAACCCGTCGTCGTTGTTGTCGATGCCGTCGTTGCACAGCGAGGTGCCGAATCCGAGCTCCTTCTGGCCGTCGCCCGTGGCTTCGCCCGGGTTGCAGTCCGGGTCGAGGCCGTCGATCCAGCCGTCGCCGTCGCTGTCGACGCCGTCGGAGCACGGAGTGTCAGTGCCCGCATCGGGGTGGCCCGAGGGGAACTGATGCACCGTCGCCTCGTCTTCGATCCACCCGCTCCCGAAGAAGCCATTGGACGCCAGCCAGCAGCCCGGGTCGGCTCCGTCGATGGCGCCGTCGAGATCGTCGTCGAGGCCGTTGTAGCAAGCCGGGATGTAGTGGCCGAACCAGGCGGCGGTGTCGTCGGTGGCATCGAAGAAGTCGAAGTTCTCTTGCGCCGCGAAGCCGTACTCGCAGTCGGGGTCGTAGAGGTCGGCGAACACGTCGCTGTCGTCGTCGGTGCCGTTGATGCACTGGTTGAAGAACTGGTCGGGGTATTCGGCGGTAGCGTCGCGAGCCCCCACGATGCGGCAGTAGGGGTCGTCGGCATCGGCGAGCTCATCGACGTCGCCGGGGTCTTCGAGACCATCGTTGCAGGGAAGGGTGGAGTCGAAGCCCCCCTCGCTGGTGCCGGTGCCATCGGCACAGCCGGGATCTTCGGCGTCGAACCAGCCATCGCCATCGTTGTCGAGGCCGTCGGAGCACAGCCACGAGGCGTCGTCGGAGCCCGACTCGTTGGCAAAGGGATCGTCCGGTGCACACTCGCCGTCGGCTCCGTCGACCCAGCCATCGCCGTCGTTGTCGATGCCATCGCCACAGGTGTTCTCGGCGTCCCAGCCGTTGATGCACTTGTCGTCGTCGGCGTCGATGTTGCCGTCGAGGTCGTTGTCGATCCCGTCGCTGCAGGTGAAGTCGGTGTTGGTGTCGTCTTCGGTGGCGCCGTTGCCACCGAGGTCTTCGTTGCAGTCGGGATCACGCGCATCGGCGTAGCCATCGCCGTCGCCGTCGAGGCAGTCGAAGCAGTCTTCGGCGGCTTCGACCGGGTTCTGCCAGTCGACGAAGGACAGGTCGCCCGTCGCGTACGCAAACACCGTCACGTCGCCGCTCTCGAGGTTTTCGATGCGGTAGTCGGTGACCCGCGTGAACTCCAGGATGATGTACCCGGCGTTGGACTCCCAGGTGCCGAGTGTGCCGCTGCTGGTGAGCTCGTTGAAGTTGCTCCACTGCAGGTTGGGCGAAGGGAACTGCAGCAGCACCTCGTTGGGGATCTCGACGCGCCCATCGGTGTCGGGCACGACCACCGACGCGCGCATGCCAGCGCCTTCGCCTCCGAACCAGCCCACGTTGAGCAGCGTGACCGACACGTGCACGTAATTGGACACGCTGACCTCGCAGTCGCCCGGACGGCGACACTCACCGCCAAGACGGTCGGGCTCGGCAATGGGCTCCCACTCCACGACAATGCCGGCCTCGTCGAGCAGCGCCTGGCCGTCGCCGTCGGTGTCGGGGCAAGCATCCAGCTCGCCGGTGACGATCCACAGGTCGTCGCCGACCCCCATGCCCGCGACGCCATCGACGTCGAGGGGCGGCGGGAAGGTCAGCAGCAGGCCGTTGAGGAGATCGTCGTCGGACTCGACCTCGACGGTCGCCATCGAGCCCGGGCCGTCCTGACCCACGAAGAAGTCCTGCAGCACGGGGTAGTCGGCCACATAGGTGAAGTCAGGCCCATTGGACGCGTCTTCGCCTTCGCAGAAGAGCATCTCGTCGACGCGGTAGTCCATGGAGTCGGGGCCGCAGCTCGAGTCGAGCTGGACGTCGCCACCATCGATGATCAGGCACTGATCGTCGATGTCGGACAGGGCGTCGTTGACCAGCTTGAAGCTGTTGATGTCGTTGGGGTTGATCGAGTCGGTGGCCAGGCGCCGCTTGAGGTCGTCGATGCCCGACGGGAAGGGCGTGGCGGCCTCGGCGCCGGCCAGGACCGTCCACTCGGGGGTCGCATCGAATCCGGTGAGGAAGCCCATGCTGGCCGTGTGCACGCGGGGGTACACGAAGCGGAAGAACTCGGCGGAGCCCTCGATGCCAGACTGCCCGATGTAGGCAACGCCCTCGCAGCCCGCACCGGGAATGCTGACCGGCGAGCGACCGCCCAGGCAGCTGTTCCAGAAGTTCTGGACCAGGATGTAGCTGTTCTGGCCGGCGTAGGTGTCGCGGTCGGGGCCGGTCACCACGCTCATGTCGTAGACGTACCCGTCTTCGTCGGGGTCGTCGCCGGTGGGGCCGCGCCCGAACTCGTCGTAGCCGTGTTCGTTGGCGACCAGCACGCTGACCTTGCCGCCGGTGATGGGACCCACCGGTGTCTGAACAGTGATGGCGTCGTCGGTGGCCTCGATGACCTGGACGTTGTGATTGCCGATGAGCACGAGCGGATCGGTGCCGAAGTCCGAGCCTTCGATGACGATCTGCTGGCCGCCGAGGTTGCCGGCCTCGAAGCCGGGCTCGACCGCGTTGATTCGCGGGCCGCCAAGGCCACCGTTGGCGTAGTAGTCCTCGAAGCCCGGGTCACTGCATCCGGCCAGCGCGGCCAGGGCGATCAGGACCATGGTGCGGTGCGTGTTCATTCGGCACCTCCATCGGCGGAGCCATCGGTGTTGAGCGCCTCGGGGTCCCACTGGAAGCGCCCGATGCGAATCGTGCGGGAGATGAGCTTGACCGGGTCGATCACGCGTTTCTGCCCGAACTGGTCTTTCACCGGGGGCATCTCGCTGGCGTCGGCGCTGTTGCCGCGGCTGAAGAAGAACACCACGCCGTCGGCGCCATCGGGAGTCAGCTCGACGTGCTCGAGTGCCCGCTGCAGGTGGTCGCGGGTGAGCGTGAACTCGCCGTCGTTCTCGAGCAGGCAGGTGACCGTGGCGGTCTGGTTGAAGGGGTCGCCGCGCAGGGAGGGCACCAGATCGCGGCCGTCGCCGTCGACGGTGTAGCGGGCTTCGTCAAACGTGAACTCGAAGTCTTCTTCGCAGGCCTGCGCGGACTGGTCGGAGCCTTCTTGCACCTTGACGGCGTACTGGGGGTCGTCGCGGTCGACGGGGGCCATCCACCGCACAGACAGCACGATCTCGTCGCCCTGAAGCAGCTCGCCGTCGGCATCGGTGACGTCCCACTTGAAGGTCACGCCCTCGTCGGCCTCCCACGGACCCGTGTACATCTGACCGCCGAAGGTGTTGTATTCGCCGCCGGCGGTGGGCAGCTCGACGGCCTCGGCGCAGTCTTCGAGGCTGAACTCACCGTCGACGGTGCGCCCCTGGTAGAACTCGAAGCAGCGCTGGTGCAGCCCGATGTCCATCAGATCGCCGTTGGTGTCGTAGCGGGGCCCCGTCCACTCGAGGGCGACGGACCCCAGCTCGTCGGGGAGCTGGATGGTGTTGGTGCCCACCACCGTCGACGGCTGCGGAAGCGAGGAGACCGCCTGATCGAACCGGGCGAAGCCACCCGGGTAGGTCCACTCGACTTCTTGGCCGAAGGGGTAGTTCTGGCGCTTGTACTCGACCTCGCGCATGGCAGCGGGGTTGGTGGGGTCGTTGGGATCAGGCTCGTAGCGGACCCGCGGCGTGGGGGCGTAGGCCTCGAAGCCGATGTAGT
Organism: Myxococcota bacterium; assembly: GCA_965216925.1. GTDB lineage: Bacteria > Myxococcota_A > UBA796 > UBA796 > CAYYHT01. Next base: position 918,068 of record CBDCGT010000002.1, on the reverse strand, counting down.
ACACGAACAGATCTTGAGCGTCGGGCGGGTAGTCGGCGGGCACGCGGCCCATGGTGAGGCCAGCGGCCCCCGGCACGAGGCCCTGGTCGCCCGTCGAGAACACCATCTTGTCGCCGACGTCGACCGTGGTGAAGGAGCCAATGGGCCCCGACGGGTCGAAGGCGGTGTAGCAGGAGTCGGGCTGCTCGGGCGGAGCCGCGCCGATCTGCGAGAGCGTGTCGGCCGCGGGGAGCTTCTGGTCGAAGATGTAGCTGAACCCGAAGATGCCGGAGTATGGCGGCTCGAAGCTGGAGAGCTCGGGGCCGGCGCCATCGGTGCCGCCGAGGCCCATGAGGGCGAGCGGAAGCCCGGCGCCCGCGAAGTCGACGTGGTCGTACTCGACCACGCCACCGTAGGGCGTGGGCGAAGGTCCGACCTCGTCGGGGTGGTAGCCCACACCGACGAGCTTGACGTCGGAGGGCGTGTTGGGACGCGCGCAAGAGAGCAGCAGCGCCGTGATCGTGGTGATGGTCAGGATGCGGTTCATGCGTCTATCTCCCTACCAACCGGTGCCGAGGCCGAGGTAGAACCGAGGCCCCGCCTGTTCGCGCTCTTGTGAGAGCGAGTTGCCCGTGCCGGGATCGGTGGTGTCGGAGATGTCGTCTCCGTTGACGTCGTTGATGCCCGAGATGGCGTTGAAGCCGTACGAAACACGGAAGAACGAGTCGAAGTTGTTCACGTCGTTGAGGGCAGAGCGCACGCGGAGCTCGACGCTGGCGTCGGTGAGCACGCGGTTGCCATTCTTGTAGGCCGGGTCGAGGAAGGGAATCTCGCGCCGGACGTCGTTGGGGTTGTAGGCGACTTCCTGGCCGAAGCCATCGAAGTAGGTGCGCCCGTCTTCGCGGGCCTCTTCTTTGATGACGTGGCTCCACAGGTTGCCCGCGGTTCCGCCGACGCTCATCCACATGTCCTGCACGTAGATGGGGCCCATGGACTTGCGGATGTACCGCACCAGCGGGAACTCGTAGGCGGCCGTGCCGATGATCATGGTCTCGCCGGACAGCGACCAGCCCGGGTAGCCCGAGAAGGTGTTGTTGGGGCGGTTGTCGCGGAAGTTCTGGTACATGGGGTGCACGCCGCCAGCCCGGAACTCGTCCTGGAACTGAACGTTGCGGTCGATGTAGCCCAGCTGCCCGTTGAGGAAGATCCTGTGACCGTGGTCGCGGACGAAGGACAGCGGCTTGAGGCCGAAGGTCGGAGCACCGACGCGGCCGGACAGGATGACCTCGGCCTTGTTGTAGTGGTAGTCGTCGAGGATCTGGCCGTCGTCGGTGTCGTGGCCTCCCTGCGGCACGTACTTGATGTCGGTGTAGTTGTGCGACAGGTCAAAGATGGCGCCACTGCCGTAGTAGTTGAGCCACTGCAGGTTGAGGCCACCGGTGTAGCCCCGCATGTACGGCAGGAAGGTCTTGTCGTCGCTGCCCTTGAAGCCGAACTGGAAGCCCTGCCCGTACAAGCTGGCGTTGAGCGAGTTGTTCCATGCGTAGTCGACGCTGCCGAACACGAAGCTGCTGTATTGGTGCTGCTTCTGGTCCCACTTGGTCTGGTCGTCGCGGGTGGCGAGGTTGTCGTCTTCGTCGAGGAGCAGGCCGAAGTCGGACTTGAAGCTGCCGTGGAAGCCACCGAGCGTGATGGACGGTGCCCACTGCTGGAACGTCCAGGCGCCCTGCACGAAGGAGTCCTGCCCGACCTGGGCGTAGAGGAAGACGTCGTTCTTCTCGACGAAGTCGAAGGCGAGCACCTGCATACCGGCATTGAGGCCAAAGTCGGTGCGGGAGTCGTTGTCGATGCCGAACACCGGGATGAACTGCAGCGGGATCCAGTTCTTGGGGCCGTTGCGGTACTTGGTGGTGGTCTCTTGCCAGTACGAGAGGTCTTCGGAGTAGGCGAGCTCGGCGTTGACGGCCGCGGTGTCGATGTCGCGGGTGCCAAAGTAGTCGACCGGCTTCTCGAGGAACTCGTCGCGCCCCAGGCCCCAGTTTCGCCAGCCGTGGCCGGTGAAGTTGGTGAACAGCAGGTTGCCCTCGGGGGTGAGCGACGGCATCTGTGCACTGGAGTCGACGTTGGTGATCTGCACCACATCACCGGTGTCGGGATCGAGGCGGTAGATGTTGAAGATGCCGGTGGGCTCGGCCGAGAAGTAGATGCCCTCGGGCGTCCAGTGGGGGTCCTGGACCTCCCAGCGGTCGCGCGTCAGCGCGCGGACGTCGCCCGTGTCGACATCGAAGGCGTACAGGTCTTGTTCGTAGTTGCGGAACATGGGCACCACGACCTGCTTGCCGTCGGGCGACCAGTCGATGACCTGCATCCAGGTGCCGTCGCGGTACTCGGTCAGGTACTTCTTGTTGCTGCCATCGAGGTCGATGACCACCAGGTTGTGGGTGCCGTCGCCGTATTCGAGGTACGCGATGCGCGTGCCATCCGGTGACACCGCAGGCGCGCTGCCGCGCTTGGTGTTGGGGATGCGGGTGAAGGCGTCGTTGCGGTACTTGCCCTTGCCAGGCCCCTTGGGCTTGCCGAAGCTCTGGTAGCTCTCTTTGCCGTCGCGGTGCTTTCGCTTGCCCGTCCAGGTCTTGTCGAGATCGACCAGCCACAGCTGGTTCCAGTTGTAGCCCTGCTCGAGGCGGAAGGTCTTCTGGAAGTTGGTGCGGTAGCTGTCTTCGTTGGCGGTGACGACGACCTTGTTGGAGCCGGGCACGAAGTCCCAGGCGTGCAGGAAGTCGGTGGGGATGTGGGCCGCGCGATCGCCGGACTCGGCGAGCACGTCCGCGTGGCTACTGAGCCCGCCCGTGTAGCCCTGGGTGCTGTGGGGGTACGCCGACTCGGCGTCGGGAGCGAAGTGCGTGACGCCGCGAGCATGCTCGCCCAGCCACGAACCGTCGGCGTTGTACCGAGCGTAGCCGTCCCAGGTTCCGGTGACCTTGGCGAGCTCTCTTTCTTTCTCCCAGCGGCCGCGGTCGGTCTCTTGGCCGTCGAGCCACTCGTCGCGGCCCTCGGGGGTGGTGAAGTTCCACGGGTTGGGATCGGTCAGCAGCTCATAGCCGAGCGCCTCGCCCTGGTTGCGCACGTCTTCGCGGACCTTGCCGTACTTGGTAGAGAGGTAGTCGACCCAGCCCGCGTGCAGCGAGCAGACGTCTTCGCCGGTGACGTCTTCGATGATCGTGGTCCAGTCGGCGCGCCACCGCTTGGAGCTCACCTCGGCGAACTCGTTGTAGGTCATCTCGCCGAAGCGCTCACGAAGGTACAGCGCGAAGCTGTAGCCCTGCTGGTAGCGACGCTCGCCGTCACCCCAGTCGCCGCCCATGCCGTGGGAGCGCCAGGCGTGGCAGTCGAGCACGCGATTGTCCAGGAAGGTGGTGCGGATGTTCTGATCGCGCGACGGCGTCCACCAGTTGTAGCCCGAGTTGTCGGACCAGTACTCGGCACCGCCCTCGGTCCAGAAGGTGGGGTCGGTGTCGCTGATGAAGATGCTCGCGCCCTGCTGCTGGTTGTTGATGCCATCGCGGAACAGGCCGCGCAGCGCGACACCGAAGCTGTGTTCGGTGAACGGGGCGTTCTGCTTGAGCGACACGACGTGCGCGAACTCGTGCACCAGCACGTCGGCGAACCATTCCATGCGGCCACGCATTCGGTAGAAGCTGGCCCCCGGGTTGGCGCTGATCTCGACCCAGTCCCACGCGGGCACGGTGAAGCCCTCGAGGTCGTCGGGCTGCTCGAGCAGCACGATGTGCACCTTTTCGGTCAGGTAGTAGTCGAACTCGTCGCACATGGGCTTCCACATCTCGTCGGCGACGGTGGCCATCTTGCGGGCGGCCCAGGTGGCGTCGATGAAGTGCTTGTTGCCTTGTTCTTTGGTGCGCTTGCTCACCGGGTAGTGCACGTAGAAGTGCTCGGTCTCGATGGTGAACCACTCGAGGTCGGGGTGGTTCTGGGCGAAGACCCACTTCGCCTCGGCCTGAGGGGCGGCGAGGGAGGCGGCGGCGATGAGGGCGGCACCAGCGGCGGCTCGAATCGTGTTCAGCATGCGCATCAGTAGCGAATCTCCACCGAACCGAAGAGGGTGGTTCCGGCCGTTGGATGAAGGTCTTCGATGGGGAAGAACATGAAGTCCTCTCCGATGAGCGGCAGGTTGGCGCCGAGCGTGACATCGAAGCCACGCGACGCATTGAGCTGCAGACCCGCGACAAGGTCGAGCTGCGAGCCCCCACTCCCCGAGAGCTTGCGGAGCTGCTTGTCTGGGCGGATGACGCCGGGACCGCCAGACGTGGTGCCGACGGCTGCCTCGCCCCGGGTGAGGCCGCGGCTGCCGACGTACGGTGCCACCGGACCGAGCTGCAGCTGCACCTTGGTGTCCACGAGGAACTGGTGACCGGGCTTCATGCGGCCCGCGAACTGCGAGTTCTCGAGCTCGATGAGGTACTGCACGGTGGCCGAGAAGCGATGCTTGTAGCCGGCGTGGGCTTCGAGGCCGAGGGGCCCGAGCTGCTTCTTGGCGCCAAAGCCCAGGTAGACGTCGGGGGTGCCGGTGGTGAACACGAAGCCGTTCACGTTGAGCGGCCCGCCGATGTACGTGCCGGGAGCCTCGTTGGCAGCCGCGCCCTTGTACCAGCCCTCGAAGGCGACCGAGGCGGTGGGGGATTCCTGGTTGAACAGCTCGATGATCCAGCCCGCGCGGGGGTCGCCGATGCTGGCGTCGCGGATGTCTGTCTGCTGATCGGCGGCCACGCCCTCGCGATCTTGCGTGAGGCGTGCCTGATGGACGGGGAAGTCGAACCACAGGTTGGCGCGCTTGGCGAAGCCGAGCGTGAAGGTGGCCCGCTGGGTGCGGTAGGACCACCGGCTGTGCTGCCACTGATCGCGGCTGCCGTCGGAATTCCACGACGAGGTGCTGGTCTTCTGCTCGAAATCGAGCTGCACCTCGACCCACCCTCGCGGAAGGATGAGGCTGCGCTCGACAGCCTGCGTAGGCAGCGGCTGACGCATGGTCTTCTCGCCGAACATGCCCGCCGACGCGGAGTTCGGGGCGAGGATCATCGTGAGCGAGAAGGTGGCGGCGAGGACCAGGCGATACAAAGCGCCCTCCCGTGCGGGTTCGCGACGGAGCCTGGAAGCGAGAAAGCCCTCGCACCCAGGTAAAAGACGGCGCAACCTAGCACACGATCGGCAGTCTAGAAAGCGGCAATCAGCCATTCGAGCGAATCCCAGCGAAGACGGGTGGATTCCGGCGGGGGCGATCGGTTGCAGCCGACAAATCGCGGCTGCACCGCCACCTCCGTGTTACCGCCGACGGCTCCATTCACCGTCACCCCGTGGGGGTCCTTCCATGTCTACCAGTGTCGAGCAGGTGGTGATTCGCTTTGCCGGAGATTCCGGCGATGGCATGCAGCTCATCGGCAATCAGTTCACGCGAACCACGGCGCTCGCCGGCAACGACCTGGCGACCTTCCCGGACTACCCGGCCGAGATCCGCGCCCCCGCCGGCACCCAGGAAGGCGTCTCTGGCTTCCAGATCCACTTCGCCAACCACGACATCTTCACGCCGGGCGACATCGCCGACGTGCTGGTGGCGATGAATCCGGCCGCCCTGGTCAAGAACCTGGGCAACCTCAAGAAAGGTGGCCTGATCGTCGTCAACACCGACAAGTTCACCGATCGCGACTTCCAGAAGGCCCGCCTCGAGGCCGACCCGCGGACCGACGGATCCCTCGACGGCTTCCGTGTGGTCGAGGCGCCCATCACCAACATGACCCGCGGCGCCACCGAGGCCTTTGGCCTGTCGGTCAAAGACTCCGACCGCTGCAAGAACTTCTTCGCGCTGGGCATGATGTACTGGCTCTACAGCCGCGACATGAAGCACACGATCGAGTACCTCGAGCGCAAGTTCAAGTCGCCCTACAAAGAGGCCAACATCGCGGCGCTCAACGCCGGCCACGCCTACAGCGAGACGGTCGAGACGTGGCAGGGCACCTACGAGGTCATCGCCGCCGACGACATGCAAGAGGGCCGCTACCGCAACATCATGGGCAACGCGGCCCTGGCCATCGGCCTGGCTGCCAGCGCCGTGAAGGCCGAGCGCACGCTGTTCTACGGCACCTACCCCATCACGCCAGCATCCGACATCCTGCACGCCCTGGCGCCGTTCAAGCACTTCGGCGTCACCACGTACCAGGCCGAAGACGAGATCGCCGCCGTGTGCGCCTCCATCGGTGCCAGCTGGGGTGGCTCGATCGGCGTCACCGGCACCAGCGGTCCGGGCCTCGCGCTCAAGGGCGAAGCCCTGGGCCTGGCCGTGATGACCGAGCTGCCGCTCATCGTGGTGTGTGTCCAGCGCGGCGGTCCGTCCACGGGGCTGCCCACCAAGACCGAGCAGTCCGACCTCAACATCGCGATGTTCGGTCGCAACGGCGAGGCCCCCTGCCCCATCCTGGCGCCCCAGACCCCGGCCGACTGCTTCGACATCGCCATGGAGGCCGTGCGCATCAGCACCACCTACATGGTTCCCGTCGTCATCCTGTCCGACGGCTACATCGCCAACGGCGCCGAGCCCTGGCGCTTGCCCGACGTCAACGATCTGCCCGACATGAAGCCCACCTTCCGCACCGATCCCGAGGGCTTCCTGCCCTACACGCGTGACGAGAAGACGCTCGCCCGTCCGTGGGCCATCCCCGGCACTCCAGGGCTCGAGCACCGCATCGGCGGCCTCGAGAAAGAAGACCTGACCGGCAACGTGTCCTACGACCCGCAGAACCACCACTACATGTGCGAGACGCGCCTCAACAAGGTCAACCGCATCCAGCAGGACATCCCCGCCACCGAGATCTTCGGCTCGCCGGACGGCCTGTTGGTGCTGTCGTGGGGTTCGACCTACGGGGCCGTGCGCACCGGCGTGAAGGCTGCCCTCGACGAGGGTCGCCGGGTCGGACATGTGCACCTGCGCTACATCAACCCGCTGCCGCCCGACCTCGAGGCCATCCTCAAGCAGTACGACGACGTGCTGGTTCCCGAGATGAACCTGGGTCAGATGTGCAACCTGCTTCGTTCGACCTTCCTCGTCGATGCCAAGCCGCTCTCCAAGGTCCACGGCCAGCCGTTCCGGACCACCGAGATCAAGGCCGCCATCGATGCCCGCACCTCTGCTGCAGCAGCCAAGTAAGGAGTCCCTCATGAGTGCCGAGATCAAGTACAAGAAGAAGGACTTCGCCACCGACCAGCTCGTGCGCTGGTGTCCCGGTTGCGGCGACTACTCCATCCTGTCCAACGTGCAGACCGCGTTCTCGCAGATGGGCATCCCCCGCGAGAACTTCGCCGTCATCAGCGGAATCGGCTGCAGCAGCCGATTCCCCTACTACATGGAGACGTACGGCTTTCACACCATCCACGGCCGCGCTCCAGCCTTCGCCAGCGGCCTGAAGGCCACCCGGCCCGAGCTGTCGGTGTGGGTCATCACGGGCGATGGCGACTGCCTGTCCATCGGCGGCAACCACATCGTTCATCTACTGCGCCGAAACTTCGACGTGAACGTGCTGCTGTTCAACAACCGCATCTACGGGCTCACCAAGGGCCAGTACTCGCCCACCTCCGAGGTCGGCAAGAAGACCAAGTCGACGCCCTACGGCTCGATCGACCAGCCCTTCAACCCGCTCATGCTGGCGTTGGGCGCCGGCGGCACCTTCATCGCCCGCTCGGTCGACGTCATGGCCAAGCACCTGCAGGGCCTGCTGCACGAGAGCAAAGACCATGCGGGTACCTCGTTCCTCGAGATCTTCCAGAACTGCAACATCTTCAACGACAACGCCTTCGAGCAGGTGCGCGAGAAGCAGTTCCGCGACGACAACCTGGTGTTCTGCGAGAACGGCAAGCCGCTGGTGTACGGCAAGACCGTGCAGAAGGGCCTGGTGCTAGACGGCGCCAGCCTGAAGGTCGTGGACCTGGGCGACGAATACAGCGAAGACGACTGCCTGGTGCACGACGAGACCAACCTGCAGCAGGCGTTCTTGCTGGCCCAGCTGCAGCACCCCGACCCCACCCCGGTCGGCGTGATCTACCGGGTCGAGCGCCCGACCTACGAGAGCCAGTTCCAGGCCCAGGTCGATGAGCAGAAGGCCGCAAAGGGCTGGGGCGACCTCGAGAAGCTCGTCTACGCCGGCGACACCTGGAGTGTCTGACCGTCGAACCCTCGTGCCCATCGCCGAGCTTCCGGCCGATGCGGCGCGGGGGCTCAAGGGCGTCTTCTGCGACATCGACGACACGCTGACCCACGAAGGTCGGCTGGTGCCCGAGGCCTTCCTCGCGCTGCAAGAAGCACGCGAGGCGGGGCTGCGCGTGGTGCCCATCACCGGCCGACCGGGTGGCTGGGTCGACCACTTCGCCCGCATGTGGCCGGTCGACGGCGTGGTGGGCGAGAACGGCGGCCTGTGGTTCTACATGGCCGACGGCAAGCTGCAGCGCCGGTTCCTGCAGTCCGAGTCCGAGCGCCGCATCAACCGGGAGCGGCTCGACGAGCTGGCGGGCAGCATCTTGAGCAAGGTCCCCGGCACCGCTCTGGCCAGCGACCAGTCGTACCGCGACCTGGACCTCGCCATCGACTTCTGCGAGGACGTGCCTGCCCTGGGCGACGACGCCATCGACGCGATCGTCACCGAGTTCCAGCACGCGGGCGCCACGTGCAAGGTCAGCAGCATCCACGTCAACGGCTGGTACGGCGACTTCGACAAGCTCACCGGGTGCCGGCGCCTGGTGGCCGACCTGTGGGGCGAGGCCCTGGACGACGACTGGGACCGCTACGCCTACTTCGGCGACTCGGCCAATGACGAGCCCATGTTCGCCGCATTCGGGCACGCCGTCGGCGTGGCCAATGTGCGGCGCTTCCTGCCCCGGATGGAGGCGCATCCCCGGTGGATCACGCAGGGCGAAGGCGGGCACGGATTCGCCGAGGCGATGCGGCACATCCTGGACCTGCGCTGAGTCACTCCCAGGCCGCGGTATGCACCACCAGCATCGCCGCCACCTCGGGTGGGCTCTCGGCGACGATGGCGCGCACCTCGCGGTAGAAGCGCCGCTGCGCCTCACGGACCCGCGCCAGATCGTCGCGGCCGATGGCGAACACATTGAAGCTGAACAGGTCGCCGTGCCCGGCGGCGACGCGCTCGGCGCTGACGCGGGCCCAGTGCGTGCGGATGCGGCGCAAGTCCTCGGGTGTGGCCTGGATCTCGACCGTGGCCGGCTCGACCGGGCGCAGCTGTCCGCTGCGATGCTCCGCGACGCCGGCGGCCACGAGCGCATCGATCAGGGTGCGGCTCGCTGAGGCATCGATTCCGAGCGCCGCCGCCAGGCGCTCGACCGCTTGCCGGGAGCGAACCGAGCCCTGGGCCTCGAGCCAGGCCTGGGCCGCCGGCGACCAGGGGTGCTCGAAGGCCAGCCGGGCCAGGGCACGTCGCACTGCCGCCTCCCTGGCGAGGGCGGGCACCGACTCGATGGGCACCAGCTCGGAGATGAGGTCCGGGAGCCGGCCAGTCATCGCGTCGACCACCCTCATGACCACGGGCAGACGTCCCCGCGCTCGCCCCGAGAGCAGCCGGCCCACCTGCTGCCGGGACAGGCCCGCGCGTTCGGCGATCAGCTTCTGCGGGGCCCTCCCCTGCAGGGCGCGTAGCCAGGCATCGATGAGCTCCGGCGCGGTCGGATCCCAGGCGGCCGCGCTCGGGGCGTGAAAGCGCTGCAGGGCGCCGACCGCATCCAAGCCACACCGGTCGGCCGCCCGGAGCGCCTCGCCGAAGGTGGGAAAGCGATGGCCCCCCTCCCACTTGGCAGCCACGTTGCCTCGGTACCCGAGCCACCGCGAGAAGGCCACCTGACTGCGATGAGCGCGGACGGCCCGGATGAACTGCGACGCTGCCTCGTCCATGACTTTCCCGTTTTCGAACCATCAACCCTCAAAACGGGCCATGGTTTTGTTCGTGATCGAGCATGGCACGGTAGCGGGTCTGGAAGCCACCGCGTACTTTGCCGCCATGATGAGGTTCCCCATGCGACTGCTCCTTCCCTCCCTGGCCCTGGCGTGCCTGACAGCCTGCGGTGAGGTGGGCGATGACGACACCGGCCCGGCGCTGGCAGACACCGCCGTCGGTGGCAACAACGAAGACGACGAAGACAACGAGGCGGACACCGATGACGCGCAGTACGGCACCCAGGTGGGCTCCGAAGGCGTGTTCGGCTGCCAGGTCGAGAGCACCACGGCCATCGTCAACGCCGACGCCGAGGTGCCGGGCTTTGCAGCGACCGCCAACGAGCTGCTCGAGAGCCATGCAGGGGTGTGGCCCGGCACCCTGACCGTCGGCGTCGACGAGTCCGCCTCGCTGGAGATCTCGCCCGGCACCGACCTGTCGTACGTGACCGTGTCCGGCGACGACGACTGCGCCGACTACATCATCGTGTCGGCCAACGCGGCCCTCAGCGCGAGCTCGGTGACCGGGATGGCCAGCGGCGACCTGGCCATCCGGCCCGACCGCGGACGGCTGCTGGTGAGCACCGCGTGGGCGCCCACCGTGACCGAGATCGAGCCCACCGCCTTCGATCCCGACCTGATGGACGACGTCTACGTCGAGCTCGACGCGACGATCACCCCGCCCACCCTCTCGGCCGACCTGCGGCTGGTGGGTTGTGTCGGAGGCACCTGCACCCCCGAGACCATCGGCACGCTGACCGCCAGCCGCTGATCGAGCCCTCATCGACCCTTCACTCCAGCCCCATGGAGGTGGCCCCCGTGCGCCTGCTCCTTCCCACCTTGCTGCTCGTCAGCTGCGCCGACACCAGCGGCTTCATCCGTGCCGAACCGCTCGCTTTCGACGCGGTCGACATCGCGTCGCCGCCCAGCGGCCACACGCGGTACGCACGCCTCACCTGGACGGGCATCTCGCCCCTGTGGGCCAAGGTCCATGTCGTCGGCGACGAGGCTTTCACGCTGGGGTACGCGCCGCTGGGAAACAACCTCGAGCTGCTTCCCGGAGACACCGTCGTACCGGTGACCTTCGCGCCCAGCGACGAGCGGGAGCGCGGGGGCATGCTGGTCATCGCCCCCCTTGACCCGGCCGAGCCCGGGCTGCGCCTGCCACTCACCGGCAGCGGGGTGTGGCTGGGCGAGTGGGGGCCAGAGCCGTCCGAGCCCGAACCCGAGGCGATCGTAGACCTGTCGTGCCCGCACGGGACCGCCGTCGGTGCCACCACCTACGCGCGAGCGACCGAGACGAGCCTGGACCTGGAGTGGGCCCTGATGCGGCGCCCGCACGACTCGTCCTCGCAGCTCTCGGTCCGACCGCTCGAGTCGTTCTTCATCCCCGATCGACCCGGCCTGTACGAGCTTCGACTCGACGGCTGGCACGACGACACGCACGTGGACGCCGTCCGCTGCGTCATCCACGCCCACTGACCCGGAGCAAGAAATGCGCACCCTCTCTATCCTCGCTTTGCTGCTCGGTTCGCAGCACGCGTCCGCCTTCTGCGGAACCTACGTGAGTCCCGACGAGCCCATCACCAACCACGCCAGCCAGCTGGTGGTCGCCCGCGACGGCGACCACACCACCTTGACGATGTTCAACGACTTTCAGGGCCCTCCCGAGTCTTTCGCGCTGGTGATCCCATTTCCGTCCAGCATCCTGGGGGATCAGGTTCGCACACTGGACTCGGAGTGGATCGGCAAGCTCGAGCAGTACTCCGCCCCCCGCGAGGTGCAGTACAGCTGCGACGACTTCTACCGCTCCCCGGCTGCGCCCATGCCCGTTCGGCCCCCGCCACCGGTCGATCCCGATGACGGTGATACCGGCGAGCCAACGGGCGATCCGGGCTCCGACGGCGGCAGCGACGACCCGCCCCCCGACGACGATGACGACGGCGGGAGCGGCAGCTGGGGCGCGGCCGACACCGGCGACTGGTGGACAGAGGATGCCCGTGACTCCGGCATGCCCAGCTACTCGAGCGGGTGCGGAGCCGGTGGCTCGACCCACGCCCCCCCACCTCCCACGGAGCCCGAGCCCGAGTACGAGCCCACCTCGTGGACCGACGTCGAGCACGACGTCGAGGTCGAAGATCACTTCCAGTTCGGGGAGTACGAGGCCTTCGTGCTGACCGCCGACGGAGCCACCGGGCTCGGCGGCTGGCTGGACGCGAACGGATTCGTGATGAAGCCCGCAGCCCGCGATCAGCTGACGGCCGAGGTGACGCCCCAGACGCGTTTCCTGGCCGTGCGTGTCGACGCGGCGTTGGTTCCCGCAGACGGATGGCTGTCGCCCATCCAGGTCGAGTACGACTCGCCCATGATCTCGCTGCCGATCCGCCTGGGCGCACACAGCTCGGCCGGCGTGCAGGACCTGCTGGTGTATGTGGTGACCAGCACGGGCCAGGCGGTGATCGCCAACTATCCCGAAATCGAAGTGGAGTCGGAGTGCATGCGCGCCGACGACGCGCCCTTCGCGCCCTGGTACGCCGACCGGCTGGACGAAGCGCTGGGGCTCGTCGACGACCCGGCCGCCTCGCAGTCCGGTGCCGGCTGGCTGCTGGAGTACGGCTGGTGGACACCGCCTCCGCCTCCGCCGCCCCCCACCGCGACGTTCACCACCACCGAGCAGACCATCATGGCCAAGTGCGATCCCTGCGCGGACGGCCGCGACTTCGGACAGGAGCAACAGACGGTCACGGTCTCGGAGATGACGGCCCCGGCCCCCTCGAACGCCACCCGGGTGCCCACGGGCCCGCTCACCGCCGAGGACATGAAGCTATACGGCCTGGCGGATGCGGTTCGTGACGGGTTCTACGTGACGCGGCTGCACATGCGCTACACCCCGGACGCCATCACCCAGGACTTGATGATCCACGAGACCGGCATCCTGAGGAACACCCAGGAGCGCTTCGTGGCCCACTCCTGGGAGCTCGAGAGCCTGCTGCCCCAGTGCGGCGGGGTCGAGCCTGCCCACCCCGGTCGCTGCTACACCAGCGAGTACTGGCATCGCCGCGCCGAGGCTCGCGCCGAGGGCGTCGACGTCCCCGAATTCGCCGCGCCGGCCACGGGCTGCTCCACCACCGGCCGAGCGGTGTTCGCGCTGGCGCTGCCGGGGCTGATCCTGCTGCGTCGGAGGCGTTCGTGAGCCGCCTTGCCCTGGCCCTGGCGCTGTTGGGCGGCTGCTACGGGCCCGAGACCTTCCAGGATGACGTCGATGACGCGGTCTGCGAGTGGTCGCTCACCTGCTTCGGAGCCCCCGCCACCACGCTCGGCGACTACGGGTACTGCGACGACGGCCGGGCCCAGGAGACGCCGGACTTCACGGGGTCGTGCAGCTTCGACGATCCAGCCGCTCGGGCCTGTGTGCGGGGCATCCGCAACATGCCGTGCCAGAGCGAGGGTCAACCGCCCCCGATGCCCGAAGCCTGTGATGCCGTCTGGAGCTGCGGGTGAGCGCTACACCACGCGGTTTGGCAGCTCGTGCCCTGACGCCCAGGCCGCCAGCGCCACCCCGACCTCGGCGGCGACCCGGGCGCCCAGGGTGCCGCTGACCCCGCTGCCGTGAGGGGTGAAGTGGATCTTGGGGTGCTGGGCATCGGCCATGCGTGGCCACGGCTCCTCGGGGAACACGTCCACGACGAGGCCTCCGAGCTTGCCGCTCCTCACCCGCTCGACCGCGGCGTCGACGTCGAGCACCGCACCGCGGGACGTGTTCACCACCACCGCACCGTCCGGCAGCCGGTCGAGCACCGGGGCGCTCAGCAGGTTGCGGCTGGAGTCGGTGAGTGAGCAGTGCAGGGTGATCGCGTCGGCGCGCTCGATGACGTCGTCGAGCTCGTACAGCGGTACGCCGTCAGGTGCGCCCTTGGGGTCGACGCCCGCCACCCGCGCTCCGAGCAGCAGCAGCAGGTCGGCCATGCGCCCACCGATCTCGCCCAGGCCCACCACCACGATGCGGGCGTCGCACAGCGTGCGCGGGTTGAGGTCTGGCAGATCCGCGCGCGCCCAGCGCCCTTCGCGAGCGGCCTCGGTCTGCTGGGGCTGCGCACGCAGCATGTGCATGAGCCCCCACAGTGCGTGCTCGACCACCGCGTCGCGCCGCGCCTCGGGGCAGCGCGCCACCGCCACCCCCCGCCGCTCGGCAGCCGCCAGGTCGATGTGGTCGGTACCGCTGGTGGTGGTGAGCACGAGGTCACCGCGAAGCATCGCCAGCTCGTCGTCTCCCACCCGCACCTTGCTGGTGACCACCAGCGCGTCGATCTCGTGCAGGTCGGACGGCGGGGACAGCTCGGGTCGAGCGCGCCAGTCGAGGCCCTGAGCCCGGGCGAGGCGCTCTTCGATCGCCAGCTGGGCATCGGTCTCGTAAGCGGAGCGTCCCCAGCGGAGCACGGTCTTGTCGGCCATCTGAGGGAACTCCTGTTTGGGGAACCGGGTCGTATCATAGAGATCCCTCCCTCCCCGGCCCACCCCATGATCCTGCTCCTGCTCTCCCAGCTGGCTCTCGCCGAGACCGTTCGCGAAGCCTTCCCCCCGCCCCAAGGCGCCGAGCGCGCCGCGGCCGACCGCTTTGGCGAGTACCTGCGTGACCTCCGGGTTCGCCCGCCCGACGTCCCGGTCCGGGAGTGGGGCGGCGGAGCGGTGGTGGGGCACCACGCCCGCGTCATCGATCTGCCCGTGGTCGACGGCGACCTGCAGCAGTGCGCCGACTCGATCATCCGCGTCCGCGCCGAGTGGCAGAAGAGCACGGGCCAGACCGTCATGTTCCACGCCACCTCGGGCGACCCCATGCCCTGGAAGCGGTACCAGAACGGCGAGCGCGCACGGGCGAAGGGCAACGCGCTGGTGTGGAGCCTGGCCGCCGCAGCCAATCCGGCATCGTGGGAGCAGTACCTGTCGGACGTGTTCATGTACGCGGGCACCGCATCGCTGGCCGAGCGCGAGACCGTCGCCGACGACCACCCCGACCCGGGCGACATGCTGGTGCACCCGGGCTTTCCCGGGCACGCCGTGGTGCTGCTGGATGTCGCCACCAAGGGAGACACCACCTACGTGCTGGTGGGCGAGGGCTACATGCCCGCGCAGGACTTCCACGTCGAGCTCGGCCCCCACGACGGATGGTGGGACTTCAAAGACGGCGTGCAGCTGAGCCACTGGCCCCTGTCCCGGGACAAGCTGAGGCGCTGGAAGTAGCGCGAGGCGCCACCCGGACAGTTTCTGTCCTACCCGGGTGCGATCGTCGGGGTAGTTGACCGTCCCCACCGCGCCGAGAGAACCATGGCCAAGACACGCACCCTCTTCGTGTGCCAGCAGTGCGACTACAGCGCACCCAAGTGGCTGGGTCGCTGCCCCGACTGCGGCGGCTGGAACACCTTCGACGAACAGCGCCAGACCCGCAGTCCGGGGGCGCGCACCGGCTCGACCCCTCGCCCCATCCCGTTCGACGACGTCGCCCAGATGTCGGGCGGCGAGGTGCGCAACCGCTGCGGCATCCGCGAGCTCGACAACGTTCTGGGCGGCGGCCTGGTGGCCGGCAGCCTGGTGCTCATCGGCGGCGATCCGGGCGTCGGCAAGTCCACCCTGCTGCTGCAGGCGATGGACGCCTATGCCGGCAAGGGCCTCAAGGTGCTGTACGTCACCGGCGAAGAGTCGGCCCGGCAGGTGCACCTGCGCGGTCAGCGCCTGGGGGTGGCGGGCAGCGATCTGCTGTTGCTGGCGCACACCGACTTCACCCAGATCGAGTCGGCCGCGCGCGAGGTCAAGCCGCACGTCGTGGTCATCGACTCGGTGCAGACGGTGCAGGTGCCCAGCTCCAACGGCATTCCAGGGTCGGTGTCGCAGATTCGCGAGGTCGCCCACCGGGCCATGACCTTCGCCAAAGAGACGAACACCGCGGTCATCCTGGTGGGCCACGTCACCAAGTCGGGCGATCTGGCCGGCCCCAAGGTGCTCGAACACTTCGTCGACGTGGTGCTCTACTTCGAGGGCGACGGCCGCAGCTCGCTGCGCATCCTTCGCTCGGTCAAGAACCGCTTCGGCCCCTCGGGCGAGCTGGGCATGTTCGAAATGGCCGATGTCGGCCTGCGCGAGGTGCCCGACGCCAGCGCCCGGCTGCTGCAAGAACGGGTCGAAGACGCCGCCGGCACAGCGGTCCTCGCCACGCTCGAGGGCAGTCGTCCCCTGCTCACCGAAGTCCAGGCCCTGGTGGGGCAGCCCACCCCGTCCACGCCCTCGCGCACCTGTGTCGGCGTCGACCGCACCCGCCTGGTGATGCTGGCGGCCATCCTGCAAAAATCGGGGCTTCCCCTGCACGACCGCGACATCTTTGCCAACGCCGCCGGCGGGGTGCGCCTGCTCGAGCCGGCCGCCGACCTGGCGCTGGTGGCCGCGCTCGCGTCCAGCCTGTCCGATGTCGCGGTGCGCTCCGACACGGTGCTGTTCGGCGAGGTGGGCCTGGTGGGCGAGATCCGCGCCGTGAGCCATCCCCAGCTGCGCCTCAAAGAGGCCGCTCGCCATGGCTTTCGCCGCGCCATCGTGCCCGCCGGCAACGCGGTCGAACCGCCACCCGGCATCGAGGTGATGGGCGTGCGCACCATGGCCGAGGTACTGCAGGCGCTGTTCTAAGCCCTGCCAACTACCAGCTGGCGACGTCTCTCAGCGGGCTGCCGTCTCCGGAGCCCGACTCGTTCTGCGGGTTGATCTCGATCACGCCCTCGGCCCCCTGGCCCCAGGCCAGGTGCAGGTACACGATGGTGTTCGACAGGCCCGAGATCTCGGCAAAGCGAGCCAGGTCCACATCGCCCTGCAGCGTGTCGCCGTAACGATCGCCGTCGAACCACGCGGTGGCCCCGTCGTACACACGCAGCTCACCCTGGAAGGTCTCGGCCAGGGCGCCGTCGTCGGTGGTGATGTCGACGCGGGCCTGGATGCGCAGCCGCGCCGGGCACGAGTCGGAGTCGCCCTCCTCGTATACGACGTCGTCACTGGCCTCGGACAGCTCGCCGTCGTAGGCGAGATCAACCTGCACGCCGGTGGTGGGGCCGTCGGCCCATGCCAGGGTGGCCTGGTAGGTGTTGTTGGCGTCGATGAAGTCGGCCGCAGACAGGCCGAGCGGATTCGCCGCATCGTCGACCGTGTGCTGCGAGACCGGCGTGTGGAAGCACGACGCCTCTTGCCCGATCTGGGTGCCCTCGCCGACGATGCCGTCGTCTGTACACCCCACCGCAATCAACGCCACCAGAGCCAGAACTGCGCGCCGCATGGGCACCTCCCGCCGCCACACCGTGCCCCGGTCGTGTCGGCTGCTGGCAATGTACCGGCACCTGCTCCCCGCGCCCACCGCCATATGTGGTTTATTCGCACATTCCGTAGTGCAACAACGGCCTGCGCGTGCGAATTTGCATGAATGGACACCGAAGCACTGGTACGGGATTGGCTGCGCCACATGAGGGCAAGTCGCTCGCAGACGGCTCTGAGCCGCCGCCTGGGGTACTCCACCAACGTCGTGTACACCTGGGAGTCGGGCCGGCGCTCGCCCCGGGCCTGCGAGTTCTTTCGTTGCGCCGAGCGCGTCGGCGTCGACGTGCCCGCATGCGCGGCCCGCTTCTTCTCCAGCGAGCCCGGCTGGCTGCGGGACACGCCGCTCAGCACCGCTGCGGGCATCACACGGCTGGTCAACGAGCTGCGCGGCGCCACGCCCATCCGCGAGCTCGCCGCGCGCTGCGGGCACAGCAGGCACGCAGTCTCGCGGTGGACCCGCGGCCAGGCACAGCCCCGCATCCACGAGCTCGTCGCGTACATCGATGCAGCCACGGACCGCCTGCTGGACTTCGTCTCGGGCTTCGTCGACCCCGCCTTGCTGCCCAGCGTCAGCGACCGCTGGACCGAGCTCGAGGGGTCTCGCCAGCTGCTGGTGCTGCAGCCGTGGACCCATGCCATCGTGCTGGCCCTCGAGCTGCCCGCCTATCGCCGCCTGCCGGCCCACCTGCCCGGGTGGCTGTCGCGAACCCTTGGCATCGAGCGACAGACCGAAGAACGCTGCATCGAAGAGCTCGTTCGCACCGGCGTGATCAAGATGCAGGGCTCCCACTACAGCGTGCAGGGCGAGCTCACCCTGGACACCCGACGAACGCCCGACGCTGGGCGGCGTCTGCAGGCCCACTGGGCACAGACAGCGGTCGAGCGCATCGAGGCGAAGCAACCCGGTCGATGGTCGTTCAACGTGTTCACCGTGAGCCGCGCCGACCTCGCCCGCATCGAGGCCCTACACCTGGAGTACTTCCGCACGGTCCGGGCCATCGTGGCCGACAGCGAGCCCGAGGTGGCCGCAGCGATGAACGTGCACCTCTTCGAGCTGGCAAACACACCCGAATAACGGGGCAACACCCGTCATCATCGCGGTTTCATGGCCGCCTCGCCCGGATCCGTGTACATTGAATGACCGCTCATTCAGTAGGAGAATCCGATGAGCTCCACCCAGTTCACCGTCGACCTCGAAGACTACAAGTTCATCCTGTTCGACCAGCTGGAGTTCGGCGACGAGCTCGCCAAGGTCGACCGGTACCAGGACTGGGACACCGACACCTGCTGGTCGATCATCGAGCAAGCCGATCAGCTCGCCCGCGAGGTGCTGTTCCCCATCAACGGACCCGGCGACCGCCAGGGCTGCACCCTCGACGACCAGGGCAATGTCACCACCCCCGAGGGCTTCCAAGACGCCTGGGCCACCATCGCCGAGGCCGGCTGGGTGGGGCTGTCTGCTCTGCCCGAGTGGGGGGGCATGGGCGCACCGCCGGTCATCAGCGTCATCACCAACAACATCTTCACCGGAGCAGCGGCGGCGTTCTGGATGTACCCCGGTCTCGCGGCCGCAGCGGGCCGCATCGTGGCGCGCTTCGGGCCCGAAGGAAAGAACGTGACCTGGGCCGAGCGGGTGTTCTCGGGCGAGTGGGCGGGCACCATGTGCCTGACCGAGTCCGGGGCCGGCACCATGGTGGGCGACAACCGCACCAAGGCCACCCCCACCGGCAAGCCGGGCGTGTACCACCTCGAGGGCGAGAAGATCTTCATCTCGGGGGGCGACAACGACTTCACCTCCAACATCCTGCACCTGGTGCTCGCCAAGACGCCGGGAGCTCCGGCCGGCACCAAGGGCATCAGCCTGTTCCTGGTGCCCAAGTACCTGGTGAACGACGACGGCAGCCTGGGCGAGCGCAATGACGCCAAGGTCGTCGGCATCGAGCACAAGATGGGCATCAACGGCTCGGCCACCTGCGTGCTCGGGCTCGGAACCCAGGGCACCTGCGAGGGCTACCTGGTGGGCGAAGAGAACGACGGCATGCGCATCATGTTCCACATGATGAACGAGGCCCGCATCGGGGTAGGCAGCCAGGGCGTGGCCATCGCCGCCGCCGCCCATCGCTACGCGCTGTACTACACCAACGAGCGCATCCAGGGCACCAGCATCGAGAACTTCAAGAATGCCGATGCCGAGCGCATTGCCATCGTGAACCACCCCGACGTGCGGCGCATGCTGATGTGGCAGAAGTGCCAGGTCGAGGCCATGCGCTCGCTCATCTGCCGCATGGCCCTGCGCCTCGATCTGGGCGAGAGCACCGAAGACGACGCGCTCACCGGCCAGGTCGACCTGCTGGTGCCCATCCTCAAGGCGCACTGCAGCGACCTGGGCTTCGACGTGGCCGTCTCGGCGCTTCAGTGCTTCGGCGGCTACGGCTACACCGGCGAGTACCCGGTCGAGCAGCTGGTGCGCGACGCCAAGATCTTCAGCATCTACGAGGGCACCAACGGCATCCAGGCCCTCGACCTGGTGGGCCGCAAGATGCGCATGAAGGGCGGTCAGCTGTTCATGGACTGGCTGCAAGACTCGCTCGCGCGCTGCGCCAAGGCCAAGGCCGCCGGCCTCGAAGCCGAGGCCGCCGCCGTCGAGAAGGCCGTCAATCACTGCGGCGCCACCGCGATGCACCTGGGCGGCCTGGGCATGCAGGGCAAGCTCACCGACGCCCTGCTCCACGCGACGCCATTCCAGCGCATGATGGGCATCACGGTCCTGGCCATCGAGAGCCTGACCCAGGCCCGCATCGCCAAAGAGAAGGCCGAGCGCGAGGGCGAGACCGACTTCTTGGCCGCCAAGCAGCTCAACTGTCAGTTCTACACCGCCAACATCCTGCCCGAGGCCGTCGCCATCGGCAAGGCGGTGCAAGGCGGAGACACCAGCTGCATGGATCCGCGTCTGTTCAAGGTGTGAGTGCGGTATCCTGGTGGGACGGAGACGCGGCTTGGCCGACGACGAGACCCCCCGCATGCTGGCTGGACTGTATGCGCTCGACAAGAAGGTCGGCGCCAGCCCCTTTGGCGTGGTGTGGTCGGGCTACGACGTCTCCAACGGGCAGACCGTGGCCATCAAGCTGCTGCGCGACGACGAAGAGAACGCCGACAGCAAAGAGCGCCTGCGCCGGCAGGCCACGGTCCTGGCGCGCCTGACGCACCCCCACGTGATGACCTTCCTGGGGGTTCACCAGGAGCCCGGCCGCATCGCGATCATCACCGAGTACCTGCGCTACGGCACCCTGCTGCACGCCTTTCGTCGCGGCTGGGAGCCGTCGAAGTCCGACAAGCTGCGCATCATCATGGAGGTGCTCTCGGCCCTGGCGGCGGCCCACGATGCCGGCGTGGTGCACCGCAACGTCAAGGGCAGCAACGTGTTCCTGCGCGAAGACAAGTCGGCGGTGCTCGGTGACTTTGGCATCGCCCGAGTGCTCGATGCCGCCACCCTGCCCGGCACCCGAGAGATCCTGGGAGCCGCCGCCTACGCCGCCCCCGAACAGCTCGACGACCCGCACTCGGTCGATGGCAGGGCCGACATCTACGCCGTGGGGGGCCTTGTGTACCTGCTGGCCACCAAGCGCACCCCGCCAGAGCTGTACGTGTGCGAGCGCCAGCCCGACATGCTCGACGGCATCTCTCGCGCCGAGCGCGACCTGATCTACACCGCCACGCGCAAGAACCGCGACGACCGCTACCCCGACGCTCGCGCCATGGCCATCAAGGTGGCCGAGAGCGTCGACATCCTGCGCGCGGTCGAGGGCAAGCCGCTGATCGGGGCCAACTGGATCGCACGCTTCGACCAGCTCAGGATGCGGGCGAGGCTGAGCCTGGCGTAGGCCGACACCCCAGCTCGGTCAGTACAACAGGCATGCCTCGCGCCGGCTCAAGAACTCCTGCCGCTCGGGCTCCCACGCGTCGAGCACCGAGCCCAGCTCGCCCCCGGCCTCGACGGTCTCGCGGTACAGCGTGGACCCCGTCAGCAGGTCGATCGCGATGGGGGCGTCGACGAACTCGTAGGTCTTGGTGCGCCAGGTGAAGTCGGGCCCGGTGCGGTAGCAGGCCTCGGTGACCACCATGCCCAGCAGCAGGGCGTTGACGGCATCACGGTCGAGCAGGTGCACCTCGATGCCGGTGCAGTCGGTGCGCGCGTGCTTCTGGAACCCGGGGAGGAAGGCAGCAGGCCTGAACGCGACACCTCGCAGCCCGGCGCGAGCGGCCGACTCGCGGCAGGCGGCGGTGAGCGCCTGGGGGTCGACGCCGGGAGCGCCCACCAAGAAGAACGGGCGCGTGGTTCCTCGGCCCTCGGACCAGTCGGTGCCCTCGAGCAGGCACATGCCCGGGTACACGATGGCGGTCTCGAGCGTAGGCATGTTGGGCGACGGGTAGACCCACGGAAGGCCGGTCTGGTCGAACCACATGTCGCGACGCCAGCCCTCGCAACGCACGACCTGGGTCTCGCAGTCGATGCCGCAGTGGCGCTGGAAGTAGGTCGACAGCTCGCCCACGGTCATGCCGTGCCGCACGGCGATGGGAAAGGCCCCGACAAAGCTCTCGAAGCCCGGGTTCACCATGTTGCCTTCGACGGCGGTGCCGTTGATGGGGTTGGGCCGGTCGAGCACCACCACCTTGGTGTCCACCCTGCCCGCGACCGCCATGATGAAGCCCATGGTGGCCTGGTAGGTGTAGAACCGCGCCCCGATGTCCTGGATGTCGAAGAGCACCACGTCGAGGTCGTGCAGGGTCGCCGGATCGGGGTGCAGCGAGGCCGCCGAGTCGGTGTACAGCGACACCACGGGCAAGCCCGAGACCGGATCGACGAGCTCGTCGAGGCCCACCATGTCTTGCACGGTCGCGCGCACGCCGTGTTCGGGGGCGAACAGGCGCACCAGATCGATGCCGGCCGCCTGCAGTCGGTCGACGGCGTGCTCGAGGTCGCGATCGACGGCGGTCTGGTTGCAGCACAGGCCGACGCGGGCCCCTTTGAGGGAGTCGAGGTGGCCGCCGAGCAGGACCTCGAGGCCGGATCGAACGGTCATGCGGACACCTCCTGGTCGCGAAACTCGATGCCGCGCTCGGCCAGCTCGGCCAGGACCGGCTGGTACACGTCCCGGGCGGTGGGAATGACCACGCCACGGCGGGTGATCGTACCCTCCAGGATGTGCTTGACCGCGATGCCCAGTGGCAGGCCTACGGTCTTGGCCATCGCGGTTCGCTGCTGGTCGTCGCCGATGCACACCATGGACGACTGCACCAGCTTGCGCTCGCCATCGAGCTCGTAGGTGGTCTTGTGCAGCATGGCGACCATGTCCTTGTCTTGTGGGCGCAGCGCCCACTTCTGCTCGAGCCGCTTCTGCAGGACCTGGGCGGGGGTGCCGGTGGTCATGCCCACGGGCTCGTCTTCGAACAGGCCCAGCCACTGCAGCTTCTCGAGCACCGGGCTGTTCATCTCGAGCTTGAGGTAGGCCTGGATCTTGAGCTCGACGCTCATGTTCTGGTCGTACCAGAGGTAGCTGTTGACGTACTGCCGCCAGGTGGTGTCTTCGAGGCCCTCGAGCTGGTAGCTGTCGTCGGTCAGGCCCAGCTGCACCAGGGCATCCCACGCCTTGCAGAAGCCCGGCCGCCGCAGCGTGCCCCGGTAGATGGTGTGCACATCGTGCAGGCCGTAGTGGCGGCGGTACTTGAGCGAGTCGCGGTTGGGGTAGCCCTCGAAGTCGCCGTAGCCGGGGATGTGCAAGGGCTCGTAGCGGCCGAAGAGCCGGTGGTATGGGATGTACTTGAAGCGGCCGTTGTGCTTGAACTGCACCACGCCCTGGCCGGCGAGCACCACGTTGCGCGGGTTCCAGGTGAACTTGTAGCGCCAGGGGTTGTCGTCGGACTCGGGGGCCACGAGGCCGCCGGTGAAGGTCTCGAAGGCCAGCAGGCGGGCGCCCGCGCCGCGCAGCTCGTCGAGCTTGGCCATGGCCGACATGTGGTCGAGCCCGGGGTCGACCCCCATCTCGTTGAGCAGGATGATGTCGCGCTGCAGTGCCGCCTCGGACAGATCGCGCATCTCGGGCGAGACGTAGCTGGCACTGGCGAAGTGCACCCCGTGATCGACGCAGTCGGTGGCCACGAGTGGGTGCAGGGGTGGCGGCAGCAGGCTGACCACTAGATCGGCCCGGGCGATCTGCTTGCGGCGGCGGCCGCTGTCGTGCACGTCGAAGCGGAAACTCTCGCCGTTGGGGCGGCCCGCGACCTTGGCCGCCGCGACGTCGGGATCCAGATCGCCGACGGCGACGGTCCAGCCGCGGGAGACAGCCTGGTCGAGCAGGTAGTCGATGAGCACGGTCGCGGACTTGCCGGCGCCGAGGACGAGGATGCGCTTCAAAGGACCTCCGACCCGGGGCCGTAACGTTAGTCGCGGGGTCCCGGAGGGTCCCCATGGCAACGATCGGCATTCGACGCGAGACCAAGAGCATCTGGGAGCGCCGGGTCGCGATCACGCCGGCACTCGCCAAGAACCTGGTGGCATCGGGGACGCGGGTCCTCGTCGAGCGCAGCGACCGCCGCGTCTTCACCGATGCCGAGTACACCGCGGCCGGCGCCGAGCTCGTCGACGAGCTGCCCGCGGTCGATCTGATGATCGGCGTCAAGGAGATCCCGGCCGAGCTGTACCGCGAGGGCGGCGCCTACCTGATGTTCGCGCACGTCATCAAGGGCCAGCCCTACAACATGCCCATGCTGCAGACCCTGCTCGACAAGGGCTGCACGCTTCTGGACTACGAGCGCATCGTCGACAGCGAGGGCCGGCGCCAGGTGTTCTTTGGCAAGCACGCTGGGCTGGCGGGCATGATCGACAGCCTGTGGGCGCTGGGCCAGCGCAGCGAGCACGAGGGCATCGACTCCCCGTTCTCGCTGGTCAAGATGGCCCACGACTACGGCAGCCTGGCCGAAGCCCTGGGTGCCATCTCGTTCGTGGGCCAGCGCATCGAGAAGCATGGCGTGCCCGAGGCGCTGCATCCGCTCATCGTGGGCGTTGCCGGCGCAGGCAACGTGGCGTCCGGCGTGCAGCGCATCCTAAGCCAGCTGCCCACCAAAGAGGTCGCGCCCGAGCAGCTCCCTGCCCTGCTCGCCGATGAAGACGCGCCTCGCAACGTCGTGTACGTCACCACCTTCCGCGAGCACGACATGGCCCGCAAGATCGACGGCGGCGACTTCGTGCTCCAGGAGTACTACGACCACCCCGATCGCTTCGAAGGTACGTTCGAGCAGCACCTTCCGCACCTGTCCATGCTCATGAACTGCATCTACTGGACCGACGCCTACCCCCGCCTGGTCACCAAGCAGAACATCGGCACCATGGCCCGCTGCAAGGTCATCGGCGACATCAGCTGTGACATCGAGGGCAGCATCGAGGTCACCCTGAAGGCCACCGAGCCCGGCGACCCGGTGTACACCTACGACGCCAAGGCCAACGCAGCCGTCATGGGCATCGAGGGCGAAGGCCCCGTGATCTGCGCCGTCGACATCCTGCCCGCCGAGCTCCCACGCGAGGCCAGCGAGACCTTCAGCGAGGCGCTGCAGCCCTACGTCTCAGCGCTGGCCGCCTGCGACTGGAGCGCAGACTTCGAGGCCCTGGAGCTGCCGGAGCCCATGAAGCGCTCGGTGATTGCGCATCAGGGCAAGCTGGTCGCTGAGTACGCGTACATCGGCGAGTGGTTGTAGCCGTCGTCGTCGCTACGGGACGTAGCCATCCTCTTGCACCAGCCTCGTCCCCAGCTCGCACCACATGGGCAGCTCCACGCCATCCAGCTCGGCCACCGGCGCCAGCTTGCGCGTGGTGCTGGCCGCGTACAGCGCGTCCCAGGGGCCATCTGCGGGTGGGCCCTCCCGACGGACCGGGATTCCCAGCCGCTCGGCCCGCTGGATGTAGCTGAGCGCGGTGGTGCTCATCAGGATGCGCCCGTCGTGCGGCGCCGTCCACAGCTCGCCGCCGATGCTGGCAAAGATGCCGCAGGTCGTGCCCTCGGTGAAGCGATCCGCCTCGTCGACCAGGAACACCTCGTCGACACCGGCCTTCTGCACCATGATCATCCAGTGCATGCGGCTGGTGTGTTTCGCTTCGCCCGACAGCGCCGGAATCGATGACCAGCGACCCCGCGCAGCGCGGATGGGCCGGTGGAAGCGCCCCGGCTCGGGCGGCCACCCCAGCACCAGGCGCCTGGCACTGCCCGTGAGCGTCATGCGGATGGTGCCGCTGCCGCCCAGGGCTTCACAGACGGCCATCACCTCGGACCGCAGCACGGCGCGATCGTAGCCAGGGATCCCGGTCTCTTGGCAGGTCTTGGCGAGCCTGTCGAGGTGCTGGTCGAGGTGCACGACGCGCCCGGCCTCGGCCCGAACCGTGTCGAAGGCACAGAAGCCTCGCAAGAAGCCCAGATCGGTGACCGGCACGGTCGCCTGGTCGAGCGGCATGCGCTGCCCGTCGACGATGGCCACCCCGTCTGCCTCGCTCCCACCCATCGCCATGCGTGCTCCCTGCGTCAACATGCCGCCGCTACGTTATCGGGTCCGGCCCATGATCGGAGGTGCCACATGGCGTACCAGGGATTCGACTTCTACGACATCGACGACCTGCTCTCGGACGAAGAGATCGCCGTTCGCGACACCGTGCGCGACTGGGTGAGCGACCGTGTCGTGCCGATCATCGAAGAACACTACCAAAACGGCACCTTCCCCAACGAACTCATCGCCGAGATGGGCGAGATGGGCCTGCTGGGTGCCAACATCGACGGCTACGGCTGCCCCGGGCTGTCCAACGTGATGTACGGGCTCATCTGCCAGGAGCTCGAGCGCGGCGACTCGGCCATTCGCTCCTTCGCCAGCGTGCAGGGCAGCCTGGTCATGTGGCCCATCCGCAACTACGGCACCGAAGCGCAGAAGGCCAAGTGGCTGCCGCGCCTGGCCAAGGGCGAGGCCATCGGCTGCTTTGGGCTCACCGAGCCCGACTTCGGCAGCAACCCCGGCGGCATGATCACCAAGGCCGAAGACATGGGCGACCACTACCTGCTCAACGGCGCCAAGATGTGGATCACCAACGGCACCCTGGCCGACGTGGCCGTGGTGTGGGCCAAGCTCGATGGCGTGGTGCGCGGCTTCCTGGTCGAGAAGGGCATGGACGGCTTCACCGCCCCCGAGATGCACGGCAAGCACAGCCTGCGCGCCAGCGTCACCAGCGAGCTCGTCTTCGACAACGTCAAGCTTCCCAAAGACAACATCTTCCCCGACATCGCCGGCCTGAAGGGTCCGCTGCAGTGCCTCACCAACGCGCGCTACGGCATCGCCTGGGGTGCGGTCGGATTGGCCATGGGCTGCCTGGAGTCGTCGGTTCGCTACAGCCAGACCCGCATCCAGTTCAGCGGTCGCCCCATCGCCAGCCACCAGCTGGTGCAGAACAAGCTCGCGTGGATGCTGCGCGAGATCACCAAAGGCCAGCTGCTCGCCTGGAAGCTCGGCGTCATGAAAGACAAGGGCACCATGCGGCACGAGCAGGTGAGCCTGGCCAAGATGAACAACTGCGACATGGCCCGCGAGATCACCCACCTGGCCCGCGAAATCCACGGCGCCAACGGCATCTTGGGCGAGTACCCGATCATGCGTCACATGGCGAACATCGAGAGCGTGTTCACCTACGAGGGCACCCACGACATCCACAACCTGGTGCTCGGCCGCTACCTCACGGGAATCGCCGCCTTCGAGTAGAAGCGCGGGCGCGACGTATTCACGCGCACCACGGCCGCGGGGCCGGGCGCGCTACCCATTGACGCGCACCGCGGCCCCTCAGCGCGGCCGCGGGGTCCCGTCCGGTCGTTCCTCCCTACCCCCCACGGCCGCGGGGCCGGGCGCGCTACCGCACCTCGAAGGGCCCGATCTGGAAGGTCGAGATCTCGGAGGCGCTTCCCGAGTCGCCGCCGAACCACTGCACGATGGGCAGGAAGGGCAGGTTCTGGAAGGTGATCTCGGTGGTGCGGTCGGTGTTGTCGTTGATGTCGCACTCGGGCGAGGTGCCGCCGAAGTGGGCCACCGTCGACGGGAACTGCGCGCCACCAAAGGTCTCGAGCAGCATGTAGGCGCTGCCGCCCGTCTGGGTGATGATCGAGCCGCGGCAGTCCTTGCGCCAGTACTGGCGCACGTCGGTGGAGCGGTTCATCGTGGCCGTGATGCGCGCTTCGCTGTGGGCGTAGGTCAGCGTCTCGTACAGCTGGCTCTGCGTCTCGACGTCCTTGTCGGGGATGACCTGCCCCACGAAGTCGTGGTCGAAGACGGTCCAGCCGCCGCCATCGGTGGTCATGTCACAGGTCACCTGGAAGGCGTCGAAGCCCGTCGGGTCGATCCAGTAGTCGCCATCGGGCAGGGTGGGGTGGTCGATGTGCAGCTGGTTGCAGGTGAGCGCCGCGTTCTGCGCATCCGCGCCGTCCTCGCGGCTGCGCAGATCGACGATGCGCCACTCGGTGCCGTTGCACAGCGCCAGATCGGTGCCATCGAAGCGCACCGTGCCGGCATTCGCCGACGTGCAGGCCGAGCTGTCGTCGCCCACCGGAATGCTGCTGCCCGAAGGAATGGCCCCCACGTCGACCGCCGTATGCCCGTGGTCGCCCGCAGCCACATGCACGTTGCTCAGCCCGACGGGCAGCTGCGCCACGTCGAAGACACCCGACTTGATGGCGTTGGCGGACAACTGGGTGCACACCCAGGCCGATCCGTCCCACACCGCGACGTCGTCGGCGGTGGCGCAGCCGAGATCCTGAAGCACCACCGGGCGATCGGCGATGTCGCCCCAGAGCACCTGCCACGGCGTGCCGTCGAAGATCGTGGTCCCGTTGATGCGAATCTCGGACGCATCCACCACGCTGCCGGGAGTCAGCGCGGTGGCCACGTCGGCTGCCGCAGCACTGCCAGCCCGGATGGCGAAGGGCACACTGTCGAGCGGCAGCCGGTCACCCTCGGGCCCCGCGTCGACCGACAAGGCCAGGTACAGCTCATCGGCGGCGAACAGCGCTCCGTCGACCGACAGCGAGGTGACGAAGTAGCCATTGTCGAAGCTCAGCGAGGCCTGGGACTCGGTCCACAGCGCGGTGCCGCCGGTGGGCACGTCGTAGATGGCAAAGTCCAGGTCGTGGGCCCCGTCCAGGGGCACGCCCAGCGCGTCGAAGACCCGACCCTGGTGCGACAGCGTGAGCGGAACGGCGCTGGCGAGAGCGGGGGTGACGAGGAACGCGAGCAGCAGTGGGGTACGCATGGAGCCTCCGGGAGAAGGGCGATGATACCTGCTGTTCGCGATGCGGCTACACTCGCAGCCACTGACTGGGGAACCGAGATGGGACTGTTCGACTGGCTGTTCGGCAAGGGAGGACGCGCCGACGGCGATCGCTGCGTTGCCTGCGACAGCACCGAGCTCGACATCCTGGGTCCCCAGGCCTACCGCTGCCAGATGTGCGACTACGAGGGCGGCGACGGCTACGCCGACTACCAGCGCAGCCTCGAGCGGGAGCAATACCGCGACCTCGATGTGCCCGAGCTGCAGCGCCGCGCGATGTCCATTCTCGAGGAGGGCCGCCTGAAGCTGGCGTCGGTCGCCGATGTGGGCGATCTGGGACGCGGCACCTGGAGCAACGTGACCATTCGCGTCACGCTGGGCGGCGGCATGGGTCGCATGGCCGCCCAGCAGGACGCCGAAGAAGAGGCCCGCCGACGGGTCGAGCGCGACGTCGCGGCGACCTTCATCCACCAGAAGGTGCTCGACGCCGTGGGGGTGGTCGAGGTCTTGATCGAGAAGGGCCGCGACGATCTCATCCCGGTGCTCGATGCCGCGCGGCACTCGAGCCCCAACCTTCAGCAGGCCGGCCAGGCCCTGATCCAGATGGGAGTGGCCCTCAGCAAGGCATGAGCGCGTCGCTGCTGGCACTGCTGCTCTTGGGCTGCCCCCGGTCCGACGACACCGGCAACCCGCCCGTGCTCGACACCCACGACTCGGGCCACAGCCATGACACCGGCAGCTGCTTTCCCGACACGGGCGACGGCATCACACCAGCCGAGGGCCCCGCCGACCTCGTACCCGTGGCCCCCGCCTCGATCTACCTGGACCAGAAGACCTTCGATCCATCCGACTGCGCCCTGCAAGAGGCCTGTATCGGAGGCACGGGAACCCGCCTGCTGCTGCGCTTCGACGCCGGCGCCCACAACCAGGGCGACCACGACGTGGTGATCGGGCGGCCGGCGCACCACGCCAGCGACTTCGAGTACTCGGTGTGCCACGACCACTTCCACTACGCCGCCTTCGTCGCCTACACCCTGGTCGACGATGCCGGAGCGCCCGTCGCCACCGGCCACAAACAGGGCTTCTGCCTCGAGGACACCGTCGCCATCGATGGGTCCGACCCCTCGACGCCTCAGGATGGGCGCTACACCTGCCAGGTTCAGGGCCTGTCCACCGGCTGGGCCGACATCTATGGCGACGAGCTCGACTGCCAGTGGATCGACGTCACCGAGGTGCCGCCCGGCGACTACACGCTGCGGCTCACCGTGAACCCTGACGGCACGGTGCCCGAGACCGACCTGGGCAACAACACCATCGAGGTGCCGGTCACCGTGGCCGCCACCGACCTGTCCCGGGCCTGCGGCACCGCCGAGGCCCCCGGGCTCGACGCGTCGTGCGGCTGGTCGCTCGACCACAGCACCACCTGCACCCCCGGCGAGCATGTCGAGGTGGGCTGCAGCGCCGCCTGCGGTCTGGGCAGCTGCACCGGCGACCCCCTGCTGCGCATCTGCCCCGGCACCGACAGCTCGTGCTTGCGCAGCGCCGCCCTGTCCCGATCCGACGGGTGCAACAGCCCCTGCCCCAAGTCGTCCTTCACCTGCCCGCCCGGCGGCGCCTACACCGTGTGGACCGGCGAAGACGAGCCCAGCACCTGCGACCTGCAGACCACCACCGAGCCGGCGCCCGACCTGCTGGCGCCCTGCCCCGGCGACGACAGCGGCGAAGGCCGAGACTGCGGCTGGACCACCGCGTCGAGCCACGCCTGCAACCCCGGCTTCGAGTACTGGGTGGGGTGCAACCCCGGGCTGTGCGGCTTGGACGTGTGCCCCGGCGACGAAGCGCAGCACGGCCTGGATGCCATCGCCTGCACCGGAGACCCGGTGCTGCGCGTGTGCCCCGGCGACGCGCCCTGTCCGGCGTCGGCGGCCCTGTCCCTGCAGAACGACAACTGCGGCAGCACCTGCCCGGCGGCGCTGTTCACCTGCCCACCCGGCGGCAGCTACACGGTGCTCAGCGCCAGCAACCGCCCTTGGCAGGAGTCGTCCTGCGACGTGGGAGCTGTACGGCTCATCGACCTGTGATGGCCAAGGTCGCCGCGTCGATCTGCGCATCGGTGGCCGGGCCTAGCCACAACAGGGCATGCAGCGCCAGCTGGGCGCGCTGCTCGGGCGTGGCCTCGGGGGCGCGGGGCGCCGGCACCCGGGCGGCCGCATGGCACTGGCCGCAGGCGCCAGCGGCCGCGCTCACAGCCGCAGCCACCTCGTCGATGTCTTCGGCGAAGCGCAAGAAGCCCAGGGCAGCCCCCACCGCCGCCGCATGCTCCGCCCCATCGGGGTGCTCAGCCGGCTCGCCGCCCGTGAGCTGTTCGCCCAGGCCCTGGGCGTCGGCCAGCCGCCCATCGACGGCGGCAGCTACCAGGCGATCCCAGCCCGCGTAGTGCGGCAGCACGACCGGCTCGGCCGGCTCTGGATCCGGAGCCGTGTTGCAGCGGCACCCCATCGCCGCCAGCATCGGTACAATCGCCAAGATGGTTCGCAGCGTCCTCATGACCACGGTGCTTATCCTGGCCGGCTGCGCGCCGACGGTGATCACCCTGCCCGCCCCCGAGCTGCCCGCGGCGGCCGCGCACGGGCCCGCCATCGAGCTGGCCTGGCCCGTCGATGCGCGCCCCACCAACGAGCGCAGCGAGGGCAGCTACTACGTGGGCAACGTGCCCAGCCCGCAGAACGTGTACGGCGATCTGAACCTGCGACCGGGAGCCGTCGTCGCCATCGATCGCGCCGTGCGCGCCGGCCTGTCCGAGCAGGGCATCCCCCAAGACCCCGATGCGCCGCTGCACGCGAGGGTCTACCTGCTCCATCACGCCGGCTGGCGCGACATCTCAGACGCCCAGTGGGTGAGCACGGCCACCGGAAACCTGGTGGGCAACGTGCCCAAGCTGCTGTACCCCGCGTACGCCCTGGTCACGGTGCGGCTGCGCCTCGAGGTCACCGACCCCGGCGGCGAGACCGTGCTGCTGCGCGACTTCGAGGCCCTCGAGGTGCGCGACAAGCCCTTGTTCTTCAGCTGGCCATGGCCCTACGCCTTCACCCGCGCCCCCATGCCCGAAGCCTTCACCGAGGCCTTCGCCGCCGCCCACACATCGCTGGGCCACGACATCGGCCTGGCGCTCCACCAGCTGCGCAGCGGCCACGAGGTCACCGCCGGGGTGCAGCCCGTCGAGCCGGCCGAGCACACCGCCGACGCCATCTGGTGGAGGGGAGCCCGCGGATCGATGGCCACCTCCAAGTTGTCCTGGGAAGACCCCATCGCCACCGAGCTGTACGGCACCCCTCGCTTCTCGGTGGTCACCGGCCACGACCTGGCACCGGGCGAGGTGGTGGGGCGCATCGGCTTTCCGGTCGACAACTTTGCCTGGGACGCGGGCCTGCACCGGCGGTGGGCGATCCAGGGCTCTGCCACGGCGCTGTTCCAGCCCTTCGACGGGCTGCGCTTCTACACCAACCTCGGTGGCGGCTTTCGCTACAAACCCATCACCGGCAAGCGGGCGCACCTGGCGCTGCAGCCCTACTTCGCCCTGGACCTGCCGATCGTCACCGGCGACGGGCTGCGCCCCAAGCTCGCCGCAGCACGAGCGGGTGCGCTGGCCCAGGTGTCGTGGCGGCACGAGTGGCTCACGCTGTTCGGCTCGGCGGGACCGGCGTGGACCCAGGTGCTGCACACGTACCCCGACATCCCGGCTCTGGCCGACCTCGACCAAGGCGTGGCGGTCTCGCTCAATGCCACGCTGGGGGTCGAGCTGCAGGTCGCCCCCAGCGTGGCCTTCGCCTTCGAGCTGCGCGGCATCAGCGTGACCCAGGGCGGCGAGGACGTGACCATCGGTCCGTTGTCGGGACCCACCCTCGCCCCGCAGGTGTCGGTCGGTCTGCGGTAGGATCCGCTCCCTTGGCAGACCTGAACCGACGCAACAGCATTGCCCGCGCCGTCGCGCGCCTCCTCGGCCGCGCCGACAGCGAGGTTCGTGTCATGCAAGAGGCGCGCTACCTGCAGCAGCTCGCCCGCTTCGCCGCGCTGTTCGCCGTCACCCTGCTGTTGCCCGTGCTGCTGCTGGCCGGTCTGGGCCTGCGCTCGACCCAGGCCGAGGAGTTCATGGTCGATGCCGAGCTCGAGCACGCGGCCAACAACGTCGCCACGGCGGTCTACACCGATCTCGAAGACAGCTTCACCCGCTTCGAGGACTCCACCATCGAGCGGCTCGAGTCGGGGCAGAGCCCGCTCACCAACCTCACCGAGCTGTCTCCCTGGCTGCGCGGCGCGTTCCGCTTCGACGAGAACGGCCAGCTCGCCGCCCCCTTCCTGCTGCCCACCGCGGGGCCCCCGCCGGAGCCGCCGCTGGGCTGGCGCGAAGCCATGGACCGGGGCCGCCAACTCGAGGCCACCGACCCGCTCGCCGCCGCCCAGGCCTACCTGAGCGCCGCCGAGTATGCGACCCACCCCAGCCACGCGGGCACCGCGGAGTATGCGGCGGCTCGCACCCTGCTGGTGGCCGGCCCCGAGCGGGACGGCGAGGCTGCGCTGGCCGATGTGTACGCCGACTACGCGGTCGTGCGCGACAGCCGCGGCTTCCGCATCGGCGATCTGGCCACCCTCAAGCGCGCCGAGGTGGCCTTCGACCGCGAGCCCGCCGTCGGTGCCGTCGCGCTGCAGTCGCTGGCCGAGGAGCTGCTCGCCGCGCGCTGGACCATCGGACGCCCCGGTGAAGCCGCGGTCGCCAAGCGGGCACTCGACCGCATCGAGGGGCAGGTCGACCCCGACTGGCTGGGCAATGCCCGCATTCGCCTGGACGAGCGCGCCCGGCAGCTGTTCTGGGCCGAGGCACTGGGCAGCGAGCTCGCCCTGTTCAGCCAGCTGGCCCAGCGCGCCGAGCCCAACGTCTTTCAGTACCGCGCGCCATCGGGCTCGGCCGCGGTCTGGTCATGGGTGCGCGTGGGCGACGACACCTACGTGTTCAGCTTCGAGCTGCAGGCGGTGCACGACGCGCTGCAGACCGACATCGACCTAGCCGCGGGCCTCGAGTCCGACATCTCGGCCTGGCTCACCTCGTCCAACCAGGCACGGCCCAACGCGCTGGTGCGCCGGTCCCTGGGCCCCTGGCTCGACTACCTCTCGGTCACTGTGCAGCCAGCCGACCCCGACACGCTGTCGCGCCTCAAGCAGTCCCGTCGGCGCCGCCGCGTGCTCATCGTGTTCCTGGCGGTGGCCGTGGCCATCCTGGGGGTCATCTTGGCCGCGCGCCTGCTGTCGGCCGAGCTCGAGAACGCCCGAATCAAGGCCGACTTCGCCGCAAACGTCAGCCACGAGCTGCGAAGCCCCATCACCCAGATCCGCCTCAAGGGCGAGGCGCTGCAGTTCGATCTCGTGTACGACGACGAAGACCGAAAGGCCCACTACGACGCGATCGTGAGAGAGTCCGAGCGGCTCTCGCGCCTGGTCGACAACATCCTGGACTTTGCCGCCATCGAACGCGGCGCCAAGACCTACACCTTGAGGCCCGAAGACCTCGGCGAGATCCTGCGCACCCAGTTGTTCGCCGCGCGCGACTACATCAAGAGCCAGGGTATCGATCTCGACGTCGAGATCGAGAGCGACCTGCCCGTCATCTGGGTCGACCGCGAGGCGGTGGGCCAGGTGATCACCAACCTGCTGTCCAACGCCGCCAAGTACGGTAAGGACGGGGCCTGGATCGGGGTGCGCGCCAGCGTGAGCCACTCTGGCCTGGAGCTGGCGGTGAGCGACCGAGGCATCGGCATCAACAAGGAAGACCTGCGCCAGGTCTTCGAGCCCTTCTTCCGAAGCGAAGACCCGAACGTGCGAAAGAACAAGGGCACCGGAATCGGCCTGAACATCGTGCGGTACATTGTCGAGGAGCATGGCGGTACCATCGCCGCCACGTCCGAGCCCGGTCAGGGCACCACCTTCACGGTCACTTTCCCCCTCGAGCCCCCCCAGGGGACTCTCGGAGCCTAGAGACGCATGCCCAACGCCCGCATCCTCTTCGTTGAAGACGAGACCGCACTGCTCGACACCCTCAAGCGCTTCTTCACGCGCGAGGGCTTCGATGTGTACGGTGCGCGCAGCCTCTCCGAGGCGATGGACCAGTTCCAGCGCTTCAACCCCGACGTCGCGGTGCTCGACGTGATGCTCAACGAAGGCCCCGAGCCCGAGCATGACGGCTTTGCCGTGTGCAAGGCGCTGCGCGCCGATGGCTTCGCCGGTCCCATCATCTTCCTGACCGCCCGTGCCGGAGAGGCCGACAAGCTCGCCGGCTTCGCCGAGGGTGCCGACGACTACGTCAGCAAGCCCTTCAGCCTGCTCGAGGTCAAGGCGCGCATCGACGCCAACCTGCGCCGCAGCGGCGGGGTTCGCGCCACGTACAAGTTCGGCACCACCGAGGTCGACCTCGACAACTACGTCATCCACCACCCCGATGGCGACGAGCGGCTCTCCAACCGCGAGCAGGAGCTGCTGCGCTACCTCATCGAACACCGCGACACGGTGCTCAAGCGCGAAGATCTGCTCACCAACATCTGGCGCTACTCGCCCAACGTCACCACACGCACGGTCGACACCCACATCCTCAACGTGCGCAAGAAGCTGCGCGACGACGCCAGCTCGCCCAAGTTCATCGAGACCATGCACGGCGTGGGCTACCGCTTCATCGGGCGCGAGGGCTGATGCTGCTCCTGCTCGCGGCCCTGACCGCGGGGGCGGCCGACGACGTCGCCGCCTGGCTCGAGCTGCATCAGGCCCTGCTTCAAGAGTCGGCCGACGGCGACCTGGGTGCCGCCGCCGAGTACCAGCGCATCGTGCGCAACGTGGGCGAGCCGCTGCGCTCCGAGGCACTGTACTGGCTCGGCCGCGCCCGCTACACCTCACACGAGCTGCCGGCCGCGCGCGACGCGCTGCTCGACTGCGTGCGCACCGCACCCAACCGCGAGCGCTGCCAAGATCTGGTCGACCAGATCGAGCTCGACGTCGCCGGCATTCGCGAGATCCCCGTCGAGTGGACCTTCGACGCCCCCGGGCACGGCCTGCTGCACCCGCACATCTACCGCGACAAGGGCACCATCCGGCTCGCCAGCAACACACGCAGCGGCCCGGCGCTCGAGTGGACCACCAACATCGCGCCCCAGTCCGACGACCAGCTGTGGCTGTCGTTCCGGCACCCCGAGCCCGTGCCCCGGGGCCTGCGCTTCATCGCCTGGAGCGGCGATCAACCCGCGCAGCTGCGCCTCATCGTGATCGACGACGCCGGTCAGCGCTTTGGCCTGCCCGACCAGGGCATCGTGCAGGTGCCCGTCACCGAGCCGGTGTTGGTGCGCGTCCCGCTGGCCCGGCTCGACGCGCTCGCGCCCGAAGACGCGGTCCTCGATCCGGCCCGCATCGACCGCATGATCCTGCAAGACGCGACCTCGTTCTACAGCCGCGCCACCGGCACCAACCGCATCTACCTCGACGACTTCGAGGTCTATTGACCGCGCGCTCGTTCCTGGTCTTGGCCGCGATGCTGCTCGCACCGGCGGTCATCTACCTGCTCACGCCGTCACGGGCGCCTGTGACCGACAAGGCCGCCGTGGTCGAGGCCCGCTACCAGGACACGGTGGTGGCCAAGTTCGCCGACGTGCCCGAGATCTCAGCGGCGCAGCTGCTGAAGGAGCCCGCAGACATCGTGCTGGTAGACGTTCGCTCGGCCGAGGAGCAGGCCGTGAGCATGATCCCTGGCGCGGTGCGGTCGGCCGTGGTCGAGCGAGATCTGAAGGCGTACGAGGGCAAGACGCTGGTGACCTACTGCACCATCGGGTACCGGTCTGCGCTGTTCGCGCGGGATCTGCGCCACCAGGGCCTTCAAGCCCAGAACCTGCACGGGGGCGTGCTCGCGTGGACCCACGCGGGCGGCGGGCTCGACGTGGGCGGCGTGGCGACGCGTGAGCTGCACGTGTGGGGGCCCGAGTGGGATCTGGCGCCGGAAGGCATCCAGACGACGTGGTGAGGGCCCTGCTACAATGGGTCGCTGCACCACTGGAGCCCACCATGACCCGCCTCGTCGCACTCGCCTCCACCCTCGGTCTTCTCGCCGCGTGCGCGCCCGAGGCGATGGTCGTCGCCGACGACGGCGATCGCGCCTTCAACCCAGGCGTCGAGGCCGTGCCCACCGCCGAGTTCCGCACCACCCTGGCCATCACCGATCACGGTGACGGCACCTGGGAGGGCACCGAGACATCGACCTGGATCGGCCACGACGGCGGGGTGCTGTGCGATGTCGAGTGGCAGACCTGGGGCGTCGTCGACCAAAACCAGGACTGCGAGGGCTGTGACATCGTGTGGGACGTGCTGTGCAGCGAGGCCCGCGTCACCACCGAAGCCGGCAGCTGTCGTGGCTACGCGAGCTCCGAGTCGCTCACCATGCCCGCCGACTTCTGGATCGGCTTCACCGGCGAGCTCGGCCAGGTGGGTGAGTACTGGACGGGCGACGACGACAGCGCTGGCCAGGTGTACTGGGGCGTCGCCGGCACCGCGACCTTCGACGGCGTGACCCTGGTGCACGACGACACCATCGAGCTGTAGGCTCGCGCCGCCAGCGACGGCGACTTACAAGTCCGGCGACTCGCACTTGCGCCCGGGTGCCCACTAGGCACTCCCAGCAAGGAGGGAGTCCGTGGACGACGCGATGCCCGAAGAACCGAAAGACAACATGACCGACGAGGCACTCAACCCGCCCGAGCCCGGTCAGAGCCTGAAGCCGGCCGACGCCAAGCCCGAGCTCGTCGCGGCACCCACCATGATTCCGGACGACATCTCGGACGCGCCGGCAGCCGAGCCCACGCTCATGCCCGACGACATCCCCGACGAGGTCAAGCCCGCGCCCGAGGCCGTCGACGCGCCGCAGCCCACGCTCATCCCAGAGCCCGAGCCCGAGCCCGAGCCAGAGCCAGAGCCAGAGGCCGTCGACGCGCCGCAGCCCACGCTCATCCCAGAGCCCGAGCCCGAGCCCGAGCCAGAGCCAGAGCCCGAGCCCGAGCCGGTGGCCGCCGCCGAGCCCGAGCCCGAGCCCCCGGCACCCAAGCCCGCTGG
This sequence comes from Myxococcota bacterium, assembly GCA_965216925.1. Taxonomy (GTDB): domain Bacteria; phylum Myxococcota_A; class UBA796; order UBA796; genus CAYYHT01. The sequence goes on along the minus strand of CBDCGT010000002.1, from coordinate 880,269 downwards.
GCGCAGCTGGGGCCGTATCTTCCTGGGCCTCGGCTGTGCTGGCGTGCTGGTGGCCCTGCTGGTGGTCGGTGGCCTGGGCATCGCGGCCGCCGCATTCGGCGGCGGTGTGGTGCTCACCATGGTGGGCGGCCTGTTCGCGTTCCTGGGCATGCAAGACCTGGCGCCCGAGATCGAGCCCATGCCCGACGAGCCCATCGCGATGGAGGCCCAGGAGCTGCCCCTCGACGATGGCACCGCCGACGCCGAGATCGTCGAAGACGCCGTCCCCGCCCGCTCGCCCATTGCCGGTGGCCGCGAAGGCGCCGGCGACGCCGAGGACGCGGGCGACCTGCTCGGTGACGATCTGCTCGGCGACGACCTGAGCCGCGGGGAGGTGCGCAACGACGAGGGCACCGACGAGCCGGTCTTCGACGACGAGCCTGACGAGCCCATCGACGAGGGCGAGCTCGACCTCTCGGAGTTCGAGGGCATCGAGATGCTCGACGAGCCCGAGCCCCAGAAGAAGGGCTTGCTGGGCCGCCTTGGCGGCGGAGGCGGCGGAGGCGGTGGCCTGGACATCGATCTGGGCCCCAAGGGCCCCAAGATCGAGGTGACCGGCAACGCCGATGTGCGCCTGGTGTCGGCCTCGGGCGACTCCATCAAGCTGCCCAGCAAGGTCGAGCCCGGCAAGTACACCATCCACGCGACCTTCCCCGGCGAAGACTCCCTCGAAGTGGGCAAGATCACTGTGGGCGACGACGGGCGCACCATCGCCTGCAACGAGCGCATGGGCATCTGCCGCGTGCAGTAGGCCAGGCGCCTACCGGCGACGCTTGGGCACCAGCGCCGCGTGCAGCGCCCGAGCGGCGCGGTTGGCGTGCGCCACCTCGACTTCCCACCACGCCGCGTCGCCAGCCGCCCCACACGACCGGTAGCGGCCGACGGCCGCCTCGCCGCGCAGCACCACGTCCATGCGCTCGCCCACACCACTGCCCACGGCGGTGACCACAGCCGTGGCGCCGTCGTCGACGATGCCCTCGAGCCCACCGATGCCCCCGTGGGCGTTGCGCATGTCCAGCCACAGCCAGGCGCCTTCGCGCCGCCGCAGCCGCGCCCCAGCGGCCTTGAGCCCCTCGGCCACCGTGGGTCCACGCCCCACCAGGCGAGCGCGCCGCAGCTGGGTGTCGGCGGTGATGGCCACCGCACCAGCGCGCTCGATCACCTCGGCCGACAGCCGGGTGCCACTGCCTGGGCCGAACGTGGTGCTGGCCTTCACCTCGACGCCCTGATCGCGCGCATAACGAAGCGCATCCTCGAACAGCACCTTGGCGCCGCCCCGAGCCAGGGCAACCCCCTCTGAGAGCGAGAGGTGATCGATGCGCTTGGCGTCCTCGACCACCCGCGGATCGGCGCTCCACACCCCGTCGACATCGCTGCAGATCTCGCAATACTCCGCGTCGAGTGCGGCGGCGAGCACCACCGCGGTGGTGTCCGACCCGCCGCGCCCCAGGGTGGTGACCTCGCGCTCGCGCGACACGCCCTGGAAGCCGGCGACGATCACGACCGCGCCCTCGTCGAGGTGTTTCTGCACACGGCTCGGCCGCACCTCGACCACCCGCGCATCGGCGTGGGCCTCGTCGGTGATGATGCCGCTCTGCGAACCCGTCAACGACACCGCCGGCACGTCGAGCTCGCGCAGCGCCATGGCCACCAGCGACATGGCGATGCGCTCGCCCACGCTGATGAGCATGTCCAGCTCCCGGCGATCGGGCTTGGACGTCACCTCGCGGGCCAGGGCCAGCAGCTCGTTGGTGGTGTTGCCCATGGCCGAGACCACCACCACCGGGGCCAGCCCAGCAGCACGGGTCTTGGCGATTCTTCTGGCCACACCTCGGATCTTCTCGAGGTCGGCCACCGACGAGCCCCCGTACTTCTGAACAACAATCTTCAAGGCATTCCCCAGGGGGCTTGGAGTGACAATCCGGGACCGACGATCATGCGAGTTGTTGCCCCGTTGACAGCGTGGTGGATACTACGGCGGCGAGAGAGGTCCCGTCTTGCTGAAACACTTCCTGAATCCGCCAAACTGGTTCACCTCAGCAAGCATCTTCTGCAGCGTGTACGCCATGTCGCTGCTCGTCGGCGCCGAACCGAGCGCGCAGACGATCGCCACCGCCTGCCTGCTGGTGGTCTTTGGCGGGATCTTCGACATGCTCGACGGCCGTGTCGCTCGCATCACCAATCGGCACTCCGAGTTCGGTGTGCAGCTCGACTCCATCGCCGACATCATCAGCTTCGGCGTCGCACCCGGCCTCATCGTGTACGCCTGGGCGCTGCACGATCTCGGCCTCATCGGCGCGCTCATCGCATTCTGGTTCGTGCTCGCCGCCGCCTTCCGCCTGGCCCGCTTCAACGTCAACACCACCAACGACGACTGGCCCCTCGAAGGCCACAGCGAGGGCCTCACCAGCACCATGGCCGGCGGCCTGCTCGTCACCTTCGCCTGGGTGTCCAACGACTACCTGTCTGCCTTCCTGCACCCGCCGGTGTGGGTCATCGCGGCGGTCACGGTCTTCTTGGGCCTCATGATGGTGTCGTCGCTGCCCTGGCGCAGCTTCCGCGACGTGCGGCACAACCGCTTCGCGCGCAGCCTGCTGGCGGTGTTCTTGCTGTGTTGCCTGGCCGGCGCCGTCGTCATGCACCCGTCCATGTGGTTCGGCGTGGGCGGCGTGCTGTACCTCATCGCCGGCTTCGTCGACGCCGTCATCACCTACGCGCACTTTCGGCGCACGGGCGTGTTCGGCCCCCACGCCGACACCAGCGACGAAGACGACGAAATGACGCACGAGGCCGCCGTCTAGGCCAATTCGGGGGCCCATCCACATGCCGGCTCCGCTCATCGTCGGCCCCTTCGAGCTGTCCCGTGTGCTCGGGACCGGTGGCATGGGGGATGTGTGGGCTGGCCGACACATCAACGAGGACTTCCCCGTCGCGGTGAAGGTCTTGCGTCCGCGCACCATGCAGCAGGCCAAGTACCTGACCTTCTTTCGCAACGAGGTTCGGGCGATCGCAGGCCTGTCGCACCCCAACATCATCGAGGTGTACGACTACGGCCAGGTGAGCAAGCGCACCGCGGCCGCGTCCGACGGCAAGATGCGGCCCGGCAGCCCGTGGCTCGCCATGGAGCTCGCCAACCACGGCTCCCTGCTGCAGTGGCGAGGCAAGCTCGACTGGACGCTGCTCAAGCGCATCATGGTGGCCCTGCTCGACGCGCTCGCCCACGCCCACGCCCGCGGCGTCATCCACCGCGACCTCAAGGGCGCCAACGTGCTGGTGGCCGGCCCCGACCGCGTGGTCAAGCTCGCCGACTTCGGCCTGGCCAACCCCATCTTCGACACCTCGGCTCCGGATACCGACGCCGTCGCGGGCACGCCTTGGTACATGGCGCCCGAGCAGTTCGCGGGCAAGCGCCAAGACCAGGGGCCTTGGACCGATCTCTACGCTTTCGGCTGCCTGGCCTGGGCGCTGCTCACCGGCGCGCCACCCTACCCAGAGCGCGGCTGGGCCGACGCGCGCGTCGCGCACCTCACCCACCCCCTGCCCCCCTTCGACCCGCGCATTCCGGTGCCCCGGCGCACCGAAGAGTGGCTGCGCAGCCTGCTGCAGAAGGCACCCCAAGACCGGTTCCGGGCCGCGGCCGACGCCGCCTGGGCGCTGACCCGCATGGAGGACCCACCCAAGCTCGGCCGCCCGCTGCCCCCCATAGACATCGAGGAGCTGCCCAGCTCGTCGAGTCACCACAGCTTCTCGTTCGACTCCGACCGCTTCGCCGAGCCCGTCGAGGCACTGCCGACGTGGCCGCGACCCGTGGCCACCCTGGAGTGGGAGCTGCCGCCCTTCCCCGCCGACTGGCGACCCACCCACCCACCACGCGCCGACGCCACCCCCCTGTCGGTCGGACTCGGCCTGTACGGCATGCGCGACATCCCCATGGTGGGTCGCGAAGACGAGCGCGATCTGATGTGGCGCGAGCTGCGCCGCGTGCGGGCCCGGCAGCGCCCCAGCACCATCATCGTGCGAGGACAGGCTGGCTGCGGAAAGTCTGCCATCGCGCGCTGGATCAGCGAGCGGGCCACGGAGCTGGGCGTCGCCATCGCGCTGCGCGGCGATCCAGATGGCGATGCCACCGGTGTGGGGCGTGCGATCGCGCGCTACCTCCGCGTCCCCGGGCTCGATCGCGACGAGGTGCGCACCCACCTGCAGTCCGAGCTCCGGGCGCTGGGCTCCGAAGACGAAGACGAGCTCGCCGCGCTGATCGCGCTGGTGGCGCCGCGCACCCCGGCCGAGCGGGTTCGCTTCCAGAGCGCGGTCGAGCGCTGGGCCGTGGTTCAGCGCTTTCTGGAGCGCCTGTGCGCCGAGCGGCCGGTCATCTTGTGGATCGACGACGCCCACCGCGACCTCGACAGCATCGCGTTCACCGACTTCTTGCTCGAGCTGTCCCCCACCGTGCCCCGGCCCATCCTGGTGGTGCTGACCTCGCGCGACGAAGACCTGGTGCACCACCCCATCGCGTCCAGCTCGCTGTCCGAGCTGGCCAACCGCCCGTCCGCCACCCCGGTCGCGCTCGAGCCCCTCGATCTGGCCGAGCGCCGCGAGCTGGTGCGGCGCCTGTTGGGACTCGAAGCGCGCCTCGCCGGGCAGATCGAGGAGCGCACCGGCGGCAACCCGCTGTTCACCGTGCAGCTCATCGGCGACCTCGTCGAGCGCGGTGTGCTGGTGCCCGGCAAGTCGGGCTTCAAGCTGCAGCGCAAGGCCAGCCTCAACCTGCCCGCCGACCTGCGGGATGTGTGGAAAGACCGCCTCGACCGCCTGCTCGCCGGCCGATCGAGCGATGAGCGCACCGCGCTCGAGCTGGCCGCCATCCTGGGCCTCGAGGTCGACCCCCTGGAGTGGCATGCGCTGTGCACGCGCATGGGCGTGAACCTGCCCGATGGGCTGGTGGACGCCATGTTCGCCCAGCGCCTGGTGCAGGCCGACGAGGCCGGACCAGAGTGGGGCTGGAGCTTCGTGCACGCCATGCTGCGCGAGACCGTCGAGGCCGAGGCCAAGGCCCGAGACATCGAGCAGTGGCGCCGCTACCACCGCGAGGCGGCTGCGCTGTTGGGCGACACCGGCGACTCCAGCGTGACCCTGCGCTTGAGCCAGCACCTGCTGAGCGGGGGCCAGCCCGAGCGCGCGCTGGGGCCGCTGCTCGACGCCGCCACCCAGCCCGGCCGTGACGCGCGCATGGCCGAGGCCTTGTTGGTGGCTCACGATCGCGCCTGCAGCACCATCGGCCTGGCCGACACCGACCCCCGGCGCCTGGACGGGTGGATCGCGCGCGGCGCGCTTCTGGTGGGCACCGGGCGCGAGTCCGACGCCGCGCGCTGGGCCAGCCGAGCCCTCGATGCCGGCGAGCAGGCCGAGTCCAACGAGCACATCGCTCGAGCGCTCGGCGTGCTGGCCGAGGTGGCGCGCGTCAAGCACCGCTTTGGCCAGTCGCTGCAGCTGCGCCGCCGCAGCATGCGCCACGCCCTCATCGGCGACCTGCCCGAGCAGCAAGCCGAGGCCATGAAGGGCACCGGGCGCCTGTACCTCGACGTGGGCAACTGGACCCAGGCCGCCTCGGCCTACACCGAAGCACTGCGCATCTCTCGCGAGGCCGGATTGGACGCCCTCTCGGCAGACTGCCTCACCAGCCTGGGCTACATCGCCGTCAAGACCGGCAACATCGAGGCGAGCGACGACTACTTCCTCGAGGCGGGCGAGTACGTGCATCGCAGCGGCAGCCGGGTGCAGCAGGCCCACCTGCTCAACGCACTCGCCGATCTGGCGCGCAAGCGCGGCGACTTCGCCGTGGCCGAGAGCCACAGCCACGAAGCGCTCAAGTACTACCTGGCCACGGGCACCCGCGCCGCCCGGGTGATGATGCTCAACCTGTCCCTGTTCCAGGTGCTGCAGAGCAAGTTCGAGCTGGCCCGAAAGACCATCGAGAGCGCGCTGCAAGAAGACCCCGGCGGCCCCGAGGGCAAGGCCTTCATCGCCGGCTGCATGGCCACCCTGCTGCCGTGCCTCGCGCATGCGCGAGAGTGGCAGGACTGGTATGGCCACCTCGAGACCATCGGCCGCACCTTCAGCGGCGACATGTTCGTCGACGACGACACCATGGCCATGCTCGAGCTCGCCGCCAGCATGGCCAGCGAGGCCGGGCAGAAGGACCGCGCCATGGCGGCGTGGCGCCTGGCGCTCGAGCTGTGGAATGCGATGGGAAGGGAGGACCGTGCCGACGTGATCAAGGGCCGGATGAAGGGGGTGGGGTAGTCGGTTCCTCCGCATCCCCCGTGTCGTCCTCGACATCCCCCGTGTCCCCCTCGACCTCACGCTCCGCCGCAAGCTCCCTCAACACCCGCTCCCGGATCTCCTCCGGATCCCCCGGCAGCTCGTCGTCGTTCAGGCTCGCTTCCCAGTTCAGCGCGATCTCGCGGTACACCGCCCACTCGTCGCTCCCCTTGGGGGTGCGCTGCGCCGCATAGCCCAGCGCCAGCACCGCCCGCGCCCAGTGGTCGCGCTCATAGTAGGCAAATGCCAGGTCACGGAACTCCTGGTGGCTCCCCAGCACATCGACCGGCACCTGCGCGTGGGGCAGCATCGCCTCGAAGTTGCGGTCGGCGGTGGACGTGTGCAGGTGCAGCGGGGCGTTGTACTCGATGCGCATGTTGTCATCGGTGTTCAGCTCGATGTTGCCCACCAGCTCCAGGATCTCGTCGCGGTCCATGTAGAACATCGACACGATCTTGAGCGGCTCGTCGGCGTTCACGATCTCGAGATCGTGCATCAGACCGGGGTTGGAATCCATCAGGCGCTGAGCCAGCACCGGGTCGGGCCGGATGGGCTGCTCGCTGCCGATCAAGACCAGATCGGCATCCTCGATGGTCGAGAACACCAACACGTGCGGGTACACCGACGCGAACGTCTGCAGCAGGCTCTTGAGGTCGTACTCGTCCATGCCGTACATCTGGACCCACTGGCTCCACACGCCCCCGGGCTTCAGGCGGGTCTTGCCCATCTCCAGGAATTCCTTGGTGAACAGGTTGCTCACACCGGTGATCCACGGGTTGCTGGGCTCGCTGACGATCACGTCGAAGGAGCCGGGCTCGGACAGCAGCACCTGGTTTCGGCCATCGTTCGCGATGAGCTTCACGCGCGGGTCGTAGAGCACATCGTGGTTCCACGGCCGAAAGAACTCGCTGGCTTCTTCGATGGCGGGCTCGATCTCGACGATCTGCATGCTGGTCATCGACTCGATGGGCACCAGCGAACCGGCGGTCACCCCGCTGGCCAGCCCGATCACCAGCACGTCCTCGGGCTCTTCGACGAACATGAAGGGCAGCACGGCGCACAGCACCTGCGTGGGCATGTCCGAGCTGCTGCTGGCGTCGACCTTGCCGTTGTTGGCCAGCCAGATGTTCTCGGAGTCCACGTTCTTGGCCACGGTCACCACTGATGTGGGCCCCTCCCGGTAGTACAGCAGCTCGTAGCTCTCGACCGCGTAGCTGATGATGCCGGCCCGGTCGTGCCGCTTGAAGCTGGACACGTAGTGGTACATGCCCGCGGTCATCAGCAGCGGGTCCCAGGGCGGGCGAGCCGCGAAGTACAGCAGCACCAGCAGCGCCGCCGGCAACAACACCAGCTGGCCCCAGACCTTCTTGCCGTCGTGCTGGATGCTGAAACCCACGCAGATGGCCGCCGCCAGCAGGTTGGCGCTGCCCGCCACCAGGATGGTGCCCTGCACGCCCAGCGCCGGCAGCAGGATGAAGCCGGCCAGCGCCGCGCCCACCACCGAGCCCAGCGTGTTCGCGCCGTACACGTTGCCCACCGGACTGCCCAGCTCTTCGCTGTCGCCAATGACCGCTCGCACCGCCACCGGGAAGGCCGCGCCCATCAGCACCGCGGGCGGCATCATCACCAGCACGCTCAGGATCAACGAGATGACCCACACCATCGAGACGTCGCGGTTGGCCTCGAGCCAGTCGTAGATCCACACGTACCAGAACGGCAGCTCTTGAAAGAGGTACATCATGGCAAAGCTGCCCAGCGCGATGCCCACCTCCAGGCCGCCCAGCAGGCGAAGCACGCCGCCTTGGCCGTACCGGGCCAGGGCCTCGTCGGCGAGGCGCCCACCGATGGTTCCCCCGCTGGCGATGCCCACCAGGAACGCGATGAGCATGGTCGAGAAGGCGTAGGTGCTGGGCCCCAGCATGAGTGTGAGCAGGCGGAACCAGGCCACCTCGTAGATCAGCGAGGAAAAGCCGGCCAGAGCAAGGGCGATGGCCACGGGGACCAGGGCCGGGTGCCACGGCGCCTCGGGCATGTCGCGGGTGATCGCGGCACTCTCGGCACCGCGGGTGGCCTCGGACACGCCGATGGCCGCCAGCCCCAGCGCCACATTGGCCGCCGCGGCCATCGCCGTGGTCCAGAACAGGCCGTAGCTGGGCAGCAGCATGAAGCCGCACAGCCACGTTCCGGCCACGGCGCCAAAGGTGTTGATGCCGTACAGGCGGCCCACGCGGTCGCCGGCCGCCCCCATGCGATCGGTGGCGAAGCGCGCCAGCAGCGGCAGCGTGGCCCCCATCAGCGCGGTGGGAATCACCAGGCACACGGCCACCAGCACGAACTGGATGGCCGCGAACACGATGAGCGGCGGCTCGAAGGCGCGCCACGCGGCCAGGTAGATGGGCTCGATGAGCATGAGCAAGAACGGGAAGATCAGCGCGTAGACGCCGATGACCGCCTCGAGGATGCCGTAGGCGAACAGGGGCCGCTCGATGCGATCGGCGTAGCGCCCCATGGTGAAGCCGCCGATCGCCAGCCCGGCCATGAACGCCGACAGCACCGTGGCGATCGCCATCGTGGACGTGCCGAACACCAGGTGGAGCTGCCGGCCCCAGATGGTCTGGTAGGTCAGGCTGGTGGCGCCCGAGACGAAGAACAGCGGCATCAGCGCGCCGATCGCGCGCTCGCGCCTCAACCTCGCTGCGAGTTCATCCAAGCCGGGCTCCCCCTTGCCGCTGGCACATACCCCGGTTTTCATTCGGGTGTCATGAGCGGCGGGCTACGACCAGGGCGTACAATCCCATCGCGAGGAGAGGTCTTGCTCAGCCCGGGCACGCAGATTGGGGACTACACGGTCGAGGCCTACCTCGATGAGGGCGGCATGGCCCACGTGTACCAGGCCGTGCACACGTCGGGCAGCAAGCACGCGCTGAAGCTGCTTCACCTCAAAGACCCCGACATCCGCCGGCGGCTCATCGCCGAGGGCAAGATGCTGTCGGCGCTGCGACACCCCAACATCGTGCCCGTCACCGACGTGGTGGAGTACGAGGGCCGACCCGGCCTGGTGATGGAGCTGGTGGACGGCGTGGCCCTCGACATGTGGATGAACGCCGAGCGCCGCCCATGGGCCCAGCGCGAGGCCGTCATCCACGGCCTGATCGACGGCCTGGCCCACGCGCACCAGGCGGGCATCGTGCACCGCGATCTGCAGCCCGCCAACATCCTGGTGGCCACGGGCGCCGACGGCCTACCCGAGGCGCGCATCATCGACTTTGGCCTGGCCAAGCAGATCCGCGCCGACAGCACCACGCGCACGGGCTCCACCATGGGCACGCCTGGGTACATGGCCCCCGAACAGATTCGCGACAGCAAGAACATCGACGCCCGCGCCGACATCTTTGCCCTTGGCTGCCTGATCTACGTGCTGGTGTGCGAGTGCGAGCCCTTCGACGGCGAAGACCTGCTCGACATCTACAACGCCACCGCGACCGGCCGGTACCACGACCCCGAAGAGCTCGCCCCGCCGTACATCGACCGCGCCTTTCTGCGCGCCATCGAGGGCTGCCTGAAGGTCGATCGCGACGCGCGGCTGCCCCACGCCGATGCTGTGCGCGCCGTGCTCGAGGGCGAAGAGCCCGTGTTCAGCGAAGAGGTCTCGCTGGTGAGCGAAGCCACCCTGCCGCCCTTCCGCGAGAACCGCGGAAAGTGGATCGCCTCGGCGCTCGTCGCCGTCGCCGCCTTCGTCGCCACGTGGATGGTGTTGATGGGCGGCTAACAGGGTGCTGAAAAACCCGGCTTGCCGGGCTTTTCAGGGCGCTGCGACCGCGGTGCCGGCAATGGTAGAAGCAGGCGGCTGAAATGCGAGGAACGAGTATTTCAGCGGCCTGCTAAGGCTCCGTCAGGCTCGCAAAGCCATGAAAGAGCTGCCCCGCCAGCCGCTTCTGCCCTTCGCCAGCCTTGGGGTCACGCCGCCGCAAGAAGTCGTTCAGCACCGCGCCATCGTGGGTGTACACGGTGGGTCGCAGCAGGTTCATGCGGCTCGCGACGCGCTTGTCGCTCATGTTGCCGTGCGCGAACAGCACCGTGCCGTCGTCTTGCACCGAGATGACGACGCCGATGTGGGTCAGCGGGTCGTTTCGCTTGCCGTCGCCGTTGCGGTCGAAGGTGTCGTCGAAGAAGACCAGGTCACCCGGATTCGGACGCTTGCGGGTGTGCGTCACCCCCAGCTCCTGGGCCAGGTCCCACATCGAGCGCGGCCCGCCCAGCAGCTCCAGGCCCGCTCTGGCGTAGACCGCCTCCACAAAGCCCCCGCAGTCATCGCGAAAGCCCTTGGGCACGTGGCTCACATAGTATTCGGCGGCCTCGGCCAGCTTGGACGCGTTGCGGGGCAGGGCGAGGGGCGTGCCGTCCGGCGCCCTCAGCTCTGAGTCGGCCGTGGTGGCGGCCGGATGCACGGGTGCGGTCTTGGGACCACAGGCGATCAGCAGCGACAGAAGCAACATGGCGGGAGCCAGGGGTGGGGCACTGGGGAGGGATGGCGGGGGGCCACTGCTAGTATCGCACGCATGCTTCCTCTCTGGCTTGCGCTCACGGGACCGGCTCACGCTCAAGACCTCGACCCGCCAGCCGATCTGGTGCTTCCCAGCCGCCCGGACGGGCTGAGCCGCTGCGGACCCATCCGAACCTTCGAGCTGGCCATGCTGGGCGATGTGATGATGCACGGCCGCCAGCTGAAGGCGGCCTTTCAGCCCGACGGCTCGTACGTGCTCGACGGGGTCTTCGACGAGCTTCGCCCGGTCATCGAAGACGCCGACATCGCCGGCGCCAACCTCGAGACCACCATCAGCGGCGAAGACCTGGAGTACAGCGGGGGCTTCACCGGCATTCGGGGCAAGATCCGCTTCAACAGCCCCGACGTGCTCCTGGACGCGCTGAAGGCCATCGGCATCGACGTGCTGCAGACCGCGAACAACCACAGCCTGGACCGCCTCGAGGTGGGCCTGCACCGCACCCTCGACGCCGTCGACGCGCGCGGATTCCAGCACATGGGCACCTACCACTCCTACACCGAGCGCTGGACCCATCCCCAGACCACCATCGAGCTGCCCGGGGGGCCCACGGTCGCCTACCTGGCCTACGCCCGCGGCACCGAAGAGCTGCAGGACGACATGCCCCAGCACCTGGTGGCCATGTTCGACCGCGACGACGTGGGCACGATCGCCACCGACATCGCGACCGCCCGCGCCGCCGGGGCCCGGCTGGTGGTGGTAGCCATCCACTGGGGCGAGGAGTACCAGCCCGCCCCCGAGCCCGAGCAGCGAGCGTGGGCCGACGCCATCGTGCGCGCCGGTGCCGACGTGATCTGGGGAACCCACCCCCACGTGGTGCAGCCCGTCGAGGTGCGCACCGTCGACGACGCCCAGACCGGCCTGCCGCGCGACGCCGTGGTGGCCTACTCCCTCGGAAATGTGGTCAGCAACCAGCGCACCTTCCCCCGGGCCGGCGGCGCCATGTTGCGGGTGACGGTGGCCAGCGATCCCAACGGGGTCGCCTGGATCGAGCGCGTGCGCCTGGCTCCCTACTGGGTCGACAGCACCAACGCGCAGGGGCTGCCCGCCTACCGGATCCTCCCCATCACCCCGGAGCGCACGCCCTGCCACTGGCCCGACACCTCCGAAGCCGACTGCGAGCAGATGGACCGCTTCCGCGACCATGCAGCCACCATCCTGCCCGCGAGCGCCTTCGACTGGTCGACCGAGCGGATCATCGACTCGTCGCCGCCCTGTCCATGGACGGCTCCGCCGGGTTAATCTCCGTCATTCCCTCCCCTGGACCCTCCCTCCCCCGCCGCCCATGTTCCCTCACGACAAGCTCGACTGGACCCTCAAGCGCCTCGAACAACGGCTCGATGCCGCAGCCGACGACGTCGCGGGGCGCGCCGAATACGCCCGTGCGTGCCTGTCCAAGGCCATGTTCCACGGCGGCGGCGAGATCTGGTTCAACCGCGCACTCACCCAAGCGCGCCGCGTGCTCCAGCACGATCCCAGCAACGTGCCCGGCCTGGTAGTCGCCGGCATGGCCCTGGTGGGCCTCGACCGGCTCGAGCCCGCCGCCCGCTACCTCGACGAGGCCCTGCGCCTCGAGCCCGAGCGAGCCACCGTGCACCTGGCCATGGGCTTCATGCTGTGGCGCGAGGGCTCCCGGCACCAGGCCGTGCGCGAGCTCGAGTCCACGGCCAGGCTGGCCCCCGACTCCTGGGAGGCCCACTACATGCTGGGCCGCCTGCTGGGCGAGCGCGCCGACGAGCTGGGCAACCCCCGCCGCCTGCAAGAGCGCAGCCAGTTCCACATCGTTCGTGCGCTCCAGCTCGGCCCCTCAGCGGCGCTGCGGCCGGACTTGCTACACGACCTGGGCATCTCCTGCCTGCGCACCGGCCGTCTGCCCGACGCGCTCAAGCTGTTCACCGAGCTGCTCGAACACGACCGATACGCCACGCGTGCCCGCTACTACACCGGCCTCGTGAACTTCCAGATGGGCAAGTACAAGAACGCCATCCTGCACCTGCGCCGCCATTTGGAAGAAAAGCCCGACGCCCAGCACGTGCATGCGCGCATCGCCATGGCCTACCTGCACCTGGGCGAGGTGCACAAGGCGCGCGAGGCCTGCCACCGGGCGCTGGCCATCGAGCCCACCGACCTGCAGGCCCGCTGGACGCTCGGCTGTGCCTGGCTCGAAGACGGCCAGACCGACGAGGCCGCCCGGCTGTTCAAGGACATCCTGCGCGACGCCCCCGACCACCTGCCCGCCTTCACCGAGATGGTGCGCATTCGCCGCACCAGCGGCTGGCTCCGCCAGGCCCTCAGCAGCGAGGTGGGTGTGTACGATCAGCTGCCCACCCGCATCGAACGCGAGCACCCCAGCGGCCGAGGCATCGTCGAGATCGACCCGCGGCGGGCCACGCGCGAGCGCATCGGCATCATCCTGCAGAACCTGTCCCAGGTCGAGCCACCCCCCGCGACCTCGGGTCCGCGGGACGGCCAAGCCCCGCCAAGCGCACCACGAGACGGCGCGGTCAGCGTCATCCTCGAGGCCATGAACCAGGCCAACGACGAGGGCCTGCGCTTTGCGCTGTGGGAGGCCGCCCTCAACCAGCTCGCCGCCAACCGCGCCCGCGATGCGGCCCTTGCCCTCAAGCAGCCCGGGCGCGTGTTCTCGGCCAAGGCCGGGCGCGAGGTGCTCACGCTCGCCGGTGTCATCCCAGAGCCCTTGCTGGTCAAGGGCCTCGACCTGTCCGAAGAAGACCTCAAGCGCGCAGCCGTCGATCGCTACCCCCGTACCCGCGATGTCGACGCCCACCGCGATCACATCGAAGAGCAGCGTGAGCACGCCCGCGCCTGGCAGGCCATGCTGTTGCTGGCCATCGCCACCCGCCAGACGCGCACCGGCAAGACGCTGCTGGTGCGGTGGGCCTCGCAGGCCGATCCCGAGCTCCAGGCCGCTGCCAACGCAGCCCTCGCGCTGCTCGGCGATCCCGACGCCGGCGACCGCCTGCGCATGCGGGCACGCGGCGCCGGCGTGCAACACCTCGTCGACGAGCTGGTGGCTGCGGTCGGCCCCAAAGAGGCCATCTTTCATCCGCGCCCGGTGAGCGACGACGAAGCCCTGCACTGCAGCACCTGTGGCCGCGGCGCCGCCGACGCCATGCACCTGTTGGCCGGCGGCGAGGCGGTCATCTGCAACCACTGTGTCGCCTCGCTCGCCCTCGATCGCCGCGAGCACACCGCCGACGATCCCGCCATCGGCTGCAGCCTGTGCGGCAACAACAGCCTCGACGGCCGGGCCGTCTACCTGTACCGCGGCGTGCCGGTGTGCGGTCCCTGCATCGACAACAGCCTGGGACTGCAAGAACGCGAAGAGGTCGACCGCTACCTGGCTACGGCGCTGTAGCCAGCCGCTCGAGCCGACGAATCGTCTCGGCCGCATCCGCCCCACGCGGAACATTGCCGTCCAGCACCTCGAGCGACCACGAGTCATCCAGCAAGCTCGCTGCCCCGTGCGCGACGATAGCGCGCACCGGCGCCACCTCATTGGCCACCGCCGCCTCGATGAACGAACAGCAGGAGAGGAGCATGGCCAGGTCTTCGAGATCCGCCGACATCAGCGGATCGTCACGCCCCCGGTCGTCAAAGGCCCGGAACTTCGCGGCGAGCATGGCGCCGGCCGCCAGCACCTGGATCCGGGTCCCACCAGGCAGCTCGTGCTCGACGCGACGTCCCAGCCGCACCGGATCGTCGGGCCCCAGATGGATGAGCGGGACGAAATCGACCTGGACTCCAAGCGGAGACAACCGGGCCCACGCGTTGCGCTTGGCCCCGTCGAGCCGATGTCGCCAGCCCGAGCGATCCAGCAGGCCCTCGAGAGCGATCAGCTCATGCTGGGTACCGACCCCCGCAGGAACACAGTCCACGTCGATTGTGGGCCGCTCTTCGTCGTCGCTGGGAACTTCGTCGAGGTGAAGGCCGACGACGGTGCCTCCAAAGAAGACCACGTCGACATCGAGTGCAGCCAGCTCGCCCGCGACCACCTGGAGCAGGCGACCGTTGGTCACCCTCGCACCAGCTGCTCGATCGCACGCTCGGCGATTGCCCGCTCGCGCACCCGCCCCACACGCATGGCGTCGCACAACGACAACAGGGTGTAGGTGTCTGGCCAAGCCCTGGATGCAGGAATGGCCGACGCATGCAGCGGAGCGATGGCCCTGCCGGGCACCTCATCTGGGCCCGAAGAGGGCCACACGAAGGCAGTCTCGGCAGCGAGCACGTCTCTAAGAACCGGCCCAGAGTGGGCCGTCGGCATTCCCATGGCCGATTCACCGGGCTGCACCGGCCACAGCCACCGGACCCCGTTGAGCAGCAAGTCGACCAGCCTGGCACCCCGCACCCGCCCCAGCGTTGGCGAATAGACGCCATGTCGCTCGAGACGGCGCATGGCCTCGCTCACCCTGGGAGGCGGGACTCGCAGCTGCCGAGCAAGATGGGCGTGAGGGATTGGCGTACGACGACAGCCGAACAGGGCCGCGGCGACGACGACATCATGAGGCCTCAGATTGGGGAGTTCGGCGCGCATTACTTTAATTAAGTAACTTAATTACGCCCTTCATGCAATCCCCGCACCATAAACCCACACTTCACACCGGCATCAAGCAAATCAAGCGCTCCTGCAAACCAATTGCCAACACGCGTTCGCCCGGGTGACTTCGCGTCGTGCGTGCATCACATTGCCCTCGGTCCTGGGAGGCACGCATGGCACGGCACACCACTCTCCTCATCGCACTCTCGCTGTTCGTCAGCAGCAACGCCGCGGCCTTCCAGCCCAGCGACAGCGTGTACATCGGCATCGAGCCGCAGCGCGTGCTGCGCACCGACGTGCACACCCAGGCCAGCCTGCAGCAGCAGCGCGACTGGGCACGCTTCACCCGCGGCGAGGGCCAGGGCTGGATGGCCCGCTTCGACCAGGCCACCGGCACCCCGCACCGCATGTGGGGTCCGGGCATCGATCTGGGACCCACCGACACCGCCGATCAGGTCGACGCCGCCCTGTCGGCCTTCATCGATCGCAACCACGAGCTGATGGGGGCCCACCCCCGCGAGCTGCGCATCGCCAGCACCAACTTCGTGCAGCGCACCCACACCTGGTACGTCGACATCGACGTCGTGCGCGGCGGCGCGCCGGTGTACCGCGGCGGCATCACGGCCCGCATCAAGCACGGCAAGCTCATCATGCTGGGCGTCGACACCTACCCCGACGTGCCGGTCACCAACGCCGTCTCCGTGTCCCGCGACCACGCCCTGGCCACCGCGGTGAACCAGGGTCCGGCAGCCCAGGCGATGCACGGCGACCAGGGCGCCGAGCTCATGACCCTGCCCGTTCAGACCGCCCAGGGCCTGGAGCTGCGGGTCACCTGGATGACGCGCACGCGCACCTACGACCCACCGGGAATCTGGGTCAGCTTCGTCGACGCCGCCACCGGCGAGCTGCTCAACGTGCACAACGAGGTGCGCTTCCTCGAAGGCACCGTCTCTGGCGTGCACCACGAGCGCCGTCCCGATGGCGATCTGGTGAGCTCCCCGCTGCAGTGGGCGCCCGTCGCAGGCACAGGCGCCACCGGCTTCACCGACGAGGCAGGCTTCTTCTCCATCGAGGCCACCGGCCCCGTCACCACCGACTTCGACGGTGACTGGCTCACGGTGCGCAACTCCGCCGGTGCCGAAGCCAGCGCCACCTTCACCGGCGACCACCAGTGGACCTCCGCCGACGCCACCCAGGCCGAGATCGACAGCTACGTCTTCCTGCACCAGATCCGCAACTGGGCGGCGACCGTCGCCCCCGAGGTGCGCATCAGTCAGGGCAGCTTCAAGAGCTACGTCAACCTCGACGACGTCTGCAACGCCTACTACGACGGCAACGTCAACTTCTTCGCGGCGGGCTCGGGCTGTCGAAACACCGGCCAGAGCGCCGACGTCAACTACCACGAGTTCGGCCACGGCTTTCACTACTGGAGCCTCGAGGCCGGCGACTACGACGGCTCCCTGGGCGAGGGCGCGGCCGACGTGGTGGCCTTCCTGCAGACGGGCGACGCCATCATCGCGCCAGGCTTCATGAACGACGGCGACGGCATCCGCCGCGTCGATCGCGACCGCGTCTGGCCCGACGACTTCCGCAACAACGAGCAATGGGTGCACAGCAACGGCCTCATCTTTGGCGGGGCCATGTGGGACCTGTGGGGCTTGCTCGAGGCCGAGCAGGGCCCCGAAGCCGGCCTGCAGACCATCACCGACATCTACACCGGCCTCATCAAGGGCGGTCCGGTCATCGAGACCAGCTACGACGAGGCCATCGTCGCCGACGACGACGACGGAAACCTGGGCAACGGCACCCCCAACCAGTGCGCCATCATCGAGGCCTTCGGGGCGCACGGCCTGGGGCCACGCGGCCAGGGCAGCCCGCTCATCGCGCACCACGAGCCCCTGGCCTCGGTCTCTGCCGGCATCGACGCGCCCATCGCCGTCGAGCTCATGAACCTGGCCCCGTCGTGCTTCGTGCTCGCCCCCGAGAGCGCCTGGGTCACCTACCGGGTCAACGGCGGTGACTGGCAGCAGGCCGACCTCGACGTGAGCTTCGACCGCGCGGCCGGTGCCATTCCCCAGCAGCAGCTGGGCTCCTTCGTCGAGTACTACGTCACCGTCATCGACGAAGACGGCGGCGAGATGAACGCCCCCGAAGGCGCCCACATCAACCCCTTCTCGTACTACACGGGCGACGTGCTGCAGGTGCGCTGCGACGACTTCGAAGACAGCGACGGGGGCTACACCCACGAGCTGGTCGACGGCGACGACCGCGAGGGCGCCGACGACTGGACCTGGGGCACGCCCCAGGGCCTCGGCGGCGACCCCAGCATGGCCGCCAGCGGCAACAAGGTGTGGGGCAACGACCTGGGCGAAGGCGACTACAACGGCGAATACCAGGCGCAGAAGCACAACCGCCTGGTGAGCCCGGAGCTGTCGACGCTGCACTACAGCGGCGTGTTCCTGTCGTACAGCCGCTGGCTCACGGTCGAGGACGGCTTCTACGACAACGCGTTCATCACCGCCGACAACCAGGACGTGTGGACGAACCACGGCACCAACGACAACCAGGGCGACGAGCACCACGTCGACCGCCAGTGGTCGGTGCACAACGTCGATCTGGGCAACACCACCGCCGACGGCCAGGTTCAGCTCACCTGGAACATCCTGAGCGATCAGGGCCTGCAGATGGGCGGCTGGAACGTCGACGACATCTGCCTGTTGGCTCCCAACACGCCCGACAACCGCCTGGGCGTCAACGACTTCCAGGCCAACCCGTCGGCCAACACCGACGGCGTCGACCTCACCTGGACCAACCCCGCCCACGCGCCGCTCACCGAGCTGGTGCTGGTGCGCAAGAAGGGCAGCTACCCCGACGGGCCCAACGACGGAAAGCAGATCTGGAGCAGCACCGCCCCCGAGCTGGGCGCTCCGGTCAGCATCACCGACCCCGACGTGCGCGATGGCCGCGCCTACCACTACGCCGTGTACACCAGCGACGGCGAGAACTGGCTGTCGTGGACGGTCGAGGGCTGGAACGCCGACGTGGCCGGCAGCACGGCCGACGCGACGGTCGGCGGGTGCGGATGTGCCACCAGCCCCGACCCGCGCTTCGGCTGGCTGGTGCTCGGCTTGGCAGGCCTGCTGGTGCGGCGCCGCCGCTGAGACGGGCGACCCGCGCAACCGCGGGCACCAACCGGCCCGCTTGCGGTCTACAATGACCACCATGTGGGCCCTTGTCCTCATCGCTGGCTTGGCCCTGGCCGAGGTTCCCATCCCGTCGTACCAGGACGAACTCACCGAGTCCGCCTGGCTCGAGGTGAACCACCTCATCGAGTCGGGCCGCATCGACGAGGCACTCACCACCGCAGAGGCCTTCGAGAAGCACGTCGTCGAAGACTCGGGCATCGCGTACCTGCGCGGCCTGGCGCACCGCTTTCGCGGCGAGCCCGAGCTGGCCGAGCAGCACCTGCGCCGAGCGGTGAAGCTCGACCCCAGCCGCAAGGACGCCTGGAGCGACCTGGGCGAGATCCTGTTGGCCAGCCAGCGCTACGACGAGGCCCGCGACTGCTTCGCCAAGGTCGACGAGCTCCTGCCGTCCGGGCGCTACAGCTGGGTGGGGCCCTTCCGCCTTGCCGAGGTGGCCGCCCACCAGCGCCAGCCGCGCCGCTTCGAGGAGCACATGCGCGAGGCCCTGCGCCGCGGCTTCACCTTTCGCACCATCGAGCGCGACCCCAACTGGCAGAAGTTCTACGCCGACCCCAGCATGCACGACAGCGTCGAGAAGCTGATCACCGTGTACGGCGACACGGCCATCCTGGACACGCTCAAGACCGCGCCGTCGTAGGCTCGCCCCATGGAGCTGCCATGACCCGCTTGCTGCCGTTCTTCCTGCCTCTGGCCCTGCTCGGCTGCCGCGACCCGGGCCGCGTCATCGGCGAAGAGACCGCCGACGATGCCCTGCTCACCGATGTCCCGGGCCTCGCCTTCCTGAGCACGGCCCTCGGCGACGAGGCCGCCACCGTGGCCGATCTGTTCGACGAAGACCGGGAATACGCAGCCGCCCCAGACCCCACCGGCGTCTTGACCAGCCAGTTCGACGCCCACGCCCAGCTGGACGAGGGCACCGGCACCACCCTGTCCGTCCTGACCTACAACGCCGGTCTGCTGGGCCGCAACTACCTGTTCTTCAGGGTCGAGGTGCCCGAGCTCGAGGTTCGCTGGGAGCAGACCGGCCCCGAGGTCTTCGCCGCGGGCGACGACATCGTGTTCCTGCAAGAGGTGTGGGAGCGCGACTACGCCGACAGCATCGGCGCCGCCGCACAGGCCGCTGGCTACACTGTCTTCACGCCCGAAGACCGCAAGCCCCTGCGCGAGACGGGCCTGCTGATGGCCGTGCGCAGTGATCTCATCGACGGCGAGGCCACCTTCGACCTGGTGCAGTACGACGCTCAGTTCAAGAGCGAGAACTTCCCCGGCCCCAACATCAAGCGTGGCTACCTGCACGCGACGTTCACCCTGGCTGGAAGCGGCGAGGCCGTGCACCTGTTCGACACCCACACGACGCCCTTCTCGGACGACTGGCGCATCCGCAACCTGCAGGTTCGCGAGCTGGGCCTGGCGATCGCCGTCCTGCCCGACGACGCGCTGGTGCTCGTGGGCGGCGACTTCAACGCCGGCTGGTACTACAGCCAGGCGGTGTGGGTCGATGCCGAGGGCAACGACGTCACCGGCTGGTGGAACAACCCGTCGATGCCCGCCTTGTTGGGGTACTACTCCGACGGCCTGCAAGATCTGGCCAACCTCGCCGAGCTCGTGCCCGAAGTGCAGATGGGCAACCAGGTCCCCACCGAGGTCGACGAGACCTGGCTCGACGAGCCCTTCGGCGACGCCGCGCTGTGCGACCAGCTCGACATCTACACCGCCACCGACTGCGACTCGCTGTACCTCGACAACTACGCCGCCACCGAATTCCCCGCTCGCATGGACCTGCTGTGGGTCAAAGATGGCACCGGCCGGGTGCGGGCCCGCTCCCGCGAGCGCGCCTTCGTGCAGCACATGGAGTTCGAGACGGGCGCCTTCGAGCTGTCGGATCACTACGGACAGCGCGTCGCCATCGAGCTGGTGGAGTAGCCCGCGCCGGCGAGCAGGCGGTTAAACGCCCAGATGCGCACCTTCATCGCCCTGCTTCCGTGGCTCGCCGCTTGCCAGCCGTCCTACACCGACGACCAGCTCGCCGAGCTCGACGCCGAGTCCCGCGGCCTCACCGGTGAGGGGCTGCTGTACCCCTTCCCCAACGCACAGCTGATGCAGGACGGGCACGTCGCGCTGCCCGTCGACGACTTTCCCGGCACCGAGACGCCACTGCCCGCCTCGATCTCGTGGCGCACCGGCTTCAGCGGGGTGGCGACGGGCGTGGTTCGCCTGCGCGACGTCGACCCCGCATCGCTCCCCAGCTGGCGCGACCACACCCCGGGCGAGGGCGGCGTGCGCCTGGTCGATCTGACCGCGGGCACCTACCTGCCCGTCATGGCCGAGCTCGACGCCTACTGCGCCGCCGAAGACCCCGACTACACCGACGCCTGCGGCACCTGGCCCGACGAGCCGCCCGCGCTGCTCATCCGCCCGCAGGCCGCCATTCCCGTGGGCCACCGCGTGGCGATGGTGGTCACCACCGAGGCGGCGCCTCGCCCCCAGCGCTTCGACAACATCGTCGCGGGCAGCCGCGGCAAGATCCCCGACGACTTCGCGCACCGGGCCGATCACTACCGCGACCTTCTGGTCGAGATCGAAGCCGGTGTCGGCCTTGCCGCCGACGACGTCGCCATCGCCTGGGACTTCCCCGTCGCCGACGGCACCCAACCCCTGCGCAGCGCGCTCAGCCAGCTCGTGGTGCACGACGAGTGGCGCTTGCTGGGCGTGCGCAACCTCGACGACGGCGACGAGGTCGCCGAGACCGGCTGGCGCTCGGCCGACGGCTGGTACACCACCACCACCTTCCTGCAAGACGACCTGAACCTCACCGTCGACGCCAGCGGCAACGTGACCCCCAACGGCACCGACGAGGCCTACTTCTGGGTTCACATCCCGCAGAGCGTCAAGGACGCCCCCGAGGGCTCGGTGCCGGTCATCGTCATCGGCCACGGCATCTTTGGCAGCATCCGCGACTTCCTGGACACCAACGACGCCAACCCCTTCATCGAGCTGGCCAACGACCACGGCTACATCCTGATCGGCACCAACCAGCGCGGTCTCGATCGCGGCGACTCCGACGGCGCGGTGAACGTCGCCCGCGACTTTGGCAAGATCAACACCATCCCCGACCGAATGGCCCAGGGTCAGGTCAATCAACGCACGCTCATCGAGATGGTGCGCCGTGACGCGTTCACCAGCGATCCGATCTTCCACGGCGCCGCTGGACAGCCCCTCGTCGACACCAGCCGCACCTACTACTGGGGCATCTCGATGGGGGGCATCCTGGGCGGGGTCGCCAGCGCCTCGGGCGCGCCCGTCGAGCGCTCGGTGCTGCACATTGCCGGCTCCTCCTGGTCCACCCTGCTCGAGCGCAGCGGCGCGTGGACGCTGTTCGAGACCTTCATGGTCGACAACGTGGCCAACCCCACCGACCGGCAGCTGCTGTACAGCGCCAGCCAGCTGTGGTGGGACGTGTCCGACCCCATCGCCTGGCCCGAGCTGGCCGAGCGCGAGCTGTTGATCCAGGAAGCCAAGGGCGACGAGAGCGTGCACAACATCGGAACCCGCATGCTCGCCCGCAGCCTGGACCTGCCGGTGCTCGCACCCCCCGTCGACCTGCCGCCCGGCATGACCGAACAAGCCGGGCCCATTCCCGCCCGCGCCCTGGCCCAGTTCGACCCCGGCGTCACCGAGCCCGACGACTGGAACCGCCCGGCGAACACCGGCGGCGCCCACGGTGCCTCATGGGGCTGGGTGGGGAGCCAGGCGCAGACGGCGCACTTCTTCGCCACCGGCGAGGTGAAGCACTTCTGCGGCGAAGACGCGTGCACCCGCTTCAACCGAGGGTCACTCGACTGATGACCGACGTGCATTGGCCCGGCCTCTTCGCTGTCGGTGCGATGTACCTGCTCATCTTCGTGGTGGGCATCTGGGCATCGGCCGGTCAGACCGACGACGAATCCAAGAGCGCCGAAGAGGTGATGCTCGCTGGCCGCAGCCTGCCGCTGTGGGTGGGCCTGCTCACCATGACCGCCACCTGGGTGGGCGGCGGCTACATCAACGGCACCGCCGAGTTCACCTACACCAGCGGGGTCGCGTGGGGCCTGCAGGCGGGCATGGGCTACGCGCTGGCGCTGGTGGTCGGCGGCTTGTTCTATGCCCGGGTCATGCGCCGCTACGGCTTCGCGACGCTCATCGACCCGCTCGAAGACCGCTACGGCGCCCCCACCGCCGCCTTGCTGATGGTGCCCGCGGTGTTGGCCGAGCTGTTCTGGTCGGCGGCCATCCTGGTGGCGCTCGGCACCACCGTGCACGCGGTGTTGGGCTTTGACTCGCTGGCCACCGCGATCGCAGTGTCCTCGGGCATCGCCATCGCCTACACCGTGTTCGGCGGCATGCGGGCCGTGGCCTACACCGACGTCGTTCAGATGGGGCTCATCGTCTTGGGGCTGGCCATCGCCATCCCGTCGGCGGTGGGTGCTGCCGGCGGCTGGGACGCCGTCGCGCAGGTGGGGCTCGGCGACGCCGGGCTGTCCGACCCCAGCACCGCCCTGTACTACGGCGACTACCTGCTGCTGTTCATCCTGGGCGGAATTCCCTGGAACGTGTACTTCCAGCGCGTGCTCTCCAGTCCCGACGAAAAGACGGCGGCCCAGCTGTCCATCGGCGCGGGGGTGCTGTGCTTCGCGGCAGCGATTCCCCCCATGGTTCTGGGGCTGTGCGCCACCGCACTCGACTGGAACGCCGTCGCCGGCCCCGAGGTCGCCGCCCAGCTCGCCGACAACCCCTCCGAGGTGCTGGCGCTCATGCTCAAGCACGTGGTCAGCCCCTGGGTGGGGGTGATCGGCCTGGGCGCGGTCTCGGCCGCGGTCATGTCCTCGGTCGACAGCTCCATCCTGTCGGCCAGCTCGCTGGTGGCCTGGAACGGCTACAAGCGCCTTCTGTACCCCGACGCCCCCGACGAAGACGTCACCCGCCTGGTCAAGCGGCTCATCGTGGGCCTGGGCATCAGCGCCACCCTCATCGCGCTCACCGTCAAGAGCATCGCCGATCTCTGGTTCCTGTGCGGCGACATCGTTTACTGCGTGCTGTTTCCCCAGCTCACCCTGGCGCTGTTCGACTCCAAGGCCAACCGCACCGGCGCCCTCGCCGGGTTCGCCGTGTCGGTGTTCCTGAGGCTCGGCGGCGGCTTCGACATCTTCGGTGTCCCGGGCTTCTTGTTCAGCAAGCCGGCCGAGGGCATCGACTTCCCCTTCCGCACCGTGGCGATGGTCGCGGGCTTGGTTACGGCCGTCGTCGTGTCGCGAGCCACCGCGGCCTCCGACCCCCCACGCCCACTGGTTCCCCGAGCCACGGAGGCCGCGTGAGCACGACCGCCGACAGCCCCGCCACCGAGTTCAGCGCCGCCCACAGGGCCGCCGCCTGGGGCGTGCACTTCTACACCGCGCTGGGCCTGCCCCTGGCCATCCTGGCCTGCTACGGGCTGGTGCAGAACGACGCCGTGCTGTTCTTCATGGCCCAGATCGTCGCTTGCTTCGTCGACGCCACCGACGGCACCCTGGCGCGCCGCGTGCGTGTCAAAGAGGTCGTGCCCCAGTTCAACGGCCGCAAGCTCGACGACATCATCGACTTCCTGAACTTCGCCTTCATCCCGGTGCTGGGGCTCATGGCGCTCGGCATCTTTCCCCCGGGCTACGAGTGGCTCGCCGCGGTTCCGCTGATGGCCAGCGGCTACGGCTTCTGCCAAGAGGCCGCCAAGACCGAAGACAGCTTCGTGGGCTTTCCCAGCTACTGGAACATCCTGCTGCTGTACCTGTACGTGCTGCACACCAGCCCCTGGGCCGCCGTCGGCAGCGTGATGCTGTTCTCGGTGCTGGTCTTCGTGCCCATCCACTACATCTACCCCACGCGCACCGAGTGGATGAAGCCCGTCACCGTGGGCTTCGGCTACACCTGGGCCCTCACCATGACCATCGTCGCCTTCAACGTGCAGGCCGACTGGGCCTACCCGGTGAGCCTCGTGTCCCTGGTGTACCCCGCCTACTACATCGTGATCAGCCTCATCCACCACCAGCGGGTGAGCCAGTGAGCGACATCGCCTACGCCGACTGGAAGCGCATCCTGGAGCACGAGGCCCTGCCCACCGCGCTGCTCGATCAGGCCGCCATCGACAAGAACATCGACCTGGTGCTCGAGCGGCTTGGCAGCTCCAAGTGCACCGTGCGCCTGGCCAGCAAGTCCATCCGGGTGCCGGGGGTGCTCAAGTACCTGTTCGAGCGCGGCGGCGAGCACTTCCGCGGCTTGATGACCTTCAGCAGCCGCGAGACGGCCTTCCTCGCCGCTCAAGGCTTCGACGACTTCCTGCTCGCCTACCCCATCGGCCGGCCCGACGACGCCCAGCAGCTCGCCGAGGTCGCCAGCAGCGGCAAGACCGTCTACTGCACCATCGACGCCGTCGAGCACGTCAAGCTGCTCTCAGACGCCGCTGTCGCCGCCAAGACCACCCTGTACGCGTGCATCGACATCGACATGTCCTGGCGCCCCTTCCGCAGCCTGCACCTGGGCGTGCGGCGCAGCCCCATCCGCGACGCGGGTGCCGCCGAGGCCATCGGTCGCGCCGTCAAGGCGGCCCCCGGCGTCGAGCTGCGCGCGGTGCTGGCCTACGAAGCCCAGGTGGCGGGCATGCGCGATGTGAACCCCGGCAGCCGCTACCTCGATCCCTTCCGCCAGGTGATCAAGCGCCGCAGTGTGCCGCTGGCCGAGCAACGACGCGCGGCGGTCTTCGAAGCCCTCGAAGGCGAGGGGCACCCCATCGAGGTGGTGAACGGCGGCGGCTCGGGCTCCATCGACACCACCGCCCGTGACACCGCCTGCACCGAGGTCACCGTCGGGTCGGGCTTCTTCTGCCCGCACCTCTTCGATGGCTACACGGGGCTGCCCTTCCATCCTGCCGTGTTCTTCGCGCTCTCGGTGGTGCGCAGCAGCGACGACGACCACGTCACCTGCGCCGGCGGTGGCTACATCGCGTCCGGAGCCCCCGGCGCCGACCGACTGCCGGTGGTGCACCAGCCCCAGGGATTGGTTCCCGTCGACCTAGAGGGCTGGGGCGAGGTGCAGACCCCCTTCGAGGTGCACGGCCCCAAGCCCGCTATCGGCGACCCGGTGCTGTGCCGCCACGCCAAGTCCGGCGAGCTCATGGAGCGCTTCGAGGAGCTGGTGTGGGTCAGAGACGGCGCCATCACCAAGCGCACCCCGACGTACCGCGGGCTCGGGCAGCATTTTTTCTAGCCCGACGCCGGACTCGCCGTCAGCCGCCTCAACTGGCCCTTGGCCGACACGTAGTTGATGACGTTCATCGGCAGGATGAACAGCGTGACAAAGAAGCTCAGCACGCCCCACCAGCCCAGAAGCGCCGTGGTGAGTGTGTACGTCCAGAAGCTGGAGTCGACGCAGCGCTCGCACAGGTAGCCCTCGACGCTGTTGCCCAGTCGGGCGACCAGCAGGCCAATGTTCATCATGAACCAGGTCTTGGTGACCGGGGCGTCGCAGTCGCAGTTGTCGCAGTAGCCAAATTCCACAGGGACCTCCCATCGGGTGACGCCAGCCACCTATGGGCCATCACCAAGGATGTCCCTGCACCTTCAAGAGGTGACCGATGGACTTGTGAGTCACCGCCCGGACGCCACGAAGGCACCCCAGGCACTCACGGATCACCGGCGCCGGCGCCCCAGCAGCGTCAGGCCCAGGACCACCCACGCCCAGGACGGGCCACGCTGGCTGTCACAGGCGCAACCGGAGCCTCCGACGAGGTACCGCACCGGCACCGCGTCGCTGTCGGCATCCGAGTCCGCGTCCGCGTCTGAGTCCGCGTCCGCGTCGCTATCGGCATCCGAGTCCGCGTCGCTGTCCGCATCCGAGTCCGCGTCGCTGTCCGCATCCGAGTCCGCGTCGCTGTCCGCATCCGAATCCGCGTCGCTGTCCGAGTCCGAGTCGCTGTCCGAGTCCGAGTCGCTGTCCGTGTCGGTGTCTGCGTCACCGGTGTCGCCGATCCCGGTGTCGGCGATGCACGGCTCGTCGGCGCCGTCGCAGTCCTCGTCGATGCCATTGCCGCAGATCTCGGGGGCACCAGGCCCGACGGTGACGTCCTGATCGTCGCAGTCGCGGTCGAAGGGAGCGTCGTCCCCGTCGGAATCGAGCGCGCGCGGGCCACCATAGATGCCGATGTCTGGCGGCGTGCCGTCCAAGTCCAGACCTCCGACACCTTGATCGACCAGGAGCGGGCCTGCCAGGGGAATCAGGTTGCCGCCGCAGTCGCGGTCGACGTACGACATCACCGGGAGCGCGCCATCCGATGCCACCAGCGGATCGAGCAATCCCTCGGCCAGGAACGATGGGGCCGCCGGCCAGTGGTACGTGTGGTCGAGGGATCCAGACGAGCCCGCGGTCACCACGATGTCCGCCCCGCGCGTGGCCAGATTGTGCGCAAACAGGCTGTTTCGAACCGTCACCATGCCGCCGCCCTCCGACAGCACGGCACCTCCATCGTCCTGTGCCTCGTTGGACAGCAAAGCCGAGTGCTCGATCACCACATCGGCGCCCGTTCCGCTGACCGCACCCCCGTCGAGCGCATGGTTGGCGTAGAACTCCGAGTTGAAGATGTCGACGTTGCTCGCGACGACCCCGACGGCACCGCCAGCGCCGGCGGTGTTGTCGTTCCCACAGAACACGGTGCGCACGATCTCGATCGAACCCGTGGACTCGATGTGGATGCCGCCACCGCCAAAAGCGGCGACCCCATTGCGCAGATCACTGTCGGTGACGAACAGACTCGCCGCCGTCTCGACCTTGATGAGCCCCCCTTCGTTGGCCATCCCACCGTTCATCTGCACATCGGTGAGAAGGGCGGTCGCATCGCCAAAGACCTCGATAGCCCCGCCGTTCTGGGCCGCCTGGCATCCCGTGATGGCGACCCCCTGCAGGTCGAGCGTGCCACCAGAGATGTTCACGCATCCGCCGTAGTCCGCGTCGACACCTCCGCTTCCCGAGATGGTGCCGCCAACCATCGTGAGGCCATTGCCGCTGGCGATGCGCAGGGCACCGCCCAAACCACTCACGGCCCGGTTGTCGTCCAGGTCCACATTCGTCAGCACCGCCGACGCATCGCCGGTCACCGAGATGGCTCCTCCCTCCTGTGCCGGCGTCCTGTGGCCTGCCGTCGAGCCGTGGATCCAGCCGCCGTCCATCGCAAGCACCGCCTGTTGCCCCATCCAAATGGTGCCGCCCACATCGTCGAGGGATCGGTTGTCGTCGAAGCCCGTGTCGGTGAGCGTGGTGGAGCTCTGGCCGAAGAGATCGAGCACCCCGCCGTTGCCGCCCACCGCGTTGTCGAACAGAAGGGCGCCATCGATGTCGAGCACCCCGCCGTTCATCGCGATGACTCCTCCATTGACGGGCCCATCGTTCGAGTGGCCCGACAGGGAGCCGCCCGTCAGAGTGACGGTGGCCTCGTCCGCGCGCAGAAAGGCGCCGGCGCCGCTTCCGACAAGGTTGCCGCTGGCCAACACGTCGTTCAAGACGACCGTGGCACCGCCGAACACGTGGATGGCGCCGCCATCCTGAGTGACCGCGTGGTTGTTTTGAAACCGACATTGGTTGCAGGTGAAGCTGGCCGGGAACGCGCCCACCGAGACGGCTCCCCCCCTCCCCACCACGCTCATCCCCGACAAGAAGCTCACGCCGTCCAGGGTGACATCCGATGTTCCGCGCACGGCCAGCTGACCACCGTGGCCCTGAGCCGATGAGGTGACGATCGTGACGGCACCGGCGTTGTCGAGCATCGAGTCCACCACCAGGATCGCCCCTCCCTCGTCGTTGCCAGCCTGGGCCGCCGACCCCCGCTCCAGCACCACGTCCGCGAGGGTCACCGCGGCACCTCCCACCGCCTCGAGCGCGCGGCTGTCGTCGCCACCGCTCAGCGTCACGCCGCTCACGGTCACCGCGCCACCGTCCACCACCAGCGTGCCGAGGACCACGCTGCCACTCGCCGACCCCAAGATGGACATGTCCTCGTGCACGACGCCTTCGTAGAACCAGGACCCGTCCGGAACCGAGATGGTGTGGGGCCCGCCCGCGGTGCCCTCGGCGATGTCGATGGCGTCTTGCAGCGTGCTGCCGTCGGTGCCCACCACGAAGGTGGCCGCATGGGTCACCGAGGGCAGCAGCATGACGACGAGCAACCAACGCATCGCGTCAGTCTACCCCGGGCCCGGCTGGTCCGCGGTACGCTGACCCATGCCCACCATTTCCGAGCTGCTGTCCGACGGACTGGCCCACTACCGGGCCGGACGGCTGCCCGAGGCCGCGAACTGCTACACGGCAGTCCTGCAGCGCGAACGGCACAATCCCGACGCCCTGCACCTGCTGGGGCTCGTCGCCGGGCGCATGGGCAAGAACAAGGACGCCCACAAGCTCATGAGCGATGCGCTGGCGGCAGACCCCCGTCGACCCGGCATCCTGGCCAACCGCGCTCGGGTGGCGCTGCTGCTGGGCCGGGTCGCCGACGGCGAGCAAGACTTCCGAGCGGCGCTCGCGCTCAAGCCCGCCTTGCTCCCCGCCCTGCTGGGCCTGGGCAGCCTGCTCATGGCCGCCGAGCGCTTCACCGAGGCCAGCGAGGTGCTGCTCCGCGCCAGCGAGGCCCGGCCCGACCACGCCGGAATCCAGGCCGACCTGGGCACCGCGCGCATGGCCACCGGCGACATCGAGCTGGGCATGCAGGCCTGGAAGGCCGCCCGCTCGCTCGACCCCCACGCGGTGCTGATCACGCCATCCGCGGCCCAACAGCTCGGCCGCACCCTGGCCAACACCGACCCCGCCGCCTCCATCGCCGTGCTGCGGGCCGGTATCGCGCACACCCCGCGGCCCGAGCTGCTGGCCGACCTCGCTGGGCTGCTCATCCGCACCGGCGATGTCGAACAGGCCGCGCGCGTCTGCGCCCTGGGCCTCGACGCCTCCCCGGACGAGCACCTGCTGTGGCTGGGCCTCGCCGACGCCCTGGCCGCGCTCCCCGAGCCTCCCGACGTCGCCAAGCCGCTGCTGGCGCGCGCTCTGGAGCACGAGGGCCTCGATCACCAGCTGCTCTCCCGGGCCGCGAGGCAGGTCATCACCGACGACGCCGTGATTCGCGACGCCCTGGACCGTGATCTGGCCACTCCTGCCGCCCTTCAGGCCCTGTCCGCGCATCCACTCCTGCCGCCGCTGCTCGAGCACACCATCGTGCAGCACCCCGCGTGGGAGACCCTGCTGACGGCCCTGCGTCGCCGCTTGCTGCTGTCGGGTCAGCAGGGCCGGCTCGCCACCGCCATCGCCCGGCAGTGCTTCCACAACGAATACGTCTGGGCCACCACCCACGACGAAGAGTTGGCCCTCGAGGCGGCCCCCGACGCGCTTCGCCACATGTACCAGGCCGAGCCCGACCCCGAGCTGGCCACGCTGGCCGAACAGACCGCGGTGTTGGCCATGACCGACGACGCCGTGTCGATCGCTGTGCGCGAGATGTACGAGCAGTCGCCCTACCCGCGCCTGGTCGCCCTGCACCGCAAGCCGCCGGCGCCGCTGTCTCGGGTGGTGTCGACCCTGTTCCCCCACGCTCGCTTCATCGAGCCAGAGGGCGGTCCCTCGGTCCTGATCGCCGGGTGCGGCACCGGACAGCAGGCGATCACCGCAGCCAACCGTTACCGCGACGCCAAAGTGCTCGCCGTCGATCTGTCCCGGGCCAGCCTGGCCTGGGCGCAGCGCACCGCTCGGGCGCTGGGCGTGCACAACATCGACTTCGCCCAGGCCGACATCCTGGCGCTCGGCGCGCTCGACCGGCGCTTCGACCTGGTCGAGGCCGGCGGTGTCCTGCACCACATGGACGACCCGATGGCCGGCTGGCGCGTGCTGCGCGACCTGGTGCGCCCCGGAGGCCTGATGAAGATCGGCCTGTACAGCGAAGCCGCCCGCACCGCCGTGGTGGCCGCACGGGCGGTGATCGCCGAGCAGGGCTTCGCCGACGACCCCGACGGCATCCGCATGGCCCGCCAGCACTTCCGGTCGTTGCCCGGCGACCACCCCGCTGCATCCATCGTCTACAGCCCCGATTTCTACAGCGTCTCAGCGACACGCGACCTCGTCTTTCACGTGTGCGAGCACCGCTTTACCCTGCCGCAGCTCCAGGAGTGCCTTGCCGCGTTGAATCTCGACTTCCTGGGCTTCCAACACCCAAACCCCGTCGTCGCCAGCTGGTACGCCGAGCGCTTTCCCGACGACGCCGATCAGACCGATCTCGAGCGCTGGGCCCTGGTTGAGGGCGACCACCCGGAAGCCTTCGCGGGCATGTACCAGTTTTGGTGTCGGAACACCGATTGAGGACATACACTGCCGGGAGTCCCCGGAGTCTCCCCATGCCACGTTCCGTCTTCCTGCTCGCCCTCCTCCTCCCAGCCACCGCGTTGGCTGTGCCCATGGAGCTCACCCATCAAGGTCGGCTCTTCGACGGCGCAGGCCTTCCCCTCGATGGTCCCAACGACCTGACCATCAGCCTGTGGGACGACCCCGCCGGCGGTGCCGAGCTGTGGACTGACGACTACACCGCACTCGCCTTCGACGACGGCTACTTCTCGGTCCAGCTGGGCGGCGGCGCGGCGCTCGACAGCGCCACCTTCGACGGCGACGACCTGTTCCTCCAGCTCGCCGTGAACGGCACCCCCCTGCCCGCACGCATCCAGGTGGTCAGCGTGCCCTTCGCCATCCGCGCCGGCACCGCCGCTTCGGCCACCGACGTCACCGGCGGCGTGGTCGACGCCAGCGAGGTTCGCGTCAACGGCACCACCATCATCGACAGCACCGGTGCCATCTCGTCCTCCGCCCTGCCGCTCGACACGCTGGCCGCACTCGGATGCGGCGCCGGCCAGATCGCCGTACACGACGGCGCCAGTTGGCAGTGTGGCCCTTCAGTCACCTCCCACACCCACGACGCCGCCGACATCACCAGCACGCTCGCGGTCACCCAGCTGCCCGTGGGCAACGGCCCCAACGACGTCGCCGCCGGCGACCACCTGCACGGCTTTTCCGAGATCACCGGCCAGGTCGCCATCGGCCAGCTGCCCACGGGCACCGGCGGCGGCGACGTGGCGCTGGGCGACCACACTCACGCCCCTGGTGACGCCGACACCCTCGACGGCCTCGACGCCACCGACTTCGCGGCGGCCAGCCACAGCCACAGCGTCGACTTCGCCGATCTCGGCGGCAGCGCGACCGTGGGCCAGCTTCCTGTCGGAACCACCGCATCCGACGTGGCGGCAGGCGATCATGGCCACGATCTCGCCGACCTGAGCGGTACATGGCGCCAGGGCCTCACCCTGCACCTCGACGCCAGCGATCCCAACAGCTTCAACCCCTCGGCCCCGACGGTCTGGACCGACATCTCGGGCACCGGCGTGCCCGCCACCGTCGGCAGCGGGGTCACCTTCGCCACCGTCGGCGGCGTCGAGGCCTTGGACTTCCCCGGCAACGCCAACGGCTACGCCCAGTTCGACAACCGCGTGGTGCTCGACCCGGCGGTGATGACCGGCGTGATGTGGGTCTACAACGACAACCCCGACTCCGGTGACTTCGGAGGCCTGTACGTCAACCGCAACGAGACCACGTGGAACTCGGCGAACTGGATCTGGTTCGGTGAGTGGGCCAGCGACCGCTGGTACCTCCGCGTGAACAACGGGTCTTGCTGCAACGACCTAAGCCAGACCGGCTTCAGCACCGACATCGCCCCCAACGGCGAGTGGCACATGGTGCACTTCGCCTACTTGGCGGGTGGCGAGTGGAAGGTGGGCAGCGACGGCGCGACGGTCGCACGCGGCACCAACCCAGGCAGGACCTACCCCTTCGTGCAAGAAGAGACCGTGTCCACCATCGGCTTTGGCCATGGCGGATCCGGCGGCTACTGGCACGGCGGCATCGCCGAGGTGATGTTCTGGGACCGCATGGTGACCGACGCCGAGCTCGCCGACCTGTTCGACGCCACGCGCGCCAAGTACGGGCTGTAGCTACACGCGCCGCGCGACAAGCCTCCAGCGGTCGCGCTGCTCGTCGCGGCCCAGCACGGTCAGCTCCACGGCGTCCCCCACCGCCATCACCGCATCGCCGGTGCGCCGCTCGCGTAGCACCGCCCCGTCCGAGCTCGAGATCAGCTCGACGCCCAGCTCATCGACCATGTGGTGCTTGTACACCTTCACGTCGATGGGCGGACTGTCGAGCTGGATGTGGAGCTTGCCCCGGGTGATGCCCATCACCGTGGCCGACCACGTGCGCTGCCCGCCTCTCAACGCCGCGTCGAACATCTGATCGAGCACCACGCGGTTCGCCTCGCGGTCGAGCTTGCGCTGCATCGATCGCGCCTCGCCGGATGCCGCGATCACCCGCTCCCTAAGGGCCACATCCGCTTGACGTTCGCCCGGGCGGGAGCCCAGCAGCTCCCACATCTCTTTGTGCACGAACACCCCGACGATCTCGCGCATGGGCGCCGTGAAGCGCGCGTAGGCCTCGGCGCCCACCCCGAAGTGCCGCTCGGGGCTCTCGGTGAACACCGCTCCGCGCGTGGTCATCA
Organism: Myxococcota bacterium; assembly: GCA_965216925.1. Taxonomy (GTDB): domain Bacteria; phylum Myxococcota_A; class UBA796; order UBA796; genus CAYYHT01. The sequence goes on along the minus strand of CBDCGT010000002.1, from coordinate 846,957 downwards.
TCGCCTGACGGTGAACGGCCTTGGCGATGCGCCCGTGCGCGCCCTCGGCGGGCAGCGCTTGCAGGAACTCCTTCAGCCCCCGGTCACCGCGCCGCCAACGCCAGACCTCGGGGTTCAGCCGGTGCACCTTGACCAGCTCCGACAGCTGGGCAGACAGCTCGTCGAGGGCCTCGGGCGTGGGTGGATCGTGGGCGCGGTAGATCGCCTGCACATCGGGTCCCCCCCGGTCGCGCAGCAGCCGGGCGCCCTCCATGTTGCACAGCAGACTGATCTGCTCGTTCCAGAGCTCGACATCGTTGCGGGGATCGGCCATCGCACAGAAGGTGCCCTGGCCGCCCTGCCAGCGGATCGACAGCTCCGAGCGGCGATACTGCACCACGTCCCGCGCCTCGGCCCGGGCAATGCGGGCGCGGCCCACGTCCGCCAGCAGCCGAAGCGAGGCGCGAACCTCGTCATCGGTGTCCAGCTCGCCCCCGTCGAACCACGCCTGCACGGCGTCGTACCAGGTCTTCAGCCGGCTGTGCACCCGCCCCCGCACGATGCGTGTCTCCACCACCGCGCCATCACCGTCCAAGTGCACACGAAAGACCAGCGCCCGCCTGTCGACGCCTGGGTTGATCGAGGTCAGATCCTCGGACAGCCGCTTGGGAAGCATCGGCACGACGAGGCCGGGCAAGTAGAAGGTGCTGCCGCGGCGCAGGGCCTCTTCGAACACGGCAGAGCCTGCCCGACAGAAGTGCGCGGCATCGGCGATGGCGTACCAGACGATGTAGCCATCGCCGACCCTCTCTACAGCCAGGGCCTGGTCGAGGTCCTTGCTGCTCGGCTCGTCGATGGTGACGAATGGCAGGTGCGTCAGGTCGACGAGCTCGGGGTCATCGGTGCCATCGCCAACGTCCTGTACTTCGGCAAGCACCCGCGGCGGGTGCTCGGGAACCAGGTCGTTGGCGGCGGCGATGGCAAGAATCTCGGGGCTGGTCATGCCTCGGAGCGTACACCGGGCGCACGCCGCGCACCCCGGCCCGACTCCCACGCCTCGACGAGCAGGGGATCGGCCTCGTCGAGCTCGGACACCGCATCCTCGACCAGCGCGGCGGCGTGGGACGCACGACGTGCCTCCCAAGCCGCCAAGACCGCGCTGGCGTCCCGGAAGGCAACCTCGCTGGGACATGCCGCATAGAGGGCGGCAAATGCGCCACCGGTGGAGGCCACCAGGACCACGGTTCCCACGAAGGCCAAGACGCCTCCAGGCCCAGACGCCAGGTTCAAGGCATCGAGGCTACTCGAACCCGCGAAAGCCACGATCAAACCGGCGATTCCCACGCCAAGGACGCCCACCGAGGCTGCTCCGTACCGCCGGCGAATGCGCACAGCCTCCTGCACCAACGCAGGCGTGCCCCGAACGAACTGACGGCGACCATCCACAGCGACCTCCTGGATTCCAGGAATCTACGCACCAGACGCAGGAAGGCCCGCCAGGATCAACCGGGCGGGCCTTCGTTTGCAGCTTGGGCTGCGGGCTACATCATGCCGCCCATTCCGCCCATTCCGCCCATGCCACCCATGCCGCCCATGTCGCCGCCGCCAGCGGGCGCCTTCTCGGGGATCTCGGCAACCATGGCCTCGGTGGTCAGCAGCAGGCCGCTGACCGACGCGGCGTTCTGCAGCGCCGTGCGCGTGACCTTGGTGGGGTCGATGACGCCCATCTTGATCAGGTCGCCGTACTCGGCGGCGCGCGCGTTGTAGCCGTAGTTGGTGTCGGGGTTGGCGAGCACGTCCTGGATGATGACGGCCGGCTCGAGGCCCGCGTTGCTGACGATCATGCGCAGCGGCTCCTGGATGGCGCGGCGCACGATGTCGACGCCGAAGCGCTCGGCGGCCTTGACCTCGAGGGTGTCGAGCACCTTGCCGGCACGCAGCAGCGCAATGCCGCCACCGGGCAGGATGCCCTCGTCGACCGCAGCGCGCGTCGCGGACAGGGCGTCCTCGACACGGGCCTTCTTCTCTTTCATCTCGACCTCGGTCGCAGCGCCGACCTTGAGCACGGCGACGCCACCCGACAGCTTGGCCTTGCGCTCTTCGAGCTTCTCGCGGTCGTAGTCGCTGCTGGAGTCGGCGATCTGCGCCTCGATCTGCTTGATGCGGGCGGCGATGGCGTCTTCGGTGCCGGCACCGTCGACGATGACCGTCGTCTCTTTGTTGATGACGACACGGGCGGCGGTGCCCAGGTCTTCGAGCTGCACATTCTCGAGCTTGATGCCAAGCTCTTCGGCGATCATCTTGCCGCCGGTGAGGATGGCCAGGTCTTCGAGCATGCGCTTGCGGCGGTCACCGAAGCCAGGAGCCTTGACGGCCGCGGCGTTGATGGTGTTGCGCAGCTTGTTGACCACGAGTGCGGCGAGCGCCTCGCCCTCGACGTCCTCGGCGATGACGACGACCGGACGACCGGACTGCACCACCTTCTCGAGCAGCTTCATGAACTCGCGCAGGGTCGAGATCTTCTTCTCGTGGATGAGGATGTACGGGTTCTCGAGCACGACCTCCATGCGGTCGGGGTCGGTCACGAAGTACGGCGACAGGAAGCCGCGGTCGAACTGCATGCCCTCGACGGTCTCGAGCAGCGTGTCGAGGCCCTTGTTCTCTTCGATGGTGATGACACCACCCTGGCCGACCTTGTCCATCGCCTCGGCGATCTTGTCGCCGATCTCGGTGTCGCCGTTGGCGCTGATGGTGCCAACCTGGGCGATCTCGGCGTTGTTCTCGACGTCGCGGGACAGGTTGTGCAGCTCGGCGGTGATGGCCTCGGTGGCCTTGTCGATGCCACGCTTGAGGTCCATCGGGTTGTGGCCAGCAGCGACGAGCTTGCTGCCCTCGCGGAAGATGGCCTGGGCCAGCACCGTGGCGGTGGTGGTGCCGTCACCAGCGACGTCGGACGTCTTGGAGGCGACCTCTTTCACCATCTGGGCGCCCATGTTCTCGAACTTGTCTTCGAGCTCGATCTCTTTGGCGACGGTCACGCCGTCCTTGGTCACGATGGGGGCGCCCCAGGACTTCTCGATGACCACGTTGCGGCCGCGTGGCCCGAGGGTCACCCGGACGGCGTTGGCGAGCGTGTCGATGCCCTTGAGGATCTTGTTCTTGGCTTCGGTGTCGAAGACGATTTCCTTGGCGGTCATGTCGTTCTCCTAGATGGGGTTGCGGCGGCGTCCCGCCGCTGATGGATGTGCTTAGTTGTCGACGACGCCGAAGATCTCGTTCTCGCGCAAAACGAGGCGATCTTCGCCGTCGACCTTGATCTCGGTGCCGGCGTAGCGGCCAAAGGCCACGATGTCGCCGACCTTGACGGCCAGCGGAGCGAGCTCGCCGTCGTCGCCGAGGCGACCCGTGCCGATGGCGAGGATCTCGCCCTGCGAGGGCTTCTCGGTCGCGGACTCGGGGAGGTACAGACCACCGCTGGACTTGGTGGCCGACTCGAGCCGCTTGATGAGGACGCGGTCAAAGAGGGGACGGACCTGCATGACAACTCCTGGCAATGGGGCGATGAGCCCTGTGCTACCGTTGAGAGTGATGGACCGGGCAGTGACCACGTACCGAGGCTGTCGCCACGACGGCCTCTGCCCAGAGGACGGCACAGGTAGCCACCTGTGTTTCCCTGTCAAGGGCGTGCCCCCGGATCCGATCACAGGAAGTGTGAGGTGACCGTGAGAGATCTCGAGACGACCGAGAACCTGTTCGACTACTTCCACGAGCACGTCGAGCAAGCGCGCGACGGCCTGGGCCTCGACATCACCGACGAGACGTCGCTGTACCTGGTTCAGCTGCTCACCGAGCGCGGCCGCGCCGACCAGAACATGCCCAGCGAGGTCACCCTGGCCGAGCTGCACGGCCGCGCCGCCAACGCGCCGCCCGCCCAGCAAGCCGCCACCTACCGCGAGCTCGGAGACACGGCCCTGTACCTGGTGGGCTACTTCGAAGAGAACGTGCAGCGCCGCATCGTGACCCCCGACTACTACAAGAACATGGGCTCGGCGGCCTACTACCGCGTCGACCAGGTGCTCAAGCGCTGGTTCGCCGACGCCTTCGGCCCGGTGTTCACCGAGCTGGCCATGGGCTTCGAGGGCTGCGCTCGGCTGCTCACCGCCGTGCGCGACGCCCACCTCGCCGAGCAGCCGGCCGAGGTCTTGTCGCTGTACGACCGATACATGCGCACCGGAGACGCCGAGACGGCGAGCCGACTGCGGGCGGCGGGGCTGCTGCTTCCCGACGGCTTGGCCGAGGCCTGAGCACGCCCCCGCCTCGCCCGCCTTGACTGCAAGAACTGATCCGGCTACACGACGCGCTCGTCTGCGGTCTGGACCGAGCCTGACCGCTCACAAAACGGAAGGCGCATGGCCCGCATCACCGTCGAAGACTGCCTCGAGGTGGTCCCCAATCGATTCTCTCTCGTCCTCGTTGCCGCAGAGCGCACCAAGCAGCTGCTCAAGGGCGCCGAGCCGAAGATCAACGAGTCCGACAACAAAGAGGTCGTGACCGCGCTGCGCGAGATCGCCGCCAACCACTTCAAGATCGACGAGTCCGAGGTTCTGGCCGTCGACACGTGGAAGCCCTGGCATCGCCGCACCACCCCCGCCGAGGCCGGTGGCCTCGACGACGAACTCCCGCCGGAGGCCTAGCCCATGGCCAAGCTCGATCTCACCGAAATGGACGTCCGCGTCATCGAGTTCCACCTGCGCAATGGCAACATCACGCAGACCGACTACGACGCGTACCGCGCAACACTCGCCGACGACGCCGAGGCCGGCACCGAGACCGAGACCGCGTTCTCGACTCCCTTCGCCGTCCGCCTCGCCACCGAAGGTGACGACGCCGCCAGCGCGTGAGGTATCGTGGCCCCTTCCCGGGGTCGTGATGCTTGCACTCCTGCTCCTCGCCACTGGCGCGCTCGCCCAGGACGCCGAACCGGCGCCCGAATCCGAAGCGCCCAGCGTCGAGGTGACGCTCGGCCTGCCGATCATCGCCGGCGAGCTGTCCATCGAGGCGGTGTTCGCCGCGTTCGCGCCGTTGGTGCCCGACCTCGCCTACTGCTACAGCAAGGGCGATGCCGCCGACGTGGACGGCGAGGTGCTGATCCGCGTCGACATCACCGACACCGGCACCGTCGACGACTCGGCAGTGTCCGCCACCACGCTGCTGGTGCCCTCCATCGAGTGGTGCGCTGCCCGCGTGATGGGCGAGGCCGCCTTCCGCACCGACACCGGCGCGACAGCCGTGCTGCCCATCAGCTTCTACCCGACGTAGCAGGGTACTGACAGACCCTTCCCCGGGAGCCCCCATGTCACGCATCGTCCATCCGCCCACGGGCACCGAGCTGTCGTGCAAGGGCTGGGTGCAAGAGGCCGCCAAGCGCATGCTCATGCACAACGTGAGCCCCGACGTGGCCGAGATCCCCGAAGAGCTGGTGGTGTACGGCGGCACGGGCAAGGCCGCGCGCAGCTGGCAGGCCTTCGACGACATCGTGGCCACGCTCGAGACCCTCGCCGACGACGAGACCCTGCTGGTGCAGTCGGGCAAGCCCGTCGCGGTGTTCCGCAGCCATGCCGACGCCCCCCGGGTGCTGATCGCCAACAGCAACCTGGTGGGCAAGTGGGCCACGTGGGATCACTTCCACGAGCTCGAGAAGAAGGGCCTCATCATGTATGGGCAGATGACGGCCGGCAGCTGGATCTACATCGGCACCCAGGGAATCCTGCAGGGCACCTACGAGACGCTGGTCGCCGCGGCCCGCACCCACTTCGGCACCGACTCGCTCAAGGGGCGAACCTTCCTGACGGGTGGGCTCGGCGGCATGGGCGGCGCCCAGCCCCTGGCCGCATCCATGGCCGGCGCTGCCAGCCTCACCATCGAGGTCGACCCCGCTCGCGCCCAGCGCCGGGTCCAGACCGGGTACCTCGACGAGATCGCACCCACCCTTCAGGCGGCGGTCGCCCGCGTGCGTGAGTGCGCCGCCAACGGCGAGGGTCGCAGCATCGGATTCGTGGGCAACTGCGCCGAAGTGCTGCCGGCCCTGCTCGAGACCGACTGGCTTCCCGACCTGGTCTCAGACCAGACGTCCGCTCATGATCCCCTCCGGGGCTACATCCCCGCCGGGTGCTCTCTCCAAGAAGCCGATGCGCTGCGGGCCTCCGACCCCGCCGAGTACATCCGCCGCAGCAAGCAGAGCATGGCGGCGCACGTCACCGCGATGGTCGCCTTTGGCGACCGGGGCAGCCACGTCTTCGACTACGGCAACAACATCCGCGCCATGGCGGTCGACGGCGGCCTCCCACACGACGTCGCCTTCAGCTTTCCCGGCTTCGTGCCCGCCTACATCCGCCCGCTGTTCTGCGAGGGCAAGGGCCCATTCCGCTGGGTGGCCCTGTCCGGCGACCCCCAAGACATCTACACCACCGACCGCGAGCTGATGAAGCTCTTTCCGCACGATCAGGCGCTGCACCGATGGCTGAAGCTCGCCAGCGAGCGGGTGCAGTTCCAGGGGCTGCCCAGCCGCATCTGCTGGCTCGGCTACGGTGAGCGCGAGAAGGCGGGCCGGATGTTCAACGAGCTGGTGCGCAGCGGCCGCGTCAAGGCGCCCATCGTCATCGGGCGCGACCACCTCGACTGCGGCTCGGTCGCCAGCCCCAACCGCGAGACCGAGGGCATGAAGGACGGCAGCGACGCCATCGCCGACTGGCCCATCCTCAACGCCCTGATCAACGCGGTCAACGGGGCGAGCTGGGTGAGCTTTCACCACGGCGGCGGCGTGGGCATGGGGTACAGCCTGCACGCGGGCATGGTGATCGTGGCCGACGGCACCGAGGCCGCCGACAAGCGCCTGTCCCGGGTGCTCCAGTCCGACCCGGGCATGGGTGTGGTTCGCCATGTCGACGCCGGCTACGCGCGCGCCGTCGAGGTGGCCAAGGAGCGCGGCGTCAAGGTGCCGGGGCTGGAGTAGGCGCGGGTCGATCGGCCGCTGGGCCGCGTCCCTGCTCGAGTGAGAGCATCTCTCTGCCCTCGGTGAAACGCGCCTCCGCCCGAGGGCGCGGGATGCCCTCCTTCATCATCAGGTTCGCGTCCAGGATGACGAGGTGCGGATCCGCAGGAAAGCGCGCCAGCGCCGGGTCCAAGCAGGAACGGGCCTCGGCGAAGCGCCCCAGGTTGAACAGACCCTGGCAGCGGGCGTGCGCGAGCCACTCGTCGTCCGGGGCATAACGCGCCAGCGCCGGCTCCGGCAGCACGTCCACCTGCCCCAGCCAGTCGCCTTGCTGGCCCAGGATGCGCGCCACCATGCGTCGGGCATCGCTGTGCTCGGGCCGCAGGCGAAGCTCCAGCCGAGCGAGGCGCAGGGCGGCGTCCAGCTCGCCGGTCGACTCGTGGTGCGTGGCCAGCAGGAAGGCCACCGACGGCTCCGGTCGATCGGTCTCGACCCCCTTCTGAAGCAGGGCCATCGCCGACGACCAATCGCCCTGCTCGGCGCGGTACACCCCGATCACACCGGCCACACCGACGTCGTCGGGGTAGTCACGCTGGTAGCGGGCAGCGAGCTCGAGCGCCTCGTCGAGCCGTCCCGCGGCCAGGGTCGCGCGCACGGCGGATGCGCGAAGGCCAGCCTGGTAGCTCGACTCCTCGGCCAGGGTCCGGAACAGGAGCGCGGCCTCGGCGAAGCGCTTCTGACGCATCAGCTGTCCAGCATGCGCCGAGCGCACCGAGCTGTGGTCCGCCGCGTGGGCGACCAGGTACTCGATCTGCGCCTCGGCCTCGTCGATCCGACCCTTCTGCCCGTACAGCGTGGCCAGTCGAAGCCGGAACTCCACCACGTCGGGGTAGACCTCGATCAGCTCCTCGAGCTCGGCCATGGCGGCATCCGGGTCGCGCCGCAGCATCGCCAGGTCGACCCGCTCGGCCCCCACGAACAGCGCGGTGTGGTCCTTGGGGTCGGGCAACGGGCCGGACCAGTCGACAGCCACCCCGCCGTCGACATAGCCCAGCGCCGCAAGCTGAGCGGCCTCGTCGGGGTCGAGGGCAGGCGCCTCGTCGGACGGGGGATCGAAGCCAAAGGCGGCCAGCTGTGTACGCAGCCGCTGGACGTCCGCGGGCCGGTCTGCGGCGAGGTTTCGCGCCTGACCGGGGTCAGCAACCACGTCGTACAGCTCTGGGACCGGCGTGTCGATGAGCTGCAGCGAGCCGTCCACCACCGACAGGTGCGGCGCCAGCCCAAAGCGCATCGACAGCTGCCAAGACTCGGCGTACACCGGCCGCGGCTCGCCGGGCACCGCCGCGCCGTGCACACCGTCCAGCGGCGGCAGTCCCAGATGGTCCAGCAGGGTCGGCGCGACGTCCACCAGCGACACCGGGGTGCTCACCCGTTCGGGTTCGATCCCCGGTCCGTGCACGATGTAGGGCACGTGCTGGCTGGACGCGTAGGTGAAGTTGCCGTGCGCGCGCTCGTGGTGCTCTCCCAGCGACTCGCCGTGGTCGCCCACGACGACGAACAGCACCGGCTCTCCTTCGAAGGCAGACACCAGCCGGCCCATCTGGTCGTCGAGCACCGCGAGCTCGCCGTCGTAGGGACGTCCATCCACCCGCGCGAGGTGCTCGGGCCCCGGCCGGTAGGGCGCGTGGGCATCGTACATGTGCACCCAGGCGAAGACGGGGCGCTCGTCGCCCTGCTCGGCGCGCTCGGCCTTCCAGGCAAGCAGGTCGTCGACCACCTCGCTGCCGGGCCGCTCCGCGCGCCACACATTGCTCGAGACCCCCACGATGTCGTCGTAGTAGGCGTCGAATCCCTGATTGAAGCCCCACTGTGCGGTGGTCACGAAGGCCGCGGTGCTGGCGACCGTCGCGTAGCCCGCCTCCTGCATGCGCTCGGCGAGGGTGAGCTCATCGGCCTCGAGCCGGCCGCTCCCGTTGCTTCGCACCCCCAGCGCCGGCGGATACTTAGCCGTGAACAGCGAGCTGTGCGCGGGGATGGTCAGCGGCAGCGGCGACCACGCCCACTCGTACACCCGGCCCCCTGCCGCCAGCGCGTCGAGGTGGGGGGTGGCGCCATCGGCGTATCCGTAGGCGCCCAGCCGGTCGGCCCGGGTCGTATCGAGGGTGACCAGCACCACGCTCGGGAGTGCTGGCTCCGGTTCGGTGGACTCGGGCCCGGCCGTTGGGGCGGGCACCGATGCGTTGCCACACCCCAGCAGGGCCAGCCAGAGCACGTGGGCTACTCGGGCACGTAGTAGGTGTACACGTTGTAGAAGCCCCAAGCCCCGTCGAAGGTCATGACGCCGCTGGTGGAGTCGAACGACGAGCTGAATGCGTACTGGGAGTAGTCGCCAGGCGAGTACCAGCCGAACCCGAAGTAGTGGTACAGCATCGTGGAGTTGCTGGAGCCAAACGCAATCTCCTCGGTGTTCCCCTCGAGATCGACCGCAGCATTTGGGAAGCGGCTGCTGCAGTCGTCGAACGTGGCCGCCTGGTACTCGATGACGACCGAGAAGTCACAGCTGGGGCACCCGGCGGGGGCTGGATCGGTGGTGGCGATGACCGGCCATCGGGCGCTGCAGCGCTCGTTGGTGGTGCCGGCGTCGACGTAGTAGAACTCCTCGTAGCCAGCGTAGCCCCACTCGGGGCTACCGCCCGTGGCGGTTGCGGTGCCTTCACCGCGGTAGAAGCCGTCGAGCACGACGTCATAAGGGCAGATCACGTCGAGCGTGACGTCGGCGCCCCCAATCGTGCCCGTCGGCGCCTGGACCTCGCAGACCTGGTCGGGCGGATTGCTCAGCACGGTGACGTCGTAGCCGGCCGAGTCGGCAAGCGCGGTGGCAAAGCTGTGCACGCCATCGGCCGCCACGGTGAGGTCGTCGCCCGCGTTGTTCTGGAGCACCAGGCCAGCCGCCTGGGTGCCGCGCACATCCACCGACACCGTGAAGCTCGAGGGCGGCGTGGTGCAGGTGACGGTGACGTCAGTGACGTCGGCGGTCGCGGTTCCCGCGTCGTTGGTGACCACGCAGTTCTGGTCTGGCGTGGCCGGCTGCGTCAACACCGTGACCGCGTAGGCCCCACCGGAGGCCACGTCGGTGGCGAAGGTGAACGCCCCATCCGCCGAAACCGTGAGGTCGTCGGCGGCGTTGTTCTGCAGCACCAGGCCGGTGCCGGCCAGGCCGGTGACCGTTCCCCCGATCGAGAAGGACGCGACGCCCGTGTCACCGGTGTCGGTGTCCGCGTCGGCATCCGCATCTGCATCCGCATCTGCATCCGCATCTGCATCCGCGTCAGCGTCCGCATCCGCGTCGGCATCCGCGTCCGCGTCGGCATCTGCGTCGGTTTCGACAGCCGTGTCATCGGTGGGGTCGGTGGTGGGGCAGCCCAGCAGGGCGGTCATCGCCAGGACAAGGGTGGTGGAACGCATCGTGTCTCCCAAGCTCGTTGCGCGGCCACTATGCCCGCCGTCGCCCGGCGTATACAACACCGAATTCACTCCACGCGAATCGCATTGCTCAGCGCGACGCCTCCGGTGCCGAACACCACGTCAGACATGGGCCAGACGCGGGCGTAGTAGAGCCCTGGTCCCACCTCCAGCTCGATGTGGGCGCCGTCGTCACCAAGGACCCTCGCTGAGAGCACGTCGCCGCCCACCTCCTTGAGCTGCAGCTCCAGGCCCGCCTCCACGGCCGTGGCCGTCACCCGCATCGTAGCCCGCCCGCGGACGGACTCCCCTGGTCCCACCGAGGTAGCCCCCCGCCGAGCCTCGACGGCGAGCGTCGTGCCCGGCTCGGCGATCACCACCCGGCCGGCCCTCAGCCCGTCGAGCACCCCCTCTCCCTCACGCACCCCCACCCAGGTGACCGGCCACCCCAGGGCCGGGTCCAGTGCACCTCCGGGTGGCTCGGTTCCCCAGCGGTGGCAGTCCGAGCCGCCGACCGCGACCCAACGTGCTCCCTCCTGCTCCCAGCGCTCCAGTGCGGCCTCGTCCGAGGGCGCGAAGCGACCCCCTCCGTTGTACACCTCCATGGCGTCGAAGTCGCTGGTGGTCCAGTCCCACTGAATCCACGCCGCACCGAAGGGATGGTTCACGATGGTCCATCCACCGGCGTCGGCGCACTGCAAGACCGCGCTGGCCCCCGAGACCGCCCCCGGCGGCCGGTCGACGAAGGCTCCGTCGCTGGTGAAGCCCACGCCGTCCAACGGCAGGCACCCCACGTGTCCGTTGGGTTCACTGCTGGTGGGAAGCTGGGCGATGGGCGAGATCTCGGTGGCCGCCACGACGCCCGCTGGCCACTCGGCCACCGCGACCTCGGGGCCCAGGTTCGGGCAGTCCTCCACATCGTCGCAGTGCATCGAGCCCGCGGCGTTGCTGTGGTCGGTCAGGAACACGAAGTCCAGCCCCGCCGCCGCCATCGCCGGGCCCAGCGCATCCGGCAAGCCCCGCCCGTCGGTGTCGTTGCTGGCCACGCTGCTGTGCACGTGCAGATCCCCCGCCAACCACGTCTCGGCGGTGGTCTTGGAGCAGCCGGCGCTGGCCAGCAGAGCCACGAGGGGGGATACTCGGCGCACATGATCCTCCTGACCATCCTCGCATCTGTCGCCGCCGCCAACGAGCCCACCAGCCACGCGGATCAGCTCTGGCAGGGCTACCTTCGGCACTTCGAGCCCCAAGCCGGCGACGAACAGCCGGCGGGGTGGACGTGCGGGTCGGCGCTGGTGGCCGACCTCAAGGAGCACTGGGGCGAGCTCGATCCCGAGCAGCAGCGTCGCATCAGCGAGCAGCTGTCTCCGTGGCAGGACAGCCTGATGGACGACCTGGTGGAGCCGCCGGTTCGGCCTCCCGCCGACGCCACCTGCTGGTCACCCGATGGCGACAACGTGCTGGCGTCCGATCACTTCCAGATCGAGTGGGACGACGCCATCACCCAGGCTCAGGCCGAGCAGCTGGCCCAGGCCCTCGAGACCAGCCGCGAAGTGATGCTCGCCGACGGTTGGCGCGAGCCCGTCCTGGCCGATCAGTACCTGATGCAGGTCTTCGTTCGCGACGGCCTTGGCTCGGGGGCCTACACCACCACCCGGGTCTGTGGCGGGGTCGACGTGGCCTACATGGTGGTGAACAACGCCGTCTTCCGCAACAACGCCGACTACTACAAGACCGTCGCCGCCCACGAGTACAACCACACCTCCCAGTACGCCTACGGTCAGGCGCACCAGACCTGGTTCTTCGAGGCGACGGCCACGTGGTCCGAGGACACGGTCTTCGACGACGCCAACGACTGGGCCAGCCAGATCGAGGGGGGCTACCTCGAGAACCCCCAGCTGGCGATGCACACCTCCGACCGCACCGACTTCGATGCCGAGTGGCACATGTACGGCATGGGCATCTGGCTGTTCTTCCTCGACGAGCACGTCGGTGGGGGCGATCTGGTGCGCGAGATGTGGGACTACGCGTCGCGCGTCGACGTACCCGAACGCAGCCTGTGGCAGCAGGACACCCTGCAGGGCCTCGAGATCGACTTCGACGAGGTGTACGCCGACTTCTTGGTGAACAACATCACCATGGACTTCGACGAGGCCGAGAACTTCGGCGAGATCCGCCACGACAGCGAAGACTTCTTTCCCAACGACGACGACGTCACCTCAGACGGCCAGGCCCCGCAGAGCCTGGGCGCGTCCTACGTGAAGTTCGAGACGCGCGGCTGGGACGAAGGCGCCAACACCGACATGATGATCGAGTTCTCTGGCGACGCCGAGCTGTCATGGCTGGTTCAGGTGGTCACCGTCGACGACGGCGCCGTCACCGAGGTCTGGCATGTGCCGCTCGATGCCGGCCTCGGCTACCAGCGCGTCGAAGACGTGTGGACCTACGACGCGGTCTGGCTCGTGGCGTCGCCCCTGGCCCGCGACGACTACCCCACCGAGCACTACCCATACCGCTGGGAGGCGAACCCGGTGCTGCCGCTGCGGGGCTCGGGCCTGGGCGCGTGCGGCTGCGCCAGTGGTCCCGGCACGGGCTGGTTGCCCCTGTTGCCCCTATGGTTGTGGGTCCGGCGACGTCAGAATCCCGTCTGAGCCCTTGGATCACGGCGGATCCGGTGCTACAAGCGCGTCCTCGGAGGCGCACATGCATCGACTCGCCGTCATCGCTGGACTCTCGCTCGCACTCGGAACCGCGTGCCCACCCAACGTCCCCATGACGTCGGGCTACGCCATGCCCGAGTTCTTCGAGTTCGACGGGGCCTGCCGCAGCTGGGACTTCGCCATCGAAGACAACTCCCTGCCCTACAAGATGGTGGGCGTACTGCAGCCCGAGGTGCAGACCGGCGAAGACGGCTTCACCCGCATCTACACCATCGACTACCGCACGAGCTGCGTGGGATCCGAGGAGTGTGAAGACGACGTGCTCCTTCGCTCGGTCACCCTGTCGTCCAGCACCTCGCTGGGCACCCTGGTGTACGCCTTCGACGTCGACGGCTCCAGCCCCATGAGCTTCGATCCACCGGTGCAGATCACCGAGGGCCGCATGGAGGCCACCCAGACGGTCAGCAGCACCAGCGGCAGCACCACCGTCAACTCCGAGATGGCTCAGCTCGCCGCCTGCGACATCGTGTGGGACGACTGGGAAGGCTGCGCGCTGCTCGATATCGACGACGGTGGCGCCGCCGGCCTCACGGGCACCTGGACCATCGCCCCGGGCTGGAACATCGTGGCCTGGGACCTCGACGCCGACTCGGCCCGCTGGCGCATCGACCGCGCCTTCTTCAGCGGCGATGCCAGCGCCTGCGAAGACGAAGGCCTGCCCGTCCTCGAGTAGCGGATGGAATACAATCCGCCTCGAATGCATCTCGGTTTCGTCCGTCTAGGCCGAAACGCTCTGGAGTCCTCATGTCCGCTCTTCGTTCCTCTGCCCTGCTGATCGCCGTCGGCTTCGCGGCCACGGGCTGCGCCCCGTCGGTGTCGCTCCCCGTGCTTCAGCCGGCACTCATCACCATTCCCGCCGAGGTCCAGACCGTCGCGGTCATCGACCGCTCGCGCCCCAAGAACGCCGGCCAGACCGTGATGGGAGCCATCGAAGGCGCGCTCACCGGCGAGACCATCGCGGGCGACAACGAGGGCCGAACCCGGGCCATCAACGGTGCCGTGTACGTGCTGCAAGAGTCGCCCCGCTTCGAGGTGGTCGTGCCGTCCGTCACCAAGAAAGAGGTCGACTCCGACGTCTTCGACAAGGAGTGGACCTTCCGCGGCGTCAAGAAGCTCTGCAAGCAGCACGGCTGCGACGGCGTGCTCGCGCTCGAGGCCTTCGACACCGACAGCTTCGTCGACGCGGGCGCCATTCCCAGCAACGACTCGAAGTACGACCCCGAGAACGGCGTCACCCACTTCGCGTCGCGCCGCACGTCGGTGGTCACCGCCTGGCGCTTCTACGATGCCAGCGCCGACCGCACCCTCGACTACCTGCGCGACTTCTCGCGCCAGCGCACCTGGGAGCAGACCGGCAACAGCGTGGCCAACGCCAAGCAGCGCCTGCCCAACCAGACCGACACCATCCGCACCGTCGGCTACGAGGCCGGTCAGAGCTACGCCCGCCGCATCGCACCCAGCTGGATCACCGTGCGCCGAACCTACTTTGGCGGCGGAAACCCCCAGATGAAGCAGGCCAAGAACCACGTCAAGGCCGGTGACTGGGAAGGAGCGGTGCCCCTGTGGCGCGAGGCCGCCAACAGCGGCGACACCAAGCTCGCGGGCAAGGCCCACTTCAACATGGCGCTGGCCGCCGAGGTCAACGGCGAGCTGAACAAGGCCCACAACCTGGCCAAGAAGGCGGCCGTCGAGCTTCCCAAGGGCAAGACCCGCAAGTACGCACGCGCCCTCGAGTTCCGCAAGCGCCAGCAAGACAAGCTCGAAGAGCAGCTTGCCCCGCCCGAAGAGAAGCCCGAGACCACCAACCTCCCCGACCGCGGCGAGGCAGCAACCACTCCGGCCAGCGACCGTCCCGACCGTGGCGAGGCCAGCCCCCCCACGGGCAACCAGGGCGGCGGCACCAAGCCGGACATGAGCGGGCCGGCTCCGCGCTAGGCAGGGGTCTTGGGCCCGCGGGTCACTCGGCCAGCAGGCTGAGCCGCGGGCCGTACTCGACGGGCTCGTAGATCGCGATGCCCGCTGCCTTCCAGTGCTTGTAGGTGGCGGTGTGCTCGACGTACCACTTCAGGCGCTGGTCTCGGACGCGCAGCGACGACTTCATGCCGCTGGCGTGCCGAAAGATCACGTCGTCGCCGTCTGAGGGCACGGTGATGCCGGTGTGGGTGATCCACACGGGAACCCACGAGCGATTCTCGCGCACACTCATGATGATGGAGCCCGGCCGGATGTCGTTGGCCACCGCGATCGCCGTCTCGAGCGGCAGCACGTTGAGCTCCATCTTGCCCATGGGGAGCTCTTCGTCGGTGAGCTGGAAGTTCTCGCGCTTGTTCCACTGCTTCCAGAGGTTCGGCGTGATGTTGTTCTCGAACTTCACCGTCTCGCCGTACTCGTGGGTGACCTCGCGAATCCAGCCGTTGGCCACGGCCTGGGGGATCCACTGCAGCTCCATGAAGTGGTTGCGGGTGCCGTAGTCGGGCACGGCGGTGCCGTAGCGCAGGCCATTGCGCACAGCAGCGCCGTGCAGCGGGTCGCCCGCCATCGACAGGGCCAGGCTCTCTTCGACGAAGGTGAGGCAGTCGAAGGCGTCATACCGGGTGAACGGGTCGGCATCACGCCCGTCCCCTTCGCCCATCGGGTCGAGCAGGTAGTCGACCTCGAGCAGGGGGTCGGTGGCCCGCTTCATCCGCTCGGCAATGGGCAGGTTGCGGGCCTGCCGCGCGGCGTCGAGCACCTCGGCCGGGATGGCACCCATCTGAACCGCGACCGGTGAGGTCGGCGGCTCGTCGGCGGGCTCATCGAGCCCGGCCTCGGGACCGATGCCCATCAACCAGGGCGCCAACAGCACAGGCCAGACCAGCGGACCTGGCCAACGACGACGATGGGGCCTGTAGGGACGGTTGCCTAGAATGCGAGCTTCTGCCTGTATTGACCGACGGCTTCGTACATTCTATCAAACTGATCGTCGTCGAGGTCGTCGCCCATGATGTCGAGCCCGCGCTCGATCAGGTCGATCAGCCCGCCTGACAGCAGGTTTCGGTGCTCGGTGGCGGGGCGGGTGTACAGGTTGTCGAGCATGCCGTCGACCGGCAGCGCGCCGTCGTCGCCCACCTGGATGCCCGTGTACAGCGCCTTGTACTTGAGCGGCGTGCCGTCGACGAGCAGCTGCACCGCCGCGCGGCCTCCGCCACTGCCTCGGGCCTCGTCGACCACCAGGGCCATGGCGATGAGCGACTCGTTGGCCTGCTGCACCTTGACCTCGGCGTCGTCTTCGGACAGGACCGGGGCCGAGAAGCTCGCCGTTGCCTCGTCGGCGGCGAGGGCCTCTTCTTCTTCGGGGTCGTCATCTGTGCCAGGCACGTCCCCCAGCACGTCGACCTTGTCGAGGTTGTGGGCCGAGGTGGTGAAGCCACCGGCGCCCTGCCCGCGGTCGTCTTCGTAGTCGCCGAACGCGTCCATCACCTCTTCGTCGACCATGCCAAAGCTGGCCTGGAAGTCGGCGAAGCTCTTGGGGGCACCCTCGCCGTCTTCGCTGCCCTCGCCGTCTTCGCTGCCCTCGCCGTCTTCGCTGGACTCGTCGCCCTCGCTGGACTCGTCGTCTGCGCTGGACTCGTCGTCTGCGCTGGACTCGTCGGGAAGCTCGGGGTCGTCGAGATCGACCGCGTCGTCCAGATCGACCGCGTCGTCCAGATCGATGGCATCGTCGAGCTCGACCGAGTCGTCGTCGAGATCGACAGGCTCGTCAGCCGGCTTCGCGAGGACGGTGGGGTCTTCGTCGAGGGCGGCGCCCGTGCCCGTCTCGAGCGGCTCGTCGGCCTCGGGTTCGTCGCCCGCAACCGCCAGGATGCCCGTCTTGAGCATCATGGCCAGGGTCGCGCGCCCCGCCACTGGCTCGACCGGGAGCGTCGCCAACAGCTCCTGGGCCGTCAGTCCGCTCCCAAGAGCGTTGACGATGCGCTCCTGAAGGGCGTTCTTGGGCTCGTTTCCGCCGACCATGAGCTCGGTGTCGAGCTCGAGCGTGAGCCCCGCGTTGATGAGCTGGCTGCACTCGTTGAGCAGCGACTTGGTGTCGTGCCCCAGCTGGACGTTGTCGCACCACATGGTCTTGAGCTTGGAGAAGCGTGCCTTGTCGGCGACCATGAAGCTGGCGAGGTTGTCTCGGAATCGCTCGAAGAGCGCCGCCGAGATCGCGTCTTCGTCGACCTCTTCGATGAGCGAGGCGATGACGCCATTGGCGTTGCCCAGCTGGCCTTCGAGGGCAGTGCTGCGCTCGGCCGACAGCGCACCCGACTGGGTGAGCCGCTTGAGCAGCCGTTCGGCGTCTTGATCCGACTCGGACGCCAGGATGCTCCCGTTGAGGATGAACACCCGAACCGAGTCAGCTCCGGAGCCCGCTGTGAGCCGCCCGGTGGAGCCTTTGTCGAGCTGTTTGGTCAGACTCGACACCGTCGAACCGCCCGCCACGGAAACCTCGCAAATACAGAGAGATGGACGTGACGCTACTGCCCCTCGGGGCTCCCGGTCAAGTCTGCTTGCGGCGCCTCGTCGGGGGTGTAGGCCACAGGGCGGAAGTCGACGGCTGGGATGACGTCGGGATCTGGCGCGCTCGGCGCGGCGATGGGGGGGGCTGCCGTCGCAGCGAGCGCCATCTCGAGATCCTGAGCGTGCTTCCAGTTGGCGGCGCCCCACAACGCCACGAGCATGAGCGCGGCGGCGTAGGCGAGCACGGAGCCCGTCGACAGGGGCCACTCGGTGGCCAGGGAGTCCCAGGCCCGATCGGACAGCGGCCGCTGGACCGGGTGCACGTGGGGATGATCGAGCTCGTGCTCGATGGCGGCGTCGAGCCGGGCCCACTTGTGGGCCAGATCGACGGGATCGTGCTGCAAGAAGGGCTCGGGGGTCACCGCCGCGAGCGCCGCTTCGTGGTTGGCGCAGGTAGAGCAGCCACTCAGATGCTCGCGCACCAGGGTGAGCTCGCCGGGCGACAGCTCGGCGTCTTGGTAGGCCACGAGGAGGGGTCGAACTTCGTTGCAGGTCATGGTGGTCACAAGGGTCACGTTGTCTGGTTTCTCAGATGTTCACAACACCAGGATCGTCCAGGACTTCCATCAGACGATTCTTGGCGCGGGACAGGCGGCTCATCACCGTGCCCAGCTTGATCTCGAGCGCGGTGGCGATCTCGGCGTAGGACAGGTCGCTGTAGTACCGCAGCATCAGGATCTCGCGGTGGTCGGCCGACAGCCGGTCCATGGCCGTCAGCACCACCGCCTGGCGCTCGCCATCGAAGACGGCCGAGTCCTGATCGGGCTCGGTCTTCTTCTTCTGGGGCATGGCCTCCAGGATGGCACCACGCCGCTTCTTGTCGCGGCGGATGTTGAAGCAGAGGTTGCTGGTGACGCGAAACAGCCAGGCCTTCATCTTGAAGTCTTCGTTGAAGAAGCGACGCTCGCGGATGGCCTTGATGAAGACCTCCTGCACCACGTCGAAGGCCATCTCGCTGTCCTTGAGGATGTACAGGGCATGGCTGTACAGGCGCTGGCGGTACTTCTGCACCACGATGCCAATGGCCCGTCTCTTGTCGGTGCGGGCGATCAACTTGATCTCTTCGTCTTCGGGGGCGACGGAACGACGCCCCTGAACGAGGGTGAGATTGGCGGCCATGCGGGCTCCTCCGGTCCAGGTTCTGTACACAAGCACACGTCCACAACGCCCTGCCACCTCGGCGTCTTCGTTGCAGGTCGGGATCATGACATCGGGTGACAGGCTGGACGGTGTCAACCGGACGGACGGGTCAACCGGACGGTGTCAACCGGACGGTGTCAGGAGACCACTTTCCGGAAGCCCAGGGGCGTTGGTACGACCAACGCCCTCTCGCTTCCGGAAAGTGGTCTCCTGACACCGTTCCCAATCCGGGTCCCTCCCGTTCCGCGGCATGCGGCCAGCGGCGAGATAGACGGCCCGGACAGGAGAGGGTCGATGTCTGTGCACGTGCTGTTCGAAAACGAAGACTGGATGCCGCCGCTGCGCACGGCCTTGGACCGTGCGGGCATCCAGCACCAGGAGCACTACACCGAGGGCGGTCGCATCGACTTGTCCGAGCCGCCGCCCAAGGGTGTGTGGGTCAACCGCATGTCGCCGTCGTCGCACACGCGCGGACACCAAGACGGCGTGACCCTGGTCAAGGAGCTGCTCTTTCAGCTCGAGGTCTCGGGCTCGACCGTCATCAACGGCAGCCGCGCCTTTGCCCTCGAGGTCAGCAAGGTGCGCCAGCACGCCGCCCTCGAGGCGTTCGGCATTCCGACCCCGCGCACCATCGGTGTGGTGGGGCGCGAGGGCCTCAAGCAAGCCGCGCGCAACATGGACTTCCCGTTCATCACCAAGCACAACCAGGGCGGCAAGGGCCTCGGCGTGCAGCTGTTCCGTGACTACGCCGCATTCGACGCCTACGTCGACGGGGACACCTTCCAGGATTCCCCCGACGGCATCACCCTGCTGCAGCAGTACATCAAGCCAGCGGGCGAGCACATCACCCGGGTCGAGATCGTCGACGGGGTGTTCCAGTACGCGATCCACTCCAGCACCGCCCAGGGCTTCGAGCTGTGCCCGGCCGACGCCTGTGCCATCGACGACCAGATGTGCCCGGTGGGTGAGTCACCGGCTGGCCTGTTCAGCCTGGCCAGCGAGATCACCGAGTCCGACCCCATCGTGGGCCAATACATCGCCTTCATGGCCGCCCACGGCCTGCGCGTCGCCGGCATCGAGTTCGTCACCGATGCCGATGGCAAGCGGTGGACCTACGACATCAACGGCACCACCAACTTCAACGGCGACGTCGAGGCCGAGCACGGCAAGGACGGCATGGGCGCCATCGCGGCCATGATCGGGCGCGAGCTCGCCAAGCTGTAGCTTCAAGGAACCTGGCTCGCGCTGGCGCGTGTACCCCACCGATGAACCATGCCCGCGAGCGCCACACCGACCTGAGTCCGGCCGCTGTCCTGGGCCGCCACGGACCCATGGTGTGGGGGCTATGCCGGCGGCTGGCGGTCGACCCCGAAGACGCCTACCAGGCCATCTGGGAGAAGGTCTTTCAGGCGCTCCACCGGTTCGACCCCGACGGCACGGCCAGCCTGCGCACCTGGATCGCGACCATCGCCCACCGGGCGCTGATCGACCGACACCGACGGCGCAAGGTGCGCGGCGCCATCGAGCCCACCGACAAGCTGCCCTCGGTCCACCCCGGCGCCGACGAGCTGATCCAGGCCCGGCAGCGCCGTGAGCGCCTGGAACGCGCCCTGATCCACCTTCCTGCCGCCCAGCGCCGCGCAGTGGTGCTCCACCACCTCAACGAGCTCCCGATCGCCGACATCGCAGCCACCGAGCAAGCCACCGTCGGCACCATCAAGTCGCGCCTTCACCGCGGCCGCGCACGCCTGGCCGAGCTGCTGGCGGAGGATCCATGAACGACGATCAGCTCGACGCCCTGCTCAGCCAGCTCGAAGACCCGGCGCCGCCGCCAGAGCTCGACGCCAGAGTGCTGGCCGCCGTTCACCAGGCCACGGCCGGCCAAGCGCCAGCCACGCCGTCCAGCCGTCGCTGGCCCATGGTCCTGGCTGCCGCGGCGGGCCTCGCCGCGGTGCTCTTGCTGTGGCCCACCGGCGCCACCGAGGTCATCCAGACGTCCGGAACCCAGCGCTACACGGGTCCAGTACACGTGCTGGTGGGCGACATCGAGGTCGACATCGACGGACAGGCGGACGTGACCGTGGAACCTGTCGGGCCCCCGCTGCGTGTAGACGCGGCAGGAGGACCCATGGACAAGACCCATCTGCTCTCGGCGCTCGCCGGCGCCACCGTCACCATCGCCGTCTACCAGGGAACCGCCGCCATCCACGGTGGCACCGATGCCCACGCGCACCTGGCCCCAGGCGACCTGCAGCAGGTCGTGGTGGGCGGCGACGCCGTCGCGGCACCGGTGAGTGAGCCTGCGCGGGCCCCCGCCCGGCCCCACCCCGACTCGATGAGCCAGGACGCCCTGCGCCAGGAGCTCACCGAGCTGCGCGAGCAGCTCGCCGCCGCCGAGGCCTCGGCCGAGTGGCAGCGGGGCCAGCTCGCCCAGGTCGAGGGCGAGGCGGTGGAGTGGACCGATGCAGCGCCGGCGGCACTGCGACCCGACCAGTTCGAGGCCACCCTCAAGGCCGCCCTCGGTTCCCGCGACGACGTAGCCATCCTGGGCATCGACTGCGCCGAAGACCCCTGCCTGGCGACCATCCAGGTGTACGGCGATGACCCCGACTGGGACAAGGGCTTCGACGAGATCTCGGACGCCGTCGAAGAGGCCTCGGGCGCCGAGACCTTTGGCGCCATGCACATGGCCGGCCGCGCCGAGACCGATGACGCGCCGCCCGTCAACGTGATGACCGTCGGCTACCTGACCCAAGAGACGCCCGATGCCCTGCGACGCGCCCAGTTCCGCGGCCAGCAGATGATGCACGACACCATGGCCGACCTCGCGCCCGAGGGCGCCGACGAATAGCCCCCGCGGGGAGGGCTGCTGCTCGAGACTCCGCCATACGTCGACGCCCGGTCGGAGCTCACACGCCTTTGGGGCCTTGGCTGGCCGGTTTCGCTGGGCATGGCCGGCTTCATGCTCATGCGGGCCACCGACGCCATCATGATCGGGGCCCTGGGCAAAGAGCCGCTCGCTGCGATGGCCATCGGCAATATGTGGGGATTCGGGCTGGCCATCCTGGGCCACGGTGCCGCGCGCGGCCTGGACCCGGCCGTGTCCCAGGCCTTCGGCGCGGGCGATCGCCTGGCGGCCGGACGCACCCTGGTTCGCGGCTGGATCCTGGCCATCGCCATGGCCATTCCCATCATGGCCCTGCACGTGCTCACCGCCGAAGGGCTCGCGCTGCTCGGCCAGCCGGCCCACCTGCTGGCCGACGCCGAGATCTACGCGCTGGCCACGATGTGGGGCCTGCCCTTCGCCTTCGCCTTCGACGCCACGCGGCAGTTCCTGCAGGGGCTCGGCATCATGCGGCCCGCCACGTGGGTGGTGCTGGCCACGGTGCTGCTCAACGTCGTGCTCAACCAGTGGCTCATCCACGGCGGGCTGGGCGTGCCGCCGCTGGGCATCCTGGGTAGCGGGATCGCCACCTCGGTGTGTGCGGTGGTGGTGTGCACGGCGCTGGTGGGGGTGACCTGGAGCGTGCTGCTGGACTGGTGGCCCGGCTGGGACGGCGTCTTCGAGGTCGCGCCCATGTGGGCCCTGCTCGCCCTCGCGCTCCCAGCGTCGATCCAGGCCTCCCTCGAGGTCTGGGCCTTCATCGGCGCGGGCTTCATGATGGGCTGGCTGGGCGATGTCGAGCTCGACGCCCACGTCATCGCGCTCAACCTCACCTCGCTCACCTTCATGATTCCGTTCGGCATTTCGGCGGGCGCGGCCACCCGGGTCGGCAACCTGCTGGGAGCGGGCCAGGACTGGCAGCGCTCTGGCTGGCTGGCCATCGGCCTGGGTGCTGCGGTCATGGCGGTCAGCGCCAGCTGCTTCTTCTGGGTTCCCGAACCGCTCGTGTCCATCTACACCAACGACCCCGAGGTGCTCGCCGCGGGTGCCCTGCTCCTGCCGGTGGCGGCGCTGTTCCAGGTGTTCGATGGCGTGCAGGCCGTGGCCTTCGGAGTGCTGCGCGGGGCCGGCGACATCAAGGTGCCGACCCTCGCCAACCTGCTGGGGTACTACGTCTTCGCCATGCCGCTAGGCTATTGGCTCGCGTTCGAGCAGCACATGGGGCCCCGGGGTGTCTGGCTGGGACTCACCGGCGGCTTGTCGATGGTGGCGGTCTTGCTGGTGATCCGTGTGGCCCGGATCGGCCGCACCGGAGGCGTCCGGGTCACGGCCTGAACACGTACTGCCAGAACAAATCTTGGGCATCGGTGCACCGATGGCTCACCACCGTCAGTCCCGCGCGCTCGAACAGCGCCAGCCACTGGGCCACGGGCAGCTCGTAGACATCGCGCTCGGCCAGGGGCAGGTCGGCCACCGCCACTTGCTCCACGAACCAGTGCCGAAGCATGGCCCGCCAGCGCTGGCGCAGCTCCTCGGGCACGTCGGACCGGCGAATGTCGGCGATGACGCCGGGCCCGCAGCGGCGCACGTACGAGTCGAAGACGTTGTCGCGCGTGACCGGGCTGCCCGGCGGCGTCGCGAGGTCGCACATCATGTCGGCTTCGTTCAGGATGCCCAGCCCAGCCCGGGCAGCGAGCGCATCGCGGAACGCGCGCAGCGCCTCGAGCTTGCCCGTGCCGCTCATGCCATGAGCCGCTCGCTCGGCGGCGTCGGCACCGGCGACGTGGTGCAGGGTCAGGCTGCACACCAGCGCGTCGGCATCGGGCAGATCGGCGTCCTGCACGCTCGCGACGATGCCCCGCACAGTCACGCCGACCGGCACAGCCTCGGCCACGCGTGCTGCGGCTTCGGGGACGGGGTCGACCACGATGAGCTCGCCGCGATCGGACTCACGGAGGGTGTGGCGCCAAAGCCGCCCGTCGCCGCCCCCCACATCGACGATGCGCCAGTCCGACAGCGCGTCCAGGTGCGGACGAAGCACCTGGGCATTGGCTTGGTACAGGTCTCGCGCGATGGTGGTGGAGGTCCACGCATCGAACAGCGACCGGGGGCCGAAGGTGGTGTTCCACTCCTCGGGGCCCGAAGCAGCGGGCAGCCCGTCGATCAGGGCCGACAGCTGTTCGAGCTGCCGGTCCCGCGGCAACGCGAGCAGGGCCTCGACCTCGTCTTCGATCACTCGGCCGGGAACTCTTTGTCGAGCGTCTTCTTGACCTGCTTGAAGCCGGTCATGTCGCCCTTGCGCTCACGCAGGGCGGCCATGCGCTCGAGCATCGCCTTGAGGTTGGCCCGGTCGCCGTTGTCGCGAAAGAAGGCGTAGCCCTCGTCGTACAGGTCGGCGTCGGCGTAGAAGCGGGCGAGCGAGTCCATGGCTTTGGCCTTGAGCGTTTCGTCGGAGCCGACGTCCGGGCCCAGGGTGAGCACGAGCTTCATCTGCTCGATGGCGTCGTCGTAGTCGCGCGCGTTGAAGTAGCTCCAGGCCAGCTTGAATCGGCTGTCGGCGTGGAAGGGCACGTCGGGCCAGGCCACCGCGCGACGGTAGCTGGTGATGGCCTTGTACAGGTTGCGCTCGCCGTAGAAGTGCTCGCCCATGGCGTGGTACGCGTACGGCACCCACTTGGAGTCGGGGTGGTTCTTGACCACCTCGTCGAGCTTGTCCATGCCCTCACTGCCCTTGCCAAGCTCTTCGAGAGCGATGCCCAGGCGGTACAGGGCCTGCGCCCGGCCCTCGAAGGACCGATAGTCGCCGAGCACGTCTTTGTAGACACGCGCGGCCTTGTCGTTCCACTCGCGCTGTTCGGCGTCGTCTTGCAGGGTGGCGGCATGGGAGCTGTAGAGGTTGCCCAGGCGCAGCATGGCCTCGGCGCGGGCGCTGCCCGACGTGTCGTCGCGGTCGAGCAGATCTTGGAGCAGGCGCGCCTCTTCGAGCCGCTTGTCGGCCGGCCGGTCGGCCAGGGCCGGCTGCGTGGCCAGCAGCAGGGCGAAGAGGGTGACGATGCGCTTCATGGGAGCTCCAGGGGTCGGCTATGATCGGTCGGTCGGGCTCCCCGGTCAACCCGCAGCGTGTATCGACTCGTCCTGGGCCACCCGAGCCAGGGGCTACTCCCCGGTCACCGCCCTGAAACACCCTTCAGCGGCGGTCGCGAATGCGGCGGCCTGATCGAGCCGACCGCGCAGCACCTGGCACTCCTGGGGATCGGGCCACGCCTCGCCGCGCGGGTCTGCCAGCTCCCGCCGAATCCCCCGGGTGAGCTCCCCCAGCGCGGCCAGCTCGCGCGCCAGGAAGGCCTGGTGCCACAGCTGCACCACAACCGCTGGATCGGCGACCGCGGTGTAGTAGTCGCGGCGGTCTTCGAGACGCCGATGCTTCTGCACCACGCCGCTGTCGAGCAGCTTTCGGATGGAGACGCTGACCGTGCTCTTGGCCGCGCCCACGGTCTCGCGCAGCTCGTCCAGGCTGATGGCACGGGCCGACAGGTAGAGCACGGCGTACAGCCGGCCGAGCATGGGGTTGAGCCCCACCAGCAGGCACAGTCGCCCCAGGCGCTCGCCCAGCTCGTCGACGGCCACGGGGTGGTCCAGGCTGGTGGTGGTCGCGAACCTCCAGGGCTCGCGCTCGGGCTGTGGAACGGGGGGCACGTACATGGGCGCTCCAGTCAGTACAGATCCACGCTGTGCGGATCGAGGGAGGTGGCAATGGGGATGGCGGCCAGCGGCTGGCAGGCGACAGGATCGAAGGGGAGCAGCCCGGTGGGCTCGCCGGTGGGCGGCCATCCCGCGGCCACGGCCAGCCAGGCCCGGCCGGTGTGGTCGATGGCGACGTCGGCCAGGAACTGCTCGGTGGCCAGTCCAAGGACGGGCTCGGGATCAGCCAGGTCGAGGCACCAGGCGCTGTAGGCGCTGTCCAGGCTGGCGGTGAGCAGCACGCTGGCGGGCTCGCCCACCGCCAGATCGGCAAAGACCACGTCGCCGGCGTCGAGCAACAGCTCGGGCTCGGCGGCATCGGGGTGCAGCCGCCACAGCGCGTTGTCGGGGGCCGTGAAGTGCCCGGTGAGCAGGTACAGGGCGTCTGCGCCCGCCACCAGCCGGGGATTGGCCTCGGTGGCCCAGCTGGACACGAGCTGGCGGGCCACCGGGTCGACCTCGACCACCACGCCGCCGGGGCTCGTCCAGTCCTGGTCGCGGTCCAGGCGCTGCAGCGCCGCGAACAGCCGTCCGTCCCACTCCACCAGCGCGTCGGCCTCGGGCAGGCCGTCCGGGTCGGCGTGTTGGGACAGGTCCACGTCCGCCAGCCAGCTTCCATCGAGATCGTAGACACCCAGCGCCGCTTCTTCGAATCGGGTGACCCACAGCTCGTCGCCCACACGCGCCACGTCGTGGGGGTTCGCCGCCGGTGTGGCGAACTCGACCATGGGCGCCGCGAACTCCCCCGCGGCGTAGCGGCGCACGAAGCCACCCGTGCGGTTGAGCTGGAACACCTCACACTCATCCACCACGACCACCGGATCGCCCGACGCGCTCGCCAGCTCGTCGCGCAGCTGCAGAGTGTCCAGATCGACCGTGGCGAGCGCACCCACCTGGTAGTCGGTCGTGGCGGCGACCAGCCGGGTCTGGGTGCGGCAGTCGCTGGGCACCTCGCCCCCCGCGCCGCCCCCCGGCCCGCAGCCCAGCCAGAGCCAAAACCAAAGCCAACTCATGGGGCCTCCGGTGCGTAGGAGAGCGTGAGCATCGCGGTGCGCCCAGGGAGCGGGTAGCCCCAGAAGTCGGTCACGGGAACCGGCGCGGTCGGCGCCCCGCCCCCAAGGGTGCGCCTGCCGAGGGGCTCGGTGGTGTGGTTGAGCACGTTTCGCACGTCGAGCTCGGCGTGCAGTCCTCTTCCCAGCGCGGCCCCGGCCGCCACGCCGTGGAACGAGCGCGGCGGCACCGCAAACCAGTTCGTGGCGTCTTGCCAGGCACCCGCGGCGAAGTCCCAGCTGGTGCCCACGTGCGCCCGGTCGCCCAGCGGCAGCCGTAGCGACGCGTGGGCCTCGAGCTCCGGAATGCGCGGCAGCCGCTTGCCCGCGTAGGCCGGATCGGCGCTCTGGTTGCGGGTGCGCGTCCAGGTCGCCGACCACCGCGCGTCGACACGTCGCCAGTCCACCGCGCCCCCGGCCTCGACACCCGCCACCAGCGCGCGGGCCACGTTGGCCGGACTGGCCACGCCCTGGGCGTTCTGTCCGTACACGATGAGGTCGCGCGACAGGTTTGCGAAGCCCGCCGCCTCGACGCTGGCCCGCTCGCCCTGGACGCGCACCCCGGCGTCGGCCGACCAGCCTTGCTCGGGCCGCAGGTCGGGGTTGCCGCGCACATAGCCCCGGTCGCCGAACAGCTCGGTGGCATCGGGCGGACGCAGGTATTGACCGCCGTTGAGCTTGAACACGAGGCCAGGACGGGCCTGCACCAGAACGCCGAGCCGCGGCGACACCGCGCCCACCAAGGTGCGCTCGCTGGCGGCGCTCTGGGCCACCGTGCCCCGCACCGCCGGCGTGACCACCAGCCGCTCGTCCAGGGCGAAGTGGCTCACCGACGCGGCCACCGTCCCGACGCGCCGCTGCATCACGGCACGCTCGCCATCGGCGCCCTTGCCGCCGAAGTGTTCGTGGCGCCCATCGGCTGCCGCGGTCGCGCTCCAGCGCGCGTTGGGGGCCCAGGTCGCGTGCGTGTGCAGCCCCACCAGGTCGCTGCGATCGGCGCCGGCGCGGTCGGCTCCCAGGGTGCGGTCGGTGAGACGCTCGGTGCGGGTCACCATCCAGGGGCGCACCACCACGACGGTGTCACCGGCATCGACCTTGGCCGCGACCGCAGCCAGGTTGCGGCGAAGCGCGTACCTCACGCCGTCGAGGGGCCAGCCGATGGGACCGGGCACGCCGGTCTGCCGGTCCACGAAGGCATCGAAGACCGTGATCTGCACGCGTCCACGGCGCCACCGGGCCCGGGCATGGGCGGTCGTGCGCGCCTTGTCGTTGTTCACCCGCGCTGAGACCACGTCGTCATCGGGGTTGTACAGGGTGCCGCGGTCGTCGGTGTACGCGAAGTCGGCGGCGGTCTGAAAGCGCTCGGCGGCCACCCAGATGTCGGCGTTGCCGGATGTGGCGCCCCCCTGAGCCGCCAGGCGCGTCGTGCGCCAGCTGCCCACAGCGACCGACAGCGACGGCGGCGCTTCGTCACCGCTCACCAGGTTGACCACGCCCCCCATGGCCGCCGAGCCCAGCTCGACCGGGGTGTTGCCGCGCCACACCTCGACCCGGTCGAAGGCCCGCAACGGCAGCTCGGCCAGGTTCACCGCGCTGCCCCCGTCGGGGTTGAGCGCCATGCCGTCGATCATCACCTCGACCTGGCGCACCGACGAGCCGCGGATGCTGATGGGGGAGTAGTCGCCCAGGCCGCCCACCCGGTTCACGCTGACCCCGGGTGAGCCCTCGAGTGCCGTGGACAGCTCGGCATCGGCGGGCAGGTCGGCCACGGGCAGCACCGTCACCACCTGCGACACGGCCTGGGCGAGATCCTGCGCCTGGCCCACCACCACGATCTCGTCGTCCGAAACGGACCCTGGAGCGGGGTCGGATTCGGGGTCGGCAGACAGGGCAGGCAGCGTTGTGAGCAGGAGCAGGAGCACGAGCGGTTCTTCCCTCCGAAGAACGAGGCGTCGATGCTGCTGGGCCGGTCTCCTGGCTCCTGGTTTGCCACGCGCTGCGCCTTCCCGGAGTCATGCCTCCAGTGGCGTGTTGCAGCGCGCATCCCCAGTCACAGTGGCGGGGGCCGCGTCGGTCTCTCACCGACTTCCCGTTTCACTCGGCGTTTGCACGCGCGAGCACCCGAGCAGCTTGAATTCGTTGGCATGGCCAAAGAGCGGAACCACTCTTGTACCGCGCCCACGCGGTACAATCCAGCCCCCTCCCCCTGATCTCTCCCCCACCCCCTCCCCCCAGAACCCCATGAAACGACTGCTCGTGCCCATCTGGGCAGCGCTGTGCCTCACGGGCTGCGAGGCCTACGACGGCATTCGCACCTGGGTCACTTTCGATCCGCGCACCGAGCGCATGCACGTGCACGCCCGCGTCGAGAATGCCGGACGCAGCTTCTTTGACTGCCGCGACGCCGAGGGCTGCACCGACGCCATCCGCCTGTTCACCCAGGGGCAGGCCGATGCAGCGATCCCCAAGGCCATCCTGGCCCTCTCTGGTCAGGGGGCCCACGACCTGAAGGTGGCCATCGAGCGCGACGGCGACGCCCTGGACGTGCTGATCTGGTACCAGACCCTGCCCGGCACGCGCGCCGCCGAGGTCACTGGCGTTGGCATCGAGCGCACCGGCCGCGGCAAGAAGACCAGGACGCGCATGGTGGTGGCCTACGGCGACAGCCGCCACATCGAGGGACAGGACTACGAGCGCCGCATCCACTACGCCCCCACCGCCGACCAGACCGGCATCGACGCCCACCAGACCTGGCTGCTGCACAAGAAGGCGACCGAGGTCACGGTGTGGGAGGAGCCGCTGGAGCAGACGCCCGTGACCCCGATCCTCACCGATGTGCCCGGTCTGGCCGATGCCCTCGAGCGCGGAGGTGTGATCTGAGGCGCCTGTGGCTGGTGAGCGCTGTCCTGGTGCTCTCGACGGCATGTGAGCTGCCGTGGCGCTCGGCCAGGATCAAGCTGCAGTCCTCGCTGTGGACCGACACCATCGAGGTGGAGCTCGAGGTGCACGGCATCGGCGCGCGTGTGTTCAACGGCTGCCCCACCATGGACGTGTGCCTGGCCAACATCGAGCGCGGCCTGCAGATCCCCGACAGCACCGTCGGCATCGTGGAGGGCCAGTGGGTGGGCTGGGAGCTCGTGGATGGCGGTGCCGCCGTCCAGACGCTGGAGCTGGTCGACAACGGCGACGAGGTCGACCTGCACGCCCACTTCACCGCGCCCTCCACCGCCAAGCTCTTTCGAGGCAACTGGTTGCCCCAGGTCAACACCAGCGCCAAGCCCAACCTGCGCGCTCCGCTCCCCTGGCGCATCACCCAAGAGAACCTGCCCAGCAGCGGCGCCATCGAAGACAACGTCGAGGTGGCGTACGTCGACCTGACGCGCGCTGGGCCCGTGATCACCCTCGAGGCGGCCGGAAACGACGACGTCATTCCGCTGTACATGGCGCTCCCGGGATTGCGCCCGATGCTGGCCAGCAGTGGCCTGATCCGTGGGGCGAAATAGCAGGGGGCATGCTGCTTGCACTCGCCCTCGCTCTCTCGCCCGCCAACGCCGGCAAGATCACGGTCGGACCCGTCGATCTTCCCGACACCATCGGCGCCCGCACCATGCCCACCACCTCGTTTGGCGTGCCCAACGCCGACTGCAGCAAGACCGACGCTTGGATGGTGGTGCAGGTCCTGCCCGACGAGGTGCGCTATGCCGGCGATGCCGTGTCCAACGAGCGAAAGGGCCTGCTGATGCCCGGACTGTTCCAGGCGCTGACCGCCCACGTCGAGGCCCGAAAGGCCGCCATGGCGCAGGGCTGTCTGGCGCTGGCCGAGCAGTCGCTGCTGTTCGCCCTCGACGAGTCGGTTCCCTGGGGCGACGTCGCCCCGGTGATGTACACGGCTGGCCAGGCAGGCATCACCCGCCACGCCCTGCTGGTCGACGACCCCAGCCCGGTGGGTCGCTGGCAGCCCGCGCAGGCGATGGGCGGCGGTGGATCGCTGCAGCTGAGCATCAGCCTGATCGAGACCGGCATCGTGGTGCGTGGCAACAGCGAGCTGCTGCCCGAACTGCCCACCGACGAAGACGCCACCCTGCCGTGCGACGGCGGCTGCACCAACGCCGACAGCTACGACTGGGCCGGCCTGCACGCGCTGCTCACCCAGGTGAAGGCCGGGCATGCCCAGGCCACGCGGGCGGTCATCGTGCCCGACAACGCGGCACCCGTGGTGCTGCTCGAGCGCGCCCTGCCGGTCGTGGTCGACACGGGCTTCCCCGACATCGTCTTTGCCGCCGGCGAGATGGAGGACAGCGGCCAGTTTGGCCAGGTGTGGCCCGACCCCTCCAAGTTCAAGCTGGACACCAAGGGCGACGTCGCGGTGATCACCAGCGTGCTGCCCGCGATTCCCGAGGTGGGTGTCATCGAGACGGCCAGCGCCGACCCGTCGCCCGTCGTCGGCGTGCTCGCCCCCGACGAGCCCGCCCGGGTGCAGATCCAGGGCGGCATGTCCCGGTTCGATATCGACGAGGTCATCGACGAGGCCCGGCAGCGCATCGGCTTCTGCTACGAGCGCGCGCTGGTGGACAATCCGGAGCTGGCAGGCTCCAGCGTGCACCGGTTCACCATCGCGGCCGACGGCGCGGTCACCCAGAGCTACGCCAAGTCGTCCACGCTGAACGACGACGGGGCCCAGGCCTGCATCGACGGCGTGATCGAGGGCCTGATCTTCCCCGAGCCCGAGGCCGGAGGCACGGTCATCGTGACCTACCCCTTCGATTTCGGTACCGACTGACGGATTTGGGCGCAGGCGACACTGACGGGCGATGACGTCGATCCTCCTGGTTCTCCTCCTCTCTTGCCCAAGCCCCGAGCCATGTGAGCCCAGCGCCGAGCAGTGCGACAACGGGGTGGACGACGACTGCGACGGGCTGGTCGACTGTGAAGACGACTCGACATGCGGACGCATGCCGGAGTGCGCAGAGGACTGCGCAAACGGGTTCGACGACGACGGCGATGGACTGGCCGATTGCCTGGACTCGTGGTGTTGGGTGAGCGCAGCGTGCGACTGTCCAGCGGGAGATCCCGCTTGCCCGACGGCCGAGGCCTGCGAAAACGGCATCGACGACAACGACAACGGTGCGACCGACTGCGACGACGCCCAGTGCTGGAACGCCCTGCACTGTCAGCACGACTGGGACGGGGAGATCTGCGGCAACAACGTCGACGACGACAACGATCGCATGGCCGACTGCCGCGACCCTGAGTGCGACGGCCAGTGTCCCGAGGTCTGCTTCGATGGTCGAGACAACGACGGCGACGGGCTCCTCGACTGCGAAGACGCCAATTGCGCGGACCGTGCACCATGCACCGAGCTGTGTAGGGACGGCTTCGACAACGATGACGACGGTGCCATCGACTGCTGGGACGACGACTGTTTCGGCCCCGAGTGTGTGGGCGCCCATCGAACGCGCGTCGCGGCCGGTCTGTACGACCGGCTCTTTCGCGCCCAAGGGGTAGCAAGGTCGAGCGTACTCTCGGGTGGCGCCTACGGCGCCCACTGGTGGTCCCACGAAGTCCGGATCGTGAGCGCTCGCGGCACGCTCCAGGTCGGCGATGGGTACGGTGGCGTCCTCTCGTCCTGCGAGTGGAACGCAAACGGGTGGGCACCGGAACGCCACGGCGAGGTCCATTGGCCGTTCAATCGCTCCTTAGAGGCCGGATGCGCCGCTGGTCCGTTCCTGCCCACACGCCTCAATGTAGACGTTGGGGGGGGAAGGTTGGTCGAGCGACTGTGGAACACTCAGATCTGGGCGTATTCGCCGCGCGGGAACTTGGGGGGCTACGAGCCGCGCCAGGTCATCACCCTCCGTGAGCCTTGGTACATCCCCACGGCCACCACGCTCCACCACAGCAACGGCACCTGGGGCGACAGCACCATAACGACGTCCTGGGGCAGCTCCCCTCGGGTGTCGGTGTTCTCGTCGCACGGCTACCAGCGGGTGCATTTCGGTGCCGGTGGAGCTTGGTACTACACACCGCCCTGATTGCCTCGGCACGAGCGCTCGACGCCGCGGACTTCCCCTTTGACGACATCCGCACACCCGCAGACGCGCCGCTGAGTACCATCCGCGCCTCTCGGAGGTCCGATGCTGCTCGCCCTGCTGACCCTCTCGGCACTCGCCGAGCCACCGCCGCCGCCCGAAGACGCGTCGTTCATCATCAACGGCGAAGACGCCTTCGACGACGACTACCCCATGACTGGCGGCATGCTGCTCGATGCCGATGTCACCAGCTTTGGCGGCAGCCAGCACATTCGCACCTTCGTGTGCAGCAGCACGCTGATCGCCCCGGACGTGGTGGTGCTGGCCGCCCACTGCCTGGACGACCTGGCGCTGACCTCCGGCTTTGGCACCGTCGACAACAAGGCCGTGTTCTGGACACGCGAGGCCGATCTGACCGACCTCGACGGCACCAACGCCAACGCGTCATTCCCCGAGGACACCATCGAGGCCTGGGACTGGGTGATGCACCCCGACTTCTCGCTCGAAGACCTGCAGACGGGCCTCGCCGACAACGCCGACATCGCCCTGCTCTTCTTGGACGAGCCCGTGCTGGACGTCGATCCAGCGGTGGTCATCACCGCCGAAGAAGACGCCACCGAGGTGATTGAGGACGCGCCCGTCCGTGTGGTGGGCTGGGGGCAGCAACAACAGGTCGAGCTCTTCCAGCAGCCGCCTCCCGGCACGTACGCCATCAAGCAGTGGGGCGACAGCCACATCGAGGCCATCGGCCCCACCGAGTTCAAGGTGGGCGAGGTCGAAGACGACGTGCGCAAGTGCCACGGCGACTCGGGCGGGCCCACCTTCCTGGAGCTGTCCCAGACCGACAGCGTCGAGCCCGAGCGCATCATCGGCGTCACCAGCCACGCCTGGGACGACACCGACTGCCGCGAGACGGGCGGGGTCGACACCCGCTTGTCTGCCTACCTCGAGTGGATGGACACCGAGATGGCCCTTCGCTGCGACGATCGCGCGTGGTGCGACGAGCCGGGCATCCTGCCGCCGCCCACACGCGCCGACGAGCGTGGCGGTGGGTGTGGCTGCGACTCGAGCCCGGCTCCGTTCGGCGGGCTGGGGGTGTTGGGGTTGGCGGGGTTGTTGGCGCGGCGGCGGCAAACACTCGGTTAGCCCCCCGTCCATGCTCCCCCTGCTCTTGACGCTCGCAGTGCCGGCTCACTCCCAGGACGAAGCGTCGTGGAACGTCGCCGACGAGGCCGCGCTCGTCCGGGCCCTCTCGTCGCTGCGCGAGGTGCAGCGCAACCCCCTTGCTGCGGTGTCTGACGACCAACTGGCCAGCCAAGCCGTCGACGCAGCATCAGCGGCCCTGCCGGCCGGCGACGTGGTGCCCATGCGCGCCGAAGATCTCGATGCGTTGTGGAGCCTCGACCTCACCTGCGCGGTGTGGGTGAAGCCTGCGTCCACCGGGTGGGACTTGTCGGTCGCGACCGGGTGCCGCGACGCTGTCCAGGTCCGCATCGCCAGTCATGGGGCGGCCCCGCCAGCACCCATCGCGCCGCCAATGGGGCCCAGCCCAACCAGAAGCCCCAGGCGCAAACACCGGTTCAAGGGGCCCCTCATCGCATCGAACCTGGGCGCGCTGGCGGGACTGGCTGTCGCGGTGGGCGGCACGGCCTGGTTCGTCGACTCCGCATCCGACCTGGACCTGTTGGGTCCTGCCGTGCTCACGCTCAGCGGCACCGCGCTGGTCCCGCTGGCGTCGCTGGGAGGGGCAGCGTGGCTGGAGAATCATCACGCTGTCGGCAACACCCGGCTCGCCGTCGCATCGCTGGCGCTGTGGGGCGCCGGGACCGGCAGCTTGTTGCTCGCTTCTCGCGGTGACGGAATCGTCACCTTTGGCGCCATCGGCGGTCTTGGACTGGCGAGCTCGCTGGTTCTGGGCATCGCCTCCGTCGTGGTCAACAACAGCCGGGCGAGCCGGGCACAGCAGCGCCGGAAGAGGCGGCGCTACTCCCTGTAGATCCCCTCCACCACCTCGCCCCACTTCTCTTCCACAACCCGCCGCTTCAGCTTCAGCGTCGGCGTCAGCTCGCCCCCGTCCACGCTGAACTCCGATGGGAGCGCGCGCCAGCGCTTGATCTGCTCGAAACCGGCCAGATCCTGGTTGGCCTCGGCCACCGCCCCCGCGAAGGCCTGCTGCAGCTCCGGACGCTGCAGGCGCTGGGCCAGGGGCTCGTCGGGCCAGCCCTGCTGCAGGGCGAGCTCGTGGATGGCGTCGGCGTCGGGCGCGAGCAGCGCCACCAGGTACGGACGGGCATTGCCGATGGCCACGGCCTGGCCCACGTAGGGGCAGCGCGCGATGGCGTTCTCGATGGGGGCAGGCGCGATGTTCTTGCCGCCAGCGGTGATGATCAGCTCCTTCTTGCGGTCGGTGATGCGCACGAAGCCGTCGGCGTCGATCTCGCCGATGTCGCCGGTGTGGAACCAGCCGTCTTCGGTCATCACCGCGGCCGTGGCCTCCGGGTCCTTGAAGTAGCCCCGGAACAAGCCCGGACCCCGCGCCAGCAGCTCGCCGTCATCGGCGACGCGCACCTCGACGCCTTCGATGGGCTTGCCCACCGTTCCAAAGCGGTAGGCCTGCTCGGTGTTCAAGGTCACGGGCGCCGCGGTCTCGGTCAGCCCCCAGCCCTCCAGCACCAGGATGTCGAGCGCACCGAACCACAGGGCCACATCGCGGTGCAGCGCCGCGCCCCCACAGGCGAGCACTCGAAGCTCGCCGCCGAGCTTGTCGCGCACCTTGCCGAGCACCAGCCGGAACGCCAGGCGGTAGCGAAGCCTCAGCAACAGGGGCACGGCCTCGCCCCGCTCCAGCCGCTCGGCGCGCTCCATGCCCGTCCGAAAGGCCCAATCGAACACGCTGTAGGCGACCGGTCCTCGCTCCTTGGCGGTGGCCATCGCCTTGGCACGGATCTTCTCGAGCATGCGGGGCACGCTGGCCAGCACATGGGGCCTCGCCATCTGCAGCATCGCCGGCAGCTCCGGAATGGACGGCACGTAGTAGCCCTCGGTGCCGAGCGTCATGCCCACGTACCCGGCGTACCGCTGCAAGATGTGGGCGAGCGGCAAGAACACGAGCCCCCGGTCGCCAGGCCGGGTCGACGAGGCCGACAGGCTGGCCTGGACCACGAACACCAGGTTCGCGTGGGTCAGCACCGCGCCCTTGGGCTTTCCGGTGGTGCCCGAGGTGTACACGATGGTTGCGACATCGTCGGGCTGCACCGCGTCGGCCAGGGCGCGAAACCAAGCGATGGGAGCCGCCCCCTCGGCGCGCAGGTCGTTCAGGCTGCGCAGTCCTTCCACCGGCTCGATGCACAGCACGTGCTTCACGTCCGGCAACCGGTCGCGAATCGCCTCGATCTTTCGCGCCTGGTCCGCATCTTCGACCACGACCACCGCCGCCTGGGAGTGAGCCAGCTGGTAGTGCACCTGCTCGGCGAGCAGGCTCGGGTAGACGCCCACCACGATGCCTCGGTTGAACAGCGTGGCGACGTCGACCGCGCTCCACTCGCGCCGCGTCTCGGACACAATCGCTACGGGCACCCCGGGGCCCACCCCCAGCTGCGCCAGACCTCGCGCCAGATAGGCGACCTCGGCCTCGGACTCGGCCCAGGTCAACGAGTGCCATCGCTGGGCGTCGCGGTAGTGCAAGGCCGTGTGGTCGCTGTGCCGCATGGCGGCGGTTCGAAACAGCTGCGGAACATTGCTCGTCATGTTTGATATGGTCCCACCTTCGGTTGCCTGGTGGGTAGGAGGAACATGGCCAAGCGCGCGCTGAGTTTCTGGGGATGGGGATACGCCGATCGCTTCCCAGATGACGATACGCGGGCAGCGCTGGCCCAGCAGCTCGAGATGTTGCTGGGCTTCACCCCGCTCGAGATCGAGACGCCCGTGGCGGTCGACAAGATCGACGTGCCCGAGCCGCGCATCCAGATCCCCCGCGGCTTCAAGGTGTTCAGCAGCGACCACCCGGTCAACCGGGCCGCCCACACCTATGGCAAGTCCTACCGCGACATCCTGCGGGGCATGCGCGGCGACTTCGCCAAGGCCCCCGACTTCATCGTGTACCCGCGCCACTCCAAGGACATCGAGAAGATCATGTCGTGGTGCAACGAAGAGGGCGTCGCCTTGGTGCCCTTTGGCGGTGGCACCAGCGTGGTGGGTGGTGTCGAGTGCAGCGGGCGTCCCCACAAGGGTGTCGTGTGCATGGACATGCGCGGCCTGAACAAGGTGCTCGACGTCGACCACACCTCGATGGTGGCGCACATCCAGGCGGGCGCCACCGGCCCGCAGATCGAAGAACAGCTCGGCACCAAGGGGCTCACGCTGCGGCACTACCCGCAGTCCTTCGAGTTCAGCACCCTGGGCGGCTGGATCGCCACCCGCTCGGGCGGGCACTTCGCCACCCGCTACACCCGAATCGACGAC
This sequence comes from Myxococcota bacterium, assembly GCA_965216925.1. Taxonomy (GTDB): domain Bacteria; phylum Myxococcota_A; class UBA796; order UBA796; genus CAYYHT01. The sequence goes on along the minus strand of CBDCGT010000002.1, from coordinate 809,962 downwards.
CTGCTCATGTCGGTGTCCATGGTGACGCCCCGCGGCGAGTTCGTGACCCGCGACGTGCCATCGAGCGGCGCCGGCCCCGATCCACGCATGCTCGCGCTGGGCAGCGAAGGGGCGCTGGGTGTCATCACCGATGCCAAGATGCGCGTGCGCACCAAGCCGCGCTTCCGGGCGTCGGCCACCGTCGCTTTCGAGGAGTGGAACAGCGCCGTGAGCGCGGTCCGCGAGATTGCCCAGGCCCGCCTGTACCCCTCGCAGTGCCGCCTGCTAGACAAGCGCGAGGCCACGCTGGCGCAGCTGCCCAACGACAACAAGCACGTGCTGCTGCTCGACTTCGAGTCGTCTCACCGACCGGTCAACCAGCTGCTCGACGACACGCTGCAGCTCACCGGCGTGCACATGGGCGAGACCGTCGAGGGCCCCTACTACCGAAGCCAGGGCGAAAAAGCGCCCAACAGTGGCATCGCCGGTCGGTGGCGGCAGAGCTTCTTCGAGGCTCCCTACCTGCACACCACGCTCATCAGCATGGGCGTCATCGTCGACACCTTCGAGACGTCGGTCAGCTGGGACAAGTTCCACGATCTGCACGCCGACATCGTGCGCTCGGTGCGCAGCGCCATTCAGCGTGTCTGCGGGCAGAAGGGCCTGGTGACGTGCCGCTTCACCCACATCTACCCCGACGGCCCGGCGCCTCAATACACCGTCATGGCTCCAGCCCGCCGCGGCGAAGAGACCGACCAGTGGGCCGAGATTCGTTGGGCCGCCGCAGATGCGCTCATTCGCAACGGCGCGTCCATCACCCACCATCACGGAGTGGGGCGTTTGCACCGGCCGTGGTACGACAAAGAAGTTCCAGAACCTTTCACCCGAGCGCTGCGTGCCACCAAGGGCGCGCTGGATCCCCGCGGGATCCTGAATCCGGGCGCGCTCATCGACTCGGCGGACTGACTTGGCGCGGCTCGGCGCAAAAGACGACAGCAAGCGACTTCGCGACCTGCTGCAGGGCGTCTCCGACAAGGCCGCCAAGCTGCAGGGGCGCAGCTTGCAGCGTTGGACCACCGAGACCCACGTCCGCGCCGAAGAAAACGCCATCCACGTCGATCTGCACGACCTCGACAAAGAGCTCACCGACGAGCTGGTGAGCATCGTCCTGGGGCAGTCCGACGAGCTCTGGAGCCGGCGCATCCGCTTCATCTGCGGCACCAGCGACGAGACGCTCGATGGCGAAGAGATTCGCCCCAACCTGCTGTCCTCCCTCAACCGCTTCACCCGCGACGACGGCAAGGACTGGCGCGTCAGCAACCGCGACGGCCGCCCCTACATCGATCTCAAGAAGTCCGACCCCGACCCTCAAGATCCGCCCACCTTCGAGACCGGCCGCCTGCGCCTGCCTCGCAAGCGCTCGGTGCGAAGCCCGGCGTCCATCCCCGAGCTCGCCCCCCGCGAAGAGCGCATCAGCCAAGCCCCCATCGCCGTCGAGGGCCGCGACCGGCAGGCCGACATCGGCGGCTTGGTCTTGGTGGTGGCCCTCGCCATCCCGCTGTTGGGCGCCTACTACGCGGTGCTGGTGGCGGCCATCGACGCCATGGGCATGCTGCAAGGCACGCTCGCGGCCGTGCTGCTCATCGTGGTGTACGGACTGCTTCAGGTCGGTGTGGTCATGCTCGCCCGGCAGCTCACCCGCCCCAAGCGCATCCACCGATGCCGAAACTGCGACACGGTCAACCGCATCCTTCCCATCCTGCGGCGCGCCAACCTGCAGTGCGCCCACTGCGAGAACCCACTGTACGGCGCGTGGCCCATCCAGGAGATCGAGGGGGTGGTGTGCGCCAAGTGCAACACCCTCAACAAGGTGCCGGGTGACAAGATCACCCAGGGCATTCCCGCGTGCTCCAAGTGTGAGTCCGAGCTGATGGTCAACGCGGTCTGGCGCCGCAGCTGACGCCAACACCGCTCACGGAGCCCTCATGATCCGCCTGCTTGCTGTATTCCTGATGGCCACCGGCTGCGCCGGCGAGCCCACGTACTCCGAGGTTCGAGACGACGTGTTCTTGCCCAGCTGTGGTCTGGGCTCAACCTGCCACGAGGGCGGCGCCGGCGACTTCGACGTCGACGCCAGTGCCGACATCTATGGCCAGCTGGTCGGCGTGCCGGCCAGCGACGCCGAGGGCGAAACCCGGGTCATCGCCGGAGACAGCGCCGGCAGCTACCTGATCAAGAAGCTGCAAGGCGACGAGGGCATCGAAGGTGACCCCATGCCGCCCCCCGCCGGGCTCGACGCCACCCGCATCCAGCTGGTTGCCGACTGGATCGACGCCGGCGCCCTGGACAACTGAAGCCAGCGCAGCCCACAGGCATCTGACGCCCATGCTCACCCTGGCCCTGCTGCTCGCCTGCACGCCCGAAGACCCGTGGATCCCCCCCGTCGGCGGCGTCGTCGACCTGCAGACCGACGACGGAATCACGCTGCGCGCCGACTACACGCCCGCGGCCAACCCCAGCCGCCCGGCCGTCGTGCTGGTGCACATGATCCCGCCCAACTTCGACCGCACCAGCTGGCCCGAAGCCTTCGTGCAGCTGCTGGCCACCGAGGACTGGTCGGTCCTGGCCATCGACCGGCGCGGAGCCGGCGAGTCCGACGGAGACGCCGTCGATGCCTACCAAGGCCCGCTCGGGCGCCTCGATGTGGCCGCTGCGGTGGGCAAGCTGGTTGCCGATGGTGCCGGAGACATCGTGCTGATCGGTGCGAGCAACGGCACCACCTCTGTCGCGGACTACGCGTCCGACGCCGCCGCCGAGGGCTGGACGCCTCCTACGGCGACGGGCTTCTTGTCGGCGGGCCCATACACCGAGAACCAGCAAGCCATCGGCGACATGCCCGTGCGGCCGAGCTTCTTCATGTACGAGAACAGCGACCGCGAGCGCAGCTGGGCCGAGGGCATCGAGCCCGACGCCCCCGACGCGTGGGAGTTCTGGTTCTACGACCCCGGCGCCCACGGCACCAACCAGCTGGGCCGCGACGGAATCGACGAGCGAATCCGAGACTGGGTGCGCGCGGTGGCGGACACCCCGGTCGAGTGACGCCTGGCGTCAGCCTCGCACCAGCAGGGTGCTGAAAAACCCGGCTTGCCGGGTTTTTCAGGGCGCTGCGACCGAGGCATCCGCCGCCCTCGGCAGGTCCGGCTGCCGAATCGGCGATTCCTCGAGAATGCGAAAACCACCGGCCAAACTCAATCGTCGAGTCGGCGGCCGGACTTGCCGAGTCTGAAGGCGGCGGTGCCGGCAATGGTAGAAGCAGGTCGCTGAAATGCGAGGAACGAGTATTTCAGCGGCCTGTTAGGGCGGCACCGGCGGCTCCCGAGCCCAGCCCCAGCACGCCCATGAGCATCACGACCGGTGCCCCGACCGAGAGCAGCGCGTTGGTGGCGAGCTCGACCACCGTCATGCCCGCGGCCGGGCCCATGAACGCCGGCATCGCGTAGCTGGCCACCGACGCCAGCTGGGGGATGGCCAGCTGCGGAGCCGCACCGGTGGCCATGGTGGTCACCACCGCCCAGCCGCCCAGGGCCGTCCCGACCAGCAGCCCCGCCGATGTGATCAGCGCCAGAGCTCCGGCCGCCTTGTTGAGATTGGACATGGACACCTCCTGTGTGGGAGACAACGTAGGACCGCGATCTGAAGCCCAGTTGAGGCGCCGGTGAAACGACGGTCGAGCGAGTGTGAACACCCGATGAAAGGACCCCGCAGCTTCGTCGATCGCGGCGGCACCTTCACCGACCTGGTCGTGCTCGAAGGCGGTCGGGTGCGCGTCGACAAGGTGCGGTCCGACGAGGCGGTCGTGGGTGAGCTGGCGGTTGGACCCCTGTGTTTCGGCACCACCGTCGCCACCAACGCGCTGCTGGAGCGGCGGGGGGTTCGCACGGCCCTGGTGGTCACCCGCGGATTCGCTGATCTGGTGCGCATCGGCGACATGGCCAGGCCGCAGATCTTCGACCCCGACGCCCTGTGGCCCGAGCCCCTGTGCAGCGCCGTCTTCGAGGTCGGCGGGCGCATCGACGAGCACGGCAACGAGCTCGAGCCCCTCGAGGCCGGCGACCTCGCGCTGGACGGCTTCGACGCCATCGCGGTGGTGCTGCTCAACAGCCACCGCAATCCCAGCCACGAAGCCGCCGTCGGGGCCATGCTGGCCAAGGCGCCCTTCGTCGCGCTGGGGCACGAGGTCAGCGGCGAGACCGGCTACCTGGCGCGCATCGAGACCACACTGGTGGACGCGGCCATCACCCCGGTTCTGCGCGCGTCCCTGCACCGAGACCGCATCCCTGGCACGGCCCTGGCGATGCGCAGCGATGGCAGCCTGGCGCCGGCACCCCAGCTCCGAGCTCCCGATGCGGTGCTGTCCGGGCCCGCGGGCGGTGTGCTGGCGGTGGCCCAGGTGGCGCGGCAGGCCGGCTTTCGCCGGGCGGTCGGGCTCGACATGGGGGGCACCAGCACCGACGTGTGCCAGGTGGACGTCGAGCGCGATCTGCCCCGCCGCACCGGCGACGTGCGCGTGGCCGGCGTCCGCGTTCGGCGGCCCATGCTCGAGGTCGAGACCATCGCCGCCGGCGGGGGCTCGATCCTGTCCAGCGACGGGCTCTCCCTGTTCGTGGGACCAAGCTCGGCCGGCGCCGACCCCGGGCCCCAGTGCTACGGCCGCGGCGGCCCCCCCACGGTCACCGACGCCGCGCTGGCCATGGGCCTGGTAGACGCCCAGGCCTTCGACCCTCCCCTCGACGTTGGCCGGGTGCAGCTCCCCGGCGACGCCAGCGCCTTCCTGGACGTCGCCCGCGAGGCGATGGCGGCCGCGGTTCGGCGCATCGCCAGCGCACGCGGCATCGACGTGCGTGACCACGCACTGGTGAGCTACGGCGGAGCCGCCGGCCAGCATGCAGCCGCGGTCGCCGCGCGGCTGGGCATCGGCACGGTGCTGGTGCACCCCTGTTCCGCGGCCTTGTCGGCATGGGGCCAGTGCCTGGCGCGCCGCGAGGAACTCGCCGTGGCCGCCATCTGGCAGCCGCTCGATGCATGCTGGGTCGAGCTCCGGGCGGTCTTGGACAGGCTCGCGGCCCAGCTTCCCGACCTCGGAGAGCGGCGCGATTCCTTAGACGTGAGGCATGCCGGCACCGATCACCCGGTCGAAGTCGAAGTCACCGCCGGGGCAAGCCTCGACGAAGTGCGGCGCGCCTTCATGTGCGAACACCGCGCCCGCTACGGCTTCGACCGCCCCGACCACGCCATCGAGGTGGTGAACGCGCGCGTGCGCACCCTGGCTCCGAGCCCCGAGCCACCCCACAGCGACCCCGACCCCTGGAACCTCGGCGACCACGTCGCGACCGGCCCGCTGCGCCTGTCCTGCCCCACCACCTCGGTTTGGGTGCCCGCCGGCTGGACCGCCCGGAACCACCGGGGACTCCTGTGGATCGAGCAGGCGCAGCCCACCACCAAGCCCGAGTCGACGGCGCGCACCCCGCTTGGGGTTGCGCTGTGGGGACAGCGCTTCATGTCCGTGGCCGAGCAGGCCGGCGAGACCCTCCGCCGCCTGGCCCGCTCGGTGAACATCCGCGAACGCCTGGACTTCTCGTGTGCGGTGTTCGATGGCTCCGGACGCCTGGTCGCCAACGCGCCGCACATCCCGGTGCACCTGGGGGCGATGGGCGAGACGGTTCGCGACCTGCTCCAGGCCATTCCCGACCCCCCGGACGATCAGGCCTGGGTGTGCAACGACCCGGCCGCCGGAGGGTCGCACCTCCCCGATCTGACCGTCATCCGGGCGGTGCACGCGGGTGGCCGTCGCTGGTTCGTGGCCAGCCGGGGGCACCACGCCGACGTGGGCGGCATCACCGCCGGGTCGATGCCTCCGCACAGCGAGCACCTGCACCAGGAGGGCTTCGTGCTGCGGCACGAGCCCTTGCTGCACGATGGGCAGCTGCGCGACCTGGGACCCCTGCTGGTGGGGTGCCGGCAGCCCCAGACCGTGCTGGCCGACCTGGAGGCGCAGATCGCGTCCAACGCGACCGCCGCCAGGCTCCTGCGCGAGCTGGGCCCGCCGGCCACGATCGACGCCTGGATGGCCCACCTGCAAGACGTGGCCGACGAGGCGGTGCACCGCTTGCTCGCCCGCCTGCCCAGCGGCATCGCCCACGACGCCATCGCCGGCATTCCGCTGGTGGTTCGGCTGCACACCGACGGCGAGCGCCTGCACGTCGACTTCACCGGCACCGGTGGCCCGCACGGCGGCAACCTGAATGCCCCCGGTGCGGTGGTTCGGGCTGCGGTGCTCTACACCCTGCGCCTGCTGGTGGCCGAGCCCATCCCGCTCAACGAGGGGGCCCTGCGCCGCGTCGAGATTCGCGTCCCCGCCGATTCGCTGCTCGACCCGCCGCCCCATGCTGCCGTGGCCGGGGGCAATGTCGAGACCTCGCAGCGCCTGGTCGACCTGCTGCTGCGCGCAGCGGGTGCGAGAGCAGCATCCGCTGGCACCATGAACAACCTGACCCTGGGCGGCGACGGCTGGGCCTTCTACGAGACCATCGGAGGGGGCCAGGGGGCATCGCCAGCGGGACCCGGAGCCAGCGGGCGCCAGGTGCACATGACCAATACGCGGGCGACCGATCCCGAGGTCCTGGAGGCCAGGTTACCGCTGCGCGTGCGCCGGTTCGCGCTGCGGGACGAAGGCGGGGGCGCGGGCACGCACTCCGGCGGCCGCGGCCTGGTTCGCGAGCTGGAGGTGACGGCCCCGGCACAGGCCGCATTGCTGGCCACTCGCCGCGACGGCGGGGCCCCCGGTCTGGGCACGGGCGAGCCGGGCGCACCGGGCCGCGACGAGGTGCGCCGCGGCGGGCGCTGGGCCGCGTGGGACGGGACCGAGATCGCCCTGGCGCCTGGCGATCGCGTGCGGGTGACCACGCCTGGAGGCGGCGGCTGGGGGTGATGAGCGACCTCGCTCCCTTTGTGCTTGCATGAAACTGACGGACGTGTCATAAATATATATGACGACGACGTCAGTTTTATGGAGCCACCATGATCGGAATCCCGCTGGGCCTCGCAGCCGCCAACGTCACTGAGTGGGTGGTGCACAAGTACGTGCTTCACGGGCTGGGCAAAGACAAGCGCAGCTTCTGGTCCTTCCACTTCCACGAGCACCACAAGGCCGCGCGGCGAAACGGGCATGTCGACAACGACTACAAGCGCAGCGTGTTCGGCACCCACGCGCAGGCCAAAGAGGTGGCCGCGCTGGCCGCCAGCGGCCTGGTGCTGGCCCCGCTGTTCCCGGTCGCGCCCTTCTTCACCGCCACCATGCTGTACTGCGGCGTTCGCTACTACCGGCTGCACAAGCGTTCCCACCTCGACCCCGAGTGGGCACGTGAGCACCTGCCGTGGCACTACGACCACCACATGGGCCCCGACCAAGAGAAGAACTGGTGCGTCACCCGTCCGTACATGGACATCTTGATGGGCACGCGCGAGCCCTACGTGGGCACCGAGCGTGAGCGCCAGGACATCGAGAAGGCGCGTCGCAAGGCCGAGCGCAAGGCGCGACTGGCGGCGTAGCGCTCTCGAGCCTCAGCCGCCGCCGGTGTCTTCGGCGCCGGTGTCCTCGGGTGCCGCCACAATGGGCAGCTCGACGAGTGCCGAGACGTTGGGCGTGACGAACTCGTGGTTGTTCTGGGCCAGGATCACCCGCACCTGCAGCTGGTCGCCAGCCGAGAATCCGTCGTCGCCCACGGTCGACAGCAGCTCGTCGGGGGCCACCAGGTACTGGCTGTTGAACTCGACATGGAAGTGCCCGACGCCGTCGGTCGGCTCGGTGTCGGCGAGCCCGTGGTCGAACACGAAGTTGTCGATGAACACGGCGATCTGAAACTCGATGTGTCCCGTCTCGTCGACAGTGATCTCGGTGCCCGGTGTCGGGGCGATGAGCTCGATGCGTGGGTCGGTCGACCCGCCGCCTCCGGCCACCTCGGGCGGGGGCGCACAGCCGACGAACAGGGCGGTCGCAACGGTAATCAGTCCAATTCTTGGCACAGGGTGCGCTCCTCGCGGGTTTCATGGTGTCGCACGACGGTGCGAATCATGCCACGGCTTCTTGTCTACCGCGACACGGCAGACCCTGGTACCCTTCACCGACTGTGCATTCAGGCCCCAGAGGGACGACCCACATGAACAAGGCAGCGGCAGCGCTCCTGGCATCCATGAGCCTCTCGGCGCAGGCCCTGGCGGCCACTCCTCCAGAGTTTTGCACCGAGACCTACACCCACGACCAGTGGTCGCAAGAGATGGATGCGGTCGACCAAGCGATCGGCGCGTTCAAGCTCAACCAGGCCGCCGTGATCCTGTCCACGGCGCAGAAGAAGATCGTCTGCCTGGACGGCATTGCCCAGCAGGGCCTGCTCGGGCGATTCGGTCGCCAGCTGTCCATGGTCTTCTTCTTCCAGCAAGAAGAAGACGCCGCCATTCGCTGGGCCAACCTGCAGCGCTACGCATCCCCCGGCCTCGCCTGGAGCGGTGAGAACGTCGTGCAAACACCGCCTTACGTCGAGATGCTCGAGTGGGTCGACGAGCCTCCGCTCGGCGGCAATCCCGACGCCAGCCTGGCCTACCCCAAGAAGGGTGGCGTCTACATGAACGGGCACTTCATCACCGAGCCGCGTGCACGAGCCGAGGTGCCCAACCTCATCCAGGTGACCGACAAGAAGGGCAACATCGTGGTGGCCTACTGGCAAGACGGTGCCCGCTTCCGCACCGATCTCCTGGGCGAGCCCGGCGGCAAGCCCCCCAAAGCACCCGATCCCGAAGTCTGGACACCCACTCCCTACGAAGCGGTCGCCGACGCCGCCGAGAACCCGTACGGCTTCAAGGCCGACGAGGCCGGTGGCGACAGCGGGGACACCGGCGGCGGAGTGGTCGCCGACGGCTCGGGAACCGACGCGGGTAGCACAGCTGGCGACGCCGCAGCCGCAGCCGCCGAAGCCGCCGCCGCAGCCGAGGCCGAAGCCCAGGCAGCAGCCGCAGCCGAGGCCGAAGCCGAAGCCGCTGCGGCCGCCGAGGCCCAAGCCGAGGCCGAAGCAGCAGCCGCTGCCGAGGCAGAGGCCGCAGCCGCTGCGGCTGCCGCCGAGGCCGAGGGTGGTGACGAGCCCGAAGACGGCGGCGACGAGACCCCCGAGGGCGGCGACGAGGCCATCGCCGAGGGCACCGACCCAGAAGACGGCGCCGAGGGCGAAGATCCCGAGGCCGAAGGCGGCGACGAAGGCGAAGACCCCGAGGGCGAAGACCCCGAGGGCGGTGACGAAGCCGTGGCCGAAGGCGAAGACCCCGAAGGCGAAGACCCCGAGGGCGAAGACCCCGAGGGCGGTGACGCGGTTGCCGAGGGCGAAGACCCCGAGGCCGAGGGCGGCGACGAAGGCGAAGACCCCGAAGCCGAAGGCGGCGACGAAGGCTCAGAGGCCGAAGCCACCGACGGTGCCGAAGGCGGCGACGAAACCGCGACCGACACCGCTGAGACCGAGGGCGAGACGGGCGACGAGACCGCCGAGGGCGAAGGCGCCGAGGGTGAAGGCACCGACGAGGCCAGCGACGGCTCCACCGAAGGCGAGGCCACCGGCGACACCACCAACCCTGGCGATGGCACCAAGACGGGCGACCCCGTCAAGCTGCCCGATCCCATCCCCGACCCCAATGGCAACGGCGGGCCCAAGGTGGTCAACCTGGCCATCGGCGGCGGCCTGGGCATCGTGGCCGGCGCCATGTACGGCGCCGCAGCGGTGACCGCGGGCAACCTGGACGACCCCAGCCTGAACCAGGACGACGTCATCGGCGTACGCAGCACCACCAACATGCTGGTGATCGGCTCGGCCGTCACCGGCCTGGCGGCCGTGGGTGTGGGCCTGACGGGCCTGGTGAGCAAGGACGGCGCGCACGTGGGCTTCAAGACGAAGTTCTGAGGCGGTGAGCACCCGGCCAAGCCGGGGCACTCAGCACCGCGCTACGGAAGCTCCAGCGGCGGCACCGGGCTGCCGGGCAGCTGCCGGTAGCGATCGCGCAGCTCGGTCTGCCGCGAGCGCTGCTCGATGGGCTCGCCGCGGATGAACAGCGCCTCGATGGGGGTGTCGAGCTCGAAGGGGTCGCCGCCCCAAACCACCAGGTTGGCGCGGGCGCCCGGGGCGATGCGCCCGTGCTCGCTGGCCCCGAACGCGGTGGCGGGGTTCAGGGTGACCGCCAGGATGGCGTCTTTCTCGCTTAGGCCACCGCGAACGGCGTTGCCTGCCAGCTGGGGGAGCAGGCGGCTGTTGTGGGTCCAGCCGCCACTGATGATGACCTGAACCCCGGCGCCGGCCAGGATGGCCGCGTTGTTGGGCCGGGCATGGATCTGGCCCCAGCTGCCGGGCCCATACACCGTCGGGTCGACGGCCACCGCCACATGGGCGGCCGCCAGCTGGTCGGCGAGCATCCAGGCCTCGGCGCCTCCCTGGATGACCAGCTCGACGCCCTCTTGGGCCGCAAAGCGCAGCACCGCCTCGATGTCGGAGGCGCGATCGGCCCGGATCACCAGCGGCTGCTCGCCATCGATGACCGGCCCCAGCGCGGCCAGATCACGCGGAGCCGCGCGCAGGGGGCGAGCCGCGTTTCGCTCGACGGCGTCGCCGTGGCGCGCGTACCAGCGCGCGTCGTCGAGCAGCTCGCGCAGCTCGCGCAGGCCCTGCGCCGGACTGCTGCCGCCAATGGACGCGAACATGGCCACCGAGGGGTCGACGACGGCCTGGGCCTGGGTGGCCCCGGCCAGATCGACCCAGGCTCCCTGACCGGCCACCCGCCCTCCGGACGGCGCGCTGACCGCCGAGGTCACCCCCGACACCCGGGTCACCGGGATGAGCGACGACAGGGGGTTGTACGCATCGACCACGCGGAACGCCGCCCGAATGGGGTCGGCCACGCCAGGGTCGCCCTGCACGGTGCCGTGCTCCAGACCCACCTCGACCAGGCCCAGGCTGCCCGTGACCTCGATGAAACCCGGGGTCACCACCATGCCGGTGATGTCGATGTGATCGCAGGGCTGGCCCTTCCACGTGGCGGCCTTGCCAGCCTCGTCGACCACGAGCTCACTCAAGGTGCCCACGGCATCGATGCGATCGTCGACCATCACCACGGCCACATCGCGGCCCGTTCCATCGGGCAGCCAGACCTTGGCCTCTGGGCCAGACAGCGCCGTGCACGCCCCCTGAGCGGGCATGGCCAGCGCCGACAGCAGCAGCAGCGCGCTCATCGGCCCACCTCCTGGCCCACTTCGAAGTCCGACCACGGTGGGCCCTGGTTGTCGGCGTCGTAGCGAAGCGCACCGTCGACGAACACGTAGCGTGCGCCGGCGTACACGCTGAACGGGTAGGCATCCCACACCACCACATCGGCCCGCTTGCCGGGCTCCAGGCTGCCGACCTGGTCGTCGATGCCCAGCGCCCAGGCTGGGTTCATGGTGATCCAGCGCAGCGCTTCGTCTTCGCTGATGCGGAGCCCCATCTGCTGGCCCGCGGCCCAGGCCTTGGCGGTCTCTTGGTTGAGGCGCTGGATGCCGATCGCCGAGTCGGAGTGGATGATGGGTCGCCCGCCGGCGTCGTGCAGCATGGCGGCGTTCTCGCGGATGCCGTCGTAGGCCTCGAGCTTGAAGCCCCACCAGTCGGCCCAGGTGCTGGCGGCGATGTCGCGCTCGGCCAGCAGGTCGCGGATCTTGTAGGCCTCGAGCGCGTGGTGGAAGGAGCGAATCGAGAAGCCAGCCTCGTCGGCGATCTGCATCATCGAGATCATGTCGTCGGCACGGTAGCAGTGAATCTGCACCAGCACCTCGCCGCGCAGCACGCCGATGAGCGTCTCGGCGGCCAGATCCCGGGCTGGGGGCTCGGGCTCGTCTTCGGGGTCTTCGACCTTGCCCTTCTTGCGCTCCTTTTCGGACGCCGCGTCCCAGGCCAACTTCTTCTCGTCCCACTCGGCGCGAAGGGCGGCGTAGGACTCCCACTCGCGCATGGTCTGGGCCGCCGCCATGAAGGCCGCGCGGTGACCGGCCACGTTGCCCATGCGGGTGCTCGGCCCACCCTTGTCGCCATAGACGCGCTTGGGGTTCTCGCCGCAGGCCATCTTGATGGTCTCGGGCGCACCCGGGAAGCGCATGGCCCGGCTGCCACGGTGCGGAACCATGTGCATCACCACCCCGCGGCCGCCCACCAGGTTGGCCGACCCGGGCAGCGCCTGGATGGTGGTGATGCCACCTGCGACGGCATTCTCGAGGCCGGGGTCTTGCGGCCAGAAGGAGTGTTCGGCCCACACGTCGGGCGTGGTGGGCGCGGTGGCCTCGTTGCCGTCGGAGTGCGCACGGCCGCCGGGCGACGGGTACACGCCCAGGTGGCTGTGGGTGTCGATGAGCCCAGGGGTGATCCAGTGCCCCGTGGCGTCGATCACCGTTGCCCCGTCGACGGAGGGTGCGTCGCCGCTGCCGACCTGGGAGATCTGGCCATCGAGCAGCACCACGAAACCCCGCCGATGGACGTCGCCGGCGGCCGTCATCACGGTGGCATTGGCCAGCACGACTGGAGGCGCTGCTGAGATCACGCTCGGCTCGATGGCCGCGCGCCCCGCGGCTTCGAGCTGGGCAAGCGGCCAGGGAACGCTGGCCTCGTCTTGTTCTTGCGCACTCGAGGACGTCGTCCCGAGCAGCACCAGCAACAGAACGCTGGTCATGCAACCTCCGGCAGGCAACGTGGGTACCCGGACCAAGGGGGTTGATCAACACCCGTCCGCCCTGTAAGACCGCCTTTGACGGAGAACCGACACATGCGCAGCGCTCTGCTCCTCTTCATGCTCCCCACCGTTCTGTTGGGCTGCCCCAAGAAGCCCGACCCGGTCGAGATCGTCGAGGAGGTCGACCCCTACCCGGCTCTGGTGTGCCCCGAGGGCACCGAAAAGAAGGGCAAGCCCCCTCCCGAGGGCATGAAGGTGTGGTGCATGCGCTTCACGCCGGCGGGCCAGTGGATCAACGAGGGCGGCTACATCGAGTTCCACGAGACGGGCGAGAAGAAGCTCGAGGGCAGCTGGGCCAACAACCGCCGCGAAGGCACCTTCAAGACCTTCTACATGTCCGGCCAGATCGAGACCGAAGAGATCTACTACGAGGGCAAGGCCGAGGGCATCTGGATCGAGTACCACGAAAACGGCCAGAAGCGCGCCGAAGGCGAGAAGGCAAACGGCAAAGAGACCGGGCCCTGGCTGTACTGGCACGACAACGGCAACAAGTGGAAAGAAGGCGTGTGGAAGAACGGTGAGCCCGACGGCACCTGGCTCGAGTTCGACCCCGACGGCACGCCCAAGATCGAGCGCCTGTACAAGTTCGGCCGCCTGCTCACCCAGAAGGTCCTGAACGCGGAGTGATCGAGCGGCTCTTCCAGCGCATCCTCCAGTTCGCCTTCGACCTGGTCCGCGCGCTGGTGGGCGGCATCTTGCGAGCCCCCTTGACCGCGATGGAGCAAGCCATGCCCGAGATCACGGTGCGCGCGTGCCGAAGCGGCGAGGTCGTCGACCTGCGGCACGCTGTGCTTCGCAAGGGACGTGCACGCGAGACCGCGATCTGGGCCGGCGACGACGACCCCGCCACCCGGCACTGGCTGGCCGAGCATGACGGCAAGGTGGTGGGCATCGCCAGCGTGATGCCGGGGGCCTCGCCCGATGGCGTGCCCGATGCCGCCTGGCAGCTGCGGGGCATGGCCGTCGACGAGGGCTGGCAGGGCAAGGGCGTTGGCCGAGCGCTGCTGCGGCAGGTGGTTCGGGACGTGGGCGAGCCCATCTGGGCCAACGCCCGCACCACCGCCGCCGACTTCTACGCCAAGAACGGGTGGGACGTGGTGGGCGAGCCCTTCGAGATCGAGGGCGTCGGTCCCCACAAGCGCATCCACACCACGCCGTGAGTGCCCTGCACGACCGCGTTCGCACCTGGCCCGACGGCGATGAGCAGGTGCTCTTCGACGAGCGATCGGGCCGCTCGGTCCGGCTAGGGGCCGACACCCTCGACCACCTCGATGATCCCCGCTACGCCGCGGTCGTGCATCGGCTCGACCGCCTGGCCATGCTCAGCACCAGCCGCGCCCCCAGCTTCCCCCTTCGCAAGCGCAACGTGCTGCTGCTGCCCGACCGCCCCGCGCTGTGGGTCCCGGTTCCCGATCACCACACCGCCGGCGGTCACGCCTACCGCGCCGAGCCCATCACCGCCCAGCAGGTCGAGCTGTGGCGCGGGCTCGACGGCAACACCGAGGCCGCGGTGCCCGCGCGCTGGACCAGCGCCGAGGTCCAGGCCGTGGAGGTGCGCGACCGCCCTCCAGCCCGCCCCGACCCCACCCTGTGGCGCACCGTCGGCCTGCCCCGCGACAGCCATGCCCGCACCCACGACCAGCGCGGCACCCACGGCCAGACCACCCTGGCCGAGTACCACCTGGACCACATCACCGACGGCGCCACCCACTTCGACGACCGCGAGACCACCGTGGCCCACGCCCACGGCGTGCCCCACCCCGGGCTGGGCGATCGCCGCTTCGGAGAGGCGCTGTTCGACGCCCTCTCAGCGATGGGAGCCGTGCCCCAGGCCGGTCGCATCCTCGAGGTCGGGGGTGGCACCGGCGAGCTGGCCCAGGCCTTCTGGCAGTGCGCCCGGTCGAGCTCCAGCCGGTACCTGCGGGCCGACCTGTCGCCCGAGCTGCTGCGCACGCAGGCGTCCCGGCTGCCCGACTCGCCGGGCTTCATCGCCGACGGCACCCGCCTGCCCCTGCCCGACGCCAGCATCGACCTGGTGCTCAACAACGAGGTCATCGCCGACATGAGCGCGGGCCCGCGCGACACGCCCGGTGTCGACGAGCGGCTCCAGCGCTACGGCCTGCACCCCCTGCCCCCAGGCTCGCTGTACAACATCGGAGCCTGGCGTTTCGTCGAAGAGGTGGCCCGCGTCCTGGCACCGGGCGGCCACGCCTACCTGTCCGAGTTCGGCTCGCCCGAGGGCGCCCCCGAAGAGGCCGTGCAGCTCGACCACCCCGAGGTCAGCATCCACTTCGGAGACCTGGCCAGGATCGCGGTCGCGAACGGGCTCGAGGCACAAGTGCGGCCCATGGCCGATTTCCTGGGCTTCGACCTGTCGGCGACCCAGGTGGCGAGGCCCATCTGGATGGCCGCCCGCGCGCTGGCCCGAAGCCACGGCATGCACCTGCCCGCCAGGGCCTGGCGCAGCGAAGCCCTCGCTGCGGCTCTGCCCGAGCGCTGCGAGGGCTTGTGGGAGTGGCCGCTGGCCCGGGAGGGTCCGGGGCCGCTGGTCACCCGCTTCTACGTGCTCTGGCTGCGCAAGCCAGGCCCGTCGCCTACCCGGTAGCGACCATCTCGGCGGTGGGGGCCAAGGAGCACAGGCCTCCGTGCCTGTGCAGTCGCCATACCGTTCGACTAGCCGATCGCCATCGCCTCGACGGTGTCGTCGGCCAGGGCCGCCTCGACGGTCAGCGACTGCTGCGTGCCGTGCAGCGTGGCGCCGAGCATGACGATGGTGGCGAGGGCGAGGAGCGATTTCACGGTGCGGGTCAATCCTGGGTTCCGGGGGTCTTGTGTCTCACCTGGTGGGGCGCTTCGGCAGAGTGCCGTCCCGTCCGGTGACACAGCCAATAGAACGGCCTGGCGGGGGCAAGATCCACGCGGATGTCTTGCGCGTCCACGATGTCGCTACTATGCGGCTTTCATGAAGATACTGCTTCCATTGGCGACCCTGTTCGCCGGCTGCGCACCCCTCCTGCACGAGGGCATCGGGGACCGCTGCGACGGACGACGGGGCGAGATCTGGTTCGAGGCCGACTCTGGCAACGTTCGCGAGTTCACCAACCCGCAGTTCCGGCGCACCATCGACGAGGCCGGAACGCTGTACGTGTGCCCGGGCACCTACGACATGCACTTCGAGCTGACCGCCGATGGCGTGCACGTGCAAGGAGCCGGTCCCGAGCACACCGTCGTGGGCTGCAACTTCATCGAGGCGACCGAACGCTCCTTCGACATGGTCGGCTTCAAGGTGCAAGGGGAGTGCCCGATCGGGATGCTGCTGCACAGCGGCGGGCAGCCCGTGTACCTGCAGGACATGCAGTTTCAGGTGTCGGACGGCTTTGGGCTGTACAACAACACCGAGCTGCACGGCGTGCGGCTGGGCTTCACCGGCCACAGCGAGCACGCCTTCATGTCGTGGGGAGGCTCGGCGGTCCTGGAGCAGGCCGAGTTCGTGCAGAATCCCGGGGGCGCGATGTACATCGGCTCGGGGGACGTGACCCTGGTCGGTGGCTCGGTCATCGACAACGGGCGTGCCCGCGCAGAAGGCGCCGTCGTGCTGAACGCGCAACAGACCCCGACTCGGCTGGTGGTCGAGGACACGCCGTTCGAGGGAAACCGCCCTGCCGACGTGTTCCACCAGGCGTCCGGCACGACCTATGACGCCGGGCCCAGCGGCACGTTCACCTGCGACGGCGACGGCTGCGGGTAGCCCGCGTCACCAGTCCAGCTTCACCACCACCTTGCCCCGGGCCTCGCGCTGCTCCAGCAGCCGGTGCGCCTCACCCAGCTGCGACAGCGGCAGCACCCGGTCCACCACCGGGGCAATCGCGCCCGCCTGCACGGCCTGCCAGGCCCGTCGCATCTCTTCGCGGGAGCCCATGGTGCTGCCCAACAACGACAGCTGCTTGAAGAAGAGCACCCTGAGGTCCAGCTCGACCTGGTGCCCAGCGGTGGCCCCGCACGTCACCACCGTGCCTCCCCAGCGAACCGTGCGCAGCGAGCTGGCCCAGGTCGCCGCACCGACATGCTCCACCACGATGTCCACGCCCTGCCGCTCGGTCCAGGCCCTCACGCCGCTCACGGCCTCGTCGTGGCTGAATGCCTGCTCGGCGCCCAGCTGCAGGCACAGCTCCCGCTTGGCCGGGGTGCTGGCCGAGGCGACGACACGGGCCCCACAGTGGCGCGCCACCTGAATCGCCAGCGACCCCACTCCTCCAGCGCCCGCCACCACGAACACCCGGTCCCCGGGCCGCAGACCAGCCCTGCCCACCAGCATGTGCCAGGCGGTGAGCAGCGACAGCGGTAGCGCGGCGGCCTGGGAAGGCTTCAGGCGTCCGATGGGCAGCAGATCGCGCTCATCGAGCAGCACCCGCTCGCAGCACAGCCCATCGGCGCCCTCTCCGCGGATGTGGTAGCTCCGGCACAGGTCATGGCGCCCCGACAGGCAGAAACGGCAGGCGTCGCACGACGAGAAGGGCACGATGGCCACCGCTTCGCCCGTGTCTTCGCGCACGCCCACCCCATCGCTGCACGGAACCATCGGCAACGGAAAGCGGTGGCTCTCGACGCCGCGCCGAACCCAGATGTCCAGGTGGTTCAGGCCCACGTGGGTCATGCGCACCGGGATCTGGCCCGCGGTGGGGACCGGATCGGGCAGCTCGAGTCGCTCGAGGGCCTCGGGGCCGCCGTGCTGGGAGATTCGAATGGCCTGCATCGAGATTGTTCCTGCAGTGAAACGATGTAGTGGCGGGTCGAGGGCGCTACGAGCGCCTAGGCTACCCGAGGAGGACGCGCTCATGAGCAAGCCCAACACCACCGAGTACGAGTCCACCCAGAACACCGACGGTGAGTTCCGGCGCAAGCCGACCTCGTTCCACGACACCATCGGGTCGGACGCCTACCCGGCCGCCGGCGACCGCTACCACCTGTACGTGTCGCTGGCTTGCCCCTGGGCGCATCGAACGCTCATCGCACGCGCGCTCAAGGGCCTGCAGGACGCGCTGTCGGTCGACGTGGTCGACCACTTCATGGACGACGAGGGCTGGTCCTTCTTTCGCGGCGCAGACGGAGCCACGGGCGACCGGGTGCACGGACACGACCGCCTGAGCGCCATCTACTTCGGGGTCGAGCCCGGCTACACCGGGCGCTACACCGTTCCCATCCTGTACGACAAGGCCACCTCGCGGATCGTGAACAACGAGTCGTCCGAGATCATCCGCATGTTCGACCACACGCTCGACGCGTACGCTCAGCGGCCCGATCTCGACTTCTACCCGCAGCCGCTGAGAGCCCGGATCGACGCGGTCAACGAGTGGGTGTACCCCAAGCTCAACAACGGGGTGTACCGCTCGGGTTTCGCCAACACGCAGCAGGCCTACGAGCGGGCCGTCAACGACGTGTTCTCGGCCCTCGAAGACCTCGAGGCCATCCTGACCGAGTCGCGCTGGCTCGCCGGCAACCGCTTCACCGAGGCCGACATCCGCGCGTTCACCACCCTGGTGCGCTTCGACGTCGTGTACCACACCCACTTCAAGTGCAACCACCGCCGCCTGCGGGACTTTCCCAACGTGTGGGCCTTCACCCGCGAGATCTTCCAGCACCCCCTGGTGCGCCCGACGGTCGACTTCACGCACATCAAGCAGCACTACTACGCGTCCCACACCAGCGTGAACCCTCGCCGCATCGTGCCCGTCGGACCGGTCGACATCGACTGGGACGAGCCCCACGGTCGGCAGCGACTGGGCGGTCAGGGGCTGGCCGAGCTGGTGCCGTAGCCGGCTGGGGCTACCTCTTCTTGGGCCGAATCCGAAACCGGCCCACCTTGGTCTTGCGCTCGCCCGGGTCCCAGTCGAAGGGCTGGGGCGGCGCGGCCATGCGGTCGGACTTCTCGGGCGCGCACAGGGTGCAAGCGCGCTTGTTGGGCCGCCAGCCGGTGCCTTGGCAGGCCGGGCACTCGCTGCGCGGCACCGCCTCGCGATGGGCAAAGCCGCCGCCCGATCGGGCTCGCAGCGCCGCCTCGAGATCGGCGTCTTCTTTCAGGCCGAGCGCGTGGGCATCTTGGCCGAAGGCGTCGTAAAAGCGGCGTCGAAGTGGGTCGCTCAGCACCGCGTACGCCTTCTTGGCGGCCTGGAATCGCCTGAGGCTGGCGGGGTCGCTGCCGGCCTTGTCGGGGTGGCAGTCGCGCGCGATCACGCGCCACGCCGCCTTGACCGCGTCTGGATCCGCGTCTGCTTCGATTCCCAGGATGGAGTACGGCGACATGAGCCCTCATTGTACCGGCTCGCGCTAGCGGCCGCGCTTGAAGGCCACCAGCCCCGCGAGCAGCACCGCCGCTTGACCGGAACCGGTCGGCACCAGGACGGTCAATCCAGCTGGCCCCCGGAGTTCCCAAGATGTCCCCGTACACCCTCCCGGTGGCCGCACTGCTGTGCCTGGCCTCGGCCGCGAACGCCCAGGAGTCCGACCTGCAGTCCTGGCGCGCGACCGCCGCCCGCTTCGAGGCCCGAACCACCGAGCTTCACGACGAGACCGCCGCCTTCGTCGACCACACCGAAGCCCGCCATCGCGGTCAGATCGAGAGCAGCTACACGCCCCTTGTGCAGCGGCTCGAGCGGCAAGAGCAGAGCCGGCGCAACCTGGCTATCGAGGCCCTGCAGGACTTCTTGGAGCGCTACCCCAGCGAGCCTCGCTCTTCCCACGTTCGCTTTCGCCTGGCCGAGCTGTTCTACGAGCAATCCGAGCTGCAGTGGCATGCCGCGACCCAGGCCTGGGAAGCTCGCGTCGACCAGCTGCCGGCAGACGCGGTGGCACCCCCCGCCCCCCTGCTCGACCTGGGCCCCTCCATCGCGCTGTACGACCGCATCCTGTCCGATGAGCAGCGCCTCTCGGTAGACGAGTCCTACCCGCACATCGATGGCGTGCGTTTCATGTGGGCATGGGCGCACAAAGACCCCCAGTCCGCCCAGTTCGACGGCGACCTAGCCCACGACGGCTTCGCGACCCTGGTCGATGCCCACCCTGGCTCGGCCTTCGCGCCCGCTGCCCACTTGTTCCTGGGCAACCACGCCTTTGATGCGGGCGAACACGACGATGCCGCCGAACACTACGAGGCCGTGCTCGCCGCCAACCAGCCCCGGTACGAGGTGGACGCCACCTACCGGCTGGCCTGGGCTCACTACGCCGCCGCGCAGAACCCGGACGCCTATCGCCGCGCGCTCGACGGATTCGCGCGTGTGCTCGAGCTCGACGAGCCCGACTACCACCCCGAGGCTCGGCGCTACATCGCCATCAGCCTGGTGGACATGGGCGACATGAGCGGCGTGCCCCCGGCGGACCTGCTGAGCGCCTGGACCGCGGAGCGCAGCCATGCCGCCTGGGAGCGCGACGTCGCACTGGAGCTGGGTCGCACCCTCGAAGAGCTGGCCCGCTACGACGAGGCCATCGAGCTGTACACGGGCATGCAGCGCGACCCACGCTGGCAGAACCACCCCGACAACCCTGCCCTGCAGGCCCGGGTGGTCACGCTGTGGGACCGGGTCGTCTTTCCCGATCCCTCGGCCCAGGCGCATTCGCGAGAGGCACTGGTCGACCGCTACGGCCCGGGATCAGCGTGGTGGGAGCACCATCGAAGCGACCCTGTCGCCCGAGAGTCCGCCCGGCAGGTGGTCGGACCACCCTGGGCGACGTGGCCCGCGAGCAGGGCATCGCCGCATTGCGGACCGCCGAGCCCGAGGCCCTGCTGGGTGCGGCCGCCCGCTTCGACACCTACCTGCAGGGCTTTCCCCTGGCTGATGACTACGAAGAAATGGAGTGGTACCTGGCGCTGACCCTGGCCAAGGGCGGGCAGCACGCCGAAGCCGCCGACCACTACGAGCACCTGGTGCGCACCCGCCACGTTCACCCCTACGGCGACGGCGCGGTCTTCGAGGCGGTGCGGGCGCACTTCGAGGCCGGCGACACCGCGGCCTTCGTCGCCGCCGCAGAGCGGGCGCTGGGCTGGAACTGGAGCTCGGGCCCGCAGCAGGACACCGACTATGCAGCCGCCTTGCAAGAGCGTCGAGGGGAGATCCTGTACGCACTGGGCCAGGCGCACCACACCGAGGGGCGCTTCGAGGCGGCACGCAGCGTTCTGCACGAGGCGATCGGTGCGGCCCCCGGCTCCCAGATCGAGAACGACGCCGCCCAGCTCATCGTGAAGAGCTACGCCGACGAGGGCGACCTGGAGTCGGTCGCCAAGTGGTCGCGGGCTTTCCGGCCCATCGATCGGCGCGGCGAGTTCCTCGACGCCCTGCACTGGGCCGAGTTCCGGGCCTGCGCCGATCTGTCAGCCGAGTCCGACCTGAGCGGGGCGAGCTGCTATGCCAGCTATGCAGCCGCTTTCCAGGACTCCGAGTTCTACGACGAGGCGCTGCTGAACGCCGCCAATCGTTTTGCCACCGGCGGCGACCACGGCGCGTCCGCCGAGGCGCTGGCCACGCTGCTGCAGCACGACCCCAACCATCCCCGCGCCGAGGCCTTCCGCTGGCGTATCGCGACCGCCTGGGAGAGCCAGTTCGAGCTGGAGCGCGCATCGGCGGCCTACCTCGACCTGGTGCAGCGGCACCCCCATGCTAAGGCCGCTCCCGACGCGTTGTTCAACGCTGCCCTCGCGCTCGCCGCGCTGGGAGACACCGTGGGCGCGGCGCGCACCTTCGAGCGCTACGGCGAGGAGTATGGCCACCAGGACGATGCCGAGGCGGTGGGCTACCGCGCCGGCGAGCAGTGGGCGAAGGTCGGTGCGCAAGAAGAGCGTCGGTTCTGGGAGCGCCACCTGCGTCGCTGGCCCGATGCCAGTGCCGACCACCAGCTGGTGGCCCTGGCCCGCCTGGCAGACATCGCCGAGGGCGCCGGCAAGACCCGCACGCGCGACCACCACTACGGCGAGCTGCTGGACCGGTGGCATCAGCTCGTCCGCTCGGGCACGCCGATTGGGCGGGAGGGACGAGCGGTCGCGGGATCCGCGGCGTATCGAGCTCTGGAGCCGATGCTCGCCGAGATCGAGGGCACCAGGCTCACCGGCGACGAGGGTCGAGACGCCGAGCTGCTGCTGGACACACTGCCCACCCGGGTCGCCGCCCTGGACGAGGCCGGGATTGCGCTGCTGGACTACGGCGATGCCACCACCAGCCTGGCGGCGCTGTACACGATGGGACGAGGCCACATGGCACTCGCGGACACGGGCTACGGCGTGAAGTGCCCCGACTGGATGACCGACGACGAGCGTGAGGCCTGCGAGGAGGTGCTGGACGAGACCATCCGCGCCCGCATGGACGCCCACCAGGACAAGGCGGTTCAGCTCTGGCAGAAGGTCGTCGCCACCGCCGAGCGGCTGGGCGTGCACGACGGGTCGGTCGACGACGCCCTCGACGCCCTCAACGACGTCGATCCACGCTCACACCCAGCCCGCAAGGTCGAGAAGCGACCCGTTGTCGATCTGGAGTTGTGGCCCGAGATTGCCCCTCTTCGTCTGGCAGACGCGCAGTAGTAGCGGATGCGCCACCGCTTGAGCTAGCGTTCGCCCATGCAAACATCCATGCTCAAGACGCCCGCCATACTCGCCACCCTGCTGCTTCCAAGCAGCGCGCTCGCCCTGGAGGTGTGCTTCACGCCCGGGGCCGAGACCACCGGCCTGGCGCTCATCGGCGACGCGGTGATCGACAGCGGCCAGCTGCAGGTCACCGCCGCGGCCGGCGGGCAGCACGGCGCCCTGTGGTTCGACCAGAAGGTCAGCACCGCCGGCGAGGTGCACGCGTATTTCGTGGCCGACATCTCGGGCAGCGGCGGCGGCGGCGGCGACGGCGTCGCGCTGGTCATGCAGAACCAGGAGGCGTCCCCTCTCGGCCAGGGCGGCGGCGGTCTGGGCTACCTGGACATCACCCCGGCGGTGGTCGTCGAGTTCGACACCTACACCAATGGCGGCGACCCCAACGATAACCACGTGGGCATCACGCTGGGCGATCCCGACGTGCACCTGGACACGTTCACGCCGGGCTGGACCATCGAGGCCGGCACCACCCACGTCTGGGTGGACTACGCCTCGGGCACCCTGGACGTGTTCGTGGCGCAGACGGCCACCAAGCCCGGCACCGCGCAGATGTCGGTCTCGGTCGACCTCGCCACCGAGCTGGGCTCCGACTTCTGGGTCGGGCTCACCGCGGCCACCGGGGCTGCCTTCTCGCGACACGCCTTCTCGCACGTGGTGTTCCAGGAGGGCGCGCTGATCGACACCGACACCGACAACGTCCCGGACGTCTGCGAAGACCGCGACGGCGACGGCATTCCCGACGGTGTCGAAGACCGTGACCACACCACCTTCGGCGATGTCGACGGCGACACCATCGACGCCGGCGACGACCTGGACAGCGACGGCGACGGCATCGACGACGCGATCGAGGGCTCGGGAGACACCGACTCCGACGGCACGCCCGACTACCTGGACACCGACGCCGACGGCGACGGCATCGACGATGCCGACGAGCTCGCCGCAGACACCGCCGTCGGTGACCTCGACGGCGACGGCATTCCCGCCTGGCTCGACACCGACTCCGACGGCGACGGCATCGACGACGCCACCGAGGGTAACGTCGACACCGACACCGACGGAAACGCCGACTACGTCGATCTCGATAGCGACGACGACGGCACCAATGACGACACCGACCCCTGCCGCCTCGACAATCCCGACGACAGCGACGGCGACACGGTCTGCGAGAGCGTCGACATCTGCACCGGCGACGATGCCACCGGCGACACCGACGCAGACGGTGTCTGCGACGACACCGACCTGTGCACTGGCGACGATGCCACCGGCGACACCGACGGCGACGGCATCTGCAACGACTCCGACGACTGCGACGGCGACAACACCGCCGACGCCGACGAGGACGGCGTCTGCGACAGCGCCGACATCTGCACCGGCGACGACAACACCGGCGACGCCGACGGCGACGGCATCTGCACCGACCAAGACGTCTGCGACGGCGATGACGCCACCGGCGACACCGACAGCGACGGCATCTGCGACGACATCGACGCATGCCCCGAACAGGCTGGTGCGACCTGCGACGAGGGCCCGGACAGCGGGCTGGACAGCTCGCTCACCCTGCAGCCGGGCTGCGAGTGCAGCAGCACTGCAGCGACCGGCGCGGGCCTCACCGTGTTTCCAGCCCTGTTCCTGGGGCTGCTGGGCGTGCGACGCCGGCAGAGCTAGGCACCCGCCCCCAAGGAGCACAGGCCTCCGTGCCTGTGCCTCGCCTCACACCTCGAGCAAGATCCGCTCGGGGTTCTCGACGCACTCCTTCACGCGCACCAAGAAGCTCACCGCCTCGCGGCCATCGATGATGCGGTGGTCGTACGACAGCGCCAGGTACATCATGGGCCGCACCACCACCTGGCCGTCGATCACCACGGCGCGCTGCACGATGTTGTGCATGCCCAGGATGCCCACCTGCGGCGGGTTCAGGATGGGCGTGCTCATCATGGAGCCGAACACCCCGCCGTTGCTGACGGTGAAGGTGCCGTCCTTGAAGTCGTCCATGGTGAGCTTGTTGTCGCGGGCGCGGGTGGCCACCTCGGTGATGGCCAGCTCGGTCTCGCTGAACGACAGCTGGTCGGCGTTGCGGATGACCGGAACCACCAGGCCCTTGGGACCGCTGACCGCGACGGCGATGTTGTAGAAGTTCTTGTAGATGACGTAGTCACCGTCGATCTCGGCGTTGACCGCCGGGAACTCCTTGAGTCCCTCGATGACCGCCTTCACGAAGAAGCTCATGAAGCCCAGCTTGTGGCCGTAGCGCTTCACGAAGCGGTCCTGGTACTGCTTGCGCAAGTCCATGATGGCGCCCATGTCGACCTCGTTGAAGGTCGTGAGCATCGCCGCGGTCTGCTGGGCCTCGACCAACCTGCGCGCGATGGTGCGCCGCAGCGGCGACATCTTGACGCGCTCGGTGCTGCCCGCCGCCGGGCCGGCACTCGCCGCGGGAACGGGTTCGTGCTTGGGCGCCGGCTTGGCGCTGGTGCCCGAGGCGGCCACATCGGCAGAAGTCACCCGGCCGTGCTTGCCGCTGCCCTCGATGTCCTTGAGATCGAGCCCCTTCTTGGTGGCGGCCTGGCGCGCGGCAGGGCCGGCGCGCACGTCTGAGGCATCGCTGGCAGCGGGCTCTTCGGCAGGCGGCGGCGCCGCCGGTGCAGGGTCTGCCGAGGCCGCACCCGTGGCGCTCTCGTCGATGCGGGCCACCACAGCGCCGATCTCGATCTCGTCGCCCTCCTGGGCCAGCAGCTCGACCAGCTGCCCGCTCACCGGCGACGGCACCTCGAGGGTGGCCTTGTCGCTGTCGACCTCGACCAGCGGGTCGCCCACCTGGACGGCCTCACCCTTCTTCTTGAGCCAGGTCGCGATCTCGACGGTGGTGATGGACTCGCCGATCTGGGGGACCAGGACGTCTGTGGCCATGGGTCTGGGACTCCGTGTCTGAGGAGGGGGAGGATATCAACCGAGGGCGGCTTCGAGCACCGCGCTCTGCTCGCGCTCGTGCTTCTTCTTGGACCCGGTGGCCGGGGACGCCGCATCGGGCCGCCCGGCGTAGCGGGGAATGCGGTCGGGCATGCCCTCGAAGAAGAAGTGCAGCAGCCGCGGCCACGCGCCCATGTTCTTGGGCTCTTCTTGGCACCACACCAGCTCGGCGGTGGCGGGGTAGCGCGCGAGCTCGGCCTGGATGTCGGGGATGGGGAAGGGGTGCAGCATCTCGACGCGCACCAGCGCCACGTCGGCGATGTTGCGCTCGCGCCGTGCGGCCAGCAGATCGTAGTAGACCTTGCCCGAGCACAGCACCACCCGGCGCACCTTGGCGGCGTCGAGCTCGTCGACCTCGCCGATGACCCGCTGAAAGCGGCCGCCGGCCAGCTCGTCGACGGTGCTGGTGGCGAGGGGGTGCCGCAGCACCGACTTGGGCGACATCAGCACCAGGGGCTTGCGCGCGCGGCGCAGCATCTGCCGACGCAACAGGTGAAAGATGTTGGCCGGGGTGGTGACGTTGGCCACCTGGATGTTCTCTTGCGCGCTCGCTTGCAGGTAGCGCTCCAGGCGCGCCGAGCTGTGCTCCGGACCCTGCCCCTCGTAGCCGTGAGGCAGCAGCATCACCAGGCCGGTCATGCGGTTCCACTTCTGCTCGGACGACACGATGAACTGGTCGATCAGCACCTGAGCGCCGTTGGCGAAGTCGCCGAACTGGGCCTCCCAGATCACCAGGCACTCGGGCGAGTCCAGGGAATACCCATACTCGAAGCCCAGGATGGCGGCCTCGGACAAGAAGCTGTTGTACACGCGAAAGTTCGCGTCGGCGGACACGTGGTCGAGGGGCACGTAGTCGATGTTCTCGTCTTTCTGGGACGTGATGACCGCGTGGCGGTGGGTGAAGGTGCCGCGGCCGGCGTCCTGCCCGGACAGGCGCACGGGGTGGCCCGCCTGCAGCAGCGTCGCGTAGGCCGCCTGCTCGGCCACCGCCCAGTCCAGGGGGCGCTCGCCGTTGGCCATCTCGACCCGCTGCTTGAGCAGGCGCTTGACCTTGCGGTGCACGGGGAAGCCCTTGGGCAGGGTGTTGACCTGCTTGATGAGCGCCACCAGCTCGTCTTTGGCGATGGTGGTGTCGGTCTCTTCGTGGATGTTGCCGCGGTAGCGGCTCCACAGGCCCTTGAGTGGGCTCTCGACGTCGATCTCGTCCTTGGTGCCGCTCACGGCCGCGCTCACGTCCTTCGAGAACAGGTCGAAGTCGGCGACGACGTCCTTCTTGACCTCGTCGGTGCGGTCGTCAGCGCTGGCTGTCGGATCGTCGGGCACATCGAGCGCGGCCTCGAAGTCGGCGTAGCTCTGCTCGTACACGTCATCGACCTGCTTCTGGCTGATGCGCCCCTTGTTGACCAGGTGCCGAGCAAAGACCTCGCGCGGCGTGGGCAGGCTGCGGATGAGCTCGTACATCTGCGGCTGGGTGAAGGCCGGCTCGTCGCCCTCGTTGTGGCCGAACTTGCGGTAGCAGTACATGTCGATGACGACGTCGCGATGAAAGGTCTGGCGCCACTCGGTGGCGATGCGCGTGACCGCCGCGACGGCCTCGGGGTCTTCGCCGTTGACGTGAAAGATGGGCACGCCCAGCATGCGCGCCAAGCCCGATGAATAGGGCGTGCTGCGCGCTTCTTCGGGGGTCGTCGTGAAGCCGATCTGGTTGTTCACGATGATGTGCAGCGTGCCGCCGATGGTGTAGCCGTTGAGCTCGGACATCTGCAGCGTCTCGGCCACCAGGCCCTGGCCGGCGAAGGCCGCATCGCCGTGCAGCAGCACCGGCACGGCCAGCTTGATGGGATCGCCCTCGCCCGAGTAGCGATCCTGCTTGGCGCGAATTCGCCCGATGACCACCGGGTTCACGGCCTCGAGGTGGGACGGGTTGAAGGACAGGTTGAGGTGCACCTGATCGCCGCGAACCGTGACCACGTCGGACGAGTAGCCCAGGTGGTACTTGACGTCGCCGCTGTGGTCGTCGCCGCCGCCCGTGTCGTAGAACTCGTCCACCATCACGCGAATCGACTTTTCGAGGATGTTGGCCATGATGTTCAGGCGGCCGCGGTGCGGCATGCCGATCACCACCTCGCGGGCCCCCTGGTCGGCCGCGTGGTCGATGAGCAGATCGAGCAGCGGAACCAGCGTCTCGCCGCCCTCCAGGCTGAAGCGCTTGGTGCCCGGGAAGCGGTTGTGGATGACGCGCTCCCAGTTCTCGGCGTCGCTCATCTTGCGCAGGATGCGCAGCTCTTCGTCCCAGGTGAGCACCTCGCGCCCAGGCAGGGTCTCGAGCTTGCTGGCCACCCACTGCTTCTGCTCGGGGATGTCGATGTTCATGAACTCGGCGCCGATGCTGGTGCAGTACGACGCGCGGCAGTGGGCGATGACCTCACGGAGCGGCAGCACGTCGGGCACGCCATAGAGCGGGGCCGTGAGCACGGGCTTGTCCAGATCGTCGTCGGACAGGCCATAGTGAGCGAGCGTGAGCTCCGGATGGCCGGTGATCACGCGCCGTCCGAGGGGATCGATGGTGGCCTGCAGGTGCCCACGCACGCGGTAGGCGTTGATGAGCACCGTGGTGGCGACCTGACGCCGCTGAGCTGCCAGCGCCGCATCGGTCATCTGGGCCGGATCGAGGCTTCCGGGCCCACCCCCTCCGTGGAAGATCGACCGCGGACGGAAGCTCGGGCCGCCATTGCTCACCTGGCCCTCGGGTGCGTCGTAGGCCTCGAACAGGCCGCGCCAGTCGGCATCGACGCTGTTGGGGTCGCTCACCCACTGTTGGTAGAGGGTATCGACGAAAGCGGCGTTGTCGCCGCTGAGCAGGCTGTCCATCAAGGCTCCTGGAGGAGGAGCGGAAGTGTAGCAGGGTGGACGAGGCGCGGTCGCCTCAGAGCAGCCGAGCGAGCTCGGCCCGTCCATCGGTGAGGGAGGGCGGCTCCCCGCTGCATGCTCCGGAGGTGAACGCACCCGCGGCGGTGTCCATGGCGTGCCTCTCTTTGCCCGTGAAGCTGCGTTCCCATTGATGCTTGAGGCTCACGGCTTCGGCATCCGTGGGTAGCGCCTCCCCCACCAGCATGAGCAGCCAGGTCTCGATGCTCCAGGTGGGAACAGGCAAGCAGATCGCTTCGGCTGGACCGCGATCGGGCAGGCCCGCTGCCGCGAGGCGATCGGCCAGCTCTTTCTTGCGGCCCGCGACGCCGATGTGATCACCATCCCGAACCGCGATGAGAGCCGCGTTGACGTGCCGCGAGCGGATCTTGCGCACTTCGGCCGCGAACTGCTCCCGTACCCAGGCCTCAGCGGACCCTGATGAAGCAGGCGCCTTGCGCACGGTCACCGCTCGCGGGTGAACCCCAAGACCAACGAGAATCCGCTTGAAGAACATCTCCTGCCGGGTGTCTTCGCACAGCAGAACGACCTTGACGCCTCTACCCACCGACCAGCCATCCCCTGGTGACGGCCTCCGACGCCTTCAAGCCCGAGTCGTCCGCTGGCAGCTCGAGCGGCCGAACACGAACCGGCCCACCATCGTCACGCCAGAACACCCAGGCACTGTCGGCGGCCAAGTAGTCGATGGTCTCGGGGTTGTGGGAGATCACGAAGACCTGGCCACCGTCGGCGACCTTGTCGCGCAGCGCCGAGAGGAAGGGCTGAATCTCGGAGGGTGCCAGGTAGTTGTCGGGCTCGTCGAAGGCCAAGGTGTAGCCCTTGCCCGCCATGAAGTGCAGCGCCGCCCACAGCACGATCAGCGCCTTCTGGCCATCCGAGACATCGCCGAGCGGAACGTCGTAGGACCCACTCGAACATGACCAGCGGGTGTGAAGAACGCGAACGCCCTTGCCTTCGAAGCGCAGTCCTTCGAATCCAGGCATGGCCTCTGCCAACGTGGCGCTCAGCTCGCTGGCCCCCTTGAGATCGTTGGTCGCGACGTGACGGTACCAGGACGCGAAGTTGTCGCCCCACACCTGGAGCCTCGGGGACTCGCTCTCGCTGATGGCCTTGATCAGGTGGGGCACCGGCGCGTACTCCTCGAAGCGCTCGAGGTAGGCCTGAAACGCCACCCCGAATGGCCACTCGGCATCTTCGAGCATGGGCAGCCAGGACTTCGCAGGTCGCGCCGAGACCCGGACATCGGCCAGCCCGTCCTGCGCGTACACCACC
Organism: Myxococcota bacterium; assembly: GCA_965216925.1. Classification (GTDB taxonomy): domain Bacteria; phylum Myxococcota_A; class UBA796; order UBA796; genus CAYYHT01. The sequence goes on along the minus strand of CBDCGT010000002.1, from coordinate 780,354 downwards.
TCACTCGCCAAGCTGTAGACCTCATTGCCATCGATAGCCAGAGACTCGCCCGCGATCCAGGGGTCGCCCCCATCGGCCGGATGGGCGACGGACAGGCGGTAGCGGTAGGCCGTACCATCGTTCGTGAACTCCAACTCGAGACGCTGGAGAGGCCGAGCGTCCCAGGCCGTTCGTGTGTCGCGAAATACCGCCGCCGCGGTCATTCCGCTGAACGCAATGCTCACCAAACTGTCCAGCGCATCGAAGACCGTCGACTTGCCCGCACCGTTGTCGCCCACCAGCAAGTTGACCTTACCCGGTGTCCACTCGAAGTTGGTGAAGCACGAGTAGTTGTCGATGTAGATCCGCGTAATCATCGCTACACCCTATCCTCGCTGCGCTGCGGTGTCGTTCACCACCGCGCGCGCGCCCCAGCCCGCTAGCTGGGGCTGCCCTTCCCCCCTCCCAGCCAGCTCTTCAAGCTGCCCATGAACGCCGGCCAGCCGTCCGCCGTCATCTTGTACGGCGGGGACCGATCCTCGGCGAAACCAGCATGGCTGAAGTACAGCTGTCCCTCCTTCAGGCGCCACTCGAGGGTCGTGCCAACCCAGACCGGATTGCCGTTTTCGGTGCACGTCCAGGCAACGCGCTCGTTGCCAATCACGTCGACCCGGAAGCGCATGGTGACCTGACGGTCCCCCTTCTGGAACCTCAGCTCGTGCACGCCACCGACGTGCCCGGCGATGTCGCAGTCCCGACTCCACCAGCCCTTCACCCCCTCGGAAGTGCACAGGGCCTCGCGAAAGCGGGCAGCAGTTGCAGTGGTCTCGAAGCGGTGATCGATGCGAATCATGGTGCCTCCTTGGCGACGTCTGCAGCCTATCCGTCGCGGATTGGTCTACGATGGAGCCCCTCATCAACAGACTGGTGATCTGTGAATGACAATCTGGACGAGGTCCGCCGCATGGGCATCTTTGCGACGGTCGTGGACGCCGGCAGCTTCAGCGAGGCGGCCCGCACGCTGGGTGTCAGCCGCTCCGCCGTGAGTCGCCAGATCGCGCTGCTGGAGCACCGGATGGGCGTGCAGCTGCTGCGCCGCACGACCCGCAGCTTTCACCTCACCGAGGCCGGCGAGCGCCTGTACCCTCGCTGCCGCGAGCTGCTCGAGCTGGTGGAGCGGGCGCGCTCCGACGTCGACGCCATCGCCAGCTCGCCCCGCGGCACCCTGGTGGTCTCGGCCGCCATCGGCATCGGCGAGTCGTACCTCGCGCCGCGGCTGCCGGCCTTCGTGGCCCGCTACCCCGAGCTCGGGGTGGACGTCCGGCTGCAGGACGAGGTCGTCGACCTGTACGCCAGCGACATCGACGTGGCCATCCGCGCCGGGCAGCTCTCGGACTCCAGCCTGATGGCGCGCAAGCTCGCGCCCCTGCGCCTGGTGGTGGTGGGGGCCCCGGGCTACCTCGCCGCACAGCCTCCCATCCGCGCGCCCGACGACCTGGTGCGCAGCGCCTGGATCCCGTTTCGGCCGCTGGGCGTGCCCCAGAAGCTCACGCTGCGACGCGGCTCTCAGCGAAGCAACGTCACCCTCGACGGGCGGGTGGTGACCAACAACGGCGCCGTCATCCGAGAGCTGCTCCTGGACGGGCTCGGCTTGTCCCTGCTGCCCTGGTTCTACGTCGAGCGCGACGTGCAGGCCGGCCGGCTGGCGGTGGTGCTGAGCGACTGGGAGCTGCCGGCTGGAGGGATCTACGCGGTCTTTGCACCCGCCCCGCAACTGGCCCTCAAGATACGGGCGTTCATCGACCACATGGCGGCGGGTTAGTCGCGGCCATCCGGAGTTCGCATGCGCCCCCATCCCCTCCTCGTCGCCCTCCTGCTCGCCGGCTGCCCCACCCCCTACGTGCCTCCCGACTCGGGAAGCGCCGACACCGGGCCCAGCGGCGACGCCGACGCCGATGCCGATGCCGATGCCGACGCCGATGCCGACGCCGATGCCGACGGGGACGCCGACGCCGATGCCGACACCGATCCCGGCGTGCCGGGCCACTGGTCACTCGTCTGCAGCCCCGGCAGCACCGCCCTCACGGTGACCGCCGGCTCCTCGGCGCAGACGGTGCAGATGGATGCCCACTGGGACACGGGCTCGGGCACCCAGGCGGCCAGCAACCTGAGCTGGCAGATGCTGTCGGGCCCCGGCACCGTCAGCGGCTCCGGGCTGTACACCACCGCCTCCGACGCGGGCGGGCTGGCCACGGTGCAGGCCTATGCGTCGGGCCGCGATGCCTTCTGCGAGGTCGAGGTGCAGCTCGACGCCGAGATCAACGACTCGTTCAACACCTCGGTGCCGGGCGCCTTCGACGCCGCCACGCCCACCGTCGACGCCTCCTGCGCCGCCGACCTGCTGTACCCGCTGGCCGACTCGGCCATGCCCGGCAGCTTCGAGGCGCCCCTCATCCAGTGGAACCCCAACGGCAACACCATGCACCGGCTGGTGCTGCAGTCCGACTGGACCACGCTCACCATCTACACCACCGCCGACCAGTACCAGCCCACCCAAGACCAGTGGTGGGGCCTCACCCGCTACGACCCGGGCAACGAGGTGGCCATGACGCTGACGTCGGGCCAGTGGTCGGGCAGCTCGTTCACGGGCAACCCCTGCACCATGCCCAACCCCGCCGTGGTCGAGGTGACCGACACCAACATCGACGGCACCATCGTGTACTGGGCGCCGCCCAAGACCCGGGCCATCAGCTTCGACACGGCCACGGGCCAGCTCGACAACGACCTGGTCACCCTGCCCGGCGCCATCTGCCACGGCTGCCACACCGTCAACCTGTCGCAGCCGCTGCGCCTGGCCTATGGCCCCGACTTCCCCGGCAAGACCAACCTGTACAACCTGAGCTCCAACTCGCTGGTGCAGACCTTCGGCAACGGCTTCACCAACATGAAGGACTACGGCGCCCCCGACGACACCGGCCAGTACATCGCCATCTCGGGCGTCGCCCTGGTGAGCTCCAAGCTCGAGGTCTTCGACCAGATCACGGGCGTCAAGGTGTCCGATGTCACCACCGCCCGAGCGCCCACGCACCCCAACTGGTCGCCCGACGGCACCAAGATCGTGTACGCGGGCTGCGACGGCGGAGCCTCGGCCCTGGGCGGCGCCAACTGCAACCTGTACGTGCAGACGTGGAACGCGTCCAGCCGGAGCTTCAGCGGCGAGACGCTCATCGCCAGCGCCAGCTCGGGCGAGACGCTGTACTACCCCACCTTCAGCCCCGACTCGCAGTGGGTCGCCTACAACAAGGGCACCCAGTACACCGACACCAGCGGCACCGACCCGGTCGAGGTCACCACCAACAACAACCCCACGGCCAAGGTCATGCTGGTGAGCGCCAGCGGCGGCACCCAGTACGAGCTGTTCAGCGCCAATGGCACCGGCGACCTCACCAACAGCTGGCCGCGCTGGGCCCCGTCCACGGGCAACTACGCGTGGCTCGCCTACTCCAGCAAGCGCGCCTACGGCCACCAGGTCGACGACCGCTCCCAGCTGTGGGTCTCGGCCATCGACCTGGGCGCCAGTGGCGACCCCTCCCGTCCACCCACGTGGATTCCCGGCCAGAACATCAGCCAGGGCAACCACACGCCCACGTGGCTGCCGCGCTTCAAGCCCAGCCGATGAGCGCGCCCGATCACCTGGCCCGCAACTTGCGCGCCCTTCGCTCGTCGCGCGGGCTCACGCAGGCGGCGGCATCCAGCAAGGCGGGCATCCCGCGCGCCACCTGGGCGCACCTCGAGACCGGAGCCGGAAACCCCACCCTGGCCGTGCTGGTCAAGGTCTCAGCGGCGCTTGGCGCCACGATCGAGGAGCTGCTGGCCCCTCCGCGCGCGGTGGCGCGGAAGTACAGCTCCAGCCAGCTCGAGAGCGCCATGCGGGGCGGCGTCGAGGTGCGCAAGCTGCTGCCCGACCCGCTGCAGGGCCTGGTGCTCGAGCGCCTGTCGCTGCCCCCCAACAAGACGCTGGTGGGCTCGCCGCACACGCCCGGCACGCGGGAGTACCTGGCGTGCGAGCGGGGCAAGCTGGTGCTCACGGCGTCGGGCGAGCGCTACGAGCTGGCCCCCGGCGACGTCGTGGTGTTCCGGGGCGACCAGAAGCACAGCTACAGCAGCGAAGACTCAGCCGTCGTGGCGTACAGCGTCGTGGTATTGGCCCCGGGCTGAGAGCCGCCCCATGATCTACGCCCGCCCCCTGCGCACCCGAGCCACCGACTGCGGACCCGACCGCTGGGTCACGCTGCCGCACGTGATCAGCTACTTCGAGCACCTGCGCTGGGAGTGGCTGCGCGTGCCCGAGCTGGGCTTGGTGGACGCCATCCACCAGGGGCACGGCTTCTACGTGATCGAGCAGCAGGTGGCCCTGTCGCGGCGATTCGGCCAGGGCGAAGACGCCATGGTTCGCGGCGTGCTGCGCACCGTGGGACGCGCCCGCGCCAGCGCCGACCAAGACCTGGTGCGAAACGACGGCATCTTGCTGGCCCACTGCCACATCATGGGCGTGTGGGTGCGTCCCAATGGTCGGCTGGGCAAGATCCCCCGCCAGGCGATGGATGGCATCGGCACCCAGCCCCTGCCGTCCCAGCGCGGCGAGGCCGAGGCCCGAGACGCCAACTCGCTGTTCGACCCGCCGCAGCCCTTGCGCCACGGCGGCCTGGACCTGCCCATCCACGACGACATCCCCCCCGATGCCCACCGCCGCCTGATGAGCGTGCGCGCCACCGACTGCGACGTGTTCCAGCACGTCAACGCCGCGGGCTACGTGCGCTACCTGGCCGACTCGCTGTTCGTGCAGGGGGCCAGCCCCAGCCTGCACCGCGCCAGCGTGCGCTACAGCGGCCAGGCGCTGGCCGGCGACACCGTCGAGGTGCGCAGCTGGAACGTCGAGGGTGATGTGTGGGCCGGGGCGGTGCTGCGCGGCGACGAGGTGCTGTTTCGGGGGACGGTCGAGACCGAGGCCTAGTACTGGTTCAACCAGGCCTCTCGCATCGTCTCGATCCGCTTCGCCTCACTCTTCAACCCCTCCAGCTGCGCCCGACTGCGCCCCTGGATGACGGCCTCGGACGCGAGCCACAGGCGCAGCTCGGCGGCGGCGTGGTCGGGGAAGTCCCCCGCCTTCACCTGCTGGGCCAGCTCGCCGGTGCGGCTCACGCGGATGTCGAGCACGGTCTCGGTCATCTTGGCCAGCTCCTCGGCGATGCGTTCCTGCTGCATCACGTCCATGAACTGGTCTTCGCGCGGCAGGCTCAGCCGCACCCCCTCGACGTCGACGATGTCGGCCACCAGCTCGACCGGGTCGCCCACGCCCAGGGCCCCGTCCCCGCGCTCGACGAACACCACCGGGCGGCACATCATGCCCTGCACGACCGACAGCGAGAAGGCGCCCGACCCGTCAGAAGCCACGACCTCGCCGTGGTCACAGCCACGCACGCTCGCCAGGGGCACGGGCTTGCCTGCGTCATCGACCACCACCCCGTTGATGGACAGGGTGGTGACGGGCTCGACGGTGCATCCACCCGCTTCGCCGGGCTCGACGCCCGCCCACCGCAGCACCGCCAGGTCCTGCTTGTCGCGCTGAACCAGGGCCGAGCCGCCGCTGGCATGCGGCGAGGCGGTCAGCATGCCCTGGTGCACCACCACCATGTCGACGCCCTGCCCCTTGGGGGCACGCGCCTCGTAGGCGCCGTCGTCGAGCAGGCCGGCCCCGCTGCACCGCAGCACGCCGCGGTCGGGAAAGATGGCCGTGTAGGCCTCGGCGGTCCAGCCGTCTTCGGCGGTGGGGGGGCCGGAGGGGGCTGGGGGAGCGGCGGTGGGGGCGGGATCGGGATCAGGCGCGGGATCGGCGTGGGCATCGGGCCCGGGCACGGGCACGGGCACGGGCACGGGCGCGGGCGCGGGTTGAGGCCAGATGGCGTAGAGGACCACGATGCAGAGGAGCAGACTGAAACCAACAGCTAGACGGTCGTTCATGCCTTGCAGGTACCCTGGCACGACGCGAATGTCAGGGGACGGTCCAGCGGGTGGACACGGTTTCGCTGACAAGTGTAAGTGAGTGGCATGCGACCCCTGCTCCCCTTCGCCTTGCTCGCCGCGTGTTCCCCCCAGGTCGAGGGGCCCACGGGCCCGTCTTCGGCCGCCCTGGCCGAGCCCACCGCGGGCAGCTGCCCCGCCTTCACCGACGACGTCGTCGCCTTCACCAGCAACGGCGAAGAGCGCGAGGCGCTGATCCTCACGCCCGAGGGCGGGGTGACGCCAGGCAGCGGTGTGCTCTTCGCCTGGTACGGCACCGGCGGCAGCGCCTCGTGGATGTCCAACGCCATGCGCCTGCAGAGCATCGCCGACGACCTGGGCTTCGTGGTGGTGGTGCCCGAGGCCATGCCCAGCAACATCCTTGAGTGGGAGTTCCGCACCGACGGGGCCAACGATCTGGCCTTCTACGACGACCTGCGCACCTGCGTGACCCGCGCATACGACACCGACCCCGACAAGGTGTTCACCACCGGCTTCTCGGCGGGCGCGCTGTGGTCGTCCTACCTGGTGGTTCACCGCGGAGACACGCTCGCGGGCGCGGTGATCTACAGCGGGGGCACCGATCCGATCTTCCTGTACGAGCCGCCGGACGGGCCGGTGCCGGTGGCGCTGGTGTCGGGCGGTCCCGACGACACCTGGGGTGTGCCCGGCCTGTTCGTGGTGGAGTTCGAGCTCACCACCCAGAACATGACGAACTCGCTGCTGGCCGACGGCCACACCGTGGTGACCTGCGAGCACGGTCGCGGGCACACCCTGCCGCCCGAGTGGCGCGATCTGCTGGTGCCGTGGCTGACCGACCACACCTACGGCCAAGACAGCCCCTACGCCGGTGGCGAGCTGGGGTCGCTGCCGAGCATGTGCACGGCCGCGCGCTGAGGTAGCGTCGCCTCCCCAGGAGGTACCGATGTCCGAACACCAGGACTTCATCCAGCGTGTGCTGCAGCGCATGCCGTCCAGCGACCCCACGAGCTTCAGCTTCAGCAGCTGGAAGCACGCCGGGCGCCCCACCGACGAGGGCTTCGGCATCATGCCGATCGCCGGCCTCGACCCGGCCAAGGTCATGGACGCCGTCTTCGACCTCGACCACTACGTCGGCAACGTCGACCACGTGACCGAGTGCCGCACCATCAGCGACGCCCGCTTCACCCCGCCCGACGCCGCCCGCTTCTACCAGGCCGTGAACATCCCGCTGCTGGGCACCGTGCACCACGAGCTGGTGCTGCACCGCATGGGCGAGCACAACGGCTACCAGGTGGCCGCCTGGCACGTCCTGCGCTCCGAGACCGACGCGCTGTCCGCCAAGAAGGGCTTTCGCAGCGACTACAACGTCGGCGCCTGGTTCGCGAAGCCTGGCGTGCTCGGGTATGCGCTGGCCAGCGCGCCCAAGCGGGACGACGTGGGCTGGCTGAAGTGGAAGGCGCTCACGAAGGGCGCCGATGCCGCGGCGAGCAAGGTGTTGAAGGGGAATCTGGAAGGGATGGGGAGATGGGCTGGGAGGCGGTAGGGGGTGGGCGGTCCTGGCACCGGACCGGTGGGTGGGGGCGCGTTAGTTCAACGGTCTGCTTGCGACGCCGCCGGTCGTAGTCCACTTGTGCAGCGGCCAGCGAGTGACCACGCGCACGGACCTAGTGGTGCATCTCCGCGACGAGCACGACGGTCCCATCACCCATCTGCCACTCCTGCACTCGATAGCAATGCCCACCGGGGAAGTCTTCGAGACGCCATGACGACGCGCTCGGCATCAGCAGCCTCACGCGAACCCCTGCTTCCACACCGCAAACGCCGCGGTCCCCCTGTGCCACACCAGAGGATTCCCAATGTTCGCCACGACAAAGCAGGCGCGCCCCTCACGACGACGTGCCCGCACCGCAGCCTCATCCAGGTAGGGCCCCGCTACCGCGTCCACCTCTCCATCGTCATCCCACAGCCGCCGCAAGGGGAGCCTCGACACTCGATCAATCACGGTCACTCCTCTTCAACCGAGTCGTAAGACAAACGTTTCCGGGGCTGCCCATCGGCAGCGGTCACGTCGACGCGACCGGCAAGACCATCGTCACGGTCCGTTTCAAGCGCGCCGGGGCGAGGTGGCGACCAGCCACCGCCCAAGGCTTGCTGGGCCTGAGAGCACTCGCGACGTCGTCCCGCTGGAAGCCCGCGATGAAGCATCTGGTGCAGACCTATCCCACTGCGTTGATCGAGGTCCACGCAGGGCGGATGGCGTCGTGATCAATGCGGCGGATACACCCTCTGATGCCCGGTTGGTTCATGATGTGCATCCCGGCAATCCCGCGTTAGATATGCCTGGAATTTCGTTGTGAACGACGATAACCGGCTGTCATTCTATGTTCGAAGCTGTGCTCTTGCCGTTGCTTGTCACCGTTGTCGGTGGGCTCATGCTCGCCGTACTGATCGCTGTTGGGAAGTGGGTGTGGGAGGGGGCCGGCGGACGCCTTTCGGCCAAGAACATCCCGCTCATCGGTGCGTGGGACTGGAATTGGAGCGTAGGGACCATGACGGACCTTCGCGCGAAGTCCAGGATTCTGGTCATCGACGACGAAGATGGCGCCCACTATGATGGTTTGCGGGCGCGCAACTATGCAGTCGTCACCTGGAACGCCATACGCACCGCCGACGCGGCAAAACTCGATTTTGAATATGATCTGATTATCCTTGATGTTCGTGGTGTGAAGGACGATCTGGACGCTGACGACGGGATTGAGGCTCTTGAGATGTTGCGCCGCGACAATCCGTGGATTCCCGTTTTGATGTTTACTTCATTTAAGGGAACGATCCGAGGGAGAAGGAGGGAAGCGTCAAGTCGAAACGCCCAGGCAGTGATGCAGAAGTCGGTGTCGTTCACGGAGTTCTCCGAGGCTGTGGTCGATCAGCTGCGTCGTGGGGCAAGTCGGGAGTACTTCGAGCACTTGCTCGGATCGCTGGGATGTCCCGATCCTGGTTCGCTGGTTGAGCAGGTGGTGTCGAATCCAAGGAAGGATGTTGAGCTACCGCTGCTTTCCGGAGGTGTATTTTCACGCGACAAGGTGGCGAGGGTTCTACAAGTGCTTCGCGGATTCGTGATGGGAACACGCTGGAAGGAGCGAAAGCAGTGAAGGGCGGAATCGGGCCAGTCTCAGTTTTTGAGGACGACGAACTCTATTCTGGGTCGCTGTACCGGCTTCCCCGGCAGTGTCAGGCGTGCTCCGACATGCCGTGCACGGCTGATCAGCGGGCGACCAGTATTGTGCGATTGTGCGAACGGGGTGTGAACTACCTGCGCGATGGTAGCCGAACCTTCTTGGGCTTCTTTGCCGAAGGCTACAAGCCGGAATACGATGCAGGAAGGAAATTGAAGAAGCTGCATCGGCGTCTTGGGGCGAATCACGAAGACGGACGCATCGAAATGGCGTCGCTTCGCCGCGTAGTGCGTTCCTATGTGGCAAGCGGAGCAGGTGCACGGCGTATGGAGGACGACGCAGTGGCAACAGCGGCGATGCAGGCGGACGTGGTGAACGCCGCCATCCGGGATTCACTGTCGAATCTAGGTGACGTGATCATTCACGACATCATGCAGTTGATTGCTGCAGCCAAACAGAACCTCGAATATGGATTGTACCAGCGGTACGGCGATCGCTGGCGAGGGCAATCCGAGGAGGGGACAAAAAATAGTGGATTGTTTCGACGTGATCGCGCCGCCTATTTCATGCTCGAGCTCGCGGTGCTTCGTCTAACGGCGGCCGACGTGGTGCAGAATCCTGCATTCTCAGAGATGAAGCACTTCGCAGTGCACAAGATGTTTGTGAAGATCATTCGCCCGTATTCGGCGGTCGCGGAAGGACGTGGAATCAAGATCAAGAACTACGGGGTTAGCCATGGGACGGTACTCGCGGAGTACGATCCTTTCCACATCCCGCCGCTTGCAGTAATCGACAATGCAGTAAAATACGCGCCTGACGACTCGACCGTGAAGGTGGAGTTCGACGAAAGTCGGTTTTTTATCCGCGTGACAATCCAATCCTGGGGTCCCTTCATCGCGCCGGACGAATATGAAGCCGTTCTTGGCATGGGGGCGCGTGGTCGGGCGGCCAAGGAATACGCCGACGGAGCCGGTATCGGTCTGTGGATGGCAAAGGAGTTGTTGGCAAGGTGGGAGGCGACGATTGGCGTTGAGCAGGACCGCGCAGAAAGACGGTTCAAAGGCCGACCATACTACAACACGCGGGTCACCATTCGATACCCACGGTCGTAGGCCCAGATATCCTTGAAGGAGACCAGGCAGGAGTTCGTCGCAAACAATGCGGCTGAGCAATGGGTCCTGGCCGGCCCGAACGCACGCCCCCTCACCCAAACACCGGTACCCCCTCATCCCAGTGCGCCACCTCGATCTGGTGCCCGGTCGGGTCGTTGACATACCACGCCGTCGAGTGCGGATACCTCGCCGGGCTCGGGTAGCTCCACTCCAGCTGCTCGTCCTTCGCCAGCTGCTCCCAGCGCTGCTTGTCGGCGATGCGCAGGGCGAAGTGGTTGATGCGGTGCACGCCGGTTCGCGTCGCCTCGGCGATGCTCACGACGTGGCGGTCGGGCCGCTGGTAGATGCACAGCATGGCGTCGCCGCTCTTGATGACGCCCCAGGGCTGGCCGTCGTGCACCCCCTTCGTAAACCATCAACGACGCCCCCAAGCCTCCTGAGCGCGTCCGTGTGATCCGAGGGCGTGGAGGTGACCCATGCCCGGTCGCAAGGTTCGTGATGAGGCCGATGCCAAGGTGCTGCTGGACGCGATGGAGGCGTCGATGCTGTCCGTGGCCGACTTTGCAGCGAGGTACGACGTGGACGGCCGCTCGCTGCAGTGCTGGAAGCACAACTTCGCTCGACGCGCTCGGAGCGAGCAGACGGAGACGGTTCGATTCGTCGAGCTCGTCACCACCAAGCCGACCGTGGCCGCGACCTACCGCGTGCACGTCGCGGACGTCACGCTCGAACTGTCCGCGGACTTCGACGACGAGGTCGTCCTGCGCCTCCTCGACCTGGCTCGCGCGTGCTGACCATCCCTGGCTCGGTGCGGATCTGGCTTGCGGTCGAGCCCGTCGACATGCGCGGCTCGTTCGATGCGCTCTCTGGCCACGTCCGCCGCCTGGGCCACGACCCGGTGGACGGGCATCTCTACGTCTTCGTGAACCGCCGCCGAAACCTGATGAAGCTCTTGTTCTTCGACCGCTCGGGCTTCTGTGTCCTGGCGAAGCGGCTCGAGAGGGGCACCTTCGAGCGCCCGACCGTGGATGAGGGCGTCCAGCAGCTCCGGCTCGACCCGACCGCACTCGCGATGTGGCTGGAGGGCGTCAACCTGCGCGCCCCGCGACGGCGGAGATACGCCCGAGACGCACCAGCCGGAAGCTGAGCTTCAAGGATCGCTCTCAGCGAGGGGGTAGCGGCAATCTCGCGAAGATGATCTGCTTCGAAGGTGAGCAACGAGCAGATCATCGCGAAGCAGCAGGCCACCATCGCCTCGATGGCAGCGTCGCTGGCCCGGCTGACCGAGCAGAACGCACAGCTGCTCGAGAAGGTCGAAGAGCTCACCGCGATGCTCGCCAAGAAGAAGCGGCCGCGCAGGAAGCCAGCGGTCGTCGAGAAGTCCGAGGTCGAGGCCTCCGAGATTGCGATGCGGCCGACGCCGCCAGAGCTGCCCGAGCGCGACAAGACCGAGCCGAAGTCCGGCTACCAGACGGGTCGCAAGCCGCTTCCCGAGGAACTCGAGGTCGAGGAGGAGACGCTGCGGCCCGACACCTGCGGGCACTGCGGTGGGGCCGAGCTTCGCATCGTCGACCAGGTCGTCGCCGAGAAGCTCACCATCGTGAAGCAGCACACGCGGACGAAGCGGTGGATCCGCAAGACCTGCGAGTGCACGCACTGCCTGCGGCGGACCACGGCCAAGGCGCCTCCAGCGCCGTACCCGCGCTCGAAGGTGACGTCGGAGTTCCTGGCCTGGCTGGTGTACCAGAAGTACGGTCTGCACCTGCCGCTGGACCGCATTCGGCGAGAGCTGGCGGATCAGGGCGTAGACTTGGCGATGGGCTTCCTGGTGAAGCTGATCGAGCGCGGCGCCGGCCTGCTGGAGGGCGTGGACGGCGTGCACTGGAAGCAGCTGCTCGGCGGCAGCCACATGCACACGGACGGCTCCGGGCTGCCGGTGGTGGTGCCCGGCGCCGGTACGCATCGGGGCGTGGTCGACGTCTTCGCGTGGGACGACATCGCGGTCTACCAGTACAGCACCGCCAAGGACGGCCAGGAGCTGGTTGCGAAGCTGCGGCCGTTCGCCGGCACCCTGGTCGCGGACGCCGAGAGCCGGCTGAGCGCCATCTACACGCAGCTCGATGTCACCGAGGCCGGCTGCAACGCGCACGGTCGTCGCAAGTTCCGCGTCGCGGAGGCCGTGCAGCCCGAGCTCGCGGAAGAGGCGGGCCGCTTTCTGTCCGCCGTCTACCTCAAGGAACGGGAGGCGCGCGAAAACGGCCTCGAGGGCGACGCGCTCCTTGCATGGCGGCAGAACGAAGAGAAGCCCATCATCGAGGACTTCAAGGTCTGGCTCGACATCATGGAGCCGAAGCTCTTGCCCAAAGACCCGCTGGGGAAGGCCGTCCGCTACGCGCGGAACCACTGGGCGGCGCTGACACGGTTCCTGGACGACCCGGCGTTGCCCCCGGACAACAACCTGTCCGAGAGACTGTTGAGGCCGCTCGCGTTGGGCCGAAACAACTGGGTCTTCGCCGGCAGCACCGAGGGCGCCCACCGGGCGACCGTGCTGATGGGCATCATCGCGACCTGCCGTCTGTCCGGGGTCGACCCGATGGCCTACATGACCTGGGCATTCGACCGCCTCGGTACCCGCCGAAAACCCGACGGCCACACGGCCATCGGCAGCACGCCCGCCGCGTTCAAGCAGGCCAGCGAGTAGCGAGAACGCGATGCTCGGGGCGGATGGGTCCATGAGCAACTGGGTATCGGGGCCGATCGGCGAGCCATTGGGGGCTTCGTTGATCGTTTACCCCCCTTCTCCACGAGCTCGAAGCCGAAGAGTCGGCCGTACCAGGCCACGGTGGTGTCGAAGTCATCGACGGTGAGGTTGAGGTGATCGAGCTGCTGAACGGTCATCGGGGACCTCCTTGTTTCTGAGAGCAAGGTAGGACCGAAATGACATCACGTCGTCTCGTTGGTCGATGAGTTGGAATTTGTCTGGCGGGATCAGCCTGGCAGCGTGGTCGTGGACGTGGGCGTGGACGTGGACGTCGGCGGGCACGGGCGCGGGCACGGGCACGGGCTCGGGCTCGGGCACCAGGACGTGGACGTGGATGCAGACGTAGACGGTCTAGCGAACCTGCCCATCCACCCACTGCCTCACATTGCTCTCCAGCACCCCCAGGGGCACCGCGCCCTCGCTAAGCACCACATCGTGGAAGCCCCGGATGTCGAAGTCGTCGCGCAGGGCGTCCTCGGCCAGGCGACGCAGCCGCCAGATCTCGAGCTGGCCCAGCTTGTAGGCCAGCGCCTGCCCGGGCCAGCTGATGTAGCGGTCGACCTCGTTGTCGATGTTGTTGGGGGCCAGCGGCGTGTTCTGGATCATGAACAGCACCGCCTGCTCGCGCGTCCAGCCCTTGTGGTGCACCCCGGTGTCGACCACCAGGCGCGACGCCCGCCATGCGTCGTAGGACAGCATGCCCAGCCGGTCGACGTCGTCTTGGTACAGGCCCATCTCGTCGGCGAGGCGCTCGGTGTACAGCGCCCAGCCCTCGACGTAGGCGGTGGTGCCGTCGTGGCGCCGGAAGGCGGGCAGCTCGGGCAGCTCCTGGGCGATGGCGATCTGCAGGTGATGGCCCGGGATCGACTCGTGGTACGCCAGCACGGCCGCCTCGTGGCGGGGGCGGGTCTCGGGCGCATGCACGTTGATGCGGTACTCACCGGGGCGCGACCCGTCGGCCGCGGGCTGCCGGTAGTAGGCCACGGTGGTGTAGGGCGCCTCGTGCTCGGGAACGCGCTTGACCACGCAGTCGGCCTCGGGCAGCCGTCCGAAGTACTCGGGCATCTTGGCCTTGGCCTGGGCGAGCGCATCGGCGGCCTTCGCCTCGACCTGCTCGGCGGTCTCGAAGTACAGCGCGGGGTCGGTGCGCAGCTTCTCGAAGATCTGGGCGCGGTCGGAGGTGCCCCACACCCGCTGCCCGATCACCGCGAACTCGGCGTGGATCTTGGCCAGCTCGTCGAGCCCGATCTGGTGGATCTCGTCGGCGGTCTTGTCCAGCGAGGTGTGGCTGCGGATGAGCGCCGAGTAGCAAGAGCCGCCGTCGTCGCCAAGACCAGTCAGCCCCGCATCGCCGCCTGTGCGCGCGCTGGGAAGGATGGTGCCCTCGATGAGCTCGGCGTACTCGTGCAGAGCGGGCCGCACATCGGTGTCCAGCACGGCGATCAGCGCATCCTGGGCACCCTCGGGCGCGGCGTCGACCCACGTCACCGCGGTCACCGCCGCCCACTCGTTGGTGGGTGTGGCGAGCTGGTCGGTCACCATGTCCAGCACGCGCTGGGTGCTCTCGGCATTGGCAAAGCGGCCGGCCTGTGCGCCCAGCTTCAGGTTGGCCACCTCGTCGCGGATGGACGGGGCCATGGCCTGGTAGCGGGCCACCAGCTTGTCCAGGTCATGGGCCCCCTCGAGCGGCCGGATCTCGGGCAGGTAGCCCAGGGCGGTGACGGGGTTGTTGCGCGGCGACAGGCTCCACTGCTCGAAGCCGCAGCCGTCGACCGCGATCTCGTTGTCGAGCGTCAACACGAAGATGCGGTTGGTGAGCGCATCGGCACGGTTCAGGCCGCCCGACTGCTGCAGCGCACGCGCGCGCTCGAGGAAGGCCTGGCGCTCGGCCCGCTGGGCCGCGATGGCCGCCGGAGAGCCGTCGCCCAGCTTTCCGTCACCCGAGCGATCGCCCAGCGCGCTGGCCCACAGCGGCGAGTTGCGCATGGTCCAGGCCCAATGCTCGTCCAGCAGCGAGGCCAGCGCCGGGTCGGTGACGCCGGCGGATGCGCCGTGCTCGAACGCGGCGTCGTGCGGCGCCGAGGCCTCGGTCGGGTCTTGCGGAGCATCGGCCATGGCGGTCTCCGGAGCGGGTTTCGGACAAGCGAGCAGCAGCCAGGTGAGCAGAGTCATGGGGTGCTGATACCCTGCGACGGCGCCCCACACACCCCGGAGCTCCCTTGGGACCGCTGATCAGCCTGTCCGTGACCCTGCTCGTGCTGGGCGTCTTTCTGTACATGATCGTGATCAACGTGATGGAGCTCATCGCCGTCACCCGGCTCGACAAGGACGATCAGCCCAACCAGGACGCCTGGCTGGTGTGGGGGCTGGTGTTCGCCGGGCTGATGACCGGCATGTGGTTCGTGAGCCTGGGCGGATGGATCTACGGCTACGCCAAGCCCCTGGACGTGATGCAAGACAGCGCGGGCAGCTACCGACTGCGAGGCGTCGCCGGCACCACGCTGCAGATCATGGGCTTCATCCTGCTGCTGAACCTGTCGCTGTTCTGCATCGTGTTCGCGATGGTGTTCGCGAGCGCGTAGGCAGAGAGTAGGGCGAATGTTCGAGGCCGGGTCCGAGCTCCCGCACTCCGAGCCCGTTGCCCGTTGCCCGTTGCCCGTTGCCCGTTGCCCGCTCCCGTCTTCCGCGCGCCGGGGAGCGGGATCGGGCAACGGGCAGACGCTGCGCTGGTAACGGAGACGGAGACCGGGAGCAGACATCGGGAATCGGAGCTGGAGCGCGTCGGCGACCCGAAAGCCGAGCCCCTACTCCCTACACCGAAACCCAAACCGCGCATCCGTCGTCTCCGGCGCCACATCCGTGCTCACCACCCCAATCGAGAACCGCACCGCCGGCCCCCCTCTCAGCTGCCTCAGCTCCGCAATCGGCTGGCCCGGCGTCACGTCCCACTGGTGCGGACCATCATCGACCCGCGCCAGGCCGCCTCGCCCCTCGCAGAAGGCCATCGCCGCGTGAAAGCTCACCTCGACCACCGGCCACTCCCCCTGCCCCACCGGCGGATTCGAGCCACGCCAGTCGGCCAGGTAGCCCGCGTCGGCCATGCCCTTGGCCACCGCGCGGCGCTGATCCCACTTGCGGTTGTCGCGGATGAAGCCCGAGAACTGCTTGTAGCTGACCAGTGCACCGACGGGCTCGGGCCCCTCGAGCTCGGGGGGAAGCTCCTGCAGCGGGGGCCGCTCGTCGGTGACGACGTCCCGGGGCCGCTGTACAGGCCGCGGGGTCTGGGGCGAACGCGCGGGCTCGGGCGCCTTGTCGGGGGCCACGCAGTCGGTCGCCGGCGGTGTCATCTGCACCACCAGCGTGGGTCCGGACGCCCCCACCACGGTGCGCTGCTGGCGCGTGGCACAGCAGGGGCACGCCCCCTCCAGGCAGTCGTCCTGGCACTGCTCGCCGGCCATCACGCTCACCGTCTGTAGACCGGGCTCGACGGCGGCAAAGCTGAAGCTCACGCCATCGCGGCTGTCGGGCTCGCGGCCGGCGAGGCGCACCGCCAGCGGGGTGTCCGCCGCGACGCCCGCCACCACCACCTCGATGTCTGCCGGCTGCAGCGCCAGCTCCGGCGCGAGCTTGCTGTCGGGCTCGGGATCGGGCCGGTCGAGCGACACCACGGTGACCACCGTGATCATCGCCACCACCGCCAGCGCCACCACCACCAACAGGGTCGCGCCAGAGGCACCGGCGGCGGTCAGCAGGGGAACCAGGGGCATGCCCCGCTCGCGGGTGGGCGGCTCGGCCCGGACAGGCGGGCGGTTGGAGGTGCGCTCGACCGTGGGCACCTCGCCGGTGACGGCAGGCTCGTCGGGAAAGCGCAGCGCCATCATGCGGCGCCCGGCCTCGGCCAGGGTGATGCGGTCGGCCGCCTTGTTGGCGGTCATCGCCCTCACCAGCGCGCGCAGCTCTTCGTCGAAGTCGTCGCCCGGGTCGAGGTAGGGCCACTCGTCCTTGGCCACCAGCAGCTGCCCGACGGCCCCCCTGCCCTGGCGGTCGGCATCCTTGGTGGCCCGCGCGAAGGCCGGCTCGCCAATGAGCATCTCTTGCAGCACCACGCCCAGGCTGTACAGGTCCCAGCTGGCCGGGTCGGGGGCATCGGCGTCGAGGGCCTCGGGCGGCACGTAGGGCAGCGTGCCCATGAAGAAGCCGTCCTGGGTCAGCCGGCTGGCCCCGTCGTCTTCGACCGCGATGCCAAAGTCCACCAGCCGAATGTAGCCATTGGCATCGACCAGCACGTTGGCGGGCTTCACATCACGGTGCCACACCCCTCGCGCATGCAGGTAGGTGAGCGCCTCGGCCACCAGCCTTGTGATGTGCACGGCCTCGCGCGGCGAGATGGCCCCGTCCTCTTCTAGACGGGTCTTCACGTCGCGGCCCTCGATGTACTCCATCACCAGCACCGGCGGGTCGGCGACGTAGTGCAGAAAGCGGGCGATGCCGGGGTGGTCGAGGTTGCGCAGCACCTCGGCCTCGCGCCGAAAGCGCTCCTCGGCCGAGCTCACGTTGGCGTCGGGATCCAGGATCTTCAGCGCAGCGCGCTGGGTGGGGTCGTCCTCGCGGTGGGCCACGTACACCGAGCCCATGCCCCCTTCTCCGAGGGCCTCTCCAAGCACCCAGCCATCGATCACGATGGGCTCGTCGGCGTCCTTCACAGCCGCATGCTACCGCCCGCGAAGGCGAATTCATCGGCATTTCACCCGCAGACCCCGCCGCGTTCGCATCGATGGGTCACACTGCGTCCATGCTCACGCTCATGACACTCAACCTGGCCCACGGGCGCGGGGTCGGCCCCAACCAGCTTCTGCAGCCGTCCCACCGCTTCACCACCAACCTGCAGCGCGCCGCCGCCGTCATTCGCGAGCAACAGGCCGACGTGGTGGCGCTGCAAGAGGCCGACGGCCCCACCTTCTGGAGCGGGCGCTTCGACCACGTCGAGTGGCTCGCGCGGCACACCGGTCACCCGCATCGATTCCGAGGCAACCACGCCCCGCAGCGCACCCCGCTGGACTACGGCACCGCGCTGCTCTCCACCACCCAGCTCCAACAGGCTCGCTCGCGGCCCTTCCGCACCAACTGGCGCGATGCCAAGGGCTTCGTCGAGGCCGTGGTGGGCATCGACCGTCCCGTGCGCGTGGTGAGCGTGCACCTGGACTTCCTGCGGCCCGCCATCCGGCGGCGGCAGATGCAGACCCTGCAGCGCGAGCTTCGACGCGACCTCCCGCTGGTCTTGCTGGGCGACTTCAACTCGACCTGGGCGCAGGGCGTGGGCGACCTGGCGAGCGCCCTCGACCTGCGGGCCTGGCGCCCCGACGAGCCCTCACCCACCTTTCCCCGCCGCTACCCCTCGGTGCGCATCGACTGGGTGCTGGCAAGCCCCCAGCTGCGCTTCGACCGCTGCACGGTGGTCAACGAGCCGGTCAGCGATCACTGCGGCGTGGTGGTCGCGCTGGGCTGACGCGGCACCACCGCGATGACTGCAGGCAGCGCCCACTCCTCGTGGTTCCGGTCGTCCCAGAAGCCGGTCTCGTAGCTGCCCATGGTGCTCCACTGCAGGCCCGGGGCCGCCACCGCGAGCGTGGCCTCGGGACCGCCCTCGCCGTGCACCAGATCGGTGATGCCGATGTCGAGGGCGGCGACCCGCGCCCCGAACTCCCGCATCTCGTACGGGTAGCGCGAGAAGACCACCACCACCCGGCCCTGCCGATCGACGCCGTAGGCCAGCTCGCTCCAGTACCGCGTTCGCGGTGGGTACACGCCGCGGCCCTGCGCCATCACCGTGAGGCTCTGCGACACCAGCTCGGCGGCGTCGAGCGTGGCGCGATCGGCCTGCCCAAGCTCGGTGTAGGGCCGGTAGGTGCCGGTGCCCCCGGGCAGTGCCACCTGCACCACCGAGGCCCGGCCCTCGGACACGGTGAAGAAGCCGCCGTACAGGGCATTGCGCCGCACAGCCGGCTGGCTCACGAAGGTGCCCGAGCGCGTGTACCCGGTGGCCCTGCCGTCGGGCTCGAACATGCCCGGGTTCCACACCGCGACGGCGCCCAGATGCCGGGCCCAGGCCGACGCCGTGCGCGTGCTCTCTTGACCAGGCTGCAGCACCGACACGTACTGCAGCTCGTGCAGCGCCGGGTCGACGGTGAGCACGAACAGGCGGCGGTCGGTGTGGGCGACGTGGGCGGGGTCGACGCGGTGAAAGCTCCCGTCGACGGCAACCGGAAGGAAGGCCGCCAGCGACAGGCCCGGCGCGAGCTGCCGGGTGAAGGCGCCGGACTCGGGGATGGGCTCCACAGCGGCCGCCGTCGGGGGTGCCTCTTCCACGATCGGCTCGGCAACGGGCACCTCCTGGGCCGGTGGCGCAGAGCCGGCGCAGCTGGCGAGCATGAGCATCAACGTGGACATGCCCCTGCGAGACCCCACGAAACCGCCAAGGTTCCCGCTTCGCCTCCATGGCCGGGGTGCGGTCAACGTGCTACCTGCGGCCGTGCATTCGGAGGCTTCTTGCTCGCACTTCTGCTCACCACGTGGCTCTCGACCCCGGCCCACGCCGAGGACTTCTGCCGCCCGCCCGAGTACGTGCTGAACGAGATCGAAGAGTACGTCGGGCTGTTCGAGCTCGAGTACGCCAAAGAAGCCATCGAGGCCGCCCAGGTCTCGTACGCCTGCTCGGCCCCAGCCGAGCCACAGACCCTCGCCCGCATCTTGCTGGCCGACGCGGTCATCAAGGTGTTCGGCGAAGACGCCGAGGGCGCCAAGCTGTCGTTCGCGGCGGCCAACCGTGTGGCCCCCGACGTGTGGAACGCCAACTACGGCGAAGACAACAAGGCCCTGTACGACCAGGCCAGCGCCGCCACCCCCGGCTCTGGCACCATCAAGCTGCTGCCCCACTTTCCCGAGCAGGTCCTGTGGGTCGACGGCCAGCCCATGGTGGCGCCGGTCGAGGTGCCCGCCGGCATGCACCTGGTTCAGGCGGGCATCGACGGCCAAGCCAACGCCAGCTTCGCGCGCCTGGTTCGGGTGAACGATGGGCAGACCAACATCGTCAAGACGGGCCTGTCGGCCCCAGGCGCCGAGCCCGATCCTCCCCCCGAGGTGGTGACCCCGCCGCCCGACCCAGTCGAGCCGGTGGTGCGCTGCGGCGCGGGCACCGAGCTGGTCGATGGCGTGTGCACCGTGGTGGCGCCGCCGCCGGTCGTCGAGCCCACCGTAGTGCCGCCAGACGGTCCCAAGCCACAACCCTTGCCCACCGAAGACGCCTTCGCGAAGTACCTCACCAAGAAGGGAACCTCCAAGAAGCGTCGCCGCACCGCCGCCTTCGTGGGCCAGGGCATCACGTCGCTGGTGATGTTCGGCGGCGCCGCGGGCGGCCGCCTGTACTACGACCACGAAAAGAACCAGTGGGAGGGCAACACACAGACGCCGTTCACCGACACCAGCGACGCGCTGCCCATGGCCTTGACGGTCAACGCCCTGCAGGTCGGCAGCATCTTGTTCGGCGGGCTGTCGCTCATCAACCTGTCCAAGGCGCTCAACACCCCCAGCGACGAGAAGATCGCCGCCGAGCGCGCCAAGTAGCCGTGCCCTCCGAAGCCCGGAGCTACCAGATCGAGCACGCGCTGGGCAAGGGCGGCTTCGGCACCGTGTACAAGGCCGTGCTGGTGGGGCAGGGCGGCTTCAGCAAGCCCGTGGCCATCAAGCTGCTCAACGCCGACATGGACGGCGTCGACGAGGTGGCCAAGCGAATGCGCGACGAGGCCCGCATCTTGGGCCTCATCCGGCACCGCGCCATCGTTCAGGTCGATGGCCTGGTGTTCCTGGACGGCCGATGGGCCATTGTCATGGAGTACATCGACGGGGTCGACCTGTCGCGCTTCGAGGCGCCCATGCCCGCGGGTCCGGCCCTCGAGATCGTGGGCGAGGTCGCCGGTGCCCTGCACGTGGCCTACGACAAGCCGTCGCCCTCGGGCCAGCCGCTTCGCCTGCTGCACCGTGACATCAAGCCGCAGAACATCCAGCTGACCGCCCAGGGCGAGGTGAAGGTGCTCGACTTCGGCATCGCCCGGGCCGACTTCGACTCTCGCGAGGCCGTGACCAAGGCCATGATGTTCGGCTCGCAGAAGTACATGGCGCCCGAGCGCATGGACCTCATCGAGGCGCACGAGGGCGACGTCTACAGCCTGGGTGTGGTGCTGTACGAGCTGCTGGCTGCTGCCGAGTACGGCAAGGCCCAGGTCACCGAAGAAAAGCACGACGCCCGGTTGCTCAAGGCACGCCGCAAGCTGGCCGCGCTGGATGTTCCGCGCCAAGCCGTCGACCTGTTTGCCGACATGCTGGCCTACGAGCCCGAAGATCGACCGACCGCCAACGAGATCGCCCGCCGGGCGCGCCTGCTGGTGCGCGAGATCGCCGACGAGCCGCTCATCGAGTGGGCCGAGATGTGGGTGCCTCGCGTTCCCGGGCGCAGCGACGTGGTGCAGGACGAGCTGTCGGGGCGCCTGCTGGTCGAGACGCGCACCGACGGCACACCCATGAGCGCGCCGGCTCGAGGTGCGGCGCCACCTCCGCCGCCCGAGCCCGAGCCCGAGCCTGCGCCGCCTCCCCCGCCACCCGAGCCCGCGCCCCAGGTCCCCAACCCCGTCAACCAGCCGGTGAACTGGACGAACCCACCCGCGCCCGATCCCGCGCACGACCCTCGGCCCGCACCCGGACCGCCCCCAAGGCCACCCGGCGCACCCACTCCCAGCATCATCCAGCGCCGCGGCAGCCAGACCAGCACCATGGCCGTCGCCGCGGTGGGTGGCGGGGTCGGCGCGCTGGTGGTGGGCGCTGCGTTGCTGGGCATCATCGCGCTCGTCGCCGCGGGCGCCTGGTTCATGGTCACCCCCGCCGACAAGCCCGACCTCGAGCTCGACGACCTGCCCGAGATCGACCAGCTCAACGACACCGACCCGCCCGAAGCCGAGGGCGACGACGAGGCCAGCCCCGAACACCCCAAGCCCAAGCGGCGGGTGCGCTCTGGCAACACCACGGCCCCGCCGACGCCAGAGGCCGATCCCCCCGAAGACCCCGACGAAGCCCTTCCCTCAGCAGAGTCCTTCTCAGACTGCGGCACGCAGGCCGAGCTCGAGTCGAGTGCCCGCTTCGGCAAGCTCGCTGACAGCGCCATCCGCTGCCTGGACGCCGCCTCGATGGACGCCACCCGCGCCCTGGTGGACCGCCGACGCGATGGGGTGCTGCTGCTGGTGCAGCACCGGGCGACCTGCAGCGCGGGAGCCGGGTGCGGCCCCTACGAGCGCTACCAGCGCCTGTACTTCGAAGAGCTCGACCGCAGCGATGCCGACCTGCTGCTCAACTTCGCCGATCACCTGTACCGCAAGGGCCCCCAGACCGACGACCGCCACCGCGAGGTCATCAAGTGGTCCGAGCGCGCGCTCGAGCAGAAGCAGCAGTGGCAGAGCACGGCCTTCGTGCGCAACACCGACCGCGCCCACGAGATCCGCGCCCGCTCGGCGTACACGCTGTGGAGCAACGAGATGGCGCGCTCGTCGAAGGGCAGCGTCAAGTCGAGCAACCGCGCCAAGGTCGCCGTGTCCGACTGGCTTGCCTACCGCATCTCGATTGGCAAGGACGCCACCGACCCCCGCAACCTGTGCCGCTCGGTGACCGGCTCGGCCGACAGCTGCGAGCAAGACCTGCAAGACCGCAACCGCAAGTCGGTGGTGACCCTGGTGAGCCTGCCCATGGGCGCGCAGATCTTCGTCGACGGCAAGCCCCTGGGCAAGGCGCCGGCGACGCCACAGCTGGGCTGGGGCGACCACGAGCTGCGCATGGTCTTGCCCGACGGCACGGCGGGACGCCAGTCGATCCGCGTCAGCGACAAGGACCCCACCCGCTGGGTGTGGAAGAGCGGCGACGACACCTGGGCGAGCAGCAAGTGAGCCAGCCCGACGACTACGCCGCCACCTTCACGGCGCTGTGGCCCGAGGCCCGCCTCACCCTGGGCCCTGCCCAGCCCACCGAGACCATTCGCCCGTCCTACTCCGACTCGGCAGGCACCCACCAGGGCGCCATCCAGGCGCTGCTGCCTCGACCCAGTGCCGCCGACGCCGTCGACAGCTGGGGTGACACCCTGGGCGAGGGCGGCATGGGCATCGTGCGCATTGCGCAGCAGGCCTCGCTGCAGCGCGCGGTGGCGGTCAAGACCCTGCGGCCGTCGTCGATGGCGCCGGCCCACGCCCGGCGCTTGCTGCAGGAGGCCTGGATCACCGGCCTGCTCGAGCACCCCAACATCGTGCCCATCTACGACATCGCCACCGGGCACGACGGCACGCCCATCATCCTGATGAAGCGCATCGAGGGCCGCACCTGGGAGTCGATGGCCGCCGACCCCGACGCCATCGCCGCCACCGGCACCTCCGACCCGGTCGAGTGGCACTGCCGCACCTTTCTGGCGGTGTGCAACGCCGTTCGCTACGCCCACGACCACGGCATCCTGCACCGCGACATCAAGCCCGAGAACGTGATGATCGGGGCCCACGGCGAGGTGTACCTGCTCGACTGGGGCATCGCGCTGGCGCTCGACGACCGCTACGGCGCGCGGCTGCCCCACGCCCAGCACGAGCGCCGCATCGCCGGCACGCCGCGCTTCATGGCCCCCGAGATGGCCCTGGCGCGAGGGGCCGACTTTGGGCCGCACACCGACGTGTACCTGCTGGGAGCCACGCTGTTCAGCGTGCTGAGCGGGGCCGCCCCTCATCAGGGCGACGATCTGCAGGCGCTGCTCGCGGGCATCGGCGCCTTCGTGCCCGAGCTCCCCGACCACCCCCCGCCGCTACAGAGCATCGTGCAGCGCGCCATGGCTGGCAACCCGAGCGCGCGCTTCGCCGACGCCGGCGAGCTGTATCGGGCCATGCTGCAGTTCCTGGAGCACCGCGGCTCCATCGCGCTGACCCACGAGGGGCAAGAGGCGCTCAAGCACCTGCGCCGCGACGAGGTCGACCCCGCAGAGCGCTCGGCGCTGCAGTCCAACGCCGCCTTCGCCTTCCGGGCGGCGCTGCGCGAGTGGCCCGACAACCCCCAGGCCGCCGAGGGCCTCGCCGAGGTGCAGTCGGCCATCGACGCCGAGGTCGCCGAGCTGGCCCACCGGCGCCGCCAGGCCGACCCGCTGGTGGGGGCCCGCACCCGCTTCGTGGTGATGACCAGCATCGGCAGCGCCTGGATCCTGGTGCCGCTCTTCGCCTGGTTCTGGAACCCCGAGTTCACATGGTGGCGCATGGGCACCACCAGCGCCATCTTGCTCACCCTGGGGCTCGGCCTCGGTGTCTGGGCCCGCGAGAGCCTGATGAAGACCCAGCTCAACCGCGTCACCTACCTGAGCATCATGCTGGTGCCCATCCTGCAGATCTTCACCGACATCATCAGCTACCTGCACGGCTTCACCCCCGTCGAGGCCTTTGCGGTGCGGCAGATGTCGTGGGTGGGCCTGGTGGCGGTGTACGCCATCGCGATGGTGCCGCAGATGTGGATGGGCACCCTGGGCATGGCCATCGCGGTGGTGTTCACCACCTACTTCCCGCAGCATGCGGCGCTGTCGGCGTCGTTCGGCAACGCCTGCATCGCGCTCAATGGCTACCTGATCTGGCGCGATCAGGCGCGTCAATCGAAGCTGTAGTCGTTATCCGCGGAGCATGACCACGATTGCCCTCACCGGCGCCACCGGCATGCTCGGCTCGGCGCTCCTGTACGAACTGCTCGAGATGGGGGTCGAGCGCCTGATCGTGCTCGGCGGCCGCGGCGCCTTCCCCTCCCTGCACGAACGGCTGGTGCACCAGCTCCAGCAGCAGGGCACCGACTACCTGGGCGTGCCTGCCAGCGAGCTGCCCGCCCTGATGGAGCGCATCGACGCCGTCCAGATGCGCCTCGACGAGCCCCAGGCCGGCATGAGTCCCGCAGACCGAGAGCGCCTGGCCGCCCAGAGCATCGATGCCTTCGTCAACATCGCGGGGCTCACCACCTTCAAGCAAGACGACAAGGCGGCCGCCGACACGCAGCGCGTCAACGTGGCCGGTCTGAGCACGCTGCTCGAGGTGCTCGCCCCCTTCCGGATCGGGCGCTTCATCCACATCAGCTCGGCGTACAGCTCGGGCCGCATCACGGGCACGGTGAAGTCCAGCGAGCTCGACCCCGACGGCACCTTCGCCAACCCCTACCAACGCAGCAAGATGCAGGGCGAGCTGCTGGTGCGCGAGTGGGAAGCCAAGACCGGCACGCCCAGCATCATCGTGCGGCCTGCCACCATCGGCGGCTGGCTCGACCGCGGCACCCGGGGATCGGTCACCAAGTTCGACGTGTACCTGGGCTGGGCCAAGTCCCTGCTGCGACTCAAGGGCTTCTTTGGCGGCGGGCTGCGCGCCAGCATCGACCAGACCATCTCGTTCCCGATGCGCCTGTCCATCCACCCCCAGGCCGGCCTCAACATCGTGCCGGTCGACTGGGCCGCTCGCGCCCTGGCCGAGCTGGCCACCATGCCCAACCCGGGGCACCGGGCCTACCACCTGGCCAACCACCACTCCACGCCGCACGCCCTGTACGTGAGCCAGATCCTCGACGCGGTGAAGCTCACCGACGTGCAGTTCGTGCCCACGCGCCCCAGCGACTACACCATGGTCGAGCAGCTGTACTACGACCGGCTGGGCTGGGTGTTCGCCGACTACGTCGAGCACCCGGACCTGGTCTTCGACCGCACCGCCCAGAGCGAGCTCGAGGCCCGCTGCAGGCCGTGCCCGCCCGTCCAAGACCAAGAGATGGCCGCCTACATCGCGTTTGCGGCGCAGCGCAACTTCGGGCTGGACCTGGACCGGTAGCACCCCTCGTGGGTCAGGCCCCCTCTAGAACGCAAAACCCGCGCTCACCATCGTGTCCACCACCATGCCGCGCATGGCGTCGTCCAGGCCGCTCTGGCCCACCGCTTCGGCGCGGGCGGTGGCGAGCCACTGGCTGCGCTCGGCGTTCACCGCGGCGATCTGCTGCTGAAGGCGCTTGCGCTCGGCGGCCTTGCCGTTGACGTAGGCGGTCTTCTGCTCCAGGGTCATGCCGCGCATCGGCTCGGGAAGGTCGGCGTCGGGGATGTCGGCCAGCTGGCGCTGTTCGTACTGCTGGGCGTCCACCAGGTCCCAGCTGGCGTTGCGGTAGCTGCCGCTGGCCTTGGTGGACGCGCGCGAGCTGCGGCTGCCGTAGTTGCTGGCGTTCAAGTCCTGCTTCTGCTGGTTCATCAGCCCGGCCTGCCCATGGCGGCCAAAGGCCACGTAGGTCTGGTTGAGCTGGTCGTCCAGGGACACGAGCTGGGCGTCGAAGGGCGTCGCGATGGCCGCCACCGAGCGGTTCTGGTCGATGGCCGCGTAGGTGCCGCCGCCCATCGCAGCGACCTGATCCCACTTGAGCTGCCGGCCGCTGTCCACGTCGCCCGCGAACAGGCTGTGCACGGTGATGCCGGCCTCGAGCGCCTTCGGAGCGTACACGCGGAAGTTGCGCTGCTCGGGCGCCTGGTCGGCGCTCTCGTTGCCCGCCACGAAGAGCATCTTGACCGAGCCGGGATCGTCCGACCAGCTCATCTGGTCGATCGACGTCGACAGCGCCCAGCCCACGTACTCGTCGCCTCCGTTGGTGCGCAGGCCCATCAGCTCCTCGTAGAAGCCATCCAGGTCGGTGGTCAGGTCCATGCGGCGGGTGACGAAGCCCTCGGCGGGGCTCGATCCCGTGGGCGTGCCAAAGGTGACCAGGCCCACGCGGACCTGCGGCGAGGGCTGAGCCACGACCGCCTGGTTGACCACGTCCCACAGCCGGGCCCGGGTCGAGTCGATGAGGCCGTCCATGCTTCCGCTGGTGTCCAGCGCGATGACGATGTCCACGGTGCGGGGCGCATCCTGGACGACCACCTCGGCGACGGGGGCCTCGGGCTCGGGCTGCGCTGCGGGCTCGGGCTCCGTCACCTCGGCGATGGCGGGCTCCTCGGGAGCGGCGTCGGCCTCGATGGCGGGCGCCGCCTCTTGGGCGCGGGCCCTCAGCACCGGGGCGACGAGGGCTGCGGCGACGACGCCGACCGAGAGTCCGAGGGTGAGCAGGATGCGGCGATTCATGGGACGGTCCTCCGTTGGGGCATGGACCACATGACGCGCCGCAGCGGCGGGGGTTCGGCTGGTTACCGAGCACTTACACGCCGGGTACGCCAGCCTGACGCGCACTCCACCGACAACCAGACGAACAGGTGAGTTACCGGCCCAGACTTGCTAGAGTACCGACCAGCAAGCAGGAAGCCATTCATGTCCGCAAACCACGACATTCCAAGAGCCCTGAAGACACGCCTCGACGCCATCGAGAGCATGCAAGAGGGGCTGCAGATCCTCGACCGGGATCTGCGCTACATCTACTTGAACTCGGCTGCCGCCACCCACGGACAGCGCACGCTCGATGAGCTGCTCGGCAAGCGCATGGCCGACATGTACCCCGGCGTCGAGCACACCGAGATGTACGCCATCCTGCAGAGCTGCCTGGCGGACGGCGTGCCGCGCCAGCTCGAGAACCTCTTTGTCTACCCCGACGGCGGGCAACGATGGTTCGAGCTTCGCGTCGAGCCGGTCCGTGAAGGCATCCTGATCCTCTCGATCGACATCCATCACCGAAAGCAGCTCGAAGAGCGCCTGCAGCATGCCCAACGCATGCAGGCCGTGGGCCGACTGGCCAGTGGCATCGCGCACGACTTCAACAACCTGCTGACCATCATCGGCGGACACGCGTCGTTCCTGGACTCAGAGCTGCAAGCCGACAGCGAGGCGCACGACGACGTGCAGCGTATCCAGCAAGCAGCGCGGCAGGGGGCCAAGCTCACCCAGCAGCTGTTGCAGATCGGGCAGGCGCGGCGGGCACCGCCCGAGTCGGTCGATGTCGAGCAGGCGGTCATCGACGCCACCCCGATGATCCACGCGATGCTCGGCCCCACCATCGATCTGCAAGTGAACATCACGTCCGCGGGCATCATCCGCATCGGTGCAGGCCAACTCAACCAGGTCTTGCTGAACCTCACCGCCAACGCGGTGGACGCCATGCCCGAGGGCGGCCGCTTCACCATCGACGTGGCGACCATCGAGCTGGACCACTCGTCGGCGGACCCCGACATCGACCTGACGCCCGGCCCCTACGTGTACCTCCGGGTGAGCGACACAGGAAGCGGGATGGACGCGAACACCCGCTCGCGGGTCTTCGAGCCCTTCTTCACGACCAAAGCTCCCGATCGCGGGACTGGCCTGGGCTTGGCCACCGCGCACGGCATCATCTCCGAGTCGGGGGGACGCGTCGATGTCCAGAGCGAGCTCGGGCAGGGAACGACGTTCAAACTGTACTTCCCATTGGCCACCGTCAACCTGGTGCCGCGAAGTGTGGCCGACGCGCCCACGCTCCTGCACGGAACCGAGACGGTGCTCGTGGTCGACAACGACGCCGACGTCCTGAACACGTGTGTTCGAGTGCTGGAGCGCTACGGGTACACGGTGGTCACCGCGAGCGACTGGCAGGCCGCGTCAGGCCGGCTGGACACAAGGCATGGCCCGGTGAGCGCGGCGCTGGCCGACATCACGTCACCCACCGAGAGTGAAGCCGAGGCCATCGCCCAGCTTCGGGCCACCCATCCCGACCTCCGCATCCTGAGCACGGCAGGCTACGTCGACCACGACCGCACAGACGCCGACCATGTGGCCTGGATCGAGAGGCCGTTCACCGCCACCGAGCTTGCTGGAGCCGTGCGCGGCTTGCTCGACCGATAGCTGTGTTCTGGATGCGGTCAGGTGCTCGGGGCCGGCGACGTCAGCTCTGCCTCGAGCGCCGCAAAGAACTGCCCCAGGTGCCCGCCGTCCACCAGCGCGTGGTGGGCCTGCAGGTTCACCGGCGCCACCCGCCTGCCGCCCTCGCTCACGATGCGCCCCCAGGCAATGCGCGGGATGGTGTCAGGCACGCGCGTGCGCACCGGGTGGCTGATCTGGGTGAAGCGCAGCCACGGCAAGCAGGACAGGAAGAGCACGTCGTCGCGGAAGGACTCGAAGGGCACGATCGCGGCGTCGACGCCCTGCTGGGCACTCACCTCGCCCACCAGCCGGTGAAAGGCCGGCTCGTCGAGGGTCACATCGGCGGTGGCGAAGTTGAACAAGCCGTCGGGCGCGGCCACGGTGAAGGCCGGGTCGCAGCGCTCGTGCTCCACCACGTACTCGCCGTCGTCGACGCGGATGCGCTGCCGCAGCTCGGGCACCGTGTTCGCCGCTCGAGCGAGGCGCAGCAACATGGCCGCGAACAGCGACCCTCCACGGGCCTTGGTGGCCTGGAACATCGCCGTGACATCCACCTCGACCGTGGCCGAGAGGTGGGGCAGGTCCATGCCGCGGTACCATTCGTAGATGTGGCGGCGAGGCCAGCGGGTTGGGTCGATGCGCTGCATGCGCCCGGCTATCATCAAACCCAAGCCCTGCGCACCGGAGCCCACCCCGTTGGCCCACGACGACACCCGAGACACGACGCCCCTCGAGCCCCGCAAAGAGCCCAGGCAGTCGCGCTCGCGAGCACTCGTGTCGGCCGTGCTGCAGGCCGCCACGCGCATCCTTCGGGAGGAGGGCGTCGAGGCGCTCACCATCCCGCACCTGTGCAAGGTCGCGGGGGTGTCGCCGGGGTCGGTGTACCAGTACTTTCCCAGCAAAGAGGCGGTGGTCTACGCCCTGCTGCGCGACCACGCCGAGCGCGTCACCACCTCGATGGCCGCGGTGCTGCACGAACACGGCATGTCCGAGCCGGGTGTACTCATCGACGCCGCGGTGGACGCCTTCATCGACGAGCATCGCCACGAGCCCGCCGTGCACAGCGCGCTGGGACGCATCGTGGCCACCCAGGCGGGCCCAGGACTCGAGGGCGACCTCATGGCGCGCATCCAGGCCGGCCTGGCCTCGCTGCTGGCCGCTCGCGGTGACGAGCTGGGCGGCCGCGACCCCGAGGTCACCGCCTTCCTGCTCATCCGCACCCTCGAGAGCGTCGTGCACGCCGCCACGCGAGACCAGCCGGATCTGCTGAACAACCCCGAGTTCGCCCGCGGGCTCAAGGGCATGCTGGCGAGCGTGGTAGGCATGGCGCCCTGAAGGAGGCTCCGATGCCCACGCCCACCGACGAAGGCCGCTACTTCTGCGAGAGCTGCACCGCCCGTTACGACGACCGCGGCGACTGCCCCAAGTGCCCCGAGGAGCCGCTTCAGGACCTGCTCGACGAGGACGTGCTGCTCATGCTGCAGAGCTTCGACGACCAGCGCTGGCAGAAGCGCATGGGCATGGTGTCGCTGGCCAGCGGCGTGATCTGCCTCCCCATCCTGATCTGCATCCCCCTGCGAAAGATCGGCTTCCTGGCCTACGGCGCCGCGGTGATGGGCCTGTCGGGGGCGGCAATCACGGTCTTTCCGCCCCACAAGAAGACACCCGACATGGGCCAGGTGCATTGACGCTCACAGCAGCAGCAGGCACACCCCGCTCGCGACGCCGACACACAGCAGGTTGAGCAGCAGGCCCGCCCAGGCCATGTCGCCGGGCGCCACCCCGCCCGCCTCGGAGGCGATGGCGTTGGGCGCCGTCGCCACCGGCATCATGAACGCGCAGCTCGCTGAGATCGTGGCCGGCACCATCCACAGGAAGGGATCGACCTGCGACGCCGTCGCCGCCGCGGCCAGCAGCGGCAACACGATCTGAGTGGTCGCGGTGTTGCTGGTGAGCTCGGTCAAGAAGGTCATGCCCAGGCACAAGACGAGCACCGCCAGCGCAGGCGGCAGCAGGGCCAGTCCAGAGAGCCCGCCCGCCGCCCAGGCGGTCAGCCCCGAGGCCTTGATGGTCGCGGCCAGCGAGAAGCCGCCCCCCAACAGCAACAGCACCGACCACGGCAGCGCCTGCTCGGCCTCGCGCCAGTCCAGCAGGAAGGGCCGGTCGTCGCCAGGAAGCACGAAGCACACCAACGCGGCGGTGATGGCCACCCAGGCGTCGTGCACCGGCAGCGCCCGCGACAGCCACAGCGCCATCGCGGCGCCCACCACCGCCAACACCAGCGCCTCGGATCGGGTCCACGCCGGGGTCTGCGGCGCCTCGACGGCGCGCCCACCTCGCAGGGGGATGGCAACGCGGGTGATCACCAGCCAGGCCAGCGGCAGGGCGATGATTGCGAAGGGCACGCCCACGCGCATCCAGCTCGCGAAGCTCACCTCGCGGCCCAGATCGTCGGCGGCGATGCCCGCGAAAACCGCGTTCGGCGGGGTGCCCACCAGCGTCGTCACCCCCCCGATCGACGAGGCATAGGCCAGGGCCAGCACAAAGCCCGTCTGGGCGCGCCGATCGTCGGTGCAACGCCGCGCCAGCGAGACCGCCAGCGGCAGCAGCATCAGCGTGGTCGCGGTGTTGCTCACCAGGCCCGACAGCAGCGCCGCCGACACCATCAGCGCCAGCACGACGTTGTGCGGCGAGGCCCGAACCCAGGCGGGGCGCAGCAGGGCCGAGGTCAGGCGCTCGTGCAGGCCGACCTTTTCCATGGCGTGGCCCAGCACGAAGCCGCCCAGCATCAGCACGTTGAGCTTGTGCGCATAGGGCGCGGCCGCCTCGGCGACGGTCGCCACGCCCAAGATGGGGAAGGCCACCACCGGCAGCATCGCGGTCACCGCCATGGGCAGCACGCCGCCCACCCACCACAGCGCCATCAGCACGGCGACCGCGGCGGTCTGCTGCCCCTCGAGGCTCAGGCCCGCGGGCGTGGGCGCTGCCAGTATCGCCCCGGCGACGGCCAGCCCCACCAACACACCGCCCGCCCGGTACCCGCCGGTCTCGCGCTGTTCGTCCCAGGCGGCCAGCGCGTCACTGATGCGGGTAAGCAGGTTCATCGGTCGCATCTACCCGGAACCTCGACCGTTCTCCACGGTCGATTGCCGCATGTTCCCTCGTCCCCCTCGATCGTCTCTCGATCGGCTCTTCGCCGTGTGCCTGGCACTCAGCAGCACCGCCGCCGGTCTGCTCGTGATCCTGGTGCACATCGCTGGACCCGGCCGGGCCTATGCTTTGGTGCATGTACCCCAGGACCCCGTCCTCGCCAGCATCCCAGATCGAGCGTGCCCCACCCTGGTGATCGAGGGCCTCGACGACCCGCCCAGGATCGAGCACTGCTCGGTCAGGGCCGTGGTGCGCGCGGACGGCACGCGTGTCGACTCGGACTGTGCGCGCGCCGCGCGCCCGCTCACCTCCTCGCAGCAAGCCGCGGCACGCGCGTGCATCGGTTCCGCCACCTCGTCAGCGGTCGTCGAGTGGACCCTCGACGCCGGACGCCTCACCCAGATCACCGCTCAGGGGATCGCCGCGGCCGCCGAGCTGCGCTGCCTGCGGCAGACGGCCTATCCGTGGACACCCCCGCTGGAGCCCGCCCGATGATCCGCTCACCCCGCCGCACCAAGCTCGATCGCCCTCTCATCCTCTCGTTCCTGGGCACGTCCGCCGCTGCCGTGGCCTTTGCCCTGGCGGCCCAGTCGGCGCCCGCGGGGGCCGCGTACACGATGATGGGCTCGCCCGGTCCGCCGTAGTCGAGGCGAATGGACGCTTCCACCGGTTTCGCAGCGACGTCACCAGCAGCATCAGGGGATTGTCGTGGTTTCATCGTTCCCGAGCGCTTGGTGTGACCCCCAACCGTCCATTCACCCCGACTACGGTCCGCGCCCCGTCCATTCACCCCGACTACGGCTTCGCAGCAGTGCCAACGGAAGGTCAACTGCCGCTGCGCCTGCCTGCTCGTCGCCTGGACCGCGCCGGCGCCCGAGATCTACGGTGGCTCGTGCCGACAGGCACTCCGGTGCGCTGCGACGAGCTCTCGTGCACCATCCACTGGCACGAGGACCCAACCGACCACGCCCCCCGACTGTAGAAGGACCTGCGCGTCGCGCGGCGAGGCCGGCGCCCACGTCCGCACACGCATGCACGCGCTCGCCGCCTACCATGCGACCGACCTTCCGCGACGACAGGGTTCGCTGACGCGGACCGGCAGGCCTGACTTGGTGGGCTGGACGAGGGCGTGCATCGCGCCGTGGCCCTCTCGGTCGCCGGCCCGGTCTACTTCCCCGTAGCCGCCAGCTCCGCAGCCCCGCTGCGCGCTTCTTCACACGCAAACAGGATGGCCTCGGGCGTGGCCGGCACGGCCACCTGCACGTTGGCGCCAAAGGCGCTCGCTGCCTGGCTCAGCGCCGAGTGCGCGCTGATGGCCAACATGAACGGCGGCTCGCCCACCGCCTTGCTGCCGTAGATCACCCCGGGCTGCGGCTGGCGCTGCACCAGGTGGGTGTGGAACTCGAGCGGCGCCTCGCCGATGGCGGGGATCTTGTAGGTGCTGGGTCCGTGGGTGAGCAGGCGGCCGTCATCGGCCCACAGCAGCTCCTCGGTGGTGAGCCAGCCGAGGCCCTGGATGAAGCCGCCCTCGACCTGGCCGATGTCGATGTCGGGCGACAGGCTCTCGCCCACGTCGTGCAGCACGTCGACGCGCAGCAGGCGCCACTCGCCGGTGAGCCCGTTCACCTCGACCTCGGAGCATGCCGCCCCGTAGGCGTAGTAGAAGAACGGGCGACCCTGGCCCTTGTCGCGGTCGTAGCCAATGCCGGGGGTGCGGTAGAAGCCCTCGGCCGACAGGCTGATCTGCCGCATGTACGCGGCCGAGCACACCTCCTGGAAGGTCATCGACGCCCCCGACGCCGTCCACGCCCACGCCTCGCCATCCGGCGGCTCCGGCCGATCGACGTCATCGCCCGCGGCGACGAACAGCTCGCCCTCGCTCACCCCCAGCACCTCGGCGGCCACCGGACGCAGACGACCCACCAGCTCCAGGCAGGCGTTGCGGATGGCGGCGCCGTTGAGGTCCGACCCCGACGATGCCGCTGTCGCCGATGTGTTCGGCACCTTCTCGGTGCTGGTGGGCATGTTGCGCACGCCCTGCAGTGGAATGCCCAGGGTGTGCGACGTCACCGCCAGCATCTTGGTGTACAGCCCCTGCCCCATCTCGGTGCCGCCGTGATTCAGCTGCGCGGTGCCATCGCTGTACAGCACCACCAGGCAGCCGGCCTGGTTCAGGAAAGACGCGGTGAAGCTGATGCCGAACTTCACCGGGGTGAGCGCCAGCCCGCGCTTGACCCAGGCATTGGCCCCGTTGAAGGCATCGACCTGTGCGCGACGCTCTGCGTAGGCGGCCGACTCCATGAGCTGCGGCACCATCTCGGACAGGCGGAAGTCGGGCACCTCTTGCCCATACGGACACCGATTGTTGCGGCCATCGCCATAGAAGTTGCGTCGACGCACCTCGACCGGGTCGAGACCCAGCTCGTTGGCGATGCGGTCCATCACCAGCTCGATGACCAGCATGCCCTGGGGCCCGCCAAAGCCTCGGAAGGCACAGTTGCTCACGTGGTTGGTCTTGGTGACCTCGCCCACCAGCCGCACGTTGGGCAGCCAGTAGCCGTTGTCGAGGTGAAACAGGCAGCGGTCCAGGATGGCCAGCGACAGGTCGGCGCACCAGCCGCCATTGCTGTACGCGCGGGCCTCGAAAGCCGAGACGACCCCCTGGCTGTCGAAGCCGACCTTGTAGTCGGTGTGGAAGGGGTGGCGGCGGCCAGTGAGCGTCATGTCCTGGTCGCGATCGAGCCAGAACTTGCACGGACGCCCGGTCTTGGTGGCCCCCAGCGCCGCGAGCGAGGCCCAATGGTTGGCCTGGGTCTCTTTGCCGCCGAAGGCACCGCCCATGCGCGGGCAGATCACGCTCACCCGGTGCCGGCCCCAGCCCAGGGTGTGGGCCACCACGTGCTGGGTCTCGGAGGGGTGCTGGGTGCTGGAGAACACCTCGATGGTGCGGTCTTCGCCGGGGATGGCCAGCGCGCAGTGCGACTCGAGGTAGAAGTGCTCCTGGCCTCCAGAGTCGACCTCGCCGGTCAGGACGTGGGCCGCTGAGGCCAGGGCGCCATCGACGTCACCGCGCTCGATTGTGTGGGTGTTGCCGTGAAAGTCGCCCTTGGCGATGCCCTCCTCGAGCGTGAGCACGGCGGGGAGCACCTCGTAGCTGACCACGATGCGGTCGATGGCCTCGCGGGCGGCCTCGCGGCTGTCGGCGATGACCGCGGCCACGTACTGCCCCACGGCGTGCACCGTGTCGGTCGCCAGCAGCGGCTCGTCGTGCAGCACCGGACCCATCTGGTTGTGGCCCGGGATGTCGCTGGCGAAGAGCACGGCGTGAACGCCCGGCACAACCAGCGCCGCGCTGGCGTCCCTGGACAGGATCCGCGCATGGGCGTGCGGAGAGGCCAGCACCATGCCGTGAAGGGTTCCCGCGGGGAGCGGCATGTCATCGACGTATACGGCCTCGCCGGACACATGACGGAGGGCGGACTCGTGGGGAATCGGCTTGCGAAGCGGAGTAGGCATGCGCCGATTGTACAATCGCGGCCATGCGCGTGCTGACCCCCACCTTGTTGTTCTCTGGCTTCCTCGCCCTGGCCTGCACGGGAGGTCCGGCCCAGCCCGGCGACGAGCCCGCTGGCGCCGCCACTGTCGACGCCGAGCCACCGCCGCCCGAGCCCGAACCCAAGGCCGAAGAACCAAAGACCGCCTGGATGGTGATCGGCGACAGCAGCTCCGACAAGGCGCGCGCCCAGGCCATGTTCGACGACTACAAAGCCAAGAAGTACCCCTCGCACGGCGACTACCCCAAGTTCACCGAATCGACGGGCATCGACGGGCTCAAGCCCAACTTCTGGCTGGTGGTCGTGGCCATGGCCCCCACGCAAGAGCTCGCCGACGAGATCGAGAAGAAACTCGAGCTGCGCGGCCTGAGCGGCGCCTACGTGCGCGAGGTGAAGGTCCTTCCCAGCGAGATCGACACGAACCTGGACGTGGACGAGCTGTTCCCGCCTCAGCTGCACGTCGCGCGCTTCGTCTCAGAAGAGGACACCTGCGTGTGGCAGCTGATCGACCCGCTGAACGGCGCCGAGGTCGTCCGGGAGCTCGCTCGCATCCCGCAGAAGTGCAGCGAATACGGTGACTACCAGCTTGCCATCGGGCCAAAGGCACGCGCGATCGTCGAGATGGATGGGGTGTGGCTGGTCGATCTCGCGGCCGGCAAGGTGAGCGCGATCAAGCCGCCCGAAGGCAGCCTGGACGGTGTCGGGCTGGGCCGGGACGGCACGGTCGTCGCCTACAGCACGGCCGGCGACTTCAAGGACGCCATGAGCGAGGAAGGTCCCACGGGCTGGTTCGAGTACAAGGGCAAGCGCATCGAGATCGACGGCTACTACCCCGACTCGCCCATCGGCTACGACCTGTGCCACTCGTGGACACTCGACGGCGAGACCTGGACCGAGGTGCGCGCCTACCCGATGGAGGGCGCCGAGGGCACGATGCCTCCCTTCTGTCCTGGCTGGGACGACAGCGGGCTGGTCGCCCACGCACCATCCATGCCGTGGCGCATCGATCCGCACGGCACCATGCTGTCGACGCACTTCGAAGAGGGCGAGCAGCCAGCCCAGCTGGTCAAGCAGTCCGAGTACGACGAGTTCGGCAAGGTCCAGGACTGCGGCCTCACCATGGGCATGGGCGTGCAGTGGCTCGAGGGCGAGAGCTACTCGCTGCCGGTCGTCATCCAGCAGGGCTCCGCCTGGAAGAAGCTCGAAGGCATGCCCGACAGCGGCAGCTTCGACTGGGCCTGTCGCGGCGAGTACATGCTCGCGTGCGGCGGCGGCAAGGCGGGCGTGTACAAGAGCGGGACGGGCAAGGCATTCTGGACCGACAACAGCAAGCTGTGTCCGATCTGGTGGGACTAAGACCGCAGCCAGGGTGAATGGCACCTGGCCCCGACCGCAGCCGGGGTGAACGGCACCATCCCGGTCCGGCGGCCAAGATCGGGCGCTAGGGCATCGGCGAAAACCATGCTTTTCCCGTAAGTCAAGGCCTCGGCGGACCGCACATGTGCCACTCACTCCGGCTGCGGTTCACCCAAGGTGCCACTCACCCCCGCTGCGGCGACGGAAACCGACACCCGTCGGCGGGTGACAGCCGTCACCCAACGTTCGAACCCCGTGAATTCCTTGGAACGCGTCTTGCTCCCGGCCCCACCAGGAGGTCCGATGTTCCACCATGTCGCCAAAGCTGCCCCGCACAGCCTGCTGTTCCGCACCTGGAGCGAGGGACTCACTCTGTGGCACGCCATCTTGAGCGCCGCTCCGGGGCCCATCGCCCTGTGCATCATGCCGTGCCACCTGCACGCCATGTACCGCCGTGACGTTCGCACCGAGCTGCGCATCGCCATGGGCGCGTACGCCCGCCGGCGAAACGCCGCGCGCGGCGAGTCCGGCCGGGTCTGGCAGTCCATGCCCGCCCCCACCAACCCCCTGGGCAAGCTGAAGCGCTGGCGCGACGAGAAGTACATCCACAAGAACCCGTGCCGGGCGCGCCTGGTGGACGCACCCCTGGCATGGCCCCTGTCGACCTACGCCGACGCCTGCGGCCTCACACTGGCACCGGTTCGGCAGCGCGTCGCCGACCCGGTCCGCTACCACGAACAGACCTGCCGCGACGACCACGTCACCTCGCGCCCCCTGCCCATCGGCGACGGCGACCGCTGGGGCCAGGCCGGCCCCCTCCAGGTGCGCGACGCCGTGAGCCGGCTGCTCCGCGTCCCCGAGTCCGCGTTGCTTCGACGCGGGGCCCCTCGCACCCTCTTTGTGGGCGTCGCCCGCGCGCTCACCGACGCGACCCTGCCCGAGCTGGGCGCGCTGTGCGGCATGAGCCAGCGGTCCCTGGTCCGAACCGGGCCCCGCCACGACGCGGCGTCGGCCCTCGTCGCCCGCGTGCTCGGCGACCCCCGCTTCACCCCGCTGCACGACGGCGACCTGCTGCGGGACCCGCGCTGGCGGGAATACTGCCATCGCCGGCGCATCACCCGCTGACCCGGCCTACAATCGCCCCATGAAGCGCACCGCACAGCTCGCCAGCTTTCGCGCAGCACCGGTCGGCCTTGCCCACGTCGGCGCCCACTGGGTGCACTTCTGCGAGCACGCCAAGCTGTTCGGCGTGCTGCTGTGGGGCCGCCCCGGCGGCGACGACATCGCGGCCCTGGTGCGCAGCCTGGAGCTCGAGCTCACCCCAGACATCGCTCCCCACCAGAGCCTGGTCGACGCCAGCCGCCTCACCGGTGCCGACGCGGCCGCCTTCGAGGTGCTGGGCGCCTACGTCGTGGCCCAGCAGGCCGACCTGGCGCGCCAGGTCACCCGGCTGGCCCTGGTTCGCCCCGAGGGCATGGCCGGCGCGGTGATCGCCGGCTTCTTCTCGGTGACCGCGAGCCCCTACCCGGTCCAGATCTTCGACGACGCGCCCGCTGCCCTCGCCTGGCTGGGCGAAGACCCCGCCCTGGCCACCGAGCTCGATCGCATCGTCAGCGAGGGCACCGGCGTCTCCGAGCTGGTCGCCCGCCTGCGCGCCGCCCTGGCCGAGCACCTGCGCACCGCCGACCTGGCGCTGGCCGCCCGCGCGCTGGGCGTGTCGGAGCGCACCCTGCAGCGCCGGCTGCGCGCCGAAGACACCTCCTTCGCCGCCGAGCTGCTCGCCGCGCGACTGGCCGAAGCCCAGCGCCAGATGCGGGACACCACCGAGCCGCTGTCCACGATCGCGTTCACGACGGGCTTCTCGTCGCAGCAGCACTTCAGCAGGGCGTTCAAGGCGGCCTTCGGCACCACCCCCTCGGCGTGGCGCGCCGGCGCGTAGCCGCACCCTGGCGCCTCGATGCACACGCCTGGCGCCCCACAGAAAGTCGCGCCTCGGCCGACCGCGTACATGGGTGGTGTACGACGGAGGTCCCGATGCCCACCCAGTTTCGCCCCGCCAGCAACCCCAGCGCCTTTCGCCGCATCGCCGCTTCGATGTGGAGCGCGCCCAGCGACCCCAGCATCTACGGCTTCGTCGATGTCGACGTCACCGAGACCCTGGCCTACATCGAGCAGCACCGCGAGCGCACCGGCGACAAGCTCACCATGACGCACATCGTGTCCAGGGCGGTGGCGCAGGCCTTCGCCGCCAACCCCGAGCTCAACGCCAAGGTCCGCTTCGGCGGCCGCATCGAGCAGCGCGAGACCGTCGACCTGGTCATCAGCGTGGCCCGCGACAACGGCCGCGACCTCTCGGCCGCCCGCGTCGACGCCGCCGACACCCTCGACCTGGCCCAGCTGGTGGGCGCCGTGCGCAAGCAGGTCGACCGCACCCGCAAGGGCCAGGACAAGGACTACGAGAAGAGCCGCGGCCTGATGACGCGCCTGCCCTTCTTCATGGTGCGGCCGCTGCTTCGGCTCACCGACTTCGTGAGCAACGAGCTGCACTGGCATCTTCCCGGCCTGGGCATGCCCCGCGACCCGTTTGGCACCGCGGTCATCACCAACGTCGGCATGTTCGGCATCGACACCGCCTTCGCGCCCTTCGTGCCGCTGGGTCGCTCGCCCATGCTCATGCTGATCACCGCCGTGAAGGAGCGCCCGATGGTGGTGGACGGCCAGGTGGTCGCCCGGCCGGTGCTGCGCTTGTGCGCCACCTTCGACCACCGCATCATCGACGGAGCCGCCGCCGGCCGCCTGTCGCGCATCATCACCGAGCTTGTCGCCAACCCCGGCCAGGTCGACGCCGTCAGCGAGGCCGCGTGATGTTCGACTACTTCATCGCGCTCGACGGACTGGGCCTCAACGGCTTCGAGGGCTTCGCCGGCATCGCCCGGCTGCGCTGCGACCCCGACGCCGGCCGCTACGACATCGACGTGCAGTTCTACTCGGGCATCGCCGGCGGCCACGCCACGCAGATCAACCCACAAGGAACGGTCGGCTTCCTGGGCAACCTGTCCCAGAACCTGCTGTTCTACGACCCGCGCACGCTCCAGGAGATCACCCGCTTCTCCACGCTCCGCTTCCGCACGCCCGAGCTGTTCTACGAGAGCCAGACCCACGTCGTCTGGGTCGCCGAGCGCGAGTTCATCGCGGTGCTCGGCCCCGACTTCTACCGCTTTCACCTGGACGACCTGGCGCACCCGGAGCGCATCGGCGCCCACGGCGTCACCCTGCCCCACGCGGTCAAGCGCTCGCCCAGCGGTCGCTACCTGTTCTACGGCGCGATGGACCACGACAAGCACGGCTACGCCAACCAGGTGGGCATCTTCGACCTGCACACCGCTGAGGCCCGCATCGTGGGCCTACCCGCGACCGCGTGGCACCTGGGCGTGCACCCCACCCGGGACGTCTTCTACGCCCCCACCCAGCGCTGCACGCCCCAGGACGGCGAGTTCACCGAGTACGTCATCACCCACCTCAAGAACTACCTGTTCGAGATCGACGGCGAGACGGCCACGGTCACGCGACACGCCGCCATCCCCAAGGACCTGCCCGGCTTCCTGACCTCCGACGTGGTGGTCTGCGACAGCGAGGTCGTCTACAACGTCTGCGCCTCGGGCATGCTCGCCCGCATCGATCTGGACAGCATGAGCCAGGTGACCTACGTCGACGAGCGAACCGGGCCCATCGAGAGCCTGCGCTACCTGCGGACGGGCTTGTCCAACCTGTCGGAGTCCCTGTCGCGGGTCAACCTGCCGCACGCG
Source organism: Myxococcota bacterium (assembly GCA_965216925.1). Lineage (GTDB taxonomy): Bacteria > Myxococcota_A > UBA796 > UBA796 > CAYYHT01. Next base: position 739,543 of record CBDCGT010000002.1, on the reverse strand, counting down.
GTGCACCACTTCGTGAAGTCCCTGCGCATCACCAGCGGCAGCCTGGTGGACGGCAGCTACGGGCTGCAGCGCAGCCCCTGTGGCCGGTACATGCTCTCGGCGCACCGCGGCCGCAACGAGGTCATCGTGTACCGCTACCCCAGCTTCGAGGTCGTCAAGCGCGTGCGCTTCCCCAGCATCCGCCGCTTCTTTCCCGAGCACCTCGGCCGCCTGTCCGACCCCCGGCTGGGCTTTCACCACACGGCGCTGTCCACCGCAACGGTGTGAGCCCAAACGTGGGGGCTGCGGCCGCGCCCTAGATCACCATCGTGCCGCTGGGCCGGTCGGCCACCACCGGCGCCCCGCCCTGGCTCTCCAAGAAGAATCCACGCAGCAGGTTGCGCGCCAGCAGCGAGCGGAAGCGCGCTGAGCCTCGGTGGTCGCTGATGGGCGCCACCTCGGCGTCGAGCACCTGCATCGCCGCCTCGACCGTCGCCTCGGTCCAGGGCTTGCCCATCAGGAAGGCCTCGGTCTTCTGCGCCCGGTATGGGGTCGCGGCCACGCCGCCATAGGCCAGGCGCACCTCGGTGACCCGATCGCCGTCGGTGTCCACGTACATGGCCGCCGCGACGGCGCTGATGTCCATCTCGCGGCGCTTGCTGACCTTGTAGCTGTGAAAGAACGCGCCGGGCTTGGGCCGCGGCACCTCGATGGCCAGCAGGATCTCGTCGCCCTGCAGCGCCGTCTCGCGGTAGCCCAGGAAGAACACGCTCATGGGCACCCGGCGCTCGCCTGCAGGCCCCACCACGATGGCGGTGGCGTCGAGCGCCAGCCACAGCGGTGGGGTGTCGCCAATGGGGCTCGCGTTGCAGATGTTGCCGCCCACGGTGGCCCGGCTGCGGATCTGCCGGCTGCCGAACACCCGCATCATGCGGTCGACGCCGGGCAGCTCCGGCCCCAGCACCTCGTGCACCCGGGTCAGGCTCACGCCCGCGCCCACGCGCCAGCCAGATGCCGTCTCGGTCAGCTCCTTGAGCACGTCGAGCGCTTCGAGGCCGATGACGACGGGCATCTCGCGGCGGAACTTGGTCACCCAGAGCCCAAGATCGGTGCCTCCGGCCACCAGGATGGCCTGGGGGTGGGCCGCCCGGATGGCCCACAGCTCGTCGAGGGTGGCCGGCTGGAAGTACTGCTGGGGCTGCCCCAGGTAGGTGCCCTGCACGCCCTGCAGCGACGCATCGCCCTCGCGGTGGTTGCGCAGCTCGGCCATGAAGCGGTCGTCGGGGCGCTGCCCGGCCACGTCCCGGGTGGCCTCGCGGATGGGCCGGTAGCCGGTGCACCGGCACAGATTGCCGCACATCTGGTCGTCGAGCTGCCACTCGGCGCCCATGTCTTCGCGGTAGCAGGCCTCGAACAGGCTCATGATGATGCCCGGCGTGCAGTAGCCACACTGGCTGCCCCGCCGGTCGACCATGGCGCGCTGCACGGCGTGAAAGCCCGAGCTGCTGTTCTGGAAGGCGTCGGCCCGGTCGCGCAGCGCCTCGACGGTGTACAGCCGCTTGCCCTGACACATGGGCAAGAACATCAGGCAGCTGTTCACGGCGCGGAAGGTCGCCGACCCGTCGTCGCGCCGCTCGATGAAGGCGACGGTGCAAGCTCCACAGTCCCCCTCTCCACAGCCCTCCTTGGTGCCCACCAGGTGCACCTCGTCGCGCAGATACCGCAGCAAAGTGGTGGTTCCCGCCACACCCTCGACTTCGATCGAGCGGTCGTTGAGCCAGAACTGGATCCGATCGGCCAACCTCACCTCCGCGCACAGTGTAGCCTCACAGCGTTCGCAGACCCGGAAGTGACGTGAAGCTCGACCGCCTCAAGAAGCTCCTGCCCGAGAACGTGCGGCCCCAGCTCAAGGATCTGTGGTTCGACTTCCAGGAGTTCACGGCGGGCGGAACGATGACCCAGTTCCTCGCCGACCTGTACGAACGCCAGTTCATCGACGACAAGACGTACCGCCTGGCGCTGATGGAGGCCGAGGACACCATCACCATCAGCGGCGGCGACGAGCTGTTCGGCGGGTCCGAGGGCGAAGAACGGCTGGGGCTGCTGGGCCGCGGCGGCATGGGCGAGGTCTTTGTCGCCCGCGACCACAGCCTGCAGCGCAACGTCGCGGTCAAGTCCCTGTACCCCAACATGATGAAGCGCAAAGACCTGGTGAAGCGCTTCTTCACCGAGGTGCAGATCACGGCGCAGCTCGAGCACCCGGGCGTTCCGCCGGTGCATGCCGTGCGCACCGATCCCGTCGACGGCACGCCCAGCTACACCATGAAGCTGGTGCGCGGGCGTACGCTCAAGCAGTACATGAAGGACAGCATCGAGCAGAGCGACAACCCCGACGAGGAGCACACGCTCGAGGCCCGCCTGGACGTGTTCACCCGCATCTGCGACACCCTGGCCTACGCCCACACCCGCGGCGTCATCCACCGCGACCTCAAGCCCGACAACGTGATGGTGGGCGCCTTTGGCCAGATCATGGTGATGGACTGGGGCGTGGCCCGCATCCTGGAGTCCGAAGACCCGGTCTTCGAGACGCTGCACGCGCCCATCACCAACACGCAGGAGCGCGAAGCCCTCACCCAGATGGGCGAGACCATCGGCACGCCCGCCTACATGAGCCCCGAGCAAGCCCAGGGCCGCAACGACGAGCTGGGCCCCGCCGCCGATCAGTACGCTCTGGGGCTGATCCTGTACGAGCTCACGGTGCTGCGACGGGCTCGCAAGTACGGCAAGAACACCCTGCTGCGCGTCGCCAGCGGCGTGCCCGAAGACTTCACCAGCGGCGACAAGGGCAAGGGGCTTCCGCGAGAGGTCGCGGCGATCATCCGCAAGGCCACCATGGCCAGCGCCTTCGACCGCTACGAAGACGTCGCCGAGCTCGCCGACGACGTGCGCCGCTTCTTGCGAAACGAAGAGGTACTGGTCGCGCCGGACGGCCCGATTCAGCGCACGACACGCTGGCTGTCCCGAAACCGCAGCGTGGCCCTGGCCGCCATCCTGGCCCTGGCGCTGTTGGTGGTGCTGGTGGGAACAGGCACCCTGCTGTCCGGTGCCGCCGCCCTGGCCGCCCAGCGCGCATCGGCCGCGCAGCGCGAGGCCCGCCTCGACGCGGTGAGCCGGGTGGTCGACCGCCAAGCCCGGGCGATGAGCGACTCGATGTACAGCTACCGCGAGCAGCTGCGGGGCATCGCTCACGCGGCCGAGCACGCGCTCACCAACCCCGCCGAGCCCATCGAGTTCTACGACGAGGCGGCCTTCCACGCCCGCGAGACGGCGCCGCCCGACATGGCCATGTCGCGGGTCTACAGCCAGCCCATCAGCGTCGACTTCCCCGACATCTCGTTCGGCAAGGGCGTGGTTCGCGAAGACGTGCTGCACACCGCTCACCAGCTCACGCGGCTGGCCCCCATCCTGCAGCGGGCGCAGCTCGCGAGCCACAGCCCCGATGCCCCCTTCGCCGACTCGGCCGAGCGGCATCGCCTGGTGTCCGAGGTGGGCGTGCCCATCGTGTGGGCCTATGTCGCCACCCAGGACGGACTGCTGGTGTCGGCGCCCGGCAGCGGCAGCCTGGACGACCCCGACTACGACAGCCGCCAGATGATCTGGTACCAGGACGTCGCCAACAAGCGGCAGGTCAAGTGCGACAACGACGGCATCGACGAGTCCGGCCTGGGCATGGTGGTCAGCTGCATGGCGCCGCTGTGGAGCCCCGACAACCGCTTCTTGGGCGTGGCCGCCGTCGACGTGACCTTCGACTACTTCATCGAGCACCTGCTCGAGGCGCCGGGGCTCGACGCCGAGTCCCTGCTGGTCGACAGCAAGGGCCGCATCCAGATCCGCAGCAGCCAGAAGGGCGAGGCCCGGGACGCCACCGAGTACGATCTCGAGGCCTTCGAGCACTCAGCGCTGCTGTCCACCGACGAGTCCGGCTATGCCGAGGTGGATGGCACCTTGCTCGTCTGGCGGCCCGTCGGCGGCGTCGACTGGACGTACGTGGTCATGGGCGACGCGGACGTGTTGTTGAGTGACTGACGGGGCATTGGGCAGGCGAGACGCCTGCCCCACAGGCCAACCTCGAGAAACGTGGGGCAGGCGTCCCGCCTGCCCGGCCGTCATCAGGCCCTACCCCTCGCCCTTGAGCTCGGCGCCATCGATGTGGATCGAGTCGACCTGCAGATCGTCGATGCCCAGCGTCACGGTGCGGTCGCGCGACAGCGCCTTGGCGACGGTGACGTCCAGGCCGTCGATGCCCAGGCCCTCCATGTCGACACCCGAGTCGGTGCGAAGCTTCTCGACGCCGATGTGGCTGGCGCTGGCGCCCATGTCTTGGCCGAGCGTGAACGACAGGTTGAAGTCCTCGACGCCGCGGTCATCCATGGTGGCCATGGCCGACTCGAAGCCGACGTCGCCGGCCCCCATCTGCAGGCCACCCAGGTTCACCGCGATGTTGCCCACCTGCACCCCGTAGTCGGCGGTTGCGGCCTCAGCAGCCGCCATGCCCTCGTCGATGCCCTGCTGCACCGACGCGTTCGGATCGCCGCTGGGGCTCTCCTCGACCGGGTTCTTGCGGTCGCGGCGCGCCTCGCGGCGGCGGGCTCGCTTGCTGTCGTCCTCCATCTGAGCGAGCACCTCGGGGTCGAGCTCGGCCTGGGTCTCGCCGTTCATGAAGCCCTCGGCGAAGTGCTTGACGTGGATGGCGCCCTTGCGCCCTCCGCCCGCGTCCGCCGACTGCATGCCCGCGTACTCGCGCGTGTCCATGGCCGTGGTCAGGGTGAACGGGCCGGCCTTCACCTGCAGGCCCTTGCCCTCCACGATGCTCACGCCCGAGAGCTTGTTGGCGCCCCAGTTGACCAGTCCCGAGCCCTCGGCCGCGATGCCGATGCTCGCCGCGTCGATGATGCCGCTGGTGACCGGCACCGTCAGCGTGACCTGGTTGATGCCCTTGTACTGCAGAGGAATGGTGACGCTCATGGTGCCGCTGGCCGTCGCCAGCGCGTCGCCGGTGAAGCGGTCTTCGGGTGCCGGACCCTCGCTGGTGCCTCGCTCGTCCATGGCGAGCTTGGACAGCTGCACGTCCAGGTCGCTGGTCTTGAGCCCGGCAATGTCCGCGCTCACCAGCTCGTCGTTGCCATCGAGCTCGGCGTCGACCCGGCCCACCGAGACCTCGCGCACGCTGGCGCTGTCGGTGCCCTGGTTGTCGCTGTAGTCGATGCCGCTCGCGGTCGCGCTGTCCAGCCCGACTGTGGTGCCATCCTCGGTGCGCGTGGCCTCGAGCCCCGTGAGCCCCGCCGAGTCGACGGTGGCGGTCATCGCCGTGCGTTCCCCGGTCTCTTCGTCGACCGCGACGCTGCCGTACTCGATGCCCGTGGCCTGGCCATTGCCCACCCCGAAGCTCCCGGTGGCGTCGTCTTTGCCCACCACCACATCCGCCGCGGTGATGTCCTCGGCCGAGCCCTGGTCGACCGACACGTGCATCATGTTGCCGTCGGCATCGTGGGTGGTGACGTCCGCGTCGGTCACGCTGCCCTCGGCGACGGTGGCCGAGCCCACGCCGCTGGTGCTCAGGTCGGTCGCGCTCAAGTCGCGCACCGAGCCACTCGCCAGGCTCGCCTCGACGCCATCGGCCTGGTATCCGGCGCCCGTGACGTCGGCGCTGGCCACGTCCAGGCTGCCGGCCCCGTTGGCGCTGACCTCGCTGGCCGCCAGGTCGCTGACCGAGCCGCTGTCCAGCGACACCGTCTGCGACCCATCTTCGTAGCGCAGCCCCTCGGCTTGGCCGCTGCCCAGCGCGACACTCTGCGCCGAGCCGCCGCTCATGCTGGCGCCGCGCACGCTGGCGTCGGTCACCGACGCCGAGTCGAGCGAGACCTTGGTGTCGCCCGACTCGTAGCCCAGGCCCTCGACGCTGCCGCCCTCGACCGAGGCGCTGCGCAGCATCGCGTCGTCGACGCTCATGTCGTCGTTCAGGCGCACGTTGCCGTCGAAGCGCACCCCGTCGACATCGGCCGATGCCACGTCGACCGCCTGCTTGCCGTCGTTGTAGGCCACGCCCGTCGCGTCGACGCCGCCCACGTAGCCGCCGACATCGTCGCCGATCGCCGACACGTCCACGTCGCGAACGCTCCCGCTCTGCACCGAGACGCCCGCCGCGTCGAGCCCCTGCACCGAGGCGTCGTCGACCTGCAGGCGTCCCGCGTCGCCCCCCAGCTCGAAGTCGACGCCCGAAGCGCGGGCCGAGTCGACGTCGCCGCTGGAGGTGTCGGCGCCGCTGATGCCCACCGAGCCCAGGCTGCCGGTGATGGAAGTGCCTTGCAGCGGGCTCTCGGAGGGCTCGTCCTTGATGCCCAGGCGCGCGTTGAGTGCGTCCGAGCGCGTGGTTCCGGCGTTGGTGACCCCGGCGATGCCGAGCGCGCCGAGCTCTCCGCTGGTGACGTTCACCGACAGCCCGCTCACGTTCACGTCATCGACATTGTCGGTCGACTTTTCGCCGTCCTCACCCACCGAGGTCTTCTCGATCCCGGTGACCGAGGCCTGCGCCAGCTGAATCGACGCGACGCCCGTGGTGAACTCCTTCTCGAGCTCGATCCAGCGGTCGTTCTCTTCGGCGCTGAGAACCGCTCCGCCCTCGAGCTTGGCGACCATCGCCTCGTACTCGGGCAGCATGGCTTCCAGACGCGGGATCTCGGTCTCCATCCAGGCCATGCGGTCTTGCTGCATGGCCGACTTCTTGGCCGTGTTCTTGATGGACTCGTACTCGGCACGGAGGGTCTCGAGCGTGTCCTTCTGCTGCAGCGCGAGGTGCACGGGGCCCATGTTGACCTCGCCCACCTTGGTGACGTTGCCCTTGTCGTCGTAGGTGGCGAAGTTGCTGATCTGCGCGCCGCCGATGGCCAGGTCGTAGTCCTGCAGCCCGGTGACGTTGGACAGCACATGGCTCAGCACGCTGTCGCTGTCGGTCTCGCCCTCGGCGAACTGGGCGCCAATCATCGGGATCTGGGCCAGCAGATCGTAGGCGAGCTCGGTCAGGTCGTCGAGCACCTGCGCGCCCAGGTCCCCGTGAAGATCGCCGCCTTCACCGACCTTGGTCATCGATGCGTTGACGGCCGCCACGGTCAGCTTCTCCATCACCATGACCGTGGGCTCGAGCGCCGCACCCGCCAGGTTGATGCCGTTGAAGCCGATGCCGCCAACGAAGGCGCTGACCTTGCTGTCCTTTTCATTGCCCGTCGCGCCGTCGAGAGACAGGCTGATGGCCGAGATCACACCCGGCCCGGTGATCACGTCGACACCCATGGAGCTGGTCGCGATGCCCGCGATCTTGAGCTCAGGAATGCGCACGTCCAGGCGACCGTCGCCCAGGCTGCCGCCAATCTGCATGTCGTTGTCGCCGGACGTGTCCAGCGTCATGCCAAACAGGTCGCCGCCCGCCATGGTCTGCGCCGAGTTCAGGTCGATGCCCGAGTTCTCTTCTTCGTTCCACCAGTCGCTGACGCCCTCGCTGACCATGCCCCACCCGCCGGCGGCCACGTCTGTGGTGATGTCCCACCAGCTGCGCTCCTTCTGCTCCGCGCCTGCTTGCTCGATGGCCTCGGGCACCAGGTTGGGGTCGTCCTTCGCGAAAGCCGCCTCGAGCTTGGTGTAGTACTCGCCGCCCTCGAGCGCGATGAACTGGTCGCGCTGCTCTTGGCTCATGCCACGCAGCAGATCCGCCGCCTGGTCGCGCTGGGCATCGGTGACCTCTTCGCCACCCAGCAGGGTCTGGAGCTGGTTGAACGCGTCTTCGGGAGGGGGCTCGGCCGTCGCCTGGCCACCGCCGCCCTGGCCCGAGGCCACGGACACTTCTTCGGTCTCGGCCGCATCCAGGAACGAGGTCTCATCTTCGAGGCCCACCGGCGACATGTCGGCCTGGGCGCTCTCGTTTCCTCGACCCTCCTGAAGGTCTTCGGGACCCTCCTGCTCGGGGGACTTGCCGTCCTCCTTCTTTTCGCCACCATTCAGAAAAGAAAGGGTCTTGTTGATCAAGCCCATCGACCACCTCGAGGAGAGAGTGTGCACATATAGAGAGGAGTGCTTCCGATTTTACCCGAAATCTGGGGCATGTGCTGGCGCGCCCCCAGATGTCACACGGGAATCAGGCCTGCTTGTCGAGCCCGCGGCTCGCCTCGCGGTACGAGAGCCCAGACAACAGGCTCCCGTGAGCCTTCAGGTAGGCCGCCACCGCATCGGGCTCCCACTTGCTGTACTCACGCAGGCTCCAGCCGATGGCCTTCCTCACCCAGAAGATCGTCTCGGGCGCCAGCTGGGTGCACAGCTCGAACAACAGCTCGGCGTCGGTGTTGCTTCGGCGCTTGAGCTGGCAGATGAGCGCGCTTCGCCGCAGCCACACGTCATCGCTGCGCGACCAGCCACGCGCCACCGCGGCCGTGCGATCGGCGTCGATCGCAAACAGGCGCTCGCCCGCGCGCGGCACCACGCCATCCACCAGATCCCACCAGGCCCCCTCGACGATCATGCGCTCGTACAGGGGCAGCGAGGCGAACACCATGTGCTTGCGAAAGCGGGTGGCGTACTCGATCGCCGCGTACTTCTCTTCGCGATGAGGCAGCGCCCACAGCGAGAGCACGTTGCGTTCGTAGTCGTCGCGGCTCGTGGGCTTGAACTCCCGCAGCATGGCGCGGAACACCAGCTTGCGTCCTGCCCCCTTGACCCCGTGAAAGGGCATGTCCGTCTTCATGTACGCGGCCATCGGCCCGGCGTTGTCGGGGTTTGCCAACGCCGTGAGCTCGGCGCGCACGAAGTCGGCAACGGGCGTGCTCACGCCTCGACCGCGCCCACGACCTTGCCCTCGCTGCGGGCCTTCTTCATGGCCAGCTTGCCGGCGTCTTCGGCGTAGGACGCCTCGACCTCGACCTCGAGGGTGACCCGCCAGGTGCGAGGCGGCGCATCGGCATCGAACTGCGCGCTCACATCGGTGTCCAGCGCCGCATCGACCGGTCCGCAGGCCATGCCCGACGAGTCGACGCCGAACACCTTGCGCGGCTTGATCTCGAGCCCGGGAAGCTTGGTGCCCACCAGCGCGATGCCCGCGACGTCGCCGACCTCGTACACGTTGGTGGTGTTGGCGATGATGGTGAGCTCGCCCTGACCGGGGCTGGCGAAGGTGTAGCAGAACAGGTTCTCGGCCCCTTCGACGGCGGACCGGGTGGTGGCTTTCATGGCGACGACGGGCATGTGGGGGCCTCCTGGCCAGCCGGCCTAACCGACGGGGGGACGGTCGCAGAGCTGACGCGTGCGTACCGCAGCCATCCGCGGCATTCCGCCCCTGCAAGCCCCGCCATAGGGTGCCGCCATGGCCGACGAGACCACCGAGAGTCCGTTCTTCCGCTGGTGGGCCGAGCTGGTGCTCGGAAACCGGGCCGTGTTCCTGCTGCTCACCCTCGGCGTGACGGCCTTCTTTCTGTTTCAGGTGGTCACCGGGCTTCGCTTCGACTCGTCCATCGAGTACTTCGCCAGCGGCGACGTCGAGCTGTCCCAGACCCTCGAGGACTACCGCGACGACTTCGGCCGCGACGACCTGTACATGGTGCTGGTCGAGGGCGACGTGTTCAGCGAGCCCTTCCTGACCGACCTGCGCAAGCTGCACACCGAGCTCGAGCAGCTCGACCTCGAGGTCGAGAGCCTGGGCGAGCGCAAGGCCGACCGAGACCAGGAGCGCGGCTGGGTCGAAGATGCCGCGCCGGGCGACCCCGAAACAGCGCAGGCTGACGCGCCCCCTGCCAACGACGACTTCGGAGACTTCGGGGACTTCGACGACTTCGGGGACTTCGGCTCAGCCGACGACGCCTGGGGCGACGAGGCCGGCGGCAGCCTGGTCGAAGAGGTCACCTCGCTGATCAACGCGCGCCAGACGCGCTGGCAGGGCGGTGGCATCGTGGTCGAGGGCCTGCTGGACGAGCCTCCACACCCCGACGATCTGCCCGCCCTGAAGCAGCGCGTGCTCGCCGACGACTTCCTGGTGGGCAATGTCGTGGGCGCCGAGGGCCGCCACGCCCTGCTGATGGTGCGCACCGACTTCGTGAACGAAGACGACTCCCACCGCATCAACCGCACCCTGGCCAAGGTGGTCGCCAAGTACGACCGAGACGGCTTCGACACCGCCACCACCGGGCTGCCCGACATCAATGCCACGCTGCACGACCTGATCTTCAGCGACATCACCCGGCTGGTGGGCGCGGCCTTCGGGGTGATGACGCTGGTGCTCTTCGTCCTGTTTCGGCACCCCCTCAACGTGGTGGGTGCGCTGGGCGTGGTGGGCATGTCGTCGATGTGGACGCTGGGCATGATGACGGTGTTCGGCGTGCCAGTCACCATCCTGTCCAACATCATCCCGGCCTTCCTGTGTGCGGTGGGCATGGGCGACTCGGTGCACATCCAGGCGGTGTGGATCGAGCAGCGCCGGGCCGGCGTGCCCAACCACGAGGCCATCGTGCGCGCGGTGGCGTCCACCGGCATGCCGGTCGTCTTCACCACGCTCACCACCATGGCCGGGCTGCTGTCGTTCTGGTTCGCCAGCACCCTGGCCATTCAAGAGATGGGCCTGGCCGCGGCCTTCGGGGTGTTCGTCGCCCTGGTGCACTCGGTGATCTTCTTGCCCATCGTGCTCTCGGTCATGGCCAACCGCGCCTTCGAGCCCAAGCCCGAGCACCACCGCGACGGCCTGGACCGCTTCTTGGAGCGCTGCACGGCCCTGTCGGAGGGGCCCAAGCGCTGGCGGGTGCTGGCGGTGGCCGCGGTGCTGGTGGCGGGCTCGCTGGCGGGCATCAGCCAGCTCGAGGTCTACCACAACCCGCTCGTGTGGCTGGGCAGCCACAGCGCCACCAGCCAGGCCGTCGACGCCATGGATCAGCACGTCGGCGGCACGGCCACGGTGCACGTGCTCATCGAAGCCGAAGGCGAGTACGGCCTCAAAGACCTGGAGCTGCTCCAGAAGCTCGAGCGCTTCGAGCAACACGCCCTGTCCTTCGTCCACCCCAAGACCGGCGAGATGCCCGTCACCGACAGCCTGTCCATCCTGGACGTCGTCAAAGAGACCAACCGCGCGCTGCACCAGGGCGACCCCGCCCACTACGCGCTGCCCAAGACCCAGGGCGGCGTCTCGGACGTGCTGCTGATGTTCGAGAACGCCGGGCCCGACCAGCTCTCACGCCTGGCCACCGGCGACCTGCGCAAGTCGCACATCACGCTGCGCGTGCACTGGATGGACGCCAGCAGCTACCTGCCCTTCCGCGACCACCTCGAGCAGGGCGTCGACGAGATCATCGGCGATGCCGCCACGGTGCGCACGACGGGCACGGTGTACAGCTTGCTGTCGGTGGTGGGCTCGCTCATCGAAGACCTGCTCAAGAGCTTTGGCGTGGCGTTTGTCGCCATCACCCTGTTCATGATGGGGCTGCTGCGCAACGCGCGGCTGGGCCTCGTGTCGATGGTGCCCAACCTGCTGCCGGTGCTGCTGGTGTTCGGCTTCATGGGCTTCACCGGCATCCAGATCGACATGTCCAACCTGCTCATCGCCAGCATCATCATCGGCATCGCCGTCGACGACACCATCCACTACCTGTACCAGTTCAGCGCCCACCACTCGACCGGCGGCACCACCAACGCCGCCATCCAGCACGCCCTCGACCACGCCGGCCGCGCCCTGGTGAGCACCAGCGCCATCCTGGCCCTGGGTTTCTCGGTGTACATGGCCAGCCAGCTCATCTCGATCCAGCGCTTTGGTGTGCTGGTGGGACTCACCTGCGTCGGTGCGCTGTTGATCGACCTCATCATCACGCCGGCGCTTCTTCGCACGGTATACCCGGACCCATCGGAGCCGACCCCATGATTGCGCTGCTGCTTGCTTTGTCGTCCTTCGCCATCGAGCCCACCGAGACCGACCCCAGCGCGATCATGGCAGCGGTCGAAGACCGCGACACGGGCGACAAGATGAGCAACCGCATGTCCATCACCATCATCGACAAGGCCGGTCGCCAGCGGCAGCGCACCGTGGCCAGCCAGTCCATGGACTTCGAGGGGGGCCGCAAGCAGCTCATGCTGTTCGAGAGCCCCGCCGATGTGCGCAACGCGGGCCTGCTGTCGGTCGACTACGACGACGGCGACAAGGCCGACGACCAGTGGCTGTACCTGCCGTCGCTGGGCAAGTCCACGCGCATCAGCTCGTCCGACAAGTCGGGCAGCTTCATGGGCACCGACCTGACCTACAGCGACATGACCAGCAAAGACCCCAGCGAGTACGACTACACGCTGATCGAGGCGTCGGTGAAGGTCGGCGACGACGACTGCTGGCTCATCGAGGCCAAGCCCAAGACCGACGACGAGGCCCGAGAGACGGGGTACCTCAAGACCCAGGTGTGGGTGAGCAAGGACAAGCTGCTGGCCGTGCAGATCAAGGCCTGGGTCACCGCCGGCAAGAAGCTGAAGTACACCAAGTTCGAGGACATCCGGCAGGTCGACGGCTTCTGGGTTCCGCACAAGATCCTGGTGCGCACGGTGCAGTCCGGGGACGTGGTTAGCCAGTCCATCGTGCAGATGAGCGATGTCCGCTTTGGCGCCGACATGACCGATGACGACTTCACCCAGCGCCGACTGGAACAGGGTCTGTGATCCTGGTCCTGCTCGTGGCCGCGGCCCTGGCCCAGGACGACGACTGGGGTGATGGCGGCGACGATGCCGGCTTCGGCGACTTCGACGTGCCCGAGGTCGATGCCCCGCCTCCCCCGCCCAAGCCCCTGCAGGTCGGCTTCACCGTGCGAAAAGACGATGCCGTCTGGCTCAGCAAGCAGCCCGTGCGCTTCGCCAAGGCAAGGCAGACCCTGGACGTGTGGACCCGGTACAGCCAGGACGACTTCCGCGCCGAGCTGGCCGTGCACGGCGAGGTCGACCTGATGCCGTGGGTCATCGAGTCCGACTTCGACCAGGCGAGCAAGCGGGTGTACGGTCGGCAGCTCTTTGTGCGCGAGGCCTTCCTGGCGGCCAGCGAGGGCCCGGTGGACTTCACCCTCGGCCGGCAGGTGGTGGCCTGGGGCACGGGCCAGCTCATCAACCCCGTCGACGTCGTCAACCCCCGCGACCTGCGCGAGCCCGGCCTGGCCGACCTCGACGACATCCGCCTGCCCATCGGCGGCGCCCGGCTGGGCTGGTTCGGCAACGGGCACCGCGTCGAGCTGCTGGTGGTGCCGGTGCCCGAGTGGGGCCTGCGCACGCCGCCCAACGGACCCTTCGGCCCCCTGCCCGGACTGCTGTCCGACGCGCCCGAGCTGGTGCAGAGCGCGCTCGGCGACCGCGAGCTGGACTACGTGCACACCCCCGGCCAGTGGGAGCCGGGCCACACCCAGACCTTCGCCCGCTGGACCCACACCGGCGAGGGCCTGGACACCGGCATCTACGCGGCCAGCGTGCTCGACCAGCAGGGCATCCTGTCGCTGCCCGAGCCCGCCGTCATCCTGCAAGACGGCCCCATCGACATCCCCCTCGACCACCCCCGCTACACCATGCTGGGCGCCTCGGCCGCGGGCCCCGCCGGGCCCTTCGTGCTGCGCGGCGAGGTGGCCATGAACCTGGACAAGCCCATCAACGTGGGCCAGCTCGACGGGCTGCTGCCCCAGCTGGGCACCGCCGAGGCCACCCTGGTGACCGCGATGGTGGGCGGCAGCTGGCAGTCCGGGAGCTCCGCCGTCGATGTCGAGCTGTCCGAAGGCTTCTTTCACGGCGGCCCGCCGGACGACCTGCTGTTCCGCCCCGATTCAGGAGCGATGGCGCTGAGGTTCAGCCAGACCGCGGCTCGTGAGCGCCTGCGCTTCGACGTGGTGGGGCTGGGCTGGGGCTGGGACCTGCGCTACGGCGCCATCGTGCGGGCCAGCGCCAGCTACACCCTGCGCGACGGCATGAAGGTGATGCTGGGCGCCATCACCTACCGCGAGGGCCGCGAGGTGGGTCCGACGGTCGGCCTGGGCGAGCACGAGCGCGTGTACTGGCAGTGGCGCTGGGACGTGTAGGGCGGCGTTGGGCGTTCCGCCGGGCTATGTTGCAGCCATGGAACGAGTCGTTCATGTCGCGAAGGGTTGGGACGAAGCCGACCGCTGGGACCGGGCGCAGAACCAGGCGATGACGGCCGACGAGCGCCGACAGATCGCCAAGATCCTTCGCGAACGTGTGTACGGGACCGACTGCCCCGATGTTCGTGAGTCCGGGGTAGTGACGGTCGGCCGCCGCCAGACATGACCGGAGAGCACCTCTCGGTCGACCTGCTGGCTTTGATACGGATCCTCGCCGAGCACAAGGTGCGCTTCATCGTAGTCGGCGGCGAGGCGGTCATCCACCACGGATACCCGCGAGTGACCGGCGACCTCGACCTGTTCTGGCATCGCACCGATGCCAACGCGGCCAGGCTCTTCGCCGCGCTGACCGAGTTCTGGGCTGGGCCCATCCCTGGAATCGTGAGCGTCGAGGAACTGGCACGGCCCGGCTACTTCGTGCAGTTCGGGAGGCCACCGAACCGCGTAGACCTGTTGGGCAGCCTTGGGACGGTGGAATTCGAACAGGCCTGGCGGAACCGCGATCGTGAGTATGTCGATATCGACGGCGAGCGGGTGCCCTTCCCGATCATCGGCCTCGAAGACCTGCTCCAGGCGAAACGGGATGCGGGCAGGCTCAAAGACCTGCTGGACATCGAGCAGCTCACCAAAGAGTAGCCCCCTACACGATGGCCAGCGCCACCCCGTGCCCAGCATCCCGAGCCGCCGCATAGAAGGCCACCAGCCGTCGGGCAGACTGCGCCACCGAGTCCAGGTTGAGCGGGTCGCTCCAGCCGCCGGGGTACACCCCCGCGGCGTCCATGGCCGCGCCATCGTAGCGGGCCAGCAAGGCATCGATGCCCAGGGCCCGCAGGGCGTCGGCGACCGCCGCGACCTCGGTGACGGTGAGCAGCCGCATGGGCCCGTACCCGACGTCTTCACCGACCTCGACGCCCCCCAACACCGCGTTCGCGGGCGGCTCGGCCCCGGGCACATGCGCGTCGCCAGCAAGCAGGTAGTTCAGGGCGCCCCAGTCCTTTTGCACATTCAGCTCGGGGCCCAGATCGCCGTCTGCGAGCGGGACCGCCGGGGCCGCATCGGCGCCCGAAGCCACCTTTCCTTGGGACGCCAACATCTGGGCCATCGCGACCCCCATCGGTCCCTGCTGCCGCATGCGCGCGAGCATGTCGGCCATGGCGTCTGCGGCGCCCTCTTGGTCGAAGCCCATGACCGTGTCGATCAGGCCCTCGTCGCCGCCCTGAAGCTGCTCGACGACATCGGCCGAGACGGCACGAAACCACCCATTCATCGACATCGGTCAGCTCCTACGGCGCAGCACGGGCAGCAGCCCCATCAGCACCCACATCAGCCCGCCGCCCACCGGCGCAGCACCGGTGTTGCAGCCGCCCGACTCGCCGCCGGTGTCGCTACCGACATCGGTCTCTTCGGCGGTGCCATCGCAGTCTTGGTCGATGCCGTCGGTCGCCGACAGCTCGGGGGCTCCGGGGAACACCTCGGCATCGGCGTCGTCGCAGTCGTCTGCGTTGTCGACGTGGCCGCTGGGGGCCGTGCAGTCGGCCAGCTGGGTGAGCGGGTCGCCGTAGCCGTCGAAGTCGGCGTCGAGGTACCAGGCGGGCGCGTCGATGGCCTCGACGTCGTCGTCGCCATCGCAGTTCTGGTCGCCTTCGGCGCACAGCTCGTCGGCATCGGGGTTCACCGCCGCATCGGCGTCGTCGCAGTCGTCTGAGTTGTCGCTCAAGCCGGCCTCGATGGCGCACCGGAACTCGGGTGCGTTCAGGTCGCCGAAGCCGTCGGCATCGCTGTCGGTCCAGTACTCGGTCGCGTCGACCGCACCCAGCTCGGGCAGGGTGTTGCAGTCGTGGTCGACGGCGTCGCACAGCTCGTCGGCGGTGGGCTCGATCGCCGCGTCGGCGTCGTTGCAGTCGCCCGCCGCGGCATAGCCGGTGGGAGGTGTGCTGGAGCAGGTCAACGTGGACGACCCGGGCACACCCCAGCCGTCGGCGTCGCTGTCCATGAACCACACCCAGTGCTCGCCATTGGCGCAGTTGGGGTAGTCGGCATCGAGCGGCCAGCGCTGGGGCAGCGAGGGACCGCCGTTGATCGCCACGTCCAGCCACCGGTCCTGCACCGACGAGTCGCCGTTGAGGCCGCCGCCGCCCATCGGACTCGCCCCGCCCCCGATGTAGGCGGCGATGCGGCCGTCGACACCCTCGACCGTGTAGTTGCCCGTCCACACCATGGTGCCGGCGGTGCTGGCGTCGTAGATGCTGAACTGCGCCGCGACAAAGCCGTTGATCGGGTTGCCCACCGAGTCGAAGGCAAAGAACTCGATGTGCACGCTGGCCGGGATGTCGGCGTGCGCGGGCTGCGCACCGAGGACAGAGAGCAGCAGGGGGACGGACAGCATGGGTACCTCCAGGGCCCTGCTGATAATCAGCCTGCGGGCTGGCGCCTCTTGCCTCGGGCAAAGCCCTTGGGTGTGGCGGCGAAGGTCCACGGCTCGCCCCGGGTGGTGCGCGCCACCCAGCTGTCGCCGATGCGCTCGAGCTCGGCCGGCACGGTGAACCGGGGCTGCGGCGACATCACCAGCGCCCGGCACATGGCCGCCAGGAAGTCGCGCTCGCGGTCCTGGGCGCGGCCCAGATCCACGCGCTCGGCGTAGCGGTAGAAGGCCTCTTCGAGGCTCATGCCGCTCGAGAACGGGGTGTTTCGGTGCCGGCTGTGCTCGGGGCTCGCGGCGAAGCCCGCGGCCACGGCGTCGTGGTCGGCGCCAGACAGCGTGTCCGCGAACGCGCGCGCCAGGCTGTCGCAGCCGCGCTGCTTGCGGGACAGCAGCTCCCGCCGCACCTTTCGGTGAGCGAGCACCAGCTGCTCCCGGTCGATGGTGAGCAGCGCGTCGCGATCCTCCGCTGAGAGCTCGAAGGCATCGGGGCCGTCGCGCAGCAGGCTCTGCAGGCAGTGGGCATCGTGCAGCAAGCGGTCGAGCACGTGGTCCAGGCTGGTCATGCGGCCAGCTCCTTCAGGCGCTCGAAGCCCGCGCGCGCCTTGTCGATGATCACCCCACGCTCGTCGAACTTGGGGTCTTCGTAGGTGATGGCGTGCAGGTTGGGGCACAGCTGCTGCAGGCGCCGCAGCAGCTCGAGCTGCTCGTCCATCAACACGCCGTGGTGCAGGTCGCGAAAGCGGCCCCCGGCCACCGCACAGCCCGACAGGTGAATCTCGAAGCAGTGCTCCAGCGGCAGCCGCTCCAGCCCCTCGAACAGCGCCTCGCCCCGGTGCCCGCGCAGCCATCGCCACGAAAGCAGGTGCCCGGTGTCGAGCGTGCACGGCGAGCCGGTCTGCACCACCACCTCGCGAAAGAAGTCGTATGCATCCAGCCGCCCTACAAAGAAGCCCGTGCCCTCGGTGAAGCCCGGGAACTCCACCAGCAGGGGCACGTGCAGCAGCTCCTGGGCGCGAGCGACGTTGCGCACGCTGGCGTCCAGCCCGGCTGGGGTGAGGTAGGGCGGCAGCGGGTAGGGCAGGTTTCGGCCGCGCAGCGACCACAGGCCCAGGTCTTCGTTCACCCAGGCAAAGCCGTGCCGACCGACGAGGTCGTTGGTGAAGGCACAGACCGCGTCCAGGTCGTAGGGCTCGGTGGCGCCGAGGTTCAGCGCGGTCTGGTGCAAGGCCCGCACCGGGTAGCTCGGCGAGCGGCGAAACAGGTCGTCGAAGACCGCGTGGTAGTCCGCCGCGCGCGGCACGTTGCGTCCCTGGGCCTGCCACGACACGAACAGGTAGGCAAAGTCGGCGGCGTGGCGGTGCAAGAAGCGGGTGACGCGGCGCCCCACGACGTCGCGGCCCTCCTCGCGCACGATCCCGATCTCGGGGCCCCAGGGCAGGTCCAGCCCAACCCCCAGGCCCAGCCGGCCCGGGACGTCCGGAAATCGGATCGCCGCCATGATCAGATGCCCCTGGTGGCTTCGACGATCGACGCCAGCGCCGCCCGCTGCTCGATCTCTTCGGGGCAGAAGCCCACGTAGCAGGAGCCCGCGCTGTCCAGCTGCCGCTCGACCAGCCCTTCCACCTCGACCACCGCCAGCTCGTCGAGCTCGGCGAGCAGCTCGTCGACGGCACTTGGGCCGGGGTCGCCCACGCTGGGCTCGCTGGCCGCCGCCAAGGCCGCCGCGGTGAAGGCCGCCAGGCGTTCTTGTGCCTCGGTCTCGGCCTGGGCGAGGTCGTCCTCGTACCCCGGACACGGGCCGTAGCAGGCGAATGCGCTGTCGGGCTGCTGAACCACGAGCTCGCCCACCTCGAAGACCTCGAGGTCGGCCAGGGCCCGCAGGTTGTCGCCGATGTCCTCGCTGTGCTCGCCGTGCTCGAAGGCAGGCGGCTGATCGTCCGAGCCGATCGCCGGCTCGGGGGTGCCCTCGTGGGCGCAGCCGGCGAGCGCGGCCAGGGTGAATACAGTAGCGGTGGTCTTGTGCATCAGGATGCTCCTTTGTTGCTTGGTGCATGAACCATGACGCGCCACGACCGAAAAGAAAATACGTATTGCATTGACCCTATTGTTTGCCATTTCAATTCAATTGGCCTCGCCCGCCTGGGCGGCGGATCGACCGCTCGATCCGGCCAGCTGTGGCGCGTGCCACCATGACGAATGGCGACAATGGCAGGGCTCCCGCCACGCGGTCGCAGCCAGCAACGAGGTGTTCACCGCCAGCTGGGACCACTGGCCCAACGGCTGGTGCCTCAGCTGCCACGCGCCCGGCCGTCAGCAGCAGATCGACCGCCTTGGCGGGCCCGCTCGCATGGGCTTCATCCACAGCCCGCCGGTCCAAGCCCCCGGCGACAGCTGGCGCCACGGGGTCGACTGCGCCGCGTGCCACGTCCAGGACGGCGTGGTGATGGCGTCGCGCGAGCCCAGCGCGCTGGCCGTCGACATGCACCCCATCCGCCACGAGCCCACCCTGGGCGACGAGCGCCTGTGCGCCCGATGCCACGAGTTCACGCTCCAGAACCACACGCCGCCCGCGCCCTTCACCTACGGAGACACGCCTGCGCAGGCCACGATCACGCAGTGGCGATCGTCAACCGCCGCTGCGCGCGGCACGGGCTGCACCGACTGCCACATGGGTGCCGCTGGACACGGCTTTCCCGGGGCGCACACCCCGGAGCTGGTGCGCGGTGCCATCGACGTCGATGTGCGCCTCCAGGCCGGCGAGGTGGTGCTCACGCTGTCCACCGACACCCCCCATGTGGTGCCCACCGGCGACCCCTTCCGGCGCATCGAGGTGCGGCTGTGCGCCGACGAGGCCTGCACCGAGCCGCTGGCCGAGCACGTGCTTCGCCGCGTACTGGTGCCCAACGCCACCACCTGGGACGTCGTGCACGACCGGCGCATCCCCACCGAGGGCAGCCGAGAGGTCCGCCTGCCGCTGCACGAGCGGGCGCAGTGGTGGCGACTCGACTATCGTTTCGGCGACAAGACCTTCGAGCCTCAGCTGCCCGCCCACGCGGTGGGCTACCTCATCGCCTCCGGCCGCCTGCCCAGGGAGTCCCCATGATCACCCTCCTGCTCACCCTGTCTGCCCTCGCCTACGAGCCCATGACCGTGACGGTCGATCTGGACGGCGACGGCAAGCCCGAGACCGTCACCAACGGTGAGTCCTGGGTGAAGGCCGGAAAACACAAGATCGAGTGCGACGGCTACTGCCACATCGAAGCCCACGACATCTCCGGCGACGACAAGGCCGGCAACCTGGTGGTGTGCGAGTGGGACGTGCGCGACACCCGCAACTGCTCGATCTACGGCGTTCAGGGCGGCAAGCTGGCCAAGGTGCCCTTCGCCGAGGACACGTGGACCGAGAACATCAAGACCTCGGGCAACGGCCTGGTGCTCACGCAAGACTGGGCCCACCGCCTGTACCAGCGCATCGAGAAGTACAAGCTCGAGGGCGGCAAGCTGGTCAAGGTGCCCCAGCCCATGTGGGACGCGCAGCGCGCCAAGGTGCACGTCGACCGCACCTTCAAGCTGCTCTATGCCCCCGACTCCGCCAAGGTGGTCGCCAACACCCGCGCCGACAGCGACATCGTGGTGCTGGCCGAGGACGCCGAGCATGCGGGCTGGCTGCTGGTCACCCTGTCGTCGGGCATCACCGGCTGGGTGAACGTCAATGAGCTCGACTCGGCCAGCGACGAGCGCATGGCCATCCAGTCCGCCGGATGAGCGTGGCGCACGCCCAAGCGGCGAACGAGCTGGTCGACATCGGCGCCGACCTGTACGCCCGTGGCTGGCTGCCCGCCACCAGCGGCAACCTGTCCATCCGCACCACGGGCGACCGCATGGCCATCACCGCGTCGGGCACGCACAAGGGCCGGCTGGACCTCTCGGACATCCTGGACGCCGACATGGCGGGCAACACGCGCTCGGGCCGCAAGCCGTCTGCTGAGACGCGCCTGCACACCGGCTTGTACGAGGCTCGTCCGGCCGTCGGTGCGGTGCTGCACGTGCACAGCCCCAGCGCGACGGTGTTGTCGCGCATGGTGTCCAGCAGCGCACTGGTGCTCGAGGGATGGGAGCTGCAGAAGGCACTCACCGGCGTGAAGTCCCACGAAGAGCGAATCTACGTTCCCATCATCGACAACTCCCAGAACATGGCCGAGCTCGCTGCCGCCGCCGAGTCGGCGCTGTCGGCGCAGCCCCGATCCTGGGGCTACCTCATTCGAGGCCACGGGCTGTACGCCTGGGCCAGCGATGCGGCCTCGGCGCTGCGCCACCTCGAGGCCCTCGACTTCTTGTTTCGCTGCGAGCTCGAGCTCCGGAGGCATTCATGAGTGCACTGACCGTCTACGCCGACGACAACCCCGCCAAGCCCCTGCGCCACACCACCCTCCAGGCCGAGATCATGGCCGTGCTCGCCGACATCGGCGTGCAGTTCGAGCAGTGGGATGCCAGCCAGCCCGTGCAGCCGGGCGACCCCCAAGACAAGGTGCTGCAGGCCTACGCCAGCGACGTCGAACGCATCATGAGCGAGGGCGGCTACGTCACCGCCGACGTCATCAGCCTGGCGCCCGACAACCCCAACCGCGACGCCATCCGGGCCAAGTTCCTGTCCGAGCACACCCACAGCGAAGACGAGGTGCGCTTCTTCGTGGCGGGCAGCGGCATGTTCTACCTGCACATCCAGGGCCGCGTGTACCAGATCCTGTGCGAGAAGGGCGACTTCCTGTCGGTCCCGGCGATGACGACACACTGGTTCGACACCAGCGCGGCCCCCGAGGTCACCGCCATCCGCATCTTCACCGACCCGGCCGGCTGGGTGGCCGAGTACACAGGCGACGACATCGCCAGCCGCTTTCCCAAGTACGAGCGCACATGAAGGCCGTCGTCGTGGACATCGAGGGCACCACCACGCCCATCTCATTCGTGAAGGACCGGCTGTTTCCCTGGGCGGCCGAGCGCATCGCCGGCTGGGTGGTGACCCACGCCCATGACCCCCAGGTGATGGCCTGGCTCGATGACGTGCGGCAGCTCGCCGGCACCCCCGACGCCTCGCCCCCACAGCTCGGCGCCACCCTGCAGGCCTGGATCGCCCAAGACCGCAAGGCCACCCCCCTCAAGGCCATCCAGGGCCGCATGTGGGCCGAGGGCTACGCAGACGGGGCCTTCACCGCGCCCGTCTACGCCGATGCCTTGAGCGGGCTGCAGGCCTGGAAGGCCGCCGGCAAGCGCCTGTTCGTGTACTCGTCGGGCAGCGTGCCCGCTCAGAAGCTGCTGTTCGGCCACAGCGAGCACGGCGATCTGACCGGCCTCTTCGACGGTTGGTTCGACACCACCACCGGCAGCAAGCGCGAGGCCGCGAGCTACCGCGCCATCGCCGGCCACATCGGCCTCGACCCGGCCGACATCCTGTTCGTGACCGACGCCGCCTACGAGGTGAGCGCCGCGCAGCAGGCGGGCATGCGGACCGCGTGGATCGTGCGGCCGGGGGACTACCCGGATGGGGTGGAGGGGGACGGGCCGCGGTGTTCGTCCTTCGATGAGGTCTTGGTCGACTGACACAGATCCGAACCGCGGCTTGATAGTTCGGCCTGACCGGCTCGAACGTGCCTACCTTTCCGGAACCTGGAGGTTCCATGGGAAAGTGGTCGAACCCGTTGACCCAGCAGATCGAGTTAGCAAAGCGGCGCCGCGAAGCCGGGAACGCCCGAAAGGACGAGCGCCGCGAGCGGGCGGGCGGCGAGTGGGATGCCGCCGCTCCGACCGAGCCCCTGTGCTGCTATAGCTGCGGCAAGGTGTTCGACCTCGGATTCGACCTGCTGTCGTGCCCCGAATGCGGTGGCGACGTGGCCGGCCTGTCTCTGGCTCGCACCGCATCCAGCAAGCAACCCGCGTTCACCCTCGACGGCTACACGGTCGGTATGTCCCTGTTCGGGCTGGCCTGCTTCGTCTTTCTGGTGTTGCCGCGGCTGGTCAGGTTCGTGCTGTAGGAGTCGACATGCTGCGTCATCCGTTCATGGCCGCGTTCTTGGCGGTGTCGGCATCGAGCCTGGGAACCTGGACGATCATCGCGTCCTGGTGCCTGGTCAGCGGCGTCTGGTCTTTCGATACGCCGTCGACGGTCGCCCAGCTCGCAGTGGCGGCGGTCTGGCTGGGCGGCAGCGCCCTGATGATGCGGGGGGCCGCGGCGCTCTGGCACGGCAACGACATTCGGCGCGCTCGACGGGGGCTGCTGGCCGGTTTCCTGTGCCCACTCCCCCCCTACGTGATCGGGGCGACCATCTGCCTTGGCCTGCTCGCCAAGCATGGCAACGCCGCGGACTAGGAATCTACCGCCCACCGACGCACAGACGGGCTGGCGTACGAGGCCTCGTACGACCCGCGGCGTGCGGAGATCGCGTCGCTCACTCCACGTCGCCGGTCGAGTCCGCGGTCAGCAGCACGGTGGCCTCCCCACGGCTGATCTCCCAGGACGAAGCCACCAGGGGCTCCCAGTCGTACCCGGTCTCGCGTACCCAGGAACCCGCGGGGTCATCGCCAAGGCCAAGCCCGTCGTAGAAGCTCAGGTCGATGGTCGCCGGGCCCCGGACTCGGACCGGTAGGACTCGGCCAGAAAGCCCTCGACGCCATCCTGGTCCAGACAGAACCCCGCCCAGAAGTCTTGGTCAGCGAGTCCCCTGCCGCCGGGGCAGCAGACGCATGCCCGGTCGACCAGTCCTGATCGACGAGCTCACCAGGCTGCGGTGAATCGGGCTCACCGGAATCGGTGTCGGGTGCGGTGTCGGTGGACGGTCCACTGCACGCAACAAGCAGGGTCAGCGATAGGTAGGGTCTCAAGGCTCCTCCATGGTCGCCGTTCAACACCGCTGCCAACGGGCTAGAATTCGGCGCCGCCACACGCTGCTACACAGGACGTGCATTGACCATCTGGCTCCTTCTCTCCGGCCTCTCAGCGGCCGAGACCCCATTTCCCACCGACGCCGCCGCCATCGTCGAGCGCAACCCCGCCGGAAAGGTCGGCGACATCGAGCTCACCGCGGTGCGCACCTCCCACGGAACCGAAGGCGAGGAGCACTTCGCCTGCGAGCGCTTCGCGTGGTGGGTCGAGCGCAAGCAGGGCACGGCCGTGACCCGCAGCAAGCTGGTGGAGTACTGCAACGACGGGTACGGCGCGTCGGGGGTGGGCGAAGACTCGGTCGAGGTCGGCGACAACCGGTTCACCTACTCCAAGATGGGCGGCTCGGCGTGGCGCTGGGACACCAGTCAGACGGTGCAGCTCGAGCCGCTCATGGTGCTGACCCACGGTGGAAGCTCCTTTCACACCGCCATGTTGGACGTGGCCTCGGTGAGCTGGAACCACCAGGCGTTCACGGGCACGGTGCGCGACACCTTTGGGCTGTGTGGCCAAGAAGACTCGATGAAGACCGTCGATCACGTCGTCGCCGCGATTCCCCAGGTGACCTCGCTCGACCAGGGTGCGCGCTTGGGTTCCTGCGCGCTCAGCATCGACAGCAAGACGGGTCCCTTCGCCCACGGTGCCGCGGGCGAGGCCGGCGACGCGACGCTGGCGGTGGTGGCCACGGGTCCGCAGCAGCTGTTCGTCGAGCTGACCGACGACACCTGGAAAGAGGGCTCCACGAGCTCCTGGATCTTCGACGACCACGTCGAGCTGTGGGTCAGCTACGACTCGGACTTCCAGCCAGCCTGCGAGATGGGAGCGGTGCAGTATGGCGTGCTGCTGGACGGCACCGTGCACCCCGCCCACGGCGAGCCGGCGCAGAAGCTCACCGCGACGGTGCTGGACCGCGGTCCGGAGCACGTCCGGCTGCAGCTCGATCTGGCGGCCCGGCCCACACGGGTAACCCTAGTGTACTCCGACTCCGACGACGGAAAGAGCCAGGAGCGCCTCATCGCGACCAGCGTGGTGAAGCGCGGCAAGGCGACCAGCCTGGGTCGGGTGGTGACCAGCTGGCAGGCCTGCAAGAACCTCGAGGGCGTGCTCGTGCCGCAGCCCGTACCCATCGGCGAGGCGGCGATCACCGAGCGATGAGGGTTAGCAGGCGGCCATGCCGACCTTCACCGCCCAGTTCCACGACGTCTTCTCGTGCGCCTGCCCTCCGGCGGCCGCGCTGGCGACCTTCGCCGACACCCAGGTGATCGCCGCCAACCACGGAGATCTCGACCACGCCGAGCAGCTCGGCGATGGGCGGGTCGCGTACGTGCTGACCCCGCAGAACCACGGCGTGACCACGTTTCAGGGTCGGTACACCTGTCACTACACCGCTCGGGACGGGCAGCGCCTGGTGTGGAGCACCGAGCCGGGGGGCAACATGACCTCGGCGGGAACAGCCACGTTCACCGCGACACCCACCGGTTGCCGCATCGACTACCGAGCGACCCTGACCGTGGACATGGACGTCGGCCGGCTGGTGGCGGCGGTGGTCCGGCCGGTGTTCGGCAAGATGGCCCAGCGCGGTCAGCGCGCCTACGTCGAGCGAATGATCTCCGCGGCCGAAGGCGGAAATCCAGGCCGGTAGGTCCCTTTCGAGACCTCAGCCACCGTTAGCGGTCCTCACTCGCCGGAGGTCCCACGTGTCCCGTCCCCCCAAGCTGCTCGATACCCTGCGCGCTGCGGTTCGGCGGCGCGGCTATAGCCGTCGCACCGAGAACACCTACGCCGACTGGGCGGCTCGCTACATCCGCTTTCATCACATGAAGCACCCGGCCGACATGGACAACGTGCATGTTCGCGCCTTCCTCAACCACCTCGCGGTCGAGCGGCGCGTCAGCCCCTCCACCCAGAACCAGGCCTTGTCGGCGCTGCGCTTCCTGTACCGCGAGGTGCTGGAGATCGAGCTCGACGCAGTGACCGAGATCACCCGAGCCAAGACCAGCAAGCGCATTCCCACGGTGTGCACGCGCAGCGAGCTTCAGGCCATCTTCGAGCTGCTGCCCGAGCCCCACCTGATCCGCGGCAAGCTGATGTACGGGGCGGGGCTGCGCCTGATGGAGTGCTGTTCGCTGCGGGTGCAGGACATCGACCTGGCACGCCGCGAGATCGTGGTGCGCAGCGGCAAGGGCAAGAAGGACCGGCGCGCGCTGCTACCCGAGACCCTGGTGCCCGCACTCGAGGCTCAGCTCGAGCGCGCGAGGCGCACCCACCGGGCCGACCTGGCCGACGGCGCCGGCTATGTCGAGCTGCCCCATGCCCTGGCGCGGGCCAACGCCAGCGCAGCGAGGTCCTGGAGGTGGCAGTGGTTGGTGCCAGCCACCAAGCGCTACACCGACGCCGAGACCGGTGAGCGCCGTCGGCACTTCCTGCACGCCACCGCGACCCAGCGCGCAGTCTCGATCGCCGTGCGCCAAGCGGGCATCCACAAGCGCGCCACATGCCACACCTTCCGCCACTCCTTCGCCACCCACCTGCTGGACGCCGGCGCAACCATCCGCACCATTCAAGAGCTGATGGGGCACCAGAACCTCGCGACCACGATGATCTACACACACGTGCTGGCCGAGCAGCGAGAAGAGGTGCGAAGCCCCCTGGACATGATGTCGAAATCGACGAGGGATTAGGCTGCACAGCCAGCCGCCCGGCGTGGGCATCGGCAGACCCCACCCGAAGAACGATTGGGTGGCGCGAATGCCGCGATGCGACTTTTGGGTGGCGCAGCGGCGTGGGAGCGGATGCGGTTCGGAGGGGCGTCTGCGGGGTCGAGGGTCGATTGGGCGGGGTGGTGTGGGGAGCGGGAGAGAGGATTGGGTAGGTCTGGCTACTGAGCGTTAGTCGGCGCCCGCCGGGGGTGGCTCTGCTGCTAGGGCGAGCAGACCGCTGACAGGTAGGTTTTGCCTGGCTCACCGAGAGCTCGGCGAAGTCTGGCGCACTGTCGAACGCCGGTTCGTTCGGGCGGGGTGCTGAGGGCTGGGCGGATGCTGGCTCTCAGACGAGGCTCGGGCGTTCGTCAGGTTGGGCCGGGCGGGGCGGGCTGACAGCTCACCGTGCCTCGATGGCTGGCGACGGACGCTCTTGGTCCGCGATCTTGCAAAGAGTTTCATCGACTCTTATTCAGACCTGGGGGTTCTTATGAAAGTCGTCCAAGGCGACCTCATCGCGATGGCTCAGCGCGGCGATTTCGACGTCATCGTCCACGGCTGCAATTGCCAGTGCGCGATGGGCGCAGGAATCGCCAAGACCATCAAACGCGTATTCCCACAGGCCTACGCAGCAGACAAACGCACTCCGCAGGGCGACGCGAGCAAGCTCGGCACCTTCTCTGCGGCGACCGTCGAGACCGAGGCCGGCGACCTGGTCGTCGTCAACGCCTACACCCAAGAGCACTGGCGACGCCACGGGTCGCCCCCGATCGACTACAGCGCCCTCGAGAGTGCATTCCGCGCCGTAAAGGACGCATTCTCTGGCAAGCGCATCGCCTACCCACGCATTGGTGCCGGCCTCGCAGGCGGCGACTGGCAGAGAATCTCCGCCATCATCGACCGCGTGCTCCAGGGCGAAGACCACACCCTCGTCGAGTACCGACCCTAGCCATGTCCAAGCTCTACCAGATTCGCGCGGACTTCGATTCCGACTCCATCGTCGTCTACCAGGCCTACAACGACGCCATTGCCGACGCCGCTCTCAAGCACGGCAGGTTCGCGCCACCCTTCTCATTCACCCGAATGACCTGGATCAAGCCTTCCTTCCTTTGGCTCATGCATCGAAGCAACTGGGGCAAGAAGTCCGGCCAACACCGCATCCTGCGCGTCCGCGTCCGTCGCTCGGCGTGGGAAGCGGCGCTCCAGATGGCGGTTCTCACCTCTCCCGACGGTCCCGTGTTCGGAAACCATGGTGCATGGCACGCCGCATTCCAAAGCGCCAAGGTCCACGTCCAATGGGATCCAGAGCGCAGTCTCCGCGGCGCAGCTCTCGACCACTACAGCATCCAGGTCGGGCTCTCCCGCCATGTCATCCGCGAGTTCGTCGAAGACTGGGTGGTCGACATCGCAGACATCTCCACCACCGTATCCAAGATCGCCTCTCGCGTTCGCTCGGGCGGCGCAAAGAAGGCCGCGCGCCTGCTGCCGCCCGAACGCCCATACCCGCTGCCCGAGGCCATCGGCAGGCCGCTACTCATGGGCAAGTGAGTCGGCGACCGTCCTCTCGGCGCCCTCACCACACCGCCCAAGACGCCGTCGTGGTGCGCGGCGCCCCCGTCTAACGTAGGTAAGGGTCGGCGCGCAGGAGGTCCTACCCCCGCTGCGCGGGAAGGACCTCATGCCCGCGCGACCCAACCTTCACTGCGTTAGGCGGGTCGCGCCGGGGGTGAGGCTGTTGGCGGGGCGACGAGGCTGCTGAGAGGTAGGGTTTCTCTGGGTCCCCGGAAGCCCACCGAAAGGATGGCCGCTGCCCAACGCATTCGTAGGTGGGGCCGCCGCTGAGAGCGGGGCGGATGCTGCCGCTCAGCAGGCGCTCGTGCGTTGGGCAGACGGGGTCAGGGGTGCGCGGGCTGTGCGCTATCCGAAGGCTAGGGCTGCACTAGACGGCCCTAGTCCTCCGCAGTGTCGACGTCACGCACTAGCCGAAAGCCGATTCCAGCCATTCTCGCGGGGCCATCCACCCAGCTCCGACTGGCCACCCGCCCGAATTCCGGAGTGGCCCGATAGCCACTCGTTCGGTACACGGTCCGGCTGCCAGCTCGGTTCACCGGGTCAGTGCCACCCGGCATCTCCTCTGAGTAGGCCTCATCTACCCGTTCGGCCGCATTGCCCAACATGTCGTAAAGGCCACATGCGTTGGCCGGAAAGGTACCGACAGGGGCTAGGCCGGGGTAGCCGTCGCTGCACCCAAATCGACTTTCCGCCCTGAACGATTGGTCGCCAACGTTCGCTAGCGAACACGCCTCTCGAACCTGCGATACCGGTCGACCCCACGGTTCCGTCGACCCACACCGGGCCGCATTCGCCCATTCCGCCTCCGTCGGCAGCCGATAGCCGGATGCGCCGACGACGTACTCAACGCGTGGCTGCTCCCAGTGCTCGACCTCGACCAGTCGATAGGCGGGCTGGAGTCCATCACGCGCCGACATGCGGTTCGCAAACTCCGCCATGTCGTGAAACGCGACTCCCTCAACCGGGAGGCGCCTGCCAATCGCTGCCCGCGCGCTGCCGAATTCCTCCTTGGCCTGCCAGCGCGGTTGCTGATTCTCGCGAAGGCTCCTAGCACCCATCACCCGGCGCCAGTCACCCTGGGTCACCTCGCGCGCCATCATCAGGTACGGGCGCGTCAGCATGACACTCACCGAGCCCTCGTCTGCTTCGTCACGTCCGGACTCACTCTCCGGCGAGCCCATCTCGAACGACCGCGCCTCGACCAGCACGAGCTCAGCCTCGTGGTGACAGCCACAAACGACGACGGCTGCCATCAACTGGAATCGAACAGACCAAAACACGACCAAAGTCTAGCAGACGGAGGCTCACTGCAGCGCACGGCGGCCGCCTACCGAGCGCACTCGCCAGAGCCGAGGTCACCGGCTCCCCGACCCCTCGTCAGCTCGGCGAACGCGGCTGGCCGATGGTGGGGCGTCGGTGGTGGCCAAACCGCGGCGTGTGAAGACAGCGCCTCGGCAGCCCGAGCGGCGTCGCTGGCCCGCCGCGGTCCGTCCTGACTCCAGCGCGCCCGACTAACGTGCGTATGGGCTGACGCGTTGGTGCTCTTTCCCCCGCTGCGCGGGCGCGAGCGCCCAACCCGCGCAGCCCAACGCTCAGGCGTTAGGCGGGTCGCGCCGGGGGTATGCTTGCCGCAGGGCGACAAGGCCGCTGAAAGGCAGGGATTGTGCGGATCCCCGGAAGCCCACCGAAAGGATTGCCGCTGTCCAACGCATACGTGGGTGGGGCCGCCGCTGAGGGAAGGGCGGATGCTGCCGCTCAGCGTGCGCTCAGGCGTTGGGCAGGCGGGGTCGAGAGAGGTGTGCGGACCGCGCATCGGGAGCAAGATTGGGACGTGAGGTACCTCATCGCGGGGTCGACGCCAGGGCGCCGCGGCCCCGCGACGTCAGAGCATTGTATGTAGGAAGCGCATCCCTCGCAGGAAGCGCCTCCCGGCCTCTGCACAGCAGGATCAACGCAACTCCCCCGGGAGTTCTCGAATCGAAAGAGCGGTGAGAATCTCGCCGTGCAGCGGTGTTCGCGCAACAGAATATTGAAGCGACGTTGCTGGTGCCCACACAACGGGAATCGCCAACTCATATTCGAGCAGCAACTGACCGTTCTCGTCCGAAGCGTTGACGAGGCTGAACTGCCCGTCAGGATCGTCACCGAAACCCTGATAGCTGTTCGGGCATGGCATCGTCGCTATCACTAGTTGGGAGTCAGGTGGCAACCCGTCCTCTCCCAACACCACGTCCTCCACCCCTAGCTCCTCCAGGTGGTCAGACGCTAACTCGGGCGAATGCGCTACGAACGAACTTATCGACTGACAGTCACTTCCACTAAAGGCGCCCAGGACTTCGCCGTGGGCCAACTCTTCGTACTCTACCCCCGATACACAACCGACCATTGCCAGCATTCCAGTCGCTACCCCAAAGCTGCGTACCATCACTCAATCCCCGCCGAAGGACCATTACCATCGTCGCGATCACGGTCCTCGAAACACATCGCGACATGAACGTATCGTTTGTCGTTCGAACGAACAACGTGACGAAGCTGCTCCAGCGTCAGCGGCCTCCCGTTGGCGGCCAAACCCACCAGCAGGACGTCCACAGCAACCCAGCCGGCGGCGTCCAACGTGACTCCCGCGCGGGCGGGGTCATGCCGCAAAACCAGCGACATGAATTTGCTCGCGGCCTTGGCTTCCTTAGGAGTCATGTCGACTGGTAACCGCCTCGAGGCCACAGCTCTCTCAGCGACGGTTGGTGTCGCTCCCCGAGGTGGGCTGACTACAGGGCGAACGCTGCAGTCACGTGCCCCAAGAACGCTGTCGACCGGCCAAGCGCCCCCGTCTAACGTGCGTATGGGCTGACGCGTTGGTGCTCTTTCCCCCGCTGCGCGGGCGCGAGCGCCCAACCCGCGCAGCCCAACGCTCAGGCGTTAGGCGGATCGCGCGGCTGAGCGAGGTTGGCTCCGCTTCGAGCTCCCAGTCGTGCTGGTGTTCGCGGCCGTCTACGGGCGGCAGATATCGCTCATCGCACGTTCTGCCGTGCTGCCGGGCGCGGGATGGCCAGGCTCGAGCGCACGCAGCAACGAGGTCTCGCCACCGATGGGGGTTCGGCGACCACACGCCCTGCGTGCGAACAAGTTCGCGACGACACGGCTGTTCCGTCGTGCTCCAAAGTGGCCTTGTCGGCGGGGCGAAGCTCTGGGTCGGTCTGCAGATGCGCATCGGCATCATGAGACGCTGAAGGGTCGTTCGGGCCGGCGGGCTCGGTACTTGGGACGCCGCTGTCGTTCTGATGCAGGTTGTATGCGAGTCGGCGGGCTGTCGACTCGCTTCGCGGAACGGGTCTGGTGCCTCGGAAGCCTTGGCGAGACGCACTCCTGGCCGCGGTCCGTCCCGACTCCAGCGCGCCCGACTAACGTGCGTATGGGCTGACGCGTTGGTGCTCTTTCCCCCGCTGCGCGGGCGCGAGCGCCCAACCCGCGCAGCCCAACGCTCAGGCGTTAGGCGGGTCGCACGTCGGGAAGTCGCTCGTACACCGGGGCGCGGCGCTCATTCTGCTGGCGAAGGCAGCCGACAACGTCGCCAGCCTCTCGTCGATCGGCCGTACGATCTCGGTACAGACGGCTGAAACGTCAAATCAGGTTTGACGTTGTGGACTCCACGCATAGGGAGCGGTACCCTAGTGGTGGGTAGAGAAGCGGGGCCGCCGGGATTCGAACCCGGAACCGGAGCCCTAGCAAGACTTCGCTCTATCCATTGAGCTACGACCCCCGACTTCTCTACCCCCTCCGGCCCCCCCTCCCATCGCGATGTGAGGGGGGGCCATCAGGTTCAAGAGCAGCGTATCTGGCCGCAGGAGGGGCGAGCAAGCCCCCACATGTTGTGTTTTTTCCAATCCACAGGTGTCCACGACGCAGGGTACGCACCACGACGGGCATACTACGGAATGTAGTGCCCCAGATCTTTTTTCTGTCCACAGTTATCCACAGCCCAGAAGCCCCGTAATCATGGACTACAATACCCAGTCCGGGTACCGGGAGGCGGGCTACCCGCCACACAGGTATCTCCGATAGGTATACCTAATGTGGACAACGCAAATCCTGTCATGATTGACCCCGTCAATCTTGGGACCAAGGTCGACGGGCCTGTTGGTAGCGTCCTAGCCGCTGCGAACCCATGCGCGCCGCGTATGAACGTTGAGCGCCACTGCAGGTTGTCTTCGCACCGGAGCGCTCACCAGGTCGGAACGACGTCCAGAACTTTGGCCGCGCCCTCCCAGCGCGACCGGGAGTCTCGTTGGTCGAGGCGGCTCTCCGGGTAGCACGGCTGCCGCCCTCGCCGCAGCGGGAAAGGGGGGCCAACACGTGGTGCTGGGCAGCCGGACGGGCAAGCAGCGGGCGCTGTAGGCCGGCTACACACCTCCGCTCGGGCTAGCCAGACTGCTTGTGGTTCTGCCCGATGCGGCCGGCATCGTGAGTGCCCGGGTGTCGCTCATCGAGGCGTGGTCGAGGGCTCAGGCCCCGTGCTGGTTCTCATGCAGGGCGATGGCGGGTCGTGGCGGCCCGTCGTCTGGTCGGTGCGGGGCTGGTTGGCGGGCGCCTCGAGGGCCTGGTGGGCTGGCTTGGAGCGGGTTCGGCACGACACGTCCCGCTACCGAACAAGTTCAGCAGACGGGACTGCGCCTCGTCGTGCTGCCCGTCGCTGCCGCGGGGCGCAGCACACCGGCCAACGCGGATGGCCGATGGTGGGGCGTCGGTGGTGGCCACACCGCAGCGTGTGAAGAAAGCGCCTCGGCAGCCCGAGCGGCGTCGCTGGCCCGCCGCGGTCCGTCCCGACTCCAGCGCGCCCGTCTAACGTGCGTATGGGCTGACGCGTTGGTGCTCTTTCCCCCGCTACGCGGGCGCGAGGGCCCAACCCGCGCAGCCCAACGCTCAGGCGTTAGGCGGGTCGCGCCGGGGGTGGCTCCCGGGCAGGGCGAGAAGGCCGCTGAAGCGTAGGTATCGCCCGGCTCACCGGAGGCTCGGCGAAGTCTCGCACACCGTCAAACGCCGGTCTCGTGCTGGCGCGGGGCTGAGGCCCAGGAATGCTGGCTCTCACACGAGGCTCGGGCGTTCGTCAGGTAGGGGCTGCGCAACGCGTGCGGTCCGCTCACCGGCAGTGGGATGAGCCGACGGCAAAGGACCGGGTAGGCCGCACGACCTCCTCCCTATCCGAACCGACTTCGCATAGAGTACCTCCAACCCCGAATGCGAAAGAATGAATGAGCTACGACCTCTTCCTCTGGGACCCCGACCCTGAAGAGCCCGTCGACGACGAGCTGGACCGCCTCTTCCAAACCGCGGCCGAGGAGCTCGACGCCGACGAGGCCGCAGAGGTCGATCTCCTCGCAAAGCGGCTTGTGCAATGCGGTCAAAAATGGGGCTGGGAGGCGCGGACCCACGCGTGGGGGGCGGAACTCGGTTCAGCAAGTGCGCCGGCTGGGCTTGAGCTTCGGCTCGAGGATGGTCGACCCGTAGCGTCCATCACGGTCTCATACGCCGCCCTGGGGCCCGGACTGGAGTGCATCCTCCCCATCATCGAATTGCTGGTGAACGAGGAAGGATTGTCCATATGGGACCCTCAGCGGGACTCCTGGATTGACGTAGATGAAGTTGGCCGGCTCCCCCAAGAACCCTCGCCTGCCAAAGCCGAGGACGACATCCGAAGCATCGCAATCGACCTCGGCGGCGGTCTCATCTGCGCATGCCTAGGCTTCGCTGCCCTCCCGGCCTTCCACCAGCTGTTCGGTCAGCCAGGTCTGGCCCTCGGCATTGGCCTGTTCGTCGGTATTCTCGTCGGCTGGCGCTTCGTCGGCAACGAAATGGCGCATGAGCTTTTTGGCGTCCCGATGCCCCGCAAGTAGGGTGCCGCCTCGGAGGTCGAACGCCGTCGTGCTCGTTCTCATGCAGGGCTCTGGCGGGTCGTGGCGGCCCGTCGTCTGGTCGGTGCGGGGCTGGCTGGCGGGCGCCTGGTGGGCTGGCTCGGAGCGGGTTCGGCACGACACGTCCCGCTACCGAACAAGTTCAGCAGACGGGACTGCGCCTCGCCGTGCTGCCCGTCGCGCCTCGGGGTGCAGCGCACCGGCCAGCGCGGATGGCCGATGTGGGGCGTCGGTGGTGGCCACACCGCGGCGTGTGAAGACAGCGCCTCGGCAGCCCGAGCGGCGTCCCTGGCCCGCCGCGGTCCGTCCCGACTCCAGCGCGCCCGACTAACGTGCGTATGGGCTGACGCGTTGGTGCTCTTTCCCCCGCTGCGCGGGCGCGAGGGCCCAACCCGCGCAGCCCAACGCTCAGGCGTTAGGCGGGTCGCGCCGGGGGTGAGGCTGTTGGCGGGGCGACGAGGCTGCTGAGAGCAGGGACTCTACCGGGTCCCGGAAGCTCCCAGCAGTCGGTGCGGCAGCCCAACGCGTCCATTGGCGGGGCCATGGCTGAGGGGTGGGCGGCCACGGTCTTTCAGCCGAGGCTGACGCGCTGGACAGGCGGCGTTCTGCGTCCTCGCTGGTCGGCGAATCTTGCAGGATCGGCTACACTGAAGTCATGGCTAAGGCACTTCCCGGCTTTGAACGCATCGTTGTCGATTCTCAGGTCCTCAACGGTGTTCCATGCGTCCGCGGCACCCGCATCAGCGTCGTCCGCATTCTCGACATTCTCGCCAGCAACCCCTCCTGGGATGACCTGCGCGAGGACTACCCCGCCCTCGAGCCCGAAGACATCCGACAAGTCCTCACTTTCGCCTCGTCGCAGATGACCGACCGCTTCATCCCCCTGGCTTCCAAGTAGTTTCGTGACCCCCATCCTCTTGGACGAAGGCCTTCCCCGAAGGGCTGCCGCGAATCTTCGGTCCCTGGGCTGGAATGCCAGGCAGGTCTTTGATGTCGGCCTCGGCGGTGCGACCGACAGCGACATCGTCGCCTTCGCGCGGGCCAACGAACTCGCCGTCGTCACACTCGACTCGGACTTCGGCACGCTCCTCGCTCGGAGCGGTGCCCGCCGTCCATCTATTCTGTTCCTGCGCATGCAAGGACTCGATACGCCCGCCACCGTTCACGTCATCACGACTCTCCCAGCAGAAGCCATCACCGCTCTCGACGCGGGTTCCATCGTCGTCCACAACGGCACCACCATTCGCATCCGGCCTCTGCCACTCACCTAGCCGCGACTCTCGATGGATGGGTACTTTGATCTCTACCAAATGGAGGAACCGAGCAGTGCAGTTCACCGATGACACATTCATAGTGGCAACGGCGTGACACCCTCGGCACCGAGCATGATTCGGTCAAACAGTGGCGGTGAAGGGACAAGGTACTATCCATGAGAAATACGATTGCGATCCTTGTGTTCGCCGCCCTCTCGGCGTCATGTAAACAGCACCCTGACGCATGTGGGCAGTGCGCAAACGCTCGCTTCGAGGTCGCCCAAGACGGCGACGGCGGGACATACTTCGGATGCACCCCCGACCCAGAGACGCCGGGCGTGGAGTCCAGGGGGTTGCCCGGGAGTCCAGGTGATTTCTACTCTTGCGATTCCGGCTACTTCTACACATCGCAACTCGATTCGGGATGCATTTCGCGCGCCGTGTGTCCGCCGGGCAAGAAGTGGAACACTCCGATCGCCGACACTCCCGACGAACAGAGAGTGGAGGAGTGACCGAAACGCCGCCACACCGCAACGGTAAGAACGCTGTCGACAGGCCCAGCGCGCCCGTTTAACGTGCGTATGGGCTGACGCGTTGGTGCTCTTTCCCCCGCTACGCGGGCGCGGAGGCCCAACCCGCGCAGCCCAACGCTCAGGCGTTGGGCGGGTCGCGACGGGGGTAGGCTTGCCGCGGGGTGACCAGGGGCCGGACAGGTAGGTTCTCGCTCGCTCACCGGAGGGTCGGCGTTGGTTCGCGCACTGTCGAACGCCGTCTCGTGCTGGCGCTGGGCTGAGGGCCAGGCGGATGCTGGCTCTCAGACGAGGCTCGGGCGTTCGTCAGGTTGGGGGGCTGGCACGGCGGGCGGACTCCTCACCGGAGGTAGTGGGCGGGACAGCACCATCCACGCTACATTGGGAGCATGAAGACACTCGACTGGAACGGTACAGACCTCCCCGAAGAGCTCCGAAAGCTCCCTGCAGGTCGCTACGTCATCACTGGCGTTGAGCCCTTCGAGCCACTGACGAACGAGCAGGATGAAGGCGTCCGTCAGGCGATGGCACAGGCTCGACGAGGCGAACTGCTAGAGCACGACGAACTCATGGAAGCTCTCAAGGCTCGTATCGACAGTTGAAGATCCGATGGACCTACCTGGCGGCCTCCGACATGAAGGCAGCCGTCGACTACTGGTCTGAGCACGACCCACCGCGGGCCACCAAGACCCTCGAGGGCATCGACGAGACTCTCAAGCTCCTCGCATCCGGACCATTCGATGGTCGCGAGGTCGAACTCTCGGACGGCACCGTTGCGCGCCACTGGTTCGTCTACCCATACCGCATCGTCTACGAGCGCCTAGACAGCGAGCTCGTTGTTCTGCGAATTTTCCATGCTCGACGGGATCCCGACACCCTCTGAGCCATAGTCAGGCGCGAGTCGATGCCGAGCCGAGGTTCACTCGCTGCCGAGATGCACTCTCCACAAGCCGAAATCCCTCGTCTCACCGACAAGAAGCGCCCTCGGCAGGGCCGACGCCCCCGTCTAACGTGCGTAACGATTGACCGGTCAGAAGCTGACCTTTCGCTGCGCTCATCAATCGTAACGCTCCGGCAATCGAACGCTCAGGCGTTAGTCGGCGCCCGCCGGGGGTGAGGCTGTTGGCGGGGCGACTGGGCTGCTGAGAGGTGGAATTGTCCGGCTCACCGGAGCCCGCGTGTCGGCTCTCGCCGCTGCACAACGCATCCATCGATTGGCCATCGCCGAGGTCGAGGTGGATGCTGACGCTCAGCGAGCTCTGGCGCGTTGAGCGGTCGGGGCCCTGCTGGGCGCCAGTCGCCCAGCTCAGGCTCGCGAGGGCGCAAGTACCTCACTGGACAGTCATCGACAGCGCAGGCGTCGCGACACGCCGCCGCATCGACCACGGGCGAGATACAATGGCACCATGAGCGAACCCGCCTTCGACATCGACAGCCTCTCCCCTGCCGAACGGTGGGACCTCATCGAGCGCCTCTGGACGAGCATCGGCGACGATGCTCACGAGCTGACCGACCTTCAACGAAGAGAGTTCGATCGGCGCATCGCCTCGCTTGACGACGACATCGCCAACGGCAGGCCCCTTGGTCGGCCGTGGAGCGAGGTGCGGGACCGTCTCTTCCGAAGGCCGTCCCAGATCAAGTGATCCTCCTCTGGCGGGAAGTCGCTGAGCTCGAGCTCGGCGTGGCGATCGCGTACTACGAGCCCGAACCAGTACGACAGGCCGACTCAGAAGCCCTCGCCGGGGCCCGCGCCCCCGTCTAGTGGTTTCCTCGTTCCGGGAGCCCGACGCTGTCGCCAACCGAGGTCACTCTCGACAGGCCGAAACGCCCCCGTCTCACCGACAAGAAGCGCCGTCGCCGGGGGCGCCGTCTGGCTGCTCCCCAATCTGCAAACGAGCCTGCGCGAGTAGCCGCCGGAACTCGATCGCTGCCGCCGGGTTCTTCACCCGGTACCAAGCGTTTGCCTCCCGGGGTTCGAGGGCCGCCTCTGGCGCCAGGTCAACTGGCTTGACGTCCACCTTCCTGCTCCAGTCCTTCGAGTAGAGCATCGAACGACACACCCGACTGGCCCGCCTGCATGGCCGCGATGCGAGCGTTCAACTCGGCACCCCACACCTCGTTCCGTTCCTCTTGGCTCGACACCGTGTCTTCGAGGGTCCGCAGAATCTCCCGCACGACGAACACTCGTTCGCTCCGCGGCAGCGTTTTCAGGGCCTCGAGTAGCTCTTCCTTACTCATGGACGTCCTAAAACCCGAGTCTACGACGAGATTTGGCTGGCCGCCGTTCATTCGCCCTCACCACCTCCGAGCCACTCGACTACCGCCAAGCGACGGGGCGCCCGAAGCCCCTCTCCCCGACCCCCGACAACGCTGTCGACAGGCCCAGCGCACCCGTCCAACGTGCGTATGAGCTGGCGCGTTGGTGCTCTTTCCCCCGCTGCGCGGCACAGACCCAATGCCTGGCGAGCTTGGCGGGCAAGAAGGGGGCGCTGTCGAAGACCTGGTCGGGCGCCTTCGCGGGTCGGGAAGCAGGGGGTTGTTCTGCCAGGCGCGGACGGCATCTTGAGGTCGCGCACGGCGCTCGGTCCGTCGCTGTCGGTCGCACTGCCGTCGGCCTTGTTGACGTGCAGCTCGACGGCGGGTCGTGGCGGCTCGGCTTGTCGGCGCTTGCCGGTGTTGTGGGCTTGCTCGTATTGGGGTTCTGCACTCGACGTCCCGCTACAGAACAAGTTCGGCAGACGGGACTGCGCCTCGCCGTGCTGGCTGGCGGGGGTCTCACTGCGTGGCTCACTGGCCAAGGCGACCGTCGACGGCGACGCGGAGGGGGGTTGCACTATCCGTGTTGGCCTTCGCCCGGATCTACTCCTCTCGTTGGGCCGGCGAGCCGCACCGGCCGCTCATGCGCAAGTGCATTCCGCTTCGAGGAGAGTCATGTCGCCGCCGTAGTCCTCTTCGAGAATACCGTCGCAGCCACCCCATGGCTCCAATTCCGCCTCAATGTCGGGGTCTCGGTTTTCGGGATCAAGCGTACAGAAGCAGTCTGAGACCGCTCGATACTCCTGGTCAAGCAAAGCGCTCACGGCCACCCAGCATTCCCCGCAACTAGCGTCTGCGATCACCGAACACCGCTCTTCGAAGAGTGCATCATCCCCACCGCCCGGCCCGTTTCGGGCAATGTC
Source organism: Myxococcota bacterium (assembly GCA_965216925.1). Lineage (GTDB taxonomy): Bacteria > Myxococcota_A > UBA796 > UBA796 > CAYYHT01. Next base: position 700,901 of record CBDCGT010000002.1, on the reverse strand, counting down.
TCGCTGCGCCATGCACACATCGGCGCAGGAGACCTCGGGTGGACCTAGAACGCCGCACGACGAGCCTGCACTGATGACGGCCACCAGAAACTGAGCCATCTGGCCACCAGAAACTGAGCCACCTCCAGCAACCCCAGACGCCCGCTACGACAGCTTTGCAACAAGCGAAGTCAAGGCGGGCCGGAGATGCTGAAGATGGCTGATGTTCATGTACTACGGCACTTGGTCCACGCGCAGGGGAGATCCCAGCGCTCGGTGGCCAAGGAGCTCGGAATCTCCAGAAACACGGTGGTGCGCTACCTCGACGACGCCGTCGAAGCGGGCGTGAGAGTCGAGGCGGAGGCACGACCAAAGCCGGTCTACGAAATGATCGAGGCGACGGTCTTCGAGCTGATGAAGACGTCGAGGACGACGAAGAAGCAGCGGCTGACGTCGCCGACGATGAAGCGGCTGCTCGCCAAGCAGGGTCTTGAGGCGTCCTCACGGACGATTCGCCGCGCGATGGCCGAGTACCGGCGCCGCGCCAAGGAGGCGCACATCCCGCTCGAGTACCACCCGGGTGACCTCGCAGAAGTCGACTTCTTCGAGGTCCGCGTCGTCATCGACGGCGTGGAGCAGAAGGCGTGGATGTTCGTGATGCGGCTGATGTACTCGGGCCGCGACTTCGCCTGGCTCTACAAGTGGCAGGACCAGGCCTGCTTCCTCGATGGCCATGTGCGTGCCTTCGAGCACTTCGGCTTCGTGCCCAAGCGCATCCTCTACGACAACCTGAAGGCCGCCGTGCGCAAGCACCTGGCGGGTTCGCAGCGGGAGCTCACGGTGCGCTTCCAGGCGCTGGTGGCCCACTACGCCTTCGATGCGCGATTCGCGCGACCGCGCGAAGGCCACGACAAGGGCGGCGTGGAGTCGCGCGGCAAAGCAATCCGCTGGCAGCATCTGACGCCGCTCCAGGAGGCGGACACCCTCGACGAGGTAAGCCGCGAGCTCCTCAGCGGGCTCGATGCGTCCATGGATCGGCCTCGTCGTCGCGGAGATCGAAGCATTCGTGCGTTGTGGGCCGAGGAGATCGCCGAGATGCTGATGCTGCCCAGCATCCCGTTCGACCCAGGGATCCTGTTCGACGTCGGTGTCGATCGGTCGTCGAAGGTGCGCGTGAAGACGGCATGGTACTCGGTTCCGTGCGAGTGGAAGCTGCTGCCGGTGCACGCTTGGCTGTACGCAGATCGGGTGGTCATCGCCCACGCCGGTCGCCGGGTCACGCACCCTCGCCAGCCTGGCAACGGCAAGTCCATCTGGTACCCGCACTACCTGTCGGAGCTGGCGAAGAAGCCGCAGGCCATCGAACAGGTAGCCGAGACCTTGATGGGTCAGCTGGGACTGGCCTACGAGCGGGCCTGGAAGATTCTGGTCGTCGAGCGAGGACGCCGGGCAGCCGCCCGGAGCTTCAAGATCGTGCTGCGGTTGGCGGACGAGCGCGGGATCGAGTCAGTCGGTCGAGCGCTGGAACGGGCAATGGACGCCGACGACGACGTCGTGCTGGCCTTGCGGGGGCCGGTCCCGAAGGCGACGACGATGGTGCCTGTCGCGCTGGCGCATGTACGGGTCGAGTCGTCCTCTCTGACCGTCTACGACGGGCTTTCGGGAGGTCCCCGATGAGCCGCGAGCGCATGTTGGAGGAGACCATCAAGGGCAAGCTGAAGGAGCTGCGGATGCCGGGAGCCGCACGCTGCTTTCGGGATCGGGCCCGGCAGGGTCGGGAGAGCGGCTGGAGCCATGAGGAGTTCCTCCTGGAGCTGCTCGAGGAGGAGCTGCGCAGTCGTGCCGTCAGCTCTGCCCGCAATCGTCGTCGAGAGGCCCACTTCCCCCTCGACAGGACCCTCGATCAATTCGACTTCTCCCTCCAGCCGGAGCTGTCGAAGGAGGAGATCGTGCGGCTGTCACGCTGCGAGTGGATCGACGCCGCCGAGCCCGTGCTGCTGGCAGGGCCCGTCGGCACCGGCAAGACGCACCTGGCCATCGCGCTGGGGATCGAGGCCACGCAGAAACGGTACCGCGTCCGCTTCTACCGAGCGGACGACCTGGTTCGCGAGCTGACGGAGGCGAAGTCGGAGCACCACGTCGGTCTACTGATGAAGCGACTGGATCGCCTTCACGTGCTGATCGTAGACGAGTTGGGCTTCGTGCCGTTCGACCGAACGGGGGCCGAGCTGCTGTTCAACGTCCTGGTGAAGCGGTACCAGCGCCGCGCCACCATCGTGACCACCAACCTGCAGTTCAGCGAGTGGTCACGGGTGTTCGGCGACGAGCGGATGACCGCCGCGTTGTTGGACCGCCTGGCCGAGAACGCCCACGTGATCACCACCTCAGGCCGTAGCCACCGCACCCGCGGCCGCCTCGATGAGGACGAAACGCCCTCACCACAATGAGCGAGAGGGGGCTTCCCCCTCTCGCGCTCTCCCCCTTTTCGATAGACTCCTTTTACTGGAGCGTGGCTCAGGTTCCGATGGCCAGAGCGGCTCAGAATCCAGTGGCCAGCATCATGCACCAACCGCGACCATGGAGACGAGTAGCGTAAGTATCTGCGGTCTCATCGAGCCCTCCTGTCCAGCGGCCGCACTCTACCTCAAGGCCCGATGCGTCGACAGCAGTCACCTCAACCCACTCTTGCCGCGCGCCCGTCGTTCTCATGGGCATGCTGGGCGATCGCAGCGCTTCGGCTCAGATTGGACGCCTACCCCCGCGCAAGCGCGGTACCAGGCCTATCCCCGTCAAGCTGTACCTCAGGCGTTGGGCAGACGGGGTTGGGGGTGCGCGGGCAGTCCGCTCACCGCCCCCCCCAACTAGAAGGGGCGCCGCAGACGAGTTGGGGGCGTGCCGTCACCCGCCGCAGCCCTCTCCAGACTCAACTCCACCGATCCTCTCCAGGTCGCAGCTTCTTGCGCACGTTCCGCCACGCGAACGCGGATGTCCCGGTCGACAGCTTCAAGCTCTGACTCGAGCGTTGCCGCTAGGGCGGCTCTCGTACTCTCTTCAACCCCCTCGTCCTTCCACCTCTTCGCCTCGTCGACGAGGTCCTCTCGCCGCTCAAGCAGCGCGCCGAGCGGTCTGTCCTCGACGAGCCAGGGCTCCCAGGTGGTGCCCGCTCGCGGCAGTGCGCCGTGCCCCGCCTGCTCGACCGCCATCACCACGCCGGACAGAGCCTCCGCATCGGCCGCTAGCGCCTCGCGCGCCTTCTGCAGCTGGGTCCGCGCCTTTCTGTCCTTCGGATCGCGGCGGCTCAAAGCATCAACGACTAGAGCCTCAGCTCTCCACCGCCCGGTGAGGGACCCGCTTACCGCCTCTGTAGCCAACTGACGCTCGCCCATCGCTAGCTGGGACCAGCCGTCCTCAACGTCCGCCAGCTCTTGGTACTGCACTAGCGCACGCTGTCCGTCTTCCTCCAGGATGTAGTAGAGATGGGAGTTCCATGGGCGCTGCAATCCGTAGTAGATACGGCAGATCCACATCAGCCCCTGTTCGGCGAGCATCTCGTCTCCACCCTCGACCTGGTACGCGTCCCGATACGCTTTGACCGCCGACTTCAGCATCTCCTTGTCCAAGTACAGGTGCCCTCGCCGCACCGCCGCTTCTTGAAAGGCAGTCGTACCTCGCGCGACGCTCTCGTACTGCTCCAGTGCCTCGTCCGGTCGCCCCGAAGATTCGAGCAGCTCTCCCTTGGCCACTGCAGCGGCCCCACGGTGAGAGAGCTCAGAAAAGTCATCGCTCTCGGCAACCAGCGGGGCCAACACTGCGAAGTCGGCACGCTCTTCGGCCGCTGGTGCCACGATGTCCACGAGTCGAGCCGCCAATTGTCCGAGCGCATTCGCGTTCTGCCGAGCTCGCGCTAGCGCCAATTCTGGGTACCCCGCGACCAGAAGCTCCCGGGCGAGTTCAGCCTCCGACTCGATTGCCGGTGCCTCTGACGCCGTGGCAAGTGCATCATCGAGCGGCGCTCCGCTCGCCAAAGCTACCAACAGCCATCCGAAAGCGGCCATGCGCCCTCCTTGCAAACCAATAACTTCGCACGCCCGGATGCCCAGCGGCCCGACATGCCGTAACGATTGACCGGATTTAGGCTGCATTTTCGCTTCGCTCACCGGTGCGTCACGCACCGGCAATCGAACGCCTGTGGCGCTAGGCGGCGCCCGCCGGGGGCGAGGCTCTCGGCAGGGCGACGAGGCTGCGGAGAGGTAGTAGCTGTGCAGCTCACCGGAGGCCCGGTGTCGGCAGTTGCCGCTGCACAACGCATCCGTCGGGGTGGTCGTCGCTGAGGTCGAGGTGGATGCTGACGCTCAGCAAGCTCTTGCGCGTTGAGCGGTCGGGGTTTGGCGAGCGAGACTGTCGCTCACCGAATCGGGTCCGCACATGGATGACGAGGTGTTGCCGTTTCCCCGATCATTGGCGTATGACCTACGCATGAAACTCGACGCACTACTTCTGACCATCTTGCTCATCACCGCGCTCGCCTCAATCGCGCCTGCAACGGCGAACCAGTGCCCGGCGCAGGAGACATCTCAGGGACGACTCGACATTGTGAACCCCGATGATCCATCAATCGAATTCGGAGCCCCCCTCGAGATCCAGATCCTTTCTGTCGGCAACTGGGGCGGGCCAGAGATCCACGTGGCAGAAGACGACCCTTCCGGCGAACTGGTGGCGCACTTGGAGCCCATTTGAGCCGCATCATCCGCATTGTCGCCACACTCGTCGGTCTAGCGTCGATCACTAGTTGCTGCCCGAACCTCCACCCAATGCCGATCCAGCTCGACTCATACCGAATTCAGAGCATCATCTATGCCAGTTGTGAATCCAACGAGCACGGATGTCCGCTGGACCAGGCACTGCTCATTCTGCGTCCGCAGGGCGACATTTCCGTTCTGCTCTTCACAGACGCCGAGGGCACCGAGCGAGAGGTTCACTACAGGCTCCGAGTGCCGGTTGGTTCGGCGGTATACCCGTTCGTTGACGACTGAGCCGTCCGAAGAGTGCCCCCCTCCCGCCCGACCCCCGACAAGCCGAGCCCTCGTCTTCTCACCAGGACGCCCTCGGTAGCGCCGGCGCCCCCGTCTATCGTGCGCAACGCTTGGCGCGCAGAAGGTCCATCACCCGCCGCGCGGGCTTGGGCCTTCTGCCCGCGCAGCCTGTGCAACCGGGCACATAGGTGACACCTTTGGACCCGCACATGGGTGACACTTCGGACCGGGCACACCGGTGACGGCCCCCCGCCTCTGCGGTGTTCGGTAGATTTCTCAATCACGAGGTTGCTCTTGGCGCGCACGGTACTGCCACTCCTGATCCTTCTTCTGCCAATGCAGACCCGTGCCGGCTGGGAGCACCTCGTCGACCGCACGTTCTGCGCGGATATCGCCGAGCCCCCCGTGAGGGCCCAGCTACGCGTCGGCGCGACCGCCCACGGCTTCGGAGGCGGCGCAAACGTCTGGGTCGGCGACGACATGGGGGTCAACCTTCCAATGGAGTACCGCCACTCTCCGGAACTCGGTGCACAGCCAGTCCACAACTTCGCGTCAACCTGCCTGGCAAAGGGTCGACGCAGAATCCAGTGTGCAACGGTCCATATGACGTCGCTCAGCGGACCCGTCCGCGTGCAAGACGTGACGCTCCGACGCTGCGCCTCCACTCCAGGTGCAACCGACACGCCACTGCCCCCTCGGCACACCTACTGGCTCCCCGTCCAAGACACATGTCGGGGTGACGACAGCCTGGCCGTTCTACAGGACGGGGAGCTCACTGGTTGCGCTGGAGGTTGCTCTCGTCTCAACTACGACCAGCACATCGTCAGCCCAGGCAAGTCATGGGTCTTTGCCATCGAGCTACCGTGCGACCAAGAGATGACCTGTGAGGTGTCCCCGGAATGCCGCTCACCGGTCGTAACCACAAACGACTCTCGTCTGCTGACCTACGACGGTCCCCGAAGCCACGACGTCGAGACCGACCAGGCCGAAAGCCCGCGTCCCCCGCCCTCGAGGCCCCCGCCGGGTCCAACGCCCCCGTCTGAACTGGGCAACGATTGAAGAGTCAGAAGCCGACCTTTCGCTTCGCTCATCAATCGTCCTACCCCGGCAATCGAACGCTAGTTGCGCAAGGCGGGTCGCGCCATGGGGAAGGCAGAGCCGTGGGACCTACGGGAGCCCGCGCGTGACCTCACCGCCGGCAGTTTGATTACCTGACGACAGAGTGCTGTCGGATCGCTGCAAGCGCTTCGAGGTACCCTCCGAGCACATGGCCCGTTCCACCCACCACCGCCGAACCGCGAGCCGCGGCGTCGTGCGCGTTCTTCTCTCGATGCGGTGATCGAATGATGCGCATCTCGGCTGAGTTCTGGTCCCAGCACGTTCGTGGCGAGGCGGCTGGGCCGCGGGAACCGATTCAGCTGGAAGTCATCGAGGGGCTAGCGCTGTTGCTTTCCTTTGAGTCAAGACTGACTCAGCTGCACCTTCTGCACCCCGAGCCGACACTCATCGGCGAGCTGACTGGTGGCCCTCCGTCGCAAACGCTACGGCTGGACGAACTAGTCAGCCTTGGCCATGACGCGGTGCGATTCCTGCTGCTGAGTCCGTTCTGCCCGGTCTTGGCTGGTGAGGTCGGCGCCCGGCGCGACCTCGTTGAAGGAGCACTGCGGTCGCTTGGCGAATTCGATGAGCACAGCTTGCGAACGCTCGCGGACAAGGCGTGTTTCGAGCGTGAGCCTGAGTGGGTCGAGGTGGAGCGGCCGGACCTTTCGGGGCTCGGCGGGACACCTCCCACGTGGCCGGCCGGGGCAGAACTGCCAGCTGTAGACCCGCGCCTATCAAGCGAGGTGGATGGTGCCCGGCTCGACGGCGTGCTCGATGCGCTCGCCTCGGGACGCACGGCAGGACTCCGACCGCTAATGCACGATTCCTGCGTGCCGATCGCGGTGTTGGCTGCGGCTGGGCTGGCTGATGAGGAGGACGAGGCGCTGGCGCGGGTCGCCAGAGCAATCGCCTCTCCTGGACCTCTCGAGGGCCATTGGGCCCTCCTCGAGGACCGGGCTCCGACGATGCCCATCCTTGTGCTGCGTCAGGTCGTGAAGATGAACCTTGCGGAAGGGCTTCGCAGCGAGCTGCTGGCCTTCGTGCAAGAGCACCCGATGGGAGCCGACGTTGACGAGGCGGTCCGCATCCTCCTTCCCGCGCTCGAGCTCGATGACGACCCCTCGCCCGAACAACTGGAAGTGCTGGCGGCCCTGGGGAACAACGAGGTGTATTGGCGCGACTATGGACCGCACCTCCTTGTAGAGAGGTTGGCGAACGCCCGCATGGATGGTTCTACTTTCCGCGGATGGGTGGCCGGGCTGCGCCGGGGCCTGAAGGTCCGGCTTGCTCCACCAACCGAGCCCGCTGCCCTGCTAGCGACGAGAGAGGCGGCCGAGGTACTCGAAGCGGTCGGTGAGACCATCGCAGAACTGCTCACCTTCGGCGAGCGCATCACGCTGCCGGGGTTGGCGGAACTTCAGCACGTTTCGGGGTCGGTGCGAGCGACAGTGCCCGTAGGAGTGCCAGCGCAACACTGGATCGCCGATGTGGTTGGTGCCTACGGCCTTCGCGAGGACCGAGTACGCGCGGTGCTTGGCGCGCTGGCGTCCGAACTAGGCCCTGCCTTTCGCGCCGGTCAGAGCGTCGAACTTCCGGGAGTCGGTGCGGTGGCGCGCATCCATCGGCGGGGTCAATCCTGAGCGATGGTGCCTCAGGGGAAGCTGAGGCGCCGGGGGCAGGGTTCTGGCTGCTCGGGAGCTTCTTCCGACCCGCCACACTCTCGGCTTCACCCTCACCTCCCACACGGCGGTGGCCTGCGGCACCGAGTCGCAGCATCTCGGTCAAGGCGCAGCCCTGCAGCGAGGCAGCTGTAGTACTCCCGAAGGTCGCACACGGCGTCGTTCGGTCCCATGCGACAGTCCCGTTCCTCGCTCGCAAGGGCCTGCGCCGAGTCCGGACCGTGCTTCATCGACGCGTAGGCGACACATGCGACGTAGTTCGACCACCCGGTCTTGGGAAGCGGCTGCTCCGGAAAGGCCTGGTCGCCCGGACGACAGCGAACCTTGTTCTGCAGCAGGTCCACCCTCCCCACAATCAGCTCCTCGCGAACGTGCAGCGACGCCCGGTAGAACGCCAGCTCTTCGTCACCGCTGATGGCCAGCGGGTGGCTCTCTCGGCGCGCCTCCGTAGCGACCCAGGCTTCGTTCTGCCGCCAGTAGGCCTGGTCGTGGACCCCGATCTGCCGCGCGTCCGCGAGGGCGAGGCACGCAGCCACCGCTCGCCGCGGCGCCCATCGACGGGGGGACCGGCATGGACCTTGTTCGATCTCGCCGACCTGCCTGCGCATGGCACCGTCCGTGGCTTCGCATTCGGCGACCAGGAGGCACCCCTCGTCGCTGGCCTCGACGCCCACAAGCTCACACTCGGCAGCGGCCGTCCCCGCGGCGAACACGCCCAACGCCAAGAGCCCTCGCCGACAAGCGCTCACAGCGAAGAATCCGCGCCCGGCCTCATCCTGCCTCCAACCCAACGCGCCGATGGTACCTCGGTGCCGAGACCACGCCTCGACACGAGAGCCCACAACAGGCCCCCAACCCCGGCATCGGCCAGGTACACTGGTGCAATGCCGAAAGCCGCCGCCCACTTCGATCGCACCGAGCCAGACGCGCCCACGCGCCCGCTCCCTGCACCAACGGTCGCCACCGCCCTCGAGCCTGACGGTGGACGCTCGGGGATCGTGCTGCTGGTCTTCGATGGTGCCGTCCCGCTCGGCAAGACCCTGTTGCGGACCCATGGCCACTTCCACCACACCACTCGGTGGCCTGCGGCGGCCGAGCGGCTGGAGGCGCTGGTGCTTCGCCTGTACCCAGACGGCGAACAGCGGTTGCTCGGACACATCGACGTCGGCGTGGCCGTCACCCCCGGCCAGCTCGTGCACATCGACGCGCACTGGGTGGCTCGGCGCGCCTTTGTCGGGCTGCGGCATGTCCAGAGCGGTGCACGGGCGCACATCGAGGCGAGTCTGGGCACGTAGGTGGTACGATGGGGCCCCTCCCCGCGCCCCGCCCAAGCAGCCATGCTCACCCTTCTCTTCGCGGCCCTCGCCATCGGCGCGGAGCCCATCGTGGTCTCGAACGTCCGCTCACCCTCGGCGCTCACGTCGTGGGGACTCACCGGAACCGTCTGGAAGGACGCGCTCCGAGCACACGCCGTCGCCCGCGCCGAAGGCCACACTCGAAGCAACGTGCTCACCGTCATCGACTTCACCGTCAAGCCCGACCGCCGACGCCTGTGGGTGGTCGACCTGGACTCGGGGCAGCTGCTCTTTCACGAACACGTTGCCCACGGCAAGAACTCGGGCTGGGGACCCATGACCAGCTGGTCGAACACCGAGGACAGCAAGCAGTCGAGCATCGGCGTCTCGGTGGCGGCCGAGAGCTATGAAGGAAAGCACGGAAAGTCGCTCAAGCTGGACGGCCTGGAGCCCGGGTTCAACGACAACAATCGCAAGCGTGCGATCGTCATCCACGGCGCGTCATATGTCAGCCAGGCGTTTGCCGACGAACACGGCCGCGTCGGGAATAGCTGGGGCTGCCCCGCCGTCGACAACGAGGTCTCTGGCTCACTCATCGACACCATCATGGACGGCGGCCTGGTGGTGAGTTGGTACGACGATGCGACCTGGCGGGCGCAGTCCCGCTTCTTGAGGTAGGGCGAGCTGGGGACACCCCTTCCTCGACCTGCGCCATGCACGGAACCCCATCGCCGCAGCAGGGACAAAGCAGGAGGAGGTCGAGATGGTCCTGTTGGTCTGGATGTGCGCCCTGGCCGCCGCCGATGGCACCGTGCCCGCGCTGGAGGCGGATCCCCCCACGGACGAGCCCGTCGCCGCCGAGATCTCCGACACCGAGGCCGTCCAAGCCCCCGAGCTGCTCCCCTTCGACGTCTTCGAGTTCCATCTGGCGATGTCGAGCTGCGACTGCTCCAACTGCGGCTGCGGAACCTGCTACTACAACTGTTCGAAGGCCTGCGAAGAGGCCTTCTTCACCCGCTACCAGCGGCCGCCGCCTCCTCACCCCGCCGCCGCCTCGCCGGGCGACACGCCCTGAACGCCCGGACCTAAAAGCAAGGAAATCCACCCCTGAGCGACTTTGCGCGCTATTTGGCCCCACTCAGCCGTGTGGAGGCAACCTGGCGCTCATCGATGTTGTTCTTCGGCCTCCGACCTACGGGTGGCAGGACGACCACGGAGACCTGTTCCGCCCCAGCACCGGGCAGATGCTGCGCGAGTTCGCGTCCCGCCTGAACGTGCTCGCAGACCGGCGAAACTGGCTGGCCTTCTCGAGCTGGCTTCACGTGGCCTTGCTCGCTCCCTTCGTGGTGCTCTTCGCGGTCGAGTTCTTCAGCTGGCCGCTGCTGGCGCTGGCCTTCTGCTACTCCATGATCGGCATGGGCAGCCACGGCACCGTCTGGTACCACCGGTACAGCACCCACGGCGCCTTCACCTTCAGCCACCCCGTGTGGCGCTTCATCACCCAGAACCTGTTCGTGAAGATGGTCTCGGAGGAGCTGTACGTGGTGTCGCACCTGGTGCACCACAAGAAGTCCGACAGCGCCGGCGACCCGTACAACGCCAAGGGCGGCTTTCTGTACTGCTTCTTGGCCGACGCCGTGCACCAGCCCATCGCGCTCGACCTGGACGAGGCTCAGTACGGCAAGACCGCGGGCTACCTCAAGCGCACCGGCATTTACACCAACACCTTCGAGCAGTACCAGCACTGGGGCTCGGTGTCCCACCCAGTCTCGCTGTGGCTCGGCACCCTGCTGAACTGGGCCTTCTGGTACACCGCGTTCTTCTTGATGGGGGGACACGCGCTGGCGGTCACGCTGTTCGGCGCGTCCTTCGTGTGGGCGGTCGGTGTGCGGACCTTCAACTACGAGGGGCATGGCAAGGGCACCGACCAGCGGGTCGAGGGCTACGACTTCAGCACCCGCGACGAGTCGATCAATCAGTATTGGCCCGGCTACGTGGCCGGTGAGTGGCACAACAACCACCACCTTTACGCCAGCTCAGCCCGCACAGGCTTCTTGCCGCACCAGCTCGATCTGCCCTGGTACTACATCAAGCTGCTGTCGGTCCTGGGCGCGGTGTCCAAGTACACCGACTCCAAGCAGCACTTCCTGGACCACCACTACGCTCCCTACCTGGCGCGCGAGGCCGAGGCGAAGGAACGACGCAACGGGGCGTGATGGGCCCGGCCAACCTAGCCCACCCGCGAGCGCTTGAGCTGCCGAAGCAAGGTTCCCCCAAGCCGCATGCGAAGCTGAAGCCGCCCGTCGCGACACGTGCACTCGATGGCCCCCGGGTCACCCAATTCGAAGGTCAGCGTGCCCCCGCTGCGGGCTCGCGGGTAGGCCGCCTGCAGAAGGGCTGCCACCAGGTGGTGCGCCGGCGTATCACCGTCCGGGATCTGCCGCTTGGCCAGGGCCTCGGTCAGCGCGGCATCGTGGACGACCTCGAGCACCCACACGCCCCACGGGCTCTTGGCCGCCGACACCGTGAACAAGCCCTCGTAGCACTGGGTCCCCCGACCGAGGATCGCCGCGCACAGCCCACTCACCAGCGACTCGAGCCGGTCCTTGCCCACGAGTCCCCGAACCTCCTTCTCGCTCCAGTCGCGTCGGGTGAGCTCGAACAGCCTCGGCAGGTTCTTTCGCTTCTTGGACGCCGACCACTCCTTCGGTGCGTCCCCCGTCCATGTGCCCACCTCGCCCGCAGCACTCACTGCGTCGCCGTCGACCTCCACCCCGGCCAGGGTGTCCGGGCTTGCCAGCGCCGCGTCGTAGACCTCGCGCCCCTGCAACACCAGCCACACTCGAAAATCGCTGGAGCCGTCATCGCCACCAAAGCCCAGCAGCTCCGCGGCAGCCAGAAGCCCCGGCGTCGAAGCCGCGCTGACCGCCTGCTCGAAGGCCCACGCCAGATCGTCGTCGGCCTGCACGGCGTCCGCCACATCGCGCACATCGCGGCCACGCAGCGCACCCCACAAGTCCATTCCTAGTTCACCCCTTCACAGAACGGCCCCTCGATGTCGGCCGAGTTGTTGGTCTCGTCGCACTCGAAGTGGATGCCCAGGCCGCTGCCCGTGTCGTCGACCACCAGGCGCAGCGCGGTGCTGCTGATGGCCTCGCTGGCGGGGAACTCGAAGGCGAAGGGCTCGCCGGTGCTGCCTGCCGGCGTGTCGGTGGTGACCTCGAAGGTGTCGATGAGCACGGGCACACCGCCGCCGCGCAGGCCGTATAGCGAGACGGGCAGCGGGGCGGGAATGGGGTCGGTGCCCTGGTTGATGACCCGGCCGATGACGTAGAAGCGGTCATCGGGGCAGTCGACGTCGCAGAAGTCCAGGATCTCGACCTGCAGCTCCACCAGGGTGCCGCGCAGGTTGCGCGTGTCGATGGCCGAGTGCCAGGTGTTGTGGGTGGTGAAGCCCGGCTCGGCGGTGGTGGGGATGGTCAGGTCGTCGTTGACGTTGCTGATGGAGTAGCTGTGCTGGTTCCAGATGCGGCGCGCCGGCCCCCAGGACTCGTTGAGGTCGCCGTACACGGACAGCGCGCGGGTGAAGTTGGCGTGCGCCACCAGGATCTCGGCCTGGCCGTCGGCGTCGACGTCGGCGATGGAGGGGTAGTCCATCATGGTGTCGCTGCTGTGCTCTTCGTTGAAGAACTTGATGGCACCGGTGAGGCCGTCGAACACGGTCATGTTCTGCTCGTCGATGTACACCACGTCGAGCAGGCCGTCGGACTCGAAGTCGAACAGGCTGGGGCCCGTGGCGCCGGACTCGTCGATGGCCGGTGCGCTCCACAGCTCGGTGCCGTCGGCCCGGAAGGCGACGAGCGCATTGCCGCCTGCGGCGAAGATCTCAGGGCTCCCGTCGCCGTCGACATCGGCGATGGCGGCCGGAGACACGATGTTGGCTCCCGGAAGCCCGATGGGACCCCACAGAACGCTGCCATCGGTGTCCATGGCTCGGATGGTGTCGTAGCTCGACACCACGAACTCGCCCTCGGGGTCGTCGTCGAGGTTGGCGATGGCCACCATGCCGTCGGGCTGGCCCGGGTTGTTCCACTTCACCGAGCCGTCGGGGTTGTACATGGCGTTGCCCACGATGACCTCTTCGACCCCGTCCAGGTCGAGGTCGGCGACGGCCGGAACCGTGCCCTCGGACACCGAGTTGCCGCCGAGTCCGGGCAGCTCGCCCCACGAGCCGCGGCCGAAGGGACCCACGCCCTTCTCGCTGCCGTCGCTCGCGTTCAGGATGACGCGCCCCGCGATGACCTCGACCGAGCCGTCGTGGTCCATGTCCGAGATGGCCACCGTGGACGCGTAGTCGAAGTGGGTGGGCGTGTACGCCGCCGACTCCCACACCTCGTTGCCCTCGTTGTCGAAGCGCACCACCGAGAAGTTGCCCAGGTTCAGCAGCGGGATCTGGCCTCCGAGCGCACGGATGCCGAAGATTTCGGGCGTGCCGTCGCCATCCACGTCGCCCAGGGACAGGGAGTTCGCGTACCCGAGATCGGCGGTGGTGTTGCGGAACAGCTCGGTGCCGTCGCCCGAGAGGATGACCAGCTGCCCCTTGTTGCCAGGCAGCAGTCCACTCGAGAAGTTGCCGACCACGTCGGGCAAGCCGTCGCCGTTGAGGTCGCCGACGGCCGGCACTGCGCGCATGCTCTCGCCCTGGCCGGCGCCCCACTCGACGATGGGGGTGAAGGTGCCGGCCTCTTGGGGGCACTCCTCGATGAGCGGCTGGTCTTCGGGGAAGATGGTCTCGAGGCCGCACTCCAGCGGCACGCCCAGGTCGTCCGAGGTCACACCCAGGCCAAACTCGGGGCCACCGCAGGCCGCGAGGAGCAAGAGGGAGGGGATCAGGCTGTGGCGGGGCATTGGACACCTCTGAGCGAGGCGACGTTGTAGCTGAAACCCTGTCAACGAGGCGTGAAAGGCGTCATTGGAGCAGTTTGGTGCAGCACGTCAAGACCGTCGGCGATCAGTCGCCGCCGTGCAGGATGCCCAGGGCCGCCTTGAGCCGGTCGGCGATGGGGGCCTTGGCGTCGACCTTCTTGTCGAGGTTCTTCTGCACCTTCTCGATCTCGTTGCGGCGGTAGCCCATGCGCGCCATGGCCACGATGACGGTGTTGTCGTCTTCGTCGGGCATGAAGAACTCGCCGGACTCGGCGTCGGGGGTCTCTTCGGTGGTGGGCGCGGACGGCAGCCCGAACTGCAGGGCCCGGATGACCGAGCGGGCGAGCTCCATGCCGATACCCGGGACGCGCTGCAGCGCGTAGGTGTCTTGCTTCTGGACCACCAGGCGCAGCTCGTCGGCGTCCATGCTGTCGAGCACCGCGAGCGACACGCGCGAGTCGAGCCCTGCCGCGTCGCGAAGCATGCGGAACATGCGCTTTTCGTCGGCGTTCTCGAAGCCGTACAGGTGGATCTGGGTCTGGCGCACCTCGGTGACCACGAAGATCTTGACCGACGACGCTCCCTTCCAGCGGGCAATGGACCGGCGCGGGGACAGCACGCAGTAGCCGACGTCCTTCACCTCGAGCGTGGCCTCGTTGCCCTCTTGATCGACAAGGCGCCCACGCAACATCGAGATCATCGAACCTCCCACCGGTAGAGGCTACCCTTGTCGGGCGAGGTCTTCCATGCACCGGTCCCTTTCCATCCTGATTCCCGTCGCCCTGGCCGCTGGCTGCAAGAAGCCCGAGCCACCGCCGCTGGACATGATCCTGCAAGACGACGGGGTGATCTATGCGGGAGCCGCTCAGATCGACGTGACCCCGGTCATTCGCGAGACCTGGACCGACGGCAACGGCAACAACAACTTCGACGGCTGCTTCGACGACCCGACCGGCGTGAGCTGCGACGCCCCCGACACCTGGGACGACGCCGATGGCGACGGCACCTTCGACGCGGTGTGGATCGCGGGCTTTGGCACCCTGCGCCCGGCCAACGCCGTGCACGACCCCATCACCGTGTCGGCGACCGTGCTGTCCTACGACGGCGAGTACATCGCGCTGGTGGCCATGGACTGGGTGGGCATCCACAGCCCGCGCATCCACCAGGCCCGGGACGCCCTGGCCGCCGACGGCTTCGACCCCGACCACCTTTTGGCCGCGAGCTCGCACAACCACCAGGGGCCCGACGTCTTTGGCATCTGGGGCGACCCCACCAACTTCGCCGCCCCGGTGTCCGGGCTCGACCCGGAGTACCAGCAGCTGGCTGCCGAGGCCATCGAGGCGGCGGTGCGCGACGCAGCCGCCAACATGGAGCCCGTGGAGCTGCGCGTCGGAGCGGTGCGCATGCGCGACCGGGGGGCCTACTTCAACGGCGAGAAGTTCGGCGGGCTCAACCCGACGGCCAAGATGCACGGCATGATCCACGACATCCGCGACCCCGTGCTGGTGAGCGATCAGGTGCTGGTGCTGCAGGGCGCGACCGACGACGGGGCCGTGTTCACGCTCACCAACTGGTCGGGGCACCCCGAGACCTGGGGCGGCAACAACCTGAACATCAGTGCCGACTGGGTGGGCAAGACGCGCGAGGTGCTCGCCGACACCTACGGCGGCGTCGCCATGCACATGCCCGAGTCGCTGGGCGGCATGCAGTCGGCGCTGGGCGGCGACCTGCCCCGGGTGGACGAGCAGAGCGGCGAGATCGTGCTCACCGACGAGACCTTCGAGGACGGCACGCCGGTGCCGGAGTGGGCCGAGCGCAACACCTGGGACTTCGTGCAGAGCCACGGCTGGCACATCGCGCACGCCGCCATCGACGCGCTGGAGCAGGGCGACGTGCTCACCGAGGCCCCCATCCGCGTCGAGGCCCAGGACATCCACGTGCCGGTCACCAACTCGCTGTATGCCCTGCTGCTGCCGCTCGACCTCACCGAGCTGCGCGCCGAGGACGCCAGCTTCGATGCGACCGACTGTCCGGATGCCGCGATCACGAACGTGGGCTGCTTTCCGGTGCGCACCTTTCGGGCCCAGATCGGCGAGGTCGGCTTTGCGGCGGTGCCCGGCGAGCTGCTGCCCGAGATCGCCTGGGGCCTGCCGGATGACGACCCGGTGTGGATCGCCGAGTCCACCGATCCCACCCTCCGCGGGCCCGACAGCACCTACTTCC
Source organism: Myxococcota bacterium (assembly GCA_965216925.1). GTDB lineage: Bacteria > Myxococcota_A > UBA796 > UBA796 > CAYYHT01. The sequence continues at coordinate 684,665 of CBDCGT010000002.1, read as the reverse complement.
CCCAGCACGACAACGACTGCGACACCCTGGACTACGACGAGTGCCTGGAGGAGCTCGAGATCGGCGACTGCGCCTGCAACCGCGTGCACCGCTGGCCCTATGCCTACGCCATCGACCCCGACATGCCGCCCTTGCTCGACCTGCTGGACACCGACTACCGGGCGGTCCTGGGCATGACCGACCACTACCTGTCCTACATCATCCCCGAGAACGACTACAACCGCGCCGTCAGCTACCTCGCCGGCGATCTGGGCGACCACTACGAAGACAGTGTGAGCGCGAGCTACCGGCTGGGCACCCGCGTGCAGGAGGGACAGCTGGCGATCGACGAGCGGTGGGAGAGCGCCGCGGAGTAGCGGCCCTCACCCCTACGGCTGCAGCAGCCCCTACGGCTGCAGCAGCCCCTACGGCTGCAGCAGCGCCCGCACCAGCTGGCGCGCCCCCTTCTTGGCCTCGCCCAGGAGCCCCCGTGGACCGGTGCGCGCCCAGCCCACCGCGTACACCCCATCCATGACCCGGCCCTGCTCGTCGACGGGGATGCACCGGCGCTGCGCGTCCCAGGGCACGCCATCGATGGGCACGGCCTGGTAGCCGATGGCCGCCAGGACGAGCTGCGCCTCGAGCTGCCAGGTGCGGCCCGTTCCTCGGGGGGTGGCTCGGCCGTCGGCATCGGTGACCAGCTCGTTGTGCTCCAGGCGCACCGCTGAGACCCGCTCAGAACCCAGCACCTCGGCGGGCGAGGCCAGGAAGTGCATGTCCCAGCTGCGCACCGCCAGCTGCTCGAGCTCACGGCGCTCCTTGGGCGTGTAGGCGGCGTTCGCCTGGTCGCGACGGCCGATGATGTCGACGTGCTCGATGGCGCTCCGCTCGAGCGCCGCCAGGGCGCGGGGCGCGATGCTGGTGCCGCGAAGCCCCTCGACGACGCGCGTGAGGATGCGGGCCACGTCCATCGCCACGTTGCCCACGCCGATGATCACGACGCGCCGAACCTTGTCGAGATCCAGCTCCAGGTCGGCGAACTGCGGGTGGCCGTTGTACCAGCCCACCACATGTCCGGCGGGCAGGCTGCCGGGCAGGTCGGCACCCGGCACGGCCAGCGAGCGCGCCCGAGGCGCCCCGACGGCGAGGACCACCCGGTCGAAGCGCTGCCTCAGCTGCGCGAGGGTCACATCGCGGCCCAGCTCCACCCCGGTGTGCAGGGTGATGTTCGGGAGCAGCGCGTCGAACTGCGCCATCAACGAGCGGATGGCGGTGTGATCGGGCGCCACCCCATAGCGGAGCAGTCCGTAGGGCAGCGGGTGTCGCTCGAACACCTCGACGCGGGCCCCGCCGGCCACCAGCCCCGCGGCGGTGAACAACCCGGCCGGGCCGGCCCCCACGATGGCGACGCTCAGGCTCAGCCGTCGTACTCGCGCCAGAAGGCCGCAACCGCGGCGGACTCGTCACAGGCGTGGCCTTGCGACACCAAGGCCCCCGCGACCGCGTTGATGGTCTGCACCAGCTTGTCGGGCTGGGTGAGCACGTGGCCCATGTGACCCACCCGGAAGTAGGCGTTCTTGAGCACGGGGTGCAGCCCTCCGGCCACCACGACGCCCCGCTCCTTGATGGCCCCCACCAGCTCGCGCCCCACCCCGCTGGGGTAGCGGATGGCCGACAGGGTGTTGGCGGCGATGTCGGCGGTCTCGGGCAGCAGCTCGAGGCCGAGCGCTGCCCAGGCGGCGCGCATGCCACGCCCGGCGCGCTCGTGCAGGGCGAAGCGCGCGTCGATGGCCAGTGCGGGATCGTCGTTGCTCGCCAGGATCTCTTGCAGCCCCACGCGCAGCGCCGGCAGCAGCGTGGTGGCCGGCGTGCTGAAGTAGCTGATGCCTCGCGCCTCGTAGGCCTGGTGGATGGGCAGCCACTGCTGCCAGTCGAGCGACATCGGCGGCAGGACGGACAGCTCGGAACGGGCGCTCAGCGCCGCCGGGCTCACCACCATCAGCGCCAGCCCGGCGGGCAGCCCGATGGCCTTCTGAGAGGCCGTCAGGTACACATCGGCCCCCCAGGCCGACATCTCGAAGCGCTCGCCGGCGGTGGCGCACACCCCGTCGAAGATCGACAGCACCCCGTGGCGGCGGCACAGCCCGGCGATGGTGCGCGCGTCGACGCGCACGCCGGTGCTGGTGTCGACGTGGGTGGCGAAGACCGCCTTGTACACCTCGGTGGCGAGCTCGCGCTGCAGGTCGCCGCTCTCGGGGGCGGATCCGGGATCGGCGCGCAGCTGAGTGACCTCGGCGCCGCGCCGGCGCAGCATCTCGGCCATGCGGTCCGAGAAGTAGCCGCTGTTCATCACGATCACCCGGTCGCCCGGCTGAACCAGGTTGCAGGCCGCCATGTCCATGGCGATGGTGCCGCTGCCCGCCACGATGAAGGGCTGGTGGTCGGCATCGGCGCACCACACCTGCCGCATCAGCTCGATGCTGCGGCCAAAGTCTTCGATGATGTGCGGCGCCAGGTGGCTGGCCGGCGGCTGCGCGGCGGCCGCCACGACCGCGTCCGAGACAGGGATCGGACCGGGAATCATCAGCAGCATGAGATCATCACCCCCACAGGAGAACTTCGAGGGCATGGGCGTATCACACTGGCTGTTGCTCGCGATGCTGGCCTGCGGTGGCGATCCAGCGCCGCCAGCGCCGCCTGCGCCCGAGTGGCAGCAGCTCGCCGCCGACTGGGAGGACCCCGATCCCCTTCCCCCCTTCGTACTCACCGACCACCAGGGCCAGCCGCTGCCCCTGGCCCAGACCCGCGGCGATCCCCTGCTCATCGGCTTCATCTACACCCGCTGCCCCGTCGACACCGCGTGCCCCATGACGATGCGCAATCTGGTGGCCGCCAGCGAGGCGCTGCCCGAGCTCACCGTGCTGGCGCTCACCTTCGACCCCGAGCACGACACGCCCCCTCGGCTCGCCGCGTTCCGAGACAAACACGGCGCCCACTTTCCCGTCGCCACCGGCCCCTCAGCGCTGATGGCCCAACAGCTGCCCGCCATGTTCAACATCCTGGTGCTGCCCGACGCCGGTCAGCTCGATCACACCGTGAAGATCGTGCTGCTGGACGCTGACGGCAGGCTGGTCAGCGACTGGAAGGACAGTGCGTTCAGCGTGCAAGCCCTCCGCAGCGCGATCCCCGCCGCCCCATAGAGCGCCCGTTCCGTGGCACAGGCACGGAGGCCTGTGCTCCTTGCAAGCGACCTACGGCCCAAATCCAAACGAAACGCCGCTCACCGCCCCCGCCTCGACCACCACCCGCGCCGTCTTGGCGCCATACACCTCGTGCCACGCCTCGAGCGTGTACTCCCCCGGCGGCACGCCCTCGATGCGGAAGCGCCCGTCGGGCCCGCTGATGCTCCACCAGTCGTGGGGCAGCACCGCGATGTGGCTCTTCATCCAGGGGTGCACGTCGCAGCGGGCCTCGACCGCGAGCTCGGGCCGCAGGAAGACCCGTTCTTCGACCTGGTCGAGCTTGGGCATGTTGAGGTTGAAGGTCTCGTTGGCGTCACTGACCGTGCGCACGTTGTGGTACAGCGGGTCGCTGTTGACGAAGTGCACGGCCTGGCCCACGCGCGCCGCATGAGCGCGCTCGGTGTACACGCAGCGGTGCTGGTCGACGCGCACGGGCGTGGCGGGAGCCTCGGGAATCTCCCACCGGTCCCAGCCCTCTTTCAGCCACACGACCGTGTTCTGGAGCTTGCCGTCGCTCACCAGCACCTGGTCGTCGAAGACCTTGCCGTCGACCGCCGACTCGCAGCCGCGCAGCTGTAGCTCGGTGCGTTCGGGGGGTGTGCCTTCGAAGTCGATGCTCCCGGCAACGATGCCGGTGTACCGGGGAATGGGCTGGGTCTCGCCTGCCACCGGTGGGGGCTCGACCGCGGCCTGGCCACCGCCGATGGGCGCCGTGAGCACGATGAGCGCGGCAAAGCTGGCCGCGACCGTGGCCTTGACCCCGGCGTGGGCCGCCGAGCCGTCGTAGAACAGCTGGCGCGTGGCCGAGCCCATCACGATGAACAGGATGAGGATCAGCCAGTTGAGCTCGTGACCGTAGGTGCTCGAGAAGTGGTTGCTGATCATGATGAAGATGACCGGCAGGTGGAAGTAGCCGTTGTGCACGCTGCGCTGGTGGCCGATGTGGCCGTAGCGCAGGTCGGGCTCCTCGCCCTTCTCGAGCGCGGCCACCATCTTGCGGCTGCCCGGGATGATACGCATGAACACATTGGCCGCCATGATGGTGCCCATCAGCGCGCCCACGTGGATGAAGGCCGCGCGCCCCGACAGCAGCTGCGTCAGCGCGATGGACGACCCGAAGATGAGCGCGGCGGTGAGCCCATAGGCGACGGCCTTCATCTCGCCCAGGCGCACCCAGATCTGGTCGTAGATCACCCAGCCCAGCACCAGGGTGCCCAGGCCCACGCCCATGCTGGCCCACGGCCCCAGATGGCCCGCCGGGTGCATCAGGTACTGCCCGCCGCCCGAGTAGAAGACCACGATGAGCAGCAAGAAGCCCGAGAGCCAGGTGGCGCCGGCCTCGTGAAAGAACCACACCAGGTCGCCGGTGTACTTGCCGGGCAAGACACGCGTCTTCTGCAGGCGAAAGAAGCCGCCCCCGTGCACCATCCACAGCTCGCCGAACACATCCTTGTCGACATCGTCGACCTCGGGCTCGCTGAGGCCCTCTTCGAGGGTGTGGAAGAGGAAGGCGTGGCCAATCCAGGCGATGGCGGCGATGACATGGGCCCAGCGAAGCAGCAGGCCGGTCCACTCGGTGATGTAGGTCAGCATGTGCGCACTCTACCGCGGAGCCCTAGCAGGCCACTGCAGAAGGCCGCGTAGCGGCCGCTGCAGGGCCTGCTCCCGTGCCGGTGCCCGTGCCCCGTGCCCGTGCCCGAACGCCATGGCTGGGCGCTTCGAAGTGGCGAAGGCAGCTCGCCTCGCCCGTCAAGTCGCGGGCTGGAGCTTGGTGATGCGGAGGAGGTTGTACGTGGCTGCAGCGATCGTGCCTGCGAACGCCGTCTTCCGGCGCATGCGCCACGGTCTCGCCCTTGGGGCTGACGTCCCGAAGGCCCGCGAACTCCTCCATCGCCCCGTCTCCATGCTGGTCCGCATGGCCGCCAACGCTGAACGCCGACGCTCCTGAAGATGCGGAGTCCGCGCCTCACCGAATCGGGCACGGGCACGGGCACGGGCACGGGTCAGGATGCGCAGAACGCGCGCTGCGCGCGCTGTTCTGCAGCGTCCGGCTAGACGGGAACCTCGATGCTGATGCGGCTGCCCTTGTGCGTCCGCGCGGCCACGCTCATGTCGCCGCCCAACGCGCGCAGCACCATGCGGCTGGCGGTCAGCTGCATGTGGGCGGCGGTGTCGCGAATGCCCTCGGGGTCGGTGCGGGCAAAGATGGTGAACACCTCGCCCAGCTCGTCGAGCGAGGGGGTCTTGCCGTCGTCGCGTACGTGGATCACGGCGTGATCATCGCGCAGGTAGGCACGCACCTCGACCTGGCCGACCGCTCGGGAGATGGCGCGTCGGATCGACCGGTCGACGGCGGTCCTCAGCGCGGCCGGGTCGAAGCGCACCGTGCCCAGATCGGGCTTGACGTCGAACAGCAGGAACAGGTGCTCTTTGGCCACGATGGGCTCGACGGCGTCGGCGACATCACGCAGCAGGCTGGCCAGCTCGAAGCGCTCGAGGTGCGGGGAGTACTCGCCCGCCTCGAGCCGCCACACCTCGACCAGGGACTCGATGATCTCGGTGAGCTGCTGACCGGCGGCGTGGATGCGGTCGAGATCGCGGATCATGGTGGCGTCGGCGTCGTCGCCGGCGATGTCGCGCAGCAGATCGCTGTAGCCGAGCACCACGTTGAGCGGAACCCGCAGCACGTGGTTCATGTTGGACAGCAGCACGCTCTGGGGCAGGTTGGCGACCGCAAACGGCGTGCTCGCCTCGGTGGGCAGATCTGGGCCCTCGAAGTCGTCGGCCGGCCGCACCACGAAGGAGTTGCCGCTGGCGAGATCGCGCGCGATCACCGTGCCGTTGGGCAGGCGCTCGCAGGCCAGCCGGTCGAGATCGGCCGAGACCCCCAGGTCGTCGAGCGCGCGTCCCAGGGCCACCAGCCAGTTGCTGGCTGCGACGGGCATGGGCTCCTGCCCGGTCACGGTGACGACGTACGACATGGTTGCCCCCTATCAAGGAGGCTACCCAGGCGGCACCGAGCACGGGTGTCACGCTTTGGCGCGTGGTGCCTACCTCATCTGGAGCACCGCGATCCCACCGCTGCTGGCCATCCTTCTATTTTTGGGCACCCCCGCCGTGGCCCAGTCCGAGCTCGACGCCCTGGTGGCGGGCGCGGTCGATGCCCACCCTTCGCTCGCCGGCTTGCGCCACCAAGAATCGGCGGTGCGGGAGCGCGCGTCGGTGGCCGGCGCCTGGCCCGACCCGGTGGTGGGCGTCGAGTACTCCAACGCCCCGGTGACCACCCTGGGCCTGTCCGACCACCCCATGTCCGGCCTGCAGCTCCGCGTGCAACAGACCCTGCCGCCTCCGGGATGGAGCCGCGCGCGCCGCACGGTGCTCGATCAGTCCGCCGATGCCAGCGCCCATGCCATCGACGAGGCGGCGCTGAGCCTCGAGCTGGCCCTTCGCCAGGCCTGGTGGCAGCTGGCGCGAACCCGCCTGCTGCGCGAGCTGACCCACAGCCACCAGGCCCGCAGCGACGAGCTGCTGGCCGTTGCCCGCGTGCGCTACGAGACGGGCGACGTCGGCCAGCACGCCATCCTGCGCCTGGAGGTGCTGCGCGACCGCCTGGCCGACGACCTGGGCGAGTTCGACCAACAAGAAGCGGTCCTGTCCGCGGCCCTCGACCAGGCCACCGCCGCCGACACGCCCGGCTCGTACCCGACCCCCACCACGGTGGCCGCCGCCCCGCCGCCGGCGACGTCGGACTGGGTCGCGCTCGCCATCGAGCACCGCCCCCTGCTGGCCCAGCTTCGCGCCCAAGAAGAGGTCTCCCACAGCCAGGCCAACCTCGCGCGGCTCGACGCCCTGCCCGACCCCAGCGTGTGGGCTGGCTACCGGGCCAGGAGCATCGACACGCTCACCGATCCCGGCACCGACCTGGTGTCGGTGGGAGTCGGCGTGCCCATCCCGACCGGCAGCGGTCGACGCGCCGGCGGCGAGCGCTCCGCGGCCCTGCACCAGGCCAGCGCAGCCAGCGCCCAGCACGACGCCGCGCTCGACGGCATCGTGGCCGACATGCGCGCCATCCACGCGCGCTGGGTGCGAGCCGCCAACAAGGTCGCCACCTACGACGCAACCTTGCTGCCCGCCGCCCGCGCCACCGTACAGACCACGCGCTCCGACTTCTCGGTCGGCCGGGCCCAGTTCGCCTCGCTCTTCGAGGCCGAGGTGGCGCTGCTCGACCTGGAGCGCGCGCGCATCACCGCCGCCACCGACACCCACCTGCTCGCCGCCCAGGCCCGGGCCACGCTGGGCACACCCGCTCCGGAGGGCACGCCATGACCGCGCGCATCGCCGTGTTGATCGCCCTGCTGTTCGCGGTGCTGCTGCCCGCATGCACCGGCGACGCCGGCCCCTCAGCGGTGACCCCGGCCCAGCAGCAGCTCTGGACCTGCGGCATGCACCCCCAGGTCGTCCAGGACGAGCCCGGCACCTGCCCGATCTGCGGCATGGACCTCACGCCCATGAGCGGGGCCAGCGGGGCTCCGGCCGGACAGGTGCACATCGACCCCGGGGTCATCCAGCAGATGGGCGTCGAGACCGCGCCCGTCACGCGCACCACCGTGTTCCGGCACATCCGCACCATCGGCGAGGTCGAGGTGGGCGAAGACGAGGTCTCGGTGGTCAACAGCCGCTTCTCGGGCTGGGTCGAGCGCATCTACGTCGACAAGACCGGCGACCAGGTTCGCGCCGGGCAGGTGCTGTTCGACATCTACTCGCCCGAGCTGGTGGCCGCGCAAGAGGAATACCTGCTGGCGCTGCGCAGCCAGGGCGCAGAGGCCCCGCTCGCCCGCTCCTCGCGCCGCAAGCTCGAGCTGTGGAACATCTCGCCGTCCGACATCGCCGCCCTCCAGAAGAGCGGCGAGGCGTCACGCACCATGCCCATCCGCGCTCCTCAGGCCGGCTTCGTGCTGCACAAGGGCGTGGTCGAGGGTGCGCGCGTCACCGAGGGCAACGACCTGTACCGCATCGGCAACCTGCAGCGCATCTGGGTGACCGCCGAGGTCTACGAGCACGACGCGCCCTGGATCGAGGTGGGCCAGCCCGCCCAGCTCGAGCTCACCAACCTGCTCGATCAGACCGTCGAGGGGCAGGTCTCGTACATCTACCCCACCCTCAACCCGAACAGCCGCACGCTCACGGTGCGCCTGGAGTTCGACAACCCCGGCGTCAAGCTCAAGCCGGGCATGTTCGCCACGGTGTACATCCAGTACCGCCGCAAGGACGACACGGTCGCCGTGCCCACCGCGGCCATCCTGCACTCGGGCCGTCGCAAGCTCGTCTTCGTGGCCCTGGGCGAGGGGCGCTTCGAGCCGCGCGAGGTGACCACCGGGCTCACCGGCGACCACCGCCTGACCGAGATCACCAGCGGCCTGGAGTCGGGCGAGGTGGTGGTCACCAGCGGGCAGTTCCTCATCGACTCCGAGAGCCAGCTGCAGGAGGCGCTCGACAAGCTGGGAGCGCCATCGGACCAGACCGCGCAGGCCCATGCCCACGACCACGGCGACACCCTGTGGTCGTGCCCCATGCACCCCGACGTGCTGTCCAGTGAGGCGGGACGCTGCCCCGAGTGCGGCATGTTCCTGGAGCAGCGCGCCGGCACCGCCGACGAGCTTCACCACGTGCACGGGGCCAAGGCCCAGCCTGGCCAGTACACCTGCCCCATGCACCCCGACGTCGTGTCAGACGAGGCGGGCCGCTGCCCGCGGTGCGGCATGTTCCTCGAAGTCGTGGGCGAGGCCACGGCCAGCCCATGATCGGCCGCATCATCGAGCTGTCGGTGCACAACCGCGTGTTCGTGCTCCTGGTCGCGCTGATGGCCGCCACCATCGGCTGGTGGGCGCTGCGCGAGACCCCCATCGACGCCATCCCCGACCTGTCCGACGTGCAGGTCATCGTGTACACCGAGTACCCGGGACAGGCCCCTGCCGTCGTCGAAGACCAGGTGACCTACCCGATGTCGACGGCCATGCTGGCGGTGCCGCACGCTCGGGACGTGCGCGGCTACAGCTTCTTTGGCTTCTCGATGGTGTACGTGATCTTCGAGGACGGCACCGACCTGTACTGGGCGCGGTCGCGGGTGCTGGAGTACCTCAACGTCGTGCAGGGCCGGCTGCCCGCCGCCGCCAACCCCCAGCTGGGACCCGACGCCACCGGGGTGGGCTGGGTCTACCAGTACACCCTCACCGACTTCACCCCTCGCGCCGAGGTGCTGCGCGCCCGCCTGGACATCGACCGCAACCACGTCGTCGACGACGACGAGCTGCCCTACCCCGACGACCCCACCGACGACCACCTGTACACCCCGGACACGCTGCGCACGCTGCTCACGGTGAGCGAGGCGCCCACCAAGGCGCCGTCGCCCGAAGCGTGGACCGAGGCGTCGCTCGAGTACCTGCGCAAGGCCTTCGATCGCGACGGCGACCGCCGCATCTCGCGCGACGAGCTGCGGCGTGCCGCCAACTTCCGAGGCGTGGGCCTGGACCGCCTGCGCTCGGTCCAGGACTGGTACCTGCGCTACGACCTGATGGGCGTGGACGGCGTGGCCGAGGTGGCCACCGTCGGCGGCTTCGTGCGGCAGTACCAGGTCGAGGTCGATCCCGAGAAGCTGCGCGCCTTCGGCATTCCCCTGGCCCAGGTCAAGCGGGCCATCCAGGACGCCAACCTGGACGTCGGTGGCCGCCTGATCGAGATGGCCGAGACCGAGTACATGGTGCGCGGCGAGGGCTACATCCGCTCGCTCGAAGACCTCGAGACCATCCCCATCGGGCTCGACGCCGGCCAGCACGCCCCCATCCTGCTGAGCCAGGTCGCGCGAGTGCACATGGGCCCCGAGGGCCGCCGCGGCCTGGTGGACATGAACGGCGAGGGCGAGGTGGTCACCGGCATCGTGGTGATGCGCTCGGGCGGCAACGCACGCGACGTCATCCACGATGTCGAGGCCAGGCTCGAGGCGCTCGAGCCGGGGCTGCCCGAGGGCGTCGAGGTGCATGTCTCGTACGACCGCTCCCAGCTGATCGACCGCGCGGTGCACACCCTGCGCGACAAGCTGCTCGAAGAGATGATCGTGGTGGCGCTGGTGTGCCTGGTGTTCCTGCTGCACATCCGCAGCTCGCTGGTGGCGATCCTCACCCTGCCGGTGGGGGTGCTGCTTTCGTTCGCGGCCATGTACGCGCTGGGCATCAACGCCAACATCATGAGCCTGGGCGGCATCGCCATCGCCGTGGGCGTGATGGTCGACGCCAGCGTGGTGATGGTCGAGAACCTGCACAAGCACCGCGAGCGCGACCCCACCCGACCCCAGGCCGAGCTGGTGATCGAGGCCAGCAAAGAGGTCGGACCGGCCCTGTTCTTCTCGCTGCTCATCGTGACGGTGTCCTTTCTGCCCGTGTTCACCCTGCAGCAGCAGGAGGGACGCCTCTTTGGGCCGCTCGCCACCACCAAGACCTTCGCGATGGCCTTCTCGTCGATCCTGGCCATCACCGTCATTCCCGCGCTGATGTTCTACCTGGTGCGCGGCACCATCCGCCCAGAGGCCGACAACCCGCTGTCGCGCTTCTTCATCGCCATCTACCGGCCCATCATCGGCGCCGTGCTGGCCGTGCCGGGCCTGGTGATCGTGGGCGGGCTGGCGCTGGCGGTGGCCACCGCCTGGCCCTACAGCCGGCTGGGCAACGAGTTCATGCCGCCGCTCAACGAGGGCGACCTGCTGTACATGCCCACCACGCCGCCGGGCATCTCGATCACCGCCGCCCGCGACCTGCTGCAGACCACCGACCGCATCATCGCCGAGCACCCCCAGGTCGAGCACGTGCTGGGCAAGATCGGCCGGGCCGACACCGCCACCGACCCCGCGCCGCTCACGATGATCGAGACCACCATCCGCCTGTCCCCCGAAGAGAGCTGGCCCGAGGGCAAGACCATCGAGGACATCACCCGCGAGCTCGACCAGATGGTGCAGCTGCCCGGGGTGACCAACGCGTGGACGATGCCCATCAAGACGCGCATCGACATGCTCGCCACCGGCATCAAGACACCGGTCGGCGTCAAGCTGCTGGGCGACGATCTGGACGAGCTGTCGCGCCTGGGCGCCGAGATCGAGGCGGTGCTGCACGGCATGGAAGGCACCGCATCGGTGTACTCCGAGCGCGTGGTGGGCGGGAACTACATCGACATCCGCGTGCGTCGCGCCGATGCCGCCCGCTACGGCCTGAACGTGCGCGACGTGCAGGACGTGATCACCTCGGCCATCGGCGGCATGAACGTCACCGAGACCGTCGAGGGGCTCGAGCGCTACCCGGTGAACGTGCGCTACCCGCGCGAGCTGCGCGACGACCTGGAGGCGCTGCGCCAGGTGGCGGTGCACACGCCGATGGGGCACAGCGTTCCGCTGGGGCAGGTGGCCGATATCGCCATCGCCAAGGGCCCGCCGGCCATCAAGAGCGAGAACGCACGGCGCACGGCGTGGATCTTCGTCGACACCGACACCAGCGACATCGGCGGGTACGTCGACCGGGCGCGCGAGCTCGTGGACCGGCACGTCACCCGGCCCGAGGGCGTGTCCATCGTGTGGTCGGGGCAGTACGAGTACATGGCCCGCGCCAACGAGCGGCTGAGCGTGGTGATCCCGCTCACCCTGGGCGTGATCTTCATCCTGCTCTTCGTGCACTTCCGCCAGCTGGGCGAGACCGCGATGGTGATGGTCGGCACCATCGTGTTCGCGCCCATCGGCGGCATCTGGATGCTGTACCTGGCGGGCTTCAACCTGTCGGTGGCCGCCGGCGTGGGCTTCATCGCCCTGGCCGGCCTGGCCGCCGAGACCGGGGTGGTCATGATCGTCTACTTGGACGAGGCCTACGAGCGATTCGTGGCCGAGGGCCGCATGACCAGCATCGACGCCTTGAAGGCCGCCATCGTGGAGGGCGCCGTCGATCGGGTGCGTCCCAAGCTGATGACCGTCGCCACCACCATGATCGGCCTGATGCCCATCCTGATCGGCCACGAGACCGGCACCCGGATCATGAAGCGCATCGCCGCCCCGATGGTGGGCGGCCTGGTGAGCTCCACCCTGCTCACCCTGCTGCTGATTCCAGCGATGTACCTGTTGTGGAAGGGGTTCTGGCTGCGCCGGGAGCTTCGCGCGCGGTAGCCTGCGCCCATGCCGCCCTTCGCCCTGTCCTCTCGCAACGTGCTCCTGCCCGACGGCCTCGCCGACAAGGTCGTGGTCGTTCACGACGGCCGCATCCAGGCGATCGTCGACGACCCTCCCCAAGGCATCGCTCTGACCGACCTGGGCGAGCAGGTGCTCATGCCGGGCATCGTCGACACCCACGTGCACGTCAACGAGCCGGGGCGCACCGAGTGGGAGGGCTACGAGACCGCCACCCGCGCAGCCGCCGCCGGCGGGGTCACCACCCTGGTCGACATGCCGCTCAACTGCATTCCCGTCACCACCACCACCCAGGCCCTGGCCATCAAGCTCGACGCCGCCCGGCCCCGGCTGTGGGTCGACACCGCCTTCTGGGGCGGGGTGATTCCCGGCAACGCCGCCGAACTGGGCCCTCTGGTGCGCGCCGGCGTGCTCGGGGCCAAGGCCTTCATGTGCTACTCGGGCATCGACGACTTTCCCGGCAGCGACGAAGACACCCTTCGCACCGCGATGATCGAGCTGCACAAGGCCAGCAGCCGCCTGCTGGTGCACGCCGAGCTCGAGCTCGACGCCGATACCTCGGGCGACCCCCGCGCCTACGACACCTTCCTGCGCAGCCGGCCCAACGCCTGGGAAGACGAGGCCATCCGCCTCATCCTGCGCCTGTGCCGCGAGACCGGCTGCCCTGTGCACATCGTGCACCTGTCCAGCGCCACCGCCCTGCCCATGCTGGCCCGCGCCCGTGCCGACGGCCTACCGGTCACCGTCGAGACCTGCCCCCACTACCTGTGCCTCGAGGCCGAGGCGGTGCCCGACGGCGACACCGCCTACAAGTGCTGCCCGCCCATCCGCGAGGCCAGCAACCGCGAGGCCCTGTGGAAGGGCCTGGCCGACGGCATCATCGACGTGGTGGTCACCGACCACAGCCCGTGCACGCCGCACCTCAAGCTGCCCGAGCGCGGCGACTTCCTGGACGCGTGGGGCGGCATCGCCAGCCTGCAGCTGGGGCTGGCCAACATCTGGACCGAGGCGCGCCGTCGAGGCTTCCAGCTGCGAGACGTGAGCCGGTGGATGAGTGCCGCTCCCGCCCGGGTCTCAGGCTTGTCGGCCCGAAAGGGCTGCCTCGCGGTCGGACAAGACGCCGATCTGGTGCTCTTCGACCCCGACGCCACCTGGACCGTCGAGGCCTCGGCGCTCTTTCACCGGCACAAGGTCACGCCCTACGCGGGCGTGGAGCTGCGCGGCAGGGTGATGAAGACCTGGCTGAGAGGCCAGGTGGTGTGGGATGGGGAGGGGCACCGGGGGCCCGTGGGCGAGACGGTGCTAGGCTCCGCCCCATGAGCCGAACCATCATCGCCTTCGCCGACCTCATCGACCTCGCCTCTGCCTCCATGGGCGGACGGGCACTCATCTGCTCCGACGACTTCTTCGCCGGCATGGACAACCTGGTCAATCCCGACGAGCCCGTGTTCGACCCCGACGCCTACACCGACCGCGGCAAGCTGATGGACGGCTGGGAGTCGCGCCGTCGACGCAGCCCCGGCCACGACTGGGCCATCGTCGAGCTCGGCGTGCGCGGCGTCATCCGCGGCGTCGACATCGACACCGCCTTCTTCATGGGCAACCACCCGCCCTACGGCGGGCTCGACGGCGCCGTCGTGGACGACCAGCTCACGCCGGAGCAGCTGCGCGACGAGGTGGAGTGGGTGCCCCTGCTCCGTCAGGTGCCGCTCGAGCGCGGCAGCCACAACCTGTTCGCCGTCGACGACGACACCCCCTACACCCACGTGCGCCTGCACCAGTACCCCGACGGCGGTATCAGCCGGCTGCGCGTCTACGGCATTCCCAAGCCCCGGGTCGCCCACGACGACGTGATCGACCTGGCCGCCGCGGTCAATGGCGGTCGCCCCGTCGGCTGCAGCGACATGTTCTTCAGCCCGATGATCAACCTCATCAGCCCGGGCCGGGCCAAGAACATGGGCGGCGGCTGGGAGAGTCGCCGCCGCCGCGATGACGGCCACGACTGGATCGTCATCCAGCTCGGCGTGCCCGGCATCATCGACAAGGCCGTGCTCGACACCCACTACTTCAAGGGCAACTTCCCGCACACGGCCAGCCTCCAGGGCCTGTGGTGGCCCGACGCCCCCATCGCGGCGGTGCTCGACGCCGAGGGCTGGACCGAGTTCCTGCCGCAGACGCGCCTGAAGGCCGACACCGCCCACGAACACGAGGGGCTGGCCGCCGGGCCCTTCACCCACGTGCGTCTGCGCATCTACCCCTGCGGAGGCGTCAGCCGCATGCGCCTGCTGGGCCGCGCCGGCGAGCCCCAGACCACCGCCGACCCGCTGCTGCACTGGCTCAACGCCCTGAGCCCCGAGGCCCGCATCGACGCCTTCTCGCAGTGCTGCGGCAGCACGCGCTGGGCCCGACGCATGGCCCAGCGCGAGCGGTGGACCAGCCGCTCCCAGCTGTTCGGCGAGGCGCTGTTCACCTGGTGGGATCTGGGCGACGGCGACTGGCGCGAGGCCTTCACGCACCACCCCAAGATCGGCACCGACGTCGACGCGCTGCGCGCCAAGTTCGCGGCAACCGCCGATCTCTCAGCAGGCGAGCAGGCCGGTGTCACCGGCGCCAGCGAGCAGATCCTGGCCGACCTCGCCCAAGGCAACGTCGAATACGAGGCCCGCTTCGGATTCATCTTCATCGTGTGCGCCACCGGCAAGTCCGCCAGCGAGATGCTGGACCTGCTGCGAGCACGCATGGTCAACCCGCCCGCCGACGAGCTGCGCATCGCCGCCGCCGAACAGGCGAAGATCACCGCCATCCGCCTGAGCGGACTGGCACCGGAGGCCCCCTGATGGGAACCATCACCACGCATGCGCTCGACACCGCCCAAGGCATTCCCGCCCGCGGCCTTCCCCTGCTGCTCGAGTCCTACGAACACGAGACCGACAGCTGGGCCGAGCTCACCCGGGTGATCACCAACGACGACGGCCGCGTCGAGCAGTTCACCGACGAGCTCGACATCGTGGCCGGGATCTACCGCATCACCTTCCTGACCTCCGAGTACTTCCGGGCCCAAGAGACCATCGAACACTGGTTCTACCCGTACGTCGTGGTCACCTTCGAGATCAACGACCCCGAGAACCACTTCCACGTCCCGCTGCTCATCAGCCCCTTCGGCTACTCGACCTACCGAGGGTCCTGACACAAGAAGGGGCGCTCTGTCTCCAGAGCGCCCCGAGCAGCTACACGGTGGCGACTTCCTGGCCGCCCTCGCGCATGTGAATCCACCAGTACACGGGGAACACGAGCGCGTTGCCGAGTACCACCAGCAGGGCCCACAGCAGGCGGGCTTCCTGGCTGCCTTCGACCTGGGTCAACGCGTGCCACGCGTAGTAGATGGTCAGGCCAAAGATGCTCGCGAAGAGCGCCAGGTGGCCGATCATCATGCCGGTGAAGAAGACGCTGGCGGCGACGGCAGGAACCGCCGCGGCAACCAGGCCGCTCTCGGCGGCGATGGACACCCCGGCCAGCCCCAGACCGCCCACCATCAGCAGCGGCACGTAGGCGATGGGCCACACGGACAGAAAGCCAAGCACATTGCGACGGGTCGACGTCATCAGGTCCCTCCTGGGATGAGAGAAGATGACCACGCCGACCTACAAGTTCACCTGGGGGAATGTTGGGGTTCGCCGGCCGTATCGGCCCGCTCCCGCATGAACGCCACCACCTCGTCGGCGCGCTCGCGCGGGAGCAGGAAGCGCACGCTCACGCCCCAGTGGCAGGGCTCCTTCAGCGTGAGGATGACAGCTGGAGGCAAGAACCAGCGCGGGCTCACGTCGATGGCCACCACCTGGCTCCACGGCATGGGCTGCTCCCGAAAGAAGCCCCCGATCCGCAGCTCGTCGTCGGTCCCGCTGGCGGTCTTGAGGCTGCCCGGCCCCAGGGTGGCCCACAGCCCCACCGCGCCGATGGCCATCAGGGTGCCCAGCCCCTCGATGGGCCCCACCACCGCACTGGCGAGCCACCCGGCCATGCCCGAGGCCGACAGCACCCAGAAGCACACCACGCCAAACTTGACGTAGACCGTCACATCCGACGACAGCGAGGTGAACCCACGATCGCTCAACCCGTGCCCAGCAGCATCTTGGCCATGCCCAAGATGTAGTCGGCCTCCTCTTTCTGGTCCAACCGCTTCCACTGCTCGACCGCGAGCTTGCCGGCGACGCGCATCGTGTTCTGCCAGCGTTGGTCTTTGGCGACGTGGCAGATGACGGTGAGCAGGTAGGCCTGGTCGTGGTCGACCGTGTCGCCCAGGCCCAGCTCGGCCGCCGACCACAGCCAGCGGTAGGCGTTGTCTTCGTCGTTGCGCAGCGCGAGCATGGTGGCCACCACCAGCCGGTACGGCGCCCACAGCCAGTGACCGGGGTTGGTCTCGAGGTGCCGCGCCGCTTCGTTGCTCTCGCGGTACATCGTGTCCAGGTCTTCGCGGGCCAGCGCGTTCTGGGCCAGCAGCAGGTGCGTGATCACCGCCGTCTCGAAGAATCCCTGGCGCTCGGCCCAGCGCATCACATTGCGGTAGGCCGACTCGGCGCGATCGTAGTCCTCGCGCAGGCGGTACAGATCGCCCAGGCCCAGGCGCGCCTCGTTGGCGAGCTTGGACGCGCCCAGCTCTTCGGCGATGTGGGCCGATTCTTTGAACAGCGCCTCGGCCTTGTCGAGCTTGAGCCGCTGCCGCGCCACGATGCCGCGTCCCACCACCGCTCGTGCGACCCCCAGCAGGTCGTCGCCGGCCTGGAAGTTCTCGACTGCCTCCTGGTACAGCTCCTCGGCATCCGAGAAGCGGCCGGTCTGACGTGCCACATAGGCCTGCCCCAGTGCCGCCTCGGCCTGGCCCGCCTCGTCTTCGAGGCTGGCCATGCGGTTGAGCACCCGGGTGAACAGGATGTCGGCCCCATCGAAGTTGCGCTTCTGCTGCTCCACCCAGGCCAGGCCCTCGATGGCCTTGGCCTCGAGCCGCAGATCGGTCTCGGTCTTGGCCCACTTCATCGCATCGCCGTAGCGGCGCTCGGCCTGGGACAGGTTGCCCAGCTGCAGCGCCGACCAGCCCATGCCCACGTACGACTCGATGACGCCCGTGTAGTCGTCGACCTCCTGGAACATCATGCGTGCCCGGTAGAACAGGTCGCCCGCCGCCTGGGCCTCGCCCGACACCTCGTGCGCGCGCGCCCGCCACACGCGAGGCCAGCCGCCCAGGTTCTTGAGCCCGTCGCCTCGGGCACAGCAGTCGACGGCCAGGTCGGCCGCCTGCTGGAGCTCCTGGTTTCGGCCGCGGTTGTAGGCCGACTCGCACGCCTTGAGCAGGTGCTCCAGCGCCAGCCGGTGATCGCCGCCAGCATGGGCATGGCGGCCGATCTCCAGGGCCACATCGATGCCCGAGACCGCGCCGTAGCCGATCCAGGCGTTGGCCAACCTCTTGTGCAGGCGCTCGATATCGGCCTGATCGTCGACCTGCGCCCTCACGGTCTGGTGCAGGAGCCCGTGATCGAAGCGCACACGCTCGCCCGACTCGACCCACAAACCCGTGCTCCGCAGGTAGGCGTACAGCTCCGGCCCCGCGATGCTGCTCCACAGGTCGGCCGGCGCCGACGAGCCACACAGCGAGGCCATGAACAAGGCCTGCCGGTAGCGCTCGGGATCGCCCGAGTCTTGAGCCAGGTCTTCGATGCGCTTGGTGAACAGCTCGCGCGCATCGGACGGCAGGGCGGCGTGGATGTCGACGCCATCGGCAAGCCGGTACTCCAGGCTCTCGTCGTGCACCAGCCAGCCGCGCTCGGCCCAGTCGAGCAGCAGCTGCCGGGCAAACAGCGCATTGCCCTCGCAGCGCGCCGCGACCATCTCGGCGAGGTCGGGGGTGAGCGTCAGGTACTCGCGCAGCAGCTCGCGCGTGCCGTCGCGATCGAGCCGTGAGATGTCGACGCGGTGGGCGCCGGCCGCGACCAGCCCATCGATGCGCTCGGCCAGCGCGGGGTCGCGCCGAACCTCCTCGGCCGCGATGGTGGCCACCACCAGGATGCGCTGTCGCTGCTCTTCTTCGGTGGACTGCAGCACGGCCTCGGCGATGGCCAAGCCGTCGCCATCCTCGGCGGCGAGGTGGGCGTCGTCGAGCACCAGGCAGGACACCCCGCGCCAGCTGCGGGCCTCGAGGTAGCGGTACACCTCGCGCAGGCCGAAGCCGGCAGGCACGGGCTCCTCGCCCTCGTTGACGAAGCCAGCCCAGCGACACAGCATGGCCGCTTCTTCGGTGACCACGGCGTCCATGGCTCCGCGCTCGCGGGCCAGGCGCCGACGCAGTCGCTGCTCGAGCGACGGACGGGACTCGTTCCAGGGACGCACGATGTCGCGGGCGGCGCCGGCATAGCCGTCGTCTTTGGAGGCGGGACGGTTGTAGGCCATGGTGATGGCCTCGGCCCATCCGCCCTCTTCGAGCAGGCGCATGACGCTGTCGACCACCCGGGACTTGCCGGCACCGGTCTCGCCCACCACCAACACCACCCGCGACCGCCCTTCTTCGGCCACCAGGCAGGCCTGATCCCAGATCTGGAAGCGCTCTTCGTCGCGGCCCACGAGCGGGATCTCGCGCAGCGCGAACAGCGCGAGCGAGCCTCGGGCGGTGGCCCCGATTCCCGGCTCGGGGAGCGGATCCTCGGGCATGGCAAAGGGCGTGGGACGGTTCCAGCCGGGCACGCCGAGCTGCAGCTGCGCGCTGGGCTTGCTCTCGGGTTCGTCGTCGAAGAAGGCGATGGTCTCGGACGAGCTCGAGGCGGCCGATCCACTCACCTGGCTGATCTGGTAGCCCGAGGTCACCGGCGAGGGCGTGGGAGCCGCGGGCGCCACCGTGCCCACCAGCACCTGGCGCGACCCTTTGGCCATGGCGCGGGCATAGTCCTCGTCGATCTCGGGCGCGCCCAGGCACAACAGCTCGGTGCGCAGATCGGCACACAGGTCGTACCGGGACAGGGGCTCGGCATCGAGCAGGTTGGTGAGGATGAGGTCGAGGCCCGCGGGGATGAGCAGCCCGGGCTGGGGGATGAGCGGGGGCAGCTCGCTGTCGAGCGGGCTGCGGTTGTGGCCAAAGGGCATGGAGCCCGTGACCAGCTCCCACAGGATGACGCCCAGGCTGTACAGGTCGGTCCACGGCCCGTACTCGCGAGGCAGCCCCAGCTTCTGCTCGGGCGCCATGAAGCCGGGCGTGCCCTCGACACGGCCCTTGCGCTTGGCCAGGGTGCTGGATGCGTTCGCCAGGCCCAGATCGGCCAACCAGGCATGTCGACGGCCGTCGCCCACCCGCGCGAGCAGCACGTTCTCGGGCTTGAGATCGCGGTGCAGCACCCCGTAGGCGTGCAGGTGGCCGAGCGCATCGAGCAGCTCGAGGGTGAGCCGCAGGATCTCGTGCCAAACGGGCATCTCGGTGCGCAACACCGCAAAGCTGCCGTCCTGGGCCAGCGCCAGGCCCAGGTAGGGGGTGCCGTCGGGCAGCTCGCCCGAGTCGTGCAGCGGCACGATGTTGGGGTGCGTGAACCGCGCCGCGGTGCGCACCTCGAGGTCGAACAGCTTTCGGAAGCGCACGTCTGCGGCGAGGTCGGGGCGGACCACCTTGAGCGCGACCGCGGTGTCGAGCACCACGTCGCGCACGCGCCACACGCGACCCATTCCACCTTCGCCGAGGAGCGGGTCGTCGGTGTCGAACGAATATCTGGGAGGAAGCTGCAGATCCACCGGGTACGTCACACAGAGACTTGCAACAGGGTACCAGTCCACACCATGTCCGTGTATCCACGACTGTCAGCATGCTGGCCCGACCCGCAGAAGGTCGCGCTTTCCTGCGAAATCGACCGGTCCTGGGCTCAACTCGACGACCGGGTTCGTCGGGCGGCCGGGCTGCTCGCCGCGCGCGGCTGCGAACCCGGCGACGTGGTCGCCCTTCAGATGCCCAGGAGCATGGCCTTTCTGGAGCTGTTCCTGGGTGCCCTCGCCAGCGGGGTCACCGCCCTGCCGCTGAACCCGCAGTACACCGAGTCCGACGTCAGCTTCCTGCTCGCAGACAGCGGCGCCAAGCTGGCGATCGTGCCGGCCCACCGCTGCGGCCTGCACCCCAACGCGCTGCCCGCCGCCGACGTGGCGGAGGTCCTGGACACCGCCGCGCCCAGCGAGCTCACGCCTCCTCACGAAGACGCCATCGCGGTGCTGCTGTACACGTCGGGCACCACCGGGCGGCCCAAGGGCGCGTGCATCCGCCACCGAAACCTGATGGCGACGATCGACGCGCTGCACCAGGCCTGGGGCTGGACGCCCGAGGACGTGCTGGTGCACGCGTTGCCGCTGTTCCACGTGCACGGGCTCTTCGTTGCCCAGCTGGGTGCGCTGCGCGCCGGGGCCACCAGCGTGTGGATGCCCCGCTTCGACGCGCTGCTGGCCTTGCGCACCATCGAGCGAGTCGGAGGCACCGTGTTCATGGGGGTCCCCACCTTCTACAACCGGCTGCTCGGCCTGCCCCCGAGCACGCAGGCCGACTTGGCCAGCATGCGCCTGTTCACCAGCGGCTCGGCACCGCTGCCTGCCCAGGTGCACCGCGCTTTCCACGACCGGTTCGGGCACCGGATCCTGGAGCGCTACGGAATGACCGAGATCGGCATCGTGCTGTCCAATCCCCTGCACGGCGAGCGACGCCCGGGCTCGGTGGGCCTGCCGCTTCCCGGCGTAGCTGCCGGTGTGTTCGACGCTGAGGGACAACGCCTGGCCACCGAACAGGTCGGCGAGGTGCGCATCGCGGGCCCCTCGGTGTTCGCCGGCTACCTGGGCAATCCTGAACAGACGCAGCGGGCGCTCGGCGACGACGGCTGGATGCGCACCGGCGACCTGGGCTACGTCGACAGCGACGGGTACTTCCACCTCTGTGGGCGCCGGAGCGATCTGGTCATCACCGGCGGCATGAACGTGTACCCGCGCGAGGTCGAGGCCGTGCTCTTAACCTGTCCGGGTGTCGCCGAGGCGGCCGTGGTGGGCATCGCCGACGACGACCTGGGAGAGAGGGTGGTGGCGGCGGTGGTCGCGCAACCGGGCGCTGCATTGGACGCCCAGCAGGTTCGGGCCTACGTCCGTGAGCGCGTCGCGGGCTTCCGCGCCGCCAAGGAGGTGCGCATCTTCGCCGAGCTACCACGCAACGCCATGGGCAAGGTGCAGAAGAACCGGATCCGCGCCGAATGGTGAGCCCTGCCGCCCTGATGCCCACCCTGCTCGACATGGTGCACGCCCACCGCGACGCCGGCGCCGTCGCCGCCTTCGACTGGGACGACACCGTCATGCAGGGCGACGCCGGCCTGGCCGTGATGGCGGCACGCGACCAGGCCGAGGGCACCCACACCGTGCAGACCTACGAGACGCTGCTGGCGCGCGGCGGCAAAGAACTCGCCTACCCCTACGCGACCACCACCCACCAGGGCTGGACCGACACCGACCTGCGCCAGCTGGCGGCCACCGCCATCCAGGCCGCGGTCACGGCGGGAACCCTGGTGGAGCGGCCCTGGGTTCGCGAGCTGATGGACGCCATGAACGAAGCGGGGTGGGAGGTGTGGGTCATCTCGGCCAGCCCCAAGTCGGTCATCGACACCGCCGCCGCACGCATCGGCATCGCCAGCGAGCGCGTGATCGCCATGCAGATGCACACCAACGCTCAGGGAAGCTTCGTTCCGCTGCTTCGCCAGCCTGCGCCCTACCTCACGGGAAAGGTGCCGGCGATCCAGGCCGTTGCCCGCGGGCCCATCACCTTCGCCGCGTCCGACAGCCCGGCCGACACGGCATTGTTGACGCTGGCCCAGCATGCCCTGGCCGTGCACTGCCGCGACGATGGGCTGGCCGAGCTGGCCGCTGAGCGCGGCTGGTGGACCGTCGAGGACCGCCGTTGAGCCGACGACCCGGCATCCTGGTCATCAACTTCGGCGGGCCGCAGGGCCCCACCGAGCTGGTGCCCTTCCTGACCCGGCTGCTGTCCGACGTGCTGCCCCTGCCGGGCTTCGTCAACCGCTTCGCCGCGCCCTTCGCCGCGCGCCGGCGCTCCCGCGTCGTGGGCCCGAACTACGCCGAGATCGGGTGGTCGCCCATCGTGCCGCAGACCGAGCAGATCGCTCAGGCACTGGCCCAGGCACTGGGCCCCCAGGCGCCGCCCATCGCCTCGGGCATGATGTTCAGCGATCCGCTCATCTCGGCGGGCATCACCAAGCTGCGCGGCCAGGGCTGCGACCACATCATCGCGCTGGGCCTGTTTCCGCACGAGAGCTTCGCCACCAGCCGCGCGGCCTACTCCTTCGTGAAGGACGCCATGCCCCCAGGCCTGACCTACACCACGGTCCCCGCCTTCTACGACGACGAAACCTACATCGATGCGCTGGTCGACTCGATTCGGCAGGGCGTCGCATCCACTCCTGGCGACGACGAGCTGCACCTGCTGTTCTCGCCGCACGGCCTGCCCGAGTCCTACATCCGCCGCGGCGACCCCTACGCCGAGCACGTGCAGGAGTCGATCCGGCTCGCCATCGACAAGCTGGGGTGGACGGGCCCCTGGCACCTGTCGTGGCAGAGCCGGGTCGGTCCGGTGAAGTGGCTCGAGCCCAGTACCGTCGACACGGTCGCGCGCCTGGGCCACGAGGGGGTCAAGCGCATCTGCATCGTGCCGGTGAGCTTCATCTGTGAGGGCATCGAGACCCTGCACGAGCTCGACATCGAAGTGGCCCAGGATGCCCATCGCGCCGGCATCACCCACGTCGGCCGCGCGCCCGCGCTCACGGCCCAGAGCCAAGCGCTCATCCGCTGCCTCGCGGGTTTGGTAGACTCCGCGTCTGACTGACGACAAGGCCAGCGACGAAGAACCCCTCGACCCGCGCATCCGCGACATCGGTGCCGCGTGGGCGGTCATCTTCGTGGTGGAGATGGTGTTTGCCTGGCAGGGCTTCGTGCAGCCGCAGCTGTGGCGCATCGCCTTCGAGATCTTCGGCTGCGCGGTGCTGTCGCTGTCGGCTGTCCGCTTCACCAAGCCCGGCTGGCAGCGCTCGCCGCTGTGGCCGGGCCTCATCACCCTGGCCATCACCGCCCTGCTGGTCGACCTCAAGTCCCTGCGCGACCTCGTGTGGATCGTGTGTGGCATCGGTGCCCTCACCTCGCTGGGCGTTCGCTGGATCGAGGCCCGTCGCCCGGTGGGCCTGCTGGGCGGCATGGCCATGGGCCTGGTGGGCGCGCTGGGCGCCCGCTACCTCATCCACGAGAAGGGCGTGAGCCAGGGCATGTCGCCAGGGAGCGCCCTCACCAAAGCCAGCGCCGGTGTCCTGAGCGAGCTGGTGCCGAGCTTTCCCCAGAGTGCCACCGGCTCCGATGGGCCTCCCGTCGTGGTCATCACGCTGGACACCCTTCGCTGGGACCAGATGCAGACCATGAGCGCAACCCAGCGCCTCGCCGAGCGCGGCGTGTACTGGCCGCGCGCCATGTCCACCTCCTCGTGGACGCTGTCGGCGATGGCCAGCATGCAGACCGGCGTCTACGTGTACGAGCATGGGGCGGCGGCCCGCATGGGTGGCGGCTTCCAGGGCATCAAGGCCGATCTGCCCACGCTGCCCGAGCGCCTCGCCCAGGCCGGCTACCAGAACCACGCCGTCATCAGCAACGGCTGGCTCACGGGCAGCCTCGGCTTCTACAAGGGCTTTCACCGCATCGACAGCGCCAGCGACGACATGCCGCACCGGCTCACCTTTGCCGGCTTCCCGCTCGATGGCATCCCCGGGCGCGGCGACTATGTGACCGACCGCGCGCTGGCCTCGCTCGACCGGCTCCCCAACAAGGGCGCCTACCTGTGGGTGCACTACGTCGACGCCCACCTCCCCTACCAGCACATCGACGAGAGCCACGTGCTGTGGGCCAAAGAGAACCTGCCCACCCGGCTGGTGACCGACGACGAGATCGCCTCGATGCGGGCCGCCTATGACGGCGAGGTCGAGCTGATGGACGAACAGGTCAACCGCCTGCTCGACGCCCTCGAGGCCAAGGGCTGGATGGACGAAGCGCTCATCATCATGACGAGCGACCACGGCGAGGAGTTCTGGGACCACGGCGGACGAGGCCACGGCCACTCGCACCACACCGAGGTCGTCGACGTGGGCCTGGTGATCTCGGGCCCCGGCTTCAGCAAGGGCCAGGCGCCAGGCGGCGGCGTGCCCTCCCTGGTCGACATCGCGCCCACCATCACCGCGGTCACCGGCGTCGAGCCCGTCAAGACCCACGGCTTCGACCTCGCCAAGGGTGTTCCTGCCGGCAGCATCCGCCAGAGCTGGGGCAACTTCGCCTACCGCGTCGAGCGCGCCGCGCGCGACGAGCACACCCGCGCCATCGTGAACACCGACTGCGAGCTGCTGGTCTACGACCTGGACGCCGACCCCGACGAGCAGCATCCCCTGCTGGGCATGGCGTCGCACCCGGTGGCGCGGGCCGCCGCCGGTGTCGCCTTCCCGGAGCTGTCGTCCGAGACCGACATCGATGGGCTCGAAGCCCTGGGCTACGTCGACAGCGAGGGCGGCATGGGCAGCTGGGACGTGTGCCCCCAAGAGGCCGGGCTCCGCGATCCGGCGGTGGCGCCACCGCCCGCCGAGCCAGAGCCGGTGCCCGAGGCACCGTCAGACCCGACGCAAGAAGAGTAGCTGCCGGTCGCTGGCGCGCGGCTACTCGACTCCCCACGCGCCACACTGCCGCTTCCACTCGTCGCGGAGGCCCTTGCCCACGCCGTCCTCGGCGGCCTTGGTGACCCGGCCGCAGTAGCGCGCGACACCAAGCTCGTCTCCAACGAGCTTGGCGGCACGAGCGAGCTCGTAGTCCGCCAGCGCGCGGATCTTCGGATGACCGTCCAGAGGCTCCAAGAGCGCAATCGCCTGTTCGGGGCGGTTGGCGTCGAGGGCGTTTCGCGCCCGGAGGAGGTCCACGACGGGCACCACCAGTGGATTTGCCCATCGGGTGCTCAACGAAGCGTCGGCGTAGTGCGCGTCAGCCCCCAGGAGATCTCCTCGCTGTCTGGCCATCGCCGCTTGCGCCAGCGACACCCCCAGGCCGTCCTGCCCAAAGTTGACCTGAAGCTCGTCGATGAGCCGTGCATCGGCCGCGCGCATGCGATCGGCTTCGCCCAGCTCACGGAGGCTCGTCGACAGGCCTTCGAGGGCCTCGACGCGGGTACCGGGCGGGCCGCCAGCGAGCGCCGCCTCCCAGGCTGCCGCCGCCTCCGGGTGACGACCGAGGCGCGCATGATGGTGGCCCATGAACCGATACACCGCTGACGTGCCTAGGGACCGCGGTCCGTAGATCGCCACGGCATGCTGAAGCAGGCGGTTCAGCAGCGCCACCGCGGAGCCTGCCTGACCCCGCCCTTCGAGGCCCACTGCACGGCCGATCAACACCCGCTCCAGTGCGTAGTACGCCCTGACTCGCGTCACATGATCCGCGGCGGAGGCGATGCGGGCCTCCAGCTGAACCGTCACGGCGTCGTCGGCTGGGTGCACGCGCGCGGCGTCCCCCAGATACCGCCGCAACTCGGACGAGAGGGTGCCCGTATCGGCAGTCCAATCCGCCGCCACCGGAGCCAGGCTGGCGTCCCCCTCGACGGCGAAGATCGACAGCCCCGCCGCGATGAACTCATGCAGGGACGGCGAAGGCTCTGGCCAGCCACGTGCTTCGAGCCAACGTAGCGCATCGACGGTTCGCGTCCGGATGAGGCCGTCGACGATGGCAGAGCCAGCAATGCTATTGGGACGCAGGTCCAGGGGCGCTCCCGCCGCCAGCGCCTCGACATCCCACGCCCGAGACAGGGTCGGCAGGTAGTCGTCGGGATGCGTCCGGACGTGGACGGCTTCGGGGAGATCCGGACGAAAACCCATCATGGTTCCACAGCCATCGGCCGGCCACGGCTTGGTCATCGCCCAACCGACGCCTGGGTCGGGGACATCTACCGGGAAGGGGTCATCGGCGTACTCACCATAGGTTTCCCAGGCTCCGGTGGCCCGCCCGCCCGTGTAGCTCCCCTCGTCGCTGATAGCCCCCGTCGCACGGTACAGCGTCCAACGACCAACGCGCCGCCCCTCGTCGAAGCTCCCCGTCGACGCGGGGGTCCCGTCCGGCCAGAACCACTGCCAGGGTCCATGAGGACGCCCGTTGACGCAGGTCCCGGCGGCCAACGCCGCCCCCACCGCAGCCTGGGGATCGAGCACCGGAATCATCACGGTGCCCTCGGGCGCGCAGCCCCTCGCCTCTTGCGCGGACGCCTCGACCGCACACAGCGACACCAGCACGAGCAAGACGGCGACCAACGAACCTCCAGAGAGAACGTCGACCGTCACACGCCCCCGAAGTTCCGAACGACTACAGCTTCGGCTTCAGCGTCACCAGCAGCGCGGGCAGAACCATCAGGTCGCCCAGCAGCGCCGTCGCCAGCCCCACGGCGGCCAACAGCCCAAAGAAGGCCACCGACTTCACCGTGGCCATGCCCAGGATCATGAAGCCGAGCACCAGCACCAGGGTGGTGGTGGTCATCGCCACGCCGCTGGTGCGCAGGGTGGTGCGCACGGCCGCTTCGTGATCGCCGCACTCGTGCAGGGCCTCGCGAAAGCGGTACAGGAAGTGGGTCGTGTCGTCGACCACCAGACCCAGGATGAGCGCGGCGATGGTGACCGTGGCGACATCCAGGCGAATGCCCGCGATGCCCATGACGCCCAGGGTCACGAAGATGGGCAGCAGGTTGCCCGGCATGCTGAACAGCGCCATGCGAAACGAGCGGAACAGCAGCGCCAACAACGTGAAGATGGCCACGAATGCCGCGGCAAAGCTGGTGATCTGGCTGGCCACGATGTAGTCCATCATGGTCACGTACAGCGGGATGTAGCCGCTGGGCACGATGGTCATGCCGTCGGGGAAGTCGGCCTGGGCTTCGAGGCGCTCGATCACTGCGCCGAAGTCCTTGGCGCTCATCATGTCGATGCCCACGGTCACGCGGAGCTTCTTCCACTCGTCGCCCTGCTCGATGACGAGGTCCGACAGATCGGCGTCGGAGTCGCTGTAGTAGACGAGCAACGCCTGCTCGAGCGCGAAGTCGTCGGGCGGAGCGCTGTACGACGCGTCTGAGCCATCGCTGAGCACCTGGTTCAGGCGCCGCGTCACGTCGGCGGCAGACGCGGTCCACCCCACCTGCGGGTCTTGCTCGATGCGGTCCTGCCACTGCGCGATGGCGGTGAGCGCCTCGCTGGTGCGCAGGTCGTCGCCCACCACCACCAGCTCCAGCGGTGTGTAGGGGCCGAAGGTGGCCTCGATGGCGTCGCTGTGCTGCCGCACGGTGTGCTGGGGGTAGAAGTAGTCGATGCTGTACGTGTCCACGACCAGACGGCTGATGCCCCAGGCGCCGCCCAGCACCGCCACCACGCAGCCCGCCAGCACCGCCTGCCGATGCCGGATCGAGAAGTCGCCCAGCCGAATCAGGCGGCTGCGCAGCCAGCTGGCGGAGGTCCGGCGGGGCTCGAGCCACGACCACTGCATCGCCACCACCACCACCACCACGCTGATGCAGAAGGCGATCATCACGCCCGCCGCGGCAAACCAGCCCAGGTCGCGCACCACCTGCATCTTGGCGGTTCCCAGCGCCGCGAAGCCAGCAGCCGTCGTGAGCGAGGTGAACAGGCAGGGCCACAGCACATCGCCGATGCCGCGCACGGTCTTTTCGGTGCGGTCGCGCTCGCGGCGAGCCGCCACGTGCTGCAGCATGTGCACCGAGTCGGCCACCCCGATGATCAGCACCAACGTGGGCAGCGCCATGGTGACCATGTTGAGGTTGCGACCAAACCAGCCCATCAGGCCCATGGTGGCCGCCGCCGAGGCCGCCACGATGCCGATGGTGACCAGCACCGGACCCACGCGCCGGTACAGCGCGAACAGCAGCCCAAAGATGATCAGGTAGCTGACGGTGCCCACCACCGCGACGTCGAAGGACGACGCCCGGTTGAGCGCCGAGAACACCACCCCCATGCCGGCGTTGGGCGTGCCCGGCGCCACCGCCTCGACGGCGTTCTCGAGCTCGATCATGATCGAGTCGCGCCGGGCATCGATGCCCGGCTCCATGCGCGCGAGCACCAGGCCTGTCTTGCCGTCGGCGGTGGCCAGCTTGCCCGAGATGGTGCGGTCCCCGGCGATGCGCTCCTGCAGCCGCTCCGGACTGGACTCATCGTCGACCACCGGGGCCACCTCGATGGGAGGGGCCTCCCAGTCGTTGGGAACCCAGGTCTCGTCGATGCGCACGTGGTCCTTGTTCAGGATGCTGCTGACCTCGGCCACCCCCTCGATGCCCTCCACCGCGTGGTGCACCGCCCGAAGCCTGGCGAGCCCGTCGCCGCCGAGCACACCCTGGGGATGGGTCACGGCGAGCACCACCACCTCGTCGTTGCCGAACTCGTCCATGAAGGCGTCGTAGGCGACCAGCGCGGGATCATCCTCGACAAACCACACGTTCACCGAGTTGTCGATGGTGAGCATGCCCGCGCCCAGCGACGACAGCACCACCAGCGGAACCAGCAGGGCCAGCAGCACCCACCGCATGCGATGGATCACCAGCGCGATGCCCTCACGGACCTTCAAGCGACCTTCTCCTCGATGCGCAGTGAACCGTACACGAAGCGGTCGGTGGCGTGCAGCTCGCTGGCCAGCGCGTCCAGGCAGCGCACGCGATCGGCCAGAGCGTCGGGCCGGCGCCGGTCGACGAACAGGTTCCAATAGGCGAACCGCGCACCAGGATTCGCGACCTCCAGCAGCGCCTCGTACAGCTCGCGGGACTGGTCGACCGACAGGTACTCGAAGATGTCGGACAGGTTGAAGCCGTCGAAGCCGCCCGCATCATCACGGCGCGCGTAGTCGATCATCGAGGCGTGCACGAGCTCGATGCGCTCGCTCACCTCACCGAGCCGACGGTGGCCGGCTCGGGTGAGGTAGGCGGGCCACGCCGAGGGCGTGTGCCAGTCCCCGGTGAGGATCCACTGCATGTACCCGTTGTCGCGCATGGGCACGTCGGTCAGCACGCGCTCGACCCGGCCCAGGATCACGCTGCCCACGGGCCCGTCGACGTGGGCGAACTGTTCGGGCGAGCGACCGCGCCACGCCATCACCCGCTGGCTGAAGAACAGGCGAAACAGGCCCCGCCATCGCCAGTTGTCCCAGCGTTCGCGGTAGAAGCGTCGCTGCTCGGGCGGGTCGAGGTGCCGCGTCCACTGGCGGGTCGTGCTGGGGCGGTGGATGAACGGAAGGATGCGATCGCGAAAGGTGGCCAGGTACCGCTCGAAGCGCCCGGCTCGCAGGACGCCGTACCGCAGCGTCTGGGCGTTGTCGTCCCAGTAGGCAGCGGCCTCGGGGGACAGCAGGGTGCGGACCCGTCGGTACAACGCGACCGGATCCATGCCTCGCTCGGCCCCCAGCAGCTGCAGGTACTGCCGGTGTGACAGCGCGCGCCCGGCGAGCTTGAGCTCACAGGTGGCGATCTGCGGGAAGGAGAGGTCGATGGCCACGACCTGGGCACCGGTCATGGCCAGCGCGATGCTGTTGTCGCCCGCGCTGGCGATCGAGAGCACGCGCTTGCCCTCACCGGCGTCGAGTGCGCGGGTGAGCACGGCGTCGTCTTCCCAGCACTGGCTGTAGTTCAGTCGAGAGGCCAGGGTCGCGTCGGCGCTCATTCAGCCGGCTGCCTGCGCACCACACCGGCGGCGCCATCCATGGTGAGCATCTCGCCGTCCTGGGCCCACTGCAGCAGGCCCTTGATGCCCACGATCGCCGGGAGGCCGAGCTCTCGCGCGACCACCGCCGAGTGCGACAACAGGCTGCCGCGCTCCACGAGCACCCCACTCGCCGTGGGAAAGAGCGGTACCCAGCCCGGATCGGTGCGGTGCGCCACCAGCAGGCCGCCCTTCAGGTCCGGGCGCTGGCGCGGATCGCCGATCACGGCCGCGGGCGCGGTGACCACGCCGGGCGAGCACGCCGTGCCCGACAGCGAGTCGCCATCGAGCTCGAGCTTCACCGCCTTGCCCCGGAATCGGTTGTTCACGTGCACGCCACCCCAGGTGTGAAAGCGCTCGGCCGGTCCGGCAGATGCCCGGTAGCCCGCAAACTCCCGCTTGCGAACCTCGGCGAGCTCGGCCAGGGAGGTGCTCACGGTGGTGCCGCGCGCGAAGCCCAGCACCTCGTCGAGGGACAGGTAGAACACGTCGTCGCGATCGTTCAGCACGCCGGCCTCGGCATACCGGTCGCCGAAGGCCCGAAACATCTGGCGAACAAAGCCAAAGATGCGGGTTCGCTCGAAGCGCAGACTCTCTCGCGTGGCCACCCGAGCGCGCGCCTGACGCAGGATCCACTTGAACATGCGCCGCTCGGTGAAGCCCTTCACCAAGCCAAACGCCTCGTTCTCGGCCGCCAGGCGGGTCTTCTGTTCGTTCTCGCCGAGGGGACGCGGCGGCTTCTTCACCCAGGCCTCGAGCGAGCCCAACAGGAACTCGGGCGTGTCCTTGAGCGTGGGCGACTCGAGCTTGAGCTCGTCGGGGCTGCGGTCGCCGTAGTCGTCCATCCACTGGTCCCACCGGGCTCGAAAGCCCGTGTCGGCGAGCAGCCCGTCCAGCTTGGCGCCCGGCAGCGTGTCGGCCAGCAGCACCTCGCGAAGGCCGTCGCGGTCGGCGATGTAGATCGCCAGCTGCATCAACTCCGCGGCGGGCTTGGCGCTGTCCAGGCCAATGCCCGCAAGCAGGCGGTTGTGCAGCTGGGTCTCGGGATCGCCCGTGAGCTTCTGGCAGCGGCTGCGCAGCGCCGCGTAGAAGATCATCGTGTAGAAGTCGTTCACGATGGGCGGCTGCCAGTTCCACAGCAGATCGCGCTCGGCGCGCTCGTAGGTCTCGAGGATTTCTTCGGCGCCCATGCTGTCCAGGTCGAGCGCTCGATTTCGGGCCAGGGTCTCGCGAAACAGGGCCTGGAACTCGACGACGTCCTTGTCCAGCCGGGTCAGGCGCCACAAGAATCGGGCCAGGCGTGGAACGTCGCCCACACCATCGAGCCAGCCGCCGTCCACATGGCCAGCGTCGTCTTCGCTCGCCACCTCGGAGACGCCCATCATGGTCTCCATCGCGCCCTTGCTGAAGCTGTAGCCGGGCAGCTTCTGCACCAGCAGGTACCAGGCGTTGAGGTTGTAGTAGACCCGCCCCTCGATGAGGCCGATCATGCGCTTGTACACGGGCTCCATGTCACCGATGGTGGCCTCGTCCACCCCCATCACGCGGTGGAAGATCTCGTACACGATGGTGTACGCCCGATTCGCGAACGAGAAGGTGAGCGGCGTCGTCACCCCCGAGTAGCTCTCGACGATGTTGCTGTTGTCCCACAGCAGCCGCCGTCCCCAGGGAATCGGGACCGTGATCGGGCGGGTCTGCAGCACGTAGAGCTGGCCCTCGTGGAAGGTGAACTCGATGTCCTGCGGCACGCCCGCGCGCCGCTCGATGTCGCGGCCGACACGCACGAGCTCCCGCACCTGCTGGTCGCTCAAGACCGGCTGGGACACGCGGTCGCCGGTGACCGGCACGCTCTTGGTCTCGCCGCCACCCGCGGCCACCACCTCTTCGTCCTTGTCGGCCACCTCGACCTCGACGGTGCCCTGGGCGTCGACGCGAAAGGTGTCGCAAGGCACCTGCCCTTGCACCACACCCTCGCCCAGCCCCCACCCGGCCGACACCAGGGCGCGCCCGGGATCATCGGGGTCGCGGGTGAACATCACGCCCGAACGGTCGCCAGGCACGAGCCTCTGAACCACGACCGCCATCTCGCTTGGATCGATGCCGTGCTGCGCGGCGTACGCGGCAACGCGCTCGGACCCCGCCGATGCCCAACACACCGACACCGCCTCCATCACCTCGGCGGTCCCCTGCACGCCCAGCACGCTCTCGAACTGCCCGGCCCAGGACACCTTGGCGCCGTCCTCGACCACCGCAGAGCTCCGCACCGCGACGGGCCCGTCGCCCAGCTTGCCCAAGGCGTCGTCCACCAGCGCGCTCAGCTCGTCACCGGCCCCATCGCGCCAGGCGTCGGTGGTGAGCACGAAGAAGGGCGGCACATTGGCCCCCGCTTCGACCAGGCGCACCAGGCCCGCTCCCTTGCCGCCAATGCGGGCAACCACGTCTTGCTGGCCCACCAACTCGTCTGCGAACGCGATCTTCATGCGAGCCCCCACGCCGCCGCGGCGCTGACGATGAAACACAGGACCAGCACCACGCTGGCGCCCGCCTCGACCCGCTTGGCCGGCTGCCGGCCCATGGCCGTGGCCGCTCCCGGGAGCGCACAGAGCACCGCCAGGCCGCCCACGACGGGCGGCGAGCCGCCCAGCGCCATCACCAGCCCGCCCACCGCGCAGGCAACCGCCACGTACAGCCCCAACAGCACGAAGCGCGCCACGTCCTGCCCCAGCTCGGTCGTGTAGCTGGGCACCCCCGGGTGCTCCTCGTCGGGCAGCCGCGTCTTGCGCCCGATCTCGAAGGCCAACATGCCCACGCTCGCGAGCGCCAGGTACCAGTACATGCCGGGGTGCCAGGACGCGCCGGTGCCGGCCCACACGAACATGGCGATCAGCGCCGTGACGGGGTTGTGCGAGACCGCGTACAACAGGATGTGATCGTTGAGCCAGTCGGCGACAAAGAACTCGACGTACATCAGCAGCGAGAACGCGAAGGCCATCGCCCACCAGAACACGGCATCGGGCCCCATGAGCGCGACGCCGGCCAGCTCGAGCAACAGCACCACGCCGCCCACCCGCTTCAGGTCACCCAGGGTGATGATGCCCTTGGAGAGCACCCGATCGGGGTAGGTCTCGGCGTCCTTCTCGAAGTCCTTGTGCTCGTCGAAGATGCGGATGTGCAAGAAGAAGAGCCAGGCGACAAGGGCGGCCAGGGGCTGAATGCTGCCCTCCCCAGCGAGGCGAACGCCCACCAGCTGCGCCGACACAAAGAACAGCGCGACCAACAAGGTGTAGACCACGGGCGGGAAGCGCTCGTCGAGCCAGGCGTAGAACCGGCTGCGAAACGGATCGGTGAGCTCGGCCAGTGGGGACTCCTGCGGTGGGAGCGGCCCTTAACCTTCACTGGACGCAAAACCGGTTGCGGGCCCCAGGTCGGGCAGGTAGCTTCGCCGCAACTCAAGCGTGTCTCTCCCCATGCGTTCTTTTCGCGGTCCTCGACAACACCCGGACCAGCTGGCCGAGCTTTCTCCGCTCCCTCCTGCCAGCTGGACAGCTTTCGCCTTGCACGACGAGGGCGATGGCCTGTGGGCGCTGCACGTCGGCTCCATGCCTCAGCTGTTGGTCGCCGAGCTCGAAGCCGCCCTCGATCTGGGCGCCCTGTGGGACGTGACCCCCAGCTGGGGCGTGCCGCGGCGCGAGCGCTTGCCCGGGCACCGCATCCTGTTCTTGGACGCCCCGGCCGAGCTGGTGCACGACCCGGTCGGCGCACCCGAGCTGGCGCAGTCGGTGCTGATCGACCCCCACCATGCGGTAGGCGGTGAGCGCCGCTTGGCGGCCGTGCTCTACAAGCCCGAGGGCGACCTCGAACAGGGGGTCATCTACACCCGCGATCCCGACGTGCTGTGCCAGGCGCTGGTGTGCTGGATCGGCGGCGTGCTCGAAGACCTCGCCGGTCGCGAACCCATCCCCGAGCTCGACGAGGCCGCGGTCGAGGCCCTGCTCGAGCCCCTGCCTCAGGGCTCGTGGCGTGAGCTGTCCATCGCCCGGCTGGGCTCCAGCTGGACGGTCGAGCTCGAGGGCCACGGCGTCGACACCCGGCGCTGGGTCGGCTCACGCTCGGGCGGATGGCGCACCGCCTGGTCTTGGTAGGGGCGTTGACCGACCCCGTCCTCGTCGACACCCCCGCCGCCGCCACCCGCGCCGCCGCCGAGTTCGCCGGCGCCGAGCTGTTGGCCGTCGACACCGAGTTCCACTCGGAGCGGCGGTACATCCCCAAGCTCTTCCTGGTGCAGGTGCGCGCCCGAACCGGCCCCACCTGGATCTTCGACCCGCTCGTGCCCGGTGTGCTCGATGCGATCGCCCCGGCCATGGTCGGCTCGTCGTGGCTGGTGCACGGGGGATCCTGGGACATCGTGCTGCTCCAGCGCGCGCTCGGCGGGGTCGCGCCCACCATCCTGGACACCCAGATCGGCGCCGGACTCGTGGGCTGCCGCTACCCCGAGCGCTACTCGCGGCTGGTCGCCCGCTTCACCGACCACGCGGTCGACAAGAGCCAGACCCTGTCGGACTGGTCGGCCCGTCCCCTCTCCACAGCACAGCTGGGCTATGCCTCGGGCGATGTCGAGATCCTGCACGAGCTGTGGGACGCCATCGCCACCGAGCTCGACAGCCACGACCGCAGCCAGGTCGCGATCGCTGCCTGCGACGAGGCGCGCGAGCTCGCGCTCCACCCGCCATCGGCCGACACCCGCTGGCGCGAGGTGGCCGGCGCATCCGTCATGCACCCCCAGCAAGCCGCGGTGCTGCAAGAGCTGGTGGTGTGGCGCGAGGAGCTGGCGCGCAAGCTCGACACCCCCGCTCGATCCCTGGCCAGCAACGGGGTGCTCATCTGGCTCGCGCGCGAGCAGCCGGTCGATGTCCGGCGGCTGTCCAATCGCAAGATCCCCAAGTCCCTGGCCAAGAAGCACGGCCAAGAGCTGATCGACCGGGTGAGCTTGGCCGCCCGCCGTCCCGAGTGGGGTTGGCCCGCCCCCATCCACCCGCGCAGCATCGAGCGCGCCCGGGCCACCTGGCTGCATGCCTGGGCAGTCAGCCGCGGCTTGGCCGAACATTGGTCGCCGCGGCTGGTGCTGCCGCCGGCTCTCATCGACGACATCGTGACCTCGCTGCCCGACGCGTCGCGCCGCTCGTCCCTGCTCGGCTGGCGCCAAACCTTCATCGGAGAAGACCTCGAGCGCGCCCTCCTTGGCGAGGTGCCCCTGCCCTGGCCCGACTCGATCGATGTGCGGGGGAAATTTTTTGGCGGCGATAAATCCCCATAAAATGGGGACTTCATGGGTTCGCAAAAAAATTTTCTCACAAACTTCTTGCGGCGACGGCTCCGGTACGAAACACTATCTTCACAACGGGGCCCGACACCCCGTCGTAAGGCAAGCTTTTCCCACCAAGGAGTCCAACATGATGACCAAGTTCTTCAACGACGAGCAGGGTGCCACCGCTATCGAGTACGGCCTCATCGCCGCCCTCATCGCCGTGTTCCTGATTACGGCCCTCGGCGTCCTCGGCGGCAGCCTGGGCAGCAAGTTCTCGGAGATCGCGACCACCGTCAGTGGCGTCTGATCCAGAGAGCGACGAAAAGGCCCCCGCACCATCCGGTGCGGGGGCCTTTTTTCTTTCCTTGCCCTGAACTCGACACGAACCGATGCCAGCGCTTGCTGTCCCTCTGGTAAGCTCACCGCTGCACGACAAGTAAACCGAACAAGGGGGTACGTGCATGGCTCGCAGACAGACCGGTGGACGCGGACGCGCCGCGGTCTTCTTGGTGGTGTCGCTCATCGCGGCCCTCGCCGCCACGGCGGTCATCTACAACCTCATCCGTGGCATGCAGCAAGAGCTCACCAAAGCCCAAGAGAAAGAAGAGATGGTGCGCGTCGTCGCAGCATCGACCGATCTCTACCAGGGCGACACGATCGGCGAGAAGAACCTCGTCTACGTCGAGCTCCCGCCCGACTTCGTGCCCGACGGCACCTTCACCGACCTCGAAGAGGCCATCGGTCGTGTGCCCCTCGAGCCCATTCTCCAGCACGAGCTGCTGCGCGTCGAGCGTCTGGCCGCGGTCGATGCCGGCGTCGGTCTCAACGCCATCATTCCCCGCGGAATGCGCGCGGTCTCGGTGAACACCACCGAGTCGTCGGGCGTCTCAGGCTTCGTGACACCGGGCAACTTCGTCGACGTCATCGTCACGATCAAGGACGAAGAGAAGAGCTACAGCACCACCACCCTGCTGCAGGCAGTGCGCGTGCTGGCGGTCAACAACCAGCTCGGCAGCCGCAAGATCGAGACCGACGAAAAGCGAATCAAGCCGTCCGTCACCCTCGCCGTCAGCGCCAAAGACGCCGAGATGCTCGCCCTCGCGGTCAACGAAGGTGAGGTCACCCTCACCCTACGCAACGACATCGATGTCGATCGCCGCGAAGAGATCGGCGAGGTCAAGGTCGCCAACCTGATCGGGCGCGAGCAGATCAAGATCGAGAACGTCGAAGCCAGCAAGATCGCCAAGGCCAAGGCGCCGCCCACCGTCCGCCAGATCAAGCGCCCCGAAGACAGCAAGGGCCCCGACATCTACAAGGGCGGCACACTCGTGGGCGACAAGGGACGAGGCCGAGGCCGCCGCAAGAATCGCTAGCCCCAACGGGCATCTGCAGACAACGGGCGTGACGCAAGTCGCGCCCGTTTCTGCATTCAGAGGCAAGTCACTCCGCCACCATGTCATTTCCCGGCCCCCTGTGACATAGTCCCCCCGCACGTCGAGACCGATCTCGGATTCCGGCTGACATTCAAAGGAAGAAGGTCCCCAAACAATGCGTGTTCTCACCACCGCCGCGGCCGCCATCGTCGCGCTGTTCGTGATGATCGTTCCCCTCGCGGCGAACGCCCAGGACGGACGTGCTGATTGGCTCGACATCGAGCTCGGAAAGAGCGTCGTCCTCGAGACCCCCGCCAACGCCACCGCGATCGCGATCACCGACCCCGCTGTGGCCGACGTGGTCACCCTGGCCACCGCCCGCAAGCTGCAGGTGCAGGGCGTCAGCGTGGGCTCCACCGACCTGGTCATCCAGCTCGGCCCGGGCTCTGCGCCCATCATCTACGAGATCACGGTGCACCGCGACCTCTCCGACCTCATCCGCCGCGTCGAGGCGATCGTCGACGGCGACCCGCCCCGCGTGTTCCCGCTCAACGGCCGCATCGTGGTTCAGGGCGACGTCGACGACCTCATCACCCTCGAGCACGTGGCCCAGGTCTCGCGCCTGTACGACGAAGAGTTCGTCAACCTCATGACCGTCACGGGCGACCACCAGGTCCAGCTCGACGTCGTGTTCGCCGAGGTCAACCGCAGCGCCTTCCGCGAGCTGGGCATCAACGCCCTGTTCGGCGACCCCGACCTGGGCGTCGGCTCCTTCAACAGCGCCGCCGGCTCCACCCAGAACGGCCCGCTCGTCAACACCGAGCTGTCCGACATCTTTGCGCAGGGCGCCGGCATCCCCGGCACGTCCACCTCCAACTTCAACCTCATTGGTTGGGTCGGCGGCTCGATCAACCTCGGCGCGGTGCTCTCGGTCCTCGACGACCACAAGCTGTCCAAGGTGCTCGCCCAGCCGTCGCTGGTCGCCCTTTCGGGCCAGCAGGCCGAGTTCCTGGCCGGCGGCGAGATTCCCATCGCCACGCCGAACGCCACGGGCAACATCCGCATCAACTACAAAGAGTACGGCATCAAGCTGGTCTTCGTGCCCACCGTGCTCGGTGGCACGGTCATCGACATGCGCGTGTACGTCGAGGTCAGCGACGTCGACTTCTCGTCCTCCTCGCAGATCAGCGGCATCAGCGTGCCGGGCTTCACCACCCGCAAGAGCCAGAGCCACGTGCGCGTCGACTCCGGCATGACCTTCGCGCTGGCCGGCTTGCTCTCCGAGACCAGCTCCAGCACCGTGGCCCGCATCCCGCTGCTCGGCGACATCCCCCTGGTGGGCTCGCTGTTCCGCTACGTCCGCCACCAGCGCGACGAGACCGAGCTGATGATCTTCGTCACGCCGCGTCTGGTGCGCCCGCTCGGCCCCGGCGAGGTCCCCGCGCCTCCCGGAACCACCGAGAACCACAACCCGAACGACATCGAACTGTTCCTGCTCGGCCTCGACTCGCGCCCCGGCTCGCGTACCGCGCAGCCCACCGGCGACGTCGGCCTGCAGCGCTAGGAGACGCCACGTGAGACAGGTAGGAGGAGCAAAGGGCGCCGCCAATTGCCTTCTGGTCGGCCTCAACACCGAACAGCTTGGCATGGTCAAAGAGACCCTGGCCGCCGAGGCGGTGCTGCCCGACCGCAGCCTGTCCTTTGGCGACGCCATCGGCGCTGTGAAGCGGCAGAAGCCCGACGTCTGCATCGTCGGCTTCCAAGAGTCCATGGACGCGGCCCTGGCGCTGGCCGAGGTGCTCACCAAAGAGGCGCCCAACAGCACGCTGGTCGCCCTGTCCGACGGCAGTGACGCCACCGCCATCCTGTCTGCCATGCGGGTCGGCTACAAAGAGTTCGTGGTTCTTCCACAAGACTCGGCTCGCCTGCGCCAGGTCGTGCACGACGCCGCATTCGACGTCGGCGACGACGAAGAGCAGGGCCTGGTGGTCTCGTTCATCGGCGCCAAGGGCGGTGTGGGCACCACCACGCTCATCACCCACCTGGCCGCCGAGCTGGCGGCCATCCACCGGGTGATCTGCATCGACCTCGACTTCGCCATGGGCGACGCGGCCTCGGTGCTCGACGTCACCCCCAAGGACACCCTGGCCGACGTGCTCCCTCGCGCCGACCGCCTCGATGAGCGAATGCTCACCAGCTCGGTCGTGGTGCACAAGTCCAAGACCCACGTGCTGGCGCAGCCCAACGAGCTCAACAAGATGGGCGAGTACACGTCCGACGACGTGTACAACATCATCCGAGTCGCGGCCAAGGGCTACATGTACGTGCTCATCGATGCCGGCGCGACCATGAGCGAGGCTTCGTCGCTCGCGCTGCAGGTGTCCGACATCATCGTGCTGGTCACCACCCCCGACGTCATCGCCGTGCGCGACGCCTTCCGGCGCTCCAAGGCGCTCGAGACGCTGGGCATCGAGAGCGACCGCATCCGACTGGTGGTCAACCGCTCGCGCCGCGGGCAGTACATCAGCAACACCGACATCGAAGCGAACCTGAACATGTCGGTGTCGGTCGCAATCGCCGACGACCCCGAGACGGTCGATCAGGCGCTCAACGAAGGCCAGCTGATCCGCGATGTGAACCGAAAGAGCGACACCGCGAAGGATCTCTCCAAGCTCGTGGTCCTGCTCACCGACGACCCAGATCCCGACGACGAAGAGGGCGAAGAAGAGGGCGGCGAAGGCAGCGGCGGCGGATGGTTCTCGGGACTCTTTGGCCGCAGCTAGGTAAACTGGGTCTAGGTGAGGTGAACCATGGGCGGAACTCGGCTGATTGATCGCGTGCGCGGTGCCCAGGGCAAGTTGGGCGGTGCAGGTGGCGGCGGCGGTGGCGGCGGGATCGGCGGCGTCGTCGACAAGGCCCAATACGACGCCATCAAGCACGAGCTGCACAACGAAGTCCTGGAATCCATGGACTTCGAGGCCGTCGGCACCACCAGCCGCGACGAGCTGCACGAGTCCATGCGCCTTCAGCTCACCGAGCGCGTCGACGCCAAGAACCTCCCGCTCAACCGCATGGAGCGTGAGCGCCTCGTCGAAGAGATCCTCGACAACATCCTGGGCCTGGGGCCGCTCGAGCCCCTCATTCGCGACCCGGGCGTCACCGACATCATGATCAACGGCCCGTACCACGTGTTCGTCGAACGCAAGGGCAAGATGGTCAAGACGAACGTCAAGTTCAACGACGGCAAGCACCTGCTGCAGATCATCGACCGCATCGTCGCGGCGGTGGGCCGTCGCGTCGACGAGTCCAATCCCATGGTCGACGCTCGCATGTCCGATGGCTCGCGCTTCAACGCGATCATCCCGCCCCTGGCCATCGACGGCGCCGCCGTGTCCATTCGCCAGTTCGGCACGGTGCCCATCGGCCCCGAAGACCTCATCAGCTACGGCTCGTGCCCGCGTCCCATGATGGAAGTGCTCAAGGGCGCCGTGAAGACCGGCCTGAACACCATCATCTCGGGCGGCACCGGCTCGGGCAAGACCACCCTGCTCAACTGCCTGTCGTCGTTCATCCCCGGCGAAGACCGCGTCATCACCATCGAAGACGCCGCCGAGCTGCAGCTGCAGCAGGAACACGTCGTGCGCCTCGAGACGCGCCCGGCCAACCTCGAAGGCAAGGGCGAGGTCGGCGCACGCGAGCTCGTCAAGAACTGCCTGCGAATGCGTCCCGACCGCATCATCCTGGGCGAGATCCGTGGCGGCGAGGCCGTCGACGTGCTCACCGCCATGAACACCGGCCACGACGGCTCGCTGGCCACGGTGCACAGCAACTCGCCGCGAGACTGCCTGTCGCGCTTCGAGACGATGGTGGCCATCGGCATGCCCAACATGGGGCCCCAGGCCATCCGCGAGACCATTGCGCGCGCCCTCGACTGCGTGGTGCAGCAGTCCCGCCTCAACGACGGCTCACGCCGCGTCATGTCCATCACCGAGGTGACGGGCATGGAAGGCTCGGTCATCACGACTCAAGAAATCTTCACCTTCGATCAAGAGGGCGTCGACGAGAACGGCAAGATCCGTGGCAAGTTCCGCGCAACCGGTGTGCGGCCGCGTTTCACGACGCGCCTCGCTTCGCACGGCATCCGCCTGTCTCCCGAACTGTTCCGCTGGTCCATGGAGGTCTAGTCCGTGCCCCCAGTTTTAATCCTGATGCTCATGGCCGTGGTGTTCACCGGGGCCATTGCCTTGTTCCAGGGCGCGTACTGGGCGTACATCGCCCGTCAGGAGCAAGAGAAGAAAGAGCTCGCGCGCCGTCTGGGCATGATGGGCGACGAAGGCGGCGGTCCCGGCTCGGGGGCGCTGTTCCGCGATCGCGCGGCTGACGCCGCCGCTCAGGCGCTCGGCTCGTTCGGCGAGCATCTGGACATGACCATCGCCGCGGCCGACATCGACCTGTCGGTCTCGCAGCTGCTCACACGATGTGCCATCGCCGGCGCCGTCGGCTTCCTCACCGGCAGCATCCTCATCAGCCTCACCCTGGGTCTGGTGATCGGCGGCGTGCTCAGCGTCGTTCCCTATGTGCTGGTGCGGCGGCAGGGTGCG
This sequence comes from Myxococcota bacterium, assembly GCA_965216925.1. Lineage (GTDB taxonomy): Bacteria > Myxococcota_A > UBA796 > UBA796 > CAYYHT01. Next base: position 643,141 of record CBDCGT010000002.1, on the reverse strand, counting down.
GCCCGGGCCAAGAAGCTCGTCGAGCAGCTGCCCGACGCCCTCGACCTCATCTCGCGCTCGCTCCAGGCGGGCGTCGGCCTCAACGACACCTTCCGCACCGTCGCCGAAGAGATGGAGTTCCCCATCGCGGCCGAGTTCGGGCGCGTGTTCGAGGAGGTTCGCTTTGGTCGCGAGTTCCGACACGCGGCCGAAAACATGATCGAGCGAAACCCCACGGTCTTCGACCTGCGCCTGATGGTCTCGTCGACGCTGCTGGCTCGCGAGACGGGCGGTAACCTCATCGAGATCCTGGCCAACATCTCCGAGACCATCCGCGGTCGCTTCTTGTTTCAGGCCAAGGTCAAGGCCATGACCTCCGAGGCACGCACATCGGCCATGGTGCTGGGTTCACTGCCGCTCGGCGTCGCCGTGCTCGTGAACTTGCTGAGCCCCGGCTACATGGACCCTCTGTTCGAAGATCAGCTCGGGAACTACCTGCTCGGCGGCGCGCTGACCTGGTACAGCATTGGCGCATTCATGATGAATCAGATGTCCCAGGTCGAGGTCTAGCCCATGAACACGACACTCATCGCCATCCTGGGTGCAGCGCTGCTGGTGTTCGGCGGCCTCGCCATGGGCGTCTACCAGCTGCTCAACCCCACGCGCACCTCGCGCGACCGCGTCTCGGAGCTCACCGGTGGTCCCAAGAAAGACCCCAACGTCGACGAGCTGTCCGAGCGCATCGCCAAGCGCATCGGCGATCTCGCCGCCACCAAGGACATCGAAGACGCCGATGCCCTTCGCATTCAGCTGATCCGCGCCGGGTACAAGTCCAAGAACGCCCCGCAGGTGTTCAACACCGCCCGCGTCGCCATGGCCATCTTCTTGCCGCTGATGGCGGCGCCCTTCGCAGCCAGCATGGACCTGTCGGTCATGGCGCTGGTCTGCCTGCTGGGTGCCGGTGCCGGGTACTACGCGCCGCAGCTCATCGTGAACAGCCGCGAGGCGGCCCGCAAGATGGAGATCCTCAAGCCCTTCCCCGACGCACTCGACCTGCTGGTCACCTGTGTCGAGGCCGGCCTGGGCTTGGACGCGGCCCTCAAGCGCGTGGCCTTCGAGATGGAGACCACCGCACCCCTGCTGTCGCAGGAGTTCATGATCGTCATCCACGAGATGTCGGCCGGCGTTCCGCGTATGGACGCGCTCAAGCACCTCGGTGAGCGCACCGGCGTCGAAGAGATCATCAGCCTGGTCAACATGCTGGTGCAGGCCGACCGCTTTGGTACGTCCATTGCGCACAGCTTGCGCATCCACGGCGAAGTCGTGCGCAAGAAGCGCATGTCGCGCGCCGAAGAAGAAGCCGCGGCGGTGTCGCCCAAGCTCACCGTGGTCATGATCTTGTTCTTGATGCCGACCCTCATGGTCGTGCTCCTCGGTCCCGCATGCATCAACGTCCGCAACACCATCTTCTAGGACACCGCGTGCGACACGTTGTGATGGCCATGCTGCTCGCCGCAGTGGCCTCGGGCTGTGGAGCCGGTCGCAAGCGCGATCTGCCCGAGACGCCCGAGTGGACGACCCAGGACGGCAATGTCGAGACCCGCATCGGCATCACCGAGACGCTCATCAACTCGGGCGCCATCGGCGAGGCGCTGGTGGTGATCGCGCAGATGCGGGCCGATGGCATCCGCGACCCCCGCGTCGACTACCTGCAGGGCCGCGGCCTGCTGGCGCAGGGCGTCAACAGCGAGGCCGAGCGCTTGCTGCTCATCTCGGCCGAGGCGATGCGCGGCGACCCACGTCCATGGCGATCCCTGGGCATCCTGTACGCCGACGACAAGCGCCAAGAAGAGGCCATCGACGCGCTCACCAAGGCGGCTGACTACGACCCCGATCACGCGGCCACATGGAACAACCTCGGCTTTCTGTTGATGTCCGACAAGCGACACGGTGAGGCCGCCAAGGCGCTGCAGAACGCGGTCGCGCTCGACGCGACAGTCCCGCGCTACCGCAACAACCTCGGCTTCGCGCTCGCGGCAACCGGACGGTACGACGACGCACTCAAGGCGTTCCGCAGCACAGGCAGCAATGCAGACGCTCACGCCAACCTGGCGACCGCCTATGAGCGAGCCGGTGACCCCGAACTCGCTCGCGTGCACTACACTAAGGCCCTCTCCTTCAGCCCGACCCACCAGGCCGCGGCCGAAGGCATCGAACGACTCGACAATCTCCCCACGGAGCCCCAATGACCTCGACCCGAATCCTGCTGGCCACCGTCGGCATCGCGGCGCTCACCGCCTGCGGATCACCGCGCCACCTGCAGTACGACCATGGCCGAGCCTTCACCGAGGCCCTGACCGCTCAGACCGATCTCACGCGCCCGTCGGCCGCCAACGCCACCCCCGGCATCTCGGGCAACGAGGCCGAGGCCATCCGCCTGCGCGCCGTCGAGTCGGCCACCGACGAAGAGTCCGGCGAGTCGGAGCTCCAAGCCACCAAGTAGCGCCGACCTGATGCCCGACCAACCCGGTCGAAATCGCCGCGCGTCTGCCGCGCTGGTTCTGGGAGCGCTGTCTGGCGCCCTGGCTGCCAGCACCGTGCTGTCCACCGCCTACCCGGTGACGCGCAGGCTCGATCAGGCCGAACAGGCGCTCGCCCAACGGCATGTCACCACCGCCGCGCTGGTGACCTCCAAGATCGTCGACGAAGACGGCGCGCTGCCGCCGGGCACCTTTCAGCGCATGCAGGTCGAGCACCTCTCTTGGCTCGACGACGACGGCGACGTCACGCTGCAAGGGGTGGCCCTGCCCGACGCCATCGTGGCCCACGCCTGCGACCAACCCACGCAGACGCTGGTCGACGGCGAACAGGCCTGGGCGGTCGCCTGCGCGCAGACCGGCAGCCGCCGGGTCATCGCCGCCTGGAGCCCTCCCCCGCGATCGCAGCGGGACATCCTGTGGACCTTCCTGGGCGTTTCGGCGCTGGTGGGCATCATCACGGCCATGGGTGTGCTGAGCCTGCTGCGTCCCCTCACCAACCTGTCGCGTGCCCTCGATCGGGTGCGTGCCGGCGAGCGCGGCGTTCGTGTCGACTACACCGGCCTCACCGAGCTCGACGACCTCGTCGACCGGCTCAACCTGGCCGCAAAGGCCATGGAGGAGCGCGAAGACGCCATCGTGGCCCGCATCGAGGCCGTGCAGCAGCTCGCGCGCCTTGTCGCACACGAGGTCAGGAACCCGCTGCAGAGCCTGGAGCTGCTCACCGACCTGATCGCCAGCGAAGACAACGCCGCCGAGCGGCAGTCGATCGCCGGCTCGCTGCACGACGAGGTGTCGACCCTCAATGCCGTCGTCGAGCGGCTGCTGTCCAAAGAAGCCACCAGCGGCGCGCTTCGGCTGGCCATCCTCAAGCAGCCCATGCGCGGCACCATCGAGCACATCATCCGGCTGCGCCAGCCCGAAGCCAGCTCGTTCGGCTGCCGCATCGAGACCGGTGAGATCTCGCAGGTGGCGTTCCCCTACGACCCCGCATTGCTCGGGCGTTCCATCGAGAACCTGGTCATCAATGCCATGCAGATCGTGCCGCGGGGCTACGGCCTGATCCGCATCTCGGTGGTCGAAGAGGACACCATGATGGCGATTCGCGTCGAAGACAACGGCCCAGGCGTCGATCCCGACTTTGGCGCCCAGATCTTCGAGGCCAACGTCACCACCAAGGAGCGCGGCACGGGCCTGGGCCTGACCCTGGTTCGGGGCGTGGTCGAAGCTCACGGCGGCTACATCGCGTACGATGACTCGTCCCTGGGCGGTGCCCGCTTCACGGCCCACATCCCCAAGGTCGAGGTGCAGCCTGGCAGCCAAGCTCCAAGTCCTGATCGTTGACGACAACCGCAGCGCCGCCACCACCATGGCGCGCATGCTCCGCAAGAAGGGCGACGACGTCGACGCGGTGTTCGACGGCATCGAGGCCATCGAGCACCTGCAGAACAACGACTACGACCTGGTGCTCACCGACCTCAAGATGGAGCCCATCGACGGGCTGCAGGTGCTCAAGGCGGCCCGCGAGCAGCGCCCCCCCGTCGAGGTGATCGTGTTCACGGCCTACGGAGCGGTCGATGTCGCCGTCGAGGCCATGCGCCTGGGCGCCCGCGACTTCCTCACCAAGCCGGTCAGCATCGACCAGATCTCGGAGCGCCTGGCCCAGATCCGGCCGTACAGCCCCGACGACGACGCCACCGAAGAGTCGCACGCCCCCGCCAACTTCGTGGCCGACGATCCGGCGTCGCAGCAGCTGCTCGACACGCTCAAGCAGGTGGCCCCGGTGCCCTCGCCGGTGTGGATCGAGGGCGAGCTCGGCAGCGGCCGAGGGTTTGCGGCCGAAGCCCTTCACCGCTTTAGCGGCACCGACGGTCCCTTCACCGTCTTTGATGTCGCGCGGCACGCCGAGTGGCCCCAGAGCGGCACGGTGGTCTTGCCGAACATCGACGATCTGCCCGACGACCTGCAGCGCGAGCTGTACCGGTCTCTGCAGCGGCGCCCAGACGGCGTTCGCGTGGTCACCACCGCCGGCCTCGATGGGCGCCGCCTGGTCGCCGAGGGCCGGCTGCGCGCCGAGCTGTACTACGCGCTGGCGGTGGTGGTGGTGCAGGTGCCGCCGCTTCGTGAGCGCCCCGCCGACATCGTGCCCCTGGTGCGCGCGGGGCTTCGGTACTACGCCGACCGCTACAAGCGCCCCGTGCCCAAGCTCAGCACCGAGCAGGAGGGCGCGCTGCGGCGCCACAGCTGGCCAGGCAACGTGCGCGAGCTGCTGAACCTGTCCGAGAGGGCCGTGGTGATGGGCACCCGCGCCTTCGACCTGCAGATCGTCGACGCCGCGGCGCCCGGCCTGCCCAAGCTCGAGCCGGGCTTCAGCCTCTCGGCCTACCTCGAGAGCGTCGAGCGCCGCATCCTGGTCGAGGCCCTGCGCCGCTCGGGCGGCGACCGCAGCCAGGCCGGCAAGCTGCTGGGGGTCGAGCGAAACTCGCTGCGCTACAAGCTCAACAAGTACGGGTTGTTGGAGAAGTAGCCGGCCGCCCCCAAAGGAGCCCCCATGTCCATCGGCCCCTCCGGCCAGCACGTCGTGCTCACCGAATACGGAGAGACCCCCTTGGACGCGGTGACGCAGTTCATGCGGCTCCAAGAGCAGGACCCACCCAATCCGGCCGACCTGGCGCCCACCGACGTGGTGCTTCGCGTCAAGAGCTGCGCGGTTGGCTGGGTCGATCTGATCATGAGCAGCGGCCAGTACCAGCACATGGCGCCGCCTCCGTACACGCCGGGCCTCGAGTTCTCTGGCGAGGTGGCCTGGGTGGGGAGCGACGTCGAGCGCGTCTCGGTGGGCGACCAGGTGCTGGCCGACGGCTTTCACGCCGGACCCCGCAGCAAGGGCGCCCACCAGCGCTGGGGCGGCTTCGCCACCTGGGCCGTCATCCCGGAGCACGCGGCGATTCCCCTGCCGCAGGGCATCACCCACGACCAGGCGGTGAACCTGCTGGGCAACTACGAGACCGCCTACCACTGCCTGGTGCACCGGGGACGGCTGACCGAGGGCGAGAGCGTCCTCATCCTGGGCGCCTCGGGAAGCACGGGCTTGGCCGCGGTTCACGTGGCCAAGATGCTGGGCGCCACCGTCATCGCCACGGGCCGCAACCCCGACAAGCTGGCGGTTGTCGCCGAACAGGGCGCGGATCACGTCGTGCAGACCGCCGACGACGCGGGGGGCATTCGCCGCTTCCGCGACGAGGTGAAGGCGCTGACCGGCGGCAAGGGGGTGCACGTCGTGTACGACGGCGTCGGCGGCCCGCTGTCGCTCGAGGCGCTGCGCTGCACCCGCTTTGGCGCCCGCTTCTGCATCGTGGGCTGGGCGGCCACGCCCTTCGTGGCCAGGGGCAAGGGGCAGCGTGGCGCCCCCAACGCCAACCAGCTGCCCACCAACCTCATTCAGATGAAAGGCCTGGATGTGCTGGGCTGCCCAACGGTCATCGCCACGGTGAACCAACCCGAGCTGCGCGAGGCGCGCCACCGCTGGATCTTCGCCCGCATCCGCGACGGCAGCCTGCGCCCGCATGTGGGCCCGGCCTTCGAGATCGGGCAGTTTCGCGAGGCGCTGCAGCACAAGTGGGCGAGCCGATCCGTGGGCGGCTGCGTGCTGCACCCCTGAGCCTTCGCGCCGGGACGAATGGCCTGGCAGCGATAGAAGCCAGCATGCCTGCCCTCTTCCTGCTGCTCACCGTGCTGGGCTGCACCGGGACGTCTCCCGGTGACGCACCCGCCAGCGCCACCCCGCGCATCGTGTCGCTGGCGCCAGCCATGACCGAGACCGTCGTGCGGCTCGGCGCGACCGAGCAGCTGGTCGGGCGCACCGAGTGGTGCACGCCGCCCCAGGTGCAGCAGCTGCCGGTCATGGGGTCGGCGCTCACCCCCAACCTCGAGGCCATCGTGTCGGTGAACCCCACGGTGGTGCTCATCGAGTCCGCTGCAGGCGCCGACCTGGCGACGGTCGGCGAGCTGGCACCGATCGAGCCGCTTCCGTGGCTCACCGTCGATGACGTGGCCAAGAGCACCGAGCGCATCGGCGAGATCACCGGCCGTGTCGATGAGGGGCGCGCCCTCGCCCAGCGCTACCGCACCGAGCTGCAGATTGACCCGCCCGCAGCTGGCCGCGAGGTGTTGTTGGTGATCGGCACCGAGGGCCCCGGCGAGGTCTGGTACATCCGCCGCAACAGCCTGCACGGCGCCGCGCTGCACGCCGCTGGCGGCAAGAACGCCATCGACGAAGACATCGCCGGCGCGCCTTCGCTGTCCCCCGAGCGGCTGGTCGCGCTCGACCCCGACACCATCGTGCTGCTGGCCAGCCGACCTCTCGACGATGCCCAGGAGCAGGCCGCAATCGACAAATGGGCCGCCATGGAGACGCTGTCTGCCGTGCAGAACGGGCGGGTGCTCGTCCATGACGCCGACAACATCATGGGTCCAGGCCCCGGTGTGCTCGACCTCGCATCCGCCCTGCGGGGCCTGCTGGCGCCGTGAGCCTGAACCTTCGAGCCGTGGGCATACCCGGGCGTCTGGCCGGCATCGACCTGGAGCTGCCCCCCGGCCAGGTGCTGGCCGTCGTGGGCCGGAACGGCGCCGGCAAGTCCACCCTGCTGGCCGCTGCGCTGGGGCTTCTGCCCTGCCAGGGCGAGGTCTTGGCCGATGGCCGCCCCGTGGCCTCGCTGACGCCCTTGCAGCGCGCCGAACAGCTCGCCTGGCTGCCTCAGGAGCCAGCGCCCACCGACGGCCTGTCCGCGCTTGAGGTGGTCGAGGCTGCCCGGTACCGCTTCTCGGAGTCCAGGCACGAGGCGCGCGCCGCCGCCCAGGACGCGCTGGTGGGCCTGGGCATGGCCGACTTCGCGTCGCGGGCCATGCACACCCTGTCGGGCGGCGAGCGACAGCGGGTGCGCATGGCCGCGCTGGTGGCCCAGCAGGCCCGCTACTGGCTGCTCGACGAGCCCGGCAACCACCTGGACCCCGCCGCCCAGATCGACGCCTGGGCGCGCCTGGGCGACGCCGCACGCGACGGCAGGGGCATCTTGGCGGTCACCCACGACGTGACCCTGCTGGCCGCGCTGGGCGACGTGCCGGTGACCGTGCTGGGCCTGGCGGCGGGTGCGGCGGCCTTCTCGATGGACGCCAGCGACCCCACCCTCCCCGACGCCCTGGGAGGGCTGCTGGAGCTGCGCTTCGCCCGGGTGCGGCTGGAAGGGCGCGACCACCTGGTGGTGGCGGGTCGCGCATGAGGCCGGTGGCCCTGATCATCGCGTCGCTCGCGGCGTTTGCCGTCGCCCCCTGGCTGGGGCCCGACATCGCGCCCGACAACCGCGAGTTCGTGATGATGCAGCTGCGCCTGCCGCGGGCCGTCCTGGGGGCCCTGGTGGGGGGCTCGCTCGGGCTGGTGGGGGCGGTGTTCCAGACCCTGTTCCACAACCCGCTCGCCGCTCCGTCGACCTTGGGAACCACAGCTGGTGCCGCGCTGGGCGCCCTGGCCATCCTGGTCTTCTTTCCCGGGGTCTCGATCGCAGGCTGGGGCGTCGTGGGCCTGGGCGCCGCCCTGGGGGCCGCCCTGGTGACCGCGGCCATCGCCGCCCTGGCAGCCAGCCGGCGAATGACCATGGCCGACCTGCTGCTGGCCGGCATCGCCATCTCGCTGGGGTCCAGCGCCGTGTCGCTGGGCCTGCAGGTCCAGGCCGACGCGGCCACCACCTTTCGCGCCGTGCGATGGTCGCTGGGCTCGCTGTCCACCGTGGGATGGGACGTGCCCGCGGTGCTCGCCCCCGTGGTGCTGGTGTGCGCGGCCACGCTCGTCGCTCACGCGCCCGCCCTGCAGACCATCGCCGCGGGCGCCTCACAGGCCGCCTCACAGGGGGTCGACGTCGTACGGGTTCGATGGACCTGCCTGACGGTGGGCAGCGTCGCCGTGGGCGCCGGCGTCGCGGCTACGGGGCCCCTGGCCTTCGTGGGCCTGCTGGTGCCCCACCTGGTGCGCCTGGTCGCAGGCGGGGCTCCCAGGCGTCTGCTGCCGCTGTCGCTCATCGCCGGTGCGGGCCTGTTGCCGCTCGCCGATGGCCTGGCACGCCTCGCCATGCCGGCCCGCGACCTGCCCGTCGGGGTGGTGACGGCGGCCATCGGGGCACCGGCCCTGCTGCTGCTCCTGTTGCGCCGGCAGAGTTAGGCGCCTGGCATGCTCTTCTTGGCTGTCACGGGGCTTGCCCTGGCCCATCCCATGGCGGTGCGCGTCGCCGACCACGACACGCGCATCGAGGTCGACCGCGGAGAGATCCGGCTGACCTACCAGGTGCAGTTCCCCATGCACACGGCGAGCGACCGCCTGGAGCTGGCCGACAGCACCGAGCTCGCCGCCGGCATCCTGGTCCGAGTGGACGACCAGACCGTGCCCCTCGCGGTCACCAACCGCGGCGAACAGACCGTCGATCACGTCAGCCACGCCTGGCTCGAGCTGCGCGGGCGCCTGCCCGACGCCACCCCAGACCAGCTCCAGGTCTCGCTGGCCAACTACCCCGACTACCCGGGGATCTTCCGGTGGAGCGCCCTGGTGCACCGCCAGTACTCGGTGCTCGACACCAACCTGCGCTTCGACCGTGCGGGCGTGGTGCGCATCTACACCGAGCACCCCCTGCACGGCGACGACTGGCGCACCTTCGAGGCCACGCTGCGGTCCGACGGCCTCGCCAGCAGCGCCTGGGCAGCGCTCACCCCGGAGCTGCCCCTCGCGCGGCCCCTGCACGAAGCCATGCACCGCGCCTGGTGGGCCCCGTTCGTGGGAGGCCCGGCCGCCCCCGCGCTGTTGCTGGTGGGCGCCGCGGCCGCGGCCGTTGCCGGCACGGCCGCCGCGCGTCGCGAGCCCACCGACCGCCAAGCCGTCGTCGTCGCCTTCGTGGCCTGGCTCGCGCTCGCCATGTTTCGGCCCGGTCTGACCGTCGTCGCGGTGGTGAGCACCGGGTTGGCCGTGGCCATCGCCGGCCTGGCAGCTGCGCGCCGAGACGGGCTCGCGACCGGGCAGTCGGCCTTGGTCGCCGCGGCGTGGGCCACCACCATGGCGGCGGGTGGTGCCGGCTTCGTGGTGTGGGTGGCCTGGGGCATCGGTCGACTGTTCTCTGACACAGACCGGGGAACCGCCCCCCTGCTGGCCGTGTCGGTGGTGAGCGTGTTGTTGCTGGCCCTTCGGGGGCTGGCGGAACTTGCCGGTTAGAGGCCACAAAAGCGGAGCCCTGATGCGCACCATCTTCATCGCAATCCTCGTCGTGGCCACCGCGTGCGGCAAGAAGGCGCCCCCCTCGCCCCCCGCAGCCGAGGCGCCCGCACCAACCCCCATCGCCGAGGCCCCGCCAGCGCCGACGCCCGTGCCTGCCCCGGACGGCGAGCCCGAGGTCGAGTCCAACGCCGACTACACGGTCGAGCTCACCTTTGCCGACGGCCGCATCAAGGCGGGGAAGGTCATCCGCGTCGAGCGCGGCGCCGACTGGTACGCCGAGAAGGGCTGGGTCGACACCCCGCTCAAGCTCACCGTCTCGCTCGACGCCAACGGAAAGGGCCGAGACGCGGGCTGGGGCGACATCCGCGAGGTCAAGTGGAGCTACCCGGGCACGTCCGCCGTCGACTGCACCTTCGACAGCGACTTCACCCCGGCCATGTACATGTGCGTGATGAAGTCGACCGCCAAGGTCACCACGACCGACGGCGCGACCTGGGACGGCCTGGACCGGTACAAGTGGCGCTTCACCTTCGACGACGGCACCACCGAGACCTTTCACGTGGCCAAGCTGCCCGTGCGCGAGCAGACCACCAAGCGCCTGGACGACGAGGACTACGCCCTGTACGAGAAGCTGCAAGGTGCGGTGGTGGAAGGCGCCGGTAAGGCGGTGACCAAGCTGGTGATCGGGGGCGAATAGGGGCGGCCTCGCCCCCTACTCCTCGAGCATAATCCTGGTCGCCAGAAGGTCTCCGACCGCCCGCATGCTCTCGATGTAGACCCGCCCGAAGTTGTCGCCCTCGGGAAGGTTCAGGATCTCGAGCACGCCAAAGATCTCGCCGTCGTGCTGAATGGGCACACACGCGATCTGACGCGTGTCGTAGCCGGTGTGCTGATCGACGGCGCTGAAGTGCCGGGGGTCGTTGCTGGCCCGCCCGAGCACCAACGGGCGCCCCTGCTGGATGCAGACACCCGCCACGCCCTGGTCGAGCGGGATGCGCGCACCGACGAGCTGTTCGGCCTTGGGGCCCGAGACGGCGACGAACTTGAGGAACTCGTCGACCTTGAGCAACACGCTGCCCGACTCGCCCGGCACGAACTCTTGGGCCAGGCCCAGCGCCAGCTCACAGGCGTCTTCGAGGCTGGCGGCATCGCGAATGGCGTCGATGGCCATGCGCATCTCGTTGCGCGAAGGCGGCTCGGGCTCGGGAGCGGCGGCGACCGTCTCGGACACGATGTACCCGGCACCCGACTTGATGTCGCGCACGATCACCGTGCCGTTCCCAAGGTTCTCGCAGGCCATGCGCTCGATGGCCTCGTCGCGGCCGTACTTGGCCAGCCCCTGCCCCAGCGCGATGATCCAGTTGTCTGCCTGGAGCTCGATTGTATCGAGACCTCGCGACGACACCGAATAGAAGGCCATACCCGAACCCCTGTGGAAGCGGGACCCTATCACCCGTGGTAACGAGGCGCATGAACCCGGCACCGCCCGAGCAAGACTCCGCCGCACCGATGTCCCTGGATCGGGCCCGCCGGTGGATTGCCGTCGCCATCGGCCTGGGGGTCCTGGGCTACGCGGGCTACGCCGTGCTCAAGGACTTCGACGCCGTCGGCGCAGAATTGGCCAGCTTCGACTGGCCCATCTACGCCGTCGTATTGGGGCTCACCACCGTCAACTACGGCCTGCGCTACGCCAAGTGGCACTACCTGCTGGGCCAGCTGGGTGTGCGCATCTCCCACCGCGTGAACCTGCCCATCTTCGTGGCCGGGCTGGCAATGGTGATCACCCCAGGAAAGCTCGGGGAGCTGCTCAAGCCCTGGCTGGTTCGCGAGGCCACCGGAGCCCCGATGGTGCGCACGGTGCCGGCACTGGTGGGGGAACGCCTGACCGACGGCATCGCCGTGGTGAGCCTGGCCGCCCTCGGGGTGAGCACCTACTACGCCGAGGGCGCCCAGATTGTCGGCTTCACCGTGGTGCTGATCGTGGGCGGCCTGGCGGTGCTGGCCAGCCGCACGCTCAGCGAGCGCATCATCGACCTGGTGGGCGTCTTGCCGCTGGTGGGAGGGTTGGCGCCACGCCTGCACGAGATGTACGACGCGCTGCGCACGGCGCTGTCCCCCGTGCCCCTGCTGATCACCGTGGTGCTCTCGCTGATCGCGTGGTGGGCCGAGTGCGTCGGCTACTACCTGGTGCTGGGCGGCGTCGGCGCCACGGCCACCCTCGACTCGAGCACCTTCTTGTACGCCTTCGCGACCGTGTTCGGAGCGCCCTCACCGGGTGGCGCGGGCCTCACCGACGCCGCGCTCACCGAGGTGCCCGCCCGCATCGTGGTGGGGCTCACGCCGCAGGCGGCCATGGCGGCCGCCATCCTGATCCGCGTGGCCACGCTGTGGTACGGCGTCATCGTGGGCGCCATCGTGTTGATGTTCCTGAACCCGAAGCACGACAATCAGGGGTAGGGCACCCGGAAGCGCCGGTCCACAGGCATCGGTCCGTACGTCGCCTCAGCGCCGTCGGGCCAGCTCACCCGAAGCTCGTCGATGCGGTCGGTGAGCCCGAGTCCGAAGTGCAGGCGGTCAGGGCCCTGTCCCATGCCCCTCAACCCGTGCAGCTCGCGGATCTGCGTCCGTCCGCCCGCGTCGATCTCGACGCGCGCCCCAAAGCCCTGGGAGTTGCCCTCGGGCCCCGCCAGGCTGATCTCGACCCAGTGCCCAGCCCCGCAGCGGTTCTGCCACAGCCGCACCGGACCGCTCGTGCTCGACACCACAACTTCCAGGTAGCCATCGCCGTCCAGATCCGCCGCCGCCGCGCCATAGTGGTGCGCCACATCGGCGAAACCGGTGGGAGAGCTCCAGTCCACGAAGGTGCCGTTGGACAGGCCCTCCCACAGGCCGTCGGGGTTGGGCTTCTCGAAGTCCTGGCTGCCGTACAGCGACGGCACCCCAGCCGACACGAACAGGTCGTCGACGTGGTTGTTGTCCAGGTCGGCGATGTCGATCGACCACCCGAACCAGATGTCGGGCGCGACGGTGGGTTCGGGCACACCAAGGCCCATCGCCGCGCAGCTGTCGAAGTACACGCCGGTGTCGCTGGACATCAGGCAGCGCAGTCCCCGGTAGTCGGAGATCACGTAGTCGAGCTGTCCGTCCAGGTTCAGGTCCGCTGCGTCGACGCCCATCGCCTCGATGGCGAGGTCCAGGCCGAGCTCCGCGGCCTCGTCGACCAGGCGCACCGTGCCGTCGTTGGCCACCCCATCGTTTCGCAGCACGACCGAGGGTTCACTCTGGCCGGTCGACGCTCGGTCGGACAACACCATCAGGTCCAGGTCGCCATCGGCGTCGCGGTCGGTCGCCAGCGCGGCCAGCGACAGGCCCGGACGGGAACCCATCGCCAGCGCATGGGTCTGGGTCCATGCATCGGTGTCGTTGCGCAACACCACGTGCCGGCTCCCGGGCAACATGGGCGACAGCAGGAACGGCTCCTGACCCTCGGACCACAGCTGGTCGAGGCCCGGCAGCACGACGTCCAGGTCGCCGTCCCCGTCCAGGTCAGCGACCACCAGGGTGGAGTGCGTCGCCACGGGGTAGTCGACCGCGTTGTCGTACACCACCACGGGCTCGGCCCAGCGGTTGCCCCCCAGGTTTCGCGCGATGGACAGGCGCGCAGGCGACGCGAACAACCACTCCGGGCGGCGGTCGCCGTCCAGGTCGGCCACCGCCATGGCGCTGATGTGCCCGATGTAGTCCTGAACCCAGTCGTCACCAAGGTCGACGGCGGCGAAGTGCCCCGAGCCGTCGTTGACGTACACATCGGGCCAACCCCGCGGGTTGGCGAATGCCACGTCGTCGTCGCCGTCGTTGTCCAGGTCGTGCACGACCAGGTGACCGCCGGGCCACACCTCGTTGGCGAACATCGGGTCGGGCTGCCACCGCCAGTCGAGTCCCCGCTCCTGGGCCTCTTCACGGCTGCGCAGGAAACCCTGCTGGGGTGCCTCACACACCGCCGTGGGTCCCACCGCCAGACCGTCCGGCACGGGCGGCGCGGGCAGCAGTGGACTGGTGCACGCCATCAGGGCCAGGAGCAGGGTCACCGGGCCTCCGGATGGGTCACGGTCACCACGCGACGCCCGCGCAGGTCGTGGGCCGTCTGCACCGTCCCGTCCGCCCAGCGCACGGTCACATCGTCGACCCAGTCCCGGTCCCCGAGCCCGAAGTGGGGCCTCGACGGGCCCTGCCCGAGCCCGCGCAGCGCATGCACCTCGCGCAGCTGCCGCGCATCGGACGCCCCCACCTCGACGCGCGCGCCCAGGCCCGCGGGGTTGGTCACCGGGCCGCGAAGCTCGACCTGAAGCCAGCTTCCGGCCGTGCAGCCGCGCTGCCAGATCAACGCCTCGCCCTCGGTGCCCGCCACGACGATCTCGAGGGCCCCGTCGGCGTCCAGATCGGCGGTGGCCAGGCCGACGTGCTGGCGCGGATCGTCGAAGCCCACCTCGCGGCTGCGGTCCTCGAATCCAGCGGGCCCGCCAAAGAACAGGCCATCGGGCTGCGGGTAGTCCACCTCGGCGATCGACTCGTCCACCGGAATGGCCCCGGTGACGGCGGCGTCGAGCCAACCATCGTTGTCCAGGTCGACCACGTCGAGCGACCACCCGAACCAGGTGCGCGCGTCGACCTGGGCTGGCGGCACCAAGCCCAGCGCGAAGCCCGACTCGACGTATCCCTGGCCGCCATCGCTGATCAGGCAGCGAATCGCGCCCAGGTCGCTCATGCAGTAGTCGAGCGCCCCGTCTGCATTCAGGTCCAGCACGTCGATGCCCATGCCCGACATGGCCAGGTCGGCCCGCAGCGACGACGCCTGGTCCACAAGCACCCCCGCGTCGTTGTTCAGCAGCATGGTGGGCGGCTGCCCCACCTCGCCGCGGTCTGAGGGCAGCAGCACATCGAGGTCTCCATCGGCATCGATGTCGGTGATGGCCGCCATGACGGCGTAGCCCTGGCCCTGCTCGCTCACGATGGCCTGCTGCACTGCCAGACCGCCCGTGCCCCCTCCGGCCAGCAGCAGGTGCTCGCCCGCCAGCTCGCCGTTGTTCCCTGCCGAGAACGGCAGCCGATCGGGCGTGTCGAGCCGCTCCAGCATGGGCAGCACCACGTCGAGCACGCCGTCACCAGTCACATCACCAAACGCCGCGCTGAGCATGTGGTGCGGCGGATCGAGCAACACCAGATCCTCGAACACCCCGAACTGCCCCGCCCCCTGGTTCACCGACAGGCGCACCCGGCCCGGTGACAGCAGCACGAAGTCGAGCAGCCCATCGCCGGTCATCTCGACCGCGGCGTGCACCGCGATGTGGTCGGCGTAGCCCGGAATCAGGTTCACGCCCGGGCGCGCGGCGAAGGTGCCGCCCTGGTTCAGGTACACGCTGGGCACGCCCCGTGGATTGCCGAAGGACAGGTCGATGTCCCCGTCCCCATCCAGGTCTTCGGCGATCACACCGCCGCCGGTGACGTTGGGGTAGCCCCACGTCGGGTCGGTCGCGAAGACATGGTCGACGCCCAACTGCGCCGCCGACTCGACGAACGCATCATCGGGCGCGTCGCACGCCACGCGCTCGCCATAGCTGAAGCCCGCTGGCGGTTCGGCCTCGGATGGCGCACATGCGCTCAGCAGAGCGAGCGGCGCGACAGCGCGAACCACCCGCTACTTGCACTCCTGCGTCTTGTTGCTGTCGTGGTCGCGGTCGCACACGTTCCAGCCCAGCGAGCAGTCGATGGTCCACCGCCCGCTGTTGCCGCAGGCCTGCACGCTGTCCATCCAGCCCTGGCTGGACACACACTCCACCGGCACCCACGAGCACTCGGCGCGGCTGCCCCAGCGGCGGGTCTCGCTGCCATCGCAGTCGTAGTCGAAGCTGCCGTCGCCACGGTGCACGTTCTGGAAGCCGCCACCGGGCTTGGCCAGGTTGTTACTGTCGTAGCAGTCGGACTGGTTCTGCGCGTCCCAGGCGCCCTGACCGCCCAGGCATAGGCAGCGACCCGTGCCGGGCTTGCCCGCGCCGTCGTCGTCGGCGTCCTGGTAGTAGGTCTGGCAGTTGCCGGCGCCCTCTTCGTTGGGGTTGCCGTCGCAGTCGCTGTCCTTGCCGTCGTCGCAGACCTCGGCCGCACCGGGGTTGATGGTGGGGTTGCTGTCGTTGCAGTCGCCGTCGTTCTCGGAGTAGCCGTCGCCGTCGTCGTCGAAGCCCTGCCCGCCCTCGTCGATCACGCCGTTGCAGTTGTTGTCGACGCCATCTTCGATCTCGGGTGCGCCCGGGTAGATGCGGTTGTCGCCGTCGTTGCAGTCGCCCGCCACCTCGGTCCAGCCGTCGAAGTCGTCGTCGAAGTTGTCGGTGCCGTCATCGACCAGCCCGTCGCAGTCGTTGTCCTTGCCGTCGATCAGCTCCGGAGCCCCGGGGTAGACGCTGTTGTCGTTGTCGTCGCAGTCACCGCTGACCTCGGTGTAGCCGTCACCGTCGTCGTCGGAGTTGTCGGTGCCGTCATCGACCAAGCCATTGCAGTCGTTGTCCTTGAAGTCGACGATCTCGTTGGCGCCCGGGTTGGTGGTGGGGTCCGAGTCGTCGCAGTCGCCGGCCAGCTCGGTGTACCCGTCGCCGTCGTCATCGTAGGCATCGGTGCCTTCGTCCACGATGGTGTCGCAGTCGTCGTCGCGGCCGTTGAACACTTCGGGAGCACCGGGGTTGATGTCGTCGTCGTCGTCGTCGCAGTCGCCGGTGTTCTCGGTCCAACCGTCGCCGTCGTCGTCGTAGGCATCGGTGCCGTCGTCGATCAGGCCGTTGCAGTCGTTGTCTTTGCCGTCGACGATCTCGGGCGCGAAATTGTAGATGGCCGCATCGGCGTCGTTGCAGTCGCCGGCCAGCTCGGTCTGGCCGTCGCCATCGTCGTCGTAGCCCACGGTGCCGTCGTCGGCGACGCCGTCGCAGTCGTCGTCACGGCCGTTGAAGATCTCTTGGGCAGACGGGTAGGTGTACTTGTCGTCGTCGTCGCAATCACCGAGCTCTTCGGTGAAGCCGTCGCCGTCGTTGTCGATCTGGGACAGCGGCACCACCGCAAAGAACGCATCGACGCTGGCGGTGAAGCCATCGAGATCGGCCGCGGTCATGGTGATCATGTGGTCGCCCGCTTCGAGCTCGACCTCACAGCTGGCGATGCCCACCAGATCGGCCGTCACCGTGCAGAACGGCACCAGCGGGTCGTGGTCGGAGGTGAAGGTGACCTGGATGGCCTCGGGCGGGTCCTGGCTGTCGCTGACCTTCGCGACGAACTCGAACTCCTCTTCTTCTTCGCCCGACTCGCCACCGGCGGGGTGTACCGCGAAGATCGTGGGTGCGTCTGGGATGTCCGCCACCGAGATGGCCACGAAATCTTCGGCGGACTCGGCCTGCTCGTCGAGCACCAGCAGCGTCACGATGTGGTTGCCGGGGCCCAGGCTGGCGGTCGTGAACTCGGTATTGCCGGCCGCGTCGGGCGGCTCGGGTTCGGTGAGCGGCCCGTCCAGGTCGCTCGTCCAGCTCACCAGGAGCTGGTCCATGCCGCCGTCATCGTCGACGATGCCGTGAAAGGTCACCGCGCTGCCTTCGTAGAAGCTCGACTCGTTCACGGGAGACGTGATGGAGACCGAGGGCGCGTTGTTGTGCACGGTGTAGCCACCGTCCGGCGCGCCGCTGCGGCACGCGGTCCCGAGGGCCAGCCAACCGACGCCGATGGTGAACAACGAAACCCGCATAATCCCTCTCCAGCCCTTTCAGTCTACCCGGGGTGCCCGGTGGCTGCTGATCTTTGCAACACCACCGGTGATGCGGTGCGTCCGTCGTCTACCTGCACTCCTGCTGGCGGCTCTGGAACTCGCCCACGCAGTTGCCACCGCTGCACTGCGAGATGCAGGCCGCGATGTCGGTGGCGAAGGCGCACACCACACTGCACGCGCTGCTGAACCACAGGTCGGGGCAGTCGGTCACCCAGCCGCCGGAGTTGCCGCACTGGGGCACGCTGGCGTCCCAGCCATCGCTGCCGTTCTGCGAGCAGCTCTTGTACAGGCCCAGCACGTCGATGCCATTGATGCAGCCGAAGGACAGGGAGTTGTACCGCTTCTCGCCGGCGCCATCGCAGTTGTAGTCGAAGCTGCCGTCGCCGCGCTGCAGGGTGCGCCAGCTGTTGCTGCCGGGGTAGGCATTGGCGTTGGAGTCGTAGCAGTCGGCCGGGCTCAGCGAGCCCACCGTGTACGGCGCGCTGGCCGAGCACAGGCACTGCGAGGAGGCACCAGTCGCGGCATAGCCGTCGCCGTCGCCGTCGGTGTAGTAGTTCTGGCACCCGTTGCTGTTGGCCGGGTCGGTGATGAAGTCGCAGTCGTTGTCGACGCCGTCACAGACCTCGAGGGCGACCGGGCTGATGCTGGGGTTGCCGTCGTCGCAGTCGACCTCGGTGCCCGAGGCGTTGTTGCACGGCGGGTTCTCGCAGTAGTTGTCGCCGTCGTCGTCCCACTTGCCCGTGCCTTCGTCGATCAGGTTGTCGCAGTCGTTGTCGAGGCCGTCGGGGAAGCCGGACGGGGTCTCGGAGGCGCCGGGGTGGATGGGCGTGCCCTGCGGGAAGCGGTCGTCGCAGTCGCCGGGGGTGGTGCCGTCCGAACAAGACGGCCCCTCGCAGTAGCCGTCCCCGTCGTCGTCGTAGCAGTCGGTGCCCACGTCGATGGGCGTGGTGTCCGAGCAGTCGTTGTCGAGGGTGTCGCAGATCTCGGGCGCGGTGGGGTAGACCGTGGCGTTGGCGTCGTTGCAGTCGCCCTCGTTGTCGGTCCAGCCGTCGCCGTCGCCGTCGTGGTCGAGCTCGCTCACCACGTCGAAGTTGATGAGGCGGGTGGCCTGGAAGCCCTCGGTGTCGGTGGTGGTGAAGCGCAGCTTGTGCGTGCCGAAGGACATGATGTCTTCGCAGTACGCGACGCCGGCCGAGTCGGCGGGCAGATCACAGATGAAGGTCTCGAAGGTGCCGTCGTCATCGGTGTCTTCTTCGAGCACGCTGATGAGGTCGCGCGGGTCGTCCTGGGCATCGTCGACCAGGATCTCGAAGCGGTAGGGCTGGTTCTCGGCGCCGTTCTCGGTGCCGGCGGGGTGCACGACTGTGAGCGACGGCTCGTCGGGCACGTTGATGATGGTGATGGTCACCGCCTCGGCGGCGGGAGCCCCGTTGCCATCGATGACCTGCAGCGTGACCGTGTGGGTGCCGGACTCGATGTTGGACGTGGTGTAGGTGATGTTGCCGTCGGGATCGATCTCACCCGTGGAGTCGTGAAGGATGCCGGTGAGGTCGCTCGTCCACGTCGCGCTGGTGATCTGGGTGATCGGACCATCGTCGGTGACCAGGGCCACGAACTCGATGGGCTCGCCAAAGTCGTACTCGGCCCCATCACTCGGCTCGGTGATGAGGATGATGGGCTCACGGTTCACGCTCGTGATGTCGCCGTCGTAGCCCTTGCGACAAGCCAGCGAACCGAGGATGAGCATGCCCGGCAGAATGAGGCGATGCATCAGAGGACCTCCACAGAACCCACAATACGGTGAAAAAAGCGCGAGTCAAAACGCCGATGTGTGCGATCTACACGACAACCAGCCTCGCTGCCAAGCCAAACGCTGCAATCCACGTGCCGGACGGGCACCTTGCACGGCCTTTACACCAGGACCCCAGCCTGACGGCCGCTGCGCCGTCGAGCGGCGAATGCCGCCTTTGCCGATCGCGATCGTTTTGCCGCATGTGGGCGCCCCAGCCTCGACCGTCGCACTCCCCGGAGCCCAGGCCACGGGCGGCGCCTGACGATAGACTGCGCGCATGTTCCTAGCCGCCGCCCTACAGCTCAACTGCTCGTCCGACGAACCCCGCAACATGCAGCAGGTCCGCACGCTCACCGCGCGCGCCGCCGGATACGGAGCCCAGCTCGTCGCCACCCCCGAGAACACCAACTACCTGGGCCCGCACAGCGAGAAAGTGCGCCTGGCCGAGCCCGTCGAGGGGCCCACGGTCGCCCGCTATGCCGCGCTGGCCAAGCAACACGGGGTGCACTTCTTGCTGGGCTCGTTCAACGAGAAGGCCCCCGACTCGGCGCGCTGCTACAACACGAGCGTGTTGTTCGGGCCCGACGGCGACGTGCTGGCGACCTACCGCAAGATGCACCTGTTCGATGTCGACGTCAGCCCCGAGGTGCGCTTCATCGAGTCCGACACGGTGGTTCCCGGCGACGGGCCTGTGGTGGTGGACACAGCGCTGGGGCGAATCGGCCTGTCGATCTGCTACGACCTGCGCTTCCCCGAGTACTACCGCTCGCTGGTCGAACAGGGCGCGCAGATCCTGGCGGTGCCGTCGGCCTTCACGCTGACCACCGGCAAAGACCACTGGCACGCCCTGCTGCGGGCCCGCGCCATCGAGCAGCAGGCCTACGTCATCGCGCCCGGCCAGCACGGCGTCCACGACGACAAGGGCCTGCGCAACAGCTACGGGCACTCGATGATCATCGACCCTTGGGGGCACATCACCGGGATGAGCAGCGACGGCCCGGGCCTCGCCCTCGCCGAGATCGACCTTGAGCGGGTGGCCAAGACCCGAAAGGGCATGCCGGTCGCGAGCCATCGACGGATGTAGTTGGTTCATGGCGAGCCCGGCGGCCCGCCTACCGGCCCATCAAGCCCGCCAGGATGTCGATGCCCGTCCGAACCCGGTCGGGCTGGGTGCTGGTGAAGCACACGCGCACGTGGGTGGGGTATGGACCGAAGGCCGGCCCCGGAGCCAGCAGCAGTCCCCTGTCGACACAGTCCGACAGAAAGCCGTCGAGCCCGCGATCGTCCAGGGCGTGCGCCACGTCGACAAACAAGAAGGTGCTTCCCTGAGGGGCGGGAACGCCCAGCGTCTCAGCGGCGTCGCGCCCCAGGGCGGCGTACTTCTCGCGCGCCTGGGCCACCCACTCGTCCGCGGCACCGCGCAGGGCGCGCTCCGCGACCACCTGAGCCGCGGTGGGCGTGCTGTAGAAGGTGTGCGTGCTGACCTTGCGCACATGCGCCATGGCGTCGGGCGGGCCGACCACCCAGCCGCATCGGTTGCCCGCCATGCCGAAGGCCTTGCTGCTGCTGTGCACGCTGAAGGTGCGCTCGGGCGCCATGGGCCGGGTGTAGCTGTGGGCGCCCTGGTACACGTAGTACTCGTAGACCTCGTCGGACAGCAGCCACAGGTCGTGGGCGCGCGCGAGCTCGGCCAGGGCGGCCAGCCAGGACTCGGGGATGACCTGACCGCTGGGGTTGTTCGGGGTGCTCACGTACAGGGCGACGGTGCGGTCGGTCAGCTTGGCCCGCACCGCCTCGACCGCACTCTCGGGGCTGTCGACCACGCCGATGAAGGGCACCGGGACCGGAGTCGCGTGGAAGCTGCGCACGATGCCCGCGAACAGCGGCCAGTACGGCGCCAGGATGAGCACCTCGTCGCCCGGCGAGGTGATGGCGCCCACGATGGCCCCAAGGCCGCCGGTGGCCCCGGCCGACACCAGCACGGCGTCGGGGTCGGTGGGGCAGTCCTGGACCGATCGCGTGCGCTCGACGATGGCATCGACGAGGCCGTCGGTGCCCTGCACCTTGCTGTAGCGGTGCACGCCGGGGTGATCGCCGACATCGACGTCCTGCATGCGGCAGCCGGGTGCGGGCTCCATCCAGGTATCGCCGATGTGCAGCGGGTAGATGGGCCCGTCGAAGGCCGCCAGGCGCGCAGCCAGGCTGGTGAACACGGACTGGCGAACAGCGGCCAGCGAGGGCGTGACGTCGGGGTGTCGCGGCATGCGGCCTGCTAACCGCCGGCGCCGCTCACTTGTCCAGAACGTGCGTCCGACCAAAGCCGATGATGGGAGGCTCGACCTCGTCGACCAGCTCGGGCTGGGCGGCGAGCTGAACGGGAATGAGGTTGCGGCGCTTGCGCACCTCGTACTTCACCTTCTCGTTGAGGTAGCCCGGCGCCGACACCTCCAGCTCGAGCACCGTGCCCTTGGTGAACAGCATCTCGGTGCCGTCGGACAGGTACAGCACCGCCTCGGTCCACTCGCCGTTGGCGGTGTTCACCCGGTGACGGGTCTCGTCGGCGATGGGACGCACCACCGCGGTGCTGATGGGCGAGCCGACATCATCGGTGACCCGCACCGTGACGGGGATGCCCTCGTCGGCGGCGAAGGCGGGGTGCATGGCAACCAGGGCAGACAGAGCAAACAGAACACGCATAGCGACCTCACAGAAGCGAGCCGAGGCAAGCCCGCACAGTTCTGGACCACTGTGGGCGCGATGGGTTCCGTGCGCTGCGCGCGACGGACTCCTAGCTCGCGATGAAGGCCAGCACCGCGACGTAGCCCACCATCATCAACACGCCCTGCGCCCGGCTGAGGCGGCCGCTGCCACTCATCACGATGGGGATGAGCAGGACCGCCACCCCGACGGTGATGAGGTTGGTGGACCACACCGACGGGTCTTCGAGCTGGATGGGCTGAATCAGCGCGGTGATGCCCAGCACCATCGAGATGTTGAGGATGTTGCTGCCCAGCGAGTTGCCGATCGCGAGGTCGACCTGGCCGCGGTACGACGAGACGATGGAGGTCACCACCTCGGGCATACTGGTTCCGAGTGCCAGGATGGTGAGCGAGATGAACCAGTCGGACAGGCCCATCCACTTGGCAAAGGCCGTGCTGCCATCGACAAAGATCATGGCGCCGATGAGCAAGATGACCAACCCACCCACCAGCATGGCGAGGTCGATGGGCAGGTTGACGTTTCCGACATCGAGATCGACGTCGTCATCGGGCTCGTAGGCCTGCCGCATGGCCATGGCATCGTACAGAAGCCAGGCGTTGTAGCCGAGCCCGCCCAGCAGCAGGAGCCCGCCTTCGAGGCGGCTGATGGTTCCGCCGATGCACATCAGCGGCACGGCCAGCTGCAGCGCCAGGAGGGTCGGCACCTCACGGCGCATCAGCCGGCGGTCGACGCGAAGCGGGCTGACCGCCGCGGCCACCCCCAGCACCAGCAGGATGTTCGCGATGTTGGAGCCGTTGACGTTGCCCAGCGCCATCTCGGTGGTGGCCGTGAGCGCTGCGGTGACACTGACCGCGAGCTCGGGGGTGGACGTGCCGAAGGCCACCAGCGTGAGGCCCACGATGAGGATGGGCACGCGCAGCACGAGCGCGATGTGGCTGCCGCCTCGAACCAACAGCTCGGCGCCCGTCACGAGCATCACGACGCCGATCACCATCTTGAGGACAAACAACAGCCTACTACCCGCGCGACAGCGCGGTTCCTTACGCATCCCCTCCCAACAGGCAAGCCTTGACTTGCTGCCAGGCTGCCGGCCAGTCGTCCTCGGTCTCGACCACCCACACCCGTCGCTCGCGGCCGCTCGTGGGGTCTGGAAGAGCGGCGATGGTGGTTCCGCGGTCGGGACAGATGCCCAGGCAACGAACCGTCGAGACCAGAACCTCGCCCTTGATTCCCTCGATTCGGGCGCGGTCGCGCAGCCACTTTCGCAGCGCGCCCCCGGCGGCATGGCCACAGGAGTTGCGGCCCGACAAGCGGTCTCGCTCGTTGGCGCACACCAGAACCATCCCCGACCAACCCGGCTGTGCCTGCTTCATGGGGGCGATAGTAGCCCCCATGCTCGTCCCCCCGGCCGTGGTGCAGTGCCCAGAGGTGGTCACGCCCGCCGACTACGAAGGTCCCGACCAGACCGTCGTCGTCGAGCTGTTGATCGACGAAGCGGGGTCGGTGGAGCGCGTGGTCGGCGCGCAGGGTGTGGAGCCCATGAGCGGCATCGCCGCCGAGGCCGCCGCCGACTGCACCTTCACACCGGCGACCGAGGACGGGGTGCCCGTTGCCGTGCAGATCCCCATGTCCTTTCACTTTCCGGCCCATCCCATCGTGGTGTCCGGGGTGTTGCTTGCTGGCGGCGGAGGCGGCCCCCTGCCCCGGATCGCCATCGAGGTTGCAGGACAGCGCACGCGCACCGGCGAAGATGGCTCGTTCGCGTTCACCCGCATCGCGCCCGGCGAGCACGAGGTCACGCTCGTCGATGCCCTGTGGAGGCTCCCCGACCAGACCACGCTCACCATCGAGCAAGGAGGGCGCACCGAGGTGGAACTATGGGCGCGACCCGAGCGCTGGAGCGCCGAGGGGCTGGGCCTGTACGAGAAGGAGCCGCGACCCGGCATCCACCACACCCTGACCCGCGACGAGATTGCGGCGGTGCCGGGCTCGCTGGGTGACCCGGTCCGGGCGCTGCAGAACCTGCCGGGGGTGGTGCGCACGCCCTTCGACGCGGGATGGCTCCTGGTTCGCGGCGGCGACGCCGACGACACCGGGGTGTTCCTGGACGGCGTGCGCATTCCGCTGCTGTTTCACCTGGGCGGCCACACCTCGGTGCTGCACCCCAACCTGGTGGAGCAGGTCGAGTTCCACCCCTCCACGCCTCCAGCGCGGCTGGGCCACGGCACGTCCGGCGCCGCCAACCTCGAGCCGCGCCGCCTAGACGGCCGCACCGCCGCCGCGGCGGGCCTGAACACCGGCTACGCCCACGCCTTCGCCGAGGCGCCGGTGCTGGGCGGTGGGGTGGCCATCGGCGCCCGCCGCTCGTACCTGGATGGCCTGCTGGGCGTGATGTTCGGGCCCGAGGGCCGCGACGCGGCTCCCCGCTTCTCGGACGCCGCCCTGCGCTTCGACAGCCAGCGCGTCGGCGTCACGGTCCTGGGCATGACCGACGCCGCGCTGGTGCCCACCGGCGACGGCAACGAGGTGGCCGACCTGCAGCAACGTGCCTTTCAGGCCCAGGTCCGAGGCACGGTCCCCGTCGGCCAGGACACCGAGGTCCAGGCCCGGGCCTGGTACGCCGTCGAGCAACAGCGGGTGCGCACCGACAACCGCGACCAGACGCTCGACCAGCAGGCACCCGGCATGCGCCTCGAGTGGACCCACGACGGCACCATCCAGGCCACCGCAGGCTTCGAGGCCGAGCGTCGCGAGTTCGGGGTGGACTGGAACGGCCTGCAGCGCGCCGAGCCAGCCACCCACTTGGACCCGTACGGCGAGCTGACCGCGGGCAACGATCTGCGCGCCCGCTTGGGGATCCGCATCGACACCCTGTTCGTGGGCGACCACCTGCCCCGCGTCGGTTGGTCGCCCCGCGGCGACGTGCGGTGGACACTCTCGAAGCGTCTCGCGTTCGTGGGCGAAGCCGGTCGATTCAACCAGGCGCCACCGCTCGCGCTCGTGGTGGGCATGCCCGATGGTCGCTACCTGCCGCTCGACCGCGCCGACGTCGCGGGCGTGGGCCTGCGGCTCACCGGCGACGTGGTGGCCTTCGATGCCGACTTCTGGGGCCGCCGGTCGACCTTCGCCGCATTCGAGCTCGATCGTAGCCTGGGTGCGCACCAGGGCCGCGCTGGCGGCGTCGAGCTCACCACGCGCGTGCTCACGGGAGCGACCCGGGCGCGCTTCATCGCGCAGCTCTCGCGAACCGAGCGCCGCGAGGCGCCGGGTCACGACTGGGTGGTCGGCCGCTTCGATCAGCCCGTGCGCCTGGTGGCCCTGGTCATGCGCGACCTGCCCCGCGCCTGGATGTTCTCGGTGCGGGCGCGCTATGGCACCGGCTTCGCCTACCTCGGGAGCGAGGGGCAAGCCTACGACGTGCTCACGGGCGAGTTCGTCGAGCTCACGCCGTCTCCGAACGGCCGCCTGCCCCCCACCTGGAGCATCGACGCCAAGGTGAGCAAGCGCTTCACCTGGCGCACCACCGAGCTCGACGTCTACCTCGACGTGCTCAACGCCACGTGGAATCGCGTGCCCGAGCCCGTGATCAACGGCATCGACAACGATGTGGCCGTCTACACCATCGGCCTTCCGACGCTGCCCCTGTTCGGCGTGGAGGGTCGCTGGCTCCCTCCCCGGCGCGTCAGTCCTGCTTCCACGCCCGACTAAGACCGACATCGTGCCGGTAGGCCTCGACCATCTGGGCCCGGGTCTCTTTGCTCCATCCCAGCAGCTCGCCCATGCGATCGGCCACGGTGGGCAGTGCATCGAGGCCCTGGTCGCGGTGCCGGTAGTACAGCCGGGTGCGCCGGATGAAGAAGTCGCTGGGCGTCGCGGTGAGCTCCTGGTGCACACTCCAGTCCACCATCGCCAGGATCTCCGGCCGGTCGGGGAGCAGGCGCTGGGCCAGCTTGGGGTCGTTCTTGGCCATCTTGGCGATCTTGAGCGCCCGCATGCCGTACATGTTGGTGAGCAGCCAGGCCGTGTCTTGCTCGATGGCCCCCCCGCCAGCCTCGAGCACCTTGGCGCTGACCCGGTGGTGGTCGTCGTCTTCGGGCCAGCCCACGGCGCCGGGCAGCGGCTCGCGGTCGGTGTCGCAGGAGCGGATGACCTCGGGCAGCTTGTTGGTGAGCCGGAGCAGCTTGACCGCGGTGTCCACCACCTCGGCCGCCATCAGCCGGAAGGTGGTGAGCTTGCCGCCAGCGATGGTGATCAGGCCATCTCGGCCGACAACGATCTGGTGCTCGCGGCTGACCGCCGACTCGTCGACCTCTTCGCCCTCGACGGGCTCGGGGCGCATCAGCGGCCGCAAGCCAGCCCAGGTCGCGATGACGTCGTCGCGCGTGATGGGCGAGCTGGGGAAGTAGGCGTTGGCGGCATCGATCAGGTAGTCGACGTCGCTGCCATCGGCGTGAACCTCGGCGGGGTCACCATCGAAGTCGGTGTCGGTCGTGCCGATGTAGGTGGCGTCTTCCCACGGGATGGCGAACAGCACGCGGCCGTCCTCGGGGTGGAAGCAGACCACGGCGTTGTTGACCAGCAGCTTGTCGCGGGGAACCACGATGTGCACACCCTTGGTGGGGCGCAGCAACCCGCCGTGGCGCGGGGGCTTGGACATGGACACGGTGCGGTCGGTCCACGGCCCGGTGGCGTTGATGACCACCTCGGCGTGCACCTCGCGCAGCTCGTCGGTGAAGTGGTCTTGCACGACCACGCCACGCACGCGGCCGGTCTCGTCGTCTTTGAGGAAGGAGACCACCTTGGCCCAGGTGGCGATGGTGGCGCCGTTGTCGGCGGCATCGAGCGCCGACTCCAGGGTGATGCGCGCATCGTTGGTGGAGCAGTCGTAGTACAGGGGCGCGCCGGTGAGCCCGTCTTGAACGAGCAGTGGCTCCTCTTTGGCCACGCCCGCCGGGTCGAGGCTCTTGTGCCGCTTGGGCGAGCGGAACAGCGACAGGCCCTCGTACACCCACATGCCGGCGTTCACCAGCCACAGCTTCTGGCGTGAGCCCTTGTACACGGGAAACAGGAAGCCCAGCGGGTTCACCAGGTGCGGCGCGATGTCCAGCAAGATGCGGCGCTCGCTGACCGCCTCGAACACCAGGCTGAACTCGTAGTGCTCGAGGTAGCGAAGGCCGCCGTGCACCAGCTTGGACGACCGCGACGACGTGCCCCACGCCAGATCGCGCATCTCGACCACCGCGGTGGACAGGCCACGGCGCGCTGCATCACGCGCAATGCCGGCGCCTGTGACGCCGCCCCCCACCACCAGCACGTCGACGGGCTTGCCCAGTCGGTCCCACATCTCTTGACGGGTCGGCATCTACTCGAGCCTCCGGGGGCCCCAAGGCGGGGTGATTCCCTTGCGAATGTCGTTGAAGTGCGCACGGCCGATGGCCGCCTCGCCCGCAGCGACGCAGCGCTCGTACGCGCGCGCCTCGATCTCCATGCGCTCGTCGGCAACGCGACCGGGGGCTGCGTTCACGCCCCGCTTGAACGCCGCGTTGGCCGTGGGCGAGCGCGTCGCCGCCAGCGCCGCGAGCTGCCGAGCACGCTCGAGCGCCAGCGGAGTGCTGTCGGCCAGCTCTTGCACCAGGCCGATGCGCGCCGCCTCGATGTGATCGATGCGCTCGCCGGTCATGCCCAGGCGCAGGGTGTGCGCCACGCCGATGTGCCGGGCCAGCTCGCTGGTGCCGCCAGCGCCCGGCAGGATGCCCAGCCCGGTCTCGGGCAGCCCAAAGACCGCCCCCGGCACAGCGATTCGGTAGTCGGCGGCCAGCAGGTACTCGGTGCCCCAGCCCAGCGCGACCCCCGAGACGACGGCCACATGAAAGGCCGGCGCATTGCGCAGTGCCGTCAGCACCCGCCGCTGCCAGCGCACGTGTTGGCGAATGTCGTCGTCGTTCCAGCCCACGCGCTCTGTGACGTTGGCGCCAGCCACGAAGATGGGCGTGCCCTTGCGCGAGGTGGCCGTGCTGTAGGTGATGAGCGCGGCCGGCGCGGTGGGCTCGGCGAGCCAGGCGGCCAGGCGCTCGAAGTCGCGGAGCTGATCGCTGCCCATCTCGTTGGCCTTGCCATGTTCGAGCTGCAGGACAGCGACGGCGCCATCGGCTTCGATGCGGACGTCGAGGTGTTCGAGGTTCATGCGCGCCCGCTAACCGGATGCTCGCCGCTTCACGCCAGCCGTTGCATGAGTTCCGCTGCGCGTTCTTGGTCCAGGCGCATGTGCATGGCCGCAAACTGCGCCATCGCCGCCGCCGCAAGCTTCAGCGCCGCCGCGCGATCCCGCATGGCCAGCAGCCGCGCCGATGCGAGATCCACCCGGGCTACCCAGGGTCTGGACATGGCCAGCTGCTCCCGAGCGCGGCCCAGAACCGCCAGGCGACGGTCCACCCCACCGTCCAGCCTGCTGGCCCACTCCAGGCGCGCCCGGCCCGATCGCAGGGGCGCCTTGGACTCGTCGCTGATCGCCGCCGCGGCCTCCAGATCCTCGCCCGCCACGTCGGGCCGCCGGGCCGCCAGCGCCATGCCCCGTGCGATGCGAAGATCCGCCTCGAGCACCAGCATGTCGCGCTCGACCGCGTAGCGAATGCCCGCGTCCAGCCCGCCCATCAACGGCTCCACATCCGAGGCAATCATCACCCGGATGCGCGCCGCCTCGGCCCGCCACTTCAACACGTGCCGCCCCGCGGCCTGCTGCCCATCGAAGGCCTCGCGAAAGAAGGCCACAGCGTCTTCGACGTCGCCGCGCAGCAGCGCCACCTCCCCCAGCTCGGCGTGGGCGGCGGCCAGGCCCGACCGCGTCCTGGGATCGCCTGCCATGGCCTCGGTCACCGCCGCCAGGTGCCTGGCGGCATCGGCGAAGTCGCCATCCAGCCGCGCGAGCTGAGCCAGCCTGAACTGCCCGGCCACGCCCGCATGCCCACGAAGCCCCGCGAGCTCCGAAACAAGCTTGCGCGCCGTGGCCTTGTCGCCCAGTGCCAGCAGGTTGCTCGACCACGTGTCGAGCACGAGGCCCCGAAGCGGTGACCCCGCTGGTGCCTTGCTCTCAGCGACACGGCACAAGGCCTCGGCCTCGGCGAAGCGCCCCATCTCGCCCAGCGCGCCTGAGAGCTTGATCTGGGCGATCACTGCGGCGTCGGGGTCGTCGGACAGCCCCAGCGCCATCTTGAGCGCGCGAACCGCGCTGTCCAGGCGATCGTCCCGGCGCCATGCCTCGCCGGCCTTGTCCCAGGCCATGCGGGCCGACTCCCGCGACTGCGCCTCGGTGGCCATCGCGGCAGCACGAGCCCACGCCAGGGCGGCGGCGCCCCACTGCTGATCCGCCGACAGCTGCTCGGCGTCGGCGACGATGGTCTCGAACCGATTCATCGCCCGATGCTAGCAGGATCACCCAGCCGACACGCGGCTACTCGCAGGCGCCTTCCCAGTCGCCCTTGCTGCCGTCGGTCTTGAAGGTGAACGCACAGGCCTTGCCCGGCTCGACCTCGAAGCCGCCGCGAATGGACTTGCCACCCATCGGCTCGACCTTGGTTCGGTACTTGCCCTCGGCCGCCTTGCCCAGGTCGAAGGCCTCTTTGCCGTCCCACTCGGCCTTCAGGACCGTTCCAGAGATGCTCACGTTGGCCCACTCACTGCCTTCGAATGCGAGCACCAGGCTCTTCGCGCGCTTCACGTCGGTGCGCTCGTCGGGGCTGGTGACCGTTCCGCCCTCGTACTTGGGCTTCTCGGCCTCGGGGGGGGGCTGGTCGGTCTCGGTGGGCCCCGGATCAGGGCTGGTGCCGCCGCCATCGGAGGGCATGAAGACCACCAGGGCGATGACCACCACGATGCCCAGCAACAAGATGCCCCCGCCGACCACCACGACAGCGCCACCGAGGGCCGCGATGCCCAAGAAGCCGCCGCCGCCGCTGGCCGGCTCGGGCTCGTCGAGGTCGTCGGGCATCATGGTGCTGAGGGCTGGATTCTGAGGCTGCTGAGGCGGAGTAGCAGCTGGTGCGGGAGCAGGGGCCGGCGTGGGTGCGGCCGCCGGCGCTGGCGGGGCCGGAGCGGGCGGCGGCGAGGCCGGCGGAGCCGCGGACGGAGGTGGCGGGGCAGAGCCCAGGCCCGAGGGTGCCGCCGGCGGTGGCGGCGGCGGGGCCGCGCCAAAGGCGTCCTGGGTGGTGGCGTCGATGGCTGGCCCAGCGCTGGCCTGAGGCACGCCGCCTGCGCCTTGCTTCAAGAAGGCCGACGACACATCCTCTTTGAGGGTGCGGCCCGACAGCGGATCGCCGCTGTCGATGTCGGGCTCGGCCGCCTTGGCCTCGGCCACCAGCGTGCGGCAGAAGCGGCGCAGCCCCATGTCGCCCGAGTTCTGAGCCAACAGCTCGAAGATGTCGACCAGCTGGGCCGCCGTGGGGCGGTCGCCCGGCTCGTAGGACAGCATCAGGCGGAGCACATCGCGCACCTGCTCGCACCACTCGGGGTCGCCCTCGAGCGGGATGGACAGGACCTTGTCTTCGACCTTGGCCACGAACTTGTTGGGGCGTGGCGGAATGCGACCAAAGCTCTCGAGCGCCAGCAGCTCGTACAGCGTGACCCCCAGCGAGAACACGTCGGCTGCCGGGGTGTCGTCTTCGCCCAGCATGCGCTCCGGGGCCATGTAGCCCTGGCTGCCGAAGGCCAGCGCCTGGGTCTTGGCCTCGCGCTCGGCAAAGTTGGCGCGGGCGGTGCCGAAGTCGAGCACCTTCACACCGCCCGAGACGGTCACGAAGATGTTGGAGGGCTTGATGTCGCGGTGGATGACGCGCAGCGGCTCGTTGCCCTGCAGCGGGCGGCCGTTGTAGGCCGCATCGAGCGCCGAGGCGCTGGCCAGGATGATCTCGAACAGGGCCTGCCGGGGAAAGACCATTCCCTTGTCTTGCAGGTGCGACATCATCCACTTGAGGTCGACGCCCTCCAGGTACTCCATCACCAGAGCGCACTTGCCGTCGATGCTGGTGAGGTCTTCGACCTTGACGATGTGCTGGTGGCGGATGAGGCCCAGGAGGCGCGCCTCGTCGCGGGTGCGCATCACCACTTCGTCGTGGCTCGACCACTTGGCATGCAACAGCTTGATGGCGACGATGCGCGAGAAGCCGTCCGCCGAGATCTGCTCGGCCAGGTAGACCTTTCCGAAGCCGCCCTCGGCGATCTCTTTGATGAAGCGAAATTGCCGGCGTGCAACGCCACTCAAAGCATGGGCTCCACGCGCATTTCGAGCACGGCTGTTGGGGTTCGGGCGCGCATCGGCGCGACTATAGCAAGATCAAGGCGCATTGCTATGCAGGGCTGCAGATCCCGCCCTCGACGTCGGTGGCGATCTCGACCAGGAAGTGCATCAATGCCAGGTAGTCGACCACGCGCGACTCGACATCGGGCCAGCGCTTGAGCACACCATCCCAGCTCCACCAGCCAATTCCTTGGTAGTTGAACGGCGCCTCGGAGTTCATGATGAGCTCCTCTTGGCCCGCCAAGATGCCCGACAGCCCCATGAGGGTGGCGTCGCCCTTGCGGCTGACGTCGAGCTCGAGCGCGTCATACACCTGAGGCACCAGGCTGTCGGCCCACCACTCGCGGGTCTCGAAGTAGGTGATCTGGTTGGCCTGCAAGACCTTCTTTCGCTCGCCGTCCTGCTCCACGATGATGGCCAGCACCGCATAGCGCTGAGGCAGCCCGGAGCCCGGACACAGCGCCGTCGAGACCTCGTCGGAGTACTCCTTGATTTTCTCGCGGTAGAAGTCCTCCCGCTTCTGCAGCTTCTTGATCTTGCCGGCCGCAGCGTTGGCGATCTTCTCGTTGCCGCCGGTCATGTCCTTCAAGTTCTTGAGCCGATGCCCCGGACCGAACTTGAGGTCGAGCAGCGGGTCGCGCACCACGTCGGTCACCCCGGCGGCGCCTTCGGGGGGGTCGATGCGCTCGAACCACAGCAGGGCCGAGTTCACCACGATGGCGCCAAACATGCCCGCTGCGATGATCCATGGACGCCAGTTCATTTGCCCTTCTTCCCGCCCTTGTAGTTTCGCACCTCGGTGGCCGTCGGCACGTCGAGCGCGGTGCAGTAGCCCTTGCCCTTGGTGTAGTTGCCCCAGGCCTTGAACTCTTTCTTGTCGTCGTAGTTCAGGCCGTAGTAGCAGACCGCCAGCAGGTGCTGCGCGATGATGGAGTAGGCGTAGTGCTGCGTCTCGGCCGGAATCTCGGCGCCGCAGCGCTTGCCGCCGCCGCCCTCGTGCGGCGTCGCGCACTTGATGTTCTCGCCGTAGAAGCGGTGGTAGTCCTCTTCTTCTTGGCCCTTGCGCCAGCGCTTGTACGCCGGCAACAGGTTGGTCTTGAGCTTGCGGCCAAAGCGCGCGTCGTTGTAGCCCGCGTTGTGGGTCAGGATGGTGATCTGCACGGCCGCACCCGACTCGGCGAGCTCTCCGTCGTTCCACGCCTCCTTGAGCGTGAACATCGCCGCGGCGGTGCTCTTCTCGAGGTTGATGCGGTCGTCGTAGCGGCAGCTCTTGATGCGGCACTTGGGGTGCTCGCGGCCCTGGGTCAGGTCGATGTACGGGCTGTTCTTGTAGCCCTGGAAGGTCGCCGTCGTCGGGCTCCACGGCTGCTCGACACCCTTGATGGTGCAGTCTTTGACCTTGAAGGGTAGGCCGCTGTCACGCCCGACGCGGTACGCCACCTCGGGCATGAACTGCCAGTAGCCCTTGGCGCAGGCAAAGGACTGGTTCTTGGCCCGATATTGCGACTCTTGGTAGGGCATGGCGGCCAGGACCTCGGGCAGGCCCTCGTCGCGCAGCATGCCGGTCACGATGGCGTAGTCGTCGACCACTGCATCGAGCCGCTTGAAGTACCGCCACGCCGCGATGTGCTGCTGCACAGACGCGGTGACGTACTCGTACATCGTCTCGTCCCAGTGCTCGGGATTCTCGAGGCGTTTCTTGCCCGAAAGCTCGGCGTTGGGCTTCATGACAAAGTCGAGGTACCCGGCCTGCAGGCCCTCGAGCAGGTTCTCGTCGAGCTCGATCTCGTCGAGCGCGGCGTAGTCGTACATCTCTTCGCCCGGCTTCACCGGGCCCAGCTCGTCGACCTGCACGACGGTGATCGCGACGGCGGCCAGGATCACCGTGACCGACGAGGCCGCCATCATGAACAGGCAACCCACGAACCAGAAGGGCACCGAGCTGGCCGAGATGGTGGACGCGCTGCGGGCGTCGAAGGCCGCCGGCGGCGCACCGGGCTGATTCACCGCAAGTGGGATGCCGCCGGACTGGCCCAGGTCGGCGGCGGACGCCACTGACGCTCCCTGAACCTCGGACGCCAGGTTGCCCTGGGCCCACACACCGAGCTTGCGGCACTCGACGAACTCGACCGTGCAGCCTCGATTCACCGGGCCCAGGTGCAGCGCGCAGCCCTCGGAGAGGTACTCCGGGCCGCTCATGGGATCGATCTCTTTCCAGTCGACGTGCTGGTGCGGCGCCATGCGCACCTGGTTGCTGCCCACGGGAGCGATGGTGGCCGTGCCCTGGTCGTAGGCGGTGATGACCGCGTGTCGCTTGTCGAGCCCGCGGTAGCCAGCGAGTCGGAACCCGCCCGCACCCGGCTCCGCGCCAATGCGCACCACCGGACCGCGGAAGGTCTGCTCGCCCATGTGCTGAAGGGGACCGTCCAGGACCTTCAGCGCTACGTCCCAGCGCTCTTGACCACTCATTTGCGCACCACCACGACGATATCTTCGGTTAAACCGAACTCTTCGAGAATCTGCGCGGGACCGAGGAGCTTGTCACCGACAGCTAGGCTCCACTCGGAGTCCGGCAGCTTGAGCCAGTGTGACAGGTGTTGAATTAGAGATCGAGCCGGCACAGCGGTTCCCACCGGGGCCGAAAAACGCATCGGCGTGTCCAGGCCCTGGACCTCGAAGGTGACGCGAACCACGTCGTTGCGGACGAAAGACAGGGTGATTCCCTTGTCGGGGTCGAGGTCTCGGACCCGCTTGCCCCCTGAGATCAGGGCGTCGCCTTGCTGAAGCCGGTACCACCCGGTGAGCTGCCCGGTGAGATCGGTGGGCACACCGCCCAGCTGGCCGATGAGACGGCTCGCCGCGTCGGCGATGGTGGAATCGGGTGACAGCGAGGCCACTTCTCGGGTGCCGTTGAGCTGGACCTCGAAGGTCAGCCCACCGGCCGCCCCAGCTGGCGCTGCGGTCGCGGCCGGGGCCGCGGCCGCGGCCTTGTCGCGCTCGATCTCGTCGAGCAGTTCGTCACCGACGTCTTCGGTGGGCTCGATGTCGGGTACATCGTGTTCGAGGTCGTCTTCGTCGTCGGTGTCCTCGTCCTCATCCTCGTCCTCGTCCTCGTCGTCCTCGTCCTCGTCGTCCTC
Source organism: Myxococcota bacterium (assembly GCA_965216925.1). Taxonomy (GTDB): domain Bacteria; phylum Myxococcota_A; class UBA796; order UBA796; genus CAYYHT01. The sequence goes on along the minus strand of CBDCGT010000002.1, from coordinate 608,639 downwards.
GTCCTCGTCCTCGTCAGCGGCTTGCTCGGGAACAGGGTCGTCGTCCGCCGCCTCGTCGTCATCGGGGGCGTCGAGCTCATCGGACTCGTCATCGGGCTCGGACTCGTCGCTGTCATCGTCGTCGTCGTCGTCGTCAGCGTCGTCGGGCTCGTCGGCACTCGCTCCGCCGATGCTCGACCGCAGCCGCGCGAGCAGCGCTGCCGCGTCATCGACCTCCTCGGAGTCGTCGTCGTCATCATCGTCGTCACGGGACCGGCGGGGCCGGTCCGGCAGCTTGGACGGCTTGTCGGCAGACCGCCTCAGGCGGGATCGCAGCGCGTCGCGCTTGTCGGACTTGTTGTCTTTCTTGTCGTCGTCGTCGTCATCGCGAGACCGGCGCAGGCGACGCTTCAGCGCGTCGCGCTTGCCGTCGGAATCGTCGCCCTTGGACTTGCTGGGGGGGCCGTCCCGGCTGCCGCGCAAGCGGGAGCGAAGGTCGGCCTTGCGGTCCTTGCTGGGCTCGGCCTTGGACTCCTCGCGGCCACGACCGCCGCGAAGGCGGTCACGAAGCCGGTCTTTGCGGTCGCCTCCCGGGCTGGCCGCCTCTTTGGGCTTCTCGGCCGCCGCTTCGTCTTTGCGTCCCCGACGCCCACCACCGCGCTTCACGCTGCCCCAGCGCGACGGCTCGTCGTCCTCTTCTTCTTCGGGCTCATCGGAGGGGCGGGGTCGCCGCGGCGCGTCCAGTGGGGCGGCCTCGACGTCTTCCATGTCGCCGGCCAGCCGCGCGAGCTCGGCCTTGGTGAGCATGGTGGTGGCGCCGCCGGTGATGGGGGTGTCGCCCGTCATCGTCTCGCGCTTGACCATGTTGGCGATCTCGGCCAGGGACGGACCGTCGGCGTCGATGGAGTTCAGGATGTCGTGCACGGCGTAGACGAAGTCGAGCGGGTCGGCGTGCCGGGAGTCCAGGTCGTACTTGAGCGCCCTGGACAGCACGTCGCGCACGGTCTCGGGCAGCTTGTCGCGCCACTTGTAGAGCCGGTACGACCCCTCGGCGCGGCTTGCCTGCTGGCGCAGGTCGCTCACCAGGCCGTCGTAGACCGGCCGCCCGATCATCAGCTCCACCGCCACGAGTGTCAGCCCAAACAGATCGGTGGTGATGTCCTCTTCTTCGCCCTCGAGGCGCTCGGGAGGGCAGTAGCGGAACGAGTCTTCTTCGGGGAGCTCGGTCTCGTCGTCGAGGAAGGTGTAGATCTCGACCTGTGGGATGCCGTAGCCGATGACCCGCACGGTGCCGTCGGGCTTGACGAACAGCGTCCACGGATTGACGTTGCCGTGGTTGTAGATCTCGTGCTTCTCACCCGCCTCGCACGCGTCGAGCAGGCTCTGTGACGCCCGGTAGGCGAGCTCCAACCCGGCACGCACGCCCCCCTCCTCGCCCAGATCGGCCAGCACACGCACCACCTCGGCGACCGACCAGCCCGTGCCGGTGGGGTACAGCAGGGCGCCGTCGTCGGCGATGAACTCGGTGAGCGGCACCACATCGTCGACCCCCGGCTTGCGCAGGAAGTCCATTGCGTTCTCGACCCGATCAAGCAGGTCTGGGTGGTCGCGATGCGCCTCGTGAAGCTGAATGGCGGTGAACTTGAGCCCCTTGGCATTCACGCATTCGACCAGATCGGCAGCCGGACCATCGATGCTGCGCCCTGTGAGTTCCAGGTCGCCAAGCTTGCTCATTCGCACTCCACCCCACGCTGCCCCCTGCAGCCAAGTGCGGTACAATATCACGCGAATCCGGCGCCAATCCGGCCACGCACAGGAACCCTGCCTGCCCGGTCCATTCGACCAGAAAAAGCGCAACCAAGCCCCTCAGCACGAGGGCGCAGCGGTCGAGCAAGAGGAGCAGGGCCCCGAGCTCGAGACTCCCGAGCCCGAACACCAGCGAATGCAGAACCAGGTCGGCAACGCCGGCTTGGCCGCCATGATCAACACGCCCGCCGACGGCGGAGGCGGCGGTGTCGAGATGGGACCAAGCCTGCGAAAGCGGGGCGACGAGAAGGAGGGGGTCACCCACGGCGGCGACGACGATCCCCTCGCCGATGACGGCGACCTGACCATCGACGACCTCACGTCCAGCTGGAATCCCGGGGCCAAGCGAAGCGAAGACCGCCAGATCTTCCTGGAGCCGATGCCCGATGACGAGCTGCCCCCCGAGGAGAGCGACTACTTCGACGTGATCCGGGCCGTTGCCCGCCCCTGGGACATGTCGGCATCGTGGACGATCGACGCCCTGCTGCAGCCCACCCCCCAGGTCGTGGGCGCCTCGCTGACCGACTGGGCCACGGGGATCAGCCGGTGGGCCTCGCCGGGTCTCGCGTGGCGGGCCGCCGCTGCCCTGCTGCGGCCGCCAGCGCCTGTGCTGCAAGACCCGCATGGCCGCGTGCTGCACAGCCGCGCGCGTGGGGGTGCCATCGCCACGTGGGTGCTGCTCACCTCGCCGGCCGTGTACGGCGGCGCCACGGCGTCCACCAGTGCCTTCGTCGACTTCTGCCTCGAGCTCGACGCTCGGCGCCACCGAATGCACGCCATGCGCATCTTCGCCGATCAGACCGGCAAGAAGATCCCGCTCGCCGCTCGCCTGCTGCAAGACCAGATCGGCTCCGAGGGCCCCCATGTCCGCCACCGGCCCCTGGCGCCCGAGGCGCGTACCTGGCTCGACGCCTCGTTCGAGGCCCTGCTCGATCTGCAGGACCCCGGGCTGCTCATCCCCGATCTGGTGGGCGCCGAGCCCGAGGTCGATCCCGACGACCCGCTCGGGCTCGACGCCATCATGAAGCAGATGACCGGCGGCGGCGAAGAGCCCGACGCGCCCCTGTACAAGGCGGCGGTGCAGGCGGCCGAGCGCTTCGCCTCGGTCGCGGCCAGAACCCGGGTTCGCTACGCCGGACTCGCCATGGTGGTGGCCGAGGTGGCGAGCCTATGGAGCCGCGGCGCGCCCGTGGGCAGCCTTGTCGAGGCCATCCAGGCCGTCGATCAGGACGTGGCCGAGCTGCTGCAGCTGCTGGTCGAGATCGCCCGGGCTGCACAAAAGAGGCAGGTCGAGCCGGCCGGTCTTCGCGCCGGCCTCACCCGGGCCGCGCGCCGCATGAAGCGTCTCCGCCGGCGGGCCAACGACAGCCTGGCGGCAATCGTGGGCGGCATCCTGCCTGGCCAGCCCGAGCTCCCCCCCTTGCTCGCGGCCCCCGACGACCGGCTTGGGCAAGCGATCGGCGACGGAGAACCGGCGGCGGCCCTGGACTGGCTGCGCGGCTTGCCGCCATCTCTCGACCGTACCGCGGCCATCTGCTTTGCCCGCGCGGCCTCGGGCGAGCCCGCTCAGGCTTTGCTGCGTCCCACGCTCGAGCTGCGCAAGGCGTCGGCCGGCGCCGCAGACATCGCGCTTTCCTCGGTCGCGAACATCCTGCTGGGCGCCATCTACCTGCAGCTCGGCTCACTCACCGACGTGCACCGCATCGCCGCCGAGCAGCTCGAGACCGGAAGACACCGCCGCAACGGCATCCTGGTCGCCGAAGCCGCGCTGCTCACGATGGAGGCGCACTACGCCGCGGGCGACCTGCAAGCAGCCCGTGCCTACCGCATTCGTGCGGGCAACCTGCTCTGGCGCATGGGCGCACAGGGCGCGCTGAGCATCCTGGCGCGCTGGACGCCGCCGCCCGACGACGACGGGCTGCACCCACAGGGTGCGCACTAGGCCACGCCCGGCTGTGCCCCCTGGCCCGGCACCCAGCCGCAGACCGCGCAACCCTCTTTGTTCCACACCGACTGGCGCGCTTGGTAGCACCCCGTGTGGAAGACGCGTCCACAGCGGTACATGCAGTCGGTGCGCACATCGGGAGGCACATCCAGCCCGCAGATGCCACAGGCGTAGACGGCCTCTTGCTCTTCGGCCAGGACATGGGCGGCGGTACGCTCGGGCAGCGGCTCGACCGCGCCGTACCAGGCCAGCCAGCTCATGAGCACGCCGATCATGCCGCCAAACACACCCAGAACAAGCGGCGCGAACATCGCCATGGGCTCGATGCCCGCCCAGATCCACGACGAGATGAGCACGATGCCCATCATGGGGAAGTAGATGCCCAGCCCGGCGATGGGAATGCGGACCGCCGTTCCCTCGCCGCCAAAGATGTGCCGGCTGAAGCTGGTGACGTGCAGCGCCAGCGCAATGGCCGGCAAGAAGCTGACCAGAAAGCCCTGGTTGAGCGACAGCGCCATCGTCCATGCAAAGGCCCACACGCCCATCTGGGCCAGGCCGCCCACCAGAGCCGCGTTGCCACCGGCGGCGTAACCCTTGTTCTGGGGATACTCCGGCGGCCGCTCCTGCACGCCAGAGCCGGCTGGAGGCTGAGGCAGCAGGTGCAGCAGCTCGTGCGGGACGATGCCCAGATCCTGCAGCTTCTCTTCGTCTTGAAGCACGCGCCCGCGCGCACGAACCCAGAAGATGCGGCGGGTGCCGTCCTCCCAGTAGCCGCCCAACCCCGCGTCCCGAGCGAGTCGAGCCGACAGGTCCCGAATGGGCAGGTACGTGGGCACCACGAGATCGAGCGCAAAGGGGTCCATGTCGATGACCTGGACCCGAACCGGGACGGTTCCTGCGTCTTGGGGTGCTGCGGGCATGCTCATGCGGGCGACCTCTGCAAGAGAGTGACCATCATACGCTCCAACGGTTCACCGTCGAGCGCTCGGCCGCCTAGCGCATGGCCTCGACGGTGGACTCGAGCTCGTCGGCGATGCGCTGCAGCGGCTGCAGCAAGCGCTCGAACTGCTGGAACCAACGCAGCCACGTCTCGTCACCCTGGTCGGGGGCAGGGATCTCGGCGTTCACACGGCGGATGAACTCGGTGTACTGCGAGATGCGGTCAGTGGTGTGGGGCAGCGGGTTGAAGAAGTCGTGCCCGTACACGATGACGCTGCCCGCGGTGCGGTACAGCACGCGGTCGGTGGTGCCCTCTTCGATGAGCAAGAACTCGGCCGCCACCAGCGCCGAGTAGAAGCCGAACGCAAAGATGCCGAGCTCTTTGAGCAGCGCGGTGCGGAACAGCAAGCCCATGATCTTCTTGTTGAGGCGGATGTAGTCGAGCACGCGAGGCTTGAGGTAGGACTCGGCGGCGCGGGCCCGTCGACCGGCTCGCGGCACGGGAAGCTGGACCTGAACCATGCGGCCGAGTCGCACGTTGATGCGGCACATGGCGATGGCGTCGTCGTGCACCTCGTCGGCGGGGTGCAGGCGGGGAGCGCAGTCTTCGAGCACGCGCGACTCGCGCTGCTCCTGGGTATCGAACACCGGACGCCCGGTGTCGGAGTCAGGCCGCTCGACGTGGAAGAGCCACAGCATGTATTCGCCGTCTTGCTTGGGCACCTCGAGGGGAACCTGAACGTCCTGCATCAGCTGAACGCCCTGTCCCTCCTTGGTGATGCCGTAGCCGGACTTGATCACGGCCAGGTACTTGCGCGCCTTCTGCTCGAGCTCGACCTGCAGGCCCTGAACGATGCCGTAGCCGTGCAAGAACAGGGCGTGCCGCTGCAGGGAACGGCGGTGGTACAGCTGCTCGTCGAGCAGGTCACCGGCCGTCAGACACAGGCCTTCGAAGGGGCTCAGGCGGCGGAGGGAGTGCTGAAAGGACAACGTGGTCTCCTAAACAGGCGCCTAGGCGCTTGCTTGTCGGTCGTCGAACTGGATGACGAAGGCAACGTGGGTGGGACGCTCCTGGCTCACGACTTTCGTGATCTGGCGCAGGACTGGACCTGCGCGCTCGCCAAAGCGTCCCTCGAAGCGATCGCGCGGCTCGAGGGTAAGGGTGAAATAGGTGGTGTCCCGGCGACCCGAGGGCTCCACAAGGTGGGCGCCCTGGGGCTCCTTCTTGTAGTAGCGCTCGACGACGTCACGGCCGCCGATGAGGTTCATGGTGCCCAGCACGGCCGGGTTGGGGCGAATGCGCTCCCGAATGCGGGCCGGAGCGGCCGTGAGCACCCGCACCATCTCTTCGATTCCCGCGCGCGTGCCGCGGGTCCGCACCAAGCGGATGGCTCGCCGCACCAGCTCTCGCTGCTGATTCATGGGCAGCGACTCGTCGAGCGGGAAGTTGACCCAGCTGGCGAGCCACGGCAAGAACCGCGAGTCGACCAACAGCGGATCGGTCAGGTCGGCCATGCGGTCGATCTGGTCGGTGAGCGTGGTCATTTCGTGCTGGAACAGGAACAGGAAGCGGCGGATGGGGTCTTCGTCGAGGTCGATGTCGACAAAGGCCTCGTTGGGTCCTGCGTTGCCCCAGCGCTGCAGCGCCGAGTCCCGCGTGCGTGTGATGCGACGCGCCGAGACCGGGCCCTCGCCCTGGAAGATCGCCGGCAAGAAGCGCAGGTAGCCGCGCACCGGGACGTGCAGGATGATCTCGTCTTCGACCGACAGGGTGCGGCTGACGGCTGAGGCGCCGTCGACCTCGGGAACGATCTGTACCAGGTGATCGGGCACATAGAAGCTGGCGGGCTCGCCATTGGCCAGCACTCGGATGCCGCGAACCCAGGTCTTCTCTGAGCTGTTGGCGTGCTTGACCTCGACCAGGCGAACGTGGCCCACCTGCTCGCCGCGCTGGGCCTCGACCAGCTTGAAGCCGATCTTGTTGGCCATGTTGCGAGCCAGGTACGAGCGAGCGTTGTTGACCGGGAACTGGATGCACACCACCTGCTCGAGGAAGCGCAGATCCGTGGTGGCCTCGGCCTGGACCAAGCCCGCCTGACGCCGGTTTCGCCGGCTTGGAAGCCGCCTACGCCTCACTGCCCACCATCCTCGGACATGACCCGGACCTTGCGAATCGCAAACAGGTCATGCTTGTCGAGCACCAGGGTGTCCAGGCCGGAGCCTTCTTCCCATCCTGGAGGCGGGTTGTCCCGCTTGGCATCGATCGAGAACAGCTGCACGTCGGTGACGTGCCGAACCTCGGCGATGTCGCTCACCATTCGGCCAAAGTCCTGCGCGAACAGCGTGCCGTGGAAGGGCCAGCCCTTGCCGTCGAGGCCGCCGGTGTACGCATCGAGGAAGTTCTCGACCCACTTCTGGGCGCGGTAGCGCACCTGAAGGATGTTGGCGTTGGGGCGCAGGCGAAGGTGCAGGGACACATCGACCTCGAGGAAGGTCGCCAGGCGCACCTCGGGGGTGACGTTGACCAGGCAACGCTTGCCCAGGTAGCGCTGCACGTGCTCCTTGAGGCCCGCCGACAAGAACGGGTCGGGAACGACCTCGCCCTCGCGGCGCTGCGGCAGGATCACGACGCCCACGACGCCGTCGTCGCCCATCTTGCCTTCGCAGGCCGCACGAGCCACCTCGCCCGAGGCCTCGCCGGCGATGATCTCGAAGTCGGCTCGGGTCACCGCGCGATCGCGGCTGGTGAGGATGGACGGCGCCCGGCGAATGATCTCTTCGATGCTCTCGGCGTTGCGGCCACCAGTGGCGGGCAGCAGGTTGAGCACCGAGGCGATGTCGCCGTAGCCCTCGACGACGGCCACCGCGCCTGGCCGGACGTTGCCGGCATCGCCCGGAATGGTGTGGTACACCTCGACCGCGACGTTGAAGTTGCCAACCGGCAACATGCGGCCGCGAATGCCGTTTCCGAAGGTGAGCGTGCCCTCGACCGGATCGATGATGAACACCCGGTCGTCTTTGGTGGCGGTGAGGATGGAGTTGCCCGGCGCCTTGCGCCACTCGCGCCGCACGCCGTCGTCTTCGGTGACGAAGACCCGCATGTCGGCGAAGCGGTCGGGGTGCGTGAACTCGCTCTGATCGCTCTCGAGCTTGTGCAGGAACACCGGGAAGCGGCGCAGCTGAATGGGCTGGTGAGGTACGCCGAGCCCGCTGAACTTCTCCATCCGGAAGGCGTGTAGGTTGATGCCCGTGACGGTGTTGAGCATCACGTGGCTCACCGGCGGCCACGCCGGCAGGTCTTCGCCGGGCGGTGCCCGGAAGATGGCCCGCAGCCACGTGCCCTCACCCGGCTCGGGCTTGGGATCGGGGTAGTTGAAGGCCATGGTGCCGGTGCGGTTCATCATGAAGTCCGGCACCCCGGACTCTTCGCCGGCTGCGACCAGGCGCCCCCAAGTGACGCGCCCCTTGTCGGACTTCTCGAGGATCTGCCAGTCGACCGAGATGTCCTCCGGCAGGTAGGTCTCGCCACGCGTCTTGAAGAGCATGGTGTGGCGCTGCCCGCGGGGGAAGGGCTTGTCGAAGTGGAAGTACAGCGCCTGGTGACCGTCGGCCTCGGCTGCCTTGTCCTTCTTGTCTTTCTTGTCTTTGACGCCGGCGTCGTCGCTGATGTCGATGAAGGTGTCGAAGGGGTAGTCCTCGGCCAGGCGACCGGCCGAGCGCGTGACCGTGCGCGAGAGCCGGCGGTTCTGGTCGCGGTATTCGACGGTGGCCATCTTGGGGCCCGGCATGGGCTGCTCGTAGACCTTCTTGCCCAGCTGCCCGTCGTAGCCCAGCGTGACCGCGTGGATCTTCATGGTGATGGGGGTGGGCGGATCGTTCTTCTTGGGCGCCTTGGTGAGCGTGCTGCGCGAGAGCTCGAGGCGCAGCCAGGTGGATTCCCGGCCGCTGATGACCGCACGGTGCAGCCCCTTGAGCTGCGTACGGGGGTCGAGCTCGATCAGGATCTTGCGCCGGTACTTCTGAAGCGCGCCCTCGGGATCGAGGTTGGCCCAGGTGAACTCCTGGAAGGTGCCCTCGTCGGTCCACACCACGCGCCAGGTGTCGGCGGCACGGTAGGTGAGCTGCATATGGTACAGGTCGGACGGCTCCTCGATGGGCTCGCCCTCCCACTCGAAGCCGACTTCGATCTCGACCATGACCTTCTTCTGGGCCCGGTTCTCGAAGATGTCGGAGCCCACGAAGAACTTCATGCCCAGCAGCGGCGGCAGTGTCGGCGCCGGCTGGAAGGGCAGCGTGGGCAGCTCCCAGGTGGGAACCTCGGCAGCGGCACCCGTCTCGGGGCCTGCGGCCAGGAACAGCTCGACAGGCCGCAGCCAGGTGAGATCCAGATCGAGGTCGGTGATGAAACCACGCAAGAACGCGGTCTCGACCCGCTCGGCGCGAAGGTTGTAGCCGTCGCTGGCCATGTCGTTCATGGGGCCCGTGAGCACCACCGACGTGTCCTGGTAGCGCACGCGCTCGTTGGGGATGACCTCCCACTCGCTGCCGCGGCGGTACATCCACTTGTAGCGAGGCAGGTAGGAGTTGCGGCCCGCGTTCATGGACCGGTCGATCATGGTGAAGCGCACGGTCCAGCCGCCGCGGATGGGCGGCATGTCCTGGATGAAGAACTCGAGGTAGCGGCCCGTGGCGCGCACATCCCAGTTGTTGATCGAGCGCTCTTCGCCGCCACGATCGTCGGCCCAGCTGATCTCGAGATCGTCTTGCATGCGGTGTGCAAGCCAGCGCTCGTAGTCGACCGTGCCGCGGATCCACCACTTCTCTTTGTCGAGCGGCTTGGGAATGCCGAAGCGATCGGTGTCGATGCCGAAGTGATCGAGCTCGGTGAGGCTGGGAAGGTGCGTCTTGAGCGGAATCTCGGGGAGACCGAGCACCTCTTCTTCGGAGTCTTCGTCGAGCTCGACGGCCACCCAGGGCTCTTCCATGTCGCCGGTGTAGTACTCCCACTTGAACACCGCCGCGACGGGCAGGCTCTCGGCGTCGGCGCTGCGAATCCGCAGGCGTCCGACGGCAGTGCCGTCTTCGAGCGCGTAGTTCATGAGCCGGAAGTCGTCGTGCGCGACGTAAAGGAACTGGTAGGGCGTGTAGCTGCGCGGACCGTGCTCGATCGGATCCATCTTCCAGATCTGCACGCCGGATCCACCGCCGAACAGCAAGGCCTTGGGCGCTTCTTGGTGCGCGTCGAAGGGGATCTCGCGAACCTGGGGCCGCATGCCCGCCTTGACCGCAACGATCCGGGTGACGTTGGCGTCGTGCACCGTGACCGGCTCGGTGGTCAGGAAGTGCAGCGCGTCGACGCCCTCGGTTTGCTTGGTAGAGCACCGGGTGTAGGGCGGGATCTCGGCAACCGACTTGCCCTCGCCGCGCAGCTGGAAAGTGAGCGGCACGGTGGCGGCACGCGCGTCGCGACGCTCCTCACCGATGAAGTTGAGGAAGTGGACGTAGGTCTTGTCGGGGACGCGGTTCAGACGGTAGATGATCATCTCTGTCATCCACGCGAACAGCTGAACCAAGGTCATGCCGGGGTCGGCATCACCCAGGTTGGTCCACTCGGGGCAATACTGGGGAATGAGCGCGCGCGCTTCGCGGACGATGTCTTCGTAGCGGCGGTCGTCGAGGTTGGGCGGTCGGATCGGCATCGGTGCTGCCTTACCCCTGGTTCAGCGTGACGTTCACTTCCTGGGCCTGTCCGGTCGAGATGATGGAGTACTTCACCTCGACGCGAACCATGCCGGCCTGATCGGGCCAGGCATTGACAGACTCGACCTCGATACGAGGCTCCCAAGTCATGAGAGCTTGCTCGACGTGGTGTTGGACCATCGTGGCAGTGGCGTCGGTGTTTGGAGCGAAGATGAGTTCGTGCATACGGCACCCGAACTCGGGAAGCATTTGCCTCTCACCGGGCTTGGTGCCCAGGATGACGGTGATGCACTGGCGGATGTTCTCCTCGAACTCGCTCATGGCCACCCCGCCTGACGCGGGGTCGAAGCGAAAGGGGAACCACCAGCCGCGACCAAGGAAGTCCTTGCGCACCAAATCCTCCGGGGACCCGAGAGAAGAGAGAAGCGCATTCCACCACAGGTGGTGCCCCGCTCCAAGGCCGGATCCCAGAAAAGCCAAAGACCGGGTCCCCATGCGGGAACCCGGTCTTCTTCACCTCGGAGACTGGTACCACGGGGCACCGAGGCCCCGAAATATCGTCGACCCTATGTGGGCCAGGTGTTGCCGCAGAACTGGATCTCGGTGGTGAAGCCGCGAGTCGGCTCGACGATGTGTCGGGTGCTGACCACGAGTGCCGTGGGGTTGAACTTCTCGAACAGCCCCTTGAACTTCACGACGGATCCGGCGTTGATCTCGCCGTTGCCCTGGATGACCGCGCGACCGCGCATAAAGCGCCGTGCCAAGCGGTTGAGCTCACCGACAGCCATCTCTTTGGCGCCGCTCTGGGTAGTGACCAGCACATCCGAGATGTAGCTGTCGGCCGCCCAGGTCTCGCCGTTCTTGCTGCCGACATTCTCGCCACCGCCGATGGTGACGATGTCACCCGACGCGGCCGTTCCTTCGACCTTCTCTTTGGCGTTGTAGTCCCAGCCGATGACGGTCAGGTTCTTGGGAACCTGGCTCGGGTCGAGCTGGTAGTCGAGCGACAGCAGCATCTCTTGGCCGATCTCGGTCTCTCCACCGAACTCGGCCTTGATGAAGTCGATCTTGCCTTCGTTGGCGCGAAGCAGGTAGCCGTTGCGGCTCGCCAGGCGCTTGCAGAAGTTGTAGTGCGACTCGTTGCGCTGGAAGACGTACTTGTGCTTGACCTTGGTGTCGTCGACCTTGCCGGCCGAACAGCCCGCAGCGCCGATGACCGCGCTGACGATCTCGCTGTCCTTTTTGCTGGGCGACGTGTACGGGTCTTCGCCGTACACCTTCGTCTCACGAGACGATGCCATCTTGATCAGCGGGTCGTGCGCGACGATCGTGAGCACCTCGTTGCCCTTCTGCCACGAGTGGCGAAGGGACGTGATGTTGCCCTTGAACATCTTGCGCCCGGTCTGGCCGACCTCGACCTCGACCTCGGCGCCGACCTCCATGCCCTTCCACTTCATGCCACCGATGTTGATGGAGATCTGCGCGACCCCAATCATGTCGAGGTGATCTTCGATGGAAAGGTAGACCAAGCCCTTCGTGTCGGACTGCTGGATTTCCTGGCCGGCAACGGTCGCCTTGAACTTCGGCGTGACGTTGCGCTGGCCCCCTCCGCTATTGACATTTGCCATGGTTCATCCCCTCCCGGAGACGGGGGCCGAGGCCCCCGAAGTGGTGCTTAGCCCAGGTACTTGTCCGGGTCGGTTGCCTTGGTGTCTTCGTTCGTGAGGTGGTCGACCTGCTTCTGCATCTTGGCCTTGATGGTGTCGACCTTGTCGAGGATCTTGTCACTCGTCTCGTTGAGCGAGTTGCCCGCACTCTCGACGCTGGCGACGCCCTGGTCGAGGTTGCGCTCGGCCGTGGTCATCGACGAGTCGCCGGGGTTGGCCTGACGACCGCCACCGCTGGCACCGCCGCCGCCACCGCTCCAATCACCAGCTGCCTTGTCGGAAGCACCAATCTCGGTGGTGCTTGCCGCCACATCGCCGGCCTTGGTGTCGCTGAACTCGGCCACGTTCTCTTCGCCGTAGCTGTGTCCACCGTACTCGGCCGCGTCGCCCATCTCGATGCCTTCGGACTCGCCGAACTCCATCGTGCTGGCCTCGACGTCACCGCTGTAGGTCTCGCTGAAGTTGGCCTCGTTCTCTTCGCCGTAGGTGAAGCCGCCGAACTCGCTCTTCTCGGAGCCGAGGAGATCGCCGTTCTCGGACTCGCCGAACTCCATCGTGGTGGCCTCGACGTCGCCGCCGTACGCATCGCTGAACTCGGCGACGTTCTCTTCGCCGTAGGTGTGACCGCCGTACTCGGCCGCCTCGCCCATCTCGATGCCTTCGGACTCGCCGAACTCCATCGTGGTGGCCTCGACGTCGCCGCCGTACGTCTCGCTGAACTCGGCGACGTTGTCTTCGCCGTAGCTGAACTCCATCGTCGTGGCTTCGACGTTTTCGCCCTCGTAGGACGAGAACACGACCTCTTCTTCTTCGACGATGTTGTGCTCGAACTCGCCCTCACCGATGTCCCACGCGTCAGCGTTGTTGCTGTCGGGGTGCAGCTCGCCCTCGAAGTCGCCCCAGTTGGCGGGAGACTCGGAGTTGTTGAGGTGCGTGAAGATGGACGCAGCGACCGCATCGGACGGGATGACCGCGGGGCCGGGTGGCGGCTCCATCGGGTTGTTCCAGTTGTTGGCGGCCGCGATGGGACGCCAGTCTTCCTGGCCGTACTTGTGCGCGATCTGGTTGGCGGTCTCGCCCTCACCGACCTCGCCCTGCTTGGCCGAGAGCTCGGTGCCGTCCTGCTCGTCGTCGCCGTTGCCCTTGGCGGTGCCGCTGCCCTCGAGCATCGACTCCATGGCCGAGAGCGGATCGACGTTGGTCCACAGCGTCTGGATGGTCTCGAGCTTGCGCTGCTTGAGCGTCACGTTGACCTTCGCACGCAGAGGCGTGCCGTCGGCCTTGAACATGAGGTAGGTGACGCTGACCTTCTCGACGATGCAGTCGAAGGTGAAGTCCTTCCACTCGAACTTCACGTGGGGCGGGCGCTTGATCGTCTTGCCGTCCTTCGTCTCTTCGACGGTGACGGAGAGCAGCGACCGGACTTCGCGGACGAACATGAGCTCGACGCACTCACCGGTGTCGGTGGTGTCGAAGATGAGCTCCATCGTCACGACCGAAGGCTTGCCCCGATCGAACGTCAGCAGAGGCTTCTCTTGCTGGAACTCGTCCGAGTCTTTCCAAGCTGCGGTCTCATCGAGCTTGAATTCCTTCGGGTTGAACTGGACCTGGAACGACGCTCCAGCATCCAGATTGGTGAAGGACGCCTTTTTGTGTCCACCAGCCATGTGGCTCTCCCTGCTTGCGAAATAAATTAAAGAAACACCAGTTAGAAACTTAGACTACTACGACCAACCATCCGGGTCGCCCTGATTGCGGAACAGGTACGACTCAATCTCACGAAGAACACTCTCGAACACGTCGCGGTACAGCGCCTGCATGTTCACAGGCTCCTCGGAACGCTGCCGCACCGCCGCGTCGGGAGCGTCGCCAGCTCGGGCACCCGCCTGGCCTTCGGCCATGCGCACGTGCTCGTGAGCCTTGCGGCGGTCTGCCTCTGCGAGATGGATGAGCTTGTTCAGCTTGCTGGCCAGCTTCATGGCGCCGGAAGCACCCACGCCATCGGTGGTGCGAGCACCCCGGGCGCGGCGCGAAAGCGTCGTGAATGTGTTGGCCGTGTTCTCGGTGTCTTGCGTGTTGCCGCGGAAGACCGGCTTGAAGACCTCGTCGGTCTCGATGGTGCGGCGCGATGGACGCGTGGCACCCTCTTCGCTGTGGGCGGCCTCGTCTTGCATGCGCACGATGCGCTCGACCAGGTGCGCCACCGGCGACGGAAGGTCCGTGGCGAAGCTGCTCTTGCCTTCGGTGCGCTCGAGGATGACGCGAATCACGTCCTCGGGGCGGTCGGCGCGAGCCAGCGCCTGCAGCATGCCGCGGCCCCGGACGCTCGCGCCGGGCGTTGCACGCTTGTCGCGACGGTAGTCGGTCGCCGTGGCCGCCGTGCCGCGCACCGCCCGCCGGGCCCAGTTGGGCGCAGCGTCTGCGGCGTCGTCGAAGGCGAACTCGGGCGCCACCACGGTGCCCTCGGGGGCGACACCGGCCGGGCGCCGGGTGCGGCGCTGCGGCACCATGCGACCGGCTTCGTCGGTCTGGGTGCGGCGGCTGCGAACCACGCGAGCCTGGGCGACGGCCTGGCGGCGGGCCGCTCGGGTCTCGGGCTGGCCCACGTAGTCGAGGGTGGCGTCGAGCGGGCGAACCGCACGCTGGCCGGGCTCGGCAGCAGCGGCTCGTGCCGAGGGGCGACGGCGCAGTGCACCGGTGGCCTCGTCGACCTCGGGCATCGGCTCTTCGAAGCCAACGGGGAGGACGGGGCTGCCGAGTCCGAAGGTGGCCATGCGGCGCATGGTGGGCTCGGCGGCGAGCTCGACACGCTCGGCAACCGGCGTGCGCACCGTGGTGGCCGAAGCCACCGGGCGAGCACTGCGTGCCACGAAGCGACCGGACTCTTGCTGGGTACGAGCCACCGAGGGACGGCGTCGGGCCGGAGTGGCCCGCTCGCTGCGCTCGGAGGCACGAGCAATTGGGCTCTGAAGCACCTCGGTGGGCGCGGGCAGCACGCGACGGATGGTGCGCACATTCGGCGCCCGGCTGTGCGTGGCAGATGCCGCGGCACGGCTCTCGGCCCAGGCCGACGGCGTCTCTTCGAGCTCGATCTCGCCGTCGCGAGTGACCAGTACCTGGGCGCCGACGCTCGCGATGTTGCGGGCGGCACGAACGATGCCCTGCGGCACGTCGTCGCCGAAGGCGCGGCGGATGCTGCGACCGACGGCGGCCGGACGCTCGGAGCGCTCGGCGGCGCGCACTGCGGCGTTGACCTCGCGGAGCACCGCACCCATGTCGATGCCGCGCGATGCACGACGACGGGGTGCCGGAGCGGCCTCGACCACTTCGGGCGCCGCATCGCTGGCGAGCCAGCGGAAGTCGGTGCCGATGTGCGACATCGGACGGCGAGCGACACGCTGCTGACGGGGCGCCTCGGCGGCGGGGGCCGCGAAGCGAGCCACCGCATTGGCCGCGGTGCTGGCGACCGCACCGCGAGCGCGGACGACCTGCCCGGCGCTGTTGCGGACCGCAGGAGCGGCACGACGCGGCGTGCGGTACGTGGGCGACGCCTCGATCGCGTCGGTCACATCGGGCTGGACCAGCGTTGCGCCGGGAGCCGCCGCTGCAATGCGACGGGTGCGGGCGGAGCGGCCAGCCTCGGTGCGTTCTTCGGCACGATGCGCCGCCGGGGTGACGTCGACCACCGGAGCGGCAGACGGCGATTCCCAGGCGCGAGGCGCAGCGGCCTGCGCACGCTCGGCGACCCGAGCCGTCGAGGAGCGACGACGCGGAGCGGCGACGGCCTCGGCTTCTTGGGCCACCTCGGGCTGCAGCACCACAGCGCTGGGCGCCGCGACTCGGCTGCGCACGGTGCGCCGCGGAGCGAGCGCCGGAGCGTCGTCGGTGGTGGAGCTGGGCGCCGCCATGGCGCGGTCAGCCACATAGGAGACGGGGCTGCTCGTGAGCTGGACGCGGCCGCGGTCATCGACACGCGGCACGTCGACCGAGCGTGATGCAGCACGCACCGAGGGGCGCGCGGCAGCCGGGGCACGGCGACGAGCCGGAGCGACGTCGGCCTCGGGGGCTTCGGGCAGCTCGGGCGCGATGGCCTGCATGGCCGGCGCGTACAGCTGGCTGCGACGAACCGGGTTGTTGCGGACGTGGGCCGTCACATCGGGCGTGACGAGCTCGGAACCGCGTGAATCGACACGCTCGGCCTGGGCGGCTCGGGCGAAGGCCCGGACCGACGGCGTCGTGAAGCTGGACGCCGCGGCAGAGCGCAGCGGCACCTGGGGCGCGTCCGAAGCCATGGCCGGGGCGTCGAGCCGACGAGCAGCACGGCGAGCCGGCGAGGCATCGGCCGCAGCGGCGACGGGCTCACCCGTACCCGCCTGGACCACAGGAGCGGTAGCAGCGGCACGAGCGGCACGAGCGCGACGGGGCGCGGGGGCCGCGTCGTCTTCGGAAGCTTCGCTGAAGAAGGGCTCGACGTATGCCGTGGGGGTCGCCGTGATGAGGCTTCGACGACGGGGCTCGACGGCTGCGGTCAACCGAGCAGCGAGGCGCTCGGTGGGCAGAACCTGCGCCGCGGTGGCAGCAGCTGCGGTGCGGCGGGGGGTGCGGTGCGTGACCGAAGCAGCACGCTCGGTGCGCGTCGTGGCACGACGCGGCGCGGGAGCGCTGGCGTCGACCGGCGCATCGGGTGCGTCGGGCTGGACGTAGTGCACATCGCTGGACGCGACAGGTGCGCGCCGCACGTCGCCGGTACGGACCTCGAGGGCCCGGCGGCGGCGGCGAACGTCGCGGACGGGAGCGACCACACCGTCGTCGGTCTGGACGTCGACATAAGAGAGGGGGGCCGAGGCCAGCGAGACCCGAGCAGCCGTGGACGCGCCAGGCCGCGCCGCCAGGGACCGAGCAGCGACGCGCGCCGTGCGGGCTTGGACGGGAGCAGCGTCGGTCATTCCGGTCGCGGCCATTCCGCGGCGGACGTCTGAGCTGCTGGTTTGGCTCCGGGAGTTCTCGACCGCGAGTCGCGCAACGCGTGCCGTGGCGGGCGTCTGCGGGAGGGCCGGAGCAGGGGTGCGCTCGGTGCGCACCGCCACAGCCGGACCGGCACGGCCGCTCACGCGCTGGGTGCGGACATCGCGTGCCACGTCGGCGACGGGCAGATCCCGGTGCGCCGTGGTGCGCTGGGCCGGGGCGACCGGGGCACGACGACGACGGGGCCGGGGCGCCTCTTCGGTCTGTGCTTCGGGCTCTTCGAACTGGAGGGCGGTCATCGCCGGCGAGGACGACAACACCGGACGCAGCGCGCGGGACTTGCGCGCCGTCCCGCCGACAGCAGCGGTGCGGCTACGGGCGACATCGGTGTGACGCGCCGACTCGACGACCGTCTCTTGGGCGGCTTCGTCGACGACCATGCGGGCCATGCGGCCCATGGTGCCGCGAACCTTGCGAACGATGCGGCGCGTGGTGGCGACCTGATCGCGCTCGGGCACCGCCGAGACGGCCTGGATGACGCGCTCGATGATCTCGGTGGCCTCGCCCTTGGTGCTGAGACCAAGGCGCTCGAGGGCACGCAGGACACGGGTGTCGAGCATGGGAGCCGCGGCGGCCACAGCTCGCTGCGGGGCCTTCCGCGCCACCTGGGTGCGGGGACGACGCGTGGAGGTGTAGGTGCGGCGCTCGGGCGCCTGCTCCTCTTCTTCGACCTCGGGGGCGCCGGATTCGAGGGTGACGAGATCACCGTCGAAGAGCGCGGACTGCGACATGCGCATCCACGACCCGGCCGCACTGGTGCCTTTGCCAGCACCAACGAGACCAGTCAGCCGACGACGAGCACGCGACGCGTGGGCCGTCTCTTCTTGCTTGGCCATGCGGTCGAGCAAGCGGCGACGGGCCCGAGCTGCAGCAGACTGCTGAGCGCGAAGGCGTGCGTAGTACGGCGCCGACGACAGGAACGAGAACATCTCGTTGTCGGAGCCGACTTCGGTCGAGCCGGAAAGGTGGTTCCACGGATCTTCGAGGCCGAAGCGCTCGTAAAAGACCGGGGAGGGTCCGATATTCAGGCGTCGCATGCCTCGAGCACAGAGGCGCTCGGCCAGGGCGATACCGGGAATCGAAGGCGCGTCACTCATAGCGCGCTCCTACAGAGCAGAGGAGAAGAACGGAGACTATTCGGCGGAGATCTTGAGACCGTTGTGGGCGATCTCGAGGGTCTCGATGGCGAGCTCGGAGCCGCCAGAATTGAACGAGGGGCCTTCCCAGGAAACGGGCCAGGCCTCGCTGAACGAGTACCGACGAACAACCCGACCCGAGTTGTTCTTCATGACGATGCTACCACTGACAGCCGCGCCGTCGTGGAACTTGTACCCGTCGGTGAACTTGTCTTGCAGGAAGTGGTCGCGCCACTGGAGCAAGAACGTGGATGCAGACGTCGCATAGCGGAGAGTGATGTTCTCCCACTTGCTCTGACCGACGCGCTTGTGCGTGCGTCCGTTCAGGCCACCTTCTTCGAACTCGAAGACCGTGGTCGACGTCTTGAGACCTGAGCACTCTGTGAAGTGCGCAACCTCTACGTTGTTGATCTCGAGGGCAAAGTAGTAATTGCCGTACGGATCGAGATCTACTGCGAATGCCATGACAAACCTCCGAAAGCGGAGTCAAATCGATACCTTGATGATTCTACCCGAGGCGAAGCTCGACCACAACAAATTCAGCCGTTCCGATCGGTTTCAGGGCGACACGGCAGTGGATCTGGCCTGCATCGCGGATCTCTGGGGGGTTCACTTCGCTGTCGCATTGAACCCAGTACTGCTCGCCCTCCTTGTTGCCCTCTAGAAGACCGCTGTTCCACAGCTTGTCGAGGCGCGCGCCGACCATGCGCTCGACGATCTTCCAGAGGTCGGGGGTCTGGTTCTCGAAGACCACCCACTCGCTCTCGCGCCGGATCTGCTCGGTCACGTACGAGATGATCCGCCGGGAGTTGATGTGGAGCCACTGAGGGTCCCGAGACAGCGTCCTGGCGCCCCAGATCACAACGCCCCGCGTGTTCTGGGTGAGGATCGGATTGATGCCCGCGTCGGTGAACTCGGCGGTCTCTTTCCAGCGAAGCGGCACCGACGGGTGCGTGACGCCCTCGAGGACCTCGTTGGCCGGCGGCCAGCGAATGCCCATGGGCTGATGCTCGTGTTCGACCTTGGCGTAGATGCCCGCGACGCTCCCGCTGGGAGGGAAGACCTCGTCGCCGTTCATGAGCCAGGGGTAGTAGATCGCGCCGTAGGCCGACGTGTCGACGTTGTCGTCGCGGAGCTTGTTGACCCACCGCATCAGCGGCTTGTCGTGAAGATCGCGCGGCGCGTCGAGGATCAGGAAGCGGTTGTTCATCTCGCGACAATGCTCGAGCAGCAGCTCGATCACCGTCTGCCCGGCAAAGGTGGCTCGCCCGCGCCGGTCGATGTCGATGGGGAGGTAGCAGAGCGCCGGCATGGTGAGCAGCGCGACGTCTTCTTCGGCGCGGAGGCGGCCGATGAGATCGATGAACAGCTGGCCAAAGGGGTCGCTCTGCGCGAGGTCCTGGCTGGACTCCATGGCCAGCCCGAACACCTTGGCGGTGCGCCCGCCGTTGGCGAAGTACGCCTTGATGGCGCGGACGGTGACCGGGTCGAACAGCCCGCGATGGCGGTTGCGAGCGAGGTCGGCGAACGAGTTGAGGTTCAGCTCGCAGAAGTCACCGGGGCGCGCGTTCGGCCACCATCTCTGGCGCGGAACCGCCGCGATGAAGCCCGTGATGTCATTCCGGACCTCGTCGGAGGACCGGTTGACCTCATTGCTGTGGGCGATGGTGATGCCTGGACGCACGTCCCAGCTCTCCTAAGCGCAGTCTACCGCGGCTTGTTGATCTTCTCGTTGATCTGGGAGATTTCTTTCACCCACTGATGTCGCTCACGATGCGACATCTGGAAGACCGAATCGCGTGGCCAGTGGAAGTGGTACGCGATGAAAGCTACCTCCTTGAAAATGTTTTCAAGGGGGTAGCTCACTATTCCCCCAGGCGACCAAACTCCTTCTCGAAGCGATGGCCGCATTCGGGACAGGTCACACGGACGGTGGACTCGTCTTCGTTGATGCGGTTGTACATCTCTTCGAGGAAGCGGAGATCTCCGGCGAATAGACTCTCGATCACGCCGGTGTTGACGTCGTTCATGGTGCCCAGCCGCGTCATGACGCGAGAGAGCAGCACGATGATCAGGTAGGCGCGGTTGCGCTGCACACGAAGATCGTTCAGAGGGACGATCTCATCGCGGGCATTGGCAAGGCGCATGACGCCCTCGCGGTGCACCGTGCCATCGGCATCGACGTAACCACGTGGAAGGACGAACTCGTACTCGGTCTTGAACTCCATCGGGAGTGCCGTCTCCTATAGAAAGTGAGAATAGAAAAGCGTCGCGAATAGAACAAAAGAGAGGCGAAAGCCCCGGCAGCACAAGGCTGCCGGGGCTTGCTGACAGGGGCTACTCTTCGATGAGAGCGCCGCCGTCCCACTGACCGATCGAGAAGATGACAAACTCGGCCGGCTTCACGGGGCAGATGCCCACCTGGACGTTGACCTGGCCCGCATCGATGAGGTAGCGGGGGTTGGTCTCTTCGTCACACTTGACGTAGAACGCCTCATCCGGCTCCTTGCCGAACAGAGCGCCCGAGCGCCAGACCCGCATGAGGTAGGCACGCGTGTCACGGGTGAGCTTGGCCCACAGGGCGTGATCGTTGGGCTCGAACACGGCCCACTGCATGCCGATCATGATGGACTGCTCGACCATGATGAACAGGCGACGGACGTTGATGTACTTCCAGGACGGGTCGCTCTTGGTGGCGAGGGTACGCGCACCCCAGATGCGGATGCCGCGGTCCTTGAAGATGCGGATGACGTTGATTCCGCGGTCGTTGTACTGACCCTGCTCGATGGCGTTGATCTTCTGCGACAGGCCGGTGATGCCCATCACGATCTCGTTGGCCGGAGCCTTGTGCACACCGCGGCTTGTGTCGACGCGGGCGTAGACACCCGTGACGTGACCGGACGGCGGCAGGTACAGCTCGTTCTTGTCGCACTTGATGACCTTGCGACGAAGCGGACCGGAGACCTTGATGTCCTGACCACCGACGTACCAGGACGGCTTGGTGATCTTGAGCCAAGGCACGTAGATGGCGCCGTAGCCCTTGTCGGAAGCGGGGATGTCCATGTCGCCCATGGAGACGAGCGGACCGTCGAGGACGGCGAAGCGGTCCTTGCGGGTCTCGCAGTGCTCGAGCATCTCGCGCTGCTGGTTGAAGGACAGGCCCGTGGCGACATGCAGAGCCATGTCGTCGCAGTCGTCGAAGGCGTACAGGCCCAGCTTGTCGGCCTGGTTCTCGCGGATGGAGATGTCGAGGTCCTTGACGCCCATCAGGTAGACGTAGGACTTGCCACCACCGTTGTCGTAAAAGCCGTTGACCGACGCCACGAAGTTGAAGACGGAGGGCTGCGAGAGGAACTCGCGGAACTCGGTCTTGAGGTCTTCGTCGTTGGCGAGCGCCTCGAACACGGCGTCAGCCGCCTCGTCCGGGTCGTCGATCTGGGCGCCGACCAGCTCTTCGATGCTGCGGGTCTCGACCAGGTACTGAGCGAAGAAGCTCTGCAGCCAGCGGAAGAACTCGCTCTTGTTGGTGACGGGGAACGGCGGAACGCTGTACTCGCCCATCATCGAGGTGCCCTTGGCAGCCTCGAACTCGAAGCCGAACACCTCGAGGAACTCCTTCGCCGTCTTGGGCGCGGGCTTGTCGATGGCGAACTTCTCGTGGATGGCGTTGAGCAGGTCTTCGACAGCGAGGTTGTCCTCGGTGATGACCTTGCCTGCGGCGTCCATGGAAGCTGCGCTGACCTCGACCGACTCTTTGCCGACCGTGATCTTGACGCCCTTGCCGTTGCCTGCCTTCGAGAACGCCGGCTTGTGGCCGTTGAGCTCGAGAAGCTTCTTGACGTCGCGAACCGAGCCGCGCTTGAGCTGGAAGGCATCGGTCAGTGCGGTCACCGCTTCGTCCGACTTGGACGAAGAGATCTTGCCGTCGGTATCGACGAGCTGGGGCACGACCTTGCCCTTGACCTTCTTGTCTCCACTCTTGCCGGTGATCGACACCGCGTCGGTCGGGGGCTGGAACTCGAAGATCCCGAGGAATCCGGGAATCGAGGTGGCGACGGACGAAATCGGCTTGGGACCGGAGTCGACCTCACGGATGTAAACGCCTGGGGTGTGGTACTCCATCTATGTCCTCACTGTGCTGGTCAATGGCCGTGTTTGGCCGTTTCGGATGGGGTTGGTAAACTACTTCTTGCGGGTAGGGCGTACGCCCATTCGCCCATTGCGCCCAATGGATCGGCCGTCTGGATTGGGGGGGCTCTGGTTGCCCATCGACGGAGGAAGAACCTCGGTCGGGGTGGGCGGACCGGAGAGCAGTGCTCCCTCCATCGCACAACGGGCCTTGTAAGTCAAAAACGGGCGATAAGGCGCTTCATGAATAGTGAAAAAGTTGATCGCGTCGCCGACCGTGAGGTCGTCAACGAGCGCAAGGGCCACCTTCTCCATGATGACTTCGTCATCGAAGGCGTCGGCATCCCAGTCGGCACCGGTGGAATCCACCGTCCGCCCGTCCGGTAGGACGTAGCGGCGGGGACGATACACCAGGTGGCTCGCTTCGTGAAGCCGCAGCATCGTCCAGCCCAAAAGGCGCTCGGCGTCGCTGCGGAACTTGCTGTGTACGGCGATCAGGTACGACAGCTCTAGGTAGATGGGGGGGCGTTCGTAGTAGATCGCCTCTTGCGGGCCACCGCCTTCTTCGTCTTCGACTTCGGCGAGCGAAAACTTGGTGAGCCGCAGCCGCTTGCTGTTCTGCAGGGCTTGGTTCTGGGCCACCTTGTACATGTAGACGTAGATGACCTCTTCGCGATCTTTTGGCACGAACGAGAGGTCTTCTTCGACGCGGGGGGGCGGACCGTGGTTTTCTTGATCCCAGCCGTCGAGCAGGAACCGGTGCATCGCCTCGGTGACTTCACCGATGATGTTGTTGCCCTGGTAGTCACCGCGCTCGAAGCCGGGAACGAGGCCCATGTCGCTCATGCGTCACCCCCGAGCCAGTCGTTTGCCGACGGGCGCTGGCGGGTGGGCAGCGTGCGATCGATCGACTTGAGGGGCGAACCCTGAACGGGCGGGATCTTGGCGTCGCGGTACAGCTGAAAGGCGTGGGGCGTGCGGTCGTGATCCAGGAGATCCCACGGGATGGTGCGATCGTAGGCGTCGGTGCGGCGCGGACGCTCGACCTCTTGCACGTAGGGGTACAGCACGAGGCGCTTGAGCAGCGGCGCATTGGGGGCCGGATCGGCCACGTGGTGCGTGTCTCGGGTGCTGAAGGATCGCCCACTGAAGTCTTCGCCCAGCGCCTTGTACGGCTCGCGCAGCTCGCGGTCGCGAGCGAACAGGCTGGCTTCCAGCGGGCGCGGGTCGGTGACGCGCTGGCCGGGAACATGCCTGTCGAGCCGGTCCATGCGATGGCGGCGACTGCTCAAGAGTGGGGGACTCTCCGCAAGAGAGGGGTACGAGAGAAGGGCGATCCTCACCACGACGGCCAAGCGAGATCAAGTCTCACGTCCATTTTTGTGGAAGAAGGCCCGCGGACGCCGCTCTGGCGGCGTGATAGAGTCTTGGAATGCGGGACGCGAAGAAGAAGGCGAACAGCGAGGTGGGGCACCACGTCGCCGATCACGCCAAAGGTCAGATCAAAGACGCCCAGTCCGACAAGCTCGTGAAGGCGGCGCGGTCGCTGGGCAACGACGAGGTGCAGCAGCGGATCCAGAAGGGAAACATGCAGCGCGACGAGATGCTCGCGTTCATCACCTCCCGGCTCGGCACGATCCGCGAGGCGCAGCTTCGCGAGATGTCCCTGTTCGACAACCAGCGCGATTTCTGGAAGCAGGTCAGCGACACCCACAAAGAGGACCACACCAAGCCCAAGCCCACCCAGTGGGCCGAGTCGGCCAAGGTGTACGAGGAGGCCGCCTACCAGATGTGCCGCGGCTCACTCGATCGCGGCCGCCAACTGATGGAACGCGCCCTGGACATCGAACAGAAGACCTTCGGGGATCTGTCGAAGGTCGTCGACCAGAACAACCTGGACAAAGAAGCCGACCTGCCCTCGGTCGCCGGCTCGATCTCGCCCGGACAGGGGTGTGGCGATGCCGCTGTACCCGCCGAGATCGACAAGCTGGCCTCCGAGATCCAGAACGTCACCACCGAGTTCGCCGATCCCATGGTGAAGAAGCGCGTGGCCGACCCTTGGTGGACGCTCGACGAGGAAGAAGAAGAAGAGGAAGCCGCTCAGTGAGTGTCGTGCGCGACCTGGAGCGCCTGGTCTCGTTTCCCACCATCAGCAACCGGCCGGTCGACGCCTTGTCGGGCTTCTTGGCCGAGCGCTTCGAGCGGCTGGGCTTTCGGATCGAGCGCTTCGACGATCCCGAGCAAGCCGGCAAGCACAACCTGGTGTGCACGGCAGGACCCGAGGATGGCGACGGCTTGGTGCTCTCAGGGCACATGGATGTCGTTCCGACCGAAGGACAGCCCTGGACGAGCGATCCGTTTGCGGTGACCGAGCGCGATGGCGCGCTGTACGGCCGCGGCACCGCCGACATGAAGGGCTTTTTCGCGTGCACGCTGGCCGCCCTGGAGAGGCTGGATCTCGAGCGGCTGACCGCGCCACTGGTGATGGTCTGGACCTACGACGAAGAGGTGGGCTGCCTGGGCAGCGGCAAGCTGGTGCGGGCGCTCGAGGGCACCGGACGTCGCCTGCCAAGCCAGGCGCTCATCGGTGAACCCACCGACTTTCGCATGCTGCGAGCGCACCCGGGACATGTCGCCATGCGCATCGATGTCCGGGGGGCGGCGGCCCACAGCAGTCGTCCCGACCTGGGGATCAACGCCATCGAGGCCGCTGCCGAGGTGGTGCGCGAGGTGCGGCGCATCGCGGTGGAGCTGCAGAGCGAGCCCGCCAGCGGAAGCCTGCTGGAGCGACCCTGGGTGGCCGTCAACGTCGCGACCATCACGGGCGGCACCGCGGTGAACATCGTGCCGGATCGGTGCAGCGTGCAGGTGGGATACCGCCAGCTGCCCGGCATGGTCGACGAGGCCGTCTTCGAGCGAATCACCGATGCGGTCACCAGCCTGGGCCCAGACCGGCTGCGCGGCGCTCGCGTTCACACCCACATCGAGCGCGTCACCCCGGCGATGCTCACCCCGGACGGGCGGCCGCTTCAGGCGCTGCTGCAGCCCCACGCCTCGCACCCCGAGTGCGGTGCGGCCACGTTCGCTACCGATGGCGGCAACCTGGCCAAGCTGGGCATGGAGTGCTTGGTGTTCGGGCCCGGACGCATCGAAGTCGCGCACCAGGCCGACGAACATGTGCCCATCGAGCACCTGCACCGGGCGGTGGACGTCATCGCAGACGTCGTTGCAAAGCGGTGCCTGGGGCCCAGCCCTGGTCGATAGATGGGCTTGAACAGAATCCCTATAGATAGGGGAGCGCCGCGCGCACGATCGCGTCGCGCTTGGCGTGCGCCCCGGCCTTCACGATGCGCTCGCCGGCGACCCACACGTCGCTGACCCAAGACGGGCCCGCCGAGAACGCGATCGCCTCGAGCGGGGGGACACCCGCGGCCTCGGGACGATCCAACGAGATCGCGATCAGATCCGCCGGCATTCCCGGCGCGATCCCGCCGTCGGCCAGGCCCAAGGCGCGCGCCCCCTGACCGGACGCCGCGTCGATGACTCGCCGGGCGACGCTGTGCCGATCGTCGCTCGCGCCCATCACGTTGCGGCGTCCGGTCAGCGCCCGGGCATGGAGCTCGAGCGCCCGCGCCTCGGCCAGCAGGTCGATGGTGGCCTGGGAGTCGGACCCGACACACACCGGGAGGGGCAGCGCATCGACGGCCAAGAAGCCATCGCCTAGGTCGAGCTCGGTCGTGGGGCAGGCCACGATGTGCGCCCCTGCATCGCTCATGATGTCGAGGTCGCCGGACAGGGGATGGGTCAGGTGCACCGCCGAGAAGCGGTCGGTCACAAGACCCGCGTCGGCGAACAAGGCCAGTGGGGACCGGCCGGTGGCCTCGAGAGCGGCCTGGTTCTCGGCGGGCTGCTCCGAGACGTGGGCGTGGACCACCCCGGTCCAGGAGGCCAGCTCAGGCAGCCACGGCGTGGGCACAGCCCGGATGGAGTGCGGCGCGATCCCGGCGCTGACGAGGGGATCACCCGTCGATGCGATCCGGTGCGCCGCGGCCAGAGCCTCGCCGGGATCATCGGTGCGGAAGCGCTGCTGCTCGGGGCCCAGCGTCACGTTGATGCCCCCGCGCCCGTAGGCGACCCGAAGCAGGCAGATCCGCAGCCCCACGTCGCGCGCCGCGGCGATGACGCGGTGGGCGAGCTCGTCGGGATCGTCGTAGGGGGTGCCGTCGGCCTGCCGGTGCAGGTAGTGGAACTCGCCGACTGCGGTGACGCCCGACAAGGCCATCTCGAGGAAGGCCAGCCGCGAAACCGCCTCGATCCCTTCTGGCGACAGCCCATTGGCCACGGCGTACATCGACGAGCGCCAGCTCCAGAAGTCGCTGCGTCCGGCGGCACGCCAGTGGGTGCGTCCGCGAATGGCGCGCTGAAAGGCGTGGCTGTGGGCATTGACCAAGCCCGGCAGCAGGATGCGCCCCGGCAGCCGCACGACATCTCCCACAGCAACGTCGTGGTGGCGTGAAGCGTCGGACAGCTCTACAATACGGGTGTCGTCCACGACGACAGCTGTCTGCTCGAGCAAGCCCTGCGCGGTGAGCACTCCATCGGGTATGATGGTGATCGGTTTTCGCATCTGATGACCATTTTGTTTTTATGTGGGAGGACTCGATGTCCGAAGACTCCAAGCTTTCGCGCCGTCTTATGGCGCGCTCGGAGAGCGGTATCTATCGACGTCAAATGGGGGACGGTGGCTCTGTAGTCTCCGGTCCGATTGTCCGGCGCGCGCTGCGCTCGGTGGGCGCCCGCGCGTTCACCTGGGACAAAGAGATCTTCGTCGACGACTCGTTCGACGCCAACAACCCCGATGACGTAGCGCTCTATGCACACGAACGCTTCCACCAGATGCACTCCGGTGGCATGGATGTCGGCGCCGATCACCAGCACTCTTCCGAAGAGAAGGGCGCCCAGGCGATCGAGCGCATGGTGCTTCACCGGGCGCACTCCGGAGAAGACGTCGGCTCGATCATGCGCGATGTGTCGCGCAGTGGCGCGGGCATGTCCAGCGGCGCCGGCGCGCCGAACCGGCGCACGGTCGGATCGGACGCCCCGATGATCGACGGCGCGAGCGACGCCGAAAAGGCCGTCATGAAGCTCCTGGGCGACGGGATCCCCTACGACGTCGTGGTGCGTGACCTGACGACCTACTGTGTGCGCGAGCTCCGGAAGGCCCGCGAGTCGGCCACCATGCGGCGCAGCAAGCACGAGTATTTCTAGCGACCGTTCGGCGGCGAGATGCCGCCCTGCACGTGTCATCCGACGGCGGCCTTCGAGCCGCCGTTCTGCTTTGAAGTAGACTCCGCGCATGGCTACCAGTCCCACGATCTTCAGCGACCTCGCGCGGCGCCTGCGCCGCACCGACCTCTTGCTGCTGCGTGCCGTGCGCCGCCAGCGGGCCCGACCCGCGATGCGCGCCAAGGGCCAGTTCTGGGGCTCGGTCATCACCGACGACGAAGTCGACGCGTTGCTGCGTGCACACGGCGAGATCGACTACGTGGTGGGCGCCGATGGCCTGGACGACGCGATCGCCGCGTCGGCGGCCTACCGCGACGCGCCGGGCGGTCGTTTCGAGCAGCTTCGCAAGGCCTTCGACCTCGATGGCGACGACCTGGACCTGATCCTTCTGTCGCTCGCTCCCGAGATCAGCGCCGGCTACGGCAAGATCTTCGCCTACCTGAATGACAACCTGAACCAGGCCTACCTCACCGTCGATCTGTCAACGCGTGTCCTGCGCCAGGAGCGCCGCCAGCGCCTCACCCTTCAGTCTCGGCTGCTGCCGGGCTCGCCCCTGGTCAGCAACCGGCTGCTGCTGCTCAACCCGCCCGACGGGATGGAGACCCACACCAGCCGCCGCCTGCACCCGTCCCCTCGCCTGCTGCGCTGGCTGCTGCAAGGCGAAGCGATCGGAAAGAGCGAGGAGGCCAAGCGCATCGACACCAGCGTCGAGCCCTTCATCCCCAACCAGGCCCGTGACCGCATCGACGGCCTTGGCGCATCGATCGGCACGGGAATCACCCTGGTGGTCGTGGGCGGCACGAACGGCATGCGCGAGGGCGTGTCGATGCAGATCGCGCGCAAGGCCGGGCGTCCTCTGATTCGCGTCGACCTGGAGCGGTGCAAGCACTACATCGAGAAGCCGGCCGAGCTCACCCGGGACCTGCGCCTGGAGGGCGCGATCCCCTACCTGGTCAACGTTCCCGGCACCGACGAAGAACCGGCCCTGCGCCTGCAGATGATGAGCATGGGCAACCAGCTCGCTCAGCTGCCCTACCCCGTCATCGTGGGTGGCATGGACCGCAAGGCGGTGGCCACCATGCTGGGCAACGATCGCCCGAACATCACCGTTCAGGTGGGCAAGTCGACCCTCGACGAGCGCACCGTGGCCTGGACCCAGGCGCTCAGCGGGCGTGGATGGGACACCGAGAAGGCCGCCGACGTGGCCGAGCGTTTCTACAGCATCGGTGGCACCACCATTCACCGGGTGCTCGAGCGCGCCGTGGCCGAAGCCGGAGGCGGCGAGCCCGACGACCGCACCATCTGGGAGTGCGCTCGTGAGGCCGCTCGGCCCGAATTCAGCGGCATGGCCGAGGTGGTCATTCCTCGGTACACGTGGTCGGATCTCATCCTGCCCGAGAAGATCATCAAGCAGCTGAAGCACCTCGAGGAGTACCTGGCGCAGCAGGAGACGGTCTACCACCGCTGGGGCGCCAGCAAGGTTCGGGCGCGCGGCTACGGCATGAAGGCGCTGTTTTCGGGCGGACCGGGAACGGGCAAGACCATGTGCGCCGAGGTCATCGCCGGCTCGCTCGGCCTCGAGATGTTCAAGGTCGACCTGTCGCAGATCATCAGCCGATGGGTCGGTGAGACCGAGAAGAACCTCAAAGAGATCTTCGACGCCGCAGAGGGCGGTAGCTCGGTCATCCTCTTCGACGAGGGCGACGCGCTCTTTGGCTCGCGTGGTGACGTCAAGCAGGCGCAGGATCGCTTTGCGAACCAGGAAGTCAGCTTCTTGCTTCAGCGCCTCGAGACCTTCGAAGGCTGCGCCATCATCACCACCAACCTGCAAGAGAACATCGACGACGCGTTCATGCGCCGCTTCGGTGCCGTCGTCGAGTTCCCGCTGCCCACCCCGCGGGAGCGCACCATGCTGTGGGAGCGCGCCATTCCCAAGGGTGCGCCGCGAGCCGACGACTTGGACCTGTCCGAGGTCGCCGACAAGTTCCCCATCGCAGGCGGTGCCATCATCAACGCCGCCATCAATGCCTGCATCACCGCTGCCGCCGATGGACGACCCGTCGGCATGCGGCACGTGCTCATCGCCATTGCCCGCGAGCTGTACAAGAACGGCAAGCAGATCAA
Source organism: Myxococcota bacterium (assembly GCA_965216925.1). Classification (GTDB taxonomy): domain Bacteria; phylum Myxococcota_A; class UBA796; order UBA796; genus CAYYHT01. The sequence goes on along the minus strand of CBDCGT010000002.1, from coordinate 578,904 downwards.
CCGGGTGCACTTCGGCGACTACTACGACGTCGTGGCCGAGATCTTCTAGCCTGCCGCCTCGGCGGCCTCGTCTACGGCAGTGGTCCGCTGGGCCCCAGGGGCTCCAGCACGGCGCCAGCGGCGACGCGCTCGAGGCGGATGACCTGTCGGTACTCCACCTCGCCGTTCTCGGCGACGAGCGAGGACGGGGTGGCCTTGCCGTACACGGTGTAGATGTGGCGGGTCAGCGTGCCCGCGGCGGTGTCGAAGCTGGCCTCGCCGTGCCACTCCAGGTCATACATGTTGGCCGGTCGGGTCTCGGCACCGACCTGGATCATCTCGCCGGCACCCATCACGCCCCGGCCGGTGGTGGTGATGGCGCCATCGGCGAGCTGGTGCTGGACCGAGATGGAGCCCATGTTGCCCTGGGTGGTGGGCAGCTGCATGGCCATCGAGGACTTCTGCTTCCAGGTGCCTTTGCCCTTGTCGTCTCCCTTCTTGGGGAGGTTCAGGTCGAAGGCGGCGAAGGCGCGCACCAGGAGCAGGCGGGCCGTCTCTTGGATAGCTCGCTGGCGGTCGTTGTCTTTGGAGAGCCCCTCGAGGTCGATGCTGCGCACCTTGCCATCGGGCGCCAGCTCGAGCTGCACGGTGCCCGCGCTCATGCGCTCGTCCCAGGAGCCCACGATGGGCGCCAGCATCTTTTCGTCGCCGGGAATGGCGCGGGCGAGCAGGCGAAGGTCGTCGATGCTGCAGTTCAGGCGAAAGGTCTTGGCCGGGACGCCATCGAGCGCACACGTGGTGACCACGTCGATGCGGAACTCCGAGATGCGGGTCATGTGGTTCTGCTCGGCGAGGAGCTGCAGGCCCTGCGGGAGTCGGACCTCGGCGGTCATGCTGTACTGGCGCGACTCGGTGTCGGCCCACGTCCACGCCAGGCCCTCGGTGGCCAGGGCCGGCATGGCGACGCCCAGCAGACCGGGCAGGACCAACCAGCGAGCCGCGCTCAGAAGCGCGTCCCAAAGCCGACGCGGCCGAACAGCGTCACCAGCGGCGCCTCGAGGTCGTTGCTGCCGACGGGCTTGTTTTGATCGAACCACTCGCGCCAGTTCTGGCTGACGTTGGGCGACGTCTTGCCGCCGACCGAGATGCGGAACCACGTGCCGTCGTCGATGGGAATGCCAAAGGCGACGCGCCCACCGAAGGCCATGTGGGCCGGGTAGTTCCAGCCGTAGGTGCCGGCGATGAGCAGCGTGGGCGTGTCGCCGGTGGGGCGCAGGATGTAGGCGCCCAGGCCCCCGTAAGGGGCTGGAAGGATGGGAAAGTCGAAGTTGCCCTCGTCGGGGTCGGGCACCCCGCGGGCGACGCTGACAGTGCGGTCGGGGGCGAATGCCAGGTCGCTGCCCACGATGATGGCGCCGTAGTAGATGCCCACCTCGACCTGCAGGCCCGCGTGCACCGCCGGCGCCGTCACGGTCTGGCCGATCTCATCCTTGAAGATCTCGGAGACGATGGCGCCGCCGCCGATCTCGCCCGAGGCCACGACGGTGATGGGGCGCTGCGCCACCAGGCTGGCGTCGCGGGCGTACGGCAGCACCTCGATCTTGTTCTTGTCGTGGTCGATCGCGGCCAGGAACACCGACCCCTTGTAGTGCCGCATCAGCGTGTCGATGGCTTTCTTGACCGACTTGGGCAGGCCAGTGGTGGTGCCGGTGAGCACCTTGGCACGGGCCTGATCGAGCTCGGACGAGCTCACCGCGAGCGGAACTTCGACGGACTCGCCTGGGGCGACCGGCACGAGCGAGCGCCCGGACACGGTGTTGTTGCGCAGCACGTGAATGTAGTGATCGCCAGGGCGAACCGGGTACTTCAGGATGTCTTCGGCGACGATGCGCCCATCGATGACGACCTGGGCGCCGGTGGGGATGGCCGACAGGTCGATCTCGCCGTCTTCGAGCTTGAGGATCGTCTCTTGCTGGCCCTGGAGCTCTGGGAAGGCCGAGCCGTCGGCCACGTCGGCCTTGGTGAACTCGCGGTTGCGGTCGAGCGCCATGGCCTGCAGCCAGGGATTGTTCACCCGCATGCCCGGCAGCTGCGCGCGAAACGGCAGCGCGCGCTCGTCTTCGAGGAACTCCTTGGGCTCGAAGGCCTTGGAGGCGGCGGCGCCCTGGAAGAGGCGAGCGTCGACGACGTCCTGCAGATCGCGCTTGTCGCGCACGACGTCGATGGTGAACAGCACGCCTTCGATCTCGCTGGCGATGGGAAGCTCGACCTCGAACTCGTCCCAGCGGTTCTTGCCGTCGGCGACGGCGGTGCGAAGCGCCTCGTACTTCTTGTCATCGTCTTCGGTCACGGCTTGCGGCGGGAAGGCCAGGTCGACGTGGGCCATGTGCCGGCCCGAGCCACCCGTGAGGTTGTCGGCCTTGGTGATCGCCTTCTCGCCGGGAACGGTGCTGTCGAGCCAGATCGTGAGGCTCTGAGCCGTGGCATCGGACGCTGCGAAGACACCGCCGATCAAGATCGCGATCAGCGTTCGGAACATGCGAGCTCTCCCTCGGTCGTGTTGCACTGGTACCTGGCCGGACGGTTGCTGTCGATCGTGCCTGGGGAGACTACTCCATCCGAGGCGTCTGGCGCGACGGTGCAGGCTCCATTTCCTGTGGGAATGCCAAGGCTTCCACCGGGGGAGGCATAGGTTCCACGCTCGCATAGGACCTGGAAGGCGCGCTCGCCGTCGACGTCGATCCAGACACCGTGGCCCGGCGTTCGGGCCAGCATGAAGCCGGCCGCGAGGCCGAGTGCCATGGTGAGGCCCGCGATCTTGGCGACGCGGGCCTTCTGGGCAGCCTTAGAAGACGAGGCCGCCGCCGGCCGAGATGCCGAAGTTCAGGGACGCGCCTGTGCCCTCGAGCACGGTGTCGCCGAAGGGCACCGCCGCGCCCAGGAACAAGTCGGTGTCGATGACCAGGCGCCGACGCCCTTCTTGCTCCATGCCCGGCGGCTCGATGGTGAGGCCGGCGTGGGCGGTGACGTCCATGATGTGGGGCGCGTTCATCCACCCCACCCGCATGTAGGCGCGCGGCCCGATGCCCAGGTTGGCGTCTTTCATGATGATGAAGCCAAGGCTGGTGTAGATGAGCCGGTTGAAGGTGACCTCTTTGAAGACGGCGTTGCCGTTGTCGTCTTGGGCCTCGCCGTTGGAGATCTGGTACTTCTCTTGCCACTTGGTCTGATCGGGGGCTTCGTCGTCGCCCAGCCAGGGCGATGTCTGGGCGCCGAAGCCCACGAAGAAGCGCGAGTAGTGGACACGAAGCTCGGCCTGCAGCGGGATGCCCGACGGGCTGAACTCGGGCGTGAGCGACAGGCTCTGCGCATCGGCACAGTCGGACGGCAGGGCGCCCGGCTCGGCCAGGCACAGCTCGAAGGCGTCGAGGCTCTCTTGGGTGGGGGAGTTGCCATCGGCGTCTTCGAGGTTGTAGCCCGCACCGTTGAAGGTGGCGCCGATGCCGCCCAGAGCCGTGAAGTGGATGGGGTAGGAGCCGATGTCGTCGAGCACCTTCTGCAGGGTGCCGGTGTTGCGATCGTAGCGCCACAGCAGGATCTTGTTGGCGTTGCCGGCCTCGGGCACGGCCACGTAGATCTCGCCCTCGGGGTGGAGCTTGGCGTAGATGGTGATGTAGTGCAGCGCCTCGGCGTCGATCTCGGGCGTGCACTCGTTGGGGTGCTCCATGAGCTGATCGATGAGGTCGAGGCCCATGCGCTTCTTGGCCACGTCGCGCACGAAGTAGATCTTGTCTTCGAGCTTGGTGATGCTCAACCGGTCGGACAGCGAGTGGGCGTCATCGCCGCGGGCGAGGTACACGTCGATTCGCCCCGGAGGCACCTCGACGAAACCATTGTCGTTGTCGATCAGGCGTTCGATGCCGTTGACGAAGACCTTGAACTCGGTGGCGAATTCTTTGACGTCGAACTTGTCGGCCTGCGCAAATGACGTCGTCATCTTGCGGATCGTGCCGTTGTCGAGCATCTGCTTGTAGTAGTCGATGCTCGCGAACATGTCCTGGTTGGACACCTCGGACATCAGGCTGGGCTCTTCGTGGGCCATCGCACCGGCCAGGTACCAGTAGTAGTTGACCGCCATGCCGCCTACGGACTCGTAGTACGGCGGGGTGCTGTTGTTCTGGTTCTCGGCGGCGCGGCCGATCTGGACGTACAGGTGGAACAGCGGGCCGCGCAGGTCGGGGCGGTCGATGAACCAGACGGTCTCTTCGGCGATGGAGCGCAGCGTGTTCGCGGTGATGCCCCAGTCGGACTCGCTCATGGCGTTCCACGGCACCGTCTCGATGTCCTGCACCGCGTTCTGCATGATGCTGATGACATCGTCGGGCACCATGGCGCGCTCGTCGAAGGGACGGATGTCGCGGCGCGGCTCGCGGCGGCCGACTTGGTACAGGTCGATGGAGGGGAAGAACTGGGCGTCGGGACGGGCGATGCGCGTCTTGATGTTTCGCTGCAGCGTCTCGGTCTCGTAGTTGGTGTCGGTGTCCTTCCACTGGAGCACGACCACGCGCGGGTTCTTGCCCTTTCGCGCCTCTTCGAGGGCCTTGAGTCGGGCCTCGGCCTCGGAGTCCTTTTCGGCCTTCTTTTCTTCTTGTTTGGCCTTGGCGTCGTCGAGCGGGCCCTGAAGCAGGGACTCGAGAGCAGCCTCGTGCAGCTCTTCGGGTGTCAGCTCGGCCGCGGTGGCGACCGTGCTGCAGAGCACCGTGAAGAGGGCGATGAGCCAGACTCGCATGTGCGATCTCCGTGGGTCTTTCAGGGGCATGCGCTGCGCCCCCGTGAATGAGAGGCGCAGAGTACCACCGTCACGACTTCACTTACAGACCGCGGTGCTTCCCTGGACGTTGCAAGTGTAGGCGTTGCCCGAGCGTACCGGCCGGAACTTCACCGGCGCGCCGCCCTTGAAGTGCAGCTCGCAGTCCTGGCCAGAGGGGATCCCCTGCGCCGTCGCGGTGCCCCCGCTGAACGCCGCACGCTTGCGATCGCCACTCGGGCACTTGATCTCGACCGCGAGGAAGGTGGAGCCCTGCACGGTGACCTTGATGCTGCCTGGAGGGGCCGAGCTGCCACGGCTGCGGCTGGAGCCTGCCGAGGCGCTGCCGCCCCCGCTGCTACCACCGCTGCTGGAGCGAGGCCTTGGGGCGCTGCGCCGGGGTGGAGGCGGAGGGGGTGCGGGGGCGGCGGCGCCTGCCCCGTCGTCGCTCGCGGTGTCCTCGGGCTCCTTCTGCTTCTTCTTCTTCTTCTTCTTGTCTTTGTCGTCGTCGTCGTCGGCCGCGGCGACCGCGCCGTCATCGACGTACTGACTGCCCACGACCACGACCAGCACGGCGCTGACCATGGCCAGGAAGCACATGAAGAAGAGCGCCAGGATGATCGCGTAGATGCGGAAGCTGCGCGCACGCTGTTCGGGGGCAGCCTGCTGCCCGGTGGGCGCCTGCCCGACCTGAAACGGACTGCGCTCGCCGCCGCTGTTCCCGCCCGCGGTCGGACCCGAGGCGATCGGGCCGCTGATGGCCATGGGCGCGCCCATGCCGCCGGCAACCGGCCCGCCGATGGCTCCAGCACCCGGGGGGGCCTGGCCGATGGCCGGAGGCGGCCCACCTGGCATGGCCGGCGGGGGCCCGCCCACGCCGATGCCGGACGATGCCCCGGGCGGGAGTGAACGCCCGCCTCCGCTGGCGCCCAGCGCGGGAGCCGGCCCCGGTGGCTTGGGCTTCTTGGCGCTCTTCTTGGACTTGGGGATCGAGAAGAACTGGGTGGCGCTCTTGGGCGGCTCGTTGTCGTCGTAGTCATCGTCGCCGCCCGACAGCGGCGTCATGGCCAGCATGCCCGTCTCGGAGCCGGACTTGGCGTTGTCGAACTCCTCTTCGTCGGGCTCGGGAGGGCCGCCTCGACCCGGGGGGGTCGGTGGACGGGGACCGGGTGGACCCCGGCGGCCGGGGGGCCCTGGGGGACCGCCACGCCCGGGAGGGCCCCCGGGACCGCGAGGACCTGGGGGACCGCCACCGGCTGGACGTCCGGGAGGACCGCGTCGGGCACCGCCGCCGCCGCCGCCAGGTCGTGCTGGGCCTCGTCGTCCGCCTGGGCGGGGAGGACCGCCTCCGGGACGTGGGGGGCCGCCTTTGTTGTTTGCCATGGGTTCAGCTCGCCTTGAGTCGGTTGCACCGCGCCCAGAAGGGGGGCCAGCGGCGTTTGCGGTCGGTGGACCCGCATCGAGCGGTTCGACCGGACACAGGTTGTGGAAGAAATAATCGCAGAACTCGCCGAGGTACGCTCCCCGATCTCGGTAAAGCTCCCGGCGAAGGTCGAGCATCAGTTCGTGCCCATTTTGATAGCGGGCGCGCGGACTGGCGGCAAGGCACCTCGAGACCACCGGGCCGGGCCCCGGAAGTCGCCGCTCGATGGCGCGCACTTCGTCGCGCAGATCGGCTCGCTCGATACGTCTCATCACCTCCGCGACGGGATCTTCGGTGCCGGACTCCTTGATCTGGTAGGCGGCCCCGTCCATCAACAGCTCGTAGAGGATCAGACCAACGGCGAACAAATCGGTTCGATGATCCACCGATCGTCCGGCTGCCTGCTCGGGCGCCATGTACAGCGGAGTGCCCTTCAGGCCCCGCTCGCGCTTGCGCTTTCCCTTGCGGCGCACCTTGGCCAGCCCGAAGTCGAGGATCTTCACCTCGCCAGAGGGCGTGATCATGATGTTCTCGGGCTTGAGGTCGCGGTGCACCAGGTGCAGCGCCTCGCCGTTGCGGCCGATCGACGAGTAGGACTGGTACAGCGCGTCGGCGAGCTCGCAGCCTATCTCGATGGCCGCCTCGGTCTTGATGGGCTCGGCCGCCGACGAGCACGTGTCCATCACCTCGCGCAGGGTGACCCCCTCGACGGCCTCCATCACGACGGCGTTGTCATCCTCGAGGAACTGGTAGACCTTGCACAGGCTGCGGTGCATGACCTGGTCGAGGAGCTCGAACTCGGCCTCGAGCGCACGCAGGGCCTCGCGGTCGCTGGCATCGCGCAGCTGCTTGATCGCCACGAGCTGCGTCTTGCTGCGCCCCGCGCCCTTTCGAGGAATCTCGCCGCGCCCCAGGTAGACCGTACCGAAGCTGCCGGACCCCAGCTCTCGCAGGATCTCGTACTGCCCCATCTGGTGTGGCCTGGACGTCGCTCTTTCCTTTGTGCGCGACGAGCTGTGAAGCCCGCCATCCTTGAATCGACGAGCCTACCTCAGCCTGCCGGCGGAGGCTGACCGCCTGGCGGTGCCGCTGCGGCCGCAGCAGGATCGCCTGGTGGAGCGGCTCCCGGGTCCTGCGGCGGGGCTCCCGCAGGTGGTGTCGGAACCGAGCTGGCCACCGACCGCCGGAAGACCGCGCGACGAGCATTGAAGCTCGCTGGGCCCCAGAAGGCGATGATGACCAGCAACGAGAGAATCGGCATCATGAGCGTGAAGGTGCGCCGGTAGGGGGCCACGTGCGGCCACTTGGCGCCCTGAACTCGCTCGGCGGTGGGCGCGTCGAAGAAGCTGCTGGGGTGCACCTCGAGGCCAGCTCCGCCCCGGGCGAAGGCCTGCAGCTTGACCTCGGTCTTGAAGGTCTTGCGGTGGAAGAAGGCGTCGACCGAGTACCAGACCTCATACCAGCGGTACCGCTCGGCGGCTGCGGCTCGGAACACCTGGGCGAGGCCCTTGTGGCTGTTCTTGGTGAAGGACTGCCCGCCGCCGACCTTGGCCATCCAGGTCATGGAGGGGTTGTCGATGCCCATGTTCTCGAGCGCGCCGTTGATCTGGCTGTCTTTGAACTTGCCGCACAGCTTGTTGGGCGAGACCACGAAGGAGTTGTTGCCGGGCGCCTCCCATCCCGGGCGGATGGGCTTGCCGAGGCCAACCGTGTACAGCGTGGGTCGCAGGCCCAGCGGCGCGTTTCTGGCCTGGCTGATGGCCTCGAGGGTCACCTGCAGTCGCTTGGCATTGGTGCCGCAGGAGTCGGCGTTCTCTTGGTTGTTGAAGCCGTCAGTGAGCGCGATGACCGTGGGCTCGGCGACGTTGAGGGTGAGCCAGTTGTTGATGCTCGGGTACTCGAGCATGTCCTTCACCGTGAACTTGACCGCGTCGTACAGGTAGGTCCAGCCACGCGGGCCGCTCAACATGTAGTTCTGGACGACGTACTTGTACTCTTTGCGGCTGGTGATGACCTTGGGCTCTTGCCCGTCGAAGGTGTGCACCTTGTCGGTGAACTTGAGCAGGGTCACGCCGCGCTGCACGTCGCTCTTGGGCGGAAAGAAGGAGTCGATGACCTTCTTGTCCATCAGCGCGTTGTAGACCTTCATCACCGGTCCCTGCTCGGTGCTGGGCTTGTGCATGGAGCCGGAGCCGTCGATGAGCAGCAGGAACAGCTGGTTGGTGGGCTGCGGATCGTGGGGGATGAGCTGGTAGTTCACCACGCCGCGGCCCATGTGCGTGACCTGCACATTGTCTTGCTCGAGCGGGAGCAGGATGGGGTCGGCGGTGGTCTTGTCGATGAAGCGGAAGGCGACGCGGCTGGTGCCCGTGGATCGGTCGAAGGTGGGCACGCAGTCTTCGGCCTGCTCGTCGGACAGCTCGAGCTTGGAGCGGCACTCGCGGCGCGAGGTCATGAACTGGATGTGGACCTCGGGCCGCTCCATCTGCTCGGTCTTGCCCAAGCGGTAGGCAGACCACTCGACGGGCACCAGGCCGCCCTCTTTGGGGTCGGGGTGCTCCATGCAGGCGCCACAGCCGGTGCCGATGGACACCGCGAACAGCGCCACGAAACACAGGGACAGCCAGCGCATCAGGCCGGGCATCAACGCTCCTCTTTGGGCAACATCACGAACTCGACGTGGGTCTCGTTGACGCCATCGGACATGGTGATGCGATCGCCGCTGGACAGCAGGGTCTGCAGCGGTGCCGGGCGGCTGGGATCGTACCGGAGGTCGATTCGTTCGAGGAATCGACGGGTAATCGTGGGCCAGACCGACAGGCCACGAACGGCGTAGTTCTGGTCGCGGTCGACCAGGACCGAGATGTGCAGCTCGGCCACACCCTGCTCGACCGGCAAGAACAGGTCCAGCCCGCGCGGGAAGTGCCCGATGAAGCGCTCGGCGGCGCTGCCATCGATGTGATCGATGGGGATTCGGTAGGGGAAGCGGTGGTCGGACAGCACCCTCACCCAGCCGGCATACAGGTCGCGGGGGATGGGCCAGATGAACAGGCCGTACACGATGCCGAACGAGAACGCGGCCATGGCCGAGGCCAGGTAGTAGTCGCGCACCATCTGGTAGCCCAGCCAGTGCCACACCGCGGCGGCGACGCCCCCGGCGAGCAGGCCCGCGGTCATGTGGGTGAGCGCGCCCTTGCCCCGGCGCGCCACCAGCGGCCCCACACCCGCCCAGAATCCGCACGCGATCCACATCAAGATGCGGTAGCGCAGCGTGGTGAGCGACGAGTCACTAGCCAGCGGAGCCATCGTCTCGGAGGTGAAGATGTAGTAGGTGATGCCCCGCGCCAGCCAGATCTGCAGCAGGCACATCAGCCAGGTTCCAAAGCCCGTCGCGAATGCGAAGCCGAAGCGCTTGTACCAGATGGTGCGGTACAGCGAACCCTCGTAGAAGATCGTCAGGCCCGCGCATAGACCAGCCAGGCTGGACATGAAGTAGACCGGGACCGCCTGGTGGCTGTAGAGCAGGAACCAGCTGTGGAATCCCTGGTTGTAGACGACCAGGTACGTCAGCCAGAACCACCAGAGGATCAGCGTCGCGGAGCCCATGATGAGCGCCGGTGCGAGATGCCGGATCCACGTGAATGGAATCAGGTAGATGTTCATGGGGGGGAACGGACTCCGGGGCGCGACTCTACCGCACCGGCAGGACGGCGGGAACGTTTCGGTACGACAGCGGTCCCACCGGTTGAGGTTCCCGGTCAGTCGTAACGACTGCTACAGTCCCCTCTCGCGTGGAGTGCTGAATGGCCCACCAAGCCCAGCTGTACCTGCAGCTGTCCGAGGAATTCGGCGGAACGAAATTCGGTCCGTTCGCCGGCGCCGAAGTCCGCCTCGGAAGTGATCCTGCCCGGAACGACATCGTGCTGCCCGAGACGCTGGGCGTCTTGCCGGAGCACGTCAAGATCATCAAGCAGTCGCAAGACTCTTACGTGGTCGCGCCCACCGAGCGCACCGCGGCGGTCTTCATCTACCGGTCCGATGGACGCCCCCCCAAGCAGATCACCACCCCGATCGCGCTGGGCGCCAACGACGGCTTCTCGCTGGTGACCCAGGAGGGGCCCCGCTTCATCATCATCTGCGAGATGCCCAAGCCCAAAGAGAAGGACGACGCCAAGGACTCCTTCAACCGGGCCAGGAAGGGCCTGTCGGCGGGCGCCTTCTTCGAGGAGATCAAGCGCCAGGGCCTGGCCAAGGTGATGACCACCCAGGGTGGCTACCTGTTCCGGACGGCCAAGACCTTCATCGTCTCTGGCGCGATCTTCAGCCCAAGAAACCTGATCATGATGATGATGGTGGGCACCGGCTGGCTCGCCGCAGGGGCGGCCGGATGCGCCACGTGCGCCATCTCGGGGCAGATGTCCAAGCAGTCGGCGACGCTCGACGAGGTTCAGGGCGACCTGGAGGTCTGCGAGGGCGGCAAGGGTGGCGAAGACCCGACCGTTCCCGACCTGACCCAGCAGATCCTGAAGGATCGGGAGTGGGGAGAGACGCTCGTCGACGACGACAAACTTCGAAAGGCCTACGTCGAGGAGCTCAAGGGCGCCTTCTCTCGCGAGAAGAAGTACCGCTGGGTGTGGAACAAGAGCAAGTCGGCCGACTTCCGGGGCACCGTCAATGGCCTTCGCAAGTTCCCGCCCGAGGTCACGCGTGTGCTGGCCTACGCCGCCGCCCATCAGGGCTACAACGCCGACCAGACCGAGTTCTCGCTGATCAAGGCGAACTCGGACGGCAAAGAGGTGTGCGCACGCGGCCCGATGGCCGTCACGTACAACATGGCCCGGAACCTGAAGCTCGACTACTACGTGGCCGACGCGCTGATCGAGTCGCACATCGCCTCGGGCAACGACAAAGAGGCCAAAGAAAACGCCCTCAAGGCCACCGTCGGTGGCGACACCAGTGAGCTGGTGCTCGAGGGCGAGATCGTCGATCAGCCCGTCATCCAGGGTCAGCTCAACTGCCTGTTCCTCGACGGCGAGGACAACCGCAACTCGGCCAAGGCGATGTCGACGGCGCTGCTCAAGCAGGTCGGCCCGCGGGGCAAGCGGCTGCCTGGAGTCAACGAGAACTACTGGGTCGCGGCCCGCATCATGAAGTTCTACGCGTCCGACTGGCGCTACGGCTACACCGACATCGACTTCTCGAGCAGCACGCCGTCCGACTCGCTGGGCGATGCCTCGGGCAGCCAGAAGGACTGGGTCATCAACCAGACCGCCAGCGCGATGGCCCGCGCCGTCGCCATTCCCTGCATGGCCCGCCTGGACAAGACCGTCAGCGAGCCGCCCGACTACATGGCCGACGCCTGGCCCACGCTGGTTCAGTGCGGCGTGCTGCGCCTTCTCATCGAGCGAGGGGACATCTAGGGCTTCTGCAGCCCCACCAGGCTCTTGGCCAGCATTCGTTGTCTTCGCCGCTCTTCCACCTTGGTGTTACTGCGGCAGGCCCGAATTCCAGGAGTCCGGATTGAGCAAGGAAGTCACCATTGCCAGCCTCGTGCGCACGGCGTCGCGCGGTGAGAACGAGTTCATCACCACCGCCCAGGCCGTGCTCGACGACGAGCCCCTCGATCGGGTCGCCGATTTCTTCGACAAGATGAACATCCCGCGCTCGGTCGGTGCCGAAGAGCTGCACCACGCCCTGCCCGTGCTCAAGGTCACCCCCGACCGCATCGGAACCTTCGAAGAAGAGGGCGCCATCAGCGATGGCATCCAGAAGTACCTCGACCGTCACCAGCGCAAGATCAAGTGGCACGCCGGCCACCCCAGCATCGAGGGCGCCGAGAACGTGCTCCTCATCATGCGCTGCGCCATGGCCGTGACCGACATGCGCCTGGAGCGCCTGCTGTACGTGCTGAGCACCAAAGACGAGCTGAGCCTCATCGAGTGGCACATCAGCCGCACCATGATGAACAAGTCCTACCTGTCGTTCCGCAACTTCCTGAACCTGCTCGCCGGCCCCTGGATCGATGCGATGCAGGCCTCGGTGGCCCGCGACGACCTGCTCGAGAAGCTCGGCAACTTCTACGAGTTCATCGACGAGAAGATCCGCGGCCTCGAAGAGTACCGCGTCAAGATCGAAGAGCGCCGCGCCGACCTGACCGTGCTGCCCGAGGGCTACCCCCCGGTCAAGCCGCCCAACTACTTCGGCGGCGACCTGCTGGGCCGTGGCCCCTGGAAGCAGTTCTGGAACAGCGTCGACAACCGCGCGCATACCTTCCGCGAGGCCATTGGCTGAGCTCGGCCATGAACGCCTGAAGATCACCGAGGTCTACGCCTCGGTGCAAGGCGAGAGCACGCACTCGGGCAAGCCGTGCGTGTTCATTCGCCTCACCGGCTGCGACCTGCGCTGCGCGTGGTGTGACTCCGAGTACACCTTCACCGGCGGCGAGTGGCGCACGCTCGACTCGCTGATGACGCAGGTGTCGAGCCTGGGCGTGCACACCGTCGAGATCACTGGCGGCGAACCGCTGCTGCAGAAGGCCGCCATCCCCCTGATGCAGCGGCTGCTTGCGGCCGGGCACGAGGTCTTGCTCGAGACGGGCGGGCACCGCTCGATCGCGGCGGTGCCGCCAGCCGTGCACGTGATCATGGACGTCAAGGCACCGGGCAGCGGCGAGCACAGCAAGGTGCTGTGGAGCAACCTGGAGCTGCTGCAGCCGCACCACGAGGTGAAGTTCGTGCTGGCCGATCGCCGCGACTACGAGTGGGCCCGAGGGGTCATCTCGGAGCACGGCATCGATGGCCGGTGCACGGTGCTGCTGTCGCCCGTGTGGGACTCGCTCGAGCCGCGCGACCTGGTGCAGTGGATGCTCGACGATGCGGTGCCCGCCAGGCTGTCGATGCAGATCCACAAGTGGATCTGGGGCAAGGACACCACCGGGGTGTAGGGTGCGGGCCCCTGCAGGAGGTGCCCCATGGCGACCCGGATCGAGAAGGACTCCCTCGGCGAGATGGCGGTGCCGGCCGACGCCTTGTACGGCGCCCAGACCCAGCGCGCGGTGCAGAACTTCCCCATCAGCGGGCAGCGCTTTCCGCGTCGCTTCATTCGCTCTCTGGGCATCGTGAAGAGGGCGGCCGCCGCGGCCAACCACCGCCAGGGCCTATTGACCGACGCCTACCACCAAGCCATCGACGAGGCCGCGCGCGAGGTCATCGACGGGGTGCACGACGCGCAGTTTCCCGTCGACATCTACCAGACCGGCTCGGGCACCTCCACGAACATGAACGCCAACGAGGTGATCGCCAACCGGGCCATCCAGCTGCTGGGCGGCACCCCCGGCAGCAAGGCGATTCACCCCAACGACGACGTGAACCGGGGGCAGTCCAGCAACGACGTCATTCCCACCGCCATGCACATCGCCGGTGCCACGGCCATCGAGGACGAGCTGCTGCCGGCGCTGCGTTTGCTGGGGTCGGCGCTGAACGCCAAGGCATCGCAGTTTTCGACCATCATCAAGTCGGGACGCACGCACCTGATGGACGCGACGCCCATCACGCTGGGGCAGGAGTTCTCGGGCTACGCGGCGGCGATGGGCCACGCGGTGCGGCGCGCACGCTTTGCTCGGGACGCGCTCTCAGAGCTGGCCCTGGGCGGAACGGCTGTCGGAACCGGCATCAACCGCAGCACAGACTTCCCTGGGCTCGTGATCAGGCACATCAACGAGGCCACGGGCCTGCACTTTCGCGAGGCCACGAACCACTTCGAGGCCCAGGGTGCACGGGACGGAGTGGTCGAAGCCCACGGGCAGCTGAACACCATCGCCACCAGCCTGACCAAGATCGCCAACGACCTGCGGCTGCTGGCGTCGGGCCCACGCACGGGCCTGGGCGAGATCAACCTGCCGGCCACCCAGCCGGGCAGCTCGATCATGCCGGGCAAGGTGAACCCCGTCATGTGCGAGATGCTGACCATGGTGGGCGCCCGGGTCATGGGCAACCACACCACGATCACCATCGGTGGCCTGCAGGGGCACCTGCAGCTCAACGTGTTCATGCCCGTGATGGCCAGCGCGCTGCTGGAGTCGATCCAGCTGCTCGCCAACGGTGCCCGTACCTTCGCCGAGCGCTGCGTGAAGGGCATCACCGCGAATCGGGAGGTGTGCCTTCAGAGCGTCGAGCTCAACCTGTCCATCTGCACGTCGCTGGTGCCGGCGATCGGCTACGACCGGGCCGCCGCCATCGCCAAGCAGGCATTCGCCACCGACCGCAACGTGCGCGAGGTCGCCCGCGAGATGACCACGCTGGGCGAGGCCGAGCTCGATGCCCTGCTCGACCCCTTCAAGATGACGCGACCCGCCTGAGTCAGCCTCGGCGGCGCAGCGCCAGCAGCGGCAGCAGCAGCGCCAGCACCCCCAACGGAGCGCGGCCACTGTCGCAGTCGCAGCTGCCCACCTCGCCGTCGCCGGTGTCGTCGTCGTTGCCCTGGCCGGTGCCCGAGTCGACGGGCTCGTCGGTGTCGGGCTCGTCCTGTGGGCACAGCGTATCGGTGAACGGGGTGGCAGAGAGCTCGAAGCGGGTATCGTCGAGCCAGATGCCCCCCTCGCCGCCGGCTGGGGACGTGAGCAGCAGGGCGGTGCGCACGAAGGCGGTGTCTGCTGGCGTCTGTGCCGTGACCTCGAGGCAGTGCCACTCACCCTGAGGCAGCGTTCGCACCTCGGCCAAGGGACGCAGCAGGGCGGCGCCACCGCCATCGAAGTGCTCTTGCACCAGCTCGACGACGGTGTCGCCCAGCAGGGGGGTGAAGTCGCCCGATCGCACCCACGCCGCACTGCGAACGTGCTGGTTGCCGGCGACGGGATTGACGTCCTGGTAGGCGCCGGCCTGCTCGTAGGCGCCGGTGTTGCCCGTGAGCACGAGCGTCGCCACCCAGGTGCCCTCGTGGGCGACGGTGGGCACCGCTTCGACCCGCGCGATGTTGTCGGCGTAGATCGTCCAAGGGGCGGCGACGCCATCCTCGAAGCCGGGGTTCTGCAGGTCTTGGGCGGTGGCCAGCGAGGCGAGCAGGGAAAGCAGGATCATGGCTCGGGGGTATCCGGTGGGCACGGGATGGGCTCGGGTTCATGCCCGGTTCGAAGTTGGTAGCACGCGCCTTCGCGGCGTACCTTGGCGCTCCAGAGCACATCGGTGGCCGGGACGCGGAGCCGACGAGAGTAGACGACGTCGTCGGCCCGCAAGCCCAGCGCATCGCCGGCTCCTCCAGGCCGGACGCACAGCACCTTCAACGGTGGTGCCTCCCAGGTTTTCCAGCCCACCCCATCGCGCGAGGCCAGGCAGGGCTGGCCCTGGATGCGGGGGAGCAACGGGCCCACGGCGTGATGGGCCGCGACGCCTGCGGTCAGCCGGGTCACCTTGGCAAGCCCGTGCATGTCGATGCGCTCGATCCGGTCGGTGGGCTGGTGGTAGTCACCGTGGGTGCCCGTGAAGAAGTGCATCGCGGGAACCCGGTTGCGGATGAAGGGCGCCTGATCGCTGTTGGAGAGGTATCCGCCCTCCATCACGCCGACGCCCACGGCCGTTGCGCCATCGACGATCACCTGCCCCAGCGATGATGGGACCATGCGCGTCAACAGCGGATCCCCCTCCAGGCGCCCGACCATGTCGAGGTTGATCACGACCGAGGTCTGCTCCAGTGGCCGGATCGGATCGGCCACGTAGCCGCGCGAGCCCACCAGCCCGCGCTCCTCGGCTCCAAAGCCGATGAACAAAACGGTGCGATGGTCAGCCGCGTCGGCCAGGCGCTCGCGTATGGCCGCCACCGCACACACCATCGCGGCCACGCCGCTGGCGTTGTCGTCGGCGCCCTCGTACAGCGCGCCCCGGTCGGACACACCAAGGGCATCGTGGTGGGCGCCGACGATGACCGTCTCGGCGGCGAGGGCTCCTCGGCCGGGAAGGCTCGCCACCACGTTGATGGTGGAGATGCCCCCGTGAGCCACGGGGTGCCGCTGGGCCGCGAGCCCCGCCTCGGCCAGGAGCTCGGCCACCAGCGGGGTGACGTCGACGGAGTCGTCGTCGGAGCCGCGACTGCGCAATCCCGGGTCGGTGAGCCGCCGCATCGCGGACTGCACGCACGCCTGTGCTCCATCGGCCGCTGGCACCCACAGCTCGCCCTTGGCGTCTGGAAGGGCCCGCCTCCAGGAAGCATCGATGCGCGGCTTGGCATGCCAGCGCAGCTGCTCGGCCAGACCATCGTTCCCCTTGGACGCGGCGTCTGCCGCCGCCCGCTCGCAGGCTCGGGGCTGACCTTGTTCGCAGGCCTTCGCGGCCCACTCCGGCTGCAAGCTCTGGGCCTTGTCGTAGAGCAGAGCCACGCTCAGGCCACTGAGTTCGGCCATCGCCGTGAGGCCCACGCACGCGCGAACAGAGCTCCCGCAGCGCTCCAGGAGCATTTGGGATGTGGCCTGCGAATCCCCGACACCTCGCGCGGTGAGCGCCCCCAAATCCTCGCACGCCCCGTCCTGACCCAGGCTACAGGCCCGGGCGTACAGCTTGTGGGCCTCTTGGAGGTCTGGCTGGATGCCTCGGCCAGCCTCGAGATGTCGCGCAGCCTCCCGGCAGGCCGCCTCGCCGTCCTCGCGGTCACAAGCCCTCCGGAGCCGCCCGATTGCCGCGTGCGGATCGATCTCGGTCCCGACACCCAGCATCTCGAGCTCGGCCAGCCGCCTGCAGGACAACCAGTGCCCGAGGCGGTCGCAGCCGCGGCGGTACAGCGCAGCGGCTCGTTCAGCGTCCCAGGGCACGTGCTGCGGTCCCCGCGCGAGCCACCACGCCGCATTGGTACATCCCCAGGCGTACTCCAGATCGCAGGCCCGCTGGTACCAGTCCACCGCCCCGACCTCGTCCTGCAGCCCGACGGGAAGCGCTCCGCTGCTGTAGAAGCGGCCCAGTTCGTTGCAGCTGAGGCCGTCTGCGCCGCGCGTGCATCTCTCGCGGGCAACGTCGAGGGCAGCCTGAGGTATGGGCCCGCCCAGGCGGACGACCTGAGGGCACAGGTGCAGGGCGGACGGCCGGCACAGCTGCGTGTACAGCTCCAGCGCGCGTTCCGTATCGCCGGTGGCGCTAGCCGTGATGGCCCGGCCCAGGCAGCCTCCGACGTCGTCGAGGCAGGGGGGCGGCGCCGCAAGGGCACCCAGCATCAGCAAAACGGCAATCACCGATTCCTGTTATTCGCCCGCCGTTCCCGGAGACAACGAATGCGCACGATCGCCCTGGCCACCCTCATCGCCCTGTTCACCGCCTGCGGCGGAGACGACTTCCGCGACGTGCAGAAGGCCGACAGCATCGAGGCCTACGAGGCCTACCTGGCCAACAACAGCCCCGACCGGAACACCCTGCTGCAGGCCAACACGCGGCTCGAGGAGCTGTACCTCGACAAGGCCAAGGCCACCGCCAGCCTGGAGGCCTACGACGTCTACCTCGAGAAGTACCCCGAGGGCCGGCTGCGCGAGCGTGGGCTCAAGGAGCGCGAGCAGTTCCTGTTCGACTGGGCGCTCTCGGAGCGCAGCGTCGAGGCCTGGAGCACCTTCTTGGAGCAGTACCCGAAGGCCGAAAAGGACCGCAAGCGCAAGGCCAAGAAGGGCCTGGCCATCGCCGAGTACTCCCCCAGCCTCGAGCAGGGGGCCGTCCAAGCCAGCGAGACCAACCTGGCCGAGGATCCCGAGGGGGCCATGGATGGCTACAAGTGGACCGTCGACGTCACCAACAAGGGCGACCAGCAGCTGCAGCACCTCGCGCTCACCATCGAGTACGTTGATGCCGCCGGAGCGACGGTCAAGGTGAAGGAATGGCCGGTGGTGAGCGACAGCTGGAAGATCCCCATGCCCGACGAGGCCTACGTGCCCATGAAGCCCGGGGACACGCGCACCTGGGAGTGGACCGAGAGCAAAGAGGTCTACCCCGAGGGCGCCGACCCCAGCAAAGCCAAGGTGTACCCCACCGCCGTGTCCTTCGTCGAAGCCGAGTGATGCTGCTGGCGCTGGCCCTGGCTGGCTGCCAGCCCGGGCCCGAGCCCACCAACGACGTCGAGTGCCCCGCCGAGCCCCTGCCCCAGGGAGCCTGGTTCGTGGGCATCTCTCCCTGCAGCAGCGTGCTCATCGGCGACGGCGAGGCCCGCCGCAGCTCCGACGTGTTCGTCGCCAACAGCGAGTTCCGGGGCTTCATCCGCGCACCGCAGTACTCCCTGAGCCAGCTGGGCGTGGGCGGGGGCACGCTCATCGACTTCTCGGCCTGGAACTACCGCGATCGTGTGCACGAGGTCCTGCCCCTGGTGGATGGCGGCTGGCTCGACGTCGACACCTTCGAGGTGGACGGCAACACCGTGTTGGTGGGGGGGACCGTGGCCAGCTTGCCCGATCGTCCTGCACAGGCGGTCGGCGAGCGGCGTGAGGTGGTGTGGCGGGTGGAGCCGGACGACCCCTGGCTGTACGTCGACGGGGCGGACGGCCTGTACGTGCATGGCAAAGGCCCCCTCGAGCCGATGCTGGACGGGCACCTGGTGGGCACCGCGGTGTACGGCCACGACGGCGGCGTGGTCGAAGACCTGGGAGGGGCCATCCGCATCGCCGGAGCCAGCGCCATCACCACGGCGCCCCCCGATCAGGCCCTGACCCGGCTGTTCACCGAGCGGACCTCGCTCACGGGACAGGCGCCGGGCGGCGAGGAGCTTCTGCTGTTGCGGGGCAGCGAGACCGTGTGGCGCGTTCCCCTGCCATCGAGCGGCGCCTTCGAGCTGGAGGTGCCTGCCGAGGTGGACGGCGTGGTTGCCGCCGCCGCAGAACATGCGCCGAGCCCCCGCACCGACGTGGGCACGGGCCTGGAGCTCCCCGTGGGCGCAGCCGGCTCGCTCACCCTGCAGCTCGCCCCCGCGGTGCCGGCCACCGTGACGTGGGACGACGATCACGGACGTGCGGGGACGCTGCACGTGCACGATGGCTCGGCCCGACTGAACCGCGGCGCGGCCAGCTACACCCTGCAGGTCGACGCCGGCCCGGCGTACACCCCGTGGTCGGGCGAGGTCGTCGTCGAGCCGGATGCGTCCCCGAGCGTCGACATCCAGCTCGAGCGCCTGCTGCCCACCACGGGCTACGTCCTGGTGGAGCCCAACGTGGGCGGGGACCGCTCTCGGGACTGGCGCGGCACCGACGCGATGGCGCTGTCCGCGTCCCACGCCCGCGGCGCTGGCTTCACCATCCTGGCGCCCCGCGACGATCTGCCCGCGGCGCCCCCGTCCATCGACGACATCGAGTCCGGCGACGCCACCGCCCTGCAGCCCGCTGGCATGACCTGGCGCCCGGGCACGGTGTTGGGCACCGAGTGGGGCGACATCGTGGTGTGGCCCTACACCGGCAATGCGCAGCGCAACGCCCACGGCGCCCCCTCCCCCCGCGCCGATGCGCTGGACACGTTGGCGTCGGCCCTTCGCGGCAACGGCCGAAACAGCATCGTGGGCCTGCCCTTCCTGCAGGCGCTGGGGACACCAACGTGGAGCGTCTGGCCCCGCCCCAGCCTGGTTCGGCTGCAGCACCCCGGCCCCGACCCGGCGGTGGCCTGGGCGGCGTGGTGGCCGTGGCTCGATGCCGGCTTGCCCGTGATGCCGGTGGGGCCGGCCACCTGGACACGCCCCACCGCCGACGGGCCCTTGTCGGCCACCGATGTCGAGCATGCGCTGCTGAGAGGCCGGTCATCGGCGGGCACGGGACCCCTGGTGGAGCTTGCGTGGGGAGCGGCCCAGGCGGGAGACATCGGCGAGGCCGGCGCTTCGCTGCACGTCCACGTCTGGGGCTGTTGCGCGCTCGATCGCTACGCCGCCATCGGCGAAGGCGGCGCGGTGCTGGCCGAGGGGCCGCTAGGACCCACCCCCTGGCAGGGCGAGGCCTCGGTGCAGCCCGGACGGTGGGTCGTGTTCGTCGTGTGGTCGTCGACCGGGCCCGACTGGGCCGTCAGCGGCCCCATCTGGCTGCAGGGCGCGGCGCCCTGACTACCGGTTGGGCACCCGCGGGCCCTTCTTGGCGGGTGCGACCCGCGTGGACGGAGCGGGACGGCCGGTGGCCTTGCGGGGGGAGCCGTCCCCGACCCTGGGGGTCGGCGAGGGAGGAGTGACGACCGGGGAACTGGCAGGCGCATCTGCTGCTCCTTCGCCGGCCATCGCCGCATCGAAGTACGCTTGGCAGGCGTCCATCGGCGCCCAGTCTCCGCCCTTGGCGTAGCAGTCGCCGGCCCCGAAATCCTGCAGAACCTCTTTGCCGATCTCATCGTCCTGGTAGCGGCAGCAGATCGACGTGCTCGCAAACGCATCGCAGCGAGCCTGATCGTACTCGGACATCGCCGCCCCATCGCACTCGAAGCGGGGCACACCACTCTTGTACGACACGATGGGGCCATCGTCGCCGGGGCCGCGGGTGTGGCCACAGCAGATGGGCTCGATCTCGTTGTGGCACTCGGTTGCGTCGTCGATGGCCTTGCCGGGATGATCCCCACCGCTGCACTCGGACTCGGTCTTGAAGCGGTACGACACGTAGTCAGCCATGGGCCCGTCGGGGTCGCCGTACATACAGCAGACCTGTCCGGCGGGCGCGGGTTTGGAAGCAGCCGCCGCCGGCTCGGTTGCCGCTGTTGTGGCTGGCGCGGACTCGTCGACTGAGGGCAGGCCTTCACCACCGGTGCAGGCCAGCGCAATGGGAAGGGCAATCACGGCAATGGCCGTCAGGACGACTCGGTGCATGGGGACCTCCAGGATGCCGGAGCCTACCACCGCCAGCTGCGGACCTCGTCGATCATGGCGCGCACACCGGCGATGGGCGTGCTGGGCACCACTCCGTGCCCCAGGTTGAACACGTGTCCGATGGGGCCGGCCGCCTGGATGATGCTCCGCACGCGACGCCGGATCTCGGCCTCGGGGGCGTGCAGCGCGATGGGATCGAGGTTGCCTTGAACAGGCACATCCGCGCCGAGCACCGCCCTGGCGTGCGCCAGATCGGTTCGCCAGTCGATGCCGAAGGCGTCGGCCCCGGTCTGCCGCAACAGGGGCAGGAAAGGCGCCGTGTCCTTGGTGAAGTACAGGCGCGGCGCCCCCTTGACGCGCTGCAGCGCCCGAGCCGCCGCGGGCAGGGCAAAGCGCTTGAAGTCCGTCTGAGACAGCGCTCCGGCCCAGGTGTCGAACATCTGGACCGCGACCGCTCCCGCATCGATCTGCGCCTGCAGGTAGTCGCCAACCACGTCGGCCAGCAGGTTCAACACCTGGTCGGCGAGGTCGGGTCGCTCGAACAGCAGGCGCTTGGTGTGCACCCAGTTCTTGGAGCCGCCGCCCTCGACCAGGTAGCAGAGCAGGGTGAACGGCGAGCCCGAGAAGCCCAGAATGGGCGTGTCCGGCCGAAGCCCACGAAACAAGCGAATGGTGTCCGGGGCCACCGGCAGCGCGTCCGCGACGTCCGGCCTCACCAGCGACGCCACGTCGGACGCCGTGCGCACCGGATCGGGCACCCGGGGCCCCTCGCCGGCGTTCATGGTGAAGGGCCGACCAATGGCCGTCAGCACCGGCAAGATGTCGCTGAACACGATCGCCGCGTCGACGTCGAAAGCATCGACTGGCTGGCAGGTCACCTCGCAGGCCAGGTCGGCATCGCCGCACAGCTCCAGGAAGGACACCCGGGAGCGCAGCTCGCGATATTCGGGCATGTACCGACCTGCTTGGCGCATGAACCAGACGGGTGGGCGCTCGACGGGCTGGTTGTTCAGCGCCCGCTGCATGAGGTCGTTCACATTCGACTCCGGCTGCGCACCCCTAATCAGGCGTGGGCGCGGCCGGCGAAGTGCTACCATCGCCATCCGATGCGATCACTCTTCATGGCGTGCCTGCTCGCTGCCTCACCGGCCGCGCATGCGATCTCGGAGCCGATGTCCGGCTACTACCTCGAGGTGGGCGGCAGCTTGGATGTGGCCACCACACCCTTTGCCGTGCCCGTGGGCGGCACCGTCGGCCTGGGGTGGTGGCGCGGGAAGTACGACGACGCCTACGCGCTGGGTCGCTTCTTCTCGCTGGGGCCATCGGTGCGCTTTGGCGCCGCGCCAGGCGGCCTTCGCGTGACGCCCATGCTCGAGGCCCGCAAGGGCTACGACCTGTTCGTCATCAAGCCGTGGTTCGGTGCGGCCGCCGGGGTCGAGCTCGGTCCGGCCGGGCCTGGGCCCACGGTTCGGGTGGGCGGCGGGGCCAAGTACCGCTTCAGCCGCTTCGTGGGCATGCATGCCCGCGCCGACGCCGGAGTGGCCTACGTGGGTGGCGCCGTCGCCGGGCGTTTTGGGCTGGTGGTAGCGCTGGACGTGTCGGCGCCCTTCCGCTCGGTCAAGCGCTGAAAGCCGTTGCTTCGGCCAGCGGGCCGCAGCTGCCGGTACACCACCCAGCCGATGAAGCCGAGCAGCCCGAGGGGCAGCAGGGACAGCAGGATGGTGGTGCCCAGGAAGGCCCCGCGCTGTTCGTCGGTGACGGCGCCGCACACGGCACAGGCGACGACCACCGCAGGATTGGCCGCCCAGGCTACCAATAGACCTGCCAATACAGCACCGGCCACACGGCGACCACGAAGTACCAGAAGATGCGCCCGGCCTGGAAGCCGCCCGGGGTGATGGTGCCCCGGTTGAGGTGGCCCACCATCCACACGAGCGCCACGATGCCCGCGATGGCGTGCAGCGCGTGGGCACCGATGATCAAGAAGAAGAAGGCGCCATAGGTGCTGCCGGTGAGCGTGAGGCCGTGGTTGATGAGGTTCACCCATTCGTAGCCCTGCACCACCACAAACAGCGTGCCGAGCCCCGCGGCCGCCACCATGGGCGTGCGTGCCTGGGCGTCGGTGCCCTCGAGGTAGCGCTTGCCGGCGTAGTACAGCGCCACGCCACTGGCCAGCAGGATGAGGGTGTTGACCGCGGTGATGCCGACCGGCAGCCGCGGCTGATCGGGCGGCGGCCACACCGGGGCGCCGGCCTTGGCGACCACGAACGCGCTGATGAAGCCCGCGAAGAACATCACCTCGGTGACCACGAAGATGGCCATGCCCAGGACCGCGTCGGGAAGCACCTTGTGGCGCTCGGGCGCACGCGGGGGCACGCCCCGCAGCTCACCCACGATGGCTCCGTCGCCGCCCATCAGTGATGCTCGCCGCCCTTGTCGCCGTGGGCATCGTCGGCACCGTGGCCGCCCTCGGCACCGTGGTCGGCCTCGGTACCATGGCCGGCATCGGGCTCGTGCCCGTCGCCGTGCTCGCCACCGTGGTGATCACCGCCGGCTGCCTGAGCAGCGAGTGCGCGCTCGATCTCGGCCTTGGCGGCGACGTTTTCCCACTGGTAGAAGTTGTCTTCTTTGGTGGAGTAGTCGCCGTCGGGGCCCGGGTACTCGGCGCCCTGGTGCTGGTTGACGTCGGGGGCCGTGCCCGCGATGAACAGCCCCATGAACACGATCGAGGTGACCAGGAAGTAGTGCACGACCCGCTTCTCGAGGGTGAGGTGCATGAAGTAGTGGATGACCAGACCGGCCTTGACGCACGCGATGCCGAACGCCGTGCTGAGCACCAGGAGGGTGCGAGCCAGTCCTTCGGGCATGAGCTCGCCGATGGCCGGACCGGCGACACTCACAAAGAGCAGGACGCACAGCACGCCCCAGATCTTGATGTAGTAGGCGGGCGGGTGGACATGGTGTTCGCCGTGGCCGTGGTCGTCGTGACCAGAGTCGGCGGGTGCAGCAGCGTCAGCCATCGTGTCGACTCCTTACTTGGCGATGTACAGAAGAGGGAACAGGAAAATCCACACCAGGTCGACGAAGTGCCAGTACAGGCCGACGTTCTCGACGCGGTGCAGCTCGTTGCCCTTGCGGGCCTCGAGGGCGACAAAGAACATGATGATGGCGCCCACGATGACGTGAGCCCCATGGATGCCCGCGGCCGTGTAGTAGAACGACCAGAAGGCGTTGGCCGAGATGGTGTAGCCGTGGGCGATCTCTTGGCTCCACTCGTAGCTCTTGAAGATCAGGAACAGGAGCGCGCCGCCGCAGGTGGCGAACAGGTAGTTGCTGGCCTTCTTGCCGTCGCCGGTCTCGGCAGCCTGGTGCGCGAGCACCGCGGTGAGCGAGCTGGTGAGCAGCACCAGGGTGTTCGCCGTGCCGATGTACACGTTGGTGTGGGATGCGTAGTTGGCCCACTCCTCGTGCGCGAGGCGATGCATGAGGTACGAGCCCAGGACGCCGCCGAAGATGACGACCTCGGAGGCGAGCAACCACCAGACGGCCAGCTTGGACGTCAGGATGCCGGTGTTGCTCCGGGTATTGGCAATCGGTCTGAAGGCCATGAGAACCCTCGGGGGGAAGGAGAAGAAGGGGTGAGCTAGCTCGGTTCGTTCTGCGGCCAGTAGTCGGTGTCACGACCGGGCACGCTGTACTCGTAGGGGCCGCGGTACACCGTGGGCATGGCGTCGGGCGGCCAGTTGCCGTGGCCGGGCGCGGCACTGGGGGTCGTCCACTCGAGGGTGGTGGCCTTCCAGGGGTTGGTCACCGCCTTCTCGCCCCGGAAGATGCTCCAGAACAGGTTGAACAGGAACACGAACTGGAAGGCGATGAGCACCAGCAGGCTGGCCGTGGCCAGCATGCGCAGGTTCTGCAGGTCGGGGACCGCGAGCTCGGGGAAGTGGTTGTAGTTGTAGATTCGCCGATGCTGGCCAGCCGCGCCGATGAAGAACAGCGGGATGAAGATGAAGTTGAACGGGATGATCGTGCCCCAGAAGTGAATCTTTCCGAGGGTCTCGTTCATCATGCGCCCGAACATCTTGGGGAACCAGTACGTGATGCCCGCAAACGAGCCGATGAAGGCGATGGGGAAGAACGTGTAGTGGAAGTGGGCGAGCACGAAGTAGGTGTCGTGGAAGTAGATGTCGGCGCCCGACGCTCCCAAGAAGATGCCCGTCACGCCGCCGATGAGGAACTCACCGATGAAGGCCAGCGCCCACAGCATGGGCGTGGTGTAGCGAATGCTGCCGCCGTAGAGGGTGGCGATGTACAGGAACATCATCTCGGCGATGGGAATCGAGATGAGCACCGTGGTGACCGTGAACACGTTGGCCATGCGCGGGTCGATGCCGGCGATGAACTGGTGGTGGGCCCACACGAAGAAGGACAGCACACCCGTGCCGATGGCCGTGTACAGGATGGTCTGGTAGGCGAAGAGCTTCTTGCGGGCGAAGACCGGGACGATCTCGGCGACCATGCCGGTGGCCGGCAACAGCACGACGTACACCTCGGGGTGGCCGAAGAACCAGAACAGGTGCTGCCACAGGATGGGATCGCCGCCGGACTTCGGGTCGAAGAAGCCGGTGCCGAGGTTCTGGTCGAACAGCAGCATGATGGCGCCGGCGATGAGCGGGCCGACGGAGGCCATGAACAGCAGGCTGGCGATGCAGATCATCCACACCAGCATGGGCACGTCCATGGCACGCATGCCGGGGGCGCGCGCGTTCATGGCGGTGGTGATGAAGTTGATGCCCCCGATGAGGAAGGCGGCGAACTCCGTGGCAACCGCGAGCACCCACAGCGTGGAGCCCAGCGGCGTGAGTGAGTAGGCCGCATCGGCCGACAGGGGCGGGTAGGCGGTCCAGGCGCCGCCGAAGCCTCCGCCCGGCACCAGCCACGATGCGATGAGGATGAGGCAGCTGACGAAGAACACCTGGTAAGACAGGCGGTTCAGGCGCGGGAACACCATGTCGTCGGCGCCGATCATCAGCGGGATGAGGAAGTTGCCGAAGGCCGCGATGAGCACGGGCATCGCGACCCAGAAGATCATCACGGTGCCGTGGTTGGTGACGAGCGCGTTGTACTCGGCCGGCGACACGGTGCCGTACAGCGGAACGCTGATGCCGGGCCAGGCGAGCTGCATGCGGAACACGTACACGAAGAAACCACCGAACAACGCCATGAACATGCCGGTGAACATGTACTGCATGCCGATGTACTTGTGGTCGGTGGGGAAGACGAACTTCTCCCAGAAGGTCAGCTCGTGATGATGGTGATCATCGTGGCCGTGACCGTGACCGTGTTCGTCGTGGGGTGTGCTGGCGGGCTGGGACATGATTGTGACTCAGTGATTCAGCGGGAAGCGAGGGCGCCGGTGGAGTTTCGGGCAATCCAGGCCGCGTGCTCCTCGGGCGTCTCGATGTGGATGCGAGCGGCCATGATGCCGTGGCCGATGCCACACATCTCGGCGCACTGGATGTCGTAGACGCCGGTGCCGGTCGCCTCGAACCAGCCCATGATGCGGCGGCCAGGGATGAGGTCTTGCTTGAGGCGGAACACCGGGACGCTGAAGTTGTGCAGTACGTCCCGGGACTCCATCTGCACGTGGTAGACGTGGTCGACCTGCACGTGGAGCTCGTCGACGGTCTTGATGTCGTCGTCGGTGTCGAGCTCGCCGTCGGGGCCGGGGTGCACGAAGCTCCAGGCCCACTGCTGCCCGGTGACACGAATGGTGCTGTAGCCACCATCGGCCTCGGTGGGCGTGGGCAGGGTCTGCTTGACCTTGAACCACGTCTGCACCGCGAAGATGATGATGAACACGTCGCAGACGATGATCAGGTAGTGAGGGTAGGTGATCCAGTTCTTGAGCGACTTCTCGTGGCCCGAGTAGTACTCGGCCTTCACGCCCTGCTTGAACCGGAAGCGCCACAGCAGCCAGAAGAACACGCCGGCCGTCAGGAAGAACCAGAAGCCCGTGATGCCGCCGATGAGATCGATCACGAAGTCGATGTCGGCGGCGTAGGTGGACAGCTGGGGGACGAAGTTCTTGATCATCTTGGTGGTTCCTAGAAGATGATGAAGGCAGAGGCAGCGAAGAACAGGACCGCACCGATCATGGTGACCCAGAAGGTCTTGTTCAGTACGCTCTCGGGAGTGTCGTCTTTGTCGGCCATGGGGCTACGCTCCCGTCCTAGAGGGTGTTGATGTAGGCGATGACGTCTTTCATCGCCTGGTCGTCGGCAAGGGTGTTGGCCATGGGGGCCATGGTGGTGCCCCACTCGTCTTCTTTGCTGGCGCCGCGGACCTTGCCCTTGAAGTGCTTGAGCTGGGTGAGCAGGTACCAGTCGTGGGTGTTGGTGAGCGGCGGAGCGTGCATGGCCTCGTTGCCGGCGCCATCGGCGCCATGGCAGGCGACACAGGTGCCGAAGTGCTTCTTGCCCTTGTCGGCATCGCCCTTGACCGTGCCCGCGGGATTCACCGGCGCCATCTTGGCGACCCAGTCGGCGGTGGCGGGAATCTGCGCTTCGTCGGTGAGGGCCAGCGCCATGGGGCGCATGCGCATGCCGCCGATGTCGTCGTAGTGCGTGCCGCGAATGCCCTCGCGGAAGTTGTCGAGCTGCTGCTGCACGTACCAGGCAGGCAAGCCCGCGATGGCCGGCGCCTCGTTGGCCGGGTTGCCCGAGCCGTCGGGCATGTGGCACTGCGCACAGTAGTTGTCGTACGCGTGCTCGCCCTTGGCAGTGGGGCTGCCGGCGGCGGAGGGCTCGCACCCGGTGGACAAGGCCAGCAGGGCGGGGAGGATCAGGATGGCGACGGACTTCATTCGAGTCTCCGACTCGGGCCGGGGGGGATAGCCGGTGACCCTATGACGGGCCCAGCCGCGCTTCGATGCAGCATGCCGTTGCGTTGATCACGCATGCGCCATCCAGACGATGATCACACCGCTCACCGTGACGTACAGCCACAGGGGCAAGGTGACGCGCGCAATGCGGCGGTGCGGGTCGAAGCGCTCGGACAGCGCACGCGACAGGGTGGTGAGCGCCAGTGGAAGAATGCAGGCCGCCAGCACGATGTGGGTGAGCAGGATCACCAGGTACAGCCCGCGCCAGTCGCCCTCGTAGATGACCGGACCGGTGCTGAACCAGTGGTACACGATGTAGCTCACCAAGAAGAGCGTCGAGACCCCGAAGGCCGACAGCATGAACGCCCGATGCAGCGCCACGCGGCCCGCCCGGATGGCTGCGAAGCCCATCACCAGCAGCACCGTGGTGATGCTGTTGAGGCCGGCGTTCACCCACGGCAGCGCCGACACGTCGACCGCCCCCGCCACCCCGTCGGGCCGCGGCCCGAGCATCAGGAAGGCCACGACCGCGCACACGATCGCCGACAGAGCCCAGACCCATCGCTGGTAGCGGTCGGAGCCCTGATCGGGCAGCTCAGCGGACGGCAGCGACATCGCTCGGCAGCACCACTCCGTCGTCGTTGCCCCACGAGTTGCGCACGTAGGTGGTCACGGCCGCGATCTTGTAGTCCGACAGCGCGGCACCCTGGGGCGGCATGGCGCCGTTGTAGTCGACACCCTGGACGGTGATGGCGCCATTGAGGCCGTGCACGACGATCTTGGCCATGTTCTGCGCATCGCCGTAGAACTCACCCGAGCCGGCCAGCGGCGGGAAGGTGGGCGGCATGCCCTGGCCTTCGGACTGGTGGCAGGCCGCGCAGACCTCGCCGTACACCTTCTCGCCGGCGGCGACCAGCGCGTCCTTGTCGGTGGGCAGGGTGGACTCGTCGACCGCGTCGGCGGCCCCAGCGGGCTCGACGACATCGCCCTGAAGCGGCAGATCGACCTTGGGGGAGGCGCAGTACTTGTAGCCCGTGCGGTGGCTGACGAGCCACGAGCTGCAGGTTCCCTGATGGCGGAAGCCGTAGCGATGGGCCACGGCGGTGGGGTCCTTGGCGGTGGGCAGCGAGGTCAGACAGCCGGTGGCGAGCGCGAGGCCCGTGGCGATGGCGGTGGTCTGAGCAATTCGGGACACGGAGGCCTCCAGCGACGTCAAAGCAGATCGACGATCATCGCGAGGAACAGGAACATGAGGTAGGCCGTGCTGGCCTTGAAGACATGCCAATCGGCTGCGGGCTCTTGGATGCGGATGGACTGCACCACCGCGTACGTGAACCAGGCACCCAGCGACAGCGCTGCGGCACCATACAGCCAGCCCAGGTAGCCGAGCCAGACCGGCGACAGGGTGACCGGCACCAGCACCAAGGTGTAGGCCAGCGAGCGCCACCGCGTGGGCTGATCGCCGACGACGAGGTTCATCATGGGGAACCCTGCCTGGGCGTACTCGCGGCGGCGGAAGATGGCGATGGCCCAGAAGTGGGGCGGCGTCCACAGGAACACGATGGCGAACAGCAGCCAGGCGCCCAGCGAGATGGACCCGTCCATTGCGGCAGACGCAATGAGCGGCGCCGTGGCACCCGCGGCCCCGCCGATCACGATGTTCTGTGGGGTTCGCGGCTTGAGCCAGATGGTGTACACGCCGACGTAGAAGGCGATGGTGGCGAGGCCCACGAAGGCCGCGAGCGGGCCGCCGACGGCCCACAGCAGCGCCGTGGACACCACCGTCAGGCCGATGCCGTACAGCAGCACCACGTTGGGCAGCAGCACCGACGACGGCAGGGGACGACGACGGGTACGCGCCATCTGGGCGTCGGCATCGCGCTCGATGTAGGCGTTGAGCGCCGAGCTGGCGGCCCCGGCCAGGGCCGTGGCGAACAGCACCCAGAACGCCTGCCCGAGCGACGGCCACCCGCTCTGACCCAGGGCCAGGGCAGGAACCGCCGTGAACACCACCAGCGCCATCACCTTGGGACGGGTGATGTCGATGTAGATGCGAACCTGCTCGGCGAGCGAGCGCTCGGAGACGGGGGTGAGCACGTCGGGCATGACACTCATGCGGACGCCTCCTTGGCCAGCAGAGCAGGAGATGGGGCGTCGGCACGGCGGATCGCCGGAGCGCGCCAGGCCTCCCAGTTGAGCCAGGCCACCGCGAGCACGATGGCGTCGGCGCCCGCTGAGTGCGCGATGGTGACCTCGACGGGCATGCTGGTGACCACGTTGGCGATACCGATGACGGCCTGCAAGCCGACGAGGGCCAACACGATGAGCGCGGTGCGCCCGGTGCGACCCTGCCCTCGCGTGGCGGCAACCGCCCCGGCCGCGGCCGCAAGTAGTGTGTAGGCCATGATGCGATGCATCACCTGCAGACCGATGATGCCCTGGAAGGTGGGGAACCAGCTGTCGCCTGCGCAGGCCGGCCAGGCGGGGCCACAGGCGAGTCCGGCGTGGCTGGAGGCGACGAAGCCGCCCAGCGCGAGCTGAGCGAACACCGCCACGGCGACCAACCCCGCAGCAGCACGATGGCTGTTGCCCACGGCGGGCCGCTGAACGGGAGATTCGTGCTCATGCAGCGCCAAGGCCAGCAGCAGCAGCGTGACGCAGAAGCTGTTTCCGGTGAGCAGGTGGCTGGTGACCGTCCACTCGGCCAGCAGCTCGAGCACGGTCAGGCCGCCCAAGACGACCTGGGTGGCGAGGAGCACCGCTGCCAGGCCCCACAGGGCCTTGATGGCGCGCGGCGCTCCGCGGCGAAAGAGCTCGATGCCGATGGCCAGGAATGCCAACGACACAAGCCCGGCGAGCGTGCGATGGCCCCACTCCAGGAGCACCTGAAAGTCGAGCTGAGGCACCACCTGACCGAAGCACAGGGGCCAGTCGGGGCACGCCAGGCCGGCGCCGTGAACCCGCACGGTCGACCCGAACACGAGCAGCGCGTAGGTCACCGGGACCAACGCGGCAGCTGCGCGAGCGACGGGTCGCAGGGACATGGCACTCCTCATGAAGGGCCGATCTACCCCTGCGGCGGTCGTGCTTCAACGTATCGAGGTGCGCCGTTTCGTTGCGCCGCGGGCGCGGGGCCCGGCGGGCCCTAGCCTTCGTCGGACGAAGTCTGCGGCGGAGCCTGATAATTGGCCGGATCGGCGAGCGGGCGCTCGCAGATGAAGTGGCCGAAGGCCGGGTCGTAGATCACCGGGGACAGCCCGACGTCGGGCACGCTGGCGTGCTCGTAGTCCGACGCGTCGCCCGGGGTGCCCAAGCACCAGGGGTTGGCGCCCTCGCCGGTGTACACGATCGCGAGGTTCTGCTCTTCGAAGAAGCGCTCGGGGCTGGGCAGATCGGCGCCGGTGCATGCCGGAATGTCGGCCAGGGCCAAGGCCGAGTCGTCTTCCCACGTCCAGGTGCTGCCGTCGGCGCTGGAGATGCCGATGAAGCCGGCGTAGTCTGCGTCGGCATCGGCCGAGAGCGCACCCTGGATGGCCGTCTGGACCGAGGCCAGCTGGTTGACGCTGTCGAAGGTGGCCAGCCAGCCCATGGGCTCGCCTTCGGCGCTCCAGCCGCCCCAAGAGGCGCAAGCGCTGGCCGCCACCTCGGGCCACTCGGTGAGCGAGGGAGCGAGCACCGCGACGAACTCGGAGCTGGTGCCCACGAAGCCCACCCAGTCGGCATCGCCGACCACGAGCTCGGCCGGGCAGGTGGCGCCGACGCGGCCGGTGGTGTTCTCGTCGGAGTCGTCGCAGTCACGGCCGTTTCGGGACGTGTACTGGGTCTCGACATCGGCCTCGCACAGCTGCTGCACGGGCTTGTCGGCAGACTCGGTGCCCCATCCGTCGCCGTCACCATCGAAGTAGTGCGGCTTGGGAATGCACTGGCCAATGCCACCGCCCGGAAGCTCCCAGTAGGAGCCACAGCCGGTCGCCATCAACAAGCCCACGGGAATGACGAAGAGCCCAGAGCGCAAGAGACCTCCTGCCGCGACCATACCCCGAGGCGAACCCCTTGTCAGGGTTATGCATCGAGACCCACGGAGAGAAGATGATTGCAATCCTGCTCGCGGGCGCCGCCTTGGCGGCGGATCTCGCGATTCCGTACGAGAAGTACGAGCTCGACAACGGCCTCGACGTCATCCTGGCGCCCGACACCTCGACGCCCATCGTGCATGTCAACGTCTGGTACCACGTCGGCAGCAAGGACGAGACGGCGGGCCTGACCGGCTTTGCGCACCTGTTCGAGCACCTGATGTTCCAGGGATCGCCCAACAACGAGGGCGAGTACTTCACGCCGCTGCAAGAGGTCGGGGGCAGCGTCAACGGCACCACCAGCTTCGATCGCACCAACTACTTCGAGACGGTGCCCAGCCAGTACCTGCCGCTGGCGCTGTTCGTCGAGTCCGACCGCATGGGCTGGCTGCTCGACGTGCTCGACGAAGACAAGCTCGCCAACCAGCAAGACGTGGTGCGCAACGAGCGTCGCCAGCGCTACGAGAACCCCCCCTACGGCGAAGCCCGCAAGACCATGTACGAGACGCTGTGGCCCAAGGGGCACCCCTACCACCACATGACCATCGGCTCGCACGAAGACCTCGAGAACGCCAAGCTCGACGATGTGAAGGCCTTCTTTCGAAAGTGGTACGTGCCCAACAACGCGTCGCTGGTGGTCGCGGGCGACTTTGACAAGGACACGGCCAAGAGGCTCATCGAGCGGGAGTTCGGAGGCATCGCCAAGGGCCCCGACCCCGAGCGCCTCGCGTACACCGACCCTGGACCGCTCGCCGACACGGTGACCGTGCGCCAGTACGACGACGTGCCGCACCAGAAGGTGTGGCTGGCCTGGCGCGCGCCGGCCTTCTACCAGCCCGGCGACGCCGAGCTCGACCTGCTGTCGTCGGTGCTGTCCGACGGCAAGGACAGCCGGCTGCACCGCGTGCTGGTGCAAGACAAGCAGATCGCCAAGGACGTCGCCGCCTACCAGGCCAGCGCGTACCACGGCTCGACCTACGTCATCACGGGCACGGCCGCCAAGGGCCACACCACCGACGAGCTGGTCGCGGCCATCGACGAGATCCTCGCCACCGTGTGGACCACCGCCAAGCCCACCAGCGAAGAGCTCACCGGCGCCCGGAACAACTACGAGCGCCGCTTCTACGGCAGCATCGCCACCATCAGCGGCAAGGCCAACCTGCTGAACTCCTACAACTTCTACAAGGGCGAGCCCGACTTCTTGCAGGCCGACCTGCAGCGCTACCTCGACGCGGGGGCCGACGAGGTCGTCGCCGTCGGGCAGAAGACGCTCTCGCAGCCGCGTGTCGAGCTGCACATCTGGCCCGAAGCCGACAAGCCCGAGGGGGCGCAATGATGCGAACGATCACCACTCCACTGCTTCTGCTGGTCGCCTGCACCGGCACTCCTCCCCAAGGCCCCGGTGACGATGCCGTCGCCGTCGAGCACAACCTGCCCGGCGAAGACGGCAAGCGCGCGGCTTGGGAGCCGCTCGAGGCGCCCGACTTCAAGATGCCCGAGGTCACTGAGCGAACGCTGTCCAACGGCCTCAAGGTGCGCGTGGTCACCCACTCCGAGACGCCGCTGTGGGACCTGCGGCTTCTGTTCGATGTGGGCGGATTCACCGATCCCGAGGGCAAAGAAGGCCTGGCCGAGGTCACCCTGGACATGATGAACGAGGGCGCCGCGGGCTTGTCTGCCGAGCAGATCAGCCGCAAGTCGACGACGCTCGGGTCGACGATTGGCACCGGGGCGGGCTTTGACGGCGCGTCCGTCTCGGCTTCGGGCATCAAGCGCAACCTGGGACCCACGCTCGATCTGTGGGCCAGCGTGCTGCTGCAGCCCGAGTTCCCCGACGACGACTGGGAGATCGTGCGCAAGCGCCGCGTCGCCGAGCTGGTGGCCGAACGGGAAGACCCCACCGCGATCGCGCGAAAGGCGTTTCGCCGGGTGCTGTACGGCAAGGCCTACCGGGGCCGCCCCGCCACCGAGGCCTCGTATGCGGCGATCACCACCGCCGACATGCGCGCCTGGTACAGCACGCACCTGGGCCCGGCCAACGCCATGATCCTGGTGGGCGGCGACGTCACCGCCGACGAGATCGTGCCGCTGCTCGAGGCCAAGCTCGGTAGCTGGAAGCCCGAGGGCATCCAAGATCCCGCGGCCCAGGTGACCATCAGCAAGCCGCCCGAGCAGGTGCTCTACTTCATCGACAAGCCTGGCGCGGCGCAGTCGGTCATCCGCATGGGCTCGGTGGTGGGCACACGCGGCGACGACGACTGGTTCGACTTCGCCATGGGCAACCTGGTGCTCGGCGGCGCGTTCACCTCGCGGGTGAACATGAACCTGCGCGAAGACAAGGGCTACACCTACGGCGCGCGCTGCGGCTCCATCGACGATGTGTACGGGCCAGGTCTCTGGTACTGCGCGGCCAGCGTCAAGACCGCCGAGACCGGCCCGTCGCTGACCGAGTTCAAGAACGAGGTCGAGGGCATCTTGGGCGACAAGCCCGTGACCGCCGACGAGCTGGCCTTCTTCCAGAGCTTCGAGGTCAATGGCTTCCCCAAGAACTATGAGACCACCGGCGCCATTCTTGGCGAACAGAGCACCATCTGGCAGTACGGGCTGCCGAATGACTGGCCTGAGCGCTTCATCCCGGGCGTGCAAGGCGTTACGGTGGACTCCGCCAACGGCGCACTGAAGAGCCGGCTGTCGATGGACCACGTGTTCTGGCTCGTGGTCGGCGACAAGTCTGTCGTCTTCAGCGACATCGAGGCCTTCGGAGCCCGCGTGGTGGAACTGGACCGAGACGGAAATCCGCTGGGGGGCTGAATTGGGTATCGAGTCCGAATACATCTGGATGGACGGAGAGATGGTGCCGTTCGCCCAGGCGAACGTGCACATCTTGTCGCACACCATGCACTACGGAATGGGCGTCTTCGAGGGCATCCGCGCCTACCAGCAGCCCGACGGCCGCACCGGCATCTGGGCGCTGCAAGAGCACCTCGAGCGCTTCGAGCTGTCGGCCAAGATGGTGCACTGTCCCTGCCCGTACACCCGGGACGAGCTGGTCGACGCCTGCCTGACGGTGCTCGAGCAGAACAACTTCACCGACGCCTACGTTCGGCCGCTGCTGTTCCTGGGGCACGGCGCCATGGGGCTCGGCGCTCGCAACAACCCGGTTCGGGTCGCGATCGCGGCCTGGAACTGGGGCAGCTACCTGGGCGAAGAGGGCATGCAGAAGGGCGTGCGCCTGAAGACCAGCAGCTTCACGCGCAACCACCCGAACTCGGTGATGCAGCGCGCCAAGATCGTCGGACACTACGTCAACAGCATCCTGGCTCGCTACGAGGCCAACGACGACGGGTACGACGAAGCGCTGTTGCTCGACCAGAACGGCTACGTCGCCGAAGGAACCGGCGAGAACGTGTTCTGCATCAAGGGCGACATCGTGATGACCCCGCCGGTGCTCAACATCCTGCCGGGCATCACCCGCAGCTGCATCATGGAGATCCTGCAGCACGAGGGGCACGAGGTGCACGAGGCCGTGTTCGCGCGCGATGCCTTCTACGTCGCCGACGAGGCCTTCATGGTGGGCACCGCCGCCGAGGTCACCCCTATTCGCGAGGTCGACCGGCGCACGGTGGGCAACGGCAGCCCCGGCGACATCACCCGCCGCGTGCAAGAGCTGTACCTCGCCGCGGTGCGCGGCCAGGTCGAGTGGATGCAGCACTACATCACGCAGCGGAGCTAGACCGGGCAGGCAGGGCGCCCACCCATCCGGCCTAGGTCGGCGTGTTCTTCTTGGGGCCTTCGTTGAAGCGACCCGACTTGGCGACGTGGCTGTGGTCTTCGAAGTCGGACTCCTCGCCGATCTCGCGTGCCCAGCCAAAGATCTGGCCTGCGAGTGGGTCGTCGCTGTCGCGACCGAACATCGAGGTCTTGCTGCCGTAGCCCGGGCCAACGCCAAAGCGCGTCTTGAGGAAGCCGGTGGCGTCGTGGCGCATGGCGTGGCGCTTGAGCGAGTCGATGCCATCGAGGTGGCGAAGAATCGACACCCCCGGACCGATCAGGCCGCCGGTGGGGTTCATGGCCATCGCTTCTTCGGCGCTGATGACGCCGCCGGTGAGCCGCTCGACGAGGGCGCCGTATTGCTTGTGGTTCTCGGAGCCGTAGTGTTCGCACTCGAGCGCCTCTTTGACGGCGGCCTGGCCCTCTTCGTGGTTGTAGGCGTTCTCTTTCATCTGCTCGATCTGCTCGGGGGTCAGATCGGCGAGGCCTTGCATCACCAGCACGGCGTCGTCGTCGATGGTGCGGTCGCGCTCGGACTCGGGCACCTCGACGTCCTTGATGCTCTTGAAGGCGTCGAGCACGCCGCTCTCTTGAATCACATCGGCACCGCGCAGGGCCGAGCCGAAGCGATCCTCACCGTTGGCCATCTTGCCGTGGGACAACAGCTCGATGCGGTCGCTGTTGGACAGCGAGGCCATGGAGTCGGGCTTGGCCTTGGAGTCGATGCTGGCGCTGCAGCTGGCGTCGTCGTTGGACGCGCGAGCGCGCCGAGAATGGGCAGGCATGAGGAGGCTCCTGTCGATTCGTTCGGCCACAGCCTAACCGGAGACTCAGCGACCCGCATGACGATCGAGGTTGGCCGTCGTCTTCTCGCGGAGCCAGCCAGGCAGGCGCTCGTCGAGGGCGCGCTCGATGTCGCGGGCTCCGTACCGGGCCGAGAAGTGGGTGAACAGCACCGCCTCGTTGTCTCGGAACAGCTCGGCGCGCTCGGCCACCTCGTCGAGGTGGATGTGGCCCATGGCGCGTGCCTTGTCGATGGGAACCCGATCGTCCACGAAGGTCACCTCCAAGATGAGCAGCCGTGCCCGGCGAACCAGCTCCTGGCGCTCGACCACCTCGATGAGGGTGTCGCCGCAGAAGGCCACCTCGACGGTCTCGACCGGGGCGGTGATCACCGTCCCCGCCTGGCGTAGCCGCCCGATCTCGGGCCCCGGCAGGCCCGCGAACTCG
Organism: Myxococcota bacterium; assembly: GCA_965216925.1. Lineage (GTDB taxonomy): Bacteria > Myxococcota_A > UBA796 > UBA796 > CAYYHT01. The sequence goes on along the minus strand of CBDCGT010000002.1, from coordinate 541,963 downwards.
GGCAGCAGCTTCTTCTTGCGGCTGCACAGCGCGTACCCCACGCTGGGCACCCGGTGGTACACACGAAACACCGACGCCCAGCGGTCGGGCCCCAGCTCGATGCGGTCACCCGGCGCCACGGGCACGACCTCGCAGGGCATCGGCGAGCGATCGAGCTGGCGCCACGCCTCGAGCAGCAGGCCGAACGCGCCGGTGTTCTCGGCAGGAATGGCGTAGGTGGGCGGCGACATGCCCATCATGTCGCGGCCCGAGCAGTGGTGGGCCACCCCGCCCATGTGATCGCTGTGCGCATGGGTGAACAGCACGCGTGGCCAGCGAAGCGCCGACTGCGGGCAGTGCCCGATGTCGAAGCACAGCTTCCAGCCCGGGAGCTCGATGCAGGTGTCCAGGCCGCCCACCGAGACGGCTCGAACCTTGTGGCCAGCGAGTTCGTGCATACGCCGTGGCTAACCCCGGTGACGGGTGCGTTGCTCAGCAGTGTTAGATGCCGCCTATGCTGCTGTTGATCCTCGCCCACCTCGCCGGGGCCGACCCGACCCTGGACGCCCTGCTCACCCTGCCGGCCCAGAGCCCCGAGGGCGTGGCGGCGCGGGTGGAGTACCTGGACGCCGTCGAGGCGCAGATCGACGTGCCATGGCGGTCGACATCGCAGCGGCTGAGCACCCTGCGCCCGGTGCCCGCAGGCGACTACCGCGTGGTGGCGCAGTTCAGCATCGACGGTGAGGGAGCCCTCACCGAGGTGCGCATCGCCGGGTCCTCAGGGCAGCAGCCCGTCGACCACGCCGCCCTGGCCGCCATCCGAGCCGCGCAACCCTTCCCTCCCCCGCCCGTCTCCTTGCTGGTGGAGGGGGAGTTCCTGGTTGCCGCACACGAGCTTCGGTACCGGAGCGCCCCCGCGGTGTTGCCCAAGAACGAGCCCTACCCGCCTGGGGCGAACCCCGACGAACCCTCGGCCTTCCCGGGCATGGCGCCCGAACCGACCGAGAAGTGGCCGCGGTAGGAACGCCGACCGGATGCCTCCTTTTAAGGTGCGGCTCGCGACTTCGAAGGGCAGGGTTCGCCCTTGGAGGAACCATGCGTCTCACCTGCCTCGTCGCGCTCGCGCTCCTGACGGGCTGCCCCACGGATGAACCGATCGACACGGCTTCGGACACCGATGCCGACACCGACGCGGATTCCGATGCTGACGCCGACGCCGACGCCGACGCCGACGCCGACGCCGACGCCGACACGGATGCGGACTCGGATGCGGACTCGGATGCGGACTCGGACTCGGACTCGGACTCGGACTCGGACTCGGACTCGGACTCGGACTCGGATGCGGACTCGGATGCGGACTCGGACTCGGACTCGGACTCGGACTCGGACTCGGACTCGGACTCGGACTCGGACTCGGACTCGGACACGGACACCGGCGGACCCGGGGCGATTTGCGAGTCCACCGGGGCGGGTCGTTGCTTCTACATCGATCCGGTGGGTGGCTCCGACGCCGGCAGCGGGGCCATCGATGCGCCGTGGTCGACGCTCGGCAATGTGTTCAGTCACCCAGCCGGTTCAGCGCCCTCGACCTGGGTGGGCGCCGCCGCGGGCGACGTGATCTACCTGCGCGGGGGCACCCACAGCGCGGTCTTTGCCTCGGACTACGGCCCGCGCATGTTCTTTGCGCGAAACACTTCGGGGACCTCGACGGACCCCATCACGCTCAAGGGCTACCCCGGCGAGACGGCGGTGCTGCAGCCCGCATCCAACGCCATGGGCATCCAGCTCGACAGCTCGGACCACTGGCGGGTGAGCGATCTGTCGGTGAGCGGCGCCCGGGACCGCGGCATCCTGGTGTCGGCGTCGATGGACGTCGATCTCTACCAGGTGCAGGTCTACGACACCGACGGGGTGGACAATAACAACCTGTCCGGGGTGGAGTTTCAGCAGTGCAACACCTGCGCGGTGCGCGACTCGGTGCTTCACGACAACTACGATCGCACGGCGGCCGACACCGGCGGCTCACCCACCGAGAACAGCAGCAACTTCGTCGCTTTCGGCGGCGGCTTCATCACCCTCTCGGGCAACCATGTCTACAACACGCCCAACCCCAAGCACGGCGCCTGCATCAAGTACAAGCACGGCTCGAGCGTGCCCGGGGCGACCTTCGACGTCCTGGACAACCGGCTGGAGAACTGCCGCTTCTACTCCATCGCCACCGGGTCGGCGCGGTCGACCATCGCGGGAAACCTTGTGCTCGACAGCGCGCCCATCGCGCTCAAGAACCTGGGCGGACCGACGGTCCAGCACGACCTGACCGTCGAGTACAACACGATGGTGCGCACCCAGGGCCTGGAGCTGCGATCGGACGGTGACCTGCAGAACATCGTGTACCGCCGCAACGTCGTGTACGAGACGGGGGCACACTCGGCGGACAACGCGACCCTTCGCATCGGTCACTACGACTCGGACAGCGACTTCAACCAAGCCGTCACCGACAGCGCCTTCACCTTCCAGGAGAACTGCCTGTTCAACACGGCCGCCCCGGTCAAGATCAGCTTCTTTGGAGCCGGAGGCAGCTTCGGCAACCTGGGCGCGATCTACGACCTGGCCGGGTGGCAGGGCGCTGGGTACGGCACGGGCTCGGTCGAGGTCGATCCCGCGCTGGACGGCTCGCACCACGCAACGGCTTCCGCGTGCGCGGCGTGGGGCTTCAACAACCGCTGAGCCGCGGCATCAGCCCTCGAAAGACGGGTCGGCGCTCATGCGCTCGGTGGCCAGCGCCACCTCGGTCTTGGTGCCGATGACCAGGGGCGTGCGCGCGTGCAGCTCGGTGGCGGTGATGTCGAGGATGCGCTGCCGGCCATCGGTGGCCGAGCCACCCGCCTTCTCGATGATGTAGGCGAGCGGGAAGGCCTCGTACAGCAGCCGCAGCTTGCCTTGGGGGTTGCTGGCCGTGGCCGGGTACAGGAACACCCCGCCCTTGATCAGGTTGCGGTGGAAGTCGGCGACCAGGCTGCCGATGTAGCGGGACGAATAGCCCTGGCTGCGCCACGTGCTGATGACATCACGAACTCCGGGCTGGAACGCATCCCAGTAGCCCGTGTTGCAGGAGTAGATCTTGCCGCCGTCGGCCACCACCAGGTTGGGGTGCGTCAAGAAGAACTCGCCGATGGTGGGGTCGAGCTGGAAGCCGTGCACGCCGGCATCGCTGGCGATGACCAGTACGGTGCCCGCGCCATAGGTGATGTACCCCGCGGCCACCATCTCGGACCCCTTGCGCAGGGCGTCGCGGGGCTCGGCCGGGGTTCCCTCGGGGGTCAGGCGGCGAAAGATGCCAAAGATGGTGCCGATGGTGGCGTTGACATCGATGTTGCTGCTGCCGTCCAGCGGATCGACCGTGACGATGTACCGCCCGGAGTGGAAGGCTTCGGGTACGCGAACGCCGCCGTCGTCCTCCTCGCTGACGATCATGGCCGTGTGGCCCCGATGCTCCAGGCTCTTCTTGAACACCTCGTTGGCGTAGACATCGAGCTTCTGGACGAACTCGCCCTGCACGTTCTGGTCGCCGGTGCCGCCGTACATGCCGGCCAGCCCGGCGCGATTGACGCGGCTGCTGATCATCTTGCCGGCCAGCGCGATGGACTGCATGAGGTTGACGAAGGTGCCGGTGGCGCCCGGGGCTTCGCGCAGCGTGTCCATCAAGAAGCGGTCGAGGGTGGTTCCTTCTTCGAACTGCTGGTTCATCGCGGCCTCCGGGCTCCTGGCTTTAGCGCAGCAGGTCGTCGAGGTCGATGTCGTCTTCGCGGTTGGCGACCTCTTGCTCCAGCGACTCGAGCCGGCGGAGCTCGGCGTCGACCGACTCCTGCACACGACGCTCCTCGGCCAGCTTCTTCTGCTGCTGGCGGGCCTGTTTGGCGCGTCGCTCGCGCATCAGGGGCACGACGGCCCAGGCCTCGGCTCCGTCGAGGGGCGGGATGGGCAGCAGGTTCAGGCCGATGAGCCACAGGTTGGTCCACACGAACAGGTGATGCAGTTGGCTGCCCACCCAGGACGTGGGCACTCCCACCGCACCGACCAGCAGCAGCCACACCACCAGCACCGCGAGCTGGGCCTCGACACCGCCCCAGGCGATGCGGGCCCGCTGCCACGGGGTGGCGTTGCCGTACCACCGGCACAGGCCGCCGAGCCCATGCACATCGATGTGCGTGACGCGCAGGCCCCAGCCCCAGACGGCGCGCGCGTGGCCGAACTCGTGGGCGAGCACCAGGCCAAAGAAGCCAATCCAGAAGACCGGAACGAAGTTGAACCCGCCCATCAACAGGGCGGCAACCGGGATGCTCCAGTGAAGGCGCACCTCGGCTTCGCGTACCTTCCCGACGACGAGCCAGCCCCAGTCCATGGGACGGGCTTACCCCCGTGCCAGGCTCAGCGCACCTTGTCGCGGCAACACCAGATGCGGTAGTCGCGGTCGCCGTAGTCCCAGGACACCCGGATGTTGCTGGCTCCACCCGTGTAGTTGTCCCAGCAGGACCCCGCCCGAGACGCGGTGATGCGGTGAGCGGGGTAGGTGACGCCGCTGTCGTAGCGCTCCCAGTCGCGGTGCCCCGTCCAGTACCAAACGTCGTCGGGGTACGAGACGCCCAGGGCCCCGGCGTTCTGGCAGATCACGAGGTGATCCGCCTCGCCGCAGACCTCGTCGCCCTGGTCGTAGCAGGACTCGATGGCCGCCCCCCAGCTGGTCGTGATGGGGTTCGCGACGTCCCGCGCACACTTGGGGCCGATGTCCACGAATCCAGGGGGACAGCCGAACCCCGTCCCGAAGTCGGGCGCCTGCGTGCGCACGCGCACTTCGTCGATGCGCCCGTCGTAGCGCTGCCCGCTGGCCAGCCCGCCGATGGTGATGGCGCCGCCGGTGGGGCCCGTGACCGGACCCTGGGTGCAGGAGGCCGCCACCACGTTGCCGTCGAGCGATACGTTGGCGGCGAGGCCGTCGTACCAGCCGCTGACGTGGTGCCAGTTGCCGATCGACGTCGAGTCCCCGGTGGTGACCGTGCAGGTGCCGCCGGTTCCGGTGACCTCGAACTGCACGTTGCCGGCCACCTGCGCCAGGCTCCAGCTGCCCGCCTTGCTGACGAGCACCTGGGTGCCCGCCAGGGTCGTGGCCGGGCGAATCCAGGCCTCGATCCAGATCTGGGGCGCGTCGGGAATGGTGTTCCCGGCCGGGACCTCGAGGATTCCGCCCGAGAAGTTCACGCTGGTGGTGCCGGCATGGCCGCCGGAACCAGGCGCGACACCACCCGCCGGGGCGGTGGCGTCGTTTCCGAGCCCCGAGGTGTCGCTGAAGCTCGTGCCCGAGGTCTCGTTCAGCTCGAGCTGCAGCACCAGGTTTCCGACGCCGCCTCCGCCCGCCGAACCACAGGCCCAGGCGCCCGAGCTGAACACGGCGACCTCGCCATCGCTGCAGCTCAGGGCATCGAGGCCGGTGGCCGGGTGGGAGTGGCTGACCGTCGCGTACGCGGCGTGCGTGTGGTCGCCAGCCGCCACATCGGCGCTGCTTCCGCCGACGGGCAGGCGGTTGATGTCGACGGTGCCGGTGGCGATGTCGGCCGCGTCGTGCACGTGCTCATCGCCGTCGACACACGACCACTGGGTCCCGGTGTACTCCATGACCTGGCCCGAGGTGCACGTGGGCGGGGTGAAGCCGCCGCCCACCCCATCGTCGGAACCGTCGGCAAAGCCGGCGGGAACGTCGGTGAGGTCGTTCCAGCTCACCGAGACGGTCCCGGAGCCGTCGATGACCGTGCTGCCGTTGATGCGGATCTCGGTGGCATCGACCACGCCCCCGTCGACGTTGGTGGCCGTGTCTGACACGAGCGCCCACGGCACGCTGGACAGCGGCAGGCGCGTCGGGATGGCGGGATTGCCCTGGACGCCGATCTCGAGGTAGCGCTCGTCGGTCGCGAAGACGCTGGCCGTCAGCGGATTGGCCTCGCCGAGCACGGTGGCGAAGTAGCCGTTGTCGAGGGTGAGGCTGATCGACTCGCTCCACATCGGGCTTCCGCCCGAGGGCGTGTTGTAGATGGCGAAGTTCAGGGTCTCGGGCCCGTCAACGGGGGCGCCGAGCGCATCGAAGATTCGTCCTTGGTGGGACAGTGTCGGCGGGGCGGCAAAAGCAGCAGAAGAAAGCACGCCGGCCGCCAAAGCCAAAGCAAGGGTTCTCATGGGAAATACCTCCGGAAGACGCCATGGTAGCCGACTGGCCAGCGGGCGCCCACCCGACCCGTTAGACGCCCCGACTTTGTGTGGGGAGTCCGCTTGCCTTCGATCTTCAGCCGTCACGCCCGAGCCGTCCTGGACGGGGCTCCCGACCCATTCGCCGAGCCTGGCGTGGGCCCGAACTACGCGCCCAGCCGCAGCGTTCGCATCGAGCATGTCACCGTGCGCCTGTCGCTGAACCCGGTCGAGCGCACCTTCTCGGGCTCGGCCGAGCTGCTGTTCACGCCCCTGCCCATCTTTGACGGCACCGCCTGCTTCGACCTCGAAGAGGTAGACGTCAGCTCGGTCACCGACGCCGATGGTGTGCCCCTGGACTACACGCTGGGCGACGGCGTCCTGGCGGTGAAGTCCGGCAACGCGACCACCATCGTGGTGCAGTGGACCGGCTCCGAACCCAGCCGCGGCCTGTACTTCACCGGGCCCACAGACCGCGAGCCCGACCGCCAGCACATGGCCTGGACCCAGTGCCAGGACGAAGACGGCCACTTCGTCTTTCCCTGCCACGACCACCCCCGGGTCAAGCACCCGTGGACCATCGAGCTCGACGCCCCGGCGGGCTACACCCTGCTCTCCAACGGCAAGCAGACCGAAGGCGGCGACCGAAGCGGCCGTGTGTGGAGCCGCTGGGAGCAGCGCGAGCCCATGCCCGCGTACCTGTTCACCGCCGTGGCGGCACGCCTCACCCGCATCGACGCCACCGACACCGCCACACCGGTCGCCTACTACGTGCCCGTCGGCCAAGAAGACGGCACCATCCGCTCGATGGGCAAGACCCCGCTCATGATCGAGGCCTTCGCCCGCAAGACCGGCGTGCCCTACCCGTGGCCCCGCTACGACCAGGTCGTGGTGCACGACTTCATCTTTGGCGGCATGGAGAACGTGGCCTGCACCACCATGACCGACCTGCTGCTGGTCGACGAGAAGGCGGTGCTGGAGTGGGACCCCGACGGCCTGGTGAGCCACGAGCTCGCCCACCAGTGGTTCGGCGACCTTGTCACGTGCCAGGACTGGTCGCAGGCCTGGCTCAACGAGTCGTGGGCCACCTTCATGGAGCAGGTCTGGTGGGCCGAGGACCGCGGCGAGACCGAGACCACCTGGTACCGCTGGGAGACCGCGCAGGGCTACCACGGCGAAGATTCCGGCCGCTACCGCCGGCCCATCGTGTCCTACACCTTCCGCGAGCCCATCGACGTGTTCGACCGGCACCTGTACAACAAGGGCTCCATCGTGCTGTCGACCCTGCGCTACGAGCTGGGCGAAGACGCGTTCTGGACCGGGGTCAAGCACTACCTCGAGACGCACGCGCACAGCACCACCCACACCCGTCACTTCCAGCGGGCCATGGAAGACGCCACCGGCGCCAACCTGGACCGCTTCTTCGACCAGTGGATCTGGGGAGCGGGCCACCCCGCCCTCGAGGTGAGCCTGGGCGAAGACAAGGGCCTTGTCACCGTCGGCGTGAAGCAGACCCAGTCCGGCGACCAGACCGCCAAGGTGTTCCACTTCACCCTGCGCTGCGAGCTGGTGTTCGCCGACGGCAGCACCCGGGTGGTCGACCTTCCCGTGCGCGAGCGGGACCGCAGCTGGGCCATTCCCGTCGACGGCGAGGTCACCACGGTTCGCGTCGATCCCGGCTACCGCGTGCTGGCCGCCATTCAGATCTCCGGGCCCACCCCCTGGCTCGAAGCCCTGGCAATGGACGCGTGCCCCGTGCTGGCGCTGCGGGCCAACAAGGCCCTGATCAGCAAGGGCACCAGCCGCGCGGTGGCCATCGCCACCCGGGCACTGTCCGAGCACCCCTTCCACGGTGTGCGCGCCAGCATCGCCAGCGGCCTGGGCAAGCGAGGCGGAACCGAGAGCCGCGATGCGCTGCTCGCGGCCCTGGACAGCGACACCGACCCCCGCAGCACCCGAGCCATCGTCGAAGCGCTGGGCACATTCCGCGACGCCGCCGTGGCATCGGCGCTCATCGCCGAGCTCTCAGAAGAGCAAGACACCTGGCACCTGCGTGGAGCCCTGCTGAAGTCCCTGGGGGCCACCCGTGACCCGCGCGCGGTCGATGTGATCCGCCAGCACATCGACGAGCCCAGCTGGGGCGAGGTCATCGCCCAGCGCGGGGTGGCCGGGCTGGCCGCTAGCGAAGATCCGGCCGTGCTCGACGACATCCGGGTGCGCACCACCGCCGCCTACCCCGAGCGCGTGCAGGCCGCCGCAGCCGTGGCCCTGGCGAGCCTGGGCGACAAGGTCGAGTCGGTGCGCAAGCAAGCCCGGGAGCGCCTGTGCGAGATGGTGCACGAGCCCGGCTTCCGGGCCCGGCTGTCGGCGGTCTCGGCCCTGGGACGCCTGAAAGATCCAGGGGCCACCGCCACCCTCAACAAGGTGCACCGCTCCGACCCCGATGGCCGCATTCGCCGCTCGGCCTTCGAGGCCCTGCGCACGATTCGCAAGGGACGCACGTCCGATGCCGGCCTGGCCTCGCTGCGCAGCCGCATCGACGAGCTGGCCGAGCAGAACGACACCCTGCGTAAACGCCTCGACAAGCTGGACCGTATTCAGGAGTGACATCGCTTCCACTCGGCGGTGTTCGAACGACGAACCCGCTGGGAGGTCGCGATGGTGCGGCTCACACCGCTCGTGGCGCTGCTGTGCCTGAACGCTGCGTGCATGAACTGGATCGGCGTGCAAGAGGCACAGGTTGGCTTCAACTGCCTGGACATGGACCAGGACGGCGCCACCGCTGCCGCCTGCCCTGAGGACGGGGCTCCGCGCGACTGCAACGACACCTCGGCCGCCGAGAGCCCTGGTGCCGTCGAGGTGCCCTACGACGGACTCGACAACGACTGCAGCCTGCTGCAGAACGCCTCGCAGCCGGACACCGTCGACGTGGACGGCGACGGCTTCCCCGGAATCGGGCGGCAACAGTGGGACGAGCTTGGCTCGCGGCACCCGTGGCCGGCGTCGGTGTTCTCGGACCGTGTCGACTGCGACGACACCCGCGCCGACGTGCACCCGAACGCCAATGACCAGCCCTACGACGGCGTCGACCAGGACTGCGACGGCGCCGATGACTTCGACCACGACGGCGACGGCTACGCGTCGGCGGCGCATGCCGACGCCTACGACGGACCCCTGCCCGCCACCGACTGCAACGACAGCCGCCCCGACGTGCACCCCGGCGCGGTGGACACGTGGTACGACGGCCTCGACCAGGACTGCGACGGGTCGAGCGACCACGACCGCGACCGCGATGGATTCGACATCGACGTCGACTGCGACGACCTGGACCCGGCGGTGAACCCCGCCGCCATCGAGGTCTGGTACGACGGAGTGGACGGCAACTGCGACGGGGCCGACGACTTCGATCAAGACGGCGACGGCGCGCCGCTCGCGCTCGACTGCGTGGACACGGATGCGGGCATCTTTGTGGGGGCCCTGGAGTTCATCGGCGACGGCATCGACCAGGACTGCGATGGCGGCGACGACACCACCCCGCACACTGACGGCGGCTGGGCGCTCACGACCGGGGCGGCCCCGGTTTGGGTGGACGATGGCCACCACCTCGTGCTCGCCATCGCCGTCGAGACCGGGCGCGACCCCGACAACACCGACGTCTCCAACAAGGGCCTGTCACTGGTCTTCGAGCGATCCGGCCAGACGTCCGCCCCGTCGTCGGACCATATCTGGCTGTACAACAGCCCCGGTCCGCTCGACGCCGGCCTCGCCGCGGTCGCCACGCCACAGGGCTACGCCGTCGCCTACAGCTATGAACGTGTGGTGGGAGAGCCCAAGCAGTGGCTACTGGCCACCCAGCTGGACAACAACGGCGCCGGCTACACGTCCAACGCTCCGCTGTACACCTCTGCTGTGGGCGACGAGTCCCATGTCAGCCTGTCCCTGGCGATCGACGATGCCGGCGAGCTGTGGGCGCTCGCCTGCGGTGACGGCGCCTTGCAGTGGGTGGCCGGGAGCCCGGCGTCCGGACGTGTGGCGCAGGGGTGGCACAGCGCCCCGGTAGGCGGCCTGTGCCTGCTCGAGGCCGGCTCCAGCGCCGTCGCCCACACCGCGTCCTTCTCGGCGCTCCTGCAAGATGGATCGGCGGTCGACAACGCGCCGGACTGGGACCTCACAGACGTGGTGGCCGTCATCGGACACCAGGACGCCGCCGTGTTCACCCTGGCCGACGGCGGTGTGCTGCTGTTCGACGGGGTGTCCTGGGTGACGGTCGACTTCGGCGAGCCCGTGGTCCGAGCCGACGCCGTCTGGGCTGCGGACCGAGTGCTCGCCGTGGCTGTGACGAGCGACGGACGAGCCCTGTTCGCCCACGACTCAACCGGATCCTGGAGCGTGTCGCAGCTCGCCGAGCAAGCCAGCCACGTCGCGGTGGGTCGCAGCGACGATCGGGTCTCGGTGGCGCTCACCACGGACGGCTCGCTTCAGTGGGCGGTGATGGGCCTGCGCTGATCACACCCCGGGCCATGTGCCGCAGATATTGGGTAGGATGGGCGTCCAACCCGGAGTTCGACCCATGCGCCACCTTCTGCTCGCCGCTCTGCTCTTGCCCACTGTCGCCCTCGCCGTGCCCGGCGAGCTGACCCACCAGGGCCGCCTGATGGACAGCACCGGCCTTCCGCTCGATGGCGACCTCGACGTCACCGTGTCCGTCTTCGACACCGAGACGGGAGGAACCGCGGCGTGGACCCAGTCGTGGACGGCCGTGCCCTTCGACAACGGCTATTTCTCGCTCACGCTCACCGGCGTCGACGACACCGTGTTCGACGGCAACAAGCTGTGGCTCGAGCTGTCGGTCGACGGCAACACCGCCGGTGCCCGCCAGCCCATCGTGAGCGTGCCCTACGCGCTGCGCACCGACACAGCCACCAACGTGGTGGGGGGCATCGCCGACGTAGGCGAGATCCGCATCTCGGGCACCACCGTCATCGACAGCGCCGGCACCATCGACGGCAGCCTGGTGACCGGCACCCTCGACCCGGCGAGCCTGCCCGCCCATTCCCATGATGGCGCCGACCTCATCAGCGGAACCGTGGACATCGCGCGCCTGCCGGTGGGCGCGAGCGCCACCGACGTGGCCGCCGGCGACCACCTGCACGGCTTCACCGAGGTCACGGGCGTGGTCGACATCAGCCAGCTTCCCGTCGGCAGCAGCGCCGCCGACGTCGCAGCGGGCGACCACCTGCACAGCTTCACCGACCTCACCGATGTGGCCGCGATCGGGCAGCTTCCGGTGGGCACCACCGGCAGCGATGTGGCCGCCGGCGATCACAGCCACACCGCCGCCGACGTGGGTGCCCTGCCCGATACGGGAGGCACGCTGGGCGGCGACCTCGGCGTCTCGGGCACGGTCAGCATCGGCGGCAGCCCCGGCACCTGCAATGCGGCGGCCGCCGGAACCCTGGCGCTCAACGGTACGCGCATGCAGCTGTGCGATGGCACGGCGTGGGCCACGTTGTCGGTGGCCCCCAACGGCGCCAGCCCGACCACCGCCGGGGCATCGTGCGCGCAGCTGTTGGCCGACAACCCAGGCTCGCCCGACGGCATCTACTGGCTCGGCGTCGGTGCCCCGTACGAGGCCTACTGCGACATGGCCAACGGCGGCTGGACGCTGGTGCTGAAGACCGCGGCCGGCGACAACACCTTCTTGTACGGCTCGGCCATCTGGACCACCACGGCGGTTGCCAACGAGACCTCCCTGGACACATCGGCCGCCAACGCCAAGCTCGAGGCCTTCAACTCGGTGCCATTCACCGAGATCCAGGGCTGCACCACCGCAACGGGGTCGCTGCTGTGCCTGGTGCACGACTTCGCCGCGTCTGGTGGAGGGCCGTATGGCAGCGCGCTCGACCTGTTCTCGGGGCCCGAGATCAGCGTGTTCGGCGCCGACCCCAGCGGTCAGGCCGTCGCGGCGACCGCCTACCGCGACGAGTTCTACACGGTGTTCGGACCGACGGGCATGCGCGACTGCCTGCCCAAGGACCTGGGCTTCAACATCAACGCCAACGGCAACAACCGCGCACGCTGGGGCTTCGCCAACAACATCCCCAGCCAGACCTGCCAGGTGACCGCCGCCGCAGACGCCGACGGCGCCATCGGCTGGGGCCTGCAGGGGCAAGACGCCGGGGCCACCGGAGCGGGCTGGACCAACTACTTCGTCAACGACACGGCCAATGGCGGGCAAGAGGGCAGCTTCGACAGCTGGCTCTGGGTGCGCTGACCGAGCCTGCTCCGGCCTACCGGCGCAGCACGACGACCGTCTCGACGTGGTGCGTGTCGGGGAACAGATCGAAGCAGGTAACGTCGCTCACCGTGTACCCCGCGGCCGTCGCCGCCCGGATGTCGCGGGCGGCCGCGGGAGCGTGGCAGGACACGTAGACGATGGTGGTCGGGCGGTTGAGCAGCAGCCGCTCCACGATGCCGGGAGCGCCCTTGCGTGGCGGGTCGAGCACGACCACGTCGAAGAACTCGCGGCTGGGGTCGAAGCGCTCGACCGGGAGTGTGAGCACCCGCACGTCGCGCTCGCCGATCATCTCGGCGAGGTCGCTGGTGGACTGCCCCTCCCGCTCCACCGCGAGCACGGGCACGCCCAGAGCGGCGGCCTGGAAGGTCAGGTTGCCGTTTCCGGCGTACAGATCGAGCACACGATGGGGGTCGCTCGCTGAGACCACGTCGCGCACGTGCTGGGCGAGCAGCAGGTTGGCTTCGAGGTTGACCTGGTAGAAGGCCCGCGGACTGGCGCGCAAGGCCTGTCCCAGCACATCGAGCCGCAGGGTTGGCTCGCCGCACAGTCGACGCCCGTTCAGCGCCACGTCCCCGAGCTCGAACAACCCGGTGCGCACCGGCGCCTTCACCGACTTGCCGGTCAGCTCGACGTTGAACACGGCACGGGTGCCGTCCGAGCGAATCTCGATGCTGCGCACCCGCTCCCCACGCTGTGGCGTCATCCACTCGCGCAGCCGGGTCAGCGCATCCTGGACCTCGGCGCGCGCGATGCCGCAGGTCTGGATGGGCACCAGGTCGTGTCTGCGGTGCGCGCGGTAGCCCACCCGACCGTCGGCCACGGCCAGCTTGATGCGCGCGCGGTACGCGACCGGACGCGGGGACGGGATGATCGCAGGCCGTGCATCGAGCCCGAAGGCGCGCTGCACGAAGCCCGCCTTCTGTTCGAGCTGCTGGCCCGACTCGACGGCGCCGAGATCGCAGCCACCGCAAGCTTCGAGGTGAGGACAAGTGGGACGGGTCATGACTCCTGAATAGCCAGGACCATGCTCTCCGTCGTCATCGCCACCTACAACCGGCCCGAGGCACTGCAGAACAGCGTGCGCGACGTGCTGGAGCAGCTGCCGCCCGGCGGAGAGCTCGTGGTGGTCGATCAGTCCGATGACGACCTGATCGCAACGCTCCCGCCCCAGGCTCGGGTGGTGCGCTTGCAGCCGCCCAGCCTGCCCATCGCTCGCAACGTCGGCGTGCAGCACACGAGCGGCGAGGTGATCCTCTTCCTCGACGACGACGTGCGCCTGCATCCGGGCTGCCTGGCCGCCCACGTCGAAGCCTTCGGCGATCCCACGGTGGGGGGCACGGTGGGCCAGATCGTGGAGCACGAGGTGCGACCCAACCGGTCGGGCACCATCAACCGCATCGGCCGGGGCGGGCGCGTGCTCACCAACCTCACCGGCCGGCACCGTACCGAGGTGCAGACGCTCAAGGGCGCCAACATGGCCTACCGGCGCCGGGCCCTGGCCGCGGCTGGGCCCTTCGACCCCAACTACCTGGGCACCGCGATCCTCGAGGACGCCGACCTGTCCACGCGGGTGCGCAACCTGGGCTGGCGGCTGATGTACCTGCCCGACGCCAGCCTGGACCACCTGTCGGTACCCGTGGGTGGCGTGCGCGTGGGCTCGCGCGAGGCCACCGAGCGCTGGCGCTTTCACAACACCGCCTACTTCCTGCGCCGGCACCGCACCCGGCTGGGCATCCGAGGCCTGGCGACGTTCACGGCGATCGCCGCCCGCAGAGCCCTGGAGTGGCGCGATCCGGCGGCCATGGTGCACCTGCTGCGCGCGTGGCGTGACGGCTGGCGCCTGGCGGCGAGGTAGCCTGACGCGATGGCGGATCAAGAAATCACGGTGCTCGGCGCGGACATCGAGTACATCCCGCGTGAGGCTCCCGAACAGCCCGACCCACCGCTGGTGGCCCGCATGCTGATGGGCATGCTCCTGGGCACGGTCTCGGGGGTGTGCTTCGCCGGCTGGGAGGCGGCCCTCATCGGCTGGCTGGGCCTCGCCGTGCCCAACGACTCGCTGGGGCTGCGCGTCGTGGGCATCTATGCCGTCACTGGCGCGCTGTTCGGCGTGCTGGGCGGCCTGACGCAGCACCGCGGTGGTGGCTGGGCGCTGGTCACGCTGTCGGCGGCGGCGGCGTGGTTGTTGTCGGGCAAGTTCGGCATGGCGCTCGACGAGATCGGCATTCCCGGCCTGGTCGCGCCGTTCATCGGCGTTCCCTTGGCCGTTGTCTTCGCCGTGACCTTCACCCAGACCACCGACTCGGAGTCGGTCAACCTGGGGCTGGCGGTCGCCGGCTTCTTGGTCGCGGTGACGCTGTTGCCCATCAACCTGCACTTCCTGGGCGACCCCATGTCCCAGATCGCGCTCACCATCGATGCCGTCGGGGTGGTGCTGGCGCTGTCGGTCGGCGCGCTGGTTGGCGGCATCCTGGGCCCTCGCGCCCTGTTCGTGCCACTCCTGGGGCTGAGCACCATCGTGGGCTGGGGCCTGGCCTCGCAGCGGCTGGGCGTGCCCGTCGAGTCGTGGCCCACCGCCAAGGCCGACAAGCCGCCCATCGTGCTGGTGGTCATCGACACCCTACGCGCCGACCATCTGGGCGCCTACGGCTATGCCCGTCCCACCAGTCCTCGGCTCGACGCATTCGCTGCCGGGGCCCTGGTGTACACCGACGCCTCGTCGACGGCTTCGTGGACGCTGCCGTCGACGGGCTCGATCCTCACCGGTCGCACGGTGCACGGTCACGGCGCCGGCGTGCACGATGGCGTGCGCCAGCGACGCACCATGCTGCGGGGCGATGTCGCGACGGTGGGCGAGCGACTGCGCGATGCCGGCTATGCGACCGCCGGCATCGTCACCAACCCGTGGATGGGCACGCCCTACGGCTTCCACCGGGGGTTTCAGGCCTACGACGATGCGGCCGGGCCCTGGCCCCTGCCCGTCGGCATCCACCCGCTGCAGGCCATGCACCTCGACCCGCTTGGCTGGCCGCTGTACCGCGACGCCGGGGCCATCACCAACCAGGCTCTCGACTTCGTAGCCCAGCAAGACGAACGCGGCTGGTTCTTGCTGGTGCACTACATGGACCCGCACGGCCCGCACACCCCTCCCGCCCAAGATCGCGAGGCCATCGGAAGTGCCGGCGACGACGCCTTCACCGACGACTACGATGCGTCCATCCACTACACCGACAGGGAGTTCGGCCGCTTGCTCGACGGTCTGCCGCAAGACGCCTGGGTGATCGTGGTGTCCGACCACGGCGAGCAGCTCACCGAGGAACGCGACGTCGTGGGCCTCGTGCCACCGCGCACCCGCCACGGCCACACGCTGCACCGCGAGCTGCTGCACGTGCCGCTGATCATCGACGGGCCCGGCATCGGGGGACGCCGGGTGGCCCGGCCGGTCAGCACCATCGACCTGGCGCCCACCCTGGTGGCCCTGGGCGGCGGCAAGGCGCTCGCCGGCATCGAGGGCCAGGCCCTGGGCGAGGTGACCGGCAGCGGCACCGCCCGCACCAACCAGCTCGCCATGGGGCAGCGCTTTGGCCCCGAGCAGCAGTCCATCCGCCAGGGCGACCACAAGCTGGTACGCCGGGAGGGCCACCGCGAGCTGTACGACCTGCGCCGCGACCCCGGAGAGCTGAACGACTTGCTGGAGGGAGGCAGCGCCAGCGCGGTGCAGCGGGCCGACCAGCTCGAGGCCTTGCTTCCGCCCATCGGCGAAGGCCAGGGCGGGCCTGCGCCCAACCTGGGTGCCGAGCTGCTGCAGGTGCTCGAGGCCCTCGGCTATGCCGATCCCGAGGCTCCCCCTCCCCCAGGCGAAGAAGAGGCCCTCGACGAGGCGGACCCGCCCGACGACCCGTGAACAAACATTGACGGACCCGGGGCTGTGCGCATCCGTACCAAGCGAACAGACTTGTCCCATCCTGGAGCCTGCATGTTCACGCGCCTGACCTTCACCCCCGTCCTCTTGGGCGCCGCCCTGCTGTCTGTCCCAGCCATGGCCGAGCCGCCCCGGGCCGAGCCCGAGCTCGCGGCCACCTACAACCCCATGCAGGGCTTCGCGCCGCTCGTCGATGCAGTCTCGCCAGCGGTGGTCTCGATCGAGACCGAGGGCATGGTGAGCATCGACACCGAGATCCCCGACTTCTTTCGCGAGTTCATCGATCCCGAGATGCTGGGCCCGCGGCCCCAGCAAGGCCAGGGATCCGGGTTCGTGGTCAGCGAAGACGGCTTGGTGCTCACCAACCACCACGTGATCGACGAAGCCGACATCATCAAGGTCAAGTTCTCGGACGGGCGCGAGGTGCAGGCGCGCGTGCTGGGCAGCGACGCGAGCATCGACGTGGCGCTTCTGCAGCTCCCAGCCGACGAGGCGTGGCCGCACGTCGAGCTGGGCAACAGCGACAAGGTGCGGGTGGGCGACTGGGCACTGGCCATCGGCAATCCCCTGGGCCTGGGTCACACCGTCACCGCCGGCATCATCAGCGGCAAGGGGCGGGTGGTCGACCGGGGCTCGGCCTTCGACGACTACCTGCAGACCGACGCCGCCATCAACCCCGGCAACAGCGGGGGTCCGCTGTTCACCCTCGATGGCCAGGTGATGGGCATGAACACCGCCATCATCGCCGGGGCCAACACGGTGGGCTTCGCGGTGCCCAGCAACATGATCCGCGCGGTCATCGACGACCTCAAGAACGACGGGCGCGTCTCGCGGGGCTTCATCGGCATCAGCACGCAGCCCGTCACCCAAGACCTGGCCACCGCCATGAACCTGCCCAGCGCCCAGGGGGTCCTGGTGGCCGAGGTGCATGAAGGGGCCCCAGCCAAGAAAGCCGGACTGCGCGAGGGCGACGTGATCATCGCGGTCGACGACGTGGACACCCCCGAGCCGCTAGCGCTCATCAAAGAAGTCAGCGGTCACCGCCCGGGCGAGAAGCTCGAGCTGACCTACCTGCGCGAAGGCAAGCAGCGCACGGCAACCGCCACGCTGATCGAGCGCCCCGACACCGTCAGCGCCACCGACCGGCGCGAGGTTCCGGACGCTGGCACCGACGAGGCCGACGACGAGCTGACCACCCTGTCCGAGCTGGGGCTCGAGCTCGACTCGCTGCCCGAGGCGATGGCCGAAGAAGTAGGCATTCGCGGCGTGATCGTCGAGTCCATCCGCCGCGACAGCCCGGCAGCAGGGGCCCTGCGGGCGGGCGACATCCTGCTTCAGGTGAACCAGAAGGACGTCACCAGCCCGGCCGAGGTCGACCGCATCCTGCGCCGCAGCGGCGACAGCGCCTTCTTCTTGGTCATTCGCGGCGACGCGCAGCGCTTCGTGGTGGTCGATCTCGACGAGTAGCGCCACCCCAAGCGCACCCGCGCGTTAGACGGCTCGAATGCCCAGCTATGCCTATCCGCCGCCTCCTGACTCGGTTCCGCCCACTCCGCTCGACGAGATCGACCAGATCCTCGAGCGGCTGTCCAAGAACAAGGACCGGTGGGTGACGACCACCTTCGACCAGCGTCTGCACTGGCTCGAACAGATCCGCACCAACATCAAGCTCATGGGCGAGGGCCTGGTTCGCGACGCGATGAAGGCCAAGGGCCTGTCCTCCGACCACCCGTCCTACGGCGAAGACTGGCAGACGAGCATCTACGTGTCGGTGGCCAATGTCACCGGCCTCATCGACACCTACAAGTCCCTGCGCAGCAGCGGCAAGGTGCCGGTCGAAGGCCTCACCACCAAGGTGCGCAGCACCGGGCAGCTGGCCGTGCGCACCTTCCCCTACGCCTTCCTCGATCGGCTCACCCTCACCGGGTACGAGGGCTGGGTGATCATGCAGCAGGGGGTCACCGCCGACAACCTGCAAGACCACTGCGGCAAGCACATCAAGAACCCCGGCAAGGGCAAGCTGTGCCACGTGCTGGGCGCCGGCAACCAGGCATCCATCCCGCTGCAGGACACCCTGTACAAGCTGTTCGTCGAGAACGAGATCGCGGTGCTCAAGATGAACCCGGTCAACGACTACGCCGGCAAGCACATCCGCCAGGCGCTCAAGCCCTTGGTCGACGAGGGCTTCGTCGAGGTGGTGTACGGCGCGGTCGAGCAGGGCAAGCACCTGTGTAACCACCCGCTCATCGACACCATGCACATCACCGGCAGCGACGCCACCCACGACGCCATCGTGTGGGGCCCAAGAGAAGGCCGCGACGAGCGCAAGGCCAGTGGCGACAAGGTCAACGACAAGCCCATGACCAGCGAGCTGGGCAACGTCACGCCCATCATCGTGGTGCCCGGCGAATGGTCGGCCAAGGACATGGAGTACCAGGCGGCCAACATCGCGTCGATGGTCACCAACAACGCGTCCTTCAACTGCATCGCCGGCAAGCTGCTTGTGATCAGCGCCGGCTGGAGCCAGAAAGACCAGCTGATCGAGGCCCCTGCGAGGCTTCTTGGGCACCATCCCCAACCGCAAGGCCTACTACCCCGGCGCCCAGCAGCGGTGGCAGGCCTTTGTCGACGCGCACCCCGATGCCGAGCGCATCGGCACTACCAACGACGAAGACGTGCCCTGGACGCTCATCACCGGCCTCGACCCCGCCAACACCCAAGACATCTGCTTCACCACCGAGCCCTTCTGCGCCGTGCTCTCAGTGGTCGAGCTGCCCGAGGGCGCGCCCCTGGACTTCCTGAGCAGTGCCGTGAAGTTCTGCAACGAGGTCGTCTGGGGCACCTTGAGCAGCTCGGTCATCATCCACGACAAGCAGCGCAAGGACCCCGCCATCGAGTCGGCCCTGCAAGACGCGGTCGACGAGCTGCAGTACGGCGGCGTGGCCATCAACCACTGGGCCGGGCTGCCCTACGGCATCCCCACCATGACCTGGGGAGCCTTCCCCGGGCACACCGCCGAGGACGTGGGCAGCGGCATCGGGGTGGTGCACAACAGCCTGATGTTCGACAAGCCAGAGAAGAGCGTTCTGGACCGGCCCCTTCAACCCGCCCATCAAGCCTGTTTGGAACGTCGACAACCGCCGGTACGAAGACCTGGGCAAGGCGCTGACGAACTTCGCCGAGAGTCCCGGGTTGTTGGGCATCATCCCGGTGGCTTGGAACGCGCTGCGTGGATGATTGGGCGGCGTTCCTGCTCGTCATCTACTGGTTCGTGACGTCAGCGTACCTCGCGGTGTGGACGGTGGGGCTGGTGTGTGGAGTGTGGCGGGCCTCGGCGATTCCCGGTCCGGCCGCGCTGGTGGTGTTGGGGTGCTTGGGCGCCATGGTGCTGCGCGTGGCCATCGCAGCGGGCTTCGTCTACGACAGCACCATCACCATGGCGCCCGGAGCGGCCATCGTGACGACCTGGACGACGTCGATCCTGCTCGGAGGCCTTCCAACGATTGCGTTGGTGCTGGCGGCACTTCCGGAGCGTCGTCGGGACGTGGACGAAGACGCGTGAGCGACGCAATCGCCAAGCTCCTGGCCGTCTCTGTGGGACTGTCGACGGCTCGATTCCTCGAGCTGTTCGCGGCGACACTGGGACTCGCCATCGCGGCCTGGCTGCACCGAAGCGGGTACAAGCACGACGCCGCCGTCATGGCCGCGGCGAGTGTGCTCACCGCGGTGGGGGTGCTGGCCGTATCGGTGGCCACGGGGATCGCCACGATGAGCGAGCCCGACGGAACCGGCGGCAACATTTGGTTGTTCGTGTACTTCTTCGGCCCCGCCTGCCACATCCCCGCTCAAGCGATGTTCATCTGGGTGGCGCTGTCGCGGCGGCCTCACGAGCAATCGGGCGCGGGCACAGGCACGAGCACGGGCACGGGATTGGGCACCGGTTAGGGCGGGAGGCCTACGGGAGGTCCCCCGCGATGTACCACGACTTTCTCATCCTCGGCGGCGCCGGGCTGGTTGGCCTGCAGGTCTGCCGGCAGATCGCCATGCAGATGGACCCACGCCGCATCGTGGTGGCCTCGTTGCTCGAGAGCGAGGCCCGCGAGGCCTGCACGGCCCTCGAAGAGGAGTTCGGCAACTCCATCGCCTTCGTCCCCGAGTGGGGCAACCTGTTCGTCCCCACCGAGCTTGCCGGCAAGCACCGCAGCGAGCTGATGGCCAACGACGCGCTGCGCCGCGACCTGCTCGCTGATGTGTACGGCGACATCGACCCGGCCTACAAGCGCAACCACCTGGTCAAGCTCATTCGCCTGCACCGCCCCGAGGTCATGGTCGACTGCGTGAACACCGCAACCGGCTTCAGCTACCAGAACGTCTTCGACGGCGCGGCCAAGGTCATGGAGTGGATCTCGCCCGACGCCAAGGGCTCGTCCTTCGACGACAAGGGGGTTGAAGACCTCGAGACCTTCCTGCTGTCCCAGTCGGTGCCCCAGATCATCCGGCACGTGCGCTTCCTGCACCGAGCCACCACCGAGTTCGACACCAAGGTCTACCTCAAGGTGGGCACCACGGGCACCGGCGGCATGGGGCTCAACATCCCCTACACCCACTCCGAGGACCGCCCGTCCAAGGTGCTGCTGGCCAAGAACGAGGCCGCCTTCGGGCACACGGGTCTGCTGTTCCTGCTGGCGCGCACCCCCAACAGCCCCATCGTCAAAGAGGTCAAGCCCGCCGCGATGATCGGCTACAAGGCGGTGCGCACCGTGCCGGTGACCGACAAGCACGGCAACGGGCAGCTGTTCCAGCCCAAGAAGATCGAGCTGGGCGGGCGCATGGCCCTGCGCGAGGACGCCAAGGGCTACGAGCCCAACGGCGAGCTGGTGGTCAGCGTGGTCGACACGGGCGAGAACGGCCTGTTCACCCGCGGCGAGTTCGCGGCCATCACCGCCCTGGGCCAGATGGAGTACATCACCCCCGAAGAGATCGCGCGCACGGTCTGCCTCGAGATCCGCGGCGCCAACACCGGGCAAGACGTGATCTCGGCGCTCGATGGCGCCGTGCTCAACCCGTCGTACAAGGCCGGACTGGTTCGGTCGGTGGCCATGAGCGACCTGAAGCTCGCCGACGAGAAGTCCAAGCTGCCGTCTGTGGCGCTGGGCCGCCTGGGCCCACCCGAGCTGTCCAAGCTGCTGTTCGAGGCCCAGCTGCTGAAAGAAGGCTTCGCGCATCTGCGCGGCGTGCTGCAGGACGACGGCGGAAGCGCCCGCGATCCGCGCGACATGGCCAAGGCCATGACCGAGACGCTGCGCACCAGCACCGTGCGCTACATCGCGCCATCCATCGGCATCCCCATCCTTTCCAGCGACGGCGAGAGCCTGCTGCGCGGCCCCCGCATCAACGTGCCCGAGCTCACCGGCCACCGCACCGACGTGAACCTGGACGACAACACCGACGTCGACCGCTTCGCCGCCAAGGGCTGGGTCGATCTTCGGCCCAAGAACATGCAGAAGTGGCTCGACCGCATCCAGAAGATGGTCGACGCCCGCATCGAGCTGCGCTTCCAGGGCTCGGCGCATGCGTCCATCAAGTCCTACCTGCCCACCGAGTTCGAGATCGGCGAGGTGGTCGCCTGGATCTTCAACAACGAGATGGGCGGGTATCGGATCAAGTAGGGGATAGGCGCGTTTTCGGGGTATGCGCGGACGCTGCAGCCACCCGGAGAGGCCTTGGGTGTCCCGGATTGGATACAGGATTGGCTACAATTTTCGGCGCCGACACCCGCCGAAAGCGAGCTTTTGTGCGCGCCCATCTCGTGGTCGTTCATGAACCAGAGCCCGCCTTGTATCCAAATCCGCCGATTCCGAGCCTATACCACCGAAAACCCAAGAGGGATACGTCGTCACTCACGCGCCACGACCTCTTGCGCCGCTACCCAAATCCATTAAGAGTCAATATGACACCTGTTGGAGATCACCATGCAGGCCATCCGAATCCCAGATGCGCAGACCGCGATCCGGGCACTTCGCCCTTCAGCACCCCGGTGGTCGGAAACCTGTGAGCCCGGAGAGTGGCTCTTTCGCGGGCAGCGTCAGGCTGCATGGCCCTTGATTGCCAAGGCGTTCCGGCACGGGGTGATGAAGTCGCACCTGGGACGACACGCGTCGAAGAACGAGGATGCGGTGATCGCACAGCTCGAGGACGAGATGCTGGCGCTCGTCGAGTTCCTGACCCTGGCGGACGACATCAGCCTCCGTCTTCCAGGTGATTCGCCGCGTCTGCGGTTGCCCCGGTACAGGGAAGCGGAGATTGACGAGGCCGCGGAGAGCGGACACTGGCCTGCGCCCCACATGCTCGAGGCGCTGGCGCTCGCCCAACACCACGGCGTCCCTACGCGGATGCTCGACTTCACGCGTCATCCACTGGTCGCTCTCTACTTCGCAGCAAGCGACGCTGTTCGGCATGGGCAGCATGCAAACGGGGAGTCCCTCATGGCCGTTTGGGCACTCAACGGCGACATGTTTCAGCTCGAGTTCTGGGACGACGAGGCGGACGAGGAGATGTTTGACATCGTGACCGTCCAGCATCACAGCAACTCCTACGTGCACGCACAGAACGGCGTCTTCCTGCACTACCGCTACGCTATCGAGTGGTACCGCGAGCACGGGCGCTGGCCGTCGATTGACGACGTCACGCAAAGAAAGGCGAAGCTCGGGGATGACGTCTTGATCAAGTACGAGATTTCGGCCGAGGAAGCTCCAGAAATCCTCGAATTGCTCGCCTACGAAAGGATCACCCTTGCGCACCTGATGCCCACGTTCGACAACGTCGCGAAGGCGATCTCCTTCTATCGAGACCTCCAGGTGACCTGGCATCGGGTCTGACGCGAAGTCCCGGGGACATGACCAATGGGTCTTTGCCCACTCCAAATCACCCAGGCTCGTCCTTCACCAGGCGCAACCCAGGCGCCCCCCGAGCCTTCCGCGCCAGCTCGAACGCGTCGAGCACCTCGGCCTCGGGCGCGTGCTGGTACTCCCGCATCGCGACCGCGACCGAGTGCCCCATGGCTTGCTGGTACGCCTTGACCCCGACGCGTGCCTGCCGCAGCCCTTCGGACACGTACCGCCGTAGGTCGTGGAAGGTGAACTTCGTGATCTCGGCACGCATCACCGCAGCATTGAGACGAGCGGTGTAGTCGCGGATGGCGCTCTTGGTGTGCGACGTGAAAACGAGCTCCCCTGCGTCCGCGCCGTTCCGGAACTCACGCAATACGTCGACGAGATCCTGCCCGAGCCCGACGATGCGGTAGCTGTCCCTCGTCTTCGGCTTCCAGCCTTTGCGCTCGTCGATGACGATGGCGCCACGGTCCAGGTCGATGTCTTCCCAGGTTCGGGAGAGTGCCTCACCGACCCTCATGCCCGTGTAGGCGAGCACCTCGAGCAGCATGGCGAGCTGTGGGTCAGCGTGCGCAATCGCGCCTCGGATGTGCTCCTCGGTCGGGATGTGCAGCTTCGGCGGCGGCACCTTCACCAACGGGAACCGGACGTCGGCGACGCCCCACCGGCCCTCAGCCCAGCGAACGAAGACCCTCGCACCGGTCAGGATCTGCTGAATCGTCGAAGGGGCGAGCTTCAGCTTGACGAGCCACTTCTTGTAGTCGGCGGTGTGCTTGGCCCCGAAGTTGCGGCACTTCAGGTGCGGCCAGCTTGCCTTCGCCCAGTCGTTGAGGTGCCTGGCGTAGTAGCGACGCAGCGTACGCGTACGCTCACGCAGCTCGGTCATGTCGTCGATGGCGTGGTAGTAGGCGTCAATCGCCTCCGTCAGCAGCCCGTCGCCGACGTCGGATGGGCGGGATCCCGCCGACAGCTCGACGATGAGCGCCATCGCCTTCTGCGTCGCGGTCTCGCGGTCCTGGCACCACCCGACGGCCTTCTGCTGGCTCTTGTCTCGCCGACGGAACCGGAGGGTCCAGTACCACTCGGTTTGCCGCGTCGCGCTCTTGCGCGAGCGAACGGGCGAGCAGACGTAGTCCCCGAGCTGTATCGTCGCCGGCTTCTTGGCCATCGGCCCACACTCCCATCGCTTCGAGGACGTCGCCCCACGCGTACAAGATAACGCCTCCGATCTCGGTTGCAGGTGCCACGTTCATGCGGATCCACGCGCGAGCTTCGGAGGACCGGCACGGAAGGGCCTCGGCGGCCTCGGACAGTGTGAGCAAACTGGCGGAAGTCAGTGACGCTCGCCACAGCCGACGAAGCCATCGGGTCATTCCCGCCATGGCCACGGCGCCAAGTGGATCAGCCAGGTGCACAGGCTCGGAATCGGAGCACGAACTACTCGAGGAGCACAGGAGCACCCTGCACCCAGCGCAAACCCCACCGCCCGCCCGACACCGATTTCACCTTGAACACCATCACCCGACCCCCAGCTCGCGGAGGCATTGCTCACATTGAGCACGCATCGGCCGAACAGGGTTTCCCTCCACCTCCCCACGAGAGGAGAGTCCCAAACCAACGCGGCCCACCGGACGAACAGCGAACCTTCTTTGAGGTCGTGCAGATCTCGGTCAGCGTGCAGCATTGAGTCATCGCGCCTCGACCAGGTCAAACAGGTGGCACCTGCGATCAGATCGAAGAAGCGACGAGCGACCGGCAATGAAAGCCGGAAGCCCAGGGGTGGGTGTGATGTCCGAGTTGGCGTCGGACGGCTTGCAGAGGTGCCGCGAATGGGAAACGGGCTGGCCCCCGTGCCCCCCGAGTAGCGGCCCCGAAGTGGGCAAGTAGGAACTCTCTGATCTACGCCTCGAGGGAGTGGTCGGCGTCCGTCTGTTTGCTGAAGTACCAGTACCCCTTCTTGAAGCCACTCTTCCAAGCAGAGTGGCAGAACGGGGAATCTTGGAGCGTACGTCTGACGACGTCCCTCCAAGATGAGGCCAACCCGCCACCAGCTTGCGCTAGGCGACGACGGCGAACCTCCTGGTAGATCGTAGAGAGATGACGACGCCCACGGATCGGGTCTGCGTTCGTCGCCTCGGTGAGCTGCCTGAGAGCAGCTTCCACGGTCTCTCTCCAGGTGGGAATGATGTCGGTCATATGCATGAATCGTTAGAAGCACGCCACCGCTACGAATCCCCAGAAGTACGCGATGACCGTGCTTTTGAGTAAGGATCGGGGGCCACCCGCTCCCACTCGCCACAGCGCTCATCTGCCCACTCCAACAAGCACGTAGATCTCGAAGTTCCAAACCTCCCACAACGAGTTGATGTGAGGGCTCTACGCCCCCAAAGAACATGGAGTTCGTGAACTCCAGGAAAGACCCTGGCGAGGAGGCGGTCATACGCAGTCCTCCGCCGCGAAAGGGCGCAGCTCGATCAGCTCTAAAACCCCTTCATGGTGGGGTTTCACCCCCTCCGAACCGTCGGCTCGGTTCCTACGGGTGGTGCCCACGGTTCCGAGTGGACTCTCTCTCACCAGCTGGGCGTTGCCCTCTCCGACCATCCGAGGGGTGACCCAGGCAGCGTTCCGGAAGATCAGTCCCTCATTGACTGGATGAGTCGCGAAGTAGAACAGGCCCTCGGGAGCTCCTGTGCTCCAAGCTGCTGCTGCCAGTCGATGAACTCTTCGCAGAGTGTGCGGTCCTGTGACCACGCAGGTCACCACCCAGTGCCCGCATCCGAGCAGTGGCTGGCCCATCGTCCGAAGTTCGCTGTACGGCTCGACCTTGTGTTTCGCAAACCATGAAGGGTTCTCCGAGCCGCAGTCGATCTCGATGGCCCAGGCTACCCGTTCGCCGCTCTCGTCTTCGAAGACGGCGACAGCGTCGGGCACCTGGGCACCTCTAGGATTGCCCAGCAGCCCACGGATCTCGCGCTCGAAGATGAAGCGGGTGAGTGTAAGGCGCGTCGACCGCAGAGCTGCACAGCGAAGCCCGACGTACACATCGACGGCTGCCGCGTGATGCTCACTCGGGTACTTGGCCGTGCGGAGAACCTTGAAGTCCTTCTCCGCACGGCCGAATACGCGAGCTAGGTGCTTGGCGCCCCTGCGGGTGATCACGTGCGCGTTGTCTCGCTCCTGCCCGTCGACGAGCACGTCGATTAGACCCTTGTTGAACAGGACGCGAAGACGCCGACGCGTCATCTCTCTCGACATGCCGAGCGCCATACGCACATGCCTCGACAACACTGGCTGCGCAGCCGCGACAACAAGTAGGAGAAGTGCATCGCGGGCCGTGACACGGCCGGGAGCCGCTGTCTTTCGCGTTGCGCGCTTCATCTGAAGCTCCAAGACGTCGGAAGGACCAGAACCTCACCGCACGCGCACCCGACGCGGTCCGCGGCAGCACCGCAGTGTCGGCAGGGTGCCCAGAGATCCCCAGTCTGCGGCATCCGGCACTCAGGACACTGGAACGCCCCCCGCAGCTCAACGACATGGCCTCGCGGACACCTAGCACGACCGCTGGCACGCAGCTGTCGCACACGTTGTGTTCGGCGTGCCCATGCCGCGAGGTCGAATACCACGGTCCCGACTAGGACGGGCAGTGCGCAAGCCGCCAGGATGACACCAACCGGCATACCGACGCGCATGTCTGCAATCATTGTGAGGATGGACCGGGTCATTCCGGCATCCGGAGCTTGGGGCGCGTGAGACGCGGGCCGGTGGCTTCTGCGTTGACGAGCTCGAATCGGTCCTCCGGTCGCACGGCAGATCGCTCGAGGTCCGCCTGGCTCATTGACCAACGACCGAGCTGCCATGCGGCTTGAACCGAGGCCGGCATCTGCGCAGCTCGCTCACGCAGCCTCATTAGGGGTACCGACGCCGAGCGAAAGGGCACACAGGTCCGCTGGGAGAGATCAGCAAACACACCCGTTCTCGGACCATGACCGACGGTGAGCCGGTTGCGCAACAGACGAAGTTCTTCGGCCTCGGTGAGCAGGCGGTCTCCGACCGGTGCGACCGTTCGTCCAGTCGGGCGCGGCAGTGCAGGCTCGATGAGCCTCAAGTCGGCGGGAGACCCATCGAGGATGAAGGCATTGCTCGTGTTTGCGAGCAGCGCACTCCTGAAGCTCGGGTCACGCAGCTGTTCGACGCTCTGCGTCATCGAGATCAAGCTTACGTTCTTCCAGCGAAGCTCTTGCAGGGCCTTCTCGAGTCCGCCCGCACTCTCGCGAATCACAGACTGGGCCTCATCCACGATGAGAACCAGAGGTGGGCTGCCCGTGGGTCGCGCGAAGCACGCATTGAGGGTGAGGTCGAGCAGCCACGACGACAGCGCGAGGCTGACCTCATGGCACCCTGCGGGCGCACCGCCGAAGTTGAGGCTGGTCACTCGCGACCCAATGAGTCGATTCGCGGCGATGCAGTCCCCGGCTTCGAGCATTGCGCGGAGGGCTCGCATCTGAAGCAAAGCTCGCAGTCTGGAACGCAGCGAGCTGCGAGACGCCTCCGGTTCGCGAGGCAAGACGCGGGTGAGGAAACGTCGCGTGTTGGGGTTTTGGATGCGCCCAGCGGCAGCCGTGGCCACGCGGTCATCTTCGAGGATCGAAAGGCAGGTCGAGAGCGAACCACGAAGCTCGAGCGCCGCAGCGACAAGAGCATGCAGCATCGGTCTGCCCCGTCCGCCGAAGCGCTCGCCCAGGTAGGCCTCCAGCAGATTCACGACGAGACCGGCGTGAACATCCGGAGGAAGCCCGGTCAGGCGAAGGAGGTTCAGAGGGACGAGGCGCCCTGACCACGGCGAGACCACCGTGATGTCGTCCGGAGTGAGGCCCGACCGAGCTGCAATGGCTGGTACCAGCTCAAGCACAAGTGCAGCGAGCTCGCCCTTCGGGTCAACGAGAACCCATCGCCACTCCGGTCGGTGCACCAGGCACCACATGAGCCAGCCGATGATGAGCATGGTCTTGCCGGACCCTGTACGACCGACCACGAGTCCATGACGGCGCATTTCGCGATCCGTAAGACGCAGCGACTCTCGTCTGCCTCGACGGTGTGTCCAGCCGACTGGGACGCTGCTACTCGCCAGCTCAGTGGTCATCGCCGGTCACCACCGAGCAGGTCAAAGTCGTCTCCGCCCTCAACTTCACCCCATGCTGGTGGTGAGAAGTCCTGCAACACGATCTCATCAGCCATGTCGACACGTCGCCGGATGGACGGGCGTGGCTGGGGTGGGCGTGTGGCACCCCAAGCGCGCACGGCCAGGAACATCAGGCCAGCAATGATGAGGAGCAAGGCCAATGCCAGCGCGACCGGAGGCGACGCGACGCCTGCCGCTGCGCCTCGAACCATCGTTCCGACGATGCTGCCGCACAGCGACATTACAAACAGGCCACCGAACATCTCCTGGCCTCGAGCACTACCGACCATGACCGACAGCGCCATGAACATGAAGCCCAGCATGGCTAGGGCTTTCAGTAGTCCCGGAACGGCAACAGCGACCATGAGGCCGGCAATTCCTAGCTTCCAGCTCATCTGGCCTCCTAGTGGTGGTACCGGCAAGTCGCGCGGAAGGGCACTACGTCGGTCATGCCGAGAACTGGCTGCCGAAGGTCGAACTCAGGCTTCGAGCACCCGGACTCAACCAGAGGATGCACCAACTTGATGGCCAGCACCACGGTGAGCGCCGCCCCATCCCATGCGTAGAAGAAGAGCTCGGCGGCCAGGCATGACAGGTGCAACGATGCAAAGCACCCCGGCTTGTCCTGACGAAGGGGGGCGCCTACCGGAATGAGGTCATACGAGTCCCCCTGCCACGCTAGGAGCAAGCGAGCGCCCGAACCAGCATCCGGCACAGATCGTAGTCTGCTGGCCTCGCGTGCTGAATCGCATCGCGCTCGAGTCGTCAGCGGCGGAAGGAACACGCCTTGAGGTTCCAATTCCTTTGCGCCACTCGCGCACCGGTCAAGACTGTCGAAGAAATCACTGTAGAGCTTCCGCGTGGCGTCGCACATGTGCGGGTGAACGCGCGCCGCTACGCCGAGAACCTCGACCCGTTGGGCCGACGATCCGACGAACGCCACAACTCCGCGAAGGATGCAGAGGCCCTTCGGGTGCAGGGCTTCGGTCGCACTTCGAGCCGCATCACCCCAGACCAAGCCGTGACTCACGCGGTGCTTCTGCCGGGCGCTCATATATTCGGCGAATTCAGATTCGGAAATCATGTTTGGTCCTTGATTAGTCGGTGAAGACGAGAGCGAATGTTGGCTCGACGGGGCGGCGTCCGCCGCTACGGGCGCGGACCGGCGCCGGCGCGGGAGGGGGCTGCTCAAAGCGCACCGAGTGCCGTACCCACGGGCGCCCGAAGTCGCGCTCAATGATCACGAACTCAACGCCCTTGTCGCTCATGAGCGCCACCGCCCCCCGTTCAAGACGTTCTACTAGGTGAATGGCCTGCTCTTCAGCGATGCGGACGGACGTGTCGTCCCTCTCGGCGAGGACGAGCGGGTACGTCTGTTCAAACCAGAACAGCTCCGCCAAGGTTTCTGCTTCCCGAGTACGCTCGAGCTCCGTCACTGCTCGGACGGTGCTTGAGGCAGCTTCGCTCCTGGCCTTCTGAAGAGACCGCGCGGCGAAAGGCCTCTGGCGGATGTTCGTAGAGCTCCGTCGTTCCGGGCTCAACCTCTCCAGCACTTCGTAAAACCGAGTGGCCTCTTGTCGCTCACGCGGTCGCTCGGGAAACGCATTGACGTTGAGACCAATGACAGTGCCTGGATGGCGGTCTGTGGTGAAGGCCTGAAGAACGCCCTGGGTCAGCACGTCGCGCCTGTCAGCCTGCTGCACGGTGAGCTTGGTGCTGGTGACCGAGTCGGTGGCACCCACGATGGGGCCGTCGCCGGGTAGAGCGTCGAACACGTCCTCTCCTCTGGCCTCGAGCGTTGTGAAATGGGTGTCCAGCTCATCTAGGCTCGCTGCGAGGTCCCTGGCCCGGCCAGGGAGCGGATCGACCAGCGTCGCCTCCCCGATGGACACACCGTGGCGGGCGAGTTGGCGAAACAGCTCGGTGCCTCCTTCGTGGCAGCCGAGATCGACGAGGGTGGCAAGACGGGTTGTCAGTTGCTTGACCATGATGGCCTCCTTGGAAACAGGGTCAGAAGTCGCAGGACTCCTGAATGACGGCACCTGTGGCGCCCGCGGCGTCGAAGAAGGCGCGTCCGATAGCGCGGAGCTGGTGGTGCTTCTCTGGGGACCAGTCCGCGTCCGTCGAGTCACGGTGGAAGCCGCACACTCGGACATCGACACCACTCAGATCAGGGATTGCCTTTCGCTCGCGAAGTCCCGCGACCACCTGATCCGCCGGTGGAAGTCGCGTGCCGAGGTACCAGTTGCCGCTCGGGTCGAGGTCACGGAGGTCTGTCACAGCCCAGAGGTGCTTCGACTTGCTGGAGCTCTCGGTGAGCCTGTCTCCCGCCGCCCAGATCGCCTCAAGCACCTCGGAGCCGGCGCCCGATACCTCGACAGCCAGGGCGTCAGCAACCTGCTTTTCGAACCGCTCACGGACGGCTCGAGATCCCTCGCCTCCAGATGGGCGGGAAACCACCCCGCTGAACAGCCGTGGTGAACGCCCGCCCTTGCCCACGACATGCACAGAGACACGAGTCCTTGGAGCGATGCCATTAATCTGAGAGAAGCGCTTGACGAGCGTGACGCCGACGTCTTCATCGCAGAAATCCTCTCCGCAAGCCCGCATCGAGCCTGACTGATCAAGCAGGATCTCAAGATGTGCTGGCCCGGACGATGGAGCGCACCCGCAGCTCACCACGAGAGCGAAGAACACCACAGCCAACGCGGCCACACCTGCCAACGGAGTGGAGCCCAGAAGCCCACGAAGAGCACGCCTGATGCGCCTCATCGCTTCGCAGAGCACCTCTACGAACTCGCAGAACGCCGATACCAATAGGCGAGCGATGAAGAAGGGGTAGCAGAGCACCTGCGGGACGAGCCGCAGTGGAATGTCGCGGACGAAGGCAAAACCAGATTCGATGACGTTGGACAGCCCACCAGCGAGCGCGGCTACCCTCGCGCGAGTCAGCGCTCGCTTCGCAAGTCCCCCATCTAGCATCAAAGTTCGCCGGTGCTCGGCGGCCTCCGCGGCAAGCAGCGCCTGTTCCTGAAAGAAGGGGTCATTCCTTGTGGCCGCGGCGTCGAACGTGGCGGCCTGCTCAAGAAGGGCGCCGTTGAAGACCTGCTGACGTTCTTCCCATTCGCGCTCCAGAACGCGACACTGCCGAATCCTGGCTTCTAGAATTCGCCTCTCCTCGCTCACTCGGAACCGCGACACCAGTGCCATGGTGGTCCAGGCTGACCCTCTAGCGACCAAGAGAGCCACCCCCGCAGAGAGAAGGCCGAACAGGGTTCCAGCAAGGACGAACTCGAATTCGTTGCCCGCCTCCAGCGGCACGAGGAAGGACGCGCGCAGCCCCCCCACAGCTCCCGAGTAAACAAGGAGGAAGAGCCCCCACATGGGGGACTCCTGGGACTCGTGAGCGAAGAACGCTCCGGCCGCCGAGAGCGCTCCCATGTGGGCGACAGCAACGGCCACGACGAGTGGCTCCTCCGTGAACAAGTACGTGGCGTCGCTCCCCACCAAGAGCGCGGCGAGCGGTTCGGAAGTGAGCATCTCGGCGCTAAAAGCGGCACCAGTGAGTCCCGCAGAAAGCCCAATGGCGGCCCATGAGTCCACGTCAGGAGCATCTGCGAGTTGACGCGCCAGATGTCCGGCCAGTTGCTGGCACTGGAGTGCTTGTCTTGCAGCGTCATTCCGGCGGGCCTGGCAGTCCTGGAACGATGCCAGCTCAACGTCGAATCGAGTTGGCTGGGACTCCTCAAGGCCAGGGGACGATGCACGCGGAGGATGTGGCACCGGCAAGTGTCGCACCGCCAGCTCAAGGGCATCACGAAGGTTGAGTTCCTCAGACAGTCCGAGGAAGCCGTCGATCAGATCGGCGAGGCGTCTCATCAGTGGCTCCCTTCGACATCATCGGTAGCGGGAGGACGCTGTGGATCGTACAGCCTAAGCGGTGCAGGCCATGTCCGGCTCAGAGGATGAGCCGGCCTCAACGGCCTGGAGCTGGAAGGCAGAGCCCCCGAGGCCCGAGCCGGCCCTTGACGAAAATGTTGCTTTATGGCACGATATACTCGTTGCCACGCTCTGCATTGAGCCATCTTGCACCCCTGTTGTGCTGGTGCCCGCTTCTTCGGGTGTCAGCCGATGAAGCGGGGTGGTGACATCCACCCGTCCAAGGGGCTCCGAGTCGGAGCTCCTGGTTTTTTGATTTGAACGTCGCGTTGCTTTCCATGCTCATGGAATAGGGGTGCAACCGCGGCCAAGCGAATCCCGTGGCACAATCGCCAGGAAAGTGCCACCCCGGGGGGACCCCTTGGATGATGCGGACATTGCAGCCCTCCAACTCCGGTGGCAGAGCGACCACTCACTGACACGCAGCGAGCAGTCCGTGTTGTTGCGTGTCCTCCACGACTGCCTGTTGGCCCACGGATTCGACCACAGTGAACTACACCAGTCGGTCTACTCGGAGATGCTACTTCGCAGTCGATACCCTCAGAATCGACTCTCGGACATCATGCGTCCATCCTGGATCCGGGATTTCTCGCATGTGCTAGCCATGGCCGTACGCCGACTGGGGTCTCGCGACCTCGCCGCGGTCTTCTCCATGGTTGACTCCATGGTCTCGACAAAGGAGTTGGACCAACGTGCACTGGTCACGCGTGAATGCGAGATTAGCATCTGTCGCGAATTGCTCGAGAACGGTCGATATCCAACAGACCTCATGGACACTGTGCGACATGTCACGGACTCCACAACTCGCGCTGCCATTGAGCGCAAACCGAAACTTCCTTCACCCTCAATGCCACAGAAAGAGGCACACGAGAAGGACGATTGGACCGTCTTCAGGGCGACACGGGGTACACAACTGACGCAATGGCTGGAAGACTGCAACGCGAGCCTCTCAGGAGTTCGCCCAAGACCTCTTGTTGGCGTTTCCAATCGGCCAGCGGTAGCACGCCTCGCGATCCTCTTGCACGAAGCGGAACTTCAACTCAAAACCGGCTCATCTCGCCTTGGGGCCTATGTCCTCCAGCTACTTGATGGCGGCGACGCGAAGGGGGCGGCGCGCAAGATCTTCGAAACGCTCGACGGCGGTGGGACGATTTCGTATCTCCGCCGGCAGTACCCCGATCTCCTCCGACCGACAAAGGGCGCTCTGCTCCTTTCACCGGAGACAAGCCGGAAGTCCCTTGCCGCGATGAAGAAGCATTGGCGCCAGAGACTCGCCGCAGCATCACTTGTGACAATGGGGCTACTTCGCTTCACAGCTGAAGAGTCACGCCCTCCGTCTAGCACTCCGGCCGCTGACACCACTCCCGTCGGACACCAGCCCAGCCCTTTGGGCTGGGCTCCAGCAACGGCCTTGGCGATGTTCCCACTAGGCCTTCTCGGACTATCCTACTGCTACAACATAGCCTCCGAACGCCCTGCAGCTTCCCAGAGCAACAACAGCGCAGCCGATAGATTCGGCGGGCAAGCAGAGGCCACTTCCATTGCCAAACGCGATGGGGGCCTTTCCCCCACCCCGCCAACGTCAACACTCGCTCGGAAGGACCCACCAGGTTCATTCCTCCTTGAGGAATGTCTCGGAATCCGGGGCCATCCGAGGGGGTCACCAGAGCCCCTCGCCGACGCAGAATGGTGTGTAGGGCGGGGTGACTCGATGGAATGCCACGACAATTGGCGTTCGTGCACAACAGCTGCCGGTCCTGACGCAGACTGCTACCCTTGGCAATGGCAGGAGGGTCAAGAGGAAAAGGTTCGAATGCACTGCACCGAGTGCAGTTTTGACCACAGGTCACGTCTCGGCGAGACTGGATCTACAGGGTATTCGTCAGCCTGCTACTGCTCGTTCAGCAACGACTCGGACGGGATGGTGCTAGTTGAGACATTTGCAACCGAAGGCGCCACCACGGCTCCTTCATGGTCCGGAACTGGCGTCGGAAGCCGGCTAGTTCTACCGAAGCATGAGACAAGCACACCACACACCTATGTCTTCCAGACCGAGAATCCGGTTTTCGAGTTGCATGCCGCTTTTCACGGATCTTCGGGTGTGGTCCGCACCTGTATTCGCGCCGTCCCGAGTCCATGAACGCGGACGCAGCCAATAGAAAAGACCCATCCCGTCTTGGGAGGGGCCTTGAAATGAGTTTCAGGGGACGCCACAGGCATCCCGATACTCACAGCTGGGACACATCCAGCTCTTGTTCGGCGGGAAGGCACCTCGACGCACGGCGTCATGCACCTCGGAGAACACCTCGAGCATCCAAGCCTCATCGCGGTCGGAGAGCATGAGCTCATCGACCTCGATCTTCGCATCCTTAGTCTTGATGAGCTGTACGACACGCATTCGGGGCCGAACTCCGGTCTTCTCGCGCCAAGCAAAGCTGTAGGCCGCCAGCTGCAAACCCCAGTGCCAAACCGCGTTCTTCCTCGCAGCGGTCTTCACCTCGGTGATGACATTGCCCTTTGAGGCATCGATGTAGCCGAGCAACGGAGCGGGGAGAACGCCGCCGTTCACGACGTCAGGGACCTCTGCTTCAAGCCCTAGCTCAACGTCATCTGGCGGTTCCTCGCCGTTAAATCGCTGTACGTAGAGCTCGACGAGGCCGAGGCCGGTCTCCTTGTACGACGCTGCCTCCCTCTTGCCGTAGTCGATCTCAAGGCCGTTCGTCCCTCCGAACCAGTCGGCTCGGAAGATGGCGAGCACGTGCCTAAGCTCGACCTCGGTGCCCTCGATGCGCCTACGCTGCCACCACTCGATGGCAGCATGCACAGCAGATCCCAGCACGAAATTCGCGCTGATCCTCTCCTGCACCCGTTTCTCAAGGTAGCGGAACTTGTACTTCCGCGGGCACAGGAGGTAAAGGGTCACCCGACTTGGTGAAATGCAGCTCATCACTGGCGCTTCAACCAGTCCGAGCTGCCGACGCAGGTGTAGTGCTGCTCTAGGCGCCACGCTGATCCTCTCGTTTCAGCTCGTCGATGAATCCGCTTGCCTCGCGCTTGGTGACGTCCTCGAGCCGCCCCTTCTGAACGTGTTCGAGTACGCACCGCGTCGCATCGTCCTCATGGTAGCCTTCTGCGGCAAGCAGGCGGTAGATGAGGCGACGCTGGCGGTCGGTCATTCGGTCGTTGGTTGGAACTCGTCCATCGCTGTGTTCGTCTCGGCTCGCTGCTTGTCGCCGGCTGGCATCCCTACTGCCGCGTCGGTCGGGTAGACGACGAACATTGCTAGGCTGCGCCTCAACGTAATCTTCGCCGAGTTCCTCCATCGACACCAACCCGATGTTCACCGCGTCACGGAGAGCACGGGCTTTTGCCCGAGTCTCTGCCATCCTGATGATGTGCGGCAGGATACGCCTTCCAACGCTCTCGGGGCCCGCGTCGCCAATGCCTTCGAAGACACCGCGCTCGGTCTCTACCGTCGCTTTGACGATGGCGACTTCCCCATTGTCTCCATGGGGGATCTGTAGGACTTCCGTTCGGATGCCCTTCAGCCCTTCGTCGTGAGCGCATGTGAGCAACCCTGCGTAAGTTGCGACCTCCTTTTCGGAAACGACGTTTCCGTTTCGATCTTTGATAGGAATACGCGTGGTAAGCGCTGCTGACATGACTGCCTCCAGACCCCAGGGCGGGGCCACAGGGGTTTCGGAGGCGGCATTGCCTCGCACCTCCAGGATGCAGTCAAGCGGGGCGCCGGCGTAGGCTGCAGGTAGAACGACCGTAGAGCTAGTAATCAAGCAACTCCTCGAGAATTGACGAGACGCAGCAGCAAGGACTTGGCGTTGGTGGAGGTTTGACGGGCTCCGCCAAATTCTATACAGTATCCGCACCATTAAACACAAACGGTTTCAGTCGTCCGCACACGCGGGCATAAGGAGGCTGAAGCAGGAGGGCTTGGTTTTGTTTGCCATGCTTGTTCTGCATGACCCGTTCACACCCTGGCTTTCCTTATGGCCCGGTCCCTGTGGACGGGTCTTTGGGTTGCCCGGTCAATCCACACCTCGGGTGTTCTGCGCGCCACCTACTGCAAACGGCTCGAACTCATTACAATCAAAGCCTATGACATCACATCGTCGTTTCGCGACCGCGATTCAGCATCTTCGACAAAGCCAGGAGCCGCCGATGAGGCAGGAAGATCTCGCCGCCGCGGTGGGCGTCGGCCAGCGGACCATCTCCCACTACGAGCGAGGTGAGCGCGTGCCCGACCTCAAGACCGCGCTCATGATCAGCTCGGTCCTCGGCCGCCCACTTACGGAGATCTTCTTCGAACTCGCCGAGAAGATCCTAGAGTCCTAGAGCAACAGGTGCGCGCACCATTGCACATACCTATGGTGTGCACGGGGCGCGCCTTTTTGCATCGAGCAGGATTGTTCCTGCCCGAAATCCGTCCCAACTCACTCATAGACCACCCCGTTCTACACGCCTCCTACGACCGATTCCAGGTGCATGGCACTCTGAATTTCGTATGAAACAACAAACCACACAGTCCCGTCAGGATCTCGTCATACTCACGGGCAAGACCCACGTCATCCTACTCAAAGTAGACGGCGCATCGACGCAGCCCATTCTGCAGCTTCGCGTCGGCGAGAACACGAGAGCCGCCGCACTTAGAGGGCGGCTAGATGCCGTCCTCTACTCGCAGAAGCCAGTCCGCCTGTTGCTGTCCGTCGAACACGACACCCCCTACGAACAAGTTGTATGCCCAACGGTCGACGCCTTGGAGCTTCTCGGCAGGGTAAAAGGCATCCCGCTCATCTGGGTCCCTGATGTCACGCTACTCGCGTCCTCAGCGTTTCTGGCAAGACGCGGTGCTACCAAGAAGCGAAAGTTGCGGTTCCTTGCGAGGTTCATCCGACCAGGCCGCGTATGACCACATCTACATCCCGATGCCTAGGACTTACCCTCGGCATCCGCGAGGTCGGTATCGCCGTCACAACGCGAACTTCGGTTCTTCAGACACGCGTGCTCAACCTACGCTGCCTGACGTCCCGCGGCGGCATCGAGCGCAGGTTCAGGCAGGAGCTCGAGAATACAGTCAATGCCTTCGCTGTCGAGCACATTGCGCTCGCTGCAGTGGGAACTGGTGCCGAGAAGTTCCCGCTGCTAGTCGTGTTGCACAGACATGTACTCGACGTGGCCGAAGAACAGCGCCTCGCAATCGCCCATCTCGCCCCGGCTGCCATCAAGAGCGGGCTCGCACCGCCCGCCACGAACCCATCGCATCGCGCCCTGCGCGCGGCGATGATCGCCAGATTCCCCTCACTCTCGCACCTCTCTAGCGCTAGAGCCGCACCAGCGATCAATGGAATGCGCGACTTCGGCCTCGTGAATCCGTCGGCGAAGGAGCGCTACTGGACGCCCATGTTCCTGGCACTGGGCGCCGCGACACTTCACCTTGATCAACTTCGCCTATGACGACAACTCCAGCCCTCCGCGTAATGCCGCGCGACTTCTCTGTACTACGGGACCTCGGTGACTACCGATTCCTGTCGGTGCCCCAGCTCGTCGCGCTTCACTTTCCCTCCGAGCACAGCGCCCAGGCACGCCTCAAGCGGCTCGTCGATGCAGGTCTCGCCATCCGCGTCTTCATGCCCGTTCGCCCCTACGACCGCACAGCTTGCAGCATCTTCGCGCTGTCAGCGAAGGGTTCGCGCCTGGTTGCCGAGCACTTTGGTGGAAAGCGTCCTCGCTTCCTGTCTGAGCGCGAACGCAGATCAGGTTTGTTCCTCGACCACACGCTTCGCAGGAATGACTTACGCATCTGCCTCGAGCTGCTCTCGAGAGGCACTGGACCACAGCTCGTGACATGGAAGCAGCGCCCTGACGAGGTCGGCGACTACGCCAAGATTCGTATCAACTCTCGCAGGCACGAGCGGGTTCCCATCGTGCCAGACGGCTTCTTTGCTCTTGTTCACAAGGGCAGATGCGAGGCCTTCGTCGTTGAGATCGACATGGGCACCGTTCGCCGAGAACGCATGTTCCTCCGGTACCGGGCGTATTGGCGGTGGTGGAAGGACGGACGCCACTACCTGAGGTTCGGTGGCGCCCCTCTGCGGGTGCTCACCCTGACCACAACGGACAAGCGGCTTGAGACACTGCGGAACGAGGCGGCATCGGCACCCGAGTGCGGACGAAAGGGCAGCAAGCTGTTCTGGTTTGCAAAGCTCGAGACCGCAGACATCTGTGATCCCGAACGCCTGCTCGCCGCAGCATGGAAGCTGGCCACGGTGACGAACGACGATCAACACTATCTACTCAACTAATCCAATTCTTATGCGACGAACGAACGGCCAAATGCACTTCCGGTTCGGCAATCGGCGCCACATCCCGAGGCTGCCTCCAATCAAGCCGAAGTGCGCCTACTGCCGGACGAAGCTCAAGGGCATGCACCAGATGCAGGGTTCAAAGCCCATCTGCTACTGGTGCAAGAAGCGAGTGACCGGCAACACATGAGATCGCAGCGTCCGAGCAAACCCCAGCGCCGACGCACGCATCGTCAGCTCGTCTACCTCATCCACGCTCGCTGCGTGAGATGCGGTGACAGACTGCTCGACAGGGTGCTGTTCGACGCTCGAGGGAGGCCGCATTGCCCTGGATGTCGCGGCCAGGCTCCCCGCAATCCCCGGGAGACCGATAGTGTGGATAGCTCCGGTGATGCGCCCGTTGTGCGCTCCCGGACGTAGAGTAGCCGTGCAACGGACGGCTACTCGCGGGGGAGAGCTAGTTCAGCCTCGAAGATCTGAAGGGTCACCTCCGGCAGCATGTGCCCACTGTTGCACAGAAGCCGTCCAAGACGGTGCTCGACCCCTAGGTGTTGCCGCGCGGCAACACCTGGAGGCCGGTCCCTGTCAGGGCTCGGAACCCACGGCGGCTCTTTTCGAGCCAATGGAGTGCTTATGCTTGCCCTCACGCTACAAGGTGAGATTTCCTACCTGGCCGAATCCGAACAGGAAGACGCACTGGAGCGATACTGGAACGCCCGACAGTCGGGAGATCAGACCGCAAAGCTCATCCGGCTCGAAGGAGAGCCACCCGAACCCGAAGACGACGACCCGCCACCGACTCCCCCGGGAGCTCGGAGCGAGGTCGCCCAGGAACGCATCCGGTTGCAGGAGGCCTGGCTGGCTGACGCTGGCTTTGCCCTCCCGCCGCCGCTCTACGCGCCCGGGACTCGGGTGATCGCCCTCGGTGACCAGAACTTCCGCCTCGAACGGCAGCGTGTCGAGAACATGCCAAGGTTCGAGGATGCCGCGCAAGCGGTGCGTGAGCAGATCTACAAAGAATCGAGAGACGACATCGGAGCGCCACTCTGGAAGCTCTGGATGTCCGACATGGGCCACCTCCAAGTGCGCAGTCCCGAGGTTGAACTCGGACTCGAACATGGTGCCTTCCAACAGCTCGCCCAGCTGGGCGGTTTCGGAAGCGGCGTGAAATACCTCTCTCGCCACTGTGACGCCAAACTCCGGGCCGAGAACGTCAACTACCAGCTCATGAAGCACATGAGCGATGATGGAAGGTTCGCGGTCTTGCGCACGCGCCTCGATGACATGGGCGAGCGAAGCATCTACGCTGCTGTCAGCCAGAGCTATGCCGCGGTCGACACCGATGAAGTTCTCGCTGCGGTCACACCGGCCCTGCGCGACGCGCACGTCGAGATGACCTACGACGGCACCGGAGTGTGCGCGACCGCGCTCTTCATGCCCGACGAGGTCGTCGATTTCGCAGCCGGCGACGTCTTCAAGGTGGGCGTGCGTATCGAGACAAACGATCTCGGGCGCGGACGGATCCGCATCTCTGGCGTGGCTTTCCGCAATCTCTGCCTGAACCTAATCGTCATCGCCGAAGGCGAAGTCGAGACCGTCAGCCAGGTGCATCGTGGCGACCCCGAACAGATTTTGGAGGTTGTTCGAACCGGCGTCGAGAAGGCCCGTGCCTCCGTCGGCTCGTTCCTCGAAGCCTGGGGGCACGCTCGCACCGTGAAGCTGGATGCCAGAGCCGTCCTGAAGGACATGGTCGAACAACGCAAGCTCGAGCTCCCAGGCATTCGGTCGAAGGAACAACGCAACGGAGTCCTCACAGACCTATTCGCCGCCTGGGAGGCTGAACCCGGTGACACTGTCGCCGACGTGGCAAACGCCATGACCCGAGCCGCACACGCTACCGGGAAGTACGACTACTTGCTCCAAGCTGCGCTGGAACGCCAGGCGTCGGAGCTCATACTGCTCCCGAGATGAGGCCAAAGCGCGTGCCACTCGCCAGAGTGGCCCTTTCTCTGGACTCATCCACGGCGACATTTCCGATCAAATGGACAATATGATTCAATAGGAGGAGCCCATGGGTCGACCCTGCGACCAGTGCGTTGCTCCTTCACAATTAATCCAAAAAATATGAAGCAGCATGAGCACGCAGTCACCGACTTGCTGACCGTCTCCGAGGTAGCCCAGACCCTTCGCATCAGCGTGAAGGGTGTCTACCGACTTGTTGAGCGTCGCGACGTCCCCGTCATTCGGGTCGCGCGCCAGCTCCGATTCCGAAGGAGCGACCTCGAGGACTACCTGAACCAGAACCGCATGCCAGCTGCTCATGAACAACGCATATGAGTGTAAGAAGAATCAAAGGCTCGTGGTACGTGGACTTCCGTCACGACTACGAGCGCTACAGGAAGAAGAGCCCGCTCAATAGCAAGAGCGGGGCAAGGGCCTATGAGACACAGCTTCGTACCAGGTTGGCCCGAGGCGAGCCTGCCACGGCGACACCACCAGAACGCCAGCCGACGTTCCGCAAATTCGCGGCCGAGTGGTTCGAAACCTACGTCAAGACGAACAACAAGGCCAGCGAGCAGACCTCAAAAGAGAGCAGCCTGCGGGTCCACCTCCTCCCCTTCTTCGGTGGTTGGAAGCTGGCGGACATCACGGCGATTGCCATTGAACGCTACAAGGCGGATAAGCTACGGGCAGGACTCGCACCGAAGACCATCAACAACCACCTCACCTGCTTGCGAAAGTGCCTGTCGACGGCAGTGGATTGGGGACGACTAAACAGGTGTCCCCAGGT
The DNA here is from genome assembly GCA_965216925.1 of Myxococcota bacterium. Classification (GTDB taxonomy): domain Bacteria; phylum Myxococcota_A; class UBA796; order UBA796; genus CAYYHT01. The sequence continues at coordinate 500,414 of CBDCGT010000002.1, read as the reverse complement.
CAAGTGGCTCCGTGTTCCACCGCAGGAAGTGCGGTACCTGAACGCAGAAGAGGTCGGCAGCCTGCTCCAAGATGCCCAGTTGCACTGGCACCCGATGCTGCTCACCGCACTTCGCACGGGGATGCGCCTTGGCGAGCTCCTCGCCCTCGAGTGGCATGACGTTGACCTCGGCAACAGAGTTGTTCACGTGCGCCGCTCGGTGGTGCGGGGGTTCAACGACCTCGTGACATCGACAAAGAGCAACCGGATTCGCACCATTCCCCTCGCCTCTGACCTCGTGACTCTCCTGGAGCAGCACCAGCACGGAGGTACGCGGGTCTTCAGAATGACCAACGGCAAGCGACCGAACCATGCAGCTGCGGCATCCGCCTTGCAGCGTCTCTCCACTCGGGTCCTCGGCCGTCGGATTGGATGGCATATACTTCGCCACACGTTCGCTACCCAGCTCGTGAGCCGCGGCGTCCCGCTCCGCGTCATCCAGAAGCTTCTGGGGCACTCCAGCATCGCCGTTACGGAACGCTACGCGCACACGGCTCCGACGACTCTCCACCGGGCTGTCAGCTTGCTGACGGCGCCCGCCCCGACAAATTTTGGGCACTATATGGGCAACGGACCCGAACTCGGCCCTATAGCTCCGACCACCGTCAGCCTGGACTTCGCCAATCAAAGCGAAAAACCAGCCCGATAAGGACTGGTCTTTCGTGGGGCGACTAACGGGAATCGAACCAGACCGACGATACGAACTACACTCCGCGGAGCCTGGCGAAATATCGCGAGCATTGGCCTAGAAGTGGTGTCCCGCGCCTTTGTCATAGGAGCGCAAGACAAGACAGAATCACCGCTGAACGGGCGCCCCATGGGCATCATACGGGCAACGCGCTGCTGGTTTAGTGGACGTGATACTGTCACCCGACCAAGCTGACGATTCGACTGAACCAGACTAGCCCCTCCGCGCTATGCTGAGTCATGGGTAAGTGGGATCTAAGGTGAAGGCGGGAACAGAGCTCTTCGGTGGCTACATCCTGCGCCGAGTGCTCGGAACAGGTGTGTCCGGGGAGACTTGGCTCGCCGAACGCAACGGGCACCCAGTGGCTGTCAAGGTTCTTCGGGGATTCACGGCCGGACACCACATGGACGGGATAGCCGAGGCCGCTGCTATCAACCACATACGTCACCGGAATGTCGTGAAGTATTTCGGCATTCTGGATCCACCAGGAGGCCCCACGGCGATCCTCCTAGAATACGCCGCTGGAGGCAATCTTGTCGACCTGCTACAGCGAGGCCCACTCCCCCCCCTGGCTGCCAAACACGTACTCAGTATGGTCGCGCAGGGACTGCAGGGCATCCACGGCGCGAATGTAGTTCACCGGGACTTGAAGCCCGAGAACGTCTTGCTTCGCCGACCGGGTCTCGGAGGCGACGATGCCGTGGTCGTGGCAGACTTTGGTATCGCTCGCTTCTCAGTTTCCGGGCGAATTGCCGACACGCGAGGGTTAGGAACACCCGGCTACGCCGCCCCTGAACAGGCCCTCACCGGTGGTGTGACGGAATCCGCCGACCTCTATGGACTAGGCGGAATCGGGCTCTTTTTGCTGACGGGCAAGCATCCCGACACGACGATGCGGGGGGACGAAGAATCGAAGTTGCTGCTACATCGCGCTCGACAGGCCTCCACCGCCGAAGAACGTACCCTCTGGGCAACAGTCGCCGGTCTGCGAGCAGCGCGTCCTGATGAGCGCACCCCGCTTGAGGCAGTCATCAGCGTCCTCAGCATCAATGAGTATCTACTACACGCACCCGGTGAACCGTCAGAGGTCCTTCTCATTAGAGCGACTCCCCACGTTCCATCGACAGTCACCTCCAGCCAACACGACCCACCCTCGCGTCCATCTCGGGAGGCAACAGGATCACGGTCGCCCCTGCCCAGCTCGCTGGTCGCGCGCCGGCAGGGACTCACCCGCCGCGAACGTATTCTCCGCCGACATCCTTTGGGTGCGACAACTATTGCTGCGGCGCTGCGTCTTCTTGGTGCCATAGTTGGGGGACGCTATCAGATTCTGGATTTGCACGCCGTTGGTCGGGAGAGCAACGTTTTCGTGGCCATCGACCTTGCGGACTCGAGAACGCTCGTGGCGATCAAGACACCAGTGGAACGGCTCAATCATAGTGCTCAAGAGCGATACAGCCTTGAGCATGATGTCCTGAGGTCAGAGGCTGCGCACTACATGCCTCAACCGCTCCTCCAAGATATTGCCCAACCCAGAGGCGAGGACGCAAATGAGGATGTCCCAGCCCTGGTGATGTCCTACATCCCACACCGCAATCTATACGAACATATCAGTGGGAACAGCCTGAAGACCGACCACACTCGCGAAGCCACAGTCAGCCGGATCGCGATTCAATTTGTTCATTTCTGGCAGCGTCTACTCGCCCGAGGTTGGTTCTACGGCGACGTGTGCACCGAGAACATCATGTGCTCCTCGGACGGCGAGGTCGTCTGGGTGGTGGATGCGGGCAGTGCCGTTCATGCGGACCCCTTCGTGAAGATCGGCTGGCACACTCCGGCGTACCTCACGCCCAATCTACACACGCTGATTCGACGACGACGCGCCGTACACGGGACCATCCAGTCAGTGTTACCTATGCTGGGGAAGGTTCTACACTTCGCTCTTACTAATCGTCCTCCGATTCCTGGACGCATGCCGGACCCGTCTCTCCTTTCTGACGCGTCGGAAGCGGCGAGAATCGCCATTCAGGCCCTTCTTGAGCTTGACCTGCAGACGGCAAGGCATGCGCCGCAACGGGAGAAGGAAGCGCTGCGCGCCTTGGACCGATGGCACCACTGGTCCATCGTGGTGGAACGCGAAGGTCATGAACGGAGCACGGCCGAGCTAGAGTTCCGGCGTCCGAGCTCGCTGCCAACTTGGATTTCGCGACTGTTTGCTGTCGCTACCGGCGACACGGGTTTTCAGGAAATCTCGGACGATGACTTGATGGAAATGGCGTTCAACGACCGCGAGAGTAGCGATGAAGTCGGCTACGAAGGTCCAGTTGTTGGTGTAGCAGCGGAGCACATTGAGGTCTTCTTCCGCGGAGTTGGCCCGCCGCCAACTGCACTCACTGGAGAAGCGTCGCAACTGCTCCAGTCTCTTTTGCAAGATGGAAGCGTAGCCGTCGAGACAGCTCTACGGGTCGGTGAGCCTCCGGTCATGGCGCTCGCAGACGAGATCAATAGGTTCCTCGCGTCGGCCTGTCAACGGAACTTCGAAGCGATACGACTGGAGGACGGTCTATTGGTATTCGACCTTCCACCGGATTTTGACGTCGATACGCTTTGAGGACTGGAGGACTGGAGGACTGGAGGACTGGAGGACTGGAGGACTGGAGGACTGGAGGACTGGAGGACTGGAGGACTGGAGGACTGGAGGACTGACATGACGCTTCGTCGCGACGAGGCAATTGAGCAGGCCCCGTTGTAGCGCAGCCCGGCCGTCACCTTTCCTAGACGAGGAATCCAGCGTTCCGCATCAATCAAGCCAGCGCGCCCGTTCCGCTGCGCTTCAACATGCTGCGCTACATTCGGAGGCGTCCAGGCAATCCGCTGGCGTCATCCCTGGCTCTTCCAAGCAAGCGTACACGGCAGCGGCATCTTCAGTCGCATCGCACGCCGCCTCGACAATACACTCCGTTTCGGTACTCTCTCCACCTGCAAGGCAGCTATCGAGGCAAATCTCCACCGTGTCACCGGCGCACCAGACATCAAAGGGCGCGGCGCACCCCGGAGGTTCTGGCGGCGCGCCAGCGTAGTCGCAAATCGGTGCTTCAAACGTGCCTGTGCTGACCGAGGGAGCTCCCATTTCCTTGACCAGGGTGACGTCCCAGTTCCCGGAGAGATCGCCAACTTCTTCTGTGAGCACAACGGAACCGCTGACTGCTTCCCAGACGCTTCCGCCAGAACAGTCATCGGCGGCACAATCCAGCGGTACATAGAGCCGGAACTCGTCCCTTGACGAGTTGTCACGCACATACTCGCCTGTGAGTACCGTGTTCTCGCCGTTGCCGAACGTATACATCGTCGGGATCTCCGCATACGTCTCGTTTGCATCGTCCACGCCATACCGTTGCCGAACGTTCGCATCCACGCCTCTCTGATCGACAGCCGTGAGCTCGTCGCATGACGCGTCGTCGGGCAGCAGGTGCACCCACGCATGCCACTCATCATCTTGGAATTCCTTGAATGCGACAACTCCGCGCACCGGCACGGCGGATGGCCAGTCAGCATCCACGTCTCCGGTGGATGGACTACCGGCGCCAACGTTGCAAGACAGCAGTAGCCCGCAGGCCAGCACCAGCGAGCACGAACTCGGTCCAAGGGTTGTCCCCAGAGACCGTTTTCGAGCGCCCACCTGAAAGGTAGAATGTTTTCCAGACATGCCGCTCCCACCATTGAGTGCGTCAAATCGTAGGTTTTGCGAACCTGCTACCTGTCTACATGACTACGCCTATGCCTACCGAATCCCACCTCGGCGCCTACCTGCGCCACCTCGAGAACCACCGTCGCCTCGCATCAACGAGCATCGACGGGTACCGCCAGGAGCTCACCCGCCTGGTAAAGCTTCGGGTTCCTTTTGAAACGGAGCCCCTGGCTGTCCACATCACCCGGCGAATCGACGGCGGCCTCCGCGGACCAGCGGCCAGGAATCGCCTGCTGGTGATCATCAGGGGCTTCTCGCGCTTCCTAGTGGTGAAGGGAGTTCTCCCCACCGACCCGACAGCGTCCATCGAGCGTGCTCGCGTGCCTCGGACCATCAAGATCGCGCTCGATGTCGACAGCCTCGACCGCGTTCTCGGACTCATCCGGTCCAGGCCCGCCACTTGGCGCCGAACCCGTGACGAGGTCATCATCCAGGTGTTCTTCTACACGGGCCTTAGGGTTTCGGAGCTCCGGTCACTCAACCTCGACCAGGTCGACCTCGAGCGCCGAACCCTCCGGGCCACCCACCGAAAGGGAGGCTCGTTGGTCGACGTACCACTCAATGACAAGTCCGCTGCTGCGCTTTCAAGGTGGCTGGCCGACCGTCCCAGCAGTTCCGATCAAGCCGTGTTCATCGGGACAAGAACCCTTCGACGCCTGTCGGTGCGTTCCATCCAGAAGACCCTGAAGAAGCTCGGCGACGAGGCAGGCGTGCCCCTACATCCCCACGCCCTTCGTCACGCGCACGCGACTGCGCTCCTCCGTGTCGGCGTCTCGGTAGAAGTGATCCGGCAATCGCTCCATCACAGCTCACTTCAGACAACGCAGCGCTACCTGCACTCGGACGACCATCTCCTCCGTACGGCCCTCGCCAAGATGCCCCCGCTATGCGGCCGTACCGAAGAGATTCCCCAGCCGGATACCGATCGTTGAAGGCGGAAAACAAAGATCCCGCCAAGCTGAACTTGACGGGTGGGGGTCGCGCTCCCTACGAAAGGGCGAACCCGGTCGGGCCGCATTGCGCCTGCTCCGAAACAAGGCTACCCAAGAGTAAACTCGGAGAATTTTCATGCCGCAAGAACTCACCACACTCCTTCCTGGCGAGGCGGAGCAGGACGACCCACTTTTGGACCGCGTCGTCGGCGGGATTCGAGAGATCGCCCTTCGAAAGGGTCTTGAGTACTATCTCGAGGTCGGTCAATATCTGATCGACGAGTTCTTTGACGGGGACTTCGAGCACTACGCCAAGCGCGGGAAAAAGCACACCTCCTTCCGCGCACTCGCCAATCACCCAGACCTACCAATGTCGTACGTCACGCTCCATTACGCTGTTCGGGTCCGGCGGCAGATCGCCTTACTGCCGGACGACGTCCGTGGAGCCCTGACCTTCTCGCATCACAAGGCCCTTCTGGCACTGCGCGACGAGAAAGCGCGCGTCAGCCTGGCCAGGAAGGCCGTTGACAAGAAGTGGACGCTCGCAACTCTCAAGGCTGAGGTCAGCAAGAGGATCGCTAAGGAGCGGGCGAGCGAGAACCGCGGTAGAACGCCACTCCCTCGGTTCGAAAAGACTCTAAATCTGTTCGCGCGGACAATTGCCAAGGACGATGCATTTGACGATCTCGACAGCATAGGCGATCTGGAGCCTGAGAAGGCCCAGGCGCTGCACAGCACGGTGCTCGACATTGAGACCCGGTGCAACGAGCTGAAGGAAGCCCTCAGGAAGCAGATCCCGGGATTCGAGCTGCCCGATCAGAGTTAACACGTGTGAACGCCACACGTTCTCCGAACCGCGAGTTTCGATCGCGCAGGCCATGTGTCAACCAACCGGGGACCCTTCGGTTCAATCTGGCGCAGCCGTGCCGTTGATTTGTTCATCCTACCTGCGTATGCTCGGCACCGATCTGCCGTGCCACGAAGAGTCAGAGTCACTCAATGCCGGTCTACGACCCACATCTCCGCCAAAGCAAGTTCGCTCGCCACCGTCGTCCGGGCGTTCCCGGCCCCAATCGATGAGCATGCCAGCGCAAGCGACATTCTCGGACTGGGTGGACGGCCGTGACATTTCCACGTTCGGGACGAACAGTGGGGCAACGCCGCTCCCGTTTCAGCAGTGGCGTCACTTCAAGGAGTCATTCGCCCCTGAACTAGTAGAGAGAGCCATCCAAGAGAGCTCGATTCCAGTCAAACGGGCCTTCGATCCATTCGGCGGCTCCGGAACCACGGCCCTCGCTTGCCAGTTCTTAGGAGTTCACCCTATCACGTGTGAAGTGAACCCCTATCTGGCCGACCTCATAGAGGCCAAGGTTCGTCAGTACGACACCGACAACTTGGTCGCAGACATGACCAAAGTCATTCGGAGCGCAGTGAAGAGTCGCGGGAAGTTCCAGCTCGAACTGCCCAAGGACGCGCCACAGACGCTAGTGGAACCAGGCAAAGGCAACCGGTGGGTCTTTGATGAGGAGGTCGCCGCGAGGGTTGCCTCTCTTCGGCGGGCAATTCGCCAACTCGACAACAGCGCGCATAAGATGCTCTTTCGGGTGCTGCTCGGCGGCATCCTCATTGAAGTGAGCAATGTCGTCGTCAACGGAAAGGGCCGACGCTACCGAGGCCAATGGCGCGAGCGAAGTCGGCTGCCCAACAACGTCGATCGCCTCTTCGCAGCACGTGCGCAAGCCGCCGTCACAGACATCCATCGCTTCAGAGGACGCCCATGCCGCACCTATGAACTTCATCGATCAGACGCAAAGAAGATGACTATGGGGGAATCCGTGGACCTCGTAGTCTGCTCTCCGCCGTACCCCAATTCATTCGACTATACCGACGTCTACAACGTTGAGCTCTGGGTTCTCGACTATCTAGCTAGCAGTGAGGCAAATCGCTCACTGCGTCAGAGCACCATTGCGTCACATGTCCAGATTCACCGAGAATACGCGCCGCCCCCCCAAGAGAGTAGCCTCCTCGGAGAAGTGGTCGAAACATTACGGTCGAAGCGTGGGGAACTCTGGAACCGGTATATCCCTGACATGATTGGAGGGTATTTCGCAGATCTTAAGGCAGTGTTGTCGCGGTTGACGTCCGGAACGAACGCCGGAGGCCAAATCTGGTTTGTCGTTGGCGACAGTAGATACAGCGGAGTGCATGTTCCGGTGGCGAAGATACTTGCGGACATTGCTCCACGCGAACTCCAGCTTCTCAAGACTCAACCGTTCCGTTCCATGCGGGCGTCAGCGCAGCAAGGCGGACGTTACCACCTCGCCGAGACCTTGGTAGCGTTCCAACGGCTGTAAGCCTTGGCTATGCGACGGACGCGCCGCGTTCCGCGAGAGCCTGTCGATACCGGTCAGCGGTCGAATACAAATACCACCGCCGGCAACGGACCTTCAGTGCCTCCGCCAATTCTGCTACGGGCTCAAAGTACTCGTCATCACCCACGTCGTTCTTGCACATATCGTAGCAAACAAGCATGGCGAGACGATACTCTCGCTCCTGCCGATACGCACCAGCTTGTTCCACACCCTTCTTCACCCAGTCTCGGTTCTCCTTTGGGGACTGGGTCTTTCCCGTACTCCCGTAGGTCTTCACCACCTTTAGTTCCAAAACGGCATGCTTAATCTCTGAATGCGGCATCAGCGGATCGGGCTCGTGGATCCGCAAGTCCAAACGCCCTGTTCTGCCTGGGATCTCTGCTCTCACCTCACAGCTAGGGAACGCCTGAACCAGCGAGCATCGCAGAAGCTGCTGAATAGTCGTCTCCACGGGCGCAATGGGGTAGCATTTTGCGTTGTCCTGCCACAGCTTGATAACACCATGGAGATCTGGAGTGATAAGGCACTCCGAATGATGCCGCGAAATCGCGTCCTCGATCTCAGCGACACTAAGATCGGCTGCAGATAGCCGGAGTTCCACGCATTTGTCCATGTCCTCGAGGCCGTCCGGGTAGAACCGAGCCGTCGTGACCGGTGATCTCGGATCGACGACTACCGCCGGAACACCGCCCACGGCATGCGTTTCAATGAGGTACCGGAAGACGGTGTCATCCGTGACGGTATCTAAGTCATGCCGGTGCCCGGACACGACTGCCTCGTTTACCGCCCACACCCGGCCTGCCAGAGGAGTCATGCCGTTGTTCAGCATAGGCACACGGGTTGATGAAGCTCCATCGAGAGGTTTCCCCGTCAACAGAAAGACGGCCAACTCCAACGCATCGCCCCCCTCAGCGAGTGCCTCACGGCGCCTGACCAACTTGCACACGCCGGAGATGAAGCGCAGTTCGCGAGAGAGATCGTGATCTGCCCCCACACCCCGATAATCTCTGACCGTATTCTGAAGGTCGTCGAGGTTCCAGCCCCCGAGCGTCACATCACCCGTTGGCGGCATGCAGCCTCCGATGCAAGTGACGCACGTACAGGTGCACCTTCTCACCTGGCGTGGCAATGCGGTCTGCCATTATGCGATCAAAGTAGGACGCGGCATTCACGCTGGGGTTGCTGTGACTCCATTCATCGAAGTCCACCACGTTGTCGGTACTGATCCGCGGGTCGCCATAGGTCGCGTCATGAACCAGGGCTGTCGCCATCTCCTCATCCGTCAACGTTGACAGCGCCAACGCCAACTCGTCCGCGAATTCCGCAAAGGCCCGTTCGTCAGGAAACCGCTGTAGGTGGCCAATGGCAGGCTCCGCAAGAGGTCGGTTCAGCTGATAGGCTCCCGAGAGCTGCCAGCTCCCGTCCGGCGCCTCAAGGTAAGAGACATCAGACACCGTAACCATACCCAAGCCCACCATTCGGTCCAGATTCCCCTGCAACGTTGGGTAAAATGGTCCGCCCTTGCTCTTCAAAATTTTCCCATCCAACACAGGCATATCCCACACCGGCGCGAGAACGTTGGCGAGGTAGGCTAGCGCGTGCAGGGGCATCAATCCGACCGGCGCGAATCCAGCAGTCTCCACTGCCCGCAGCAACACAAGTAGACGCGCCTGGCCCTTGAGACGGTCAAGCGCACCAGGGTTCGCACTCACTGACCGCCTCCCAAAGCTTGATCGACGTCGTCGAACAACTCGCTCCTCACTAGGTCGTACTCGGCTCGGAGCTCAGAGACCGCGGCAGTCGGGGTGCCGAGGATGAAGAGGTCTACAACACGTTCACGCCATGAGGGGCCCGCGGTGGCAAGGAGCGACGTAATCAACCGACCCTGCACCAGGTTGGAGGTAATCATGAGGCGATTCAGCCCGCCGGGAGCTCCGAATCGTCCCAGAACCTGCGCGGCCCGTCGAACGAAAACTGCGTCAAGTGACGATTCGGGGGCATCGATCACCAGAGTCCCTCCAGCGGACGTCGCCGCACCCATCAGGGCCATTCGGAAGGCCAGGTCGATGAATTCGCGCTGGCTCTCGGACACCTGTGTTGGCCCATCTCGGCGAACCGGAAGCTCAAACGTTCCCGAACTCATCTGTAGTTCAAATGCTGGGTATTCAATCTCGATACCAGTTTGTCCAACACGCCGGCCCTTGGGTCTCCACACAAGTTCACACTTCTCGAGGAGGAAGTCTTCAGCATAGCCGCCAAAAAGCGTCTTGATCCTCGCAGCCCGCTCCACAATGGCTGTCTGCTCTTCTTCGATGAACTCCTTGAAGGACGCCCGCTTTATCTTGAGTTCCTCCCGCATCACGCGGACGCGGCGCTCCAAGACCGGGATAGCCATTCTATCAGCGTGTAGTGAGCCTTCATCCTTCGGGAGTTTGTTGACGAGAGCCTGGATCAGCACATCACGTTCCGCAAGCACTGACTCGACCTCAGCGAGCCTCTTCTCATTGGATTGGTGTTCAGCATTCGCCTGATCGAGTTCTGCCTGTGCATCGGCCACAGCCAGATCGGCCGATTCGAGATCACCTACGAGGCGAACCAGTCGCTCATTTCCCAGGTCGGCGGTTCCGGCCGGCGTCGCCACGACACTGTTGCAGACGACGCAATGGCCGGCCTCGAGCCTAGCCTCATACTCAGCAGCGGCACCCTCTGATTTGCTCCCGCATGCTAGGCATTCGCCTTCAGTCATCAACTGGGCAAGGATGTACAGTGCGGTTGTGGACGCCGAGGGAAATCGCGACTCAAGTACGGTGAACTTCGCCCGCTCAAGGGCGCGAAAGGTTGCCTCGCGGGCCTGACGAGCCTGCAGGGCGCGAAGCCTCGCTGCCTCTCGACGGCGCTTCAGCTCAAGGCTCGCCTCAAGGAAGCCGATCCGCGCCGCTTCATCTTGCTCCTGGAGCTCACGTCGCGTCTTCAATGCCGTCCGGATGTCCAGAGCATCATCAAGCTTGTCCTCCTCCTCCTGTAGTCGCTTCTTCTGCTTGAATAGGACTGCGCTCAAGCCGCGTGACTCGCTGTCAAGTTCCAGAATTTCTCGCTCCAGCGTGATCCAGCGCTGTGCTAGTTCCGGCGTCAGAAACAGCAGCCTCAGAACGTGCTTCTGCGCCGACGAATCCCAGACGAGTTCACGGCGATCTTCGAAATAGAACGTCAGATAGCGAAGCAACAGTATCCAGTCGGCGAAAGAGCCCACCCCCGCAAGCTCTGACATCCGCTGCTGAAAAGCTGCTTCGTCCGTTGCACAGTCTTCACCATCCACATCGAGACCAACAAGCGTGAGCTGGTCTAGGCGGCGGCGAATCGTGACCTCGGCTCCACCGACGACGACTACGAGTGTGGCGAGCGCATCTGCTGCGTTGTCCTGCACCCGCTGAGCAAACATGCGCTTCTGACCACGAATACTACTGGGCTTCAGCTTCTTGTCGCCAAGTTCACCTTTGGACAGGCCGGAGATGTCGTATGGCCCTGTAAGCATCCTGTACAAGAGCCATATCAACGTGGTCTTGCCAAGTCCGTTGGCGCCCAGAACGAACGTCAAACCGGGCTTGAACTTGATCTCCAAACCGGAGACCCCGTCCCCCCCAGGGTATAGCGAATACCCGTCCACCTGCAGTTCTTGAAGCAAAGGGAAATGGGCCAACTGCGTACTCCAAGAAGCCGATTGAGGACTGAACACTATCACAAAGTTGAGCCCCCACCGCACGGTAGCGAGAGGTTGAAGGCTAGCTCCTTCCCGATGATTCGAATCTCGTTGTTGACGCTGTGGGCTGACGAGCGCAGTGAGGGCACCGAAGGCGATCCACGGCGCCATGCCGGTACTGTCCACAGGGCCGGTCCAGCCTCACTTCCCCACCACCAGGCCGTTCGCTCCGGACAGCGTGTCCTCGAGCTGCTCAGCTGGCGTCTTCAGCAGCGCTGACTGATGGAGCGCGGCCGACCAGCCACTCGTCGTGCCCTTCGAGCAGCGGCGACCCGGCGAGCCGTCCCAGTGCGTTGCGATACGGAAAGATCGCGACGGCGCGGGATCGTCACTTCAGCGAAGGCGCCTGCGCGCGTTCATGACCAAGCCCGAGATTGATGCTGGCCACAACTACGACACGGAGCTCGGCCCGCGAAGGGGCGCGACAACTGGGCCATGGGTGCCTCCTGGAGGGAACGTCACCCCGCGGGGAAGGCGGCGGTAGAACCCCCGGAAGGAGTGGATACCCCGAAACTCTGGGCAGGACATTGCGGTCTACCCCCCCCGACCTGGGGAGGGCGTCTACCCTGCCCAGACAAATACAACGATGCCGCCATTACTCGCCTCAATAGCCAGGTCTTCGGTGAACCAGACCGTCTTGACGTGCGGGACTCCGTCCCCACTCCCGAGTTCAATGGCTTGAGAAGTGAAGCCGTCGAGGAAACACGACACCGAAACCCCGGTCCCGAGACCTTCTATCGTTCGTCCACCCCATGTGTTGTCTATCATGATAATGTGACTTCTTTCGTCCAAGAACTGAGCCGATAGACCAAGACCCTCCCACACGCAGGTGGAGTGGAAGAAGTCCGATTCGCAAAGATAGTTGTCTCCCCAAGCTAAACCGAGTGTTTCTAAGGAATCTCCGACGCACCCCCCATCGGCGCACCACGGCTGCTGGGTGAGACGACCGTCTCCGGCACTGATACTACATGGCGGGAGTGCACCAATCGCGTCATCAAGGGGGTCAGAGGTGCTTGAAACACAGTAGGGACCGTGCAGAGCCGAGCCCTCGGGGCACTCGTAGCAATAGCCGTCATCGCCGCGCATCATGGGCGGATCACATGCATCGGGGCCATCGAGATCGCCGCAGGAAGCAATAACAGCAAAAACGAAATACGGCAGGGACACCCTCACTCGGACAAAATCGAAGCGTAGATGTTTTCTAAAGTCGATGCCCCAGTGCGACATTGTTCTATCCATTGTATGAGTGGGCCGCTGGCGCCTCCAAGGTTCGTGGTTACGGCCAGCCCGCGTGAAGCCAGCAGGAACGGAAACACCACACTACTTGGGTCAAGAATGCCCACCGAAGCGGAATAATATGACAATCGAGGAACGTCGAAGGGAATCGCAGGGAAGTCTGACGTCTGCAAGAACGTCCGTTCACCCTGGCTCTGGAGATTCCCCGGCCAGGGCCCCTGGGACGTCATGGCGGGGCCGAGAACAGTTGTTGTTAGGTTCCGCTTCTCTAAAGTATCAAACCAGGGGAAAGCAGCAAAAACATCACCACTTGGGGCCACCGCCGACCAGCGCAAGTACGAGTCGGTAATGGCCTGCCTTACTGCGAGCGAGATGAACTCACCAAGGCTAGAACCTGCGAGGACAAATGGGTCCGAGACACTATCGGCGGCTATTGATTGCGAAATGCCGACGATGGCGGCCCGCACTATATACTCCATTTGGGATTCCGCGCTTGCTGCGGACACCGGTGGTGAGACCCCTGCGGTGCTGGTGAGTACCGTCAGCTGCCCGGCGTTGATGTTGGCGTCGTCGAGCTCTACGAGGCCTCGAACTACTTCGCCCAAAGCGACGGCAAAGCGTGCAACATTGAGCGACGCCCGTGCGTTCGCGAGCCAGCGAGACCTGACGTCCACCGTGGGGTCCGAGGCAACCGGGTAATTTTGGTCGACGAGCCATGACGGGCGTTCAGTCCAGGCGGGGGTGTCCCCGTTCTCGTCCGAGAAGAAGTGGTTGCTGAATCGTCGGAACTGCGGGCTGAGATATATTGCGGGATGTTTCGAGTCGGTGCCAACGTCTATCGTGGCTGTTTGTGTCCAGGGGGCAACAAAGGGAGTAATCCCAGAGAAGGACAACGCAGCCGATCCAGGAGTCGTCGCGCCGTCCAAATAATCAGCAATGAGCGACATGTTTCGATTTGCCACGAAACCTTCAACATCGAGTGCGGCAATGGTATCCGCTACAACACGCTGCCGAGCGGCATTCGAAGCGGGGAGATTCGACTCATCCTTGTCTGACGGATAGACGACAGAGATGGCTCGAAGGAGGGCGGCCATCCATTGGGAAGAGAGTATCACCCGACGCAGATGCTGATATGGTCCCGACCCAACAATTTGTGAGCCACTGACCGCGTCACGCCAGACGTTATCTAGTGGCAATGCTAGCGCTTGGACCAGCGCTCGTTGGAGTCTATTATCGAACCTCGTTGCTGACCAGGCGGGGATTCGGTCTGCGACAAGGGTGGCCAGGGTGGTGCTAGCAGCAACATCCGCAGTGAGGAGTAGTGAGCCACCACCCACCAATGAGGAAAACCCCGCATCAGGCCATGCGGGTGGACCGGCGAATCGCCGAAGGCGCGCCTCCGGTGTCGGTACTTGGAGTATTCGTAGTAGGGCTGCAATCGCTCCTTCAAAACTGGGCGCTCCTTCGTCGGCCATCTGAAAGAACAGCGTTTTTGGCGTTATTGCTACCTCGCCGTCGATACCAAAGTGTCCGACTACAGGCAGGGCGCTAAAGAGAGTTGGAACAAACGGGTTAAGGATCGAACCTGAGCCGGCTGGCGTGATCCCGGTTGTTCCGGGAATGGTGCAGTTAATGCGGACGCGGTCGAAAAACCTCTCGAAAATGCCTCGCTGTTGAGGCGGAAGGTAGTGCACCCCGGGCTCGGTCCCAACAGGGTTCTTGCGCAGATTAATGATTGCCGCCCACTTGAACGCACCCCGCGATGATAGAGCGCGTCCGATGTACGCGAGCATCACTCGAGACGGGTCGTCCAATCGAGAACCGAACGGGAAGCGACCAAAACTTCGATTCGCCACCCAATTGCCGTCTGAGTTCAGATAGCTCAACGTCGCACCCTGGGATACGGCAGTGTTGTGGGGGGCGCTCCACCAGTCTATAGTTAGGTCGATACCCATCGCGGATTGGGCTTGCTCAAAAGGAGTTACTCCGTAGAGGACGTCGGAATACGGCACGGGCGTTCCGTCCGCCAAGTGAAGAACGGGTGTCCATCGACGGGAGGACGGAAAGGTCGCCTGGTCTATCGGCGGGCTTTCCACGGCTGTCAAGCATTGAGACCACCAACCGCTGGAGTTCACTGGCATTTCGAAGGTCATCTGCTCGGGCCGGACCCATACGTCGCTTGTCCCTAGGCGAATGGTCGCGAACGGATCAGCAAGAATGAAGTCTCCCAATAGCGTACTGTTAGCGAAGGGCCCCGAATCGGCTGGAGGGAAATAGTCTGGTACCGACCGAATTGAGGCGCCGGAAGGTGGGACGCTATTGCTGGCCCTGGTGTACGGGTGCGAACTTGGCTGAGAGGTCAAGGAGGCCGGCCGATACCGGTGGGCGTCCATCGGATCCTCGAGCCAAGATGGCCCTTGATCTCTCGACACAGCTGACTCCCCCAAAGCCACGGGTTCTTGCGACTTCTTCGGCGGCGCATCGGGCAACAACGCTGGCGAATTGGGAGGCGGCTCCGGCGCCGGCTTCTTCGGCGCTTGCTCGCCCCCACCGCCTTCGCCCGCTGTAACCGAACTCGCCAGCAACACAGTTCCAGGCAGCGCCGTCACCTCAGTTCCAGGCACCGCAGTAATCTCCGTCCCCGGCACCGAGATGATCTCGGTTCCGGGCACCGCGGTGATCAGCATTTCTGGCAGGTCCTCTTCGGTCATGGGTTCCCAGAGGCGACAGACGCCCCCCTTCTGCCCCAATTGTGTCCTGAGATGCCGATTCCTTCAGTCATATCCTCTGCCTCAGTACTCGAAGCCCCGTGAAAGTGGCTGTGAAGCTGTTCGCCCCGCTGGGCCGCTCGGCCCAGATCCGAAGCGCAGTGTCGCTCGCGTAGAATGGCCACGCGTTCACCCGTGGCTTGAAGTTCGTCGCGCTTGACTCGTGCTCGGACCGCGTCATCTCTCCCGGACGTGGCCACACAGCGACGGTGTGGTAGCAGGGCGCAAAGATGAACGAGATCCACTCCAGCGCGAGCACGGGCGGCTCATCGCTGACCGCGGCATCCGCGGTTGCGGTCGAGCCCCAGATGCGCGACGCGCGCACCACAGGCGCGGACGACGCGTAGGACGTAGCCACCGCTCCGGCGTTGTTGACCCCGTAGGCACTGCTGACCATCAGCCCGTAGGCCTGGTCGTCATCGTCCAGCCCGTCCGAGCCCAACATCATCTGAATGACCAGCCGGTCTCCTTCCGTGAAGTCAGTGACCAGCGCCGCGAGGTCTACCGATAGGTACGGGGCGGTCTTGGAGCTGCCGCTCCAGGTGGTGTTGTCGTGGGGCTCGATGATGATCCCGGTTCCATTCTCCAGCTCGAACCTGGTGTCGACCGCAGCCGTGTTCGTGGCCGCCCACGTTCGACCGTCGATGGTGTAGTCGCCGTCGCCACCGCTGGCGAAGTACTGGCTGCTCTGGGTCCGAAAGTCGAGCTGGTAGGCGATGTCCCACGGCGCCGTCGCCGGTTGAACCGCGGTGTGAAGCGGCCCCGGAAAGGTCGTTCGGCTGCGGGAGTGGGGAAAGCGGCCCATCAGCTCCCCCACCGTTGAACCAAGACGCGCAGACCCATGAAGGTGATGGTGAAGGCGTTGGTGGCGCTCTCCATCTGCGCCCACAGGCGTACCAGGTCGGTCTCCGGGTCCGTGTAATCCGTGGTGGCCCAGTTCCCGGTCCAGATGTTGGTGCGGTAGAACGCGATCGTCATGTCTCGGGGGTTGGGGAACACGTTTCCGTCGATGCAGTCGTCGAGCGCCGCACGGTGCGCGTCGCAGTTCGCCGGGCGGTAGTTCAAGCCCATGAAGTCGGGCTGTGTGGTCAGAGAGGCGGTCTGGGCTGCGACGGTCGACACAAGGTACCGCGCCGCCCGCTCGTTCAACGCCGAGCCCGTGTAGACAACGTCGTACATGCACACCAGGTCGTCGTTGGCTCGATTGCCAGCTCCAATCTGGATCCCGTAAGCCTGTCCGTCGTCGTCGAGGGTCGGTTGATCGACGTGCACCTGAAAGAAGATGCGGTCTCCTACCTGCCAGTTGCCGATCAGGTCGATGAGCTTCATCTCGACAATCGGAGCATCTCTGGTTGTGGCGTTGAAGACACTTCCGGTGTCGGGCTCAATCTGCAGTCCCGTTCCGTTGGTGATGCCGAACGTACTCGCGTTCCCTGAGTTGCTGGCAACGAACGGGATGCCCGCCACTAGGTTGTCACCGTTCGAGAAGCTTTGAGTAGGTAGCGCAGTGAAGTCTAGCTCGCAGCAGACCTCCCATCCGGGACCTGCCGGGGGCCAGGCTCGTCGTGCCTGACTGGCTGGGAAGACCCTCATTGCACCTCCCCCTGCGAAAAGAGCCGCTCGTATCCATGATCATCGAGGAGATCCCCGTAGGCATCCTCGATGGCACGAATCGTTGCTTCGTCGAGCTCGGACCGCCAACGGTCGACCGCTTCCTGGTTGACGCGCTTGGAAACAGCTGCACTCGAGGGCTCACGTTCTGGAAGCGCAACGTCCGAACGATGATGCTCAAGTACGCCTGCGCTCCACTCTTCGCCTAGAAAGGTCAGAACTCGTCGCAAGGCGGATTCTGGGTCTGCCACCAAGTCTTCGTACCTGATCTCGATGACACGACCGAGCGCAAACGGCAGGCCGCGCCTGACCTGGTGCAGGACGGATGCCCAATAGCCGGCGGCAGCGAGCGGGTTCTCATCATGGTTGGGGCGGAGGCCGGAGCGCGGGTCTACCCATTGCTGGCGTGCACGTGACGCCGCCACCGCGCGCCCGTCGCGAATGACGTGGACGAAGCGCGCTCGAGGATAGATGCGGCTCAATGCGGCGATATGGCAGAGGTTATGGGGAGTTTTTTCGACCAGGCGGGTGCCGGGTGGGGCGATTCCAGCCAGGAACGTGTCCAGGCAGGCGCGGACGGCTTCCCGGGGCCTGTCATCTGGAAGTCCTACGTCCGAAAGCACGGGACGCAGGGCGACATCCCAGTCGTCGAACAGCTCGGCGATGCTGGGCACCCACCTGAGCTCTGGCGGTGCGTGGAGCTTCGGGTGAGCGTGCAGCATGGCGCGAAACAGGGTGGTTCCGCTACGCCCGGCGCCTCCAACGAAGATCGGGCGGGCGTCGTCGGTGCTTGCCCGCCGCAGCGCTTCCAAGAGCACAACACGATGCGCCAATCGAGGCTTTGAGTCGTCCCATAGGAGGTGACCCAGGCCTGGGTCGTTCCCGGTCGCCTGTCGCGAACAGTGGGCAATCAGCGCCTTGTCGACACTCTCTGGGAGAGCATCGAGGACGCCGTGCGCTTCTTCAAGACGCTCAAGCCCGCAGAGTGCCTCCGCTGCGATGAGCGCTGCGGCCTCGCCCCCTTCTGACTCACTCGGGACCCTTCTAGCCTCGGACAAGGCTCGTCGAAAATCCCCTAGACCGCACAACACCCCTGCCAGGCGCGTTCGAGATCGCCAGCTGGTGACCCCGGCCAGAACCGGTGTGGTTGACAACTCCTGCGCGACGCCAAGCGCCGATAAATAGTACGTTCCGGCGCGTTGAAGGCACTCTGCTCGTCGCTGACCACTGACTGGGGTGATGAGTTCAAGTCGTCTGCCTTCCAGGTATTCCAGATTGGGGCTGTCCCCGAGGTGTTCACGGGCCCACGTCAGCGTTTCGCCGGCGCATCCTGCCTCGCCGCGGCTCATTTCTTGTTGCGCCCGTTCGCATACGAGCAGGTTGGCCGA
Organism: Myxococcota bacterium; assembly: GCA_965216925.1. Classification (GTDB taxonomy): domain Bacteria; phylum Myxococcota_A; class UBA796; order UBA796; genus CAYYHT01. Next base: position 481,875 of record CBDCGT010000002.1, on the reverse strand, counting down.
AGTGGTCGAAATGGACGACCCCTGAGCCTGAAGGCGCTGCCAGCCAGCCTCGATGATGTCGGACGCCTCCGAGACTGACCCGATGCGTCGCAGGGCGGATGCTCCGTAGGCGAAGTCGATGAGCCGTGGATTCTCCGCGAGCTGCAGCCGCAGGAGCTTGGCGTTCCGAGCCAGCTTGGCGCGCTCTTCTTGAATGCTCTCGACATACCCGTAGTGAACGATGGGCGCGGGGAGCGGCATCACTCGGCTTGATCGGACACGCATCCAATCCGATGGTTCTTCGTGGATGCGGCCGCTCCACCGAAGGTCGGAGGTATTGCGAAACAGCCTAGCCACCAGCGTTGGCGCTTCGTAGGTGAGAGAGCCTCGAACAACGTCGTCGGGCTCCTGGTCGAGTGAGGCCGCATTCACCAGCGGAAGGAGGGCGCCGTCTGCCTCGTCGTCCGCGATAAAGGCCTTCAGAACGGGGCCGGCTCCAGCGAGCAGCCGCTCGTCTGCGTCCAGCACCAGCACCCAATCGCTCCGCACGTGCTCGACCGCTGCATTGCGGGCCGCTGCGAAGTCGTCACCCCACTTGAAACCGAAAACGCGAGCACCAGCCTTCGAGGCTACGTCACGCGTCCCGTCGGTGCTTCCCGTGTCCAGAACCACGATGTCATCGACGACATCAGAAATGGATGCCAAGCAGCCAGGGAGCAAGCGCTCCTCGTCGCGTGCAATCAGGCACAGCGACAAAGAACTCATCCGTAGACCTCAGCGTAGATGGTCACGGAAAGGGTGTTGCTGTTGCTTCCCGTGGCGATGTTGCAGCCCAGCTTGAGGTCACCGGGTGCTGCAACGGCGTATGGCGCGCGAACGGGGAGGACGTCTCGTAGCGATGCGGACGTTGAACTGGACGCTGTGCCGAAGGACACGCTCCCCGATTCGTAGACCAAGTCACGATCATCGGGGGTGTTGTCGAGGGCATCATCCCCGATGTAGACCGTGCCATCCAGGGCACCCGTCCCTGATGACCGCCGGACGATGACAGCGATGATCTCCCCACAGCATCCCAGCAGATCGAGGTCTGCGGCGTCCATCCAGACTGCGCCGGTACCGCTGATTTCAACGTCGGCGCGAACGATCGCGGTTCCTGTAGCTGCGAGCATTAGGAACTCCTCGCCAGAATATCGATCGAGAACTGCGCGCTGGTAGAGCCACTAACCACGGCGGCCCAGCGGATGTACCGCGCGCCGTTCAGATAGTGGCGGGTGAGTGTTCCCGTCCGCGTGAGGTCGATTGGGGGCGACAGATCGGTGTAGTTCGACCCCTTCGAATACGAGGTTTGAAGCACGAGGTAGCTGCCTGAGTCGGCCTCAGCACCGACAGCGCGTTTCACCGTCACCGTTAAGCGGCCGAAAGCACCGAGCTCGATGCCGTCGCCGGACATCGTGGTGGTCTGGCCCGTGGTCGCCGTCGTGAGATCGGTGAGCTGGACATGGGTCGCGGTCATCGCGTCCTCCCGATGTGAGAATCAGCTGGATTCGCGAGCCACGACATCGATCAGAAACTGCGGATCCTGACCGGTCGCGCTTGTGCCGTCGTACCGCCATCGAATGTAGCGAAGGGGTCCCTCGAGGGTCTGAACAGGTGTTAGGGAGCTGTTTGTCTCGAACGAAACTGATGTATCGACGAAGGCGGAATCATCCAAAACAGAGGCATGCTGTACGATCACGGAGCCATTCATCGCGGACTGCACCGGCCTTCTGGCCTGGAACACCAAGCTTGCGTACTGCACAACATCGACGGCGTCCTGCTTGTCCTGATGTTCACTCACCGCCACGCTGACGGTGTAGAGGTCCTGCAGTCTGAAGGCGATTCCAGCCATTGTTCGTTCCTTTGCTCAAGATTCGGCTCGCGAGGCGAGGCGCGGCTCGCGTCAAAAGTCTCCCACCGGACCGGTGACACTACAAGCTTGGTACTCAAATTTGACGCTATCCAGCGATCACCGTTGTGCGTGCATATTCATAGTAGGGCCGGAATCGCATCCCGTCGGGCGTCGCGCTCGGAGTTCGCAATGAGTCTTGATGAACGAGGATCATGAACGGCGCATCGGGCCGATCTGGACGCGTCGTGAGACGATGGCCACCTGACGTCCACGGACGCTATTCTGGAGCAGGCTCGGGTTCGAGCGCTGGGACTCCAGAACAGGCGGTGGTACTGGACGAAGGCTGACGACCGCCAGCTTGAGCGATTGCACCCAGCTCGCGGTGTCTGCAGTAGGGCCCACTTGGGCGCAGGGGCACGGCTCCGTGCTGCCGAAACTCCGCCTCCAGTCAGTCATCAAGGCCGTCGATCATCGTTGCCCGATCAGGCTGCTTCTGCGACACGCAGCCACCCGCTCGTACAATTCCGCCGAACCGCTATTCGGCTCACGCCAGCGATCCGCCCGATCCAACAACCCCGAGATGGGCGGGTATCGGATCAAGTAGGGGGTAGCGGTGTTTCCGGAGTCGGTGCCTGCTCCCTTCGTGCCGACCAACACCCCTCGACCTCTCGCTCCGCTAGGCTTCATCCATGAGTCAGGTCGACGCCATCCTCGATCAAGTCGGGCAGATCTCCCCCGACGAACGCACCGAGCTGCAGATCCGCCTGCTGGCCGCGGGCCCAGCCGACGACGACGTACAGGAGGCCTGGGGCAACAAGATTGCCCGACGCCTCGACGCCTACCGCCGCGGCGAGACTCATCGGTGCCGGCCAGCGAAGCCCTCGCTCGTTCTGACGCGCCGCTCGCCAAGCTCCGTGCCTGACCAGCCGGCCCGCCAACCGACCGGTTAGACCCACCCAATGCCGCCCGAAGCCATCGACATCCTCCAGCGCGCCCTCGACCTCCCCGTCGACACGCGCGCCGAGCTCAACGCGCAGCTTCTGCAGACGCTCGAGGGTGACGACGGAGACGTCGAGGCCGAGTGGAACGCCGAGATCGCACGCCGCGTCGCCGAGCTCGACTCCGGCGCCGTGAAGACCGTGCCCTGGGAACAGGCCCGCAAACAGATCCGCGGCAAACCCCACCGGACCGACCGCCGTTCCGCCGGTTAAGCTGACCCCATGAGTCAGGTCGACGCCATCCTCGATCAGGTCGCGCAGCTCACCCCCGACGAGCGCGCCGAGCTGCAGATCCGTCTGCTGGACACGGGTCCTGCCGACGACGGCGTACAAGAAGCCTGGGGCAACGAGATCGCGCGTCGCCTCGACGCGTACCGTCGCGGGGAGACGACTGCCGTGCCGGCCAGCGAGGCCCTCGCTCGTGCTGACGCGCTGCTCGCCAAGCTCCGTGCCTGACGTCCTCGACGAGGCCACCGAGGAGCTCCTCGACGCCATCGCCTTCTACGAGACCCGCCGGCCGGGGCTCGGCCTGCGCTTTCGCGGCCTGGTGGCTCTGGCGTTCGACAACATCGACGCCCTCCCCAAGGCGTGGTCGCCGTACGACGCGCCTGGGGCTCCCGAGGGCACACGCCACATCCCGCTCAAGCCCTTTCAGGAGAGCGTCATCTTCGTCGTCGACCCCGAGCCACTCGTCGTCGCCATCTCTCATGCCAGGCGGCGCCCCGGCTACTGGGCCCGCCGACTCGAGAGCGACCCGTGAAGTATGCCGACCGCGATTGGCTACAACCTCGGCTACAACCTCCGAAACCCCGCCTTCACCCTCGACCCACCATCACCAACAACGAGATGGGCGGGTATCGGATCAAGTGAGCGGAGCATCGGTCGGGATCTCGGTCGACGTTCCGCACATCCGAGCGTTCCGGCTTCGGGCCCACAAGCCATCTCGGCAGCAAGCGGCAACCATCACCGTTGCGGCAACCGCCGCGTCTGCCGCAGCCCTGATGATGGGGTCATGGGAGGTGTCGTTCGGCTTGGTGACCCTCGCCCTGCACGAAGGGGCACGGCTCGCATGGCTCCTCCACCAAGCCAGCGAGTCGGCGATTCGTCGACAGTTCGGTCAGAGGGCTCGACGACACGAACTCGTCGCCACTCCCGCGGGTCTCGAGCTGCGTATCGAGGGCGAGCTGCGCGAGAGATGGGCCTGGCGGGACGTGCGCTGCGAGAACGTCGATGGCGCGCTGGAGGTCCGCTCGACGGACGGCGTGCTCGTTCACCTCTGCGACGAGACCGATCACATCGAGCCCCTGCTTCGAGCCTGCGAGGAATTCACTGGGCAAGACGCCCCATGGACCACCGACTGGGCCGCCACGGAGCGGCGAGGTCATACTCGAGGACCGATCTCACGCGAGCCCAATGGCAGGCCCGCCTGCTCCACCTCGACAAGGTGCTGAGTCACTTCGAGGTGCTCGATCTGGTTCGTATCTGCATTCAACTCGTGTCCGCGTCCGCGGCGGCCTTCGTGTTCCCATGGGGCAACTTTCTTGGAGCGGCCTTGTGGGCGGTTCCCGCCGCAACCGTGGCGCTTCATTCGGCGACAGCAGGCGCTCGCCGCCGCCGCGCGCTCGCACGACGAACGCGAAGGCACCCCATCTATGGTGGCACCCACCATTGGCGAGTCGACGAGGGCGGCGTGCGCACGTCGAACCCGGTGTGCTGGCAGTTCATCCCATGGTCCGACATGGGCGCACCACAGCTGATTCCCGCAGAGGCCATCATCTTCAACACGCAGCCTCGGGGGCCGCTCGTCTTGTTTCCAGAGGACTTCGACGCCAGCTCCGAAGAGCTCTGGAAAGACATCCACCAGTGGTGGGAGGCCGGATCCCAGAAGTAGGGTGGCCGCACAGAACAGGTCGTCCAGCAACGAGCAGGCACAGGCGTCGGCGAGGCCTCGCCATGTCCGCACCGCTACCGGGCGTCGTTGCTGCCCTGGGTGAGCAGCTTCGCCTCGACCAGCACGATGTTGCCGGCCGCGTCCACACGGATCTTCTTCACGAGCTTCTCGACACCGGCTGACGCTTCGATGTGGGCGGTCAGGAGCACGTCGAGTTCCTCGACGGCCTCGTCCAGCGCGTCCACTCGCGCCTCGACCGCGTCGATCGAGGCCGCGAGATCGTCCAGCTCGTCGATGTCGGCGGCGTTGTCGTCCTCGACGGCGGCCAGGTCGTCATCGACGGCGCCCAGCTGGTCCACCGCGTCGTCGATGGCCGGCGCGAGCGCGTCGAGCCGGGACTCCAGCCTCTCGATGCGCTCGGACAGGGCGCTCGAGGCCACCGGGGCCGAATGGCTCGGCTCGTTCTTGTGGCTGGGCGGCGGATCGGGCAAATCGGATGCTGGGCGCGCAACCTCCTGGACGGCAGCCAGCTCGCGCTCCAAGGTGTTCATCCGCGCGACGAGCTCGGAAACACGCGGGTCGTCGGCGGGCTTGCCGCCTCCACAAGCCAACAGCAGAACGAGCACGGCGGACATGGGAACTCCTGGGCCTGGCTCACATACCGGATCAAGCGGGGCAACGCTTGTTCTGGGGGCCATCGGTGACGTCGCCGCCCGGGAGGTCACCCGACGACGGCCCGGCGCACGTACCGGCTGCCATCGTCGTGATCGACGCTCGGCAACCGCCCGAACGACCGGCTAGGAGTTCTTCATGGATTCGTCCGAGCCAGCCACACCAGCCCCAGCACCTCCCTCTGTCGGCGGCCTCCCTGCGGGGGCCGAGGTCACCGCCGATGGCATCCGGTGGCAGATGAACCGACAGCTCGGCTCGTTGTTGCCAGCCCTGGTCGTGCCCGCCGCGCTGCTGCCCTGGGCAGCCCTGCCGGTGATGTTGCTGGACGGGACCGTACCTCCGGTCGCCACCCTCGCCGCAGTCGGTCTGTTCGCCACCGTGTGGTCGGGCGGGATCCTGCGCAACTTGAAGCTGGCCCGCGACGGCATCCAGGTGCGCATCGACGACCAGGGACTGGCCATCGGCAACGACCACTACACCCGAGATCAGATCGAGCGGGCCACCATCGTCGAGCGGCGGGGCCAGACTCCCGGCGGATGCTACCTGGTGCTGTCGTTACGCGGCCCCGAGCGAGATGTCGAGTACCACAGCACCGACCCTGTCGCAGACGTCGCGTGGCTGGCTGAGCGCATCTGCGAGATCGCAACCAGCTCCACCGAGGGGCAACGGCTGCAGCGTGAAGAGGCCAGCGGCGAGACCGACGTGCGCCGCCAGCGGGACCAGCTGCAGCATGAGGCGAACCGGCGCAAAGACGGGTAGTAGTCCCCATGCTCCGACGAATCCTCCGCCGCATCCTGGGCCGCGACCGCGCCACGCCGACGGCTGCGCCCGCACCCACTCCACACCCATACCGCCCGCCCACCCCCGCGCCATCGGTGTCTCCCCCGGCCGCGTCCGCCGACGAAACCCACGACCGCATCCGCGACATCGTGCACTCCCAGCGCATCGTGCTGTTCATGAAGGGCGTGCCGACCGCGCCCCAGTGCGGCTTCAGCGCCCGTGCTGCCGCCGTGCTCGACGGGCTGGGCGCCGACTACCAAGCCATCGACGTGCTCGCCGACGACGGCATCCGGCAGGGCATCAAGCGGTATGCCAGCTGGCCCACCATTCCCCAGCTCTACGTCGACGGAAGCTTCGTCGGCGGCTGCGACATCCTGGTCGAGATGAGCGAGAGCGGCGAGCTGGCCGAGCTGATCGGCACCCCCCCCCCTCACCAAGCCGAGGCCGAGCCCGTGAGCATCCACCAGACCTCTGCGAGCACCGTCGCCGCGTGGCTGCAAGCCAAAGAAGACTTCCGCTTCATCGATGTGCGCACGCCGATGGAGCACCAGATCGCGCACATCGACGGTGCGGAGCTGCTCACACAAGAGGCCCTGCCCGAGCTCGAGGCGCTACCGCGCGACACACGCATCGCCTTCCTCTGTCACCACGGTGTGCGCAGTCAGAACGCGGCGATGGCGTTTCAGAGCATGGGCTTCACCAACCTGCACAACATCGTGGGCGGGATTGACGCGTGGAGCATCGAGGTCGACCCGGACGTGCCGCGGTACTGAGGCAAACAGGCACGGAGGCCTGTTCTCCTTGCGTTTACGGGCAGCCGTCCGCACCCAGGATGTTCGGCTGGCTGCCCGGGCTCCACTCGTAGACCAGGCAGTCGCTGGTGGTGCCCCAGGTGTCACCGGCGGGGTCCTCGACCCAGGTCAGACCCGTGGAGCAGCTCGCGGCGCAGCCGAGGTAGCTGTCGGCGGCCCAGGCGTCCTCCAGCGCGTCCGAGTACCGATCCTCGACCTCGTCCAACATGTCGGCCATCCGGTCGCGGAACTCGTCGTCGAAGACCACGTCGTCCCAGAGATCGACGCCAACCGAGGCCAGGTCCGTCTCGACCTCGGTGAGGTCGCAGTCGTCGAAGACGATGTTCGGGCGGGCCGGCACGGTGGTCCAGTTCCACCCCGTCCAGCTCAGGTTCAGGGCCCCCAGCGACGTCACCCCGACGTCGAACTCGACATCGACCACCACGTCGAAGGGCTCGACCCACCCTCGGCAGACCTGCTGCTGGTTGCCGACCTCGTATTCCAGACGGAAGCGGTCGCCCGACTCGTTCATCCACGCAGGGAAGGTGAGCGGCATCGACCACGACCCCGGAGCCGCGACGGCCAGCGCATCGAGCTCGGTCCCGTCCAGGTCCCACCACAGGGTGCGGTCCTGAAGCTCCCACAGCCAGTCCACCGCGCCGCTGGTGCCGTCGTCGTCGTTGTCGGGCACGCCACGCTCGTCGCGCACGCACGTCTCGGGCTCCCGATCCCACTCCCACCCGTAGGTGGCGGTGCAGGTCACCGAGGTCGCGCATGCCAGCTCGTCGAGCAGCGAGCAGGTGCAGGCGTCGCCGAGGCCGTCGTCTGCCGTGCCATCGCAGTCCTGGTCGAGCCCGTCGCAGACCTCGGGCTGACCGGGGTTGATCGACGGGTCATCGTCGACGCAGTCCCCGTCTACACGCGCGTGGCCGGACAGCGGGTCGCAGCTCGAGACCGCAGCGCCGGTGCCGTGCCCGTCCGCGTCGCCGTCGACGTACCAATCCACGGGCTGAGCGCCGTCATCGACCGCGCCGTCGCAGTCGTTGTCCAGGCCGTCGCAGATCTCGGTGCCCCCGACGAAGGTGTAGGCATCGGAGTCGTCGCAGTCGGTGTCCACGCCGACGTAGCCGTCCGGTGCCGAACAGGCGGCGACCGTCGTCGAGGCATCGCCTTGGCCGTCCCCGTCCGCGTCCGCGTACCAGACCGGCAGGGTCAGGCCCTCGTCCACCGCGCCGTCGCAGTTGTTGTCGAGCTCGTCGCAGATTTCCGCTGCGCCGGGATGGGCGGCCGCGCTCGTGTCGTCGCAGTCCGAGTCGTCCTGCGTCCAACCGGACGGGGGCACGCAGCTCTCCTGGGTCTGGCTCGGGTCGCCAAAGCCGTCGTTGTCGGCGTCTTCGTACCAGCTCACGGGCACCGCGTCGTTGTCGGCCGTGCCGTCGCAGTCGTTGTCCAGGCCGTCGCAGATCTCGGTCGCGCCCGTGTAGGTGTTCGGGTCGTTGTCGTCGCAGTCACCCGCGTTCTCGCTCAGGCCGTCGCCATCGTCATCGACGTCGAGAGGGTCTGGGGGCCCAGTGTCGGTGTCGGCGTCGGCGTCGGCGTCGCTGTCGGCATCGGCGTCGGAATCCGCATCGGCGTCGGCATCTGCATCGGCGTCGGTGTCGGCGTCGCTGGCCGTGTCGGGGTTGGCCGTGTCGACGTCGACGACACCACTGGTTCGGCATCCGACAAGAGCAATCAACAGCAGGGTCTGGCGCATGGGTGCTACCTCCACCTCCCTGAACGCGCGACGGCGGAACCACGTGACACCCAAGATCCCGTGTCACCATTCGCGGCACCCGCGCATTGTTTCCTTCGAGGAGGGCGGTGAACGGACGAGACCCGATCGGCCAGCTCTACGAGGACTGCGGTTTCCTCGTCTACCGGAGGTGCGTACGGATGCTGCGAAACCCCACCGAGGCCACAGATGTCACCCAGTGGACGTTCACCCGCGCCGTCGAGGTGCAGCTCGATGCGTCGCAGCGCGCACCCGCGCTCAGCTGGCTGTACAAGACGGCAGCCAACCGCTGCCTGACCTTGCTGCGCGACAAGCGCACACGGGCACGGCTGCGCGAGGTCCACACCGAGGCGCTGGAGCCATCGCGGCCGCCGGATGCCGAGGGCCGCGCGATCTCCCGAGACATCCTGAACAAGCTGCTGGCCGATGTCGACGAGCGCACCGCCACGGTCGCCCTGCTCACCTGGGGGCAGGGCCTGTCCGTCGAGCGCGCGGCGGAGGTCCTGGGCGTCTCCACCCGCACCGTGATTCGGGCACGAAAGCAGATCGAGGCCCTCGCAACGACCATCCAGGGCCAGAGGGAGGACCCATGAGCTTCACCGTACTGCCTTCGGGCACACCCGACGTCGTCGACGTCGAGCTGCTGCTCGCAGGGGCCGTCGACGACGAGCAGGCCCGCGCGGCCATCCACCAGGCGATGGAGGGCGAGCTTGCCCACGAAGCCGCGGATCTCGAGGCCTTTCGCGCCGAGTGGTCCAGGTTGGCGCCTCCGCTGCGGACGGCCACGCCCCCGCCGGCCAACCGCGGCTGGATGGCGAGCGCCTTCGCCGCCGCGGCGTTCACGCTGCTGGCGGTCGGTCTGGCACGCGGCCCTGCCCCGGACGACCACGGCGTGCGGCCCATGGGAGCGCTGCCGGTCGACTCGTGGGTCGAGCGCCCGGCCGAGCGCGCAGGCGCGACCGACTACCGCGCCGGCGACCGGATCTTCGTCCAGCTGACCCCGCCGACCACGGGCTTCGTGAGTGTCGCGATGCTGAACGAGGACGGGTCGGTCACCCTGTTCCACCGATCCGCTCAGGACCAACCAATCGAAGCGGGCAAGCCGTTTTCTCTGGACGGTGCACTGCTGTTGGACGACGATTCGACAAGGGAGTGGCTCATCGTCACGCTGAACGACAGATGGCAGAGCGAACGAGCCACCAAGAGCGCAGTCCGGTCGATGCTGCCCGAGCCGGCGAGGCACGTCGCCCCGGACGTCTGGATCGCGGAGGTCACCCGTGGGCGCTGAAGCCGTCTGGCTTGCGGTGGTCATCAGCTCCAACGTGGGGCTGCCCGGCGAGCCCCCGCTGCACTTCGCCGACGAAGATGCGCAGGAGCTGATCTCGGCGCTGGGCGACCTCGGCGGGCTCGAGCCCGACAACGTGTTCCGGGTTCAGGAGGCCACCGCCGACGGCGTCACCACTGCCCTCAGCGAGGCCGTGCTGCGAAGCTCCGCCCTTCACGACGCGGGCCACTCGACCCGCCTGCTCGTCTACTACACAGGACACGCGGCAACCGACGGGCTGCACCTGCACGGCGACACCATGCCGCTTCACGCCCTGAAGACCGCGTCGCGGGTGGTGCCGGCGGAGCAGCGGGTCTTCGCGATCGACGCGTGCCAGTCCGGAGCCTTGTTTCGCACCAAAGGTGCGACGCTGGTGAAGGTCGACTCCCGGCCCAGCACCTTCTCGCCGCCCGCCGACGAGGCCTGGATCACCAGCTCAGGCGCCGAAGAACAGGCCTTCGAGGTCGACCAGCGCCGTGGTTCGCTGTTCACGCACTTCTTCGTGAGCGGGCTTCGGGGCGCGGCCGACGCCGACGCCGACAGCCAGGTCACCCTCGACGAGCTCTTCGACTTCGTCGACCGCCAGACGACCGAGGCGGCGGCTCGACTCGGCCAGAGCCAGTCGCCGCGCTGGCAGACCGCCCTGGGCGATCTGGTGGTGTCCGACCTTCGGCGCTCCAAGGCCGACCTCGACCTGCGCGGACCTGTCAAGAACCCCCTGCTGGTCATCGACAGGGACACCGCCCGTGTCGTCGCCGAGATGCCCGTCGGTCCGGGCGGTCGACTGTCGGTCCCCCCGGGGCGCTACCAGCTGCTGGCCTCGGGCGACGACCGCTGGCGCGTCGCCGATCTGACGGTGCGCAGCGGAGACGTCCACACCGTCCACGTGGGTGCGGATCTGGCGCTGGCATCGGGTGTGCGCGGAAAGGGCGGACTGGTCGTGCGTCGACCCTGGCGCCTTGGCCTGGGTGCCCTCGGGGCAGCTGGAATGGCGCCCGGACAGCCGCCAGGCATGGGCGGATTGCTGCGGATCGACCGGGCACTCGGGCGCGGGCATGACCTGGGCCTGGTGCTGACGGGCACCGCGGGACGCGTCATCAGCGACCAGGCTCGAATCGGGAACCGTCGCGTCGATCTGGGCGTGGACTGGTCGTGGGACGTGGCCTGGCGATCGGTTCGGGCCGGACCAGGCGTGCGACTCGCCGGCGGGTGGCTCTCACAGACCGGCGAGCGACGAGAAGACGGGCCTTGGGGAGCGTGGTACGGCGACCCCGGGCAAGAGGAACGCCGGGACTTCGCCACCACGTCCGCGCTGGCCCTGGCCAGACTGGCCGTCCCCGCCGGGGACGTCGAGGTACACACCACCGTGGGCGCCGGCGTCGGCGCCATCTACGCCGCCCAGCCGCGCTTCGAGCCTCTCGCGCAGCTGACCGTGGGCGTGGGCTGGAGCTTCCGATGACCATCCTGCCCCTGGCCCTCGTCCTGGCCGGCTGCACCTCGCCCGTCGACCCGTCTCGCAACGGCATCCGCATGGAGATGGTGCTGCACGACGTCGCCGTGTCCGATGGTCAGGCGCATGCTGGCGACCTGCGCTTCGATCACATCCAGCTGTCGGTTCGGGACGTCGTGTTCCGTGGGTCCCAGACCGCTGTGACAGCTGGCGGTCCCGGGCCACACGACCTCGTGGCGGACGGCCCGCTGTTGCTCCCTGCCCTCGAGCTCGAGACGGGCGACTACCGCGACGTCGAGGCGGAGCTGGTGCTGGGCCCCACCGAGGGAAGCAACCTGCAGGTCGCAGGCGAGCTGGATGGGCGTGCGTTCCGCCTGGCTTCCCCCGACGTGCTCTCCCTGCTCGCTCCGCGGGACGGGCTATGGCTCGAAGACGGCATCGACTACGTGGTGCGGTGGCACCTGCAGCCGCGAGAGTGGTTCGACGACATCGACCTCGACGACATCGAAGACGAGGGCAGCGACGACGAGATCCGCATCACCCCGGAGGTGAACCGCGAGCTGTACGAGGTGCTCGTCGACCGCCTCGCCTCCACCACCATTGCCCAGTTCCCAGGTGAACCCCCACCGCCCCTCTCGACCCCGGTGCAGGACGGCGACAACCCCGGCACCGGAACCGGCCAGTTTCTCGTGGACGCTCGAATCTCGGCCGACGACGACGGGCTCGAGGTGTCGGTCGATCTCCAGGACGCCACCGGAGCACCGCTGCAGGGGGCCACCGTGACGGTGGCCGGTGAGACGCTCACCGAGCAGGTGCCGGGGACCTACCTGGGAACCGCGAGCGCCACACTCGCCTCGTACGACCTGGCCGTTCAGCACGAACTCGGCACCTTCGACGCGGCCATCGGGGGCTTGGACGACCCGCAGCTCGAGCTCGGCCCCCAGCCCGTCGACGTCGCGTCGCCTTGGACCCTCACCTGGACCCCCGCCGGGGCGAGCGAGGTTCGAATCCGCACCGTCGATACCGACGAGACGGTCACGGACTCCGGCGTCTACACCATCGTCGAGGACCTCCAGTACGAACTGGCCATCGTCGACGAAGAGGAGCTGTCCTTCGAGCGGGAGCGGACGCTGGCCCTGACCGGCGCGCTGCCCGGCTCCAGCTTCGAGGTGCGCCAGGACATCCGGCTGGCCGTCGACACCACCGACAGCCGGCGCGCGAGCATCCTGGGCGAGACCGAGGTCGACTTCGCCGGCACGCTGATCATCCTGGCCGTGCCGAACACCCTGCCCGCCTCGGCGGATCCCTGGTATTGGTGGGTCGAGTCGGGCAACACGGGCGGTGGGCTGACCAACTGGTCCATCGACGACGTCGAACCTGGCGAGTGGCGCATCATCGCCTACCTCGACCAGGACGGTTCCGACGACGGTCTGCCCATGCCGCTGGGCCCCGACACCGGGGAGCCGTTCGACGAGGCCGACGTGACCGTCGATCCTGGAGAAGATGCCGACGTTTCTACCAGTCTGGACTAGCGCGATGCTCCTGGCTGGCTGCTCGAGCGAGGTCCTCGACGAGCGCTACGACGGCGGCACCGCCTTTCGCATCTCGGGTGAGGTCTCTCCGTCCGTCGAGATCCCCGCAGACGCCGACGTGACGGGCGCGGTGCTCTGGGCGTGGGCCAGCGGCGAGGACCGCGGCGCGGCACTGCACCTCGTCCCGACCGAGACCCGGCTGTTTCGCTACACGATGGACATTCCCCCGCCTCCCGCACCGGCGGGCGGGGATGACGAGATGCCGTCGGGGTGGTCGGGCCTGCAGGACGTCGACCTCCTCCTGGGTGTCCCCGTGCTGGTGGCCGTGAACGACGCCCAGCTGCCGACGCCCCCGGTCGACGCCACGTCGCCGCAGCTGTTCGAGTGGATCGGCGACGGCATCGAGCCCGGACTAGCGCCCATCGGCATGACCACAAGCCATGCGCTGGTCGCCATCGATGCCGATCTGGCCGTCGAGAGGCTCGGCGAGGCGGCCATCTGGTCCGGCCACTGCGCCCTCGACGAGGCCGTCCCGGGCTTCACGCTCTACGTCCGCGACCACGCCGGCTGCGGCGGATGGCGGCCTCTGGGTCAGCCGGGAGATCTCGACGAGTTCCAGGGCATCGCGATGCACCCACCGCCGCCGGGCTGACCCGGCGGGTGTCCAAGCCCGAGTCGGCGCAAGCCGCCGAATCGGTGACAAGGCGCGTTGTCACCTGAGCTCCCCGCCGCGCGTTGGATCCCACACATGGAGGAAACATGCGCATACACATCACGATCGGCCTGTTGGCACTGTGCTCTTGCCGGTCGACCGGCAGCCTGACGGGCGACACGGCGTCGATCGACGACACCGATTCGCCGGTGGACGACACCGACTCCAACCCGGGCATCGGCACGGTGGACGAGGGCTTCGGCAACACCATCGGCACCCAGGACGAAGGCAGCGGACCCGCCGTCGGGCAGTACCGGGTCGTGGCCACGGCCTCAGGCGACCAGGTCGACGCAGGCGGGCTGATGACCATGGAGACCGAGCTCGACGTGCGCGTCTGGGACTCCAGCGGCCAGCAGCTGGACGGAGCCCGTGTCTCGGTGCACACCGCCAACTACGGAGACACCGAGCTCGATCCGACGGGCAATGGTCGCTACGAGGGCGTGCAGTTCGGCTACGACCGCACCTACAGGCTCACCGTCGAGGGGCCCGAAGGCGTCTTCAGTGCGACCGCCGTCGGCCCGGCCATCCACACCATCGATCCGGGCTCGACGCCGATCGACGTCGCGCTACCCTGGACCATCCGCTGGAACCCGCACGGCGCCCAGACCGCATCGATCGACACCGAGGGAGGAGGCCTCGAACTGATCGCCGACTCCGGAACCTTCACGCTCGAGGCCGAGACCGCCGAGTACGAGCTCGCCGAGACCGGCGAGGAGCGCGTGCGCATTCGCCGCGAAGACACGCTGAACCTGACCGGCGCGGTGAACCCATCGTCGTTCACGGTCGGTGTTCGCCGCACCGCCCGCGACCTGGACACGACGGACACCCGCACCGGCTCCCTGTCGGGCTCGGTGCCCCTCGACGGCGACCTCGAAGAGGACCGCCAGGACGAGGGCCAGGGGCCGTACTCCGGGACGGTGTACGTGCTCTGCTGGCCCGAGACGATCAACGGCGAGGGGCCTCCCTGGGCGTGGACCTCGATCGAAGACTGGCCAACGCAACAGGACTACGCGCTCGGTGGACTGCCGCCCGGAGAGTGGGCCTGCGTGGCCTACCTCGACATGAACGGGTCGGATGAAGGGCTCGCGACCCCTGGGGGTCCGCAGGCCGACGACCCGTATCGGGAACACGATCTCCAGATCGAGCCGGACGGCACCCACGACCGCAACTTCCGGCTGGACGACCTGTACTGATCAGCTCTGCGCGCGGCCGCCCGGGCCACCCTGGGAGGCCAGCTTCTGCTGGATCAGGCCCTCGATGCTGCCGAAGCTCTTGCTGCGGCCGTCGCGGGTGTAGTCGCCGTACTTGACCCGGGCGTTGGGGTTGTCGCCGCGGGTGCGGCTGCCGCCGCCGCTGGCGCCGATGGTCTGGCTGCCCGAGCCCATGTAGAACTCGATGTGGGTGATGCCGTTGCTGCCCTTGTAGAACACGGGGTCGCCCTTCTTGGGGTTGCTGGTGCCCGGCACGCGGTTGCTGATGCCAGCGGCCGTGTCGTCGCCCCAGCTGATGAGCCCCGTGTCCTGGCGCAGGACGTACAGCACGAAGCCGCTGCAGTCGAACATGCTCGGTCCGTCGGCGCCCCAGTAGTACGGCGCGCCCATGTGGCTCTGTGCCGCGCCGATGACCGCCTCGCGCCAGGTGTCGAACTGCTTGGGGTCGAAGTCGCACTGGCCGTCGGTTCCGCACTGGCCGTTGTCTTCGATGGCCTTGCTGCCGGCATCGTTCAGCACCGCGGCGGTGTTGGGTCCCACCACACCGTCGACACCCAGGCCGTTGGCGCGCTGGAAGGCGCGCACCGCGTAGTCGGTCTGGGCGCCGAACACGCCATCGACCTCGATGGTGGCGCCCTTGCTGTTCAAGATGCGCTGCAGCGAGGTGACGATGGCGCCTCGGCTGTTGAAGGACAGCGCCGGCTCGCCCGTCACGCCCGGACCTTCGGCCTGAGCTTGCTCTTGCTCTTCGGTGCTGCCGGTGCCGGGAGCCTCGGTGTCCTGCCCGCCCTGGGCGCGGTCGGCACCGCTGGCGTCGGCCGCTCCCGGGCTGGCGCCGTTCAGCTTCTCGGCCGTGTTCGGGCCCACGATGGCGTCGGCCACCAGCCCCTGCGCGGCCTGGAAGGCCCGCACGGCTGCGGCGGTCAGTCGGCCGAAGCTTCCGTCGACGGCCAGCCCGGCGTTGGCGACCCGGTTCAGCAGCCGCTGCAGGCCCATCACCTGCACGCCGCTGGCGCCGCGCTTCATGTACAGGCTGCCGTTGACGGTCTCGCCCTGCTGGCGCGCCATCTCTTCTTGCGCGAAGCCGTTGCCCCGGCCCTCGTCGAGTCCGCCCTCGACACCCTCGACCTCGGTGGAGCCAGCCTCGACTCCGGTGGTGGCGACATCGGCGGACGTACGACGGGTCTGCGAAGGCATATCGAGGCTCCATAAATCGAGAGAAAAGTGCCATCAGAGGATGACGCCATGGGACTCTGCAACGGGTGTGCCAACCCGAAAGTGCCCTTGTCAGCGCGATGTCAACGGCGTGTCAGCAAGAAAATGTCGCAGGGTCACGGGGCAGGTGGGGCCGACGCGGGCAAGACCGCCCGCCGTGTTACCCCCGTCGACTCAGTTGGAGCCCCGTCCATGAAGCTCACCGGCCGCATCCTGCACCTCGTCGACGATCCCCAGGCACTCGCGTCCCAGCTCGCGGGGGTCGACCTGGACAACCCTGGCGGCAAGTATGTGTACGGCGTGAACACCGACGGCATGATCTCGGGCCGGGCGTGCACCCTGGGCTACACCGGCGAGATCCTGGGCCCCTACTTCTTGGAGAACTTCCAAGAGGTCGTGAGCAAGGACGCGGTCCGAGACGGCGGCTTCCAGGTGATCGTGGGCGGCGACGCCTATGGCTCGGGCAGCTCGCGCGAGGTGGCCGTCGTGGCCCACGAAGGCGCCGGCATCGAGCTGGTGGTCGCCGACAGCTTCCAGCGCATCTTCCAAGAGAACATGGTGTACAGCGGCATGCCCTTCACCACCGACCGCGGCGTGCTGGACAGGCTCCAAGCGGGCGAAGACGTCGACGTGGCCGAGTTCGCCGAGGCGCTGCCGCCGTTCTTTCGTGCGGTCTCCCAGGCCGGCGGCCTGATGAGCTACGGCACGTCCCTGCTGGCCGGCCAGATCACCCCGACCTACGCCACCGACGTGCCCACCCGGCCCATGAACATCGCCGAGAAGCTGATTGCGCGCCGAGCGTGGACCGGCGAAGGCAAGCCCGACGGAATCGGCTCGGTGAAACCCGGCGATCAGGTGCTCGCGCGCGCGGCCTTCCGCGGCATGCACGAGTACACGTGCGGCATGGTGGTCGATCTGTACCAGCAGGAGTGGGGCGACGCGCCCATGTACGAACCCAGCCTGGTGGCGGCCTTCGAGGACCACTTCGTGCTCATCAAGCACGACACCGTGCCCGACCAGGTCAAGGCCGCCCGCCTGGCCCCGGCCATGCGCCTCACCGACGAGATGGTCGAGGCCGCCAAGAAGAACGGCATCCGCCTGCACGGCCCCGGTCGCGACTTCAAGCCCGGCGTCTGCCACCGCATCGTGGTCGAAGACTACGCCAAGCCCGGCGACATCATCGTGCTCACCGACAGCCACACCCCCACCGCAGGTGTGCTCAATGCCTTTGCCTTTGGCGTGGGCTCCACTGCCATGGCCTTCGCCCTTCGCACCGGTCTCATCCCCGTCACCGTGCCCAAGGTGGTGCGCGTCGAGGTGGCCGGAGTTCCCGGCGATGTGCTGTCGGCCAAAGACCTGATCCTGCACCTCATCGGCATGCCCTTCTTCCGCGAGGAACATTGGCGCGAGTCGGCCACCGACACCTGCATCATCGAGTTCGGCGGGCCGGCGCTCGCGCACTGGAACGTCGACGAGCTGTCCGTGCTCACCAACATGACGGTCGAGGGCGGCCTGATGACCGGCGTGGTCGAGCCCTGCCAGCCCATTCGCGACTTCTTGATGCAGCGCCGAGGCCTCGACGCCGACGACCTCATGGTGCACCCCGATGCGGGCGCCAGCTACGCCAAGGTGCTGTCCATCGACCTCGCCGACGTACCGCTCACGGTGGCCACCCCGGGCGACTCCCGCAACCGGGCCACGCTCAGCAGCCACAGCGACATCGCGATCCACAACGTGGTCATCGCCAGCTGCACGGGCGGTTCCCTGGCCGATCTGCGGGCCGCCGCCAAGGTCTTCCAGGGCCGCGCGCTGGCCAGCGGCGTTCGCGTCACCGTGACCCCCTCCAGCGCCGACGTCGCCGAGGCCGCCCAGAAGGAAGGCCTGCTCGACCTGTTCCAGAGCCTGGGCTGCGTCGTCAGCGAGCCCGGCTGCGGCAGCTGCATCGGCAACGGCCCGGGCATTCCCTACGAGGGCGAGACCACCGCCAGCACCACCAACCGAAACTTCGCGCGCCGCATGGGTGCGCCGGGGCCCGTGTACCTGGTGAGTCCCGCGGTGGCGGCGGCAAGCGCGGTGACCGGCCGGCTGACCGATCCGCGCTCGCTGTAACCAGGGCCTTCAGTACACCCCGCTGAAGTAGCTCAGGAACGGCGCAGCGAACATGGCCAGCAGCATCACGGCAAAGCCGAGGGCGCTCGCCAGGGCGGCGATGATCGCGAACAGCACGCCCACCACCATCTCGACTCCGATCAGGCCGAAGCCGGCGGTGACTCCTGCTCCCAGCGGGGCGATGGCGGCGGCATCGGAGCGGCCGTTGATCGCCCGTCCCAGGGCGGTGACGACGCCAGCGGTCGCGCCGTTGAGCACCAAGCAGGCCGCGCCGAACATGAACCACAGCACCGACACGACCACCGCGACGACCGGCTCGCCGAAGTCGAGCCAGAACAGCGCCGAGTGGGCGATCTTGATCAGGGTCAGCCCCGCCGTGGCGGCGGTGACCAACAGGACGGAAGCGCGTGTTGCGTACATCGGGGACCTCTCGGGGGCGTCGGGAAGCATTTGCGGGTAAACGCCTGACTCGGGTGTCGTCTTCGCCCTCACCTGTCAGGAGATGTCGTGCCCACGCCGCCCTCTCGAGCTTCCCGATCCAGGTTCTTCGATGCCCTGCTGCTGACCAGCTTGCTGGCGGCGTGCAGCACCCCGGACGCAGACACCGCGGACACCGGTGGCGGCGGGGTCGTGGACGCAGACACCGATGCCGACGCAGACTCGGATGCGGACGCAGACGCAGACGCAGATAGCGATGCGGACGCGGACGCCGATGCCGACACCGACACCGACACCGCGACGTCGGGCGTTCCCATCCCGTCGGTGCCCGCGACCCTGGACGCCGCCGGAGGCGTGCCCACCGTGCTGGACGCCAGCGGGAGCACCGATCCCGACGGTGACGTGCTCACCTTCAGCTGGAGTGCCCCACCCGGCATCACCCTGGACGACCCCGCGAGCTCGGCCCCAGACTTCACCCCGCCCAATGAGCCGGCGACCCTGGTCTTCACCGTCGAGATCTCGGATGGCACGCACACGGTCACGGCGTCGATCACGGTGACGGTGTTTCCGGTGGGCGACTCGTCCTTCGAGCTGCGCGCCAATCCGGTCACCACGTCCTGGCTGGTGAACGAGGGCTTCGACGCACGCGGCATCGCTCTACGCGGAGACGTGGTGTGGCTCGGCACCGAGCGAGGCCTGATCGACGTGGACTTCGCGATTCCGGAGCAGCCACGCGTGGGTCGCGAACACCTGCTTGGCGTGGGTTTCCGCAGCTTGCGCGTCGTGGGTGACCTGCTGATTGGCGGCGACGTGAACGAACCCCTCAGGTTCGTGGACATCAGCAACCCCGCAACACCCGCGGTCGTGTCCACGTTCGACGATGGGGGGCTGTTGGGCTCGGTGCGTGCGTTGGCGGTGGGCACCACGACCGCCTACGTGGGCCGTGGCACCGATGTGCTCAGTGTCGACTTCAGCGCGCCCCTGACACCTTCTCTCCTGGGGACCCTCACCGCGCCAGACGGGGTCAACGCCCTGCAGCTACAGGGCAACACGCTCTGGGTCGCCCACCGGGACGGGCTCGATGCGTGGGACGTCGCCGACCCCACAACGCCGACGCTCATCCAGCGCTGGCCACACAGCAGCTCGGTGAGCAGCGTGCTGGTCGATGCCCAGACGGCCTTCTGGTACTCCAACGGCGTCGTGCACGTGCTTCACGGCGCCGACGACCCGGCCACCGCCACCACCGGACCCACCATCGCGCCCGCCTTCTGGCCGCTGCTCGGCGCCGACCACCTCTGGTTCAACGCCAATGGTCGGCTTCAGGCCGTTCACGTGTCCGACCCCACCACCGTTGTTGCCGATCTGCCCTTTCCCAGGGGGGTCGACATGAGCCACGGCATGCTGGCGGACGGCGTGTTGATCGCCGCGACCAACAACGAGCTCTTCGAACGCCAGCCCATCGAGAGCTGGCAGACCGACTACGACGGCACCTGGACCTATGGGGCCGGAGTGCGGGTCTTCCCCCTTGATGCAGCCGCACCCGAGCCCCTGGTGTCCGACGTGCTCACCGCCGGAACCGGCGAGCTCCGACACCTCGCCGTGGCGGGCGACACCGCGTTTGCCGCGGGCGACGGCCACCTACGCATCCTGGATCTCGCGGGGGCCAGCGAGCTCGGCAGCATCCCCCTGGCCGAGGGGTATGCCGAGTCGCTGTGGACCGATGGCGCCGGACGGGTCGTGGTGACGTCCGGCAGCGTGGTCGACCTGTTCGACGTCACGAACCCGAGCGCTCCGGTGACGCTCGCGAGCCACGATCTGGACGCCGAGGGGCTCTCCGCCTTCGATGGTGTCTGGGTCGGAGACGACCTGCTCCTGGGAGTCGGCTTCGGGGGCGGCCTCGTGCATGCCGATGTCACCATCCCGGCGTCCCCCGCCTTCGGCACACCGGTGACGGGCTCGGGATGGGCGAGCCAGGAGTTCCAGATCCGGGGCGACACGCTGTACCTCGGCGATGGTTGGGGCTGGGCGGTCACATGGGACATCTCGAGCCTGGCTGCACCTGTCGAGCTGGGCTCGGCCTGGATCGACGTCTCTGGCAACATCTACGACGTCGCCACCGACGGCACGCTGATGCTCACCTGCAGCGACGTCAATCATGGTGTGGTCGATGTCAGCGATCCCACCCAGCCAACGCCGCTGGCCGTCATCGACGCCCACCACAGCTCCGACTCGGGCTGCGCCATCGACGGTGACGTCGCGTGGTTCGGCGAGCGGGCCACCGGGCTGACGGCCCTGGGCCTGGGCGACATCGACCGAATCGATGTGATCGGGCGCTGGCAGTTCCCGCTGGGCAGCAGCGATGTCGTCGACCGGGGCGATCATCTGCTGCTGCCGACCCAGCAGGGCCTGGTACGGCGCTTCGAGAAGCAACCCTTCCCGGAGCTGAGCGGCGGCAGCTCGACGGGAGCGCCAGGCTCGACGCAGAGCTGGTCGTTCACCTGGACGGATCGCACGTCGGCCGAGCCAGCGATTCGCTGCGTCGTGATGCAAGGGAGCTGCGCCGTCTCAGCGGTCGATCACACCAACAACACCGCCACGGTCACCTACACCCTGCCAACGATGCTCGGCGAGCATCACCTCGCTGTGGCCGTCGGGGAGTACTACTGGTACGAAGCCGCCCACGCGTACGTGCAAACGGAGCTCTAGTGCGAATCGTCTCATGGAACGTCAACAGCATCCGCGCCCGGCACGACCACGTGCTGCGCTTCCTCGATGAGCAGAGCCCCGACGTGCTGTGCCTGCAAGAGACCAAGGTGGTCGACGGCGACTTCCCCGCCGACGAGCTGCGAGCCGCCGGCTACGAGCACCTGCTGTTCGACGGGCAGAAGTCGTACAACGGCGTGGCGATCATCAGCAAGCACCCCATCGAAGACCCGCAGAAGGGCTTCAGCGAGGGCGGGCCCGACAAGCAGAAGCGCCTGGTGGCGGGCACGGTCAACGGCATCCGCATCTTCGACTGCTACGTGCCCATGGGCACCAGCCCCACGTCCGAGAAGTTCAAGTACAAGCTGCAGTGGCTGGCCCGCATGCGTGCCGAGCTCAACAAGCTCTCACCCAGCGACGAGGTGGTGATGTGCGGCGACCTCAATGTGTCACGCGGCGAGCTCGACGTCTGGGACCCGTTCGGCTGCGACGGCAAGATCCTGTACCACCCGCACGAGCGCATGGTGCTCGAGCGCGTGATGGGCTGGGGGCTCAAAGACAGCTTTCGCGAGCTCTACCCCGAAGAGAAGCAGTTCAGCTGGTGGGACTACCGCGCCGGCGCCTTCTGGAAGAACCACGGCTTTCGCATCGACTACGTGCTGGTGAGCGCGCCGCTGCTCGAGCGGTGCACCAGCGTCACGCTGCACCGCGACTGCCGAAAGTGGAAGCCTACGCCGTCCGACCACATCCCGGTCGACGCCGCCTTCGAGTAGCGAGCAGCGGCACCAGGGCCACCATCGCCCAGGGCAGCGAGCCCGAGCTGGAGCAGGAGCAGCCGGCCCCACCGACGAAGCGCGACACGATGGGCGGGTTGATGTCGGTGTCGGCATCGGCATCGGCGTCTGAGTCGGCGTCCGCATCGGAGTCCGAGTCGGTGTCGGCGTCGGCATCCGCGTCCACATCGGAGTCCACATCGGCATCCGCATCGCTGTCGGTGTCCGAGTCGGTGTCGGTGTCGGTGTCCCCCTCGACGCAGTCGCCGAGGTCGGGTGCGGCGTCGTCGCAGTCGTCGTCGCTGCCCACGTCATCGACCACCACGACGTATCCATCGTCGTCGGCGTCGGTCCACGGACCCAGGTCGGAGCTGCCTGTGCGCAGCAGGGGGCTTGCCGGCGATGGCCGAACCTCGAAGTCGCAGGCGTCGGGCGTGTAGCGGTACAACAGCGGGTCGCCCAGGACGTTGGCACTGAAGTCGGGCGCAGGGAGCTGATCGCCGCCCACATTCATCCAGTAGTTGTTGGGGGTGTCGATGAGGTTGTCGGCAGACAGCACCACTGCGGGCAGCACGCCGCTCGTGTTCTGGCTGACCACATTGCCCTGGAAGATGGTCAGCGGCGCCGACAGGTTGGCCGCGCCGGTCTGGCTCGCCGCCGTGTTGCCCAAGAACAGCGAATCGGTGACCGAGGCCAGCGCGTTGCCGGCAGCCAGGATGGCGCCGAAGCTGGAGGTGGAGCTGTTGTCCACGAACCAGTCGCGGGCAAAGGTCAGCTCGTCGGCCACCAGGAAGACCGCTCCGCCGTCCTGGGTGCCGGAACCCACCGCCGTGTTGCCGCAGAACCGGGAGTCGGTGAACGTCACGCTGCCCACATTGGCGCCCTGAACGGCGCCGCCCTGCAGCGCCGAGTTGTGCACGAACCACCCCCGGTCCACCGCCAAGGTCGGCGCGAGGCCGTTGGGCTCCAGCTTGATGGCCCCGCCGGCATTCGTGGCGGAGTTGCCCCTGAACTCGACATCCACGAACGACATGCTGGTGTCACGCACCTGGACGGCCCCGCCGCGGTCGGCGTGGTTGCTCAGGAAGTGATCGGCGTCGCTCACCAGGTCCCCCCCAGGCATGTTGATGGCTCCCCCGGCTCCCGCGTCGGCGCCGTTCGCTGAGTACACGTTGCGCGAAGAGACCAGGGTCGCACCCGAGGCCCAAATGGCGCCTCCTCCGTAGGCAAATCCGCTTCGCTCGGCCGTATTCTGGGAGAACGAGCTGTCCTGGACCATCAGCGTGTACCCCACCTGGTAGATGGCGCCGCCCTCGAGGCCCTTGTTGTTGTAGAAGTTGCTGTTCTGCACAGTCAGGGGCACGTCGAGCGCCGCCACCGCCCCGTTGGCCGACCCATCACCGACGTTGCTGATGTCCACGTTGTCGAGGGTGAGCTGGCTTCCTGCCACCGCATGCACCGCGGCGCCAGTGACCGAGGGGCCCGGGTGGCCGTCGATCACCACGTCGCGCAAGGTCACGTCGCCGCCCGACATGCGGAACCCGGTCGCGCCAGCGCAGGGCCGGATCTCGACCCCCTCGATGACCACGTCGCTGGTCGCGCCCGCCACCTGCGCCACCGGCGCCCCGGATCCAGCACAGGCCAGAACCGGCCGATCGCTGCCCGCATCTGCCACCAACTCCAGCTCCCGGCCGCTGAAGTGCAGGGCGACATCGTAGGGACCGGCATCCTGGATGCGGATGGTGTCGCCGTCGGCCGCGATGTCGATCGCATCGGCAATCGCCGTACGATCGCATCCGCTCGGGCACACGGTGACGTCGGCAGCCAGCACCGTGGCGGTGATCAACAGACCCAGCATCGAAGCACCCTATACCGACCGCCCGCCCACGGCAGTCGGAGCACGATCATGGACAGCCCGAGACGCGCTGGTACTCACCCCGAGCCAAGAAGCCCCCGTCATCGAGGTAGCGCCCTTCGGTCCAGGCGCCTCCTACCCAGAGCAGCAGGTGCCCCTTGTAGTACAGCGCGTCCCCCACGCCGTAGATGTCGACGAGCTTGTCGGACTTGCTGAAGTCCCAGATGCGCACGCACACCTCGCCGGGGCCCTTCCAGTACCCCTCCATGGCCGGGCTGATGGGCGGCGGCGGCTTGCGCTGGGGCACCACCGGCCCGTGCACCAGCACCTCGAAGCGATCGAGCACCACCTCCTTGCCGCCCACGCCGATCGAGCAGGTGGTGCCCATCAGCTTGCCGGGAAGCGTGCCGCCCTCGTGCTGGCCCCGGCAGACGTACACGGGTCGGTCCCACGCAACGCCCACTTCGACGGCGTTCCCAGGAATCGAGCCCTCGAAGCTCGCCCATTGAAGCGGATCGGCAAAGGCGGTGGTGGCGAGGGCCAGGGTGAGCATGGTGTCTCCAGAACCCATAGGGTACCGCCGAAATGCCCGCTCATCGCGTCACCGTCGGCCCTTTCCCAGAGTGGTTTCCGGCCCTGCAGCTGCTGGGGGAGGGCGACTGGGCGCTCGCCGACCGCTGCTTCAGCGCGGAGCTGTCGCACCACGCCGCCGCCGACCTGGATGCGCGGCTGCGCAAGATGGCCTTGTGCGGACGTGCGCTCGACATCCGCATCACCCCCAAGCTGTCGCGAACCCACGTGCGCGCCGCCCGAACCCAGGAGGCCCGCCGGCGGCGCGACACCACCCCCGGATTCACTCGACCGGGCGTCCGCCTGGACGAGCAGGGCCGCTTCTCGCTGACCCCCGAGTCCCTCGCCAGCAAGCTCGGGGCCCGTGCGCAGGGGCGGCCGATCATCGACGCGTGTTGTGGCGCCGGCGGCAACACCATCGGCTTCGCCCGGGCCGGAAGCCCCGTCATCGCCGTCGAGCTCGACGCCGCCCGGCTGCAGATGGCGCGCCACAACGCACGCGTCTACGGCGTGTCCGACTGCATCCGCTTCTTGGAAGGGGACGTGCTCGATCTGCTGGGCCGCATGCCGCAAGAAGGAATCCTGTTCGTCGATCCGCCGTGGGGACCGGACTACCGGAGCCCGAGCCGTCTAGCCGATCACCCCATCCTGGCGGCGCTCGTCAGTCGCTGGCAGGGCGCGATCTGGGCCAAGCTCCCCCCCGCCTTCGACCCCGACAGCTGGCCCGATGCCAGCCCCGAAGCATGGTTCGGCGAGGCAGCCGGCGACGCGCGGCGGGTGAAGTTCCTGGTGCTGCGGCGCCGGGGGTGAGCGCGCGGAGGCAACCGGCACGGAGGCCCGTTCTCCTTGCATCCCCCAAGAGCACAGGCCGACCCCAAGGAGCACAGGCCGAACCCAAGGAGCCCAGGCCGACCCCAAGGAGCACAGCCGACCCAAGGAGGACAGGCCTCCGTGCCTGTGCAGCTGCCGAAGCAACGGGCACGGAAATTCATCGCCGCTCTGCGCCCACAACCGCCCTGAACTTCCGTCTCGCGGAACACAGAGGCGCCGAATTTCCGCCCATCGCGAGGGGCCGCAACCGCCAAACGGACCAAGCAGGATTTTCGGGTCGTCCTCGGGCAGTCTTCGCGCTTTGGATGCCTCAAAGCGGAAGTTAAAGTCCGCTCTGCTCGCCGGAACGGAAGTCGAGCGGCCTTCTGCGCCCACAACCGCCGTGAACTTCCGCCTCGCCGAGCAGACGGTGCCGAACTCCCGTCCATCGCGAAGGGCGGGGCCCCACACGCGCCGCCACGTGTCTACCGCGTGGCCCACCACAGCTGCGGGCCCCACATGAGGCCCGCGTGTGCGCTGACCACTTCGCCGTCGGGCCCCACCACGACCGTGGTGGGAAACACCGACACCCCGTAGGCGTTCAGGGTCGCGCGATCGCCGATGAGCACGGGGTAGTCGATGCCCATCGACTTCTTGGCGGCCTTGAGCTGCCCCGGGCTCCCGTCGGCCGCGATGCCCAGCACCGGGATGTCGGGGTTGTTGCGCGCAAAGCGGCTGAAGCTCGGGATCTCGAAGCGGCAGGGCCCACACCAGGTGGCCCAGAAGTTGAGCACGACGGTCTGCCCTCGGAAGTCGGCCAGCGCGACCTCGTTGCCGTCCAGGCCCGCCAGGTTGAACTCCGGCGCCTGGTCGGGCAACGACGGGGCCCGGAGCCAGCCCGAGAGCTGGAACACCACTGGGATGAGCAGCAGCGGCAGCAGCCAGCTGCGGATGGTGCCCCACCACCCCTCGGGCGCAGACTCGTCGCTGTCGTCGGGCTGCTCGTTCATGCCCACGACCTAACCGCCGTCAGTGACAGCGACCCGGCGCGTCCTCGGCGGTCAGGCACAGCGACCGGGCGACGCGATCGTCCTGGCCGCTGGCCTCGGCCCACTCGGCCCACTCGCTGGCCAGCACCGCCGCCCGCTTTCGCGCCTCTTCGGCGTCTTGCCGGGTCTGCCAGTCGAGGTCGGACGTGAGCCACGCGTGCTGGTACGCCTGCCACTGCTGGCTGGCGGCCTTGGTGCGCACCTCGAAGACGCCGTCCATCACCTTGACGTAGTCGTCGCCGGAGAGCACGCGGGCTTCCTTCTCGGCATGGATCGCCCAGAAGTCGGCCTGCTCGGCGAAGGCGGGTCCCAGGCCCAACAGGTGCGACGAGAAGGCCGCCGTGAGCTGGGGATCCGGGTCGCGCATGTCGGCCAGCGCCTGCAGCACCTCGGGGGTGAGCTCGATGGGCTCCTGGACCCGCGCGACCAGGCGCGGCTGGCCGTGCTCGTCGGTGGCCCGGCGGCACTTGCGGGAGAGCGGACGCGCGTCGCACACCGCGGCGACGCCCATGGGCTCCAGCCGCACCACCACCAGGTTGTTGACCCGGTGCATGCGGTAGCTCAGCGTCTCGGGCTCGTAGCCGGGAGCCGCGATGGTGATGGTGTGCTTCGAGCCCTTGGTGAGCTCACGCTCACGACCGTCGGCCAGATAGAGCCGGTCGCCGGTCCAGCGGCCGTTGGCGGCGTTCACCGGATGTCGCTCGCCTTCGTCGGCAAAGCGCACCGTCGCGGTGGGAACCGGAAGGCCGTGTGGGTCGAGCACACGCACGGTGAGCTCTTTGACGGGAGAAGCGGAGGCGCCAGCAGACGCGAGGAGCAACGCGCTAGCGCCGAGTAGGGCGGCAGTGCGCATAGGGAACCTCCAGGTGCAGAGTAGCGCATGCCCTACCGGCCGCGTTGACATTTCGTTTACGTGCCTCCGAACGGTGAACCAGAACGGTGTCAGGAGACCATTTTTCGGAAATGCAGGGGCCTTGGTCGCGCCGACGCAGGAACCACGCCCCTCTCCGCCACCGACCCGTGCACCCGGTTAGCCCACCGCCCCAAACCGAGGTTCCCCCATGTCTGCTGCCACCCCCGCTCCCGGCACCATCTCGCCTGCCACTGGCGAGGCCCTCGACGCGGTGGCCTCCGCCGCCCCCGCCGACGTCACCCAGGCGATCACCACGGCCCGCGCCGCGCAGGTTGCCTGGGCAGACGCCGGGTTCGAGGCCCGCGCCGTCAAGGTCAAGGCCCTGGCCCAGGCGATCCTCGCCGACGCCGAGACCGGCGTGCAGATCATGAGCTCCGAGACCGGGCGCAGCCCCACCGAGTGCCGCCTGTCCGAGATCGCCACCATCGCCGAGTACACCGCCGACGCTGTCAGCACCGGCCGCAGCGCGCTGGCCCCCGAGAAGGCCAGCCTGTCGATGATCGACTTCCCCAAGAAGCAGGGTGTCGTCGAGATGGTGCCGCGCGGCGTGGTCGCCATCATCGCGCCGTGGAACTACCCGCTGATGCAGATCGTCAAGCCGCTCATCCCGGCCCTGCTGGCCGGAAACGGTGTGATCATCAAGCCCAGCGAGCACACCCCACGCACGGGCGCCTGGCTGGGTCAGCTGTGCGACCAGGTGTTCCCCCAGGGCCTCGTGCAGGTGCTCCAGGGCGGCGGCGACATCGGCGGCGCCCTGGTGAACGGCCCCGTCGACGCCATCACCTTCACCGGCTCGGTGCGCACCGGCAAGAAGGTGGCGGTCGCCTGCGCCGAGCGCCTGCTGCCCTACTCCGTCGAGCTGGGCGGCAAAGACGCCGCCATCGTGCTGGCCGACTGCAACCTCGACCGCACCGTGGCCGGCCTGGCCTGGGGCGCCTTCCACAACGCCGGCCAGGACTGCGCCGGCATCGAGCGCATCTACGTCGAAGAGGCCATCGCCGACAAGCTCGTCTCCCAGCTCTCAGCGGTGGCCAACAAGCTGCAGGTCGCTCCCGACGGCCGCTGCGACCTGGGACCCCTCTGCAATGCCCAGCAGCTCGCCATCGTCGAGGCCCACGTCGCCCAGGCCAGAGAAGCCGGCGCCACCGTGGCCGCGGGCGGCGAGCGCACCGGCACCGGCTACGGCTACCGACCCACCGTGCTCGACCACTGCACCCAGGACATGACCGCCGTGCGCGAAGAGACCTTCGGGCCCGTGGTCGCCGTGGTCCGCGTCAAAGACGCCGGCGAGGCGCTGCGCCTGGCCAACGACAGCCAGTACGGCCTGAATGGCAGCGTCTGGACCGGCAACCTAGAGCGCGGCAAGCAGCTGGCCCGCCAGCTCGAGGTCGGCATCGCCCACGTCAACAGCCACAAGTGGACGGGCGGCACGCTCGCGCACACGCCCTGGACGGGCGTCAAGGACACCGGCCCCGGCGTCATCGGCAGCAAGCACACCTACCACACCTTCGCGCGGCCCATGCTGCGCATGTGGGACTGGAACGCCGCTCCCGAGCCCTTCTGGTTCCCCGCCGACGACAACCTCGACGCGTTCAGCCAGGCGCTGGTGCGTCGCGGAAAGGGTCAGTTCACCGCGATCTTCAGCCTGTTGGGGCTGCTTGGGAAGCGGGTGAAGGCGGCGAGTGGGTTCGTGAAGGAGGGGTAGGCACCACCACCTCCCGCTCCACCAACAACCGCGGCCGTACCCTCACAAAGCGCCCCCTCGCCTGCTCCCACCCGTCCACCAGCTCGGTGGCCGCCGCGCTCCGCGTCCGCTCGGCATACCGCACCAGCAGCGAACGCAGCTCGCGCAGGTCTTCATCCCCCGCAGCCACCGCCACCGCGTCTTCGTGCAGCACGCCGGCCGCGGCATCGAGCAGGTACAGCTCGCCACCGGTCATTCCCGAGCCGACGACCCCCGCGCAAGGCCCCAGCACCACGCCCCGACCGCCGGTCATGTACTCGAAGGCATACTTGCCGGCGCCCTCACACACGATGACCGCCCCTGAGTTGCGCACGCCGACGCGCTGTCCCACGCGACCGGCCAGAAACAGCTCGCCCCCGGTGGCGCCATAGCCCACCGCGTTGCCGGCCAGCTGCGGCGTGCCAACGCCGGCCCAGCCATCGGGCGCCACCACCGTCACCCGCGCCCCCTCGCCCATGACCTCGCCCACGCAGTCGTTGGCCACGCCCTCGAGCAGCAGGTGCATGCCCCCGGTGGCGGCAAAGCCAAAGCCCTGGCCCGCATAGCCCTGGGCGCGGACCTCGATGAGCGCGCCGGGGGGCAGGCCTCCTCGCTGGGCGATCACCCCGGCGAGCGTCGCGCCGGTCGCCTGATCGGCGGTGCACACGTCCACCGGGATGCTCGCCTCGGACCACGCGCCGTCCAGCACCGGCTGTGCCGCCTCGACCAGCATCGCGTTCACCCGATCGATGGGGAAGCGCACCTCGATGGGCGCGTTCTGACCCTCGCTGTCGGCGTCGAACAGCAGCTCGGACAGATCCAGGCGGTCCCAGCGGGCGTTGCCGGTGCGGATCTGCCGCAGCAGGTCGACGCGCCCGGTCAGCTCGGCGGGGTGCCGCAGCCCCAGGCTGGCCAGGATGCGGCGCACGTCCTGGGCCAGGCACTCGAGGTAGCGACGCACCCCCGCCTTGGCCTCGAGGTAGCGCGTGTCCATCGCGGTGCCCGCGCCGATGCGGTCTTCGCGCCCGCGCTTCATGAACAGCCGGTCTTGCCGGGCGTCGTCCTGGGTGGCGAGGCCGACCGGGCAGTTGCCGTGGTTGCAGCCCCGGCAGAAGACGCAGTTCTCGGCCACCATCAGCGGCGTGCCAAAGGCCACCTCGTCGGCGCCCAGTGCCAGCGCCTTGGCCACGTCCGACCCGCTCTTGATGCCCCCATCGGCCCGCAGCCGCACCGTGCGCCGGATGCCCGCCTGGCTCAGGTACTGGTGGGCGTCGGTGAGGCCCAGCTCGAGGGGCAGGCCCGCATGCAGGATGCTGCCCGAGCTGGCCGCGCCGGTGCCGCCCTCGAAGCCGCTCACCGTGATCACCTCGGCACCGGCCTTGGCCACGCCCACGGCGATGGTGCCCAGGTTGGTGACGCTGGGCACCTTGACCGCGATGCGCGCGGCCGGATTCGCCGCCGCCAGGTTGCGGATGAGCTGGGCCAGGTCTTCGATGCTGTAGATGTCGTGGTGCGGCGGCGGGCTGATCAGGTCGACGCCGTGCGCGGTCTTGCGAATGGCGGCGATCTCGGCGGTGACCTTGGCCGCGGGCAGGTGCCCGCCCTCGCCCGGCTTGGCGCCCTGCCCGATCTTGATCTCGAGCTCGTCGGCCCCCACCAGGTAGGCCGCGTCGACCCCAAAGCGGCCGCTGGCCACCTGCCGGGTGCGGTTGCGGTCGGCCTGCCAGGGCCCACCCGGATTGCGCCGCGCGTCCTCGCCACCCTCGCCCGAGTTGGACATCGAGCCCAGCTCGTTGAAGGCCGCCGCAATGGCCCGGTGCGCGGTGCTGTGCAGCGCGCCGTGGCTCATCGCCGCCCCACGCAGCGTGCCGGCGACCACCTCGCTGACCGGCGCCACCTCGCTGATGTCGACGGGGGACGCCTCGGCGAAGCCCAACAGGTCTCTCAGGTAGACCGGAGGCGTGTCCTCGAGCAGCTGCACGAAGGTGTCCCAGTCGCCGTTGTCGTTGCTGTTGCGGGCCACCAGCTGCAGCGCGTTGGTGACCTCTTTGCGGTACACCTTGACGTTGCGGTTGGGCGGCAAGGCCTTGCCCGCGGCCTGCTCGGCCCGGGCCACGATGTCGGCGTGCACCTCGACCATGGTCAGGCCGCCCACCCGAGCGGGCGTGCCGGGCAGGTAGTAGTCGACGACATCGGGCGACAGCCCCACGGCCTCGAACAGCCCCGAGCCGCGGTAGCCGGACACGCTGGTGATGCCCATCTTGCTCATGATGCGGCGCAGGCCCTTCACCAGCCCGCCGATCAGGCGCTCGGTGGCCACGGCCGGATCGGTCTTGGGGGTCTCGCGCGCGATCTGCAGCATGGCGTAGGGATTCACCGCGGTGGCGCCGTAGGCGATGAGCACCGCCAGGTCGTGGGACTCGTGCACGCTGCCGGTCTGCACCACCAGGCTGGTCTGGCGACGCAAGCCCACGCGGGTGAGCCTGCGGTGCACCGCACTGACGACGAACACCGCGGGCAGCGGCAGGCGGTCGGCCTCTGCCGCTCCGCGATCGCTGAGGATCAGGATCGAGGCGCCTCCGCGAATCGCGGCCACCGCCTCGTCGGCCAGCTGGTGAAGCCGCCATGTGAGCACGCGGGGGTCGCCGTCGCGGTCGAAGGTGGCGTCGAGCGTGACCGTGCGCAGGTCGGGGTGCGTCTCGCCCACCAGTGCGGCGGTGGACTCGTCGCTCAACACCGGATGCGGCAGCTTGTACTGGGCGCGCGTGCCGGGCCGCTTCTGGTCGCGCAGCGAGGGCGAGCAGCCCAGGTGCACGGTGGTGTCCATAGCCTGGCCCTCGCGCAGCGGATCGATGGCGGGGTTGGTGACCACGGCCACCACCTGGTGCAAGAAGCTGTACACCCGGCTGTGGTTCTCGCTGAACACGGCGAGCGGCGTGTCGTTGCCCATGCTGTGCACGGGCTCCTTGCCCGATTTCACCGTCTCGCGCACCTTCTGGGCCCGCGGCCGTGTCCAGCCAAAGCGCTTGAGCGTCTGCACGTCGAGCTCGGCCGCGGGCTGGGCGGCGCGCAGCGGCAGCAGATCGGTGCTGGACAGGCCGGTGTAGCCCAGCCGGGTGCGGGCCACCGTCCAGGCCTCGCTGTCTTCGGGGCGCACCAGCTCGCCGGTGTCCAGATCGCCGATGAGCATGCCCCCCGGCTCGAGCTGGCCGTCTGACGCGATCTGCGCCGGATCGAGGGCGACGGCGCCGGCTTCGCTGCCCACCACCAGCGTTCCCGAGTGGGTGAGCGCGTACCGCAGCGGGCGCAGGCCCATGCGATCGAGCTGCGCCACCAGGAAGTCGCCGTCGGTGGCCAGCAGCGCCGCGGGCCCTTCCCAGCTGCCCAGCGTGCCCAACATGCGGCGGCTCGCCTCGACATAGCGGGCGTAGCGCGGATCGGTAGAGCCCTCGGCGCTGGGCGACAGCAGGCGCCGCATGGTCTCGGGCAGAGGCCCCACGCGCTTGCCCATCAAGAAGTCGAGCGCCCGGTCGAGCTGGGCCGAGTCGCTGCCATGGCGCAGCAGCACGTTGTGGCCGCCCAGGATGTCCTCGGCGTCGATGACGGCACGGGTGTTGGCCGAGATGGTGTTGATCTCGCCGTTGTGGGCCAGCAGCCGAAACGGCTGCACCAGGTGCCAGTTGCTGAAGGTGTTGGTGGCGAAGCGGCGGTGGCCGATGACCACGCGGGTCTTCAGGTCGGGGTCGGACAGGTCGGGGTAGAAGCGGCGCAGCTGATCGCTCGTGGCCAGCGCCTTGTACACAGTGGTTCCCGGCGACAGCGACGGCGCCGCCACCTGGCCGCGGAACTCGTTCTCGATGCGCTCGCGCAGCCGCCGCAGGGTGGTGCGCAGGTGCTTGCCCATGCGGTGCCCCTGGCCCATCAGCAGCTGGAACACCCGTGGCATGTCCTCGCGCGCCCGGGCTCCCAGCGCATCGGGCCAGGTGGGCACCAGGCGCCAGCCCAGCGGCGCCAGGCCCTCGACCCGGATCATCGCGTCGATCTCGCGCTGCAGCTCACGCACGTTGCGCTCGCCGCGCAAGAACCAGATGGTGCCCACCATCAGCCGATCGCCCTCGGGCAGCCGGCGGCCGGGGGTGATGAAGCGCTCGAAGAAGCCGCGATCGGGCCGAAACAGAATGCCCGCGCCGTCCCCCGTGGTCTCGAGCGACCCGCCCCGGTGCTCCATGCACGCGATCGCCGCCAACGCCTGCGCGATGAGCTCGTGAGAGGGTCCTGACTTCAGTTCTGCAAGGCCGATGATTCCGCACATACTCTATGAGTAGCACGTTTCTGAATCGGCGCTCAGTTCGAGCTACGCACCGCGGCGACGAATGCCCAGCAGCCCCAGGATCAGTACCAGGCCTCCCGTGGCCGGCACCCCACCCGCATCGCACCCACACGAGCGAATGCTCTCGCTGGCGCCGTCGCCCAGGCCCGAGTCGCCGATGGGGTCGGGCTCGGGCACGAAGCCCTTGCCCAGCAGAGGGATCTCGATGCGCGGCCGCACCGGGTCGTTGCTCTGCAGCACCAGGATGGCCGACTCGCTGGCGTCGACGCCGGGCTCGAAGGTCACCATCACGCCGTCGATCTGGCCGGTGTTGGCAAAGAAGTACTCGGGAAAGACCGAGATGCCGCCCGAGCTGCCCTCGATGAAGGCGTTGCCCTCGAGCGGCAGCTGCCCGATGTTCTCGATGGCGACGGGCAGGTTGTCGTCGTCGCCCACCTCGACATCGCCAAAGTCGTGGTTGGCGAGCCCCACGCTGATCGCCGGCAGCGGGTGCTCGTAGTCCACCGGCTCGAAGTCGATGGGCTCGTCGAAGTCGACCAGCGGGAAGGGCACGTCGATCGAGAAGACCTCGGCGCAGGCACCGAACACACAGCCCTCGACCGACGGCTGGAAGATCACGTCCAGCCCCGCCTCGAGGCGTCCGCGCCACGTCGACTCCATCACCAGGATGCCCGGGTCTTCGTCGGGAACCGCCAACATGGTGAGCTCGTCCTCGGTGCTCTTGATCGAGCCGTCGAAGCCGCCGGTCTGGTCGCCGGTGGTGTTCTCGATCTGCACGCCGCGCAGCGTGGCCTCGGCCTGGGGAAAGATGTCCATCAGGAAGTTGATCTGCAGCCCGGTGATGACCGGGATGGCCAGCTCGACGGTGTCGATGCCGATGCCCTGCGACTCGACGTGCACCGACTCGGGGGTTCCGCCAGGCAGCAGCAGCCCGTCGAAGACCACCTCGTCGCGCATGTACAGGCCGTCGGACCACAGCGGGAAGGTGCCGGTGAACAGCCCGTCGAAGTCGACAAAGATGTCGATCGAGACAGGGATGTCGCACTCGAGCTCGAAGAAGCCGCCCTCGGTGAAGCCGTGCAGGTCGTGGGTGAGCACGTCGGGCCAGCTCACCTGGGACGCCGCCTCGATACCGGCATCGGCCCCGCCGCGGCTGTCGATGCTGAACATCAGCCCCACCGGCAGGTCTTCGGGCACCGACAGCGACCACTCGATCGACTCGAAGACATCGCGGTCAGGGCCGCGCATCTCGAACGTGAAGTCCTGCTCCACCGATTCGTAGGCGGACGCAGGCGCGGACAGCACTGTGAGCAGTAGAACCATGCCCCAACTTACACTCGGACAGGCCCGATGTGGTAGCCGCCGCCCGCGCCGGCCGTGGGGGGAGGGAGCGCAGCGACCGAACGGGACCCCGCGGCCGGCTCGGAGCGGGCGGTGGCCCCAAGCACGCGCCGCAGGCGTGTGCGCAGATAGGAGACTAGCTACCTTGCCACAGCATCACGCCCGCGTCCGTGCTCTCGTCGAACGGATCGACGAACACGTAGCCAATGCCGTCGGGGGTGATGTCGAAGGGAATCAGCTGGGTGGTGAACTGCCAGATGAGCCGCATGGGGCCACGCCCGTGGCGGGACTGGGGCGTCATGTCGCCCGTGAGCCAGACCGCGCCTCCGCCCAGCTTGTCGTGCCGCAGCTGCGTCAGCGCGTCGCGCATCGCGATGCCCTGCTCCTTCACCTCGTTCATGATCTGCAGCTCGTCGGTGGGCGCTTCGACCGTCAGGCGCTTCTTTCGGTACACGCGCACCGTGGGCGGACCGTCGTACAGCGAGTTGTCGACCTCGCGGTGCAGCAGCACGGCGTTGCTGCCCTTCCAGGGGTCCCAGTCTTCGCAGCGGCCGCCTGTCGCATGGCAGATGAACACCGTGAGCCGAGCAAAGTTGTCGAGCCGCGTGTGGGGCCCGGCATTGAGCTGCATCATGTGGCACATCGGCGCGCCGCACACCCGGCAACGCGGCCACTCGTGGGTGCGCACACCCCTGGGGTGGCCGCCATACCAGCCCACGATGGGGTCACCATCGCGGGCTTTGCGCAGCTTTCGGGACAACCAAGCGGAGCCTGACTCGCTCATGGCGCGATTGTAGGCGAAAAGGCCTACGCGTTGGCCGCCCGGATCTTGTTGAGCGCACTACCCGCCTTGAACCACTCGATCTGGTCGGCGTTGAGGGTGTGCGACAGCGGCAGCTCGTCGGTCGTGCCGTCGGAGTGCTTCAGCACCGCCGTCACCGTGCTGCCCGGCGCCAGCTCGGTGACCCCGCGCAGGGTGACCCCGTCGTCGCCCCGCACCTTGTCGTAGTCGGCGGGGTTCGCGAAGGTCAGCGGCAACACGGCCTGCTTCTTGAGGTTGGTCTCGTGGATGCGGGCGAAGCTGCGCACGATGATCGCGACAGCTCCCTGCAGCCGCGGCTCCATCGCCGCGTGCTCGCGCGAGCTGCCCTCGCCAAAGTTCTCGTCGCCGAACACCACCCACTTCTGGCCGGCGGCGCGGTAGGCGCGTGCCAGGTCGGGCAGCGCCATCATCTCGCCGGTGAGCTGGTTCTTGCCCACGCCGACCCCGCCGACCTCGTTGTTGGCCGTCAGGTACAGGTTGCCGCTGATGTTGGTGAGGTGCCCGCGGTACTTCAGCCACGGGCCAGCCGCCGAGATGTGGTCGGTGGTGCACTTGCCCACCGCCTTGAGCAGGATGGGCAGGTCGGCCGGGTCGTTGCCGTCCCACGGCTCGAACGGGGTGAGCCGCTCGATGCGATCGGAGTCGGGAGAGATGACGACCTCGACCTGCTCGCCCTCTGGAGGGGCCACGTAGCCGCCCTCGGGCGCCTCGAAGCCACCCGGCGGGAGCGTCTTGCCGGTGGGCACGCTGAACTTGAACGAGCCGCCGTCGGGCAGGTCGATGCTGTCGGTGAGCGGGTTGAAGTCGAGGCGCCCCGCGAAGGCCATGGCGGTCACCAGCTCGGGCGAGCCGATGAAGGCCAGCGTCGCCGGGTTGGCGTCGTTGCGGGCCTTGAAGTTGCGGTTGAACGACGTGAGGATCGTGTTGCGATCGCCCTTCTTGATGTCGTCGCGGCGCCACTGGCCGATGCACGGGCCGCAGGCGTTGGCCAGCACCGTGGCCCCCACCGACTGCAGGGTGGCCATCTGGCCATCGCGCTCGATGGTGGCCTCGATGCGGTCGCTGCCCGGGGTGACCATGAGCTTGGACTTCACCTTGAGCCCCGCCTTGGTGGCCTGGGCCGCCAGGCTGGCCGAGCGCTCCATGTCTTCGTAGCTGGAGTTGGTGCACGAGCCGATGAGCACGTACTTGATGTCGACGGGGTAGTCGGCCGCCTTGGCGTTGTCGCCCATCTTGCTGATGGGGTGCGCCAGGTCGGGGGTGAAGGGCCCCACCAGGTGCGGCTCGAGGGTGTCGAGGTCGATCTCGATGACCCGGTCGTAGAACTTGGCCGGGTTGGCGTGCACCTCGGGGTCGGACCGCAGCGCCGCGGCGTAGCTGCGAGCGAGCGCTGCGAACTCGGGGCGCTCGGTGGCCTCGAGGTAGATCGCCATGGACTCGTCGAAGTTCCACACACTGGTGGTCGCGCCGATCTCGGCGCCCATGTTGGTGACGGTGGCCTTGCCCGTGCAGCTGACCGACTCGCAGCCGGGGCCGAAGTACTCGACGATCGCGTTGGTGCCGCCCTTGACGGTCAGGATGTCGGCCACCTTCAGGATGATGTCCTTGGGCGACGTCCAGCCCTTGAGCGAGCCAGTGAGCTTCACGCCGATCATCTTGGGGCACAGCAGCTCCCAAGGCATGCCCACCATCACGTCGACGGCGTCGGCGCCGCCCACGCCGATGGCCAGCATGCCCAGGCCGCCGGCGTTGGGCGTGTGCGAGTCGGTGCCGATCATCAGCGTGCCGGGCGCGGCGTAGTTCTCGAGCACCACCTGGTGGATGATGCCGGCGCCGGGCTTCCAGAAGCCCAGGCCGTAGCGCTCGCCCGCGCTGCGCAAGAAGGCGTAGACCTCGTTGTTCTCTTTGAGCGCGGTGTCCAGGTCTTCGTCGGAGCCCTGGTAGGCGCGGATCAGGTGATCGCAGTGGATGGTGGACGGAACGGCCACCTCGTCGCGGCCGGCCAGCATGAACTGCAGCAGCGCCATCTGCGCGGTGGCGTCTTGCAGGGCGACGCGATCGGGGTTGAGCTGCAGGTAGCTCTTGCCGCGCACCCAGTCCTGGCCCCGGGGATCGACCAGGTGGGCGAACAGGATCTTCTCGGCCAGGGTGATGGGCCGGCCCAAGCGCTCACGGGCAGTGGCGTGGTGGGCTTCGAAAGATTCGTAGAGCTTCTGGACGGCGTCGATGTAGGCCATGGGTCCCCCGAGAGATGGAAAGGGCGTGGATGTATGCCTTTCTCACCCGGCGCGCACCATTCGCCCAATTGATGGATGTGATTGTAGACATCAGTCCTGGTGATGTCAGGGGGCTGCACTCCACGCGTGGAGCGCCCGTTGGGCGGGACCTGGCGGCAGGTCCGGCGTGGTTGGCGCATGGGCCGCCCGTTGGGCGGGACCTGGCGGCAGGTCCGGCGTGGTTGGCGCGTGGGGCGCTGGTTGGGCGGGACCTGGCGGCAGGTCCGGCGTGGATGGCGAGGCCACTCACGGGTCGCGCGCCTTGGATCACCGAACCGGCACGGGCACGGGCACGGGCACGGGCGCGGGCACGGGCACGTAGACGTGGACGTGGACGTGGACGTGGACGTAGACGTAGACGTAGACGTAGACGTAGACGTGAACCGGGCGGGGCCGAAACGGCGGGGGCTATCGTCAGCTCGGCCCGTCTTGGCGCGTGGGGCGCCAGTTGGGCGGGACCTGGCGGCAGGTCGGGCTTGGTTGGCGCGTGGGGCGCCAGTTGGGCGCGACCTGGCGGCAGGTCGGGCTTGGTTGGCGCGTGGGCCGCCAGTGGGGCGGGACCTGGCGGCAGGTCCAGCGTGGTTGGCGCGTGGGGCGCCAGTTGGGCGCGACCTGGCGGCAGGTCCTGCGAGGTTGGCGCGTGGGCCGCCAGTGCGGCGCGACCTGGCGGCAGGTCCGGCGTGGTTGGCGCGTGGGGCGCCAGTTGGGCGCGACCTGGCGGCAGGTCGGGCTTGGTTGGCGCGTGGGCCGCCAGTGGGGCGGGACCTGGCGGCAGGTCCAGCGTGGTTGGCGCGTGGGGCGCCAGTTGGGCGCGACCTGGCGGCAGGTCCTGCGAGGTTGGCGCGTGGGCCGCCAGTTGGGCGGGACCTGGCGGCAGGTCCTGCGAGGTTGGCGCGTGGGGCGCCAGTTGGGCGCGACCTGCGGCAGGTCCTGCGAGGTTGGCGCGTGGGCCGCCAGTTGGGCGGGACCTGGCGGCAGGTCCAACGTGGTTGGCGCGTGGGGCGCCAGTTGGGCGCGACCTGGCGGCAGGTCCGGCGTGGTTGGCGAGGCCACGTACGGGTCGCGCGCCGTGGATCACTGAACCGGGCACGGGCACGGGCACGTGGACGTGGACGTGGACGTGGCGCCGCCGAACGGCGAGGGCAATCGGCAGCTCGACCCGTTTTGGCGCGTGGGGCGCCGAAACGTCGGGGGCTACCCGCAGCTCGGCCCGTTCTGGCGCGTGGGCCGCCAGTTGGGCGCGACCTGGCGGCAGGTCCAGCGTGGTTGGCGCGTGAGGCGCCAGTGGGGCGGGACCTGGCGGCAGGTCGGGCCTGGTTGGCGCGTGGGGCGCCAGTTGGGCGCGACCTGGCGGCAGGTCCAGCGTAGTTGGCGAGGCCACGTACAGGTCGCGCGCTGTGGATCACCGAACCGGGCACGGGCACGGGCGCGGGCACGGGCACCTAGACGCAGACGCAGACGCAAACGCAGACGCAAACGTAGGCGTAGACGCAGGCGTTCCGATGCTGGGCCCAGCGCCTACCCTTGGCTGACCTTCCACGTCTCCAGCAAGCTCACCGGGCTCTGCTGGAAGCCTCCGGTGTTCGCGAGCGTGACCTCGAGCTTGGTGGCCTTGCGGTCCCACGCCACACATCCGGCCAGCACGTCCTGGATGTTGGTGCCGTTGGTGGACATCACCGTCTGGTCTTTGTTGCAGTAGATGTAGGGCGCCTTCTTGTCGTGCTTGTAGATGCCCAGATTGGACGGCTCGCGGAACTTGATGCTGACCTTGCCATTGAGCTTGCCATCGGCCTCGTACAGCTCCTTGCTCTGCACGTTCCAGCCCGGGTTCTCGGCCTCGAGCTTGGTGCCGTTGACGAACTCGTTCATCAGCTGCGCGTAGTCTTCTTCGACGTTGTCGGCGCTGTCGGAGCGGATGCCGGTGTACACGATCTCGCCGGTCATCTCGGCCAGATCGAAGGAGTAGGTGACCTTCTCGACCTCCAGGCAGCCGGTGGACACGAGCAGGGCGAGGGCAGCGAGCGCGAGGCGCTTCATGAGATGACTCCTGTGTAGAGCGTGACGGGGATGCCGCCATTCTTGAACGATACAACGGGTTCGAGGCCGGACATGCCGAGCGCTCCGGTGTGGCGCGGAGCCGTGAGCAAGATGGCGAGCCGCCAGCCGGCAAAGTGGTTCTTGAGCGCCCGGCCCACATCCCGAAAGAACGGGCCGATGGCCGAGGCCTTGCCGATGCGGCGGCCATAGGGTGGGTTGAGCACGACCAGGCCCCGCGGAGCGGGCGCGTCGAGCTCGGCGAGCTCGGACTGCACCAGCTGGATGCGGCGCTCCACGCCGGCGCGACGGGCATTGGTGCGCGACGCGGTGATGGCCCCGGGATCGCGATCGCCCCCCAGGATGGCCGAGGAGCTGTCGAGGGCCGCGGGCTTGCGCGCCGCCTTGCGCACCTTGGCCACCACCGCCGCCTCGGTGCACGGCCAGCGCTCGAAGGCGAAGTCGCGGTGGGCGCCCGGCGCCAGCCCCTCACAGATGGTGGCGGCCTCGATGACGAAGGTGCCCGAGCCGCACATGCCGTCCACGAGCGCCTCGCCCGGGTCCCAGTCGGCCAGGCGCAGGATGGCGGCGGCCAGGTTCTCGCGGATGGGCGCCTTGGCGGTGGCCTTGCGCCAGCCGCGCCGGTGCAGCAGCTCTCCGGTGGCGTCGACCGCAAAGATGGCGCGGTCGTCGTGGATGCGCACGATGAGCTTGGCCGGCACGCGCGGGGCCTTGGGTCCCGGCAGGCGGGGCCCACGCAGGGCGTCCTTGACCGCGTTCTGCGCCTTCTTCTGCACGCTCTCGCGGTGGCGCAGGCGGCTGCCCTTGAGCGAGGCGCTGACCTCGATGGGCTGGCCGGGCCACACGTACTTCTTCCAGGGCTGCTCGCGCATGCGGGCGGCCAGTCCGTCCAGGTTCTTGACGCGTGCCGCACCGATCTCGACGGTCACCCGCGAGGCCACCCGGCAGTGCATGTGCACCAGCGCCAGACCGCGCGCATCGGTCGTGAAGCTGGCTCCCCCAGGCTCTTCACGGGCGCGGAGTCCCAGGTCGCCGAGCTCGTCGACAAGCGCCGGCTCGAGGCCGGGGGTGATGGCAGCGAAGCACTTCACGCCTGGGGGATATAGGGGCGGCCTGGGGGTAGCCATGCCAGTCGTCCTGATCACCGGTGCGTCGAGTGGAATCGGCAAGGCGCTCGCCGTCGAGATGGCCCGTCGCGGGCACGCGGTCGGCCTGCTTGCCCGCCGCGAAGAGCTGTTGGCCGGCATCGTCGAGCAGATCCACATCGACGGCGGTCGCGCGGCCTGGGCGCGGGCCGACGTGCTGGACATCGAGGCCATGCACGCCGCCGTGGGCTCCATCGAGTCCGAGCTCGGCAAGATCGACATCGTGGTGTGCAATGCCGGCGGCGGTGGCTCCAACCCGGTCACCCGCTGGAGCGCCGAGACCGCCAAGCGGGTGATGCGCCTGAACTACGAGGGCGTGGTGAACACCCTGGACACGGTGCTTCCCCGCTTCGTCGAGCAGCGGCGCGGCCACATCGCGGTTGTGTCGTCGGTGGCTGGGTGGCGTGGGCTGGCACCGGGAGGCCCGTACAGCGCGGCCAAGTCGGCCGTCATCCTGCTGTTCGAGGCGCTGGCCGTCGAGCTGCACCCCCGAAACGTCGCGGTCACCACCATCCACCCGGCTTTCGTGGACACCCCCATCCACGGCCCCGACGGCGCCCGGCACCCCAAGCCCTTCGAGATCAGCGCCCAGCGCGCCGCCGAGATCATGGCCAACGGCCTGGAGCGCAAGCGCCGCAACATCGTTTTCCCCTGGCAGATGGCCGTGCTCATGACCCTGGTGCGGGCGATGCCCCAGTACCTGTTCGAGCGCCTGATGTGGCGAGCGATCCCGCAGAAGATGCGCGGGTGAGCATGCTCGTCTGGCTCCTGGTCGCCTGCGGCGAGGCCGAGCCCCCGCCACCGCCCCCGGTGCAGGCGGCTGTCGTTCGCGACGCTGGAGCGCCCGTGCGGATCAGCCCGGACGGCAAGGCCATCATCCGCGAGCTGGCTCGGGGCAACGAAGCCTTCGTGGGCCGCCTGGAGCTGGCGCCCGGCGCATCGGTGCCCGCCCACCGCGACGCCACCGAGGAGTACATCGTGGTGCTCGAGGGCCACGGCAAGGTGACCATCGACGGCGAGCGCCACGCGGTGGGCCCCGGCTACGCGATCACCATGCCGGCCGGCAGCGAGGTGAGCTTCGACAACGAGGTCCAGCCCATGGTGGCGCTGCAGGTCTTCGCCGGACCGGATCCCGCCGACAAGTACGGCGCGTGGTCGGCCTCAGAGGCACAGGGCATCGAAGACGTGGCCACCCACGGGCCCTTCGTGGTGCGCTGCAGCGGAAGCACCTGCCGCATCGAGCACGGCGGGGCGCCTGTTGGCTCCGAGATCTGGCACTACGGCGGCGCCGCCACCGTCATCGAGAGCCTCGGCGGACCGGTGGCCACCCCGGGGAAGGCGTGGCTGGTGGGCGTGCACGCCGGGGACGGCTGCCCCAGCCTGTACCGAATGCTGTGCCTGGTGGACGGCGAGGCGCGGATGACCCGGAACTTCGGCAACTGCAACGCGCCCGACGGACTGACGGTGAAGGACGGCGTAAGGCTCCACTTCCCGGGCTGGGACCTCGAGGTGGTGCCCGACCGGCCCGAGACCACCGCGGTGCTCGACCCGATGGGGTGCACCGTCGACACGCGCTAGCCGTAGCCCTTCATATCCGTGTCAGATCTGCGTATTCCCCCGTTGCCTCGCACGGGAACCCGCAGCCAGGTGTTACAGTCAAGGTGCATAAGGAGCGTGATTGGGCAAGGCGGCCTCCGCCGGCATGGAGCTTCCGGTCGAGTCCGTTGTGGCCGACCGATACAAGGTCGTGCGCCTGCTGGCGCGCGGCGGCATGGCCGAGGTCTACGTCGCCAAGCACATCAAGCTCAACCGCGAGGTGGCGCTCAAGCTCCTCAAGCCTCCACCCGACGCCGAAGACCCGGCCAGCTTCGAGGCCCGCTTCGCTCTCGAGGCCGAGACCCTCGCCGGCCTCGACCACAGCAACATCGTCACCCTGCACGACTTCGGCGAGACCGATGACGGCCGGTACTTCCTGGCCATGGAGTTCATCGACGGCCCGCGCCTGACCGACCTGCTCAAGAACGGTCCCCTGCCCTTCGAGCGTGCCGTCCGCCTGCTGCTGCAGGTCTGCGCGGCGCTGCGCTACAGCCACAAGCGCGGGGTCATCCACCGCGACCTCAAGCCCAGCAACCTGCTCATCAAGCCCGGCGACGAAGACCACGAAGACCAGGTCAAGGTCGTCGACTTCGGCCTGGTCAAGCTCACCGAGGCCGACCAGTCCATCACCCGTGCGGGCCTCATCCTGGGCTCGCCCCACTGCATGGCGCCCGAACAGATCAAGGGCACCGACGTCGATCACCGCGCCGACATCTACGCCATCGGCGTGCTGCTGTTCCGCTGCATCACCGGGCACTACCCGTTCCACGGCTCCAGCAGCACCGCCACCATGATCGCGCACCTCAACCAGCCGGCCCCCAGCTTCGCGAGCGTGGCCGGCCACGTCACCGTGCCCCACGGCCTCGAAGACATCATCAAGAAGTGCCTCTCCAAGGTGCCCGGCGAGCGCTACTCCGACATGGACACGCTCATGTGGGACCTCGCCACCTGCGTGAACCTGCCGCAAGAGGCCTTCGGCTCGCTGTCGCTCACGCACAGCTCCATCCAGCGCCGCATGACCACCGAGATCGGCGCGCGCCGGCGCGGTCCGTCCATCGGCACCGGCATCATCGTGGCCTCGGTGTCCTTCTCCATCGTGCTGCTGGCCTTCCTGCTGGTGGGCGGCGGCCTGTTCTTCGCCGCCCAGTCGTCCAGCACCGTGGGCGTGGGCAGCGGCTCCGCCGGCGTCGAGAGCAACATCATCTCCGAGCCAGCTCCACCGCCCCAGGCCGAACCCGAGCCCGAGCCCGAGCCCGAACCACCGGCACCCGAGCCCGAGCCGCAGCCCGAGCCGCGCACCGCCCAGGGCACCGCCGACGCCACGCCGGCCCCCAAGCCCATCGCCGTGAGCTCGCCCGCCAGCAAGCCGCCCCCGGGCGAGCCCATCCAAGAAGAAGCCCCGCCTCCCCAGCGCGACAACACCGCCGCCAACCACAGCGAGCCCAAAGACGACGCGCCCCAAGAGCCCGAGCCCACCGAGGGCGAAGAGAAGGCCCCCGAAGGCTACATGGGCCTTCCCGACGACCTGTTCTAGGTCTCGCCTTCGTTTCGTGTAGCATTCGC
This sequence comes from Myxococcota bacterium, assembly GCA_965216925.1. Taxonomy (GTDB): domain Bacteria; phylum Myxococcota_A; class UBA796; order UBA796; genus CAYYHT01. The sequence goes on along the minus strand of CBDCGT010000002.1, from coordinate 437,586 downwards.
CCGATGCGATTGCCCTTGCTCTTCCTCGCGCTGCTGCTGCCCATGGCCGCGCATGCCGACCCCAAAGACGACGCCCGGCGCCACTTCATGGCGGGCCTCGACTCGGCCAAAGAGGAGCAGTACGAGGTGGCGCTGCAGCACTTCCTGGCTGCGCAAGAGGCCTTCCCGCACCCGGCCACGCTGTACAATATCGCCCGTACCTACACCGATCTCGACGATCTGCCCAACGCGCTGTCGTACTACCGGCTGTTCCGCGACGCCTCCCCCGACAAGGCCGCCGACGTCGACCCCGTCATCGCGGTGATCGAGGCCAAGCTCAACCAGCGCCAGGCCGCGGCCGCCCCGACGGGCCCCGCTCCGGGCCCAGCGCCGGTCTCTGGCACGGCCATCCTGGGCCCCACGGTCGAAGAGGTCGCCCGCCTGCAGGCCATCGCGGCCGAGCTCGAGGCGCTGTCAGCGGTCATCCAAGACCGCGCCAACCAGCCCGTCGCCATCGGCCCCACCCCCCAGGGCACTGGCGACGGCACCGGCGATCCCATCACGCCGCCCGACGGCGAAGGCACCGGCGACGGCACCGGCGAAGGCCCCCCGACGGGCGAGGGCGAGCCTCCCACCGAGGTCATCCCCGAGCTCGGCTTCATCGCCGACGCCTACGAGCGTGTCGTCGTCACGGCGTCTCGCTACGGCCAGGAGCCCATCGACTCGCCGTCCACCATCAGCGTGCTCACCTCCGAAGACATCCGCCTCTCGGGCGCCACCAACCTGCCCGACCTGCTGCGGCGCGTGGTCGGCGTCGACGTGATGTCTCAGGCATCGGGGCACAGCGACGTGTCCATCCGCGGCTTCAACCGCGAGCTGTCCAACAAGGTGCTCATCCTCATCGACGGGCGCAGCACCTACCTCGACTTCATCGGGTCCACGATCTGGGCGTCGCTGCCCATCGCGCTCGAAGAGATCGAGCGCATCGAGGTCATCCGTGGCCCGGGCTCGGCGGTGTACGGCGCCAACGCGGTGACGGGCGTGATCAACATCATCACCCGCACCCCCGGCGAGGGCAGCAACCTGGTCAAGGTCAGCATGGGCCAGCCCGGCCTGGCTCAGGGCACCGCCTTGGTTTCTGGCCGCAAAGACGCCACCAGCTACCGCTTCAGCCTGGGCTTCGACCAGAACGGCCGCTGGGGCAAAGACTTCGACGCGGCCGACCACCCGGGCCAGGTGTACTTCCGCCCCGGCGACGACGACACCGGGCTGTCCGCTTTCCGCGCCAATGGCCGCGTCGATGTGGCCCTGGGCACCGAGGGCTTTGCCTCGGTCAGCGCGGGCTACAGCGACAGCTTCGCCGAGTTCTACAACATTGGCGTGCTGGGCGACTACGGCATCGCGGTGCAGCACGTCTACGGCCGCGGCGACGTCTCGTATGGCCCCGTGCACCTGCGCGGCTTCTGGAACAAGATCACCGGCGATGTCGGCCCCTGGTCCGAGCCCATCGACGCCGCGCAGACGCTGCAGTCGGGCATCGACTCCGACACCATCGACCTGGAGCTCGAGTCCAGCGGCGAGATCGAGACGGGCCCGGTGCTGCACCGCATCAACGGGGGCATCGGCTACCGCTTCAAGGGCGTCGACGACTTCGCCTACCTGGGCCAGCCCAAGGGCGCGCCCGACGACCGCATCACCGAGAACCACTTCAACGCCTTCCTGTCCGAAGAGGCCACCCTGGGCAAGCTCAAGGTGGTGGGCCAGATCCGCGCCGACAAAGACCCTCAGCTGCCGCTCTCAGAGACGCTGTCCCCTCGAGGCAGCGCCATCTACCGGGTCGCCGACGACACGTCCGTCCGTGTGACCGGCGGTACCGCCTTCCGCGCGCCCAACATGGTCGAGCGCTACATGAACTTCGACCTGCCGTCGGGTGTGCCAGGGGCCTTCATCCGCGACTTCGGCGACCTGTCGCTCTCGCCGGAGCGCATCCGCACGCTCGAGGTGGGGCTGCACGACGAGTCCACGCTCTACCACACCGCCGACGTGGCCGTGTACGTCAACCAGCTCACCGACATCATCGGCCTGGAGCCCGTGCAGCCGGTGCTGGCCCCCCAAGACGACGTCGGGGGCTTCGTCGCCGGCACGTCGGGCTGGACCAACCTGCCCGAGGTCTTCACCGGCGTCGGCGTCGAGGCCGAGGCCGAGTTTTTTCCCGCCGACGGCGTCGACCTGTTCGTCAACGGCAACCTCACCAACGTGACCGAGGCCTTCCGCGACGAAAACGGCGAGGTCGCCAGCACCCGCGACGGCAGCTCCTCGCTGGTCAAGCTCAACGCGGGCGGCGCCTGGCGCACCCCCTACCGCATCGATGTGCAGGGCCAGGTCAGCTTCCTGACCTCGCAGACCTGGCGCCTGCGCGAGTTCGACGACACCGGCAACATCGCCATCCGCGAGTCCACCATCCCCGCCCGCGCCCTCATCTCGGCCCGAGTCGCCGGACGCCCCTTCGCCGACGAGAAGCTCGAACTGGCCGCAACCCTGTGGAACGCCGCCGCACTGTCGGACGGCGGCCGCTTCCGCGAACACCCCAACGGTCAGCTGCTCGGCAGCCGGCTGTTCGGGACCGTGACGTACCACTTCTGATGATGCTGCTCCTCGCCATTCTTGGTTGCTCCTACGACGCTCCGGTTCGGCCGAACGAGTCCTTCGAGGGCGTGCCCAACACCATCTCGGGCACGGTGGTGGTCAACGGCCTGGACACCGACGACACCGGGGCCTTCATCCGTGGCGACGTGGTGCTGCTGCTCACCGACGCCGACAACCCCATGCCGCCCAACGGCACCGGCCGGCCGGCCACCTTCGCGACGGTGCGCGCCGAAGACTTCACCGGCTCGGGCGCCGGGCTGCAGTCGGCCCCCTTCAGCCTGTCCTTCCTGCCGCCCGCCGGCGCGTCCGGCAGCTGGGTGCTCACCGGCTTCATGGACCTGGACGCCGACTTCCACCCCAGCGTCTCGGCGCTCGCCGGCGCCACCTGCGGCGACTACATCGGCGCCCACCTGCAAGACCTGAACACCGGCCAGCTGGCGCCGATTCGCGTCGACGGCGGGCAGCTCATCGACGACGTCACCGTCACCCTGGGCATCCAGCTGACCAGCGAGCGCCCGGCCTTCTGGCTGCCCCAGGGCACCCCGGTGCTCAGCCGCGACCTCGCGGTCGCCGACCCCACCGCCCAGCAGACCATCACCGTCTCGGCCACGGCCATCCACGGCGCCCTGTCCGAGACCCTGGCCTACGACCTGGAGGGCCCCTTCGACCCGGCCGCGCCGGCGCCGTGCCAGACCGCCTTCCTCACCGAAGTGCGCGACCTGACAGGCCCCGACGACGAGCCCGACGGGCTGCCCGATCTGCACCCCGACTATGGCGACCTGGGCCTGTTCGACATCGGCCCCAGCTTCGTGCTGCAGTACCTGGGCGAGCTGACCGTCGACGACCAGGGCGTGGTCAACGGCTACGACGCCAGCGTGCTGCAGCCGGGCGAGTCGTGGGCCATGCAAGCCCTGGTGCACCCCGAGATGCTGGTGTTCGGCGAGCTGGGGCCCACCGGCGTGCCCACCCTGATCCCCGAGCTCGAGCTGCTGTGGCTGCCTGGCGGCCTGCACACCAACGCCGACGGAACGGTCGAGACGGTGCTCAACCCGCTCGATCTGCCCACCGGCGCCTGGTCGCTGACGGTGATCGAGGCCACCGGGCAGACGTGGACCGTGCCCAACGAGATGCTGTACGCGGTGCCCACCGCCGACGACTTCTACCCGCTGACCCAGGGCGCGTTCATCGTCGTGCAGTGATGTTGTTCCTCGTTGCCCTGCTGTCCTGCACCCCCGCGAGCGTCGACTCGTCCGAGCCCGAAGACTTCGGCGAGATCTGCGACAACGGCATCGACGACAACGGCAACGGCGATGTCGACTGCGTCGACCGGCGCTGCTGGAACGACGCGGCCTGCGTCGAGAGCTGCACCGGGGGCATCGACGAAGACCTGGACGGCCTGATCGACTGCGCCGACCCCTCGTGCGCCGACTTTGCCGGATGCATCGAGGCGGACGCGTGCTTCGACGGCGTCGACAACGATGCGGACGGGCTGCTGGACTGCCAGGACGACGACTGCAGCGACCGATGCCGCGAGACGTGCGCCAATGGCATCGACGACGACGGCGATGGCCTGGCCGACTGCAGCGACCCGGACTGCGCCGCGCTGTGCGTCGAGACCTGCGGTGGCGGCGTCGACGACGACGGCGACGGCCTGGTGGACTGCGACGACCCCGACTGCTTCGGCCGCTGCCCCGAGGCCTGCTTCGACGACGTCGACAACAACGGCGACGGCCTGATCGACTGCGACGACCCCTGGTGCGTGACCGAGTGCCTGGAGCGGTGCTCGGGCGGGGTGGACGAAGACGGCGACGGGAGGATCGACTGTGAGGATCCGGACTGTTTTGGGGTGTGTGCTTAGGCAGTCGCGACGCGGTGAGGGTCGGCCCTCCGGACCTCTGGCCCGCTGGAGTCGAGAGGCTGGACGATGGACTCGAAGCGCGGCGGTCGTTTCCTCGGTCTCGAGGTCGTCTCCTCGGTCTCGAGGTCGGTTCCTCGGTCTCGAGGTCGGTTCCTCGGTCTCGAGGTCGGTTCCTCGGTCTCGAGGTCGGTTCCTTCATCTCAAGGTCGATTCACCGACGTGGCCAACCATCCACCCCACCTCACCCCCACCCAGTCCCGCGCCTTCGCCCACTCACCCCACGAAAAGAAGCACGGGTAGTAGGCCAGGCTGATGAAGCTGAAGGGCCCGACGTTCATGAACAAGTGCACCAGCACGTGAAAGCTCGCGCCCAGCACCACGAACCACAGGCGCACGTCCACCCGGTTGAACCAGGCGCGCAGCCGGCCGGGGCGATCGGCGGTGTAGCGGTACCAGTAGGCCAGCAGCAGCAGCGGCATGCTGACCTCCCACAGCCAGGTCACCGCGGTGCCCAGCTGGGTGAGCGGGTACAGCCAGGCCACCCAGCTCATGTCGAAGCGCTGCCAGGTGGGCTGCTGAAAGATGTAGTACAGCGCGCTGAAGTCGCCGCCGGGCATCCAGTAGAACGAGACCTTCTGCAGCCCGGTGGTCCAGTAGCAGACGAGCATCTGGAAGATGGCCAGGTAGCGAACCCAGGCGCTGACGGGCTCGGCGTCGGTCCACTGCCCTGAGCGCAGGTAACAATCGACCGACAGCGTCCACGTGCTCGGCGCCAGCACGAGCAGCCACAGGGCATTGGTGGTGAGCGGATCGTAGCTGCCGCCCGCGTGCCCGTTGAGCCCGATGAGGGCCATGTAGGTGTGCAGCGTCAGCAGCGGCATGAGCCGCCCGCCGATGCCCAGCAGCAGCGCCGCCGAGAACAGCAGGTTGGCGGCGAACAGGCGGTGCACCACCTCGGGGTTGGGCCCGCCCAGCCACTGCACCAGCCACGGGCCCTTACCGATGTGGCGGTAGCCGCCGTACGCGGCGTCGGTCCACATCATGTCGATGACGCCCGCATCCCAGGCGCTCAGCATGTGGGTCAGGATCGAGAGCGCCACGCCGATGCGAAACAGCGCCAGCAGGGTGCCCGGCTCCTTGGTGCCCAACAGCTCGACCCACGCACGCCACAGCTTGCTGTCCACGACAAGGCGATGGAGCGCGAGCCACTTCATTTCAGGCTGAACCGCTGTTCAGAGATGTACTTGCCCTCGGGCGCCTCGCCGGCGCGCGTCTGTGCGGGCGTCGGCGTCTGGTACTTGAAGAAGCGAACCCGCAGCTCGGTGGCGTCGGGGAAGTCTTCGCGCGCGCGCACGGCCAGCCACTCGCAGAAGTGACGGTAGTACCGCCGGAACGGCCGCCAGGCGTAGCGGAAGGTGGCCGAGCGCATGCGGTCGTAGTCGAAGATGGGCGCCATCCAGTCGTACTCGCTGCTGCGCGCGACGTAGACCGTGCGCCACTCGCCGTGCTCGCGCACGTCGATGTGCAGCCGGGCCGGAAAGCGGTGGGGCGCCACGAACATGCGCCAGGACTGCCCGGTTCCCGCGTACCGATAGTAGGGCTTGAACGGCTTGATCGCCGAGCTTCGCAGGTCCATGTAGCTGGCCGACAAGGTGAAGAGCTGGTCTTCGAGGTCTTGCTGCGTGCCCGACCACCCCAGGCTGTTGAGGCGTGCGGTCCAGGCCGCGAACTCGCCCTGCACGGTGGGATCCTTCCACGCCGACTTGCTCATGGCCCCGCCCGGCGCGGGAAAGGCCATCACGAACACCGCCACGCAGTGCAGCAGCACCAGCAGCGCGCGGATGTGGGGCCAGGCTTCCCGGAGGCGTTCCATGCCGTCTACTACCCCGGTGGCGGCCCCTCGCGCATGGCCTCGATGTGCTTGCCCGCCACGAACCACGCGTAGGCCGCGGGCATGGCGCGCTGCAGCGCGTCGGGATCGACCTTGTACAGGGCGAATGCGTCGGCAAAGCCCTCGTGCTCGCTGGAGGTGCTGTAGGGTGTCGGACCCAGCCGCTCGCCCACCAGGCCCAGCCACGCCGCCATCACCGGGCTGGTCTTCTCGAGCTGGTCTTGCCGCTTGACCAGCTGATCGGCGCGCGCTCCCAGCTCGTCGGCCTCTTTGGTAGCCTTCTGCAGCTCGATGTGCGCGGCGTTGGCCTGGGCCACCAGCGCGTTGCGCTCGCGCGGGCTTGAGGTGCCGTTCACCCGGTCCACCAGCGCGTTGTAGGCGTCGATCTTCGCCTGCACCGCCGGCACGGCCTGGTTGTAGGCGTCGACCGCGGCCGCGCTGTCGATTCGACCTTGGCGAACCGGGTGAAAGACGATGGCGTGGCCCACCTCGTGCACCAGCGAGAACACCGCGTCGGGCTCGGGCTTGTCGATGGGGCCGGCCCAGTCGCCGCCCGGGTCCAGAAACGCCCGGTCGAGCAGCCACAAGCGGGCGGATCCATCCTCTTCCATCACGTACTCGGCGGCGTGCCGGGCGCCGCGCTCGCCCAGCTCGCTCTTGGCGCCCCGAACCATGGGCAGGCCCTCGAGCACCGCCAGCTCTTCGGGCGAGAGCTTGCCCAGCGCGCGGGCCAGCCGGTCGCGCGAGATGGTGTCCCACTGCGCCTCGCGGGCCTCGAACTCACCGACCGCAAAGCGCTGGCGAAGCTGCGGCGCCGTGGGCGCGGTCTCGGGAAACACCTCGAAGGGTCTGCCGAGCTCGACGTCCCAGCGGTCTCCGGCGTTCCAGCGCACGCTCACCAGGGTGCGCTCGTCGCCGACGCGCACCACGAAGTCCCACTCGCTGCCGCGCTGGCGCTCGTCGAGGGCCACCGACACGCCCTCGATCACCGGCCAGGCCTCGTTGGCGAGCGCATCTTCGGTGAACTCGATGGCCCGGGTGCTGCCGTCGACCTCGCGCAGGGTGATGCCCCGCACCGGTGTCTGCGCGACGAACTGCGCAATGCCCAGCGGAACCCGCGCGCGATCGGCGTCCGAGAGCGCTTGCTGCTCGAAGACGTCGGGGTTGTACCAGGGGGTGACCTCTTGCGCAGCCGCCATCGAGGCGACGAGCCATGCGATCAACGGGCAACCTGCTGAATGGTGACCCCAGGCACGAGCTCGCCGATGGCATCGATGGCCGTGAGCCGCATGCAGTAGCCGAGGGTGTCGGGGCAGGGCTGGCAGGCGATGGCCCACGTCTGCGCCAGGTCGCACATGGCGGCGGGGTCGCCCTTCTTTCCGATGAGCTCGCCCATGTTTCGGGTGTCGGCGAGCCCACTGATGCGCGTGCCGCCGATGGTGTTGGCGTCGGGCGCGAAGGTGCCGCTGATCTCGAAGTCGTAGATGTCGAGCGCGATGCCGCCCGCGGCAACGGTGACCTTGTCGCCGCTGGCCTCGAAGTAGGGCTTGTCGCCAAAGTCGCTGGCCGGAAGGTCCCAGGTCTCGACACCCATGCTCTGCCGGAAGTCGCCCGAGGGACCCTGGAATCCCATGGTGCCGATGAGATCGAGGTTCTGGTCGTTGGACCACTGCACGCCCACCAGCACCGGGGTGGTGAAGTACAGCGCGATGACCGCGCCGAAGTTGGCCGGCTCGATCCAGTCGGCCTCGGCCATGTTGTAGACGTAGGTGCGGTTCTGGAGCGTGGACGGGCTCGCCGTCAGCGACTGGCCGTACGACGAGGTGCGGAAGGGGGAGCGCTGCTTGCCGTTGCAGTCGGTCAGCTCGAAGGTGTAGTCGGTGTCGGGCTGCAGCGGCTGGTCGAGCTGCAGCGAGAGCTGCGTGCCGTTCCAGTCGAGGGTGGTGGGGTGCTCGACGGCGGCGCTGTCGATGATGCGCGCGGCGTAGGCCTCTTGCAGCTCGGTGTGCACCACGGCGTTGGGCGCCTTGCGGTAGTACCAGTCCTGGATGCCCGGGGTGGGGTCCATCTCGAGCGTGCGGTCGACGCATCCGCCGCTGTCGTGGGTGGAGAACCAGCCCGTGTCCAGGGTGGGGCCGGTGTCGCGGTCGCCCTTCTTGCAGCCCGCCAGGGCCACGGCGGCCAGCATCAGCCATGTTGCTCGAACGGTCATCCTGAACCTTCCACCGAGACGTCTATGACGTACCAATAGGCTTTGCCCGCGCGCTTCTCGGGGAACTCGATCACCTTGAACCACACACGCTCGTCGCCAAAGGACTCGAAGACCGCGTAGGGGTCGCCGTCGGAGTGCTCGCGGCCCAGGTCGCCGTCGTCGAAGAGGGGGTCGCTGTCCCACAGATAGGCGCCCGACTCGTTGGTCTCGCCGTTGGGGCCGGTTCGCCGGATGCGGAAGTTGCCCGAGCTGCCGAACTCCCAGCCCTGCAGATCGAGGGTGACCGTGTGCTTGCCGCTGGGGATGTCGATGTAGAACCAGTCTTCGTCGGTGTTGGTGGCCATGTCGCCCCACACGCTGTCGCCGTCGGTCACCTGGGTCGCGAGGTCGCGGGTGTTGTTGGGCTCGACCTCGTTGAGGTTGCTGGGCACGGGCTCCTTGATCTCGGTGGCCAGGATCTCGTACTCGAAGTCGACCTCGCCGCCGTTGGCGTTGCGGTCGGTCACCAGCACGGTGAACGTGTCCCCCGCGGTGGGCATGCGCAGGCGGATGTCGCTGGAGTAGGGGCTGTCGAAGACCTGGGCCGCCTCGCCCTCCTGGCTGGTCATGGTGAGCACCAGGTCGGCGCGGGAGCCGATGCGTTCGGCGTCGATGTAGACGCCAAGCCAGGTGGCGTGGTCGACGGTCACATCCCAGGCGTCGTTGTCGAAGCCGTTGAACAGCGAGCCGCAGCCCAGGGTCTCGAGCGGGAGCACCTCGGGAGATACCGGCGTGTTGGGCTCGGTCTCGGGGTGGGCGCAGCGGGGTGGGTCGGGCACCACCGTGTCGCCGGTGTCGGTTTGCGACGTGTCCTGGGGCCCGCCGGTGTCGCCGCCCGTCTCGGAGTTCTGGCGGTCACAGCCCTGGCAGCCATCGCCCTGGCAGGCGACGAGGGTCAGCAGGGTGATGTACGCGGGGAAGCGCAGGTCGGACTCCAGGGGCGTTGGACCCTAGCTTACCCAACCCGGGGCCCGCCATGGGCATGCCGTCAGGGGTTGTAAGGACGGGCCCTCACCCCAGCAGCGCGATGAAGCCGAACACCCCCAACCAACCCAGCGCCGGTGTGAGCAGGCATGCCCCGGCCACGACGGGCCACGTGCGCCCGCCGCGCACGGTCTGGAAGGTGTACGGGAACCAGACTGCGCCGAACATCAGCGCGCCGGCCAAGCCCGCCACCAGCGCCATGACCGTGAACAGCATGTCCATGGGCACACCCCCACCGAAGGTCTGTGGATTGCCGGCCAGCGCCATGGCCGAGACCCCGGTGGTGGCGCCCCACACGGCGCCGACGGGCAGGCCCAGGAACATCAAGACCTTGATGGGCAGGCGCTTTCGGACGACATCGAGCACGCTCGGCATGGCCGCACCGAGCACAGCGCCGGTCGCCATTCCCGTAACCGCGGCGGTGACGGCCAAGCCGGCGTCGACGCTGCCAAAGAAGCCCAGGATGGCGCCACCGCCGCTGAAGGCCCCCAGTAGGGCAAAGTCGCGCGCCCAGCGGGCGGCATCGCCGGTCACGCGGCGGGTTGGGACGTGGGTGTGGACGGGGACGGACTCGGACACGGCAACCTCCAGCCTTCTTGGTACCCGGCGCGGCGCCGGGGTTCGTGCAGGCGCTGTGCAGATCCCACTTCCGAACCGAGCACCCCGAATCTGGCCCACCCTTTGTGGCGTCCCGAAATGCAGCGCCGTGGCGGGGTGTCTCGGGCTGTGCCATCCTGCGGCCCTTGGAGACACACCCGATGCGAGCGAAACCCGTCCTGCTCCCCGTGGCCATCACCCTGATCACCGCATGCACGGGCGACCCTCCGATCGACACCAGCTCCTTCACCGCGCTCAAGCCCGAGATCACCATCTCGCACGACGCGGTCGAGTTTGGCGAGCAGCCGATCTTCCAGCCGGCCACGGTCGAGGTGTTCATCGGCAACAGCGCCATCGTCTCGGACACCGTCACCCTCGAGCTCAACGATGCGGGCGGGGTGTTCAGCACCACCGCCGAGCTCCAGATGGAGGTCTTCGACGAGGAGTCGTGGGTGGTGCCCATCACCTTCGAGCCCACCACCTTCGTGACCTACGAGGGCTCGCTCACCATCCGCTCCCTCGACACCGACAACCCCGAGACGGTGGTGGCGCTGACCGGCATGGGCATCCCCGCTCCGGTGGGCGACATCGACGTGCCCCAGGTGCTCGACTTCGGCACCGTGGCGGCGTCCAGCTCGGCGGTCCAGTGGATCGAGATCGGCAACACGGGCAACGCCCCCCTGAACCTGGGCGTCATCGAGCAGACCGGCAGCGGCGCCTTCTCGCTGCCCAACGACCCGTCGGGTGGCCTCGTCGCCGCCGACAACGGCATCACCCTGCTGGTGCAGTACGACCCCGTGCACGACGACGGCGACACCGGCACGCTCACCATCCCCTCCGACGACCCCGACGAGCCGTCGGTCGAGGTGCTCCTGCTGGGCAACGGGGGCGGCGACTTCGACTACCCCATCGCCGACATCGACTGCCCGGCCGGCGCCCATCCCCCCGAGATCGTGTACCTGGACGGCTCGTCCAGCAGCGATCCGGGCGGCGGCGACATCAGCTACGCGTGGACGCTGGCGCGGCGCCCCGACGGCAGCCAGACCAGCCTGTCGTCCAACACCGACGTCGACGCGAACTTCTTTGCCGACGTGGCCGGCGAGTACGAGGTTCAGCTGGTGGTCACCAGCACCACCACTGGCGTCTCGTCGGCCCCCAACAAGTGCGTCATCCAGGCCACCCCCCAGGACGAGGTGCACATCGAGCTCACCTGGGACACGTCCAAGGCCGACCTGGACCTGCACGTGCTGCAAGACGGCGCCGACTTCTTCGAGCGGCCGGGCGACGCCAACTTCTGCAACCCCAATCCCAACTGGGGCAGCAGCACCCCCGAGAACGACCCTCGGCTCGACATCGACGACCGCATCGGCTTTGGGCCCGAGAACATCAACATCCAGTTCCCCGATGACGGCGCGTACTTCGTGAAGGTGCACTACTTCGACGAAAACGGCGACGATCAGGTCGAGGCCACCGTGCGTGTCTACACCTTTGGCCAGCCAGAGCTCGAGGTGAGCATGATCATGGAGCGCAACGAGGTGTGGGACGTGGCCCAGATCAACATGCCCGCCGGCACCGTGGGCATCCAGCAGACGCCGCTGTGGAACGCGATCGACCGGTTCTGCTACTGACGGGGGCGGCTGCCGCCGGTCGCTCGTCGTGGTAAACCCGCCGTGAGGACACCCACGTGCGCATCCAGCATCTGTCGCTGAGCAACTTCAAGGGCTTCGAGAAGCTCGAAGTCAAGCTGCCGGAGGGGCCGTACTGCGTGTTCGTCGGGCGGAACGGGAGTGGCAAGAGCAGTGTGGCGGAGGCGTTGTGGACGGCTGTCAGCCAGGCGGCCATGACCGCATGCGACGTGCCGTTCTCCTTGAAGAGCGAAGGTTGGGTCCTCTGGGACGACGATATCCGGCTTGGAGCTGACTCCTGCACCGCCCGGATCACCACCGACGACAAGCTGAACCTCGCCGTCACCCGCACCCGAGGGCAGCTGCCGTTGAATTCCATCGAGGGCACGGTGGAGGACTGGAAGGAGCTGGGCAAAGGGCCAGTGCTGCCAGTCCTGCAGTCGATGCCCACAGACAGGCCAAGTCGACGCCTCGAGATCCAGGCCCACATTCCTCAGGACCCGCGGGTTCCGGAGGCCTGGAGGGGAGCGTTCCACGAGGGGGTAAATGTCTTCACGACGCTGCTTCCATGGTTCCGCCGAGAAGAAAACCTCGAGAACGAGGTCCGGCTCGCCTCGAACCCCGACCATCGGAACCCCGCCCTCGAGGTCGTACGATCCGCCCTCAAGGCCTTCCTCAGCGACATCGACAACAACGAATACGAGCGCCCGCGCATCTCCCGCGTCGACCCGTCCGGGAACCCGCTCGCACCGGCCACAGACGGCGTACTCGTCTTCAACAAGGGAGACACCCAGCTCACCCTGGCTCAGCTGTCGGACGGAGAGCGCATGGTGTTGCTGCTGGTGATGGACCTCGCCCGTCGCCTGGCCATGGCCAACAAGGGCGCAGCCTCGCCCCTCGAAGGCGACGGTGTCGTCGTCATCGACGAGCTCGAGCAGCACCTTCACCCGGCTTGGCAGCGCGGCCTCCTACCGGCGCTACACGCGACTTTCCCGGGGCTGCAGTTCATCGTCACCACCCATTCACCTCTGGTGGTCGCCAGCGTTCCGGGCAGCGCGATCCGCATCCTGCACGACTTCCAGGTCTACGAGTCGCCGCCAACCGAGGGTCGCGACAGCAACTCGCTGCTCTCCGACGTGTTCGGGGTGAGTCCGCGCCCGGCTGACTGGGCCGAGAAGCTGAAGGCGATCTCGAAGCTCATCGACGCAGAACACCTCGATGAGGCGCGAACAGAGCTTGCCGACGTTGCGAACACCCTGACAAACGAAGATCCGGAGGTCGTTCGCCTTCGGTCCATGCTCGCGTTTCTCAGCGGATGAGGCGCATCGTCAAGAAGTCGGAGCCGGCTAGCTTCACCAGCCACCGGCTGACCCCAGGCACGCCGGCGCCGACCTTCGAGAACATGCCCAAGACGGTGAAGAAGGACACCAAAAGTCGCCTGCTGGCGAGCCAAGGGCATCTCTGCTGCTACTGCATGGATGGCGTCTCGTACGGCGACATGCGTGTCGAGCGCTGGGCCACGGCAGTGGACCCGCCTACCTCAAGCGCGTCCGGAAGAAGCTGAACTCCCTCCCCACCACCGGAAAGCGCGAACCGTTCGACGGCATGCTCCGCCACTGGCTCAACAAGCGTCTGCGCCGAGGGTAGCGGACACGGGCGCGGGCACGGGCACGAGCAGCCCCGATCACGCAAACCGGTACACGAACAGCACCACCAACACCAACGCCACCAGCAGGGTCTCGAGCTTCAGGATGGCGACCTCCGACCCGTTGTGTCGGGCGACGCGCCGAATCCTTCACCGCTTGGGCAGCGACACCCGCACCGTCGTGCCCACGCCCACCTCGCTGTCGACGTCCAGCTGGCCCCGGTGAAGCTCCACCAGCCCCCGGGCCATGGCCAAGCCGTGCCCGGTTCCTCCCTGTTTGGTGGTGAATCCGGCCTCGGTGACGCGCTCCAGGTCGGCCTTGGCGATGCCTCGGCCGTTGTCGCGAACCTCGATGACCACACTGGGGCCGTCGACGCCCACCCGCAGCCAGATGGTCTTCGCGTCGGCCTGCGCGGCGTTCTGGGCCAGCGCCGTCACCAACCTGCGCAGGTCGCCTGCGTTGCCGGCCACCAGGCAGTCCTCTTCGATCTGCAGCTCGATGCCCGTCCCCGCCTCGGACAGCGCCTCGAGGTCGGAGCGACCCACGTTCCACACCAGGGTGGATACGTCGACATCGGACATCAGCCGGTGCTTTTCGCTGTCCAGGAACTCCCGGGACCGCACGGCCATGCGGTCGCAGGCCGCCTGGATGTCGCGCAGGATGGGCAAGCCGGCCGCTTCGACGTGGCCCTCGAGCACGATCGCATTCATCTGCACCGACGCCACCAGGTTCTTGAGCTCGTGGATGAGGATGGCGCCACGATTTGCCCCGTCGTCCATGTGCGCTCCCTAGATTGGTAGCTTCTCATCGGGCAACTTGCGGTACCGCTTGCTGTCCTTCAGACGTCTTAGCGCGGCGAAGGCGTCGGCGCCGTCGGTGAGCTCGGCTTCGGGCATGACGCGCGCCAGAATGGACAGGATGGTGGGGGACCCCGTGCGCAAGAAGGGATTGGTGGCACGCTCTTCTTCGATGCGGCTGGGCACGGCGCTGCGGCCGCGCTCGCGCAGCTCCCACACCTTCGCGATGCGGTCGGCCAGGGCCTCGTTGTCGGGCTCGACCGTCCACGCGAAGCGCAGGTTGTCCTGGGTGTACTCGTGGGCGCAGCAGACCCGGGTTCCGTCGGGCAGCTTGGCCAGGCGCATCAGCGACTCGTACATGGTCTGTGGCGGGCCATCGAACAGGTAGCCGCAGCCCCCGGCAAACAGGGTGTCCCCACAGAACAGGGCATCGCCGAACACGAAGCTGACGTGCCCATCGAGGTGCCCCTCGGTCACCATCACGGTGCCCACGCTGTCTCCCAGGCGCACCGGGCTTCCCTCGGACACCACCTCGGTGATGCCGGGCACCGCCGACGCCACCTTCTCGGGGCCGATGACGCGCATGTCGGCCAGCAGGCCCTTGTCGGCCAGCGCCGTGTTGATGCCGATGTGATCGCCGTGGGTGTGCGTGTTCAGCACGGTGGTGAGGCGAATACCCTTGGACTCGCAGTACGACAGCAAGGTGTCGGCGTCGGGAGGGCCGTCGACGACCGCGGCCTGACGGGTGCTGCGATCGACGAGCACCCAAGACAGGTTGTCCTGCCACATGGGGACCTGGTGCACTTCGAGCGCGCCATCGAGGGCCGAGAAAGGATCGTGGGGTCGGGTGACGACGTGGGACATGGGAGGGGGCGTCCGGAGAAGAGCTGCGGGGGGGAGAGGACATGTTACGGCAGAACGGTTGCCCAAGGGGACCATGAGCGACCCGATCGTCGAGGAAGAGCTCGAGCTGCTTCGTCAGGTATCCACCCTGCTCGAAGAAGAGCCCTATGTGCTCCCCGCCAAGGAAGAGCAGATCGTCGCAGACCTGTTGCGTCTGCGCGAAGAAATGCCTCAGGCCAAAGACGAAGACAAGGGCGCGCTGATGGCGCAGTACAACCAGCAGCTCACCGTGCTCGAGACGCTGCGGGCGGCACGCGACAAGCCGGTCGTCGACCCGGCCAGCCCCTACTTCGCCCACCTGCGGCTGGTCGAAGACGGCAAGACGCGCGACCTGTGCCTGGGCAAGGCCACGCGCATCCAGCGCGGGGTTCGCATCGTCGACTGGCGCAACGCGCCCATCAGCCGCCTGTTCTACCGCTACCAGCAGGGCGAGGAATACGAAGAGGACTTCGGCAACCGCACCATCATCGGCGAGGTCGCGGCACGCCGCACGGTCACCATCCGCAAGGGTGAGCTCGAGCGCATCGAGTCGCCCGAGGGTGTGTACCGACGCAGCGATGCCGCCAGCTGGACACACGAGAGCTCCGAGCTCCCGCGCCTCGCCGGCGGCGAGGGCACGGCCATGCAGGTCTACGGTGCCGGCGAGGGCGCCCATCGCCGCCTGGGCACCGATCTGGCCGGCGACCGCCGACGCACCGACAAGCGCCTGCCCGACATCGCAGGCCTCATCGACGCCGAGCAGTTCCAGCTCATCACCCAGCCCACCTCGGGCTTCGTGGTCATCCGCGGCACCGCCGGCAGCGGCAAGACCACCGTCGCCCTGCACCGCATCGCGTGGATGGCCTTCGAAGACCAGCGCATCAACGGGCCGCAGACCCTGTTCCTGGTGTTCAGCAAGGCGCTGCGCGACTACGTCAGCCACGTGCTGCCGGCGCTGGGCGTGCACAAGGTCGCGGTCAAGACCTTTCGGGAGTGGTCGGTCGCGCTGCGCAAGCGCCACTTCCCCCGCCTTCCCAAGCACGTGCGCGACGACACCCCGGCCCAGGTCGTTCGCCTCAAGCTGCACCCCCTCATGCTCGAGGTGCTGCGGCGCCAGGTGCGCGACGTCGACGCACCGGCCAACGGCGATCAGGCCATCGACGACTGGATGAGCGCGCTCACCAACCTGGACCTCATGCTCGAGGTTGTGGCCAGCATGGCCCCCGGGGCCTTCACCCGCGAACAGCTGGCCCGCATCGTCACCTGGTCTCGCGACCGCAACAGCGAGATCGTCGAGTGGATGGACGGCGACCGCGAGGTGTCGGCCGCCCTCGACATCGAGGACGACGCGCTGCTGTTGCGGGCCTGGCAGCTGCGTGTCGGAGCCCTGCGTCACCAGAAGCGGCGTCCGCTGCGGTACCGCCACATCGCGCTCGACGAAGTGCAGGACTTCTCGCCGCTCGAGGTCCAGGTGCTCCTGGGCACCCTCGACCAGCGCAAGTCCATCACCCTGGCCGGCGACACCCAGCAGCACGTCATGCAAGACGCGGGCTTCACCAGCTGGTCCGACTTCTTTCGCTACCTGGGGGTCGACGGCGTCGCGGTCAACACCCTCAAGGTGTCCTACCGCTCGTCGCGCCCCATCGTGAGCTTTGCCATGCGCCTGCTGGGCGACCTGCGCGAAGACGACGACATGCCTCTGGTCAAGCGCGATGGACCCGCCGTCGAGATGTTCCGCTTCACCGACCACGGCGCCGCCGTCGCCTTCCTGGCCGACGCGCTGAACCAGCTGCTGCGCGACGAGCCGCTCGCCAGCGTGGCCGTGCTCACCGGCTCGCCCGAGGTCAGCGGCATCTACGCCAACGGGCTCGAGCGGGGCGAAGTGCCCCGCATGCGCCGCGTCACCAACCAGGACTTCAGCTTCGCGCCCGGCGTCGAGGTCACCGAGGTCAGCCAGGTGAAGGGCCTCGAGTTCGACTACGTCGTCATCGCCGAGGCCAGCGCCCGCTACTACCCCGACACGCCCGGCTCCCGCCGCAAGCTCCACGTCGCCGCGACACGCGCGGTCCACCAGCTGTGGATCACGGCGGTCGACGAGCCAAGCTCCATCATTCGCGAGGCCCTTCAGTGACCCTGCTCCTGGCCATCCTGCTCGCCTGTGGCTCCAGCGGGGCCGACCGTCCCCAGCCTGCCCGCATCGACGTCCCAGAACGCCCCGCGGCGCCCACCACCTACGCCGACGTCGACCACGTGCTGGCCACCGGCAACCCCGGCGCCTACCGCCTGGCGGTCACCGTGTACTCCCCCGACCAGGACTGCGACACCTACGCCGACTGGTGGGAGGTGGTCACGCCCGAAGGCGAGCTGCTCTACCGCCGCATCCTGGGGCACTCCCACGCGCAGGAACAGCCGTTCCAGCGCTCGGGCGGTCCCATCGAGGTTCGCCCCGACCAGCAGGTCATCGTGCGCGCCCACATGAACGACTCCGGGTACGGAGGCCGAGCCATGACCGGCTCGGTCACCGGCGGCTTCAAGCCCGCCCCCGACATCACGGCCGACTTCGCGCAGGCCCTCGCCGAGGCCGATCCCAGGCCGACGGACTGCCTGTTCTAGCAGGGGCGACAGGGTGTTGGCACACCCCTTGCTCTAGCGGTGGCCGAGCCCGGACCAAGATTCCGGCGCCGGAGACACCACCATGAACCGCACCTACACCATCGCCCTCATCGCTCTGCTCGCCGCCTGCAAGAAGGCTCCCGAGCCCGAGGCCCTCGCCGAGGCGGCGCAGCCCGTCGAGTCTGCGGCCAAGCCGCCGACCCGCGTCGCACCCGCCGACCGCGACGCCGCCATCGAGCTGATGGTCCAGAACTTCGCCCGCGTGCACTTCGCCCTCGACAAGCACGATGTGGACGAGGCCGGCCTCGCGGCCCTCGACGACAACGCGCGCATCATGTCCGAGTTCCCGCGCCTGGCGGTCGAGATCCAGGGCCACGCCGACGAGCGCGGCACCACCGAGTACAACCTCGCCCTGGGCGAGCGGCGGGCCCAGGCCGTGCACGACCGCATGGTGATGATGGGCGTGTCCCCCAGCCGTCTGGCGGCGACCTCGTTCGGCGAAGAGGTGCCCCTCGACCGCGACACCGGCGAGGTCGCCTGGTCGGCCAACCGCCGTGCCGAGTTCCGCATCACCGTCTCCGATGACGCCCTGGTGCGCGGCACGGTGGAGTAGCCGCAGCGCGGCAGTCAGCGCGGCGGGCCCGGCAACGGGCCCGCCGCGCTCTTGTTTGCCAGACCCGGCAGGTGGGCGCGCGACAGCCCGACCCACCCGGTCTCGGTGGGCACCAGGGTGGCCTCGGGGGGGATGGCGAAGCGCGTGCCCTCCTGGTTCGGCAGTGCTTCGGCGACACGCACCCAGGCCGGCAGAGCGGCGCGACCTCCGGTCTCGCGATCCCCCAGCGAGCCGGACCCATCGGTTCCCACCCACACGGCGATGGTGTGGCTTGGCGTCATGCCAACGAACCAGGCGTCCACCGAGTTGTTGGTGGTGCCCGTCTTTCCGGCCCGGTCCAGTCCGGGCACGGCAGCCGCACGTGCGGTTCCGGCGCGCACGACCTCGCGCAGCATGTCCACCAACTCGTACGCGGTGCCGGCGTCCAGGACGCGCTCGCCCTCGGCACCTGCCAGCTGGCCGAGCTCACGGCCGCGCACCACCACCGGGCCCCCGGCGCGCCCCACCACATCGCCCTGGCCATCCCGCAGCTCACGGATGAACACCGGCTCGATGGGCACCCCGCCGCGCGCGATGGTGGCGTAGGCCATCGCTTGGTCGAGGGGCGTGACCTCGCTGGAGCCCAGGCTGATGGTGAGATCGGTTCGCAGCGGCGTGCGCACCCCCAGATCGGCCGCCATCGAGGCCACTGTCTCGGGACCGGCCTCGAGCGCCAGCCGCACCGCGACCGTGTTGGAGCTGGACGCCAGGGCACGTCGCAGGGTCATGGGGCCCGCGAAGCCCCCGCCGTAGTTCTTGGGAGACCAGGTGCGCCCTCCACCGGCGGGCAGGCTCAAGGGAGCGTCGTTCACCACATCCAGCGGCGAGCGCCCTCTCTGCAGAGCCGCGGCGTACACGTACGGCTTGAAGCTGCTGCCGGGCTGGCGCCGCGCCTGAGTGGCGCGGTTGAAGCCGCCGATCGGAATCGGGCTGGCTCCGCCCGCCACCGCCACCACCTCGCCGGTGCCGTTGTCCACCACCACGACGGCCGCCTGGGCCCCGGGGTGTTCGGGTTGGCGTTGGCCGTGCGCCTCGACGGCCATGGCCGCCGCCTCGACCGCGGCCGCCTGCAGTGCCGGGTCCATGGCCGCGACCACCCGAAAGCCCTCCTGGAAGGCAACCTCATGGCCGATCGCCCGCCGGAGCTCGCGTCGAACCTCGGTGCGGTACGCGCTCGCCACGCCAGCCACCTCGGTCTCGCTGCGCGCGGCCGGCTCGATGGGCCGCTCCACCAGGATGGCCGCCTCGTCGGGGGGCAGGTAGCCCTCTTCGACCATGCGCCTGAGCACCAGGCCACGGCGCCAGCGGGCCAGCTCGGGAGCAGTTCGCGGGTTGTACCGGCTGGGCGCAGGCACCAGGCCGGCCAGCAGCGCGGCCTCGCCGGCATCGAGCTCGGAAGCCGATTTGCCGAAGTAGTCGCGGGCCGCCGCCTCGACGCCGTGGTTGCCGCTCCCCAGGTACACGTAGTTGAGGTACAGCTCGAGCACGGCCTCTTTCCCGAGCTCCCGGTCCAGGCGGTAGGCCAGCACGGCCTCGCGCGCCTTGCGCTGGTAGCGGCGCTCGTCGCCAACCAGCAGCTTCTTGACCAGCTGCTGCGTGATGGTGGAGCCCCCCTGCACGGTGCGGCCCGCCTCCCAGTTGGCCACCAACGCACGCGCGACCCCCTGGAGGTCGACGCCCGGGTGCTCGAAGAAGCGCCCATCCTCGGCGGCGACGAACGCCTGCCAAACCGGGTCGGGCAGCGAGTCCAGGTCGACCCAATAGCGCCGCTCGACGTAGAACTCGTCGAGGGCTTCGCCGGTGGAATCCACCACCACCACGGTCGTCAGCGGCCGCCAGGTGCGGTAGGAGGAGAGGTCGGTCGGGAGATCAGCCAGCACATTGGAATGCAGCCACCAGCCCGCAGCGCCCACCGCCATCAGCGCGGCAGCGAGGCCAAACGCAACGACGCGTAGCACAATGCCCCACAGGCTGCGGGCGGGCTTGTTGGCGCTGATCTCGGTGGGCATCGCTGCATGCACTAGCCCCGATTCTCCCAGCGCTCCACCACCAGACGACGGCACCGACCCATGGCTGGAGCATCAGCGGGTGAACGTCGTCCCGCCGGCCCCCCCGTCGGTGCGCTGGGGCCCCGAGCTGGCCGGGCTCTACACCGTCCTGGTCGAGGCCGGGCTGCAGGACCTGGGCGGGGTCAGCGCATCGGTCGAGGGAGCCCCACCGTCCCCCGCCATGCGCGCTGCCCCCAGGGCCGCCGTGCCGTGGCAAGCCCTGCTGGCCCTCGAAGGCGACAGCGAGGGCCAGATGCACCTGCGCTTGACCCTGTGCGACCAGGACGGCGACTGCAGCGAGTCGGCCCAGACGGGCGCGGTGCGCCAGCCACAGACCTGGCTGCCCGGCCTGCTGGCCAAGGTGGCCGCCCGGCTGGGTGCGCCCCCGGCCAGCGGCGCACCTGCCGCCTGGGCGGCGCCGCTGTCCTCCGACGACTACGCCATCCTGCTCACGGGGCGCTCCGCTGCGGTGCACTACGGCCTGCTGGCGCGCACCCCGGGGTCCGACCCGGTGGCCAGAGCCGTCAAGGTCGACCCGGCCATCGCCCAGGCGCAGTGGCTTCAAGGCCGCGCCCGCGTCGACGCCAACGATCCGATCGCCGCCCGTCAACACTTCTCGGCGGCCGCGACGGTGCGCCCCTCGAGCCCGGCCTTGCGAGCCGATCAGGCCGTGATGCTGAGCATGCTCGACCGGCCTCAGGCCGCGCACACCGCCTGGGAGGCGCTGCACACCCGGCAGCCCGCCGACCCCCGCTGGGGGCTGGCCGCCGCCCGAGCCGCCCTCGATGCCGGGGCGCTCGACCGCGCCGAAGAGCTGGGGGTCGCACTCGACGCGGGCTTTCCCCGCGATGCCGAGGTGGCCCGCTTGCGGGTGCGCGTGCTCGAGCAGGTGGGCGATCAGCCCGACTACGACACCCGTTTGGCCGACTGGGCAGCGCGCGACGCCCGCAACCCCGAGCCCATCCGACGCCGGGTGCTGCTGGCCGTGCGCGAGCAGCGCTACGCAGAGGCCTGGCAGCACCTCGACCAGCTGCAGGCCATCGACGCAGCCAGCGCCAATCGCCTGCGGGTGCCCGTCGGCATCGCCCTCGGGCACACCGAGTCCGCCGCCACCGCCGCCGAGTCCTTCGACGCGACGCTCGCCGCCGACATCCGCCAGGGCAGCGCTCCTGGGCCCGACCAACAACGCCAGGGCATCGACACGCTCCGCAACGCCAACGCGGCCGCCTCCGAGCTGGGCATCGCGGCGATGAACGCCCAGAACCAGCTGGCCGAGGCGCGAGCGACGGGCGCGGATCGCTGCGCGGGCACGCCCGACGCCGCTACCCGGCTGCTGGCCTCGCTCGACACCTGGCGACGCGCCCTCGAGGATGCCCGAGCACAGCGAGCCACGCTCGCCACCCTGCAGGCCCACCCCAGCTTGCTCGCCCTCGACGACGCCCGAGCTGCCCACTCGGCCAGCACACTCGGCGCCGCGCTCGACCGCGGCCTGCTGGACTACCGCTCCACCTTGATGTGGACCACCCGACACCTGGGCACCGGCTGCCGCAGCCAATCTACGCGCTAGTCCAGATAGGCCCTCCGTGGGGTAGCCGTCGCGCCCGCCCGTCGGCCGGTGTGCCGCCCCAGCCTACTCCCGCCGCCGCAGCGCCAGGGCCACCAGCGGCACCACCAACCAGCCGACCGGGCCACCGCCCGAGTCGCAGTTGCAGCCGCCTTCGTCGCCGGTCGAGCCGGTGTCGACGCCCAGCCCCGAGTCGCCCGGTCCGTCGCCGGGCCCATCACCGGGGCCATCGCCAGCCGTGCCGAGCGAGAAGGTCACTTGGTCGACCGTGCCACACAGTCCAGCCGCGTCGATGCCGCACGCGGCCAGCGTGTACGGCTGGTCGTCGAGCAGGTCGCGCAGCTCCCACGTCGTGAACGTGCCCGGCGCCAGCGGGACGCGGTCCCAGAGCAGGTGGTCGGTGGGGCAGTTGGACAGGGCATCGTTGTCGTCGAGGCACCAGGCGATGGACAGCGACGATGCAGGCAGATCGCTGTCGGAGTCGGTGGGGTTGGTGACCTGGGCCACCACCAACGAGGTGCCCGCGGGGAAGAGCTCTCCGTCTTCGGGCGCCAGGATCTCGACATCGCTCGGAGCCGCGTTCTCGACATCGATCCACAGGTCGCACTCGGCCCAGCTCGAGACATCGAAGCCATCGCTGGCCCGGGTACGCACCCGGTAGTGCTGGTTCTCGACGAACACGCTCGAGTCGATGCTGATGTCGGTGAAGTCGCTGGTGTTGGACTGCGGCGCCGAGCCGGTGGTGAGGGCCGCCGTGGTGTCGGGGTCGGACAGGTAGTCGTACACCTCGACCTCGAGCGTGAGGTCTTCGCCCTCGGGGTCGTCGGCATTCTCGACGGTGATCTCTGTGGGAATCTCGCTGGTGACCCGATCGAAGCAGCCGCTGTCGAACACGCCGGCCAGCGACGGGGTCGACGGCTCGACGTTGTCCTTGATGCGGAAGCTCCACACGTCGCTGTAGTCGCTGACCCCACCGCGGCTATCTTCGGCCCAGGCCCGCCAGTAGTACGTCTGCCCCCAGTTCAGGTCGACGTCGACCGACCAGGTGGTGTTGGAGCTGCCGCTCAACTGCGGGATGGTCGAGCTGACCGACAGCAGGTTGCTCATGGTGGGGTCGTCACCCACCTCGAAGTGGATGTAGACGTCGTCGCCCTCCGGATCGACCGATGGCAGGGCGCTCATCGCGGGGCGCCGCAACAACACCACCGCTCCCTCGGAGGGCTTGTCGAGCGGAGGGATGGAGGGAGGCGTGTTCACCGTGTCGACAAAGAAGCTCCAGAACGGCGTCCAGGGGCTCCACCCGTTGATGGTGTTGCCATCGAAGGCGCGCGCGCGCCACACCACGGTGCTGTCGTCGGGCACCAGGACATTGGTGGTCCAGTAGGTGTTGCCGCTGGCGTCCTCGGGCACCGAGTCTTCGTCGATCAGCGTGGTTCCGGGGGCGTCGTAGTACACCTGGAACTCGTACTCGAGATCGTCTTCGTCGATGTCGGTCGCGTTGATGAGGCCCAGGGTGACGTCTTCGGACTCGTAGACGCTGTCGTCGGCCGGAGACAGGAGCGTGGGCGACGACGGGGTGACGTTGACCGCCTGTACGGTGACCACCACCACCAGCTCGGTGGTGAACTCGCCGTCAGAGGCCTGGAAGGTGATGGTGTAGGGCGAGTCCTGCGCCGCCACCTGGCTCACCGGCCACGTCAGCGTGGCCTGCCCCGGATTGGGCTCATTGAGGGTGAACGAGGTCACCGGGTTGCCCCAGTTGTCGACCATGACCGCGGTCACGGTGACGGCGTCGTCTTCGGGGTCGTTGTAGGTGAGGTTCGCGACGAAGTTGGTGCCCTCGACCGCCACCACCGAACCCGGGGGATCGGGCGTGGGAATGCCCGAGACGAAGCCGAACAGACGGGGGCGGCGGTTGCCCATCTCGACCAGGATCTCGTAGTCGCCCCAGGAGCCTTGCCCGTTGCCGTTGTAGTTGGTGTCGCCGTGCGCGGTGACCACCATGCACACGTCCTGGTCGACCGCGAGCTCGCCGGTGTCGAGCGTGGCGTCCCATCCACCGAGCGAGTCGTCGTCCTCGGCGAGCTTGGTGGACCCGGCGCCGTCGTACCAGGCCAGGACCGGGTCGAACCACGGGTGGGGTTGCTTGGTGCCCGCGACCTCGATCTCGGCGGTGACCGAGACGATGTACCGCTCCTGCGCCAGGGCCTCCCAGCAATACCAGTCGGTGTCGCCGCCGTTGCGCGGCTGAATGCGGCTGCCGCTGGACTGCCACGGCGACGAAGGCACGCTGCGCAGCCCGTTGTCGTCGACCTGGAAAGCGCGCAGCTGCGTGGGGCCGTTGTTGGGCTCGTTGGAGTCGATGGCGGCGGCGGCGAGGTTGAAGTTGCCGATGCCATTGTTGCTGTTGGTGCTGACCGTGTAGCCGGTGTCGAAGATGCCCAGCTCGTGCTGACCCGACATGTCGTACACCAGCAAGCTGTAGTCGTTGGCGGGCACCAGGCCCCGCATGTAGAAGTTGCCGTGGTGCGCCGAGGGGTTGCTGCCCTTGGTCTGGTCGTTGTGGTGCACGCGCACGTCGGCTGCACGCTGGAACCGCACCTGCACGCCGCCCACGGGGCTACCCGAGTCCCGGATGCCCGCGTCGATGCCGCCACCGCGCTCCATGATGATGTCGATGTTGCTGACGGTGCCGCTGACTGCGATGACGTCGGCATCTTCGCCCACGTAGCCCTGACTGTTGGGGGCCGCGCTGTCGTACCAGCGGTCCATCCAGTTGCCGGTCTGCCCGGTGCCCATGCGCGCGTCGACCTTGTAGTCCCCGTTGGGCACGCTGAAGGCGTAGGCGCCCGACGAATTGGTGGTCGTGGTCTGGTAGATCGTCCACGCCTTGCCGGACGTGTTGCGCCAGACGCGAACCTCACGCCCCGACGACGGATTGCTGGTGCTGTTCTGGAACACGCGGCCCTGCAGGGTCGCGCCCTGGGCGGGGGTGCTCGACAGCAGCAGGGCAATGATTGCGGTGACGGTTCGCAGGGTGGACTCCAGCGGCGGATGAACCCTTCCATCCACTATCGTAGCAACATGTACACTCGACTGTCGCTCCTTCTGCTGGCAAGCGCTTGCCAAACAGCCAACGACACCGGTCCCTCGAACGACACCTACGTGCACGGCATCCAGCTCTCGTCCGACGGCGATGCGCGCCTGGCCTGCGACCAGGAGTCGCTGCAGTTGTCGTGGACCCTGTCGGCCGACGGCGATCCAGAGGTCACCGTCCAGGTCACGAACGAGACGCCCGAGCTGGGCACCCTGACCGACGATCTGCGGTTCGTGCGCGGCGACGCACCTGGAGAGGCGAAGGTCCGCGTAGAGGTCCTCGAGAACCCCGGAGTGGCCGACGACCTCACCATCCATCTCGAGGGCCATCGCCGCCTGGACTTCGCCCCGGGTGAGCCCTTGGAGTTCACCCAGCTGTGCCCCGGCGGCGAGGTGCACCTGGCCCCCGGGGTCTACACCCAGCGCTTCTCGATCGACCGACCGCTGGTGATGATGGGCCCCGACACCAGCCCGCCCACCGCCATCATCCGGCCCACCTCCAGCTACATCTTCGGCGCGATGGTGTCCATCGACCCGCACGGCAACGAGGGTGACCTGGAGGTCACGCTCCAGAACCTGGAGATCGACGGTTCAGGCCTCGAGGACATCGTGTACGAGCCGAGCAGCTACCGCTGGATGGCTGGGGTCGCGGTGAGCGGGGGCGCGCGCGCCCACTTCGACCGTGTGCGCTTCACCGGCCTGACCGACGACACGCCGGGACGCTACAACGGCATCGGCATCGACATGATCGACTCCGAGGTCCAGGTCGACGACTGCACCTTCGACCGGGTCGGCTACCGGGCCATCGACACCCGCAGCATCGACGGCATCGCCACGGGGCGACTCGACGTGCGCAACAGCACCTTCATCGGCGAAGACCCCGCCGTGTCGGGTGGCAGCGCGGTGCAGTACGGCATCACCATGTGGGGGGCCATCGAGGGCGAGATCACCGGCAACAGCTTCGTGGACTTCGGACCAGCGGGCCCGGTGACCCCCGACGGCACGCTGCTGGTGCCCGACACCAACGTCGGCTACGCCGTCGAGATGCGCGGGCTCACCGCCGGGCCCGGAGCCGTTACCGTGCAGGGCAACCGCTTCGAGCGCGTCCAGGGCGTGTTCTTTGACGACCGGTTGTTTCTGGAGCCGGCGTCGGCGCTGCGATCCGACACCTTTCTCGCTGACAACACGGTGCAGGGCCCCTACCTGATGGCCGGCACGCCCAGCCAGAGCAGCCGCCTTCATGGCCAGCGCGACGACGACCCCAACCACGTCAACGTGCTGCTCGAGTCGATCGCCTGCATCAACTACGACCCCTGTGCCGTGACGCTCTCTGCCGGCACCTACACCCTCACCGAGCCGCTGTTCGAGCCCCTGTGGGCCATCGAGCTTCGAGCCACTGGCGGCCCGGTCGTGCTGCAGGTTCCTGGCGGCGCCCTACCGGCCGAGATCACGCTAGGCCCCGACGTCAGCCTTGCCGCAGCGCAATGACATCGGTCACGGCGCGACGCACCTCGCCGTGCATCGTGGGCGCGTCTTGAGGCAGCGCCACCACCGTCGCGTCCGAGATCTCGTCGTCGGCCCCGATCACAACCACGCCCACGCCCGCCCACTCCGGGTTGGCGCGGATGGCGCTCACCAGGATGGTGGCCTGGGTGTCCAGCTCGCTGGCGAACACCACCATGGCCGCCGGCAAGCTGGCCTCGAGCAAGTCGAGGCTTCGTAGCCCCGAAGGCGTGCCCACGGTGCACCACCCCACGCCGCGCAGGTCGGCCACCACGTCCTTGCGCACCTCGGCGGTGCCGCCTGCCACGATGACTCGGGGGTTGGCCGGCGGCAGGTGGCAGCGCGCCAGGGCCGCCCGCAGATCGTGATCCTGCACGGGCTGCTCGAGCAGCTCGGCGGCACCCGCCGCGTACGCCGCCTCGGCCTGTTCTTCGCCGTCGCACAGCACCACGAATCGGGTCTCGGATCGCTTGGGGTCGCCCTTGACCTCTTTCATGATCGGCCACGCGTCGTCGGCTGCAGGCAGCACGATGGCCGAGGGAGCCTCCTTCTTGAGGCGGCCCAGAGCCTTGTTGAAGGGCGCTCCCCGAACACCCTTGCCACCGGTATTCAGCACCCGCGTCACCTGCTCGCGCAGCGGCTCGTCGCCAATGACCATCACCAGCCCGCGCGAGAAGAGCATCGCCGACTCGTCGGTGTCGGGGTCGGCGAAGGCCTCGGGGGGGATGGTGTCGCTGGTGTCGAGCTCGCGCTCGGTGGGACGCTGGGTGGTGATGCCGGGCAGGCGCAGGGCCACGCGTGCTCCGCGCCCCAGCTCGCTGTGCGCCGTCAGCTCGCCGCCCATCACCACAGCCAGGCGCCGGGCCACCGCCAGGCCCAGGCCCTTTGCGCCCAGGTCGCGCAGGGCCTCGGGGTCGACGTCCATGGCGGCGTCGAGCAGCTGCTGCGGCATGCCAGGACCGGTGTCGGCGACCACGAAGGCCACGCAGTTGAGCCCCTCGTGCACCACCGGCATCGCCGCCACCGTGACCCCACCGTCGCCGGCCGCCTCGACGGCGCTGCCCACGATGAAGTGCATCATCTGGCGCAGCCGTCCCGGATCGGCGCGGGCCGATCCGGCATCGGGATCGACCTGCAGGTCGAAGCGCCCACCGCGCGCCGTCATGCTCGGCTTGTAGGCCCCCTCCAGCTCGCTCATCAGCCGCGCGACGGGCACCGGCTCCAGCAGCACGTTGAAGTCTTCGCTCTCGAGGCGCACCAGGTCGACCAGGTGATCGACCGTGCCCAGCACGCCCCGTGCGTGGCGCACCAGCGTGCGGTCGCCCGCCAGCGACGCCTGCCCCACCAGTGCCTGCAGCGGCGTGCGCATCTGCAGATGGATGCGGGACAGCACCTCGATGCGCCCGGCGATCGCATCGCGCTCGGACATGGCGGCCTCGACCTGGCTGCGCAGCTTCTGGTCGGTCGCTACGGCGACGCTGATGTCTCGAACCACGTAGACCGTCTTCTGGTCGGCATCGACGGTGAAGGTGGAGTAGGAGACCCGCACGGGCAGGCTGGTGCCATCGGAGTGGATGGCGGTCATGCGCCACTCGACCCCCAGCACCTCACCGCGGCCTGTCTTGCGAAACTCGCGGTGCGCCGCGCCGACCTCTTGGTAGTCGGGCAGCAGTGAGGCGACGGTGCGGCCGCGGATCACATCGACCGACGAGCCGAACAGGCGCTCGGCGCCTGGATTGGCCTCTTCGATGCGGCCATCGCTGTTGGCCAGCAGCACGGCGTCGAGCACGGTCGTGACCAGCGGTGCCAGCACGTTGGCCTCGGATAGCCGCCGGCGAATGCGACCGTGGGAGCTGGACAACTGCTCGGTTCGTGCGCGGTTCACCAACATCCAGCCCAGCGCGATCGGAAGCAGGTCGACCAGGAAGAGGAGCGGATTGCTGATGTGCACTGGGCCCGCGGATGCCGGCGAAATGGGCACCCCCGAGACCTTCATCTCGACCACCCAGGCCGCCACCACCACGCACACACCTGTCGCGATGCCCAGTGCCCAGAGATAGGCCTCGCCGGCGTTGGATGGGGGCGGGACGGACGGTTGCGTTGCGCTCACCGCGACACCTTACGCCAAGCGCGAAGCCAAGCGAACCGGCAGCGTGCGGAATGAGCTGCTATCGTGCGCTTCGGAGACGACCTACATCTGGATGCCCAGGGCACTGACCGTATGGTTGCTGCTGCTCGCAAGCGGCTGCACCTACATCACGAACGGCGAGCTCGACGCCCGACTCGACCTCGACGACGACTCGGTGCCCAACGCCATCGACTGCGACAAGACCGACGCCAGCGTGGGCGCGGCGCAGACCTGGTACGTCGATGCCGACGCCGATGGCTACGGCGACGACACCAGCGGGGTCACCACCTGCGATCCCGAGCCCGGCTGGGTGACCCAGGCCGGAGACTGCAACGACGCCAACGACTCGGTGAACCCCGGGGCCGCCGAGGTGTGCAACGAGGTCGATGACGACTGCGACGACGCCGTCGACGACGGCGCTCCCGAGCCCACCTGGTACCTCGACGACGATGGCGATGGTTACGGCGATCCCGCGGTCAGCTTCACCACCTGCTTCGCCCCATCCCAGGCGGTCGACAACGACGGCGACTGCGACGACGACGACGCCAGCGTCCATCCCGGCACCCAGGAGGTGTGCGACGGGATCGACAACGACTGCGATGGCGACGTCGACGACGACGACGACAGCAACCAAGGCAACACCTGGTACCTCGACGCCGACGGAGACGGACACGGCACGCCCGACGTGCCGCTGGCCACCGCCGACTGCACCCAGCCGCCGGGCTACGTCGCGCTCGACGACGACTGCGACGACGCCGAGTTCGCCGTGCACGGTGCCGCCCCCGAGCTGTGCAACGGGGTGGACGACGACTGCGACTCCCTGCTCGACGATCAAGACCCCGACGCGCTCGCCCTGCCCCGCTGGTACGACGACACCGACGGAGACGGCTTTGGCGACCCGGCAACCGCGGTACTGGCGTGCATCGCGCCCGCGGGCACCACATCCGAGGGGGGTGACTGCGACGATGCGGACGTCACCGTGCGTCCTGGGGCACCGGAGGTCTGCAATGCCATCGACGACGACTGCGACGGCATCGCCGATGACAGTGCCATCGATCCGCTCGTCTTCTTCGCCGACACCGACTCCGATGGCTTCGGTGACGCCGGCGCGCCCCAGCTGTCCTGCACCGCGCCGGCCGGCCACGTGGCCGACGACACCGACTGCGACGACACCACCGGGCTGGCCAACCCCGACGCCGACGAGCTGTGCGACGGCATCGACAACAACTGCGACGGGGTCACCGACGAGCGCGAGGCCCTCGACGCCACCGAGTTCTACCTCGACGCCGATGCCGACGGCTATGGCACCGCAGCCGTCGCCATCCTGGGCTGCACGCCGCCCCCCGGCTACGCCTCGCTGTCCACCGACTGCGACGACTCGCTGGCGCTGGTCTACCCCGGCGCCCCGGAGCTGTGCGACGGCATCGACAACGACTGCGACGGCGACGCCAGCGAGGGCCAGCTGACCGCCACCTGGTACGCCGACGCCGACGGCGACGGCTACGGCGACGTGACCGCAAGCCTGCCCGACGTCCTGTTGGGCTCGTGTGAGGCGCCGACCGGCTACGTGCTCGACGACTCCGACTGCGATGACACCAACGCGCAGCGCAACCCCGGCGAGCCCGAGGTATGCAATGGCATCGACGACGACTGCGACGAAGACATCGACGACGCCGACGCCAGCGCGATGCCTCCCACCTGGTACACCGACGGCGACGGCGACGGATTTGGGCAGGACGCGGCGTCCGTCACCAGCTGTGTGCAGCCCGGTGGCACCGCCGACCTCGCCGGCGACTGCGACGACAGCAACGCCGCGGTCAACCCCAGCGCCAACGAGGTGTGCAACACCCTCGATGACGACTGCGATGGCGCCATCGACGACGACGATCTGGGCGTCCTCGACCCCGAAGAGTGGTTCGTCGACAGCGACGGCGACGGCTTTGGCGACCCCCTGTTCTCGACGCTGGCCTGCACGGCACCCGGCGGCACCGTGCCCGATGACACCGACTGCGACGACGGCGCCCCCGGGGTGAACCCCGACGGCGTCGAGGCCTGCAACGGCGCCGACGACGACTGCGATGGCCTTGCCGACGAAGACGACGCGATCGACGCGGTGGTCTGGTACGCCGACGCCGACAACGACGGCTACGGCAACCCCAATCAGACGGTCACCGCCTGCCTGCAGCCGACGGGATTCCTGCCCGACAGCTCCGACTGCGACGACACGTCCAACCAGAGCTTCCCAGGCGCCATCGAGCAGTGCGACAGCCGCGACAACGACTGCGACGGCACGGTCGACGACAACGTCTCAGCCACCACCTGGTTCGCCGACAACGACGGCGATGGCTTCGGCACCTCCAGTCCCACCATCGATGCCTGCGCTCGCCCCGACGGCTTCGCCGCCAGCAGCGGCGACTGCGACGACACCGTCGCGTCCGTGCACCCCGACGCATCCGAGCAGTGCGATGGCGTCGACAACGACTGCGACTCCCTGATCGACGACAACGACGACGACGTGAAGCCGCTGTTCTGGTTCCTGGACTCCGATCAGGACGGCTTCGGCGACGAGATGAGCATCAGCGCCGCCTGCAACCAGCCCGCGGGCAGCGTCGCCGACCCCGGCGACTGTGACGACACCGACGGCGCCGTGTCGCCCGCCGCCACCGAGATCTGCAACGGCATCGACGACGACTGCGACTTCTTGATCGACGACGCCGACAGCTCGGTCAGCGACCGCACCACCTGGTACCGCGACGCCGACGGCGATGGGGCCGGAGTCGATGCATCCGCGCTGGCTGCCTGCAACGCTCCGGGCGGCTTCGTGGCCGCGTCGGGCGACTGCGACGACACCGTCGACACCATCCACCCGGGGGCGTCCGAGCAGTGCAATGGCGTCGACGACGACTGCGACGGCACCACCGATGGCTTCGACAGCATCGATGCCTCCACCTGGTACCTCGACCAGGACGGCGATGGCTTCGGCGACAGCACCAGCAACCTGCTCGCCTGCTCGGCACCCGTCGACTTCGTGGCCGACGACACCGACTGCGACGACAACGACCCCTTCACGTGGCCGGGCGCACCCGAGCTGTGTGACTTGATCGACAACGACTGCGACCTCACCGCCGACAACAACGTCGTGGACGTCACCTGGTTCTTGGACAGCGACGGCGACGGCTTCGGCGACAGCTCCCAGACCCTCGACCAGTGCGACCAGCCCGTGGGCTACGTGGCCGACGACACCGACTGCGACGACAGTGTCGGCACGACCTTCCCCGGCGCGCCCGAGGTCTGCAACTCCACCGACGACGACTGCGACGGCAAGACCGACGCCGCCGACACCGATGTGACCGACGCCAGCGCCTTCTACCCCGACGACGACGCCGATGGCTTCGGCGACGCGACCGCCCCCGAGCTGGTGGCCTGCAGCGCGCCCGCGGGGTGGGTGGCCGACAACACCGACTGCGACGACGACGACGACACCCTGAACCCGGCCGTTGCCGAGGTGTGCGACGGCGACGACGACGACTGCGACGGCCTGGTCGACGCCGCCGATCCCTCCCTCATCGACGGCACCACCTGGTACGACGATGCCGATGGCGACACCTACGGCGACGACGCGACGGCCATCGTCAGCTGCGCCAACGAGCCCGGCGTGACCACCGGCGGCGACTGCGACGACACCAACAACGCCGTGAACCCCAGCCAGGCCGAGATCTGCAACAACGGCTTGGACGACAACTGCGATGCATCGGCCTCGCCGTGCACCGATGGCTTCGACGGCACATTCGCCCTCGATGACGCCGGCGTCCACGCCCTGTTCGGCGCCGACGTGAACGACAACCTGGGGCACAGCCTGTCCGACCCGGGCGACGTCGACGGCAGCGCCACCGCGGACGTGCTGATCGGCGCGCCCTACGCCGCCGACGAGTCCGGCACCGGCGACCGCACCGGTGCGGTGTGGATCGTGCTGTCCCAGGTGTCGGCCTCGGACAGCGTCGAGTCGGTGGGCATCCCCATCTGGGGCACCGAAGCCGACGCGCGCTTTGGCTGGGCCCATGACGGCGGCATGCTCGATGCCGGACTGAGCGTCGACCTGGTGGTGGGCGCCCCCCTCGCCGGGGGCAAGGGCGAGGCCACCGTGTTCATCGACGGCTTCGATGCCGGCGCCGCGGATCGCGACGACGCGACGTTCGTTTTCACCGGCGAAGACGATGACGACGAAGCCGGCTACTCGATCGCGATGGCCGGCGACGTCAACGACGACGGCGTGCTCGACATCCTGGTGGGCGCGCCCGGTCACGACTCGGCCAGCGCCCTCGACGTCGGAGCCGCCTACCTGCTCGACGGCGCCAGCCTGGCATCCGGGAGCCTGGGCAACGCCGAGGCCCGCCTCGAAGGATTCTGGAACGACGATGCAGGGGGCTGGGCGGTGGCGGCACTCGGCGACACGGACGGCGACGGAATCGACGACATCCTGGCCACGTCCCCGCGCTTCGGACTGGGTGCCGTTCCCCGGCGCGGGCACTCCTACCTCTTCCGCGGACCCATCAGCGGCAACCTCGCGCTGCGCGGCGACCACGACTCGCTGTTCCAGGGCCAACGCGCCGACAACCAAGCGGGGCGCGCGGTGGCCAACGCCGGTGACGTCGACGGCGACGGAATCGATGACATCCTGATCGGCGCGCCATTCTTCGACCTGCCCGCTGCCAGCACTGGCGCCGCCTACCTCCTGCTCGCGCCGCATCCGGCCTTCCGTGCCCTGGGGGCCGCCAACGCTCGCATCGACGGGCTCAACGGCGGCGACGAGTTCGGGTCGGCCATCGCTGGACTGGGAGACACCGACGCCGACACCTTCGGTGACTTCGCGATCAGCGCGCCCTTTCACGGCAGCACCGGTCGCACCTACATCTTTCGCGGGCCCATCTCGGGCTTCCGGTCCGCCAGCGTCGCCGCGGCTACCTACGACGGGTACCATGACAGCCAACACGCCGGCTGGGCGCTCGTGGCGCCCGGAGACATGAACGGCGACGGACTCGGAGATCTGGTGATCGGCGCCAACTGGGACGACGGCATGGCCGAGAAAGGCGGCGGCGCGTACTTCATCTTGGCCCCGGCGGGCCTGTGAGGGTCGCACTCACGGCCATCGCGCTCGCGAGCCCCTCGGCCTGGGCCGACTGCCTGGTCGAGGTGACGACCTCGGACGTGTACGGCCACATCGAGCGCGCTCAGGCCGCGTTCACCAACCTCGAGCTCGACGCGTTCAAGCGGGCGTCGGATCAGGCCGTCGACGGGATGCCTTGCCTGGACGAACCGGTCCAGCGCCACCTGTCCGCCGAGGTGCACCGCCTGGTTGGCCTGCAGGGTGCGGTCGATCGCGACGCCACCCGCACCACCCAGGCCTTCGCCGCTGCACGCAGCCTGGAGCCCGAGTACCGGTTTCCTGTAGAGATGGTGCCCGAGGGCAGCCCGGTGCTCGACGACTACGTGGCCATCGACGTGTCCAACGGCACCTACGACGAGCTGCTCAAGCCGGCGAGCGGCCACCTGCAGATCGACGGCCGCCCCGGCCGGCTTCGCCCCAACGCCTGGCCCGCGGTGGTGCAGTACTTCGACGCGGGCGGGGACGTCGTGTGGACCAAGTACGTCTGGCCCAAGAGCAGCCTGCCCAGCTACCCGCTCCCGGATCTCGAGCTGCGCGTCGATCCTCCCCCTCCGCTGCCCGACCGGCCGCCGATCGAGATCGCAGCCGCAGCCGGCGGCGCGGCCATCCTGGCCACCGGACTGCTGGTGGGCGCCGAATTGAATCGGCGTCGGTTCGCGAATCCCGAAACAGACGATGCCCGCCTACCCGCCCTTCAAAAGCGGACAAATCGCATGGTGGTCGGGTCCGTGGCGAGCACAGGCGTAGCGCTCGGCCTTGGAGTCGCCGTACTATTGACCTGGTAGGTACGGAAAAGAGGGTCAGCGCTGGAAGAGGTCTACCGGGTGCACGCCGGACAAACCGTCGAGCGGTACGAGGTCGAAGAGCTTCTCGGAGAGGGAGGCATGGCCGCGGTGTATCGCGTGCGCCACACCCAGCTTGGCTCCATCCATGCGCTCAAGGTGCTGTCCGCAGGCACCAAGGCGGTGCGCGAGCGGCTGATGCAGGAAGGCAAGGTGCAAGCCAGCCTTCGGCACCCCAACGTCGTCGCCGTGACCGACGTGATCGACGTCTCGGGCGATCCCGGGCTGGTGATGGAGTACGTGGCGGGTCCCCCGCTCGACAAGATGCTCAAGGAGCAGCGCCCCAACCTGCCCGAGGCCGTGCGCATCTTCATGGGCGTCGTGCGCGGCGTGCGCCACGCGCACGGAAAGGGCCTGATTCACCGTGACCTGAAGCCCGGCAACGTCCTGCTCGAAGAGACCGAAGACGGCCTGGTGCCCAAGGTGGCAGACTTCGGCCTGGTCAAGGTGGTCGAGAACGCCGGCGGCACCGGCACCACCAAGTCGGGCGTTGCCATGGGCACGCCTGAGTACATGGCCCCCGAGCAGATCCGCGACGCCGCCAACGTCGACAAGCGGGCCGACATGTTCAGCCTGGGCTGCATCTTCTACGAGCTGGTCTGCGGCGCTCCCCCCTTCAAGGGTGGCGACATGCTGCAGGTCTTCAACAAGGTCGCCACCGGCAACTTCCGCGACCCGGCCGAGCTCGTCCCGGACATTCCCGAGTCCGTGCGTGCCGGCATCCTTGGCCTGCTCGAGGTCGATGTCGAAAAGCGCATCCAAGACTGCGACGCGCTGCTCGACCTGCTGCAGTCCGACTCGGGCACCAGCGGGCAGTGGTCGGTCAACACCACGCCGGCCTGGGCCCCCACCGACGGCTCGCTGTCGCCACCCACGCCGCGCTCGCCAGCGCCCAGCCCCACCTCCTGGAACGCGGGCCAGAGTCAGCCCTCGCTGTCGAGCATGGGCGACACCCTGCCCGAGGACGCGCCCCCTCAGGCGGGCATCCTGCCGTTCCTGGCCCTGCCCGTGATCGCCATCAGCCTGGCCGCCATCGTGGCGGTGTTCGCCGGGCCCGCAAACCCCGTCAGTCCGCCCATCGACTTGCCCACCGAGGTCCCGGACACCCCACCCCCTCCGCTCGATCCTCCCGGCGACGATGCCCAAGGCACCGGCGCCGAGTCCGAGCCCACCCAAGGCCCCGATGCCAGCGGCGAAGACGGCGCCGATGCCTCTCCCCAGGTGGCCCCCGGCGACGAGGGCGTGGGAGACGCGCCAGACCCGCCACAAGACGGCGCCAACGACGCCGCGGCCCAGCCCGTCGAGCCAACCCCGCCCCCCGTCCGCACCAACCCGCCGCCCAGAGAGACCCGACCGCCGCCGCCCGCCGACACCCCAGCGACGGTCGACTGGAAGGGCGACGCGCGCAACGTGTGGCTGGTCGCGGGCGACAAGCGCTACCCGGCCCGTGGAAGCGTTCCGCCCGGTAGCTACGACATCCTCGCCTGGTTCGATCAGCCCGAGCCCGCCAATGCCGGCCGCCTGACCGTCGCTCCGGGGCAAGAGGTGATGCTCAACTGCGTGGGCTTCCTGCACAAGTGCAAGTAGCGGGGCCGGCCGGCCTCACCGCACCTCGAACCACCGCCTCGACGAGCGACCCGCACCGTCCATGAGCAGGATCTCGTGCCGGCCCTTGCGGGGCGTCCACCAGATCCGCTCGTCCACGCCGGCCTTGCCCAGCAGCTGCCCGTCCACGAACCAGGCCAGCTCGGTGCCGGTCGTGCTCGCCTGCCCCTGCAGCGCGACCTCCTGCTCCACGGGCGGCACGCCGGGAATCAGCATGAGCACCTCGCCCTGGGCCGGGCTCACCACCTCGGGTGGGCCGCCATCCGCGACGTGGCAGCCTGGATCCCAACGGGGCGCGGCCGACGCCTGGCGACGGCGGTCGTGCAGGTAGCGCCGCACCGCGGACGGCCACACCACGTGCGGTCGCTGCTCGGTCTCGCGTCCTTCGCGGCAGCCGGGCCGCACCGCGAGCCCGGTGGCGATGTCGACCTCCATGTGCCGATGCAGGGTGCAGGTCTGCGCCGGCACAGCGGTGCGCAGGGCCTTGACCACCGTGGTGTGGCTGCACGCGCCGGTCGCCAGTCGCCCCGACAGGCTGCACACGTGCACATCGGCGAGGTCGTCGCTGGGGTTGTCGGCGTGCTCGAGGCCATCGCCCAGGCCCTCCAGCAGGTCGAACAGGATGGGGCCGGCCGCCTCGGCGCCCACCAGGTGCATCGAGCCAGTGTTGTCGAAGTTGCCCAGCCACACGGCGACCGTGTACCGCTCTCCGCTGCCCACGGCCCAGGCGTCGCGGTTGCCAAAGCTGGTGCCCGTCTTCCAGTGGATCCGCCGCGGGGCCTGCGACAGGGCCACGCGGGACGGAAAGTCGGGGCGATCCCGGAGCGACAGCGCACGCCGGGTCAGCCAGGTCGCTCCCGGGGCCAGCACCTCGTGGCCCGCATCGGGCACGTCCCCCTGGCGCACCCGCAGCCGACGCCAGTGCCCGTCCTGCGCCAGCGCCGCGTAGATGCCCGCCACCTCGATGGGGGTGAGCTCGACGCCGCCAATCGCCGCGGACAGGCCGTAGTGGCCCGGTTGCCAAGACAGGTGATCGGCGCCCATGCCGCGCAGCTCGCCGGTGAAGTCCTCGACGCCGATCTGCTGCAGCAGGTTGACGAAGGGGATGTTCAGGCTGCGCGACAGGGCCTCTTGCAAGGGCACCAGGCCGTCGAACTGCCCGTCGTAGTTCTCGGGCGCGTAGGTGCCGTACGCCGCCGGGATGTCCAGGACGAGGTGCTCGGGCAGCACCAGGCCGCGCTCGATGCCCATCGCGTAGATCACGGGCTTGAGCGCCGAGCCTGGCGAGCGCGGGACGTCGAAGCCCGCGATCTGCCCGCCATGGTCGGCATCGTGAAAGTCCAGGCTGCCAACCAGCGCCTTGATGTCGCCCGTCTGGTGCTCGACGATCACCACGGCACCGTTGTGTACGCCGCTTGCGACCAGGCCAGGCGCGGCGGCGGCGATGGCCCGCTCGGCCAGGCGCTGCACACCGCGGTCCAGGGTGGTGTCGACGCGCGTCGACCCGTCGTTCAGCCAGATGGCGGCGTGGGGCGCCTCTCTGGGCATCGGCGCCAGCCGCTCGGGAACAGCCTCGTCGATGACGTTGGGCAGCTCGAGCTGGGCGGCGATGTCGTCTCGGGCCTGGCGCAGCCGATCGGTGTTCCCTGCGCTCGGATACCGACGGGTCGGGCTCTGCGGCACCGCCAGCAGGGTGGCAATCTCGGCGCTGGACAGCTCGTCGGGCGGGTGCCCGAAGTAGGCCAGCGAGGCCGACTCGATGCCCTCGACGTTTCGGCCGTAGCTGGTGTAGGTCAGGTAGGCCTGCAGGATCTCCTCCTTGCTCATGAACAGCTCGAGCTGCATGGCCCGCAAGGCCTCGATGCCCTTGCTGCGCAGGGTGCGGGGGCGCGGCTCCAGCAGCCTCACCAGCTGCATCGTGATCGTCGACGCACCCGACACCACGGTGCCATGGCTGGCGTTGGACATCGCCGCGCGGCCGATGGCGATGGGGTCGACGCCGGGATGCCACCAAAAGCGCTCGTCTTCGTAGGCCACCAGCGCGTCCACGTAGTCGGCGTCCACCCGCGAGAGCTCGACGGGGAGCCGCCACTTGTCGTCGGTGGACAGGAACACGTGGGCCGGAGCGCCATCAGCGTAGTTCACCGACGCTGAGTGCCCGGCGTACAGGCGCTCGGGCAGGGGAACGGCCCAGGCCGCGATGTACGCGACGGCGCACACCACGGACAGGGCGGTCATGGCCAGCCGCAGGGCCGGCCAGCGACGCGACCGCGCGCGCATCACGAGCCTTCTTCCCAGGGCGCGTGCACCACGAAGGTGCCGCCCAGCTCGCGGGCCCAGCGGGTGGGGTCGTACATCGCCTCGGCGCTCACCGGCGGCTGGGTGAACTCACCGGCCGTCACCGCCCGCACCCCGTACACCACGTAGCGGGTCTGGCCGGCGGGGATGGTGCCGAACAGCTCGACGCGGTCGTCGCGCAGGTTCATGTGGTCGGTGTGCCACAGCTCCAGCCCGCCCAGCGCCTCGGGCACACCTTCGCGGCCCAGGCGGGGGTTCTCGATCTCGAGCCCGGCCGGGATGCGGTCCACCATGGCGACGTTCACCAGGTTGCGGCCGGTGGTGTTGGTCAGGGCGACCCTCGCGTACAGCGGGTCTCCCAGCTTGGCCTCGCTGGCCGGGCGGCCGTCGGCGGTCACGATCTGCCGCTCGAGCTCGAGCCCGCTGCCGCCGGTGGGCACGTTCTCCCCGTCCCGGGTGCCCTCGGTGGTGACCACCGCGAACACCTTGCCGTCGAAGTCGAACTGCGGCACGGTGACCACCACGTCCTGGGCGAGCGAGGCCCGGGCGAGCGACCAGCTGTAGTCGTCTTCCTCGCCGTCGTCGGCCACAAGGCGGTTGCCGTCCACAGACATCGCGACGCCGTCCAGCTCGCCCTCGGCGAGGCCCTGCACCCACTTGCCCAGCCCCGACAGGCCCCAACCCAGCTCTTGGGTGGTGTAGTGGTGGCTCTCGCCCTTCTCTTGCAGGCCCTGGCCCACCAGCGCAGCCAGGTCCTGTCCGGCGGCGTCGGTGCCGAACAGATCGGCGTACAGGTTCAGGGTCAGCGCCCGGTCGCGCAGGTCGCTGTAGAAGGTGTGGTCGTTCAGGCGCGCCCAGTCCAGGCTGTCGGCGCCAGGAGCGCGCAGCGCGGACTCGTGCCGCCGGTCGCCGGCCAGGTACATCGACGCCTGGTACAAGAAGCGCGCCTCGTCGTGATCGCCACTGGCCAGGCGGCCGTCGAGCGCCTCCAGGTGCTTCTGCGCGAGCGCCGGGCGGCCGCGCCCACTGCGGGCGAGCACGTAGTGCATGTACGCCGTCTCTCGGTGTTCGTGCAGCTGACTGGGGTCGCGGCCGTTCAGCTGCAGCGCCAGCCAGTCCATGGCGTCGTCGAGCGGCTGCTCGGGAACCGGGTAGCCGGCCTCCTTCGCGTCGATCAGCACGTGCCCGCCGTAGGTGGTGCCCCAGGCGTGGGGGCTGCTGCCGCCGGGCCAGTAGGCCAGGCCGCCGCTGGGCGTCTGCATGGACAGCAGCCGGTCCACGCCGTGCATCACCATGTCGTCGACGCTCCCCTTCTGCTTGGTGAGCATGGGGTCGATGTCGTCCACGAAGCTGCGCACGTACAGCAGCGGCCGCGTGCTCGACGTGGTCTGCTCGACGCAGCCGTAGGGGTAGCGCACCGCGTACTTCAGGTGGTTCATCGCCTCGCCGTACGGGTTGCTGGTGATCCACACGTTGCTGCGGTCGCTGCCGTGCTGCCAGCCCTCGAACAGCGCCGCCAGGTTGTTGTCGCCGGGCAACAGCTCGACGGTCTCGGACATGCGCACCTCGGGTGCGGTGGTCTGGATGGGCACCTCGAGCTCGTCCCAGCTGCTCACCTCGCCACCATCGGCATCGATTCGGAAGCGGGCTGCCGAAGGAGCGCGGTTGACGCGCACGCCAAACAGCACGCTGGCGCTCTCGCCGTCCTTCAGGGTCACGGTCTGGGTGCGCTGAGTGAGGATCTCGACCACGGGCTGCAGATCGCCGCCGGCCATGTGTTCGGGGCGCCAGGCCTCCATCTCGTCGACCGACAGCCTCACCTCGATCTCGCGGGTCTTCCCGCTGACGTTGCTGACGAAGACCGGGATGTCGGCGCGGTCGCCGGCGGCCAGGAAGCGCGGCAGCGTCGGCTGCAGCACCAGCGGGTCGCGCACCGTGACGCTCTTGCTGGCGTGGCCCATCTTCTTGCTGCCTGCGCTCACCGCCATCACCCGCAGCTCACCCTGGTAGCCTGGGATGTCCATGTTCACGTGCGCCGTCCCGGACCGTGGCACCTTGACCAGGCCCGACCACAGGGCCACGGGCTTGACCATCTGCACCCGGCCCCCGCCGCCGCCGGCCTGGTCACCGCCGGTGCGGCTGGAGGGCCCCATCGGAGGCACCAGCAGCGACCAGCCGACCGTCTCATAGGACGTCACCCCGAGCTCGCGCTGGGCAAAGATGTCGTCGAAGGGATCGGGGCTGTCGAAGTCGGTGAGCGACAGCACACCCTCGTCGACGGCAGCCACGGCGACCCAGCTCTCTTCGTCCTGAGGGCCCAGGTCGATGTCGACCCGCATCGGCTGGCGGGGTCGGACCTCGGGCGGCACGATGAGCTTCATGTCGTGCACGAACTCGCTGGGGGTGATCGCCAGGTTGGCGATTCCATAGGCCCGATCGGGCAGGTAGGCCTCTGGGGACTCGAGGTGTGGGTCCTTCACCAGCATCGCCGAGACGTACACATTGGGCGCGAACTCCTCGAGGCTGAAGGTCCACTCCACCTCGCCCGCAGCCACCTCGTGCCACTCGTAGAGCACCACCTCGTGGGTCTCGACGGTGAACAGCATGCGGCCCGAGTAGGGCGCGGTCACCTTCACCGGCACGGTGCGGCCCACCTCGACATCCCCGGGCACCCGCACGTGCAGATCGGTGGGCTTGTCAGGGCGTGGGGTCTGATCGACCGAGGCGGTCTCGCCCGACCACCACCAGCGGCGACCGGTGCCCTCGACGTGCAGCTCGGTGCGGGTGTCGCCCGACCTGGCCACCACCAGGTAGCCCGCGGCGTGGGCCTCCGGCGTCAGCTCGACGCGCAGCTTGCCGTCGCGCACCGGCACGGTCAGCCTCTCTTCGCGGGAGCGGCGCAGCACGCGCTGATACCGGCTTCGGCCCGACGCCTCGTCCCAGGTGTAGCCGTAGCGCTCTACGAGCCGGTACAGCTCCACGTCGACCTCGGTGACCGCGCCGGGATCGAGGGCGCCCTGCCAGTCCACCACCACCCCTTCGACGGCGATGGGCTTGCCCGGCTCGGCCTTGCTCGCGTTGGTGGACAGGCCCACGTAGTAGGTCTCGGGGTGCACCGGCACGCTCGCGGTGCCCAGTGTGCTGCGGCCCGACTCGCCCTCGAACACCGCCGCGTTGGCCACCAGCCGAGCGGGACCGTCGAGCCCACCCGAGACCGACGCCGCGTCGCAGTCCATGGTGGTGCGGCCATCCGCATCCAGCACGCCCTTGCGGCCGCCGAGATCGAGCGGGCGCGGCGCCTCGCCCACGGTCGACCGTCCATAGGTGTAGGTGGCGTGCTGCGAGGGCTTGAAGGCCGCCGGAACCAGGCGGCAGGTCAGCTCGACCTCGGCGCCTGCGGCGTTGCCCCCGAACAGCCAGCGCGCCTCGACGTCGACGGGCACATCGTCGGAGGCCAGGTAGCCGTCATCGATGGCCTGCGCCTCGACCGCCATGCGCTCGGGCACGAACTCCTCGACGTTGAAGCGCACCGTGCCCACGACACGCTCGGCCACCTCGACATCCACCCGATACGGCCCGGTGGTGGCGAAGTCGGCGAAGGCGAAGTCGCCGCTGACCATGCCGCCCGAGTTGGCCTCCACCAGCTTGCGCCGCAGCTCCTTGCCCTTGGGGTCGTAGAGCTTGAGCACCACGGGCAGTGCTTCGTCCGGCGCCGTGAGCGCCTCGTCGCGCACGATGGCGGCGACATGGGCCATCTCGCCGGGGCGGTACACGCCACGGTCGGTCCAGGCGCTGGCCCGGTAGGGGGCGGCACCGAACCAGGGCTCCCCCTCGGTATCGGCAGGGGTGTCGAGCTCCAGATCGGCGAACTTCAGGTAGGCCAGATCGCCATGCCGTCGGGCGATCAGCGCGAAGGGCTTAGAGTCGTCGGGGCCACTGTCGGGCAGCTCGATCGTGCAGCCACCGCGGGCATCGGTGGTGCAGCTGGCCATCGCCGTGCCACTGCGCCGCACCACCTCGATCTTGGTGCGCGACAGCGGCTGGTTGTCGTGCGTGCCCAGTGCGAACACGGTCATCTTGGGCGACCAGCGGGTGCCCGGGGGCGCCTCGGCGACCTTGGCCACCAGCTGGATGTCGGTGAGCATCAGCCGGGTCGCGTCGACGGGGCCACCGCTCGATACCTCGACTTCCGGCTCGTCCCACCAGAAGCCGGTGTCTCCGGCGGTGTTCTCGTCATCGTCGGCGTCGGGCTGCGGGGCAGGTGCGCTCAGGTCTTCGATGCCGCGCACGGACACCTGGTACAGGCCGTTGTCGGTCTGGGGCAGCCAGGCGGCCACGTCCAGCCACTCGGTCTCGATCTCGTCGGCCCGCTGTTCGACGCGCACGACGCGCTTGACCACCACGTTCGAGGTGCGGTCGTCGGCCGGCTCCTCCCCGCCCATCCAGAACACCAGGTTGTCTTCGGGCACGTGGCGGATGGTGACCTCGAGTGCCTCGACATTGCGGTGCTTCACCGCCAGGTTCTTCCACGCCGAGCGCGGCAGGTAGCGCCCCTTGCTCACCAGGCTCACCATGCTGGAGCGCGCCGCCACCCGGTGGCTCGACTCCCACTTGGTCTGCAGGGTGCCGCCGTCCTGGGTGCGGGCACCCGCGTCGATGCGCACCTTCACGTCGCCACGGGGGAAGGAGCCAAAGATGCGAAATCCCGCGGGCCCGGGCGCAATCTGCAGGTCCCCGGGGTCGGGCTCGACGTGGATGTGGGACAGGGCATCGTCCTCGTCGAGCATGCAGCGCGACGACAGCCAGTAGTAGTCCCAGTCTTCGCGGTCGTAGTAGGACATCTTCTGGTCGACCGACGCGTCGTCGCAGAACACCTCGATGTACCAGCCCTCGGCTCCCTCACGCAGCTTCGCCGACTGCACCGACATGGCGGGCCCCGTCGACAGCTGGGTGGTGCGCGTGCTGGCCGGAGCCGTGAGATCGGCGTCCATCGCCAGCTCGGAACCGGCATCCAGGTTCACCATCAACTTGGCGTCCTTGGCCCAGTCCAGCGCCGGAAGCCGCATGCGCACCGAGTTCGGGTCGTTGCTGGCCAGCAGGGTCGCGCCGGTCACCTCGGTGCCATCCAGCGAGAAGCGGGCCCGGTCCAGCACGCTCTGAGCGTCGACCGGAGCGGTGAACTCCAGGTCGACGTCGACCGCCTGCCCCGGCACGCGCACCTGCGCGAGCGACAGCTGAACCAGCTCGAGCTTGGGGGTTCGGAAGGTGCGCACCCACGGCTGGTCGCCGTTGGTGAGCGTGGTGTCCCCGAGCCCAAAGCGCTCGACCGTGAGTGTGTACTCGGTGTCGGGGAGCAGGCCCTCGCTGGCGGTGAAGGTGAGCTCGTGGGAGCCCGTGATCGCAAAGCTGCCCGGCGTGGGCGGCGAGATGCGCACCGCGTCCGCGTCGGGCAGCTCGCCACGCAGGCCGCCGAAGGCCACATGGTTGCTGCGCAGGGCCAGCTTGCGGGGCACGCGGGCCCCCTTGCCCACGGGGTACAGCAGCACCACCGGAGGCGCCTCGACCGCATCCGGCGAGCCGAAGGCCTCGGTCAGCTGCTCCAGCGTGGCGCGGTTGGCGTCGGGGGTCTC
The DNA here is from genome assembly GCA_965216925.1 of Myxococcota bacterium. Classification (GTDB taxonomy): domain Bacteria; phylum Myxococcota_A; class UBA796; order UBA796; genus CAYYHT01. Next base: position 393,287 of record CBDCGT010000002.1, on the reverse strand, counting down.
GGGGTCGACGGCCGAGGTGGTGGTCGTCGGGCTGCCCGTGCATGCCGCGAGGAGGGCGAGGAACGGAATGAGGGACGTTCTGGACAAATGGTGCTCCGGTCTGGACGATGGCAATCGGGGCCTTCGATTCCGGTATGGAGCAATTTGTGTGCCAATTCAACGCGTGAATCTCAGCGCCATCAGCGTGTATTTACATATTTATCGATTCCATATACGAAATTCAGCCCCCCCGCCCAGTCGCGCCAGACCTACTCCCCGCGTCCAGGGGACTTCAGCCCCGCATCATGCGTCCCCGGTCGTCGTCGCGCTACGCTTCCGGAGGAGGGATCATTGGCTCGCAGACGCCTCTTCGACTCCAAGAAGCCGCCATTCACACAGGCGGGATCCGCTGCGGTGAGCGCAGCGGCGCCGCCTACCCCCACACCACAGCCCCCACAGCACGTCCCCCCGGCCACCCCCACGCCCAATCCGCTCCCCGCTGGCGAGCGACGGCGACTGGTGGGTCCGCGCCGAACCCGACTACCCCTTCCTGCGACGGAGCCCATGGACGGCGCCTGGCTGGCTGTCGCGCCCGTTCACGCCCCGCCTCCGCGGCCAAAGCGCAGCGACACCTCGCCAGCCCGACCACCCGCCGACCACGCCGCCACCTCGGCTGAGCCGCCCCGCCCCGCCAAGAAGAGCCGCCGCGAAGTCGCTCGCAGCATCATCGACTTCGCCGCGATGGACGACGACCCCGACGACTCGTTCCCACAGGTCGCCGAAGAGCCAATCCACGAGCCCCCCGCATCGGCCGCCAGCCCCCAGATCACCCCTCCCAACGACTTCGCAGACGAGCCGCCGCCCACCACCGGCGTGAACGTCACCCGCGTCGCCCTGGCGGGCACGGCCGCCATGAGCATGACCGCCCTGGCACTGGCCGCGTTCGCCGCGCTGGCGGTGGTGGCGCTCGTGGTCGTGACGCTTCTGTAGCGGCCCGCCAGACCTAAAACCCCTCGGCGCTGGCCCCGCCGCCCATCACGGGCACGTCCTCGGCCGTCCCCTCGCCCTCACCGGGCATCGCCGTCTTGGGCGGGGGTGGCGGCGCCTTCTGGGTGACGTCGTCGAGCAGCTCGAGGCCGCGCTCGAACTGGGGGCCCACCATGCCGTCGATGAACAGGCCGAACCACCGGTCCATCACCCCGGATGCCCGGGCCTTCATGCCCCAGGTGACCTTGGTGCTGTCGTCGCCGCTGGCCTCGAACGTCCAGTAGCCGACGCCCTTGCCCATGGCGCCAAAGTCGAGTGCGTTCTCGATGCGCTCGCAGCGCTCGGCGACCTTGATGGTCAGCTTGCCCTCGCCGCTGTTCTCGCTGGTCCAGCTGTACCACGCACCCACCCCTTCGGTGGGGCTGCCCAGCGTGACCTTCATGGTGTCGTCACCGTCTTTCCAGGGCGACCACGTCTGCGCCAGCACCACGTTGTTGACGTGGTCGAACACGACGTCGCAGGCCACGGGGATCTCGCGGGTGCGACTCACCCCGTATTCGGCGGGAACGAGCGTGAAGGTCACGCCCACAAAGAGCACGATGGCTCCGGTGATGCCGATGGCACCGTACTTCAGCAGGTCATTCATGCCGGCGAAGCTACCACACCCAGCCCATGCCGACATCCGCAACCAGCATGTCCGCGCCGGCCAGCGCGCCGAGCCTCAGCACGGACTGGCGATCGTAGGCGTGGAACAGCAAGGCGCCGCCACCCAGCGGCACCGGACGCCCATCACGAAGGGTCGCCCCCCCGCCGAATGCGAAGCGCACGTACCAGTCCGAGCGGTTGAAGCGAATCGATGGGTGCCCGGGCGCGTGCAGGTTCATTTCGGACAGCAGCGTGGGCTGCAGCAATGCGTTGGCCCACGGGTAGGTGAGCGAGCCCAGGCGGAAGCCGATCTCGGGGGCGAACCAGCCCTTCTTGAGCCGGATGTTGGTGCGCAGCGCCAGCATGGGCCCCAGATCGAAGCCCAGCAGGACCATGCGCCACTTCACCCGCTCCGACGGGTCGCGGGGCATGCCGTGCCACACCTCGTGGCGCACCACCAGCTGCAGGTCCGGCTCGACGCCCGCCAGCACGTTGAGCGACACGTCGATGCCTGGTCGGATGCCCCCCTCCTTGTACCCGACCTGCACCGAGTACCGGAGCCCACCGCCCCACACCAGGCCGTTCGACACCAGCTGGATGCCGAACATCTGGTGGTTCCAGCGCACGCCGCGCCCCCACGTGCCCATCATCAGCAGGGGTCCGCGCGTGCCCAGGCGCCGGTAGGAGTGCAGGTAAAGCGGCACCATGTCCACGCCGAACCACGTGGTGAGCCCGAACGGGCCGATGCCCATGCACCGGACCGACAGCATCGGCGATCCGGCGAAGGCCAGCGGCCCCGGTGTGGTGAAGTCCCAGTCGCGCTGGGCGAAGGCGATGCCGCCCGCCAGCCCCGCACCCTGCGCACAGCCAGGCGCGAAGGGCTCGGGATGCGGCTCGGCGTGCACCGGTGACGCGAGCATCACCAAGCAGAGCATGCACAAGGAGCGGAGCCAGTTCATGGGCCGAGTATGACAACAGCGAGGGCGATCCGTGCCAGCAACGGGCACGGAGGCCCGTTCTCCTTGGGCATTCGCAAGGAGCACAAGCCTCCGTGCCTGTGCAAGTGCCGGCAGCAACGGGCACGGAGGCCGGGTGCGCTACAACAACCCCCCCGTCAGGTGCTCCAGCCGGCGCTCTGTGAGCTGAACGATGTCCGGCAGATCGTGCTCGGTGATGCCGCAGAGCTCCCAGGCCGCCGGGTCGAGCGGAGACACGCAGCGCTCCCCGCTGTTGCCCATCTGCAGCCCGGTGCACACGATGTCGGCCACGTGCACGATCGAGGCGACGACCGCGTGGCGGTACAGCCCGGCAGGTCCGGGCCGGTGGTGGCGCTCGACCACGTCGGCGTAGATGGCGGGAAGTCCCCACGACCGCAACAAGGCACCGCCCACCTGGGCGTGGTCGACTCCCAGGATCTCGCGCTCCACCGCATCGGGCAGGTGGCCGCTGTTCTCGGCGTGGATGAACACCCGGCGAGCCACCGCGGGCTGGTTGAGGCACACCACCAGGGTGCCCACGTCATGCAGCAGCCCCGCCACGAACAGGTGCTCACGCTCCGGGTGACGGATGCGCTGCCCGATGATCTCGGCACAAGCGCCCACCGCGATGCTGTGGGTCCAGAACGACCTCATGTTCAGCAGGTGCTCCGGGATGCCGCGGAACATGTGGATCACCGAGGTGGCGAGCGCCATCTTCTGCAGCTCGCGCGTTCCCACCAGCTGCGCCGCGCGGCTCACCGTCTCGACCGGTCGAGGCGGGTTGTAAGCCGCGCTGTTCACCACCTTGAGCAGACGCATGGTGAGCCCGGGGTCCAGGCGCACCGCGTTGGCGATGTCCCGGGCCCGCGGAGCCGGCCGCGCGAGCACGGTCGAGAGCTGGGAGTAGGCGCCGGGCAGCGAGCCGAGCCCGCCCCGCACCAGATCGGCGATGGCGGCGGTCATCGATCCCCCCGATGGCGCCGGCGCGCGAGCGCGATCTGAAAGAGCACCCGCATGGCGGGGTGATCGAGGTCGACGTGCCGAAACCAGGCACGGGCCTGAGCTTCGACGTGATCAGCATGTTCTTGCCTGGACATGCTGCTCATGTCGGCACGGGATCGCGTGGGTTTTAGGGGCGATCCCAGCCGTCAGGTGTACAGCGCGTCGATGGCGTCCTGGTACACCTTGAGCACGTTGCGGCGCTTGAGCTTGAGCGTGGGCGTCAGCATGTCGTTGTCGGTGCTGAACTCGTCGAGGCTGACGATGAACTTCTTGGGGCGTTCGTACCCCTTGAAGCCCTTGCCGAACTCGGCCAGCTGGTCTTCGATGAGCTTGCGAACCTGGTCGTCGTCGGCGCTCATCTGCGCACCGTTGTCGGCCGTCCAGGCCTTGAGGCTGGGCAGGTCGGGCACCACCACCGCCACGTTGTACGGCTTGTTCATGCCGTAGATCATGACCTGGCCAATGAACGGCGACAGCTTGAGCTCTTCTTCGAGCGGCGAAGGCACCACGTACTTGCCATTCTCGAGCTTGTACTGCTCCTTGATGCGGCCGGTGATGTACAAGAAGCCGTCGTCGTCGAGGCGCCCCATGTCGCCCGTGCGGAAGCCGCCGTCGGCCATGATCGCCTTCTTTGTCTCGTCGTCGCGGTTGTGGTAGCCCTGCATGACGTTGGGGCCGTACACCAGGATCTCGCCATTGACGGGGTCGCCGGTGACTTCGTTGTCGATGACGATCTTCACCTTGTCGACGGGCAGGCCCACCGAGCCGATCTTGCGATGGCCAGGGTAGTTCGCCGTCGCGATGGGGCTGGTCTCGGTGAGGCCGTAGCCCTCGTAGACCTCGATGCCCAGGCTGTCGATGAACTTGGCCACGTCGGCGTTGAGCGCCGCCGAGCCGCTGACCGCGTACTTGAGCCGCCCGCCGAAGCGCTCGCGAATCTTGCTGAAGATGAGCTTGTCGGCGAGCTGCAGCTTGATGTTCTCGAAGAAACCGAGGCTCTCGCCCGCGTTCTTCTTGGTGGCGGCCGCGACGCCATCGGCAAACAGGCCCTGGATCATGGCCCCGCGCTCGGACATCTGCTTGTTCACGCCGTCGTAGATGCGGTTGAAGATGCGCGGCACCGCGTACAGCACCGTGGGCTTGACCACCGCCAGGTTGCCCACCAGGTTGGGGATCTCGTCGTTGATCGCGATGGATGCGCCCATCGACAGCATGCCGTGCAGCTCGACCGTCTGGCCGAAGCTGTGGGCCCAGGGCAAGAAGGACAGGCTGCGGTCATCGCCCTGCAGCGGGAAGATCTTCTGCAGCGCGATGATGTTGGAGGTCAGGTTGCCGTGCGACAGGATGACGCCCTTGGGGTTGCCCGTGGTGCCCGAGGTGTAGATGAAGCCCGCCGTGTCGGTGGACTCGGGCTGCTGCGACTCGGTCTCGTTGCTGGCTCCGGCCTGGAGCAGCGCGGCCCACGAGCCCTCGCCATCGCCCTCGAAGCACACCGCATGCTGCAGCGTGTCGATCTCGGCCACCAGCTCGACGACCTGGTCGTAGATGACCCGGGTCGCGCACAGGCAGACCTTGGCACCCGAGTCGGCCAGGATGTACTTCCAGTCCTTCTTCTTCTGCGCTTCGTACATCGGGATGTAGCCCGCGCGCAGGCCGTAGGTGGCGTAGCAGCCGACTGCCCACTCGACGCGGTTGTTCGAGATCACCGCGACGTTGTCGCCCGCGCCCACACCCAGGCCGGCCAGGCCGCCCCGAGCCTTGTCCACCATGGCTCCCACGTCGCCGAAGGTGACCCAGGTCCAGTTGCCGCCGCTGACGGTGCCGAACAGGTCGGCGCTCCCGTACTTCTCGACGCTCGTCTCGAACAGCTCGACCAGGTTCTCGAATGCCATGGGGGGACTCCATTCACGTGGGTCGAGCCCGGTATCAGGGGGTGGAGCCCTCAGCACACAGCCGGTCGAGCTGGTAGGGATCGCTGCGCTGCGGGATGCGCCCCTGCGCGTACACCGGACGCTCGGCGAGCTTGGCGGCCAGGTGCTCGGCATGGCCATCGCCCCACTGCGCATAGCTGGCGCAGTACGCCTCGCGGTGCCGGCGCAGGTGCCGAGTGAGCCCCCGCTGCACCAGCCTGGTGTGGACGCTGGGGTTGAGCACCTCGTCCCAGTCGTCGCTGACCCAGTCGCGCCAGTCGAAGTCGCGGCGCTGCACCAGGCACCCGTCGTCGCCACGAACGATGTCCCCGTCCACCTCCAAGAGCTGGTCGAACCACACGAAGCCCGCATGGTTGGCCGCGAGGTCGGCAAAGCTGAAGGTCTTGCTGGTGAACATGCCGTAGATGGTGTTCTCGGTCGCCGCTCCCCAGCGAATGCCGCGCAAGGGCTCGCTGCCCTCCCGCGAACGCTTCCAGTAGCGCCAGCCCAGGTCAAAGAAGTGGTCGGGCTTGTCGGGCCCCATCAACACGTCGCCCAGGCGGAAGGTGCTGGTGGTCCCGGCCGTCGACAGCACGAACGAGTGCCACACCGCCAGCGAGCTGTAGATGTCGGTGCGCGGGCGGGCGAAGGACCGCCGCTCGACGGCGGGATCGGTCTCCATCCAGTGGCTGTACACCGTGTAGCCGGGGGCCCGAAACAGGCCGCGGGACCACACCGGCTTCTTGCTGGCGAGGTTGTGGTGCAGGCGCCGCGCGAGCACCCGCCGGGTTCGCGCCACCGGGGCATCGCAGCCGGTGCGCCGGTTGGTCTCGTCGATGGACTGCCGCACGATCTCGTTGGCCTTGGCGTTGGCGGCGGGTGTGATGTCGCGCAGGGGCAGGTGCCGGTCGGTGAGCTGATCGGTCTCGTAGGCCGTCGCCAGGCCGATGATCACCATCCAGGCCGCGAACATTGCGTGAACCCCTTGAGGCTGGAGGAACTTGGTTCTAACTTGAAGCCATGAGGCTGCTCACCGCCATCGCTGCTCTGGTTCTCGCCGCTCCCGCGACCGCGGCCTGTGGCGACGGCTCCGGCGAGCTGGACGTGCTCACCTACAACACGTGGGGGCTGCCCTCGCCCATCGCCAAGCAGCGCAAGCAGCGCATCCCCGCCATCGGCGAGTGGCTCGACGAGCAGGCCTTCGACGTGGTGGGCCTGCAAGAGGTCTGGCGCGGGGCCATGCCCCTGCTGCGCATTCGCGGCCTGTTCGCCGCCAACAGCGACCAGGGCGACTCCGGCCTGGCCATGGTCACCGGCCACGACGTCAAGCGCAGCCGGGTGGTGCACTTTCGCGACGCACGCGGCATCGAGCGCTTCAAGCGAAAGGGCGTGCTGGCCAGCACCATGGACGTGTCGGGCTGGGGCTCGCTGGCGGTGTGGAACACGCACCTTCAGGCCAGCAACAGCGAGCGCTCGGCCCGGGTGCGGCGTGGCCAGATCGACCAGCTGCTCGCCGAGGCCGAGCGAACCGCGGCGCCCATGGTGCTGATGGGCGACTTCAACCTGTACGACGACAACTCAGAAGACCAGGTCACCGACGCCCGGCTGGCCGCGGCCGGCTTCGTGGACGTGGCCGCGGCCACGGGCACCGGCGCCGGCACCTACCCCGGCGTGGCCGACCGCTTCGACCGCGTGTACGTGCGCGACGGCGACGAGCGATGCCTGGCGCCCAAGCGCACCGAGGTGCTGCAAGAGGCCGCGCCGATGTCGGATCACCTACCGGTGAGGGCTGTCGTCGAGCTGCGGTGACAGATCCACCTTGCCCGTCCCCTCGGGCCTGAGCACCACCAGCGCCCCCATCCAGGCGAACATCGGCACCACCAGCACCAAGCCCGTGCCGGTGCACAGCATCTGGTAGGTCAGCGCCGTGTGGTCGACGCCCCAGCCCGCCGCGAAGCTGATGCCCGAGGTGAGCACCATCATTCCGGCCCATTCCAGGCTGAAGATGCGTGCCCGGTATTCCCGATCGCTCGCGATCTGGCCCAGGTTCGACGCGAACACCCACACGATGCCCGTGCCTACGCCGCCCACGAAGAAGCACAGCCCCGCCACCCAGATGTTGGGCGCCTGACCCAGCACGGTGTACGCCCCCGCCGCCAGCGCGAAGCCCAGCGGAATGGTGCGTCGCATGACCCTGGGCGAGTCGCCGGTGAGGCGCCGCACCGCCAAGGAACCCGTGAGCGCACCCAGCCCCCGCCCGAAGTACAGCCAGCCGATGAACATGGGCCCCACCGTCACCGGAAACAAGCCATTGCCGTAGGCGGGGATGGCCACCAGCACGCCGGCGGCCAGGCCGATGGCGCTCTTGAGCGTGAGCACCGACGCCAGGTACGGCCGCTGGCGCAGGTAGCGCACCCCCTCGGCAAAGCCCGCGTCGACCTGCGAGTCCGACTCGGTCGGCGGGATCGCCGGAAGCCCCCACAAGAAGTACGCCGACAGCAAGAAGGTCGCCCCGTCGAGCAGCAGCGCCGCCTCGATGCCCGCAAACGCCGTGACCAGCCCGCCGGCGGCAGCCCCGAAGGCCAGCATCACCGACCACGTGCCCGCCGACAGCGCCAGGGCGACGGGAAGCTCCCGCTCGTTGCACAGCTGTGGGTAGCTCGCGGTTCGCGCCGGAATGAACAGGCCCGCGAAGCTGGTGCCCACGAACACCATCGCGAAAACCGCTGGCAAGCTGCCCGCCCAGTAGGCACCGATGATGGCCACCGCGACCGTCGCACGCGCGATGTCGGCCGCGATCATGATCCACTTGCGGTCGAAGCGGTCGCCCAGCGGGCCGGCGATGGGCGTCATCAAGAAGATGGGCAGCGTCTTGAACACCAGCACCAGGGCAAGTGCGGTCGCGCTCCCGCTCGGGGAGTCCGGGGTGCCCGTCAGCTCCTTCACCACCTCGTACAGCGCGATCGTCTTGAACCAATCGCCAAAGAAGCTGACGAGCTGGCCGAGCCAGAGCGCGCGGTAGTCCGGGTTGCTGCGCAGCAGGCCCATGTAGGTGAGGCGGCTCACGGAGCGGGGCTAACCGTGCTCACCTCGCGCACCTCACCACCGTTCGTCACGACCACCACCACGCCGTCGCTGTGCGCCCAGTCACGCAGCTCGTCGACGGAGTCGGGGTGAAAGCGGTGGCTGCGCGGCTGCCCGCGGTGCTCGAAGGCGACCGCGACCGAGTAGCTGGCGTGCCGCCGAACCCGGTCATGGGCACCGAGCTGAGGCTCCTTCCAGTGAATGTCCTCGACCCCCTCGCCCCGCGCGGTGAGCGTCGCGGAGGGCACCCAGCGGTGGGTGTCGTAGTCGCACCAAGGCTGCTCGATGGGCCTGGTGCAGTAGTCGGGCTCGTCGTGGCAGGCGGTGTGGTCGAACACTTTGTGGGTGCGTGAGCAGGTCTTGTCGACGTGGCGCGTGCAGGTCTTGGGCACGCGCCGCGTGCACATCACATCGACGCACTCGGCAAAGCCGTTGCCCAGAGGACGGCAGTCCTCGTCACAGACGTACTCCTCGTCGTGGCCGCAGTCGTAGGTCTCGTCGCGGCTGCAGTCGTAGCGCTCCACCTCGTCGCGGAACACGTCGACGCAGACCTGGTGGCTGCCACACACGTAGCGCTCGTCGTGGTGGTGCTTCATGCGGCAGCTGCCCGGCACCAGCACCTCGCCGTCGTTCTCTCCAGCGCCGTTCACCGGGGCGACCGGCTGGCTGCCGCTGATGTTCGCCTGCCAATCGGACTGCCGCACAGGGGTCCAGCTGCTCACCTCGGTGTCGTGGCGCCAGCTCACCGAGGTCACGGTGCCGGGGACCTCGGTGGTGCCCGCCTGCCAGACGGCGGCCGACAAGAGCGTCCCGAACAGGCACAAGAACAGGCCGACCAGAGCAAGGACCGACAGCACGCCCACGCCCACGATGCTGGTTCCGCCCCAGAAGGCGACCTCGAGTGCATCGTCGACGTCCAGGCCATCGCGGGGCCGCGGACGGGACGACGGCGGCGTGGCCGCGACCGGACGGGCCGCCTCGCCGTCGTCGCGCGAGGCGCCGCACGAGGCGCAGATCGAGCGGTCGCCGCGGTTTCCGCTGTCGCAGTGCTCGCAGAACCAGTCCGCTCCGGCACGAGCCAGCTCCAGCAGCGCTGAGTCGGTGACGCTGGCGGCCTTGTTGCGGCCCGCGCTGTCGTGGTCTTCGGCGCCCAGGCCGTCCATGCGCATCTCGCCGGACTCGCGGGACGCACCACAGCTGGGGCAGCGCTTGTGCCGCCCCAGGATGCCCTTGGACCCGCACTCCCTGCAGTCCCATCGAAGCTCGATGATGCGCGGCATGCCCCTCCCGCTCGCGGCCACTGTACGCGCCGCGGCTCGGATTGTTCACCGCCGGTCTTTCCGGGCCCGTCGGTGGGTCATACGAGGGGCCCCATGCTGCCCCTGCTCGCCTCCCTGGCTCTCGCCGAGCCGCCCTCGATCCGGGTCGAACCGACCACCGGGGACATCGTGGTGGACGGCATCCTGGACGAGGCCGACTGGCAACGAGCCGAGCCCGCTACGGAGTTCCGGCGCTTCCAGCCGATCTCGGGTGACGCGCCACCGGGCACCACCGAGGTTCGCTTTCTGCAGGACGACAAGAACCTGTACGTCGGCATCCGGGTGCGCGACTCGGGCTACCCCATCCGCGCGCGGCTGTCGCAGCGGGAGCGCATCAACTCCGACGACCAGGTGGGCATCTACCTGGACACCTTCAAGGACGAGCGCAGCGGGTACATCTTCTACCTGAACCCGCTGGGCATTCAGCAGGACATCCGCTTCAACAACGGGCGCTGGGAGCCCAGCTGGAGCACGCTGTGGCGGTCCGAGGGCGCGGTCACCCCCGACGGCGAAGGGTTCGACATCGAGATCGCCTACCCCTGGCGCTCCTTCAAGTACCGCTCGGGCGAAGGCGCCCAGGACTGGGGCGTCATGTTGACGCGCAAGATCCCAAGAGAGGGCGCCAAGTACGGCTTTCCCGAGCTGGTTCGCAACCACCCACGCCAGTTCCAGCAGGCCGCGACGCTCAGCAACGTGCGGCCCCCCAGCCAGGGGTCGGGCTTCGAGATCATCCCTCAGCTCACCGCCGTGCAGCAGGGCGTGCTCGATCCGGACACGGACCGGCTGGTGTACAACGGCCTGTCCCGTCCCCTGGACGCGGTGCGCCCCAGCCTGGACGTGCGCTTCGGCATCACCCCAGACCTCGCCGCCAACACCACGGTGAACCCCGACTTCAGCCAGGTCGATGCCGACGTCACCCAGGTGCAGCTCAACCAGCGCTTCGCCTTCTTCTTTCCCGAGCAGCGCCCGTTCTTCACCGACGGGGCCGACTTCTTCCGCGACGGCGCCGAGACGCTGTACACCCGCTCGATCGTGCAGCCGCTGTACGGCGCCAAGCTGCAGGGCCGAGAGGGCGGCACCTCGGTGGGTGTGCTGCAGGCCATCGACCAGAGCCCCTCCCCCTCGGTGAACCAGTTCGGCGCGCCCGGCTTCGACGAAGACGACCTCGTCGACGCCGATGGGCGGGCCCTCGCAGCGTCCACCTCGGTGGCCCGGGTGCGCCAGGACGCCTTCGATGGGGGCTTCGTGGGCGTAACCGTGGCCGACAAGCGCATGCTCGGAGCGTCGGGCTTTCACGATGCCGGCGGCGCCGACATCTCCATCCCCATGGGCGACCGCTGGACCGTGGTTGGCGGGCACTTCCAGTCGTACACCGCCGACGGCACCGAGAGCCTGTGGGGCACCGAGAACAGCCTTTCCGTGAGCCGTGCAAGTGGCAAGGGCACGGGCGGGGGCGTCTGGCTGGCGGACAGCACGCCCGGCGTGCGCAAAGAGACCGGCTTCTTCACCATTCCAGGGGCCACCGACGCCGGCGGTGAGCTGGACCACACCTTCGAGTTCGACGCCGGCGCGCTGGACCGGTGGACCCCCCAGCTGCAGGCCACGGCCTACGTCGAGCGCGAGGGCGACCACCGCTTCGCAGCGAGCCACGGCCAGGGCTTCGTCTTCGGCGGCATCCACAACGCCAGCGTCTCGGGCACCTACACCGACATCCGCGAGCAGGGCGTCGACATGGCCGGGTACGACGTGTCGGCCAGCTACTCGGCGGAGTGGAGCGCCCTGATCACCGGCGACATCGGCGCCAGCGTTGGCCGGGTCATCGACTTCGACACCCTGACGCCCGCGGCCGCGGCCAGCGCCAGCATCACCACGGTGCTGCGTCCCGCAACGCCGCTGCGCATCGACCTGACCGCAGCCGGCTTCCAGCTCACGCCGCAACGGGCGGACACACAGCGCGCCGCGCTGCTGAGAACCCGCCTGGCCTGGCAGTTCACCCGGGAGTGGGGCTTTCGCCTGATCGAAGACTGGAGCACCGGCACCGAGCGCGACGACGTGCTGCTGACCTCGGCGCTGCTGACGTGGCTCAAGAACCCCGGGACCGCGGTGCACATCGGCTACACGGAGCGAACCCGGCTGGAGGGCGGGCCCAAGACGCTGGACCGCACGGTGTTCGCGAAGGCGAGTGTGCTGTGGCGGCCGTGACCGGGACGGTGTCAGGAGACCACAAATCGGAAATCTGACATCGTTGGTCGCCACCAACGCCCTGGGATTTCCGATGAATGGTCTCCTGACACCGTTCCTCCTCCTCGCCTGCGCCAAGGCGCCGCCCCCACCGCCGGCAGCGCCGCCGCCCGAGGACGACATCTCGGCCGTGAAGGACGTCGTGGTCCGCAACTTCGGCCAGCTGACCTACTGCTACGAGGACAGCCTGAAGGCCGATCCAACCGTCGCCGGCCGCGTGGACATGGAGTGGTACGTCGAGGCCGGCCGGGTGACCTGGGCGCGCATCGAGGCCGACAGCTCCGGTGACCCGACGCTCGCGGAGTGCATTCGGGCCAAGATCGAGCGCTGGAAGTTCCCCGAGGCCATCCAGGGCCAGATCATCTACCCCTTCATCTTCAAGGCAAAGGCCGACTGACCACGGACTGACCGTCCGCGCTCAGGCGTTGTCATCCCCAGCATTCGTCAACTCTCCGGGAACCCTGATGGTTCGCGCTGGACAATGCCCTCCCGAAGATCCAGAATCGCCGTTCCCTCTTGCCCAGGAGCACCGATGCGGCAGCGTCTGCCCCTTGCTTCTCTCCTTCTCGTCGCCCTTTCTACCCCGGCTCTCGCCATCGAGGGCCTGTGGCTCCCCGAGCAGATGGGTGAGCTCAACGACGAGATCGTCGAGCTCGGCTGGGAGCGCGACCCCGCCCTGCTCGGTCAGCTCGACGGCGACGTGCTGGGCTCCATCATCGACATGCAGTACTGCTCGGCGGCCTTCGTGTCGCCCGACGGGCTCGCGGTCACCGCCTACCACTGCGTCACCGACGGCCTGCAGTTCGCGTCGCAGAAGGGCGAAGACCTCTTCGAGCTGGGCTTCCACGCCTCCACGCGCGCCGAGGAGCGCTTCGCCGGCCCCACCGAGCGCATTCGCGTCACCACCAGCATGGAGGACGTCACCGCCCAGGTGCTCGCCGGCACCAAGAAGCTCGAAGGCACCGACCGCCTCGACAAGATCGACGACAACATCGGCAACCTGGTCAAGCGCTGCGAGGCCAGCGGCAGCGTGCACTGCGACGTCGCCATCTACGGTCAGGGCCTCGAATACCGGCTGATCACCCAGTTCGAGATCAAGGACATGCGCCTGGTCTACTCGCCCAGCAACGCCATCGGCTACTTCGGCGAAGACGCCGACAACTGGCGTTGGCCCCGCCACTCCGGCGACTTCGCCTTCTTCCGGGCCTACGTCGGCCCCGACGGCAAGCCCGCCGAGTACAGCCCCAACAACATCCCGTTCAAGCCCGAAAACTACCTCAAGACGGCGCCCGCCGGCCCCCAGCCCGGCGACTTCGTGGGCGTCGCCGGCTACCCGGCCTACACCTTCCGCTGGCGCAGCGCCGCCGAGCTCGACTACCGCGAAGACGAGGCCTTCCCCCGCCGCGTGCGCATCGAGAAGGCCATGCTCGACATCATGGAGGCCGCGTCCGATCGCGACCCCGAGGTCGCCGCCAAGATGAACCCGCGCATCCTCAACGCCAGCAACAACTACCTGTACTACCAGGGCAACACCCTGGGCTTCGAGCGCTTCGACACCGCCGAGCAGAAGTGGCAGTTCGAGCAAGACCTGCGCAAGTGGATTGCCGGCGATCCCAAGCGGCAAGAGAAGTACGGCGACGTGCTCGACCAGATGCACCGCCTGCAGGCCGAGATCTCGGCCACCGGCCACCGCGACGACATGATCGACCACATGGGCCGGCACGCGCTGTTGCTCAACGCCGCCACCACGCTGTACCAGCTCAACGTCGAGGCCGCCAAGCCCGACCGCCAGCGCAAGCCCGGCTTCCAGAACCGCGACCGGCCCAAGATCGCCGACGAGCTCGACAACATCGACACCCACTTCGACTGGCGCGTCGACCGTGACATGACCCGCTGGTTCCTGAGCGAGCTGATGGAGCTGCCGCCGGGCATGCGCCCGGCCGAGCTCGACCTGTGGTTCGAGAGGCTCCCCCAGAAGGGCAGCAAGGCCGAGACCCTCGATGCCGCCCTCGAGGCCCTGTACAAGAACGGCGACCTGATGGACCCCGACAAGCGCCGCGCGCTCATGGACTCCAGCGCCTGGTACCTGCAGAAGTCCGACAACCCCTGGTTCAAGCTGGCCGCCGCGCTGCAGCCCCACCTCGACCGCGCCTACTCCAAGGGGCAAGAGCGCGAGGCCGAGTGGCGCCTCATTCGCCCCGTGTACATCGAGGCCGTGCGCGAGTTCTACCCCGAGGCGCGGCCGCGCTTCGTGCGGGCCACCCCGTCGGGCCCCGGCGAGGGCAACACCAGCGCCGAGGGCACCTTCAAGAAGGGCCTGTTCTACCCCGATGCCAACGGCACGCTGCGCGTCACCATCGGCAAGGTCGACGGCTACTTCCCCCGGGATGGCCTGATCGCCGAGCCGCGCAGCCGCCTCGAGGGCATCCTCGAGAAGGCCGGCCCCCGCCCCTACGACGTCGACGAGGCCCTGATGGGAGCGCTGATCGACGGGGAGTACGGCCCCTACCGCGACGAGCGGCTGGGCAGCGTCTCGGTCAACTACCTGACCACCCTCGACACCGCGCGCGGTTCATCGGGCTCGGCCACCTTCGACTCCCAGGGCCGCTTCAACGGCATCATCTTCGACGGCAACTACGAAGCGATGACCGCCGACTGGGTCTTCGACGAGGGGCTCACCCGCTCCATCCACACCGATCTGTCGTACATCCTGTGGGTGCTCGACCGCGTCGACGGCGCGCACAACGTGCTGGCCGAGCTGGGCGTGAAGCCCCACTTCACCAAGGGCGAGAGCGCCGACGCCAGCGAGTAGTGCGCGGGCGCGCGCCCGCTCTGACTACTGCGCGCTGGCGAGCAGGTCCGCCGCCCCGTCGGCGAACTGCCGCTCCACCAGCTTTCGGTACAGCCCGCCGCGTGCCAGCAGCTCGTCGTGCGTGCCCTGCTCGGCCACCACCCCGTGATCGAGCACGGCGACCCGGTCGGCGTCGCGCACCGTGGACAGGCGGTGAGCGATGACAAAGGTGGTGCGCCCCTCCATGAGCCGATCGAGGGCTTCTTGCACGACGTGCTCGGACTCGGCGTCCAAGGCGCTGGTGGCCTCGTCCAGGATGAGGATGGCCGGATCTTTCAGCACCGCGCGGGCAATGGCGATGCGCTGCTTCTGGCCCCCGGACAGCCGCACGCCGCGCTCGCCCACCTGGGTGTCGAAGCCGTCGGGAAAGCCCTCGATGAAGTCGAGGGCGTTGGCGGCTGCCGCGGCACGGCGCACGTCGTCGTCGGTCGCAAGCGGCCGCCCGTAGCGAATGTTGTCGGCGATGCTCGCCGCAAACAGCACGGGCTCCTGGGCCACCATGCCGATGTGCTCCCTCAGGCTGCGCGGATCGAGCTCGCGCAGGTCGCGGCCGTCGATACGCACCGAGCCCTCGGTCGGGTCGTAGAAGCGACTCACCAGCGAGGCGATGGTGGACTTGCCCGAGCCCGAGTGGCCCACCAGCGCGACCGCCTCGCCCTGCTCGACGCGCAGCGAGAGCCCGCGCATCACCGGCGTGTCGGGGCGCGTGGGGTACACGAAGTGCACATCGTCGAGCTCGACCACGCCATCGACCGCTGAGACCGGGCTTCCGCCAGGGCCTTCCAGGTCGGGCTTCTGGTCGAGCAGCTGGAACACGCGCTGGCTCGCCCCCGACGCCTTCATGAAGTCGCCGTACAAGCCCGACAGCGCGCCCAGGCTCATGGCCACCAGCAGCGTGTAGAACAAGAAGCTGGTGAGCTCGCCGATGGTCATGGTGCCCTCGACCACCATGGCTCCCCCGAACCACACCACCAGCGCGACCGCCGCATAGCCCGCGAAGCCCAGCGCGCCCTGGAAGGCGCCATAAGCCAGCGCTCGCTTGGCAGCGAGCTCATACGACTCCTGCACCTTCTCGGCGTACCGGGCGGTCTCTTCGTCTTCGCGGGCGAAGGAGCGCACGGTGCGCACCGACTGGAAGGTCTCTTCGGCCACCTCGGTGGACGCCGCCAGCGCGTCCTGAACCGCCTTGGAGAGGGTGCGCATCCAGCGGCCGTAGATCGAGGCGCCGACCGCGACCACCGGCACCACCAGCACCGACACACCGGCGAGCGTGGGCGACATGTACAGCATCAGTGCCGCGCCGCCGATGGCGGACATGGTGAACCGCACCGCCATGGACACGTTCACCGTGACCGCGTTCTGGATGACCGTTGTGTCGCTGGCCAGGCGGTTGGTGAGCTCGCCCGTGCGGCTCTGGTCGAAGAAGCCGATGTCTTGCCCGATGATGGCCCGGTACAGCTGCTCGCGAAGGCGTGCCACCACGCGCTCGCCGGCGACGGTGAACAGCCAGGCACGCGCCATCGAGAAGACGCTCTGCACCGCGAACAGGATGATCAGGATGAGCGCAGCCTCGTCGAGGCGCGCGCCACCGCCCTGCACGATCTCGTCGATGAGCCAGCCCGCCGCCTGCGGATACACCAGCCCAAGGCCGCCGCCGATGAACAGGGCCACGGTGGCCACCGCCAGCAGGTAGCGCTCGGGCCAGGCCAGAGCCACGATACGGCTCAAGGGGACGGGCTTGCTGCCGTCGCTTGCGGGTGCTGGGTCGTTCATTGGGGGACTGTAAGCGCATGGGCGAGCCGGGGAACATCTCAGTCCTGCACCGCTCCGGTGCACGCGCGTTCCATCAGGAGCGGCGCGCGTATGAAGAACTGTTGCCCCAGCTCGACGGGGTGCCCCAGTTGGTGTCGGCCGACCCGGCCACCCACACGCTGCGGGTCACCACCCTGCCCGGAACCCGCGCCGACAAGCTGCACGGCGAGGCGCTGCGGGCGGCACACGTGCACGCGGGCCACTGGCTGCGGAAGCTGCACGGCGTGCCCTGCCCTAGGCACGACCCCATGCCGCTGCACGAAGCCCTGCGCCGGCGCGCACGGACCTGGGTACAGCGAGCTGCCCGGGCGGGCATCGAAGAAGCGCTGCGCGCCCAGGTCACGGTGGCCTTCACCGGCGATCTGCCCGCCACGGACCGCCCCAGGGTGTGGTGCCATCGTGACTACGCGCCCTACAACTGGCTGGTCGATGGGTCCACCTTCCAGGTCATCGACTTCGAACACAGCCGCCCCGACCACCCGATGATGGACCTGCTGCGGGTGCCCGACCGAGCGGCGTTGCTCCAGGGCTATGGCTCGCTGACGGCCGGCGAGCACGACCTGCTGGCGCGCCTGGACCTGCTGCACCGGCTGGGCACGGTGGTCTGGGAGCACGAACACCTCGGGTAGACTGCCGCGCGGAGGCACCATGTCACGCTATTTGCTCGCCCTCACCGGCCTGATGGCCCTCGCCTGTGGCGGTGGCGCAGGCCCCGACGTGTCCGACACCAAGTGGAAGATCGAGTGGCTCGAGGACGGATCGCGCCAGAGCATCTCGTTCATCTCGGACGGCACCGCGCGCACCGACGACGCGATCGGAACAGCGACGTGGACCGCTTCTGGCGACACGGTGTCCGTCGACCTCGGCGAAGGCCAGACGCACACCTACACGCGCCGCGACAAGTGCACGATGTCGGTCGCGGGGTACTACCCCGACGCCTCCAGCCGCAAAGAGTGGCACGGGCAGGCGACGTGGGACCATCCAGACTGCCGCTGACCCCATGCTCGGCCCTCCCGGAACCCTCCGCAACATCCTTCGCGGCCTGCTCACGCGGGACCGCTCGCTCGCTCGCACCCTGCACATGCGGGTGCGGCCCGCCCAGATCGACTTCAACAACCACATGAACCAGTCCTGCTACGCGCAGGTGCTCGAGCTGGGCCGCGCCGACTGGATCCTGGGCACACGTGCGTACATGGACTGGCGAAAGCAGGGCTACAACCCCGTCGTCGCCGAGCAGACCATCACCTACCGGCGTGAGCTCAGGGTCTTCCAGGCCTACCGCATCGACACCCGGGTCATCGGGATGGATGGCCGGTTGCTGGTGTTCGAGCAGCACATGCTGGTGGGCGAGCGGGTGCACGCCAAGGGCGTGGTGAAGCTGATCTTCGTGGGACCCGACGGCGTCGAGAGCGGCGAGCGGGTGGGGCAGCTGACGCGCGACTTCGTGAGCGAAGCCCTCGCGGTCGAGGGCTGGCGCCTGGCCTGATCAGCCGCCCATCTCCAACACCTTGAGCTCTGCGACATTCACGAAGTTGTACGTGCCGGCGCCGCCGCCAAGGCCGCCGGTGTAGATGTCGAAGTGCCCGAAGTAGCTCATGTTCGGCGCGTCCGACAGCTCGATGCTGTAGGTCTGGCCCCCGGTCAGCGTCACCGGCACCAGGGTGCTGTCGGCCCAGCGGTCCCAGCTGCCCAGGTGAGGCATGACCACGGCACCCTCGCCCACGACGGTGTCGCTGCTGTCGCGCACGGTCACCCACTTGTGGGCGGCCGTGATTCCCGTGTCGACGGAGCCCGCGCCGTTTCCGTACACGTACTGCACGTAGTGTTCACCACTCGCCGTCGCTGAGAAGCCGGCCGTGAGCGTGTGACCGGGCTCGCCCCAGTTCTCGTGGTGCTCGCGTCCGTGGTTGTCGACGAGCGTGCCTCCGACCGCGGCAAAGTCGGCGGCCATGACGCTGTGCACCCGCTCGTTCGACGCGCCCCACCAGCACACGGGGGGGCTGTGCTGGCTGCGGTGCCCGTTGGGGAACTCGGTCTCGACGGCGTAGCAGTGGGTGACGCTGCCGTGGTCGGTGGCCGACGTGTCGTCCCAGGTGGTCTCGGCCCGGCCCTCGACCGCGAGCTCGCCGTCCCGGTAGATGTTGTAGAGCACGCCGCTCTCGCCGCCCGGGTCGGTGGTGAGGCGCAGGTGGTTGCTGAACACCTCGATGCCCGTGATGGCCGGATCCCGGGGCGACCAGAAGTCCCTGAAGTCGCCGTTGTCAGCCACCACCGTCGCGCTCACCGCCGGGCCCGCCGCCGCGGTCAGGCCGAAGTGCCACACGGAGTCATTGGCGATCAGCTCCCACCCGATGGTCTCTTGCAGCGCCAGATCGCCGTTGTCGTCGAACGAGCCGCTGGCCACCCCAAAGAAGCCCGCCCCTCCGCCATTGGCCGGCGGCAGATCGATCACCACGTCGACGGTCTTGCCGTACAGCGGCAGGTTGTACAGCGCCACCTGGTCGCTGCCCGCCAGCCAGGTGTTGCGCAGCCCGTGCGTGATCTGGGGCCACAGGCTCGCCCCGGTGTCGGTGGCGCGGTAGCCAAACCAGCCCTTGGTGACCATGCCGATGAACGCCGCGACCGACCACAGCTGCCGGCGGCTGTTCACGATGGGGCCGCTGAACTCGCCGTCGTCGTGCAAGTTCTCTTGCCCGATGAACTCGAAGTTCTCCATGTTGGACAGGTTCAAGGCGGCACCGCGAATCAGCGCGTCGCAGCCCCGGTCCATGACCTCGGAGTTGCCCACCTTCGCCGCGGCGAGCACCCCGTAGGCGGTCACGAAGGGCCACTGGGCGCGGTTGTGGTAGACCGGCACCAGCGGCTGCTGCGGCCAGTACACCGGCGGGCCGGTCTCGGTGTGTGGCCAGCTGGCCACGATGCGCTCGGCCTTGTTCTGGTCGGGGATGGCGTACAGCACGGCGAGCGCGTTGCCCAACCAGTCGTACTTGCCCACCGGCGCGCGGTCGAGCTCGGTGGTCGAGTAGGTTCGGTACAGCCCGGCTTCGCCGTCCCAAAGCTCGTCGTCGATCGCGTCTTCGAGCTCGCGGCGCCGGTTGAAGAACACGTCGAAGGTCTCGATGTCTCCGCGCCGCACGCTGGCTCGGCTGACCTCCTGCATCAGCACATCGTGCAGCACGTTGGTGGACAGCGACTTGGACATGGCGATGTGGGCGGGCTCGTCGGCGGTCCACTGCGGGTAGGTCTGCTCGCGCCAGTCCAGGAAGGACTGCTCGCCCCGGTACAGACCATCGCCCTGCCCGTCCCACACGTAGGTGCGATCGGTGTCGTGGGTGGCCAGCAGCGGCGGCACGAACTCGTCCCAGAAAGCGAGCTGCTGGTCGTAGGGCAAGGTGTCGGCGACCGCGCCGATGCCCAGCGCCAGCGCCACGCGATCGCTGCTGACCGGCCAGCTGCCGCCGGTGCCGGTGTCCTGCACGAACTCCGCGCTGCCGCCGGGCGCCGCCGCCTTTCGCTCCGAGATCTTGAAGCGCAGGCTGTCGAGAGAACGCTCCGGCTCGATGAGCCCGAGAGCCAGATCCACGGCGTAGGCCGTGTCGCGCGTCCACACGTAGTGCCACTTCTCGCCGGTCTGAAAGCACTCGCAGTCGACCGGGTTGCCATCGTTGAAGGCGCCGTCGGTGATCTGGCTGACCGACAGCTGGCGCACCTCGTGCATGGACATGGCAAACAGGCCGTCGAGCAGCAGGTTGCCGGACCGCAGAACCAGCTGGCCCTCCAGCTCCTGGAAGGTCACGCTGCCGCTGGGTGGGTCGTTGTCGCGCAGGGCGTGGGTGGTGGTGAGCGTGTAGGTGCGCTCGAGGGTGTCGACGTCGGTGACCTCGACGGTGACGGTGTCCTCACCGATCGCCCACTCGGTCTGCGGCTCGGTGTCGGTGTCGGTGTCGGCATCGCTGTCGGCATCGGCGTCGGCGTCCGCATCGGCGTCGAGCGCGGTGTCGTCTGCGACCGGGCCATTGCAGGCAAGGAGCAGGAGCAGGGTCACGAGCGGGCAAGAACGCATCACATCCCCTACTATCCCGGGAACGCCCTCCCGCTCCCATGGTCGATTGCCCCATGACCCGCTCCACCCTCGCCGCCGCCTCCCTGCTCGCCCTCACCTCCTGCGCCGCCGATGTGCCCGACGCGCAAGAGCTCAGCGCCGTCGCCTCGATCATGCTGGTTCAGGGCGAGGTGAAGGTGGGCCATGGCGCCAACCCGCCATCGCCGGCCCAGGTGGGTGACCTGCTCATGCGCGAAGACGTGGTCTGGACCAGTCCCGGGGCCGCCGCCATCCTGCACCTGCGCAACAACCACCTGGTGCGCGTCGACGAGGATCTGCAGCTGAACGTCGCCGACATCGTGCTGCTCGACGCCCCCGCCTCCGAGCTCGACGCCAGCCAACAGCTCGCCGAGCTGCTGTACCCCGAAGAGAGGCAGGCGATTCCCGGTGTCGAGCAGGCCGAGCGCGTGAGCGGCTGGCAGTCCCGGCTGCGCGCAGGCCAGTCGGTGGGCACGGTCAGCGAAGAGGATCGCGAAGAGGCTAGCGACGACGCGGGCAGTGCCGCGGCCGCGCCCGCCCCAGAGCCCGAGCCGGAGTCCAAGCCCAAGCCCACCGCGCCCCCGCTCGAGACCAGCGACGAAGACCCGCTCGCCGGGGGCGACTTCGACGGCCTTGTCGGAAGCGAGATCGGCGATGCCTATGGCAGCGGCGGCCTGGGTCTCAGCGGCGTGGGCAGCGGAGGCGGCGGCACCGGCGAGGGCATGGGCATCGGCACCATCGGAACCGGCGGTCGCGGCGGTGGGACCGGCAAGGGCGGCTACGGCGCCGGGGCGGCCAACAACAGGCAGGCCCCCAGCCGATCGAGGGGCGACAAGCTGGCCAACGAGCCGGCCGCGGCACCGGCACCGCCCCCGCCTCCCCCAGCCTGGACGCAGGACTCGCTGGCGGCCGCCACCCGCGACCCCGGAGCGCTGCGCACCTGCCTGGTGAGCTGGGCCGGAACGCTGCCGGTGAAGGTGCAGCAGGTCGAGCTGCGCGTCACCGTGGCCAGCAGCCGCATCACCCGGGTGAGCATGGGCGGCGGGCTGATGCCGCCCGTCTGTGCCCGGGACGAGCTGGTTGGCGACGCGGCGGGGGTCACGAGCGGGCAGTGGAAGGTGGTGGTGGCGGTGGAGTAGGAGGGGGGTCGTTCGATGGGGAAGATCGTTGGTTTCGACGATCGTTGGTTTCGACGAGAATGATCGATGCCGCGAACCCACCGCCTGAGGTTGGGCAGCGCGGTTGGACTCGGGACTGAGCCTGGTGGCCGGGGAGAGCGTTTGGACGGCGTGGAGGCTGACGAGACGAAGGTTGAGGCGGAGGTGCTTCGGCTGCTGATCGTCATAGGGCTTCGGCGCGTCGACGATGCGGTGAAATGGGCTGACGAGACGATTGCGGCGGCCTTGCATCCCGCGATTGAAGTGATCGAGGTCGCGCAGGGAGGTAGGCTCGCGTCGATAGACATGGCGGGCCTGCTGCGTGCGGTCCTAGGGGAAGCAGACAAGGAGGTCGTCGCAGGGCGAGTATTTCGAGAGCTCCTTCGGGAACTCGATCACGAAGGCGCTGACGTGGCAGTCTTGACGAGGGGGCTGAAGGCTCTCGAACAATGGGACGACCTGCCGTCCACCTGGCAGAGCGAGGCGGCATGGCTCGATGAGGCCCTCTATCTGGCACGCAGCGGGATTCACGGAAACACGTCTGACGTTCTGGCTGAGCTGCGCGAGTACTTGGTCCGGCACGCCCAGTCGTGACTCACTCGGTCGTCTTGCGTCAACGGCCGAGTGCACCAAGATGCGTTGGTCGGGCCGAGCAGGGCGACTCTGATCCCAGAGTTCGCGACAGACAGCGCCCTCCACCGCCCCGCCGACCCCTCCCAGCGCCAGCCCCGGGCACGGGCACGGGCACGGGCACGGGCACGGGTACCCCCATCACGATCCCCGACTGACGCCGTCCCCCCACCGCGATACCCACCCTTCCGGCGCGACGCCGCGTCGGAACCGGGGGAATCCATGACCGCGACCGACGCCACCGACTTTTCGCTCGAGCAGCACGGAATCACGTGCACCAACGTCCTTCGCAACGGCACGCCGCCGGTGCTGTACGAGATGGCGCTCAAGTACGAGACCGGCTCGGCCATCACCGCGCGCGGCGCACTCATCGCCATGAGCGGCGAGAAGACCGGACGCAGCCCCAGCGACAAGCGCATCGTGCGCGAAGATGCGACCGAGGCCGATGTCTGGTGGGGCCCGGTCAACGTCGCCGTCGACCCGCACACCTTCATGATCAACCGCGAACGCGCGATGGACTACCTCAACACGCGCAAGCAGCTGTACGTGGTCGATGGCTTCGCCGGATGGGACCCCAAGTACCGCATCAAGGTGCGCATCATCACCACCCGCGCCTACCACGCGCTGTTCATGCGCAACATGCTCATCAGGCCCACCGACGCCGAGCTCGCCAGCTTCGGAAAGCCCGACTACGTCGTGTACAACGCGGGCGCCTTCCCCGCCAACCGCTACACCGAGGGCATGTCCAGCAAGACCAGCGTGTGCCTGTCGCTGGCCCGGCACGAGTTCGTCATCCTGGGCACCGAGTACGCCGGCGAGATGAAGAAGGGCATCTTCACCGTCATGAACTACCTCATGCCCAAGAACGGCGTGCTGTCCATGCACTGCAGCGCCACCGAGGGCAAAGACGGCGACACCTCCATCCTGTTCGGCCTGTCGGGCACCGGCAAGACCACGCTGTCGGCCGACCCCAAGCGCCAGCTCATCGGCGACGACGAACACTGCTGGAGCGACGACGGCGTGTTCAACATCGAGGGCGGCTGCTACGCCAAGATGATCGACCTGTCGCCCGAGCAAGAGCCCGACATCTGGGCCGCCATCCGCTTTGGCACCGTGCAAGAGAACATGGTGTACGACCCGGCCACCCGCGCGGTCGACTACCACGACACCTCCATCACCCAGAACACGCGCGGCTCGTACCCAATCGAGTACATCGACAACGCCAAGATCCCGTGCATGGGCGGGCATCCCAACAACGTCATCCTGCTCACCTGCGACGCCTTCGGGGTGTTGCCGCCGGTCAGCAAGCTCACCAGCGCGCAGGCGATGTACCACTTCATCAGCGGCTACACCGCCAAGGTCGCCGGCACCGAGATGGGCATCACCGAGCCCAAGGCCACGTTCAGCCCCTGCTTCGGCGGGCCCTTCCTGGTGTGGCACCCCGCCAAGTACGCCGAGCTCCTGGCCGCCAAGATCGACACGCACAAGGCCGATGTGTGGCTGGTGAACACCGGCTGGTCGGGTGGCGGCTACGGCGAGGGCAGCCGCATGAAGCTCAAGTACACGCGCGCCATCGTCGACGCCATCCACAACGGCGAGCTGGCCAAGGCCGACACCGTGACCGACCCGGTGTTCGGGCTGCAGATCCCCACCAGCTGCACCGATGTGCCCTCGGCCATCCTGCAGCCGCGCAGCACATGGTCCAAGCCGGGCGACTACGACGCCGCGGCCCGCAAGCTCGCCTTCCTGTTCAAAGAGAACTTCCGCCAGTACGAAGAGGGCGCCGGTGACCAGATCCTCCAGGGCGGCCCCCTTCTGTAGGTGGGGGCGGCCTGGCGCAGCGCCCCGCTACCCACACCCCCCATCGCGCTCGTCGCACTCCGCCAGCACCAGCTGGTAGCCGCCCTCCAGCGGCACCCCATCGTCCACCCAGCTGTCCACGACGAGCGTCCAGGTGCCCGGCTGCAGCGTGGTGTCGAACCAGCGGTGGGCGCGGTCGACGCAGCCCCCGGAGCTGTCGAGCAGGTGCACGTCGACGTCCACCCCCTCGCGGTCGAGCACGATGGCCCGCAGCGCCACCGGCTCGGTCACCTGGAAGCTGTAGTAGAACTCCGACCCGCTCTCGTCGGCATCATCACAGCCGTACACGTCGATCTCGCGGTGCGGGCTCACCCCTGTGTCGGCCGCATGCGTGAAGGGCAGCTCCCGAACGAGCCAAGGTGCCGTCGGACTTCCGTCGCCCTCGATGGACACGCCGTCGTCATCGAGCGAGGTGGCGCCGTCGACCACCACCGCTTTGGCCCGGTCGAAGGCCTGCAGCGCGATGAGGTTGCGCACGTTGTAGCCCCACTCCAGGCCCTCGTCGGTCAGCACGCAAGCCCCGCCCGGGTACGAGGCCAGGTGAAGCCCGTCGCCCGACAAGCCAAAGTCGATGAGGTCGCGGGTGGCGTGCTGCAGGTCGATGAACGGCACCTGGTGGGCCTGGGCGATGCCGCGGAGGATGGCGTTGTAGGTGTGCACCCACAGGTCGGCGGTGTCGGGCCGATCGAGGCGCGGGCTGATGCCGGTGACGATGGGCACCACCCCGCGGGCCTCCGCGATGCCCAGCAGCGCCTCCATGTTCTGATACAGCGGGTCCATGCTCGAGCTGTACCCCCCGTTCAGGCCCATGTCATTGGTGCCGTAGTGCACGATGGCAAAGCGCGGCGACAGCGCGTCGAGCTCGTCTTGCAGAGGGCCGTCGATCACCCAGCCGGCGCTGTGCCCCGACATCGCCGCCAGCGTGTCCCGATCGAAGGGGGTCGACCCCGCCGCGTCCCCGCCCAAAAAGAAGTCGAGGGTGGGCTGCAGGCCCGTGTGCGCGCCTAGATCGACGTCATCACCAGCAAAGCAGTGCAGGGTACGCGTGGACACGGTGCTGCTGGCACCGGCCTTGGCAAAGACATCGTCGCTCAGCGTGGGATCGATGGCGGCGATGGCTCGCATGTGGGACGCCGCCGCCGCCCCGATCGGGGAGTGCACCCGGCCCGCCGGGTACAGGATCGGCAGCGGCGATTGCGCATCGGTGCCGGTGTCGCCGGTGTCGCTGCCCTGCCCGGTGTCGCTGCCCTGCCCGGTGTCGACCGCTGACGTGTCGTCACCCCCGCGCACCGTTCCAGCGGGCGCACAGGCGAGCCACAGCAGCGTGAACACCGGCTACGGGCCGCTTCGAGCCGCGAGCACCTGGCCCAGGGCGCGAAACAGCGCGTCGCTGCCCCGCAGCTTGCTCAGCACCTTCACGCCGGGCCGGGCCTCGGGCAGCTCCTCGGCCGCGCTGACCAGGACCAGACCAGGGGATCGTTCTTCTTGGCCCACGACGCCCAGCAGGTTGAAGCCATCGTGGTGCCCCAGGTGCCAGTCGCACACCACCACGTCGATCCGGTGGGCCCGCAGGATGGTGAGCGCGTGGGTGCCCCCCGAGGCGACATGCACCGTCCAGTCCGGGTGCAGCTGCTGGGCGCGGCGCTGCATGGCTCGAAGCCACAACGAGTCGTCGTCGACAATCAGCAGCTGCACGCCCACGATGCTCTCCCCCAAGATCAGATCGTCCTCACCGCAAGTGTACTCGGGACAGGATTCGAAGCTGGGCGCGACCTCGCACGAGGTGCCGAGCTCCCCCCAGTCTCGCGTACCGGCATGCGCAGAACGCACCGGCGGCGGCGGTGCGCCCACCCGACCGAGCCGTCACACCGTGCGCTCGGCAAGCGATCGCCACAGCAAGCGTAGTTCTGCCCTCTCGGCGCCCGAGAGCAGCGCCTGGTGCGGCACCATCTCCTCGGCGAGCGCCTTGTAGCCCGTGGACCTCGGACGCTTTGGGAGGCCCCGCAGCACGACGGGGAGTGCGCTGTCGTCTCGCGCCACCTGACCAACGCCGCGCTCGACCTGCCCAAAGAAGTCGCGCATCGTCATGTAGGCCTTGGGCTCCGGAAGGCGGTCCGGAAAACACGGCGTCATGCCCACTCGAGCCAGAACCATCTCGTGGAGATTGCGCGCGCGCCACAGCAGGTGCGCGTCGGCCAGGAATGGATCTCCGTCCACGGCCACCTCCACCAGGCTCGCCGCAAAGCCCACCGGGTCTGCCAGCAGCGGCACGAGTCGGTCCCGTGCCGGCAACCCCGGCGCGGTCGCAGGCTCTGGCGGACCGTCTCGGCGAGAGCGCGACCGGAGCATGCGCTGCAACCAACCCCGCGCCTTCGGATCGACCCGGCCCTCCAGGAGGGCCATCGCCTGCGCGAGCCGGCCGGGTCGCTCGTTGTCCGGGTCGAGCGCCGCAGCAGCGCAAGCTCGCACCCACGGGCTGACGTGCGTCAGCAGGCCCTCGAGTCGGCGCTCGTCGTCTGCAGAGGGGGTCATCCACAGCAGCACCTCAGGACCGGCGGCGGGGTGTTCGACGACGCGCCAGATCCAGGGCGAGGCCGCGGGAGGCATGGGGCGGGCGAAGGAGCGGTGCAGGTAGACGTTGAGCCACCAGGCGCAGGCGGGCAGCTCGTGGTGCGGCCCCGACCAACGCGGCGGCTCGCCCAGCAATGCCAGCCAGATTGGCCAGTCGTCGGGATCTTCGTAGACATCCAGGTCAGCAAGCCATGAGCACGCGACCGCGGCGGACGCCTGGCCGGCGAGCAAGCGAATCAACACGCCCTTGGCCTCGGTCTCGGAAAACAGCCCGTGGCGGTAGCCCTGTTCGCGGGCCGCGTGGGCGAGCTCGGGCTGCCCCTCCTCGAACAGCGCAACGGCCTGACCGACCCACGGCGTGTCCTGGTCGATGCAGCGCTCGAGTACCTCCCGTCCGCTCCGACGCTGTTGACGAGTCGACGCCGCGGAGGTGAGTGCCCGCGCAAGGGCAAGGCCAAAGGAGTCGACCGTGCGGTCGGCACCCCGCAAGACATCGATGCCCCGCTCAAGTGCCTTTCCAGTCGAACCGAGGCACCCCGCAACGACGTGCTCCACGTGACTCGGGTCCTCTCGCAAAAGCCTGCGCGCCTCGGACATCGCTCGGTCGGCGTCGGATCCGCGCTGAGAGAACACCGCCGCAACGGCCGGGGCCGCGCCGGGAGGCACACCCACCAGGTGGGGCGGCAAGGGCTCCACGGGCTCGGTCAGCAGCAGCTCAGCACCCTGACTGTCGGTCACCCGGAAGCCGGCTTGCGGCACCGCGGGTCCCAGCGCTTCGATGAAGCGCATGAACCGGTCCCACTTGTCCCAGTCGTGGGCTGGGTTCCAGCGCGCCGTGGCAGCGAGTCGGTCGTTCGATGGGATGAACGACAGGGAGAACTCGTTGTCGTTCAAGAAGGCGAGCTGGTCATCGCTGAGCGGTCGGAACGCCGTGACACGAACGGTGAGGGTGAAGTCCATGCGGCGCCTCTATCGGGCCGGGAGAACACGGGGCCAGGGGTGCGCAGCCGACACCGCTGGTGCGCCGAACCCAGCCCTCAGCCCAGCTGAAGGTGCTGGACCACCACCTTTCGAAACGCTTCTACCCGGACCTCCAGGTTCGGGTAGAGCCCGTTCAGGCCCCCCATCACCAGCGTCATGTAGCTGCCGAAGAACACGTGCATGCACACCTCGCGGTCGAGCCCTCCCGAGATCTCACCGCGTTCTTGGGCGAGCTGGAGCTGGTGCGACAGCGTCCATCCCCAGGCGAGCGTGGCCTGGTTGAGGTTGGGCCCCACCCCGCCCTCGCTCAGCAGCGAGACCTCCAGCAGGGCGCGCGAGCGAGGGATGTTGCGGTCGTAGTAGGCCATCACCGGGGTGAACATCTGCATGACGCGCTCGACGATGGGCCCGTCGAAGCTCTGCTGGGCCAGCTCGTACAGCAGCGGCGACAGATCGGCCTCGAGCACCGCACGAGCCAGGTGCACGCGGTCCTGGTAGCGGCGGTACACCGTGGGACGCCCGACGCCCGCCTCTTTGGCGACCGCGGCGATGCTGACCCCGTCCATGCCGTCGCGCTCGAGCAAGCGACTGGCCGCCTCGACGATGCGCCGATCGATGTCGGTGTCGCGAGGACGGCCAGGTCCGTCGTGGTCAGGCGGCTGCTCGGGGGGCGACATCGGGCTCGGCGGCAGGAGGTTCGTCAGCGACATGACCCGATGCGCGGCCCATCGCAAGCTCCTCGATCGTGAAGACCACGAAGGGAAGCACCACGACCACGGCCATGCCTCCCATCAGCGCCTGCCACAGCAGCAGAAGCGCGGTCCAGGTTCCGGTCACCGTGTACAGCAGGACTTCCCACATCGCGAACCTCCTTGGATTACGATACGTAATGTATCTTAATCACAACGAGACGCGCAGCAAGATCCACAAGGAGAACGGGCCTCCGTGCCCGTTGCCCTACTTCAGACCCTTGTAGTCGAAGCTCACGAACAGGCGCTCGTCGTCGGCGAGCAGCCGCTCGAAGGCCAGCGGGTTGCCCTCGACCGGCAGGCTCACCGGCACCGGCACCGCGCCTTGCCCCATCGAGCCGGCATCGCCCTGCCCGCCGATGGCGTTGTTCAGCCCTCCCTGCGACGTCTGGATGGCGTACACATCGGCGCTGGGAATCGGGTTGGACAGGTAGTCGACCTTGCGCAGGGTGCCGTCGTAGTCCTTGGACTTCTTGCCCACCTTGGCATCCCACGGCGCGTACACGGTCCAGCCCACGTAGGTGGTGGGCGCGTCGGGCTTGGGCAGCTCGGCCTCGAAGGTGCCGGCCCCGTTGTCGCCGGGCTTGCCGCCGTCCTCGATGTAGACCACCTCGACGTTGAAGGCCGCGAGCGACCCGCCGCTCGCCTGGCTGCGAACCAGCGGCACCATCACACGGCCGTCGCCGGCCTTGGCGGGCTGAACGGCCCTTCCGCCGACCGAGGCACTCCACAGCTCGGCGCCAGCGGGCATCGACAGCCGCAGGAACTGGCGGCGGTTGTTGCGCACCTGGTAGCGAACGCTGGTGAGGCGCCGCCCGTCGATGGTCCACATGGTGGTGGCCTGGGCCTGGTCCAGGATGGTCACCAGCACGTCCACGTCGGCGTGCTGATCGACCTTGAGCGGAATCGCCGCCTCGGTGCCCAGGTACTTGTAGCCCAGCAGCACTGGATTGCTGGTGATGCCCAGGATGCCGCCCGGCAGGCTGCGCACGTCGATGGGGGTGGCGTTCTTGACCTCGCCGCCCGACAGCTCCAGGTTGCCGCGCGCCTCGACGCCCACCCAGCCCTTGCTGCGCTCGACATTCTGCGGAATCGCGATGGGGGCGGCGGCGGTCAGGTTGCCCTCGCCGACCACACGCTCCATCTCGAGCGTCAACGGGTAGCTGCCCTCGGCGGCGTAGTTGAGCGTGACGGTCAGGTCGCCCGCGTCGTCGGTGGTCCACTCGCGGATGCCCGCGCCCTGCACGTCCAGCAGGGTGACTCCCTCGGGGATGTCGACCTTGAGCTGCTCGACGCCGGCGAACAGGATGGTGTGGTTGATGGTGGCCTTGGCGGTCAGCAGCCCGTCACCCAGCCCCACCAGGGTGTACACCTCGGCGTACACACGGGCCTCCTCCTTCTCGTCTTCGGGGATCTCGCGCTGCCAGCTGACCGCCAGCGAGCCGGTGGCGGGAAGGGTCGCCGTCACGATGCGGGTGTTGCCCTGCACCCGGTCGGACTGCAGGCGGGCGTTGGCCACCTTGAAGTCCAGGT
The DNA here is from genome assembly GCA_965216925.1 of Myxococcota bacterium. Lineage (GTDB taxonomy): Bacteria > Myxococcota_A > UBA796 > UBA796 > CAYYHT01. The sequence continues at coordinate 362,918 of CBDCGT010000002.1, read as the reverse complement.
CCTCGTCGCTGGGCACGGCCAGCTCGACCGTGGTGCCGCCCGAGGGAACCATCTGGAACGAAAAGCCGCTGCTGCCCTCGCTGTTGAACACGCTGACCGCGAACTCCAGGTCGACGTCGAAGGTGCCCCGACGGTCGGTCACCAGCGTGTAGAAGCCCCCCTCGATGACCACCGGCGCCTCGACGCCCCCGATCTTGGCCGACTGCAGGGCCACCGCGCTCGGAAGCAGCGGAACCCGCACCCAGCCCTCGTCCTTGAGCACGTCGACCTTCATCTTGGATCGGAAGGTGGCCGATACCGCCTCACCGTCTTCGACCACGACGTCTCCGGTGTAGCTCGCCGAGCTGATGGCAAAGGCCCGGGGCGCCTTCTCGGGGTCCTTCTCGCGGTCCTTGGTCTGCTCGTACAGCTTCAGGAACTCACCCAGCTTCATCACCACCTTCTCGGGCGGCTCCTGGGCCAAGGCCGTGGTCGAGACAGAACACAGGGCAATCACAGCGATCAGACGCTTCATTCGGACACCTCACTGACGGGACAGCTCCCGACGGAGCTTGTTTGGGGGGATGCGTTTTGCGTCCAGGGCCACCTCGGGCGCCTGGTCGGCGGGAATCAACAGCTGCTGGTAGCGAACGGCCTCGCCGGTCTGCGGAATGACCACCGACAGGCTGGTGGCGGTCGCCTTGGGACGGGGCAGGGCGGCGACCGGGTCGGGGGCGGGCTCCGAGGGCGGCGCCTTCTTGGCCGTGCGCAGACGAATGTTCACATCGGGCATGCGCACGCGGAAGCCCCGCGATGACGACTCGGGCTGCGCCATCGGCATCATGTCCACCGCGTCGTAGACGTCGACAACCGCGTCGTAGTCCATGTCGGGCATGGGCTCGGGCTCCGGGATGAGCATCGGCTCGGCCGGCGGTGGCGGCGGAGGAGGCAAGTCCAGCGGCTCGCCGGCCAGCGCGGCTCCATCGGCCGAGATCAGCTCGCCCGCGATCTCGACCCCCGAGAAGTCGTAGTAGCCATCGTCACCGGCACCGAGTGCCCCCAGCTGCATGGGTTGGTTGGCCGGCTCCTCGTTCGAGCCGAAGCTCACGGTGTAGGCACCTCCGCCGAACTCCTCACCGCCCTCGGCGAAGGCGGGCGCATCATCGGCCCGATCGGCCTTGCCCTTGGCCTTCTTCTTCTTGCCGTCGAAGACCGAGCCCGACGACGCGCCGGTCACCACCACGCTGGTGTCCTTGCTCTTCTCGACGGTCAGCTCCTGCTGCAGCTGCAGGGTCGCCTTGCTCTGGAAGACGCGCTCCTTCATCTGCGCGACCTCTTCTTCGACGTCCTCCAGGGCGACCTCGTAGGCATTGGCCTCGATGGTCACCTGGTTCTCGATGGCTCGTTCCAGGTCGCCCAGCGCCTTCTCGAGCTCGTTGTTGCGGGCATCGAGCTCGACGGCCTCGGTCTGCTCGAGCTTGGCGATGTCGCGGTTGATGTCGAGCGCGGCGTTGTAGTAGGCGCTGGCCTCGGCATACCGGCCCGACGAGGCCATCTCCTGGGCCTCTCGCCGGTATTCCTCGGCCTTTCGCTCCTCTTCCTGGGCACGCGCGCGGGCCTGCTCCTTCACCCGGCGAGACACCACCTCGGCGGCCGCCTTGTCGCCATCCTTGCCCTCGACCAGGTCGAGGTTGCTCTGCAGCTTGCGGAAGTTGTCGGACGAGGCGCCCATGCCCTCCAGCTCGTCGAGCAGGCCCTGCGCCTGGTCGAAGTCGTTGTCCATCCAGGCGCTCACCGCCTCGTGGTACTTGGCGTCGGCCTCGGCGGCACCGACGTCGCCGACGCCAAAACCATAGGTGATGCCCGACCCCTCGCTGAAGCCGGCCACGCGGCCCTTTTCGCCGGTCTCGAGGCGGTTGCGGTAGCCCGGCGGCAGGTAGATGGTGGTTCGGCTGACCGCCACCGGCGCCGACACCTTGGGCAGCGTCAGCTGGCGCTCCTCGCGAGCCTGCCAGCTGCCCTCGGAGCCCAGCAGGATCACCTCGACGGGGAAGGACAGCAGCCCCTCGACGGTCTCGACCGAGCGCTGCAGCGGGATGAGCCAGCCCCCGCGTCCATCGGTGGTGGGCAGCGCGGTGTCGGCGGACACACGAACCCCCAGGATGGTCGAGCCGTCGGGCGGCACGATGCGAAGGTGGCTCGCGCGCTCGTTGCGCACCTCGTACATGGCGCGGGTCAGGGTGCGGCCATGGTCGGTGGTGGTCACCTCGAACTGCGCGACGTCCACCATCACCGGGGGCTGCTCCACCAGGTCGAGCCGCAGCAGCGACAGCTGGCCGGTGGGGGCCCCCGAGCGCTGGAAGGCCGCCGTGGCGGTGCCCTCCACCAGGCCCTCGCCCCAGCTGGGCAGCGACGCGACCGGGATGGTCTCCCAGCCGTCGAGCAGGGGCACGACCTCGACATCGCCGTCCCGGGCGAGCTGCAGCGCGGCGTCGGTGCGAAAGGCATCGAGCGGCTGAACGCGAGGGACGGCAAGGCTGGCCTCGGACCCGGAGGGAACGTCCGACGACCACGTCACGTCCAGGTCCAGCCGGTCGCGCACCGGCTTGCGCAGCAGCACGGTGACCGTGTCGCCGGCGCGAGACCACGACGCGACGTTCGCGCCGCTCACATCGAGGTCGCGACCGGTGTTGGCCGCCGAGAAGCGCACCGAATCGAGCGATCCCTGGCGCACCTCCCACAGCAGCCGCGCGCGACCGCGCAGCTCGGCATCGCCGACCGTGAGCCCCAGGCCCGCGTGGGCGATGGCGAGGGTGCCCCGGGGAGGCGCGGTGGAGGGCGGCTTGAGCGCCAGGCTGAGCTTCTCGTCGGTGGTCAGGAAGCCGTCGCCGGTCTTCACCACGCCGGCGCCGGTCAGCTCGGCCTGCAGATCGGGCGCCACGACGTCGACCGTGCCCTTCACCGCGGGCATCAGCCGCAGCGCGACCGGCCGCTCGGTGGGGTCGCCCGGCACCTCGATCACCAGCTCGACGGTGGCCGGCCCGTCCACGAAGCCCGTGACGCGAACCACCCCATCCTCGACCTTGGTGGCGGCCTCTTGCCCGTTCCACGTCGAGCGCACCACGTGGTAGTTGCCGTCCGTCAGCGGCGCGTCGAACCAGCCCGGCTCCCAGGAGCGCAGTTTCCAGGTCGCGGTGACCCGCACCGCGTCCTCGATGCGCTCGATGCGCACGGTGCGCTCGGCCGCCACCGGTGCGGGAGCAGCGGGCAGCTCGGGGTCGTCGGGGGCCTGCAGCGCCTTCCAGCGAGCCCCCGACATCGAGACGGAGTTCGCCTGAGCCGCGGGAGCGAGCAAGAGCACGAGCAGAAGGAGGGGTCGCTTCATTCGGGGGCCAAACGCATCGGAGCGACAGACCTTACACATCGGAGTGGGTTTCCGATTTACAAGATGCGTACGGGAGAGTTGTGGGTCGGCGCGGGGGGCGGCCAGCGTCCGTTGCTGCCCAAGCTGCCCTCGAACAGATTCTCGCCCTCCGTCCTGTGATCGAGCGCGGCGCGGAGGTGCTCGAGATCGTGGAGAAGCCGCCTCACCAGCCTATGCAGATCCGCACGCGCCGGCGCCGACATGGACTGCAGGTCGATCCCCTCGAACAGCCCATCGTCGACCTCCACCAGCTTGGCCAGGGTGTCGATGGAGCGCTGAAATCGAGGCTTCGGGGGTCGGCCGGTCCGCTTCAGCTTTGTCCGGGCACGAAACCGCCTCGCCTCGCTCCTGAGGCGCCGCACGCTCCATCGTTGACGGTGGGCACGACGCAGCAGGAGCTCCTGCTGGCTGGGCCTCAGACCCAGCACCTCCTGGTAGTGGCTCTTGAGCAGGTGTTTCGACGTCGCAACGTCAAGACGCCCGTGCAGCTCCACAATCGCGATGCTCCGGCTGAGTTCCGCAGCGCTGACCATCAGCTCGGGGTGGCCGGCCAGCTTCCGGAACCCGGCATCGCGTCCACGGCTCTCACGCCAGAGCGACACGTCTCCTTCGTAGAGCGCGTCGATGAGCATCGTGCCCAGCTCGAGGGTGAGCAACAGCCGCCCTCGACCTTCCAACTGATTGAGCTCGCATACCAGGGCTGCCAAGGCCTCTGGAGTTGGTGGAATCGGCGCGAGTGCCATGGAGCCTCCCCGGTCTCGATCGGCCAGCCACGGCGTGAACCCGTGCACACACGATCGTGACACTCCCACATACCCCCCCCCCACATGAGGATCGCCAATTTACCTGCATGAAAGTCGCTAAAATCCGTACCATTGTCGGTTGTGCAGGCCGTCCAGCGAGCGGTACAAGGCTTCACCCGACAGGAGGAGCCCATGGCCGCGTTCGTCACGCCGCCGACGACTCGAGTCATCACGGTGTCGTCCCAGAACTGGCAACAGCACACCCCTTTCTCGGACTGGATGCCGGTGATCGCGGTCAAGCGAATGCAGGCCCTGATCGAGGTCGAGAACGCCGCCGGCGCCATCTATCTGTACCCCGCCATCCAGGTGGCCAACACCAACGTGTCTGGCACGGGCGGCACGTCCACCCCAAACCCGTCGGCGTGGACCAACTTCGGGACGGCAATCTCGGGCGGCGACGGTATCTACAAAGAGGACATGGAGCTCATGACCACGCTGGTCACGGGCTACATCGACAACTTCTGGGTGCGCTTTGGAGTCGGTTCTCGCATGTCCAGCGGGAACGACGGCACATGGATGTCTGCCGAGGTCACCGCCGTCTTCGCCGGCAGCAGCAAGTAGGAGCGATCATGTCGTGTTGCAGCAGCATTCCGGGCGGTCACCGAACCGTGGTGTCTGGAGACACCACCGGGACTGTCTTTCCCATGACGCCCTGGCGCAAGGCGATCGGCGCCCAGACCGCCCGTGCACGCATCGAGCTCACAGAGCCCACCAGCGCCCTGCGGGTGATTCCGGTGTACCAGACCGCGGCGTCCGACACCGACGATCCCGACAGCTGGACGGCCTTCACTGGGTCGGCCATCGGCGGATCCGGCGACGAAAACGCGACCTGGGACGTCGATCTGTCCACCGCGACGGACGCCAAGTGGTTCATCCGCTTCGGAGTGAAGGCGTCCAACAGCACAGGCACCACCTACGAATCCGGCGACCTCACCTTCGAGGTGGGCGTCTCCACCGACTGATCGGAGGATCGCATGTCTTCTTGGCTACTCCCCGCCGTGACCAAAGAGGTCCAGGCTTCCGACCCGACGGCCGTCTACTGGTGGTTCACCGAGTGGATGCCCGCAGCCACCACCAAGGACGTGAAGGCGGTCCTGCGCATGCGGCGTGCGTCCACGAACAACGTCAAGGTCACGCCGGCGTATCAGACCGCTCCAAAGCGCACGGATGAGCCCGATGCCTGGGCCGTGCTCGACGCCGCGGTGTACCTCGACGGTGTCGACGAGCAGGTCTGCACCGGCGTCGTCGACCTGGCCACCACGCTCGAGTCCAAGTTCTATGTGCGCTTCGGCGTGAAGGTCGAGAGCAACGCCGGTACCGACACCTACACCCGCAACGCCGACGTGACCCTCATCGTCTCGGGCAGAGACTAGGAGCCCCCCATGTCCTTCGCCGACCCACCGGTGACGATGACCCTGCCGGTCAACAACACCACCTTCCAGTTCATCCCCGTCGGTCCGTGGCGGCCCGCCATCGGCGTGGTCGAGACCAAGGCCATCCTCTCCGTGGCCAACTCCACCGACTTCAAGGCACGCATGGGGTACCAGACGGCCACCTGCGACACGTCGGTGGGTATCTTCTCGGGCATCGGGCTGAACACGCCCGCCGAGTGGAACACGACCGAGCAGTCGGGGGACGGGCGCAAGGTCGTCGAGAAGAACTTCACGACGACCCTCGACTCGTACATGTGGGTCCGACTGGGCGTGCTGGTGGCGTCTACGACCTCGACGATGGCGCAGGCCACCGTCACCGTTCAAATCTCTGGCACTGACTGAGGGCACCATGGCGATTCAGATGTTCGGGCCCATCGAGGGCGAGGTCAGCACCGTCTCGATGTCGGCCGACAACAACTACCATCCTCTCACCGGATGGATCCCGATCTCGAGCATCGGCGCGTACACCACAGTCGTGCGCATGCGTTGGCAGACCGGCGACAGCATTGTCGAGTCCGCGTACCAGGTCTGCGACTACGACCAGCACGACCCTGGGCCCTGGGCGAAGTCGGGCGATGCCGCCGATTCGGCAACACCCGAGACCAACAGCGGGTACAGCATCCTCTCATCCAGCGGATACTATTGGATTCGGTTCGGCGTCAACGTCCGCAACGACAGCGGAGACGACGGCGTCTGGAACCGGGTCGGCTTCACGCTCATCGTTGCGACGACGGAGTAGCAACCATGTGCTCCAAGGTTCACGGCCCGATCACCAAGGTCATCCAGACCGAGCTCGAGGGCTTCCGCTTCACTCCGATGACCGCATGGCTTCCCAGCGCCGACATCCGCTACGCGTGGCTACAGCTGTGGGCTCGTGACGTCAGCAGCGCCAACCTCAAGTTCTTCACCGCCTACCAGGTCACGCGTATGGACCCAGCCGACCCCGACGAACACGAGACGCCGACCACCGTCGACATGGAGTTCACGGTGGGCAGCGCGGCCATCGTCACCGGCACACACACCGCTTTCGACGGCTCTGGCTATGGCGAGGGTGGCTACCTCACCGCCTGGCGCAACGTCCAGGGTACCGCAGGCAGCACGCCCGGGACCATGGAGTACTTCTGGATCCGCTTCGGCATCTACGTCGCCGATGACACCGCTTCGACCGTCGACTGGCAGAAGGGCGAGTTCACCCTGACCGTCGCCACAAGCGGCGAGTCGAGGAGCTGACGATGTGCACCAAGACCTACGGACCCATCACCCGCGTCATCCAGACCCAGATCGACGACGACATGTTCGTGGCGATGACCGGCTGGATGTACAGCGCGGGCATCAAGAACGCCCAGTGGCAGGCATGGAGCCGCGATCCCAGCGGCAACGAGTTCCTGTTCAAGCCCGCCTACCAGCTCGCTCAGATCGATCCGAAAGACCCCGACAACCTGTCTGCCGTGCAGACCAAGAACTTTGCGTTCACCGCGGGGTCAGGTAGTCTGGAAAGCGGGTATGGCTACGGCGAAGGAGGGTTCTTGAGCGAGTGGGAGAGCGTCGAGGGGACCGCGGGTGCGACGCCCGGAACGCTGGAGTACTTCTGGATCCGGTTCGGTGTGGTGGCGTTGGAGAACGACGACACCTCGCCGAGCTGGGAGAAGAGTGAGATTTCCGTGACCGTGGCGGTGACGGATGAGGATCGGGGGTAGGCATGGCCATCGTCTCCGACCAGATGCGTCGAGCCAACATCGTACGCCCTGGCACACACCGAGCCCAAGGCGAACGGTTAGCATCAGTGTCAACTGGCCCCGGCAATTTCGAGGTGCTGCGGAAAGAGAACTTTCAACCGCGGACATTGCGCGTCCCACTACTTTCACGGCAAGAGGCCATGGCGGCTCGGCCGGCACCTCCAAACGAACATATGCCCGAGCCAATCGGATCGGGTGGACAGCCAACAATTGCAGATCACCAACGACAACACGTCGAATTCGACGATTGGATTCAGTCTTGGTTCGACTGGAACTACCCGCAGCGGGAACTTCGGACTCCTGACAACCCCGGCTCGTGCGGCGACGAATTCTGGAATTGCGAGCTCGACTTCGCAGACGAGGACTGCCACGCCCCGTTCGCGAGCCCGCAGCTTCCTCCCGACTGGCTCCGCCAAGCGACGCCGGAGTGGAGCCGCAGTGAGGCCCTTCAGGCGACGTTTCCGAGCACGCGCCACGATGGCGTCCGATCCCTGGTCGAACTCGACGAGGCAGACTTCACCCCTGAGGAGCGCTCTCTTCTCCTGTCGGCTTGGGCGATCTTGTCTGACACAATGGACCTAGCGAAGTGGGCCGTATGCCTCACCTACGGCCCCAATCGACCTGCATCCCTATGTCTAGAAGAGCGGGTCCGGTTCAACATTGGAGGCCAGATCCGCATATCCTGCTGTCCAAACGACAACGCCGCGCAAGGTGCGCCCAATCTCTCGGGCGGACGCATCTGGATCGACCGGACAACCGACGAGCACGCTCGCATGGTTACGGCATTCCTCTCGGATTCCGTAAACGATCGACTATGCGCGGTTTTGGAGTACGCGGCGGTTCTGTACCACGAAGCCCTGCATGTCTGCTGGCTGGAATGGGGAGTTGGCTCTGGCCACAGTCAGAACTCCTGTGATCGCGTGTACATGGCCGGCAACATCTATCGCTGGGCCCTGGCCCAGCGTTTTCCAACGTCCGGAAACTCGGACTGCTGCCTGAGCAGTAGCCGGGAGGCGTGTCGATTCGCTTGGGACCGGGTGTCGATTATCGTGGACGGGGAATGCTGGGGAGAAGGAGAGCTATGGGCACCGCCATCAGGGTCTTAGTATGCAGCACTCTAGGAGCGCTCCTCGCTGGCTGTTCGCCTGGGCATTGTCCGACGGAGGTGTTCCTCACGACCGAGAGTGTAGAGATAGACGGCGAGTCTATCGACAGCGACGATTGGCCAGAGATCTGGCGCGAATCAGTCTACATCGAGGGGAGCTTGGCGGTGTACGTCGTGGTGGACGGTTGTCGGTCACTCGCGCTCCATGGAGAGTCGTGGACGGCCCGTGCATCCACGACAGGGGAGAGCTGCATTTGACGAAGCGCGTTACAGTTGGCATTCTCGCCTCGTTGCTCGTCCTCTCCGGAGGGGCCTGTCAGGTACCTTGCCCAAACGAACTGGAGGGCGAGGAGGAGGGTATGGTCATCCACCGGCAAAGTGGCGCCCCCGAACTCGAGGGCGCGGTACTCGACGCAACCGAGGAATCGTTGGTCTTGACCTATGTCGACCAGGATGGCCGATTGCTTGTCATTACGTTGGCTGCTGAATGACCGCGTGGTGGCGCCCTGTAGCCATCACAAGAAGACGCCGACATCAGCTCCGCGCTCTCGGCGACGCTGTCTGGTGAATTCGCTCAAGAGCGCATAGTGCGCCCCGATGTCCGGTGCGGGCGTCAAGGCGCCCCTTTCATGAGAGTATTGGCCGCCAAATAGTATACCCCCACGCCCCCACCACCGCCCCCGGCACGAACGTCACCAGGGTCAGCGCGGCCAGCCACCAGGGATGCGGCAGGCTCATCAGGTTGGCGACATCCAGCAGCGTCAGCACCACGCCGACCGCGATCGGTGGCCACCAGCTGCTTGCGATCCGCATCGCCACCGCACCGCCCACCACGCTCCCCAGCGCGTACGACAGCTCCAGCATCACCAGGGCGCCCGTGGGTAGCACGTCCAGGATGGTGGCCATCACCGCCGGGTCCTCCAGATCGAGGCCCGGCGGCGGCGGAAACAGCACGAAGTTGAGGGCCTGCACCCCGGCGATCACGACCACGGCGGCCAGCAATCCACCCACCCCACCCAGAACAGCACGAACGTTCATTCGATCCTCCTGCCTCCTTGGACGAACGACCCGCCACCTGCTGCGTTCACCCCTTGCAACGCCGTGATCGCAGCTCGCGCCTCGCCATGCGTCCAACCCTGCAGAGACCCCACTCCCGTCTCTCAGGAGGACCTGATGATCACCATCCACGGCCACCCGGCCAGCACCTACACCCGCTCCCTGCGCATGGCCGCCCTCGAGGTCGGCGCCGCCCACACCGTCGAGATGCCCCCCTTCGGCACTGCCCAGCACGCCCAGCTGCATCCCTGGCGAAAGATGCCAGCCCTAGGCGATGGCGACGTGCACCTGTTCGAGACCCTGGCGGGCATGGCCTGGCTCGACCGCGATGCCGGGCGCCTGATCCCGCCCGACCCGCTCCAGCGCGCCCTCGTGCTGCAGTGGTGCAGCGCGCTGGTCGACTACGTATACGACGGCGTCGTGGGGCTGGGGCACCTGGCGGGCGAAGCGGCAATCCCTGCCGAGGCCCTGGACGCGGCCGTGTCCCAACTTCACACCTTGGAAGCGGCGTGGTCGCGCTGGCCCGCCGGCGAGCTCACCGCCGCCCACCTGCTGCTGTTTCCCATGTTGGAGTACGCGTCCCGGGTCCCGGCCTTCGCCGCCGCCGTGGCAGACTGCCCCCAGGTGCAGCGATTCCAGCTGGCCATGCGGGCACGTACCAGCGCCCAGGAGACCACTCCGTGAGCGAAGACGCCCTGGTCTCGCGCGCCCGAACCGGCGACCGCGAGGCCTTCGACACCCTGGTCACCCTGCACCACCCGGCCGCGCGCCGGGCGGTGCGGCGCCTGGTGGGCCAGCCCGAAGAGGTCGACGAGCTGATGCAGGAGTCCCTGCTCAAGGCGTGGCGGGCCGTCGACCGCTTTCGCGGAGACGCGTCCTTCGGCACGTGGCTGGTGCAGATTGCCTCTCGCACCGCCCTCGATCACCTGAGGCGCAAGAAGCGCTGGAGAGCCGAGGCGCAGCCCCTGTACGCGCAGTCCTGCCGCGAAGACGAGCGCCTGGCAGCGGACGTGGGCGGCGCCTTCACCGAGCCCGGCTTCGGCTACGACGCGCGCGAGCACATCGCCTTCTGCTTCACCTGTGTCTCCCGCACGCTCACGCCGGACAAGCAGGTCGCGGTGGTGCTGCGCGACGTGGTCGGCCTCACCAACGGCGACGCCGCCAAGGCCGCCGGCATGAGCCGAGGCGCCCTGCGCAGCGCGCTCACCGACGGCCGCGCCGAGCTCACCGAGCGCTTCGAGGGCCTGTGCGCGCTGGTGAACAAGCAGGGGGTCTGCTGGCAGTGCGAGGGGCTGCGCGCCGCCATGCCCGAGCCGATGCGCGGCGAGCCCACCCCACCCGTGCCCGGCAACACCCCCGAGCAGCGCTACTCGGCCCGGCTGTCCATGGTGGCGGCGGCGAACCTGGACACCGGCATCAGCCAGGCGCTGCACGACGTGTTCTTTCGCGCGATCGACCACCAGGAGGAGTGTGGTGCGGGCACCCTGGACGTCGAGGCCGCCAAGGCCTGCCGACCACCGGAGTAGCGGTCCAAAGGCGCCGCAGCCCAGCGCGCGAAGCCCGCATCCCGACCATGTGCCCGGGCCCGTGCCCGGGCCCGCGCCCGATTCGGTGAGGACACGGCGCTCGAACCGCCAAGAGCCCTACCCGGGCACCCGGGCACGGTCACGGGCGCGGGCCCGGGCCCGGGACCAGGCCCAGCAGAGGCAACCCTGCGGCCGTCTGCGGCAGCCTGCTACGATCCCCCCCCTCGAACGGAGTTTCCATGCGCCCCCTCACCAGCCTCGCCCTGCTCGCCCTCGCCCTCCCCGCCTCGGCCGTGCCCCTGCAGCTGTCCCACCAGGGCCGCCTCATGGACGACACCGGCCTGCCCCTGGACGGCGCGCACGACCTGGACGTCGCGCTGTTCGACACCACCAGCGGCGGCACCGCGCTGTGGTCCGAGGCGCTCACCGTCGACTTCGACGACGGCTACTTCCACGTGACCTTGGGCGCCGACAGCACCAACGCGCTCCAGGACGATCACTTCCCGGGCGACGTGCTGTGGCTCGAGCTGGCCGTCGACGCGGGCACGCCCCTCGACCGGCTTCCGATCTACAGCGTTCCCTACGCCATCAAGGCCAATGCCCTGGTGGGCGGCCTGTCCTGGGACGACCTGCAGGACGTGCCCAGCGAGCTGAGCGACGGCGACGCCGACACCCTGGCCGCGATGACCTGCTCCAGCGCCGGCGAGCTGCTGACCTGGGACGGCACGGGCTGGGGCTGCTCCACCCCCTCGACCGCCCACACCCACAGCGCCGCCGAGGTCGACTCCGGCGTGCTGGACATCGCGCGCCTGCCCATCGGCAGTGGGTCTGCCGAGGTCGCTCCCGGCGATCACCTTCACGCCGCCAGCACGCTGACCGGGCAGATCGGCCCGGGGCAGCTGCCCATCGGGCCGGGCTCGACGCAGGTCGCCGCCGGCGACCACACCCACGCCGCCGCAGACGCCGACACCCTCGACGGCCAGGACTCCACCGACTTCGCGGGGGCGAGCCACAGCCACGCGCCCGGTGACGCCGACACCCTCGACGGGCAAGACAGCAGTGACTTCGCCGCCAGCGGGCACAGCCACAGCGTCGCCTTCTCGGATCTGACCGGCGCCGCGGTGGTCGCCCAGCTCCCGGTCGGCACCAGCGCGAGCCATGTCGCCGCGGGCGACCACAGCCACACCGCCTTCACGGCCGACATCGACCTGAACAACAACCAGCTGGTGAACGCCAGCGTCCAGAACGCCGGCTCGGCGCCGTACACCTGCAACGCCAGCACCGCAGGCGCCCTGTACTTCGACACTGGCGACAACAGCTTCTACGGCTGCAACGGCAGCGGCTGGACGTCGTTTGCCCAGCCCAAGGGCACGACCGCGAACCCTGGCATCGACTGCGCCGACGTGCTGGCCAGCGGGGTGACCGCCGACGGACCGTACTGGATCGACCCCGACGGTGCGGGCGGCTTGTCTGCGTGGCAGGCCTACTGCGACATGACCACCGACGGAGGCGGCTGGACCATCGTGTACGCCGCCACCGGAGCCAACGGCGAGCAGCCCCTGGTGTCGAACACCGCCGCAAGTGGAGACCCGCTCGCCTTCGCCCACTACAACGTGAGCCGGGCGCACAAGATCGCGCTGTCGGCCATCTCGAACGAGAGCCTGTTCAAGCGAAACAACAACACCTGGATCAAGACCGACCACGAGATGTTCGACAGCTCGCTGACCGGCAGCAACCAGCACGGCCACTACAGCGTCACCGTCACCGCCAACAACGGCACCTCGGCCGGCGGCTTCATGGGCTGGTCCAACTACAACATGAGCGCAGGCGGCGACTTCAACGTGTCGATGGTGGACGGCGGCACCTGCTCGGGCAACACCTCGAGCGGGGTCGACCACCACAGCGGCGGCTACTACCACCTCAACTGCGGCTGCCAGCGCCAGTACCTGTACAGCTACTCGGCGGGGTCGGGCGACGGGGACGCCGGCTACGACGTGAACACCGGCCTGGGCACGTGGGCTGGTACGGCCACCTGCGACAGCGCCGAGGGTGGGTCGCTGCGCTTCTTCGCCGCGATGCGGTAGGCCGGCTATGAGCGTCGACTGCCGGAGGTCCCATGGCTGTCGATGTCGCCCCCTACTTCGAGAACGCGAGCGATCTGGCTCGCCGCACGCAGTCCAAGCTCGCCAGCGGGCTGACCGGCTCGGTCATCCTGGACATCGCAGCCGAGGTGGGCGAGCTCAAGGCGAGCGGGCGCGAGATCGCTGGCTTCACCATCGGCGACTTCGCGCCGTCGGAGTTTCGGGTGCCGCCCGAGCTGGTGGCCCGCATCCAGGCCCACCTCGACGCCGGACACACCAACTACCCGCCTGCCGTCGGCACCCCAGAGCTTCGCGCCGGGGTTCGCGCCCTGTACGAGCGTGAGCTCGGCCTGAAGTACCCCCAGGGCTGCGTTCAGGTCGGGTCGGGCGCGCGCCCGCCCATCTTCTCGGCGATGGCCAGCGTGCTCGATCCGGGCGACGTGCTGGTGTACCCCGTTCCCAGCTGGAACGTGCGCTACTACGCCTACCTCAACCAGGCCCAGGGCATCGCGGTGCCGACGCGCGCCGAAGACGGCTTCATGCCGACCCTCGCCGACCTCGAGCCCTACCTGCAGACGGCCCGTGTCATCGCGCTCAACAGCCCGCTGAACCCGTCCGGTACGGTGATCACCGAGGCCATTCTGCGCCCGATGTGCGAGGCCATCGTGGCCGAGAACAACCGCCGCGCCACCGCCGGCGAGCGCGCCCTCATCCTGCTGTACGACCAGGTCTACTGGCAGCTCGTCTTTGGCGACAACACCCACGTCACGCCGGTGGGGCTGGTGCCCGAGATGGCGCGTTACACCGTGTTCATCGATGCCATCAGCAAGTGCTGGGCCGCCACCGGCCTTCGCGTCGGCTGGGCGGTGGTGCCGCCGTGGCTGCTGGGCCGCATGAAGCCGCTGGTGGGCCACATGGGTGCCTGGGCGGCGCGTCCCGAGCAGCTGGCCACCGCCGAGCTGCTGCAGGATCCCTCGCTCACGCGCGGCTACATGAGCGAGCTGCACGACAATGTGCGCGCCCGCCTCGACCGGCTGTACGCCGGGCTGATGTCCATGAAGGCCGACGGCCTGCCCGTCGACGCGCTGGCTCCCGAGGGCGCCATCTACCTCACCGCAAAGGTCGACCTGCCGGGCCGACCCGAAGAAGAGGTGCGCCGGTGGTTGCTGCACGAGGCCGGCGTGGCGGTGGTGCCGTTCAGCGCGTTCGGCTACCCAGAGGGCAGCGGCTGGATGCGCTTCAGTGTGGGCGCCGTCAGCCTCGACGACATCGACGGCGCGCTCGAGCGCATTCGGGGGCTCCTGTCATGACCCGCATCCTTCCTCTGCTCGCGCTCGCGTCCACGCTCGCCGTGTCCACCGCCTGCTTCGAGATCGACCGCCACGTCACCCTGAACAAGGACGGCTCGGCCAAGGTCGTCGACGGCTTTGCCATCACCGACAGCCTGCTGTCGATCTTCCGCCAGATGAACGAGATCGATCCCAGCGAGAACATCGCCGAAGACGCGCCCGAGATGCCGTCCAAGGAGTCGTTCGGGGCGCTCGAGTCCAAGGGCGTCAAGGTCACCCGCTTCGACTCGTCCTTCACCCTCGACAAGTTCTTCTACAGCATCGAGCTGCAGCTCGACAGCTTCGCCAGCGTCGCCCACACGGCCCCCGTGATGCCCATCGAGGGCGACGACAAGGCCGACCCGCTGCCCATGTCGCTGGTGAAGACCGGCAAGAAGGCCTACACCCTCACGATCCTGGCCGATCCGCCCCCCACCAAGCCCGGCGGCAACGACGACCAGCAGAACATCCCCGGCCGCGGCGAAGAGGTGCCCGAGAGCGCCTCCGAGGGCAAGGAGCTGACCCTCGCCGAGCAGCAGAAGATGATGGAGCTGTCGCTGTCCATGCTCGACACGGCCAAAGACCTGCGCTTCACGCAGTCCATCACCGTGCCCGGCGAGATCACCGAGTTCGGGCCCAAGCACGGCACCCAGAAGGGCAACACGGTCACCTGGGTGCAAGACGAGACCTTCATCCAGAAGGCCATGGCCGAGGGCGTCGAAGACGACGGCCGGCGCTGGGTGAGCTTCACGGCCAAGGGCCTTCCCGACTCGGCGCTGCACGGCGAGTAGGCGCGTTCTTGCGGGCCCCGCGAGAACGAGGCTCTACCGCATCGCCTTCTTGGCATCGGTGACGGTGGCCTCGAGGCCCGAGGTCTGGAACCAGCGCACCATGAAGCCGGGCACGCGGCCGCCGGGATCGTAGGCCAGGTGGTTGATGACCTCGACGCCGCCCTTGGGGCTCGCCTTGACCTGCCAGTAGCCGGTGCTCTTCTTGCACTCGACCGAGTCACTCGCCGCGGTGAAGCTCTCGTCCGTCGCCTTGGTCCAGCCGTAGCGCTCGTAGCCGTCGACGGTGGTCTTCTGCATCCACAGCAGCACCTCGCGATCGCTGATGCCGCTGGTGCTGTGGCGCTGGAACACCAGCGACCGGTCGCCATCGGTGCGGCGCACCTCGCTGCGGGCGACGGTGCCGAACATGTCGGCGTGGTGCGCCCAGTCCTCGAAGTGCTTGCGGAAGGTCTCGATCGAGACGTCGGGCCAGTGGCACTCGGCGTGCATCGGGATGTCCCCGTCGGCGTCGGCGGGGCCGAGGTACAGGGTGCAGCCCTCGACGTCCTTCTTGGTGACGCGGTAGTCCGGAGGGGCGGCGAGGGCGGTCGACAACAGCAGCAGTACAGTCATGGCACGCAGTCTACCCCGTGGTGGGCCGCGTTATTCCTTGGACTGGAGGCCGAGCCCTTGTCCGACGCCGCAACCCTCGCCCAGCGCTACAGCGCGCACAACTACCACCCGCTCGACATCACCATCACCCGCGGCGAAGGCGTGTGGGTCTGGGACACCAACGGCGAGCGCTACATGGACTGCTTGAGCGCCTACTCGGCCGTCAACCAGGGCCACCGGCACCCGCGCATCATCGACGCGCTGGTGCAGCAGGCCGGCCGCATCACCCTCACCAGCCGTGCCTTCCACAACGACCAGATGGGGCCGTTCGTGCAGAAGCTGTGCGAGCTCACGGGCTTCGACAAGGCCCTGCCCATGAACAGCGGCGCCGAGGCGGTCGAGACCGCGCTCAAGGCCGTGCGCAAGTGGGGCTACAGCAAGCGCGGCGTGCCTCCCGGCCGCGCCGAGATCATCGTGGCGTCGGGCAACTTCCACGGCCGCACCACCACCATCGTGGGCTTCTCGACCGAAGACCAGTACCGTGAGGGCTTTGGCCCGTTCACCCCTGGCTTCCGCGTGGTCCCCTATGGCGACGCCGATGCGCTGGCCGACGCCTTCAGCGAAGACACGGTCGCCGTCTTGCTCGAGCCCATCCAGGGCGAGGCCGGCATCAACGTGCCCCCCGACGGCTACCTGCAGCGTGTGCGTGCCCTGTGCGACGCCAACCGCACCCTGATGGTGCTCGACGAGATCCAGACGGGCCTGTGCCGCACCGGCCGGTTGTTCTGCTTCGAGCACTCGGGCATTCGTCCCGACGCGGTGTGCATCGGCAAGGCGCTGTCCGGCGGCGTGTACCCGGTCAGCGCCTTCCTGGCCTCCGACGACGTGATGGACGTGTTCAACCCCGGCGACCACGGCAGCACCTTTGGCGGCAACCCGCTGGGGGCCGCGGTCGCCAGCGCCGCGCTCGACGTGCTCGTCGACGAAGACCTGGCCCGGCGCTCAGACGAGCTGGGTACCTGGTTCATGGGCCAGCTGCGGCAGCTCGACAGCCCCCACATCCGTGAGGTGCGCGGCAAGGGGCTGCTCATCGGCATCGAGATCAAGGCGTCCAGCGGCCCGGCACGGCCGTTCTGCGAGCGGCTGATGCAGCGCGGCCTGCTGTGCAAAGAGACCCACGGCACCGTGATTCGCTTCGCGCCGCCGCTGGTCATCACGCGCGACGAGCTCGAGTGGGCGCTGGGCCACATCCGTGAGGTGCTGAAGTAGCCGCCGCGCCGGGCCCGTCTACATCAGGGCGACGGCAAAGCCGCCCGCGGCCAGCGCGCCGATCGCGACCCCGGCCGCCAGGGGCACCAACCAGGGCGGCAGCGGCCGCGCAGGCGGCTTGGGCACGGCATCGGTGGGCGGCGGGTTGCTGTTGCGGTACTCGCGCAGCTCGCGCATGAAGCCGGGCGCGCTGGGCTCCTCCCAGCTGTCGGGGTCGCGGTCGGTGTCGGGATCGCCGTATTCTTCCCAGTTGCTGCCCCGATCGGGACGATGGGCGAGCTGGCGCACCCGCCGCAGCACCTCTTCGGCCTTGGCCGGGCGCCGGTCCTTCTCGCGGTGGGTCAGGTCCTTGATGAGCTGACGCATGTCCTCGGGGAAGGCCTCGCCCAGGTCGAGGCAGGTTCGCTCGCGCTTCTGCAGGATGATCGAGGAGCGTCGCCGCGCGCCGGGCAGGCCCTTGTCGACGGGGAAGGCGCTCTTGCCGGTGAGCACCTCGAACAGGGTGACGCCGATGGCGTACAGGTCCCAGGCCTTGGGGTCGAAGTCTTTCTGGTCGAGCAGCTCGGGCGGCGCGTACTGCGGCGTGACGAACTCGGGGCGCTCGTTCTCTCTGGGGCCGTCGAGCGCAATGCCAAAGTCCACCAGCTTGAGCACGGCGCCGCGGCTGATGATGATGTTGGCGGGCTTGATGTCGCGGTGGGCCACGCCCTTGCGGTGCATGTACTTGACCGCCTTGAGCAGTTGCTCGGCGGCCAGGATGCCCAGGTTCAGCGGCAGGCCACCGTCGGCGAACAGCTCCTCCATGCTGCGCCCGCGCACGAACTCCATCTCGATATACGGCGGATTGGCGTCGAGCTCCAGGTTCGAGATCTTCACGATGTGGCGGTGGTCGAGCCCGGACACCACCTCGGCCTCGTTGATGAAGCTGGCCCGGGCCGAGTCGTTGTGCATGATGAGCGGGTCGAGCAGCTTGACGGCCGCCAGCAGTCTGGGAGCGTGCCGGTTGTGGCACCGGTACACGCTGCCCATGCCACCAGTGCCGAGGGCCTCTTCGACCACCCAGGGTCCGATGCGGCGCACCTCGCGGTCGGCGCCCCGCAGCCACAGGTCTTCGACGTCGACGGCGTCGGGCAGGGTCGCCATGTCCTTGCGCTTGCTCATGGGGCGCTACTCACTCAGAGTGCTCCATCAGCGTTGGACTCTCAAAGCCACTGACATCGGTGTCTGCGGGCTCGACCTCTTCGAAGTCGCCCGACTGCGACATGGGGATCACCACCACGATGCGGGTGCCGTAGCCACGCTCCATCGCGATGTCCAAGGCCCCACCGAGGGCCCGCGTGAAGCCGAAGGCGACGGCAGGGCCGACCGAGTCGCCGTTGTGAAACGGCTCGAAGGACCGCCACAGCTCGTCGGAGGGCAGGTCGATGCCCGACGACAGGAACTCGAAGCGCACGTACGCCCCACCCTCGACCTCGCCCCGCAGCGGAAGCGGAGTGTTGGCGGGCTCGGCCAGGTCGACGGTCAGGCGCAGGCTGCCGCCCTCGTGCATGGTGGACATGGCCGCCCGCCCAATCTCGACCACGATGCGCTGGAGCATCTCGGCGCGGGCGTCGACCTGCAGCTCCGGGGTCTGCATCTCGACCAGCAGGTCGACATCGGCAGGAAGATCGTCACGCAGGATGTTGGCGGCGGCCTCGACCGCGGGGCCAATGGCAGTGGGCTCGAGCTCGGACTGGTGCTCGCTGGCGAAGGCCTGCAGATCGTCGGCGAGCTTCATCGCCTGATCGGAGGCTGCGAGGCCCTCGCCCTGCTTGGAGCGCTCGATGAGCTTGCGCAGCTGCGCCGAGAGGTCGGAGGCGAAGCCCGCCATGGCCTGCAGGCGACGCACGCGCGCCTCGTGCAGCTCGACCCGGTCGACCCGGGCGAACAACAGCGTCACCCCGGCGCCCAGGCCGATGCGGTCGCCGTACCACAGCCGTGTGCGCTGGATGCGCTTGCCGTTGACGTACGTGCCGTTTCGGCTCTTGCGGTCCTCGACGAACCAGATGCCATCGCGCATGCGCAGGGTGGCGTGGCGACGGGACGCGCACAGGTCGGGGATGTGCAGCGCACACCACGTGTCGCGGCCGATGTCGGCGTCTTCGTCGAGCACGAAACGACGCCCGAGTGTCTCTCCCTCGATGACCAGCAGAACGGCGCTGGTTGTGGGGGATCGCTGTGGGGTGGCTGGGCGGTTGCCCGGCAGCGTGGAGCGAGCCATGGCGCCATGCTAGCAGCATTTGGCGGGAGGGCCAGATGATTGGAATGCTGCTGGGCGCGCTGCTGGGATGTGGTGGGGCCGAACCCGCGGATCTGCTCCTGGAAGGGGGCACGATTCACACTTCCCTGGGCGCCAGCACCCATGCCGTGGCCGTGCGCGACGGTGTGGTGGTCGCCACCGGCGACGACGCGGTCGACCTGCTTGGCGACGGGACGCGGTCCTACGATCTGGACGGCGGCACCGCGACCGCAGGCTTCCACGACAGCCACACCCACCTGCTGCCGGGCAGCTTCGTGATGCGGCGCATCCTGCTGCTGGGCGTGTCGTCGATGCAGCGCATGTCCGACAAGGTCGCGGACTACGCAGGCGACAACCCCGACGAGCCGTGGATCGTGGGCTTCGGGTGGCTCGTCGGCGACCTTCCCGATGGCGACGGGCGCCTGCTCGACGCCGTCACCGGTGACCGGCCCGCCCTGCTCATCGCCGGGTCCGGCCACAGCGTGCTGGTGAACAGCAAAGCGATGGAGCTGGCCGGAATCGACGACGACACCCCCGACCCCGCGGGGGGCGTGATCGTGCGCGACGGCGACGGGCACGCCACCGGCATGCTGCACGAGAGTGCGATGGCCCTGGTGGTGCCGCTGGCGCTCACCGCCTACGACGACGACGCCATCCGCCCCGGCCTGGTCGAGGAGCTGTCCACCTTCTCGGCCGGTGGGCTCACGGGCATCAGCGAGATCCTGGCGGCACCCGGCGTCAGCATCGACCGGCCCTGGATCTACACCGAGCTCGAAGCCGAAGGGCTGCTCGATGTGCGCGTGCACTACTACCTTCCCGTGTTCGAGCAGGCCGATCTGGCGCGCATCGACGAGGCCAGGGGCGAGCACGATACCGATCTGGTGCGCTTTGCCGGGGCCAAGCTGTGGGTCGATGGCTCGCTGGCCAGCCTGGAAGGATGGACCAACCAGCCCTATGCCACCAGCGGAACGACTGGCAGCCACTACTTCGAGCCCGACACCCTGCAGGCCATCGTGCTCGAGGCCGAGGAGCGCGGCATCGCGCTCAAGCTGCACGCGATGGGTGATGCCGCGGTCGACAACACCCTCACGGCGCTCGAAGCCGTGAGCGACGCCCGCGGCGGCCTGGAACAGACCCACACCCTTGAGCACGTGGTGCTGGCCAGCCCCGCTGCCCAGGCACGCATGGCGGCGCTGGGGGTCGTGTCCAGCATGCAGCCCGTGGCCTACGGGGTGGCGACGCTGGCCGACTGGCACGAAGAGCTCGACGAGTGGACCGTCGAGCAGAGCCACGACTGGCGCGGCATGGCCGATGCCGGCATCCCACTGGCCCTGGGCACCGACTGGCCGGTGTGGCCCACCGCCAACTCCCAGGTCACCCTGTGGGCGGCCACCAGCAACCACGGCGATGGCTCGCTCAGCGCGGCCGAGGCGCTCGACGCCTACACCGCGGGCAGCGCGCGCTCGGTGGGCATGGCCGGCCAGCTGGGCTGCCTGGAGGTGGGCTGCCTGGCCGACATCGTGGTGCTGGACGTCGACGTGCTCGACGCCGCGCCCGAAGCGATCAGCGCCGCCGAGATCCAGGCCGGATGGGTGGGCGGGCGCAAGGTGCAGTGAGAGGGCCTAGAACGCCACCTCGACCACTTCGCCCCGCTCCATGTCCACCAGCAGCACCCCGTCGACGTCGAAGGCGTGCAGGTACTCCATCAGCTGACGGCGCGTTGCCGGGCGCGTGGGGTCGGGGGCCTTGTCGCCGGTCTTGACCTCGGCCACGTAGGTGCGCCGCCACTGGCTGACGAGCAGGTCGGCGCGCGACGACACCTCGGTGGGCTCGCCGTCGATGTGCATGCACCAACGCACCGTGACCTGGCGGTCGTCGACCGTGTACCCGAACCTGGCCAGCAGCGACTCGGCGTTGTGCTCGCCAATCGCGGCGCGCACCTGGCGTCGGCGGTTGCCCCGGGCGATGCGGGTGGACGCCCGCCACCAGCCAAAGACGGCGAGCAGCAGGGCGAGCAGCAGAATGGCGGTGACCGGGTCCAGTTCCATGCAGGGATCCCATCACAGGGCCGGGCCAGAATCTGTCCGCCGGGCAGACGCGGCAGACGGGGCGGACGCGGCAGACGCGGCAGACGCGGCAGACGCGGCAGACGCGGCAGACGCGGCAGACGCGGCAGACGCGGCAGACGCGGCAGACGGTGTCAGGAGACCATTTTCCGGAAATCCAACCCGGTTGGTGCGACACCCCGATCGGTGGTCCGACCAACGACCTGGGATTTCCCAAAAATGGTCTCCTGACACCGTCCCGGTCCGCCAGCGGGCGTCCCCGCTACTCGATGCCGCAGCGCTCCAGGACCTCGATGGCCAGCGCCTTGTACTGGGTAGCGCCGCGACCGCTCGCGTCGTAGTCGTAGATGTCGCACCCAGCGAGCTGCGCCTGGGACAGGGCGTCGTTGATGCCGATTCGGCTGCCGAACACCGCGTCGCCCCACTGCTCTTCGCACAGCTCGAGCACCGCCTGGTTGGTGGCCTTGTTGCGGCCATCCATGCGGGTCAGCACGACGCCGGCGACCTTGAGCTCGACGTTGAGCCCACGAACCTCGTCGATTGTGTTCATGATGCCCATCACACCCGCAATGCCCAACGCTGCCGGGTTGGCGGGAATGAGCACGTAGTCCGACGCCACCAGCGCGTTCACCGTCAGCGTGCCCAGGTTGGGCGGGCAGTCGATGATGATGACGTCGTAGTGCGAGCGCGTGACCTCTAGGGCCCCCTTCAGCACCATCTCCTTGCCGATGCGGCTGGCCATGCGGTCTTCGGCGCCCACGAGCTGGGGGTCGGCCGGGGTGATGAACAGGTTGTCGATGCTGGTGGACGTCACCACCTCCTCGATCTCCATGTTCGTGTTCTCGGTGAGCACCTCGCTCACGGCCCCGCCGCCCAGCTCGACCTGCTCGCGCAGCGCCAGGTTGCAGTGGCCCTGCGGGTCCAGGTCGATCAGGCACACCTTCTTGCCGTGGAACCGCGCCCAGGCCGACGCCAGGGTGAGGCTGGTGGTCGTCTTTCCGACCCCGCCCTTCTGCGCCGCCACCGAGATGACCACCGCCTGCCGGTCGCCGGCGCGAATCATCTTCTCGGGCTTGCTGGCAGGCTTCTTGGCGAGGGTCTTGAGGACCGAACCCATGTTCATGCGCATCGCATCGCTCCAGGTCTTGCGGCGTCAATATACCAGTTGATGCAACACATCAGAGAAGAAAAGATAGACTTGCATCGTGCTTCTCTCCCTCCTGCTCGCCTGCACCTCCTCCACGCCCTCCGACACGGGCGCGGGCGACGACACCGGCACCGACAGCACCCCCACCTGGCACCGCGACATCCAGCCCGTCGTCGCCGCCACCTGCACCCGCTGCCACCACGATGGAGGCATCGGCCCCGGCGACTGGACCGACTACCAGACCGCCGCGGCGAGCTCCTTTGCACTCTCGGTGTTCGTCGAGGCCCAGCAGATGCCGCCGCCCACGGCCGATCCGACCTGCCGCGACTACCACGGCAGCAGCCAGATGCGCCTCACCCCCGAGCAGCGCGCGCTGTTCACCGCCTGGCACGAGGCCGGCGCCCCCCTGGGCGACGCCGACACCGCCCCGGAGCCCGTCGTCGAGGTGCCTCCCCTCGCCGAGGCCGAAGTCGACGCGGTCATCGCCATGCCGCACCCCTACACCCCGCAGCCCGACGAGGACGGCAACGAGTACCGCTGCTTCATGGTCGACAACCCCACCAACGAAGATCTGTACGTCAACGCCTACGAGATCGTGCCCGGCAACGCCGCCGTCGTGCACCACGCCATCCTGTACAACGACCCCCAGGCCTTCGGCGACCGCCTTTACGGCGACACCGACGCCCAGGAGTTCCCCTGCGGCGAGCCTGTCCTCGACACCGGCTGGCAGTTCCTGGTGGGCTGGGCGCCGGGCATCCCCACCACGCGCTTCGCCGATGGCCATGCCCTGCGCATCCCGCGGAACAGCCGCTCGGTGCTTCAGATGCACTACTTCGTCGACCCCGACGAGCCCCCCGCCGACACCGCCGACCAGACCGAGATTCGCCTCAAGACCATCCCCCGCTTCCTCGACCCGGTGGTGATGCTGGTCCAGACCATCGGCCCCGCCGACTTCACCATCCCCGCTGGCGCGTCGGAGCACAGCGAGGGCTTCAGCTTCGACAACGTGTTCACCCTCGACGGCTCGCCCGCCCGGGCCATCGTTCACGCCGTGACCCCGCACATGCATCGGCTGGCCACCCGCTACCGCCTGTGGGTCGACCGCGGCGACGGCAGCGGCGAGGCCTGCGGGGTGTCCTCCGACCGCTGGGACTTCGACAGCCAGGTCGTCTACAACTTCAAGGATCCCCTGGCCATCGAGCCCGGCGACACCATCCACAGCGAGTGCACCTGGGACAACTCGGCCGGCAATCCCGAGCAGTACAACGACCCGCCCCAGGACATCGTGTACGGCGAGGGCACCACCGACGAGATGTGCTTCTTCATCGGGGTGTTCACCTTCGAGAAGGCCGAGTAGCTACCCGCGGAAGGCGGCCAGTCCCCGGCCCAGGATCTCGATGGCACGCTGGATCTTGGCCGGCTCCATCACTGCCGCCAGGCGAATCTGCCCCAGCCCCCGCTCGGGCTCCGAGTAGAAGCCACCGCCCGGGGCGACCACCAGGCTCTCGCCGGCATCGCGGAAGTCGGTGATCAAGAAGCGCGCGAAGCCCTCGGCATCGCTGATGGGCAGCTGCACCATGGTGTAGAAGGCACCGGCTGGAGCGTGGCAGGACACCCCTTCGATCTGCCCCAGGGCCTCGATCATCGTGCTGACCCGCCGGGCGTAGGTCTGGCGCACCTGCTCGTAGTAGCTCTCGGGCAGCGTCAGCGCGGCGACACCCGCCACCTGGGCCAGCGGCTGAGGGCCCAGTCGGGCCTGCCCCAGGCGCTCCACCTTCTCCATCAGCTCGGCGTTGCGGCTGATCAAGAAGCCGATGCGGATGCCGCAGGCGCTGTAGGTCTTGGAGAGCGAGTCGATGAGGATCACGTCGTCTTCGAGCCCCTCGAGCTCGAGCGCCGAGGTGGGCGCCTCGTCGAACCAGATGCGGCGGTACACCTCGTCGGCGATGATGAACAGCCCGCGGCGCTTGGCCCAGCGGCAGAAGCGGTCGAGCTCGGCGCGGCCGTAGACGGCGCCGGTCGGATTGCCCGGGTTGCTGAACAGGATGGCGCGGGTGCGGTCGGTGACCAGGCCGTCGAGCACGTCGTCGCTCGGGATGGCAAAGCCGTCGGCCAGGGTGGTGGGGATGGGGCGAATGCGGGCGCCCGCCAGCGTCGCGAAGCCGTTGTAGTTGGTGTAGTACGGCTCGGGCACCAGGATCTCGTCGCCGGGATCGCACAGGGCGCAGAAAGCGAAGAGCAGCGCCTCGGACCCGCCCTGGGTCACCGCCACGTGCTCGGGACCCAGGCCGGGGCTCCAGCGCGCGTGGTAGGCCGCGGCGGCGTCCCGGCAGTCGGCGATGCCCGAGGCGGGCCCGTAGGCGATGACGCCAGGATCCCAGGCCCGGATGGCGTCGAAGATCGGCTGCGGCGTGGGCACATCGGGCTGCCCGATGTTGAGCCGGTAGAACTCGACGCCCACTTGCTGGCGCATCGTGATGTCGAGCTTTCGGATGGCGCTTTCCTGCAACACCAGGGCGCGCTCGGACAGACGGGGCATGACACCTCCCAGGGCACGGCGACTATCGCGGTTGACGCTCGCCTGCGTGGCGGGCGATGCTTCGGCCATGAACATGCTCCGCAACTCGTGGTTCTCGGCGCTCACCGCCACCGTCGCTTCCCTGGCCCTGTTCGTCGCCACCACCGAGGTGGCCGTGGCCAACGGGCTCGACGGCCTGCCCTACGAAGACGCCGCCATCGCGTGGCAGTCGGCCGACCACCAGCTCCCCGAGCCCGTTCCCCTCGCCTTCATCGACGTCGAGCCGTCCGAGACACCGGCGTCAGCGGTGCCGCCCGACGTGCCCGAGGTGGTCGCCGCCCCCGCCGCTGGCGGCATGACCAAGGCCATGCTGGTGCTGATGGGCCTCATCTTCCTGGTCATCCTGCTGGCCGTCGGCCTGCTGGTGCTGTTCATCATCGACCTGACCACCGACTTCGACCTGTTCCCGCAGAACTGATGCTGCTCATCGGCATTGCCGCGGCCGCACTCGCGGCTCCCTGGACGCACGCCGAGACCGATGTGCGCATCGACTTTCCCGACAGCTGGACCCCGGTCGAGGTCGACGTGCAGACCCAGCTCGTTCCGGGCCAGCTGCTGCAGGTGGTGCACGAGCCCACCGGAGGCGGCGCCGTGGTGCGCGCACAGCCCGTGGTCGAGCTGCTGGCCATGCCGCCGCGCATCCTGGAGCGCGTGGGCGATGTCGAGGCCGCCATGGCCGCCGACCGCTACGCCCGCGTGGTCATGTTGAGCCAAGAAGACAAGGTGCTCGAAGACGCCACCGTCTACCTGGGCATCTCGGATGTGGTCGGCGCGCGGGTGGGCCGGTGGGCCTTCACCACCCCCGCCACCGAGTCCGACCCCGAGCGGCTGTGGTGGCACGCCACCTGGCGAACCAGCACCCACTTCGTCGAGCTGATCGGCTGGGTGCCCACCGACCGCATCGCGCCGTTCGCGGCGGCCATGCGCACCGTGGAGCGCAACCTGGGAGCGGCCTCGGGGTGGGCCCCGGGCAGCGCCATGCTGTTTCGCGACACCCGTGCGAAGTGCGAGGGGCCAGCCGCCGCCGATCGCATGCGCGCCATCGCCGCCAGCCAGGCCTACGCCCAGGGCAAGGCCGCCGTCCAGGCCGATGCGACCGACGCCTCAGCGACGGTCCTCGCCGAGCTGACCCTGCTGGGCGAGCTGCTCACCCAGGCCGATCGCTGTGTGCGCGAGTCCGCCTTGGACAACAAGGCGTGCAGTGTCTACGAGCGGGCGAGCGACTCGGCCAGGTCGGTGGCCGTGCAGCAGGGCATCGTGGGTTGCCTGGACCAGGAGGGGTAGGGACGCAGGGCAGGCGAGACGCCCGCCCCACGGTCTACCCCCGGCGCCGCCGCATCGCCAGGGCCCCCATCAGCAGCACGAAGCCGCCGCCAACGCCGTTGCCGCGGCTGCTGCAGCCACAGGTCTGGTTCAGGTCGCCGGGGTCGTCGTCGAAGGCGTCCAGGTCGTCGCAGTCTTGGTCGATGCCGTCGTTGGGAATGTCTTCGGCGCCCGGAAAGATGGTCTCGTCGAAGTCGTTGCAGTCGTCGCCCTGGCAGTCGGGGTGCAGGTAGCCGTCGTCGTCGAAGTCGCAGTCGCGGCCGTCTTCGCCGTCGCAGTCCCAGTCGATGCCGTCGCCGGGCGGATCTTCGGCGCCGGGGTGGATGTTGGCATCGGTGTCGTCGCAGTCGAGCCCGCCGCACTCGATGGGCTCGAAGCCATCGCCGTCCATGTCGGTCTGCGGGTAGGTCCACGTGCCCAGCGACACCACGTTGTCGGTCTCGTCACACTCCAGCGAGGTGTCGGGGTGATCGACGCGCACGAACAGCTCGCCCGTGCCCCAGTCGGCCTCGGACAGCTCGATGGGGCCGGCCATCGTAGACGTCCCGCCCGCCAGGTAGTGCACCGAGTAGGTGGTCACGACGATCTCGGCGCCCGCCGGGTTGCGGAAGAAGGCGAGCTCGATGTTGGCCGCGTCGAGCAGGCCCTCGTTGTACACCGGCACGTAGACGTCGACGGTGCCCTCGGTGCACTCGTTGAAGCAGGTCTCGGCCTCGTCGGGGTACAGCTGCGCCATCCAGTTGGACGGGCCCAGCTCGGTGCCGCCGGCGCGGAAGTTGTTCCAGGTCAGCCAGTTGTCGGCCTCGTACTGGGGGATTCCGCCGTCGTTGTCGACATTGGTGATGTGGTACTGGTGCTGGTTCCAGATGGGCCGCGCCGGGTACCACGAGTTGTTGGCGTCGCCGAACACCGTGATGCCGGTGCTGGACGCGCCGCCATAGCCATTGCTCGCCACCACGATCTCGGTGTTGCCGTCGCCATCGACATCGGCGATGACCGGGTACTCGTACAGGGTGGCGCTGGCGTGCGACGTCTCTTCCATGCGCACGTCCCCGGTGGGGCCGGCAAAGACCCACAGGGTGTACTCGTCGGCGTAGACCACCTCGGCGGTGCCGTCGCCCTCGAAGTCGAACACGCTGGAGCCCGTGACCGACGAGCTGTGGTCATGGACGGGCTTCTCCCAGATCACGTCGCCGTCGGAGCCGTCGAAGACCCCGTAGGCGCCCAGGCCGGCCACACCCACATCGGCGTCACCGTCGCCGTCGAAGTCGGCGATGGTGGGTGCTCCACCGTTGCCGCCGCCGGGGATGTCGGCGCGCCAAAGCTCGGTGCCGATGTTGTCGATGGCGACGATCTCGCCCCAGTTGACCTTGACCACGTCGGGGTAGCCGTCGCCGTTCAGGTCGCCGATCGCGGGGATGGCGTCTTCGGTGTAGCGGTAGCTGGGCGGCCCAGAGAGCCCCAGCCACTCGATGACCGCGCCGTTCATGCCGTACACCGCGTTGCCCGCGACCACGTCCATGATCCCGTTGCCATCCCAGTCGACGGGCACGCTCATGAAGTTGCGGCCATCGCCGTACTGCCCCTCGCCCAGCAGGTTGCCGTTGTGGTCGAAGATCTGGTTGCCGAACACGATCTCGACGTCGCCGTCGTGGTCCATGTCGGCCAGCGCCGGGCACCCGTACACGTAGTCGTTGCCGTGGGCCACGAACTTGAACGCGCCGCTGCCCTCCATGCAGATGACCGCCACGTCGTCGCCCGCCACGCAGATGTCGGGCTTGCCGTCACTGTCGACATCACCGATGGCCACGCCGCCGGTGCCCTTGATGTCGTACCCGCCCACCGACTCGAGGATGAAGTGGGTTCCGCTGCCGTCGCCGCTGATGGCCACGATGGCACCGGGCTCCTGGTAGGCGGTGGCGCTCTTGTACGACGTGAACACGATGTCGGGGATGTCGTCGGTGTCGACCTTGCCGTCGCCGTTGTCGTCGTTGATGTTGCCGACGACCGGTGTGGACATGACCCGCGTGTACTGCGACAGCGACGTGCTGCCCGACCAGTTCCACTCGACCACCGGGTCGAAGGTGCCGATGGGCGGCGTGTTGATGCAGGTGCTGACCTGGCTGGGGTCGGTGGTGCTGGACGGCGAGAAGGTGCGGCACTCTTCTTGAGCGACAGCGGAACCCGCCAGCACGGCGAGGAGAAGGGGCACGGTCATAGGACACTCCCAGAGCGGAATAGTGGCGCCACAGAGGTGGCACGCGCCGCGTTCTATCCGATCCGGAGCCGCTTCCGCAAAGAAAGCTGACCAGGGCGTCAGGATTTCCGCGTCGATCCGGGGAGTGGACGGCGAAGGACATGCGTTTTACGCCTGTTTCCACAGGGGACCGTCTCCATGATGATGCTCATGCTCGCTACCCTCGCGCTCGCTCAGGTCCGCCCGGCCGAGCCCGAAGCCGAGTCCACCGACGACACCGGGGTCGTCGAGGGCATCGAAGCGGGAGTCGAAGGCGGCGTCGTTGGGGGCGTCGTCGGAGGCGTGCTCGGCGGCCCGATTCCGCCGCAGATCGATACCAGTGGGTCACGCCGCATCCACAAGTCGGACATCCTCTACAAGAAGGTTCCCAGACCTGAGTACCCCGCTGGCCTCGAAGCCCTCGAGCTCGGCGAGCAGCGCTGCATCGCGCATGTCTTCATCGGAACCGACGGGCGGGTCGAGGACGTGCAGACGGCCCAGAACATCGACTGCATCGCGGCCTTCGTCGACGCCACCAACAGCGCCATGCGTGAAGCGGTGTGGTACCCGTACAAGGTCGACGGCAAGAAGACCCGCGTCAACGTGATGATCCCGGTCCGCTTCCAGCCGCCGCGATGAGCCTCCTGCTCCTGTTGCTGGGCTGCCCCCCGCCCAGCGAGGCCCCCACCGAGCCGTGCACCGGCAGCACGGCCGTCGCACTGGCCGACGGCGTGGTGAGCGCCCTGCACGAAGGCTGCGGCAGCGTGCGGCTCTCAGCCGAGGTCATCGGCGAAGGCGACCTGTCCGTCGAGCTCGTGGTCGATGACGGCGCCATCGTGCCGGTGGTGAGCGGCACGGGCACCTTCCGCGGCCTCGTGGCTCGGGGCCCCATCGACCTCGCCGGTCGCGGAGATCCGGTGCTGTGGCGGCAGGGCTACCAGTCGTGGGCGTGGTCGGGGGTGACGGCGCTCGAGCCGCTGCAGTGGTCCGACGAGGGCTGGCCCGTCACCGACGGAGACGGCGACGCCTTCAGCCTGGCCTTCGAGCACCCATCCACCTCGTGGTGGGGTGGACTGCTGGGCAAGGCGGGCGGGGGCTCGGTGCTGCTGGGCGCCCTGTCCGCGTCCCGCACCAAGGTGTACACGGCCTTCACCTCCGAAGAGGCCGTCGTGGTGTGGGGCGGCCGCGGCGAGGCCATCCCGCTGGGCGCCGACGGCACGCTCACCCTCGATCCGGTCGGTGTGTTCATCGGTGGCGACGCCCACGAGCTGCATGTCGAGTGGGCCCAGAGCACCCGGGTCACCCCGCGTCCCCTGCGCACGCCCAGCCCGGTGGGTTGGGCCACCTGGTACACCTTCTACAGCGATCTGCAGGGCCACGAGGTCACCTCCAACCTCGAGTTCGCCACCGCGTGGGCCAGCGAGGGAGCCCCCCTCGACCTGTTCCAGATCGACGACGGCTACCAGGTGTTGTGGGGGCAGTGGGAGGCGAACAGCGAGTTTCCCCAGGGCCTCGACGGACTGGCCGCCCAGATCGACGACGCCGGCTTCACCCCGGGCATCTGGATGGCACCGCTGTACGTGCACCGCGACGCCCCGGCCTACCAGCAGCACGACGACTGGTGGGTCACCGACCTCGCCGGAGACGAGCTGTCGTTCAGCAACGCAGGAACAGGCGACTACGCCGTGCTCGACGTGACCCACCCCGACGCGGCGGCCTGGCTCCGTGACGTCGTCGAGCAGCGGGTGAGCGAGGGCTGGCGCTACTTCAAGTTCGACTTCCTGTACGCCGCCGCCCAGGAGGGCCGCCGCCACCAGGACGTCACCGGCACCGAGGCCTACCACATCGCCATGCAGCTGCTGCGCGAGGCCAGCGGCGACAGCTGGATGCTCGCGTGCGGCGCGCCGCTGCTGCCCAGCGTGGGCTACTTCGAGAGCTACCGCTCGGGTGCCGACATCGCCTTCGAGTTCAGCCCGGGCCCCACCCTGCCCTTCATGCGCAGCCAGGGCCGCAGCACCGGCGCGCGCGCCTGGGCCGGCGGTGTGTGGTGGTGGAACGACCCCGACCAGATCCTGGTGCGCGAGCCCTTCAACCAGGCCCAGGCCCGCGGTGCCATCGTGAACCAAGCGATCAGCGGCGGGCCCTGGCTGCTGGGCGACGACCTTCCCACCCTGCCCGACGACCGCCTGGCGCTCACGTTGCACCCCGCCGCGCTGGCCACCCGCGACCAGCGCGTGCGCCCCCTCCACCCGCTCACGCACGTCAGCGGCTTCGACGCCGGCCCCATCGGCGAGACCACCCAGCAAGACGACGACGTGCCGACTCGCTGGCGCTTCGAGGACGGCACCGAGGTGTGGATCAACTACAACCGCTTCCCCGTCGACGTCGATGGGGTGACGCTCGAGCCAGGGGAAGGACGGGGGTTCTGGGAGTAGGTCGCCCCACGAACCCCCACCAGCAGCACCACCGCCACGGTGACCAGCAGCACCGACAGGGCCCGCGCCTGCGCCATGTCACGCTCCAGGGCTCCATAGATCGCCAGCGGCAGGGTCTGGGTGCGCCCACTCAGGCTGCCCGCGAACATCAGGGTGGCCCCGAACTCCCCGAGCGCGCGCGCCCAGGCCAGGGCCATGCCCGAGAGCAGGCCCGGCAGGGCCACCGGCACCGCGATGGTCCACCACGCCCGCAGCGGGCTCGCGCCCAGAGTGCGCGCCACCAACAGCACGTCCTCGTCGGCCTCCCGGAAGGCGGCGGTGGCGGTCAGCACGTACAGGGGCGCACCCACCATCACCTGCGCCAGCACCACGGCCGCTGCGCTGAACGGGATCTGCACGCCGGCCACGGCAAAGACCGGCCCCAGCCAGCCAGCCCGGCCAAAGGTCTCGAGCAGCGCCACGCCCAACACCGCCGGCGGAAGCACCACCGGCAGCTCCACCCCCACCATCGCGGCGCGATGCCAGCGGCCCTCGCCTCGAGACAGCGCCCAGGCAAGCGGCGTGCCCAGCGCGGCCACGATCCCCATGGCCACCGCCGTGGTGCGCATCGACACCGCCATCGCGGCCAGGGTGGACGGCAACAGCAGGGCACGGGCCAGCTCGCCGGGGCTGGTTCCCACCACCAGGCCGAGCACCGGCAGCAGCAGGAGCCCCAGCAGCGTCGCCCCCAGCACACGCCCGGTCATGGCGCCTCGAACCCGTGCGCGGCGAGCACTTCCTGGCCATGGGCCGACTCCACGAGCTCCAGCCACCGAACCGCGGCATCGTCCGCTCCAGCCAGG
Source organism: Myxococcota bacterium (assembly GCA_965216925.1). Taxonomy (GTDB): domain Bacteria; phylum Myxococcota_A; class UBA796; order UBA796; genus CAYYHT01. Next base: position 330,891 of record CBDCGT010000002.1, on the reverse strand, counting down.
GTGGCGTGCACGTAGATGGCCGAAGGTCCGACGCCGTCGGGCAGCTCGACCACCCGCAGCGCTGAGAGCGCGGCCGCATCGGTGCGGTAGACCACCGCGGCGTCCGCCTCACCCATGCTCACCTTGGACGCCACCATGCGCACGTTGGCCTCGCGCGAGACCACCCGGGACTCGACCCTCCGCCTCCAGTCGTCCCCGTACACCGCCTGCGCCTGGTCGAAGAGCTCGGCGGTGTACCCGCCGATGGGCACGTCTGCCACGCCCACCACCAGGCTGCCCACCTCGGGCAGGGATCGCAGCTCGGCCAGGGGCACCTTGGCCCCCACCACCAACACCAGCCCGGTGCGCGCGAAGCTCCGGGGCTCGCCCGCCAGCCCATCCGCCACCAGCGGACGCAGGTGGCGCGCGTCGGCCGAGGCGATCACATCGGCATCGATGCCGTGGCGTACCTGCGTTGCCAGCGCATGGCTGCCCGCGAACGACAACGTGACGTCGACGCCGGGGTGCGCGCGCTCGAAGTCCCGGGCCAGCTGTTCGAAGGGCTCGGTCAGGCTCGAAGCGGCCAGCACGGTCAGCTCGCTGCGAGGCGGCGAGCCACAGGACAGGGCCACGCACAACAAGGGCACCAGGGCGGCGCGCCTCACGACGCCTCCAGGGTGCGGGCATTTCCCAGCTCGCTGGTGTCATAGGCCCCCAACGCGCGCACCTCGCGCACGAAGCGGGCCGAGCTCAGCTGCTGCAGCAGGCGCTGCACGCCCGGGTGGTGCCGATCCCGCGCTCGCAGCACCAGCTCGAAGCGCTCCTCGGACAGGGGCAGGAAGGCCAGCCCCATGGCCACGGCGACCGGCTCGATGACCACCGCCGCCTGCACCGCCCCGTGCCGAATCGCGCTGGCCGCATCCAGGTGGGACGCCACCGGCACGCCATCGAGCTGAACTGGCGACAGGCCCACCCGTCGCAGGGCGTCATGCAGCACCGCCGCGGCGCCCGACCCCGCCGCCCGCTGGCCCACCCGAATTCCTGGCTGGGCCAGGTCCTCGATGCCCCGGATGCCGCGGGGATTTCCCGGCGCCACTGCCAGGCCCTCGCGCCAACCCACCAGGCTCACCACCATCAGCGCCTCGCCCGGCAGTCGCTCCCGCACGATGCGGTCGTGATCCTGCGGGGCATCGGCGCCCGCCAGGTGCAGGCCCGCGATGTGTGCGCGGCCTTCGGCGAGCTGCCCCAGGGCCCCCGAGCTGGTGTGGTGGAGCCAGCGCGCCCGACCTCCCCCGCCGCTCGACAGCTGTCCAGAGAGCACCCCCAGCAGCGGGGCACAGCCGGCCACCAGCACCGTGCTCTCCAGGGCCGCGGCCTCGCCCAGCACCTCGACGCGCCCCGGCTGCACCACGATGCCATCGGCCGCGTCGGCGCCCGTGCCCTCCAGCACGTGCGACACCCAGTGCCCCCCCACCTGACCCACGACCACCCGGGACCCCACCGCCACGGCGTCGGCGATGTCCAGGCCCGACCCCGGCAGCTCGAACAGGTCCTCGACCCGCACCCCGAGCTCGCGGGCCAGCGCCAACGCCACCGCTGTGGACGGCGCCGACCGTGACGCCTCGATGGCCGCCAGCGCCTGCCGGCTGATGCCCACCTGCTGGGCCAGGGCGGTGGCGGTGAGCCCCCGGGCGCGCCGGTGGGCCGAGACATGGCAGCGAAGCGTCATGCCCACACTGTAATGCAGGCTTGTCGTTTCGTTAAGCCAACTGGACAGTCACCGGCGCGTGGTCGCTGACGTTCATACCGCCCTTGCGCAGGGTCTCGGCCGCTTGAAGCCGCGCCGCGGCCACCGGGTTCCCCAGCAGGTAGTCGATGCGCCATCCACGGTCGTTCTTGCGGGCCTGCCCCCGGTTCGACCACCACGAATAGGGCCCCTGCACGTCGCCCTCGACCGCCCGCTGCAGGTCGGTCCAGCCGCCGTCGAGCAGGCGGGTGAACCACTCGCGCTCGTGCGGCAAGAAGCCCGAGTTCTTCTTGTTGCCGGTCGGGTTGTGGATGTCGCGCTCGGTGTGGGCGACGTTCAGGTCTCCGCCCAGCACCACCGCCTCGTCGCGGGCAGCGAGCTGGCACGCCCAGGGCAAGAAGCGGTCCATCCACGCCTCCTTGTACAGCTGGCGATGGTCGCCGCTGCTGCCCGACGGCAGGTAGATGCTGCCCACCACGACACCGCCCGTGCGCACCAGGGTCACGCGCCCATCGTCGTCGTGGCCGTCGCCCAGGCCCGTGGCGAGCACCTCGATGGGCTGCCGGCTCCACACCGCCGTGCCCGCGTAGCCCTTCTTCTTGGCCGGGTTCCAGTGCACGTGCCAGCCGCGGGGCTTGCGTTCCTTGGCCTCGAGTTGTTCTGGGAGCACGCGGATTTCTTGCAAGAGCAGCACGTCGGGCTTGAGCTCGCGCACGTAGCGGCGAAAGCCCTTGCTCAGGGCCGCTCGAAGACCGTTGACGTTCCAGGTGGTGACACGTGTAGGCAAGGTAGTGGTCGATCCCGCGTGGACAGCGTAGGTTGCGTGCGTCCAGTGACCCGGAGACGCGCCGATGTCCACCCGCAGCTTGTTGTTCGCCGCCCTGTTCGCCACGGCCTGCATCGGCGACGATCCGCCGGACACGGGCACACCGCCCGACGCCGACGCCGACGCCGACGCCGACGCCGACGCCGATGCCGACGCCGACACCGACACCGACACCGACACCCCGGTCGACGCCGACGCCGACGGCTACACCGCCGATGTCGACTGCGACGACTCCGATGCCAGCGTGCACCCCGGGGCCACCGAGCAGTGCAACAGCTCCGACGACGACTGCGACGGCCAGATCGACGAAGGTGTGACCGTGCCCACCTGGTACGCCGACAGCGACGCCGACACCTACGGCGACGCCGGCACCACCACCACCGGCTGCACCCAGCCCAGCGGCTACGTGAGCGACGCCACCGACTGCAACGACGGCGACGACGCCGTGAACCCCGGCGCCACCGACGACTGCGACGGCATCGACAACGACTGCTCCGGAGACGCCGACGACAACCTGCCCTCAGCGCCGGCGGCCGACCTGCAGGGCGGTGTCTGCGGCACGATCACCAAGGACTGCGACGGAAGCCAAGGCTGGGTCGAGCCCGACTACGCCGCCCAGATCTCCGAGTTCGAGTCCACCGAGGCCACCTGCGATGGCCTGGACAACGACTGCGATGGCCAGGCCGACAACGGCCTGACGGCCCCCCTCGCCGACATCCAGGAGGGCGTCTGCGCCGGCGCCCAGCGCGACTGCAACGGCTCTGGCTGGGTCGAGCCCGACTACACGCTCATCGCCAACTACGAGGCCGTCGAGGCCACCTGCGACAGCCTCGACAACGACTGCAACGGCATCGACGACGACGCCGACGTCGACCTCGACGGCTTCGAGGCCTGCAACGGCGACGACTGCGACGACAACGACAGCACCGTGTACACCGGAGCCCCCGAAGACGCCGGAACCGGCACCTCGGCCGGCGACGGCAAGGACAGCGACTGCGACGGCTTCGTCGACGAGGGCATGCTCTACGGCGGCGGACGAGACGGCGCCATCAGCATCACGGGTGCCACCACCTGGGAAGACATCGGCGGCTTCTGTGCCCGGGTCACCCGCATGGGCGCCGATCACATCATCCTGGACGGCACCAGCTACGAGGGCGCCCTGTCCGACGCGGTCTCGGTCGGCGACAAGTTGATGGTGTACTTCATCCAAGAAGACGACGGCGACGGCACGGGCATCGGACAGCCCGCCTTCGTCGACGTGGCCGCGGTCTCTGGCGGCCAGATCGACTTCGTCGACGCCAACAACGTGGTCACCGGCCACGACGGGCCCTTCGGCGCCGAGCACATCGTGGCCTACCGCCTGCCGCAGTTCACCGACGTCGACTTCGCGTCCAGCGCCACCCTGTCCAGCCAGGCCTACGACAAGTGCCACGGCCACGTGGCCTTCCTGGCCACCGGCACCACCTCCTTCGCAGCGAACAGCCGCATCGACCAGAGCGCGCTCGGTTTCCGGGGCGGCGCCTCGGTGTACGGCGGGCCGGGCATCGGCGCGTCGGGCTGGCGCGGCGAGGGAAGCCAGGGCCCCAGCCAGCCCACCTGGAAGCGCGCCGGCAGCGCCGGCGGCGGCGGCGGACTCGACATGATCACCCGCTGCGACGACTGCAACGCGGCCGGCGGCGGCGGCGCGGGCCGATCCACCGCCGGTGGCGGCAACGACGGCACGCTCGGCGGCGGCGACACCGGCGGCCAGGGTGGTTTCTCGGCCGCGTGGCCCACTTGGTTCTACGCGCTGCCTGCTGGCGGCGGCGGCAGCGGTGCCTGCCCCGACGACAGCGGCGACAGCGGCGCCGGCGGCAACGGCGGGGGCAGCGTCACGGTGTTCACCCGCGCCCTGGACATGGCCTCCGGTGCCCGCATCCTGAGCGCCGGCGGCGAGGGCGGCACGGCCACGGGCAGCTGCGGTCCTGGCGGCGGAGGCGGCGGCGGCACCATCTGGCTCAAGGCCCCCGAGATCGCGTTCAGCAGCAACCTCAGCGTGAGCAGCCCTGGCGGCGTCGCCTACCCCGACACCTCGGGCCAGGTCTGGGGTGGCGACGGCAGCGAGGGCGTCGTGCGCATCGACTTCGACACCATCAACGGCGACGCGTTCGGCACCGGCGCCGGCGATGCCACGGTGACGAGCTTCGGCCGCCCGTCCCACAGCGAACAGGAGCAGTAGGTGCTCGCGCTTCTGGCGCTGGCAGCGCTCGCCGATCCCGGACCCTTCGACGCCCACGTCCTCGAGCCGGTGCCGTGGCAGATCTCCAACGCCGATCACGACGCGCTGCTCGAAGAGGCGGCCGGCATGGCACCCGCCGACGCCATCGACGTCGTGGTGTGGGCCACCGGGCCCGATGGCGTCGAGCGGCCGCTGCGCGACTACGTGTACGACGTGCCCCCGGTCCCCGACAAAGAGACCCATCGACGCGCCGGCCCCCAGCCCGTCGACGCGCTGGGCCACTCCGATGGCTTCCTGGCCGGCAAGGCGACCTACCTGTCCCAGTGCCACGGCTTCTTCTGGAGCGTCAACCTGGGCGCCTTCACCACCCAGCGCGGGGTGCTCTTCGACACGGTCGAAGACTTCCACAACCCCGAGGGCATGAACCAGTACCTCACGGCCTACCTCGAGAACGCCGGTGCCCGCGTGTTCACCGCGCGGGAGCGCGACATGAACCCGCTCATGGCGCTCGCCGACAACGATGGCCTGGGGTACGCCGAGGTGGGCAGCGGCTTCGTGGACGGCGGCGACGGCTTTGCCGACGAGGCCCCCTACGACCACAGCAACAACCCCTTCCGCAAGGGCAGCACCCGGCGCTTCCCCGCCGACCCCAACAACCAGGCCCGCTGGACCCCCCAGGTCCCCGCCGACGGTTGGTACAACGTGTACGTCAGCTGGAAGTCCGAGCCCGACAACTCGCCCAACGCCCGGTACCAGCTCCGCCACCCCGGCGGCGTGGTCGACCGCACCTTCGACCAGCGCGTGCATGGCCGAACCTGGCAGTACGTCGACAACTTGTGGCTGACCCAGGGGGAGTCCCTCGAGGTCGTGCTGACCGCCGACAGCGTCGACGGCAACATGCTCAGCGCCGATGCGGTGCGAATCGGCGGCGGCATGGGCGACATCCGCCGCGCGGGCCTCGTCACCAACGAGCCTCGCTGGAGCGAGGCGGCCAACCTGTACACCCAGTACAACGGCGCCCCCAGCACGGTGTACGACGCCTACGGCGACCTCAAGGGCGACCCCAGCAGCCGGTCGCGCTGGGCGGCCTGGGAGCACCCCACCGGCGAAGACGCCGTCTACCTGTCCTGGCACAGCAACGCCGGCGGCGGAACCGGCACCAGCACCTACACCTGGCTGGCCGACAACACCGCCGAGCCGCCCGGCTCCACCCAGCTCGGCGACTTCGTGCACGACGAGATCATCAACGCCATCACCAGCCAGTGGGACGCCGACTGGACCGACCGAGGTCGCCGCACCGCGCACTTCAGCGAGGTCAGCCCGAACCACAACGACGAGATGCCCTCGGCGCTGGTCGAGCTCGCCTTCCACGACCACGAGCAGGACACCTTCTACCTCAAGCACCCCGAGTTCCGGCGCGACGCCTCGCGGGCGATGTACCGCGGAATCGTGCGCTACTTCGCCGACAAAGACGGCACATCTCCTGCCTACCTGCCCGAACCGCCCGTCGACGTCGCCATTCGCCACCACAGCAGCGGCCGCCTCGAGGTCACCTGGGAGCCCGGCGTCTCGGGCGATCCCTTCGGCGACGCCGCCCAAGGCTACTGGCTGTACACCTCGCCCGACGGCAAGTCCTGGCAAGGCGGCCGCGAGCCCATCCAGGGCACGAGCACCATCGTGGACACCGACTTCGGCGAGCGCATCTACGTGCGGGTCGCGGCCTTCAACGACGGCGGCGTCTCGTTCCCATCCGAGGTCGTGGGCGGCATGCGCTCCGGCGACGGCACCGCCGCCGTGCTGGTGGTCGCGGCCTTCGAACGCCTCGAGACCAGCACGCTCATCGACCGCAGCACCCGCGTCGGGACGGTGAAGTCGATGCACCTGCGCAACATGAACGCCTTCGACCATACGGCCGCCCACGGCGAGGCCATCGGCGCGGCCGGCTGGCCCTTCGACACCGTGAGCGACGAGGTGTTCGATGACATGGACATCTCCGGCTACCGGGTGGTCGTGTGGAACGCCGGCGAGGAGTCCACCGCCGACGAGACCTTCAGCGACGCGCAACAGGCGAAGCTTCGGGCCTTCATCGACGGCGGAGGCGCGCTCTGGGCGTCGGGCTCCGAGATCCTGTGGGACCTGGACTTCCGTGGAAGCGCCGACGACAAGGCCTTCGCCAGCGATGTCCTGGGCGCCACCATGGCCTCCGACGACTCGGGCAGCGATCAGGTCGATGGCGAGGACCTGCTGGGCGAGGTCGGGCCCATGGACTTCGGCTTCGACGACGGCGCCGTGTACCCGGTCGAATATCCCGACGTCATCGGCAGCTCGCGCACCGTGGTCGCCCGCTACGGCAATGGCGATGTGGCCGGCACCTTCGGCGACGGGGTGTTCTTGCTCGGCTACCCCTTCGAGACCATCATCGACGCAAGCGTGCGCGAACAGGTCGCCGCCGCCATGCTGCCGGCCCTGGTTCCGGACTACACGCCGCCTCCCATCCCGGGCGACACCGGGGATTCCGGCCTCACCAGTGCCGGTGGCTGGCGCCGCCACCCCATCGCCGACATCCGAGGCTGCGGATGCAACGGGACGGGGCCCCGGGGCGTGGCCATTGGACTGCTGGCCCTGCTGTTCATCCGTCGACGGGACTGAGCCGCCCACCGGGTTACCCGCCGACCCATGGCCACATGGACCGAACTGCAGACGCGGGTGCGCACCGAGTTCACCCTCGATGTCGATCAGCCCACCGAGTTCGCGCTCACCATCGAGCGCAACGAGGGCGGCGTGGTTCGCGCTCAGCGCGTCATGGCCCGACTCTTCGAAGCCTGGGGCCTCGAGATGGTCGAGATTCGCTCGGCCTTCGGCGAGGTCGGCGACTACGAGGCCGGCAGCCTGCTGCAAGACAACCTGAACCTTCCGCTCGGCTGCGTGGCGCTCCATGGGCGCTACCTGGTGCTGGTCCACAAGACCTGCCTGCAGCACATCAGCGTGGAGGGCGCGTTGTTCTTGTTGACGCGGGTGAGCGTCCTGGCCGATGTTCTCGAGTCCCGACGGGGCAACGACCGATTCTGATGGGAGACACGATGACGACCACCAGCTGGACTGCGCTGCAGGACCACATGCGCAAGAACTACCGTCTACAAGACGACAAGGCCGACATGATGTCGATGGTCTGGAGCTACGACGACGGTCGCTCCCAGAAGATCATCCTGCGCAAGTACAAGGCCTTCGATCACGAGATGGTCGAGTTCAAGAGCGCCTTCGGACGGCGTGGCGACGCCGACGCCGAAGAGATGCTCGTCAAGAACGCCGAGCTCCCGCTGGCCACCATCGCCCTGTCCGGCGATGTGTACGTGGTCGTGTACAACGTGCTGCTCGAGCACCTGCAGTTCTCGGACTTCGACCTGTACCTGTCGCGCATCGCCGCCGTCGCCGACACCCTCGAAGAGAAGTACGGCAACCGGGATGTGTTCTAGCACCCCGTGCCCGTGCGGGTGCCCGTGCCCGTGCCCGCGCAAATCAGACTGAATGTGCATTCATGCGATCGCCCGGATAGTCGGCTTGCCGGCCCAAAGCCGGGGGGCCGTTCATGCATGAATCGGCCCCGAAAGCTGACTCTCACGAAATGGACGGCACTGCCATGATGAAGGCCATGTACATCTGGGTCGACGGCACCGAGCCCACCCGGACGCTTCGCTCCAAGACCACCATCCTGCCCGAGGGCACCACCGAGTTCCCCGAGTGGAGCTTCGACGGGTCGAGCACCAACCAGGCCAGCGGCGAGTCGTCCGACTGCGTGCTGCGTCCGGTGTTCAGCTGCCCCGACCCCATCCGCGGCGGCGACAGCGTGCTCGTGGTGTGCGAGGTCTTCAACCCCGACGGCACGCCCCACGCCACCAACACCCGTGCGCCGCTGCGCGAGGTGGCCTCCCGCCACGCCGCCGAGGACGCCTGGTACGGCCTCGAGCAGGAATACACCTTCCTGCAGGGCAGCCGCCCGCTGGGCTGGCCCGACACCGGCTACCCCGCTCCCCAGGGCCCGTTCTACTGCGGCGTCGGCGCCGACGAGGTGTTCGGCCGCGAGATCGTCGAAGAGCACCTCGACGCCTGCCTGTACGCAGGGCTGCGCATCTCTGGCACCAACGCCGAGGTCATGCCCGGCCAGTGGGAGTTCCAGCTGGGCCCGCTCGGCCCCCTCGACGTGGGCGATCAGATGCTCGTCGCGCGCTGGCTGCTCTACCGCATCGGCGAAGACCACGGCGTGTCCGCCACCCTGCACCCCAAGCCCGTTCGCGGCGACTGGAACGGGGCCGGCTGCCACACCAACTTCAGCACCAAGGCCATGCGCGAGCCCGGTGGGCTCGACGTCATCTACGCCGCCATGGACAAGCTCGCCGCCCGCCACGAACACCACATCCGCAACTACGGCGAGGGCATCGAGCTGCGCCTCACGGGCAAGCACGAGACGTGCTCGTACCGCGAGTTCAAGTACGGCGTGTCCGACCGCGGCGCGTCGGTCCGCATCCCGTACGCCACGGTCAGCCAGGGCTTCGGCTACTTCGAAGACCGGCGTCCCAACGCCAACATCGACCCGTACACCGTCGCCCGCCTCATGCTCGAGACGGTCTGCGACTAGCAGCTACAGCTTCTTGCGCGCCGAGCGGGCGGCCTTGGCCACACGCTCGGCGCGCTTCTTGTTGGGCGCCCGCTTGCGGAAGGCCCTGACGGCGTCGGCCACATCCTGGGCGACGGCCGCCAGCCGACGAGCGGTCTTCTTGCTGGCCCCGCCGGTCACCTGCTCGGCGGCCTGATCGATGGCCGATCCCAGCTTGACTAGCTGACGCCGGGCCCCCTTGGCGGCCTTTCCGGAGGCTGTCTTGGCGTGCTGGCGCGCCTTGTGCACCCGGTCGCCAAGGCCGGCCAGCGTGGCGGCTAGATCCTGCCCACGCAGCTCGCGCTTGGTCGCGCCCTTCTTGGTCTTCTTGGTCGGCTTCTCGGCCTTCTTGGCCGGCTTCTGGGCCTTCTTGGCCGGCTTCTCGGCCTTCTTGGCCGGCTTCTGGGCCTTCTTGGCCGGCTTCTCGGTCGGCTTGGCCGGCTTCTCGGTCGGCTTCGGTGCAGGAGCCGCAGGCTTGGGTGCAGGGGCCGCAGCCTTCGGCGTCGGTGCCGCCGGGTGGGACTCATCCGCGAGCAGCGCCGCCGCCGCGATCACCGCCTTGTCGAAGGTCGTCTGCGGAATGCCCGGCACGGTCTTGCCCTGCGCGGCGGCGAGCTTCTCGACCGTGTCCAGGCCCTCGGCCTTGAGCCGCCGCACACGGGCAGGCCCGATTCCAGGAAGATTGACCTCGTCGAGATCTGGCACGTCGCCCCCTTGGTGTCAGGGCAGAGCGTAGCAGGGTGCTGGCGCAGCGGAGCCTACGGCGTGGCCCGGATGGCCGCGCTCCACAGCGACGAGAGCCACTCGGCCTGCGCCCGCGGCGGCACCGCATACAGCATCGCCGCCAGCGACTCCGCACGGCCCCTCAGCAGGGCGGCATGGCTGTCCATGCGCGCATCGAGCTTGGCGAGCTCGGAGGGTTTCTGGGCCAGGTTCGCCCGCAGCACCAGGATGTCGTTGAGGTCGCCGAGCGCTTCTTGCAGCAGGTCGGCCCGCTGAACCATGGGTCGCAGCACGTCCGGCCACACCCCGGCGAGCAGCTGCTGGTGGTAGTAGTTGGCCTTCACCGCCTTTCGCCAGTCGTGCCAGGCCTCGGGGTCGGGACTGTGCAGGGCCCGGGACATGTGCTGCCGAGCGCTGGAGTAGCTGCGCCGGTAGCCAGCCACGAGGTCACGGCGCTGCAGCACCTCCCAGCGCACGGCGTCGACGGCGTCGCGCGCCTGCAGCAGCGCTGAGACCGCGTCGTCGAGCAGCCTCTGAGCCTCGACAGCGCCCGGTCCATCGGCCCCCCGACCCTGGATCGTGGCGCCCAGCATGGCGAGCGTCTTGGCCTCGACGTCGGCGTCGCGCAGCGGCGACAGCGGGCGGGCCATGTCGCGAAACCGGGCCGACAGCGCCTTGGCCTGGGCACCCGACAGGCCCGGCCTGGCCAGGCGGATGACCGCCCGAGCCCGCTTGCCGGCCTTGCGGGTCTCGTGGATGGCGGTCTCGGCGTCCCGCCGGCGCACGCAGCTGACGGCGTGATCGACCTGTTCGATCAGCATGCGCCGGACCTCTTCGCCGACGGTCTCGTGCAGGTCGAGCTCGAAGATCATGGGCGGCCTACCGTGATCTCGCCGGCGAGATCTTCTTCCATGCGCATGCGGGCCGCGTCGGCATCGAACCCAGCTCCCAGCAGGCAGTACAGCTTGGTGAGCGCCGCCTCGGGCGTCATGTCGTGACCGCTGACCACGCCAACATCGCCCAGCGGCCGGCTGGTGGCGTACCGTCCTTGCAGCACCGAGCCGCTGTGGCACTGGCTCGTGTTCACGATGACCACGCCGCGATCGACCGCCTCGCGCACCGCCGACAGCAGCTCCCGGTCGGCCACGGGGAAGGTGCCGGCCCCGTACGTCTCGAGCACGATGCCCTCGGTGGGCTCGGCGCAGATGGCCCGAAACATCGCCGCCGTCATGCCTGGGAACAGGCGCACCGCCACCACGCTGGGCTCGCGCTCCAGGCTCGCCATCGTCATGGCCCCCTCGCCCGCCTTGAGCATCAGGTGCCGGTTCAGCTCGATGTTGACACCCACTCGAGCCAGCGGCGGCAGGTTGCCGCTCTCGAAGGCCATGAACTCGTCGCCGCTGACCTTCTGCGAGCGGTTGCCACGCAGCAGCCGATCACCAAAGAACAGGCATACCTCGGGGATTCCCGTCGTCCCGGCGATGATCGCGGCGGTGATGATGTGCATGCGGGCGTCGCTGCGGGGGTCCTCGAGGGGGAGCTGAGACCCCGTGAACACGACCGGCTTGCTCTGCCGCTGTAGCAGATACGACAGGGCCGAGGCGGTGTACACCATGGTGTCCGTGCCGTGCAGCACCACGAAGCCGTCGTAGCGGGCCGCCCGCTCCACCACCGCCTGGGCCACCCGAATCCAGTCCCGGGGAGCCATGTTGGCGCTGTCGAGCAGCGGCTCGAGGGCCACGAGATCGAAGTCCGGGATGTCGGGCCGGGACAGCTCGCTCATGCGCTCGAGGTAGTGCACGACGTAGCCGCTGCGAGGCTCGAGTCCACGCGGCCCGGACACCATGCCGATGGTGCCTCCGACGTGCAGGATGCAGACCTTGCTCAACGGCGTCTCCACGGGTGGCGGCTTGCCAGCGGTCCCGAACCTTCTTACCGCAAGAGCAGAGGAAAGAACCAGTGCTCCGCTCTCGGAACATCACCCCACTCAGACCCACCCCCGGGTCGTAGCCCGCGATTCGCGCGGGCAGGCCGTGCTGTGCGCGCGGTCGGTGATGTTCACTTCTGACTTGCGGAGTCCCTCATGGACCGCACCCTCCTGGACGAGGTGCGTGGCGTCCTGTCGCACTATGGCGACGACGGCCGCGTGCTCTTTCCCTACTTTCGTGATCGCTACGCACTGATGCTCCTGTCTTGGGCGTCGGGCGCGGGCCTTGGCATCGGTGCCCTCAAGGCGTCTCGCTGGGCACGGCTTCTCAGCCGTCCACCTGTCCGCGAGGTGCTCGCCCACGCGGGCAGCGGCGCGGTGTCGGCCTGGGACCTGGGCAGCGTCTGGCCCGAGCACCACACCTTCCGCCTCGCGCTGGGGGAGTGGGAGGGCAAGGACACCTGGGGCCAGACCTCCCGCGCCGGCTGGAACCTCGTGCTCCAGCTGAACTTCTCCGGCTCGCACGACCAGGCCTACGCCCGCATGCGCGTGCCCGACGACCAGGACTGCCCGTTCTCGTGGTCGGGCCACCCGGTCAGCAAGCGGCGCCACACCCTGGCCTGGGCGCGCATCGACCTGGACCTGGACACCGGCGAGGCGCTCATCGAAGAAGTGCAGAACGACTGGCTTCGCGAGGTGCAGACCCTGGTGCGGCAGCACAGCCACGAGACCCCGCCCCAGGCCGTGGTGTGGCCCGGCGTGAGCGTCGGCGCGCTGCGCCGGTACGCCGCCACCGTGCTGCCGCTGCGCAAGATCTGGCACGAAGCCATGCTGGCCGCCGCTCTGCAGTTCCTGCGCGACGAGATCGGCATCGCCGTGGTGTGGATGCATACCTGGAAGGGCGGCTGCGCCAACAAGAGCATCGACCGCAACTGGGCTCCGCCGCGATCGGTGTACACCGACCTGCCCAAGCGCTTCTGCTTCGACCAGACCGCAGATGCCCCCGAGTTTCTGCTGCGCTCGCTGCGTCGCAAGTACCGCAAGCGTGTCGTGGCCCACCCGTGGTGGCGGATGCGGCTGTAGGGGCCGTGCTACTCGGCTTCGTCGTCGGCCTTCTGCTCGCCTTGGGCCTTGGCGCCATCGGCAATGGGCTTCACGAAGCCCTGGATGAGCTTGCCGAGGTCGAGCTTGACCTTGACCTTCTTGTCGGGCTCGTCGTCGTCTTTCACGTCGACGTCCATCTCCATGGGCTCGTCGGGAATCAGCGCCTTGGCGAAGGCCCCCAGCATGAGCCCGGCCAGCTCACTTCCGTTGTTGGCCAGGAAGTCTTGATCGACGATCAGCTCGTCGGGAGCGCGCCCGTCGCCCTTGTCTTTGATGAAGTCGCCGAAGGCCTGGCGCATGCCCTGCGAGATGGGGTCGGGCTCGCCGTCGCCTTCTTTGGGCTCGGGGATGGCCTTGACCTCGGCCGCGTCTTTGCGCGCCGCCTCGCGTGCACTCGCCAGCCCACGGGTGGCCTCTTCGCGCAGCTTGGACGCGTCTTCGCCCTTGCCCGCCTGATCGAGCGCGGCCGCGATGGCCTCGGTCAGCTGCTCGGGCAGGTTGGACAGGTCGGTGTCGCCGGCCTTGGGTGCACCCTCGCCGGCCTGGGTGAAGCCGGCGAGAACGGCCTGAACCACCGCCGAGATGGCCTCGGGGTCGAGGTCGCGCTTGTTGTCGGGCATTGGAGTCTCCAGTTCGGGAAGCTCACCTTCGATGCCGGTGAGCAGCAGGTCGACCGTCGGGGTCGTGCCGTGGGCGACGGCGGTCAGCCGCTGCCCGCTGGTGTCAAAGACGGTCCACGTCGTCTCGGGGAATTCGGATCCGGGAACGAAGCTGGCGATGCCAGCCATCGCTCGGTTGGCCGAGGGTAGCGCATGGGTGCCCACCAGCTCCAAGCGAGTCGCCACGCCCTCGGCAAACAGCCGCAGGGGTTCGCCATCGACGTCGTCGGGGTCGGGGATGGACTCGGTCATCAGCCGGTTGGCCACCAGCCCCACCAGCGGCTTTCCCGCGGCGCCGACGCGCTGGGCGATGGCGCGAACGATGGGTGCCGGCGACGAGCCTGCATGCACCACCAGGAGCCCGTCGAGATCGAGCCGCGAGCACAGCGTAGGGAGCCCCGTGGGCGGGGTGATCACGATGACGCGGTCGTAGGTCTGGCGCAGCTCGGTGAGCTTGTCGGCAAAGCGCGTGAACGACTCGACCGAGGGCTGCTCACGGCGGCCCGCGGCCAGGATGTCGAAGCCATGACGGGTGGCGAAGATGGCGTCATCCCAGGGCAGGCCATCGGCGAGGACCTCGGTCAGACCGGGCTCAGCGACGAGTGACCCGACCACCAGATGCAGCCCGGCAGCCATCACGTCCATGTCGATCACCAGGACCGTCTGGCCCAGCGCCGCCAGGGTCGCCGCCAGGTTCGCGGCCACGTCGGGCACGCCCTCGCGTGGGGTGGCCGAGGCCACGGCGATGCCACTGCCGACACCCTTGCCGATCAGCCGCTGCGCCAGATCGCCGTAGGCCAGCACCACCGGGTGCTCATCGGGCAGGCCCGCAAAGGCCGTCACGCCGACCTCGGGCCAGATGGGCAACAGGCCCACCACGTCGACACCCGTCGTCTCGGCCATCTCGCCCGCGGTGAGCAGGGCAGTGCCCTCGAGGTTCGCCACCAGCTGGCGCGCCCACGTCTCGAGGCGGGGGCCGGGCGCCAGGTCGGTCACCTCGAACACGCCGGGCAGCATGCCGTCCAAGAAGCGGGCCGCATGGGCCTCGCTGCGCACCGCACCGGCGATGCCCCAGGAGCCCTGACTCTCGACGGCCAGGAACCACAGCCCCTGCTTGGGCCGCCCTGGGCGCTGGGCAGAGGCCGGGATCAGCGCCCGCCGTCCACGCACGATGGGGTCGCCCAGGCGCGTGAAGGCGAAACCCTCGCTGCTGCCCTGGGCAAAGACCTTGAGCGCGGACTCGCCGTGGCGGCGCCAACACCCCAGCGCCGAAGCCGCTTGCGCGACCTCGGCGTTGCCATCTGCAGTGGCCGCGGCGAACGACTCGAAGGCCGACCCCGGGTCGGGGTAGATGGTGTCAGGCACGCCGGTTCAAGCCTAGTTGTACTCGAGCTCGGTGTACTTGTTGCCCCAGAAGGACTCCTTCTCGACGTACCGCGCGTAGCCGGCCGACAGCGCCCACTTCTCGAAGCGCTTCTCGACCCGGTCGGACGCGTTCCAGCCCGTCATCTTGCCCTTCACGGTGCCCCAGCCCACCTTGCCGATGATGGCACCGGCATCGCCGCTCTCGAGCAGCGTGAGGACCGAGTGCTTGTGCGACTCGGAGCTCCAGGTGTCCAGCATCTTGTCGGCCATCATGGCCTTCATCTCGGCGGTGGCGTACTTGTGCTCGCCGCGCTGCACGGCCTGGTGCATCTTGGTGTCGCCGTTCCACCACTCGTCGAAGAGGTTGATGCCCTCGTCGATGATCTGCTTGAGCTTGGCCCACCAGTCCGGCAGGTAGGGCTTGATCATCTCGTAGCAGGCCTTCATGCCCTCGATGGCGTTCTTGACCGCATCGACCAGCTTGCCCCAGGTGAGCTCGCCGGTGAGCATCTTCCAGACCAAGCGGATGACGAGGCCGATGGGGCCGGCAGCTGCGGCCCAGGTGAGCAGATCGCCCACCTGCTCGATGAGGTAGCCGATCGCCGAGATGCCATTGGCAATCTTCTTGATCTGCTCCATCCGCTCTTCCATCTCGGACTTGCCGCTGCCCTCGGCCTGGTCGCCGCCGCCGATCATGTCGCCGACGCCTGACAGGTCTGGGCCGCCCTCGCCGGTCGACGGCGCGGTGACCTGGTTGCCACCGGTCTCGGGCTTGGACTCGTGCTTGGTGTCGGCTTGCGACGCCGCGGGCGTGTCGATGGGGGTGGCCGACTGGTCGCTGACGCCCTGCTTGTCGCCGAACTCGTACTTGGCGCCCCAGTCCATCTTGACCAGCTCGCCCATGTCCCAGTTCCAGCCGTCGAACTCGTGCTCGAACTTCTTGCTGAAGATGTTGGCGTACAGGAAGGGCTTGAGCGCGAAGGACAGGTTGGCCGAGAGCCCGGCCGAGATGCCCAGGTCGCCCCAGAAGCCGTCGGCGCCACCATGCAGGGTGACGTCGGCGCCGACCGAGATGGGAACCTCGAGCTTGGCCTCGCCCTTGATGCCAGCACCCGCCGACAGGATGGAGACGCCGATGCCCAGCGACATCCAGGCCGCGGCCAGGGCGTTGAAGTTCATGCCCCAGTCGAGGTTGGCAGTCGCGTCGAAGTCGGGAACCTGGTTGCCCTCGGACAGGGGCTTCCACTTGCTGACGCCGATCTCGCTGGTGAGCACCAGCGCGTTGAGACCGAGCCCGAAGCCGGCGAGCGCGCCGAACTTGAGCACCATGGGCACCGGGCCCGCCGAGAACTGGATGTTCTGCTCGGGCAGGATGTCGATGGTCTTGTCGAAGAGCTGGCTGGCCGGAATGAGCTCGCTGTTGAGGCGCAGGGTGCCGTCGAGCTCGGGGTCGATCTTCTCGTCCATCTTGACGCCGATGGAGCCACCGATCTGCTCGGTGAGCTGGTAGTCCACGTCGCCGTCGACGGTGAACTTCTCGGTGCCGTCGAAGGTGAACGCCACGTCGCCCTCGGCGCCGCGACCCTTCTCGCCCTTGAAGATGATGAGGTGCACGTCGCCAGAACCGCTGATGCTGTCCTTGCCGCCCTCTTTCTTCCAGGTGATCTCGAAGCTGCCCTCGGAGTCGTTGAGCGCCGGCACCTTGATCTTGGCGCCGCCGGTGACTTCCTTGAGCTCGTTGTTCTCGAGCTTGGCGGTGGCCGTCAGGTCACTGACCTCGATGACCCCCTCGCCAAACGGCGTGAGCGTGCGCTTGAGCGTCGCCGTGCCCTCGGCCTCGGTGACCTTGGCGTTCTGCACGTCGTACGTGCCCGAGCCCGAGAACTCGAACTCGACCTGCCCGTCGACCAGGATCTCGGCCTTGACCTCGCCGGTGACCGACTCGACGGTGTTAGCGTTGATCTTGCCCGAGCCGCCCGTGCCCTCTTTCACGCGAACGATGGCGCCGGCGACCTCGAAGTCGACGTCGCGAGCGAGCTTGATCTCGCCCTCGCCGGTGAACTGCTTGCTCTCGACGATGTACTCGCCCGACAGCGCGCCCTTGAACAGGGGTTCTTCGCCGCCGTCCTTGATGGCGAACGGCACCTTGCCATCGATCTTGGTGAGCTTGGACTGCTCGAAGTGGGCGGTGGACTCGGCCGATTCGTAGCCTGCGACGTACAGCTTGTACTGCCCCACGCCACCGACCTCTTTCTCGCCCGAGACCTCGAGCTTGGCGGTGCCGGTGTAGCCAGCGGTCTCGCCTGCGAGCGTGTACTCGCCCTCGATGGTGGCCTTGGCCCACTCGGCGTCGTCGCGCACGGACAGCACGACGCTGCCGCTGATGCTCTCGAGCTCGTTCTCGGTGATCTTGGCGGTGAGCCCGCTGCCTTCGGCCAAGAAGACCTTGTCGCCAGCCAGGCTGCCGACCTCGCGCTCTTGCTTGAGCGTGGCCGTCGCCGTGCCGCTGATCTTGCCGCCCTCGGTGAGCGGGTACTCGCAGTCGATCTTGGCTTCGATGAAGTCGGCGCCTTCTTCGCGCAGCATCAGTGTGATCTCGCCGTTGACCTTGGTGAGGTCGTTGGCCTCGACCGTGCCGGAGATCTCGGTGCCGGGCACCACGACCAGCGAGTACTTGCCCTTCTTGGCGAGCTCGTACTCTTCGGCCAGGATGACCTTGCCCACGCCGGACAGCTCGCCGTCCTTGACGTTGTATTCGACGCCTTCGAGCTTCACGACGAACTTGGGCACCCCGCTGCGCTCGAGCGTGGCCTCCATGTTGCCGCTGATGGTCGTCAGCTCGTTGTTCTCGACCTTGCCGGTGGCCTCGACCTTGGTGAGCTTGAGGCCCTTGCCCAGGTCTTTGGGCTCTTCGAGCGAGACGGTGGCCTCGCCACCGAACTTGTTGGTCTGGACGTTGTAGGAGCCCTTGAGGTCGGCCTTCCAGTCGTCGGGCAGCAGCAGCGTGGAGCGCGTGAGCTCGACGGTCTGCAGCACATTGTCGATGACGTTGACCTCGACCACGGTGCCGGTCGCGGTGACGCCGCCGCCCAGGTCGCCGTCGCGGGTCTGGGTGACCGTGCCCTTGAAGTTCCACTTGCCGGGGCTGGGGAAGGACAGCGGGAGCGGGCCGGCGGTGTCGCCGCCACCCTGGCTGTTCTCGGCCTCTTGCTCGACGACCTGTTCTTGGCCGCCGCCGTCCAGGCTGCCGGCCTGACCGCCCATGTCGACGGGTGCAGGCCCGCCAGCAGCGGCATCGGCGCCCCTGGCGCCACCACGACCCCCGCCAGATGCCGGACCTGAGGGAGGCGCGGCGCCACCGGGTGCGTCGGCGCCTGCTGCCGTGCCGTCCGGGACGGTTGGCTCGCTGACTTCTTCGACCGTGCCGTCACGGGCGGTCTGGGTGCCGCCGTCTTCTTTGGACTCGCCGCCGCCACCGGGGAAGGTGACCGAGGCGGCCAGATCGGCGCGCGCCCAGCCGGCGATGTCGAAGGTGACGCTGCCCTCGAGGGAGGTGCCCTCTTCTTTGTGGAAGCGGCCGCCCAGGGCCACGCCGGTGATGGACAGGTTGTTGCCCAGGTCGACGGGGTTGGCGAGCTGGACGTCGAGGTGTCCGGCCAGCTGGTTGCTGTCGATCTCGGCGGTGAAGGTGAAGTCGAACTTGTCGGCGACCTTGCCCTGCAGTTCGCCCTCGGAGCTGATCTCGGTGCTGCCGGGCTCGAGCTTGAGCGTCAGCTCGCCGCTGGTGAGCTCGAAGCCGGGGCCGCAGTTGATCTGTTCGGACGTGAAGGTGGCTTCGCCGCCGATGCCGTCGCTGCTGACCTCGAGGTCCATCGTGCCTTCGAGCACATCGCCGGGCAGCGGAATGTGCACGTCTTCGATCTTGCCGCTGACGCTGCTGTCGGTGACCTGCAGCGTGACGGGGTTGTCGACGATGATCTCGCCAATGGTGAGCTTGCCCTCGAGCTTGCCGCTCTTGACCGCCCACTCCTGGGTGAAGACCAGGGTGGCCTTCTCGAGCTTGAGGCCCGGGACCGGTTCGACGTTGAGATCGACCTCTTGCTTGAGGGCCTCGCCACCGTGTGCGAGCGACACCTCGATCTTGTGGCCGGCGAGCATGAGCTCGACCTTGTCGGGCTTGGACTGGCCGTCGTCGCCCTCTTTTTCGCCGGGGTCTTGGCGCGTGCTGCCCTCGCGCAGCATGGCGACACCGGTCTCGGGGGCGACCTCGCCGCCCTTGTCGGAGCCGATCTCTTCTTGGTCGACGGCGGCGGGTGCCATCTCGGTGACCAGATCCAGGGGTGCCGTCTCTAGAGAAGCATCGGCCGTCTCGACCTGCTCAATGGCCTGTCCGATCTCGGCCTCGACCGCGTAGGCCTCGCGCTCGGCGATCTCGTCGCGGTTGGACACCTCGAGGCCGTCGGTGCCGCCCGACAGCTCGCCTTCGTCGTGCTGCTTGACGTGCACGAGCTCGTGGGCGAGGACCTGCTGGCCCTTGTCGGTGTCGGGCGAGAACTCGCCCGCAGCGAAGAACAGCTCGGAGCCCAAGGCAAAGGCCTGGGCGTTGAGCGACTTCGCGGCTTGGTCGGCCGCCGAGTCGGTGTGCACCGTGACATGGCTGAAGTCATGCCCGAGCGCGCGCGACATCTTGGCCGCGATGGCCGCGGGCAGCTTGCCACCGGCAGAAGCACGGATGGCAGCCTCGGCGACACCCGAGTTGGTGGCCGAGCGGCCGGTCGAGCGGCGGGCCATGGCGCGAGCGCCCTCGCCCGGCGAGCCCACATCGGCGGGCACGCCCGCATCGGAGGGCGCGGCGTCGGCGGCATCGGCGGAGCCGTCGAAAGGATCGGCGCCTCCGAAGTCCGAGACCTCGATGTCGGCGTCGGCAGCGGCCGTCTCTTCTTCGGCCTCTACCGACAGCTCGGTCTCGACGTCGGCTTCTTCGCCCTGCTCTTCCAGGGTGGAGAGATCCGACATGTCGACGTCGAGGTCTTCGTCTTGGTTCTGCTCGGCGGCCATCTCTTTGTCGATGGTCTTGAGCGCGCCCACGACGCGGTTTTCGTTGGCGTAGGCTTCGCGCTCGAGCGGGTCGGACGGGGAGGAGACCTCCATGTCCTTGCCGTGGGGGCTGATGCGGCCCTGATCGTGCTGCTGCACGTGGGTGAGCTCGTGCCCGATGAGGCGATCACCCTTGTAGGTACCGGGAGCCCACTCGCCGGCGCCGAACCAGATGTGGGCCTCGATGGTGAACGCGTGCGCGTTGAGGGCCGAGGCCTGCGAGGCCGCAAGCCCGTCCTTGTGCACACGGACGTGGCTGAAAGAGCCACCCATGGCGCGCTCGAAGCGCTCCTGGACCGCAAAGGGCAGCGCCTCGCCGCCAGATGGGCGGAGCGAGTCGAGCACCGGATCGGCGGCGTCGTAGTCTGTGGCTTCGAAGTCCCTCATGGCCCGCAACATGGCCTGGTTGGAGCCCATAGGGGACTCGGCCGACGGCGCGATGCCGCCAGCGGCGAAGGTCATCTCGCCAGCCAGGATGGAGTCGAGCCCGCCGGTCGGCTGACCGAGCAGAGCGCCTTGAAGCACGTCGTTTCCGAAGTGCGCATGCAGAGTATTTGAGGTCTCGGAGGCAGCTTCTTTGGGAAGTTCGGTCTGTACGACCTGTTCTTCGCCAAGGCCCTGTGCATCGACTTCGGCATCGACTCCAGGGTTCTGCGCGAGCGGAGTAGAACGGCCCCGGCCCTCGTCTTCAGAAAAATCCATATCAAAAATCCCATAGGACAGACGTGAAGAGACGTCCCCACAATCTTACCCGAAAACAGTGCCAGATGGGGCAACACGAGCGGTTTTCGATCGGGTGCCCCAACGATCCCCAAATCATCGGGATCCAGGAGGGCTACCTTGGCTGACTACCGCGAGATCATCGATCGCGTACTCTCGGGCGACTACGACGACGCGCCGCTCGAGGAGCGCACCGAAGCGGTGCAGAAGATCATCAACGCCTGCTCGATCGCGGCAGGCGCGGTGACCATCCAGCCGCTGCCCTTGGTGGACATGGTGCTCATCAGCCCCATCCAGATCGCCATGGTGCAGGCCATCGGCCGGGTGCACGGCCAGCGCGCCCTCGACCAACAGGCCGTGCTCGAGATGCTGTCCACCTTTGGCGCCAGCATCGTGGCGCAGAACGTGGTGATCGCGGGCGCCAAGTTCGTGCCCTTCTTTGGCTGGGCCGTGTCGATCAGCATGGCCTATGCGCTCACCTGGGCCATCGGCGAGGTCGCCGACCACTACTTCAAGAACGGCCGCGGGGTTCCTCAAGAGGAGCTGCGCGAGATGTTCAAGAGCACCTACGAGCGCAAGAAGGCCGAGAAGCAGGCCGCCGCCAAGGGCAAGGATCGCCTGAAAGACAAGCTTCAGCAGCTCAAGGAGGCCCGCGAGGCGGAGCTGCTCACCGAAGAGGAGTTCCAGCGCAAGAAGGAGGAGCTGCTGGCGGCGATGTAGGCGCGACTGCACGGAGGCCTGTGCTCCTTGGACGTCAAGTCTCGCTCCACCCCGGCGCGTCCACCGGCTCGGTGGCGATCCCCTCTCCTTCCAGGCCCACGTGGTGCAGCAGGAAGCGGCCGTCGCCTCCGCCGCCGTAGAGCTTGTCTCCGGACAGAGCGATGCCCACGAAGGCCGCGTGCACGCGGATCTGGTGCATCACACCCGTCCGCATGCGCGCTCGCCACAGGCCCTGGCCCACCCGCTCGAACTCGGTCCGAGCCGGGTACCACCGGCCACGGTGCGGGGTGTTGGCGCCGCGCTGCACCACCATGCGCCCCTTGCGGCGGCGCGGGGCGTGGCCGATGGCGAGCTCACAGGTGTTGCGATCCCACGGCACCGGGCGATCGCTGTGCAACAGGTAGGTCTTGAGCAGGCGCTTGCGGGCGAACGCATCGCGGATGACAGCCAGCTCGGCGGGATCGTCGGCGACCAGCAGGGCGCCGGAGGTGTGGATGTCCAGCCGGTGGGCGATGCCGCCGTCGAAGCCGTCGGGCCAGTCCAGTGCGGCGCGATGAGGCTGTGCCGCCAACAGCCGGGCGAGCACGCAGTCGCCGGTGGGATCGGAGTGCGGAGGAAAGACCGGGATGCCGGATGGCTTGTTCCACGTGGTGGCCATGGGCTGGATACTCCCATGGCATGAACGCACTCATCACCGGCGCGTCCCGTGGCATCGGGCGTGCAACCGCGGTTCGCCTGGCTCGTGAGGGTGGCACCGTCGTCATCAACTACCTGCGCAACAAGGACGCCGCCGAGCAGACCGCGGCGCTGGTTCGCGAGGCGGGCGGGCAGGCACACCTGTGCGCCGCCGACATCCGCTCGCCGGAGCAGCTCAAGGCCCTGGCCGCGTTCAGCGCCGAGACGCTGGGCTCGCTGGACGTGCTGGTGCACAACGCCGCGATGGGTGCGCTCAAGCCCATGGCCAAGCTGCGCACCAACCAGTGGGACCTGACGCTCGAGTCCTCGCTGCGCCCATTCTGGCTGCTCACCAAGCTGTGCCTGCCTCACATGGCCGCAGATGCCTGCATCATCGGCATCAGCAGCCTTGGGAGCCGCCAGTTCACGCCTGGATACGCGGCCATGGGTGCGGCGAAGGGCGGGATGGAAGCGCTGACGCGGCAGCTGGCGGTCGAGCTGGCCCCTCGGCGGGTGAACACCGTGTGCGGCGGGCTGGTCGAGACCGATGCGCTCGAGTGGATCCCCGAGATCGACAAGCTGCGCGAGCACGCCAGTCTGGCGACCCCGCTGGGTCGGGTCGGCCTGCCCGAAGACATCGCCGGGGCGGTGGCGCTGCTGGTGTCGCCGGACGCGCGGTGGATCACCGGACAGGTGATCGTGGCGGACGGCGGGTTGAGCGTGGTTTAGGGGGGAGGAGAGGCGCCCTTTTCACCACGACGAAGACACGGTCATTTGGGTGCCGGAGAGCACGTGGTTGGCAAACGTCTGACCTCCGCGGGACTGGACGATACCGCCGCCGTTGAACCACCACAGCTCTTGAAAGTCGATCGCAATCCTGCTGCCCAGCATGGCTACACTGCCAATATTGGCCGATGTAGAAGAACCGATGTAGAATACCGACATCCTCAGCTCCGAAAACGAGATCTCGGGATCGGTCCTGCCCCAGACACCGAGGTCGACGTCCAACCTGACATGGCCTGTGGGTAGCATCAGCAACGTCCTGCTGCTTCTGGGGATGCGATGCAAGGTGGAGAGGTGCAGGGCGCGGAAGTCGTTGTCTGCTGCGTAGTAGGCCCCTGTTGGCAGAGTCGACGACCAGCTGCTCGGGTCGTCGATGTCCCACCCCCCGAAGCGCACGATCCCAAGGCCAAACAGGCGCCGGGCGTCGTAGCGCTCGAACACATTGTCGTGGACGGCGATCCATCTCCCTGAGGCCACGACTCCCGCTGCGCCTTGGGCGTCGCGCCCCGCAAGCTTGATGATCGGGAAGAACTTGCCGTCGTACTCCACCGACGAAAACTCGGGCACGGCGACGTTGCCGTCCTCATCGACCCAATTGGCAAGCTCCCAGAACACCATGCAGCAGGCGTCGTGCAGCTCTGGAAGGTCGATCGTGACCTCGGTCCCACCTGCCCAGCCGCCTCCAGTGGTCCCGCCCTTTCCGTCCGCTTCAGGAAGGTAGGGCGCGGTGCCGTGGCGTGTCGTTCGAGCGCTGATGACGCGCACTCCACACTCTCCGTCACACTCGATGGCCGGCACACACCCCTCCCGCGTGCCGGCGATGCTGCAGTTGCGGATCGTGATCCATCCGGTGTTCCAGCGCCCGACGATCTGCACCCCTTTCCAGTTGCCCTCGAGCTTGGCTCCGTCGATGAGGATGTCGGCGATCTGCAAGGTAGCCAGCTGTGGAGTCGGCCACGCCTCGGCACTGGCCGGCTCGATCGAGATCCCCGCGACGGTCTGCGGACCCTGGGAGCACGAGTACTCCCCACCGCGTACGCGGACGCCGTAAGCCGCCAGGAAGTTCAGCCCGATGTTGCCGCAGCCGATGGCACTGCACTCGTCGAACTCCAGCGCACTGGGTATCCGGGCCGTGTCATTCCTGTCTTGGGTGTCGACGGCAAAGCCGTTTCCTGCGCCATCGAGGCAGTGCACGTTGACGAATCGGGCACGGTGGCACGAGCGGATGTGCACCA
The DNA here is from genome assembly GCA_965216925.1 of Myxococcota bacterium. Lineage (GTDB taxonomy): Bacteria > Myxococcota_A > UBA796 > UBA796 > CAYYHT01. The sequence continues at coordinate 306,462 of CBDCGT010000002.1, read as the reverse complement.
GCTTCATGCTGCCCGGTCCGGAGCCCGGTACCGACTGGAGGTACCGCTGCGGGTCCACCAGCGCCGCCCGGTTCCCGTCGATGCGCAGGTTCCGGACCTCGAAGTCGGAGCACCTCAGGAAGTAGATTACTGGCAAGACCCTGTGCTGCCCGTCGAAGCCCACCCAGGCTGGCTGTCCGCCCTTGACCCGGATGATGGGGAGCTCGCCGTTGGGCCCGACCTCGCCAATGATGTGAAAGCGGCTGGTGTCGAACAAGACTCCAGCCTGCGCTGGACTGTCCAGCCGGTCCGCCTCGGCGATGCTGACCTCGTAGTTGCCGAGGGGGACTCGCAGGACGACCAGCCCGGAGATGGCCTGCACCTGCTCCAGGGCGCGGATGAAGCGCCCGGTGTCGTCCGTGTCGACAGGACGATGAAATCGTTCCTCATCCAGAGAGTAGAACAACGGCAACTGCCCGTCGCTGGAGGTTGCTCCAAAATCGAGCGTCGGGTGAACGAGCTTTGAAGGGGCCCCAACCTGGGCGGGCATCACCGGCAGCCCGGTGATGGGACTGTAGTGCGGCAGCGTGGGGTCGGAGGCCCCGATGCCGTGAAAGAAGTCGTCAGCGGGCACGGAAGTCCTCCTGCGGCCACGAGCTCGCTGGCGCCCAGCTGCCGGTGCGCGACCAACCCCAGCCCGCGAAGCCGCTCACGCCCCCTCCCCGGGAATCGCCATCGCGTCGGGGTCGGTGCCCCAGCACGCCAGCGCCGAGTCGGTCCGGATGGCACATCCGTGGTAGCGGCCGACGCTCAGCGACTCGAAGGTTCCGGCAGGGGGGCTGTCCAGACCACCGTTGTGGCGGTTGTCATAGTCCCATGGTTCCCCGTCGCAGTGGACAGCAGCGTCGGCGTCAATGAGACAGAACCTATTCGAGACATGCTTCCCAAGACTCGACGCAATCGCCCGATACGGCCGGACGCCTGGCGGGTTGGCCGAGTCGCCATCCCCAACCCCGGGGTTGAGCCAATCGATGGTCGTCGTCTCCATCACATCCGCGCCGCCGTCGACGATGGCGAAGCTCCAGTAACGGTAGAACGCCATGTCCACGACCTCGGCGGCGTGCAGGGCGGGGAAGGGGCTGGGCGTGCACGCAGACGAACCATCGGCCGCAAAGAAGCAGGCATTCGGGATGACGCTCAAGGTTCCGCCGTCGAGCACCGACACGAACGTGCCCTCTGGGGCCTCGGAGGGGCCGTCTTCGTCCCAGCACACCGCCTGGCCGGACGTGCGCACCGCGCAAGGGCGCTCGCCCAGCGACGAGACGTCGATGAACTCCCCCGTCGGCACGTGGTCGAGCAGGGCGTGGTCGCCCCAGCACACCAGCTGCTGGTCCAGCCCCACCCCGCAGCCGATGACCCCCAGCGACACCGACAGCAGGTCGACGGACGGGGCCATGGACACCGCGGGGTCGCTCGCACGACCCCAGCACCGCAGCGCCGTTCCAAGCAGCGCGCACGTCGACTGGTTCGCCGCGCTCACCGCCGTCCAGCCCAGGCCTTCGCTCACCACCACCTCTGCCGTGTTGGTCCAGTCGGTGTCGGTGTCGGTGTCGGTGTCGCCGCTGTCGGGCGATCCTGAGTCCGAGGGAGAGCCGGTCTCGGTCGGTGCCGGGATGGTGCTGGAGGTGCACGCGACGCACAGCAGAGCTGGGAGGAGGAGGTGTGGGTGTCTCATGCCCCCTCCCCGGGAATCGCCATCGCGTCGGGGTCGGTGCCCCAGCACGCCAGTGCGGAGTCGGTCCGCACAGCACATCCGTGGTAGCGGCCGACGCTCAGCGACTCGAAGGCACCGGCTGGGGGGCTGGCCAGACCACCGTTGTAGGACCCGTCGTAGTCTCTCGGACTGCCCAGAGCAGCACAATGTATGGCGGCGTTGTCATCGATGAGGCAGAACTTGTTGAAGAGATGCCGACCAAGACTCGACGCAATCGCCCGATACGGCGGGACGCCTGGCGGGTTGGCCGAGTCGCCATCCGGCACCCCGGGGTCGAGAAGGTCGATGGTCGTCGTCCTGATCACATCCGCGCCGCCATCGACGATGGCGAAGCTCCAGGCTCTGTAGAACGCCATGTCCACGACCTCGGCGGCGTGCAGGGCGGGGAAGGCGGTGGGTGTGCACGCAGACGAACCATCGGCCGCAAAGAAGCAGGCATCGGGGAAGGGGCTGTACGTTCCGTCCTCGACCACCGCGCTGAAGGTTCCGCCGTCGAGCACCGACACGAACGTGCCCTCTGGGGCCTCGGAGGGGCCGTCTTCGTCCCAGCACACCGCCTGGCCGGACGTGCGCACCGCACAGGGGCGCTCGCCCAGCGACGAGACGTCGATGAACTCCCCCGTCGGCACGTGGTCGAGCAGGGCGTGGTCGCCCCAGCACACCAGCTGCTGGTCCAGCCCCACCCCGCAGCCGATGACCCCCAGCGACACCGACAGCAGGTCGACAGACGGGGCCATGGACACCGCAGGGTCGCTCGCACGACCCCAGCACCGCAGCGCCGTGCCAAGCAGCGCGCACGTCGACTGGTTCGCCGCGCTCACCGCCGTCCAGCCCAGGCCTTCGCTCACCACCACCTCTGCCGTGTTGGTCCAGTCGGTGTCGGTGTCGGTGTCGGTGTCGGTGTCGGTGTCGGTGTCGCCGCTGTCGGGCGATCCTGAGTCCGAGGGAGAGCCGGTCTCGGTCGGTGCCGGGATGGTGCTGGAGGTGCACGCGACGCACAGCAGGGCTGGGAGGAGTGGCAGGAGGAGCAGTGGGCGTACGGCAATCATCGGCGTGCCTCGACAACCAAGATGCCGGTACTCTCGAGCGGCTCCTGAGTGGTGGGCCGCCAGCTGCAATAGGCGCGCAGCGACGGAGACAGGATGGCCGCAAGCGACGGAAGAGCCGCGACGGGGATGCTCGATGGTGTGGGCGCCGTCGTGGGAGGCATGGCGGAATCCAGCCCGCGCCAAACAGCATCGTTGCGCCGCGTCCGCCCTTCGTCGACCAAAGCGATAGGCTTGTGGCCCGTCATGTCGAGCTCGCTGGGCATCGCGGCTGCGGTGCGGCTGGCGGCTGGACGCTCGCCCTCGATCCAGCTGGGCTTGTTGTTGCCTGTGATGACTGCCGTCGGCATCGGCTCGGGGGCCTGCGACTTCTTGGGTGGGGCGGCAGGAAGCAGGGCGGGCAGGTTGGGAGCCGGGTCTGGTTCGGGCTCGTTGATGACGACGTCCGGCTCTTCGCTTAGCGTTGCCACTGGAGGCTCCAACAGCGCGGTGCCTGGCACCGCCGCAATCACCGTGCCTGGCGCCGCGTCGATCAGCATCCCCGGCACCGCCGTGATTGGCGTGCCTGGCACTGCGGTGATCAGCGTTCCTGGCAGCTCGTCTTCAGTCATCGTGTCGAGCGGGCAGGGACGCCCGTTCTCTTTGGGAGAGCGAGACGGGCAGGGACGCCCGTGCTCGTTGGCGTTGCAGTTCGGTCAGGCAAGTCCGCCCTCCTCACTTCATGGTGTCTGAAGATGGTGTTTCCTTCACTCATATTCTCTGCCTCAGCACTCGAAGTCCGGTGAAGGTCGCGGTGAACCCGTTGGCTCCACTCGGACGCTCCGCCCAAATCCGCAGGGCTGTGTCGCTCGCGTAAAAGGGCCACGCGTTCACCCGAGGCTTGAAGTTCGTCGCGCTCGACTCGTGCTCGGACCGCGTCATCTCTCCAGGGCGCGGCCACGCAGCAACGTCGTGGTAGCAAGGTGCAAAGATGAACGAGATCCACTCCAGCGCGAGCACGGGTGGCTCGTCGCTGACGGCTGCATCGGCGGTTGCGGTCGAACCCCAGATTCGACTGGCTCGAACCACCGGTGCCGACGATGCGTAGGACGTTGCTACAGCTCCGGCGGGATTCAGACCATACGCACTACTGACCATGAGCCCATAGGCCTGGTCGTCATCGTCGAGGCCGTCCGAGCCCAGTATCATCTGGACCACCAGTCGGTCCCCCTCGGTGTAGTCGGGGACCAGTGCTGCGAGGTCCACCGATAGGTACGGGGCGGTCTTCGAGCTGGCGCTCCAGTCGGTGTTGGCGTCGGGCTCGATGACGATGCCGGTTCCGTTCTCGAGCTCGAACCTGGTGTCCACGGCTCCCGTGTTCGTCGCCGCCCACGTTCGACCGTCGATGGTGTAGTCGCCGTCGCCACCGCTGGCGAAGTCCTCGCTGCTCTGCGTCCGGAAGTCCAGGTGGTAGGCGATGTCCCAGGGTGCCGTCGCCGGCTGAACCGCGGTGTGAAGAGGACCCGGATAGGTCGTTCGGCTGCGGAAGTGAGGAAAGCGGCCCATCAGCTACCCCACCGCTGAACCAACACACGCAGGCCCAGGAAGGTAATGGTGAACGCGTTGGTGGCGCTCTCCATCTGCGCCCACAGACGCACGAGATCGGTCTCGGGGTCGGTGTAGTCGGTGATGGCCCAGTTCCCGGTCCAGATGTTGGTGCGGTAGAAGGCGATGGTCATGTCTCGCGGGTAAGGGAAGGCATTGCCGTCGACACAGTCGTCGAGCACGGCACGGTGCGCGTCGCAGTTCGCCGGACGGTAGTTCAGGCCCATGAAGTCCGGCTGTGTGGTGAGCGAGGCGGTCTGGGCTGCGACGGTCGACACGAGGTACCGCGCTGCCCGCTCGTTCAACGCCGAGCCCGTGTAGACGACGTCGTACATGCACACCAGGTCGTCGTTGGCTCGATTGCCAGCTCCGATCTGGATGCCATAGGCCTGTCCGTCGTCGTCGAGGGTCGGCTGGTCGACCCGCACTTGAAAGAAGATGCGGTCCCCCACCTGCCAGTTGCCGATCAGGTCGATGAGCTTCATCTCGACAATCGGCGCGTCTCTGGTTGTGGCGTTGAAGACACATCCCGTGTCAGGCTCGATCTGCATGCCCGTTCCGTGGGTGATGCCGAACGTGCTCGCGTTCCCCGAGTTGCTGGCGACGAACGGGATGCCTCCTACCAGGTTGTCACCGTCCGAGAAGGTCTGGGTAGACAGGGCCGTGAAGTCCAGCTCGCAGCAGACCTCCCAGCCAGGACCCGCGGGGGGCCAGGCTCGCAGGGGCTGGCTGGTCGGGAAGGCCCTCATGATGTGGCTCCTGGCGCGAACACCCGCTCGTAGCCATGGTCGTCGAGCAGGTCCCCGTACGCATCTTCGATGGCCCGGATCGTGTCGTCGTCGAGCTCGGTGCGCCAGCGCTCGACCGCCCAGGTGTTCACCGGCTTCGACACCGCCTCGCTGGAAGGCTCGCGCTCGGGAAGCGTCACGTCTGATCGGTGGTGCTCCAGGACCGCCGGGTCCCAGTCTTCACCCAAGAACGCCAAGACGCGCCGCAGCACGGGCTCCGGGTCGGCGACCAGCTCTTCGTATTTGACCTCGATCACGCGGCCGGATGCGAAAGGCAGGCCGCGGCGCACCTGGTGCTGAATGGACGCCCAGTAGCCGGCCGCCGCAAGCGGGTTCTCGTCGTGTTCGGGGCGCAGCCCTGTGCGTGCATCGAACCACTTCTGGCGGGCTCGCGAAGCCGCCACCGCTCGTCCGTCGCGGACCAGGTGCACGAAGCGAGCACGCGGGTAGATGCGGCCGAGTGCCGCGATGTAGCAGAGGGTGTGCGGCGTCTTCTCGACCAGCCGCTTGCCGTCGGGGGCCACGCCTTCCAGGAAGCTGTCTAGGCAGGCGCGGATGGCACGGAGAGGTCGGTCCTCGGGAATGCCGGCGTCGGGAAGCACCGGTCGCAGGGCGACCTCCCACTCGTCGAACAGCTCGGCGATGGCGGGGACCCACTTGAGCTCGGGCGGTGCGTGCAGGTTGGGATGGGCGTGCAGCATGGCGCGAAACAGCGTGGTGCCGCTGCGACCAGCGCCACCTACGAAGATGGGGCAGGCCGCATCGGTGCTTCGGCGGCGCAGGGTGTCGAGCACCACCACGCGATGGGCCAGACGGGGCTTGGCATCGGCCGAGAGGTCGGTATCGGCGAGGTCTTCGCGGCCGGTCGCCAGGCTCAGACCGGCCCCGATGACCGCCTTGTCGATGCTTTCGGGAAGGGGCTCCAAGACGCATCGGGCCTCCTTCAAGCATTCGAGTCCGGCCAGTGCCTCAGCCCGGATGAGTGCGGCGGCCTCGGCCCCCTCGGACTCGGGAGGGACCTGTCGCGCCTCGACAAGGGCCCGCCTGAAGTCCCCGAGACCTAGGAGCACCCCGGCCAGGCGGGTTCGACTCCTCCAGCTGGTCACGCCGGCGAGCACGGGAGTCGTCGACAGGTCCTGGGCGACGGCCAGGGCGGCGACGTAGGACTGCCCGGCGCGCTGCAGGTAGTCGGCCCGACGGGGCCCGCTGATGGGGGTGACCAGCTCCAGCCGACGTCCCTCCAGGTAGTCGAGGTTCGGGCTGGCGCCGATGTGCTCGCGCGTCCAGTCGAGCGTCTCGCCGGCGGCGACGGCTTCGCCACGACCCATCTGTTGTTGGGCGCGCTCGCAGGCCAGCATGATGGCGGCCGTTGGCGACGCCGCGTCGGGCTCGTCCTGGACCCGGCGCCAGCCCTCTTCGATGACGTCGTCGCCCTCGGCCAGCTCGCCCAGCCGACGCAGCGTGGATGCACCGTAGGCGAAGTCGATGAGGCGGGGCGTGTCGGCGAGCTGGAGCCGCAGCAGCGCCGCGTTGCGCGCCAGCTTGGACCGCTCGTCTTGGATGCTGTCGACATAGCCGTAGTGCACGATCGGCACCGGAACCGGCCTGACACGTCCCGGGCGCGCAGCCATCCAGTCCGACGGCTCTTCGTGGATGCGGCCCATCCAGCGCAGGTCTGGGGTCTTGCGGAACAGACGCGCCACGAGGGTCGGCGCCTCATGGGTGAGCGAGCTGCGCACGACCTCGGCAGGCTGGACGTCCAGACCCGCAGCGTTCACCAGCGGAAGCAGGGCCCCGTCGGCATCATCGGCGTCGATGAAGTCCCGAAGCGCCTCACTCGACCCAGCGACTAGACGCTCGTCGGCGTCGAGCACCAGCACCCAGTCACCGGTTGCACACTCCAGGGCAGCGTTTCGAGCGGCTGCGAAGTCGTCGCACCACTCGAAGTCGAACACCCGGGCGCCCGCCTCGCGAGCAATCGCGGCCGTGCAGTCCGTGCTCCCGGTGTCGAGCACCACGACGTCATCGACGACGTCAGCGACCGACGCCAGACAGCCGGGGAGCATGCGCTCCTCGTCGCGTGCAATCAGGCACAGCGACAGGGAGCTCATCCGTAGACCTCGGCGTAGATCGTGACCAGCAGAGTGTTGCTGCCGCTGCCGGTGGCGATGTTGCAGCCGAGTTTGAGATCGCCGGAAGCGCCGACTGCATAAGGTGCCCGCACCGGGAGTACGTCTCGCAGCGATGCCGCAGTGGAGCTCGACGCCGTGCCAAACGACACGCTGCCCGACTCGTACACGATGTCTCGGTCGTCGGGCGTCCCGTCCAGTGAATCGTCGGCGATGTACACGGTGCCATCCAGCGCACTGCTGCCCGAAGACCGACGCACGATGACCGCGATGACCTCGCCGCAGCATCCGAGCAGATCCAGGCCTGTTGCAGTCATCCAGCCAGTACCCGAGCCGTCGATCTCGACGTCAACCCGCACGATCGCAGTTCCAGTGGCCGCGAGCATCAGCTACTCCTGGCCAAGATGTCGATCGAGAACTGAGCACTCGTCGAGCCACTCACGACCGCCGACCAGCGGATGTAGCGCGCCCCATTGAGGTAGTGGCGCGTCACCGTTCCTGACCGGGTGAGGTCGATAGGCGGCGACAGGTCGGTGTAGTTGGTGGACTTGGCGTATGAGGTCTGGAGCACGAGGTAGCTACCCGAGTCGGCCTCGGCAGCCACCGCACGCTTGACGGTAACCGTGAGATGGCCGAGCCCGCCGAGCTCGATGCCATCCCCCGACATGGTGGTGGTCTGACCAGTCGTCGCCGTCGTGAGATCGGTGAGCTGGACGTGGGTCGCGGTCATCGCGGCCTCCCAGGGTGAGGGATCAGCTGGACTCGCGAGCGACGACGTCGATCATGAACTGGCCGGACCCGCTTCCACTCGCTCCACTGTTGTAGCGCCATCGAATGTACCTGAGCGGGGATGTGTACTTGACGACCTCATTGCTTGTCGTCGTCATCGAGAAGGACACCGTCGTGTCGGTGAAGGCTGCGTCGTCCAGCACCGCTGCCTCCTGAATGATTACGGATCCTCCGAGGGTGGTCGCCACTGGCCTGCGAATCTGAAACGTCAAGCTGGAATACTGGACCACGTCGACAGCATCCTGCTTGTCCTGGTCCTCGGAAACGGCACCATCGACGGTGTACAGGTCCTGCAATCTGAAAGCGATCCCGGCCATTCCTTCCTCCACGCCCACCATGAGGTGCGCTCTTCAGAGCGGAGGGAAGTCGCCGCCCTGGGATCGAGCTTGTCGCACAGTTCCACCAAGCGGGCAACTACGGTACGCCCCCCCCCGTGACACCGCAAATCCCTCTATTTGCCTATGTTCTCGCCGTACCTCACGATCCACGCACGCCGGCCAGTCCGCAAGAAATCTTGCTAGCGGATCCGCGGCGGGCGATCGCTTCGGGGCACCGAGGTGCCCGGCACACCACGCGAAGACGACGCTGCGCTCAGTCGACTGCGCTCCAGCAACACCCTCGGTGTAGCCTTGCTCTCCCCCATCCGGTGAGTACGAAGACCCCATGAGCGACGACGCCGAAGAGACCTCCGAGAACAAAGAAAAGGGCCCGTTCGACGGCTTTCGCGTCGAGGTCGACCCCGAGAAGGTCGACGAGGCGCTGAAGGACATCCGCCAGCGCGTGCGCGCCTCGTTCCACGCCGGCCGCTACACCAAGGTGCGCCTGTCGTACCGCGGCAAGCGCATCGGCCCGGACATTCCGCTGGCCGTCTTTTTGGCCGCCGAGGGTGCGGCCTTCTTCTTGATGAGCCCCATCGCCGCCCTGCTCGTGAACCTGGGCGGCAAGGCATTCCTGGACGTCGAGTTCTTGCACGAGGCCGAAGAGCTGGTGCAGGAGGGGCTCGAGCTGTACCTCGACGGCGAGATCGACAAGGCCGAAGCGAAGTACCGCAAGGCACTCGACAAGCGCCCCGACGACCCGGCTGCGCTGTACAACCTGGGCACCCTGCTGCGCGTGACCGGCCGCGCCGACGAGGCCCTGGTCACCCTGCGGCGCGCCGCGATGGGCCCCGAAGGTCACCCCGACGTGCTGCGTGCGTCAGAGGCGATCGAGCGCATGAGCGGGTCGAAGACGCTGTAGCGCGCTCGGCCCCTGGAGCACCGAACGGGTAGGTTCGGTCCACCACAGCTCGAGCGCTACCGCTTGAGCCTCCAGAGCATCTGCCCCACGCGCCGCAGCTTCGCTTGCTGCTCTTCGGCCCCTTCGAGCCGGCTCAGCCGTAGAGCCGCGTTGGCCTCGCCAGCACTCGCGAACGCGATGTCGAGCTGGTTCTTCCCGGCCTTTCCCTTGCGCAGCAGGCCCTCGGCGGTGTTGAGCACCGCCGACTGGATGGCGCGCAGTGCCTGGTCTTTGAGCCAGTGCGACCCCGAAGGCCACTTGGCATCGGCGATCCAGTCGGCCACCTCGGTGAGTAGACGGTAGACATCGAGCTTTTCGTACGAGAAGGACATGGTCATTGACTCCAGGCCGGACCGGTGTGGCCCCGTCACCTGAGCCGCCCCGGCCGCGCCGACGGCGCCGGGTCAACCTCCGCGGGAACCCCTGGCAGGCGGGAGGCTAAGCCGACCGCCGAAGGGGTCGCGGAGGTTGACGCGGGGCCGGCGGTGCGGCACCCCAGCGGCATGGTGACGGGGCCACACCGGCCCGGCCGGCGACGACGATTCGTCGACGTCGACGTCGAGTCGCGGGGGCGTCGACGGTCGCGGTCGCGGTCGCGGTCGCGGTCGCGGTCGCGGTCGCGGTCGCGGTCACGTTCACGTGGACGTGGACGTGGACGTGGACGTGGACGTGGACGTGGACGTGGACGTGGACGTGGACGGTCACGGTCACGGTCACGTGGACGTGGACGTGGACGTGGACGTAGACGTAGACGTAGACGTAGACGTAGACGTTCACTCAACGTGGACGGGGTCGGGGTCGGGGACGTCGAGTTGCCCGTTCGGCGCTGCTAGCGCCTGCCAACGAAGGCAGGCCCTCCTCAGCCCTACGGCGCCATCACCTTGATCTCGGCCATGGCTTCGGCCTTGCCGGCCTTGACCGAGATGTACACCACACCCTCGGCGACGCCGGTGAGCTTGCCGGCCTGGCTGACGGTGGCGAGCGCCGGATCGCTGGTGGCCCAGCTCACTGCGCCGGCGTCTTTGGGGTTGCCGCCTCGGACCGCGATCGTGAGATCGGCCGACTCGCCGATGCCGATGGAAGCGGGCGGGTTGTCGATGCTCAGCATGATGGCGGGCTCGACGACGAGCTTCCACTCGACGGTCTGCTCGTTCCAGCTGGCGCGCACGGTGGCCTCGCCGGGACCGATGGCGTGAAGCTCGCCGGCCTTCCAGTGCGCCACCGACTCGGGCTCGGCGGACCACTGGATCTTGGCGTCGGGCACTCCGTCGACCACGGCGAGCGGGCCCTCGACCTTGCCCAGGTTCTCGACCTGGACCTGAACGGGCCCTTCGAGCATCAGCTCGCCTTGCACGGCCGCGCCGACGCAGGCTTGGAGCATGAGTGTGATTGCCAGACCAGGGGTCATGCAGGGTTCTCCGGTGAGCCCGCCGCTGTATGGCAGAGCCCCCAAGCTCACAAGGCTTTTCAACGAACCTCGACAATCTGTGCCGACCAGTTGCCAAGGCGGTCGAGCACCGTCCACAGCGGCGCTTGGCCGGAGGTTGCGAGCGGCACGCGGGCGGCATCGGCGATGACCTGTTCGAAGGCCGGGTCGACGGGTACCCAGCCCACCGGGTCTCCCATCCACACCTCGGCCCACTCGTGGGGGTAGAAGCCGGGGGCCGGCTGGTCGAGGTACAGCAGTCCCGCCACGCGACGCGCGGGCACCCCCGCGGTTCGGGCCAGCGCCACGAACAAGGCGGCGTGGTCGTTGCAGTTGCCCGACCCGCGGGCCAGCGCGCCCAAGGCGCTGGGCAGGCCCGGCTCGGGCGCGCTGGACAGCCGCTTGGCCACCTCGGGCACCAGAGCCTCCACCAGCGCGCGGCGATCGGGGGCCACCCGGGCCAGCGGTCCCACGATCGCCACCAGCTCGTCGCTGCCTACCTCGATGCCCGGCTCTGCCGCGAGCCACCGCTGGTGCGCGGGGTCGGCCTCGCGCACCGGCGGGCGCCCGATCTCGTCCCGAAGCGGCGACTCGACCGTGACCCGGCCAGCGGGCGTGTCCAGCGCCAGGAATCGCACGCCGCGGGGCCGCTCGATGGGCTCGCTGGGGCGACCCAGCAACCGCGCGATGTCCGGTGGGCTGTCGACCTCGCGCACATCGCCGCGAACGATGCGCACCGGGCCCTGCCGGATCTCGGTCCACTGCCCCTGCGCGTCGACCCGCAGCGCGCCCGATGTGTGGGGGAGCGTGTACCGGACCTCGCCGTCGGACCCCACCAGGGTGGCCGGCACCACAGACAGCGACGTGGTGTCCAGCACGTTGAGCACGGCCTCTTCACCGGCGGCGGCCCGCTTCAGGGGCCCGCGCGCCTCTTCCAGAGCAAAGACCGCTCCAGCAAAGCCTGCCTGCCGGGCCGATCCGAAGTCACCGCTCCTGGCGTAGGAGATCAGGCGATCGCGGTCGTCGAGCACCAGCTCGGAGTGCGACGCCGACTCGACCACCGCCCCATCCACCGTCATCTTCCAGGCGCGATCGCTGGTGACGGTGCGTCCGGAGTCGGTGGCGGTAGAGACGACCGTGAGCACGCCCACCTGTTCGCCCATCAGCTGGATGCCATGGGTCGGAGCGGGCGACGAACTCCGGCACGCAGGAGTCCCGAGTGTGAAGGCGGCAAGCAGCGCGATGCGGGTCGTGGTCATCTCGCTACCCCTACCATCCTGAGCAACCCCTGGTACACTGCGCTGCCTCGGGAGTTCAGTCCTCGATGGACATCGTCACCAGCTCCGTGTTCTCGCCGGGCCCGCCACCCGGCAAGGCCTACCTCGAGCAGATTCTCATCCTTCAGAGCCCCGGCATCCTGGCCGTGGCCGATGCCGGCAGTGCAGGCCCCGAGGGGCGCGCCGCGCTCAGGATCGCGCTCGACGCGGTGCGCGGCCACGTCAGCCGCAACGAAGACATCCTGGAGCGCTTCAAGCGCAACCCTGCGCCCGAGCTGCGCGAGCGCATCCTGCAGGTGATCGAAGAGTCGTTCACCCGCGCCGCTCGCGAGCTGTACGCCTTTGCGCGCCGCTACAAGGGCCTCACCGTCACCATGGACGTGGCGCTGCTGCTCAACTCCGAGGCCTTCGTGGGCCACGTGGGCGACGGCCGGGTCTATCTGGTGCGACGCGGCCTCGTGCACCAGCTCACCGTCGACCACGCCCGCGCCAGCAACGAGCCCGGCGCCGAGACCAAGACCAAGGTGCGCGCCCTCGGCCCGCAGCCCAGCGTGCGCGTCGAGTCGCTGTGCATGGAGCTCACCGAAGGCGACCGCTTCGTGCTGTGCACGCGCACCGTGCACGGCGTGTTGCATGAGCAGGTGCTGCACCGGCACATCGTGGGCGAGTCCCTCGACGGCCTGGGCCCCGCCCTCATCAAGGCCGCTGGCGACGCGCCCATGGTGGCTGCCGCCGCCCAGCTCGGCGGTGGCGAGGCCAGTCAGCCCGGCTCGGGCCGCAGCCGGCTGGCCATCCTGGCGCCCATGCCCCTGTTCAGCCACTGCAGCGAGCGCGAGCTGCGCGCCATCGCCAGTGCGACCCACCCGCGCCGCTTCGCTGGCGAGACGGTGCTGTTCAAGAAGGGCGACCCGGGCACCGACCTGTACCTGGTCATCAGCGGACGCATCCGCATCGAGGTCGATGGCAAGCCCATCGTCACCCTGGGCCCCGGGTCGAACTTCGGCGAGATGGCGATGCTCGACGAGCCTCAGCGCTCGGCCGATGCCATCGCGGTCGAAGAAGCCGAGTGCCTGCTCATCAGCCGCGACTCCTTCTTTGCCCTGCTCAAGGGCAACCCCAAGCTCGCCGTGAAGATCCTCTGGAACATGCTGCTTCGCCTCTCGGCACGCCTGCGAAGCACGTCCAGCCGTCTCACCGAGCTCACCGAAGCGGTCGAGAAGTCGGTCGAGGCAGCTCCTGCCGCTCCTCCGGCGGCTCTGGACGACGAGACCCAGCAAGACCTGGAGTTCCAGCGGCTGGTGCGCGAGCAGCAAGAGCAGCTCAAGGAGTAGATCGAGGCCGCGGCTCGAGTCTGCTGGCCGGATCTAGGGGTCGACCGAGGCCCCGACCGGCGTGCCGTACAGGCCGTGGAACACACGGTCGGCGCGGAGTGCGCCCTCGCAGTGATCCCAGCTGAACCAGACGAAGTGGGCCTTGCCCTTGATCTGGTTGTGCTTGACGAACTTCCACACACGGCTGTCTTGGGAGTTGTCGCGGTTGTCGCCCATCACGAAGACCGAGTCTTCGGGCACGATGTGCTCGACGGTGTTGCGCATGCTGCCGCTGGTGGCGTCGCCCAGGGCGTTGAGCGTGTCGTGCTGCACGCCGGCGGTGGTGTCGACGTAGTGGCGCTGCTTGTAGGTGCGGCAGTGCTGGTCGGTGAAGGCGTAGTGCGGCTCTTTGGCGAGCTCGCGCGGCTGGGGTTCGCCGTTGATGTGCAGCACCCCTCGCTTGACCTGGATGCGGTCGCCGGGGATGCCGACCACGCGTTTGATGTAGTTCATCTGCGGATCGCGGGGGTAGCGAAACACGATGACATCGCCGCGTTCGGGATCGGCGAGGTCGAGCAGCTCGTAGCGGGGGTACACCCACAGGCTCTCGGTGAACGGCACCTCGACCACCGTGGCGGGCAGGTAGATGCCGTAGCTCGACTTGGTGACCAGCACGTGGTCGCCGATGAGCAGGGTGGGCACCATGGACCCGGACGGGATGCGGAAGGGCTCGAAGACGAAGGTTCGAATGAGCAGAACCGCCAGCAGGGGGGGGCCCCAGGTGCGAAAGAACTCGCCAATCGCGCCGGTTTGCTTGGGCTTGCTGTCCACGTGACCCCGATGGTTGGTGACATGACGTCCCGCCGTGACTAATCCATTCCCCATACCCATGCTGCTCGACCTGTCCATCATCGAGAACGCCCTCGCGCGCCCCCCCTCCCGGGTGCCCGACGAGGTCGAGGGCGTACGCGGCGCGAGCGTCGCCGCGGTGCTCACGCCCCAGCTTGAGTTCCTGTTCATGCGCCGGGCGCGCGTCGTCGGCGATCCGTGGAGCGGCCACCTCTCCTTCCCCGGCGGAAAGACCGAGCCCGACGATGCGACCGCCCTCTCCACCGCCATCCGCGAGACCCACGAGGAGCTGGGCTTCGACCTGTCCCACCACAGCTACCTGGGCGAGCTCGACGAGATGCCCACGGTCAAGGGCCTGCCGCCCATGGTCATCAAGCCCTTTCTGTTCGTGCTCGACCACGAGCCCCGGATCGCGCCGAACCACGAGGTGGCGTCGGTGCACACGCTCGGTCTCGACCAGCTGCTCCAGGGCGTGGGCCGCACCCACTTCGAGCTGACCTACAACCGCACCACCCGCACGCTGCCGGCGGTCGACTTCGACGGCGTACGCCTGTGGGGGCTCACCCTGCACGTGGTCGACGATCTGCTCGACCGCATCGACGGACGAGGAAAGGGACTGGCACGCCCGCTCAGATAGCGGCACACTGCTGCCGTGCTGCTCGCCCTGCTCGCTCCCATCGCCGCCTCAGCGACCCCGTGCACCGAGGTGCCGGCGGGCGTCTGCGCCACCGCGGCCCTGCATCGCCGCTGTCCCGTCGCCGAGCGGATCCCGTTGCCGGCTCCTCCTCCCGATCACAAGCCCGAGCGCGAGGCCGGACCCGGCCTGGACAACCAGCTGCTGTCGCACAACTTCGCGCTCAAGTGGGGCAACAACCCACCGGTGGGCTTCGGCACCGACGACGCGCAGCAGCTGCTGGACGCGCTGGAGCTGGCGTGGACGGTCCAGGTCGACGAGCTGGGCTACCCGGCGCCAGACGGCGCCGATGCGTACCGCTTCAACGTGTACCTGGGCGACTCGGGGGGCAACAGTCCGAGCTCGCTGGGCAACTCCGGCTACTTCTTCTACGACGACGACGGCTGGCCCATGGTGGTGCTGGGGCCCAGCGCCGCCTCGGACGTGGGTGGACAGGGGCGCATCACCGCTGCCCACGAGTTCTTTCACGCCGTGCAGGCCGCGGTGGGCACCTACTCGTACGACGGCCCGGGCGACTGGTGGCACGAGGCCACCGCCGTGTGGATGGAGAGCCAGGTCTTTCCGGGCGATCCCAACACGCCGGCCTTCTTGTTCGGCTTTGCCTTGCTGCCCGAGATCCCGCTCAATTCGTTCAAGTACCCCGGAAGCGGCGCGACCGAGGAGTTTCACCAATACGGCGCCTTCGTGTGGCCGACCCACCTCGCCGAGCAGCACGGCCCCGACATCATCTACGACAGCTGGATGGGCGGAGGCCCCAGCGAGCAACCGCTGTCGGTGCTCGACGATGCCCTCGACGGCGCGGTGAGAGACGAGTTCTTTGCCTTCAGCGCGCGCAACGCGACCTGGGACTACACCCAGCGCAGCGACTACCTGGCGGCGATCGAGCGCTACGACTGGCTGGAGCCGCACCGGCCGAGCGGCACGGTCGAGGACCTGAGCTGGAACGAGCCCGACGACCACCTGCCCCAGACCTTCGGCTCGAACTACTGGACGGTTCCGGCCACCGACGAGCGCACCCGGTACGAGCTGAGGGCCATCGACCCCGGCGAGGAGCGCTGGTACGGCGCGGTGGTGACCTTCGATGGCGTTGACCACCAGGTGCACGAGATGCGCATGGACGAGGCCGGCGAGGGCCACGTCGACGTCGACCCCATCGCGCTGGGCACCGAGGCGTGGCTGGTGGTCTCGGTGGCCGAGACCTACGACCGAGATGCGGGCCTGGAGTACAGCTACCAGGTGCGGTCCCGGGCGGCGCCCGAGCCCATCGCGGCCTGCAGCTGCGCCAGCGAGGGTGGGCAGCCGGCGTGGTGGGCGCTGGGTGCGGCGCTGTGGGGACTGCGGCGCAGGCGCCAGGATTCGAGCGGCTCGGCACCCGGTTAGGCCGCAGCCATGTCCTTCCCGAGCACCCGCCTTCGCCGACTTCGCCGCTCCCCTGGCCTGCGCCAGATGGCCGCCGAGACGCACCTGCACAAGAGCGACCTGATCTACCCGATCTTCGTGCACGACAACGACCCCGACACCACCGAGTCCATCACCTCGCTGCCGGGTCAGCGCCGGTGGGGCCTGAACCGCCTGCCCGAGATCCTGGACGAGACCATCGAGGCGGGCGTTCCCGCGGTCATCCTGTTCGGCGTGCCCAATGAAAAGGGCCCCCAGGGCGAGCCTGCCTGGGACGAGGACGGCATCTTTCCCCGCGCGATCCGGGCCGCCAAGGCGCACGCGCCAGATCTGGTGGTCATCAGCGACGTGTGTTTCTGTGCGTTCACCGAGCACGGGCACTGCGGCCACTGGATTCACCAGACCGATCAGCTCGACAACGACAAGACGCTGCAGATGCTGGCCAAGCAGGCGCTCGTGCATGCGCGGGCCGGGGCCGACATGCTGGCGCCCAGCGACATGACCGACGGCAAGATCGCCGCCATGCGCCAGGCCTTGGACGCCCAGGGCTACGTCGATCTGCCGATCATGAGCTACTCGGCCAAGTTTGCCAGCGCTTTCTACGGCCCCTTTCGCGAGGCGGCCGGCAACGATCCCGGAAAGCAGGGCAAGAAGTCCGACCGAAACACCTACCAGATGGCGGTGGGCAACGGCCGCGAGGCGCTACGCGAGGCCATGCTCGACCTCGAAGAGGGCGCCGACATCTTGATGGTGAAGCCCGCCCTGGCCTTCATGGACGTCATCCGCGACGTGGCCGAGCTCGGCGTGCCCGTCGCTGCCTACAATGTGTCGGGCGAGTACGCGATGGTCGAGGCCGCGGCCGCCAACGGCTGGATCGACCGCGACCAGGTGATGATGGAGATCCTGGTGTCGCTGCGCCGCGCGGGTGCCGATCTGATCTTGACCTATCATGCCCTCGACGCGGCCCGCCTGCTGCCATAATGTCCCTACAATGGGGACCATGCGAGACCTCCCGCCCGTCATACTACTGGTCGAAGACGAGGTAGACCTGCTGCAGGTGCTCGCCACAGCCCTGGGGCACGCCCGTCCCGGCTGGCAGATCGCCGCCACGCGCAGCGTTCGCGAGGCCGACGAGAAGCTCGCCGAGATGGACCGCGACGGGCAGGCGCTCGGCCTTGCAGTGGTCGACTACCGACTCGGCCGCAGCGATGGCTTGGGCATCCTGTTGCAGGTGCGGCAGCGGCACCCCGATGCGCCGGCCATGATGGTCACCGGGCAGGCACCGGCCGAGGCCGAGCGAGAAGCCCGGAGCGTGGGCGCCCGTGTGCTGTGGAAGCCCCTGGATCTGGGCCAGTTCTTGAGCACCGTCGACGAGCTGTTGGCGGGGTAGTATTTCATCGGCCTGCCAGCGGGCCGACCTACGCCCACCGGGCCCCCCGCCTACTCGGGCTCGGGCTCGTCCTCGATGGCCATCGCGAACCGGACACGGTAGGTCTGGGGCGTCGGGAAGAGGCCGAACACGGGCGTGTAGGGGACGATCAGGTCCATCTCGAGCACCAGGAGGTCCAGGTCGTCGACGACCGCTGTCTCGATCTTGCAGCCGCCGTGGTCGCAGCTCAGACCGCTCGCCTGGAGGATGAGCGTGGTGTGCTCGAGCGCCACGTCCTCGACCGAGTCGAAGGGGGCCGCCACACCGGCGCGCACGCCGTCCCTCACCGAGTCGAGCACGGCTCGACGCGACTGGAAGTACAGCCCCCAGTCCACGACCAATGCCATCACCCCCACCAGAAAGGGCAAGACCAGGGCGAACTCGACGGCGTTGCTGCCGCGGCGTCGATGCATCATCGCTGGATCTCCAGGCGCAGCATGGCTGCCCCTCGGTAGGTGGACGGAGCGCCGACCAGGCCGGTCATCGGCACGTGCCGAGCGACCACCTGGCAGGTCACCAACTCGTCGGGCGACTCTCCCACCACCTCGACCGACAGCTCCTCGATGGCGAAGCCGGCGAGCCGGTCGGCCAGGATGCGCTCCCCGACCGCCACGGGGTCCTCGTGCTCGGGGGATGCGATGGACGCTGCCCGACACGCGTCGTGCACCGCGGTGAGCACCGTGGAGTTCTGAAAGAACCACAGCGAGTACTCCAGGCTGCCAAACACCACCACCACCATGGCGGGCAGCGTCAGGGCATACTCGATGGCATTGGCCCCGCGGCGCCCGGAGCGGACGACCCCGCCCATCACTGCACCACCGCGATGGGGATGTTGCGGGCGATGCGATCGAGGATGGCGGGGAGTTCCGCTGCGTCTGGGGTCTCGTAGAACCGCCCCATTCCTGCGGTCAAGTCCTCCAGGTAGCCGGTCTGGACGGGGTCGTAGCGCTCGTTGTACGAGACGGTGTAGATGTGGACGGAGTGTTCGGCAGCCCGGGCGACGGAAGCACGCCCCAGGGCAAAGCGCCCCGCGTCGCAGAAGGGCTTGGAGGGAATGCACTGCGCCTTGCCGTCCGAGAGCAGCAGGATGACCCACAGCGCATCCCGATCGCCCTCGTCGAGGAAGGTCTGCAAGGCCAGGTCGATGCCAGCGCCCTGGTTGGTGCCGTCTCCGCCCGCTGCGCAGGGCATCATGTGCTCCCGTGACGGGTCATAGCCGGCGCCGGCCTCGGCCGGGGTCTTCTGGCACCAGTCCAGCAGCGACCAGGCTGCGCGAATCTCGCCATGGTGGGTGTCGACGTTCTGCAGCGGCGTGTAAAGCTGGGCGTCGCCGGTGAAGGTGATCATGGCCACGCGATCGGCGGGAAGCCCGTAGTCGTCCAGGGCGTCCAGCAGGGTGAGGTCGGCCTCCCTCGCCAGGTCGATCTCCTCCTTGAACGAGCCGGTGACGTCCTGCACCACGATGATCTCGCGGTTGCGGAACGCTGCCACCGACTCGCCGCGCGGCGCGCCCACGGTGAAAGCCGAGCCGAAGATCGGCGCCAAGAGCAAGGTGCGCGTCACCTGGACACGTACCCGGGCGGCATTGATGAAGTCGCCGCCTTCGCTGAAGGCCTGGTCTTCGTAGTCCCAGGCGCCGAGGTCGATCTCGACGTCGTCGGCAGACACCTGCCCTGCGCCCACGCGCAGCGACATGGCGAGTGCCTTGCCCGTGGCTTCGGCGTCGCGTGGGCGAGCGCCGCGCTTGAGCTCGACGAGCGCGGCATGGGCGCCCGCGTCGGCGGCATACTGAGCCTCGATCGCAGCCCCGCGAAGGAAGGGCACATCGATGGCCAGGGCGGCCGCGCCCAGGATCACGCCCATCGACAGCACGGCGGTGACGACGTGGCTGCCGCGGTTCCTGTCGCGCGGGCTTCTGCGTGGCATTGGGGTTCGGGTTGGGCGCATTTGGCCTCCACCCGCTCTCTCATTCAAGAGCCGTGCCAGATCGGCGGCGCCCGCGAGCCGTGTGTTCGGGCGCATGGGCCGACGGCGAGCGGCTGGGACGGCACCCTTGGGGCAATCTGGGACAGCCCAGGGTGCCAACGGCCACACAATCGTACAATTGGGCACACACGGATGCGTGCATAGCTTGTCCACGTGCACCATCGGAGGCCCTCCTGAGCACGCCCTACGTCTCACTCGCCGACTTCGCCCACACGCTGGCCGAGCGGTCCGACACCCTGCCTGCGTACGCGCACCCCGAGGGGCCCCCCATCCACCTGGGCGAAGAGCTGGGCCTTCGCTACCGGCTGGACGACCTGCTGGACACCATGGTTGCCCTGCAGCGGGCCGAGTGGCTGCACGACAGCGTGTACCTGGGCCCGCGCTCGATGTCCGAGGTGTACGGCGAGCTGCTGCAGTGCTGCCGCACCCTCGGCATTCCCGTTCCGCCTGCGGTCATCGGCCCCATCCCGGGCCGCTCCCAGGGAACCTTCGGCACCGACGCCCGCGCCTATGTACGGCTGTCGAGCTTCTACATGTCCGCGGCCAGCTCCGACCAGCGACGCTTCATCCTGGGCCGCCTGGCCGGGCACATCCACTGCGAGCAGGTGACCTGGGGCACGATGTACGCCCTGCTGGTCGACCACAACGGGGTGCGCCGGCTCGCCCGCCGCGCCATCGGCCCCGCGCTCGAGTTCATCCTGGCGCCCCTGTCGGTGGGGGCCCGACTGGCGCTGTCGCGATGGCACCGCGCCGCCGAGCTCACCGCGGATCGCGCGGGCCTGTTGTGCGCCGGCAGCCTGGCCGCGGCGGGCGAGTCGTTGCTGCGGCTGTCGCTGGGGGTGCGCCCCAACGTCACCCCCGAGGAATACATGGAGCAACAGCGCAGCCAGCGGCCGGACACCTCGCCCGGGCGCTTCGCCGAGGTGCTGTCGTCCCAGCCGTGGACGCACAAGCGCATGAAGGCGCTCGAGTTGTTCACGCGAAGCCAGACCTGGGTCGACGCCGGGCACGAGCCCCTGGGAGACGTGATCAGCAAAGACGAGCTCGATGCCCAGACGTCCAAGCTGTTGGGGGTGGGATGAGCGACATGCAGCGAGAGGTCGACGAGGTCCTGCAGAACGCCAAGGAGCCCAGCGCGGCCGCGAGCTGGCGCGAGGCTTGTCGCTGCCTGGCGGGTCCGCTGCGCGTCGCGGTGGCGGCTCGACGGGTGCAGGCTGCCGACCGGCTGGCTCGCAAGCTCGACGCCGACGGCACGCGCACGGCGGTGGTGGGCCTGGGCGACGAGGCGGCCATCGGCACCGAGGAGCCCATCCTGGCCTCGCATGCCTTGGTATGGCCCACGCCGTACACGGGCGCCCTGGGCAACGAGGAGCGCGACAGCCTGGACGCACTCGCCGCCTTTGCCCCACGCAGGCGAGCGGTGGTGATCGTCGACAAGGCCCTGCTGCAGCGGGTCTCAGACGATCCAACGCGTGAGGCCAGCGACGTGCGCGCCCGGGTGCAGGCCCTGCTTCCGCGTGGCTGGGATCTGCTGGACGAGGACGAGCTGCCCGCCTGGCTGGCGAGCGTCGGCAGCCAGTTGTCGGAGGTCGTCGCCGAGCGCCAGCAGGCCGTCGCGGCCTACCTGCTCGAAGACGCACGCGCCCGGGCGACGGCGTCGATCGCCCGCATGGCCGACGAGCTGGCCCGAACCACCGAGCTGCTGGGGGCCGAAGAGAGCAAGCTCGAGGCCGCGCGCAAGCAGGGTGCGCGCATCGCGGCCCATGTGCTCGGCGCGATGCGCAAGCAGACGGAAGGGCTGCTGATCGACCTGCGCGAGTTCTTGCTCACCCTCGAGAACGACCTGCCCGCGCAGGTCGAGGGCGTGTCCGACGTCGCCACGGTTCGCCACACGCTGCCGCACTGGCTCGATCACGTGATCGAGCGATGGGTCGGCGAGCGGCTGGCCGAGTGGCGTCTGGGCGTGCTCGAAGACCTGGAGGGCTTTCGCCTCTCGGAGCACGAGGCGAGCTCGGCCGAGCTCGTGGCGCCGGCGCTGTACGCGGCCCCCATGCGCGACGACAGCGGCTGGGTGCACCGAATCGTGGTGAGCGCGGCGGTGGGCGGAGGCGCGGCGCTGCTGCTGGTTGGGCTGTGGATCCCCGCAGCGGTGGCCGTGAGCGGCGGGCTGGCCTGGCAGACGCTGGGGCGGCGCGGACGCGACTCCGAGACCCGCACCAAGCTGGTCGAGCAGGCCACCACGGCGCTGCGCGAGATGGGGCGCGAGGCCGAGCGGCTGCTTCGCGAGCAGATCGACCGGATCGAGGCCGAGCTCGACAAACTCGCCGACGAACGGGCCGCCGCGGTGGCCGCGGAGCGGGGCGAGCTGCGCAAGGAGCTCGAAGAGCAGGCGGCGCTGCAGCGGGCACGCCTTTCGGAGCAGCGGCGGATCGGCGATGATCTGGCCGCCCGTGCGGGCACCTTGCTGGAGTAGCCCCTGACCACCCTTCACGACTTTGCCCAGCGCCGCGCCGCCGCTGCCGCCGTTCTGGACCGGCTCGCCGACGCCGTGCAGGCGCTCGACGGCCACACCGGCCCGAGTGTGCCGCAGCTGCGCGCGGGTGCAGAGCGAGCCCGAGAGGGGCACTTTCACGTGCTGTTGCTGGGGTGCTTCAGCTCGGGCAAGTCCACGCTGCTCAACGCGCTGATGGGGCAGCCGGTGCTGCCGGTGAAGGTGAACCCCTGCACCGCAATCTTGACCGAGCTGGTGCACGGCGAGCAGCCCTCGGTCGAGGTGGAGTACACCGACGGACGCCCGCCGCGCGCGATGGACATCGACGCCTTCCTGACCGAGTTCCAGCTGCGCACCGCCGAGATGGCCGAGGCGGGCGCCGAGGCATCCGACCGCTTTGGCGACGTCGACCGTGCGCGGGTCAAGTACCCCCTCGACCTGCTGGCCGACGGGGTGGTGCTACTGGACACCCCCGGGCTCGACGACGATCCCGAGCGCACGGCGCGCACCCTGTCCAGTCTGCCCGACGCCGACGCCGTGATCGTGGTGCTCAACGCCACCCGCTTCCTCACCGAGCTCGAGCGCCGCACGCTGCGCGCCGAGCTGCTCCCGCTCGGGCTCACCAACCTGTTCTTTCCCGTCACCATGGTGGACCTGCTCGACGCGCTCACCGACGACCCCGACAAGGAGCTGCAGCGGCTGGTGGCGCGCGGCCGCGAGATCCTGGGTCCGCTGGCGCAAGGCGGGCCCGACGGCGGCGACCGCTTCGACGAGCGCTTCTTTCCACTCGACGCGCGGGGCGCGCTGCTGGCTCGGTGGAGCAAGAAGACGGGCAAGCCCAAGAAGAAGGTCGACGCCGCCGCGCTCCAGAAGTCCGGAATCCGCCCCTTCGAGCAAGCGCTGGAACACTTCCTGGTGAGCGAGCGAGGGCGCGCTCAGCTCGAGCATCTGGTGGGGATCACACGCCGCATCGGTGATGAGCTCGCTCGGCAGGCGCAGATCGATCGGGCCACCGCCGACGCATCGGTGGCCGAGCTCAAGGCGCGGCAGGCGGCGCTGGAGCCCCAGTTCCAAGAGCTCCAGGCCATCTCGCGCCGGGTGGGGCGCACCGTCGACTCCACCATCGAGCGCCTGCAGGCGCTGGTGTGGCAAGACCTGCGCGACTTCCTGGCCCGAACCGAAGAGGAGCTGCCCGAGGCGCTCGAGAGCTTCGACCTGGGAGGGCTGGCCGGCGTGAGCCTGCTGACGCCCGGAGGGCGCGAGCGGGTCGAGGCCGAGATCCGCGAAGAGCTCGAGGCGTGGCTGGCGCAGCGCGCGGCCGAGTGGCAGGCCGCACTCAAGCGCCGCCTGGAGCGAAGCCTCACCGATCTGCGGCAAGAGGTCGCTGCCGAGGTCGGGGACTTCGACCACGTCGTCGAGGGCATCGTGAACGACTTCGCCGGCGGCGCGGTCGACCTTCCCGAGACCCGCGGCCCCGATCAAGAGGTCGACCCCACCGAGCGCTGGTTCAGCGTGGCCATGGGTGCGGTGCTGCTGTCGCCAGGCGCCGTCGCCGCGGGCTGGTCCCACGGCTACGAGGGCGCGATGCGCGGCCTGGTGTCCAAGCTGGGCGTGCGCCTGGCGGTGGCGGCGCTGGGCGCCCTGCTGGGGCCCATCGGCTGGGCGGGCCTGCTGCTGTATGCGGTGTCGGACGCGCTGCTGCTGCTGTCGACAGGCGGCGGCCAGCTGCGCCGGGCCAAGGCCGAGGTCGCGCGCAACCTGCAGGGCAAGCTGGTGGCCCAGGCCGAGGAGCAGCGCGAAGAGGTGGCCAGCAAGGTGGCCGAGGGCCTGGGACCGCTGCGCGACGCCATCGTGGGCGCCGCCGAGGCCGAGGCCGTCAGCCTACGCGCGCTGCTGGAGCGAACCATCGCCGAGCGCGAGTCGGCCGCCGAGACCGCTGCCGAGCGGGCCCGCGCCTGGGAAGCCGCCCTGGCCGTGGTGCGAGCCGGCACCGACGAGCTGGCCGAGCTCGCGGCCGTGGGCGAATGATCGAGGCAGCGCGGCGAGCCTGCGAGGCGATGGCCACGGCCCGGCTGGACACCACCGCCCTCGCGTCGGCGCTGGCGTCCTGGGACGAGCCGTGGTGCATCGCCGTGGTGGGCCGGGTGAGCGTGGGCAAGACCACGCTCGTGAACGAGGTCACCGGCGCCAAGCTGCCCACCGGTCTGGGAGGCGTGACCGCCCACCCCGAGCGCGTCCCCTGGCGCGAGGCCATCGTGGTGGACACCCAGGGCATCGACGGCGAGTCGTTGGGAATCGCGCGGCTGCGACCGGTGCTGGCCGAAGCCGATGCGGTGCTGTGGGTCACCGATGGCCTGCAGCCCATGACCGACACCGAGCGCGGCGTGCTGCAGGCCGCCTGGATCCCGGGAACGCAGCTGGACATCGTGGTGAGCAAGCTCGACCTCATCGACGACGACGACGCCCAGCAGGTGCTGGAGCGGGTGCGGGCCTTGGGAGAGGCGTTTGGCGCCCGGTCCGTGACCCCCGCCAAGAAGGGGGCGGTGCCCGACGGCCTGCTGGACCCATCGCCACCATCGGCGCGCCGGGTGGCGGCGGTGAGGGCTGCCTTGAGCGCCGCAGCGGACGGGTTGGCCGAGGGCACGGTCGACCCGGCGCAGCTCCTCGATCGCCTGCGCCTGGAGTGGCGAGATCGGGTTCGCAACGCCCAGAAGCTGACCGTTGCCGACATCGAGGCCGGGGAGCTGCCCTTCAAGCCGGCAGCGCTGCGGCGCCTCGCCCGCGAGATTCGCTCGGCCACCCGGGAGCTGGAGGATGAGCTGCCCGCACTGCCCGGTCGGCCCGCCCTGCCCGAGCCGGTCACCGTCGAGGGCAACGCCCTGGGGCAGATCGTCGCCGGGCTGGGTGGTCAGCACGCCGCCCGCAGCGCGGTGAGGGCCGAGGCCGGTCGCTTGCTGCTGGAGGGTGAGGTGGCGCTGCAGGAGTGGGTGGCGGGCGCGACCGATCCCCGGGTGTCCGATGCGAAGCGGGCGGTGGACGAGGCATTGGCAGAGATGGGGTGATGGGTTGGCGCGTGGGGCGCCGTTTGGCCGAGACCTGGCCGCAGGTCGGGGCTGGTTGGCGCGTGGGGCGCCGTTTGGCCGAGACCTGGCCGCAGGTCGGGGCTGGTTGGCGCGTGGGGCGCCGTTTGGCCGAGACCTGGCCGCAGGTCGGGGCTGGTTGGCGCGTGGGGCGCCGTTTGGGCGAGACCTGGCCGCAGGTCGGGGCTGGTTGGCGCGTGGGGCGCCGTTTGGCCGAGACCTGGCGGCAGGTCGGGGCTGGTTGGCGCGGGGGGCGCCGTTTGGGCGAGACCTGGCGGCAGGTCCGGGCTGGTTGGCGCGTGGGGCGCCGTTTGGGGGGGACCTGGCGGCAGGTCGGGGCTGGTTGGCGCGGGGGGCGCCGTTTGGCGGGGATCTGGCGGCTGAGCCGATGCCGACCAACGGCCTCGGATTGCCGCGACACCCTCCCACTTTCGTGTTCAAAGCCGAGCGAAAGAGAGGACGAATGGACATGCTGTGGCACATCACGATCGCGAGCGACGAGCGGCACCGGTGGTTCCCGTCGGACGGGCAGCGCCTGGCAGCAACTCGAGCTCTGGCCCGTGTCGGGGGTGGTGAGCAGGCGTTGTTCTGCATCGTCGATGACCACCTCCACTCGATTGTTCATGCCGCTCGACCTCGCGCTGGGAGGGTCGCTTCGAACCTCTCGAACGCAATGCGTTGGCACGTCGACGTGCCTCTCGACCGGGCGCGCATCCGGCGGGTGACCGATCGCCGCCATCTGGAGACGCTGGTGCCCTACGTGCTCTGTCAGACCCACAAGCACGGCATCGATTGCCACCCCGCTCGATGGCCCAGCAGCTGCTTCCAGGACCTGATCGGGGCCCGGATCCTGCCGGGCTTCGATCCCGACACGCTGTTCAGGTTGCTGCCACGCTGGAACCGGGCGACGATCTGGGACGCCGTGGGCCTCGTGCCTCCCCCGCCGCCCATCGAAGCGATGTCGCTCGAGGAGCTGTGCCAGGCCGCCCGCTCGGCCATCAACCCCGGCGCCGCGGACAACAGCCGGTCCGGTCGCGACGCCAACGCGGCCACCCTGCAGATCGCCGCCGGGCTGGGCTACGGACGCGTCGAGATGCGCCGGGCCACTCGCCTGCCCGAGACAACGATCCGTCGCCTGCTTCGGCGCCCAATCGACCCCCGGCTGCACCGGGCGCTCCAGCAACAGATCAGGCTCCATCGGGCGGTTGCCGCGCTCGCTCGCCGTCGAGCCGCATAGGACGTGCCGCACCGCACGTCCTCCCCATCACCCCGCGAGAGTCGGGACCCTCGGTTCGAGGCCCATCCCACCCTGCCCCGACAGCTTGGACCATCTCAGGCTATCTACACCCCCATGCACCCCCCCCACGCCGGCTACGTCGAGCTCAGCATCGGCGACGAGCAATTCACGCTGTTTCACGGCGACATGGTGGGACGGCTGTGGTCGGCGGCGCTGCACCTCAACGACGCCCGCATCAGCGAGGCCCACGCGATGGTGAGCCTGCGTGGCCGGGAGTGGAAGATCCTGGCCCTTCGAGGGCGCTTCCTGGTGGATGGGCGACCGGCCAACAGTGCCGTGCTCTCGGTGGGCACCGAGCTCGCCTTTGCGCCAGGGCTCACCGCCACCGTGACCGGAGTGCTGGTGCCCGAAGAGGTGCTCGCAGTCGAGGCCGACGGACTCGCTCGCCGCGTCGTCACCGGCGTCACCTCGCTGTTCTCGACCCCGCGCCCCCGCACCGAGGCTGGCTGGAATCCCCAGGCCGAGGCCTGGCTGTGGCCCACCGGCAACGGCTGGATGCGTTCGGCCGAGTCTCCTGAGGTGGTCGAGGACGGCAGCACGTGGACCGTGGGCGGCACGACCTTCCGGGCCAGCCTCGACCGCACGCACGCCGGCGTCAAGCCCACCGAACACGACGGCACCCTCGCCATGCCGCTGCGCATCCTGGCCCGGTACGACACCGTGCACATCCAGCGCCGCGTCGACCCGGTGCTGGTGCTCACCGGCCGCTCGGCGCGCCTGGTGAGCGAGCTGGTCACGATGGGGCAGCCTTGTGACTGGGAGTCGCTTGCCCGCCAGCTCTGGGGCGAGGCCGACCGGCACGTGCTGCGGCGCCGCTGGGACATGCAGCTGTCCCGGCTACGCGACAAGCTGCGCGCGAGCGGTGTGCGCACCAACCTGGTTCGACCCGACGGGACCGGACTCATCGAGCTGGTGCTCGGGCCCTCAGATGAAGTCGTCGACGAAACCTGATCCCGACTTCCCCGTGGGAAGCGCCCCGGCGTGGACCGAGTGCTCGGGCGAGCTGCCCGACGACAGGCCCCCCGAGCCCGAGCGCTACGTCGGCGGCGGGGAGCTCGGCCGCGGCGGCATGGGCGTGGTCACTGCCGCGACCGACGCGTGGCTCGACCGCGAGGTCGCCGTCAAGCGCCCGCTCCCCGACCTTCCCGAGGCGTCGCGCGCGCGGCTGGTTCGCGAAGCGCGCCTGACCGCTCGGCTCGCCCACCCCGGCATCGTGCCCATCCATGACCTGGGAAGCGACGAGCAGGGCGCCTACTACACCATGCCGGTGCTCACCGGACGCACCTACGCCGAAGCCGCGGCCGATGCCGCACGCCCCCTGCCCACCCTCGTTCGCCTGCTGGCCTCGGCGTGCCGGGCCGTCGCTTTCGCCCACTCCCGCGGCGTGGTTCACCGGGATCTGAAGCCGCACAACATCCTGCTGGGCGACTTTGGCGAGGTGCGCGTGCTCGACTGGGGCGTCGCCCTCGATCCCGCCGCGCCGGACAGCGCCACCGTGGGCACGCCCGGCTGGCGCGCACCCGAGCAGGAGGCGGGCGTCGTCGTTGGTCCACCCGCCGACGTCTACGCGCTGGGGCTCATCCTGGGCCAGGTCTTGGACGACCGCGGTGCCGAAGAACCCGAGCTGGCCGCCATCGTGAGCCGCTGCCGCCAGGATCCGCCCGATGCGCGCTATGTGGACGCGGGCAGCCTTGCCGATGAGCTCGACCGGTGGCTTGACGGGCGGCGTGTGCTGGCCCACGAGTACAGCCCTGCCGAGCTGCTTCGGCGTACGTTGTGGTCGTGGCGCTGGCCCGCCGCCGCCGCCGCGGGGCTGGGGACCGCCACGGTGCTCGTGGCCATCGGGTGGACATGGACCCTCACCCAGGAGCGCGACCGCGCCCTCGCCGCCGAAGCCACCGCCGACGAGGCGCTGGCCGTGTCGCTGTGGCAGCAGGCCGAGGCCCACCGAAGCCGGGACGAGCACCCGATCGCCCGCGCCCTGGCGGCCCGCTCGCTGAAGCTCAGCCCCACGCCCGAGGCGCGGGGCATCTGGATGGGCAGCTCCGGCGTCGATCACCCCCAGCTGCAGGAGCGCATCGAGCTCCCCTGCCGCGGATTCGCGTCCGACGACGGCACCGGCCTGGTGTGTGCCCCCGACAGCGGCGAGATCAGCTTCTGGCAGGACGGTGAGCTTCGCTGGACCGCGGCGGCCACCCCTCCAGAGGGCGCGCTGGACTTCGGGGTGGGCTACCGGGACGGGAGGGTGTTCGACGACCGCGCCCTGCTGGTGCGCGATCCCAACACCGTCGAGCTGTGGACACAGGGCCAGCGCGTCGGCGCCTGGACCGCGCTGCGCCTGAACCTCGCCAGCGGACCGGTGCCCGCCGTGTACGACCACGATCGCGTCGGTCGGCTGGCGGGCGGCACCCTGGTGTGGAGCGACGCGCTTTGTTCCGGACGCATCGAAGATGCCTGGGTCGACGAGCAGCGCACCGCCGTGATCTGCGTGGGCGAGGTCGCGGTGTCCTCTGGCGAAGCCATCGAGCGCATCGAGCTCCCGTCCGAGGGCAGCGCCGTCGCCTGGACGCCATCGGGGCTGGTGGTCGGAACCTTCGACGGCGGGCTGCTCGCCCGCACGGCAGATGGCTGGCGCCGAACCGAAGCCGGCGTCAGCGCTCCGGTCGAGCTCACCCCGGTCGGCGACCGGCTGCTGGTGCGTGGCGAGCGCGGGCAACCCCGGGTGTGGCTGCCGGCCACGGGCGCCTTCGTGGGCCGCCTGGACGGGCAGCCGTGGAGGCTCGGCACGCACAACGGTGAGGCACTGCTGTTCACGGGCACCCATGTCGAGCGCCACTCCCTGCCCGCGCGCATGGCACCCGTGCGCATCGATCGCCTCGAGTCCGGCGGCCTGGGCTTCGCCACCCTGGACGACGACGGGGCGACGGCCCTGGTGGGACACGCCAACGGCGATGTGGAGCTGTGGCGGCTCGGCGATGGGCATCGGGAGCTGCTACAGCTCGGCTGCGGCAACGTGGCCAAGAGCGGGGCATTCGTCGGTGGCGAACCCGTGGCCTCACAGCTCGGATGCGGGGTAAGGACGTTGCCGTCCGACGGGCCCGAAGACGTCGGCGCCGTTCGCACACTGGTGGCCGCGGGCGATGGGTACATCGCGGCCAGCTACGGGGCGCATGTGTGGGGCGTGTCCGGGGGGCAGAAGCAGCGCTGGGAGCTGCCCACCGCCCCAGTGGACGTCGCCTGGGATGGCGATCGCCGGTGGGCGCTCACGGCAGCAGGACTGGTGTACACCCTGCGCGACGAAGCCGAGCTCCGCTTCGAAGCACCCGGCGCCACCCGCCTCTCAGCGACGCCGGACGCCGTGTACGTGCTGCGGGGCACCTCGGTCGAGCGGCGCACGTCCGAGGGCGAGGTCGTGTGGGCCTGGACGAGCGACGAGCCGCTGACCGCCATCCACAGCAACCACCGCTGGGTGGCCCTGGGCGACCTGCGCGGGCGGGTGCACGTGTTGGACACCGGTGGCCACCTGCTGGCGACGGTGCAGGGCCACGACCGCCGGGTGTCGTCGGTGGACATGCACCGCACCGTGTTGATCAGCGCCAGCTGGGACGGAAGCCTGCGCCGCTGGGGCCTGGGCGAGCTGTGATCTCGGCCCGGGGCTAGATCTTGGTGCCCGCGAGGTTGGCCAGGACGGTCTCGGAGCACGCAAGCCAGCTGGGCTGCACCTCGGCGAAGTACGGCTTTCGCAGTGGCCATGGCGGCATGTCGACGTAGTGGGTGAGGGTCACGCGCACACGCCCCTCTTCGACCTTGGCGATCTGGAAGCGGCTGGTGAAGCCGCCGATGCCGGTGTGCTCCCAGTCGACGACGCCGGTCTTCTTGTCGACGCGGGTGGCGTAGGCGGTGGTCTTTCGCTTCCACGGGGGGGTGATGTAGGTGAAGCGAACCTCGGCGTCGCCCACCCGGACCTTGCGCGCGCACGACTCGGGAAAGAGCTTGGCGTAGTTGCCCGGGTCTTCGAGCCACATCACCAGCGGCGCCACGCTGCCATCGAAGGTGGTGGACGCCGTCACATCGGTCTCGCGACCTTCGTACGGGTGACCGAGCGCAGCGACGGCGAACATCCAGAACCACATGCCGCCCGGTTAACCCACGGCCATGCCCAAGCTCGCAATCATCGGTGACGTGCACGCCACCTTCGACTTTCTGGACCTGGTGCTCGATCGCATTCGGCAGGTGGACGCCCAGGGCATTCTGCTGGTGGGGGATCTGGGCTCGCACGACGTGAACTTCCGATCGATGCGCACGCCCGAAGGCGATGCGCTGTACCGCGAATCGGTTCTCGAGGTGCTGCGGCGCTGCCGGGCCCTCGGCAAGCCCGTCGCCTACGTGCCCGGCAACCACGACCTGCCCGACCTGGACTTCGACGGAAACGCCGACCACACCGTGCTCGACGTGGGCGGCCTGCGCGTCGCAGGCATCGGCGGAGCGGGCCCCGCGAGGTTCGGCTTCTGCTACGAGTGGGGCGAAGACGACATCCGCGCCCGGGTCGTGCCCGAGTGCGATGTGCTGCTGTGCCACACCCCGCCCGCCGGCTCGCCACTCGGGCGAACGGTTCGGGGCGATGACGCCGGCAGCGAGGCGATTCGCGAGCTCGCCCAGCGCCACACGGGATTCTTGGTGTGCGGGCACATCCACGAGGCCGCGGGAACCGACACCATCGGGCACTGTGTATGCCTCAATGCCGGCGGCCTGGGCCAGCCCTTCGGCAAGCCGCGCGTCGGGTGGATCGAGCGCGGCGAAAGCGGCGACCGTGCCTGGGTGGACACGCTCTGACTACATCAGCGCGACGCCAAGCCCGATGCCCACCAGCAGCAGCAGCACACCCAGCGCGCCGATGCCCACCACCCCCACGGCCCCGGCACCAGCGAGCACCAGCCCCCGGTTGCCGCCCGCTGCGGTGTCTTCGCCGGGAACGTGCACCTGCACGCCCGCCAAGGCGGCCTCCTCGGTGACCGCGTCGGCCTGATCGGCGGCGTCGCCCGCGCCCCGCAGCGCCGCGAGCAGGTCGTCGGCAGTCTGGAAGCGAGCATCGGGCTCCTTGGCCAGCAGCTTGACCACCACCCCATCGAGCCACGCTGGACATGCCGCGTTCTTCTTGGACGGATGGGGCACCGTGCCGGTCACGTGCGAGTCCATCACCTCGTAGGGACGGCCGTCGTAGGGCGGCTTGCCGGTGAGCATCTCGAACATCAGCACACCGAGGGCGTACAGGTCTCCGCGCTCGTCGGTGTCGAAGGTGGTGATGTACTCGGGGCTCATGTAGTGGGGCGTGCCGACGCGCACCCCGATGGCCGTCTGAAAGGAGCTGCCCTCGTCGTCGTCGTCGAGCTCGTCGCCGGACTCGTCGAGGCTGCCCGTGATGGAGCGCGCCAGGCCAAAGTCGCAGACCTTCACGATGTCGTTGTCGCCCGGCTGGTCGATCATCACGTTGTCGGGCTTGAGATCGCGGTGCACGATGCCGCGGGCGTGCGCTGCACCCAGGGCTGCAGCGATCTGCCTGGCGATGTGAACGGTGCGATCGGGAGTGAGCGGGGCATCGTCGAGCAGCACCTCGCCCAGGCTGTCGCCGTCGACGAGCTCCATCACCAAGAAGAGCCGGCCCTCGAAGTCGCCGTACTCGAGCACGGCCACGCTGTTGTCATGCTTGACCACCGACGCGAGCTTCATCTCGCGGTCGAAGCGCTTGACCACCTCGCGCTCGCTGGTGAGGTGCTTGTGCAGCACCTTCAGGGCAACCTGCTGGTTGGTGCTGGCATCGGTCGCCAGGTACACACGGGCCATGCCGCCCTCGCCCAGGAAGCCCGTGACCTGGTATTTGGCGGCAAAGGTCTGCCCGATGAGCGACTCTTTCTGCATGCGCGCGAAGTGTATCAGCCCCGCAGGGACTGCACGAAGGCCACCGCATCGCCGCCGTCACGCAGCACCTCGATCACGGCACTTCCGACGATGACGCCGTCGGCATGGGGCGCCAGCGCGCGGACCTGCTCGGGGCCCCGAATGCCGAAGCCGGCGCACACGGGCCACGGCGAGACGGCGCGCACGCGGTCGAGGTAGGCGGGCACCTCGCTGGGAAGGGCCGCGCCCCCGGTGGTTCCGCGCATGGTGACGGCGTAGACCATGCCGCCGCTGGCCCGGCACAGGGTCTCGAGCCGAGCCGGCGGCGTGACCGGGGTCACCAGCGACACCAGCCCCAGCCCGGCCGCCTCGGCGGGGCCGCGCATCAGGTCGGACTCCTCGTAGGACAGGTCGGGCACGATCAGCCCGCAGACGCCCACTTCGACGGCGCGCTCGCAGAGGCGCTCGATGCCGAAGGACAGCAGCGGGTTGACGTAGCTCATCAGCATCATGGGGGCGGCGACGTCGGTGGCCGCCAGGGTGTCGAGGATCCAGGTCAGGTTGACGCCCTGCTCGAGGGCGGCGCGGCTGCTGTCCTGGATGGTCACGCCATCGGCCATGGGATCGCTGAAGGGCACCCCCACCTCGATGGCGTCGGCGACCTGGCTGACGCGGTGCAGCAGGTCCGGGAAGCCGGCCATCGTGGGGTAGCCCGAGGTGAGGTAGGGCATCAGCGCCACGTCGCCGTGCTTCGGGTTGCGGATGGCGTGGGCCAGGCGTTCGGCGGGGGTCATGGTCACTGTCCCAGTCCGTGCTTCAGCAGGATTCCGAGGTCTTTGTCGCCGCGGCCGCTGCACCCGATGAGGATGCGGCTGCCAGGATGCTCGGCGGCGTATTTGCGGGCGCCGACGAAGGCGTGAGCGCTCTCGATGGCGGGCAGGATGCCCTCGTAGTGGCACAGCTCTTCGACCGCGGCGAGCACCTCGTCGTCGGTGGCGGCGGTGTAGGTGGCGCGCCCGATCTCGGCGAGCCACGCGTGCTCGGGGCCCACCCCGGGGTAGTCCAGGCCCGCCGAGACACTCGCGGTCTCGTGCACCTGGCCGTGCTCGTCCTGCAGCAGCGGGCCGTAGCTGCCGTGCAGCACACCCGGGCGGCCCCAGGTGAGCGGCGCGGCGTTGTCGCCCAGCGCCGGGCCCGCCCCGCCCGCCTCGACGCCGAGCAGCGCCACGTCGGCGTCGTCGACGAAGGGGTGGAACAGGCCGATGGCATTGGACCCGCCGCCCACGCAGGCCACGGCCACGTCGGGCAGCCCACCGGCCTGGGCGATCATCTGGGCGCGCGCCTCTTTGCCGATGACCGACTGCAGCTCGCGCACAAGCCAGGGGTAGGGATGGGGCCCCACCGCGCTGCCCAGCAGGTAGAAGGTGCCCTCGGGGTCGCCCACCCAGTCGCGCAGGGCCTCGTCGATCGCGGCGCGTAGCGTGGCGTCACCGGTGGTGACCGGCACGACGGTGGCGCCCATCATCTTCATCCGGCGCACGTTGGGCATCTGGCGCTCGACGTCGACGGCCCCCATGTACACGATGCAGGGCATGCCCAGGCGCGCGCAGGCCGCCGCCGAGGCCACGCCGTGCTGGCCAGCGCCGGTCTCGGCCACGATGCGCGTTGCGCCCATGCGCTTGGCGAGCAGTGCCTGGCCCAGCGCGTTGTTGACCTTGTGGGCGCCCGTGTGAGCGAGGTCTTCGCGCTTGAGCCACACCTCGGCCCCCCAGGACTCGCTCAGGCGGTGGGCCGGCGTGAGCGGCGTCGGGCGGCCCGCCCAGTGCGCGAGCTCGGCGTCGAGCTCGGCCACGAAGGCATCATCGGCGAGCGCCTCGCGGGCCCCCTTCTGCAGCCGTTCGAGGGCGCCGACGAGCGTCTCGGGCACGAAGGAACCGCCGAAGGGGCCGAAGCGGCCTCGGTCGTCGGGTACGGAACGGGACAGTGCGGTCATGGGTCATCCACGGGCAGCGGCGATGAAGGCGGCCACACGGGCCGGGTCCTTCACCCCGGGACTGGCCTCTACCCCGGAGCTGACGTCGACCGCCACCGGGCGCACCCGCTCGATGCACGCCGCCACGTTGTCGGGGCTCAAGCCACCGGCCAGCGCCACCGGTGCCAGGCGGGCCGCGGCGGCCGCTCGGCCATGGTCGCCGCGCTGGCCCGAGCCCGGACGCGGACCATCCACGAAGCAGGCTATTGGGAAGCGGGGGTCGAGCACACGGTCGGACGCGGCCGCGAAGTCCTGGACCTGCCCCACCATGCTCGGACCATCGTGGAAGGCGGGCAGCCAGGCGATGCCGTCGGGGAGCTCCCCGCGCCAGGATGCGTCGGTCTGCACCGCGTCGATGGGAAAGCGGCAGATCGCGGCGAGCAGGATGGGATCGGGCTGACGGAAGACCGCCACGCGAAAGACGTGCTCCGGCACGGCCCGCAGCAGGCGCAGCCCGTCTCTGGGCTCAACCTGGCGCGGTGATGCGGCGAACACGATGCCGATGGCGTCGGCGCCGGCAGACACCGCATGCTCGACCGCGTCGACCGAGGTGAGGCCGCAGATCTTGACCCGCACTAGCAGCCCAGCGCCTCGGACCCGGCGGCCACCATGTCGGCGGCCAGCGCCGTGGGGTCGTCGCTGGACATCAGGGCCGAGCCCACAAGCGCCACGCTGTACCCCAGCCGCGCGGCCTTGGCCGCGTCTTCGGGCGTGCGGATGCCGCTCTCGGCCACCGCGGGCACTCCGTCGGGCAACAGGTGGGCCAGCCGCTCCAGGCGGTCGGGGTCGACCTGCAGGGTGGCCAGATCGCGCGTGTTCACCCCCACCAGCACGTCGGGGCCGTAGCCGCGGCGCCGCTCGATGGCGGCGGCGGTGCGTACCAGATCGTCCTCGTCGAAGGACTCGACCAGCACGAACAGGCCGGCGTGGTTGGCGGCGTAGAGCATGCCGTCGAGCTGCCGGTCGGTGAGCATGCGGGTGATGAGCAGCACGCCGCTAGCGCCGCCCACCCGGGCCTCGGCGATCTGGATGGGGTCGAGCAGGAAGTCCTTGCGCATCACCGGGGTGTCGACGGCTCCGGCCACCGCGGTCAGGTGCGACATGGCGCCGTCGAAGCGATGCGGCTCGGTGAGCACGCTGATCGCGGCGGCGCCGGCGGCGACGTAGCGCTGAGCCTGGGCCACGGCTGCGGCCTCGGGGTCGTCGGGGGCCGCGAGCTGGCCCACGCTCGGCGCGCGCAGCTTGACCTCGGCGATGAGCGAGAAGCCGTCGAGCACCAGCGGGGCCGGCTGGGGACTGGCCGCCACCGCCTTGAGGATGTCGTCTCCGCGAGCGAGCGTGTCCACGGCCCGCGTGCGGCCGTGGTCGGTCATCTGTTCCAGGAAGTCTTCAGCCACCCTCGAGGCGCTCCAACAGGCCAAGGACCGCACCGGAGTCGATGGTGTGTTCGGCGTGCCGGGTGGCGTCGCGGCCCGGTCCGGACAGTCCGGTGAGCTCGAAGACCAGCGCGGCGTTGAGAACAATCGCGTCGCGGTGCGGGCCACGCTCGCCCCGAAACACCGAGGTGAGCGCCGCCGCATTGAACGATGCATCACCACCAGCCAGTTCGCCAGCAGAACATCGCGCAATTCCGTAGGCCTGGGCCGGGTCGATGACCTCGCGAGCGACCGTGCCGCCGCGAACATCGAAGCGCACGAAGGGGCCCATCGGCGTGGCCTCGTCCCAGTGCGGCGCGCCGTGCACCACGAAGCCCCGCTCGACGCCCAGCCCCGCGAGTGCGCCCGCCATCAGCTCGGCGGCGTGCTCGCTGAAGGCACCCAGCAGCTGAAAGGGCGGACGGGCGGGGTTTGTGAGCGGGCCCAGCATGTTGAAGACCGTGCGCACGCCCAGCGCCCGCCGAACCGGCATGACTTCCTTCATCGCGGGGTGGAAGTTGGGCGCGAAGAGGAAGGTCCAGCCCGCCCGCCGAAACAGCGCCGCGGCCGAGTCGGGATCAGGCGACAGGGTGACCCCCAGCGCCTCGAGCACATCGGCGCTGCCCGAACGGCTGGAGATGCTCCGGTTGCCGTGCTTGACCACACCAGCGCCGCCCGCGGCCGCCACCAGCGAGGCCGCGGTGCTGATGTTGATCGAGTCGGAGCCGTCGCCGCCGGTGCCGCAGGTGTCGACCAGGATGCCGTCGCGGGGGATGTCGGGCACGCGGGCCGCGTCGCGCATGGCGCGGGCGAAGCCCCTCACCTCGTCGGCGGTCTCGCCGCGGGTGCGAAGGGCCGCGAGCATCGCTCCCTTGGTCGCCGCCGGCACCTCAGCGAGGGTCATCAGGGTCATGACCTGGGCGGCCTGGTCTTCGCTGAGCGCCTCGCCTGAGAGCAGGGTCTCGAGCAGCTGCTTGGTGTTCACCCCGTCCACTCGACCCCCAAGAAGTTGGCGAGCAGGTGGTCGCCCTCGGGGGTGAGCACCGACTCGGGGTGGAACTGCACGCCGACCACCGGCTTGTCGCGGTGCCGAACCCCCATGATCTCGCCCTCCTGGGTGTACGCCGTACGCTCCAGAACGGCGGGCAGATCACCGGTCTGCACGATGAGGCTGTGGTAGCGCGCGGCCTCGAGGGGGTTGGACAGACCCGTGAACACGCCGGTTCCATCGTGGAAGACGGGGCTGGACTTGCCGTGCATCAGCCGCGGCGCGCGATCGACCGTCCCGCCCAGCACCTGGCCCAGGGCCTGGTGGCCCAGGCACACGCCCAACAACGGGATGTCGCGCTCGAGCGCCGCCTCGATCACCGCCATCGAGATGCCCGCGTCTTCGGGGCGGCCCGGCCCCGGGCTCACCACGATGTGGGTGGGCTGCAGCTCCAGACCCGCGGCCACGCTGATCTGGTCGTTGCGGTGCACCACCACCTCGGCCCCCAGGATGCGCAGCGCCTGGGCGAGGTTGAAGGTGAAGGAGTCGTAGTTGTCGACCAGCCAGACCTTGAGCTGCGGCGCCATCAGAAGTCCCCCTCGGCAGCCAGCTCCAGGGCGAGCCCGATGGCGCCGCCCTTGGCCAGGATCTCGCGGTGCTCGTAGGCGGGCTCGCTGTCGGCGACGAGGCCGGCACCGGCCTGGTAGACGTAGCGCCCGCCGTGCATCACCAGCGTGCGGATGGCAATGGCCTGGTCCATGGTGTCGCCGTGGCCGAAGTAGCCCACCGTGCCGGCGTACAGACCGCGTCGGCAGGGCTCGAGCTCGTCGATGATCTCCATGGCGCGCACCTTGGGGGCGCCCACCACCGTGCCGGCCGGGAAGGTGGCCGCGAACAGGTCGAACTGGTCGAAGCGCGGCTCGAGCACGCCGGTGACCCCGCTCACGATGTGCATCACGTGGCTGTAGCGCTCGATCACCCGGTAGGGCTCGACGGTGATGCTGCCGGGCAACGCGACGCGACCCAGGTCGTTGCGAGCCAGATCGACGAGCATGACGTGCTCGGCCGCCTCTTTGGGGTCGGCCAGCAGATCGACCTCGTTCTGCACGTCCTCGCGGTCGTCGCGGCCCCGGGGACGGGTGCCGGCGATGGGGCGCAGGGTGGCCTTGCGCCCGCGCAGCTTGACCAGCGCCTCGGGGCTGCTGCCGATGACGCACAACCCGTCGAGCTGCAGGAAGTACATGTAGGGCGAGGGGTTGAGCAGGCGCAGGGCGCGGTACACCTGGAAGGGCTCGATGTCGCAGTCGCCCTCGAAGGCCGACGACAGCACCAGCTGGAACACGTCGCCGGCGCGGATGTGCTCGCGGGTGGCCTCGACGCCGGCCATGTAGGCGTCGGCGCTCATGGTGGGCTCGGGCGCCGTGAAGCGGCCGCCGCTGGGCAGGCCGGGCACACCGCCGCGCAGGGCCGCGATGATGCGCTTGCGCAGCTGCAGCCGCTCGGCGTCGGGCCCGTCGTGCAGCAGGGCCACACGCCGGCTGACGTGGTCCCACACAAGCATGGAGCGGGGCCCGACGTAGCTGGCCTCGGGGTGGTGCTCGCGCGGTGGGTGGGGGCTGACGACGCGCTCGAAGCGGCGAACCATGTCGTAGCTGGTGACGCCCACCAAGCCGCCGGTGAAGGGAAGATCGGTGCCGCGGCCCGGCTCGGGCGAGGCGGCCAGCGCCCTGCGGAGCCCGTCGAGCAGGGCATCGCGACCTGCCGAGACGTCGACCACCTCGTCGCCCACGTGCAGCTGGTCGCCCTGCATGCGTACGATCAAGGCGTCACCGAAGCCGATGAAGGAGTAGCGGGCTTGGCGCTCGCCGCCCTCGACCGACTCGAGCAGGAAGCGCGGCTGGAAGGGAGCGAGCTTGAGCCAGGCCGACACCGGGGTGTCGAGGTCGGCGGCGATGTCGAAGGGGGGTTTCATCGCGCGAGGGCTAACGCGTCACCCTGGGGTCACCTCGACACCGTCCCGACACAAGCTTCCACCCAGGACGATCCAGAGCTGACACATTCGCTCATTACCCTCCTTGCATGCTCACACTCGCTCTCTTCGCCAACCTCGCCGCCGCCGACCCAGCCACCGACGAGACCCCGCCCGCCGAAGCGCCGGCCAAGCCCACCATCCAGGTGCAGGGTCGCGTCCAACCCAGGCTGACCGTGACCACCGGCGGCCCAGAGGGCACCGAGGTCGAGGCGCTGCCGCGCCGTGTGCGCCTGAAGGTGAAGGGCACCCTGCTGGATGGCGACCTGGCCCTGTACGTGCAGGCCGGCTGGGACCGGGGCGTGCCCGCGCTGGTGGACGCCTGGGCCGACGCCCGCCTGGGCGGTGGGGTGTACCTGCGCGCCGGGCAGATGAAGCGCCCCTTCGGCCGCGACTTCATCATGTCCAGCAACAAGCTGGCGCTCGTCGACCGCGGCATCCACCACAGCGCCTTCGAGCAGGACCGCGACGTCGGCGCCATGCTGCACACCAGCGACGAAGAGCGCCTGGAGGCGGTGCTCGGCGTGTACCACGGCGGCGGCCCGGCGAGCACCAGCCCCGATGCATTCGGCCCCCAGCTGGTGGGGCGCCTGGCCCTGCACACCCAGGGCGCCGACCCCTACACGCAGGTGGCCGTCACCGAGGGGCTGCAGGCCTCGGTGGGGCTGAACCTGGGCCTGGGCTTCGACACCAACCACGACGACGAAGGCCAGGACAGCGATGTCGATCCCCACGTGCAGGTCGGGCTCGATGGCCTGGCGCGCCTGGGCCGGCTGACCCTGATGGGAGCGGCGCTGGCGCGGACCGAAGCCAAGGAAGGGCCGCACGAGCTGCACCAGGTCGGAGGCCACGCCGATGCCCACGTGCTCATCGGCGAACGGCATGTTCCCGCGGCTCGGTACGCCGTCGTCGTGCCCATCGGCACCGATCTTCCCGTCGAGCACGAGCTCACCGCCGGCTACTCCTACCTGTTCGACGGCAACAAGATCAAGTGGGTCACCGACGCCGCGCTGTTGCTGGGCGCCGAGCCCGGGGTGCGCGCACGCACCCAGCTCGAGGTGAACCTGTAGCAGGTGGCTACGGCTCCGGAGCCCCCTCGACCGGCACCAGCTCGACCACCGAAGACACCGCCCGCACCGCGCCGATGGGTACGTTCACCTCTCTGCGGACAGGCTCGAAGCCCTCAGCGGTGACCTCGATCGTCCATGACCCGGGGTACAGCTCGATCGTGGCCTCGCCATCGCCGCCGAGCTGAATCGGCTCGACCTCCCTGGGCCCGTCGAAGCTCACCAACCCGTCGACGCGCAGCTCGGCCGCCTTGGCCACCACGTTCACCTTGCCGGCCGCCAGCTCCGAGAGCTTGACGGTGTACCGGGTGTCACCCTCTTGCAGCGGCACCACCATGGGCTCGTGCACGGCGTAGTTGGGGTGGCTGGCCAGCAGCCCGATGTCCTGCCCCGGCATGCGCCGGCCCAGCTCGAAGGCGCCGTCCTCGTTGCGCGGCATGCGCTCGCCGTGCACCGTGAGCGTGGCGTCGTCGAGTGGCTGGCCGTCAAAGCCCACCACCACCGCGGTGGCGTGAGACAGCGCGTCGGCACAGCCGTCGTCGTCGCGCCAGCCGTTCACCACCTCGGCCTGGGTGGGGCAGGGATCGATCGAGGCCGGCAAGCCATCCCCGTCGAGGTCGGGATCGTAGGTGCGGTACCGATCCCATTCCTTGTTCAAGGTCAGGCCCACCCCAACGAACACGCGGTAGTCGGGAACCCCCGCGGGCTCTCCGAGCAGCGGGTAGGCGCCTCCGACCGTCCAGTGCACTCCCTTCCAGTCGTGTCCCCGCACCAGTGCCATGGCCTCGAGAGGCACTCCGCCTCCGCCCAGGAAGGGCTGACTGATGGCCTCGACCGCCACCGCCACCGCGTCGCTCAGGGGCACCGCCACCCCCGCCGACAGGTGGCCGCGGAGCACCCCGACGTCGGGCAGATCGTGGCCCGCAAACACCGACATGCCCGCATTGGCAGCCAGCCGAATCCACGGGGTGCGTGCACCGACAGACATCACCAGGCCGCCACCGGGGTAGCGGTTGCCCAGCAGCAGCGGCGCCGCCCCGGTGGGCAGGTCGACGAAGGGCACCACCCCCGCCGCCAGGCCCAGATCCCGGTCGGTCGGCAAGGCGATGCCGATGGGCAGCGAGACGCGGGTGTCGCCCAGGGCAGCCGGGTTGGGGCCATCGGCGCCCGACGAGAACACCCAGACGGGCACATCGACAGCCAGCGCCGTGCGGCGACCCAAGCCCATGTGCAGCTGGACGTGCGCACCGAACAGGTCGGACAGCAAGCGCGCATCCTCGGTGCGCGACCCGTCGTCGCGCACCTCGTAGCGCACCACCAGCGCACCGGTGTGCTCGAACAGCGCCCCGGCGGACATCGCGCCAGCTTGGTTGGACTCGGGCGCCCAGGTGGTGACCAGGTCGCCCACGTCGCCGTCACCGGGCACGGGCTGCCAGCCCACCCCGTCGAGTGCGGTCAGCTCCTGGCCCACCGCCGCTGAGGACCCGACGAGCAGTGCCACCGCGACCGACAGCCTTGCTGTCCGGCTGCCTACTCGTCGACCCAACGACACATCGCGTTCTCGGGCAGCGTGCACATCAGGTCACCGCACCATGGAGGCGCGCCGTCGGCGTAGGGACCGCTCGGGTTCCACAGGTTGAGTCCGAGCACAGGCCGGTCCTTGGACCGACCCGTCCACTCGAAGCGCCCCCGCAGCCAGCCGCTGGCGGTGTTGGTGTACACCTCGATGACGTCGCCGACGTCCAGGACGCGCCCGGCGAGTCGGTAGCGCGTCTTGGTCTCGGTGCGATGGATCTCGAGCAGATCGCCGCCGCTCACGGCTCCCTCTGCGGGGAAGTCCTTGCGTGCGCGATCTTCGAAGTCGAGCTCGATGCCCGCACTCTGCCGGGCCGCGAGGCGCGCCGCGATGGACTTGCCGCCGCCAGACGCCGAGCCGCCACCGGTGGCCGCGGACGTCTTGCTGCCGCCCACCTTCACGCGGTTCTCTTTGTCGGCGAGCGCCTTGGTGCGGCGGCGAGCGGCCGCTTTCTTGGCGGTGGACGCCAAGGCGTTGATGTCGAACTTCTTCTTGGCCTTGCCAGCCATGTCCCAAACCCCACGCGAGAGCTAGGGTTTACCACAGGCGTCGGTGCGAGGCGCGGGGCGCCCTTCAGGCGTCGGCAGGCTCTGGCACGTCCCCCTCGGACGTCTCGTCGTCATCGTCTTCGGGGTCGGGCGGGGCGGCCGCGATCGCCGTCACCGTCACCGCCTCGCCGTCGTAGT
Source organism: Myxococcota bacterium (assembly GCA_965216925.1). Classification (GTDB taxonomy): domain Bacteria; phylum Myxococcota_A; class UBA796; order UBA796; genus CAYYHT01. The sequence goes on along the minus strand of CBDCGT010000002.1, from coordinate 264,170 downwards.
CGATCTCGGCGCGGCCACCCTCGCGCAGGTCGCCGAACAGGATCTCGTCGGCCAGCTTGCGCTTGACGTGTTCTTGGATGACGCGGTTCATCTCGCGGGCACCGAACTCTTCGCTGAAGCCCTCTTTCGCGAAGAACTCGCGGGCGGCGTCGGTGGCCGACAGCACGATGTCGCGCTCGCCCAGCTGCTGCTCGAGCTCGAGCAGGAACTTGTCGACGATCTGCACGATGATCTCGTTGGGAAGGCCGTTGAACTGCACAACATCGTCGAGGCGGTTGCGGAACTCGGGCGGGAACTTCTTCTTGAGCACGGCCTCGGCCTTGCCGCGGTTCATGCCGCCGCCAAAGCCCACGCTGCGTGTGGCGGCGAGCGCCGCACCGGCGTTGGTGGTCATGATGAGCACGACGTTGCGGAAGTCGGACTTGCGGCCGTTGTTGTCGGTGAGCGTGGCGTGGTCCATCACCTGCAGCAGGATGTTGAAGATGTCGGGGTGCGCCTTCTCGATCTCGTCCATCACCAGCACGCAGTGCGGGTTCTGGTGCACCGCGTCGGTGAGCAGGCCGCCCTGATCGAAGCCGACGTAGCCCGGGGGCGCGCCGATCAGGCGGCTGACGGCGTGCTTCTCCATGTACTCGGACATGTCGAAGCGGATGAACTCGATGCCCAGCACCTTGGCCAGCTGCTTGGCCAGCTCGGTCTTGCCCACGCCCGTGGGCCCGGCGAACAGGAACGAGCCCACGGGCTTGTCCTTGTGGCCGATGCCGGCGCGGCTCATCTTGATGTTGGCCACGATGCTGCCGATGGCGTCGTCTTGCCCGTAGATCACGCGCTGCAGGTCTTCTTCGAGGTTCATCAGCCGGTCGCGGTCTTCGGTGTTGACCGTGCGCGCCGGGATGCGTGCCATGGTGGCGACCGTCTCTTCGACATGCTCTACCTCGACCCGATCGAGGTCCTTGAGCTTCACGTTGGCGCCCACCTCGTCCATCAGATCGATGGCCTTGTCGGGCATCTGGCGGCCGGTGATGTAGCGGGCGGCCAGCCGCGCCGAGGACTCGACCGCGTCGTCGTCGTACTTGAGCTGGTGGTACTCCTCGTACCGGGGCTGCAGACCGCGCAGGATCTGGATGGCCTCGTCGAGGGTGGGCTCGTTGACATCGATGGTCTGGAAGCGGCGCGCGAGCGCCTTGTCGCGGCCGAAGCTCTTGCGGAACTCTTCGTGCGTGGTGCTGCCCATCACGCGCAGCGCGCCGCTGGCGAGGCCGGGCTTGAGGATGTTGGACGCGTCCATGCTGCCGCCGGTGGTCGCGCCAGCGCCCACCACGGTGTGGATCTCGTCGATGAACAGGATGGCCTTGTCGTTGTGCTCGACCGCCTCGATGACTCCCTTGAGCCGCTCCTCGAAGTCGCCGCGAAAGCGCGTGCCAGCCAGCAGCGCGCCCATGTCGAGCGCGTAGATGTGCACACCCTCGAGCGACTTGTGCACGTTGCCCTCGAAGATGGCCTTGGCCAGGCCCTCGGCGATGGCCGTCTTGCCCACGCCGGAGTCGCCCACGAACAGGGGGTTGTTCTTCTTTCGGCGGGCCAGGATCTGGATGGCGCGCTGCACCTCGTTGTCGCGCCCGATCAGCGGATCGATGCGGCCCAGGCGCGCTTTTTCGTACAGGTCGGTGGTGTAGTCCTCGAGCGGCTCGTCGCTGATGGGTGCGGCCTCGCCATCGGGGCCGGTGCCCGACGGCACGCGGCTGGTGCCCTTCTTGCCGTCCTTGCGGATGCCGTGGCTGATGTAGCGAACCACATCGATGCGGCGCACGCCCTGCTCTTGCAGGATGAAGACGGCGTTGGACTCGGGCTCGGCGAACATGGCCACCAACAGGTTGCCGCCACGCACCTCGCCCTTGCCGCTGTGCTGCACGTGCAGGATGGCACGCTGGAGCACCCGCTTGAAGCCGAGCGTCTGGGTGGGCTCGTAGTCGTTGTCGCCCTCGAGGGTGTCGAACTCGGTCATCACCGTGTCGAGCTGCTCTTCGATGGCGCTGAGGTCGGCACCGCAGGCCTGCAGGATCTCGGCGGCATCGGGGTCGTGCAGCAAGCCGAGCAGCAGGTGTTCCATCGTCAGGAACTCGTGCCGCTCGTCGGCCGCACGCTGGGTCGCCATCTGCAGGGCGATTCGAAGCTCTTCACCAAACATTATTCAGGCTCCATCGTGCACTGAAGGGGGTGCCCCATCTCTTCGGCCAGCGCCAGCACCTGGGCAACGCGGGTCTCGGCCACGTCGCGGGTGTAGACGCCTGCCACGCCGACGCCCATCTTGTGCACATGCAACATGACGCGGGTGGCCTCGGGTGGGGAGTGCTTGAAGACGGTCTGGAGGATCCAGATCACGAACTCCATGGTGGTGTAGTCGTCGTTGTGAATGAGCACCTTGTACTTGCGCGGCTTCTTGAGCCGCTTCTCGACAACGGTGTCGCTCTCTTCATCTCGCCGCCTGCGCCCCATGCGTCTCTACCTCTGTGCACTCGGAGCCCGGAGTCTACCCGCGATGACGAAGCGTGACGCGGCTGCGGGATGGTCTCGGCAATCCCCGACGCGCAAGCTTGGGCGATCTGGTACTCTCGCTGGGTGCGAAAATCGGGCGACCGCATCGGCGATTGGATTCTGGACGAGCGCATCGGCCAAGGCGCGATGGGTGAGGTCTGGCGGGCGCATAGTGCGCTCTCGAGTCGGCTTCTTGCGGCGGTAAAGACGCTTCGCACCAACAACTTCGATGCGCCGCGCGAGCGCTTTGTGCGCGAGATCGAGGCCATGGCCATGATGAGCCACCCCAGCGTGGTTCGTGTGCTCGGCTGGGGCGAGGCGCCCCCCGCGGACGGCCCCGGCAGCGGACTGTTCCTGGCCATGGAGTTCATCGAGGGCGACAACCTGGCGCAGCGCCTGTCCAAGGGGCCGATGACCGTCAACCAGGTGCTGGCGGTCATCGCGCCGGTGGCTCGGGCGCTCGACCACGCGCACAAACAGGGCATCAGCCACCGCGACGTCAAGCCCGCCAACATCATGCTGTGCACCGACGGCCCGCCCAAGCTGCTCGACTTCGGCATCGCCCACCAAGAGGACATGTCGCGGCTGACGGCGGTGGGGGCATTCACGGGCACGGGGCCGTACATGGCGCCCGAGGTCTTCGACCGCGAAGAACCCGACCAGAAGCTCGGCGACATCTACGCGCTGGGCCTCGTCATGTACGAGAGCCTGCTGCACCGACGCGCGTTCAAGTACCCCAAAGACCTGCCCGCCCGCGTCAAGCAGACCAAGATGATCGAAGACAAGCGCGCCGGGCCCCTCGACCCGGGGCAGACCTTCTCTTGGGACGTGCGCGAGATCGTCAAGAAGGCCACCAACCCCGTGCCCGAAGAGCGCTTCCAGTCGGCGGCCGAGCTCGCGGCTGCCATCGAAGACCTCGATGTCGACGAGTTCGGCGAAGAAGACGAGGTCAAGACCATGCTCGCCCAGGGTGACGCCCTGCGCGCCGCCATCGCCGAGCTGCACGCCGACGACGACGACACCGAGCCCGTCGGCACCGACCCGTCCGCGACCGACCCGGTGGTGGCCGACGAAGAGCCCTCTGCCGCCTCTGCACCCCCGGTCACCGGCACCAACACGACCGAGCTGGCCACCTACTTCGTGGGCAGCGCCGTCGCGGTGGTGCTGCTGGGTCTTCTGCTGGGCGCCGTGGCGATCGGCCTCGGACTGGGCGGATAGTGCGGTTCCCCGGCGACGAGATCGGGGGCTGGGTGCTCGAAGAGCGCATCGGGCAGGGAGCGATGGGCGAGGTCTGGTCGGCCAGCCGCGCGGCCAATCGCAGCCAGAAGGCGGCGGTCAAGATGCTCAAGACCAACAGCTTCGACGCCCCACGCGAGCGCTTCACCCGTGAGATCGAGGCGCTCACCCGGCTGGAGCACCCCAACATCGTGCGCATCCTGGAGTGGGGCGAGGCGCCGGTCAACGAGTCCGCCGACACGGTGCTGTTCTTCGCCATGGAGCTGCTGGACGGCATCACGCTGTCCGAGCGACTCAAACGCGGCCCCATGGTGCCCGGCGAGGTCATCACGGCCATGATTCCCATCGCCGAGGCCCTGGCCTACATCCACGAGGCGGGCCTGGCCCACCGCGACGTTAAGCCCGGCAACATCATGCTGTGCGAAGACGGCATCGCCCGACTGGTCGACTTTGGCATCGCCCAGGCCGACGAGAACTCGCGGCTCACGGCCATGGGGCGCATCACCGGCTCGGGCCCCTACCTGCCGCCCGAGACCTTCGACGGCGGCGAGATGGACTTCAAGCTCGCCGACGTCTACGGGCTGGGCGTGGTGATCTACGAGGCGCTGGTGCACCACACCGCCTTCATGGTGAACCGGAATCTCAGCACCGCCGCGCAGCAGTTCAAGCTGGTGCAGGCCAAGAAGACCAGCGCCCTCGACCCTGGCGACCGCTTCTACGACGACGTGCGCGAGATGGTCATGAGCGCTACCCAGCCCGACCCGAGCAAGCGCATGCAGTCGGCCACCGAGCTGGCCGAGGCGATGATCGCGCTCGACGTCGAGCCCTTCGATCCCAACGCTCCGACCGACACCCAGGAGCTGCTGCCTCGCCGGCGCACGCCACCGCCGCAGATCCCAGGCAGCAACGGCGCTGAGAGCAAGCCCGAGCGCGGCCTGGACCGGGTGCCCACCGCTCCGCCCACCGAGCGCACTTCGGCCCCCCCGGCCGCCGGGCCATCGGCGCTGATGGCCGTGGGTTTCGCCCTCGCTGGGGTGGTGGTGGGGCTGGTGATCCTCGCGGGCATCGCCGCGCTGCTGTGACGGGCGCGGTCACTCCACGCCGCGCAGCACCAGGTCGGCCACCACCGGGCGGTGGTCGCTGCAGTCGGCGGCGGGCACTGTGGTGGAGCTCACGGCGAAGTCGTCGGTGGCGTACAGGTAGTCGACGCGCAGCGGGACTCGCTCCAAGAAGTGCACCGTGGCCCCGAGCCCTTGCCCTCCCTGCTCCCAAGCGTCGGTGAGCGAGCCGCGCAGGCTGCGATGCAGCGCCAGGTCGCGCACGCTGTTGAAGTCGCCCGCCACCAGGGTCGGGTCGGCGAACTTCTGCACCCGGTCGAGCAGTGCGCGCGACTGGTTGCCCTGGGAGCGAACGGTGGTGGCGCCCTGCTGGCCAATCTCGACGATCTCGGAGGGACGCCCGGCGAGCAGGCCCGAGAAGCCCTGACGCAGGCGCGCAACGCTGAAGTCGTAGGGGTACAGGTGCACCGAGAGCACGTTCAAGACGCGGCCCTCGCGCTCGACCTCGGCGAACACGTAGCTCCACGACTCTTCGTCGACGAAGCGCATCGCCCGCCCCGAGCGCAGCGTCCAGCGGTCGCCCCGGACGCAGCTGGCCAGGCCCCCTGCCTGGCGCCCGCCGGTGCCCTGGTAGGTGGTGTGCACACACTCGAAGCCCAGCTCGTAGGCCATGCGATCGAGGTCGAGCTGGCTGACCTCGAGCAGGGTGAGCACGTCGGGATCCTGCTCGCGGATCACCGCCTCGACGCACGCCTTGGGGTCGCCGCCGTCGGCGGGGCCTCCCCATAGGCGGCGCACGTTCCAGGTCATCGCGCGAACCTTGAGCCCTTCGGCCTGCTCGCCAGAGGCCCCCCACGACGGACCCCACAGCGCCATCGACGACAGCAGCAGCGCACCCAACATCACCGGCGGCGCACGCTGATCGGGCACGGCACTCCACAGGCCGAACACCCAGACAACGAGCGCCACGTACAGGTAGGGCAAGAAGGTGACGGCGAGCACCAGGTGCATGGGCGGCGCGCGCATCCACCGCCCCACCAGGGTCGCCACCAGCAGTAGCGCCACCAAGCCCAGGGTGATGGCGGTGACGGCGGTACCGGCACGACCGCCGTCGCGCGGCCGCACCGTGACCACCGGGATCGGCTCGTCGGCAGAATCCGGGTTCGCGTCGGGCGGTTGCGCCGTGGGCTCGCTCATTCGGTCTGGGGCGCCCCATCGCTCATGTGCCCCTCGTCGATGGGCGGCCGGTCGCCCTCGCCGTGTTGCCGCAGCATGCCCATCCTCCAGAGATCCCGCACACGTTCCTCGCCGATGGGCGCGCCGTGCTGGGCCTCGGCCCGAGCCAGCGCCTCGCGCCACGGGGTGACGCCGTCGAGGTTGGACAGCAGGGCGAAGGTGGCGGGTCCGGCGAAGTGATCGTCGCGGGAGCTGTAGCCGGTGAGCCGTGTGCGGCCGCTGGCCAGGCGCTCGAAGTCGCGCACGGCCGGGCCGAGCACGTCGGGCATCTCGCCCCCGAGTCGGGCTGCGTGCTCGCGGAGCTGCCGCCGCAGCTGGGGGATCTTGTCACCAGCGGCCTTTCGCGCCTCTTCGAGGTCGAGGCTGGCGATCTTGCCGGCGCACCACTCGAACCACGTCACCCAAACCTCGAAGGGCTGGCGCCCCTGCGGCACCTTGCCGGTGCGGCAGCACAGCAGCGCCAGGCGGTTCTCGACCTCGATCATCGTGAACTTGAGTGCGTTCCAGAACTTGAGGCCCGCCAGGCCGTCGTCGGGCTTGCAGTGGTAGGTGCGGCACACCGCTCCCCGGGCGCGCCAGATGCCGCAGGCCAGCTCGCCGCCGGCCCAGTAGGGGCAACGCAGGTCGATCATGCGCCCAAAGCCTGTCTTGTAGGACTTCTGGTACCTCTCGTTCCAGTCGTCGGGCGCCACGATGCCCAGTGGGCTCACGCCGTCGATCCACTTCAGGCGCGCGATCATGCGCTCGCGGCTGCTGCCGCCGTCGAGCAGGGCGCGACCGACCTGGAAGTTGGCGAGCTTGGGGTGGTAGCTGCAGCACCGGACCTGGTCGAGGAACCACTTGTCGTGGCCCGCGTCGGGGTCGTCGGGTGCGGGCACCATGGCGCAGGCGTTGCAGGTCGAGCGCTGCTCGCCGGGAAGCGGCAGCGTGGCCAGCTCGGGCACCAGCATGGTGAAGGCGGGCGGCAGGTGGTCGGTGGCGGGGTGCGGGGGGATGGGAGCTCCGGGGCAGCCAAGTGTATCGTCTGGCCGATGAATCTTCCCGAGACGGTCGAGGTCGTGGTCGAGGTGCCCCGCGGCGGCTTCGTGAAGCGCGGCCCCCAGGGAGCGATCGACTACGTGTCGCCCATCCCCTGCCCGTTCAACTACGGCTCGATCCCCGAGGTGGCGGCCGCAGACGGGGATCCGCTGGATGCGGTGCTCCTGGGGACGCGGCGGCCGGTCGGCTGGCGCCAGCAGGCAGCGGTGCTGGGTGTGGTGCACTTCATCGACGCGGGCGTGGCGGACCACAAGGTGATCTGCGGCTCAGCACCGATGAGCCGTCGGCAGCGTGCCGTGGTGACCGCGTTCTTCACGGCGTACGCGCTGGTGAAGCGCGCGGCCCATCGGGCGCGAGGCCGGCCGGGGCGAACCGAGTTCGTGGGGTGGCTGTAGCTCTAGGGCGTGACGAGCGGCCGCTTGGCGTTCCAGATGTCGGCGATGTCTGCGTCGGACAGCACCGTGCCGTCGAACACGGCGAACTCGGCGATCTTGCCGTTCATGAAGTACTGACCCGACGAACCGACCGAGCCGGAGTGGGTTGCCAGCGTCACCCGAGGGTTGGTGGGCACGCAGCTGCCGCCGCCCGACTGGGTTGCCTTGTACACGCCCGGATCATCGACCGTGTAGATGAGGTCGGTGCCATCGCCTCGAATGACGTGCATCGTCCAGCGACCCTGGATGTTCAGATCGGGTGGATCCCACTCCGACGTGCATGCCCGGATCTTGCTGTTGTCGTTTTGGTCGTACAGGAAGTACCAGCCGCTGCTGTTGCGCGTGTCGTAGATGTAGCTAACTTCCATCCGAGAATCAGAAAGTAGCCTCGAAAGCTGAAAAGAGGCTGCGCGGTCCTTCCTCGTTCCGTGATGATCATGCGATCATCAGGTTGCGAAAAACCTACACGGGTTCGCTGTTCATCAGCGTTCCCAGGGAGGAGGAAGGATGCGCAGACCTCGGAATCAACAGCTGTTCTTGGTCCCCAGAAGAGTGGACCACGTTCACGCCAAAGAACTGGCGGCGATGAGCCGCTTGCTCGGCAGTATCCCGGAGCTGGCCGAGCTCGTCATGGATGACTTGGTGCAGGGTCGCCGAACCGACGTTGGCGCGCCGGGGATGACCGGGGCCCAGGTTCTCCGGGTGGGGCTCCTGAAGCAGCTGCGGGGGTTCACCTACGAGGAGCTGGCCTTTCACCTGGTGGACTCTGCGAGCTACCGCGCCTTCTGCGGCCTCGGTCTGGGGGAAAGAGCTCCGCGACGAGCCACGTTGCAGCAGAACCTCGCCAGGGTCAGGCCGGAGACGTGGGAGAAGATCAACCGGCAGCTCGTCACTCATGCGATCGACACCGGTGTCGAGAGCTGCGCCCGAATGCGGTCCGACTCGACCGACGTGGATGCCAACATCCTCGAGCCCACGGATTCCGGGCTGTTGTGGGACGTCATCCGGGTGCTGACGAGGCTGCTTCATCGCGCAGCCGAGCGTGTGTCCGGGCTGGTGTTCTCCGACCACACGCGCATGGCGAAGAAGCGCCTGGTTCGAATCACCTACGCACGGAGGAACCAGGACCGGAGGCTGCCGTACAGGCACCTCATCCGCATCGCTGAGGATGTGCTCGGCTACGCCCATGACGCAGTCCTGCAGCTCGCCACCGAACCGCAGCTCCAGCAGCGAATCAGCCACTTCCGCGCACTGGGAGAGCGCGTCGTCGACCAAGCCCGTCGGCGCGTCCTTCATGGCGAGAAGGTGCCGGCGACCGAAAAGGTCGTCTCCATCTTCGAGGAGCACGCTGCCATCCTCTGGAAGGGACTGCGGGAGGTGCACTACGGCCACCGGGTCAGCGTGACTACAGGGGTGTCCGCGCTGGTCGTCGACTGCGTCATCGAGGACGGGGCGCGAAATGACAGCACAACGACCGTCCGCAACGTCGAGAGATTCATCGAAATCACCGGCAAGACGCCGGAACAGGCGGCTTTTGACGGTGGCTACGCCAGCGTCGCCAACCTTGCGGGCGTGAAGGAGCTGGGCGTCGACGATGTCGCCTTCAACAAGAAGGCCGGCCTGAAGGTGCCCGACATGGTTCGCGAGACGTGGATGTACAGGACGCTGTGGCGCTATCGCGTCGGAGTCGAGAGCCTGATCAGCCTCCTCAAGCGGTGCTTTGGACTACGACGGTGCACCTGGCGGGGCGAATCGGGCTTTGGTTCGTACGTTTGGTCGTCCGTGGTCGCCTACAACGTCCTGTTCCTGGCGCGGGTCCAGCTCGAGTGAGCTCGATCCCCGTTCTTTCTCAAGTTCGCATTTTCCGACAGGAGCCGCCCAAGGCATGGAGCGATCTGTCCGGAAATAGCTCCATGCCGGTCCAATCGACACGCCCCGACCTACTGAGATGCCGCTACTGCCGCCGTCTCAGCGGTTCTCAGCCGGACGGTAGCTACGACCAGCGGGGTTCGCAGCATCGAGGTACACCCACAGCAGCACGGTGTAGCTGCTGTTGGTGATGAGGCTGTGCGCGTCGTTGGTGTAGTCGTTGCTGCCATCGAAGTCGGCGACCTGGGGGCGATCGCCGGCGCTGGCGATGCCGGTGAACGGGCTCTGGCTGCCAACCCAGCCTCCGCCGCTCATCGTGAGTGCCTTGCCGCCGAACCCGGCGGGCTCGGTCATGCCCCCGGCACCGTCGAACAGCCAGTAGTGGGTCAGGCCCGCCGCCATCGCGGACCCGGCGCTGCCAAAGAATCCCGCGGAGCTCGCGCTGACGGTGCGCCAGTCGGTGCCGTCGCACACCTGCAGCGATGACGTCGCGCTGTCCCACACCACCTTGCCCGCCGCATCACAGGTGCTGTCGGAGCCAATGACGATGCCGCCCGTCAGGGTGAGGTCGTCGTGACCATGGGTGGCGGCAGCGAGGTCGCTGTGGCCGTGAGAGGCAGACGCAAGGTCGGAGTGCACATGGTCGCCCGCGGCGACGTCGGTCGAGGCACCGCCCACGGGCAGCCGGTCGACCGACAGCACGCCGGACACGACGTCGCCCGCGTTGTGGTTGTGGATGAGCTGCGCGTTGAACTGGCAGCTCCAGTCGGCACCGGTCCAGAACACCGACTCGCCAGCGCCACAGGTGAGGGTGCTCAACGTGTCGGTGCCCGCCACCGGGTCGGAGATCTGCGACCACGTGATCGAGCCGTCGAGGGACTCGGCGCTGTCGGCCACCTGAGCGCGGACCGCGTAAGGCACGCTCACCAGCGCGATACGCCCTGTCTCGGTGCCGGCGTTGACGGACATGCCCAGGTACAGCGCCCCGCCATCGAAGGTGGCGCTGTCGAGGGCGCTCGTGCTGCCCAGCTCGACGCTGAAGTACCCGTCGGTGAACGCGACATCGTCGTGGGCTTCGGTCCACAGCGCAACGCCGCCCGAGCTGACGTCGTAGATCGCAAAGGACAGGTCGTTGTCGCCGTCCAGCGGCACGCCCAGTGCGTCGAACAGGCGCCCCTGGTGGTCGAACTGCATGGGAACGGCAGCGGCGACAGTGGGAGCGAGCAACAGGACCGACAGGATGGTGCGCATGGAGGCCTCCGAACGGCCTTGCTAACCGTGTTCTCGGTCAAGGAGGTCGCGGAGGTCGCGGAGATCGTCGGGCACCTCTCCCTGGTGCTCCTCGCGCAGCCCCCGGGTCGCCGAGACGATGGCGTCCTGCACCCAAGACAGCGCCGCCCGGCGATCGAAGGGCACCGAGATCGAGGCGGTTCCGCCGGAGTGTTGCATGACACGCAGCTCGATGAATCCGGGTTCGTCACTGGGGGCCAGCAAGACCAGGCGCACATCTGCCGTGTCGATGACCCGTCGCTCGGTCGAAGAGCTGGAGAACACGAGCGTTCCCTGGGCAAGCGCGACCTCCACGCTCGGATCGGTCGGGCCATCGATCATGCGCCTGTAGAACCTCGAGCGCACCAGCCCGGTCCAGCCGGCGTACCCGAGCGTTCCCGCAATCAACAGCAAGCCCAGTCCGGCGGCCTGCGGTGTGGCGAGCAACAGGCCACCAATGCCGAGGTTGGTCAGCACGACCCACTCGGCAGAAATGGGCACTGCGTCGCTGGAAGGCCTCACCTGCACCACCGTCGGCCGCACGTCGATCTTCACCCGAAAGCCGTCAAGTCCGGCCTGCTCGATCGTCAGGTAGGGAACGTCGTCACTCACGGCTTCATCCTACGCGCTATCCTCGCCCCGATGCGCCTGCTCCCCCTGCCGCTGCTCCTGAACTTGGGCACCTCGTGCCGCGAGCCCGGCTTTCTGGCCGATGCCGACAACGATGGCTTCGCCGAGTCCGACGGCGACTGCAACGACGACGATCGGGCGGTGCACCCCGAAGCGCCGGAGCTGTGCAACGGCGTCGACGACGACTGCAGCGGCGTGGCCGACGACGGTGCCGTCGACCTCCGACAGTGGTTCGTCGACAGCGATGGGGACGGCTTCGGATCCGGAGAGCCGGTCACCGGCTGCGAGGCGCCCGAGGAGTCCGCCCTGCTGGGTGGCGACTGCGACGACGGCGACGCCACCGCCTTTCCAGGCGCCCCCGAAGACTGCAGCGATGGCATCGATCGCAATTGCGACGGGGCTGTGGGCAACATCGACCAGGACAACGACGGCTTCCCGGCCTGCGGCGACTGTGACGACCTGAACCGCTTCATCTTCCCGGGTGCCGACGAGCGCTGCAACGGCATCGACGACGACTGCGACGAGGGCATCGACGAAGACGGCGCCATCGGCGAGCGTGCCTGGTACGCCGATGCCGACGGCGACGGGTACGGGGCCAACCAGCCTCCCGTGATCCTGTGCGAAGCCCCCAACGGGTTCGTGGCCGATGCCTCCGACTGCGACGACCGAAACCCCGTCGCCAACCCCGGCCAGACCGAGGTCTGCGATGGCTACGACAACGACTGCGACGGCAGCACCGACGAGGGCCTGCGGGCGATCTGGTACCCCGACGGCGATGGCGACGGCCAAGGCGTGGGCGCACTGGGAGTCGAGCTGTGCGACGCGCCCGGCGGCAGCTGGGTCACCGACGACGGCGACTGCGACGACTCGGACTTCACCACGCACACCGGGGCCACCCCCGTCTGTGATGGCGTCGATCACGACTGCGACGGCGACATCGACTTCGACAGCGACGGCGACGGCTGGGCGGCGGATTCCTGCGGCGGGCCCGACTGCGACGACGACGACGACGCCACCTTCCCCGACAGCAACGGGGTGTGCGCGCTCGGCCGCGACTGCAGCGACGTCCTCACCGCCGGGCGCAGCACCGGTGACGGGCTGTACACGGTCGACGTCGATGGCCGGGACACCGGACTCGACCCCGAGCTCGTGTACTGCGACATGTCCACGGCGGGGGGCGGGTGGACGCTGGTGTACGCGTACACCTTCGCGCACTACGCCTTTTTCACCACAGCGCCAAACGCGGTCTGGCCCATCCCCAGCTGGGGGGCGTCGGTCACCACCAGCGCGGTGTCCACCGAGACGCCCACCGACCCCAGCGACTACGGAGCCATGGAGTGGAGCCGGTGGAGCACCTTCGGGCGAGAGTTCATGGTGACCAGCAACATCAACGACCACGTCCGGTGCACCGAAGGCACGGGCAGCCTGGTCGACGATGTCTCGGGCACCGTGAGCTGCGTGAACATCGCCAACATCGCCCCGGCCTGCAACGGGCTGGCGCCCACGTCGTACCGCAGCACCACCGACGTGGTGCGCGGACCCATCTTGTCCCGGACAAACGCCTACTACTACTGGGACGGCGACAGCACGGCCAACTATCCGACCCACGACCCGTGCGGGCAGAACCAGGCCAACCAGCTGACCGGCGTGAGCGGGCCAGAGGGGCAGATCTGGGTGCGGTTCTAACAGGCCGATGAAATACTCGTTCCTCGCATTTCAGCCCTGAAAAGCCCAGCAAGCGGGTTTTTCAGGGCGCTGCTAGGGTTGCGCCACAGCCCACCCAATCACCGCGCCGATCGCCGGATGGTCGCTCAGATCCTCGCCTTCGGCGTCGACGAAGCGCTCGTCCCGCCACCACTCCGTCGCCACCAGCGTGAGCTCGGCCGAGTCGCGCATCAAGAAGCGGTCGATGTGGTCGGGCTCGACGCAGCTGGTCATGTCGCAGGCATCGACCAGGCCGATGTCTTTGTAGGCCTGTAGGTCGACCGCGTCTTCGGGGTCGGTCCAGCGCATGTTGGTGTCGCCCATGAACAGGATGGCGCGGCCATCGGAGCGGCCCCCGATGCTGGCGATGACCTGCTCGCGCTGGGTGTTGCGGGCGGCGTCGTCTTCGGCGCCGCCGCCGGCCTCGTGGTGGGTGTTGTAGATGTCGAGCTCATGCCCACCCAGCGAGACGCGCAGCACCTGAAAGCCCTTGCTGCCCAAGCAGTCGGAGGCCCCGTCGAGCACCCCGTGGCACTCGGTGTAGTGCTCTTCGAAGTAGTCGGTCACCTGGAACTCGCGTGCCAGCACCGAGAGGCCCGAGCCCATCGCGGGGGCGGGCTCGATGTCGGTTCGCACCGCATCGAACCACTCCTCGGTCTCGTGCTCGGTGTCGACGAGCAGCTCGTGGTTCTCGGCCACGAAGTCCTCTTGCAGGCCCACGAAGTCGAAGTCACCCAGCAGGGCCGCGATCTGCGGCATGCGCTCGGCACCGGGCTTGTCGGCGCTGGACAAGGCGTCGGGCAGGCCGGCGACGTTGTAGGTGAGCGCGCGGAAGCTGCCCTCGGTGGGGAGGTCGACCTCTGGGGTGGGCGTGCAGGCGAGCAGGATGAAGAGCCACATGGCGGGCATTGTCACACGCAATCGGGCCGGCCGCCTACTTGGGCACCAGCAGCGCCTTGGGCTGGGCGCGCCACCCCGTCTTGGGCATGAACACGCCGCGGGAGGCCGAGAGCCTCTCGGTCTGCCGGTAGTGTTTGTGCACGCCGAAGGCGTACTTCTTGGGGCCCGTGACCACAGCCCCCCAGTGCTGCGCGGCCGACGCTTTGCGCAAGCGACCCTTGGTGCCCGGGAATGGGCTGCGCGCGTGGGCGACGTCCCACAGCGAGATCAGGTGAAAGCCGGGCTCATGGCCAGCCTGGTGGGCAAGCCACGGCGCGTAGGGCGACAACACGGGGCCCTCGGCCGCTGAGAGCACGCTCACCACGTGGTCTCCGTGGGCCCGGTCTTCGGCCGACGGCGTGAGCGGCTTCTGCACCAGCTCGGCCCCCTGCAGCGCGAACTGGCCGGCGAAGAGCAGCGCCGAGGCAGCCACCCAGGCGCTTCCGTGCTCGCGGGCCTGACCCGCGGCGATGCCCCCGCCCAGGCACACCATCCAGAACAGCTGGATGTGGACGTTCAGAAAGCCGCCGTGGTGCCCCCGCATCAGCATGGTGGTGGCCACGGTCACCACCCCCAGCCCCAGGACGAGCACCCAGCGCCACGACAGGTCGCGCCGACCCACCGCCAGCAGTCCGATAGCTCCGGCCAGCGCCGCCCACAGGGCACCGCTGGTGGGCGCGGTGAGCCAGGCTGAGACCACCGGCGTGCCCTTCACCTGGGCCAGGGCCAGATCCAGCGAGGCCCCCGCCAGCGCCAAGAACACGATGACCCCAGGAAAGCGCCACGCCGGGTCGGCCTGCTCGCGGGCTCGCCACAGGAACCAGATCGCGCTGGCCACCACCACGATGGCCAGGGCCCACGCGAGCTCGCGCGGGGTGGCGGGGTACATGCGCTGACCCACGATGGGGTGCGAGGACGGGACCGCCAGCAGGTACTTCAGGTAGATGCCCCCCGTCCTCCAGTGCATCCATCCGGTGAAGGCCAGCGCCGGCCCCCCCGACCAGGCGAAGTAGCGCACCGCGGCCTGCAGCCCATCTCGACGCCACAGGGCCAAGGCGATGGGCAGGCCGAACAGGGCGACGTTCTGCTTGAACAGGAATGCCGCGAACAGCAGCAGTCCCGACGCCTCGATCGCTCCCCGGCGTTCTTCGAGCACCAGCACCACCGACCAGGCGAGCAGCCCCACGTACAGCCCGTCCAGGCGCACCAGGTCGTAGAAGGCACCGGTGTGTGGGTAGCAGCCCAAGAAGGCGATGGCCCCAAAGACACCGGGCAGGACCTTGCCCGTCTGCCGCGTCACGCCAAAGGCGATGGCCCCGGCGGCCGCCAGGGTGCCCAGCAGCGAGATCATGCGCCCGGTGGTGTGGGACAGGCCAAAGACCTCGCCCGCCCAGGCCAGCACCGTCGCGTAGCCCGGTGGGTAGATGAACGGAATCCAGTCGGGTCCCGGCTCGGTGTAGATGGGCAGACCCTGCTGAATGCGCCACGCGTGTGCCAGCATGCCGCCTTCCATCCACTCGAGATCGAAGGGGTAGGTCGCCCTCACGGCCCACACCGACACGAGCTGGACCACCAGCCAGATGCCGAGCATCAGCGGAAGCAGGTCGATCAGCGGGGCCAGGCGCTCACGGGTCATGGCGCCATGGGTAATTCATGCCGAATAGCCTCGGGGGCCCGGGAGTTGGATAATCCACCGAAATGGCCTTCCGACCCCTGCTCCTGCTGTGCCTCGTGCAGGCGAGCCCCGCGCTCGCCGAGGTGCCCGTGCCCGCGCCCACCATCGAGTGGCACGCCGAGGGCGTCAAGAAGGCCGAGGGCGTCGTGCAAAACGACCAGAAGCAAGGCCCATGGACCTTCTGGTACGACTCGGGCTCCAAGCAGCGCCAGGGCCCCTTCCTCAACGACAAGCTGCACGGCCGATGGACGTACTGGAACGAGGACGGCTCGCTGTGGTACGAGGGCGAATACCTGCTCGGAAAGGCCCACGGAACCTGGGAGTATTGGCACGAGAACGGCCAGGTAGAGGGCCGTGGCGAGTTCTTGAACGGGGCCAAGTACGGCCCGTGGGTGAGCTTTCACGCCAACGGAAACAAGCGCTCCGAAGGCGACTTCGTGACCGGCCTCCGCAGCGGCGAGTGGACCTATTGGTACGAGGGGGGCACCAAGCAAAAGCAAGGAACCTACCGGGCCAGCCGCGAGCACGGCACCTGGCAGTCGTGGTCGCCCGACGGGGTGCTCGAGCAGGTGTCGAGCCACGTCGAGGGCAAGCTGCACGGTCCGATCACCACGTTCCACGCCACCGGCACCAAGCTGTCGACGGGCACGTACCATCAGGGCGCCAAGGACGGGACGTGGACCTTCTTCTACCCCAGCGGCGGCCAGAAACGGCAAGAGTCCTGGAACAAGGGCAAGAAGCAGGGACTGTGGGTGGCCTGGTACGACAACGGCACCAAGCAGTTCGAGGGTGAGCTGGTGGCCGGCGAAGAGACCGGCCCCTGGACCCACTGGTACAGCAACGGCCAGATGAAGGGCACCGGCGACTTCGTGGGCGGCAAGCCCGACGGGGTGTGGACGGCCTGGCACGACAACGGCCAGAAGAAGTCCGAGGGCCGCTACGTCGCCGGCGACAAGGTCGGCGTGTGGACCAGCTGGGACGAAGACGGGGCCGTCACCAGCACCGAGGAGTTCGAGTAGGAACAGGCAGGCCGCGGGCCCGGGTGCACGAGCACTTCGGCCCTCGGCTACCGCATCTTCTCGAACGTGTAGTGCTCGTCGTCATCGGTGGAGACGAAGCCGCGCTCCTTGAGGTCGGCCAGCTGGTCCTTGAGCTCGTCGACCATCAGGTCCATGTCTTCTTCGACCTTCTGGAACACGAGCGGAACCAGGTTTCGCGCCGTGCAGGGGAAGCCCTCGACCCGGTTCGCCAGCCGCAGGCACTTGAGCACACTCTCGGTCGAGAACAGCGTGGCGGACTGGCCCGCCCGTGCTGCCGGAACCGCCGCGGCCGTGGGCATGATGATCACCGCAGCCGCAGCGGGACGGGCCGCGGCGACCGAGGCCGATGGCGCCTGACGACCGGTCGACGCCTCTTGCACCTCGAAGAGCTCACCCATGGGTTCGAACAGCTGATCGAGCGAGATGAACCGGTCGAGCGGACCGTAGTACTGGTCGTCGATGGCCTTCTCGACCAGGTCGGACAAGGGCATCACCTCGTGGTCGTTGTCTTCGTCGGTGGCCAGGGTGTCGAGCACCGCCTGGGCAACGGGCAGCACACACGGCAAGAAGGGGAAGGAGTCGACCACGTCTTCGCGGTCGCCGGTGATGGGGGCCGGCCAGTCGACGATCTGCGACAGCTCCGAGAACAGCGACTTGTTGTCGGCGTACATGCGGTACAGCGGCGCGCACTGATCGGGGATCTTGGCCAGCAGCCGTGTCTTGAAGGCGCCGATCACGGGGTGCTTGTCGAGCGCCACCTGCGTCTTGACCACCTTGCGCTCGTCCTCGCCCCAGTCGCCCAGGTCGTACAGCTGCTTGGGCGGGCGATCGGCACAGAGCAGGAACCAGGCCGGAGACTGCCCACCGCTCTGCAGCTCGTCCAGGCGGCTGTTCAGATCCTTGAGCACGCGGCGCACCCACTTCTTGGCGGCGCCGTCGCCCGGGCGCAGTCCCGGCCCCATGTCGATGACAAAGAGCACGCGCGGCGGCGGGTCTTCGGGGTAGGGCTGGCTGTTCTTCTGGGACCATTCGGTGGCGTGGCGCGCGATGTACTCGTCGACCTCTTCTTGCAAGGCCGCCCACGTCGCGTTGCTGCGCGTCTTCTGGTACCAGCGGACGCGCTTGGTGTCCTCGTCTTCGTCGTCTTCGGCGTCGCCGCCCAGGGCCTCGATGATCTGCTCGACGGCGCCTTCGGGATCGCGGTTCGCGCCGCCTCGCCAGCGGCGGCCGGCGAAGGCGTGAAAGGTCTCGGCGAAGGCGTCGTACTCGCCGCTGCGCTCGAGCACGTGCTCCAACCGGGCAACCCACATCACCGGCGACAAGCCCGCCTGGACGTGGAAGGCCGACAGGCAGGCCGTGGGCAGCGCGCGGTCGGGGGGCACGCTGTCGGGATCGGGCAGCTCGCACGGGACCACGTGCAGGGTCTCGTTCTCCCAGATGCTGGCGATGGCGTCGAGCAGGGCGCCGTCATCGTTCTGGGTCTGCAGCAGGCTGCCGTCGAGGTCGGTGCCACCGGTGAGCAGCAGCTCGCTGATGGCGGCGGTGACCTGGGGTGCGCCCGTGCCCTTGGCGCCCCACAAGAAGGCGTAGGGCTCGGGCTTGCGGCGAGCGGCCGCGCCTCCGAAGTCGGTCAGGAAGCGCAGCAGCGACGCACCCGGCTTCTCGGGGAGGGTGAGCACCAGCTGCTCGTCGGCCTCGTAGCCCTTGCCCACCTCGTCGAAGGGGATCTCGAGCACCTCGCCCAGCGCGGTGGCGCGGCCCCGGCGCTTCTGGGGCTTCTTGTCGACCAGCAGGTCGGACGGGGACAGGTCCTGGATGTACTCGAGGGCCCTGGCGGCCTCGTTGGCGCAGCTGCCCAGGAACTTGTCGTCGCTGATGAGCTTGGGGAGCCACAGGGCCTGGCGCTCGGCCTCGTCGCCGACCGAGCCGTGCAGCCCCAGCCAGGAACACACCATGCCCAGGGTGAGCTCGGCGACCATGGCCTCGGTGGCGAAGTTGGGATGCGCGGGCATGCCCGCCGCCTTGCGGGCGAGCCGGTTGTTGCCGCCCGTCCAGTGCACCAGGGCCCGCAGCGCGCTGGTGCAGTAGTCGTCGGGGTTCTTGAAGTTGGCCGCGGGCGGCAGGATGATCGCGTCTTTGGATGCTTTGTATTCGGCGGTGTCGCCCTGCAGCAGGCGGGCCTGCACAAAGCGCACCAGCCGGAGCACCCGGCGCCGGGCGACGTCGGCGGCGGGGAATCCGCCGGCGGGGGCCGAGATGCCGTCGATGTCGTCGATGTTGAAGACCCGGTGCCCGCGAACCACCACCGCTGGCGCCTCGCCACGCACGGTGCCCCGCTTGCGGATGGCGGCGTTCTCGGTGAACCAGATCGAGCGGCGATGCCCGGCGTCGAGCGACGCCTGCCACAGCACGAACGGGGTCGCGCCGCCGTAGACCTTCTTGGTCGATCCCGAGGTGGGCAGACCCATCTCGAGCGCCGCGCGGGTGCGCCACGGAGGCGCTCCCCCAGCTTGCACCTTGGCGATGATCTCGGCGATCAGCTCTTGCTCGGTCCGCTCGGACGTCGTCAACTCGGGGCTCTCCTCGGAGTCCTGTCTACCACAGGCCTCGGGCCCGGTGACAGCACCAGCGGTTAGGGGCTGCAATGCCGATCGTCCGCTGCCCGACCTGCTTGCGCATGGAACGCTGGAATGCCCATTCTCGCGAGTCCGTGGTGCAGCAGGGCGGAAACCGCCAGCCCCAGGTCCACCGCTCGCTCGCCGCGTGGCGAATCCTGTATGCGGCGCACCGGGGCCAGACGGGGCCCGTCGTGGGTCTGTGTTCGATGTGCGAGCTGCCCGTCGTGGCCGACGACGGGGGCCCCGAGCCCATGGGGCGCCTGGAGCTCGACGTGCCCGGCGGAACCGCCGTCATCACCGACACCGTGCAGCTTCCGCAAGGATCCCTCGACTGGACCGCAGCCAACGATTGGTTCGAGGCCCAGTTCCGCAGCTCCATCGAGGTGCGGCCCGTCGGCTGGGCCCTCGAGGCGGCGATGATGAGCGCCGCCAGCCTGCCGATCGCCGCGTGGTTCCTGGCCATCTCGGTGCTGGTCTTCTTCTACTGGGGCATGGCCGAGGGCTACATGGACATCCCCGAGTGATGCTGCTGGCCCTGGCCCTGGCGCTGGGCTGCGCCGAGCCGCTCGGGGTCCAGGCGTGGGAGGCGGCTGTCGTCGACTGCGAGCTGGACGGGGCCAGCGATGTGTGGGCCGACGGCGTGCCGCTGGAGCTAAGCGCCGGGTGCCAGGGCCGGCTCATCGCCGACTTTGGCATGGACATGGAGCCCGAGTGGCGCACAGCGGCGATGGGCGGCGTCTGGGCGCTGGCCGCGGGCGATCTGGGGACGGTCGCGCAGGTGCGCCGCAGCAACCTGGTGTCGGCCGAGTTCGTCCGCCAGCTCGAGCGCCAGGGCCGCCCGGGCGACCCCGTCGCGGCGGTGCTGTACAGCATGGCCGCCCACCGCATCGATCAGACCGTCGACGGCAGCGATCGCAGCGACGGCGAGGCCTGGTTCGAGCCCACCACCGGCACCATGGGCATTCGCGAGCTGGGGCTGCGCAACGCCCTGGGCACCCCCTGGATGGCCGACGTCTTCGTGCACGAGATGTGGCACGCCGACGGTTGGGTGCACGTGCCCTGTCCTGGCAGCGATGCCCGAGCCTGCGACCGCACCCTGGACGGCCCCTACGGCGCGGCGGTGGGCTTCTTGTCGCTGGCCGCCACCCGCACCGACAGTGTCTACTCCGCCGACTCGCTCGAGCTTCGCGCCTGGGAGTTTCGCGCTCGGGTGCTCCCGTGATCGTGCTGTGGCTGGCGGCGTGCTCGGCCAACCAGGCCTGGATCGGTGACCAGGGCTTCGCCACCGCCGACCACGCCGTCCAGGCCAGCGTCGCGGGCGAAACCATCGAGCTGGCGCCCGGCCGCCACCTCGCCCGCCTCGTGCTGCCCCATCCCCTCACGCTGGTGGGCGACCGCACGGTGCTCGACGCCGAGGGCTTCGGCGCCAACCTGATTGCCAGCGCGGACGTCGAGCTCGACGGCATCACCTTCCAAGGCGGCATGAGCGCCGGGCCCGTCCTCGACATCGCCGGCGAGCTGGTGGCGCACGACGTGCTGATCGACGGCGCGCGCGGGCTCACCACGCTGCACGTCGGGTCCGGCCTGGAGGCCACCGGGCTGTACATCGACAGCCCGCACGCCACGACCGCGATTCGCAGCGACGGTGGACGACTATGGCTCGACGGCTGCGGCATCGACGTGCCCTTCGGCGGCTCGCTGGTGGCGGGTCGAGCGGCCACCGCCAGCATCACCGACACCGAGCTGGTGGACTTCTGGGGAGCGCTGGTTCGGGCCGACACCATCGACGTGCATGGCGTGTCGACCGCCGCCAGCCTGGTGCTCGAGGCCGAGCACATCAGCGTGAGCGACGTCTCGGCTCGACGCCTCTCGCTCACCGGTGCTGGCATCGCGCGGGACATCGACGTGGCCTCGCTGGGCTCGACCGGGGTCGACGTCCTGGCCGTCACCGCCACCGAGGTGCTGTCCCTGCGCCAGGCGACGGCCCGGACCGTGCGCATGGGGTCGGGTGAGCGCGAGCCGACCATCGCGCTGTCGGAGTCGAGCGTCGACGGACTGTTGGTGCGGGACGAGGCCACCGTGTACGGCTTGAGCCCGATGTTCCTCACCTTCGGCCGCAACCGGGTCTCGCACCTCACTTGGCTGGGCGGTCAGCGAACCGTCGTCACCACCGAGGGCGAGCTCGACCTCGACCAATCGATCATTGCCGGCACCCGCCTGCACGGCATCGGCACCCGCTTCATCACCAGCACCGACACCTTTGGTTGGGGGCACGGACTGCCGTGGACCACCTCGCTGATGGTGCCGTGGGCCCAGCTCGAGCCGCAGCTCGACGGCGACGACCTGGCCCCGGACTCGGTGCTGTGGGGGGTCGGCCAGGACGGCCAGCCCGGGGCCTTCGGCGGCCCGTGGGGCCTCACAGACCGCTGAGGTACGCCTGCAGCGCGGTGATGCCCGCCTCCTCGCGGAACAAGCACTGGTGGGGGTCGTAGTCGGACGTCGGTGCGCACGGCACCAGCGTGCTCTGCGGCGTTCCCTGCACCAGCCACTCGGTGGTGAAGTTTGGGACCTGCAGATCGCCCTGCCCCATCACCACCGTCTCGGGTGTCGCTTGCGCGGGTGCCAAGACCATGGGGTCCGACGGGTCCATGATCAGCTGGAAGAGCCCGAGCCCTGGGTGCAGCCCATCGACGCCGTCCCAGGCGTTCTCGGGCACACCCAACAGCGCGCCGACGGCCTGAGAGCCGGTGGGGTCGTCCGGAAGCTCGACGCCAACGAGCGGTCCGAGCAGCCCCACCACGTCGTTGTCGCTGCCCAGCAGCCCGGTGTCCGTCGCGTAGTAGGTGAAGTCGCCGCCGGCCCCCGACATCAGCGCATGGTCGACGTAGTCGCCTTGTTGCGCGGCCAGTCCGATGTGCGCGGTCACCGAGCCCAGGCTGTGCCCGAAGGCACCCACCCGGTCTGTCGCCACCCGGCCCGGGAAGAGCCCCGGCAGTACCTCGTGGCTGAAGCGCTGCAGCACGTGCATATCGATGCCGCCCTGGCGCTGGTTGTCGCGCCAAGCAGGCAGGTTGCCGATGTTGTAGAAGCCGATGGACTTGCCAAAGCCCTGGTCCACCAAGGGGTAGCGCTGCCCGTACAGGGGCTGGTCGCGGCTCACCACGGTGATGCCCGCGTCGGCAAAGGCCGCGCGAAGCGGGCCGGCCCGGTCGGCCGAGACCACGCGCTGAACCGCGTTGTAGGCGTTGCCGCCGGTGCCGTGGTCCCAGGTGAGCACGCCGGTGGGAGTACCCGTCCTGGGAACCAGCACCACGATGCGCATGGGCTCCGCGGTTGGGGTGGACGTCAGGGTGCCGCTGGCATCGAAGTGGATCCAGCCGTCCGAGCGATCGAAGTCGGACAAGAAGCCCACCCCGGGCTGAGCGTAGGGCTGGTCGTCCAGGTCCTGGAACGCAACCGTGTGGATGGTGGCCGCCCACACCTCCATGGGGTCGTCGCTGAGGTCGACGTCGAAGGCCTCGAAACCGTCGCGCGCGCCCAGGTAGGTCACCTCGGTGGTGTCGTCGGCATAGGTGGCGATCAGCTGCACGCTGTCGCGGCCCGAGGGGGTCTGTCCCGCCTCGAAGCGCAGGCCCACGACCTGCTTCAGGCCAAGGGCGTCGAGCAGCGTTGGATCCGCGTCGATGAACGCATCGGCGGCCTCGCGAAGCTGGGCGAGCTGCCCCATCGAGTCCTGCACGGTGAAGGTGGTCACCGGTCCGTCGGTGTCCGCCAGCTTGCGATCGAGGTGCAGCTCGTAGGTCTCGCCGCTGTTGAGGGGGTCCCAGGGCTGGGGCTGGACCAGCAACAGGTTGCGAGCCAGGAAGGGGTCGCCCGCGGGATCGGCCACGAATCGTGTGCGCAGCGCGGGTCGATGCCCCGAGTCCAGCGAGATCAGCCTCACGGGGTCGTCGTCGGCACCCTGCAGCTCGGAGGGCACCTCGACGGCGCGGTCGAAGCGCAGCCCGATGGGGGCCAGGTGACTCCAGCCGTGCACGGTCTCGCCGGCCTGGCGGGCCCAGCCGCGCACGAAGGTGGTGCCGATGTTGGTGCCGGCATCGGGGAAGGCGCTCAGGTCGACGGTGCCCGCTGCCGTGAGCAAGTGGTCTGAGGGGAAGGGCTTGTCGAAGAGGTGACCGCTGCGGTCGGCCTCGTCGACCACCACGGCGCGGTCGGCGCACCCCACCACCAGGACCGCCGCAACGGCCAGGATGCTCAGGTCACGAGACGCCGACAATGGTGCCGTCCACGAGGTCGATGTCGGCGGCGGCCGGCCGACGGGGCAGGCCGGGCATGCGGTTGATGTCGCCGGTGAGCGCCACGATGAAGCCCGCGCCGGTGTTCACGCGCAGCTCACGGATGCCGATGTCGAAGCCCGTGGGCCGCCCCCGCCGCCTGGGGTCGTCCGACAGCGACGACTGGGTCTTGGCCATGCACAGGGGGAGCTGATCCCAGCCGCGCCGCTTGAACCCCTTGATCGCGGCGGCAGCCGCCGGGTGGATGACGATGTCGCTGGCGCCGTAGACCTTGCGCGCGACGCTGCGAATCTTCACATCGATGGGGTCGGACAGCTCGTAGGCAAACCGAAGAGGCTGAACCGCCTGAGAGGCCGCGTCGAGCACGGCCTCAGCGAGCTCGATGGCGCCCTTTCCGCCCTGGGCGAAGTGATCGGAGGCCGCGAAGCGGACGCCCAGCTCGGCGCAGCGCTTGCGAGCCACCTCGATCTCGGCGTCGGTGTCCTCGGCCCGCCGATTGAGTGCGACCACTGGCGTCTTGCCAAAGCCGGCGATGGTCTCGAGGTGGCGCTCGAGGTTGGGGAGCCCGCGCTCGACCGCCGCCGCGTCTTCGTTGACCAGGTCCTTGAGGCTCATGCCCCCGTGGTACTTGAGCGCCCGGCAGGTGGCGACCATGACCACGGCGACCGGATCGAGCCCGGTCTGACGGCACTTGATGTCGAAGAACTTCTCGGCACCCAGGTCACAGCCGAAGCCGGCCTCGGTGACCACCCAGTCGGCGAGGTGAAGCGCCGTGCGCGTCGCGATGACCGAGTTGCACCCGTGCGCGATGTTGGCGAAGGGCCCGCCATGCACGATCGCCGGACTGCCGTCGGTGGTGCGCACCAGGTTGGGCAGCAGCGCGTCGCGCAGCAGCGCCAGGGCCGAGCCGGTGGCGCCGGGGAGGTCGCCGACCGTGAACGGCGTGCGATCCGGCCGAAAGCCCAGCAGGGTCCGATCGAGGCGGGCGCGCAGGTCATCGGCGTCTTCGGATAGACAAAGCATGGCCATCACTTCGCTGGCGGCGGTGATGTCGAAGGAGGTCTCGCGCGGGACGCCCTGCGAGCGGCCGCCGAGGCCCACCATGGCGTGCCGCAGCGCGCGGTCGTTCTGGTCGAGCACGCGAGGCCAGCGCACGCGGCGGGGGTCCAGCCGGGGCTCGGACTCGAAGTGGATGTGGTTGTCGAGCATCGCCGCGATGAGGTTGTGGGCGGCGGTGATGGCGTGCAGATCGCCGGTGAAGTGCAGGTTGATGTCGGTCGATGGCTCGAGGCGGGATCGACCGCCGCCCGTGCCCCCGCCCTTGACGCCGAAGCAGGGGCCCAGGGAGGGCTCGCGCAGCGCCGCGGCGACGGAGTGGCCCAGGTGGTCGAGGGCCTGAACCAGGCCGATGCTGGTGGTGGTCTTGCCCTCGCCTGCCGGCGTGGGGGTGAGTGCCGTGACCAGGATGAGCTTGCCGTCTCGGGAGGGCCGGCCCATGACCTCGCGCGGAATCTTCGCCTTGTCGCGGCCAAATGGAAGGAGCTCGGCCATGTCCAGGCCGAGCTTGGAGGCAACACCGCCGATGCTCATGAGGGTCTCCCGAGTGGTCGGGGATGGTAGCAGGGTCGGGGGGTGGGTCGTGGGGTCTGGCAACCAATGGGTCGTGGGGTCTGTGGTTCGTGGGGTCTGGCAACCAATGGTTGCCGTCAGAAGCCCTTGCCATGCGCATCGACAGGCATCGACTCGAAAAAATACCAATGGTCCCGACCAACCGCCTTGGATTTCCGGGGTGCAACGCCGACAAGCGGGTAGATCTGTGGTCGGAGAACGACATGGCCCGACGACCGCGAATCGACTTCCCTGGTGCCCTTCACCACGTCATGAACCGAGGACTGCGCCGCTTCGAGATCTTCCTGGATCCGGCCGGCGACCGAGCCGAGTTCCTCGAGCTGGTGGGCCAGCTGCGGCGCCGCTTCGGAGTCGTGGTCCTGGCCTACGCCATGATGCCGAACCACTACCACCTCCTGGTTGTGAGCCTTCACGGCCGGCTATCCGAGGCCATGGCGTGGCTGCAGGCCCGCTACGTGCAGCGGCTGAATCAGCGCAGCGACTGGGACGGGCCGCTGTTTCGGGGCCGCTTCCGCAACCGCCTGGTGCTCGACCCCGGGTATTGGGCCCACC
This sequence comes from Myxococcota bacterium, assembly GCA_965216925.1. Classification (GTDB taxonomy): domain Bacteria; phylum Myxococcota_A; class UBA796; order UBA796; genus CAYYHT01. The sequence continues at coordinate 238,413 of CBDCGT010000002.1, read as the reverse complement.
TGTTCTTCTACATCCACACCAACCCGGCCCGCGCAGGCTACGCGCCAGCCGCCACCCGCAGCTGGACCAGCCGCTGGGCCTGGACCGACGGCCGGCACCCGGACTGGCTGGATGTCTCTGGCCTGGTCGACGCCTTTGGCAGCGTCGACGCGTACCTTCGCTACGAGGCGGAGCAGCTCGGCTCGCCGCATGCACCGGATGGATGGGACCCCGAAGCACTCTGGGTCCCGTACGAGACCGGCGTCATCGGACGCATCGCCGCCCGCCCGACGCCCGAAGAAGCCAAGGCCATGGTTCGGCCATTCCTGCCTCTGATCACCGACCTCGACCACCTGGACCAGAGGGCCGAGCCATCGCGGTGGCTCGAGACCTGGTGGCTTTGGCGTGGCTCCGAGCTCTCTCAGCTCGAGATTGGCGAGCTCCTGAACATCAGCCAGCAGACGGTGAACCACCGGGTACGCCGAATCGAGAGACTTCGCCGGTCCAACCGTCAGATCGGGCGCTGGACCCGCGCACTCGAGAGACGGCTGGCCATCCCCAGCGTGTAGCCTGTAGCGCTCAGCCGGCCTTCCCGTACACGCGCCCGTGCCGGTGCCCAGCGAAGCGGTGCCCGATGCGGCCGATCGATTCCAGGGCCCCAACAACGCCGGTCACCATCAGCGCTAGGGCAGCGCTTCAAGGCGGCGCGATCGAGCGCGGTGAGGCGTGACTATTGGTATTTCTCGGCGGCGATCTCCGCCAACGACCATTGCTGGCCGGCCTACGAGGGACCATTGGTTGCCAGACCCCCCGACTCCCCCACGGGATCCGCCCTCCTCACCCCCACAGCCCCGCCGCCCCAGCCCCTGCCTGGATCGTCCAGGATCTCCTGGCGGCGCTTCAGCGTGGCTTCGCGCAGCTCCGGGCGGTAGCCCAGCTCGAGCATCACGAAGAGCACTTGCAGGGCCAGGATGCGCATGGTGGCCCACAGCTCCAGCACATTGCCCAACAAGAACAGCACGATGAAGCCGGGGATCGAGCGCAGGCCCCGCTCGCGCAGGAGCTCCGAAAACGGTACGAAGCGATTGCTGCCCGACCACGGTGGAGGCACCGGCTCGAAGCCATGGCTGCCCGCCTGAACCAGCATGCCCACCAGCGCGAGAATGACCGCTGCCACCGGAGTCCACGGCCCCGTCACGGCCACCACCACCACAGCACCCGCTGTGATCAGGGACAGTGGGAGCACCATGGCCAGCGCCACCATTCGGTCCATGCGAAGGGCGTAGGCCAGCTGCAGCGCCAAGTAGGCGCCCAGCGCCGAGCCCGCGACCACGCCCGACCAGGGCAGCAGCCCCCACAGCACCACGGCGCCCACCGCGGTGTGGATACAGCCCGTGCCGAAGATGTGTCCCAGCCTGGACGCCCAGGTGGTGTGGAACACGTCGTACATCTCGTGCTGAAGACCAAAGTCGAAGAGTCGAACGTGCGCTTCGGGCACGATGGTCATCCACTCGGCGGCGCGGGAGCCAGGATGGGACACAATCACCTCGCTGACACTTGTCATTGACGACTGTCAGAATTACTCGCTGACAGTCGTCAGTCAAATGAAAGCCACCAATCCCCCACCATCCCAGCCGGGCTCCGTCCTGGTCACCAGCGTGCTGATCGCGATCGCCCTGCTCGATTTGGCGACCGGCGCCTACCTGTTGCTGTCACCCGCTCCGTGGGCGGCACACGGACCGGGCACGCCCTGGATCGGCGCACCCGACGTGCTCGTGGCCAGCGCCGGCTCCGAGGCGCTGGTGATGAGCCTGTTCCGACGCCTGGGGGCCTTCAGCGTGCAGGCCGCACTGGCAACGCTGCTGGTCGCCTGGCTGGGTCACCGCGATCTGCGCATCCAGGGTGCCGCGCTGGGCACCTGGACCGCAGCAGGCCTGGCGTTTGCGTGGACGGACAACACGTGGTTCGCGGGCACCACCTACCTGCTGGGCAAGCAGCTCATCGGCGTGCTCTGGGTCGTCGCCATCGCCGCATTCGCAATCCGGTGGAGCCGGGGCCCCTCCGCGGAGTAGCCTGCCTCCATGACCACCGACGGGTCCCAGCTCGAACGCATCACCCTGTCTGGGGTCGACCAGCTCGACGGCGACGAGCAGCCCCACCAGCACGTTCGCCAGCTGGGCAAGGGCGCGATGGGCGAGGTGTACGTCGCGCGCGATCCCAACCTCCAGCGCGACATTGCCGTCAAGCGCCTGCACCCGCGAATGGCTCGGGACTCGGGCTTGGTTCGGCGCTTCCTGAACGAGGTGCAGATCACCGCGCAGCTGGAGCACCCCGGCATTCCCCCCGTGCATCGCCTGTTCCGCGACGCCGACGACGTGCCCTCCTACGCCATGAAGCTGGTGCGCGGCGACAACCTGCAGGACTGGCTCGCCACCGCCAAGCAGACCGGCCAGCCCGACCTCACCGAGCGCCTGGGCGTGTTCCTCGATGTGTGCGATGCCATGGCTTACGCACACGCGCGCGGCGTGCTGCATCGGGACCTCAAGCCCGAGAACATCATGGTCGGTGCCTTCCACCAGACCCTGATCATGGACTGGGGCATCGCTCGGGTCATCGGCGGCGAAGAGGTGATCGTGGGCAACATCGCCGACGAGGGCGATCCCACCGACGAGCGCCTCACCCGTGCCGGCGAGGTGGTGGGCACGCCCGCGTACATGTCGCCCGAGCAGGCCCAGGGCGACACCGAGGCGCTGACCCCCGCCAGCGATCAGTACGCGCTCGGCCTCATCCTGTACGAGCTCATCAGCCTCGAGAAGGCGCGGCACAACAGCCTGATCACCCTCGCTCTCTTCCAGGACGACGAGCCCGAGCAGGTCGGCGGCCCAGCCGGTCTGGGTCCCCTCCCCAAGGAGCTGCGTGGGGTCGTCGCCAAGGCGACCGCGTTCAGCCCGGACCGGCGCTACTCCGGCGTCGACGCCCTCGCCGAAGACGTTCGCCGCTACCTGCGCGACGAGGCTCCCCTCGCCAGCCCCGACGGGCTGGTGCGCCGCATCGCGCGCTTCCTGGGCAAGCACCGCATGGCCACCCTAGCTGTGCTGCTCGGCACCGTCTTGCTCGCCCTGCTGGTGGGCGTCGGCACGGTCGGGACGGCGCTCGTGGCGCTCGAGGCCCAGCGAATCGCCGCCCAGGACCGCGAGGTCCGGCTGGCCGAGCTCGACGGCAGTGTCGGTCGGCAGGCCGGCCTGATGAGCGACAAGCTGCACGTCTACCGCGAGCTGCTGCAGGGCATCGCCACCGCCACCGAGCAACAGCTTCGCGAGCCCGCATCGCCCCGGCCCTTCTACCGCGACGCCGACTTCAACGACTCGAGCAAGGCGCCTGCAGACCTGACCGAGTCGACGGTCTACGACACGCCGGTGAGCATCTCGCACCCCGACATCGTGCTGGCTCCGGGCGTGCAGGAGGCGCACGTGCTGCCGAGCATCCACCAGCTGGTGCGCACCGGCCCCACCATGAAACGCGCCCTGCTGCACAGCCACTCCCTCACCGCCGACTCGCTCATCGAAGCCCGCCAGATCGACCTCGTGGCGCGCAAGGGCGTGCCGCTGGTGTGGGCCTACATCGCGCTCGAGAACGGCGTCATGGCCAGCATTCCCGGCACCGGCACGCTCGACGACCCCAACTACGATCCCCGCGAGCAGGCCTGGTACCAGTCCGCCCGTGGCCAGCGCGGAATGGTGTGCAACAGCGATGGCGTCGACGAGAGCGGCTTGGGCGTGCTGCTGACGTGCATGTCGCCGCTGCACGACGCCAAAGACCAGTTCGTGGGTATCGCCGCCGTCGACCTCACCATCGCCTACCTCGTCGAAGAGCTGCTCGATCCCCCCGACCTGGGCGCTCCGGTCGAGAGCTTCCTGATCGACGACCAGGGCCGCATCCAGGTTCGGTCCTCCATGAAAGATGCGGCGAAGGATGCCGAGACCTGGAGCCCAGAGCCCTTCGCCCACGCCGCCGTCCTGAGCTCCGCGCCAGCCGGGCACCGCGTGGTCGACGACGAGCTCATCATCTGGGCTCCGGTGGGCGGCGTGGACTGGCGCTACGTCGTCGTCGGCCGAGAGGACGAGCTGATTCCGTAGCGCGCCGAAGGGCTGCTACGGGACGGGGTCGAGGCCCAGCACCTCTTCGGCGAACTTCCAGGTCTCGGCGCGCACACTGTCGAGGTCCTGGCTCACCCACTTGGACGCGAGCGCATGCTCGTTGACGTCGGCGAACTCGACCAGCCGCTTGCTCTGGGCTGGGGTTCCGAGCAGCTCGTACATCTTTCGCATCGAAGGCACGCTGATGACCGTGTCCTTGTGCGCTTCGTCCTTGTAGTAGATGCCCACGAACACCGGCGTATTCACCGCCTGGAACGTGCCCTTCTTCATGGTCGACGACACCAGCGTCTGCAGCTGCACGATGGCCGACATGTGGTACGCCGTGGTCCAGTACTGCAGCACATCGGGTTCGGTGTCTGGGGTCGACCAATCCCGCGTCGGCCCCCCGTTGGCGGCCATGCCCAGGTACAGGCCAAACGGCCCGGTGAGCAAGGCCGTCGCGCTGTTCTCGAGCCCGGTGTTGGGCGAGTACAGCACCATCCCGTCGATGAGCTCGGTGTTCGCTGCGAAGAACAGCGCCGACGTCGCGCCGGTGCTGCTGGCCATCACGTACACCTTGTCACCCAGCTGATCGGCGACCGCCAGCGCATGGGCGCTGTCCTCGAGCCAAGCATCAGCGGTGAAGTCGCCGAGGGGCTCGGCCTCGTCGAGTCCGTGATCGGCCAGGCGCGGCAGGAACAGGTTGCACCCGTAGCGCTGCGCGAACTCCCGATGCATGGGGTCGCCGTCGCCGTGGCTCGCCGAAAACCCGTGCAGAAACACGACCGAGCAGCCGGTTCGGCTGGGGCTCCCGGGGTTGGCCCACTCGATGCGCGCCTGGTTGTCAGGCTTGACCGGCAAGCCCGCCTCGTGGGCGTCGATGCCGCGCTGCAGCTCGGAGAGATCGGTGCTCACCGACGGAATCGTGGGGTCGAGCCGCGGAACGGGAGCCATGGTGGCCCAACCGGCCCCCATCAAGGTCAAGAAGACGACACCCGCGACGCCGGCAGCCAGTTGCACTCGGTTCATGCCGCCGAGTGTATCCCCGCGACTCGCAAGTCGGAGCCTCCTGGCTTGAAGGTGCGGTGCACCCTGGGCTTTCACCTCCTAAGCATGGGGTGTCACCACGGCGCATCTCGCCGGGTCTCTGGAGGTTCCCATGGAAGGTCTACTCGTTCTGGTTCTCATCGTGAAGGTTGGCGTGCTCTTCTTCCGCATCGCGTCGCTCTTCGACGACACCCCCGACTACGAGGCGATGTCGTACAGCGAGCCCATCAACGCCGATCACCCTTGGGACAATGCCTAGCGCGCCCGCGCTGAGGAGCCGCGGTGCGCGCCAATGAGTCGCGCGCCCGGCCTACTGCTCGTGCGCGCCCCGATCCCAGTCCGAGCCCAGCGGGCGCGGGTTGCCCACCAGGTCGCTGCCCGCTTGGGCCGTGGTCAGCAGGCCAAGGCCCACCGGGTCGACGCCCTGGTCGACGGCCGGGCTCGATAGGCCCACGGTGAAGTCGCCGCCCAACGCGTCGGTGAACATCGGGTCGATGACGTTCATCGAGTCGCACACCGCCCAGCCGAAGCCACAGCTGGTGGCGGTCGCCGCATCGACATCGGTGAGGCCGTCGCGGATGGTGACTGCGGTGTCGGGGCTGTAGAGCAGGTTGTAGTGCGAGTCGATGGGGCCGCGTGTCGACTTCCAGAGCGGCGTCTGGTTGGTGCCGCCAGCGACCACGAAGATGTTGTTGGCCGCCACGATGGGCTCGGTGGTGACGGAGTTTCGCGCGTCACGCAGACCCTGGCTATCGATGCCGCCGCCCTCGACCCAGACGGTGTTGTTCACCAGCGTCAGCGCCGCGTCGGTCTCGAACTGGTTGGTGACCACGATGCCATAGTCACGGGCTGGGCTGCTCTCGACAACCACCTCGTTGTTGGCGAACACCACCTGGGTCGCGCTGTTCAGGAGCACACCCTGGCTGGACGTGATGACCGACGTGGGCCCGACGTGAACGGCGTTGCGCAGGAACTCACCGCTCCACACCCGGCTGGTGCGCACAGCGATGGACGCGGCCCCCGTGGCGCCCGCCACCGAGATGTCGTTGTCGTTGAAGGTCAGGAAGGGCAACGGCAGCGAGCCGAACCAGACCATGCTGATGTCGGCGCCCACGTCGTCACCGGTGACCGTGTTTCCGGTGAAGGTGATCGGGTACTGCCCACTCATCTGGATCGCCGTGTCTGCGCCCGAAATGGTCGAGTTCTCGATGACCACGTCGGTGCCGTCTGGCGGGAAGCCACCAGCAACGGTGACACCAACGCTGGCGGAGCCCGTCGTCGTGAGCGTGGAGTCTCGGACCACGCCGCCCATCGTCATGTTCAGCGCGCCCCCACTCGCTGTGATGTCGGTGCGCTCGACGCTGCCCCAGTTCGAGTTGAAGTTGATGCCGAACTGCCCGCTCACGATGCTGTCGGCGAACGTGGCCTGCCCACAGCTGAGCTGCGCCCCCCAGCTGCCCCCGGACTGCAGCCGGCTGTTGGTGACCGTCGCCAGCTCGGTGCCGCAGGGCAGCGGGAGCAGCGGAATCTCGAGCGGCAGGGTGCCCCCCGCGTGCACATCGTCGATGGCGCACTGCGCGTCGCGGCTGCAGATGATGCCGAAGTTCAGCGTCATCGTCTGCACACTCGGATCGGGGCCCTGCATGGTCACGCGGTTGATCGAGACCGCGGTTCGGTCCAGCGTTCGTGGCCAGCCGGCCTGGGTGTCGTCGTAGCCCCCCAGCAGCGGCACGTCGGTCGTGACGTTCTCGCCGTAGCTTCCGGCGGCGATGCGCACGGGCAGGTTTCCGGCCAGCGCCGCCGCGTCGGCCGCCTCTTGAACCGTGTCGAAGGGGTCGCTCATGGTGCCGGTGGCGCCGGCCGAACCGAAGGTCTGTGACACGTAGAAGTCGGTCGGCACGGTCAGGTCCGAGCCGTTGCAGTCTTGATCGACGCCGTCGGAAGGAACCTCGGAGGCACCCGGGTACACCGTGTCCACCGCGTCGTCGCAGTCGGTCGAGTCGGCCACGTAGCCCGAGGGCTGGCTGCACGCGTCTGTGGCGACCCCGGCGTCGCCAAAGCCATCGCCGTCGGTGTCTTGGTACCAGGCCGTGGCGTCGATGGCATCGTCATCTGGGAAGCCGCTGCAGTCGCGATCCACGGCGTCGCACAGCTCGTCCTGCCCCGGGTTGATGGCCGCGTCGGTGTCGTCGCAGTCGGTGCTGTCGGCCACGTGCTGGGCGGGCGCGTTGCACGCGGTCACCATCACCGACGCGTTGCCGAACGTGTCGGTGTCGGCGTCCTGGAACCAGTCGACGAGGTTGGTGGCGTCGCCGTCGATGTCGCCGTTGCAGTCGTCGTCGATGCCGTTGCAGACCTCGACCTCGCCGGGGTTCACATCCTCGTTGGCGTCGTTGCAGTCGCCCCCGTCGGGGACGTGGTCGGCGGGCGGCCCGCAGGACACCTGGGTATTGGTGTCGTCGCCGAAGCCGTCGAAGTCGCTGTCCAGGTACCAGGTGGTGCGATCGACGGCATTGCTGTCGACGTCGCCGTCGCAGTCGTCGTCCTTGAGGTTGCACACCTCGGTCTGGCCGGGAAACACGGTGTCGTCGTTGTCGTCGCAGTCGACGTCCGAGAAGCTGCCGTCGTTGTCGGCGTCGACCGGGCCCGGATCGGTGTCCGAGTCGCTGTCCGAGTCGGCATCCGCATCCGCGTCGGAGTCCGCATCGGAGTCCGCATCGGTGTCGGCATCGCGACCGCCTCCGGAGTCGTCGGTATCGGCGACCTCTGGTGGATCACATGCGAGAAGGGGGAGCAGAAACAACCAGGTGCAGCGCATCGAGACTCCAGTCCCGATGCCTAGTTCGGCGACCTGTCACTCGCTACCCATCGGATATCCTCTGACCCATGCTGCTCATCCTGACCCTGCTCGGCTGCCGAAATCTATCCTGCGGCGACTACGACTTCGCCGGCGAGATCCCCGTCACCTACATCGACGGCGACCATGGCGAGCAACCCATCGGAGGGAAGTTCAAGAACCGGTGCACCCATCCGGTGACCGGGTCCGGATTGAACAGCACCGTGTACTTCGATCCCAGCCTGTCGTGGACCGGTGTGTCGGAGCTGCACATGGTCATGGGGGTCGACCATCGCAACCAGAGCATCGACTGGAACGTCGCCCGCAACTGGTGGGTCGAAGCCGACGTCCTGGTCGAGCGCATCGTTCTGGGCGAGACGGTCTCGGCCGGTGACGGCATCACCGGCCTGGCCAACTATTGGTACTCCGCCGGGGCCTCGGCCGGCGACGCCGTCGTCGGGCCCTCCGACAACCTGGGCTTCGTGTCGCACTACATGCCCGGTCCGACCGAGGGCGAGATCCGCTTCACACGCAGCCGGGGCGACAGCTGCGACGACCTCGAAATCCGCGCCACCTGGGACTTGTCCTTCGGCACCCCCGAGGTGACCGATTCCTGGAGCACGGCGACCGGCGACAACTGGTTCGGCATCGACCCCGAGCTGGGCTGCTCTGGGCTGCTGATCCTGGAGTAGCCCTACTTCGCGGCCGACTCCTCGGCCACGGCCCGCACCTTCACCGCGCACACCTTGTACTCCGCCGTCTGCGTCACCGGGTCGCCGGCATCGTTGGTGAGCCGGTTGGTCAGCTGCTCGGGGAAGTGCAGGGGCATCCACACGCACCCTCGGCGCATGCGCGGACTGACCGCGACCACCGCCTCGATCTCGCCGCGCCGGGACGTCACCACTACGCGCTGGCCGTCTGAGAGGCTGCGAATGCGCGCATCCTTGCGGTGCATCTCGATGAAGTTCTGAGGCTGCTTGGCCATGGGACCGCTGGCGCGGCGGGTCTGGGTGGCGGCGTTGTAGTGGTAGAGCGTGCGGCCGGTGGAGAGCAACAGCGGGTAGTCGTCGTCGGGCAGCTCCTCGGAGGGCCGGTAGGCCACCGCCTCGAAGTGCCCGCGGCCGCGAATGGGCCCGTCGCCGTGCAGCGTTCCGGTTCCCGGGTGTTCGGGGCTCGGGCAGGGCCACTGAACCCCGCGCACGGTGCGGTCGATGCGCTCGTGACTGATGCCGGCAAACTGGTGGGTCAGGCCCGCCATCTCGGCGTAGACCTCGCCGGCGCTGGCGTAGTGGGGCATGGGATACCCCACGGCCCGAGCCAGATCGCACAGGATCTGCCAGTCGGCGCGAGCCTGCCCCGGCGGCTCGACCGCCTTGCGAACGCGCTGCACGCGCCGGTCGGAGTTGGTGAACACCCCGTCCTTCTCGGCAAAGCACGCCGCGGGCAACACCACGTCGGCAAACCGGCAGGTCTCGTTGAAGAAGATGTCCTGCACCACGCAGAACTCGAGCCCGTTCATGCCCTCTTCGACGCGGTTGGCGTTGGGCTCGGACAGCACGATGTCCTCGCCCATGATGTACAGGCCCTTCACCTCGCCCCGCTGCATGGCCTTCATCATCACGTTCAGGTTCAAGCCCGGCTCGGGCGACAGCGGCACCCCCCACGCGGCCTCGAAGCGCGCCTGGGCCGCGGGGTCGTCGACGCGCTGGTAGCCCGGGTAGAAGACGGGGCTCGCGCCGGCGTCGTTGGCGCCCTGCACGTTGTTCTGCCCGCGCAGTGGGTTCATGCCCGCGCTTGGCTTGCCCAGGTGCCCGGTCATCAGCACCAGGTTGGCCAGGCTGTAGACATTGTCGGTGCCGTGGGTGTGCTCGGTGATGCCCAGCGTGTAGTAGATCCCCGCCTTCTCGGTGCTGCCGTACCAGATGGCGGCCTTCTCGATGTCGGCGGCGGGCACGCCGGTGATGCACTCGGCCCACTGCGGCGTGCACTCCGCCACGGCGGCGATCACGTCCTCGAAGCCCTCGGTGTGGGCCTCGATGAAGTCGCGGTCCACCAGGCCCTCGCGGATGACCACGTGGGCCATCGCCGTCAGCAGGGCCACGTCGGTGCCCGGCTTCAGCTGCAGATACAGGTCGGCGATGTCCGAGAGCCAGATGGCGCGCGGATCAGCGACGATGAGCTTGCTGCCGCGACGGGCCGCCCGCTTCATCTCCATGGCGATGATCGGGTGCGCCTCGGTGGTGTTGCTGCCGATCACGAACATCAGCTCCGTGTCCCGGATCTCGGGAATGGAGTTGGTCATCGCGCCAGCGCCGAACATGGTGACCAGACCGGCCACGGTGGGAGCGTGTCAAGTGGCCGCACACTGGTGGCAGTTGTTCGTGCCGAACGCTGCGCGAGAGAGCTTCTGCACCAGGTAGTTCTCTTCGCCGGTACAGCGGCTGCTGCTGATGAAGCCCAGCGCATCGGCCCCGTGCCGGGCCTTGACGCCCAGCAAGCCGTCGGCCGCGACCTGGATGGCGTGCTCCCAGGTGGTGGGCCGCAGCTCCCCGTCGGCTCCGCGCACCAGGGGCTCGGTCAGGCGGTCGCCGTGGTGGATGAACTCGTAGGCGAAGCGGCCCTTGATGCACAGGTTGCCGTCGTTGACGGTCTCGCCGGGCTCGGGCGAGGTGATGCGCACCACCTGCCCATCCTTGCTGTGCAGGTTCAGCTGGCAGCCGACCCCGCAGAAGTTGCACGTGGTGCGGGTCACCGTCTCTTGCCGGTAGTCACTGTCGCGGGCCGGCTTCTCGGTCATGGCGCCGGTGGGGCACACCGCGATGCAGCCACCACACATCTCGCAGCTGGTGTCGAGCAGGCCCTTGTCATCTACGGTGGCGATGGTGGTCGAAGCCCCCCGACCGGCCAGGGTGATGGCGCTGACGGCCTCGACTTCGTCGCAGTAGCGCACGCACAGGTTGCACAACACGCAGGCTTCGGGGTCGAAGTGGATGTAGGGATTGTCGTCGACCCGGTAGGCCCGCGGAGCCTCGATGGGCGGGAGCACGGGCCCGGAGCCGTGGGCCAGGACGTGCTCACGGAGCTGGTTGCCCACGCCTCGCTCGCGCGGGAGCCCGTCTTCGTCGAGCTCGTGGTCTGAGAGGTACATGGACAGCAGCAGCTGGCGGTGCTTCTTCACCCGCTCCGACGCAGTGTTCACCACCATGCCGTCCGACGCCTTGAACGCGCAGCTCGGCTGCAGGCGGCGCTGGCCCTCGATCTCGACCAGGCACATGCGGCAGCTGCCCATCGGATCGACCCGGTCTTCGTGGCAGAGCGTGGGCACCTCGACGCCCAGCCGACGGCACGCATCGAGCACGGTCTCGCCCGCGGTGGCGTGCACCTCGGTGCCATCGACACGGATCTTCATCGCCCGAAGTCCTCCGGAAAGTGCTTCATCGCGCTCACCAGTGGAAGGCTGGCCACCATGCCCAAGCCACAGATCGAGCCCTCTTCCATCTCCCAGTGCACGTCCTGGGCGTGCTGCAGCGCAGCGGCATCGCGGCCCGCGATGAACCCGTCGATGGCACGGCGCTGCACCCGACACCCGATGCGGCAGGGGGCACACTGCCCGCAGCTCTCATCCTCGAAGAAGACTTGCTGCCACTGGGCGACCTGGGCCATGTCGACGGTGTCGTTGAGCACCACCACCCCAGCGCTGCCGAGCATGGAGCCCACCTTGGGCAGCGACCGGAAGTCCAGCTGCGTGTCCCGGCACGACATGGGCAGAAAGCCCGCCGACGCGCCACCGGGGCTGAATGCCCGCGGCGTGCCCACGTAGCCGCCCGCGGTGGCCACCAGCTCGTCGAGCGTCACCCCCAGGGGTAGCTCGTACACCCCCGGCCGCTCTACATGCCCCGAGATGCAGTACAGCTTGGTGCCGGCCTCGCTGCGGCCCAGGGCTGCGAAGCGCGCTCCGCCGCGAGCCACGATGTCGGGCACACAAGCCAGCGTCTCGACGTTGTTCACCAGCGTGGGCTTGCCCCACAGCCCCACCTGGGTGGGGTAGGGCGGCTTGAGCCGGGGCATGCCGCGCTTGCCCTCGATGGACTCGAGCAGGGCGGTCTCTTCGCCGCAGATGTAGGCGCCGTGGCCCATCACGAAGTGCACCTGCAGGTCGCCCAGGTGTGGCCGGGCCTCTTCGAGCGCCGTGGCCATGCGGCGGCGGGCCTCCACGAACTCACCCCGGATGTAGATGTACACGTCGTTCGCGCCGACGTACCAGGCGGCGATGGCCAGGCCCTCCAGCACCCGGTGCGGACGCCGCAGCATGGTCTCGCGGTCTTTGAAGGTGCCGGGCTCGGCCTCGTCGGCGTTGACCACCACGTAGTGCACGGGCTCGGGCTCGTTGCGGACGGCCGACCACTTGAAGTGGGCGGGAAATCCCGCGCCTCCGCGCCCCTGCAGCCCTGAGGCCTTCAGCTCGTCGAGCAGAGCGGCCGGGCCCATCTGCCGCGCACGGGCCAGCGCCGAGTAGCTGGCGTCGTCGGCACCCCCCAGGTTGATGGGCAGCTCCGGGTCGTCTGGCGTGACCCCGCCCGGCGGGGTGTCGGTCACCAGCTCCAGGTCCCCGTCGAGCATGGCCGGGGCGCGGTCGCACTGCCCGATGCAGCTCACAGGCTCGCCCTGGGACAAGTCGGCCCCCACGAGCTGGCAGGACAGCCCCTGGCAAACCCGCCTCACCCCCGGCTTGGTGAGCAGGGTGTAGAACGTGCCCACCCCGTAGACGTCGGCCGCTGGCACGCCCGTCTGCGCACCCACGCGCTCGCTCACACCAGCCGCCACGCCACCCGCCTCTTCGAGCAGGTGCGGGACGAGGTCGCGGCGCGCGTTCTTCTTCTCCATGGACTCCCCGGGACGTGCAGAATACCCGAAGGGCGCCCTGGGAAGGTACGATCCCGTCATGCGTCCCCGCCCCCGAGTCGACATGACCGTACCCCTCGACCAGACGGTGGTCCTGGGGCGCTTTCGTGAACGGCTGACCCAGCCAGACGCCCCCTGCCAAGGACACGTCGGGCGCGGAGAGCTGTCGCTCACCATCCGGCAAGACCAGCAGCATGCCTGGTCGCCCTGGGTGTCCCTGGACGTGTACCCCTCCCAGGACGGCACCACGCTGCGGGGCCACATCGGCCCGGCGCCGCACCTGTGGGGTCTGTTCGTGGCCATCTACGCCACCTTCGTCTTCGGCTTCATCGCCGGAACCGTGTACGGCTACGTGCAGTGGTCGCTCGGCTGGGATCCCGTGGGCTTCAAGATCGGCGTGGGCAGTCTGGTGGCCCTGGGCGCATCGTGCGGCGTCGATCTCGCCGGCCGGCGGGTGGGCCAGGGGCAGATGGACGTGATCCACGACTTCATCGAGGCCACCTTGCGCTCGCCCACGATCCCCTCGTAGACGGCATCCTCAAGAAAAACCGAGAAAGTTTGAACTTCGTTCGAATGATGGCGCCCATAGGTCGTCTGTGCGCCATCCACGGAACCAGGGAAGTACCCATGAACCGCATCGTCCTCGCCGCCCTCGCACTGACCGCCACCACCGGCTGTGCCGACTTCGACTTCTCGGACATCAACATCGACTGGGGCACCGTCTCCACCGGTGACGGCATGCTCTACACGCCCACCAATGGTGTGGTCATCCACGAGAACGGCCGCGATGCCCACGTCGGCATGCACGACACCACCTGCGAGGTCGACACCGACGGCGCCTGGATCGGCACCGACCACGACATTGCCGGCAGCGACGAGATGGTGGTCGACACCAAGACCGACGCCGGTGGCGACCGCGTCCTGGTCACCACCGACCGCGGCGTGCACGTCGTCACCAAGGACGACTTCTGGGGCGACCAGGAGCTCGAGCATGCCGTTCCCGGCACCATCGACGCAGCCTTCGGCGGCGACGAGACCATCGTGGCCATCGCCGACCAGGGCAGCACCGGCTGCGCGGTCAACTGGGTCGACGAAGGCACTGGCGCCGTCGACTCCATCGCCATCCCCGGCGACTACTGCGGCCCCGAAGCCGACTTCGCGGTCGACCGCAGCACCAACGAGGCCTGGGTCATCACCCCCCACGCCGGCCTGATCAACGTGAGCCCGCAGGGCGTCGCCACCGTCGGAGAGGCCATCGGCGTCGACGGCAACGACATCGTGGTCTTCGACGACTTCAGCAACCTGGTCTACGTGGCCTCCACCGGCGGCAGCGACGTGACCGCCATGAGCCCCGAGGGCGACACCGTCTGGACCACCAGCACCGGCGGTTCGATCATCAGCATCGAAGACGCCGGCGTGCGCCAGGGAGCCATCGTGCTCATCCGCACGAACATGGGCAACGACCAGGTGCTCTACCTCGACGCCGACACCGGCTCGGCCAACATCGAGCTCGACACCCCGCAGGGCAGCACCGACATCGCGGTGTCCGACAACGGCTACAACATCGCCCTGGTGAGCGACGACGACGTGTACTTCACGAGCCTGTAGGCCTCGGGCCGCTCCGTCGAGCCCACCGGCAATGCGCGCCTCGGACCCTCGGGTCCGGGGCGTTCGTGCTAGTGGACCACTCCATGCTTGCCTCCGTCCGCTTTCGTCTGCCCTCCGGAGTCACGGTGGTCGCCGCCCACGGTGACCTCGTGGGTCGGCTGTGGTCGGCCGCCGTCAACATCGACGACGCCCGCGTGGCCGAGGCGCACGCCATGGTGAGCCTGCGCGGTGCCGAGCTGGTGCTCATCTCGCTGCGGGGCACCATGTCGATCGATGGCAAGACGCGCAAGACGCTGGTGCTCGAGGCCGGGCAGCGCATCGAGCTCGCGGCCGGGGTCGCCATGCTGGTCGAGGCCGTCGAGTACCCGCCTTCGGTGCTGGCCGTCGAGGCCAACGGCATCGAGCGGCAGGTCCTGTCGGGCGTCGCGTCGCTGCACCTCGAGCCGCGTCCCCGCCTGTCTCGCGGCTACGCCGCCAACGCCGAGGGCTGGCTCTGGTACACCGGCGCCGAGTGGCGGTTGCGGCTGGCCGGGCACGAGGTCCGCACCATCGGCGTCGGCGACACCTGGCGCCTGTCCAACATCGACTTCCGCGCGGTCGCCGCCCCCTTGCACGGCGACGGAAACACAGGCTCCCCGATGATCGGCGCCGAGTCCGAACCCCTGCGCATCCGCTTCCAGAACGACACCGTGCAGATCCAGCGAGACGGCCGCCCCATCGTGGCCTTCAAGGGCCCCACCGCCCGCATCCTGCGCCTGCTCGCCCTCACAGGAACCCCGGTGTCGTGGACCTGGGTCGCTCGACACCTGTGGCCCAGTGACAGCGAGGCCGAGCTGGCCCGCAAGTGGGGTGTCGAGCTCGAGAAGCTGCGGCAGCGCCTGGTGGCGTCCCACATCCGCCCCGAGCTCATCGCCGACGATGGCGGGCTCGTGCAGCTGGCTCTGCGTCGCGAAGACACGGTCGACGGGCCTTAGCAGGGTGCTGAAAAACCCGGCTTGCCGGGTTTTTCAGGGCGCTGCGACCGAGGCATCCGCCGCCCTCGGCAGGTCCGGCTGCCGAATCGGCGATTCCTCGAGAATGCGAAAACCACCGGCCAAACTCAATCGTCGAGTCGGCGGCCGGACTTGCCGAGTCTGAAGGCGGCGGTGCCGGCAATGGTAGAAGCAGGTCGCTGAAATGCGAGGAACGAGTATTTCAGCGGCCTGTCAGCGCCAACCAAGAGCACCGGCCTCGCTGACTCTGTGCGAAGCTATGCTTCCACCTTGTGGATCACCGGCCGCGGGTCGGTCTGGATGCGCAGCGGCATGACGCCGCCGTCCTCGAGCTCGCAGCCACCGGCCTTCTCGATGTCCAGCAGGCCCCAGCCCACCGTGCGAGGATCCAGCGGGGCGATGCGCGCCCCCACACGCATGCGTTCCAGGTGGTCGCGGGCGTGGCGAATGGCGTCCTCGCGCGCCTCACGGCCGGGCAACGGCATGAAGTACTGAAGGTCGTAGCGCTCGTCGAGGCAGCCCATCACCATGCCGGTGCTCATGGGCTTGGTGCCGGGGGTGAAGTCGAAGATCACATCCTGGGGATCGATGCCGTCCTGCAGGGCATCGACCACCTGCCGTGTCTCTTCGAAGCCGACGCCGAAGGTGATGTGGCGAAAGCCCACCTCGACGTGGTGAAAGGCCAGCTCGTGGCCGGGCACGGGCAGGTCGGCGTAGTGGCGCAGCAGCTGGTCCAGGGTCTCGCGTTCGGCCTCGCGCCCGTCGGCGCCCAGACCGTCGTTGCTCACGATGAACACCAGCTGCAGCAGGGCCGGACGGTGGTGCTCCATCGCGCGCAGCACCAGCCACACCCAGCCGCCGCGGCCCAGCTTGCTGCGCTTGACCTTGTCGAAGAAGGCGTAGCGGTCGGTGGTGGCGAGCAGCTCCTGGCACAGCTCGACGGGGAGCATGCCGTCGCTGGCCAACATCACCAGCCGCTTGGTGGGCGCCGGCAGCATGTAGCCCTGCTGGTTGTCGTCGTGGAACAGCCGGGTCTCGCCCACGATGGCGGTGGCGAACACCCCGGTGGCGGCGGTGATGGCCAGGAAGTACAGCGCGCTGCTGACCGCGTCGTCGCCGAACAGGAGCACCGCGCTCTGCTCGAGGGCGGGGCCAATCATGGGAACGCCGACGAACAGGAACAGGAACACGAACAGCGCGCTCCACCACGTCAAGCGGGTGAGCGAGGTGAGACGTCGGAGCCATGAGAGCAGGTACATCGTGGGCCCTGTATGTTGGGCGCGTGTTGCTGTCTCTCCTGTGGGCCTGCTCCACGGCCTCCGAGCCTCCACAACCTCCGTCGGTGGTGGT
Organism: Myxococcota bacterium; assembly: GCA_965216925.1. Classification (GTDB taxonomy): domain Bacteria; phylum Myxococcota_A; class UBA796; order UBA796; genus CAYYHT01. The sequence goes on along the minus strand of CBDCGT010000002.1, from coordinate 221,563 downwards.
CTACGTCGTGGACTCGCTGCGAGCCGATCACGGCCCGTGCACCTCGGGCTGCGACGACGCGCTGGTGTTCGAGCGGGGACGCGCCCAGACGTCGTGGACGCGGCCGTCGGTGGCCACCATCCTCACCGGACTGAGGCCGGGCAAGCATGGCGCCAACGCGCCCGGCAAGGGCCTGGAGCCCGATCTCACCACCCTGGCAGAGCTGTTCGCGGCCAGCGGCTACCAGACACACGCGGTGGTCACCAACGACATCATTCCGGCGTCGATGGGCTTCGACCAAGGCTTCGACCAGTACGTGCACCTGAGGCAGGACGGCGATCGCCGCCAGATCTACCCCACCGTGGGCGAGGCCCATGCGGCTGTGGATGCCTGGCTCGCTTCCCGCGAGAAGGGACCCTTCTTCCTGTACGTGCACACCTCCGACCCGCACTTCCCCTACACGCCGGGCGACAGCCAGAAGCCATCCGACGACGAGGTCGGTGGAACCGCCTTCATGAGCAAGCTGCGCGAAGGCGAGCTCGACGATCCCCAGCAATACCGCGACGAGCTGATGCGCCGGTACGGTCTGGAGGCCCACAGCGCGCTGCAGGGTTTCCACGAGCTGAGGCAGCGGCTGCCCGCGAACACGGTGGTGCTGTTCACGTCCGACCATGGGCAGGAGTTCTACGAACACGGCGACTGGGAGCACGGGTCCACGCTGCATGGCGAGGTGCTGGACGTGCCCTTCGTGCTGTGGGGAGCGGGACACTCGGGGAGCCGGGGCCTGGCGCGCCACGTGGACATCGTGCCCACGTTGGCCGCGGTGGCCGGCATCCCGCTCCCGCACCCGGTCGACGGCATCGACCTGCTGCGCGCCGAGCCGAGCCACGCGACCGGGCACCTGAGGCTCAGCGACGACGACGAGACCTCCATCGAGGACGCGCGCCACAAGCTGATGCTCGACCACAAGCAGGGTTCGGAGCTGCTGTTCGACCGCGCGGCCGACCCCGGCGAGCAATCCCCGGTCGTCGACCAGCCCGTTCGCGACCGCCTGCACGCCCAGATGGCCAAGGACACCGAGCTGGTGCGGCCGACCCGCCGCGATGAGCACGACCCCGAGCTGCTGCGCGAGCTGGGCTACCTGGGGGCGGAGACGAAGTGAGCAAGCCCGACGACAACCAGACCTTCAGTGCCGCCACGCTCACATTCGTGCTGGGGGACGTCGAGCTGCAGCAGTCCGAGGTGGCCCAACACGACGAGAACGCCGGCCGGGCCCGCTACCACGTGCTCCAGGAGCTGGGCCGGGGCGGCCTGGGAGAGGTGCACAGCGCGATGGACCGCCTGCTCGAGCGCGAGGTTGCGCTCAAGTCGGCCCTGCAGCACTCGCACGCTGCCCTGGCCGACTTCTGGCACGAGGCCAAGGTCACCGCGCTGCTCGATCACCCAGCCATCGTGCCGATCTACGACGCCGGCACCCGCGATGGCAATCGACCCTTCTTCACGATGAAACGCGTCGAGGGCGACAACCTGGCGCAAGTCCTGGCGGGGTCCACGCCCCCATCCGAGCGCGCCCGCCTCGAGATCTTTCGACGTGTGTGCGAAGCCATCGAGTACGCCCACGACAAGGGCTGGCTGCACCGCGATCTCAAGCCCGACAACGTGATGCTGGGTGCCTACGGCGAGGTCTTGGTGGTGGATTGGGGGCTGGCGTGGTCGATGAACTCCCAGGTCCGCCCCAAGGCCGCCGGTACTCCGGCATATATGGCTCCCGAGCAGGTGACCGGCAGCACCCAGGACGGGCGAACGGACGTGTATGCGCTGGGCGGGGTGCTCTGGTTCCTTCTCACCGGGTCCAAGCCCTGGGGCGACCACGGCGCCCAGGCGGTGGTGGGGGCGCTGAAGGCCGGACAGACCTTCCGACCGCCCCCCGGAAGGATACCGCCGGAGCTGCACGCCATCCTGGAACGGGCCCTGGCACCGGATCCAGAGCACCGGTACCCCTCGGTCAAGGCCCTGCACGACGACATCGAGGCCTATGTGGACGGGGAGCTGGTCTCTGCCGCGCGGTACACGGCCGGCCAGCGCTTGGCCAAGTGGGCCGACAAGAACCGGCGCACCCTGTGGACCGGCATCGGCGTGGGCGGCATCGTGGTTGCCATCGCAGCAGCGGCGCTCGGGAGCACGGGCGTGGCGGTATGGCGCTCGGCCAACGCGTCCGCGGCCGCGGCCCAGCGCGCCCAGGCAGCCGAGGCGCGCACCCGGCAGGAGTTGAGCCGCGCCTTGGTGGCCAGCAGCACCGCGCGGGTCGCCGCCGGCCACTACGACGACGCCCTGGACGACCTGCTGCAAGCGGACGCGGTCGTGGATGCGGTGATCCCGGCGCTGGCCTGGACCGACGTCACATCGCGCGGGCTGTGGCCGGTGTCGATGGCCCAGGTGTCGGGCCCGACCGTCGCCCTGTTGAACGACGGCGAGCATGCCTGGACGCTGGCCCACACCGGCGAATGGGCGCGCATCGACCTTCGGGACGGCACCGCCGACGAGACCGGTGCCGTGCGCGGGCGTGCACTGGCCTGGTTGGAGCCCGACCGCCTGCTCACCACCGAGGACGCCGACCTGGTGCTGCGCGACCGGGCGGGCCAGGAGCTGGCCCGCACCTCGCGCCAGCACCCAGGCGTCCGAATCGAGGCCGCCTGGGTCGGCGGTGACCGCATCTTCGCGCAGAGCTGGTCGGACGACGCCGCACCGCCGGTGGCCGCATGGACGACCGACCTGCAGCCAGTGCAGCTCCCTGACCGGGTCGGGGGCCTGTACATCCAAGGGGTGAGCCCAGACGGCCTGCATGTGCTCGGGTCCGAGCGGCGGGCTCCGAACAAGAACTACGCTGGCGAGGTTCGCCGCACCGCCGACGGCGCCACGGTGCTGGAGAGCGAGCAGGGCCTGCGGGTCGTGCTCTCAGACGGATGGTTGTTCAACGGCCGGCGCGACGGGCTGGTCGGAACGAGTCTGCTCGACGGTCAGACCGTTCGCGGCGAAGGCTTCGTGGGGTACATCGGCGACGCGAATCGGTCGTCCCTGGTGTTCTTCGACGAGGCCGGGATGGGCCGCGTCATCGACCCCACCACCGGCGAACACCAGACCCACCTGTTGGGCATGCGCGAGCGGCCCCTCGCGGTCGACCTGGACCCGGCCGGCCGGTGGGTCACGGCGGTCGGTGCGCAGGGCACCGTGGCCAGCTGGGCACTCCCGGAAACACCGGTGGGCTTCGCCGAGGAACTCGCCGCCAAGCGCGTGGTGCCGCACCCGGGTGGACGCCTGGTCGCGCTCTCGCGGGACGACGGCATCCGCATCGTGGACGTACCCAGCGGACGAACGTTGTTGGCGGTTCCCGGCGTGGTGGGGCATCCGGAGCCGGCGTGGTCTCCCGACGGACGGCGCCTGTTCTACACGGACGACGGACGGCCGACCTTGCTGGACGCGGTGAGCGGGGAACGTCGGCAGCTGTCGGGGAGCGGCGGGGCCGCGCGCTGGACCGATGAAGCGCTCGTGGTTCATACGCCTGCCGGCATCGAGCGTCGGAACCCGCGGTCCTTGGCCCTGACCGAGGCCATCCCCGTGCCGGGCACGGTGTGGGACTCGATTCAGCTCGACGACGGCTCGGTGGTGTTCAGCGCCAACAAGCGCGCCGACGACGCCATCGCCCTGCGTGTTCCGGCCACCGGCGAGCCCGAGCTCTGGGAGGGCGGCGGGGGGACGGACCACGTCGGCTTCGGGGTGGAGCAGCTTCCGGGCGGCCGCCTGGCCTTCGGACGTCAGGACGGACGCGTTGTTGTACGCGCGCCCAATGGCGAGCCCGACGAAGAATGGCGGTGGCAGTCGGCCCCGGTCCTGGGATTGAGAGCCCACGAGGACGGTGTGCTCGCTGCGACCTACGATGGGCGGCTTCACCAGACCGATGGCAAGGGCCAGGAACGGCACGCTGCCCAGCTGGTAAAGGCCCCGCTGTGGTGGGTCGAGGTCATCGACGGGCATCTGTTCGTGGGCAGTCCGACGCGCGGTGCATCCTTGCCGCTGGACGGACGGCCACCGGCGCCAGGCCAGGCGCGGGTGCGGGCGGCCCGGGCGTGGAGCCTGGTCACGGCCCAGTCGCCCCAGGACCAGCTGACGGTCGCGGTCGGCCTGGGCTCGGGGGTGGACGAGGCGCTCGGCGAGCGAGAGGACGCGGTGGCGGAGATTCTGCGGGGCTTCGGGGACCGGGTTCGCGGAAGCGGAATTCCGTAGTCCCATCACGCCTCAACCTGCGTCGCCCGACCCCACGATCACCCGCTGATCCACCCACTCCTGGAGTCGCTGCCTGCTGACCTTGCCGTCTGCCAGCACCTCTTCGGATCCGGCCTCGTCGATTCCGTTGATGACAGCGAGCTCCTGGACGGTGACGTCCACGCTCGCCCAGGCACCCCAACCCCACAGCCGGACCGCTCCATCGTCCAGCACCTCTTGCCGGAACTCGCCACGCCGAAGCCGCGTCGGCAGCACCGGATTTCGACGTTCGTGGTGCGCTGCCTTGAGGTCGCGCGCTCGAACCCCCAGCTCGAAGCCCCCGAGCTGGCGAACCTCCTTCCAGTGCATCCCGCCCACGATCTGCCAACACTCCTGGTAGTAGGCCGGAACCCGCTTCTTCCAGCGCCCCCAGCCCCACACCCCCTGCGCGCCCTCGACGGCCCCCAGCTCTCGCGCGCAGTGCCGAACCAGCGCGTCCTGGGCGCAGAACAGGAACTTGCGCAGGGTCATCCAGAAGTGCTGCCCCACCACCCCGCGCTCGAGCTGGCAGAACCAGGTCGTGCACACCGCCTCGCGGTGCCTCCACACCCCGCACAGGCCGCCCTCCTGGACGTAGTGCGGGCATCGCAGCTCGCGCTCGCTGCCGAAGGGCGCCGCCTTCCAGCGCCCGATGTAGTCGTTGCTCGGCATGATCCCGAGCGGCGTCACACCGCGCTTGGCCGCAATTCGCGCCCGCATCGACTGCAGCCCCTCGTCCATCGTCCTGCCGGCGAGCACCGCTCCAACCTGGAAGTTCGGCGTGGTGGGAGTGTAGCCACAACACTTCACATCGGGACGGAACGTGCGGCCGGGGTCGTTGTCGCACCGGGGCGACATCGCACAGTTGTCACAGGTCGAGCTGGGCTCGCCTGGGACCTCGCCCTGCAGGATGTCTCGCAGCCAGCCCGCATACGGGTCGGGCAGCGGAGTGATGAATGGCTTAGTCAGGCCTCCCCCTCGATCCGGCGCTAACGCCCAGGAACGCGCATGAACACGACCCGCGCCCTCACCATCGCCACGGCAACCCTCGCCACCGCCTTCGCCCTCGCCTGCGGAAACGGCCGCCAGGCCAGCGAAGGCGAGGTCATCATGGCCCCCGACGTGGCCCAGGCGCTGCAGAAGATCCAGGCCACCCAGCTGGCCGCCCCCGACACCCCGCCCATCGCGCTCGCCGATGCCGGCGTCCCGCCCATGAGCTCGGGCAGCGGCCTGCAGGTGGTCACCGTCGCCCCGCTCGGCACCGACCGCAAGGCCCTGCAGGCCGCGGTCGTCTTCGATCGCCCCATGGTGGCCCTGTCCGATCTGGACGCCATGACCAGCAAGGTGCCCCTGTCCTGCGATCCCAAGATCGAAGGACGCGCTCGCTGGGCCGGCACCACCACCGCCGTGTTCCTGCCGCAAGACGACAAGGCCTTCCCCAACGCCACCGCCTTCACCTGCACGGTGCCCAAGGGCACGCGCTCGGTCGATGGCACCGTGCTCGAGAACGAGATCCGCTGGACCTTCGAGACCCAGCGGCCCGAGGTCAGCGCCGGTCCGCGCAACCGCGACGACGCCCGCCCCGACGAGCCCTTCGCGCTCACGTTCAGTCAGCCCGTCGACGTCGATCGTGTGCGCCCCCACGTGCAGCTCAGCGCGGGCTCCCGGACCATCGACGTGCTGCTGGGCCGCGATCCCCAGGCACCTGACAACGAACACCGGGTGCTGGTCACCCCCCGCGGCATGCAGCCCGACACCGCCTACTCCCTGCGCGTCGACCCCGGTGTCGTGGGCAAGGACGGCCCGCTGCCGTCCAGCAACACGTGGTCGCAGAGCTTCCGCACGTACCCGCCGCTGCGGCTCACCGAGGCCAAGCCCAAGGGCACGCCGCGCCCCCGCACCAGCATCCAGCTGCGCTTCACCACCCCGGTCTCGTCGGCCCAGGTCAGCCAGCACCTGAGCATCACGCCGCAGCCGGCCGACTGGAGCCCTCCCAAGGGCGAGTGGGAGTCCACCAGCTACAGCTACTGGCCCAAGCTCGAGCCCCGCACCGCCTACACCGTGCGGCTTTCGCCCGGCATCACCGACACCTACGGCCAGCAGCTGGGCGGCACCGAGTACGCCTTCACCACCGGCGACTTCGAGCCGTGGATCGCTGCTCCCGAGGGCTTCATGGTGTACGCCGCCGGCAACGCCGACGACCTGCCCGTGCAGCACCTCAACGTGTCCTCGGTCAACGCCCGCATCGCGTCGATGAACGACCTGTCGCTGTTCACCGAGGTCCCCTCGTGGCGCGACGCCCTCGACGCAGCGCTGCGCACCAGTGGCAGCGACCACCCCATCGCCACCTCCGGCACCCCCAACGAGGTGCGCGCCAGCGGCCTGGATCTGGGCCCCTACCTCACCGACGGGCACGGCATCATCGGCTACGACCTGTGGTCCCCCGACGTGCGCGAGAAGTGGGGCGACAAGCAGCCCATCCACAAGCGCGCCGTGCTGGTGGTCACCGACCTGGGGGTCAACCTCAAGGTCAGCCCCAGCGGCACCCAGACCTGGGTCACAAGCCTGTCCCAGGGCGAGCCCGTGGCGGGCGCCACCGTGCAGATCTACAAGGGCGGCGAGCGGCTCGAGACGCTCACCACCGACGCCAACGGGCACGCCAGCGGCAAGGCCACCCCGGGCAAGGAATGGAAGCGCTGGGACGACGATCAGCGCGTCTGGGCCCTGGTCACCAAGGGCAGCGACCGGTCGATCGTGCACCACGACTGGCGCGGCGATCTGCAGCCTGGCTACTGGCCAAGCTGGGACGACGACGGCCAGGTGGCCATCCACCACGCCTTCACCGACCGAGGCCTGTACCGCCTGGGCGACAAGGTGCACGCCCGAGCCACCTTCCGGCTCCAGGGTGCCGAAGGGCTCGACATTCCCGACGGGCACGTCACCTGGAACCTGTACAGCCCCGACGGCAACGAGATCGACAGCGGCAAGGGCGCGCTCGACAGCCGCGGCGGCGTCAACGTGACGACACAGCTGCCTCCGCAAGAAAACGCGAAGTACGGCGACTACTCGCTGCGCATCACGGCCAACAGTGAGTGGGGAAGCCGCACCGCCTACCTGGGCGTGCAGGCCCGCGCCTACCGCGCACCCGCCTTCCGGGTGAGCGTCGACGGCCCCGCCGAGGGCACCGCAGGCGAGGCCCTGACCGTCGCCGCCGATGCCCGCTACCTGTTCGGCGCCCCGCTCGACGACGTCGAGGTCGACTGGAGCGTGTGGCGTTCTCCGCGGCGCTTCACCGCCGAAGGCGAGCAGTGGGAGGGCTTTCGTTTCGGGCCCGAGTACCGCTGGTGGGACGACGAGGGCCACGACGGCGACTCGGGCGTGCTCGACCGCAAGACCGACGACGTCGATCAGGGGCGCAGCCAGTTCTCGTGGACGCTGCCCACCGGCGAGTACACCCGGCCGCAGCAGGTGTTCTTCGAGGCGCGCGTCACCGACCACGACCGCCAGGCCATCGCCAGCAGCAGCTCGGTCTACGTGCACTCCTCGGCCTGGTACGCGGGGCTGCGCATGGGCGAGCGCCTACCCGAGGCTGGCAAGGCCACCTGGTTCGAGGTCGCCGGCCTGACCACCGAGTCCAAGCCCTACAAGGGCGGCGCCGTCGAGGTCGAGGTGGTGCGTCGCACCTGGAACACCGTGCGCGAAAAGACGATGGACGGGCGCTGGCGCTGGGAGAACACCGTGGTCGACACCCCGGTGCACACCGAGTCGGTCACCACCGCGGGCGAGCCCACGCGGGTCGAGTGGACCCCCAAGGATCCCGGCAGCTACCGCGTCATCGCCAAGGCCACCGACGACGCTGGCAACCCCATCGAGTCGGTCGACTCGCTGTACGTGGTGGGCAAGGGCGGCGCGTCTTGGGCGCGCAGCGACGACAACCGCATCGAGCTGGTTCCCGACAAGCAGCTCTACCAGCCCGGCGACACCGCCAAGGTGCTGGTGAAGGCCCCGCGTGAGGGCATGCGCGCCCTGATCAGCGCCGAGCGCGAGGGGGTGCTGTGGAGCGAGGTGCGGGTGCTCGACAGCGCGGCCACCGCGCTCGAGATCCCCATCGCCCCCACGTGGAAGCCCAACGTCTACATCTCGGTGCTCGCGGTCGACGGTGCCCCGCCGCAGAACAGCCCCGACGCCGGCAAGCCCGAGATCTTCGCCGGCATGACCAAGCTGTCCATCGACGCCAGCGGCGAGCACCTGGCCGTCGACGTGGTGCCCGAGGCCGAGGAGTACCGGCCGGGCGACACGGTGAACGTCACCATCGACGTCAAGCGCGGCGACGACGCCGTGGCCGACGCCGGCGTCACCCTGTACGCCGTCGACGAAGCCGTGCTGATGCTCACCGACTACCAGACGCCCGACGCGCACAGCACGATGTACCGCGACCACCAGCTGATGACGCTGACCGCCGACAACCGCACCCGCATCGTCGACCGCGCCTCGTACCTGACCAAGGGCTACAACCCGGGCGGCGGCGGCGGCGAGATGCCGACCGGCCCCAAGATCCGCAAGAACTTCCTGACCACCATCACCTGGCAGCCCGATCTCAAGACCGGCCCGGACGGCTCGGTGAAGGCCAGCTTCGAGCTGCCCGACAACCTCACTACCTTCCGCATCATGGCGGTGGTCGACGCTGGGGCAGAGAGCTTCGGCAGCGACGATGAAGAGATCCGGGTCACCCGCCCGCTCATCGCGCGCCCCGCGCTGCCGCGCTTCCTGCGCAGCGGCGACCAGGCCTTCGCAGGCATCGTGGCCCACAACAACACCGAGAACGCCCGCATGGTGACGGTGTCGGGCGAGGTGAGCGGCTCTGCATCGCTGTCCGGTTCCCCGGTCGAGCTCACGATCCCGGCGATGGGCGCCGTAGAGGTTCCCTTCCAGCTCACCGGCGGCGAGCCCGGCGAGGCGACCTTCCGCTTCACCATCCAGGCCGGCGACGACGCCGACGCCGTCGAGTGGACCATTCCCGTCCAGCGCCAGCTCACCTTCGAGACCGTGGCCACCTCCGGCCTCACCGACTCGGTCACCGCCGAGACCATCGGCCGCCCCAGCGGCGCCCTGCCAGGCGAGGGCGGCCTCACCGTCGACGTCGCCAGCACGCTGCTGGTGGGCTCGGGCGCCGGCCTGACCTACCTGGCCGAGTACCCGCATGGCTGCGTCGAGCAGACGACCTCCCGCGCCATGGGCGCCCTGCTCGCACTCCAGATCCGCGAGCCAGCCGGCATCGACATCCCCGAAGACAAGCTGCGCGCCAGCGTCGAGGGAACGCTCGCCGACCTGCGCAGCTTCCGACATTACTCGGGCGGCATCGGCTACTGGAAGGGCTCCCGCGACGCGTCGCCCATGGGCACCGCCTACGCGGTCGAGTTCATGGGGCGCGCCAAAGAGGCCGGTTTCCAGGTCGATCAGGCCCTGTTCGACGACAACGTGCGCTACCTGCGTGGCGTGCTGAACGGGCAGAACAAGCCCCGGTCCTGGGACGCGCTCACCACGCTGTCGGCCCAGGCCTACGTGGCCGTGGCGCTGGCCCGCGCCGGCCAGGGCGATGCCGGCCACAACAGCACCCTGTTCAAGCACTCCCGCGACCTGTCGGTGCTGGGCCAGGCGAGCCTGATGGAGGCCATCGCCCGCACCACCGGCCCCGACACGCGCACCACCCAGCTCGAGCAAGCCATGGCTGCGCGCATCGTCATCGAGCCCACCAGCGCCAGCGTCAAAGAGAACGATGGCCGTCGCTGGGCGCGGCTGTGGGGCAGCGACGACCTGTCCACGGCGGCGGTGCTCGAGGCCATCCTGGTGACCCGCGGTGAGCACAGCCTGGCCCCCAGGCTGGCCAAGCACCTGGCCGGCTCGCGCAAGGGCGATGGTCGGTGGCACAACACGCGCGGAACGGCCGCGGTGCTGGCCTCGCTGGCCCGCTTCCACAAGATGTACGAAGCAAGCGGCAGCCCGATGAACATCGAGATCAAGCTGGCCAGCACCGAGCTGTTCAAGGGCGTGCTGGCCCAGCCCGACTCTATGCAGCTCGAGGTGCCCCTCGACCAGCTGACCGACGGGCAGCTGCAGTTCACGACATCGGGAGGGCGCCTGTACTACGACGCCCGCCTCGCCTACGTGCCCACAGAGGTGGGCGCCCGCGACGAGGGCTTCTCGGTGGTGCGCACCATGGAGCTGGTCGACGGCGCCGGTGGAGCGGGCTCGGTCACCGCGGGCTCCATGCTCGCGGTCACCGTGCGCGTGGTCACCGGCATGCAGCGGCACAACGTGGCCGTCGTCGATCACCTGCCTGCCGGACTCGAGCCCGTCGACACCAGCTTTGCCACCACCAGCCGCGCGCCCAACGCGTACGGCACCGACGACGACGGCGACGACCGCGGCACCGACGAGCTTCCGCGCTGGGGCGGCAGCAGCGCCTTCGACCACCACGAGCTGCGCGACGACCAGGTGCGCCTGTACGCCGACTACATGGCGCCCGGCATCCACACCTACCGCTACGCCGTGCGCGCGACCTCACCGGGCACCTATGACCACCCGCCCATCACCGCCGAAGAGATGTACGAGCCCGAGATCTTCGGCCGCACCAAGGCCGGCACCTTCGTGGTGGGCCAGGCCACCGAGGTCGCCGAGCTCGACGAGGACGAAGACGAGGAGTGAAGCAGCGGCTCGCCATCGCCGCGCTGATCACGCTGGGCACTGCCGCAGGAGCCCTCGCCTGGCCCCTGTCCGAGGCCTGGTTCGATGACGATCGGCGCACGATCGTCTTCGATCGCCACGGCGTCGTCCTGGCCGAGCGGGGAACCCCGGAGCGCGGGCGAGCCGCCTGGGTCGAGCTCGACGAGGTGGCGCCCGAGCTCGTCGACGCGCTGGTCGCCGCCGAAGACCGGCGCTTCTACTCCCACCCGGGCATCGATCCCCTGGCCATCGGCCGCGCCGCGCTGGCCAACGCGCGCGCCGGCCACGTGGTGCAGGGCGGCAGCACCCTCACCCAGCAGACCGCACGCCTGCTCGCCACGCGCCCGCCGGGCCTCGGCGGCAAGGTCTTCGAGGCGTGGTGGGCCCTGCGCCTGGACGCGCACCTGTCCAAGGACGAGCTGCTGACCTGGTACCTGAACCGGGCCTACTTCGGCCGGGGCACATGGGGCATCGCCGCCGCGGCCCGCGAGTGCTTCGACGAGAGCCCGGCCGGGCTGTCGGTCGCCGAGGCGGCCACCCTGGTCGCGGTGCTCCCCGCCCCCGAGCGCCTGCACCCGCGCGTCGACCCCACCGCCGCCCGCGACGCCCGCGACCGCGTGCTCGACGCCATGGTGTCGGCCGGCAGCCTGTCCAGCAGCGAAGCGGCCCTCGCCAAGGCCGAACCCATCGAGCTGCGCACCCCCCTGGAGCGCCCCCTCGCCCCGCACCTGGTCGAGCGCGTGATCGGCGAGCACCCCCGCGCCCGCGAGCTGCACACCACGCTCGACGCCGACCTGCAGCGCGACGTGCAGGACCTGGTGGCCGAGCACATCGACGAGCTCGACGGCTGGCAGATCGACCACGCGGCGGTCCTGGTCGCCGACGTGACCGACGCAACGGTGCTCGCCTACGTGGGCTCAGCCGACTGGCACGCCCCCGATGGCCAGGTAGACGGCATCGTGGCCGCGCGAAGCCCCGGGAGCACGCTCAAGCCGATGCTGTACGGCATCGCCTTCGACGAGTTCATGTCCCCGGCCACGGTGCTTCCCGACCTGCCTCGCCGCTACGTCACCACCCACGGTTCGTGGGCGCCCGACAACTACAGCCGCACTTTCCAGGGCCCGGTTCGCGCCCGCGAGGCGCTGGCCAACAGCGACAACCTGCCCGCGGTCGTGACCCTGGAGCAGGTGGGTGTGTACACGCTGCACCAGCGCCTGGGGGCCATCGGCATCGACATGGCCGAGCGTCCCGAGCACTTTGGCCTGGGCATGGCCATCGGGGCCGCCTCGGCCAGCGTCGAGCAGCTCACCTCCGCCTACGTCGGGCTGGCCAACCACGGCCGTTGGCGGCCGCTCACCCTGGTTGCCGGCGACGTGCCCGAGGCCCAGCCCTTCCTGTCCGAGCGGACCGCCTTCCAGGTCACCGACATCCTGTCCGACCCCGTCGCCCGCGTGCGCTCCTTCGGCCGCAGCGGCGCACTCACCCGCGAGTACCCCGTCGCGGTGAAGACCGGCACGTCCACCGCCTTCCGCGACAACTGGACCGTGGGCTTCACCGACCGCTACGTGGTGGCGGTGTGGGCGGGCAACTTCGACGGCCGGCCGATGGCGCAGGGTGTCAGCGGCGTCTCGGGCGCGGCCCCGCTGTGGGGCGCGGTCATGGACCGGGTCACGGGCGGCGAGTCCCGGGCGGCGCAGCCCCCCGCGGGCCTCGAATCACGCTCGTTCTGCGCCCTGTCCGGGGCCACCCCTGGACCCCACTGCCCCCACGTCGTGCAGGACTGGGAGCGCAGCGAGCGACCGCCGGCCCCGGCCTGCGACTGGCACCGCGAGGGCTGCGACGTCGCCTGGCCCGCCGCGTTCGCTGCCTGGGCCCAGGACGAGGGCCTCGAGGGCTGCGAGGGCCAGGTCGACGCCGTGGCCATCGCCTACCCGCCGTCGGGCGCGGTCTTCCACGTCGACCCAAGATCCCCCCGCGCCGATCAGCAGCTCCCCCTGCGCGTCTCAGCGCCCAGCGGAGCCAAGGCCGCGGTCTGGCGCGTGGACGGGCAGCAGGTCGCCTCGGTCAGCCCCATGGCGACGGCCCTGTGGACGCCACCCGGCCCTGGCGCCTACCGTGTCGAGCTCGAGGTCGACGGGGTGCCGGCGGCTCCGGTCGAGGTGTGGATTGGGGGTGTGCAGTGAGTGAGTGGCCGCCTCCGGGCGAAGAACCGCCCGAGCCGTGGTTCGCACCCTTGCACTGGGCGATCACGCTGCTCTGCGTCGGCGCGGTCTTGGTCGCCGGCTTCGTGCCCTTGCCGGGCATCGACGGCGAGCTGCTGGGCGCCTGGGGACTCTACTTTCCCATCTCGATCACCGTCGGGCTGGGCTGGCTGGTCCCCTTCCGGGCCCTGCGTGCCTGGACCGACTCCGATGACGCCAAGACCAACGCGGCCATCGCCGCTGGCTACCTGCTCGCCGCTGCATACACCGGGTGGTCCGCCGCCGTGTCCCTCGAGCAGGCGGGAATGGGCGACGTCAGCCTGGTCATGTACCCCGGTCTGGCCTTCCAGCTGCAGGTCGCCATGACGGTGGCCGCCATGGCCGCAGTCGCCTGGCTGATGGCCAACTGGCTGTCCCGCAGCGGCATCGCCAGCGGTCCGCTGCTGATCGGAGCCACCGCAGCCATCGCCTCGATCGTCGATGTCACCATCGCCGAAGGGATCGCTGCCGCCTACTCGGGCGACCTGCCATGGCACAGCATCAGCCTTGCGGCCGCATGCGTCGCGATGCTGGGGCTGGTCGCATGGCGCAGCCCCACCTGGCCCGCCAAGCTGGGCTCTTTCCCGGTGCGCTCCCCTGTCGACCTGGTGCTGCTGCCCATCGTGGCCGCCGATCTGGCCCTGACGGCCGCCGCCCAGGGCGCTCAGGGCCCCCTGAGCACGCTGCTGACGGTCCTGGCCGCGCCAGCGGCCGTCGTGCTCGCGGGCCGCTGGCTCCTCGAAGCCGACACCCAGCCCGGTTCCAAGGGCTGGCTGGCGTTCATGCCCGTGCCGGTCGCGCTCCTGGGAGGCCTGACGTTCGCGGGCTTCGCGGCGAGCGGGGGAGTGGCGCGATTCGGTGAGCCAGGTCCCTACGACGGCGAATTGAACGTTCGGGTGACCCTGTCGGCCAGCGGTGAAGCCGACCGCGACGCGGACGTGCTGTCCCAGCGGCTGTCCGAGCTCGGGGTCGACGCCAGGGTGAAGGCCTCGCCAGGCTCCGTCCAGATCGAGCTGCACGACGTGGGCGATGTCGACGGCCTGATGGCCCACGTGCTGCCTCCCTACCATCTCGGGATCCACTCCGTGGTCAACGGCGCGGGGCGAGACGTGGTCGAGCTGCAGGACTGTACGCCCGGCTACGGCTGCGAGACCCTGTTCGTCGAGCCGGCCGCCATCACCAACGCGCACATCGCCGACGCCACCGTCAGCTACGACCAGATCGGCACGGCGATCGTGCTCATCGACTTCTCGTACGAGGGTCGCGGCATCTTTGGCCGGCTGACCGAGCGCAACGTCAACAAGCGCATGGCCATCGTGCTGGACGGCCGTCCCGTCAGCGTTCCCGTGGTGCGCGAGCCCATCACCGGCGGCCGCGCCCAGATCCACCTGGGGTACGGCGACGCCGACCCCGAAGCCACCGCCAAGGCGCTGGCCGCAGCCCTCCGGCACGAGCCGCTCGGCGGCCACTACACCCTGCAATCGGTGGACGAGCTCTGACCTTCCGCCGCCAGTGCCAGCTCCAGGCCACCAGCTGCTTCGTCTTCGGGCCGCTGCTGATCGTGGCCCCCATGCTCATCCTGGGCATCCTGGGCGCCCCAGAGTCCCCGCACACCCTGCTGGTCGCCCGCATGCTCGGCGCCATCCTGCTGGCCCTGGGAGCCATGCTGGTGCTGGTGCGCGACATCGTCGACGAGGCCCTGTGCAAGCGCATCTCAGTGGGGAATGCCATCGCCGACCTGCTCATCGCTGGCTTCGTGGTCAAGGCGACCGCTGAGGGCACGCTGGGGCCGATGGGCTGGGTGCTGGTGGCGACCTTCAGCCTGAACGTGGTGACCTGGATGAGCGCGAGGCCGCGGTTGGCATGAGCGAGAGGACTTCGGCAGGCGGGACGCCTGCACCACCTCGGTCAGCTCCTCCCCCCTGACGTGGGGCAGGCGTCCCGCCTGCCACCCCTCCGGCCGCCCTACCCCAGGGCGCCCACCACCTCACCGGCCTCGTCGCCGGTCCAGCCGATCGCCTCGGGCCCGCCCAGCGCGCCGTACCAGGACAGCAGGTCGCCATCGACCGGCAGCACCACCACGCGCTTGGCATCCCGCTGCAGCAGCCGCGGCATCGTCGCGCGAGCCTCAGGGGTGTCGGCACCCAGGAACCAGACCTCGGCCTCGTCTTCGCCCTTGCGCAGCACCAGCCGCCACAGCGAGTCGGCGTTGCCGTCCAGCGCCGTCAGCACTGCGTCTTCGCGCTTCTCGCGGCCCGTGGGACCACGGAAGGTGCGGTGCATCAGCCAGCCCGCCTCGGCGGCCGCAGCCGCGATGGTGACCAGGTCGCCGATGCCGGGGCCGCCGTAGCGAGCCGCGGTGGGCCCGTCGGTGAGCAGCGCGGCCACGGCGCCAGTCGGGTTCGCCGAGGCCAGCTCGACCGACAGGCTCACGCCCCGGGACAGCAGCACGTTCTCGGGAGCACCCAGGTGGGCGGCCATCAGCAGCGCGGCACCGCGCGCATCGCGGGCGGCGGCGTCGAGCCCCTGCAGGACAGCGGCCCCGTCGTTCAGCGCGAAGCGGACCTTGCGATGAGCGGCGACCACCTCGTTCAGCGCGTCCACATCCAGCTCGTCGGCGGTGAGCAGCGCGGTGAGCTCGGCCTTGAGGTCACGCTTGGGGGCCTTGGGCTCTCGTGGGGCCTTGGCCTCGGCAGCGGCGGCCGGGCCAGAGTCCCGCGGCGGCCGAGCCGCGATCTCTCGCGGCGTCGCACCCTTGAGCGCGGCCAGGACCTCGGCAGGGCTGTCCCCATCCACGGTGGGCAGGCCGACGGCCTGGGCCGCGGCACGCAGCTCGGCATGCTGGGGCCCGCTGGCCCATAGCACCGCGATGGGCGCCAGCTCGGCCACCCGACGCGCCACCTTGCCCGACAGCTCGCCCAGGCCCTGCGGCGACGCCACCGCGAGCATGCGCTCGGTGAAGCCGTCGTTGAGGCGCGCGGTCCACACCTTGCGGTCGTGGGGCTCGCCACCCTTGGGAAGCACGCCACGACGCACGTTGGTGGCGCTCCAGTCTTCGTTCAGCGCCTCCGAGAGCACCGACACGATGCCCGCCACAGGCGCCTCGCTGTACGCGGTGACCGCGAAGGCGTCGCCCAGGTCGCGGATGGCGCTGCGGGTCTCGGCTCCGCCCGTCGCCAGCGCGCGCACCGCAAAGGTGAACATCCAGGGCGAGGGACGCTTGCGCCCCTGCGAGGCCACGTGCTCCCGAAGGGCCGTCGCCGCCAGGATGTCCGTCTTGTCGGGGTGTTCGTCCAGGAAGGCCTCGAGCACCGCGATCCGATCGTTGCGCTTGAACGGCACCGGGCCGCCCACCAGCTTGGCCAGGGGGCTGTCGGTGTCGGCCTTGGGACGGTCGTCACGCTCGGCCTGCTCGGCCCGGGGAGCGCGCTCGGTGCGCCCTCCCTGCGCAAAGAAGATCTCGCCAAGGCGGGCGTCGAGCGCCGCCAACAGCTGCTCGCGCGAGCCGGCATCGGCCGAGCGGATGTGCCGGACCCGGGCCCACGTGGCCAGCAGGGTGGCGCGGTCACCACCCCGACCGTCCAGCAGCGCCAGGGCGTCGGCCACCTTGCCGGCGTTCACCTTGGCGGCGATCTCGCGCAGCGGAACCTGGTTGCCGCGCTCGCGTCCTTTGCGATCCTTCCGGTCGCCGCGTTCGCCGCGCTCGCGCCGGTTGCGGGACGGCGTGGCGACCACGGCCTCGCCCCCCAGGCTGGTCAGCCAGGCGCGGGCGTCGCGCAGCTCGGGCGGCCGAGCCTCGGGCGGGGTCTGGCACAGCGACACCAGGCTGTGGGCCTCGCGCCGAGCGGAGTCCTGATCGCCCAGCAGCACGAACAGACGCGACATCGCGTAGGCGGCGTCGCGCAGGGCCGGCACATCGGTGAGGTGCTGGGCCCGCCAGCGGCCGATCTCGCTGGCCAGGGCGCGCTGGGCGTCCGCATCGGTGGCGCCCACAATCTGCTCTTCGAAACGCTCGAACGACATGCGTCCTCCGGGAAACGGCACCGTTAACCCAAGGCCATGTCCACCACCGAACGTCCCGTCACTCGCTGGCCCGGCGGTGCCTCGGAACCCGACCGGGTCGCCGTCGAGGAGCCACTCGAGATTCGCATCGAGGGCACGCCCCTGGCCGTGACCCTGCGCACCCCGGGCCACGACCTGGATCTCGCCGCGGGCTTCCTGTGGACCGAGGGCGTCATCGACGGCGCCGACGACCTCGCCGCCCTGCGCCACGTCGAGCAGCCCGGCGACACCCGCGGCAACACCGTCGACTGCGTGCTGGCTGCCGGCGTCGAGGCCCACCGCGAGGCCATCGACAAGGCCACCCGCGAGCTGTACGCCACCAGCTCGTGCGGGCTGTGCGGCAAAGCCAGCATCGATCGCATCCACCAGCATGCCCCCCCGCTCTCAGCGACCCCGGACGTCGATCCCGCCCTGCTGATGGGCCTGCCCGACCTGCTGCGCGCCGGTCAGGACGGCTTTCACCAGACCGGCGGCCTGCACGCCGCCGCCCTGTTCACCCTGAACGGCACCCTGGATCTGCTGCGCGAGGACATCGGCCGGCACAACGCCGTCGACAAGGTCCTGGGCGCCCGCCTGCGCGCTGACCGCACGCCCTGCGACGATGCCATCCTGGTGGTCAGCAGCCGCGCCGGCTTCGAGATCGTGCAGAAGGCGCTGGTGGCGAGGGTAGCGGTGGTCGTGACCGTCGGCGCCGCATCGAGCCTGGCGGTGGACCTGGCGGTGCAGAGCGGGGTGGAGCTGTGGGGCTTCGTGCGGGATGGGAGGGGGGTGAGGTACGCGTAGGGGCCGTGAGCGTCCCGTCGCGCAGCGGTCTAAGGCAAGACCTGAGCCTGCACACGCTCGCCCGGCTTCCTGACGAAGCGGATGGAGACGGCGTCACCGACCGCTCCGCCGGGCGCCCGAGGCCGGATCTCGAGGCGGAAGTCGAACGGTGGCGTGGCCGTGGGCATCGGGAAGTAGAGGTGACCGACCGGCGCGTCGAAGCCGGAAGACCAGGACCCCGCCAGCAGCACCGAGTCGCGGAACCGTGGGCCGACATGCCAATGCACAAACGAGTCCGGGGTCACCGCGAGTCCTGGCGGTGGCTCGCCGTGCACGCTCACCTCGGCCATCAAGAGGCGCTTCGCGGCGGCTTCCAGGCTAGCCGCTTCGTCCTTCACCTCGGGCGGCTGCGACGCGAGCCACGACCGCTGCGAATCGTAGAGGGCATCCTTGGCGGCCGCTGGGTCTGCCACCCGGCCCTCGACGATGGACTCCAGGCTGGGGCGGGGCTCCGGACTCCCCAGCGTGTCCGCGTGGCCGAACGCAGCCACACGATGGGCGTGGATCGCCTCGCCGAACGCACCATCGGGAATGTGAAGCTCGACCACGACGGACGCGTGGCCTTCACAACCGGGCATGGCCGACCAGTCGGACACGAAGACGGCGGCCGGCCTGAAAGCCGGGGGTCGAGCGAGGTCGTCGGTCTCGACCGGCGGCGGTGCCGAAGGGTTGTTGGCCCCCGGGCAGACTTCGCCGTGCGCGAGAGCTCCGACAATGGCGAGGGCGGTCAGCGAGAGCATGCCGGATCCTACATCGCCCCTGACCCGTCCAGATCCAACAACAGCCCATCCCACCCCCAACCAGCGGGGTGGTGACGGGGGCCACACCGGGCCAGGCGTCGGCGGCGATTCGTGGCGTCGACTCGCCCGCGGACGTCCACGGTCACGGTCACGGGCACGGGCACGGGCACGGGCACGTGGACGTGGACGTAGACGTGGACGTGGACGTGGTCGGTGCTCCGGGCGGAAGCTCATGGCCGCTGTGCACATCAGACCCGCCCTGAACTTCCGACTGCCGGAACAGAACGGCATCGAACTTCCGCAACCAGGGGCTACCCCGACACACCGAAATGGGGAAAGGCGGCTTTTCGAGACCTGGCCCGGAACCACACGGCCTCCATCGGCCTCGGGGTGGAAGCAGGACCCCGTTCTGTTCCCGGGAACGGAAGTTCGGCGCGTGTCTGCCCGCAGAACGACCCCCAGCTTCCGGCTGCTTGCGGCACGGTGACCGGGCCGCACCGGCCCGGCCGTCGACGGCGATTCGTGGCGTCGACTCGCCCGTGCACGTCGCGGTCCCGGGCCCGGGCACGGGCACGGGCACGGGCACGGGCACGTAGACGTAGACGTAGACGTGGTCGTGGTCGTGGTCGTGGACGTAGACGTAGACGTAGACGTGGACCGTCACGTGGACGTGGACGGGGACGTGGACGTCGTCGTGGTCGGTGCGCCAGGGCGGAAGCTCATGGCCGCTGTGCACATCAGACCCGCCCTGAACTTCCGACTGCCGGAACAGACCCGCGTCGAACTTCCGCAACCAGGGGCTACCCCGACGCACCGCCAAGGGGAAAGGCCGCTTTTCGAGACCTGGCCCGGAACCACACGGCCTCCATCGGCCTCGGGGTGGAAGCAGGACCCCGTTCTGTTCCCGGGAACGGAAGTTCGGCGCGTGTCTGCCCGCAGAACGACCCCCAGGTTCCGGCTGCTTGCGGCACGGTGACCGGGCCGCACCGGCCCGGCCGTCGACGGCGATTCGTGGACGTCGACTCGCCCGTGCACGTCGCGGTCACGGCCCGGGCACGGGCACGGGCACGGGCACGGGCACGGGCACGGGCACGGGCACGGGCACGGGCACGGGCACGGGCACGGGCACGTAGACGTAGACGTAGACGTAGACGTAGACGTAGACGTAGACGTAGACGTAGACGTAGACGTAGACGTAGACGTAGACGTAGACGTAGACGTAGACGTAGACGTAGACGTAGACGTAGACGTAGACGTAGACGTAGACGTAGACGTAGACGTAGACGTAGACGTAGACGTGGACCGTCACGTGGACGTGGACGTCGTCGTCGTCGTGGTCGGTGCGCCAGGGCGGAAGCTCATGGCCGCTGTGCACATCAGACCCGCCCTGAACTTCCGACTGCCGGAACAGACCGGCGTCGAACCTCCGCAACCAGGGGCGACCCCAACGCACCGCCATCGGGAAAGGCGGCTTTTCGAGACCTGGCCCGGAACCACACGGCCTCCATCGGCCTCGGGCGGAAGCAGGACCCCGTTCTGTTCCCGGGAGCGGAAGCTCGGCGCGTGTCTGCGCGCAGAGCGACCCCCAGGTTCCGGCCGCGGACGTCGACGGCCACGAGCCTCACCCATCCACATCCAACAACACCCCATCCCCGTCCACCCCAACCTCCAGCACGGCCCCGGGCGCCGCCGCCAGGATCCCCTTCCCACCGACATCCCCGCGCAGCCCCATCAGCGCCGCGAAGTACCGGCTGGGCCACAGCACCGGGTTCCCGCGCCGCCGCTCCTCCCCCTGCCCAGCCACCGGCACGATGACCAGATCCCGCGTGGCCGCGGTGTGCGTCGCCGCCAGCCGGCGCAGGTCCTCCCCGCGTAGCCAGGGCATGTCGCCCAGCACCACGAACGCCGCACTCACGCCGTGTGCCGCGACCGCCTCGATGCCCACCGCGATCGACCGCCCCATCCCGGCCTGGTGCTCGTCGTTGACCACGAGCTGCACCGGCAGGTCGCTGAGCACCGCTCGCACCGCGTCGGCCTGGTGCCCCAGCACCACCACCACCGGCCCCAGCGCCGCCTCGACGGTCGCTCGCACCACCCGACGCACCATGGCCTCGCCGTCGATGCTGTTCAGCAGCTTGTTCGCCGGCCCCGCCCGCCTGGAGCTGCCCGCCGCCAGCACCACGCTGCCGACCTGCGATGGCTCCGCCGACCGCCGCGCGGCCACCACCTCGGCCAGGATGGACAGGGCGATCTCGGCGGGTCCCACCGCACCGATGGACAGCCCGGCCGGGCCGCGCAGCCTGGCGAGGTGCTCGCCGGGCACGCCCGCCGCTGAGAGCCGCTCCAGCCGCGCACCCTGGGTCTTGCGGCTCCCCAGCGCGCCCACGTAGAAGGCGTCCGACGCCAGGGCCACGCGCAGCCCAGGATCGTCGACCGCCGCGTCGTGGGTCAGCATCACCACCGCGGTTCGGGGACCCAGCAGCTCCGGCAGCACGCGCTCGGGACGGTCGACCCGCACCTCGACACCAAAGCGCCCCGGACCCGCGAAGCCCGGCCGCGGCTCGACGACGATGACCTCCAGCTCCAGCGGTCCCGCCAGCTCGGCGAGCACCTGGGCCACCCGGGTCCCGCCCACCAGCACCAGCCGGTCCCGCTTCGCCAGCCATGCCGCGCGCGCGGCGCGCAGCGGGTCATCTCCGGGCGCGTGCTCGATGCGGATGCGCACCCGCCCGCCACAGGGCAGCCCCACCTCGCCGGCCTGGCTGTTGGCGATCTGGTAGGCCTCGACCCCGGGCTCGCGGCGCCCTTCCAGCAGCTCCAGCGCGGCCTGGACGACGGCCGACTCCACGCATCCTCCCGACACCGCGCCCCAGAACTCCCCACTCGACGCAATGGCCATCTTGCTGCCCACCGGGCACGGGCTGCTGCCGACCACCTCCACCAGCGTCGCCAGCGCCACCCCCAGCCCGCGCTCGCGGAACTGCAGCGCCGCCGACCAGGGGTCTGGCGCCAGGGCAGTGACTGGGCAGGCCAGACGACTGCCCCACGCTTCTTCGGTGGGGGCTGCGTCTCGCCTGGCCTGAGCCTCCCCCACTCCCAGCGCCAACCGCACCGCCTCGAACGGTAGCCGCGCACAAGCGGCCCGAGAGGGATGCCGCCGCACCCGAGCAAAGCCCGACCACGGCCCCTCGTCCGCGCCCGCGAGCACCGCTTCCAGCTGCGCTTCCTGCTCGTCCACCTCGCTCACCGGCCGCCCGGTGAGCAGCTCTGCCAGGCGCGCCGCGCTCGCCCGGCACACCGCGCACGCCTCGCCCGCCCAGCCCACGGATTGCACCCGGTCGTCCACCACCACCAACCCGACCCGCAGCTCGTCGGCACAAAAGCGGTTCTTCGCGGTGCCCGTGTGCGTCGGCCTCTCAGCGAGCCCCGGCATCGCTCGGGCCAGCCCCAGCAATGCATCGTCGTACAGCTCGCTCACGACCCCGCCCCCAGCCTGTCGAGCGCCGCACCGATTCCCTCGACCAGCCAACGCACCTCGATGTCGGTGCTGTAGGCCCCAAAGCTCGCCCGCACCGCGGCCCGCTCGCCCAGTGCCCTCAGGTAGGGCTCGGCACACAGATGCCCGACGCGAACCGCGACCCCACCCTCGTCGAGCAGCGTCCCCACGTCGTGCGCGTGCACCCCGTCCACGACGAAGGACACCGACCCCACGCGCCTCCGCGGCGCCCCGAGCACTCGGACGCCAGGGATGGCCGCCAGCTGGCGCGCCACCCCCTCGACGTCCACGGTCGATCGCCCGGTCCACACCAGCCCCGCCGCCAGCCCGACTGCCGCCACGTGGTTCGGGGTGCCCGCCTCGAAGCGCCAGGGTGCTGGTACCAGCTCGATCCCGTCGGCCACGCCGCTCACCATGCCCCCGCCCCACAGCAGCGGGGTCGACTCCTGCCAGCGCTCGGGCCTACCCCACACCACGCCCGCACCCAGCGGACCGTAGGCCTTGTGCCCCGAAAACACGTAGAAATCGGCACCCAACGCACGCACGTCCACTGAGAGATGCGCCACGGCCTGGCTTCCGTCCACGACCACCGCGCAGCCGGGCGCCCGATCGCGCACACGCCGAACCACCGCAGCGACGTCCACCACGGCCCCGGTGACGTTCGACACATGCGTCAGCGCCAACACCCGCGTTCCCCGGTCCAGGAGCCGGTCGAGCGACCGCAGGTCCAGGTCCCCGGCCGCATTGCAGCCCACGACCTCGACCCGCGCCCCGACATCACGCTCCAGCTGTCGCCACGGCAGCAGGTTGGAGTGGTGCTCGAGTGCCGTGACCAGCACGCGGTCGCCGGGCACCAGCCGACGCCGTGCCCACCCCTGGGCCACCAGGTTCAGCCCCTCCGTCGCCGAGCGCACGAACACGACATCCCGTGCATCGGCGCCGATGTGCGCTGCCACGGCTCCTCGGGCCTTCTCATACCGCTCGCTCGCCCGCTCCCCGAGCGCGTGCCCCGATCGGCTGGCACTGCCCCCAGCGTCCAGGGCCGAACGCACCACGTCCAAGACCGGGCTGGGCATCAGGGTGGTGGCAGCGCTGTCGAGGTAGGTCAGCTCTGGACGCGCCACCAGGGCCGGAAACCACGACCTCATTCGCTCGGGCAGGGCCCACCGGCCCGACCCCAGGTCTCGAAGCGCTTCACCAGCTCGGGGTGGCTGATGGGTGGCGGGGTACGACCGCTCTTCCAGCTGGTCTGCAGCAGGTGGTCGTCGCGGATGTGCTCGGTGCTGCCGACATGCCCGCGCCCGCCGTTGATGGCCGGATCCTTGAGCTGCAGACACAGCTCGCGCGGGCTGCGACCCTCGAACACCATCTGGGCCGGCGCCATGCTCCAGATCGGATCCGCCGGGGGCAGTGGGGCCAGCCCATCGCCCACCGGGGCCGCCGCGTGGCAGGTGCTGCAGTGCACGCCCTGCAGCGGGCTGAAGCGCGTGATCCCAAAGTCGTGAGGCACGCTGCTGTCGGTGTGCAGCGGCGCGTCACCGGCCGGATGGCAGTTCATGCAGCGCGGGTGCGTGGCCACCGCGTAGATGTCCGCGAAGGCGGCGAGGCCCTCGTCCTTGGACAGCGTCACCTCGTACTGCTCGAGCTCGGGACGCTCCGGACGCAGCGAGGCGATGTGCCCCACCACCGCGGTGATCTGGTCGTCGGACAGCGGCTGGGCCATCGCCGCCATGGCTGGCGCCAGTGGAGGCCCCCCCGGCCCGCCACGCTTGCCGTCCCGGTAGTTCTGCAGCTGGCGGGTGAGGTAGGCCGAGTCCTGGTACAGCAGGGACGGCGCCCCCAGGGCCTCGCTGCCCTGGGCATCGGCGCCGTGGCAGCTCACACAGGGCGCGTAGATCGCGGCTCCCTCGGCCACGGCCGGCCCAGTCTCGCGGTACTCGGGCTTCAGCGCCGCCGCGAAGGCCGCCAGCTCGTCGATGGCGGCTTCGCTGGGCAGCCCGGCGGCGATGGCCACCATGGGCTTGGCCTCGGTGTCGGCCGCGTGGTGGCCCCGGTGGCCGCTGCGAAAGGCGTTCAGCTGCAGCTCGATGTAGCCCGCGTCCAGGTCGCCGATGCGGGGGGTTCCCAGCTCGGGCCGCCCCTCTCCATGGGCGCCGTGGCAGTGCACGCACACCCCGTACTGGGCATCGACCGGCCCCGCGAGGGCCACAGCAGCAACGACAGACAACAGCATGGGCATCGATACCTCAGGAGAGCAGCGGCAGGTCGCGCGGGCGGTCGGTGAGCGCCGCCAGCGCGTTGGCCAGGGCCGGCGCCACCAGCGGGGTGGACACCTCGCCCGCACCGCCCATCGGCGCGTCGGGCGACTCCAGGACGTCGACGTACACGCGAGGCCCGTCGCGGAAGGTCGCCACCCGGTAGTCGTGGAAGTTGCTCTGCACGACGGCTCCGTCCACGAACTCGATCTTGCCGTACAGCGCCGCCGACAGCCCCCAATAGATGCCCCCCTGGGTCTGGGTCTCGACGCTGCCCGGGTTCACCGGCGTGCCGCAGTCGATGGCGCTCCACACCCGGTGAACCACGGGCTTGCCCCCGTCCACGGACACCTCGGCGATCACCGCGATGATGCTGCCGAAACACTCGGCGAAGGCCACGCCATAGCCGCGCTCCCCCCGCACCCTGCCCTTCCAGTCGGCCATCTGCGCCACGCGGTCGAGCACCCGCTGCTCGCGAGACCCGTCGCGCAGAAGCGCACGCCGGTAGGCGACCGGATCGGCCCCCGCGTTCTGGGCCAGCTCGTCCACGAAGCACTCGATGAAGTAGATGTTGGCGTAGGCCGCCACGCTGCGCCAGTAGCCGAACGGCACCAGGGGCTCGCCCTCGGCCGACTCGACCCGAACCGACGGCACCCGGTACGGCGGCATCGCCTCGCGCACGTTCCCCAGCGGGGCGAACAGGCGCGTGTGCCACGCCGTGGGCCACCCCTGGTCGTCGACGGTCGCCTGGATCCAGGCCGCATCGCCCGGATGAAAGGTGCTCATCGCGATGCCCGCCTGGCGTGACCACGTCATCTTCACCGCGCCACCCACCGCCTGCTGGATCTGGCACGCCTGCCGAATCCAGTTCAGCGACTCGTGGATCAGCCCATTGCGGCGCCCAAAGCCACCCCCCATCGTGTGCGCGTGGAACACCACGTCGTCCAGGCCCACGCCCAGCGTCTGGGCCGCCATGTTTCGCCCGGCGAGCGGCCCCTGCACCCCGGTGGCCACGTGGGTCTTGCCGCCGGCCTCCCACACCGTGCAGTTCAGCGGCTCCATGGGCACGTGCGCGTAGTAGGGCGTGGAGTACTCCGCTTCGACCGCCACCCCTTGCAGCGGGCCCAGGCCCTCGCCGCGGGTGCCCAGCTCGTTCATGTCGCCGCGCACGCCCTCCTTGCGGCGCTTCAGGTCGGCCTTGTCGTCGAGCAGCCCACCTTTCGGGGGGTCCGCGTTGACGATCAGCTTGCGAGCGGCCTGTTCGGCACGCCAGGGATTGTCGGCCACCACCGCCACCCCGTCGTCCAGCTGCACCACCGCTTCGACACCGCGCATGGCCAGGATCTCGTCGCGGTTGCCCACCCCGGTGACCCGCCCTTGAGCGATGGGCGGCGGCGCCACCGCGGCAAAGCGCATGCCGTCGACCGCCCGGTCGATGCCGTACACCGGCTCGCCGAACACCTTCTCGGGGATGTCGATGCGCGGGAAGGGCTTGCCGATGTACTCGTAGGTGCTGCGATCCTTGTAGACGGGCTCGTCGGGCAGGGGCAGCTGGGCGGCCGCCGCCGCGAGCTCGCCATAGCCCACACTCGTGCCCGAGCTCGGGTGCCGCACCTGCCCGCGCCGGGTCACCACCTGGTCGGCCGCCACGCCCAGGTGGGTCGCACCCGCGCTCACCAGCATCATGCGCGCACAGGCCGCCGCATGGCGCACGCCGCGCCAGCCGGTGAAGCGGATCGCCGAAGAGCCGCCGGTGAACTGGATGCCCCCCAGCTGGGCCGCCCGCCCGAGCGCACGGTGCACCAGCGCACCCGTCCACCCGGTCATCTGCGCGTCGGGCGTGATGAAGCCCTCGAGCGCCAGGTGGGTGGTGAAGGCCGGATCTGCGGGAGCCAGCTGGTAGGTGGTGAGGTCGGGGTCGGCGTCCAGCTCGTCGAGCAGGATCTGCAGCAGGCTGGTCTGCGCGCCCTGCCCCATCTCGGTGTGCGGGGCCAGCAAGGTCACCCGGCCGTCGGGCGCGATGGTGATCCACTGCGCCACCAGCTTGGAGTCGCCCTGCAGCACCGCACGCTGCAGCGCCAGCTCGTCGAAGCTCGCCACCCAGGCGCCCATCACCGTGGCGCCCAGCACCAGCCCACCGCCCGCGATGGCACCCGACACCAACAGGCCTCGTCGCGTGATCATGGCTCTTGCTCGCGCAACGAGGCTGCCGCGTCCTTGATCGCCGCGCGGATGCGCTCGTAGCAGCCGCATCGGCACACGTTGGTGATGCCCTGGTCGATCTGGTCGTCGGTCGGGCTCGGGTTGTTCTGCAAGAAGGCCACCGCGGCCATCTGCATGCCGCACTGGCAGTACCCGCACTGCGGCACCTGGTGGTCGAGCCAGGCAGCCTGGATGGGGTGCGGCGCCTGCCGGCTTCCAAGCGCCTCGATGGTGCGAACCGCCTGCCCAGCCACAGCCGCCACCGGCGTCACACAAGACCTCACCGCTCGCCCGTTCACGTGCACGGTGCACGCGCCACACAGGGCCATGCCACAGCCGAACTTGGTGCCACGCAGGCCCAGCTCCTCTCTCAGCACCCACAACAAGGGCATCTCGGGCTCGACATCGACCGAGCGCGACTCGCCATTGACCTCGAACGTGATCACCGGACCTCCGCAGTAAGAGCCATGTAGTCTGTCTCACGCGTGCGCGAGAATCCGGCCCGATC
The DNA here is from genome assembly GCA_965216925.1 of Myxococcota bacterium. GTDB lineage: Bacteria > Myxococcota_A > UBA796 > UBA796 > CAYYHT01. The sequence goes on along the minus strand of CBDCGT010000002.1, from coordinate 194,237 downwards.
CCCGTACATCCGGTCCCCTCCGACGCGCCACCACATCCCCACCGGCGGTGCGAGGAACTTTCTGATATCCTGATCCGGACTGGCCTTTGCCAGTACCAGCCGCAGTGTTCCTCGACTGCCGGAGATCGATATGAAGCAGCAGCGATCAGGCCGCGAACTCGCCAAGATTCAGGCTCGAGATCAAGGTCAGCAGCAGCCCCAGCAAGAAGGCCGCAGCGAGGCCGAGCAAGCCAAGCTGGCCGCGCTCGAGCAGATGCAGGCTGCACCGGTCACCGACACCGAGGCCACCCCCGTTCTGGCCGAGGCGGCCAACAACATGGGCCCCGCGCTCGACGCACCGCAAGAGGAGGCCGAAGAAGAGGTCGCGGTCGAAGGGCAAGAGGTCGGTGGCGGCGGCGTCGCCAACGCAGCGCCCAACGACGGCGCCAATGGCGGCGACGAGCCCCAAGGCGAAGAAGACTCGGGCGCCCCCGAGCTCGGGGCCGCCCAGGCCGACCAGGCCGCCGATGATGGCGGCGGCGACGATGCCTCAGCCGATGGCGAGGCTGCTCCCACCGATGGTGGCGGCGGTGGCGGCTCGGCCGACTCCGGTGGCGGCGACACGCCCCTGCCTCCGGCTCCTCCGCGCCCGGCGGCCCCGCCCGAGCCGGAGCTTCCGCCGGCCCCCGAGCTGTCCGGCTCGCCCTCCGAGGTGATGAACCAGTTCGCGCAGGCCACGCCCACCAACAAGGCCCGGGTCAACGGCGACCTGGGCCAGGCGATGAACGAGTCGGTCCAAGAGTCCCACAACCAGATGGAGGCCGAGCCCCTCGAGCTCACCGCCGTGCTCAACGACGAGCCGGCCCAAGAGTCCGCCAACCAGACCATCGAGGCCCCGGCAGCCGACACCGGTGCCATCGACGGCACCCAAGACCAGTCGGCTCCCACGGTCGAAGACAACGACGTACAAGAGGCCAACCCGGACCTCAGCACCAACACCGGCTCGATGGACCGCCTGTCCGACGAGTCGAGCGAAGCCAGCAAGGCCCGCGCGGTCGAGGCCTCGCTCAGCTCGGCGCCCACGGCCAACCCCGGTGTGCGCGCCAACGCCAACGCGCCCGCGCTGCCCACCGATGGCAAGGCCGACCCCCGCCAGGCCAACACCGCCGCCGAGCAAGCCAAGCTCGACGCGCTCGACGGCCTGGGCCAGGCCCAGCAGGCCGTGCACGACGGCCCCGGCCCCGAGGTCGTTCAGCTCACCTCCTTAGAAGAGACGGTCGCCGTCCCCAATACCGCTGCCCCCGAGTTCGGCGACATCGCCGAGAACGCCGACATGGCCGACTACCTGGGCTGGGGCCTCCCCAACTCCGCCATGGCCGCCTTCGACGAGCAGCAGGGCGCCATGATGGCCACCGCCGTCGGCGAGGCCCAGAACCAGGTCGCGCAAGCCGAGACCGACTGGGTCGCCGGCCGCGAAGAGATCGCCGCCGAGTCGGCCACCAAGGTCGACGACGCCAACAAGCAAGCCCAGGCCCAACAAGAGGCCGCCGTCACCCAGGGTCGCGCCGACATCGCCGCCGAGCAGAAGAAGACGCTCGACGCCCAGAAGGCCAAGGTCACCGAAGCCACCGGCAACATGGAGGCCGAGCGCGCCAAGACGGTCAGCGACATCGACTCGCGCAGCGCCGCCGAACAAGCCAAGATCAACGCCCAGTTCGACAAAGCACAGGCCGACAGCGACAAGCTGGTGGCCGAGGGCGAGGCGCAGGCCCAACGCAAAGAAGAACAAGCCCGCAAAGACGCCGAGTCCGACTCGTGGTGGGACCGCGCCGTCAGCGCCGTGTCCGACGCCATCAGCAGCGTGGTCGACGCCATCTGCGCGGTGTGGGAAGAGATCCGCTCGGCCATCCACGCCATCATGGAAGCCGCCGTCGACTTCGCCAACGCGGTCATCGACGGCTGGGTCGCCATCGTCAGCACCATCATCAGCGCGTACTACGACTTCGTGCGCCTGGTCATCGAGGAGCTGCTGGCCGAGGCCTTCCCCGAGCTCGCCGCGGCCCTGCTCGAGGCGGTCGACGCCATCGAGAGCATGGTGCTCTCTGCGGTGCAGTCCATCGGCGAGTTCGCCAAGTCTGCCGTCGCAACCATCGCCGACTGGGCCCTCGCCGCCATCGACGGCCTCATCAGCGCGATTCAAGCGGGCTTCCAGATGGCCGGCGCCTTCCTCACCGCGGTCGTCACGGGCGACTGGGAAGCCGTCGCCGACATGGCCCTGCGCGCCCTGCTCGCCGCCGCGGGCATCCCCTACGACGACTTCATGGGCACCATGGGCAAGGCGATGGAGTCCTGGGACCTCATCATCGCCAACCCGGGCATCCTCATCGACAACTCCGTCGACGCGCTGGTGCAAGGCGTCAGCCAGTTCGGCGAGAACTTCATGGGCCACTTCGCCGAGGGCGCCATCGAGTGGATCACGGGCGCGCAAGACATCGAGCTGCCCGAGAGCTTCGGCATCGAGGGCATCTTCGACATCACGACGCAGATCCTCGGCATCGACATGGGCACCATCGAAGACAAGGCCCGTGAGCACGTCGGCGACGAGGCCGTCGACGCGGTCCTGTTCGTGGTCGACTACGTGCAGGCCTTCATGGACGACGGCATCGCCGGCATCTGGGAGCTGATCAAAGACCAGATGGGCGACCTGATGGGCATGGTCATCGGCGCCATCAGCACCTGGCTGGTCGAGAAGGCCATCCTGGTGGGGGCACGCTGGATCGCCAGCGCCTTCACCGGCGTGGGCCTCATCCTCGAGGCGCTCATCGCCGCCTGGCAGTTCATGATGTGGGTCGTCGACCAGATGGCCGCCATGTGGGGCATCGTCGATGCGGTCGTGGGCTCGGTCCACGACTTCGTCACCGGCAACATCGGCCCCGCCGCCAACAAGATCGAAGACGCCATGGCCGACATGATCCCCGTCGCCATCGATCTGGTGGCCAAGCTGCTGAACATCAGCAACATCGCCGACAAGGTGCAGGGCATCGTCGAGGGCGTGCGCGAGATGATCGACAGCGCGCTCGACTGGGCCTTCGAGACGGCGCTGGGCATGTTCGGGGTCGACTCGAAGAAGAAGAAGGAGGGCCCAGAGAGCGAAGAAGAGGGTGACATCGGCGAAGAGATCAACTTCACCGCCAACGGCGAAGGTCACAAACTGTGGGTCGACGACGCCGGTCAGGTAAAGGTCGCCAGCACCGTGATGACCGTAGAAGCGCGCCTGAACGACTGGGACGACCGTGTTGCCGAAGCGCCAAGCCAAGAGAGCGGCAAGGGCGGCGTGGACCCAGACGACCACAACAAGGCCTACGGGCTCATCCGCGAAGGGCGTTCCGCACTGGGCTTGGTGCAAGTCGAAGTGCAAGAAGCCACGCGCGCCCGCGGAACCGAGAACGCGCAGGGCGAGAACGCCGACGTCGCGAACAAGGAACGCGGGCTCGCCGCAGTCCTGGAGCAACTGTTCAAGCTCTTCACCGACGACTGCGCGGCCGACGACCCGGCCATGCACCCCATCAACCAACACATCGGCACCCAGGTGGTCCGTCGCAACCCCGACGGCGACGACCCCAAGCCCGCGCTTCAGGTAGCTGACTACGTCTTCTACACGGCGTCGAACCCCGGAGGCGGTCCAAAGCTCGCGCGGGTGCGCAAGAACGGGTCCTCGCCGAACGCCGACAGGCTGCAGACCGTGCACATCGACGAAGACGGCTACCTGCGCGGAGGCTCGGCCTCCGGCAAGAAGGACGTCGATCCTAGTTTGAAGGCCTGCATCAACCGCGGAAACATCCGCGAGTTCTTGATCGGCATGGCGAACGGCGGGACCTACACCGCGAACGGCGCCACCATTACGCTCGCGCAGTTCAACACTCTGTGGGGTCAGGCCGAAGACCGCAACCACATCAAGACCGTCTACCGCGCCTTCGTCCCCGGTGGCCACGACACCGGTCAGAACCACGAGTTTGTGCCGTGCGCGAGCATGAACAAGCTCATCAACGACATGAGTGCCGCTGACGACGCGGTCGCGCGGCGCTGGATCCTATTCGCCGCCGATGCGCGCACCGACACCAAGAACCTGGTGTTCGTCGACGACCACTGGAAGGGCGGCGTGCCGTCGGGCCACGTCGGGGCGGTCCGCCTCAACGGCTCCTTCCAGACCAGCGGCACCGAGGCCTTCCACACCGCGTGCGAAAACGCGATTGGAGCGACTCCTGCGGCCACGGCCAAAGAGCTCATCGGCGTGGTCGACGACTACATCTCGGATGGGTCCGAGTTCGACGACATCGACGCCGCCCTGCTGGCTGGCGACCCTCCGGCGCTGATGCAGAAGGGCAACGGTGCCTTCCCGACCGCCGGCGAGCAGTCTGCTCGAAAGACCACGGCGGCATCCAAGATCCAGTCGGCACTGGCCGCCGCGAACTAGTGCCTGATCAACCGGAGCACACGCGATGGGTTTCCAAGAAGCGAGCGACCAGGTGTGCGTCTGGCTGGGTCGATTCGACCCGCCCGACGTCGGGATGGACTTCCACGACTCCGAGCGCTGGGAGCACACGGTCGGGGACTCCGAAGAAGCCATCGCGGATCTGCTCGCCCCACACAGCTTCTCGGCGTCATTCGACACCGACGCCATCGCAGCGGCCGCCCGCTTGGGAATCACCCGGTCCACTTCGGTTCGAATCGCCTACGGCATGACCTCGACCGAGCCTCCCGGACCCATCTGGGGGGGGACCGACCTGACCTTCCTGGGCGCCTTTGCGTACTCGACACGCAGCGGGGCACGACAGATCCCGCTCCGTCTGGCTCGACGGATGCGCCGAATCGTGTCGAAGCGGAGCGACGCCAAGCGTTGGGAGTCCCTGGTGGACTCGGTGTTGTCCGGCGTCAACGAGACGATCGAAGGAAAGGCACTGGCGCCCTCCCAGGTCCTTGGGCCGGCGCTTCCACCGCCGGTCGACGACGCGGACGCCAAGATGCGCTTCGCCCCGCAGACCACAACGCCCATTCGCGACTACCTGTCCGAGCTGGCCCCTGACCAGAGGCAGGTGTTCATGGCCCAGTTCGCACGCTTCCTGCTGGGCGAGAAGCGCTTCCTGGCCGAAGAGGGCTTCTCCGGAACACTCAGCTACGCCCGGGTTCTCGGGTTGCGCCTGTACAAGGGCAAACCAGGCACCAACATCGTCCATGTGGAGCGCGACAGCGACGCCCCTCGCTCGGGCCTCGAATACACGCGCGATCTGAGCGAGCCGTTCGAGTTCCCGACGGTCGACGCGCTGCACTTCATCTCGGGAATCGCGGTGTTCCACTGCGGTACCGGAACGTCCGTCGCAGACCTGAAGCCACGCATCGCAGCGCTGCTCGAGGCAGATGAGGTCGCGCCGGACTATCCGTTCACGTCCGTCGCCATCACCTTCGGGACGCGCGACGAAGCCGCCCAGAACGAGGCCGCGGCGCGCGCCGCTGGTGCAGATGAGGTCTGGTACCCCGACGACACCGGGCCGAACATCTACCGGGTGCTGCCGGCGCGGTAGTCTGGCCGGCACTGGATGGACAGCATGACCACCCCCGCCGAGTTCTTCGGAGACTACTTCGCAGCGGAGTGGCAGGCAGTCCATGCGTACGCCAAGGCCCCCACCGACTCCGAGGCCGAGGTCAAGCTCGCGGCGGTCGACGCCTTGCGTGGGCTGGGCGTGGGCCCACGATATGCGCGCTCGAAGTGGGACGACGAAGACGACCGCGCCGAGTTCGCCGAAGGCATGGAGCAACGAACCCTGTTCGCGGTCTCGACCCATCGGGCTGGGGCCATCGCCGTCGCCTACACGGGCGCGCTGGACATGCCAGTGAGCCGAGGCCTCTCGGTTCGGTTTGCGGCGTCCCTTGCGGATGGTTCGTGGAAGGTCATGGGCAGCCAGCACAGCTGCCGCAAGTGCAGAGGCACCGACGACAGCTGCGCGAAATGCGGCGGAAGCGGCCGGACGGAGTGGTTTGGCGAGGACCCCGGTAGGCTGGGGCCACCCGACACCTTCCAGGTCGTGCAAGCGCCCACAAGGGCCGCCTCTGCCGAGACCTGGAATCGGTTGCTCACCTCGCGTGGTGGCGCCTGGACCTAGCCGCAATACCTGTTCGTCCGCATGTCGTCCCTCCACGAACTCCTCGCCACCCACGCCACCCTCATGGCCTTCCGCGCCGCCATCAAGGCGGGCGCAGACCTCGATGAGCGCGACGTCGACGGCAACACCCCGCTCATCGTTGCCGCCGCCGACCGCCTGGATGGGCAGGCTGCCGTGCTCATCGAGGCCGGCGCCGATGTGACCGCGCGCGGCTTTCGCGGACGCACGGCGCTGTACTTCGCGGCCAACCGCGGCGCGCTCGTGATCTTCGACCTGCTGCTCTCTGCCGGAGCCAGCGACACCCAGCCCGACGTCTTCGGGCTGACGCCGCTGATCGGAGCCATCGGCAGCGCAAAGGCCCATCCCGGTGACACCCTGACCCGGCGCATGGCCCGCAAGGCCGCACATCGGCTGCTGGATCGGGGAGTGCCCTTCGATGATCCCGCCACCGCCTGGCTTCAGACGCCCCTGCACTTCTGCGCCTTGTATGGCGAAGCCGAGGTCGGGGAGCGCTTGCTGGCGATGGGCGCCGACCCGGAGCGCCGCGACGGCAATGGCTACACGGCGCGCGAACTGGCCATCGAGCGGGATCAGCGGCCCGTCGCCCGCCTCATCGACGACATCGGCCGGCTGAGCCTGAACACCCCCGACGTCGGCACGGTGTGCCTGTGGCTGGGGGAGCCCGACCTCGGCGACGCGACGGGGTTGGAGGGAGCGGTCATCGACCGGGTGCTCGAGATCGACCCGGTGCCTGTGCGCGATCTGCTTCGTCGGGCCCGCCACGGCGAGCTGTTCGCCGACGCCGCGGTGCACATCGCCCTGGCGCTCGACCAGCCCACCGCCGACACGCTCACCACCGCGTACGGAGTCCAGATCGACGACCCACCGCGCGAGTCGTGGCGCGGCCAGGCCGTGCCCTTCTTGGGCTGTCTGCGGTACCAGACGGACGGGTCCGACCCATCACCGGCGCTCGACCTGCCCCGGTAAGAAATCCAGTCGAGACTTGCGATCGCGAGAGGACAAACCCTTGAGCCATCGCGTATAATCATCGGGTCCGACCTCTGTCGGCGCCCGGAAAGACTCTCCTCGTCTGACCAAAAACCTGAGCGGTACTCCTCTACCGCAGTTGTATCGGGAGACTTCTATGAAGCAGCAACGCTCCAGTCGCGAGAAGGCCAAGGCTGTCGCCGCAAGTCAGCAGCAGGCCCCTCAGCAGCAGACGCCCGACAACGGACGCTCAGAAGCCGAGAACAAGAAGCTCGCCGCCCTGGGTCAGGTGCCCGAGACCCCGGTGCTCGACGAGCTTCAGAACCAGGGGCCGGCCCCGGAGGCACAGCAGGCCGCGCCGGCCCAGGACGCGCCCGCCCAAGAGGCCCCCGACAACGGCCGCACCCTGGCCGAAAACGCCAAGCTCGCCGCCATCGAGACCATGTCTGGCCCGGCACCCGCCGTGGCCAACGATGAAGAACAGGCCGAAGAGGAGTCCACCGAGGCCGGCGCGCAAGAGGTCGGAAACGGCGGTCAGGCCAACGCGGCCCCTCCCGCCGGCGATGGCGACGGCGCCGAGGACGCCGAGCCCGAGGCCAACATCGACATCCAGGCCGTCGAGAACAACGCCGGCGGCCCCGAAGCCCCCGCAGAGCCCGGCGGCGACGACGCCGGTGGCGACGCAGCCGCAGCCGGTGACGGTGGTGGCGGCGGTGGCGCCGGTGGCGCCGGTGGCGGTGGTGGTGGCGGAGGCGGCGGTGGTGCCGGCGGCGGCGATGCCCCCGACGTCGAGATCGCCCCGCTCGAGTTCACCGCCAACAACACCAACGCCGCCTTCGAGCAGTTCCAGACCGCCACCCCCACCCAGATGGCCAACAGCTGGGGCGCGCTCGGCGGCGTCATGAACGAGGGCCTGTCGGCCGAATCCACCGAGTTCAACGAGTCGGTCCCCAACTTCGAAGCCAAGATGTCGGGCGAGCAGCCCAGCGACGCCCAGACCCAGGTCCAGAGCGTCGATGCCGACACCGGCGTCATCGACGACTCTCCCGGCCAGGCGCCCGCGCCCGAGATCGCCGAGACCGAGCACGGCCAGCAGCCCGATCGTCGCGTCGACCGCGGCATCTTTGGCGGCTGGGCCAGCGGCGAAGATGCCGACACCTCCAGCAATGCCCGCGCCATCAACCAGGGCATCGGCAGCGTGAGCACCTCCGGCGGCGATGTGCAGACCAGCCCCGGTCCGCGCCCCAACATCCCCACCGAGGGCCAGTCCGATCCCCAGCGCATCGGTGACAAGGCGGCCGCCGCCAACCTCGAGATCAACGACGGCGCCTCGGCCGCCCAGCAGGCCGTGCTCGCCAGCCCTGGCGCCGAGCAGGTCCAGCCCCTCGAGATGACCGAGAACTTCGAGGTTCCCGGCCTCGCCGAGCCCACGGGCATCTCGGAGCAGATCCCCAACGGCGACATGGAAGCCTACGTCGCTCTCAACCTGCCCGGCGGCGTGCAGGCCGCCTTCGACGAGCTCGGCGCCGACCAGTTCCAGGGCAACCTCGCCCAGGGCACCAGCGAGCTGCAGGCCGCCGCCGACACCCGCGACACCGACCGCACCGCCGAGATCGACCGCGCCAACCAAGAGACGCAGCGCCTCACCACCGAAGCCAACGCCAGCCAGATGGCCGAGGTGCAGAACCAGCGCAGCCTGATCGAACAAGAGCGCCAGTCCACCATCGACCAGCAGACCGCTGCGGTGGCCAACGTCAACGCCGACCTCGACGCGCAGCGGCAAGACCAGCTCTCGCAGATCGATGGGCGCATCGCCGCCGACCAGGCGCGCATCAACAACGAGTACGCCAACGCCCAGCGCGATGCGAGCGCCGAGGTCGCCGCGGGCGAGCGCAAGGCCGCCGAAGAGAAGCGCAAGTCCGAGCGCGAAGCCGAGAACAAGTCCTGGTGGGACCGCGCCTGCGACTTCGTGTCCGACTGCATCAGCGCCCTCGCCGACCTGGTCAGCGACATCTTCAACGCGGTGCGCGAGGCGGTCACCGCCATCCTCGACGCGGTCAAAGAGCTCGCGAACACCATCATCGACGCCGCGGTCGCCTTCATCAACGAGGCCATCGCCGCCTTCGGCGAGCTGGTCAAAGCGGCCATTCAAGATCTGCTCGGCTCGGTCTTCCCCGAGCTCGCCGATGCCCTGTGCGACTTCGTCGACTCGGCGGTCACCTACGCACAAGAGGCGGTCACCGCGCTCGGCGAACAGCTCAAAGAGGGCATCGCCGCCCTCTGCGATGCCGTCGGCGCCGTGCTCAACACCATCCTCTCCATCTACGAGGCCGCCATCAACACGGCCTTGGCCTTCGCCAGCGCCGTCATCACCGGCGACTGGAAGCAGTTCCTGCTGCAGGCCCTCGAGGCCGCGCTCACCATCGCCGGCATCAGCAAAGACGAGTTCTACGCCTTCGTCGGCCGCACCGAAGAGACGATCGACATCATCGTCAACGACCCGGGCGGCTTCCTGGGCAACTGCATCGACGCGCTGTCCCAGGGCTTCGGCCAGTTCAGCGACAACTTCCTCGACCACCTGCAGGTCGGCTTCATCGACTGGATGACCGGCCAGGCCGGCGACGCCGGCATCACCCTGCCCGAAGAGCTCAACCTGGCCGGTGTCTTCGACATCTGCCTGCAGGTCTTGGGCCTCACCCCCGACGCCCTTCGCGAGAAGGCCACCGAGCACCTCGGCGAAGAGAACGTCGAGCGCATCGAGTTCGTGTGGGGCTTCATCGAGTCCACCATCGAGGGCGGCCTCGACGGGCTGTGGGAGCACGTCCAGGAATACATGGGCTCGCTGTGGGACATGGTCATCGGCGGCATCCAGGACTGGCTGATGGAGAAGATCGTCGTCGCCGCGGTGACCAAGATCGCCTCCATGTTCAGCCCGGTTGGCGCCATCGTGCAGGCGCTCATCACCGCCTGGAACATGTACTGCTTCGTACGCGACCAGATCCAACGCATCTACGGCGTGGTGACGGCGATCGTGAACGGCATCGGCGACATCGCGCGCGGCCAGATCGGCGGTGCGGCGAACATGGTCGAAGATCAGCTGGGCAACCTGGTTCCCGTGGCCATCGACCTGCTGGCCCGCCTCCTGGGCATCGGCGGCATCGGCGCCAAGGTGCGCGAGGTCATCGAGGGCGTGCAGACCATGGTCAGCGACGCCATCGACAGCATGATCGAGAAGGTGAAGGGCATGTTCACCGGCGGGGGCTCCGATCAGGACTCGTCCGACAGCGAGTCGGGGACCGAGCAAGACGTCGATCAAGACGTCGACCCCACGGGCACCGCCGCCGAAGAGCAAGAGGACACCACCTCCCCGCGCCTGTCCAACAGCTGGAGCACCATGGGCAGCACCCTGTACCGGGGCTCCGACGACATGGTGGCGAACATCAGCGCCAACGGCAGCTACCGGCTGTCGATCGTCAACCGTCAGGCACTCGAGCAGAACTTCCAGCGCGGCGAGGAATGGGACAACGCTGGTCTGTCCAGCTGGGTCGGCGGCAAGGTCAGCAACGCAACCAAGGCCGCGATGGGCCAGTCGAATCTACCGGTGCTCGACCTCATCAGCGCTGGTTCGTACAGCGGCATCGCGGGTGTCGCCAAGGCCACCGCCACGGCTGAGCTGGCGAGCTTGGGCCTGGCCGTCGATGAGCTCACCATCAGCCGCATCTCGGGCGGCGAAGAGCTCGAGGCAGCCATCGATCAGGCAGCCGCCCAGAACATCCTGAGCGACGGCGAGGTCGGAGAGCGCATCCAGTTCAACGCGGACGGAGAGGGCCACACACTGTGGGTCAATGTTCGGGGCAACCGTGCCGAGGTCATGGTGGCAAGCACGCCCATGACCGTGGGCGAGCGCATCTCGGGATGGACCACGCGTTGCGCAGAGCTCGACGCCGAGAAGATCGGCGAGGCACGCGGCCTGCTCAGCCAAGCGGCGTCCAAGCTCGGCATCGCGGACGCGCTAGCCGATCGCCTCGCGGCCATCACTCAAGACGCCAGCGGTCAAGACGTAGACGCTGATCGCGTTCAGCAGCAGGACGAGGACCTCGAGAACGAAGAAGAGAACCTGTCGTCGGTGCTGGCTCGCCTGTTCGTGCTGTTCGAAGACGACGGTGAAGACGACTACACCGCGCCCGTCTACAACTACCTCGGTCAACAGATCGCGGTGCGCGTCGAAGACGGCGACGACCGCCTGACGGTCACGACCATCGAAGGGTACCAGATCTTCGTCCGGGCCGGCTCCGCCACAATCCGGCGCGACGGACGCACCGAAGACCTTCCCCTCGTCCATATCGACAGCGACGGCAAGCTGCGCGAAGGCTCCGCCCGCGACACGGTGCTCCCGGGCGCCCAAGAAGAGCCGGCCAACCTGCTCCAGGAGCGCCAGCAGTTCGAAGCACGGCTGGGCCAGTACGCGGCTCGTCACCCTGTCGCCGTCGGTACGGGACGCGCCATGGCCGCCAAGGCGGGCGACTACATGAAAGAAGCCGCCGAGGTGGCTGAGTTCAACACCGAGCTGGCCACCGCAAAGGAGCGGCTGGACGCCATGTACGCCGCCGCGGGCTCCGATGCCACCGGCACCTGGGCGGGACGCGTCAGTGTCGATCCCGAAGACCTGGCAGCCGTATTCCAGGGCGGCGGCACGCTTCGCGAGTCCATGACCCACGTCCAGAACTTCGGCGCGAACGTGCTGGGGTCCCATGTGGTCAAGCCAGAGTTCCGGGCCAAGGCACTCGAGATTGCAGAGAAGGCCGACTTGAACGCCACCGCCATCCGAGAGCGCCAGCAAGCCGCGCAGGAGTTCCGCGACAGCGGGCGCAACACCGACCGCCACGGCGAGCAGAACGATGTCGACGGCTGGAACGACTTCTACGGCCTCAACGAAGACCCCATCCTCGAGCAGCAGGGTCAGATGCGCACACGGGCGCCCAGAGGGACCGACACCAGCAGCACCGTGACGCGGGGCCAGTTCTTCGCGGACGGCGGCCTGACGAGCGAACGTGAAGATGAGCACGAAAGCGCACTGGGCGCAGAGTTCATGCCGTGGGGCGAGGGCTCCAAGGTCTGGCTCGTGAACGTCGAGAGCGAGATCGTGCAGGATCTGGGGGGCAGCGTGCCTCTGTTGGCCGGGATCTCCGGCACGACGGCCAGACTCATGCAAATGGGCATCAACCTGGGCATGTCCTCCCAGAACGACGTCCGACTGGCGTGCTTGGGCTACCTCATGCCCATCCGTGCTCACAGCTTCCACGAAGTCATGGCGTCGGCCGCGTCGTTCGGTACCAGCTACGGCGGAGACTGTGACTACACCGCGATCGCGCCGCTCACCCCCGCAGGCACGCGTCAGGCCTGCGGCCCGTTCCCGGGCGAGGGTGAGCCGAGCGCTTGAGCCATCCGAACGAGTGCATCGCTCGAGGCTACTTGGTAGACGCCGCGAGCACGGTCCCCGACGATCCGCACGAGTTCACCTGGCTGCGCCGTAGCCCTCGTGTGGGCTGCAACAACCTGCGCTGTAGCCAGTGCGACAGCCAGGTGCGCCAGCAACCGGGGTGCTTCCTGCGGGACGGCAAGCGAAGCGAGGAGGTCTGGTCGACACCGGACTGGTCGACGCTGGACTTCCTGGACCGACGTGGCTTCTCGCAGTACCGCCTGTATGTCTGTCGATGCAGCCACGTGAATCGCCAGTCCGACTATGCGCTCGACACCGAAGATCGCGGCCCGGGCCCGGGCTCGACATGGTCTTGCCAAGGCCATCCGCAGCCCTCCCCGGTTCCCGACGACAGCATCGCGGCACTGGCCGCCAGCTTCGCGCACGACTTGGCGTCGTGGAGGGTGGAAGACGGGGGCAGCCCCATCGATCGTGCCAACCGATTGCATGGTCAGTTCCAGACCGACCCCCTGGCAATCCGGGTCGGCCAGGCGATGGCGACGCTGCTCATGCACGATGAAGCGTTCGTTCGCGGCGGGGCCATCGCCTTCTTTCATGGACGAGGGGTGGTCCCAGGCTACGACTCGCTCATCAGCGCCGCCGCCGGATCCCGCGAGCTGTTTCGAGACCACGTCGAGGCAAGCCCCTGCCCTGCCGGGCCGACCCTCGAACACCGCCTCGTGCTCGCTCTGACGACCCTCCTTCCCTACACCTTTCCCAAGCGTCGCCAGGTGCTCCAGATCCTCGAGCGCGACATGCTGCGTCCCGGCTGGGCCTCGCCCCTGCTGCGACCCATGCTCGCCCACCATGGATCCTGGGTTCGCGGCGAGGCCGCCCCCATCATTGCCGCGAATCCCGACGCGGCCGGCGATCTGTTCGGCCATCTGCAGTGGGGCAAGCACTTCGTGGACTGGGTGGTCGAGCTGGCTCGGGGCGGAGGGGTCGACGCTCAGGTCGTGAAAGACGCCGTCACCAAGCGGGTTGCCTCGCCGCGACGCGAGCAGATCGTCTCGCAGCTGCCGTAACAACCGCCTTCGACGGACCCGAGGTGGAGGGTATCCTGTCCCTGGAACCCTCCGATGCCTGAACCCGTCTACTGCAAGCACCAAGGCCGCTTGGCGAACACGCGCAAGGACATCCCTGATCCGGCGGTCGCCTGGACCGACCAGACCGGCGTGGCTCCCTGCAGCTCGTTGGGGTGCCATCGATGCGGCGAAGCCGTACGACATCGCGACGGGTTGATGGCCGGAACCGAGTTCGACAAAGACATCTAGGACCGGCCCGCTCGCCTGCGCGCCGCCATCGGTCACGGAAGCTGGCCCAAGGGCTACGTCGAGCGCGCGCTGTCGCATCTGTAGGGGCGCGAGAGGTATCGTCCGAGCCGATGCCCACCTTCCCCATCACCATCGCCGGCGAGACCTATCTGTCGCCCGCCCAGCTCGCGCTGGAGCTGTCGATGCTGGCGGGCGAGCACACCACTGGCGGTCCCCCTCCCGAGGCCGAGCTGCACGCGCACCTCGACGAGCCCTACGTGCGCGACGCGCTCGACACGGTGCGCCGCTTCTTGCGCGCCAACGCCTCCAAGGCCAACCTCAACGCCGAGGCCGCTGCCGCGGCCTGCGACCGCCTGCTCGATCCCAAGCCGCCGCCCGCGCCGGTCGCGCCTCCGGCGGCACCCAAGCCCGCGCCGGTCACCGCCCCAGCGCCCCCGCCGCCGCCGGCCGCGGCCCCCCCGCCAGAGCCCGCTGCGATCGACCTCTCAGCGCTGGCCCAGCTCCAGGGCGCCGAGCGCGCCCAGGCCCTGGTGAAGCTGATCTCGGTGATGCACAAGAAACCGGACCCCGAGGTGCCGGCCGCCCTCGCCACCCTGGGCGACGCCATGGTGATGCCCGCTCTGCGCGGCGCGCTGCAGCGCTGGCCCGACGAACCCGTGTTCATCGCCGCCGTGCAAGCCGCCATACGCACGCTGGAGGGCCCCAAGACCGCCGAGGTCGACGCGCTCGTCGACGCCTTTGTCGCCGGCTGCGGCGAGGCCTCCCCCTCGGTGGCCGACACCATGGCCATCGGCAAGCTGCTGGCGCGCGACGCCCCCTTCGCCCTGCTGGACGTGGCACGCGCCCTCGCCCCGCACCCCGCGGCCCAGCGCGAGGCCTTCTACGCCCAGGTCATCGGCTACGCCGGCGACTGGCTCGACAACCACGAAGACGACCTGCTGCGCGCGCTGAAGCTCTAGTGGAACGAGTATTTCAGCGGCCTGCTGATCAGTCCTCGAAGGGGCCCACGTCGGGGCTGTCGTCGCCGCCGTAGCTGCCGCCGTCGGGCGCACAGGTGGGCAGGTAGCCCTGGCTGATGCGCATGGTGCCGTCCATGTCGGTCCAAGGCGTCTGGCAGATGTTGCAGCTGGCATTGCGCTCGAGGCCGGCATCGATGCAGGCCGACCCGCTGGCTTGGTGGAAGTCGCCCGTCAGCGGCGTGCTGTCCACCATGCAGCCGGCATCGGTGAAGTTGCCCACGGCGCCGAAGGTGGACTGGCCGTTGTTGGTCAGGTTGGTGGCCAGCTGGGCCACGTCGGTGATCGTGCCCAGCAGGCAGCCGAACTGGTCGCAGTTTCGGTAATAGCCCACGCCCAGGGGTGGGAAGACGGTGGCGGGAAGCCCGGCCACCACCAGGTCGTTGTTCATGAAGCGACCGGGTTCAGCGGTCTGGCCGTCCTCGAACGCCGCGTAGCGAATGGAGCCCGAGCCAGCATCGATGATGTTGTTCAGGATGCGTGGGCCGCTTCCGGTGTTGCCATTGCCCATCCACAGCCCCGTCGACGCCGACAGCGCGCCGTTGGGGTCACCGCCGTGCAGGTAGTTGTTGGCCACCACGGGCTCGCCGTTGGTGCCGGCCAGGCGCACCGCCTGGGTGACCGTGCCGGTGCCGCCGTACACCATGCTGTTGTGCAGGAACAGGTTCTGGCCCGCCTCGTAGTTCACGCCCGAGCACGGGATGGTCGCCGAGATGCCGGTGGCATTGCACTCGCCCGCATCGATGATGGAGCCCTGAATGCACACCGAGGCCGGGCGACCGTTCTGCGCGCTGACCGAGACCCCGCTGTTGATTTCGCCCAGGCCGCCGTGGATCTCGTTGTCTTCGAGGATGACGCCGAAATGATCGGGGTCGCAGCACGAGTAGTCCGGCGCGGCGGGCGTCACCTGGCCCGTGGACAGCCCCGACGCCATCATGTCCTCGACCTGCACGCCCACGCAGATGGTGTCCGCGCACGACAGCGCTGTGTTCACCATCGAGTTGCGCAGGGTGCTGGCATCGGCGTCGCCAAAACGAATGCCGATGCCGATGCTGCCGGGCCCGGCGTCGATGATCGAGCTGTCGATGTCGGCCATGCTGCCGGTCTCGACCACCGCACCCGCAGAGACGTGCAAGGTGTTGTTGTTGGCGGCAGGAACGGTGCCCCCGGTGAGCGTGCTGTTGCTGACCGACACCACGCTGGCGTTGCGAACCGCCAGCCCGATGCTGGTGACCGCGGTGGTGGACGCGTCGCCACCGGCGTCTCCGCCGTACAGGGTGACGTTGTCGAGCGTGGCTGCTGCACCCTCGACCTGCACCGCCGCCATGATGTGGAAGCCATCGCCAGCATCGACGGTGCTGTTGCTGAGGTTCAGGGTGCCTCCGGTGACGTTGATGCCCCCACCCCAGTCCAGCAAGACGCTCAGGGCCGGATCGGCTGTTCCCACCGACTGCAGCTGGATGGCGCTGTTGTCGATGGTCAGCGTCCCGTGCGTCTGCGCGATGGCGACGGTGTTTCGCTCGTTGGGGACGCCCAGATCGACATCCAGGGCGTCGGCGGTGACCGTGGTGGCGTTGCTGCGCACCACGATGCCCCGTACGGTCCCCAGTGGGTCCGAGGCATCGCCCCCGTCGATGGTGACGCGGTCCAGGGTGATGGTCGCCCCGCCGGCGGCGTCGATGCCCACCGCGTTGAGCGGCGCCGAGGGCACGTGCACGGTCACGTCACGCAGGGTGGGCGACCCGCTCAGAATGCGGATGCCCCATTGGTTCACGTTGCCCAGCGAGCCCGCCTGCACGGTGACGCCGTCCAGGTCGGTGGTCGCCGCGTAGCCGCCCAGCGCCCAGCGAAGCCCCTGGTTCGAGGTGGACGAGAGCACGGTGGCGTTCGCAGCGATGTCGCGGGTCCAGGTGGTCGACTCGTAGCCGCCCAGCACGGTAAACCCGTCCACCATCGTGATGTCCTCGTCGTAGGTGCCGGCAGCGACGTAGACGTCGACCGGCAGCGTCACCGAGGCCTCGGACAGGGCGCGGTTCACCGTTGCGAAGGGCGCGTCCGGAGCGCCCGTGCCGGAGGCGTCGTCGCCCACGGGAGGCGGCGCGACGTACAGGCCGGGGGGCAGGGGCGGACCGGTGTCGGTGTCCGTGTCCGTGTCCGTGTCCGTGTCCGTGTCGGCATCGGCGTCTGTATCGGCGTCGGCGTCGGTGTCGGTGTCGGCGTCGGCATCGGCATCGGTGTCGGCGTCGGCGTCGGCATCACCGTCGGCGTCGGCGTCGGCGTCGCTGTCGGCATCGGCGTCGGCGTCGACATCCGCATCGCCGTCGGTGTCCGAGGTATCGACGGCGGTGTCCACACCAAGCGTGCCGTCGGTGCGGCAGGCGAGCAACGCGCAAAGGATCAACGGGCCAAACGAGCGCATGGGACCTCCGGGGAGCACAGGGTAGCCACAAGGGCGGGGGGTTGCGCAACACATCCACCCGGGACTGGGCTACCGTTGAGCCATGATCCCAGTCAGCCCCGCTTGGCGCGCCTTCCAGAAGTCTGTCACCGTGCACGCGCACCTGCCCATGTGGGCCGAAGACTTCAACCTCGGCGCGCTCGACGCGCTGAAGGACCGCGAGCTCGCCCAGGCCGAAGACCTGCTGTGCGAACGGCTGGTCGATCATCCCGATCCGCGCGTTCCTCGCGCGCTCGCGCGGGTGAAGTCCGAATTCGCCGTCCCGGTGCTGCAGGCCGCCATCGGCCAGTACGAAGACGACGGCGCATTCTGTGTCGAGGCCGCCCGCGCCCTGTGGACCATCTGCGCAGACGAGGGGGTCATCGCCGTGCTCGTCACGGTGCTGGCAGCAGACGCCTCACCCGACGCGCGGGTGCGCGCCGCCCAGGCCCTGAGCGAACGCCCCGAAGACGAGGCCCTGCGCGCCCTGTTCGGCGGGCTGACCGATGCCGATGACGCCGTGCGCACCGCCATCGTCGACGCCCTGTGGCTCAAGCTGGATCTGCCTCGCAAGTACCGGTCGCTCTCGGAGCTGGCCCAGCTGCGCAAGGGGCTCGCGAGCCCCAAGGCCACCCGCCGCAAACACTGGCGCGGACGGCTGGGGGACTACCTGCGCGACCGGGCGATGGGCTGGGAGGGGCAAGGCGACTGGAGCTGACGGTCGGTCACCGGCGCGTTCCGAGTTACACGACCCGCCATGCCCACCGCCTTCATCACCGGCTGCGCCACGGGTTTCGGACACCGTCTCGCCCACCGCCTGCTGAAGGCCGACTGGCACGTGGTGGCGACCGATCCCGACGCCGCGGCACTGCACCAGTCCTTCGCCGACTCTCCGCGGCTGCTCATCCTGCAGCTCGACGTCGGCGATGCCCAGGCGGTGTCGAAGGCTGCTGTAGCGGCAGCGGCCTGGCGTCCCATCGACATGCTCGTGAACAACGGTGGCTATGCCATCTTCGGCACCCAAGAAGAGGCCGACATCGACGCCGTGCGCGACATGTTCGAGGTCAATGTGCTGGGCCTGGGGCGGGTCACCCAGGCCCTGCTGCCCAGTGTCCGCGCGCAGCGCGGCGTCATCGTGAACGTCAGCAGCATCGCGGGCCGCCTTGTGTTCCCCGAATCGGGCTGGTACGCGGCCACCAAGCACGCTGTCGAGGCCATGAGCATGGCGCTGTCGCAAGAGGTGGCCCAAGACGGGATTCGTGTGCGGCTCATCGAGCCGGGAAGCTTCGACACGCACTTCGCCCAGCGCGCCGCCGGCAAGAGCAAGCCCCGCGACCACGATGGGCCCTACGCCGGTCGCTTCGCCCAGTGGGACGCCGACAAAGACGCGGCGCTCGAGCCCCCACAAGACCCCGAGCTGGTCGTCGACGCCATCCTGGCCAGCACCCACACCCCCTTCCCCTTCCAGCGGGTGCTCGTGGGGGCCGACGCCCGGCGCCTGCTCGGCGACCGCAAGGCCCCCGACCCCGATGCATGGTCGCGCGACGCGTAGTACGCTCGCGCCAATGGAGACCTCAATGCGAAATCTGTTGCCCCTCTTCCTGCTCTTCAGCTCCACCCCTGCCCTCGCTGGCGCCAAAGAGGCCGCCGTCGAGCGTGCGATGCAGAAGATCTGGCAAGACGGCGACATGGGTGTCATCGCCGAGGCCTACGAAGAGGAGCTCGGCAACGAGATCGCCCGCTTCGTGCAAGAGAACCGCGAGCTGTACCCGGACATCGAGATCGACATCGTCGACTCGGTCATCAAGGGCAACCGCTACGTCACCGTGTGGACCGCCACCGGCACCCACAAAGACCTGGGCAAGAAGGTCAGCCTCGAGGGCGTGAGCATTCGCAAGCGCGAAGGCGGGAAGTTCGTCGAAGAGAAGATGTTCTACGACCAGAAGAGCATCTACGACCAGCTCGGCTTCGTGGTGAGCCCCCCCGCGGGCGTGAGCCCCTTCGAGGCCGCCGCCGTCAGCCGCGAAGAAGCCCAGAAGCCCAAGAAAGAGGTCGTCGATCGCGGCGAGGCCCCCAAGGTCGAAGCGCCCGAGGCCGACGAGGCACCGGCCAAAGAGGCTCCCGCTCCCGAGGCGCCTGCCGCCGACAAGGCGCCGCCCCGGTAGGCCGTGCCCGGGCAGGCGAGACGCCCGCCCCACAGCCCTGTCCTCCTTGTTACCTCCGTCGTTCGCTGCGGGTGGCTCGCGCAATTCGGCGCCGAGCCTGAGAACACACCGCGAAACCTGATCCGGGTCATTCCGGCGGAGGAAAGCGAACATGCAAGGGTACGAGACGTTCAACGGCGGCCCCAGCCGCAAGATCACCCTGGGCACGGTGGGCGGCATGCCCATCCCCGCCCGCGAGATCCCGCTCACCACCGGCGAGCGCCTGGTGATCGAAGACACCAGCGGTCCCCAGGGACACGACGTGCGCAAGGGACTGCCCAAGTCCCGTGCCGCGTGGGTTGCCGAGCGCCAAGGCGACGCCAACAAGAGCCAGATGCACTACGCCCGCCAGGGCATCGTCACGCAAGAGATGGCCTACGTGGCGCTCCGTGAGGGCGTCTCAGAAGAGTTCGTGCGCACCGAGATCGCCGAAGGCCGCGCGATCATCCCCGCGAACATCCGTCACCTCGAGCTCGAGCCGATGATCATCGGCCGCAACTTCCGCGTGAAGGTCAACGCCAACATCGGCAACAGCCCCACCCACTCCTCGATCGACGAAGAGGTCGAGAAGCTGCAGTGGTCGCTGCGCTGGGGCGCCGACACGGTCATGGACCTGTCCACCGGCAAGAACATCCACGAGACCCGCGAGTGGATCCTGCGCAACAGCCCGGTGCCCATCGGCACCGTGCCCATCTACCAGGCGCTCGAGCGCGTCGACGGCAAGGTCGAAGACCTGAACATCGACATGTACCTCGAGGTGCTGCGCGAGCAGGCCGAACAAGGGGTCGACTACTTCACCATCCACGCCGGCGTGCTGCTGCGGCACGTGCCGCTCACCGCCGACCGCATCACCGGCATCGTGAGCCGTGGTGGCAGCATCATGGCGAAGTGGTGCTTGCACCACCATAAAGAGAACTTCCTCTACACCAACTTCGAGCGCATCTGCGAGCTGATGAAGGAGTACGACATCAGCTTCTCGCTCGGTGATGGCCTGCGCCCCGGCTGCATCGCCGACGCCAACGACGCGGCCCAGTTCGGCGAGCTGCACGCGCTCGGCGAGCTCACCAAGATCGCCTGGAAGCACGACGTCCAGGTGATGATCGAGGGCCCGGGTCACGTGCCGATCAACAAGATCGAGCGCAACATGACCGAGCAGCTCGAGTCGTGCCACGAGGCGCCCTTCTACACGCTGGGGCCACTCACCACCGACATCGCCCCGGGCTACGACCACATCACCAGCGCCATCGGGGCGGCAATCATCGGCAGCCAGGGCTGCGCCATGCTGTGCTACGTCACGCCCAAGGAGCACCTGGGCCTGCCCAACAAAGAAGACGTCAAGCAGGGCCTCATCGCCTACCGCATCGCTGCCCACGCCGCCGATGTGGCCAAGGGGCACCCGGGAGCCCAGGAGCGCGACGATGCGCTGTCCAAGGCGCGCTTCGAGTTCCGCTGGGAAGACCAGTTCAACCTGGCTCTCGATCCGCAGACCGCCCGCGACTACCACGATCAGACCCTGCCTGCGGCAGGCGCCAAGGTCGCCCACTTCTGCAGCATGTGCGGCCCGCGCTTCTGCTCGATGAAGATCACGCAAGAGGTCCGCGAGTACGCCAAGAAGGGCATGGCCGACAAGTCCGCCGAGTTCAAGCAGACGGGCGGCGAGATCTACGTCGATCAGGCACAGCCGGTCGCCAAGTAGACCGGCTAGTCGCCGCCGGTGTCGCCCGTGTCGCCGGTGCCGCCGGTGTCGCCCCCGGCGCCGGTGTCGCCGCAGTCGATATCGGGCTCACTGTCGGTGATGTCGGGCACCCCGTCGTTGTCGTCGTCGGGGTCGTCATCGTCGAGGATGCCGTCGTTGTCATCGTCGGGGTCGTCGCGGTTCACGATGCCGTCGCAGTCGGAGTCGATGTCACCCGGATCGATGCCCGTGTCGGTGTCGGCATCGCTGTCGGCATCGGCATCGCTGTCGGCATCGGCGTCCGCATCGCTGTCGGCATCGGCATCGGCATCGGCATCGGCGTCCGCATCGGCATCGGTGTCGGTGTCGGCGACGATTCCCGTGTCATCCGCAGGGTCGCCCTCTTGGCCGCTGAACAAGAAGCCATCGCAGCCAGGGCCGGCCAAAAGGATGAGCACCAGGGTGGACAGGCGAGCATGCATGAGGGACTCCATCGCGGGCACGATGCCCAACCTACTCCAGGCTCGCAACGCGATACTGCACAAAGGCCGCGGCGGATTTGCCCATAGGCGTGCATTCTTGCCAGAATGCCGGCATGGACCACGCCCAGATCGCTCGAGAGTTCCTGGTCGCCCTACGAGGCAGGCGCTCCCAGGTGCAGTGGTCCCGCCGTCTGGGCTACAAGAGCAACGTGGCCTACACCTGGGAGGCGGGCCGCCGATACCCGACCGCCGCCGAGACCATGCGCGCGGCGGCGCGCACCAACATCGACCTGGGCGCCGCCTTCGCCGAGTTCTACGGCGCCACCGAGCCCACCTGGCTGGATGAGCATGACGACCTGCGCACCCCCGGCGCGATGGCCGCCTTCCTGGACGAGCTGCGCGGGGGCACCTCCATCACCGACCTCGCGCGGCGGGCCGGCATCTCGCGCTACAGCGTCAGTCGCTGGCTCTCGGGGCAGACCCAGCCGCGCCTGCCCGACTTCTTCCGCCTGATCGAGAGCGCCAGCCTGCGCCTCGTCGACTTCGTGACCTGCTTCGTCGACCCCCACCACATGCCGTCCATCCTGCCCATCCACCAGAGGCTGGAGGCTCGGCGAACCGGCGCCTTCGAGCACCCCTGGACGCAGGCCGTGCTTCGTTGTGTCGAGCTCGAAGCCTACCGGGCGCTGCCCAAGCACCAACCCGGCTGGATGGCCGCCCGCCTGGGCATCGAACCCGAGGTCGAGCAGCGCTCCCTGGACCACCTGATGCTCACGGGCCAGCTGACCCGGCGCAACGGCAAGTACCAGCTGCAGACCATGACCGTGGACACCCGGCGAGACCCCCGGGTGAGCCGACACCTGAAGGCGCACTGGGCCAGCGTGGGCGTCGACCGCATTCGGGCCGAGGCGCCCGGGCAGTTCTCGTACAACGTGTTTGGCATCTCGGCCGCGGCCTTCGAGCGCATCCGTCAGCTGCACCTGGCCTACTACTACGAGCTGCGCGGCATCGTGGACGAGAACCCCTCCACCGAGCACGTCGCGGTCGCCAACATCCACCTGTTCATGCTCGACCCCGAGCAGCCGTGATCCTGGCCGCCCTGCTGCTCGCATGCCCCGTCCCGGACGCGGTGACCGACGACACCGGGTGGTCGGAGCCCGCCTGCCCGCGCTCGGTCGTGGTGGGAAGCGACGGAGATGTCGCCTCCGACGTGATCGACGAGGCCTCGGGTCTGGCCGTGTCGCGCCACGACCCCAGCGTCCTGTGGACCCACAACGACTCCGGCGACACCGCGACCGTGTACGCCATCGGCACCGACGGCGCGTACCTCGGCGCCTGGCCCCTGGACTCGGGCGCCGTCGACTGGGAGGACTTGTCGTGGGGCACCGACGAGGGCGGAAGCCCGGTGCTGTACGCGGCCGACATGGGCGACAACGATCGCCAGCGACCCGACATCACCCTGTACCGCATCCCAGAGCCTGACCCAGCCGAGCCCGCGACGGTGTCGGAGCCGGACGTGCTGGTGTACAGCTACCCCGACGGCCCACACGACGCCGAGACCCTGCTCTTCGACCCCATCGAGCGCGAGATCGTGGTGCTCGCCAAGTCGTTCGACGGGCCCGACGGCCTGTACCGGGCTGGGCTGGACGGCGGCGAGCTTCAGGCCGCAGGCAGCCTGGACTTCGGCACCAACCCGCTGCGGGGCAGTGGCACGCCCACCGGCGGCGATGTCTCGGGAGACGGCCTGTGGGTGATCGTGGTGACCTACACCCACGCCTTCTTGTGGCCACGCGACCCGGCCAGGCCACTGCACACCGCCTTCGAGCTCGACCCCTGCGAGGTCCCGCGCGAGGGTGAGGCGCAAGGCGAGGCGGTGGCGCTGTCCGAGGACGGCCTGACCTACTTCACGGTGAGCGAGGGCACCGGGCCGGCGGTGAACCGCTACGAGCTGGAGTTCTAGCAGACTGCTGAAATACTCGTTCCTCGCATTTCAACAGCCTGCACTACCATTGCCGGCACCGCCGCCTTCTGGCTCGGCAAGTCCGGCCGCCGACTCGACGATTGGGTTTGGCCGGTAGTCTTCGTTGCTTCGAGGAATCGCCGATTCGGCAGCCGGACCTGCCGAGGGCGGCGGATGCCTCGGTCGCAGCGCGCTGAAATACCCGGCAAGCCGGGTTTTTCATCAGTCTGCTAGCCGGCCCTCACGATCGCATCGACTGCCCCACGTAGTCGTCGTCGACGGCCTCGTGCAGGCGCGTGATGTCATCGGGGTTGCCCACCACCACGATCACATCACCCTCCTGCAGCAGCGCATTGGGGCCAGGCGCCACAATCAGCGTGCCGTCCGTCTTCTGGATGGCCACCACCATGACGCGGTGTTCGTCGCGCAGGTGCAGGCTGCCCAGGGTGTCGTGGTAGGCGCTGGACTTGCCGATGATCACGTCTTCCATCGACAGATCGGGATGGGTGCGGGCGAAGGCCTGGGCCATGAACGTGGCCGAGTGCGGCCGCAGCAGGGCGTTGGCCATGTTGGTGCCGCCAATGGCATGGGGGCTCACGACGCCGTCTGCGCCGGCGCGCATGGCCTTGCTGGCGGCGTGCTCCTGGTCGACACGGCACATGATCTTGAGGTTTGCGTTGGCTTGCCGCGCCGTGAGCGTGATGAAGATGTTGATGGCGTCGCTGGATGTGGCCACCGCCAGCCCACGGGCGCGCTCGAGGCCGGCTTGGATGAGCATGTCGTCGTTGGAGGCGTCGCCCACGATCGTGGGGAAGCCGTCGTCTTCGCACTCGGCGCAGATGCGCTCATCGGGGTCGACCACGATGACCTTCTTGCCGGCGTGGCGCAGGTCCATGGCGATCTCGCGCCCGGTGCGGCCGTAACCCGCGATGATGAAGTGATCCTTGAGCTCGGCCATCAAGGCCCTCCTGCGGCGGAGGGCGAAGTCGCGCCGGAATCCACCCTCCATGAAGTACTGCGTGGCCTGCGAGAAGGCGTAGGAGCCGATGAACAGCCCACTGATGATGAACACCATCGTGAACACCCGGCCGGCGGGCGAAAGCGGCTTGACCTCGCCGTAGCCGATAGTGGTCACGGTGATGAACACCATCCAGGCGGCGTCGAGGTAACTCCAGCCCTCAATCCACACGTAGCCGGTGACCCCGGTCGTCACGACCAGGGCGAACAGCAACAGCGAGAGCCTTAGGCGCTGGACATACACGCCAGAAGACTAGCAGGGTGACGAAATCCTCGTGCCTCGCATTTCGTCACCCTGCTCTACCATTGCCGGCACCGCCGCCTTGCAGCTCGGCAGGTCCGGCCGCCGACTCGACGATGGCGCTGAACACTCCGCCACCAGGATCGACCCGCCCGCGGTGGCTCAACCGGCGTGGCGACGCATCTTGGCCACGATTCGGTCGCCGCAGTACTTGGCCATGTCTTCGAAGGCCATCTGGATCTGGTCGTCGGACATCTTCTTGATCTGGCGCACGTTGTTCACGCCGCCGAATGCCCGCGAGAACACATCGGGGTCGCCCACCGGCAGGCTGCACCGGGTGCGAGCGCGGTACACGCGCTTGGCCTCGGGCGTGTAGATCCGCATCTTGACCAGGTAGGTGAAGTCGCCCTGCGCACCCAGGCTCGACACGTTCATGCCGTACTCGGCGACCTCGAGCTGCAAGACGGCATTGCGCCCCTCGTCGGACACCCAGGCAAAGGGCGGACCATCCCCCAGGGAGTTCGCCACGCCGTCCTCGAGCGACCACTGAACCGCATCGGGGTCGACCGCCATGATCATGCGGCGCTCGAGCTCGGCCTCTTTGCCCATCTGGTAGATGGCCACGGCATCTTCGAGAATCGAGTTGTTCTGGTTCAGATCCGAGCCGCCCAGGTTCACCGTGGGCTGGCGCACCCCGTAGACCTTGGTCTCGACAGCGCCGAGCGTGGGCGCGTGCTTCTTGAACTTGGCGTGGCAGCCACCCATCAAAGGGCTGGCCAACATCAGGGCTGCAGCCATGGCAGCGGTGCGGGACATGTGGACTCCTGGCAAGAATGGCGCCACAGACGTACCGGGAAGACATCTCTTCGGTCATGGTTTGTCAGTGGATTGTTGCGGGGGCCGGAACGGCCTGGGGGTTTTCCTGAGCCATCGTTGTGCCTATGCTCCACCCAATACAAGGAGGTGCCACATGGGCGCCAACACCATCGAGATCAACGGCGAAAACATCGAGACCACCATCTCGGGCAACGACATCGTCATCTTGGACTTCTGGGCCAGCTGGTGCGGGCCCTGCCGCGCCTTCGCCCCCGTGTTCGAGGCCGCCTCCGAGAAGCACACCGACATCGCCTTCGGCAAGGTCGACACCGAGGCCAACCGCGACCTCTCTGCAGCCCTGCAGATCCAGTCCATCCCCACGGTCATGGTGTTTCGTGAAGGCGTGCTCGTGTACCGCCAGCCCGGCGCGCTGCCTGCACCGGCCTTCGACGAGCTCATCGGCGAGGTGCGCAAGCTCGACATGGAAGACGTGCGCAAGCAGATCGCCGAGCACCAGAACGGGCACGAGGCGTAGCGGCTAGCCCTGGTTGTAGGCCCTCACCGCGTCGATGAAGAGCTGGCCGTACTGCTTGACGCGCTTGGGGCCCATGCCGTGCACCGCCAGCATCGCCTTGCGGGTGGTGGGCCGCAGGCTGGCCATGTCTTCGAGGGTCTTGTTGCTCGCAACGACGTAGGCAGGCACGTTGCCCGAGTCGGCGAGCTGCTTTCGCACTTCTTTGAGCAGCGCGAGCAGGTGGTCGGCGCCCTGGGCGAGGCCGGGCTTGTCGACACCGGCGGTTCGGCGCTTGAGCTTGCCGGAATGGGGGAAGGAGACCTTGAACTCGGGCTCTTCGCGCTTCATGACTCGCCAGCCCTTGTCGGTCAGGCGAACCTCTTTGTAGGTGACCTCGCGTGCGGCCATGCGGCGCGTCACGTAGGTCTGCTCGAGGGCCTCGGCAGCCACCAGCACCTCGATGAGGTCGCTGACCTCGCCCACGTTCCAGCGCGCGCCCCCGGACCCGGGCCCCAGGATGCCGTGCGTGGACAGCGTGTCGAAGCCCCAGCGGGTCACCTTCTCGGCGCGGGAGCCCGTCAGCGTCTTGGCGATGAGGTCGGCGCCGAACCCCACTTTCCCGGCGTGGCGCTCCATGCGGGCCACACAGGCGAGCACCTTGGACACCACCGTCATCTCGTCGGTGGTGAGCGTGCGCGGCCCTTCGAGCACGGGCGCATCGCTGCGACAGCGATCGCAGGTGCCGCAGGCGTCGAAGGGAGCGGTCTCACCGAAGTACTCGATGACGTAGCGCCGGCGGCAGCGGGCCGTCGTGTAGTTCTGCATCAAGTCGAGCTTCTTGTACTCGCGCTGCCGGCGCTCGCGCATGCGCTTGTCGTCGAGCCGGAGCGGAACATCGGGCTGAAGCAGCTCGACGCCGCCGATGCGCGCGGCCGCCTGGTAGTGCAGGAAGCCGCGCTCTTCGAGGCCGCGTAGTGCCGCGTTGAGCTGTTCGCGGGACACGCCGAGCTCGTTGGCCCACGAGTCGGGGTGGAAGGACAGCGACTCGCCGGGGGTGAGCTGCCGCTGCTGCAGCAGATCCCAGACCTGGCCGCGGACGCCCGACGGCGTGCCCTGGGCGATGCCCATGCGGATGGTGGCGCTGCGGTCGCTGGGGGCGATGCGGCGCAGCATGCCCTCGCGCTGAAGGATGTAGATGCAGCTGCTGGCCGCGCGGTCGCCGGCCTCGTCGGGCAGGGCCGAGGCGATGTCCTCGATGCGCGCGTAGACGGGGTTGCTGCCCTGGTGACGCAGCCAGTCGTAGATGCGGTGCACCCAGTCGGCCGGCGGGTGCGCGTTGTCGATGAAGAACTCGTGGATGCGCCGGTCGCTGGGCATGTGCAGCAGCACCGCGCGGCTCAAGCGGCCATCGCGGCCCGCGCGGCCGATCTCTTGGTAGTAGGCCTCGAGGGTGCCGGGCATGTCGAAGTGCACGATGTTGCGGATGTCGCGCTTGTCGATGCCCATGCCAAAGGCGTTCGTGGCGGCGACCACCGGGATGCGGCCTGCCATGAAGTCTTCTTGGATGCGCGTGCGCTCCTTGGACTCGAGGCCGGCGTGGTAGAAGCCGCAGCGCACGCCTGCATCGCGCAGCGCCTTGGTGGCGCGCTCGACGTTCTTTCGGGTGGCGCAGTAGATGATGGACGGGCTGGGCTGCACGAGCTCGGCCAGCATGGCGTCCTTTTCGGACTTGCTGGCGACCGGCACCACCTCGAGCATGAGGTTCTTGCGGTCGAAGCCGCGGATGAACACCTGGCCCTGGTGCAGATCGAGCGTGTCGACGATGTCGCGCTGCACCTCGGGCGTGGCCGTCGCGGTGAGCGCGACGCAGGGGAGGTCGGCCCCCAGCTGCTGCCGAACCTTGCCCAGGCGCAGGTAGTCCGGGCGGAAGTCGTGCCCCCACTGAGACAGGCAGTGGGCCTCGTCGACCGCGAACAAGCGGATGTCGATGCCGCCGAGCCACTCCATGAAGCGGGGTGAGAAGCGCTCTGGCGCGACGTAGAGCATCTCGATGTCGCCGGCTCGCACGGCATCGCTGCGGGACCGGTACTCGGCAGACGAGATGCTGCTGTTGAGGAAGGTGGCCTTGATGCCCTGCTCGACCAGACCGTCGACCTGATCCTTCATCAGCGCGATGAGCGGGCTCACCACGATGGTGGTGCCCCCGCGGGCCACGGCCGGCAGCTGAAAACACAGCGACTTGCCCGCGCCGGTCGGCATCACCACCAGCGAGTCACCTCCGCCCGCCACGTGGGCGACGATCTCTCGTTGGCCAGGCCGGAAGGCCGGGTGGCCGAAGCGCTGCTGCAGGATGGCGTCGAGGTCCATGCGGGCCAATCTCACGGGTGATCGCGGTCCGTGCAAGGAAATCTGACGGGCCTGGTCTGTGGCGCTACCATTCGCCCATGCTCGCCCTGGCCCTGCTCGTGCTGACCGGGACCGCCGACGATCTGCCCACTCGGATCGTGGGCGGCACCGACGCCGCGCTGGGCGACTGGCCGAGCGCCGGCGCGGTGCTGATCGACGGCGGCATGCAGTGCACGGCTGTGCTGGTTCACCCGCGGGTGGTGATGACCGCGGGCCACTGCGACTGGGACGACCTCACCGAGGCCATCGTGAACACCGTGGACGGCGAGACGGGCGAGCGCATCCCCATCGAGAGCACGCACCGCCACCCGAACC
This sequence comes from Myxococcota bacterium, assembly GCA_965216925.1. Lineage (GTDB taxonomy): Bacteria > Myxococcota_A > UBA796 > UBA796 > CAYYHT01. The sequence goes on along the minus strand of CBDCGT010000002.1, from coordinate 165,277 downwards.
ACTTCACGACGCTGGACGTCAGCGCCGTCGTGCTCCAGACCCCCGCCACCACCGAGCCCGTGACCATCGCCCGCGAGTGCATCCGCGACGTGTACCTGGTGAATGGCGCGACCGTGCACCTGGTGGGCTTTGGCGCCACCGACCGCGAGGCAGCGACCCTGCCCGACACCCTGCAGCACGCGGTCAGCCTGTTGGTCGACCACGACTGCGATGACCCCGACCGGGGCTGCAACGAGGCTGTCTCGCCTGGCGGCGAGCTCATCGCCGGAGGAGCCGGCATCGACAGCTGCACGGGCGACAGCGGTGGTCCGCTCTACCTGCAGACCGACCAGGGGATCTTCCTGGCCGGCATCACCAGCCGCGCGGCGCTGCCCATGAGCGCGCCCTGCGGCGACGGCGGCATCTATGTGCGCGCCGACGCCTTCGTGGACTGGGTCGAGAGCGAGACGGGGTTCACCCTGCCCGAGCCCGACTGCACCGGCTTCGACAACAGCGCGCCCCAGCCCACCGCCGAACCCATCGTGACCCAGGTGAACGAGCCCGGCCACACCCAGATCGAGCCCAACGACCCCGACGCGGGCGACACCCACGCCTTCGCCATCGGCGAACAGCCACGCAACGGAGTGGCGCTCACCGGACCCAGCGGCGACGTCGCATACCTGCCCGACCCCGACTTCGTCGGTGAGGATCGCTTCACGGTGCGCATCACCGATGACGGCGTTCCCAGCGCCACTGTGGAGATCGAGATTCCCGTCGAGGTGCACTGGACCGAGCCCACCGACACCGGCGACAGCGGTGAAGAGCCCCGTGGCGGGCGATGCGGGTGCGCGAACTCTGGGGGTCTCGCCGGATGGTGGGGGTTGCTGTTGGCGGTGGGGCTGCGAAGGAGGGGGAAATCTATCGCTCTTGGTCCGCACCCGATCAAGCCCTACCGGTAGATTCGATCCAAGGAGCGAACCCATGAACCACCTGTTTGTCATCACGCTCGCAGGTTGCCTCTCCGCCGAACAAGTCTCCGCCCTGCAGGACCGGGACAACGACGGAGAAACCGCAGTCGAGGCCGGTGGGTCCGACTGCGACGACGCCGACTCGAGCATCAACACTGCCGCTGAGGAGCGCTGCGGTGACGGACTCGACAACAACTGCGACGGGATGATCGACGATGCCGGCGTTGGCGCCTCGGAGTATTTCCCAGACTTGGATGCCGAGCAACCAGTTGCGGGATGCCCGCCGGTCATTCGGGCTCCAGCGATGACTGCAACGACAGCGACCCCCTGGTACATCCGGGTGCACATGACGGCTGTGACGGCATCGACAACGACTGTGATGGTGGGGTTGACGACGATGGCCTCGTGTCCTGGTACCCCGATGGGGATGGCGATTTGGCCGGAGATGACTCTCTGGCCGTCGTAGCGTGTGAGGCGCCCGAGGCAGCCTGGGTACTCATCGGGGGCGACTGTGACGACGCTGACGCGCTCAATACACCGGGCGCCTCGGAAGCTTGCGACGGTCAGGACAACGACTGTGACGGGTCCATCGACGAGGGCGTTCCGTGGGGCACGGCATCCTGCCCCTCCACATCCTGCGCGGAACTCCTCTCCGTAGCCCCGACGACACCAACGGCGACGTACTACCTGCACTCCAACGCAGGCCCGATCGTCGTCGACTGCGACATGGACACAGCGGGCGGTGGTTGGACGCATCTCGACAGCGACGCACTCTCAAACTCCGGCTGGCTTGAAACCAGCGGCGGCCCCGGTCCACACCTCGCCGAGTGGCGGGGGCTGGCATTGAGACTGGAGCCATATGGGAGCTGGGACGCCAGCACGAACGCCTGCACCACGGGCTACGTTCGGGCCTCGATCAACCTCCCGTTCACCTTCACCGAGTGGGTGGGTTCGTGGTCAGCCACCCCGGATGCACCCGGCCTCCCCGATGATGACCACCAGGCGCTCTGGGGGGACACGGCGGCAGGACAGGCAGATTGCCCCGGCAGGGTGTCTTTCGGAACGGATTCAACGACGTCAAAGCCTGGAGGCGAATGGGGGCCCGGTTTCGGTACCCGCGGGTGGAGCTGGTCAACGGAAGCGCTCCCGACAACCTCCGAGATTCGTTGGGAGTATGCCGATGACGGAAGCTACAACTCCGAGATCGAGACCGTCGACATCACCAACATCGACATCTGGGTACGCTGACCACGTCACCCCCCCGTATCGGCCACATCACAGCTGACGCCGTTGGCGTCGTCGTCGTCCATCTGGTTGCCGAGATCGATCGAGCACTGGTCTTGCAGAGACTGGTCGGCGTCGCTGTACTGGGCCTGGAGCTCGTTGCAGTCGTAGCCCTCTTCGCCGCTGTGGCAGTCGCACATGTACTCGACGTAGCGATCGCAGGAGTCTTCTTCGAAGCAGCCCAGTCCGGTGATGAGCAGGATTCCTGCGATGGGGGCGAGGCGAGGGATCATGGTGGTGCGTCTCCGGTGCGTGCGTGTGCAAACGCGGCTCGTGGTCAGTGTATTCGCGCCGATTGCAATGTGCGTTACCCGTGATGACCGATGACGGAAGCAGCACTCGAAGTATCGGGACTCACACGGCGCTACGGCCGCATCACGGCCGTCGAACAGCTCGCCGTGCGCGTCGAAGAAGGCGATGTCTACGGCTTTCTGGGCCCCAACGGCGCCGGAAAGACGACGGCGATGCGCTGCATGCTCGGCCTCATCCGCATGGACGCCGGCCGCGTGCGCATGTTCGGGGTCGACGACATCGTGGCTGCCCGGCGCCAGATCGGGGCCATCATCGAGACGCCCGTCTTCCATCGCTGGATGAGCGGACGAGCCAACCTCGAGCAGGCTGCCGCCCTCGCGGGCATCCCCTACGCCAAGGCGTACGGCGAGATCGAGCGCGTGCTCGATCGGGTCGGGCTCAAAGATCGCGCCGGCGACGCTGCCGGCACCTACTCGCTGGGCATGCGGCAGCGCCTGGGCATCGCCCGCGCGCTGCTGGGCGGCCCGCGCATGCTGTTCCTCGACGAACCCACCAACGGCCTCGACCCGGCCGGCATGCGCGAGATGCGCGACCTGATTCGAAGCCTGGCGCTGCACGACCAGATCACCATCTTCATCAGCTCGCACCTGCTGGGTGAGGTGCAGGCCATCTGCAACCGCGTCGGCATCATCCAGAAAGGCCGCATGCGCGCTGAAGGCACCGTCAAAGAGCTGATCAGCGAAGAGGCCGGCCAAGCGGTGGTCGAGGTCGGCTCCCCCGACCCCGAAGCCCTCAAGGTCGCGCTCGAGAGCATCGAAGGCGTCAGCATCAGCGGGCCTGGTGCCTCGGGACGCATCCGCGTGCAGCACGGCGAGCTGCCCATACCCACCCTGAACCGCAAGCTGATGCAGGCAGGCGTCGACGTCGACGCCCTGGTGCCCGCGCAGCGCAACCTCGAGGATGTGTTCCTCGAGGTGGTCGAGGCCAGCGAATGACCGCAGCGCACTTCTTGTTGGTGCTCCAGGCCGAGCTCCGAAAGCTGTGGAGCCGCACGGCTGCGCGCCTGGGCATCTACCTCTCCGCGCTCATCGGCATCCTCATGCCCATCGCGGTGTTTGGCGCCCACTTCGCCGGTCACCGTATGATGTCGCGTATCGAGATCAACGGCCCCGGCGAAGAAGTGCCCTGGGTTCCTATCGACCTCGACCAGGGGCTCATCTGGGCGCTGGGTGCCCGCAACTTCTTCATCCTGGCGGCGTTCATCATCCTGCTCACCGGGGTGTCCTTCGCCGGCGAGTACCAGAACAAGACCCTGCGCGAAGATCTGCTTCGTCCGGTGCCCCGGTGGGGTCTGCTGATGGCCAAGTGGCTGGCGCTGGTGCTGTGGGCGTGGGCCTCGCTGGCGGTGCTGTGGCTGCCGTGCGTGTTCGAGAGCTTCGTGATGTTCCGAGGCGAAGGCGACATGCTGGCCATCACCCTGGGCTACGGCGCCACCGCGCTGGGCGACATGGCGCTGGTGTCGCTGGTGCTGGGCATCGCCGTCGTGACCCGCAGCGTGCCCTTCACCCTGATGGGCGCCATGCTGTTCTACGTGCTCGACTACGCGCTGGGCACGGTGCTGAACTGGTTCCCCGTGGGCTTCTTGCCGCGCGACCTGCGATGGATCGGCGACTGGCTCGAGGCCATCGTGCCCTTCATGTTCAGCAGCGCCTGGAATGTGTGGAAGGGCTACAAGGCGCATGTGCCGTGGAGCTGGGAAGGCTTCGCCACGCTGGCCATCGTGACCCTGGTGGGGCTGTTGGTCAGCCTCGTGATGTTCCGCCGGATGGACGTTCCGTAGCTGGCGTGGTGATTCTTGGGGCGGCAGGGTGATCCAGCTACCCCGTCGGCAAGTTCCCGCGCGTTAGGGCCCGTCGAGCCAGGGGAATCCACATGAAGATCGACTTCAAGTACGCCATTCTCGCCCCGTTGTTCGGTGCGCTCGTCGTGGGTGCCATGATCTGCTCGGCGCCGATGCTTTTGTCGGTGGTGGGTTCCGTGACGGCCGGCGCTGGCCCGTCTGATGACGACGTCTGCGCCCACCTCGACACCCTCGAGATCGAGCTCGGTGACTGCCTCGGATGGCTCGAAAAGGGGCGGGAGCCGCTCGGTGAGTACTACGACAACCGTAGCCGATGCATCCTGGCGGCGACCGATCAGGCACAGGCGCTTCGGTGTGACGAGCCCATCGAATACATGACCGGCAAGTGGGAGTAAGGCCCCCTCAGCACCGGCACGACCGCGGCGCGCTCGCGCTCTACGGCACCAACGCCATGAACATCTCGCGGTCGTCGAAGCCCGGCGTGCCGTCCGAGATCAGAACAGCCACCAGGTCGAGCGAGGGCACCACCCACAGCCGCTGGTGGTCGTGCCCCGCCGCCACGAAGGCGTCCGGGTAGTCGGTGGGGTGCAGGATGGGCGTGCCGTCGGTGGCCAGGCTCTGGATGCCGCCCAGATCGGCATCATCACCGAGCGGGCCGTTGAGCCACCAGGTCAGACCATAGGCCGGGTTGGCCTCGCTTCCGGTCGAGCAGGCCTCACGCACGCCTTCGGGCAGCACACGCTCTCCCTTCCACAGGCCGTCGTCGCGCATCAACACCCCGTACTTGGCCCACTCCCACGCCGTCGTCCATGCGCCGTACGGCAGCATTGGGTTGCCGGCCGGATCGTGGTGCCAGCCGCCATAAGCAAGCCCGATGGGGCCAAACACGCGCTCGTCCAGGATGGTCAGGGCGTTGCCTTCGTCCAGGCGTTTCACGAGCTCCCCGAACACCATCTGGTGCGAGCTTCCGTACTGGAAACGGCTGCCCGAAGCCCACTGGCCCTCTAGCCCCACGGAGTAGGCGTATTTGTCATCGATGCGCTGGTTCTCGAGCATGCCGTCGGTCGACAGGTCGAAGAAGCGCTGCTCGATTCCGCTGGTGAAGTGCAGCAGGTGGCGGGCGGTGACGTCGTCGCCCGACGCGAGCTCGGGAATGGTGCCGGAGACGGGGGCGTCCAGGTCCAGGGTTCCGTCCTGCTCCAGCAGCGCCGCAACGGCGCACGAGAAGGACTTGGTGCCGCTGAACAGGTGGTGGGGCGCGTTCGCGTCGTAGCCCTCGGCGGTCCACTCGTAGGCCACATCGTTCCCCTCGATGATCAAGAGGTTGAGGGCCCCGAAGTCGCCGGCATAGTCCGCGGCCGCCTGGTACCGCGCCAGCGCCTCGGCGCCCGGCTCGGCCTCGCCAAAGGCCTGGTCTCGCGCCAGGATCTGGTCGGCATAGTCCAGCTTGGGCCCGCCACAGGCCACGGTGAACATCGCGGTCGCGATCAAGATGTGTCGTGTGCAGATCATCCATCCTCCGCCCATTGGACACGCGAGGCGGAGATCGCAGAAAGAGCGCCGCCGCCAACACGTTAGCCCGCCAACTTCCACCCGAGGTTCCCCTTGCGCTTCTTGATGCTGTTCCCACTGCTCGTCGGCTCTCCGGCGCTCGCCAAAGATCAGACCGGTCGGCCCGGACTGGGCGCCGACGCCTCGTTCACCGGCGGGCCAGCCGCGCAGTTCACCTACTACACCTCACCCAAGCTCGGCGTTCAGGGCACCCTGGGCCTCAACATCTTCTCGGCCAACAACGGGGGCAGCACCACCGCCCTCACCGTCGGCGGCGGCATCGTCTACAAGCTGGTCGAGGGCGACGACGTCGACCTGGGCTTTCAGCTGGCGGCGTCCTACGCCTTCATCGACGCCAGCCTGTTGCGCATCGCGCCCGGCATCCGGCCCGAGCTGTTCTTGACCGACGACCTGTCGCTGCACGCGAGCGTCGGACTGACGGTCACCGTCGTGGGCGCCGACTCGGCCAACTTCGGTCTGGTTCAGGGCACCACCATCGCACTCGGCGGCACCGGCCTGCTGGGCGGCGCCGGCTTCACCTTCTACTTCTAGGTGAAGACCCCCATGCACCGCATCGCACTCATCGGGCTGCTGCTCACCGCGCTGTTCGCGGCGTCTCCGGCCCACTCCAAGGACATGGCCGGCCGATTCGGAGTCGGGGCCGACACGTCGCTGGGCTATGCCAACGCCACCCAGGTGGGCAGCGCGTTTCCCGGCTCACCCACCCCACTGCTGAAGCTCCCCGGCTTGTCGGTCGTGTACCGGGCCACCAAGATCTTCGGCATTCAGCTCATCTTCTCGACCCACATCACCAGCGGCGAGGCCGACCTTGGGGTGACCCAGGTCCCCCAGACCATCCTCCAGATTGGCGCGGCCATGCGGGGGCACATCGGGGTGGGCCTGAGCAAAGTGGCCAACCTCGACGCGGTCGTCGGCATCTCGTACGTGAACCAGGGCCACACCATCGATGAAAACCCCGTCTACGATTCCCACAACATCGCCATCGAGCTCGGCATCCGACCCGAGTGGTTCGTCAACGAGAACCTCTCGTTCCACACCCAGGTCGGCACGGCCATCAGCATCCTGAACGAAGACAGCGTGGGCTTCACCAGCGGTGGCGTTCACGTGAACATCTTTGGTGCGGCTGACCTGCTCGGCAACGCCGGCTTCACGTTCTACTTCTAGAGAGCCCATGCCCGACCGCGAACAAGTCCGACTCGCCGAGCTCGAGAGATACCGCATCATGGACACCGCCGCCGAGGTGGTGTTCGACGAGCTCACTCAGCTGGCAGCGCAGATCTGCGACACACCGATCGCGCTCGTGAGCCTCGTCGACGACAGCCGTCAGTGGTTCAAGTCCAAGGTGGGGCTCACGGGCACGCAGACCCCACGACATGTGGCCTTCTGCGCACACGCCATCGAGCAACCCGAAGTGTTTGTCGTCGCTGACGCGGCGTCGGACGAACGCTTCGCGAACAACCCCCTGGTCTTGGGCGAACCGGGCGTTCGCTTCTACGCGGGCGCCCCCCTGCAGATGCGCAGCGGGCATCGGCTGGGCACGCTCTGCGTCATCGACCGCAAGCCCCGACAGCTGTCGACATCCCAGCTCGCGGCACTCAGAACCCTGCGCTCGGCCATCGTGGCCCAGCTCGAGCTTCGGCGCGCCATCGCCGACCTGCAAGACATGCAGCGGCTGCTCCCCATGTGCGCCTGGTGCCGAAGCGTGCGCACCGAGGCCGGCGACTGGCAGGCGCTACACCAGTACGTGGCGCAACAGACCCAGGTGACCCACGGCATCTGCCCCGACTGCGAGGCCGACTTCGTGGGAGGCTAGCGAACCCACCACGACCAGTGGTCGGTGCCCGCGTCGATGTCCGAGAAGCCCGAGAAGTGCCCCCGGTCGGCCGTGTAGAACGCGTTGTAGTGGAAGCAATTGTCGTACCACCACGCGGTGTTCGAGTAGCTTACGATGCAGGCGGGGCCGTAGTTGTCGCCGTCGTAGTCGATGGTGGACAGCCCGTTGGCATCGATAAAGCAGTTGGGCTGTCCGTTGCACAGCTCGGTGCGGATGGTGGACTCGTTGGTCCCATCCAGGCCGTAGTTGGCGTTCATGCTGAAGCCCTGCAACACGGAATGCTGGGCGAAGTTGTCGGACTCGAAGCGCAGATCCTGGGACTGATCGGCGAGCGCCTTGAAGTCGAACATCGGCATCAGGTAGAAGCCGCCCGTGTTGATGCCGCCGTAGCCGTTGGCACTCCCCGCTCCCTGCGTTTCCAGCGTCGAGCGATTGACCTGCAGATCGGACGTCGGGGGCATGCTGCCGGTGTAGGTGCTGTGCAGCACCAGCGTCCACCCGCCGCCCAGCGTCGTCATGTCGCAATAGGCCAGAAAGGGGCCATTGGTGGAGACATCGAGCCAGTACAACCCGTTGGGCAAGGCGGGGTCGAAGTCTTTGACGTTCTTGCAGCTGGTGGCGGGGTTCGAGGACGAGTCGCCGGGGTTGCTGCCCCCCAGCCGAACCCAGGTAGAGCCCGTACAACCTTGGAAGCTCGTGCCATTCCAGCGGATCTGCCCCTCGGCCGCGGCGTTGCAGGTGCCCGACGACGAGTCCCCGACCGCGACGGTGCCCGACACGGTCAGGTCGCCGTTGATGTTGCCGTCGCCGCCTGCGGGAACGGCTCCAATGTCGGCCGCCGTCGTCGTGTCGGGCAGCGCGCCGATGTCGGCCGCCGTCGCCGTGCTGGGCAGGCCACCGATGTCGGCCGCGGTCGTTGTGTCGGGCAGCGCGCCGATGTCCGCGGCAGTGGTGCCGGCGGGCAGCGCGCCGACATCCTGAGGGGTGTGGCCGTGATCACCGGCTGCGACCTCGCCTGCTCCCGTGCCGATGGGCAGCCGATCGACCACCAGGGTGCCGCTCACGATGGCATCGGCGGCGTGGGTGTGGGCCCAAGCGACGCAGGACCAGCCCGAACCGTCGTGCTGGGCAACCTCACCGGACCCGCATCCCAGGTCCAGCAGTGTGTCGCTGGAGCCCTGAACGAGGCTGGCGTCGATCTGGCCCGACGAGTCGATGACCGTGGAGCCATTGACCCGGATCTCCGCGGCATCGATGACCAGACCATCTTGGAGTCCATCGGCAGTATGCGCACGAAACGCGTAGGGCACGCTGGCCAGGCGCAGACGGCCCGGAAGTTCCTGACCGACCCCGATCTGAATCGCCACGTAGAGCGGATCGCCATCGAAAACGGCCGGGTCGAGGGCCGTCACGCTTCCGAGCTCGACGTGAAAATACCCGTCGACGAACGCCACGGAAGGGTGCTGCTCGGTCCAGAGTGCCGTACCACCCGAAGGCGCATCGTACAGGCGGAACGTCAGGTCATCCGGGCTGTTCAGAGGCTGTCCCAGCCCATCGAAGAGGCGCCCTTGATGCTGGAACTCGGTTGGCACGGCGAAAGCGATTGAGCTGGACAGCAGCACGGTCGAGAGCAACAGGTAGCGAGACATGGGAACCTCCAAGGTCCCACCCTACTCGCCTTCACCCGCCCACGCCGCCCACAATCCCCCGAAGCGTCTGCCAACCGACGTTGCGCCCCGACAGCACGAAGACGACCGGGCCGCGCAGCTCGGGGAGCTCGCCCGCCAGGGCCGCGGCCACGGTCACGGCCCCGCTCGGCTCCACCAGGGTCTGGTGCTCGGCCAGCAGCCAGCGCACGGCCTGGAGGATCTGCGCTTCGTCGGCCAGGGCACACTCCCGGACGTGGTCTCTAAGCACCTGGAAGGTCAGCTCCCCGACGCCCCCCTCGATGCCACCCGCGACGGTGTCGATGGGGGCAAGCTCGGTCACGGCGTGGCCTCGCTCGAGCGACAGCGCGAAGCCCGGCGAGTGCCGGTGCTGGGCACCGACCACGTGAATGCCGGGGTCGTGAGCGTGCACGGCCCACGACAGCCCCGCCGACAGCCCTCCTCCGCTCACCGGCACGATGATGGAGCGCACGTCAGGCACCTGTTCCAGGACCTCGGCCCCGAGCGTGCCGCCGTTGCCGGCCATGATCCAGGGGTCGTCGAAGGCCGAGACCCAGACCCGCCCCGACGACCGGGCATCGGCGCGGGCGAGCTTCTCGGTGGCGTCGTAGCCGGGCAGGTCGCTCACCCGGACCGTGGCACCGCACGCCAGCATGCCGTCGAGCTTGGCGGCGTCGACGCTGGACGGCACGTGGATCACGGCGTCGACACCGAGCTTCTGGGCCGCCCAGGCCAGCCCCTTGCCGTGGTTGCCGGCACTGCACGTGATCACGCCACGCGCGCGCTCGCTCGGGGTCAGCTGGGCCAGGCGAAACAGCGCGCCGCGGACCTTGAACGAGCCGGTCACCTGGTGGTGCTCGCACTTGAGCCACACGGGCACCCCAAGCAGGTCGGACAGGCCGCGGCTGGGCCACACCGGCGTGCGGTGGAGGTGCGGCGCGATGGCTTGTCGCGACGCGTGGATCAGCTCGTTCGAGAGCATCACCGGCGGCGGCGCACCAGCCCCAGAGCCAGCAGGCCCAGCACGCCGACGGGCGCACCCGGACCGCGGTGATCGCAGTCGCAGCCCTCGATGGGGGGCGGCGGCGCGGGCTCGGGCACCGCCTCGACGGTGAATGTCGCCATCGCCGGCGTGTCGTCGACGTTGAGCCACAGGTCTCGGGACTGCACCTCGATGGTGTGCTCGCCGCCATCGAGCCTGTCGATGACGCGGCTGGTCTCGGTGTTCCACACCTTCCAGCTGCCACCGTCGATGCGGTAGCTGTAGGCGATGATGCCTTCGCGGTCGTCGGTGGCTCCGAACTCGACACTGACCTCGCCAGGGGCGGTGGGCACGGCGTTGACGGTGGTGTCTGGCGCCTGCAGGTCGACCTCGGGGTCGCTGATGTGCTTGATGTCCAAGAAGACCTTGAGCCCACCTGGCTCACGCTCGACATCGTCGACGCGCAGCACAAGGTCCCAGACATGGTACTGCGCGGCAAACAGCGTCACCGCGTCCATCTGGTCTTCGATCCAGTGGATGACCCAGTCCTCGAAGAAGTCGCGCATGCGCTCGGCAGCGCCCTCGCGGTCCGAGATGATGTACTGCACGTCCCACTCGACGAACTGCACGTCGATCTCTTTGAGGGTGAGCGTGATCGAGGTGAGGTCTTGGTTGATGCCCAGCTCGATCTTGCCGTCCATGTTGACGGTGGCCTGGATGACATGGTCGGAGGGGTCGTCGTCGGGCCCGACCCAGAACTGCAGGCCCTGGAAGGACAGGCGCGTGCCGTCGGGCTCGATGGTGGCCACCGGCGGCTGGGTGGGCATGGCCGAGGCGTCGAGCGTGCCCACCTCGGGGTCGAAGGCCTCTTGGATCTGGCTCAACAGCTCTTCGACGAGGTCGGAGTGCAGGCACCACCAGCCCGACTCGTAGCCGTTCTGGGCGACGTCGTTGAGCATCTTCTCGGTGACGCCGACGGCCACGGTGACGTCTTCGTGGCCGCCCAGGTCGAGCTCGGGAGAGCGGCCGATGGGCTCGGGGGTGGCCGGCGGCGGGAAGCACACCTGCTCGCCGTTCCAGTCGACCGAGCCAGCGGCGATGATGTCGAACTTGTCGGGCTGCAGCCGCGCCTCTTCGATCTCGAGCTCCATCGAGTAGTCGCCGTACTCGCCCGTCAGCACGGTGTCGGCGACAAACTCGGTGAGCATCGGTGGCACCTCGGCCAGGGCGGCGTTGGCCACCTGCTCGATGATCATGTCGTCGAACAGCGCCACGATGACGTCATCGACAAAGCCGGGGTGATCGGTGTCGAGCTCGCCGGTGACGACGGGATCGCCCTCGATGTCGAAGACCAGCTTGCCGTCTTGCACGTAGCCACCGAGGCGTGCCTCGAGGTGAGGCTCTTTGAAGCTGACCTCTTCGAGCGTCCACTCCATGGTGGGGCAGCCGTCGAAGGCGGGGTCGTCGGTCCACAGGTACAGGTCGTGGGCCACGATGTCTTCGAGGTCGAGCTCGATGAACAGGTAGTGGTCGCGCGGCACCATGCGCACACTCTTGACGGTGAGCTCGATGTCGATGTCGTCGACGCCGAGCTCGTCGAAGCACGAGATGTTCTGCAGGTGCACGCTCTGCTGCACGGGAATGGTCATGCCCGTGAAGATGGTGTCGAGCAGCTCGGTCGTGCCCGGCTGCATGCGCACCTGAACACCCTTGCTCACCGGCCCCTCGGCATGGGCGGTCGTCGCCCACATCGCCATCACCAATCCAAGCACACGTCCCCCAAAACCCGAGCGATCAGAGTACCCGAAAGCCAGTCAAAATCGAAGAATCAAGGTGGCGCCACCGCGGTACAAGCCCAAGACGTAGCGGCCGTTGCTGTTTGGCAGCACCGTGCCCTCGGCAGAAGGATTGGTGAGGTCGTACACCGAGTCGTCGACCTCGCGCGGAACCGACAAGATGCCGTTGCCGCCAAAGCCCACACTCACATGGTCGGTGATCACGTACTCGATGCCCGCACCCAGGTCGATGGTGGCCCAGTCGACGTTGCCCGGGTGCAGAAATCGCTGCTCGAAGGCCGCCGTCGCGTAGCTGACCGCGGCGCTGGCGATCATGTCCTCGCGCGCCTCGTAGCGCACGGTCAGGCCCCCGGTCCACACGTCGCGCAGGCCCGTGTTGGTGTCCTGCACCGACAGCGAGCCCAGCAGCTCGTCTTGATCGACGCCGTAGCTCTCGATGATCGACACCACGGTGGAGCTCTCGGACGTGATCTGCAGGTCGGGCAGGTGTGCGACCTGGCGACTGCCGTTGCCCCACGACAGCCAGCCGGCGTGCGGGATGATGGTCGTCTTCTTGATGGGGATGCGGCCCGAGAGCCACAGCTCGGCCGGCAGGGCGAAGTCGGTGGTGACCGGCCCCTCGACCACCATGGTGAGGTCGCGGATGGGCACCACGCGCACGCGCCCCTCGAGCGGCACCCGGGTCGAAGACCGCCAGCCCACGCCGATCGAGAAGCCATCGGGGTTGGTGAAGCGCGCGCCCAGCGTGTAGTCGAAGGCCGACCCCTTCAGGCCTTCGAGCGCCTGCTCGCCTTCGAGGAAGGGGTCCATGAGCGGAACGTCGGCGTCTTCGCCCAGCACCCCGTACAGCAGCGCGCCGGTGTCCATCGACTTGGACGAGCCCACCGAGGCCCGCATGTAGCGAATGCCCGCACCCAGCACCAAGCCCTCGGTGGGCTCGACCGCGAAGGTGGCCTGGCCCTCGAGCACCAGGAAGTTGGCGCGCACCGAGTGGTAGCGACCGGGGCCGTTCGGGTCGCCGTTGCCGCCGCGTCCGTGGGGCGCGCCGAAGCTGCCGCCAAAGGCCACGGGGCCGACGGGAATCGCAAACCCCAGGAAGGGAACCGGCGTCACCGAGCTGCTGCTGACCTTGTCGGCGCCGTCGAGCTCCAGGTCGTAGCTGTACGTGCTGCCCATGGCGCCCACGTCGATCAGGACATCGCGCTCGTCGCTCATGGTCGCCGAGGGGTCGTACACGATGCCGCGCGCACCGACCTCGGCCGGACCGGCCAGGAACCCGCCGGCGACGGGCACGGCGTAGGCCGAAGCGGGCTTGGCGGCGGCGAGTTGGGTGAGCAGCAGGGCCCAGAGCATGGGGTGGTGTTCCTTGGGAGGGGGAGCGTACCCTGAGGGGGGCTGAAGGATTGCAGAGGCTCGGACACCCACCGGTTCGGGAGTCTCTGTGATCGTTGGTCTGTTCGTCGCGGCGTGGGTGGGGTGTGTCGGCGTCGTGGACTCCGGCGAGGTGGCGGACAACGGACCAGACATCCACCCGCCCGTCCGTGACTGCGCCCCAGCCGACGAGATCTGCGACGGCATCGACAACGACTGCGACCAAGAGATCGACGAGGGCGTCAAGCGCAACTGGTACTTCGACCGAGACGGCGATGGCTTCGGGCACGGCCTGAGCTCCTATGGTTGCGCCCCGGCCGATGGCTCCAGCGTCGACAACGACGCCGACTGTGACGACGACAATGACGCCGTTCATCCGGGCGCCCAGGAAACGTGCGGCGGGGGCGACCAGGACTGCGACGGGCTCCTGGACGACGAAGATCCCGACGTCACCGCTCCGTACTGGTACCTCGATGCCGACTTCGATGGCTTCGGCGACCCTGGCACGGGGATCGCGTCGTGTGTTGGCCTCGTCGGGGTCGTGCCGAACGCCGACGACTGCGACGACCTCGATGCCACGGTGAGCCCCAACGCGCAGGAGATCTGCAACGCCCGGGACGACGACTGCGACGGTCTGACCGACGACCAGGACCCTGATCGCATGGCACCGACCTGGTTTGCCGACGCCGACCACGACGGCTGGGGGGCATCCACCGGCATGGTCGACGCCTGCACCTCCCCAGCAGGGTACGCGCCGATCCCTGGGGACTGCGACGACAACGACGCCGCGGTGAACATCGACGCTACCGAGGTCTGCGACGGGGTGGACAACGACTGCGATGGGCTGGTTGACGACAACGACGACAGCGTGACCGGGTTCACCTGGTACCGGGACAGCGATGGGGACGGGTACGGCCGCGCTGCGCGACGAGCTTGTGTGCAGCCTCCAGACACAGTGCCCGTCGCTGGCGACTGTGTGGACCACGACCCCCACGTGCACCCCGGGGCCGACGAGGTCTGTGACGGCACAGACAACAACTGCAGCGGCCTGATCGACGACGACGATCCGACGCTCGTCGACGCCCAGGACTGGTTCGAAGACCTGGATCGGGACGGCTTTGGATCCGACGCACATCACGGTTGCCAGCCCGGCTACGGATGGGTGCTGGTTGGCGGTGACTGCGACGACAACGACTGGCAGGCGACGCCTGTCTCGCTGTGGTACGCCGATCTCGACCAGGACGGATGGGGGGCGCCCGGCGTGGTGCACGTCGGCTGCGGGCCCCCCATGCCGGCGGTGACGACATCTCCGCTGGACTGTGACGACAACGACCCGAACCGAGCTCCCGGGAGGTGCGCCGAGCGCTGCGAAGACGGGTATGACAACGACCGTGACGGCCTACGGGACTGCGAGGATCCCGACTGTGCCTGCGACGACGCGCCACCGCTCTCGACCTGCCCAACCGACATCGAGTTCTGTTCGAACGGCTTCGACGACGACGGCGACGGGCTCGGCGACTGTGACGACGGATGCGAGTGGCACAACGGCTGCATCGAGGCTCTCTGCGCCAACCGTGTCGACGATGATCTCGACGGCCTCATCGACTGCGACGACCCGGACTGCGCGTGGGCCTGTGAGCGAGACTGCAGCGACGGTATCGACAACGACTCGGACTTCGCCACCGATTGCGACGATCCGGACTGCAAGGACCCGACCTGCGACGAGCGATGCGACGACGGCATCGACAACGACGCAGACGGCCTGCTCGACTGCGAAGACGCCGACTGCGCAATGGATGATGCCTGCGTCGAGGAGTGCGACAACGCCATCGACGACGACGACGACGGCCTGGTCGATTGTTGGGACGACGATTGCTTTGGGCCGGCATGCCTGGGCGCGACGCGAGCCCGGGTTCACCAGGTCGACATGAGGGCAACGAGAGATCGAATCGACCGGGCTTCCGGCGGCTACCCCGGCTGCGGCACCGTGGTTGCGAACACCAGCGTTCAGCTGGTTCAGGTCGAGCGGGCAAGCGGAACCGTCGAGGTGGCGGATGGATACGGAGGCGTCGCCGAGGTGTGCACCTGGCGGGTCGAGGATGCCGTCGGCGGACAGGAACGGGGCCACCACTGGACCCACTGCTCGCCTGTTCGGCCTCCGTGGCAACGGATGCTCGGCATCGACCGCCCTCACGTGAGTATCGAAGCGCCCTGTTCGCTGACCGCCCCAGCGTTTCTACCTGGCCTGGTGCTCGTCGAGCAGGACGGGGTGCACGCCGCCCGTCAGCTACCGCTCATGCGGGCCAGGTCGTCATACGGGATGCCGTGGGGGCCCCTGCACGAGCAGATCACCGACGTTCCGGTCGCGAACTGGTATCCCGCAGCCGAACTCGACAGCCGGGTGCTGTCCTGCACCAGCCTCCAAGATGGCCCGTCGTCAGGCGACTCCTTCTGGCGCATGGTCGATCACCGCTACGCCACCTCGACCTGGTCGTCCACCAACCTCCCCGGCGAGCCGTTCTACGCGCCGGCGGCGCCGTGATGTGGATCCTGCTCTGGCTCGGCTGCAGCGGCGTCGTGGAGACGGTGGACACCGCCGAGCCCCACGGCGACCGACCAGAAACCGCCTCGCCTCTCCGTGACTGCGTCCCGGCCGAAGAGATCTGCGATGGCATCGACAACGACTGCGACGGCCAGGTCGACGACGGAGTCCTGTTGGAGTGGTTTCGAGACCTGGATCAGGATGGCTTCGGCGATGGCGATGCTCGGGCCTGGAGGTGCGAGCCGCCACCGCTGTTCGTGGCCGCGGCCGGCGACTGCGACGACACGGATCCGCGCCGGAGTCCAGAGGCCGTCGAGATCTGCGACGGCATCGACAACGACTGCGACGCGCTCGTCGACGATGATGACGAACACGACGACGGCGACGACTGGTACCTGGACACCGATGCGGACGGCTTCGGGAGCGGGCCGCCGGTGTGGGCCTGTACGCTACCCAACAGGCACATCGGGACCGATGGCGACTGCGACGACGCTCGCCCCGACGTCAACCCCAGCGCCGCCGAGATCTGCGACGAGGCCGACAACAACTGCAACGGTGCCGTCGATGACGACGACCCGCTGTTGTTCGGGGCCTCGGAGTGGTTCTACGACGCCGATGGTGACGGCTGGGGCTACGGCGGCGTCGCGGCATGCGTGCAGCCCCGGGCACCGTCGGCGTGGACGGCGACTGCCACATCACCGATGCGACGGTGTACCCCGGGGCGCCCGAGATCTGCGACGGCCAGGACAACGACTGCGACGGCGTTGTGGACATGGACGATGCCGATGTGGTGGTCGAGACCTGGTACACCGACGCCGATGGAGACGGTGACGGCGACCGCAACGGCCCGAACTTCGGATGCCCTCCCGACGGCTACTGGTCGACGATTGGGGGCGACTGCGACGACAACGACCCGCTCATCCGGGTCGGCACCGTGAGGTACGCCGACCGAGACGGCGACGGGTACGGCGACTCCGAGACAAGCACGACCGCGTGTGAACCCGGCTACCCGACGGTGATCACCCCGCCGGTTGACTGCGATGACACCGACCCCGACTTCGTCGGCCCGTGTCCGGAGCGCTGCAACGACGGGTGGGACAACGACCGGAACCACCTCGTCGACTGCGAGGACCCGGACTGCCCACAGAGTTGTGGCCCCGACACCGAGCTCGGCGCCTGCTGGGACGGCATCGACAACGACGCAGACGGCCTCGTGGACGACGACGACGACGACTGTGCGCATCAGGTCTGCCTCCCAGCGCAGGAGCGATGCAACAACGGCCTGGATGACGACCTGGATGGCCTGACCGACTGCGACGACAGCGACTGCGAGTGGGCGGGTGGATGCTATGCCTCCGCGAACCCGCCGGCGGAGCGCTGCGACGACGGCCAAGACAACGACCACGATGGGCTTGTCGACTGCGAAGACGCCGACTGCGCCGGGAACGCGTGGTGCGAGGAGCGGTGCGACAACAGCTATGACGACGACCAGGACGGCTTCGTCGACTGCTGGGACAGTGACTGCTTCGGCCCTGAGTGCGCCGGCGCATCCAAGGCCACGGTGCATGGCTTCGAGCTGCGTGGGACCTGGCGACACGCCCAGGTGAACAGCCTGAGCTACTACCACCGCGGAGATGTGCTCGAGCAGGAGCGGCTGGCGGTCGAGGTGGCGATGGCCAGCGGAAGGGTCCAGATCAGCGATGGGTACGGCGGCGTCGCAGACACGTGCTGGTGGACCGCCCAAGATGTCGCGGCAAGCGCACACTCGACGCACATCGGCGGGTGGTACGAGGTCGATGAGCGGATGACGCTGGGGCGCGCCACGCGGGTCCATGTCGAGGTCGACAGCGCCTGCCCGCGCCACGACGGCAGCTTCCTACCTGCGTCGATGGACATCGACCAGCACGGCGCCTGGGCGGCCGCGCGATACACCCACATGACCTACCGCCCCACCTGGAGCGGCTTCAACGGCCAGTGGGACACGACCGAGGCGTCGAGGCGGGTGGCACACTGGTATCCGGCCGCAGGGCTGGAGATCGCCGACACCACCTGCAGGGGCTCGGAGATGCAGATCGATGGCCATCGAGTCGACACACAGCATCGCACTCGACAGCTGACCTGGTCGTCCACCAGCCTCGCCGGCGAGCCCTTCTACGCGCCTGCCGCGCCGTGAGTCAGTTGCTGTCCGAGCAGCCGTTCACCTGCCCCTGGAGCACCAAAGCCACACGGTCGAGTCGGAAGCGATGTTCTTTCCAGCGATCTCGAATCGAAGGTCGGAGCTTGGCGCCGTGAGCGCCGCCGAAGGCATGTCCCCCTGAACGTCCGGAGGGGTGGACCCATGTGGGGGTGAGTGTCCGCCTGGCGCCCGCGAGCGGCGGGAGGGCCACCGAAAATGGACGTTCACTCGTCGACGAGGCGGCGGTTCGCGCCGAGAACGGACATTCAGGGGCACTTGCGGTGCCCGAGGGGGACATTCAGGCGGGCATGACTGTTCCGGCAATGAGCCGCTCGCCTGGGCCATACTCGGCGACCCAATCCAGGAGGCTCCGATGAGCGAACAAGACGGCCGCGGCAAGAACATCGACGTCGATTTCGACGCCAAGCGCTGCATCCACGCCCGCCAGTGCGTCATGGGCCTGCCCAAGGTCTTTCGCGGGGGCGTCGACGGCAACTGGATCTTCCCCGACTCGGCCAGTGCCGACGACGTGGCGGCCCTGGTGTCGCGCTGCCCGAGTGGAGCGCTGAGCTTCACGCGCAAGGACGGCGGCAGCCCCGAGACCCAGCCGCCGCACAACATCATCGCGGTTGCCCAGGATGGGCCGCTGCACGTGCGCGCCGACGCCACGGTCGACGGCGAGCGACGCGGCCATCGCCTGGTCCTGTGCCGCTGCGGCCACTCCAAGAACAAGCCCTACTGCGACAACTCCCACCGCTCCGAGACGTTCGCGGCCAGCGGCGAGCCCACGAGCCAGGACGAGGTGGGCGACTACCCCCAGCACGCCCCGCTCGCGATCACGGCGCGCAAGAACGGGCCCCTGCACGTGAAGGGTGCCGTCGAGATCGTCTCGGCGAGCGGACGGCCCATCTGCAAGACGGGCGAACACTGGCTGTGCCGCTGCGGGCACTCCAAGAACAAGCCCTTCTGCGACGGCAGCCACAACAAGGCCGGGTTCAAGGCGGACGGGGCGCGCTGAGGGCCCCTAGTCGAAGTCGAGCCAGGCGATCATCTCGGTGCCGGGTGCGGGATCGCCGAGCACACGATCGGTGTAGGTGCGCGTCTCGCCAGCCTGCAGCGGGCCGCCGTCGCCGTTGGCATAGCCCCACCACGTCGGCCCCTCGCTGTCGAAGAGCACGAAGGGCAGCAGGCTGTCCAGATCCACCGGGGCGTCTCCCAGGTTCTCGACGTCGATCTCGAGAACGCCGGGGCTGGCCTCGCGGTAGGCCACCGGCTGGGCCGTCCACGAGACGGGCGGCAGCACCTCGGTGCGAGGATCGTCGAAGGACAGCTCCACCTCGGTCACCCCGGCAATGGAGCCTTCGTAGGGGTCGATGCCCAGGAAATAGCCGGTCTGGCTGGCACCCAGGCAGGTGTTGGTGGCCACGCCGGACTCGCGGACGTGGGCGTTGCCCTCGATGAAGTCCAGGTTCCAGCTCGCCAGGACCGAGCCGCCGGCATCGAGCACCCGCAGCGAATCGAGCCTCACGAAGCACTTGGCGATCACACCGGTGTTGGTGACCGGGGTCACCGCGCGGACGGTCGAGCCCGTCGCGATGACCGTGGTCTCGCCGAGCTCGAGCCCGTAGTCCAGGCCGTCGAGCACCGTCGGCACCGTCACCCGCTCCATGGTGCCAGCCGACGCCGCCGGCACCGCATCGCCATCGACCCAGGCCCAGTTCGGGCCCTCGGTGGGCGGGTCGACCTGGATGATCTCGACGCACTCGCCGTCGGACTCGTAGAAGCCCTCGTCACACTCGACTTCGGCCGGACAGCCCAACAGCAACAAGGGGAGCAGGGTCATCGGTTCTCCTGGACAGCGCCCTGCTAATCCAATTCGAGGTCGGGGACCCAGAACGTGGCCTCGGCCCATGTCTTCGGGCGAAGCCCCATGCCCTCGAGGGCCTCGGGTCCCACCCCCAGAAAGGTGAAGTGGGGTCGATCCGACCACACGGTGCGGTGCCACCCGTGCCGGGCCATGACCTCGATGACACGCGGGTCTTTGGCGGGCTGCACATCGACGGCGAGCATCGCGTGGTGCTGGCTGCTCCCCGGCGCCGCCACGCTCGAGAGGATGGTGCGGTTGTAGTAGGTGTTGCACCACAGCCCCCTCGCCTCGAGGTCGAGTACGGCGCGCAGCTGGGGGTCGGGAGGCAGCGCCAGGATGCGGTCGCGCTCGCTCGCGGGCAGCCGCCCCTCGCCCACCCAGTGCTCCAGGCTGGTGCGCAGCCGACGCGTCCAGGCGCCGTGCCCTTCGCTCCAGGTGCGCGCTCCGGGACGCTTGCCTTGAAAGCGGATGGCCACCCCCGCAGCGGCGAGCTCGTCCCGGGCGCGGGCCAGGGCCTGGGCCGCGGGCTCCTGCAGGGTCACCGAGACACCCCCGACCTCGACGACGCCGGTCTGCAGGCCATCCTGGAAGGACTGCACCGCAAGGGCGTCGGCAAAGTGCACCGTGGGCGGGGGCGTCGCGGTGGTGAGCAGCACGCCGCCGGACATCTCGAGCAGCTGGCGCTCCACGGGATCGGCAGGGAGTTCGACGCCGGCGGACTGGGCGAAGGGACCCGCGATTGCGGTGGCGAGCATGAACAGCAGCATGCTCAACCGATGCCCAGAGCGGCCTCGATGTTCCGAGCGCCGGCCGCCGCCTCGTGCACGGTGGGAGCCACGACGGTGACGTGGCCCATCTTGCGGCCCGGGCGCGCGTTCTCTTTGCCGTACAGGTGCAGCCGCGCGCCGGGCTGCCGCGCGACCACCGCCCAGTCCGGCTCGCCCTGCTGCCAGATGTCGCCCAGCAGGTTCACCATCACCGCCGCCGAGTGGCGTGCGGGCTCGCCCAGGGGAAGCCCCGCCATGATGCGCGCCTGCTGCTCGAACTGGCTCACCACGCACGAGTCGATGGTGTGGTGCCCGGAGTTGTGCGGCCGAGGCGCCATCTCGTTGACCACCAGGCTGCCGTCGGCCAGACCGAAGAACTCGATGCACAGCACGCCGACGTAGTCGAGCTCCTGGGCGATGCGCCGGGCCATGTCCCCGGCGCGCGCGGCCAGATCGGGGCTGACCCGCGCGGGAACGGTGCTCACCGCCAGGATGCCGCCGCGGTGCTCATTCTCGGCCACTGGCCACGTCATGGTGCTGCCGTCGCGGGCGCGCCCGAGCAGCACCGAGATCTCGACAGCGAGGTCGAGCCGTTTCTCGAGCACGCACGGCACCCCGCCCAGTCGGCCCCAAGCGGCGACGGCCTCGTCGCGGGTGGCCACCCGGGCCTGCCCCTTGCCGTCGTAGCCCAGGCGGGCGGCCTTGAGCACAGCGGGAAACAGGCTGGCGTCGGCCGCACCCAGGTCGGCCACGCTCTGAATCGGGGCGTAGGGGGCCGTCGGCACGCCACATCGACGCACGAAGGCCTTCTCGGCGATGCGGTCTTGCGCGACCGAGACCGCCTGACCGTGGGGGCTCACCGCGCACAGGGTGGACAAGAAGTCGAGGGCCGCGGCAGGCACGTTCTCGAACTCGGTGGTGACGGAATCGCACAGCTCACCGAGCTGCCGCAAGGCATCGGTGTCGTCGTAGGCGCCGCGGATCCAGCGGTCGGCGACGCGGCTGGCGGGCGCCTCGTTGGGGCAGTAGACCGCGACCCGGTAGCCCAGCGACTGGGCGGCATGCGCGAACATGCGGCCCAGCTGGCCACCTCCGAGCACACCCAGCCAGCGGTTGGGGGGGACCGCCGGCATCAGACCGGCAGGGTCATGTTGCGGGCCATCTGGGTCTGAGCGGCGCGGAACTCCGTGAGCCGCTTGGCGAGGGCATCATCGCTGGTGGCCAGGGTGGCGATGGCGTGCAGGGCGGCGTTGATGGCGCCGGACCTGCCGATCGCAAAGGTGGCGACGGGCACACCCTTGGGCATCTGCACGATGGACAGCAGGCTGTCTTCGCCGGACAGGTGGCGGCTGGGCACCGGCACGCCGAACACCGGCACGATGGTCTTGGCGGCGAGCATGCCGGGAAGGTGGGCCGCGCCGCCGGCACCGGCGATGATCGCGCGGATGCCCCGCTCACGCGCCGTCTCGGCGTAGCGGAACATGTCATCGGGCATGCGGTGCGCGGACACCACACGGGCCTCGTGCGGCAGGTCGAAGTCGGTCAGCGTCGCCACGGCGTGCTGCATGACGTCCCAGTCGCTGTTCGAGCCCATGAGCACGCCGACGATGGGGTCCATTCGAGCCTCCCGAGAGAAGGTCTGGACTAGTCCGCGATCAAGCGGATGTCTAGCGGCTCGGACTCTCGACTCGCGAGCTGCCCGCATCCCGCGTCGATGTCGATGCCGCGACGCACCCGCAGGGTGGCCGGAACGCCGTAGCCGGCCAGCACCTCGACGAAGGTGGCCGCGTCGGGGGCGTCGCTGGGGGCGCCGTCGTAGCCGCCCGTCGGGTTCAGCGGGATGAGGTTGACGTGGCACAGCAGGCCCTTCAGCAGCCGGCCCAGCTCGTGCGCCGTGGCGGCATCGTCGTTCTTGCCCGCGATCAGCGCCCACTCGAAGGTCACGCGACGCCCGGTGGCGTCGATGTAGTCGCGCACCGCCGCCATCAGCTCGGCGATGGGGTAGCGCTTGTTGACCGGCAACAGCGCCGAGCGCGGCTCGTCCTTGGCCTCGTGCAGGCTGATGGCCAGACCCACCTGCAGCCCTTCGTCGGCAAAGCGGCGGATCGCGGGAACCAGGCCCACGGTGCTCACGGTGATGCGCCGTGCACCGATGCCCAGCTCGCTCATGATGCGGCGAATCGCGGCCACAGAGGCCTCGTAGTTGTGGAAGGGCTCGCCCATGCCCATGAGCACGACGTTGGACAGGCGGCCGCCCTCGGCCTTGAGCTCTCGGCTCATCTGCTGCGCCTGCTCGAAGATCTCGGTGGCCGACAGGTGCCGCGCGAAGCCCATCTGGCCAGTGGCGCAGAACACGCAGCCCATCGCGCACCCCGCCTGCGTCGAGATGCAGGCGGTGTTGCGGCCGTCGTCGTAGCGCATCAACACCGACTCGACGGCCTTGCCGTCGGACAGCGCGTACAGGCGCTTGATGGTGCCGTCGGCGCTCACCTGTTGGGACTTGACCGCGAGCGTGCCCAGGGTCGTGTGAGCCGCCAGCCGCTCACGCAGGGGCGCGGGCAGGTTGCTCATCTGGTCGAAGCGCTGGGCACCCTTGTCGTACAGCCACTGCCACAGCTGATCGGCCCGAAAGCGCTTGTGACCCCACGAGGACAGCAAGGCCTCGAGCTCGTCACGGTCGAGGGAGTACAGGTCGATCATCTTGGCGCCGTATAACGGCGTTCCTGGAGACACCATGACCGCCATCGACTTCGAGTTCGACTACATCTCGCCGTACGCCTACCTGGGTTGGTGCGCCATCCATGCCCTCGCAGAGCGAAACGGCGCGAGCGTTCGCCCCGTTCCCGTGCTGTTTGCCGCCTTCCTGAACACCCATGGCCACAAAGGCCCCGCCGAGATCCCGCCCAAGCGCACCTACATCTTCAAGGACGTGCTTCGCACCGCGGCTCTGCTCGGTGTTCCGCTCCAGCCGCCCCCCAGCCATCCGTTCAACCCGCTGCTCGCCCTGCGCATCAGCTCCCTGGACATGCCCGAGGCCACGCGGCGCTCGCTGATCGACCGCTTCTACGCCGAGACCTGGGGCGGTGGCCAGGGGGTCACCGACGCCCGTCGCCTGGACGCCATCGCCGCCGAGGTCGGGGTGCCCGACGCCGTGCAGCGCGCCAACGAGCCCCAGGCCAAAGACCGGCTCAAGCAGCAGACCGCGGCGGCCATCGAGCGCGGAAGCTTCGGCGTGCCCTCGATGTGGGCCGGGGGTGAGCTGTTCTGGGGCTACGACAGCCTGGGGCACCTCGAGCGCTTCTTGCAGGGCAACGACCCGCTCGGGGCCGATGCCCTGCAGAAGTGGGCACACATCCAGCCGTCCGCTCGGCGCTGACTACCAGCCGGCCCCAGTACCGCCATACGCACCCACATCGCTCCTGGAGCCGTCGGGATCGCTCAGCGCCGGGTCGCCCGCGTCGATGAGTGGGCTGTCGCTGGGAAGGGTCAGGTCCCACGTCGCGGCGGCCGAGCCCGAGAAGCCGGGGTAGCCCGGGTCGACGCTCGTGTTGCCGTCCGCCCCCGTGGGATCCGCGACCCCCGAGAACAGCGTTCCCGAACCCACGACATTGCTGTACTCGATGGCCAGCTGGCTGCCGGTGCCATTGAGGGCCGCGATGCCCACCACCACGGCATTGCCCTCGCCGGTGTTGCCGCTGATGTCCACGTTGCTCAGCTGGATGTCGGTGGTCGCCGCTCCCTGCAGGCTCATCGCGCCATTGGCGTTACCGGCCCCGGCGTCGGCTTCGTTGCCGTGCACCGTGACGTTCTCGAACCTTGCCGAGCGGGCACCGTTCAGACCGATCGCCGAGCCGTTCATGGCCGCCCCGGCGTCGCTCGCACGCGCGGTGTTCCCCGCCACGATGCCGTTGCGCAGCAAGAAGCTGGCGTCGGGGTCACGAGGCACCACCGACAGCCCCGTGCCCACCGACCACGCAGATGCCTGGGACTCGTTGTCGACGATGCGAACATGGTCGAGCGTCACGTGGGACGGGCCGTCGACGGCAATGCCGGCCGACTGCACCCGAGCGCACAGCGCAAGGTTGTCCGCGATGTCCAGGTGATCGGCCTGGACGTCGCAGCGGTCGATGTACATGCCGGTTCCCAAGCACGTGGCACCGCTGTTGCTGCTGGTGTTCTGGCGAACGACCACATCGTGCAGCGTGACCGTGTCGCTGCATTCGTGCAGGTACAGCCCTGCGCCCACATCGGCTGCGCCACCCAGCAAGGTGAAGCCCTCGATGGTGGGCGCCGCTCCATCCACCTCGACGACGCGCGAACCGACCCCATCGATGATGGTCAGCGCCGACCCGGCACTGCTCTGCAGGTGCACATCCTGGGTGATGACCGGGTTCTCGGTGTAGGTGCCCGGCGAGACACACACGGTGCCGCCGTTGCCTGCCGCCACGACCGCCGCACCGATGGTGGGGTAGTCCGCTGGAACGCCGATGCCGGTGTACGCGACGCCATCGCAGTCGGAGTCGATGTCGTCGCAGAGCTCGGCGGCTGCGGGGTTGATGGACGCTGCAGCGTCGTCGCAGTCGGTGTCGTCGGCCGCGTAGCCAGCGGGCTGAGCGCAGGCGCGGGTCGTTGTGGTGTCGCTGCCAAAGCCATCGGCGTCAGAATCGACGTACCAGGTCAGCGCGTCTGCAGCGTCATCTTCGTCGACCTCGCCGTCGCAGTCGTTGTCCGTGCCGGCATCGCAGAGCTCGGTGGCACCGGGAAACACGTCGGAATCGGCATCGTCGCAGTCCGAATCGCTGGCCACGAAGCCTTGGGGAGGCATGCACGCCACCAGCGACGTGCCCGCGCCATGGCCATCCTGATCGAAGTCCAGGAACCACACCGCAGCGGGTTCAGCGCCGCGTCGCTGTCGTCGCAGTCGGTGCCGTCGGCCACATGGTTCTCGGGGGCCTGGCACTGAACCACCGAGGTCGTGGGGTCGCCATAGCCGTCGGTGTCGGTGTCGGCGTACCAGGTGCCCGCGTCGTCGGCGTCGGCCTCGTCGGTGGTGCCGTCGCAGTCATCGTCCGCGCCGTTGCACAGCTCGGTCGCCCCCGGGAAGACGGCATCGCTGTCGTCATCGCAGTCTTCGCAGGCCACGACACCGTCTGCGTCGGCATCGACGTAGCCCACACTGCCATCGCAGTTGTAGTCGACCGGATCGGTGCAGTCGTCCTCTGTGGCGTCGGGGTGCACATCACTGGCGGTGTCGTCACAGTCGTCGGCGGTGGCGACGTGCGCCGGAGGGGCTGCGCAGGCCTGCACACCGCGATCAGGGTCGCCGTGTCCATCCTGGTCGCCGTCGAGGTACCAGGTGGCGGCGTCGTCGGAGTCGTCGGGGTCGACCACCGCGTCGCAGTCGTCGTCGACTCCATTGCACAGCTCGACGGCACCGGGGTGAACCAGGGCGTTGGCGTCATCGCAGTCGACGTCGGCGGTGTAGCCGTCGGCGTCGGCATCGGCTGGGCCGGTGTCGACCTCGCCGGAGTCACCAGTGTCGACGTCTGTGTCCACGTCACCGGTGTCGAGGGGGTTGTCGCCTGGGTTCGGGCATGCTGTGAGCGCGAGCGCACCGAGGACCAGCACGGGGAGAGAGATCCGCATCGGGGGCTTCCTTTTGGAGCCGCGTGATCGTCCTGGGTGTGCGGGCCGCGCGAAACCTTCAGAGGGTCTGCAAGAATTCCTCGACCTGCCGCAGCCACGGCCCGGTGAAGCCGTCATCGTCGAAGGGCGGGCAGTGCTTGCAGTTGGGGATGAGGTGGGCGGCGGCGAGGTTGGGGAACAGCTGGCGGGCACGGGCCAGGCTGGGTTCGCCGGGAAACTGGATGTCCTGGTCGGCGGCGTGCACCAGCACCGGGGCCTTCAGATCGTCGAACTCGCCGTCCTTGGACAGCGGCGGAACGCTGAAGTCCATCTTGGTGTGGGACATGGCTTCGGCGATGTAGGGGCTCCAGTAGTCGGGGTCGGTGTTGGTGAACAGGCCCGCGAAGGCCGCATCCCGGCGCTCGATCGACGGAAAGAGCGTGTACCAGAGCATGGGCAGCGAGATCTGCCACAGCGCGGTGAGCATCGACCCGCTCACCAGGCTGGCCGAGTTGAGCAGCATGAGCCCGCGCAGCCGCTCGGGTGCGTGCGCCGCGGCCCGCTGCGCGACCATGCCGCCCCAGCTCACCCCCCACAGCACCACCGTGTCCAGGCCTAGCCCGTCGAGCACCTCGACCATCCACGGGCCGTACTGCTCGGGCTTGGGGCGAACCTGCACGCTCTTGGGCGACTGGCCGGGGATGTCGACGGCGTACACGCGGTACCGGGTCATGATGTCGCCGGCCTGGGACAGCGCGTGCGCCGAGCCCGCCATGGCGCCGTGCAACACCACGATGGGCGTAGCGTCCGGCGGGCCCATCACCATCACATGGGTGGGCCCCAGGGTGGTGTCCACCATGCGGGACTCCCACTCGACCGGGAGCCTGGCCGCAAAGCGATCCCACCACGCGTTCATCGCGGCCTCGGACTCCTGACTCTTGTAGATGCTCACGGGCGTTGCCCCTCCAGCTGTTGGGCGATCAGGCGGTCGAACTGCGCCATGCGCTCGTCGATGCGGTCGAAGTCGTGCTTCGTCGCGTCGATGAGCAAGAAGTAGTAGAAGCTCACGAAGGCGAGCACGGCGGCCTCGACGTCGAGGTCGGGCCGCAGCTCGCCCGTGCCCATGGCCGCGGCAAACAGACCGGCCACCGCCATGCCCACCTGCTCGACTTGCTGCCGGTACCGCTGCCCCCACTCGCCGGTCACCAGCAGCGACTCTTGAAGCAGGGTGCGGTACAGGCGCGGCCGCTGGGCGAACGCGCTCAGGAAGCCCCGCACGATGTGGTGCAGCTGCGCCTCGATGGGGGGCGGAGGGAGTGCAGACAGGGTGCGCTCGATGATGCCGTCCAGGTCTGCATGAAAGGCGTGGTGCAGCAGATCGGCCTTGCTCTCGAAGTGCACGAAGACGGTGCCCACGGCGACCTGGGCCTCCCCGGCGATGGCGCGCACGGTGGAGCCGTGGAAGCCATGCTGCTCGAAGTGGCTCCTGGCCGCATCGAGCAGCAGGGCGCGGGTCATCTGGCGCTGGTCGCTTCGATTCATGAACGTGTTCACTGAACGCGTTCACTGTACTGCGTGGGTTGCGGTCCGTCGACGCAGTCCAGGAAGTTCGTGCGCGGATCGAGCGAGCCCCGGTAGATGTCGATGGTGTAGGACATCGTCTGGAGGGTGTAGAAGCTGATGCCGACCGGCAAGAACACACCGAGCGCCGTCATGCCGGGGTTCATGCCGAACACGTCGAGCACGGCCGCGATGTTCTCGATCAAGAAGTCGACGTACTTGAAGTAGCCGAGCATGCCCAGGTTCACGCACATGCTGAGCACCAGGTAGGTGCCCTTCCGCTCGGGGTCGGCGCGCATGCGGCTGCCCAGCACGAAGTCGCACACCGCCGAGGTGTACAGGAACATCAGGAACCAGGGATGCACCACCTCGGCCGTCAGCACGTACCCATCAGAACTGGAAGTACAGGAAGGGCGTGTAACTCTGGGCCGCAAGCCGGCTGACGGCCACCACGAACAGCCCCACGAACACCAGGTAGCTGTTGGCCCAGCGCCCGCGGCTGGCCTCGGAGCGAGACCCCACGAAGTCGCGCCACGCGGGCGCCACCCAGACGAGCACCAGGCCCACCACCAGCATGAGCACGGCCCATCCGTGCACCTGCCAGGCCACGACATCGGACAGGCCCAGGCCGTTGAGGCCCACCATGCCTCGATAGAAGCCCAGGGCGGTGGCCACGTCGGGCGCGCGAAACACGACCCAGCCCAGCATCACCAGCAGCAGGGTCACGGGCAGGGGCCAGCGCGGCGCCACCCGCACACCGTCCTGCTTGCGCGTGAATCGACGCTCGGCAGCGAGCAGGGCGCCGTGCCACAGCCCCCACAGCACGAAGGTCCAGTTGGCGCCGTGCCAGATGCCGCCGAGCGCCATCGTGATCATCAGGTTCACATACGTGCGCACCGGGCCCTTGCGGTTTCCGCCGAGGGGCACGTACAGGTAGTCGCGCAGCCACGTCGACAAGCTGATGTGCCACCGGCGCCAGAACTCGGTGATGCTGCGCGCGGTGTAGGGGTGGTCGAAGTTCTCGGGGAAGACGAAGCCCATCATCAGGCCCAGCCCGATGGCCATGTCCGAGTAGCCCGAGAAGTCGTAGTACAGCTGCACGGTGTAGGCGAAGGTGCCCAGCCAGGCGTCGGCGAAGGTGGGCACCGGGTTGGCGAAGGTCGCGTCGACCAGCGGCGCCACCGAGTCGGCGATGAGCACCTTCTTGCAGAAGCCGATCATGAAGCGAAGCGCGCCATGGCTGAACTTGGTGGCGGAGTGCTCGCGCTCGCGCAGCTGCTCGGCCACCGAGTTGTAGCGAACGATGGGGCCCGCCACCAGCTGCGGAAACATGGCCACATAGGCGGCAAAATCGACGATCCGGTCGACGGGCCGGGCGGTGCCCCGGTACACATCGATCGTGTAGCTCATGGTCTGGAAGGTGTAGAAGCTGATGCCGACGGGAAGGATGACGCGGGCCATCTCGACGGGCTCGGCGCCGTAGGCCAGCAGCATGGCATCCAGCGTGTCGATGCCCCAGTTGGCGTACTTGAAGTACCCCAGCAGGCCCAGGTTCACGCACACCGACAGCCACAGCCAGGCCCGGGGGTCCTCGCCGCGCTCGCGGCCCCGCGCGATGCGCCGCCCGGCGGTGAAGTCGACCACCGTCGACAGCCACAGCAGCAGCACGAAGTCCGGCCGCCACCAGCCATAGAACAGGTAGCTGAACAGGGCGATGACCCCGCTGCGCCAGGCGCGGGGCACCAGGTAGTAGACCGCCAGGAACACCGGCAAGAAGCCGAACACAAAGACGTTGGCGGCGAAGACCATGGCTAGTCCCGAGCCTTCAAGCCGAGCTCGCTCAAGACCTCGCTGTGGCCGGCCAGATCGTCGGCCGTCGGCAGGTAGCGCTCGGGAAACTCCCACACCACCAGCTCGGGCGGGCTCTCGTGGAAGGACGGATCGGCCAGGTACTCGAGCATGGGCACCACGGGGCCACCGCCCTCGGCCGAGGCGTCGAGCACGTCGGCACCCAGGCGAATGCGCAGGGCGTGCTCGAAGCTCCAGGCGTCCTCGGCCGAGTAGCTGGTGCCCACCAGCGACACGGGAATGGCGACATTGCCGAACAAGCCCGCCCCGGCCCCACCTTCGCTGGTGTAGGGCCGCACCGTGTCCGAAGGCAGCCGGTCGGCCAGCGGGCCCAGGGGCACGAAGGCGCGCAGATCTCCCTCGTGTTCGGCAGGCTCACCGTCCACGCGGCGGTAGGTGACCGACCCCTTGCTGGGAAACGAGGCTCGGCTGGCCACCAGCTGCGCGGCGATGTCGGCGCCGTGGGGGGTCCAGTGCGTGTCGGTGCGGTTGTACACGGGCTGCTTTCGCGCGCCCAGCACCATCATCGAGGCCAGGTCGGGGGCCAGGATGCCGCGTGCTTCGAGGCCGGCGCGAAAGGTGTCGTAGCGGTCTGCCGCCGCCGCGGGCCAGCGGGTGCGGCAGTGCTCGGGGTGGATGCGGGCCTTGGCGGGAACCACCAGCACCACCAGGCGCACGCCGCGCTGCTGCAGGTACGCGTGCACGGCCGACACGATCTCGAGCTTGCGGGCCTGGTTGGCGGCACCGTCGGCCGGGGTGGCGAACTCTTCGGCGGTGTACAGCCAGCCGTCCCGGCCCACCACCACACCTGGGCGCCCATTGCCGAACAGCACGAACTCGGCGATGCCCCACGCCGTGACGCTGGGGTCGCGCCACGGCACCCGCTCGTCGATGGATCGCTCCACCTCGGTGGCCCAGGCCCCGGTTCGCACCGATGGGCGCCCTTCTGGCGCCCGCAGCGCCGTCAGCAGCCCCAGCCCACCCAGCACCAGCACCGCCACCAGCGCAAGGCCGGGCACCCGGTCGACGAGCGGCGAGCGTAGGTGGTCGGGAAGATCACGGGAATCGGCCATCGCCGCAGCTTAGGCGAAGCGGAAGTACATGACCCCCACCGTGAACAAGACCGTGGCCGGCAGCGAGAGTCCCAGGGCCTGCACGGCCGCACGAGGCCGCTCGCGGCGCCACCAGACCCAAACCACCCAGCCCACCAGCGGGGTCAGCACCAGCGAACACAGCAGCAAGGCCAGGCGCTGCTGCCCGGTCAGCCCTGGATCGGTGCTGAAGTGAAGCCCCAGCGCCTTGCGCGCCTTGTCGAGCATGCGCTCGGACGGGCGGATGGACTCGCCGCCCTTGATGCGGTCGCTGACCCCCTGCAGCTCTTCGCGGTGCAGGTGCATGTCGGACAGCAGCCAGGCGACCAGCAAGCCCTCGCCCTCGGGCCGGTGGCCACAGGCAGGGCAGATGTCGTCGTAGCTCGGCTTGAGCGAGCCACAGCGCACGCAGACGGCCGACTGCTTCAGATCGCACCTCCGGGTACCAGTACGACCTGCTCGAGCGTGGCTTCGTTCCCTTCGGTGGCCGAAACCAGCCACTCAGCAATCTCTTGGGTGCTCACCTGGGCAATGCCTGGCGCCTCGACCACGAGCACGTCCGGACGCACGACGAACACGGCCTCGACGAGCCTCAAGGCCTCGGCCGCCGACGGCCCGTAGGCGCGCGCCGGGCGCAGCTCGTCGCCGAAGCGCGGCTCGAGCCCGGTGGGGCCTCGCACCAGCTCGAGCGAGCCCAAGCCGAAGGGGACCTGGGCCAGCGCCGCCCGCGCGCGAGAAAAGCCGGCGCGCACCGCCGGGTCGGCCGACAGCGAGGCATCGTGAAGGCGGACGGCGACCGCGCGCGCGTCGTCGTCCCAGGTGAGCCGATGCACGCGCCCGGCCACGGCCCGGGCCAGGTCGCTGGCCCAGCGAGGGCGGTCGGTGCCCGTCAGGGGGAAGGCGGTGCTGCCCACGCGCAGGGCGTTGAGGCTGGGCGCCGCCGTGCAGCGGTCGTTGGTGAACAGCCAGCCGATGCGCAGGTGCAGGGTGGCGTCGGCCAGCGCGGTGGCCAGGCGGGCATCGCGCACGGCCTGCTCGCGCAGCATGCCGAACAGCACGGGGTCGAGGGTGATCTCGACCTCGATGCTCAGCGACTGGGTCTCGGCCAGCAGCGCGTCGACCCCCTCGGACGACGGCCACGAAGCCTGAACCGGTGCGCCCTGCTCGGACAGCACCTCGACCTCGTCGATGGCCGCGACGCCGAGCCGGGCCAGGGTGGGTGCGACCCGATCGGGCTCCAGCGCGGCCGCGAACAGGTCGAGGGCGTCGGCCAGGGCGAGCCCGGCGGGGCCAGAGGGCGCGTCGACGCGGCCCGATAGGCCCGTGAAGTCGACACTCTCGCGAAGCCCGTCGGCCTTGAGTCGGCGAATGATCATGGCCCAGGCCTATCACAAGGAGCGGCGGCGTCCCCCGTCCGCGTTGTACGCTCCCCGCGATGCTCCTTCTGCTCCTGTCCACCGCGCTCGCAGCCACTCCCTTCGCCGGCCTGCAGTTCAACCCGATCAGCCGCGCCGACCTGGTGTGGGAGGGCGACGCGCGGTCCACAGGCACCCTGGTGGGTGAGTTCGACGGCACCGCGAACCCCGCACTCAAGGGCTTCGGCGGCGTGTGGCTCGGGAACGGGCTGGGCATCGTGGGCACGCTGGGCATCGCCCGGCTCACCACCACGACCTGGGTCGAGGACGTGTGGCGACAGCGCCACTGGGGCATCGTGCGACCCGGCCTGGACCTTCGCTTCTCGCTGGGACCCCGCGAGGTGGGCCGACCGGCCGCCTGGGTGAGCGCCGGCACCTACGGCGACATCCCCAGCAGCCGGGACACCAGCAACGGGTACACCGAAGAAGAGCAAGAGGACGCCGACCTGACCGCGTTCATCGATCGTGGAAGGCTGGGCGGCTTCGGGTTCACGGCGGGCTTCGGCGTGGATTACCGGGTTGCCAAGGGCATTGCCGTGGGCGGCACCTACGGCCTGCGCCTGCACAGGGGCGTGCTGCGATCCCCAGAGGCGGTCAGCGTCTCATCCTGGATCGCCGCAGAAGGTGCTTTGTTGCTGACCTTCGAGTGGTGACGATCCCGTGATCCGGCTGGCCTGCAACGGGCGGGTGCACCCTGTGGCAGGGGCCCCCACCCGTCGTTAGCACCGCGCCTTCACGAACCCCGCTCAACAGGCGCGTTCATGCAGGTAATCCCGCATCTCTGGCTCGCACTGCTCCAGGCCATCCCGTTCCTGGTTGCATTCCTGGCCCTCTGGCTGATCCTCTTCAAGCCGCTGCTCGAGTACATGGAGCAGCGCCACCAGGTGCGCAAGGCCGCCGAAGACGAGGCCGCGCAGCTCACCGGCAAGATCGAGAGCAAGCTCGCCGAGCTCGACAAGAAGCTCTCCGAGGCGCACAGCGAGGTCGCCGCCCAGCGCGCCGAACACCGCGCCGCCGCTGCCCAGGCCGAGGCCAGCATCCTCGACGCCGCCCGCACCGAGGCCGAGGGCAAGGTCAGCGACGGGCTCGCCCGCGTGTCCGCCGCCCGCCAGCAGGCCAGCGACTCGCTCAAGGGCATGACGGCTTCGCTGTCCAGCGACATCGCCACCGCCGTGCTCGGCCGCGAGGTGCAGGCATGATGCGCTTCATCCTCATCACGGGCCTGCTCGCCTTCGCCGCCCCCGCGATGGCCGAAGAGCCCCACGGCGAGCCCACCCACGACGCCGGTCACGCCGACGACCACGGCGACAAGGTCCACGGCGACGACGGCCACGGCAAAGCCCACGGCGACGACGGCCACGGCGACGACGGCCACGGCGAAGCCCACGGCGACGGCCATGGCGAAGGCGGCGACCACGCCGAGGGCGGCCACCACGGCCCCGACTATGTCGGCGACCTCGATGGCGACGGCCTGCCCAACTGGCTCGACTGGGACGGCGACGGCGACGGCACCCTGTCGATCTTCGACGACGGCGCCGACTACGAAAACTCGATGATCTTCCGGTTGATCCTGCACGGCATCAACCTGTTCCTGCTCTTCGCCCTGCTGTTCTGGGCCCTGCGCCGCCCGGTCGCCGACGCGCTGGCCAACCGGGCCCACGACGTGCGTAAGGGCCTGACCGATGCCGCCCAGGCCCGCGACGAATCCAAGCAGCGCTTCGACGATCTGGCCGCTCGCATCAGCAACTTCGAGGCCGAGCTCGCCCAGATGAAGGCAGAAGCCGCAGCCGACGCCCAACAAGAAGAAGCCAAGCTCATCGAGCGCGCCAACCGCGAGGCCGAGCGCATTCGCACCTCTGCCGACCGCACCATCCGCGACGAGGTGCAGCGCGCCCGCGTCGCCCTCCGCAACGACGCCGTCGAGCTCGCGGTCCAGCTCGCCGAACAGACCCTGCGCAGCAAGGTCGGCGGCGACGACCAGAAGAAGCTCGCTCGCGAGTTCCTGGAGTCGCTCAATGGCTGATACCGCCATCGCCCGCCGCTACGCCAAGGCCTTCATCGAGCTCGCGCAGGAGCGCCAGATCGTCGATCAGCTCGGCAACGAGCTCACCAAGACGATCACCGCGCTGCAGTCCGGCGACGGCGCGCTCTTCGACGCCCTCGCCAACCCCGTGTTCACCCTCGACGAGCGCAAGGCCGTCCTGGCTGCGGTGCTCCCGCGGCTGCGCCCCCACGCGCTCATCCAGAACCTGCTGAGCCTCATGCTCGACAAGCGCCGCTTCGACGCCCTTCCCGACGTGATCGAGGCCTACCTCGAGATGGCCGACGAGTCGGCCGGCCGCGTGCGCGTCACCGTCGAGACCGCCGAGCCCATGAGCGCGCAGCTCACCGGCGAGGTGGTGGCCGCCCTCGAGGGCGTCACCGGCAAGAAGGTCAACCTCGAGACCGCCGTCCAGCCCGAGCTCATCGGGGGCATCGTCGCCCGCGTCGGCTCCCGCGTGTACGACGCGTCCATCCGCACCCGCCTCGAAACCGTCAAGCAGGCCCTGCTCAACACGCAGATGGCCGCCGAAGCATAGATATTCCGCCGGCATCGAAGCCGGCTTGGGAGAACCTCATGGACATCCGCGCAGACGAGATCAGCCAGATCCTCAAGTCGCAGATCAAAGACTACGAATCTCGCGTCACGGTGAGCGAGACGGGCACCATTCTGTCCGTCGGCGACGGCATCGCCCGTATCCATGGCCTCCGCAACGCCCTGGCCGGCGAGCTGCTCGAGTTCCCGGGCGGCCTGATGGGCATGGTGCTCAACCTCGAAGAAGACAACGTCGGTGCCGCCATCTTTGGCTCGGACATGACGCTGCACGAGGGCGACGAGGTCAAGCGCACGGGCAAGATCGTCGAGGTCGGCGTCGGTCCCGAGGTGATGGGCCGCGTCGTCGACGCGCTCGGCAACCCCATCGACGGCCTTGGTCCTCTGAACACCACCAAGACCCGCGTGGTCGAGCTCAAGGCGCCGGGCATCGTTCAGCGCAAGTCGGTGCACGAGCCCCTGCAGACGGGCCTCAAGGCCATCGACGCCATGACCCCCATCGGTCGTGGCCAGCGCGAGCTCATCATCGGCGACCGCCAGACCGGCAAGACCGCCGTGGCCATCGACACCATCATCGCGCAGAAGGAGTTCAAGGACGACCCGAAGCGTCGCGTGCACTGCTTCTACGTCGCCATCGGCCAGAAGCAGTCGACGGTGGCCCAGGTCGCCGAGCGCCTCAAGCAGGCCGGCGCCATGGAGTACACCACCATCGTGTCCGCTCCCGCCGCGGCACCGGCCCCGCTGCAGTTCATCGCGCCCTTCACCGGCTGCACCATGGCCGAGTACTTCCGCGACAACGGCATGCACGCGCTGACCGTGTACGACGACCTCTCCAAGCAGGCCGTCGCCTACCGCCAGCTGTCCCTGCTGCTGCGTCGTCCGCCGGGCCGCGAGGCGTACCCCGGTGACGTCTTCTACCTGCACAGCCGGCTGCTCGAGCGCGCTGCCAAGATGTCCGACCGCGACGGCGGCGGCTCGCTCACCTCGCTGCCCATCATCGAGACCCAGGGCGGCGACGTCTCGGCGTACATCCCCACCAACGTGATCTCGATCACCGACGGGCAGATCTTCCTCGAGACCAACCTGTTCAACGCCGGCCAGCGCCCGGCCATCAACGTCGGCATCTCGGTGTCCCGCGTCGGTGGTGCCGCCCAGGTCAAGGCCATGAAGGAGGTCGCCGGTACCCTGCGCCTCGATCTGGCCCAGTACCGCGAGCTGGCTGCGTTCTCGCAGTTCGCCTCCGACCTCGACGCCGCCACTCAGAAGCAGCTGCGCCGCGGTGCGCGCCTCACCGAGGTGCTCAAGCAGAACCAGTACTCGCCGCTCCCCGTCGAGCACCAGGTCATCCAGATCCTCGCCGGCAACGACGGCCTGTACGACGACCTCGAGCTTCCTCAGGTCGCCGGCTTCGCGGCCGCCATCATCGACGACCTCGAAGCGAACCACGCCGACCTGCTGCGCGCCATCGGCTCGGGCAAGTCGCTCAAGAAAGAGGGCCTGAAAGACAAGGTCCTCGAGGCGCTGCGTCAGTCCAAGGCCTCGTACACGCCATCGTAGGGAGTTCCTTTGTCTGGGAACCTGAAAGAACTCAAGATCCGCATCGGCGGCGTCAAGAAGACGAAGCAGATCACCAGCGCCATGAAGCTGGTGGCGGGCGCCAAGCTCGCGCGTGCGACCGCGCGTGCCAGCGCGGCCCAGCCCTACCAGGTCAAGCTGGCCGAGACGCTGTCCCGGGTGGCTTCGCGCGCCGGCGACGAGGTGAGCCACCCGCTGCTCGAGCAGCGTGAGTCGATCAAGAAGGTCATGCTGGTCATCATCACCAGCGACCGCGGCCTGTGCGGTCCGTTCAACAACGGGCTGATGCGCAAGGCCGTCGACTGGATCGAGACCCAGCAGGCCAACGGCGTACACGTCGACATCGTGATCTTTGGACGCAAGGCCGAGGCCTTCCTGCGCAGCCGCGACATCGACATCGTCGACTCGCACCTCGACTACATGCGCACGCCGCCCATGGACAACGTGCGCACGCTCTCGGATAGCGCGCTCACCGCCTTCGACTCTGGCGATGTCGACCAGGTCGTGCTGGCGTCCAACAAGTTCGTCAACACCCTGGTGCAGGAGCCCACCTTCAACCAGGTGGTGCCCATCAGCGTGCCCAAGACCGACGACGGCGAAGACTCGGCCGACGGCAACCTGCACGACTACCTCTACGAGCCCACTCCCGCGGTGCTCATGGGCAAGCTGCTGCCGCTGTACCTGCGCACCCAGCTGCTCCAGGCCTTCCTCGAGACCGAGGCGGGCTTCTACGCCGCACAGATGACGGCGATGGACTCGGCCACCAAGAACGCGTCCGAGCTCATCGACGACCTCACCCTCGTCTACAACCGCGCCCGTCAGGCCGCGATCACCACCGAAATCACCGAGATCGTGTCGGGCGCAGAAGCGCTCTAGACCACTCCCATTCGTTTCAGGAGACATCCAATGCAAGGCAATGTCGGACAGGTCAAGCAGGTCATGGGCCCCGTCGTGGACGTGCAGTTCAAGCCGGGCGAGCTCCCCGAGATCCTCTCGGCCCTCAAGCTGACCAACCCCGCCATCAACGACCGCACGGACAACCTCACCCTCGAGGTCGCGCAGCACCTGGGCGAGAACACCGTGCGTGCCATCGCCATGGACACCACCGACGGCCTGCGCCGCGGCATGGACGTGCGCACCACCGGCGCTCCGATTCGCATGCCCGTGGGACCCAAGACGCTCGGCCGCATCATGAACGTCATCGGCGAGCCCATCGACGAGCTGGGCCCCATCGGCGTCGACGCCAGCATGACGCGCCCCATCCACCGCGAGCCGCCCGAGTTCACCGAGCAGTCGACCTCGGCCGAGATGTTCGAGACCGGCATCAAGGTCATCGACCTGCTCGCTCCGTACGCTCGCGGCGGCAAGATCGGCCTGTTCGGCGGTGCCGGCGTCGGCAAGACCGTGCTCATCATGGAGCTCATCAACAACGTCGGTAAGGCACACGGTGGCTACTCCGTGCTGTGCGGCGTCGGCGAGCGCACCCGCGAGGGCAACGACCTGTGGTTCGAGATGATGGAGTCCGACGTCATCGTGGCCGAGAAGAACGAGCACGGTCACATCGTCATGGGCGAGAACGGCCTGCCCAACATCGACACCAGCAAGTCCAAGGTGGCCCTGTGCTACGGCCAGATGAACGAGCCGCCCGGCGCCCGCGCCCGCGTCGCGCTGTCCGGCCTCACCATCGCCGAGTACTTCCGCGACGAAGAGGGCCAGGACGTGCTCATGTTCGTCGACAACATCTTCCGCTTCACCCAGGCGGGCTCCGAGGTCTCCGCGCTCCTGGGCCGTATCCCCAGCGCCGTGGGCTACCAGCCCACCCTGGCCACCGAGATGGGTGCGATGCAAGAGCGCATCACCACCACCTCCAAGGGCTCGATCACCTCGGTGCAGGCCGTGTACGTGCCCGCCGACGACCTCACCGACCCGGCACCGGCGACCACCTTCGCCCACCTCGACGCCACCACGGTGTTGAGCCGCAAGATCGCAGAGCTCGGCATCTACCCGGCCGTCGACCCGCTCGACTCCAGCAGCCGAATCCTGACCCCCGAGGTCTTGGGCGCCGAGCACTACAAGACGGCCCGCGACGTGCAAGAGATCCTGCAGCGCTACAAGGAGCTCCAGGACATCATCGCCATTCTGGGCATGGACGAGCTGTCCGAAGACGACAAGCGCACCGTCGAGCGCGCGCGCAAGATCCAGAAATTCTTGTCGCAGCCGTTCCACGTCGCCGAGGTCTTCACGGGCCTCAAGGGCGCCTACGTCAAGAAAGAAGAGACCGTGCGCGCCTTCCGCGAGATCCTCGACGGCAAGCACGATGACCTTCCCGAGCAGGCCTTCTACCTGGTCGGCACCATCGAAGAAGTCATCGAGAAGGCGAAGAAGATCGCCGCGGAGGCCTGATGTCGATCACGGTGGACATCGTCACCCCCACTCAGGCCGTGTTCAGCGGCCAGGCCACCAGCGTGCGCGTTCCCGCGTGGGAGGGTGAGTTCGAGGTCCTCGAGGGCCACGACATCGCCCTGTCGCTGCTGCGCGGCGGCATCACCACCCTGCAGACGACCGAGGGCACCCGGCGCTTCGTGACCGGCCGCGGCTTCGTCGAAGCCGGCCCAGACCGCGTGACGGTGCTCACCGATTCGTGCGAAGACGCCGCCAGCGTCGACAAGTCCGCCGCCCAGGTGCTGATGACCGAGGCCGACGCGGCCAAGGGCGAGCACGTCATGGGTAGCGCCGGCTGGGAAGCGGCCGAAGAGAAGGCCGAGCGCGCCGGGGCGATTCTGGAGGCGTAGCGATGCGGCGCTGGATGCTCATCGGGGCGCTGATGACGTCCCCCGTGACCGCCGCCGCGGCCGACGTACCCCACCCCAACGCATCCAGCATGCGCAACACGGGGATCGCCCTGAATGTGGGCGGCACCGCGATGCTCGTCGGCGGCACCTACGTGTACGCGCGGGGGATCAGCAGGCGGGTGAACTGCGCGCTCGAGCAGGACGATTGGTTCGAGCAGTGCGAGCCGCGTCTCGGAGACGTCTTCGGCGGCCTTCTCGCCATGACCTTCGCAATCCCCATGCTGGGTGGTGGCACCACCCTGTGGGCAATGGGGCAGTACCGCATGAACAAGAACCGGCGGCACCTCAGCGCGTGGATCGAGCCGCAGGTCGATGGCGGGGCGACGCTGCGGGTGATCGCGAGGTTTTAGCAGAGTGCTGAGAAACCCGGCTTGCCGGGGTTTTCAGGGCGCTGCGACCGAGGCATCCGCCGCCCTCGGCGGCGGCCGGACTCGCCGAGTCTGAAGGCGGCGGTGCCGGCAATGGCAGCAGCAGGCCGCTGAAATGCGAGGAACGAGCGCTTCATCGGCCGGTTAGGAGCGGGAGACGCTGGGCGGCGAGGTCGGGATCGATCACCGCCAGACGGCGAAACTCCCGGGCAAGGAGCACAGGCCTCCGTGCCTGTGCAATCGGCAGCGGCAACGGGCACAGAGGCCCGTTCTCCTTGGAGCACCACCACGCGGCGAAACTCGTTGGCGGCGGGGTGGACCTCGGGCTCGATCACCGCCACGCGGCGAAACTCGTTGGCGGCGGGGTGGACCTCGGGCTCGATCACCGCCACGCGGCGAAACTCCCCGCCAAGGAGCACAGGCCTCCGTGCCTGTGCAATCGGCACCAGCAACGGGCACGGAGGCCCGTTCTCCTTGGATCACCGCAACGCGGCGAAACTCGTCGGCGGGGGCGGCGAGATCGGGCTCGATCACCGCCACACGGCGAAACTCGTCGGCGGCGGTGGCGAACTCGGCTTCGATCACCGCCGCGCAGCGAAACTCGTGGGCGGCGGCGGCGAACTCGGCTTCGATCACCGCCGCGCGGCGAAACTCCCCGCCAAGGAGCACAGGCCTCCGTGCCTGTGCAATCGGCACCAGCAACGGGCACGGAGGCCCGTTCTCCTTGGATCACCGCCAGACGGCGACACTCGTCGGCGGCCGCGAACTCGGGCTCGATCACCGCCAGGCGGCGAAGCTCGTCGGCGGCGCGGTCGAACTCGGGCTCGATCACCGCCACGCGGCGAAACTCGCCGGGGTGGGCCTCCATCTCCCCGACCTTCGCCGCCACACGGCGAAACTCGCCGGGGTGGGCCTCCATCTCCTCGACTTTCGCCGCCACACGGCGAAACTCGCCGGGGTGGGCCTCCATCTCCTCGACTTTCGCCGTCTCCCGGCGAAACTCGGTGGGGTAAGCCTCCAACTCCCCGACCTTCGCCGCCACACGGCGAAACTCGCCGGGGTGGGCCTCCATCTCCCCGACCTTCGCCGTCTCCCGGCGAAACTCGCTGGGATGCGCCTCCAGCTCCCCGACCTTCGCCGTCTCCCGGCGAAACTCGCTGGGATGCGCCTCCAGCTCCCCGACCTTCGCCGCCACGCGGCGAAACTCGCGGGGTGGGCTCCATCTCCCCGACCTTCGCCGCCGCGCGGCGAAACTCGCCGGGGTGGGCCTCCATCTCCTCGACTTTCGCCGTCTCCCGGCGAAACTCGCTGGGGTAAGCCTCCAACTCCCCGACCTTCGCCGCCAGACGGCGAAACTCGCCGGGGTGGGCCTCCAACTCCCCGACCTTCGCCGCCACACGGCGAAACTCGCTGAGGTAAGCCTCCAACTCCCCGACCTTCGCCGTCTCCCGGCGAAACTCGGTGGGGTAAGCCTCCAACTCCCCGACCTTCGCCGCCACACGGCGAAACTCGCCGGGGTGGGCCTCCATCTCCCCGACCTTCGCCGTCTCCCGGCGAAACTCGCTGGGATGCGCCTCCAGCTCCCCGACCTTCGCCGTCTCCCGGCGAAACTCGCTGGGGTAAGCCTCCAACTCCCCGACCTTCGCCGCCAGACGGCGAAACTCGCCGGGGTGGGCCTCCAACTCCCCGACCTTCGCCGCCAGACGGCGAAACTCGCTGAGGTAAGCCTCCAACTCCCCGACCTTCGCCGTCTCCCGGCGAAACTCGCCGGGGTGGGCCTCCATCTCCTCGACTTTCGCCGTCTCCCGGCGAAACTCGCCGGGGTGGGCCTCCATGTCCCCGACCTTCGCCGTCTCCCGGCGAAACTCGCCGGGGTACCCCGACCACCTTCGCCCGCACGCGGCCTCCCTCCCACGGGTTGCCCCCAAACCCCGACCACCTTCGCCCCCACGCGGCGAATTTCCCCCGGGTTGCGCCCCACGCGGCGAATCTCCCTCGGCTGGCGCCCCCACGCGGCGAACCTCCCGCGGGTTGCCGCCCGTCATCCACCGCGAACCGGCTCATCGAAAGCGTGAACGGCGAAGCGCTTCCTGTTCGCGGTCGGTCAGCGCGACCGGCGGCGCGGCGGCGACGGCGTCGTCGAAGGTCACACGACGCCGCACCAGCTCCAGCACCTCCACCGCCGTATCCTGAGCCAGCAGGCTACGAATCGATCGTGGCTTCATGTCGGTCGCACGCGCAAGCACGGCGGTGCTGTACCCGACCCCAGCCAGCAGGTGCACTGCCGCTCGTCGGGCGATCACCGCGGTCCCGGAGCGCTCGTCGGGCATGACCGCCAGCGCGTCCGCGGCAGCACCGACCACCGCGACGGGACCGGCGGCGAACAGCTGGTCGTCGTCTGCCGGCTCGATCGCCGAGCGGTCCAGCTCCACGCGCCGCAACACAGAGTCCATGGTCAACCGCGGAAGCGCAGCCTTGAGGGCCTCGCGCGTGAAGCCCGCGGTCACCCGGACCCCCACCAGATCGCCCAGGCACGAACCCGTCCACGAAGCCGGATGCCCCGGCAGCCCGTGTTTCACCGACTGACGGATGAAGTACGTGACCAAGTGGTCGAGGTGTCCCCGCCCATCCACATCCGAGACATGGGGGCGCGCCAGGTCCGCGCGGATGACCCAGTCGAGCGCCTTGGCCAACGCGGCGCCCCGTCGCGAGGCCTGCCCGTCCACAACGGCCAGCACGGCATGCACATGCTCGTCGACGACGCAGAACAGCAACAACTCGCCGCCCAGGGTCCGCGCCACGGTGCGGACGACGGCTCGCATGGTTCGTTCATCCGCCGCGAAGGGCATCCTGCCCTGTGTCGACAACACCACTTGAACCAGCTCCACGCGCCCCCCCCAACAGGTGCGCCAACGTGGTCCGCCCGCCCTCCCCCGGCAAGGAAATCCAACCCGCCTGGTGGTGCGCCCGGGCTCACCGGGCCTCGGGTAGCTCCCCGTCCAGGTACATCCTGCGCACTGGATCCTGAAACGCCCCGATGAGCAGCACGGCACCAAAGGGCAGGCACACGCTGGTGACATACATGCCGCCAAGAACCACGGCTGTGATCCACGCCCACTTCTTGCCTTGGGCAAGCCCCGCCGCCGCCGCGAAGTTCGCCGCTGCGAAGCCCCCGCAGCAGACGAGCCCCATCACGCCGTAGATCACCGCCATGACGGCCGCTGCCTCTTCGGGCACCTCGGGGTCGGCCATCGCGACGAAGTACCCCATGGGCGCAAAGCTCAGCGCGAGCAGCGCGTACGCCGCTCCGCAGACCATCAGCGTGCCGCGCATGTAGCCCACCCAGGGCAGCGAATGCACCGCGCGGTGCATCTCCCAGTCATCCCTTGGTGGTTCGTACGCAGAGTCCATGGCGTGCTCCTTGTCGCTACGCGACTCGCTCAGTCCACGTCCGCCTGTCCCTGATCCCACAGCTCACGCGCCCTCGAACGCGCCAGCTCGAGCAGCTCGTCGGCCGGCATGGCGGTGAACAGCTCCATGGCTTCGGTCAGCTGCCCCACCTTCCAGATGTGGAAGCGTCCGGCTCGGCACGCCTCGACCACATCACGACGCAGCTGCAGGTCGCCGGCATTGCTGTCCGGGATGATCACGCCCTGCTCGCCGTCCAGACCCAGGTGGGCGCACAAGTCGAAGAAGCCCTCGATCTTCTCGTTCACGGCACCGATGGGCAAGATGTTGCCCAGCTGATCGATGGCCCCGGTCATGGCGATGCCCTGCTTGACGGGCACCCCGGTGAGCGCAGAGACCAGGCAGATGAGCTCCACGCCGCTGGCCGAGTCGCCGTCGATGCCACCGTAGGACTGCTCGTGGGTGAGTGAGGCGTCGAAGATCAGGGGATGCTCGGTGGCCAGCAGGCGCCGCAACAGCCCGCGCTGGATCAGGAAGCCCTTGGTGTGGATCTGACCCGAGAGCGCCGCCTCCTTCTCGACATGGATCGCGCCCACCCGGCCAGGCCCGATGGACGCGGTGACCCGCGTGGGAAAGCCATAGCTGAGCGGACCCGCCTGGATGACCGCCAGGCCGTTGACCTGACCCACCTCGGTGCCGCGCGTCCACACCTTGATCTCGCCGCTGGCCGCCCGCTGGCGAAAGCGCCTGCCGGGCCGATCGGCCCGACGCTTG
The DNA here is from genome assembly GCA_965216925.1 of Myxococcota bacterium. Lineage (GTDB taxonomy): Bacteria > Myxococcota_A > UBA796 > UBA796 > CAYYHT01. Next base: position 121,250 of record CBDCGT010000002.1, on the reverse strand, counting down.
CCCGACAACACCGCCATCTCGACATCCTGGCCATGAACCCGGTCGACCTGGCGGCGTCGAGCATGCCAGTCGGCCTCGCGCGCGATGTCCGCGACACGACCAAAGCGGGCCGTCAGCTGGCCACGCTCGGCCACGATGCGGGCCCCGTGCTCCACCAGCGCCCCCACCGCCGATGCATCGAAGGGCAGCAGCTCCTCGCGCTTCACCAGCCGGGCCAGGACCTGCCCGTACAGGCGCGCCGTGCGGCGCTCGCGCGGCACCACGTGGGACACGTCCACCAACACCTTGAACAGCTGGCTGAAGTCGTCGTCGGTGAGGTCCAGGAAGTGGTAGGCCTCGACGTCGCCGATGAGCACCACCTTGACGCGGAATTTCACCGCCTCGGGCTTCACGCCGGCGAAGCGAACCGTCGTGGCGTGGTGTTCGGCCGGGGTGAGCTCGATGCGCTCGGTGCGCAGGGTGCGCTTGAGGGCGGCCCAGGCACCAGGCTCGCTGTAGATCTCGCGGGCCCTCAAGATGAGCACGCCCCCGCTGGCGCGCAGCAGCGACCCGGCATGGATGCCCATGTGCGGCGCGATCGCCAGGTCTTCGTCGACGACGGGATCGACGCCGCCCAGAAGCCGCTGCAGCGTCGGCACGTTCTCGACCACCACCGGCGGCGGCTCGTCCGGCCCTCGCGTGTGCAGCACGTTCACCTGGTAGCGGTTGGCCACCTGTGGCTTCTCGACCAACGCGGGAAGCTGGCTCGAGACGTCGTCGATGACCGCGTCGAGCCAGTCGTCGACCACCGCGAAGGGCCGCCGCATGTCGGCCACCGCATCGCGCAGGATGCGCATGGCCTCGCCAGACACCAGTCGCCGGATCTCGCGCTGCGACCGTCGCTGCAGGCGAACCGCCTGCACCGACAGCTTGCGCAGGCGCTCGGTGAGCTCCTCGGCCTTGCTGCGTAGCGCCTGCAGCTGGTGAGCGGGAATGGGCGGCTCGGCCATCTCTTCGAGCTGCTCGAAGGGCACGGGCTGCTCGCCGATCATGGGCATCACGTAGGACGCCGGCTCGTCGTCGTCGTCGTCCTCGATCTGCACCACCGCCAGCCCGGCGGCCGCGACCTCGGCGTCGAAGCCCGCGGACAGCTCGCGAATGGCCTCCTCGGCCTCGTCCTCGAGCCGCTCGGTCGCCCCCACCATGCGCGCGCTGCCGAGCAGCTCGGTCAGATCTTCTTGGATGAAGCGGATCATCTCGCGCACCCGCTTGGCGAACACCGGGCCCTGCCCCGCGGGCAGCGACACCAGACGCGGCTGGTCGGGCTGCGTGAAGTTGTGCACGTAGCAACGATCCGGCTCGGGGCGCCCCCTCAGCTGCACCCGCTCGAGCACGGAACGCACCAGCGTCACCCGGCCGGTGGCGGGCTCTGAGCGCACGTAGACGTGCTGGCCATGGCCGAGCACGGTCAGGCCGAACTCCAAGGCATCGACCGCGCTCTCTTGGCCCGCGAGCCCGTCGCTGGGCTCGAGGTCATCGGTGGACCCGAAGTCGAGCCAGGAGCTGGGGCAGCTCCAGCGCAGCGCGCTCGCATCCAACGGCGAGATGGGCATGGGTCTACTCCTGCTGGGGGGGCGCGGCGGTGGGCAGCGCGGGCTCGGCGGCGAAGCCTACCACCCAATCAGGCCTGGCGTAGCGCCGCCTGGAGCTCCGGGTGGCTCGGCGCCAGCGCGCGGATCGCGTCGCTGATGGCTCCGGGCCGAGCACCCTTCTCGGCCGCCGTCAACAGCGCCAGAGCGTCGTCCACGATGGCCGTGCCCCGGTGCTGAGCCAGCCACTTCGCCGCCTTGAGCACCACGCGCCGGCGCAGACCCGAGCGACGGGTATGGCCCTGCAACACCAGCGTGACGAGCGCGGCCACCGTGGCCTCGACGGTGCCGAAGCTGCCATCCGCCGTCTGCAGCACCGCGAGGCGGGCACCCGGGTCGGTGGGAAGCGCCGCCTCCTCGGGCTCGGGCTCGACAGCGAGCTCACGGGCCGGCGCCCTGTCGCGGCTGAAGAAGGCCGTGCCGTCGGCTTCTTCTTCGGCTTCGAAGTCTTGACTGCCTGAGGCTCCCCCAAACAGCCCGCTGATGGCACTCGCGGCTCGGCTGAACACACCGCCCGTGCCCTCGCCCTTCGCGGCCGGCCGCGCCGCACTCGGCATGGACACCTGCTTCATGGGCGCGGGCGCCGAGGTGGGACCCGGCACGTAGCCCGGGGGCGGTGCCATCGGCGCCGGACGCGGCATGCCACCGGCGCGGCGCCGAGCCTTGCTGGTCTTGCGCTTGGGCGTGCCGCCCTGCGCGGCGCCGCCCATGGCCAAGCCGTCGCGGTCCCAGCTCTCGGGCAGCTCGGCGGGCTGCACGACCCTGACCGGCCCACCGTCGACCGCCGTGCTGCGCTCGACGGCGACAAAGCTGGTAAAGCGCGAAGCGATGGAGTGCGCCAGCGCCACCTCGATGATCTGCGGGCGCAGGGCCTCTTCTTCGAAGGGCTTGAGCACCAGGCGCTGCTGCAGGCCCGCCACCCGCTCCCGTGCCCACAGCGCCCCGATGGGAAAGTCAATGCGCTCGACGGCGGCCTCGAGCGCGACCACGCCCGAGACGGTGCGTCCCTCGATGACCACGGTCTCTGGCGCTCCCTCGACCAGGATGGACGCCGGCCTGCCACTGAACAGCACCTCGTCGCGCAGCCGTGCGCTCATGTGGCCGGGAATGCGCAGCCCCTCGACCACAGGACTCCCAAAGCGCGCCTCGAGCCTCACGATGACCGCCTCGATGTCGTCGCCGGGGGCCGCCAGCTCCGCGGTGCCGCCGCCGACATCGGCCAGCTTGGACAGCAACGAGCTGTTCACCGCGGTGTCGATGCCCAGGGTGAAGAAGCGCGAGCCCTCGCGGCGGTTGGCCACCGCCGCCACCAGCTCGGCCTCGTTCCAGGCCTGGCCATCGGTGATGAAGAGCACGGTGCGCACCCGCCCCAGGGGCGTCTTGCCGGCCAGCGCCGCCTTGATGGGCGCCAGCATCTCGGTGCCGCCACGGGCACTCAGGCCGGCGATCCAGCGGTCGGCCCGCTGCAAGCTGGCATCGCTGTAGGCGGTGAAGTCGGCCGCAAACCTCTCGACCCGGTCGTCGAAGGCGATGAGCATGAAGCGGTCGCCGGGCATCAGCCCATGCAGGGCCGCCTTGAGCGCCGACTTGGCGGCATCCATCTTGATGCCGCCCATCGAGCCCGAGATGTCCACCACGAACACCGCATCGCGGGGCAGCGCGTCGGGAAGCTCGACCAGGGGCGGCTCGACCAGCACCAGAGTGTGGTTGCCGTCGGTGTATGCGCGGGCGCCCACCACGTCGTCGCGGCCCGTCGACAACGAGAGGATGAAGTCCTTGTTCAGCGTGGCCTTGCCCGACGGGGCGACCCGGATGCCGCCGTCGAAGTCGATCTTCACGGCGTGCAGCGAGCTCTCGAGGGAGGACAGCGGACCCGAGATCTCGACCTCGAGATCGAGCTCGGTGCCCCCATCCAGGCGAAGCGGCGGCTGCAGCCGGCTGGCGTCGGGCGCGTGGTCGGTGTCGGGCAGTACACCGTCGCCGCTGTGACCGATGGGCTGCCCAGGCAGGTAGCGCGGCGCGATGGTGGTGGGAAAGCGCCAGCGCAGCCGACCGTCGCTAGCCTCGAGGCGCTGCACCACCACGATGCGCACCGTCACCTCGTCACCCGGTGGCAGGTTGGTGACACGAAGGGTGTGCACGTCGTCGCGGTCGGCCGTCAGCAGCGCGGCGCGATGCCCGGCCTCGCGGGCCTCGTCGAAGATGCGCTGGGCCTCGAACTTCTCGCGGCACTCGGCCCGGACCACCAGCTCGCCACAGCGCAGCTCGACCTCGGTGACCGCCCCGTCGTGCGGCAGCGGGAAGATGTGCACGGCCTCCATGGGCGTGGGCAGGGTGTTGCGAAAGCGCTGGCTGATCACGGTGCGCGCGCAGTCCCCCGCGATCGAGGCTCGCACGGTGACGCTCGCCAGCGGCAGGGCCACCTCGCCGGCCGTTCCGGCAGCAACCAGTCCTCCCAGCCCGCGAGGGTCGGCGGTGTCGACGAGGGTGGGCTCGATGGGCATCGGCATGGCAACAGAAGTCATGGCGTTCTCCGGTTCAAGAAGTCGTGGATGTCCCGAACGAGCCGGCTCGGGTCGGGGTGTTGACGGGGGTCGACGGTGATGACGACGCCGGGCACGAGCTCGACGGACACCAGCGAGGTGACGAGAGGCCCGGCATCGGGCTGAGCGGGCGCCGCAGCCTGGCCGGGGTGGGCCGTGCCAATCGCGTCGAGCACCGCATCTTCGAGTCGCTCGTTGCTGGCTCCGGCCAGCGCCCGCTGCACCTGGCCCAGCGACAGTCCCTGCGCCTGCAAGAGCTTGACGCACACCGCCTGCAGCAGGCTGCGGTAGCCATAGACGGCGGCGCGACCGTCGTAGCGAAGCGGCCGATCGAGCAGGCCAGACGACTGGTAGTAGCGAAGGGTGCGCGCATCGGGCACCGACGCCACCCGGCCGTCTTCGACATCGGTCGAGGCGCGGGCCAGCAGCTGCGACGCGGCCGCCTCGAGCTCGGGGAGCTTGAAGGAGCGGTCGCGGAGGGAGTCGAGTGGGGATGGCATGAATTCACTGTAAACATGACAGTGATTACTGTCAACATGAATGCGCAGGGGTTCCAGAAAATCCTTGGGTACGATGCCGTGGGAGCTGAGACATGCGAACGGGCCTGCTGATGCTGATGATCGGGATGGCCGCCTGCCGGAGCGGTGGGCCCCTGGACGTGGCAGAGGTGGACACCGACGCCGATGCGGACGCCGATAGCGATGCTGACGCGGACGGTGACAGCGATACGGACAGTGACGCCGATGCGGACAGTGACGCCGATGCGGACAGTGACGCCGATGCGGACAGCGATTCGGACTCGGACTCGGACTCGGACTCGGACAGCGACGCGGACTCGGACTCGGACAGCGACGCGGACTCGGACTCGGACAGCGACTCGGACTCGGACAGCGACGCGGACTCGGACTCGGACAGCGACGCGGACTCGGACTCGGACAGCGACTCGGACTCGGACAGCGACTCGGACTCGGACACCGACACCGATCCGCCGCCCATCGACACCGACAGCGACGGCATCGACGACAGCATCGACAACTGCCCGGACCACGCGAACCCCAACCAGCTCGACTTCGATGGCGACGGGGTCGGCAATCGCTGCGACGTGCTGGTGCACCGGGATGTCACGGGCACCCTGTCCACCACGGTCACCTTCTCGTCGGCGCTGCTGTCGGCCCAGTGCGACGTGCCCCTGGATCTGGTGGTGTTCGACGGCCGGGTGCGCATGCGCTTCGAGGACGATGCATCGCGGGTGCGGGTCGAGATCACCGACCTGAACATCGAGGACGTCCCGAGCCAGAGCTGCGCGCTGCCGGGGCCCTTTGGCACCATCGTGGTCAACTTCGCCCTGCGGGACATCACCATCACCGCCGCCAGTGTGTTCCCGACGCAGATCGGCCACGACCTGACCCAGCACGCGGCGGGCACGGCCGCGGGAACCACCACCGCCACCACCGCGCACGTCCTGGACATGACCATCGACGTCACCGCGCCCACGACCACCTCGGTGCCGCTGAGCCTCGGCATCGGCCTACCCGCCTACGACGTCGGGGTGACCGGCGCCGGCGCGGCGACGACGGCGACCTTCTCGGACGCGTCCCATGTGGTGTTCGTGGACACCTTCAACATCGGCGGCGTCGGCCTCACCGTCGACGCCCAGATGACCGGGCTGACGGGCACCCTGGACACGGTGCCCTGAAGCGGCGGCCAGACGCGCCCGGGGGCTCCCTTCAACCGCGTTCTGTTGGCGATTGCGGAAGTTCAGGGTCTCTCTGCTGGCAGAAGCACCCCCAGCTTCCGCCGGGCACCCACGAGTACGGCCCGTCATACAATCCCCCCGATGACCCCACCCACCAACGGCGAGATCGCCAACGTCTTCGCCGAGATCGCCGACCTGCTCGAGATCCAGGGCGGCGACAAGTTCCGCATCCGCGCCTTCCGCAACGCTTCTCGCGTGGTCGAGACGCTGCCCGAGCCCGCCCACCAGATGCTGCGCTTCGGCAAGCTCGAGAAGACGCCGGGCGTCGGCGAAGGCACGGTTCACCGCATCAAGCAGATCCTGCGCAGCGGCACGACCGACGACCACGTGCGCCTCAAGAGCCAGCTGCCCACCGGCATGCGCGACATGCTCGACGTCAAGGGCATCGGCCCGCGCACGGCGCGCACGCTGTGGGTCCACCTGAGGATCGGCAGCGTCGACGAGCTCGAGCTGGCTGCGCGGTCGGGCCGGCTGTCCAAGCTGCCCCGCTTCGGCCACGATCGCATCGACAGCATCCTTCGCGGCATCGGCGCGTGGCGAAAGCGGGTCGGCCGCCTGCCGCTGTCCACCAGCCTGAAGGCCGCGGGCGCGATCCGCGACGCCCTTCGCGAGCTTCCCGAGGTGCTCAGGGCCGAGATCGCCGGCTCGGCCCGCCGCCGCAAAGAGACCATCGGCGACCTGGACATCCTGGTGGCCGCCGACGACGGAGGCCCCGTCGTTCAGCGCTTCGTGAGCCTGCCCAGCGTCGCCGAGGTGCTGGTGGCCGGCGAGGGACGGGCCAGCGTGCGCCTGAAGACCCGGCAGCAGTGCGATGTGCGCATCCTGCCCCTGCACAGCTTTGGCGCCGGCATGCACTACTTCACCGGCTCAAAGATGCACAACATCGCCATTCGCGCCCGCGGCAAGCGCATGGGCATCAAGATCAGCGACCACGGTGCCTTCGAGCTGCCCAGCGAGCGGCTGATCAACCCGTGCCAGACCGAAGAAGAGGTCTTTGCCGCCGTCGGCCTGCCCTTCATTCCCCCCGAGCTCCGCGAGAACGTGGGCGAGATCGAGGCCGCCGCCCGCGGCGAGCTGCCCGTCCTGGTGGAGCTCGATGACCTTCGCGGCGACCTGCACATGCACACCACCGCCAGCGACGGCCGCGGCAGCCTGCGCGACATGGTCGATGCCGCCCGCGAGATTGGGCACCAGTACATCGCCATCACCGAGCACAGCCAGACCACCAGCATCGCCAACGGCCTGGACGAGAAGCGCCTGCTCGCGCAGATCGACGCCATCCGCAAGCTCGACCTCGAGCTGCCCGACATCCGGGTGCTCGCCGGCATCGAGGTGGACATCCTGCCCGACGGCTCGCTGGACTTCGACGCCGGCATCCTGAGCAAGCTCGACTGGGTCGTCGCCAGCGTGCACAGCGACTTCCACTTCCCGGTCCGCGAGATGACCGAGCGCGTCATCCGCGCCATGAAGACGGGCATGGTGGACTGCATCGGCCACCCCACCGGCCGCAAGCTGGGCACACGCGAGGGCTACAAGCTCGACATGGACGCCATCCTCAAGGAGGCCCGGCGCCTGGACGTCGCCCTCGAGGTCAACGGCAACCCCCGGCGCATGGATCTGGACGGGGTGCTGTGCCGGCAGTGCCGCGAGTACGGCGTGCCGGTGGTGATCAACACCGATGCGCACGCTCCCTGGCACATGGCGGTTCGCGAATACGGCCTGTGGCCCGCTCGGCGCGGCTGGCTCGAGAAGCGGCACGTGCTCAACACCTTCTCGTGGGAGGTCATCGAGGAGCGCCGTCGCAGTCGCCTGCAGAAACACGGCATCTCAGCGAGAGCACGCACGCGAATCGTCGAGCCCGAGCCCTCCACCACGCCCGAGTCGTCCGACAGCAGCCCACGACCGGACGACTCGCTGGTGCTCGCCCTGGGCAAAAGACCGCTCGATCCCGATGTGCGCGCCCGGGTCGAGCGCTTCATGACCGGCGGCGGCGACGAGCCCCTGGAGCGGGCGCTCGCCACCCTGGGCCCCAACGCCCTGCAGGCGGCCTTCAATCTGATAGCCGGCGCCTAAGAAAGGAGCCCCGAGTGCTAGCCCTCGTTCTGTTCCTGGCCTGCGGCGACCCCTACCAGGACCTCAAGGACCAGGAGACTCCCTGGTACACCGCCAGCGGCATCGAGCAGACGGCCGGGGTGCAGCTGGCCCCGATGCCCGCCGGCCAACCCCTGGGCGAGCTGACGTCGCGCCTGGTGGTCACCCCGACGGGCATGCACATCGACAACCGGGCCTGGTTCCTGCGCCTCGACCACGACGAGGTCATCGCGCTGCGGGGCCACGGGCGCGACCGCAACCTGATCTACGACGCACCCGTCGACATCGAGCTGGTGGACGGGCATGTGCCCGAGAGCGAGCTGAAGTCCGGGTTCATCAAGCAGCTCGACCGGTTCCTGGCGCGCATGAACAACACGCGCAAGCGCCTGCCCAGCCACCTGAGCCCAGACGCCAACCTGCAGGTGTACATCGACGCCCGGGTGCCCCTGGACACCGTGCGGTACGTCACCACCACCGCGCAGCGCGGCGACTTCGACACCGTCACCCTGGTGGGCTCGGTCGATGGCATTCCCCGAGCTGCCGTGGTCGAGCGCCCCGAGCCCTGGGTCGCCTCGCCCTGCCTGACCGACGTGCAGGTGACCCCCCACGACGGCGGCTGGCTGCTCACGACCGTCGGCGCCCCAGCGATCGCCGGTCCGAAGGGCTGCACGCACCAGCCCGACACCATCGAGCCCACGCTGCGAGCCCTCTCGGCGGCCTGCCACGAGCGTTGGCCGCGCTGGCAGGAGCAGTTTCTGCAGCAGCACCCCCAGGCCCCCATCCAGGCCGAGGCGTGGCAGTGCCTGGGCGCGCGGCCGCGCATCGAGGGCGACACCCCGCTGGCCGAGCTGATGCCCCTGCTGGGCGGTGGCTACGCCATGTACCCCGACGTGGTGTGGGGCGAGCGGCGCGGCATGGCTCCGCAGATCCAGCTGGCCTGCAAGCACGCCACCGCGCTCGACGACATGACCCCGGCCCAGCTCGACGTGCTGTGCGGCGCCGACGGGGTCCGCAGCCGCCTGGCGCTCGAGGCCGACCCCAAGGTCGATGCCACGCTGCGACGCCGCATCCTGCCCGGCACTGGCATGGCCTCCCTCGAGGCATTTCGCAGCTACAACCTGGACGTCTCGGCCCAGATGATGGCCGAGCGAGAGCGGGTCATCCGGGGGCAGCCATGACCGTGTTGTTCGCCACCGCGCCCGCCCGGGTGGCCGGCCTCACCGACCCGCTCCCGCCGGTCGCCGAGCAGCCGTGGCTGGGCCCCATCCTGTTCCTGATCGGGGCGGCCTTGCTCATTGGGCTGGTGTACTGGTGGACCGGGCGAAAGTAGCCTGCGGAACACACAACCTCTTTACCCCTGGTGCGAGCGATTCTGGCACTGTTCGGTCGCCTCCTCTGCCCCGGGATCCACGATGCGCACCTCCGCCGCCGCACTGCTCCTTCCCATCGCCCTGCTGGGCTGCCGCAACGAGGGCAGCCTGGGCCTTCGTGATCCCGGCCTCGAGCTCGAGATCACCTCGCCCGAGTACGGCGACTTCCTGGGTTTTGGCGACTTCACGGTCGAGGGCACCGTGTCGCCGCCGGTGGCACGTGTGTTCGTCGAGGGCGACGAGGTCGCGGTCCGCGCCGACGGCACGTGGTCGGCCACCCTGCCCTTCGACAACCGCTACCGAAACATCGACGTCGACGCCACCATGTTCCAGCGCAGCGTCTCCAAGCGCCTGCCCGTCTTCGACGGCAGCAACCCCTTGGACGCCTGGCCCGGCGGCATGACCCTGCGCCTCACCCCGGCCGCACTCGCCCGCATCGGCGAGAACCTGGGCCAGGTCATCGACGACACCGGCTGGTCCGACGGGCTGGACCTGTCGGCGCTGGGCAACTTCGAGATCGAGGGCCTGGACATCCAGCCCGGCGGCGTCGTGCACGACCCCACCGTCGTGGTGCTCGACCCGGTCGAGGGCGGCATCGAGGTGGGCATCGAGCTGCGCAACGTCGCCATCGAGGCCGACGTCACCATCATGCTGGGCGACTACCCGCTCACCGTGCCCGCGACCTTCGGCTACGAAGACATCCGCATCACCGCGCTGACCACCCCCGAGGTCGACGACGACGGCTACCTCTTCCTCACCATGGGCGAGGGCGGCATCGAGTTCGGCGACCCGGTCATCGAGGTGGCGGGCTTCTTCGACGCGTCCTTCATGGACCCCATCCTCGACCAGCTCACCACCTTCATCGACCCCATCGGCGACCTGGTGCTGGGCTTCGTCACCGACGCCATCGGCACCGTGCCCCTCGGCGGCCCCTACGTCTTCAACCAAGACCTGATGGGCACCGAGATCGAGGTGCGCCTGAGCGAGGTCTTCGGCGACCCCGACGGCCTGGGCGGCGGTCTGGGCATGGGCTTCGACGAGCCCGTTGCCACGGGCCCCATCGGCATGCCCACCCCCATCGAGCACGGCCAGGACGTGCACCTGGCCCTGGGCATGCACGAGGCCCTGGTGCAGGTGCTGATCGAGCAGGCCAACATCACCGAGATGCTGTCCCAGGACATCGTGCTTCCGGGCGCGCTGGGCAACATCATCGGCACCAGCATCCGCAACCTCCCCGGCGGCGACAGCGCGCCCGAGGGCGACGGGTGGTGCATGGCGCTCGAGCCGGGCCAGGCCTACGTTGCCCGCCTGTCCGACGGCATCGAGCCGCTGGGCACCGTGTACCTGCCCGACACGCTCGTGGACATCGGCATCCAACAGGGCGGCGTGTGCGAGTCGTGGCTCGCCACCAGCCTGGCGCTCGAGGTGAACCTGGTGGTCACCGATGGCACCAAGGTCGGCGTCGACATCCAGGTCGCCGAGGGCGCGGTGCTGGCCTACGGCTACGACGGGGCCTACGTCGAGAGCGAGGTCATCGATGGCCTGGGCGGATTCGTCGAGGCCAGCACCAGCCTGATCGGCGGCAACCTCGAGTTCGACCTCGCCGACCTGATGGGCGGTGGCGCGGGCCCTGTCGGGGGCATTCCCGGAGTCGGTGACGTGAGCATGAGCATCGTGGGCGCCCACGCCCTGACCGACGAGGTCACCGGTGAGCACCCCGAGGGGCTGTACACCCTGCAGCTGGGCCTGTTCGAGTAGCTCGGCCAGCCGAGCAGCTCACGCCTGCCTTCACGGGCTCCCGGTGAAGCCCGCATTGGGATCGGTCGCGCCGTTCACCGTGCCCAACAGTGTGTCGTAGTCCAGGCGAATGCGCCCATCCCCGCCCGGTCCGCCCAGCCGTCGCTGGCGCCCACCCACCGAGGGCGGCGTCGGCGGCACCCCGCCGATGGCGGTCACGCTGTCATTGGCCAGGTTCATGTCCGGCGCGATCAGCCACACCGAGCCGCCAGCACCGCCACCACCGTTGTAGACGTAGGTCCCGACCGAGTACCAGTCGGTCGCCTCACCATCGGCGCGCACGGCGTCGACGCCCAGCAGCTCCACCTCGTCGGTCGCGATGAACACGATGCCGCCGCCGCTGCCCGACGGGCCCGGGTTGTTGCCCGCCTTGTCGCCGCTCCAGGCGCCGCCGCCCGCGCTGCCGAAGAACAGCGTGGACAGGTCGGCCTGGCCATAGGTCGCGCCCCCGCGCCCCTTGATCGAGCTGCCATACTCCCCGTCCTGGCCAGCGGTGCCGTAGCCGCCGCCCCCGCCGGTGATGTAGCTGCCGCCGCCCCCGTACAGCGCCTCGTAGGCGAAGGTGCCGTTGGTGGCGTTGTAGTTGTTCTGCAGATGGCCCGCGCAGCCCAGCGCGCTGTCGGGCTCGCCCACGCCCACACCCGCGTAGCTCTCGCCCTGGGTGCCGTCGCAGTCGTCGACCGGGGCCACGTCCGGGCCGCGGTAGCCCAGGTAGTCCGCGTGGATGGCCCCACCCCCGTCGACCCGCACCCGCTCGTTGGCCCGGAAGGCGACGATGCCGCCCACGCTGCCATCCCACCGGCTCGAGGTCAGCTCGCCCGAGCTGCCCAGCTGAACCTGGGTGTAGTGCGGAACCCGCTGAACCTGCACCACCTGGTCGGTCAGGTTGGCGTTGCCGCTCTCGGCGAAGGTCGCCGACACCGGCGCGGTGAGCGTCACGCTGGAGCTGCCCGCCTCGGCGACGCAGGCGAACTCCCATGTGCCGACATAGCCGTGGGCCGCATCGCTGCCGTGCGTGTTGACGATGAGCACCTCGTCGCCCTTGCCAAAGCCCGCGGCCGACTGCTCGAGCTCCAGGTTCACCCCGTCGATCGCCCGCACCTCGGCGTTGAAGCCGTCGGGCTGGGAACGGCCGCTGCCCGAGCGCACATCGGCATCGAGCACCAGGGTGTTCGACAGGTTGAGCGGTCCATCGGCGCCCGATCCGCGCACCGAGTCCTGGTCGGCGGTGCCATCGCAGTCGTCGTCGACGCCGTCGGGGCACCAGTCCGCGGCGCCCGGATGAATCGACGGCGCGCCGTCGTCGCAGTCGTCGGCGTTGGCCACCGAGCCGTCCCCGGGGTCGGCGCAGGCATCGGTCGGGGTGGCGTCGGTGTCTCCGAAGCCGTCGCCGTCCGAGTCCGGGTAGTACGCCGTCGTGGCAAGGCCATCATCGGCGAGCCCGCTGCAGTCGTCATCGACGCCATTGCACGTCTCTACAGCCCCGGGGTTCACGGCACCGTCGTCGTCATCGCAGTCGTCGGCATTGCCCACATGATTCGCAGGCGCCTGACAGGCGGCCGACGTCATGAGTGCGTTTCCATACCCGTCATCGTCGTCGTCGAGGTACCAGTCGGGCTCGCCGCTCACGGTCGCGTCGGCGTCGTCGACATCGCCGTCGCAGTCGTCGTCGACGCCGTTGCACACCTCGTCGGCGTCGGGCGACACCAGCTCGTCGGTGTCGTCGCAGTCGGTCGCGTTGGGGGCGTAGCCGCTGGGCTGGGCGCAGCCGGTCATCACCTCGCCGCCCACCGCGCCAAAGCCATCCCCATCGCTGTCGATGGTCCACTCCGGAGCGGTCTCGTCGACATCTCCGTCGCAGTCGTTGTCCACCCCATCGCACAGCTCGGTGAAGCCCGGCGCCACCTCGATGTTGCCGTCATCGCAGTCCCCGTCGACGTCGACGTAGCCGGTGGGCGGCGAGCAGGCCTTGGTGGCGTCACCGGCCCCGACCCCATCTTCGTCGGCGTCGAGGTACCAGCCGGTGGCGTCGTCGGGGTCGTCATCGACGTCGCCATTGCAGTCGTCGTCCACCTCGTTGCACAGCTCCGTCGCGCCGGGCTGCACGCTGGAATCCGCATCATCACAGTCCCCGTCGGCGATCGTGAAGCCATCGCCGTCGTCGTCGGGGGAGCCCACGTCGGTGTCGGCGTCCGCATCGGAGTCCGCGTCTGCATCGGCATCCGCGTCGGCATCGGCGTCCGCGTCGGCATCGGCATCGGCATCGGCATCGGCATCGGCATCGGCATCCGCATCGGCGTCCGCGTCCGTGTCCGCGTCCCCGCCGGTGTCGGGGCTCGCGCTGTCCAGGAGCCAGGGCGCGTCGCCGTCGTACCAGGTCGCTTGTTCACGGCATCCGATGAGCAACACGAGCAGGGGGAGGAGGCGAGCCATGGCCAACTCTACGTCGCCGGCTCGGTCTTCCGCCAGAAGTACAGCGCGCTGGCGCCAAACAGCACCACGCTGAGCGCGGCCGTGACCCAGCTGAAGCCGATGAAGAACTCCAGGAAGTTCAGGTCGGCCTGACCAAAGTCCTTGTACAGCATCAGCCCCACGCTGCCCAGGTAGCCAAAGCTGTCGGCGACGTAGATCAAGAACCCGGCGGTGGCCACGCTGCCCAGCGCCGCGATGAGCCGGTCGAAGAGGATGCAGTTGAAGGGCACGTACCCGATGTACAGGCCCAACCCGACGCAGATCATCCACGCCGCAGGGTCGAGCAGGCCCGCCTGCATCAGGCCGGTGGTCACCGCCACCAGCACCGCCCCCAGCGCCATGGCGCCGTGGATGACCAGCAGCGCGATGCGGTTGTCCTTCACCAGCACGATGAGCGCCACCGCCACCAGCGCCCCCACCGCGACGGGCACCTCGGCCGCGGCGAGCACCTCGGGCGACTCGGCGTAGCCCAGCTCGGCCCAGATCTCGGTGGCGAAGTTGTCGCGGAAGTCGCGGTAGGCCGACAGGGCGATGTAGGCCAGCACCAGCGCCACCAGACCCGGCGCGCTCGCCATGAAGAAGCTCCACCGCTGCTCGCTGTTCATGGGCGCGCGCTTGGTGCGCTCGGCCTCGTCCTGGGCCGACGGCGGCGGGATCTGCGCCAGCATCCACACAAAGAAGACCATGGGACCCAAGAACAGCGCGCCCGTCGCGGCAGGCATCCAGTACAGCGGCACGCCCGCGCCCAGCAAGAACAGCCCCGACGCCTTGGTGACCCCGCTGGCCACGATGAACGCGCCACACAGGCCGGCCCCCAGCATGTCCGAGGTGCGCCGCCCCTCCAAGAAGCCGAACACCAGGCCCCAGATCATGCCCAGCGGCAGGCCGTTGAGCACCAGCGCCAGCGCGTTGTACGGCGCCGGAATGATGGCAAAGAGCACCAGCGCGAGCTCGGCGATGCCTAGCGTGGCCAGCAGCGCATAGGCCCGCTTGTTGCCCGGCAGCTCGCTGACCACCTTGATGCCGATGAACTTGGACGCCGCGTAGCCGAACACCTGCATGATGATGAACAGCGTCTTGTACTCGACCCCGCCCACCGTGCCCGGGTACTCGGCGGCGGCGAAGGGCTTGCGCAGGCCGTACATGCAGAAGTAGGTCGCAAAGGCCGCGCCCATGGCCCACAGCGTGAACGCAGCCGGCGAGGCGGTCTCGAGGCGCTTGCTGATGGTGGAGGAGGACATCGGCGGGAGGGTAGCACTGGGCTAGTCACTCCCCATGCTCCTGCTCACCCCCGGACCGCTCACCACCTCCTCGGCCACACGCGCGGCCATGGATCACGACTTCGGCTCTCGCGACCCCGCGTTCATCGAGCTGATCGCCCGGGTGCGCGCTCATCTGGCCGGTCTGGTCGAGGGCGGAGACGGGTACACCACCGTGCCCATGCAGGGCAGCGGCACCTTCGCCGTCGAGAGCATGCTGGGCACCTTCGTGCCGCCCGATGGCAAGCTGCTGGTGTGCGTGAACGGCGCGTACGGCCGGCGCATGGTGCAGATCGCCCAGCGCATCGGCCGCCGCGTCCTGGCGCTGCCCTTCGCCGAGACCGAGCCCGTCGACGCCCACGCCGTGGGACACGTGCTCGCCGCCGACCCCGCCATCACCCACGTGGCCATCGTGCACTGCGAGACCACGACGGGGCTGCTCAACCCCCTGCACGACGTGGCGCGCACCGTGGCCCTGCACGACCGCCGCCTGCTCATCGACGCGATGAGCGCCTTCGGAGCCCTGCCGCTGCGCGCGTTCGACGTGCCCTTCGACGCGGTGGCCGCCAGCGCGAACAAGTGCCTGGAAGGGGTGCCGGGCATCGGCTTCGTCATCGCCCGCCGCTCGGCCATCGCCGCCACCGCCGGCCACGCCCCCAGCCTGTCCCTCGACCTGCACGACCAGTGGCAGCGCCTCGAACAAGACGGCCAGTTTCGCTTCACCCCGCCCACCCACGTGCTCGCCGCCCTCGACGCCGCCCTGCAGCAGCACGCCGACGAGGGCGGGGTCGCCGGCAGAGGCGCGCGCTACCAGCGCAGCTGCGACGTCCTGGTGGCCGGCCTTCGCGATCTGGGGCTGAGCACACTGCTGCCCGATGATCTGCAGGCGCCCATCATCGTCACCGTGCTGTCGCCAAAGCGTCCCGACTGGGACTTCGCCGCCGCCTACAATGCCCTGGTCGAGCGCGGCTTCGCGATCTACCCCGGCAAGCTCACCGAGGCGGACACCTTCCGCGTCGGCTGCATCGGGCAGGTGCACGAACACGACATTCGCCGCTTCTTGGTGGCACTCTCGGAGGTGTTGGCATGACGTACACAGGACGCGTGAAGGCGGTCGTGCTCGACTGGGCCGGAACCGCGGTCGATCACGGATGCTGCGCGCCCGTGGGGGCCTTCATCGAGGTGTTTCGACGTCGCAACGTCGACGTGAGCCTGGCCGAGGCCCGCGAGCCCATGGGCACGCACAAGCGCGAGCACATCCGCCGCATGACCATCCACCCGGCCATTCGCGAGCGCTGGCACCAGGTGAATGGCCACGTTCCGACAGCCACCGACGTCGACGACATGTACACCGAGGCGGGCGTCATCCAGATCCAGGACATTCCCAAGTACGCCACGCCCATCGCCGGCGTCGTGCAGACCGTGGCCGCGCTTCGCGCCCGGGGCATCCGCATCGGCAGCACCACCGGCTACACGCGCGAGATGCTGGACGTGCTGGTCGCGGCCGCCGCCGAGCACGGCTACAAGCCCGACAGCCACGTGGCCTCCACCGAGGTGCCCGAGGGCCGCCCGGCGCCGTACCTGGCCTGGCTGGCGGTGCAGCGCATGGGCGTGTGGCCCGCAGCCGCGTGCGTCAAGGTGGGGGACACCGTCGTGGACGTCCAGGCGGGGCGCAACGCCGGCTTCTGGTCGGTGGGCATCGCGGCGACGGGCAACGAGGTGGGGCTGTCGGCCCAGGCCTTTGGCGAGCTCACCCCCGAGGCCCGCTTCCGAGCCGTGTCCAAGGCCCACCGCAAGCTCAAGGATGCCGGTGCGCACTACGTGATCGACTCGGTCGCCGACCTGCTGCCGGTCATCGACGACATCGAGATCAAGCTGTCGGAGGGAGAGACCCCGTGATCCCCGACAGCCCGCTTCAGCTGCTGCGCCAGGGCAGCGGTCGCTACGGCGGCGAGCCCGTCACCCAGCTCGATCACGCGCTGCAGGCCGCCGCCCTGGCCGATCGCAGCGGAGCCGGTGAGGCCCTGGTGGTGGCCGCCCTGCTGCACGACATCGGGCACCTGTTGGGGCCCGACACCAGCGCCGACACCGGCCACGACCGCCAGCACGAGCTCATCGGCGCCAAGCTGTTGCGCCGCTGGGGATTCGGCGACGACGTGGTCGAGCCGGTGCGCCTGCACGTACCAGCCAAGCGCTACCTGGCCCGCAACAGCCGCTACCTCGGCACCCTCAGCGCCGAGAGCATCGCCAGCCTGGCAGCGCAGGGCGGGCCCATGACGGACGAGGAGGCCGCGCTGTTCACGGCGAATCCCTGGTCGGAGTGCGCCGTGCGTCTGAGACGCTGGGACGATCAGGCCAAGGTCGAGGGCCTGTCCGTAGCCGGGCTGGACGCGTACCGAGGGCTCGTGCACGGTCTACGGCTGGCGAAGACCTAGGCGGCAATAGCCGCAACCCAGCCGCGTAGGACCACCAACCCCGGATGGTCCTCCGATGTTCGCACTGCACACCCCCGTCGAGTGGGCGCTGGCCCACCTCGCAGCGCTCACCGGCAGCCTGCCCGCCGCGCTGGTGCTGTTCACGGTGGCCTACCGCACGCTGCTGCTGCCGCTGGCGCTGCACTCCGTGCGCCACACCCGTCTTCTGGCCGACCTGCAGGAACGAACCGCTGACCAGCCGCCCGAGGCTCGGCGCGAGGCCATGGTGCAGTTCATGGCCGAGCACCCCGTCGCCCTAGGCCTGGTGTCCACCCTGGTCAGCGTGTGGGTGTCGATCTCGCTATTCCGGCTGGCGCCGGACTGGGCCTTGGGCACCCTGGGCGCCGCGGCCCTGGGCGTCCCCGATCCTACCTACCTGCTACCGCTGGCCGCCGCGCTGCTCACCGCGGCCAACCTGCTGGTGGCCCCGACGCGCCAGGCGGTGAGCAAGATGCAGGTGGCCATGGTGGGCGTGAGCTTTGCCTTTCTGACCTTTCTGCCGGCGGGGCTGGTGCTGCACCGGGTGCTGGACCTGATGTTCACCCTGGCGGTGAGCGTCGGGGATCGGTGGGGGTAGGGAGGCACCCGAGGACACCCGGCGGACAGAACTCGCCAGATCGATCTCGATGTCCTGGGTTCTGTCCGGGACGCCGCAGCGGCAGGGTGGCGCTCATTCGGGCACCTTCATGGCGGCCACGTCGACGCCCCCCCTACCCCGCAAACCGAATCAACGGCTTGGGATTCGCCCGGATCACCTCTTCGAACGCGTCCTTCTCCCACTCCTCGATGCCGGTGATCGTGCCCTCGCCCTTGGCCAGGATCACGTCCCAGATCGCGTCCTGGATGCCGTTGCTCTGGTTCTCGAGCAGGCTGCGCGTCATGTCCCAGGTGCGAAAGATGTGCCGCCCCACCACGCCGTGCAGGGTGAGCCCGTTCATGATCACGCGGTGGGCGTCGGTCACGCGCATGTCGCCGTTGCGCACCCCGAACAGCACGACCTGACCGCCGCGTCGGGTCATGCCGACCGCGTTGTTCACCGACGAGTTGAAGCCCGCCATCTCCATGGCCACGTCCACACCGATGCCATCGGTGGCGTCGCGCACCTGGGCGATGAGCTCCGCGTTGGGCGCCCAGGGGGTGTCCTGCGGGGGCACGCCCGGGTTCAAGATCACGTCGGCACCCAGCTTGCGCGCCAGCTCGGCGTGGTGCGGATCGGGCTCGATGCCGATGACGCGCCGCGCCCCCATGCCTTTGGCAATGAGCACCGCAAACAGGCCGATGGTGCCCGTGCCCAGCACGGCGACGTTCTTGCCACGCAGGTCGGTGACCGTGCAGGCATGCACCGCGTTGCCAAAGGGCTCCTGGACCGCCGCCACCTCGGGCCGGATGCGGCCGAGGTCGGTGCGCCACAGGCTCTTGGCCGGCAGCTTGATGTACTCGGCGAAGCAGCCGTCGCGGGAAACGCCGATGATCTTGTCTTTGATGCACACGTGGTGCTCGCCGCGGCG
Source organism: Myxococcota bacterium (assembly GCA_965216925.1). Lineage (GTDB taxonomy): Bacteria > Myxococcota_A > UBA796 > UBA796 > CAYYHT01. Next base: position 102,352 of record CBDCGT010000002.1, on the reverse strand, counting down.
GCACTGGTAGCAGGTGCCGCACACGATGTGCGACTCGGTGCTCACGATGTCGCCCAGCTTGTAGCCGTACTTCTTGGCAACCCGCGGCCCCACAGCCACGATCTCGCCCAGCAGCTCGTGCCCGACGGTGCGCTTGTCGCGGCCCTCTTCGTCCAGGCTGCCCAGGATCATGTCGCCGAAGGACTTGCGCCACCAGATGCCGCGATCGCTGCCGCAGAAGCCCGCGTACTTCACCCGGATGACCACATTGGTGCGGTCTTCGGGCGCGCCGGTGATCTCGGGAACCGGCAGCCGCTCCTTCACCAAGCCCGTCGAACTGGCCCAGTCTTCGCGACTGCGGTCGAAGGTGAGTGCCCACATCTCGGACATCGAGTTCCCCCAGCAGCCGCAGTCATACTCCCCGCAGACGGGCATGCCAATGCGAACAGTGCGGTGATTGCCCATTCAGCGGGTATCTTGCGGGCGTGAATCGCCTCCTGCTCGCCATTGCATTCTCGAGCACCCCCGCCTGGGCATGGACCCCGGGCGAGCTCGGTTCGGTGCCCGTGCCCGGTGCCCCCGAGGCGCTCGAGGTCGTGTTGGTGGACGGCGCGCCCGCCCTGCTGGGCACCGGTCCCGACGGCAGCTTCTTGGTGCGCCCGGACGGCGAGGTGCTGTCCACGAGCCCCCAGACCGGCCTGGACCTCGCGATGGTGGGCACCCGCGACGCGTTCGTGTGCGACGAGTACGGGCTGTACCACCTGCCCATCGACGCTGGTCGCCTGGGCGCGCCGCACAAGGTCACCAGCGAGCGCTGCGCCGCCGTCGCGAGCTTCACCAAGACCAACGGCTCCAAGACCGAAGACTGGCTCATCAGCGCCACCGACCTGCTGGGACTGTGGAAGGTGACGCCGTCGCGTGGGCTCACCGGCCCCAACCGGTTTGGCTTGCGACTCGGCGGCGAGCCCCTGGTGGTCGCCCGCGGCGATCGCTTCGCCGCCACCGGCACCGGCGACTCCGAGATCGTGGAGCGAAGCGACTTTGGCCGCTCGTCGCTGATGGCCAGCGGCAAGGTGGGCGGCTTGGCCATCGCCGACGGGGTGCTGTCGTGGGTGCTCACCGACGTCGACGCCGTCGAGGATGCCTCTCGCCGGGTGGTCGAGGTGGCGACCCGTCCCACCGGACTGGCCGCGGCCGACGTCGACGGCGATGGCCGCGAAGACCTGATCGTGCCGCACGCCGGCAAGGTGGGCATCATCTACGCCGGCGCAGCCGTCGAGCAGACCTTCGTGGTGCCTGCCCGCCCCATCGATGTGGTGGCCCACGACCTCGATGGCGACGGCTGCTCAGACCTGGTGCTGGTGCAAGAGCTCGTGCCGGTGCTGGCCATCGTGCCCGGGGTCTGCGGTGAGCCCGTCGACACCGAGCTCTCAGCAGACCCACCCGTGGCCCAGGCCCCGCCGCCCAAGCTGGTCGGTGGACTCGGCGGCGGCCCCAGTGTGCGCAGCTTCGACCCCGAGCCCGAGCCCGAAGTCCCCCAGCCCGTCGAACCCCCACCCGTCCGCCCGCCCGACCCGCTGCCCGACACCATCCGCATCCACAAGCAGGTGTGGCCCACCATCGAGGTGGGCGTGGGCGAGCAACTCTCGGCCCGCCTGCAGACACCCACCTCCGAGCCCGCACGCCTCGCCGGAGCCCCGCCCGCCCTGCAGCTCGGCGACGCCGACACCGTGTCGTACGTCGGGCAGGCCTCGGACATCGGACGCCACGACATCGAGGTGGTCCTCGCCGACAACCCCGATACGGTGCTGGGCGGCTTCTTCTTGGACGTCGTCGAAGACCGGGCCAGCCCGGCCTCGCTCATCGGCGTGCTGGAGCGCGACCAACCCCCGCGGCGCGCCGTGGTGCTGGGCGACACCGAGCCCGAGGTGATGGCGATGGTGGGGGTGCCCTCGCACCTGCGCCTCGAGCTCGACGATGGCCAGCCCGAGCAGTTCATGGCGCTGGGCCTGCCCCCCAACGCGATCCTGCTGCCCAACGGCACCATCGACTGGACGCCCACCAGCGACGACCTGGGCAGCTGGCGTGTGAACGTGCGCATGTGGGGCGGGACCGAGCGCGTGCGCACCGAGTCGTTTCGCCTCGAGGTGGTGAACAACCCCAACCCGTCCGCCGAGATGCCCGCATCGGCCCGCTACCCCAACGTGCTCGACGACTTTGGCTACGGCCCCCGCGGGCCGCGCCGGAGCCCGTTCAACAGCAACGGCCCCGGCAGCAAGCGCCCCGATCCCCCCTCCGACGGCACCTTCCGAAGCTCGCCGTGGGCGGTGCGGGCCTGCTCGCTGTCCGGTGGGGTCACCGCCGGCATCTCGGCCACCAACAACGACTGGGCCTTCGTGGGTCAAGACGCGCTCATCAGCGTCTCGGCCACCGTGGCCGGCTTGTGCTCGGGCGGCGGCACCCGCACGCGCTGGTTCATCGGCTGGGACAGCTCGCCCAGCTTCTTCTACCTGGGCCCCGTCGACCCTGCCCACGACCACGTCATCGGCATGACCGTGGGCGGCGACTACGGCAGCGAAACCTTTCGCGCGGGCGGATATCTGACAGCCGGCGCCACCCTGCTCGGCTTTGGAGCCCGCTTCGTGGCGCTGCCCCTGCGCTCGGTCGGAGGAGGGCGCCACGGGCTCGAGCTGCGAACCACCCTGTTCGTGCCGTCAGCCCCGGCCGCGTCGGCTACCTTGATGTACACCTACCAGTTCAAGAGCTTCAAGAAATGACCGCTCTCCCCTTGTTCCTCACTGCACTGCTGGCCTGCAAGGGCGGGCCCGACGACACCCCCGTCGATGCCTCGGCCGATCCCATCGAGCCCTACAGCCAGATCGACTACGTCGACCCCTTCATCGGCACCGGCGGACCGTCGGCAGCGGTCGGCTCCATCAACCCGGGCGCCGTGGTGCCCTGGGGCATGGTGCACGCCGGGCCGGCCACCCGGGCCAGCTTCGAGGCGCCCTTCTACCACTGCGCCGGCTACTACTACCAAGACACCTTCGTCACCGGCTTTGGCCACACCTTCGCCCACGGCATGGGCGTCACCGAGGCGGGCGGCCTGTTGGTCATGCCCAAGAACGGGTGGGACGACGACTACACCCGCATCCGCGGCCGGTTGAGCAGCTTCACGCACGACCGCGAGTGGGCCAGCCCCGGCTACTACGCCGTCGACCTTCAAGACGACGGCATCCACGCCGAGCTCACCGCCAGCCGGCGCGCCGCCATGCACCGCTACACCTTCGAAGAGGGTGCCGATCCGGTGCTGCTCTTCGATCTCGCCTACACCAACTCCACCTCGGACAACGTTCCCGAGTCGTGGATCACCCTCGACCCCGACACCGGCCGCATCCAGGGCTTTCAGCGGCTGCGGGGTGGGTACAGCGCCCGCTTCGGCGGCCTGATGCAGCACTTCGACGCCATCGTCGACCCGGCCCCCATCGCCGTCGCCACCTGGCAGCCCGGCGAGGCCCCGGTCCTGGGCGATGCCGACGCCAGCGCCTCGGTCGAAGACGGCGAAGCGGGCGGCGTCGGCGCCTACCTGGTGTTCCCCGAGGGCACCACTGAGGTCAAGCTCAAGCTGGGCCTGTCCTACGTCGACGTCGAGGGCGCCGCCAACAACCTGGCCACCGAGATGCCCGCCTGGGACTTCGAGGCCGCCCGAGCCGCCGCCGAGGCCGAGTGGGCCGCCGAGCTGGGCAACGTGCGCGTGCGCTCCATGCACGACGACGCGGCCGCCGCCGAGCGCGACCTCACCATCTTTCACACGGCGCAGTACCACGCCTACCAGATGCCCCGGACCTACACCGACGTCGACGGGCGCTTCCGCGGCTTCGACCAGCAGATCCATCCCGACCCGGGCTTCGACTTCCACAGCGACTTCAGCGGCTGGGACACCTTCCGCACCCAGCACCCGTGGCTGACGCTGGTGCTGCCCGAGCGCCAGACGGCGATGAACAACAGCCTGCTCACCATGGTCGAGCACGGCGGCAGCCTGCCGCGCTGGCCCCTGGCCCACGGCTACACCAGCGGCATGGTGGGCACGCCCATGATCCAGGTGCTGGCCGGCTCGTACCTCAAGGGTGTGACCGGCTGGGACGCCGACGCCGCCTTCGACGCGGCGTGGAGCCAGGCGACGCAGCCCCACAGCAACGCCGGCCGCTCCGACGTCGAGCACTACAAGAGCAACGGCTTCATACGCTGGGAGGCCACCCGTCAGGGCGCCGCCCAGGGCCTCGAGGCCGCGTGGTCCGACGCCGCCCTGGCGCAGTGGGGCGAGGCCATGGGGCGGCCCGAAGCCGCCGAGGCCCGCGTCATGGCCGACAGCTGGCGCAACCTGTGGGAGCCCGAGTCGGGCTTCTTCTGGACGCGCAGCGAGGACGGCTCCTTCCCCCTGGTCGAAGACCCCATCGGCTGGTCCGAGAACTTCGTCGAGGGCAGCGCGTGGCACTACGTGTGGATGGTGCCCACCGACCCGATGGGCATGGTGGACGTGCAGCACGGCGGCGATGTCGACGCCTTCTTGGAGCGCTACGCCGGCTTCTGGGAGCAGACCTACATCGATCAGCTCGACGAAGACCGCATCGCCGGCCTGCCGGGCTTCTACTACTGGCACGGCAACGAGCCCGACATCCACTATGCCTACTTGGGCAGCCTGGTGGGCCACCCCGATGCCAGCGCCCAGGCGATCCGCTTCATCTTGGAGCACAAGTACGACAACGCCGGCTGGGGCATCGACGGCAACGACGACGGCGGCACGCTGTCGGCCTGGTACCTGTTCAGCAGCATCGGCTTCTTTCCCGTGGCCGGCACCGACGTGTACGCGGTGGGCAGCCCCATCTTCGAGCGCGCCGAGATCGACCTCTCAGACGGCAACCAACTGGTGGTGCGCGCTCCGTACGCCTCCACCGAGGCCATGTTCGTCCGTGAGGCCCGCATCGGCGACCAGATCATCGAGGGCGGCAGCTTCACCCACGGCGAGCTGATGGCCGGTGGCGAGCTGGTGTTGGAGATGCGGGAGTAGGCGGGAGTAGGCGGGCCCCTACCCCAACCCCTTCGCGATCCGGTCCACCACCTCGAGCGCCTTCTGGGGCCGATCGCCGGGCTCCTTCTGCAGCATGTCCACCACCAGCTGGTCGAGCCAGCCGGGCACCTCGTGCATCGACAGCTCGGACGGCTTGATGGGGGGCTCGTTGAGGTGCTTGTGGATGACGCGCGGCATCGAGCCCACGAATGGCGGCTGGCCGGTCAGCATCTCGAAGATCAGGATGCCCAGGGCGTAGATGTCGGTGCGCGCATCGAGCTCGAAGCCGGTGATGTACTCGGGCGCCATGTACTCGGCGTCGCCCAGGCGCTGGCCGGTCTGGGTGAGCTCCTCGTAGTCCTCGTCGTCGTCTTCGTCGCCCTCGGGGCCGTCGATGTGGGCGGTGCCGAAGTCGAGCACCTTCACACGGAAGGCATCGCCGCGCTCTTCGCACAGCACGATGGCGTCGGGGCAGATGCCGCGGTGCACGATGCCGCGCGCATGGGCACCCGCCAGCACCCGCGCGATCTGCGAGGCCATGCTGCACACGCTCTCGATGGTGGCGGTCTGGTCGGCGATCTCGTCGTACAGGGGCCGCACCCGGGTGATGCGGGTGGCCAGCCAGGGCACGCCCTCGGGGGTGCGTCCGGAGTCGATCACGCGCAGCAGGTTGGGGTGCTTCCAGCCTGCCAGCAGCTTGGCCTCGCGCTCGTGACGCTGCTCGGCCTCGTAGTCGCCCACCAGCTCGGCCTTGAGCAGCTTGAGCGCCACCGGGCTGCCGTCCGTCTCGTCACGGGCCGCCCAGAACCGGCTGAACTGGCACTTGTGCATGTGCTCGAGCACGGTGTAGCGGTGGTTGATGACGGTTCCTTTCATCGGCTGAGCCACTCCACGGGCCCGCAATCCGGAGGAGGCGTACGGGCGTTGCCCTGCAGATCCCCATCGACCCAGGGTGACCCTAGCCAAGGGGTGGGGTCGGTCCCAAAGTCGATGCACGGCGATGCGTTCTGCAGCGTGTAGTCCAGGGTCCCGGGGTCGGTGAACAGGGGATCGCCGACGTCGTTTCCGGACGCCGCGGTGCAACTGGCGCCCGCCAGCGGCCCACAGTCGGCCGCGAGCTCGTCGCCGCTGGGGTACATGGCCGGGCTCTGCTGGTAGATGTCGTTTCCGCTCGCGAACAGGTGGGTGAACAGATTGTGGTGGGCCTCGAAGGTTCCCCCGGTCTCGATGCGCACCCCCGACGCAAACAGCCCGTTGGGCCGAGGAATGACGCTGTTCACCAGGGTCAGGTGCCCGCCGGCCCGCACGTTGATGCCCAGGTGCCCGGTGCCGTTGGGGCCCACGCTCACCAGGGAGTTCACGATGGTGTAGTTGGAGCCTGCGTCGCCGCTGATGCCCACCACGCTGGCGGTGGTGCCGTCGATCTCGATCACCGAGTCGGACATCTGCAGATCGTCGTACACGTACAGCGCGGCCATCGACGCCGTGGAGTTGTCGGGCATCCAGATCACGGTGTCGTCCAAGATGGTGGTGCCACGCACCTGGCCGCCGCGGCAGGGAAAGCCCGTGTTGGCCAGGCAGGCGTGGATGTCGCTGCCCACCACGGTGAACTCGCCGGCGCTCGGGCCAGGCTGCAGCCCCTGCGCGTCGGCCTGGATCCACGAGTCCTCGATGTCCAGGTGGCTGTCCCAGGCCACCACACCGTTGTGCCCCGTCAGGTGGCTCCTGCGCACCACACCGCTGCCCGAGCCGCGGAAGATCAGGGCCTTGCTGGACCCCGAGGGGTTGTTTCGCTGAGCAATCGTCGAGTCCTCGATCAGCAGGTCGCCGCCTTCAAAGAAGTCGATGGCCGTCTGCCCGTCATTGGCCATCGTCGAGTCGCGCAGGTGCAGCGAGCCGCCGGCGGCGACACGAACCATGGGAAAGACGGCATTGGTGTCGATGTCGATGCGGTTCAGCAGCGCGTCGGTCGTCGCGCCCACGTCGATCGCCACCCCCGCCGGGTTGGTGATGGTGAAGTCGGCGATGGCCAGGCTGCCCGGGTGCAGCACCTGAAAGCGCCCGTCGAGCACGCTCTGCTGCGCCACGTCGGGCATCCAGGTGACCGGCGACAACCCGCCCAGCAGGCTGGACTGCACCGAGGGGTCCTCGGCGTAGGTGCCCCCAGCCACGAAGGTGAACGGCTTGCCGTCCTGGTTGGCCAAGAAGGTGCCCCAGCTGATGGTGGCGCAGGGCTGGGCCATGGTGCAGGCCGTGCCGCTGCCGCCCTCCCACACGAAGGTGCCGCGCGCATCGCTGGGCGCCGGGTCGTCCAGGCCGTCGCAGTCGCTGTCGACACCGTCTGCGATGCCCTCGGTGGCAACGGGGTGGATGGCGGGGTCGGCGTCATCGCAGTCGAGCGCGATGCCAAAGCTGTCGCCGTCCAGGTCGTCGTCGAGGGTCAGCGGATTGCAGTCGTCGTCGGCACCGTTGTACGCCACCTCGGTGCCGGCCGGGCTCACGGCCGGGTCGGCGTCGTCGCAGTCGTCGGCCTGGATATAGCCGTCGGCGTCCAGGTCGTCGTCGGGGGTGGACGTGTCGCAGTCGTCGTCCACGCCGTTGTAGGCCACCTCGGTGTTGCCGGGAAAGATCGTCGCGTCGGCGGGGGCGCAGTCCAGGGCATCGACCACGCCGTCGGCGTCGCTGTCGAAGGGTCCGGTGTCGACGGGGTCGGTGTCGGAGTCCGAGTCGGAATCGCTGTCCGAGTCGGAATCGCTGTCCGCGTCGGCGTCGCTGTCGGCATCGGTGTCTGCGTCGGCGTCGCTGTCCGAGTCGGCATCGACGTCGCCGTCGCCGCCCCCACCACTGTCGTGGGAGTCATGCTGTGCAGGACCCTCGCAGCCCATGGCGAGCGGAAGGAGGAGGCAGAAGGTTCGAAGAAAGTGAGCCATGCAGGTGCGGTATCAGATTTTTTTCAGCCGGTCGCTTCGGATGGAAGGTATCTCGTTGTCAAGGGTCACCCGCCCCGCTCACGCGGACACTTGGCTCCCATGCGAACGGCCCCCCTCTTGTTACGGCAAGAGGGGGGCGTTTGGCTCAGTAGCCCCGCGCCAGCGCCCGGATCTCACGGGTCTGAAGCACCAGCGTGGCTTCCCCGCTGTCCAGATCGATGTGGGCGATGCCCTCGCGGGTGGCCGACACCAGGCCATCGGGGCTGGCCACGCCGTCGTAGTGGATGGTGCTCGAGTCGGTCAGCGCCTCGGGCTGAGAGCCGTCGACCGGGAAGCGCCACCACGCCCCGGGGCGGTCGTGCAGCCCGTGAAGCGAAGAGTCCTCGGGCACCAGAACCACGGCCAGCACGGCACTTCCGTCGAGGGTGAAGGTGGGCTGCCCCAGATCGCCCAGGTCGTCGCCCCGGGCCAGCTCCGTCAGCGGGGCTCCATCGGAATCGCCCAGCACGAGCCGTCGGCCCGAGTCGTCGGGATCGACGGCGATCCAGGCCACGTGCTCGCCCGTGGGCGAGACCGCCGGCTCGGTTGCCCAGGGCACCACCTCTCGCACCTCGCCCGTCTGTGGCCACGCGCGAACCAGCCCGTGCCTGGCCGTGCCGTTGAGCACCGCCGCCCTCGCGTCGACGTACCAGATCGACTCGCCGTCGGCGCTCCACTCCGGGTAGAAGCACCAGCGGTCGGCCTCGCTGTCGCACGCGAGCCGCTCGATCTCCCCATCGGCGCCCAGCACCCCGATCCAGCTGCGGTCGAAGCCCGGCTGATCGTCGACGGGCGGCGGGGTGTACGACAGGGTCAGCTCGCCGGACACGGGGTTGACCGTCAGGTCGTAGGCGAAGCTCAGCGACGGCAGCTCCAGGAACACGTCCGTGGCCGTCGCACCCGGCTCCAGCGCACTCAGCTGCGGCGGTCCGAGCTCGTGCAGCAGCAGCGTGGCGTCGCTCCAGTCCCGAGCCTGGACCCGCGGGTGCAGCACCGCCGCCGGTTCCGAGCTGCACGCCGCAAAGAGGAGCATCCACATGCCACGAGCCTATCTACGGAGGAGGCCCGCCGCCGCCGCCGGTCTGGAACTCGACCTCGCCGTGCAGGCAGTCCAGGCTGTAGGGAGCGTCGTCGGTCAGGTGGTAGTGGTACACCCCGTCGGCGAACTCCGGGGTCGCCTCGTCGTGCCCGCTGCACTCGTCGAGCCCGGTGGCCGCGGTGCCGCCGGCGCCGTTGGGCCCATAGACGGGAAAGCCGTCGGCCATGATGCCGATGAGCGTGGAGTGCTGCCCCTCGACGTCGACCGTGTCGGTGATGCAGAAGGGAATCCCGTGGTAGTGATAGTTGTCGCCGCTGGGCAGCGGATGCCCATTGCAGGTGTCCAAGAAGGGCACCCCGTCGACGTCGAAGTTGCTGTCCACCGCCACCGTGGTGCCGTCGCCCTCGTAGGGGTTGAAGTACACGCCGCCGCTGATGGCCACGCCAATGCTGCCCAGCGGGGTGTCGGTCGGGGTGCTCGCCAGGACGGGCTCGGATGGGTACGACGCGGTCATGTTGTACGTGGCGGGCGCGATGGTGGTCTGATCGCTCAGGCCATAGGCCTCGAGCACACCGACGTCGGGCAGGCCATCGCCCGAGAAGGAAAACTCGCCCCCGCTCTCGGTCACGGTCATGTCGCTGGCCCAGCCTGCAGCGAGCACGGTCTCGACGTAGGAGGCACCAACGGCACCCCCGGTGTCATCGCCGTCGGATTCCCCGTTGCAGGCAAACGACAAGATCGCGAGGGGTAGTAGTCGGAACATGGGGCGAGTTCTCCTTCTGTGGCCGCACGATACCGGGGGGATGCCGGCCGGGGGGCGCAGCTTTCTGTCGGTATGTGAAGGAAGATGAATTCACCATGCGCATCGAACTCACCCCGCTCACCCCCACCCACCACCGCCTCGCCATCACCCGTGCCGATGGCAGCCACGAGTCCGTCGAGCTCGAGACGCGCAGCCTGCTGCTGCACGATCTGGTGCACCTGGCCGTCGAGACCGAGGCCGGGCTGCAGCAGGGCTTCTGGGGGCTGGTGGCCGCCGGCCACTCGCTCGCCAGCCTGCGCCTGGATGATCCCGACGTCACCGCCGATCTCGTCCTGGCCGAGTCGCTGGTTGGGCCCATGCAGGCGGTGTGGAACCAGCGGCTCGACGCGAACCGCTATGCCGAGCGAAGCCGCCGTCTGCGCCCCGACCTCGACCAGGACTTCGTCGAGCGCGTCCGCGGTCGCCTGCGCCGCCTGTGGGGCCACTGGGATGCCACCCGCCATGGCGACACCATGGCCGTGAGCTGGCCGCTCGATTGATCGCCAGCGGGGCCGCGAATCGCACAGCGCCCCGACGCGTGCAAGTCCGAGGTCACGCCGCCCGCACCGGGATCGGCCCACAATGACAACATGCACGAACCCGTCCCCAACGACCCTGACTCCGACCCGATGATCGGCCGGGTGATCGCTGGGCGCTTCCACATCGTGGGCCCACTCGCCACCGGCGGCATGGGCACGCTGTACCGCGCCCGGCAGGAGCCCCTGGGCCGCATGGTCGCGCTCAAGGTGCTGGGCAGTGCGGCCCTCCCCTCGGCCGAGTTCCGGGAGCGCTTCATCCTCGAGGCCAGCGCGACCGCCCGGCTGTCCCATCGCAACATCGTGCGCATCTTCGACTTTGGGGTGACCGACGACGGCATCTTGTTCATCGCGATGGAGCTCATCGAGGGCCGGCCCCTCATCGACGTGATCCGCGACGAGGCCCCCATGGAGCCCGCCCGCGCCGTGCACATCGCCGAGCAGATCGTCTCGGCCCTGGCCGCCGCCCACGACAAGGGCATCGTGCACCGCGACGTCAAGCCCGCCAACATCCTGATCACCACCGACGGCGACCACGCCGACTTCGTGAAGGTGGTCGACTTTGGCCTGGTGAAGGTGGTCGACGCCGACATCTCGACCACCCGCACCGGCATGGTGCTCGGCTCGCCCCAGTACATGCCGCCCGAGCAGATCGCCGGCCTGGACAGCACCGACGAGCGCTCCGACATCTACCCGGTGGGCATCCTGCTGTTCAACATGCTGACCGGCCGCCGCCCGTTCAAGGGCAAGGGCGCCACCGCCATCCTGTACGCGCACGTGCACCACCCCTTTCCCACCGTCGCCCAGGCCGCGCCCAACGTGGACGTGCCCGCCGCCCTCGAGGCCATCGTGCGCCGGTGCGTGCAGAAACACCCCGCCGACCGCTACGCGAACATGCGCGAGCTCGGCGAGGCGCTGTACTCGTGCGACTTCGACGACATCACCATCGTGCCGCTGGGCGACGAGGCCACGCCAAGGCCCACCCTGAGCCCATCGGACCTGCCGGACTATCCCCGGGTGGGCGACACCACCGAGGTGAGCGTCCGGCCGACGCTCCCGCCCAGCGCCGCCTTGGTGGGCGCCTTCTCGGCCGGCGCGCTGACCATGGCCGCCTGCCTGGTGGTGCTGAGCTCCCTGCTGGCGTGGATGTCGCTGGCTCCCCGGCCCGCCGCGACGGTCGTGCTCCCCTCCAAGGCCCTGCACCAACCCCAGACCCCGCCGCCCGCCGTTCAGGTCACCGACGCCGACCCACCCGAGGCGCTTCCGGAGCCCAGCCCGCCGGCGCCGGCGGCGGAGCCTTCGACACGCCGAGCCCGAAAGCTGCCCGCGCCGCCGTCGCCCCGCCGCAGCAGCCGCCGAGGCGCCAAGCGCACGCCCGTGGTCGCGGCCGCCGAGCCCAGCCGCGTGACCTGGACGGGCGACGCGCGCCGGGTCTGGCTCGAGGCCAACGGCCGCAGCTACGACACCGGCAAGGCCATCGAGCCGGGCACCTACACCGTGATGGCCTGGTTCGACGCCCCGGAGCCGGTGGTCGCCGGCACGGTCACCGTCTCGGCGGGCCAGACCGCCGAGCTCAAGTGCTCCAACTTCGTGCTGCGCTGCAAGTAGGCGGTAGACTCCCACCCCGGAGGCCGCCGCCATGCTCGACCGTCTACGCACCCTGCTCGCCCACGAGCCCGTCACCGAGAAGAAGATGTTCGGCGGCGTGTGCGTGCTCTTTCAGGGCAACATGCTGTGCGGCATCACCAAGCAGGGCGACCTGATGGTGCGCATGGGCAAAGACCTCGAGGCCGAGGCGCGCCAGCTTCCCGGCGCCCGCGACATGGACTTCACCAAGAAGAAGATGGGCGGCATGCTATTCGTCGACGAAGACGCGGTGCAGACCGACGAAGAGCTGCAGGCCTGGCTCGACATCTGCCTGCGCTTCGTACGAACCCTGCCGGCGAAGTAGTCCACGTCTATACTTCGGCCATGATTCCCGCTCTCATCGCGCTCGCGGCGTGCTCCAACCAGGCACCGAGCCTGCTGGACGTCCCCAGCCAGCAAGCCTCGGTCGGCGTGCAGCTCGGCTTCGAGATCGTGGGCGCCGACGCCAACGGCGACGAGCTGGAGTGGAGCGTGTCCAGCGACTCCATCGACGACATCGCGACGCGCACGGCCCCGGCCACGCTGACCCCCTTCGACGGGCAGTCTGCCTTCTTTCGCTGGACGCCCCTCGTCTCGGACATCGGCGAGCACACCCTCATCGTGACCGCCGACGACGGCGGCAAGTCCACCGATCTGGCCATCGACGTGACGGTCAGCAGCGGCGCGGCCCTGCCCGTCTTTCGCCAGCCCCTGGGCGACGGCACCACCCTCGACCTGCGCCAGACCGACTGCATCCGCGTCGATGTGCTGGTCGAGGACGGGGACGGCTCCGACGTGAGCCTGTACCTGCAGCAACCCATCGAAGACAACTTCGCCTTCGACCAGGATCAGCCGATGGGCGGGCGCTTCGACTTCTGCCCCGACGACAAGCAGATCGACGCTGCCGACCGCTACGCCGTCACCTTCGTGGCCGAAGACCGCGACGGCCACATCGCCACCAAGAAGTACACCATCGTGCTGCGCAAGGAGCTGCTGAGCGGCTGCCCGGGCGAGCCGCCGCAGATCAACCACACCCCGCCCGCGACCCAGGCCACCGTGCTCGACCTGAGCGTCGCCGCCACCGTGTCCGACGACGTCGGCGTGGCGGGCTCTCCGGTGCTCTACTTCAGCGACCAGGCCCCGGCCGACCCCGCCAACCCCGACTTCGCCACCTTCACCCAGGTGCAGATGTCGCGCCAGAGCGGCAACGCCCAGTCGGGCACCTACACCGGCACCATCCCCAATCCGGTGCTCTCGCAGGCCGTGGGCAGCACCGCCAGCGTCTACTACTTCATCGAGGCGAGCGACAACGACGACCAGGCCGGTCCGTGCGACCACCGCGCGACCGCTCCCGACGGCGACGTGTTCGAGCTGGTGGTCGAGCGGCCTGCCAGCGGCGACTCGCTGGGCACCTGTGAGCCGTGCACCGCCGACGTGCAGTGCGACAGCGGCCGATGCGTGTCCACCGGCAACGGCGAGGTGCAGTGCCTGGATGCCTGCGACGGCTCGGGCGCCTCGTGCGACACCGGCACTTGCTCGGACGTGGCGTGGGCCAGCGTCGACGGCGCCATCGGCCACGTGTGCCTGCCCGACGAGGGCTCCTGCGGCGACACCTGCGAGCCCGACATCTTCGAAGACAACGACACCCTCGACGACCCAGGCGTGACCGACCTCTCAGCGGGCAGCTACCTCGATCTCACCATCTGCCCCGACGGCGCCGGCGGGGTCGACGACGACTATTACGGCCTGCTGCTCACCGACCCCACCCTGGTGAGCGCCAGCGCGTGGTTCACCCATGCCGACGGCGACATCGATCTGCAGCTGCTCGACGAGCTGGGGGCGGGCATCGACTCGAGCACCGGAATCGACGATGTGGAGTGGGTCGAGAGCTGCCTGGCACCGGGGCTGTATTTCTTGCGCGTGTACGCCGCGGTCGACGCCATCAGCACCACCTACGATCTCGACGTGGAGCTGCCCGCTGGCGGATGCTGCGCCGACGACGCCCAAGAGCCCAACGACGACCGCTTCGACGCCCCCGAGGTGTTCCCCAGCGACACCGTCGAGGGCTCGATCTGCCCCAACGACGAAGACTGGTACGCCTTCGAGCTGTACGCGGGCGAGACCGTCGAGGTCACCCTGCTGTTCGACCAGGCGGGCCCCGACAACGACCTGGACATCCACTTCCACGACAGCCAGGGCACCGACCTGACCCCGTGCCCGCCCTGCGATACGAACAACGGACAGTCGGGCACCGCCGATGAGTACTTCGAGTACCTCGTGCCCAGCACCGACACCTACTACGTCGTGGTGCGCGGCTTCGACGGCGCCACCGCCGACTACCTGATCGGGTTCGACGTCCGTTGAGCATCGGCCGCGTCACATGGCTCACGCTGGCGCTGTGCGCGGGCTGCAAGGCCGACCCCAACAGCGTCGACGACGGCTGGAGCGGCGGCCTGCAGGCCCACGGCTTCGAGCCTGTCATCCTGGTGCCCGGGGTGCAGGGCTACATGACCGGCGAGGGGCTGGTGACCGAGACCCTGGGCTACACCAGCGTGCACTTCCAGGGCACCCACACCGGCGCCAGCACCACCGCCGACGTCGACCAGCTGCTCACGACCGACGTGCTGTCCCAGACGCGCCTGGCCATCTTCGAGTCCACCTGGGGCACGCTGTGCGCCAACGGCGAGGGCGAGCTGGACGGCACCGCCACCCTGCTGGTCACCTCGCGCCACACCGACCAGACCTACGAGACCTCACCGGTCCCCGTCGCGCTCAGCTGCCGCGAGACCCTCACCCCCACCCTGACCTCGGTGAGCAACGCGGCGGTCACGCTCAACGCGCCGGTGGCGCTCACCGCGGACGGCCTGCTGCTGGGCGAGCGCGAGGGCGAGACCCTGGCCGAGCTGTCGGGGTGTTTCCAGGCCGACGGCGCCAGCACCTGCACCGCGGTGGGCCCGGTCGAGGTGAGCCTCGACGAGCTCGACCCGATCACCCGCACCGGCGGCAGCACGCGCATCCCTCCGGCGCTGGTGGGCCTGCAGCCCGGCGAGCTGCAGGGCGAGGTGCGCCTGGTGAACCGCCACGCGAGCGGCGAGGTGACCCGCTCCGAGCCCACCCCCTGGACGGTCACCGTGCTGCCGTCGCGGCTGGACACGCTGGGCGCGCCTGGGGCGTCGCTGGGCGGCATCGTTCCCCTGATCGGCGCCGGCTTCCTGGGCCTGGGCGAAGACGAGGGCACAGAGCTTCTGGTGCAGGGCAGCTTCACCCCAGACGGGGGCGGTGCCGATCGTGCCGTCGACGTGCTGCTGGTGACCACCACCGCCAGTCATGACACCCTGAACTACGTGCTCGACGAGGCCGACGCCCTGGGCCAGATCGTCGACTACCGCACCGAGTCGGGCACCATCGCGGGCACCATCACGCCGCGCTTCTACCTGGGGGGCGACACCGTCTCGGGTGCATCGATCGCCGGCAGCTTTCGTGTGGAGCCGCTGCGTCAGGTGGTGTGGCTGAACCTGACCCAGTCGTACACCGATGCCCTGGTGCAGTTCGGGCTTCGGGAGGCCGACCAGGCCGTCAACCAGCAGGTGCTGGCGGTCATCGAGCGGGTGTACGCGGGCGTCAACGTCGAGGTGCGTACCGAGCCTCCCGACGACTACCGGCTGTTCTCGGTGGTGGACGTCACCGCCATCGACCCCAACGGCTTTGGACTGCTGGGCTACGACAACACCCCCGGCAAGGACACCGGAAACACCCGCCTGTACGACCACCTGGGCGGCCTGAACGCGCTCACCCAGCAAGACGGCTACCCCGGCTACGGCGGGGTCTTCCTGGAGAGCATCTGGGCGTTCTCGCCCACGCCGCCCACCTCGGTCACCCCGCTGGCGGGCGCGTCCGACCGCTTCGACCAGATCTTCGACCCGCTGCGGCCCGACACGGGCACGCCGGTCACCGCCGCCGAGGCCGAGGCCCTCACCCCGCTCACCAGCGGCGAGTCCTGCATCGGCGATCTGCCCCGCGACCGCCAGGTCCAGTGCGCCGTGTGGGTGCTGGGCAACATCGTGGGCGGCACCATCGCGCACGAGCTCGCCCACAGCTTTGGCCTGGCCGACCCAGGCGGCGCCGGCTTTCACAACTCAGGCGACGCGCCGTCGCGGCTGATGGATGCCGGCGACGACCGCCCCTTCCTGGAACGCGCCGCCCTCGATGGGCCGCTGGAGCACCTCTGCCAGGGAAACTACGACTACCTGCGCGGCATCCTGCCCACTTCCGAGCCCGAACCCGGCACTTCCAGGAGTGCCTGCAACTGACCACCGCGCTAGAAGCCCCCACCTCAACCCTCGACAGGGAACTCCCATGACCGCACGCACCCCGAGCCTCCTCCTCCTGGCCGCCCTGACGCTGGCCGGCTGCACCCCCAACGACGGGCTGCTCGCCGACCCCGCCGACAGCGAAGCTCCCCTGTCCGACCTCGACTCGCTGCTCGACGGCGCCCCCAGCAACGACGAGCTCCCCGAAGACGGCAAGTTCGACGCGGTCTACCCGGCCCAGTTCGACGTGGTCGCCACCCAGTCTCCGGTCAAGAGCCAGGGCTCGCGCGGCGTCTGCTCCATCTTCTCGACCGTGGCGCTCATGGAGCACCTGTACATCAAAGAGGGCACGCTGCCCGACCCCGACTTCTCGGAGCAGTTCCTGCAGTGGTCGGCCAAGGTCGAGCTGGGCTCCTTCCGCACCAGCGGTGGCTCCAACGCCAGCTCCAACCTGCGCGCCATCAACCAGTACGGCATCGTCACCGAAGAAGACGAGCCCTACCAGTCGCAGCCCTGGGGCACCAGCGACGACGAGGCCTGCACCGGCGACGACCGGCCCACCCGCTGCTACACCAACGGCGACCCCAGCGACAGCGCGCTCGAGGCCAAGCGCTGGAAGCTTCCGCGCGGCCGCTACGTCAACAGCCGTGAGCGCAGCATCAAGGCCTTCATCACCGAGAACGACGCCGCCGTCGCCGCCGGCATGACCTTCTTCTACCAGTCGTGGAACCACCGCCGCTCGCAGCTGCCCACCAACCGGGAGTACTGGAGCGAGGGCTACGTGCTGTACCCCAACGACAAAGACAAAGAGATCAGCCTCGAGAACCGCGCCGGCCACTCCATCCTGCTGGTGGGCTGGGACGACGACCTCGAGGTGCCCAAGGTCGACGAGAACGGCGACCAAGTCAAAGATGCCGACGGCAACGTCGTCATGGAGAAGGGCTTCTGGCTGTTCAAGAACTCGTGGGGAACGGGCGGCTTTGGCGTCAACAACCCCCACGGCGACGGCTACGGCTGGCTGTCCATGGAATACGTCCGTGAGTACGGCAGCATCTACGGCTCGGGCACGCCAGAGCTGAACCTGATCGAGACCTGCGACGACGCACTCGACAACGACTTCGACGGCAGCGTCGACTGCGACGACGACGCCTGCTCCGACGACCCGGCCTGCCAGGTGGGCGGGCTCGACTTCAGCAACCACACCGCCGTGGCCGTGCCCGACAACGATCCCACCGGCGCCAGCTCGTCCATCAGCGTCTCGCAGCCGGGCTCGGCCGGGCTGGTCACCGTGCGCGCCGACATCGCCCACACCTACATCGGCGACCTCACGGTCACCATCACCAGCCCCAGCGGCACGTCGGTCACCCTGCACGACAAGGCGGGGGGCAGCACCGACAACCTGGCCAAGACCTGGAGCCTCACCGACTTCGTGGGCCAAGAGATCACCGGCGACTGGACCCTGAAGGTCGTCGACAGCGCTGGCAGCGACACCGGCACGCTCAACGGCTGGGACCTGTCCATCCAGCTCGGCGGCGCCTTGCCGGCCGAAGACTGCACCGACGATCTCGACAACGACGCCGACGGGCTGTTCGACTGCGCCGACTCCGACTGCGCCGATGCGGCCGGCTGCGAGGGCGCCGTCACCATCGACCAGAGCTACGACACCGCGGTCCAGATCCCCGACAACGACAGCAACGGCGTGTCCACCAGCATCCAGGTCAGCGAGAGCGCCACCATCAACTCGCTCACCGTCGATGTCGACATCACCCACACCTACCGCGCCGACCTCATCGTGGTGCTCGAGCACCCCGGTGGCGACACCGTGACGCTGCACAACCAAGAAGGCGACGACGCCGACAACCTGGTTCGCACCTACACGCCCACCGACTTCAACGGCCTGTCCACCGCCGGCGAGTGGAAGCTCGTGGTGAGCGACAACGCCAACCAGGACACGGGCGTGCTGAACAGCTGGTCGTTGCTGATCGACGCGAACTAGCAGGGCCCCGAGGCAACGGGCACGGAGGCCCGTTCTCCTTGCATCCGCAAGGAACGGAGGCCTCCGTGCCTGTGCTTGCGCCAACAAGGAGCACAGGCCTCCGTGCCTGTGCTTGCGCCAACAAGGAGCACAGGCCTCCGTGCCTGTGCTGGCGTCAACAAGGAGCACAGGCCTCCGTGCCTGTGCTTGGCGTCGCTGCTGACATTCGGCACGCAGCGGTCTATCGTGGGCCTCCAATCAGGAGTTCCCATGCGCCCGCTGATCCTCGGTCTCGCCATCCTGCTGCCCGCTGCCGCTAGCGCGGTCCCCATGCAGTTCCACCACCAGGGCCGACTGCTCAGCGCGCTGGGCCAGCCGCTCGACGCACCCGAAGACGTCGTCTTCCGGCTGTACGACGCCCCTGCCGGGGGCACACCGCTGTGGGAAGAGACGCACGCGGCAACCGACTTCTCCAACGGCTACTACGCCGTCGAGCTCGGCGGCTCCACGTCCCTCGACCCCAGTACATTCGACGCCGACGACCTGTACGTGTCTGTCCAGGTGGGCTCTGGCGCCGAGCTTCCGAACCGCTTGCCCCTGCTCTCGGTGCCCTTTGCGGTTCGCGCGAACTCCTCGGACGCACTCAACCCTGGCGCCGTCGTCGACGCGTCCGAGATTCGCATCAACGGCACCACCGTCATCGACACCTCCGGCCAGGTCGACTCGGGCGCGATGGCCGCGAACGGGTACACCGACGCCATGGCCGTGGCTGCGGTGGACACCGCCGATGCCTACGTGCGCAACTCCGGGGACGATCTCGTCGGCGGCCTGGGGGTCGACACCCTGACCGCATCCGGAGCGGTCAGTGCAGACAGCCTGGCGGCGAGCAATGAGGTGAGCGCGGCCACAGCCACCCTGTCCGGGGGCCTCACAGCAGGCTCCGCCTCGCTCACCGGCGACATGGCGGCCGCAAACGCCACCCTGTCCGGCAGCCTGGCGGCAAGTTCAGGTAGCTTCTCTGGCGACATCAGCGCCGCAAACGCCACGCTCAGCGGCAACCTCGGCGCGGCCGGTGCCACCCTGTCTGGCGACCTCGGCGCCGCGAACGCCACCCTCTCTGGCGACCTCGGCGCCGCAAACGCCACCCTCTCTGGCGACCTCGGCGCTGCCAACGCCACCCTCTCTGGCGACCTCGGCGCCGCAAACGCCACACTCAGCGGCAACCTCGGCGCGGCCGGTGCCACCCTCTCTGGCGACCTCGGCGCCGCAAACGCCACCCTCTCTGGCGACCTCGGTGCCGCAACCGCCGCCATCTCGGGCGCAGCCACCGCCGGCTCCTTGCTCTCGAACGCAACCCTGCGCGCGCTGGGGCTCAGCACCCTCGAAGACGGCATCTCCACCGGGCACGCCGGCGGCGATAGCGGCGGACCCACCTCCGATCCATCGTACCTGTTCGGCTACCAGGAGGCCGGCGCCTGGTCGCACCCGTACCCCGACCTGGTCATGGGCTACCACACGGGTGTCAAGATCGGCGGGCACTACAGCTACAACGGAACCCGCTTCTACAACGACCACCCCGGCCGAAGCGGGGCCAGCCGCATCGCGAGCATCGGTGACGGCGACAACAACACGCGAGTCTACGGCCAGACCATCGCCTACGGCGGCATCCAGACCGGGTACGCAGGCAGTGACTCCAACATCGGCCACGAGTCCTACAAGTTCGGCTACCAAGAGGACGGGCCCTGGACCCATCCGTACCCCGACCTGATCCTGGGCTACCACACGGGCATCAAGATCGGCGGCCACTCGAGCTACGACGGGACCCGCTTCTACAACGACCATCCCGGACGATCCGGCGCCGCCATGATCTTCAGCGTCGGGGACGGGGACAACAACGTGCGCTCGTACGGCTACCTGAGCCTGTCGAGCCGGGAGTACAAACAGAACATCGAGTACCTGGACGGCGAGACCGAGGCCGAGATCCTGGACACGCTGCTCGCCCTCCGGCCCGCCACGTACGAGTATCGCCCCGGTACCGGCGGCTACTCCGAGGCCAAGCCCGAACGTCTGGGCTTCATCGCCGAAGAAATGCCAGAAGCCGTGCTCTCGGGAGACGGCAAGTCGATCGACAACTACGCGCTGATCACCTACACCATCTCGGCGGTGCAGGCGCTTGCGGCCGACAAGGCCGAGCTGCAGCAGCGCAACGACGACCTCGAGGCACGCCTGCTGCGGCTCGAACAGGCGCTGCTCGACCAGTAGTCACCCCCGCCACCCCACGATCACCCGATTCATCGGCGTGATCGCGCGCGGAACCTCGGTCCAGTCCACCTGGAGCCCCGCGCCCTCCAACCGGTAGGTGCGCTGCACATCGATGGCCACCGTCGCGCCCAGCGCGTCGATGAGCCCCCGAGGCCCGGTGCGCGGCGCCGAGCGGTAGCAGCACGGCATCAGCGCCACGGGCCCCCCCAGCCGCTCGGCCAGCTCGATGGCCACGTCGGTGCGCTCGCCGCACGCGTGCACCGCCAACAGCGCCGTGCCGGGGTCCAGCTCGGCCTCCTCCACCAGGACCTCCCGGTACTCCACCTTGTCGCGCACCCACGGGGCCAGCGAACACACCACGTGCAAGATGACGTCGAAGCTCGGCGGGCGGCGCTTGTCCACCAGCACCACGCGCTCGACGCTCCGCTCGCTCGCGGCGAACAGCAGGCCAGTGAGCCCGTGCCCGCAGAACAAGTCGGCCATCACCGGCCGCCGAACGCGACGCCGCACCCGATGGTGGAACTCGAAGCTCTCGAGCACCTCTTTGAGGTTGATGGCGCGCCGCTCGATCAGCCCGCGAACCAGCTTGTCCTGAAGGCGGTCACCCGGGAAGGCCGGGAGAATCAGCTGCTCGAGGCGGGACCGGCTGCTCGCGTAGCGCGCGTATTCGGGCTGATCGAACTGGGGAAAGACTCGGAAGCGGTCGGTCATGGCCCGTGCACCGTTGTTATGTCAAGAGTTTGTCTCATGGTATACATGAAGTCCCAACTGGTTTCGGAGGCCGCATGTTGACCCTCGTCGTGCTGTTGACCCTATCTCTCGCCGCGGCCAACCCCGCCGACAAGGTCGACTCCTGGGCAAGCACCCTGGCCCAGGGCCCCGAGGCCAGCCACTACGACCGCGCCCTGCGCCGCTTCGTGCGCGAGTCCCGAGCCCGCGGCGATCAGCGCTCGCTGGTGGCCACCATCGACCCCTCCGACCTGGCCGCGCTGCACGGCGAGTCGCTGAGCTGGGCGGCCTTCGCCCTGGGCAAGGCGGCATTCGACGACGGCCGCGCCCGCGAAGCCGGCCAGCTGCTGGCCCAGGTCGACCGCGAGGACCCGCTGAGGCCGCACGCGCTCGCGATGCTCGCCGAGCTGGCCTGGAACGGCGACCGAAGCACGTCGATTCGCCACTACCGCGAGATCCTGGACACGCCCACCCAGCTGGAGATCCCGGGCCTGGAAGCCCTCGACGAGCTCAAGCAGGTCGCGGTGCGCCGCCTGGTCGAGGACGCCCCCAACCGCGAGCGCCTGCAGCAGGCGCTCGCGCTGGCGGACTGACCGCCAGCTACGGCGTGGCGTCGATGCCGTCGAGCCAGATGCTGCCGGAATCGCCGACCGATTCGCCATCGCCGCCGCTGACGTCGACCGACGTGAAGGCCGCGGACGACAGCCCTGCCATGGACTGCGCCCAGAAGTAGCCGCCCTCGCCACCGGCCCCGTTGCTCAGGCCGGCGTCGCCGCCTGGCGCGTCGAAGGCCCCGGCAAAATCGACGGTCTCGGCTTGCACCCAGAACCCGCCCCCATCGCCGCCCTCGGCATCGTCGCCGGCCACGCCCCCGGCCAGGTGCAGGTCGCCGTGCCAGCGCACGTGCCTCGCATCCGGCTCGACGTAGGCGCCGTCGCCGGCGTCCTCGTCGTCGTTCGACGAGCCCCCCAGGCCGCTGACGTCGCCTTCGTGATCGATCCACGCAGGCGCCGACATCTGAACATCCCCGTTGTCGCTGGGTCCGCCGTCGCCACTGTCGACCGCCATGTCGGCGCGGCTGTACACGAACAGCTCGTCGTTGGTGTGGGCATCGGACACGTACAGGTCGATCTCGCCGCCCCCACCGCCCTCGCCGCCGGACCCGTCTCCGCCACTGGCGCTCAGCGGCACGTGGTTCACCACGCCCCCCTGGTCGGCAGACAGACCGGTGGCGCCGCGGCCGAGCTCGATGCCGCCGCCCCCGCCGCCGTCGAAGGACTGCGAGCTTCCGCCGTCGACGCTTAGCGAGGCGTACCCGTACAGGGCCACCGGAGCGAACTCCTCGCTGACTTCGTCGTGCAGCACCTCGATCGCCCCGCCATCTCCACCGTGGTCCCCGTCCCCGGCGCGCGCGATCAAGCTGCCCGACACCTCGATCGAGCCGGGCGAGCTGTCGCCGGACTCGGACCGAATGGTGATGGTGCCGCCATCCCCTCCCAGCTCATCGACCGACGAACCACCCGATGCCGACATCGCGCCGCTGGACCGGGTGGAGCAGCCCTCGCAGGCCACGTAGATCCGGCCACCGCTGCCCCCATCATCGGACTGCCCCGAGCCTCCGTCGGCGAGCAGCTCCCCGCTGTTGAGCAGCCGCCCCTCGTACGCGTCGAGCGTGATGTCCCCGCCGTCGCCCCCCTGGTCGCCATCGCCCCCCCGCACGTCGATGAAGGCCGAGGTCATCGTGGGCCCCACATCGTCGTTGCCCAGGCGCACGTGCCCGCCCGAGCCCGCCTGCCCGGTGGGGTGGTCGGCGCCCCGCGACAGCAGCTGCCCGGTGGCCCACAGCGCCACCGGCGCCTGCAGCTCGACATCACCGCCCTCGTCGCCGGGCGCGCCGCCGCTGGCGTCGATGGTGCCCTCGAACACGATGGACCGACCCTCGCCGGCCGTGCCGTTGCCGGGGTTGAACACCAGCCCCGATGCGCTGATCAGCAGCGTGCTGTGCGACAGGTAGTGGAGTCCGATGTTCGCGCCGGCCGAGTTGATGGTGGTGAGGGTGCCGTCGATGACCATGTCGTCGTCGACGAGGAGGGTCGCTGCACCGCTGAAGTCAGAGCGCAGCGTCAGCGTCGCTCCCGCCTGGATGTGCAGTCCGGTGACCTCGACGTCGTTGCCATCGGCGCGCCAGATCCAGGGCTGACCGTTGAGCGAGATGTACGGCTCACCGTCGGTGAGTGTGGGTCGGGGCCAGAGCTTGTCGATGGTGGTGTCCGACGAGATGATCAGCGGGTGCGCGCCCAGCTGTGGAACGACCGTCGGCAGCGTGAAGGACGCGTCGGCGGCACCGGTCTGGAACAGCTTGGTGTTGGAGCGGAAGCCCGCGCCCCAGACCTCGACGCCCCCGCCGCCGCCGGCATCACCGCCGGTGGCGTGGCCACCGCTGGCATCGATGGTGGCCGTGCCCACAGGGCCCGACGGCGCGTCCAGCTCGTCGCTCGGAAGCTCGGGGGCCCCATCGCAGATCACCTCGGTGGCATCGACCTCGCCATCGCCCAGCACCCCGTCGCCAGCGGTCTCGCCGCCATCTCCGTTGTCGAGACCCACCTCGATGCGGGTTCCGCCGTGCTCGCAGCCCTCTTCGCCGTCGGCCAGATCCGCGCTGCGCAGCAACACGGTCGACCCGTCCGAGCCATCCGAGCCGTCGGAGCCAGCGCCCCCATCGGAGCCATCGCTGCCGTCGGTGCCGCTGGCGCCATCGGCCCCGTTGCACAGCACGACGCTGTCGCTGATCTCGCCCTGGGACAGCACCCCGTCCCCATCCTCGTCGACCCCGGTGTCGAAGCGCACGCCGCCCTCGGCGCACTCGTCGCCGGGCAGGATCGGCACCGCGTCCAGCAGCGCGGCGGGGCCGGGTCCGCAGCCCACGAGGGCCGCCCACAGAACACCGGTTGTCGACAGTCGAAGGCAGGCATGGTGGGTCACGGCAGGGCTCCAGCTCGGGCCGCCATCCTACCCCCTTGACCCCCGCCACGGGTCCTCCTACGTTCGTGGCGTGCCACGCTACGCCCCGTTGAGTGCCGGCCTTGCGCTCCTGCTCGCCCTCCAGGGCATGCCCGCTGGCGCCAACCCCAGCGACGACGGGCCCCCGCCCCCGCCCGACAACTGGTTCGGCCGATACATCCACGAGCTCGTGCACGGCCCCCAGGATCCGGCCAAGCCCCAGTTCCTGGTGTACCCGGTGATGGCCTACGCGCCCGAGACCCGGCTCGAGGTGGGCCTGTCCGGCCTGTACCTGTTTCGCGCGCGCCGTGACCTGGACAACCGCCTCAGCGAGATCCCGCTGTACGCCTTCTACACGATGAATCGGCAATACGGGCTGGCCTTCGAGCACGCCATCTTCGCGCACCAGAGCCGGTTGTCGTTCCTGGGCAAGGGCCTCGTCGCCGACTTCCCGCTCAAGTACTACGGCATCGGGCCCAATTCCCAGAGCGACGACGCCGTGGTGGTGCACGCGCGCCAGTTCGTGGCCCGTGAACGGGTGTTGTTCAAGCTGGGGCAGAGCGACCTGTACCTGGGCCCCGAGGTGGGCGTCGCCAGCCTGGGCGCGGTCGAGTTCGAGGCCGAAGATGGGCGCGACGTCGAGCTCCCCCGCGGCGGCGACGGCACCACCAACGTGACCGCAGGCATCGGGCTGGCCCACGACACACGCCACAACCCGCTCAACGTGCGCGAGGGCTTCTTTGGCGAGGTGGCCATCCTGGCCAGCCAGGCCGGCGTGGGCAGTGAGTACAGCTTCCACAACCTGTACGTCGATCTGCGCGGGTACCAGCCGCTGGGGGCCGAACACCGCGTGGTGCTCGCCGGGCAGCTGGCGGGACAGTTCGGCGGCGGCGACCTGCCCTTCAACGAGCTGGGGCTCATCGGCGGCAGCAGCCTGATGCGCGGCTACTACCAGGGCCGCTACCGCGACCGTCAGCTGGCCGCAGCCCAGCTCGAGATCCGCTTCCTGCCGCTGCCGCTCGGCTTCACCGAGCGCATCGGTGCCGCCGCCTTCGTGGCCACGGGCACCGTCTTTCCGGGCTGGTCCCAGCTCGACGAGGCGCGGCCGCTCGTGACTGCCGGCGGAGGGCTGCGAATCCTGACCTTCCCCACCTCGGACATCTACACCCGCGTCGAGGTGGGCGTCAGCGAAGATGGGCCCGGCTACTACGTGTACGTCGGCGAGGCCTTTTGACCGCCTGGAACCCAGCACCACCCGCTGCGGTCGAACACAGCGCGCCGCGTTGTGGTGTACTCGAACCCCTTGGAGGTGGCATGACGGTGTGGAGAGTCTTGGTGGTGGCGGTGGCCTTGTCGACGAGCAGCACGGCCCTGGCGTGCGCGAACCACATGGAGGGCGACAAGAAGAAGGTCGCCGAGACGGGCGATCCCCAGCCCAGGAGCGCCGAGCCCGCCGTCGCCACGCACAAGGATCCCGCCCCGGCCCAGGCCGAGGCGGCGCCCACGGCGTCCGCCGAGCCAGCGGCCGCCAAGGTCGAAGCCAGCACCGAGACGCCGTCCAGCGGCATGGGCTGCTCGGTCAGCAACGGCGCCGGAGTGGGCGGGTTGGGGTGGTTGGCAGTGGCGGGCCTGATGGGCATTCGCCGCCGGTCGTTCGCCGCCGCGTCCCGATGAATGTGGTGGCTGCTCGCCGCGTGTAGCGGGACGCCACCCGACGTGGCGCCCGACAGCGAGCTCTCAGCGGCGGTCGAGGCACCCGGTGCCCGCGTGGCCGCCCAGTACCAGTGCGATCGCTGCCATCAGGCGCCCGATCGCTGGGCCCCGCGGCCCCGCGACCAGAGCTGCGTGAGCTGCCACGAAGCGGTGTACACCGACGCCTTCGACGCCGACTACAAGGCCGAGGGTATCTCGCGTTGGCGCCGCAACATCCACAGCCTGCGCGCGGTGCCGTCGCTGGTGGGCGTCGAGCGCTTTCGGGCCGACTGGCTGGGCCGCTTCCTGGCCGAGCCCCACGACCTGCGCCCCAACCTGCCCGCCACCATGCCCCGCAGCCCGCTCACCGCCGACGAGGTTGCGGCCCTGGTCGACTGGATGGACGCCGACACGGTGGAGCCCTCGGGCGCGGCCCAAGGCGACGCCGCGCAGGGCTTGGAGCTGATGAAGCAGCGAGGATGCGGCAGCTGCCACGCCTATAGCGGCGCCGACGCCTGGCCCGCGCCCGCCATGGGCTCCTTCTCGGCCGCGCTGGCTCTCGCGCCGGATCTGGCGCACGTTCGGGGGCGCATGGCTCCGGCCACCGTCGACCGCTGGCTGCAGGATCCCAAGGCGCTCAAGCCCGACACGCTCATGCCCCCGCCGGGCCTCGCGGACAGCGAGCGCGCCGACGTGGTGGCCGCGCTGTTCCAGCACCCGCTGCAGCCAACCCCCGGGTCGCCCTTCACGCCCCTGCCACCCCTCGACCGGCCCGTTGCCTACGCCGAGGTCAAAGAGCAGGTGTTCGACGTGGTGTGCCAGCACTGCCACGCGGTGCCCACCGAGGCCAACGGCCACGACGGAGGGCCCGGCAGCACCGGCGGCTTCGGCTTCGACAAGCCCGACCTCGTGCTCTCCACCTGGGAGGGCATCCACCGGGGTCGTCTGGGGCCGGACGGCCAGCGGCAGTCGGTGCTCGACGGCGACAAGCCACTGCTGGTGGAGGTGCTGCACGCCCGGCACCGCGAGGTGCAGGGGCATCCCGGCGAGCTGCGCGGCATGCCGCTGGCGCTCGAGCCGTTGTCGGCCGAGCAGGTGCAGCTGGTGGAGGCGTGGGTGACGCAGGGGGCGCCGAGGTAGGTGCCAGGGTCGCGCGGCCGGCTTGTTTCCGCGCGGCTAAAAAACGTCCCCGCCGCACAGGGCTGTTCCCGCGCGGTAATTCCCAAAGCCGGAGCCCGGGACAGGCGCACACGTGCAGCTGATCGGCACCCTTGGGAATCCAGGCACGGCGAGCTCGACGCCATGCCAACACGCCCACGAATAATGGCCGCCCCTCAACCAGCCAGCATGAGCTGAAGCGACAGGAGCACCATGGGCACGCTGATTCCGCCGCCGACCAACTACGGGCCAGGCGTGTACTTCCAGGAGATCTCGAGCGGAAGCCACAGCATCACCGGCGTCTCGACGTCGATGACGGCTTTCGTCGGCAACTTCGAACGGGGTCCCACCGGCACCCCAGTGCTGGTCGGGAGCTATTCCGAGTTCCAGACCCGCTTCGGCGCCGTGGTCACCGACAGCCCGGTCAGCTGGGCCATCGAAGACTTCTTCCTCAACGGCGGAAGTCAGGCGTACATCGTCCGCATCTACAGCTCGGGGGCGACCGCCCCCGCCAAGAAGGGCAAGGCCCCCGCGGCAGCCGGCGGCGGCTCCGACGGCATCGCCAAGGCCACCATCGGCGGAGCCGACTTCGCCGCCAACAGCCCCGGCGACTGGGGCAACAGCATCAAGGTCGCCGTTACCACGGTCACCGTGAACAGCAAGACCGTCTACGGGGTCACGGTCACCTACACGCCATCCACCGGTGGCACGCTGACCGAGAACTTCAACAACGTCAGCACCGATCCCAACAGCCCCAAGCGCATCGACCACTACGTCTCTGCCAACTCGCAGTACGTCACCGTGGCCCAGCTACCAGCGAGCCTTTCTGCAGCCACTGCCACTGCACTCACCGGCGGAACCAAGTGCGGGGCGCTCACCAGCGTCAACTACCTCGATCCAAAGACCGGATTTCAGGCGGCACTGGCGAAGGTTCCCGTCTTCAACCTGCTGTACGTGCCGCCACCCGACTACACGACGTGGCAGAGCTGGGCAGCGGGCGACGACTACTCCACCCTCCTCGACGCCGCGGCTGCGTTCTGCCAGTCGTCCAACGCCTTCCTGATCTGCGACCCCTTGCCATCGTGGTCGACCCACGTGCAGGCGGGCACCGCCAATGCCATCGACGTGAGCGACCTGGGGATCGTCGGTGACGCCGCGGAGTACGGGGCCGTCTACTTCCCCAACCCGGACATGGGCTCCACCCGGCCCACACCGTACCCCGTCGGCGGGATCGTCGCCGGGATCACCGCCCACACCGATGCCACCCGTGGGGTGTGGAAGGCGCCAGCGGGCCAGAAGGCTGCGGTGATGGGGGCCACCGGGCTGCCGGTGGGCATCACACCCAGCGACCGGGGCATTCTGAACAGCGGGGCCATCAACGCGTTCAAGACCATCCATGAGGTGGGAACGGTGATCTGGGGGGCGCGCACCCTCGCCGGCGCCGATGTCCTGGACAGCGACTACAAGTACATCAACGTCCGGCGCCTCACCAGCTACATCGAGCTGTCGCTGGTTCAGGGGACCCAGTGGGCGGTGTTCGAGCCCAACGACGAGACGCTGTGGGCGTCGCTGCAGTCCAGCATCACGGCCTTCATGTCCGAGCTGTGGCGCCAGGGCGCGCTCGCTGGCACCTCGCAGAAGGACGCCTTCAGCGTTCAGGTAGGGGCCAGCACCACCAGCCGCGACGACCAGCGGGCCGGACGCGTCAACATCATCGTCAGCTTCGCGCCCGTCTACCCAGCTGAATTCATCATCCTCTACATCGAGCAGCAGGCCACGTCGGCCAGCTAGGAGTTCCTATGGCACTCTTTGCCGTCAATTCGAAGCGCATCGACCCCTACAAGAACTTCAAGTTCGTGGTGTCGATCGATGGGTCTCCTGTGTTGGGCGTCTGCAAGGTGAGTCCGCTCACGCGGACGACGTCCGTGGTTCGCCATCGGGCCGGCGGCGACCCAGCTGCCATGCGCGTCTCCCCCGGGCAGACCCAGTACGCGCCCATCCGCTTGGAGCAGGGCCTGACCTTCGATCCCACCTTCGAGGAATGGGCCGGAAAGCTCTGGTACTACCCCAATCAGGGGGCACTGGGGCAAGAGGTCTCGCTGGCCGATTTCCGCAAGGACATCACGCTGGACTTCTACAACGAAGCCGGCCAGAAGGTCATCAGCTACACGATCTATCGATGCTGGGTTTCCGAGTACGTGGCCCTGCCCGAGCTCGATGCCAACGCCAATGGCGTTGCGATCCAGTCCGTGGTGCTCGAGAACGAGGGATGGAACCGCACCACGCTGGCCGAACCCGCCGAGCCCACCCTGACGATTCCGAACCCCGGAGCCGGGTGAGGACACCGTGCAGGCGTTGACGCAGGCACAACTCATGAGCGTCTGGGACGCGGGCCGCGAGGCCCACCCCATCGATCGGGCGGTTCGCGTGTTGGGGTGTGCCGGCCTGGAGCCAGCGCACGCCGCAGACCTGCCGGTCGGGCAGCGCGACCGCGCCCTCTTCGACCTGCGCCTGCTGACGTTCGGGCCGAGGGTCGACGCCGTCTTGGACTGCCCGGGGTGCGGAACGACCCTGCAGTTCGACTTCGACCTGCCGGCCCTCTACCTACCGATCGGCACCGCTGGTGGCACGGCCAGCGAGGGCCCGTGGTCGGCCGTTTTCCGCTCCCCGTCCAGCCGCGACATTGCGGCGGTGGCCGCTGTACCCAGTCAAGACGTTGAGGCCGCCCTCATCGATCGCTGCGTCGAGTTCCGGCTCGACGGCCAACCCACCGACCAGCCCATCCCCGAAACGTTCAGACAGCGTGTCGCTCGCGAGATGGTCGCCAGCGACCCGCAGGCACACATCGACCTGGCATTCGAGTGCGACGAGTGTTCGTGCCATTGGGAGACCAGCTTCGACATCATCCGATTCCTGTGGGCGGAGATCGAGCACGCCGCCCGCGGCCTGCTTCGCGAGGTCGATGCCCTGGCGCGCGAATACGGGTGGACCGAGCCCGAGATCCTGGCCATTCCGTCCGAGCGGCGGGCGTTCTATCTGGGCCTGCGAAGTGAGTGATCTTCGCCGTCTCGCCGACCGCGTCCTCGGGCGCATGGCATGCCCGCGTCCAGACCCGTCGGTGCTGATGGCCGGCACCGTCGTGGCGCGGTCGGGCGAGCCCGAGGGCTTGGTCTCGACCGGCCCGATGGGCGAGCTGATTGCGGGGCCCGCGGTCACCCAGCGCGGCACTTCACCCGCGGCTCCGCCCAGGCCCATCCCGCCCGAGGCCACCGCAACACCACCCCTCATGCCGCCAGCGGCCCACACGGCTCCATTCCAGGATCCGCTCGGCGGACCCGCGGCACCGGCTGGGTCTCTCGAGCGCCCGGAGCGTACCGGCGCGAGCCCAGCGGTCGTCCCGGCCTCGGCCGAGACGACCCCGGCCAGCCCACTGCAGCACCCAAGCACAGGGACGACGCCGGGCGCGGAACCCCAGTCGGCGGGAGCATCCACCACGGACTTCGGAACCCCAACCCAATCCGCGGCAGCCGCCACAACCGCCGGCGCCCGACTGACGCCCGCTTCGGCCTCCGCCAGCGCCGGCGCTCCACCCCGGCCCGCAGCATCCGCCACAGCCGCGGGTTCCACCCTGGAGCCCGCCACCGCCACCGCCAGCGCAGCCGCCCCAACCCAGACCGCAGCTGCCTCCACAACCGCCGGCGCTCCACCCCCATCCACCGCTGCAGCCACAACTGCCGGCGCCCGATTGAAGCCTGCCGCCGCGTCCGCCACTGCCGGCGATCCACCCCGGCCCGCAGCATCAGAGACGGCCGCGGGTCCCACCCTACAGCCCACCGCCGCCACCGCCACAACCCCAAACGTAGCCGCCGCCACAACCGCCGGCGATCCACCCCGGCCCGCAGCATCAGAGACGGCCGCGGGTCCCACCCTACAGCCCACCGCCGCCACCGCCACAACCCCAAACGTAGCCGCCGCCACAACCGCCGGCGCTCCCCCCCCTTCCACGGTGGCAGCCCCAACCGCCAGCGCTCCCTTGAAGCCCGCGGCAACCACCGCCACCGCCGGCGCAGCACCCCAGCCCGCAGCATCGCAGACCGCCGCGGGTTCCACCCTGGAGCCCGCCACCGCCGGCCCAACCCAGACCGTGGCCGCCGCCACAACCGCCGGCGATCCACCCCCATCCACGGCGACAACCACAACCGATGGCGCTCCCCTGCCTTCCACAGGGGCAGCCCCAACGGCCAGCGCTCCCATGAAACCCGCGGCCGCCACCACCGCCGCCGGCGAAGCACCCCAGCCCGCTGCAACAGCCAATGCGACGGGTTCACCCCTGGAGCCCGCCGCCGCCGCCGCCGCCGCCGCCGCCCCAACCTACTCCCCAGCTGCCGCCACAACCGCCAGCGCTCCACACCAGCCCGCACCAGCAGCAGCCACCACCGCCGCCGGCCCCCCAGTGCCGCCCGCCACGGCCCCCACAACCGTCGGCGCCCCACTCCAGTCCGCGACAGCAGCCACAACCGCAGGCGCGGCACCCCAGTCCGCGGCAGCAACCACAACCGCAGGCGCGGCACCCCAGTCCTCATCAGCAGCCGCAACCACCGGCATCGCCATGCCGCCGTCTACTGCCTCCACCACCGCGGCGGCTGCACCCCAGCCCGCCGCAGCAGCCACGGCCGGAGCAGCACAGCGGCCCGCTGCTGCACACGCCGCCCCCATCAAGTCCGACTCCGCCGCCGCATCTGCCGGTACCACCCTGAAGCCCGCTGCGCCCGCCGGCACCCTCATGAAGCCGACGGCTGCCTCCCCCGCCGCCGGCGCAGCACCCCGACCCCCTGGTGCCGCGGCCACGCACGTCGGCGGCGAAGCCCGCCAGCCCGAACGGCCAGCTGCAGCGCCAGCGGCAGCCGTTCCCGACGCCTCCGCCCAAGCGACGACCGGCGCATCCAGGACACAGGTCCCTGACAACCTCGTGCCCCTTCGTCTGGGCCCCCAACCTGGCCGACGGCTCGAGCCGGCAGCGGCGCCGCCGGCGGCCCCTGCTCGCGACCTGAAGCCCGCCGACAGTGTGCCGATGCCGACGCGCCAGGCGCAATCCCGGCCGCCAACATCCAACCCCAGACCGTCGGTGCTGCCGCCGTCGGAGCCCCCGCCGCAGGTGACCATTCACATCGGACGAGTGGTGGTGGCCGAGCCCACAGCCATCCCCAAGAGCGTAGGGGGCCGCCCGCGCCCGCGCCCACGTCACTCGCTCGACGAAGTTCTAGGGAGGCGCAAGTGAGCAACGAGCTTGCCATCGCGTCAGCCACCGCTGCGCTGACGGCACTCCTGGGCGAGGTTGTAGGCGGAGCCGTCCCCGGGGCCCGCGTCACCCACCAGCCTCCCAGCAAGTTCATCACCCGGCACGAGCATGCCGGTGTCAACGTGTTCTTGTACCAGGCCGTGCCCAACAGCTCCCTGCGAAACTCGGATCTGCCGCTTCGAGGTGGGGCCAGCCGCGGCCGAAGCCGCACGCCACTGGACCTTGGCTACCTGTTCACCTTCTACGGCAACGATCAGCACCTGGAACCCCAGAGGCTACTAGGCAGCGTCGTTCGCGTGCTCCACGAAAACGCGGTCCTGTCCAGCCAGTTCATCCGGGACCTGATCGACTCAGCACGCTCGTCGGCGAATCCGTCCTGGCTCGCAGCGTCGGACCTGGACGGCCAGGTCGAAGAGATCCGCTTCACCCCGTTTCCACTGAACCTGGAGCGCATCTCCAAGTTCTGGAACTCGTTCTTCAACACCCCCTACCACCTGTCCATCGCCTACCACTGCTCGGTGGTGGTGATCGAGGGCGACATGTCTGGCGGCCGGGCGCTGCCCGTCCAGCGTGTGGTTGGTCGAGCCAGCGCCCGAGCCGCCTTAGCCCTGGGCGTGGTCGATGCGCGCGTACCCGCGGGCGGGTCCCTCCAGCTCACCACCCCCAGGCCGCTCACGGCGAACACCCGGGTGCGACTTGGGAACGGCGCCTTCGAGCCCACCGTGGACGGCAAGACCGCCACGCTCGAGCTGACCGACGCCGTCATGAAGGGCGCGGGCGTCGGCCCCGGAGCGAGGGCTGTGTGGCTCGAGGTGGGTGGCCAGTGCATCTCCACCCACCAGACCATCTTGCTGCAGCCCGCCGTGCTCGACGTGGAGCAGGTCTCCATCGACATCTGGGACCCCACCCAAGGCAAGACGACGGTGCCCGGCGTGCAGGTGCAGTGCTCACCGCCCATCGGACGCTTCGCTCCGTCGTCGATCGTCCTCTACTCCCTCGACAACCACCCCGACCCCGACGAAGCCACCTCTTACACCCTGCCCTGCATCAGCCGCGCCGACGCACGCAGCCCGCTACAAGCCTCGATCGAGGAGGTTCCCGACGGCACGTATGTGGTTCAGGTCGACGTCGGCGGCACCGTCAGCCCGCTCCGTCGCTCACACGGCAAGTTCAGCCCGCACCTGGTGTGGGTCAAGCAATGACGCCACCACCCCCCTCATCCGACCACGCGGTGCTGGTGGCCGAGCTATCGCGCCTCACGGCGGTGCTGCTGGGCAACCCGGCGGGCGACGAGCCCCTGCTGCCTGGGCGCCTGGCCGATCTCTGCGGTGAGCTGCAGCTCAGCCATTTCGAGCGCGATCTGCTGCTGCTGGCGGTGGGTTGGGAGGTTGACGGGGCACTCGCAGCCGCTGTGGGCCACGTGCGACCGACCCTGGGTTTTGCCCTGGCGCGCCTCCCGAACCCGCACTGGGACGCCCTGTCTCCGGATGGGGCGCTGCGGCGCCTGGGCCTGCTGGAGCTCGGCGATGGCGACGGCCTCGTTCGACGCACCCTGATCGCGCCCGAGCGCCTGGTTCATCACCTGCTCGGAGGCTCGGCGATGGACCCCCTGCTCACCCAGCGCATGCTGCCCGTGGCACCGGCAGGTCCGCCGCCCGCGTCGTACCAGGCTGCGGCCGCCCCAGTGGTCGATGCGCTGGGGTCGGGGGAGCTTGCCGTTGTGCAGCTGCTGGGTGACGACTCCGGATCCTGCCGGCAGCACGGGGTGCTGATCGCCGGAATGCTGGGACTCGAGCTGCATGCGATCGCGGCGTCCGATCTCCCCATCGGCGACGCGCTCGATGCGTTCGTGGGCGCCTGGAATCGCGAAGCCTACCTGGGCGGCCGTGCGCTGCTGATCAGCCTGCGGGCCTCGGATCGCGACGACCGCACCGCGCGCAGCCACGTGGACGCCGTCTGCAGCAGGTTGCTGGGCCCATTGTTCGTCGACGCCGCTTCTCGGTGGCCCCTGAACGCCGAGACAATCCACGTGTTCGTCCAGCGACCGTCCCACTCCGATCAGCGCGCGCTGTGGGAGTGGCACCTGCCGGACCACAAGGCAGAGACCGAGGCGCTCGCAGCCCAGTTCGACCTGGGTCCCGAGGCCATCGAGCGCATCGCCCGCGCCTTCAACGCGTTGCCGAACGGCGACAACGTCGGTGCCACCCTTCGGGCACTGTGCCGGACCCTGGCCGGGCCAGAGGTGGGCGGCTCTGCCGAGCGCATCGAGACGCGGGCCGGGTGGGAGTCGCTCATCCTGCCCGAAACGGCGGCGTCGGTGTTGCGCGAGATGGTGGCCCAGGTCCGCCACCGCCACGTCGTGCTCGACCAATGGGGCATGAGGCCCACCGGAGGCCGCGGCGGCGGGATCGTCGCGCTGTTCGCCGGGCCCAGCGGCACCGGAAAGACGCTGGCGGCCGAGGTCATCGCGCACGAGCTGGGAATGGAGCTGTACCGCGTCGATCTCGCGAGCGTGATGTCCAAGTACATCGGGGAGACCGAGCGCAACCTGCGAGCGGTGTTCGACGCAGCCGACGCCACCGAGTGTGTGCTGCTCTTCGACGAGGCGGACACGCTGTTCGGCAGCCGTTCCGAGGTGCGAGACAGCAACGATCGCTATGCCAACCTCGAGGTGAGCTACCTGCTGCAGCGCCTCGAGAGCTTTCGCGGGGTCGCCATTCTGACCACGAACCTGCGCGACCACGTCGACACCGCCTTCGTTCGCCGCTTTCGCTTCGTGGTCGAGTTCCCCTACCCCGACGAGGCCGCCCGGCGCTCGATCTGGCATGGAGCGCTGGGGCCCGACGTGCCCACCAGGCAGCTGGACACCGAGCGCCTGGCGCGGCTGCCCCTGTCCGGCGCCGAAATCCGCAACGCCGCGGTCGCCGCTGCATTCCTGGCGGTTCGAGACGGCTCCTGCGTCACCATGGGCCACGTGCGCCGGGCGATTCGCGCCGAATATGCCAAGACCGAGCGGCCGATCAACGAGCGAGCGCTGGCCTCGTTGGAGACGCCATGAGCCACCTGTTCGTGCACATCGGGGAGCTTCGGCTGGCGGGCTACACCCGCTCGGCTCGGCGGATCGAAGCGGCGGTGCGCGCTGAGCTGGCCCGCCTGGCATCGCAGGTCGATACCGCCCAGTGGCGATCGGCCCGGGTCGACGAGATGGCGCTGACCCTGCCCGGCAACCACCAGCGGCTCGCCCCCGAGGAGCTCGGCACCTTGGTGGCCCAGACCCTGTGGGCCGACCTGTGGGAGCGCCGATGAGCACGACCTACCAGGGTACCGCCCCCCTCAAGGGGGCGCTCCTGACCTACGCCAAGGCGTCAACCGCACACCAGACGGTCCCGTTTCAGTACAACCCGACCACACTCCGCCGCACGCTGACGCCCCAGATGTCGGGTGGCGATCAAGGGGATCGCTCGCAGGCGGTGCTGCTGACGGGAGCGCCTGTCCAGGTGGTCTCGCTGGAGATCGAACTCGATGCGCTCGCCGCCGACTCGAAGGTGGCGAACATCTCGGCCCAGCTGGCCCAGCTCGAGCTGTTGGTGTACCCGACGTCTGCCGCCGTCGAGGCGAACCAGGCCCTGCTGGCCAAGGGCACCCTCGAGGTCGCGCCGTATGTGCCGCCGCTGACCGTGCTCGCCCTGGACGCCAAGCGGCACCTCCCCGTGCGGCTGACCGGGTACTCGATCACCGAAGAGAACTTCGACCGCACGCTCAACCCTGTCCAGGCCACCGTCAGCCTGAACATGCGGGTGCTCACCTACTCCGATCTGGCCAGCTCCACCGGCACCCTCGCGGGCTTCGGGTACCAGCTCTTCCTGAACTACCAGAAGTCTCTGGAAGGGCTCGTCTCTGGTGGGAAGTCCTGATGTTCGACCACACCAGCCGATACCGGGGCCTGCCCACCCACACCGTCGAGTCTCCCGACGGACGCGAGGTGGTGTACGTCGCGCGTCGCTTCTGCCCGCGCCCAGAGAGCCTCGAGCAACTCGCCATCATTCGGGTTCGATCCGGGCAGCGCCTGGACGCCATCGCCCAGGCGGCGCTGGGCTCAGCCGAGCTCTTCTGGCGCATCGCCGACGCCAACAATGCCATGGACCCGTTCGATCTCGCTGAACCCGGGGAAGCGCTGGTCATTCCGCTGCCCACTTCGAAGGGGTCGAACCCATGAGTGGGCTCCTGCAGTTCCCGGTGACCCTCAAGATCGGCGGATTCAACCCAGAACCCGCCTCGGCCGAGCTGATGAACGCGCTGTCGAGCCTGTCCATCACCGAGACGGACAGTGGACCCTCAGGGTTCCAGATCAGCTTCCGTGCCGAGCGCAGCCCCACGCTCACGCAGGACTACGCCCTGCTGTCCAACCCGATCCTCCAGCCGTTCAACCGTGTCCGGGTACTGGCCGCGGCCGGCGGCCAGCCCGCGGTGTTGATCGACGGCTTCATCACCCACCAGCAGCTCGATCCGGGTCCCGAGGGCGCGCTGCTGACCATCACCGGCGAAGACGCCAGCGTCATGATGGACCTCATCGAGATCTCGTTCATGTACCCCAGCAT
The DNA here is from genome assembly GCA_965216925.1 of Myxococcota bacterium. Lineage (GTDB taxonomy): Bacteria > Myxococcota_A > UBA796 > UBA796 > CAYYHT01. The sequence goes on along the minus strand of CBDCGT010000002.1, from coordinate 65,310 downwards.
TCCCGACTACCTCATCGTGAACGCTGTGCTGCTCAAGTACGCCGCCATCGGTATCGTGCCCCTGGTCGACCCGAGCGTCGGCACCATCATCCCCGACCCGCTGCAGGTCATCCCCCAACAGAACGCGACCGACCGCGACTACGTCACCCACCTGGCCTGCAAGCACGCATCCGTCTTCTACATCGAGCCCGGTCCGACCGAAGGCATGCTGTGGGCCTATTGGGGGCCGCCCACCCGGTCCGGCACCCCTCAGAAGGCGCTGTCGGTCAACCAGGGTCCGTTCACCAACGTCAAGTCCCTGCGCTTCTCGTTGGACGCTCGGGCGCCCTACTTCGTCAACGGCATGGTGCAGGACACGTTCTTCACCGACATGGACCTGCCCGTCACCACCCTGACCAGCACGGTCGACCCGCTGGCCGCCAGCCCGGTGCTCGACTTCACGTCGCCGACGTCCCGGCACGACCTGTTCCAGCACCAGGGCCTGGACATCATCAGCGCAACCATCAAGGCCCAAGCCATGACCGACAAGTCCACCTTCAAGCCCGTCACCGCCGAGGGGGAGCTGGACGCCTTCCTGTACGGCGACATCCTGAGGGCCCGTAGCCTGGTGGACGTGCGAGGAGCCGGCCACACCTACGACGGCACCTACTACGTGCAGTCGGTCACCCACCAGATCAGCCCGGGCGAGTACTCCCAGCAGTTCACCCTGAACCGCGGCGGAACCGGCAGCACCGTGCAGAGGGTGTCCGCATGACCGCAGACGACTGTGATCCGCCCCCGCAGTTCTTTGGCAAGTACCGCGGCAAGGTTCTCGAGAACGTCGATCCCATGGACCTGGGCCGCATCCTGGTGGACGTGCCCGCCGTGCCCAGCGCCAAGCTGTCGCTCGCTTGGCCCTGCTTTCCGTATTCAGGCGAGCAGGTTGGGCTGTACTTCATCCCCCCCCTCGGAGCGAACGTCTGGGTCGAGTTCGAGGGAGGCGACCCCAACCACCCCATCTGGACGGGGTGCTTCTGGGCGGAGGCCGAGCTGCCAGCGCCTGCTGGACTCCCTGGTGTCGCTGTGCTTCGCATGCTGAACATGACCGTGATCGCCAGCGAAGAGGAGGGGTTGACCATCGAGGTGGTTGCTCCTGGCCTACCCGACCCCATGACGCTGGCCTTCAACGCCACCGGCATCGAGATCTCGGTTCCGCCCAGCGTGGTGCGTCTGGGCCCGGCGACCCTGGAGGTGGTGTGCGGCGCATCCACCGTCACGCTCACCGAGGCCGAGGGCATCGACGTGGCCGCCGAGGGGCCGGTGGCCGTGGCCTCGCCAGACGTGAACGTGACCGCCAACGTCTCGATCGAGGGGGCGATCGAGGCCGAAGGGAACGTCGAGGTCACCGGGGCCACCGAACTGATCGGCAACCTGGACGTCACCGGAAACCTCGAGGTCGAGGCGGTCGACATCGCACTGACCGCCGCCGCGACCGAGATCACCTCCGCCGACATCGCCCTCACCGGCGCTGCCGTCGAGATGACCGCGGCCGGCATCGTCATGACGGGCGCGGCAGAGGTCAACGGTGACCTGCTGATCGACGGCCAGCAGCCGCTGGTGATCTGAGATGAACTACGGCTTTCCCCTCTCCATCACCGCGAACGGCAACGTCGACAGTCCCGACTACGCCGACCACGTCGCGCAGATGATCCAGCAGCTGATCTTCACGGCGCCTGGCGAGAGGGTGAACCGACCGACGTTCGGCACGGGCATCCAGTACATGGTGTTCGAGGGCATCGACATCGCCGTGGCTGCCGCGACCCAGGCGGCCCTACGAGCCTCGCTACAGCAGTGGCTCGGAGACGTCATCGAGGTCCGGGACGTGACCGTCGACGTGGACGGTGCGGCGCTGCTGGTGACCGTCACCTACACCCTGCGCCGTACCGGGCAGTCTCAGACGCGCGAGTTCAGCGCATGAGCCTCACGCCCCAACTCACGGGTGCTGGCCGCGCACGCCGTGCTCAGTACGTCACCGCACAGCGAGCGTTGTACGGCCTGAGCTTCGTGGATCTGCTGGACACCACAACCACCACCATGGTGCTGGAGCTGCACTTCTTGCCGGCCGCTGACGGTGGAGTGCCTCCCGGCCTGGAGCCCAACCATGTGTTGCTCGTCGCGGGCTCCGACGGCACAGGCGCCGAATACCGCGCGATCGAGGTGGTGCCCAAGGCGTCTGAGCACGTGGCACGCGCGACGATCCAACTGGACGCAAACTGGGAGGATCAGACCACCACCCGGGTCTTCACGGTGGTGCTCCAGGGCTTGCGCGACGTCGATCCAGCGTTCCGCGAAGCCGAGCTGGTGCTGGGGGTCGACTCGGACATCGAGACGGCCATCATCGAACCATCGGCCTACCCGCCGCAGCCCGTCGACCTGGACTACCTCAACAAGGACTACGAGAGCTTCAGGGCGCTGTTGCTCAGCCACATGGCGACGCGGCTCCCCGAGTGGACCGAACGCCATGTGCCCGACCTGGGCGTGCTGCTCATCGAGCTCATGGCCTACGCCGGCGACTACCTGTCCTACTACCAAGATGCCGTCGTCACCGAGGGCTACCTGGGAACCGCCCGTCGCCGTGCGTCGGTGGCCCGGCATGCGCGCTTGCTGGACTACTCGCTTTCCGAGGGCACCAACGCACGCGTGTGGATCGCGGTGCAGCTACAAGAGGACGACGGCCCCGCCGCGGCCGAGCTCTTCGTACCACAGGGAATGGCGTTCTGGACTGCCGCTCCTGGCGCATCCGAGGGCTACGGACCGGCCCTGCCCGCCGACTCCCGGGTGTTCAACTCGATGCACCCGGCCCGGCTGCGAAGCGACCAGAACCAGATTCCGCTCTACAACTGGGGCGCCCCGGACTTCGTGCTGCCGGCGGGCTCGACACGGGCGGCGCTGTGCGGCCACCGGCCCGGACTCGAGCGCGGCAGCGTGCTGGTCTTGGCCCGACTGTCGACGGCCACGGGGTCCAACCAGTGGCTGTCGCCGGTCGCCGTTCGACTGATCGAGGACGCCGAGACCGCGACCGACCCGGCCACCGGCCAGGAAATCACGCTCGTGCGGTGGCACGTGGCCGACGCCTTGCCCACCTCGCTCCCCGCATTCGACCGGCAACGCCGCCGCGGCGGCATAGCCCTGGGCAACATCCTCCTCGCCGATGACGGAAGGCCAGCCGACTGGCAGGTCGAAGCCGATGATGCAGTGCTGGAGCCGTGGTACCCCTGGTTCGACCTTCCTGGACCGCTGACGTGGGCTGTTCCCACGTCGACGGCGACGCTGCTCGAGACCTCCGCAAGCGAGTCGGTCCTCCAGGACCCCGCGCGGGCGGTGGGGGCGGTCGAGGTCCAAGAACTCCAGGCGGGTCGCCCGCAGGGGCTTCCTTGGGGAGTACGCCAAGACCTGCTCGAGAGCGACTCGTGGTCCCGCGAGGTCGCCGTCGAGGTGTCCGCCGAAAAGGCCGGCTTCTGGCTTCGCTTCGGCGACGGGGTCAACGGGATTCAGCCCACACCAGGAGTCCGTTTCCGGGTTCGCGGACGGTACGGCAACGGCACAGCCGGAAACGTCGCGCAGCACACGATCCAGGGCTGGGACGACCGCGCCCCCATCGGCGATGGGCAGATCGTCTCGGTGGACAACCCGCTACCCGCGCTGGGGGGCACCGACCCAGAGCCGCTTCAGCAGGCCGTCCGCAACGCCCCGCAAGCCTTCCGGCAGCAGGAGCGCTGCGTGACCATGGCTGACTGGACAGCGCGCGCCCGGCAGCAGGCCGGCGTCGCCGATGCGGTCGCCGTGCGGGAGTGGACGGGGTCGTGGTGGACCGTCGCTGTGTACATCCAGCTTCGCGGCGGGGAGCCCCTTCCGCAGACCTTTGCCCAGGCGCTGCACCAGACCCTGTCGCGCTACCTGCTTGCCGGCACCGACCTCCAGGTCCGCGATCCGAGGCGCGTCCCGATCGAGATTCGCCTGCGGATCACACTCGATCCACACGCCGTGCACGACCTCGTCCGTTCCGAGCTCACCGAGCGATTCGGCACCGGCCGTCTGCCCAATGGCACACCCGCGTTCTTCGCCCCCGACCAGTTCACCTTTGGCCAGCCCCTGGTGCTCTCGCAGGTGGTCGCCGCGGCCACAGACGTAGTGGGCGTCGATCGTGTCACGGTCGAGCGCTTTCGCATCGTCGGAACCACGACGGACTGGACCGCCCACGGCCGGATCCCCATCGGACCCACCAGCACCCTCGAGGTCGCCGGAGACCGCCGAACACCCGACCGGGGCTCGATCGCCTTTGTTCTGGAGGAGCCATGAAGCCCTGGCCGCCAGACCTCTCCAACCCGCCCGACCAGCCTTCGCTCAACTGGCGGGTCGGGAACGCGACCACCTTCACCGATCGCATGGTCGCTCTGCTCCACAACATGGAGCCCAATCCCGACGGCCAGCGGAACCCGCTCACCCGTGTTCCGCTCGAAGACCCGACCAACATGGTGAGCCCGCTCCTGGAGTGCTGGGCCAAGGTCGGGGACATCCTCGCCTTCTACCAAGAACGCGCCATCAACGAAGGCTACGTCGGCACGGCCGTGCAGCCCGACTCGCTCGTGTACCTGGCCGCCGAAGTGGGCTACCAGCCCGCATCCGGGCTGGCCGCCGGAACCTGGCTCGCCTTCGATGTGACCCCCAAGGCCCGCACCGGTCCCGAGATCACGCTTCCCGAACGCACCGCCGTTCAGGGGACCCCGCCAGCCGGCGGAGGCGCGGTCGTGTTCGAGACTCAGACTGCACTCCGAGCACATGTCTCGTTCAACGCCATGACGCTGGTGACGACCCCCCCCACGGTCCGAATCCTCGCCGGCAGCGACGTGGTCATCGCCGCCACGGTCGGTCTACCGCTCAAGGTGGGCGACCCCGTCGCCTTGGGCGGCGACAGCCAGCTCGCGCCCTTCACGGTCAAAGCGCTCGCGAAGGTCTCGGCGCAGGGGGTGACCCTCATCCAGCTCGACCGATCGGTGGGGCCCATCTGCGGCGTGCCGCAGATGCTTCGCTTCTCGGCAAAGATGCCCGTCCTGGGTGCCACGGCGAAGGCCTGGAACACGGTCTCGGAGCGCACGCAGCTCGCCGCCGGTGCCACCCCCCGGGGGGGCATCGTCGCCGGGACAAGCTGGAGCCGAGCCGACGCCGGACTGGCAAATGCCCCCGTCTCCCTCATGACGAGCGCCGGCCGACTTCGGCTGGTCGGCACCGCCGGAAACGGGCTCTTCAAAGCAACCGGGAGCGAGGCCTTCCGACAGCTCGGAACCAGCCTTCAGCGCTCTTCCATCCTGGCGATGCAGATCGCCCAGGACGACCGCTGGTACGTGGGGACCGCCGACGGCCGTGTGCTGGTCTCGGTCGACGGGGGCGTGACCTGGGACGCGGTGCCCGGACACAAGACCATCACCGAGACCCGCTGGTCGCTCACGTGGAAAGACAAGCGTCCTCGATGCAAGAGGCGGACCGTGCACGTCCCGGCAGACCTACCTGGAAGCGCCGTGCGAAGCGTGCTCGAGGTCGGGGCTTCGCTGGTTGCCGGCACCGACAGCGGCGTGTACGCGACCGTCCTGGGCAGCGGCGAATGGTTCGAGTCAGGAACCGGCATGCACGGCTCGGCCGGCAAGACGTCGAGGGCCTGTGTCCGGGCCCTCGTGGAGCGGGACGGCCTGTGGGCCATCACCGACGCCGGCGTGTTTCGGGCCAGCCACCTGGGCGCGCACTGGGTGCTGGAGCGGGGCGACGTGGATGGGACCTGCGCGGTGCTGGCCGAGGACGGCGCGATGCTGGTGGGCACACGGACGGGACTGCTGCGCTATGACGGCGCTTGGACGTGGCTGCTTCAGGGCACCAGCGTCAGCGATCTCGCCAGCTCGAGCGCCGGCGTCCTGGTCGCCACCGCAGCCGGGCTGTACCAGGGCACGACTGCGCAGGTGCACCTGAAGCCTGGGGCCACCGCCAAGCTGGGCACGGAAGGCGTCACGAGCGTCGCCTGGCACGGCGCGCACGCCCAGGCCGCTGCGCCCGCCGACGGCGTTCAGCAGTCCCAGTGGCCCCACTACGACCTGGTCGACGGCGTGCTGCAGCTCGCCAAGACCGAGCAGCTGGCTGTCGGCAGTTGGGTGCTCGCCACGCAATCGGACGGCGCCGCTTCACAGACCCAGACGTGGGAAGTGGTGGGCACCGATGTCGCGGTGACCGAGTCCTTCGCGGTCAACGCCCCGGTCACCGAGCTCACGCTGACCCCAGCCATCACCAAGCCCTCGCTAAGCTCCTTCGATCGCCAGCAGCTCACCCTCTTCGGGCGCTCCGTGGAGGTGCCGCTGTCGACCACGCAGGTCTGGGACACCTCGCTGGCGGGCTCCGAAGGCATCGCCGCCATCGCCAAGAAGGCCGAGCTGTACGAGGAGCTCGTGACCCGTCCGTGGCAGCCCGGCGAGCTGCCCAGCCCACCGCTCCTGATCCAGGGGCATGTGCCCAACCCCACCGGTCGAGTCGTCGCCATTCGCGGACGCCGTCCACGGGTCATCGTCATGCACAAGGGTCTGCTGCTGGAGTCCAGTCAGACATCGATCCCGTTGACCGTGGGACAAGAGCTGTTCTTGGAGTCGCCACCGCTGTCTTCGGGCATGCAGTGGCGCTTCGATCTCGAGGACCTGCAGGGATTCAAGGGCCAGGTCGTCGCGGACGCCGACGCGCTCCCGATCTACCCCAGCGAAAGCACCGATCCCGTGGTGATGGAGGCTGCCCTGGTCTCCCAGGCCGTCGGTGTTGACGGCAACACCAAGCTCGAGCTGACCGACCTGGATGGGAAGGCGCTGGAGGCGCTGGGCAACGCCTACGATCCCAACACCGTCCAAGTGAACGCCAACACCGTCTGGGCGACCCAGGGGGCAACCCACAGCAACGTGGCCCTCGGCAGCGGAGACCCCTCCATCGCGGGGCAGGTCTTCCCTCTCAAGGGAAGCCCGCTGACCCGCCTGCCGGCGCCGGCGCCCCTGCCCCTCGAGGTCCGCGTCGACGGCCTGCTGTGGACCGAGGTCGACACCCTGTTCGAGTCCTCGTCCACCGATCGTGTCTACACCGTCACCACCGACGCGAGTGGCATCACCCGCTTGCACTTCGGCGATGGCGTGTACGGCTCGCTGCTGCCGGCCGGTCGCGACAACGTCCGCGCGACCTATCGGCTGGGGCTGGGCGAGTCCGGCAACCTGCCGGCCGCAAGCCTGATCACCGTGCACAGCCCGACGGCCAGCATCAAGCGGGTCACCAATCCAGTCGCCGCGACCGGCGGCACCGATCCCGAGGGCCAGGGACACACGCGGCAGCGCGCACCGCTGTCGGTTCGCGCCCTGGACCGGGTGGTGACCGAGGGCGACTACGTCGACTTCGCGGCCACGTGGCCGTCCACCGCCAAGGTGACCCAGGCGATCCTGTGGACGGGCAGCGCAGCGGTGGTGCACCTGACGCTGGCGACGCGCATCTCGTCCGAGGACAACCAGCCGAGCGAGACCGAGATCCAGTCCCTCAAGCAGGCACTCGAGGCCGCAGGGGGCCGAATGCCCGTGATCATTCAGCCGTTCGAGCCATCCTGGTTCCAAGTCGACGCCGTGGTGCGCATCGCGTCGGGCTACGACACCGGCACCGTCGAGTCCGGCTGCCGCAGCGCCCTCGTGGCCGCCTTCGCCTTCGACCGGCGGGACCTGGCGCAGGGCGTTGCCGGGTCCGAGGTCATCACCGCGCTTCAGGCGGTCGAGGGTGTCGTCGAGGTCGATCTGGTCGAGCTCCAGCTCACATCCACCGGCCTGGACGCATCGGTGACCGCCGTCGAGGCCTGGGGGCCGGACGCGTGGCTGCCCGGTCAGACGGCGTGCTGGACTCCCACCGGCGCCGTACCCGCGGGCCTGCTGCTGCTGGACACCGCCTCGGGCATCCGACTGGAGGTCCGCCAGTGAACATCGACCTCTACGACCGCATCCCCGAGATCTACCGCGAGCTCGACGAAGACCAGGGTTGGCCCCTGAAGGCGCTGGTGTCCCTGCTTCAGGATGAGTACGACACGCTGCACGCCAACATCGAGGACCTGTACGACAACTGGTTCATCGAGACCTGCGACCCCTGGCTGGTCCCCTACATTGCTGGCCTGCTCGACGTTCGCGGCGTCGACGGGGGCCAGAACGACGTCGTCTCGCAGCGCTCCCGGGTGGGCAACACCCTGCGCTACCGACGCCGCAAGGGCATCCCCGGAATCCTGCAGCGCGAGGTCCAAGACGCTGCCGGTTGGTCGGCCCGCGTCGTCCAGGCATTCGAGCGCCTCTCCTTCGAGCAGAGCGTCGACGACCCGCGCCCCGGCAGAGGTGGCTTCGTCTCCATTCGGACGGCAACGGACAAGGACTTCGAGGGGTGCTTCGACGCCGGGTACCACACCATCGACGTGCGACCGATCCAGCGCTCGAGCGCCGCTCCTCGCTCCCTCAGGCGCGGGGTCTACAACATCGGGGAGCTGGCCCTCTTCATCGCGCGCATGCGGACGTTCTCGATGCCCTTTCGTCAGGGCCACAAGGCGCGTGCCGGGGCTGCATGGCTCGACGGGCTCGGGCGAGACGGCGCGGTGTTTCACGTTCCACGCACGCCTCGATCCTTGACCCGTCCCAACTCCGAGATCGACCTCCCCATCGCCATCCCACCCGAGGCGCTCCGCCAGGACCTCGCCGCGCACCGGCAAGCCATGCGGGCACTGCCTCGGCAGGCCTGGCCGACCAACAGCCAATGGTATGGCCCGGCTCGAGGCCTGCAGCTGTTCGTGGGACCCAGCCACAGCCTGGAGGCCGTGCCCCCCTGGGCCGTGCAGGTGGTCGAGGCCACGGGAACGACGGCGTACCCCGACGACTGGCGTCGTCCCGCTCCGGGAATCATGGCGCGCTACGGCCTCGAGGTCGAGACGGCCGATGCCTTCAGCGGCGCCATGCTCGTGTGGCTGGGCAAGACCGATGCCGAGGTGGCCATCGTGGCCGAGCCCGACGACCTGCCATCGACGGCAGAGAGGCTTCAGCGTGCGCTTCGCGAGGCCTTCCCCCAGAAAGGACAGGGCATCCTCGTCCGCGCCGCTCACCGCCGAATCGTGGTGGTCGGTGCCAGTCGGCGGGTCGAGGACATCCCGACCTTTCTACCGACCGCGTCCGACCCCCTCACCGCCACTCGGCTGGGGCTGTACGGCGCCGGAGTGCGCTGCGTGCTCCTGTCCGAGCCCACATCCACGGCTCCGCTCGCCACCACGCCAGCCTCGCTCGGGGTGAACCGGGGCGCGCGTCAGTGGGTCCTCGACCTACCGGAGATCGACCCCGACGCCCCAGACCTGCTCGCCGAGCGCGCCTCCCAGCTCGAGTGCGCACTGCAGAACAGCGGCGACCCCATCCTCGCCGACGGCCTTGTCTTTGCCGCAGACGCCGGGCGCTTACTGGTGGTGCCCGGAGCATCCGCCGTGGACGCGTGGGAGTTCACCGAGTCCGTGTCTGACCCGACATCGGTGTACGAGCTGGGCCTGGACACCCGCGTAGGCCTGGACGTGACCCGTGGTCGGGTCGTCCTGTCCCTCAGCGACCGCCGGGCCAAGGGCGGCTCGTACTTCGCAGACTACGCGGTGGGGCGCCGCGTGCGCATCGGGGCCGTTCCGGGCCAAGCTCCACGCGCCACCCAGCCAGACGAGACCGTGTTCCGGGCCGACATCGGACGCGCAGTCCCGGGCGACAAGTCGGTGCCCGTTTCCGTGCAAGACGCAGTGGACGCCTGGAACAAGAGTGGTCGCAGCACCGGTGAGCTCCGCATCGTGGACAGCCGCTGCTACGAAGAGGTGGTCCGGGTGTCGCTGAAGCCCACCCAAGGCCATCAGGTCCGTCACCTGCGCCTTCGGGCGGCTCTGGGAACGGTGCCCACCATCCGTTCGGTGCAGCTGGTGGAGGGCGGAGAGGGAGCCAGCGTGACGCTGGACGGGCTGGCCATCCGGGGAGCCGTGCTGCTCTGCGCCGACATCGAGGCCACGCTTCGCCACTGCACCGTATCCGGGGCCCTCATGTCGCCTGCCGGGAACGCGCCGGCGACGGTCGCGGCGCTCAGCTGCGTACTCGGCCCGGTCCGTCTCCCGCAGTCCACCGGGGAGCTGTCCGTCACCGACTCGATCGTGGATCCGCTGGGCACGGCCCTCGCCATCGGTCCGATCGCCGACGAGCCCGACAGCTACGCGCCAACCACCACCCTTGTGCGAACGACGGTCCTGGGCCGGGCTCGCATCGCCGAGCTCTCGGCTGAGTACTCCCTGTTTCAGGGCGCGCTCGAGCTGCAACGACGGCTGCGGGGCTACGCACAGTGGTGCTACTTCTCCCCTGGCTCGACCCGACCCAGCGATGCACGCCAATGCGAGCCGCCGGGGGACTCCCCGTGGCGGCCTCGCTTCGTGTCTCTCGATCCCGGGAGCGCCGCGTATGGCGTGCTCTCGGACCGCAATCCCGATGTCCTCCTTGCGGGGGCACATGCCGGCGAGATCGGAGCCTATCGCTCGGCGCACACACCGCAGCGCGAGGCCTTTGCCCGCGATGCCATTCGAGACTTCCTCCCCATCTCCCTCACGGCCGGTCTGTTCTTCGTGAACTGACGGCGAAGGCGCCTCCCATGTCCGCAGACATCTCTCGTTCCACCTTCGACCCGGCCAAGCACTTCCGCCGCGTGCGAATCCAGCAGGGCCGCGTTCAGCTCGACAGCGACTGGAACGAGCAGGTGGACATCCTGCTCCGCCAGGCCAGGGAGACGACCCGCGACCTCGTGGGGGCCGACGGGGCGCCCGCCGCACGTGCGGGCATGCGCCTGTTGGTCAACGACGCGCTGTCCTTCGACGGCGTCGAAGACTTCGCGGTCGTGGGGCCGTCCCCCAGCCTTGAGTTCCCACGCGGGCGTCCGTTCTCGATCGTGGCCCGCGTCCGGAGGCAGAGCGCCGGCGGCACCGTGATCGCCTCGTGCGACCGCGGACGTTGGTGCCAGTTCGCCCTCCTCATTCAGCCCAACGGGCGGCTTCAGCTGGTGCTCGGCGACGATGCCGACGGCAACGAGGTGTGCGTCTACTCCACCCAGGGAGTGCCCTCCGACTCCTGGTGTGACGTCGCCGCGACCTGGAACGGCCACGTCGCCAGGCTGTACATCGACGCGAAGTGCGTGGGCGAGGCGATCGTCGAGTACGCCGACGAGGCAGGGCTGGGCCCCGTGGACGGCCGACCCCTGTGGATCGGCTGCATGCCCGAGGACGAGTCGCGCAAGTGGTTCTTTGCGGGTGACATCGCCAGTCTGCAGCTGTGGGGCACCGAGCGCTCCGTGGCCCAGCTGCCTCAGGCGCCAACGCCGGACTCCCCTGGGTTGGTGGGGTGGTGGCCGATGGACGAAGGCGCTGGCTCCAGCGCCGCCGACAGCGGCCCGTATTCGAACGATGCCACCCTCGGCGACGGCTTCGATGACGAGATGCCGAACTGGGGAAGCGGCGAGGTCACCATCTCCGAGGGCCACTTCTACGCCAGTGGCGAACTCGTCGAGAACGAGCGACGCCGGAATTGGTCGCGCCAACCGTTTCGTCCGGACGCCAGCCTGCCCCCAGACTCCGGGCTGTACCTTGGCTTTCTGGATGTGTGGGAACGCTCGATCACCCCCACCCAGGATCCACAGCTGCTGGACCCGGCGCTCGGGGGCGTCTCCACGACCACGCGCAGCCAGACGGTCTGGCAGTGCGACATGTTGCCGGTTGCTCCGGTCAACTCGAACGAGCGCGGGCCCTCCTGGCCCGCCTGGGACAGCTACAAGCGCCAGCGGACCGCGCAGGGGAGCTTGCGAGCGTGGCGGCGCTCCCAGGCGCCTCGATTCGGGAACCTGCTCTACCGGGTGCAGCTCGGCTGCGGTGGAGGCCGCTACGAGCAGCCCCGCTCCGCCACCGCGATCGCCGGCTTCGTCGAGGCGACCGTCGACCCGGATCTCCACAAGCGCGTGCACCCCGACTCCGTCGTTGGGCTGCAGCCGTTCTGGCCCGCCGGTCAGCTCGTCGAGGTGGTGACCCGACAGCCCGATCGAACCACCCCCGGCAAGCTCACCTGGGTGCGGGTCTGCGAGAGCCAGAGCGGCTCGCTACGGCTGGCGCATGGCTTCGACGCCGAGCGGGTGTGGATTCGCCGGATCGCCGGCTACAGCTGGTCCCGCGAGAACGGCACGGTCACGCTCCCGGTGAATGGTGTCTCCAAGTCCACCGACGGCACGGGCATCGACCAGATCAGCCTCGCCCACCCAATCGGGTACCAGGGCAACGATCTTGCGGTTGGCGACCTCGTCGAGTTCGCCACCGACCACACCGTGCTGGCGCGCATCCCACAGCGTCCCATCGCCATCAAGAGCATCCTCGACCCGCACACCATCGTCCTGGTCTCCCCACTCGGGCAGGGAGCGCTGCAGGACGGAAAGCTCGAGCTCCAGAGCCACCCCTTCATCCGGCGCTGGGATCAGCGCGCCACCGACGCGGGGCTGCTCCCGGTTCGACGGAAGGCCGTCGAGCTCGAGCAGGGCATCGAGGTCGAGTTCACCACATCGGAGTACGGAGCGGGCAACCACTGGCTGATCCCCAGCCGCGAGTCCACGCCCAGCCTGCTGTGGCCGACCGACAGCGAAGGTCAGCCCGCCGAGGTGCAGGCACGCACACCGCAGCTTGCGCTCACGAAGCTCGCACTGCTGCGGCACGAGGGCAGTGCGTGGATCCTCGTCCAGGACCATGTGCGGACCTTCGGCACCGATGTCGGTGGCTATGTGAACAAGGCTGGCGACACCATGACCGGCCCCCTGACCGTCGACAGCCGCCTGACCGTGACTGGAATCAGCCGCCTGGGTGTCACCCGGGTGCAGCTGCTCGAGGGCGAGCTCGCCGCCAACATCGTCGGCACGGCCCAGCTGATTCCTGGCGCCGTGACCGCCGACCGCCTGGCACCCGATGCTGGCATCGTTCCGGTGGGAGCCTTCCTCTTGGGTTCGTCGGCGGTGCCCCCGAGCGGGTACGCGTCCACTGGCGCCCGAATCGCCATCCAGGAGCCCGTCGAGCAGCCCTGGCACGACCTTCCTGCGCTGCCCGCCGAGGCGGCGCTGGAGTGGACCAAGCTGGTGAGCTGGAACGGCACGGTGCTGGCGCTGCTGGCCGGGGGAGAGGTGTGGGAGTGGACGGCGCCGGAGTGGTCGCCGCGTCCCGACCTGCAGCTTCCCGAGCAGCTCACCGGCTTCGCAGCGACCACGCTGAACGGCCGTGTTCACGTGGTGGGCGGCTTCGACGGGTCTTCCGAGGTCGCCTCGCACTACGCCCTCGATCCGGCGAGTGGCGAGTGGCAAGGCCTGCAGGCCCTGCCTGCGAGGCGCGCCTACCTCGGCCTCGCCGCCACGCAGGGCCGCTTGCACGCCATGGGCGGCGAAGGCGAGTTCTTCTTCTTCTTCAAGCGGCTGTCGCGGCGGCACTGGTCGTGGGACCCCGCCACCGACGGCTGGTCGTCCCGGCAGCCGCTGCCGCACGCGGCGAGCGCCTTCACGACTGCCGTCGTCGGCTCCCGCATCCTGGTCGCGGGTGGCTACACACATCCGTGGTGGCACTTCACCCGTCAGCCCAGCCAGGCGGTGGTCACCTATGCGCCGAACACCGACGCGTGGGATCCTCGAATGGCCCTTGCAGCCCCGCGCACCGACGCAGCGATGACCCAGAGCGGCGGACGGGTGGTGCTGGCCGGCGGACTTCGCGACGGGAGCCCAACAGCCGCCGTCGAGATCTACGAGCCCGCGCTCGACGACTGGCGCATCGCATCGCCGCTGACCCGGGCCAGGGCCCACGCGGGCATGGTCGACGTGGCGGGAGAGCTGCTGGTGGCGGGTGGGGCCGACGGTGGCACGATGCTGCCCACCGAAGCGCGGCGGGCCAACGAGCTGGCCTACCTCTACCAAAAGGTCGACACGCCGGCCATCGAGGTCGTCCTGTGAAGCGAGCCCGTCCGCAGGCCCACTCCTCGCAACCGTCGTCGGTGGCCCGTCGGGTTCGGCAGACCTTCGGCGGCCACGCTGGCGTTCGCCTGCACCTGGAGCCCCGCCTCGAAGAGGTTCCCGTGCACGCCGTCTCGGTCGGAGACGACATCTACGCGCGCCCGAGCTCAATGCAGCTGCACACACACCAGGGCCTCCGCCGCTTCGGTCACGAGCTCCAACATTCGCTGGACTCCCGGAGGGGGAACTCCGGAGGCGACGTCGAGCAGCGTGCCAACCGGGCCGGAGACGCCCTGGCCCGGGGGGAGGCGTTCCAGACCCCCAAGACCGCATCGCCGGCTTCGACCGAGGCTCCCAGGTTCGACCTTGCCGAAGGGGCACAGGCCTGGTTCGGCATGGTGGGGCACGACCTGAAACGTTCTTGGAGCAACAACTCGATCGTGCGCTTCGCGAACGAAGGCGGGACCCTGCGTGACAAGCTCGCAAGGCGAATCGATGGCATGCGCAGCAGCGTCCGCGGTGCCGCAGCCAAGCGCCAGGCCGTGCTCCGCGGACTCGGAATCACGTCAGGCGGAGCGCGTCCCGCGGCGCGCAGCACCCCAAGCGCTCCCAGGGCATCGGCCACCGCCAAGGCCGCCCGGGAGCGCCTCGCCAGCGCACGCGCCCGGACGATGGCCCGCACGCCGGGTTCGTCGAAGTCCGTCGAGCGAAAGATCGCTGCCAAGCGCCGTGTGCGAAACGCCAACCTCGGCCGTCGGCGGGCGCGCGGCTCCCAGAGCCACGCCTTTCGGGCAGCCGCCAAGGTCGCGATCGGCAGCCGCAAGCAACGCAGAGCCAAGCGCTCCGCGCTTCGAAGCGCCCAGTTCCGCAGGAGGAAGTGATGTCAGAGCAAGCAAGCCCCCCGGCCAAGGTCGTCCGGGTGTCCATCGCAGCCGCAGGAGGCCACCATCGCTTCCTGACGTCTCACGCCGGCTACACGCACTTCAATGTGCTGAACGAGGGCGATGGCGAGCAAGCCGAGGTGTACCTGACATGGGTGGAGCCCAGCGGAAAACCACGTTCTACCAGCATGATCATCCACGGCGCCGGCACCAGCGAGCACACCTTCGAGGCGTACGCAGGGGCCAAGGTCACCGTCGTCAACCAGTCCCAAACCGCCACAGTGTCCGTCGCCCTCTGTCTGGGGTGACGGCGCCGTGGCTCAACCCCAAGGAAGCAACATGTCCGTCAAGAAAGACAGCGATAGCGCAGGGGCGACCAAAGTGGTCGTGACCCAGGGTGGCCAGACCACCATCGAGCTCAACTCCAGCAACGCCAGCACGGTCTACGTGCAGAACGTCGACGATCCCGGTGGACGCTCGTCCAAGGTCCTCGGCATCTGGATCTACAACGACACAAGCGCCACCACCGCGGCCGACGTGGCGCAGACCGACGGAGAGGTCAGCATCGCCGGTGGCGACAACCACCCGTTCCCCACGCCGTCGCTCAACGACTCCTTCCCATCGGCCTTCATCATCTTCAACGACGCGGGTCCCGACGTGAAGGTCTGGGAGAGCTAGGCGTGGTCCACCGATGTGCCAGGACGCATCCACTCAGTGCGGATGCCGAGCGGCGTGCAGCCGTTGTTCGAGAACACCCGCTGCATGGCCGTGTTGTGCACATCGGTGGCGTCCTGGTACTGGCGAGCGCCCAGCTGGGCCAGCCCAGCCAGGACAGCGCGATGCGCGGCAGAGGCCCAGCCTCTGCCCCTCATCGCCGCAACCAAGCCAAAAAATTGCAGCCGCCCCTGCTCGGGCCGTCCCGGCTCGATGCGCGGGAGTGCGAGCCCGATGGGCTTCGCCTCTTCGGTGTGGGTCAAGGCCCACCAGTGCGGCCAGCGCTCTGGCCCGCGACAAGCGCTCCACAGCTCCTCGACACTCTTCGCTCGCCGGTTCTTCGAGCCCGACGCACTCTGGGCGAGCAGGTCGGCAGCTTGGGCTTCCGATCGCAGCGCCCGGGTGCCGAACGTCACGCTGGGTGGCGCCGGCTCCAGCTCGCGAACCACCACGAGCTCCTCGCAGATCCGCTGCCACCCGGCGCGACGGCACGCTGTCCAAAGCGGTGTCGAACGCCAGGCGACGGCCGAGCTCCCCGTCGCGGCAATCAGCGCTTCGACGAGCGCCGACGGCGCGCCGGCGCGCACTCCCAGGGCGTCGACTGCGCTGCCCCCCAGCGCCACGGCCTGGAGCCGCCCCTCAGCGAAGGCGAAGCGTGCCGTGCCCGAGCGCCGAGCCTCTTCCAGCCATTCCAACGCAGCGGACACGCTGCCCGCGTCGTCCCTCAGAAGGCTCGCAGCCCTGACACGGCTGGCCGCGTCGATCTCGGTTCGAACATCCCACATGTGCACAGCTGTACCATGGAGTGGCCATGCTGGTAGAAGCGCTCTCCCGTGTCCCGGCCTCCCTACGCACAGGAGCCAGCAAAGCCGCTCGCGTGTCCGCGGCCGCTGGCGCTCGTGCCAGCTCCAGCACCAGCCGAGGTGGGGGGCACCGGACGAGCGGCTTCAACGCCGGCTCACGCCATGGCGACGTGGCCGCTCGCCTAGCTGTCGCGCGCCTGGCCGACATGAAACGGATGGCCCAGCAGGCCAGCCGCCAACGCGATGCCCGGAGTGAGCGGACGGCACGACAACTCGTCCGATGGCCCCGGCGGATTCCCCTGCTGCACGTCGGCGACGGCGCCTCGGTGATCTCTGCCCCCTCGTCGGCGCTGGTGGTGGGCGACCGCAAGCGGTGGCACGTCGACCCTACCCCCTTCCTCGCTCAGGCGCGGCACGACATGCCGGAGTGGCAACAAGCCCAGGTGGTGCCCGACCTGACCCACTTGCCCAGCGAAGAAGAATCCGGGCGGGTCTCGATCGACACCCTTCGCTTCATCCAGGACACCGTTGCCGCCAACGGGCCGGTGCTGAACGGTCGAGCCCGCCTGATGATGCATGACGGTGTGCTCCACACCGCGATCGAGCACCAGGGAACCACCATCATCACACCCGTCGGCCATGGTGTGATCGCCACCGGCTTCCCACTCGAACGACCTCCCGTCACGCGAGGCGCCGATGCACGACAGCAGGCCCAGGAGCTCGCGCTCTGGCATGGCCTTCGCCGACAGGGACGTGTGGCACTCGGCGACGAGGCGAACGCCCACGGATTCGACCCGCACGACGGCTCACACGTGGTGTTCGCGGGCACAGGTGGCACCGCGGTGAGCGCCGCCGAGAGGTTGATGGCGGTGCACCCCAGAATACGCACCACGCTGATGGGTCGCGTCCTGGAACAGTCGCTGCGAGACGGCGTGCAGTTTCAACAGATGCTCGCGCGATACGGCGACCGAATGCACATCGACACGCGCCAGGACATGAACCTCGGGGGTGTCGAAGAGTCGCCGTCCGGCCAAGTCGGGTGGAACGGGGTGCACGGCGACTTCGCCGTGTCCGCCCTGGGGCGGGGCGACGAGCCGCCCCACGCATTGGTACCCTTGCTGCACGGCACCAATGGGCACGCCACCGGCAGCCCCCTCTTCGATCACGAGAGAAACTACCTCGGCATGCGCATCCACTTCCCGTTCCTCGCCGGAACCGGACACCATGTCGACGTCACCGGGGCTCGATCCCGATTCCCCATCGCCGGGGTCCATGTGTCCGAAGACGACCAGGCCCAGGTCCAAGAGGCGAGCGACCGTGAAGTCGCCCACACTCCCGGCATCTTCCCGGGCGGCTACCAGCGCACCCTGCTGCAAACGCACCGGTACTACCGGTTCCTCGTCCCAAGCCTGAACCACCGTGAGGTCGAGTGATTCCTGCCTGCCCGCGCGACGAGGACAAGCGACTGGACCTCGCCCACCAACTCGAGGCCGCTGGCGACCCACGTGGCACCTTCATGCGCCTGCAGCTCGAACGAGTGCGCGCCGATCGCGCAGCCGGGCGCGCCCGCTCGGCCATGTCCAGGCAAGAGAGAGACCTGTTGTCGGCCCATGCCGACGCCTGGTGCGCCTCCGTCGCGCCCTTCGTCCGTAGCTACGGCGCCCTCGCGGGCGCCGAGTTTCACGCCGGCTGCATCGAGCTGGTTCGCGTCGAGACAGCCCGATTCTTGGAGGTCGCGCCGACGCTCTTTGCCCATGCTCCCATCGCCCACCTCGATCTCCTGGGCGCGGGCGACCTCGAGCCCATCCTGAACTCACCGTTCCTGCCACACTTGCGCTCCCTGGGTGTGCTCGCGATGGCTGTGGGCGACGCCGGGGCACAGCAGATCGCTGCGAGCCCGGCGCTGTCTGGACTCCGGTGGCTGCAGCTCTCGCGGGCCGGGCTGACCGAGGTCGGGGTCAGAGCACTGGCTGCCTCCCCCCACCTGCGAAACGTGCAGGTCATGGACCTCGCCCTGAACCCTTGCGACCCCACCCCCAAGCCCGCCGTCGACCAGAGCGGCTGGGTCGCGAGCGTCCAGCAGGACCCCTTCGCGGCCGAGCTCCAGCGGGACCATGGGCCGCTTGCGTGGCTCGACTACCCTTGGGAACGGCGCACCGACGAACCCGGTCGTTTTCGTGTCTGAGATCCACCATGGAGCATGAGAGCCTCCCTCGTCAGGTCGCGCGCACGGCCACCAGCTGGCTCGGCTCGGTTGGCAGGCTCGCGAGCAGCGGCCTGTCCTCGGCGGGCCGCTTCTTTGGCTACAACCAGCCCACCGGCCTCAACCACGGCCGCATCGCGGCGGTGGCGGCAACCGCGCTCGCGCTGTACGGGGGCTACCGGCTGCTTCGAGGCAACCGGCGCCAGCGCCTGCAGCGAGAGACGCTGCCCAACGGAGACATCCGCGAGATCGCGCGGCGCCGAGCTCTGGAACGGGCCCGGGTCAGCACCGACACCCTGGCCAGGCTCCGACGCGAACGTCCCACCCTCCACAGCCCGCAGATCGGGGGCGGCGCCGCGGTCTCGGCCCTGGGCAACGACACGCTCCTGGTCGACGACCGCGGACGCTGGCAGCGCGACGCCAACACCGCCATCGCCCAGCGCGCGCAGGACATGGTGGAGCTCGACCAGTCCGGATTCATGCACCGAGCAGACCTGCCGCGCGACGCCGACGGGTTGCGAACCTCGGTTGCCGCCATCTCGGCCCTCGAAGACCAGCGTGCCGCTGCGGGTCCGGTCGTCAATGGCCGCGGAACCCTGCGGCTGCGCGAAGGCCAGTGGAGGCTCGGGATCCAGCCGACCGTCGGCGACGCGCTCGAGCTTCCCGTCGACGGGATTCCCGTGGTGGCGACCGGGTTTCCGCCCGAGCGAGTGCCGGTCACTCGAAACGGGGACCACCAAGCCGACGAAGCGGCGCGTTGGCAGCTTCTGCATGAGGCCGGGCGGGCGTTCATGGGCGACGAGGCCAACCTCGACACCTTCAACCCGGCCGAACACTCCCACATCGTCATCGCCGGCACCGGCGGAACGTCCATCAGCACTGCAGAGCTGCTGCTGAGGCGTCACCCGACCGTCAGGGTGTCCATGGTGGGGCGCAGCATCAACGCCCAGCTCGCCGATGGACACCAGTGGCAGTCGGTCTACGCCGAGTTCGGTCCGGACGGCGACAACCGCCTGGCCATCCACGCCCCCGGGTACGGAGACCACACCGCGCACCAGCTGGGGGGCGTTCAGACGCACGACGGACAGCTGGGGTGGGGTGGGCACTTCGGCGACTACGCCGTGGCCACGATGGGACGTGCCGCCACCGTGCCCAGTCCCATCGCGGCTGCCGTGGCCGATGCCCCCGGCCAGGTGACGGCTCAGGCCCTGTGGAACGGCGAAGACGCCGACCGCCAATACCTGGGCTACCGGCTGTCCATCCCCACCAGCGCAGACCTGGACGCGCCCATGCGACACGTCGATGTCACGGGCGCGGCGTCGCGCTTTCCCCCCACGGAGGGCATCACGTGGCAGGCCGACAATGGGCCGGCAGAGATCGCCGAGGCCGGCCGCCAAGAAGAGCAGGCCGCAGGACCGGGAATCTTCGCCGGCGGATTTCAGCGAAGCCTGTACCAGGCATACCGCTACCGGCTCGCCAACGGCTGACCCGCGAATCTCGGCCCGGGCTGGCTACTCGTCTCGCATGGGAACGTCGGCCAGACGAAAAGACGCCGCGCCAAGGCCAGGGCTGTCGCGCCCCAACCGGGGACTCTCGGCCGCCGGCAGGGCTTCGAGGGCGGCGAAGGCAAGCTCGGCGGTCTCGATGCACGTCGCCAGCACCCGCTGCACGACGGCAGGCGACACACCCCCATCATCGAGCGGCACCACGAAGCGAAACAGCACGACCCCATAGTCCTGGTCGTAGACGAGGCCTGGCACCTGATGCCCGGCGTTCATCCGGCACACCGCCAACGCCAACGCCTCTGGGGACGCCTCGAGCCCTGCTGGCACGATCTGGTCGAAGTGCAGCAAGCCGTGCTCCCTGCGGATCAACATGGACGCGTCCACACCACAGATAGCGGTGGGAACGACCAGCACACCCTGATCGTCGACCGCCAGGCCCTGGATACCCGACTGTGCCTCGAGCAACGATGCGATGTCCTCGAGCTCGGTCATCACGCGCCCTCCCTCCTCTCGCCCTACCCCGAGCCCGGCGCGGGTGCCAGGATGGTCGCGTCGTGCCGGTCCGGCGCGCCCAGGCTGGCATGCATGAGACGCACATCGCGCAAGAGCCCCGCCAGCGCCTGCGAAGCCTCAGCGCGGACGTGTTCGGGGTAGTCGTCGACGGCTGCGGGCTTCATGAGCTGGTCGCGGGCCTCGGCCGCAGCCGTCTGCATTCGGCGCAGCGACTTGAGCACCTCGGGCGTCCTTGGGCGGCCTCGGCGGGTTGGCCCACTGCCTCCGGTGGCCATACGAACGCGCGCTGCCAGCTGTCTGGTCGTCATGCCCTCACGAACGGCCTCTCGCGCGAGCGCGCACACCAGCTCTCGGTCGCGGACAACCAGCAGCTCGCGGTGGTGCGACGCCGTCAAGGCCGATGCCAGCGATTCAGGCATTGCTCGCACCTGGAGCTCGATGGCCACGGCGCGGTACAGCGAGGTGGCCGACACCAAGAGGTCCCGTCTCTTGGCAAGCCGCCGAAACGAGACTTGCTCGCGGGCGCACTCGGCGCGCGACGTATCCCCCTCGAAGAACCTGTCGATGAGGAACGCACCAAGCTCCCGGGCGGTACGGAGCCCGCTTCGCCTCGCGATGCGGTTCAGCTCCGAGACAGCCGCATCCAGGTGCCAGGTACGCCCGTGCGAACGAGACATCCGTGGCACAAACCGACGATCTTGGGGGGGACGCGGGCCAGAATCCATCGCGACCTAGTATAGTTCGGTCCTCTTCAGGTATCCATAGACACGAATTTTATCTTGGTTTTTCTGGCGACCATCCCATGGACCTTCGTACCACTTCGCAACGACAGCACCGCGACGCCAGGCAACTGCTGGTCATGCGCGAGGCGCAGCGCCCGCTGACGCGTGGCCGCCCCACGCGGCAGACCGTCAGCGACCAGGCCGTCCGCGAGCACGCTGAGCGGATGCGCGCCCGCCAACACATGGCAGCCGCGAGCCAGCGCTTGCAAGCGGTGGCCCAGGAGGTTCCTGGCAGCTATGCGAGCGCGCGCGTGCAACAGGCCCAGATGAGCCGCGATCTCGGTGTGCGCCTCAACGCCGACCACGCACCGACGGACTGGTCGCAGCGCGGGTCGATCGCTCGCACCGACAGCGACAACGTCGAAGATACGGTGCGCCGGCCGGCGTTCAACGTGCCCGAGCCGCTCCATCGCGCGCACCCCACCACGGTGTTCAGCCACGACAACGCCAACAGCCAGCTGACGCTCGACCAGCTCCGCGCCATCGCGTCGTCCTCGTCGCTGCCGGCCTCGTACAACGTGCGTGGCATGGCGTACGACGAGCGGCGCCTGCAGCTCGCGGCCCTGAGGCGGCGTGGTAGGGGCGCCAAGGGCCGCCGCAGCGCCGACCGCCGGGACGCCCTCCGCCTGCACCTGCTGGGCTACAAGAAGCAGCGTCCGTGGCGCAGAATGGCCAAGTTGAGGCGCGACGCGATTCGGGGCGCGCTTCTGGAGTCCCTGCGCGCAGACACCATCGTTCGCGACGGACGATCGCGGGTGCGGGTCGCGCTCACCAGGCAACATCGGCTGGATGCCTTGGCGACCTTCGACAACAGCTTCCAGTGACAGCAAAAAGCCCGCTTGAACCGAAGTCCAAGCGGGCTGTATGGCGCACCCAAGAGGAGTCGAACCCCTAACCTTCGGATCCGTAGTCCGACGCTCTATCCAATTGAGCTATGGGTGCGGACGCCCCGCTGCTAACACCCCTGGCCGGGGTGTCGAGCAGCAGATGCGAGTCCTGGCGGAGCTGGAGGGATTCGAACCCTCGGTAGAACGTTTAGCCCTACACCGGATTAGCAATCCGGCACCTTCAGCCACTCGGTCACAGCTCCAGGAATCATTCACGGCGATGTCAAAGGTGGCGGAGGTGGAGGGATTCGAACCCCCGGATGTTTCCATCTCCGGTTTTCAAGACCGGCGCCTTCAACCACTCGGCCACACCTCCTGTGGCAGCCCAGCAGGTCTAATCACACTGCGAGGCCGGGGCTACTCCCCGGCAGGCCGCAATACCTCGCAGCGCATGTAGGGACGAAGCACCTCGGGAATCACCACACTGCCGTCGGGCTGCTGGAAGTTCTCGAGGATCGCGACCACCGTCCGGCCCACGGCCAGGCCCGACCCATTGAGGGTGTGCGGGAAGCGCGGCTTCTGCTTCTTGCCATCGACAGGCGCCGGGCGAAAGCGCATGCCCATGCGGCGCGCCTGGAAGTCGCCAAAGTTGCTGCACGAGCTGATCTCGCGGAAGCGTCCCTGGCTGGGCAGCCACACCTCGAGGTCGTAGCACTTGTGGGCCGCAAAGCTGGTGTCTCCGCCGCAGAGCAAGACCACCCGGTAGTGCAGGCCCAGGCGCTGCAGCAGCGTCTCGGCGTTGTTCAGCAGGCGCTCGTGCTCGGCTTCGCTGCGCTCGGGATGCACCACGTGCACCATCTCGACCTTGTGGAACTGGTGCTGGCGAATGAGGCCACGCACATCTGCGCCGGCACTGCCCGCCTCGGCCCGGAAACACGGGGTGAAGGCGCAGTAGCGAAGCGGCAGCTCGCCGTCGTCGAGGATCTCGTCGCGGTGCAGGTTGGTGACCGGCACCTCGGCGGTGGGGATCAAGAAGGCGTCGGCGCCGTTGACCGGGTTCGCCAGCCTGAACATGTCGTGCTCGAACTTGGGCAGCTGGCCCGTGCCCACCATCACGTCGCGGTGCACCATGTAGGGCACCATCAGCTCGGTGTAGCCGTTCTCTTGGGTGTGCACGTCCAAGAACCAGTTCACCAGCGAGCGCTCGAGCTTGGCCAGCCCGCCGCGCATCACCGCAAAGCGCGCTCCGCACAGCTTGGCCGAGCGCTCGAGATCGAGCAGGCCCAGGCCCTCACCCACCTCGACGTGGGGCTTGGGATCGGGGATGGCCGGAGGCTCGCCCCAGCGCCGGATCTCCAGGTTCTCGTCTTCGCCCTTGCCGGGGGGAACCTCGTCGTGAAGCAGGTTGGGCAGCGACAGCAGCACGTCGCTCTTGACCGCCTCGAGCTCGGCGAGCTTGGTCTCGAGCTCTTCGGTGCGCACCTTGCCAGTGGCGACGGTGGCCTTGATGTCTTCGGCTTCGTCTTTCTTGCCCTCGCGCATCAGCCCGCCGATCTGCTTCGACAACGTGTTGCGCTCGGCGCGAAGATGGTCGCGCTCCTGGATCATCAGACGCCGCTTCCACTCGAGCTTCACCACCTCGTCGACCGAGGAATACAGCGAATCGTCGGCATTGCGCCGATCGAGATGCTGCTTGACCTTGTCGGGTTCGTGGGTGAGGACGTTGGGGTCGATCATTGGTGCGGCTCCGGTCGGGGCCTTAGCCTGCGAAACCCGGTTGAGCCACGGTGGTCGAACCGGGGCGCCACCCCCCGCCAAGTCGGCTGATACATTGGGCGGCGCGGAGGTTGTTTGAGTCCGAGCGCATACCCCCCCTGCTCCCGCTGCGGCGGACCCAGGCAGAAAGAGGATTTTCAGGGCGCGAGCGTGGTCGCATGCCTCAACTGCGGCGCCGTCACGCTCAGCCGTGGTGACCTGCAGCGCCTGGCCGGCGTCATGCCCATGGCGCCTCCTCCCGCACCCGTGGGCCGCACCATCGTTCCCGACGCGATCTCGTCGCTCGACATCGGCAAGCCGGTGCTCACAGCCAGCGAGCCCCCGCCACCGCCCCGCTCCAAGAACCCCACCTTGAGCCCCTCGCCCGCTCCCGAGATCCCGCGCGAGATCGAGTACTTCCACGGCCCCGGCGGCTCGCAGCAGGTCAACGTGCCCAACGCCACCATCGCGCCCGAAGACTTCGCGACCGAAGAAGAAGAAGAGACCAACCTCTTCTCGGGCGACATGGCCAAGGCGCTCGAGGCCGACTTCGCCAACCCGGCCTTCGAAGAGACGATGATCCCGCCCACCCAGGCGACGTTCAACCAGTTCGACGAGATGCCCGATCAAGACGACGACACCGCCGAGCAGCTGGGCATGGAGGTGTCGCTCCAGAAGGCGAGCCCCAGCCCCGACCCCGAGCCGCTGCTGCCGGGCAACCGGAGCATTCCCGACACCGACGAGAACGTCGGCCTGAACATGTCCTTCGACGAGCCCTTCGGCGGCGAAGACTTCGACGACGAAGACGAAGACGACTTCGTGGCCCAGTACCAGGCCGCTCGCCGCCGCCGCATGATCCTGGGCATGGTGGTGGTGGCCATGCTCGGCCTGGCGCTGGGTGCACCAGTGGTGGGCTTCGTGGGCTACCAGGCGTTCCGCGCCAGCATGGCCAGCGCCGACGTCGCCCCCGGCGACGACCCCGCCGCGCCCAGCACCGACGGCACCGCCGACGGCGACACCGACGAGCCCCAGGGCGAAGGCGACACCGACAAGCCCGAAGGCGACACCGACACCGAAGAGCCCGTCGAAGCCCCGCCCTCAGACGAGCCGCCCGCACCAGACGAGCCTCCCGCCAAGCCTGCCGACCCACCCCCTGCCGACAACTCGCCCCCGCCCGCCGAGACGCCCCCGGACAACGGTGGAGCCGGCGCCTCCCCGTCCAAGCTCATCGACCAGGGCTGGGGCAAGGTCGGGTCCGACCCGGCCGCCGCGGCCGCCCTGTTCGAGCAGGCGCTACAGACCGATCCCAGCAACGCCGACGCGAACTACGGCCTTGGCTACGCGCTGCTCCAGGGCGGCGACACCGGTGGCGCCAAGGTCTACCTGTGCAAGTCGCTGCAGAACGCCAACACCTCGACCCAGCGCGAGGTCAACGGCCTGCTCACCAACAACGAGATGACCTGCGACTAGGGTAAGTTCGGCCCACCGCAGCCCGAGCGCCACCGCTCGAGCCTCCAGAGCATCTGTCCCACGCGCCGCAGCTTGGCCTGCTGCTCTTCGGCCCCTTCGAGCCGACTCAGCCGCAGAGCCGCGTTCGCCTCGCCGGCACGCGCGAACGCGATGTCGAGCTGGTTCTTGCCGGCCTTGCCCTTTCGCAGCAGGGCCCTCGGCGGTGCTGACCGACCGACGGAGGGGCAGCGGAGGTTGACGCGGGGCCAGCGGTGCTGGCATCTCAGCGGCCCCGTTCGGTGCTCTAGCCGCGGTTCCCGGGCAAGCGGGCTTGCGGCGCAGCGCACCGCTCGACATGGGGCAGGCGTCTCGCCGTCCAGAAATTCCTCACGCCACGTGTAAGCAATCCCGCCCCTCCGTCGTTCTCCGGTCGCCCTGCCCCCGGAGCCCCGATGAAACCGCTGTTCGCCGCCGCCACCTTCGCGCTGCTCACCCCGGGTCCTCTGCCCGACTTCGAGCTTCCCGGTGCGGGGGAGTCGACCCCGCTGGGCTACTCCGCCGAGTGGGCCGACGAGCTCGATGCCGTGGGCCAGGGCGACACCCAGGCCGTGCTGGATCTGGGCCACTACGAGATGAAGCGGGGCAACCTTGGCCGGGCGCTGGCCTGGTTCGAGTACGGCACCCAGCTGGGCGACGCCCACGCCCAGGACCACGTCGTGTGGCTGCACCCGTTCCTGGACGACCGCGGCGTCGCCGAGAGCCAGGCCTTCGGCGGCGAGATCGTGCTGCACTTCTGGAACACGAGCGATCGCGGCGCCCGCTTCGTGCCGCTGACGTAGGAGTCGAGGCCTGGCAGGCGGGAGGCTAAGCCGACCGCCGACGGGATCGCGGAGGTTGACGCGGGGCCGGCGCGGCACCCCAGCGCCATGGTGACGGGCCTACACCGGCCCGGCCGGCAGCGCCGATTCGTCGACGTGGACGTCGAGTCGCGGGGACGCCGACGGTCACGCGGACGTGGACGCCGACGGTCACGTGGACGTGAACGCGGACGTGGTCACCTCCCGGTGCGGAAGCTCACCGCCTCTGTGCGCAACAGACGCGCCGCGAACTTCCGGATGGCCAAACAGAACGGCGTTGAACTTCCGCAGCGAGGGCGTCCCGGCCCAGGGCGACACGGGAAAAGCCCCATTTTCGCCCGGCGGAAGACGAAGACCACGCCGCGACAGCTCTCAAGCGGAAGTTCGACCCGCTTCTGTTCCCCGCAACGGAAGCTCGGTGCCGTTGTGCGAGCAGAGCAGCCTCCAACTTCCGCCCCGAACGGCTCCAGCAACGCGCCTCCCCCAGCACGGAGCACAGGCCTCCGTGCCTGTGCCGCAAGACGGCCACCGCTACCCATCCACGCGCACTGCGGCCCCTCAGCTCGGCCGCGGGGTCCCGTTCGCTCGTTCCTCGCTCCCCCCACGGCCGAGGGGCCTGGTGCGCTACCTATTCCCGCGCACTGCGGCCCCTCAGCTCGGCCGCGGGGTCCCGTTCGCTCGTTCCTCGCTCCCCCCACGGCCGAGGGGCCTGGTGCGCTACCTATTCCCGCGCACTGCGGCCCCTCAGCTCGGCCGCGGGGTCCCGTTCGCTCGTTCCTCGCTCCCCCCACGGCCGAGGGGCCTGGTGCGCTACCTATTCCCGCGCACTGCGGCCCCTCAGCTCGGCCGCGGGGTCCCGTTCGCTCGTTCCTCGCTCCCCCCACGGCCGAGGGGCCTGGTGCGCTACAACCCCATCTTGAGCGCGAGCGCGTCCTGGCGCTCGGTGATGCCTCGCACCACCAGCAGCGCGGTGATGGTGCTGGCCAGCTCGATGGGCATGTTCACCACGTCCAGCATGGCCGTCACATCGGATGGGCCCATGCGCATCTCCATGCGCAGGCTCACGTTGGACAGCAGGTTGCTGACCACCCAGCAGCCCCACCACGCCGTGAACAGGCCCGGCACCGCGAGGTACTGCCAGTCCCCGTCGTCGTCCTCGAGGGCGCTGGCCTTCCAGATCTCGACCGTGGCCCGGTAGGGCTGGATGAGGTTGGCGAAGGGCACGAACCACCACCACACCGTCGAGCCGGCCGTGTACTCCAGCGGCTCGCGCCCGAATACCCGCAGGTTGCTGGCCATGCGGTAGGTCCAGAAGCACCACATCACCACCGACGCCAGCATGGTGAGCACCACACCCAGCGCACCCACCACGCTCACCAGCGCGAACACCAGCTCGACGGGGTTGGTGGCCTCGGACTCGGGGTCGAAGCCCAGCGAGCCCAGCACCATCACGAGCTGGCTGGCCCCGTTGATCGCCAGCATGGCCTGCAGCGCCATGGCCAGCCAGCCTCCGCCGGCAAAGTCACTGGACGACACCGGGGCGTCGGGGGGCTCGAAGACGTCATCCATGGGGGACCTCCTGTGCGGCGCTCGTGGACACCAGACCCGTCCACTCCAGCTCGAGCGTGCGTGCCAGTTCCCTACCTAGCCCCTCCGCAATCTGGTGCACGCCCGGACACGGATCCAGCCACTCGCTCAGGGTGGTCATGATCGCGGGGTCGAAGCCACAGGGCTGAATGCGGCGAAAATGATCGAGGTCGACCGTGACGTTCAGCGCCAACCCGTGCCAGCTCACCCACTTGCGCGCTGCGATGCCGATGCTGCAGACCTTTCGGGCGTCGGCGTGGCCGGAAGGGAGCCAGACACCGGTGTTTCGCGGGTCGCGCCCCGCTGAGAGCCCCAGCTGAGCGCACAGACCGATGACCGCCTCTTCGAGGCTGCGCAGGTGCAGGTGCAGGTCCGCGCGGCGCCCCTGCAGCAACACGATGGGGTAGGCCACCAGCTGACCTGGACCGTGCCAGGTCACATCTCCCCCCCGCTCGACGGCCACCACTGGCACGTCCCCCGCATCCAGCACGTTGGCCTGAGCACCGCGCTTCCGGCCCAGGGTGATGGTCTCGGCGTGCTCGAGCAGCAGCACCGTGTCGCCGATCTCGCCGGCCGCCCGCTGGGCCACGAGCTGCTGCTGCCAGGCGTGCACCGCCGCGTAGTCGGAGTGGCCACGCAGGTGCAAGAAGCGTGGCTTCACAGCCGGGCCTCCACCAGGCTTCGCACCTCGCCGAACACCGCCTCGATGGGCTGGTCGCCGTCGACCACCTGGATGCGGTCACCGCGCTGCCTCAGAAAGTCGATGACCTGGCGATACGCGTCGGCGATGCGCTGCAGCTTGTCGCGCTTCTCGAAGATCTCTTTGGCCTCACCGCGCGCGTTGATGCGAGCCAGGCACACGTCGACGGACAGCTCGATGTACACGGTCAGGTCGGGCGCCCGAAAGTCGTTGAGCGACGCCACCTTGTCGAGCGGCAGGGTGAGCGACTGGTAGGCCAGCGACGAGTGGTAGTACCGGTCGCTGACCACGTGCGTGCCCGCGTCGAGGGCCGGCTGGATCTCGCTGAACAGATGATCGGCCCGGTCGGCGGCGAACATCCACGGCAGCGTGCGCCAGTCGGGCGCGTCATCGTCGCCCGAGAGCACCCGGCGGATGATGCGCCCCACCGGGCCGTCCGTGGGTTCGCGCGTGAGCAGCACCGGCGCGCGCTCGCGAAGCCACACCTCCAGCAGCTTGGACTGGGTGGTGGTTCCGGCCCCATCCAGGCCCTCGACGACAAAGAAGCGACCGCTCAACGGGTGTGCTCCCCCTTGGCCCAGGTCATCCAGTGACCGTGGCGCTTGCCATCGACGTACTCGCCCTCGAGCCAGATGCTCTTGTCGTCGTGGAAGGCGATGAACGGGCCATGCAGCTTGCCGTCGACGTAGTACATCTGGCTCTCCAGATGGCCCCTGCTGTACTGGGTCTGCAGGCGTCCGTGCTTCTTGGCCTCGTCGCCATTGGCGCCAGGCAGCTCGCACCAGCGGGCCATCGCCTCTTCTTTGGCCGTGGCCCCCTCGGGGCAGCTGTCGATGGCGTCGTCGCGGTAGTCGACCGTGTACAGCTTCTTGCCCAACTCGTCGCTCACCAGCGCTTTGCCGCCGGGTTGGTCGTAGACCACAGCCACGGTGTGCCCCCCCTGGAACCACGAGGTGAACGGCCCCTTCAGCACGCCGTCCTGGTACCGCCCTTCGCTTGCGCGGGTGGGGCCGTGCTTGTCGCTGCCGTCGTCCCAAGCGCTGACCCAGGGCCCGTGGCGCGTGCCATCAGGCGTCTCGCACCACAGCATGCGGCCCTCGGGCGGCAGGGCGCCCTTTTGCTGAGTGCCCGATGGACACGTGATCTCAGCAGGCACGGGGGTCTTTCCGGCGCCTTCCTCGGCACATCCGAGCAGGAGCAGGGTCAGCAACACGCTCATGCCTCACCCCCTTCGGCCGCAGCTTGCTGGGCATCGTACCGGCGGATGACGGTGTCGTAGATGGCGAGGCCGACGAGGCTGGCCAGCCCGATGACCGCGAACATCGTCCACATCTGGCCTGGGTTGTAGGTGTCCCACAACATGGCGATGGCCTGGGGCTGCGTCCACCCACCGGCACTCATCAGCGCCGGCAGCACGTCGTCCTTGGGAATGGCGCTGGTGAGCAGCTCGCTGTGGCCCATCGCCTCGGACAGGTGCTGCTTGGCCAGGTTGGTGCGGTCGCCGTAGGCCTCGTAGAAGTAGCCGCCCACCAGCGACCCAGCGCCCCAGCCGATGGCCAGCGGCACATTGGCGTAGCCCATGTACAGGCCCTTCTCGCCGGGCCCGGCCAGGCTGGACAGGTACTCCATCTTCTTGGGGCTGCTCGCCATCTCGCCCACCGAGAAGATCAGGATCGACAGGATGACGATCCAGATGCTGGGGGTGAGGCCCACCAGGAACACGCCGACACAGGCGATGCCGATGCCCAGCAGGATGGACCGCAGCGGCGTGAGCTTGCCGGTGGCGTAGGCGATGGGGATCATCAAGAAGATGATGAGCCCCGGGTTGAGGTTGATGATCCATTCCTGGTTGAACGGACGTCCACTGGCCGCGTAGCCAGCCGCCGCATCGCTGCCCGGCAGGCCGGTTCCGGCGAGGTACGACCACAGCATGGTGGAGTCGACCCAGTCGTCCAGGAAGTTGGGCAGGATGTCGAAGATCTGGTTGAACATGAACCAGAAGCCGCTGAACAGCAGCACGAACGAGATGATGCGGGGGCGGAACAGGCCACCCACGCTCTCTTTCATGACCTGCCACGCCGACCGCGTGTCCTTGGTGTCGAAGTTCTTGGTGGGCTCCTCGAAGGTGAGCAGGGCAAAGAAGTTCAGGCTGACGATGGCCGCGCAGCTGAGGAACACGTACTGCCAGTCGAGCAGGCGCAGGTAGCCCGCCAGCACCGGACCCAGGAAGCCCCCAATGTTGACCAGCTGGTAGAAGATGCCCCAGCCGACGCTGGCGTTCTTCTCGCCCATCACCGTGGCGAGCGTGCCCTGAACACCCGGCTTGAAGATGGCCGTGCCCGTGGCCAGGAACATGCAGCCGATGAAGAAACCCGTGTAGTCCAGGCGAACGGCCATCAGCAGGTAGCCGATGATCTTGAGCACGATGGCGATGGCGATGGTGAGCTTGTAGCCGTAGCGATCGGCGTAGCCCCCGGTGAACATCGGCAGCTGGCTCTGCAGCAGCGCCCACCAGAAGTAGATGATGCCCTTCTGCTCGTGGTTGAACTCGGGGCCACCCTGGGCCAGCGACAACACCATGTACGTGGGAAGCACCGTGCGAACGCCGTAGTAGGCGAGTCGCTCGAGCATCTCCATCATGTTGGTGATCCAGAACACCGAGCCGAAGCCACGGATCTGTTCTGCGAGCGACAGCTCGGCTTCGGGCGATTCTGACGGGGCGACGGCCACACGACCTCCGGGCGAGCCCGGCATCTAGCCCGCTTTCAGCCCTTGAGCTTCCGATTGAGCGTGTTGCGGCCGATGCCCAGCACCCGCGCCGCCTGGCTCTTGTTGCCGTCGTGCTTGTCGATGACGTGCCTCAGGTAGCGCAGCTCCAGCGCCTCGAGCGACAGGTCGTCTGGCGACGAGAAGCCCACCGAGCCCATGTTCACCACCTCGCTCACCAGCTGCAGGCAGTCGGGCGTGATCATGTCGCCCGGCGCCATCACGACGGCGCTCTCGAGCGCGTTCTCGAGCTCGCGCACGTTGCCGGGCCACGGGTGCCCGTGCAGCTCGGCGCGGGCGTCGGGGTGCAGCCGCATGCCCGGGCGCTCGTGGCGCCGCGCGAACTCGAACACGAAGTGGTCGATCAGGCGGTCCAGATCGCCGCCGCCACGCGCACGCAGCGGCGGCAACGCGATCTCGACCACCCTCAGCCGGTAGAACAGGTCCTGGCGAAACTGCCCGTCGGCCACCTCGCCGGCGAGGTTGCGGTTGGTGGCCGCGACGAAGCGCAGGTTGGCCTGGCTCGCCTCTTGCGCGCCCACCCGAAAGAAGGTCTGGTCTTGAATCAGCCGCAGCAGCTTGCCCTGCACCGAGCTGGGCAGCTCGCCCACCTCGTCCAGGAACAGCGTGCCGCCGTGGGCCGCGTGCACCTTGCCCTCGCTGTCGCGATCGGCCCCGGTGAAGGCCCCGCGCACGTGGCCAAAGAGCTCGTTCTCGATGAGGCTCTCGGGCAGGGCTGCGCAGTCGACCTTGACGAAGGGCGCGTCGCGGCGGCCGCTGTTGTCGTGGATGGCGCGCGCGATGAGCTCCTTGCCCGTGCCCGACTCACCGGCGACGAGCACCGTCGCATCGGTCGCCGCCGCCCTCAGCGTGCGGTCGTAGATCTTCTGCATCACCGCCGACTCACCCACGATGTGGTTGAAGCGGAAGGACAGCGGCTGGCGAAGCTCGGGAACCAGCTGGCTGCGCAGGCTGGTGGCATCGAGCAGCTCGGCGATGCCTTCGCCGATGGCCAGCAGGTCGTCTTGGTCAGCGCGGTCGAAGTCGCCCTTGGCCTTGTTGAGCAGCTGCAGCACCGCGATCACCGTGCCGCTTGCGTCGCAGATGGGCACCACCAGCATGTTTCGGGTGCGGTACCCGGTGGTCTCGTCGAAGCGGCGCGCCAGGCGAGGGTCGTCGTCGCCGTCACGCAGGATGATGGCGGTTCCTGTGCGCGCCACCGTCCCCGCCAGGCCCTCGCCGATGCGCAGCCGAATCTCGGCGATCTCGTACAACTTGGCGACGCGGCTCACCAGCTCGTTGCGCGCATGATCGACCAGGTACAGGGTGCCGCGGTCGGCCGCCATGCGCTCGGTGGCTTGGTCGATGATCTGGCGCAGCAGGGCGTCGAGGTCGACTCGACGCCCGGTGAGCCTCGCGCGCAGATCGCTCAGCCACTGCCGGTCCATCACCCCCTCCCAGAGCGCCATCCTACACGGCGACCGGGCCGCCCTCGCGGGCCGCGAAGGCACCGGGGTGCAAGCCGCGCGCCTCGCGCTCGATGGCCGCGACGCCCACATCGCCACGCATCGGGTCGTGGTGGAACAAGGCCACGCGACGGGCATCCGCAGCCGCCGCCACCGCCACCGCCTGGTTCCACGTGCTGTGGCCCCAGCCCCGCTTCGAGGGTCCGTTGCGTCCCAGGTACTCGTCGTCGGTGTACTGGGCGTCGTGGATCAGCAGATCGGCGCCCTCGGCCAGGCGAAGCAGCCGGTTGTCCAGCCCCTCGCCATGCTCGACGTCGGTGGCGTACACCAGCGCCTTGCCGCCCGCCTCGATGCGGTAGGCGTACACGCCGTCGGGGTGCTCCAGATCGACGGGTGTGATGCGAAACGGCCCGTCCTCCCACACCACCCCCGAGCGCAGCGTGTTGAACTGCATCTGCGCCCCCATCACGTCCAGGCTCACCGGAAAGGTGGGTGGCGTCATCTGGGCGGCGAGCGCGTCGCGGATGTCGCCCGAGTCGCGGTCGGCTCCCGCGATGGTCAGCTTGGCGTCCGGGCAGTAGGCCGGCGTGAAGAAGGGCACTCCCTGGATGTGGTCCCAGTGCACGTGGCTGAACAGGATGGTGGCCTGCACCGGCCCAAAGCCCAGGGCCGACCCCAGGGCCCGCAGGCCGGTCCCGCCGTCCAGGATCAGCCGATGGCCGTCGTGCAGCACCTCGACGCACGGTGTGTTGCCCCCCGTTCCCACGTAGTCGTCGCCGCTGACGGCGATGCTTCCTCGCACTCCCCAGAATCGGACTTCCATGATGACCTCCTGGTCTGTCCACCCTGGGCCAGTGCACAGGCCGTGCCATAAGGAACAAGGCCGATAATCGGCAATTGATCCGGTCCATGCGATCCACAACGGAGCACACAACCGATCCAAAGTGGACCACCTGGACGCTGGCGCAGGTTCCGGGGGCGACGCCGCGAGGCTTGCGCTACCATCACCGACCATGCGTCTGCTCCCCCCACTCGTCGTGCTCGCTCTGTCCACCGGCTGCCTGGTTGCCCAGGTCGAGATCCCCGCCGACCTCGTCGACGACGCCGATGGCGACGGGTCGCCTGCGTCCGAAGACTGCGACGACGGCGACGACAGCGCCTACCCCGGCAACGTCGAGGTCTGTGACGGCGTCGACAACGACTGCGACGGCACCGTCGATCTCGAGCCCGAGGACGGCACCGAGTTCTTCAGCGATGGCGATGCCGATGGCTACGGCGCCGCGTCGCTGGGCCGGTTCTGCGAGGCTCCGTCGGGCGCGGTGGAGGCATCGGGCGACTGCAACGACGCCGATGGCAAGATCAGCCCCGGCGCCACCGAGTCGTGCAACGAGATCGACGACAACTGCGACGGCAACATCGACGAGGGGCCGCCCAGCGACGCGGTCTTCTACTGGGCCGATACCGACAACGACACCTACGGCGACGTGAACGACGAGGTCAAGGCCTGCAACCAGCCCACGGGCTACGTCGACAACTTCGACGACTGCGACGACGCCGACAACACCGTCGCCCCCGACCGCGCCTTCTTCGCCGACATCGACGGCGACGGCTACGGCGACCCGTCCAACGTGGCCTTCGACTGCACGGTGCCCAGTGGGTACACGACCGACGACCAAGACTGCGACGATGCCGACGCTGCCGTGAATCCCGAGACCGACTGGTGGTTCGACAACGACCACGACACGTACGGCCTCATCTCGGACCCCTACCTCGCAGACAGCTGCACACCGCCCAACATCGGAGCCAACTTCGCGACCCGCTCGGGTGACTGCGCCGACTTCGAGCCCGACCGAAACCCCGCCACCGAGTGGGCGATCGACGTCGATGGCGACGGCTACGGCGACGCGAGCACCGTTCCGGTGGTGCAGTGTGCCGAGCCCCAGCCCTCGGGCAGCCACGTGCCGAACGCCGACGACTGCGACGACACCGACATCACACTCAACCCCGACACGCCCTGGTACCGCGACGAAGACGGCGACGGCTACGGCGACCCCAGCAGCGTGGTGTTCACCTGCACCCCGCCCGACTCGACCTGGGTGCTGCAGGGGGGCGACTGCTTCGACCGCGCGTCCGACAACAAGCCCGGGCCGCACTGCCAGGATCCCGTCGACGAGGCGTTCACCTCTCGGTACAGCACCAACCCTGACGAGCTCGGCGCCGCGGTCGCCTTCCTGGACAACATCGACGGGCTGTCCGGCATCGACTTCGTGCTGGGCGCGCCCAGCGCGGGCGCCAACGCCGGCAACATCCACTACGAGAACGGCTTCGTGGGCCCCACCTCACTGGATGTGTCGACATCGCTGGGCATCAAGACCGGGACCGACGGCTTCATGGCCGGCTCCACCCTCGCGCGCGGCGGCGACTGGGACGGCGACGGCTTCAGCGACGCCATCGCTGGGGCGCCGCACTCCAACCTCAACGGCTTTGGCACCGGCGAAGCCTGGATCATCGGCAGCGCGTCCATGCTCGACAGCGAGCTGCTCACCGACATGCGCGGCACACGCGACGCGCTGCACTTCGTGGGCGAGGCCGCGAACTATGGCACCGGCTCCGGCCTGGCGGCGGTCGGGCAAGACCTGGTGCTGGGCGCCCCCGATGGCGGCGGCGGGCATGTGTACGTGTTCCGCGATGCACAGATCACCGCGGCCTTCACCGGGGGGTCCACCCAGTTCATCACCGGCTCCGACGCCGACGCGGTGCTCGACGCCACCTCGGCCGCCGAGGCGGGCGCGGCGCTGGCGGCCATCGACGTAGACGGTGACGGCACCGACGACCTGGCCATCGGCATGCCGGGCTACAACAACGACACCGGCGCCATCGCGCTGATCGACGACATCGAGGCCGATGGCAACGTCACCCTGCCGGTGGGCTACTCGTTGATCAACGGCAACACCATCGGCGACCGCCTGGGCGCCACCCTGGCCAACGCCGGCGACGTCACCGGCGATGGCTACGCCGACCTGCTCATCAGCGCGCCGCAGAGCAACGGCGGAGAGGGCACGGTGTGGCTCTTCCCTGGCCGCGACACGCTGCCGGGCTCCGACACCGTGGCCGACGCATCCCGCACCACCTACCTGCCCCCGGCCGGCGGGGTTGCGCTGGGCCAGGCGTTGGCCGGCGACGACCTCGACCAGGACGGCCTCTCAGACGTGGTCATCGGCGAGCCCGGCGCGGGCGGCGGTCGGGTGTGGTTCCTGTTCGGTGATCAGCCCGGCCAGGTGCAGCTCGACGAGCAGACCACCCGCAACCTGATCGGCCTGAACTCGGGCGACCGAGCCGGCGCCAGTCTGGACATCGCCGACGCCGACGCCATCAATGGCCCCGACATCCTGATCGGGGCCCCCGGCGCGGCCGAGGTCTACATCATGTCGGCGCTGGACCTGTAGGCAACGGGCACGGAGGCCCGTTCTCCTTGCGGGAAAGCCAAGGAGCACAGGCCTCAGTGCCTGTGCATCGCAGCCCCGTTCTCCGTACCGGAAAGCCAAGGAGCACAGGCCTCCGTGCCTGTGCATCGCAGCCCCGTTCACGCCCTACCGGTTCACCACGTGAACCGCCTCGCCCAGCGCCGCCTTGGCCGCCTCCATCACGCTCTCGCCCAGGGTGGGGTGCGGGTGGATGGTCAGGCCCACATCCAGGGCCTCGGCGCTCATCTCGATGGCCAGGGCGGCCTCGCTGATGATGTCGCTGGCGTGGGCGCCCACGATGGTCACGCCCAGGATGAGCTTGCTGTCGGCATCGATGATGACCTTCACGAAGCCCGCGGTGGCGTTGTTGGCGATGGCCTTGCCGATGGCACCGAAGGGCACCTTGCCCACCTGGATGTCGATGCCCTTGTCGCGCGCCTCTTGTTCTTGCAGGCCCGCGGTGGCGATCTCGGGGTCGGTGAACACGACCGCCGGCACCGTGCGCGCATCCCAGGTGACGTTCTTGCCCGCGATGACCTCGGCCACCACCTCGCCATCATGGGTGGCCTTGTGGGCGAGCATGGGCTGGCCGGCCACATCGCCGATGGCGTAGATGCCCGGTACGTTGGTCTTGAGCTGCTTGTCGACCTTGATGAAGCGGCCGTCGTACTCGACGCCGAGCTCTTGCAGGCCCAGGCCCTCGCCATTGGGGAATCGGCCCACGGTGACCAGGACGTAGTCGGCGGGCAGCGCGGCCTTGCCGTCCTTTTCGCTCTCGACGTTGACCACGATGCCGTCGTCTGCGGCCTCCCAGCCCAGTGCCTTGGTGTTCAGCAGGGTGGTGACGCCGTCCTTCTTGAGCTGGCGCGCGACGACTTTGACCACCTCTTTGTCGAAGCCGGGCAGCACCTGGCCCATCATCTCGACCACGGTCACGTCGGCGCCGAGCTTGGCGTACAGGCCGCCCATCTCGAGCCCGATGTAGCCGCCGCCGATGACCACCAGCTTGGCGGGCACCTTGTCGAGGGCCAGCGCGCCGGTGGAGTCGATGACGCGCGGATCGCTGAAGTTGAAGCCGGGGATCTGGATGGGGCGGCTGCCCGTGGCCACCACGATGTGGTCGGCGGTGACCGTGCGGGTGCCGTCGTCGCCGGTGATCTGCACCTTGCCGGGGGCCACGACCTTGGCGGTGCCCATTGCCGTCTCGACGCCGTTGGCCTTGAGCAGCGTGCCCACGCCGCCCGTCAGCCGGCCGACCACCTTGGACTTCCACTCCTGCAGCTTGCCCATGTCCAGGCTGATGTCGCCGCCGACGGTGATGCCCACGTCGGCTGCGTGCTTCACCGTCTCGTAGGTGTGGGCGGCCTGGATGAGCGCCTTGCTGGGAATGCAGCCCACGTTCAGGCACACCCCGCCAATGAACTCCTTCTCGACGATGAGCGTCTTGACGCCCATCTGCGAGAGCCGGATGGCGCAGGGGTAGCCTCCGGGGCCGGCACCGATGACGATGGCCTGGTAGTGGGTGGTGTCGCTCATGAACGTAGATCCGCCTGGATG
The DNA here is from genome assembly GCA_965216925.1 of Myxococcota bacterium. Taxonomy (GTDB): domain Bacteria; phylum Myxococcota_A; class UBA796; order UBA796; genus CAYYHT01. The sequence continues at coordinate 27,396 of CBDCGT010000002.1, read as the reverse complement.
AGGTGGGGGCCGCCCGCCGCCTTTGCAGCAGCGACCGCCTCGTGGACAGCCGCGGCATCGCCGCCGTCGACTGCATGGATGTCGAGACCGAAGGTCGCGGCGAGCTGGGCCGGCTCGGTGGCCAGCTGGCCGCCCACCGGGGCATCGCCCGTCAGCGGGTGCACCGCGACCACGAAGATGATGGGGGGGCGCTGCATGGCCGCGAGGTTCAGCGCCTCGTGGAAGGCCCCGTCGGCCACCGAACCGATGCCCAGGTGCACCAGGGTGGTCTTGCCGCTGGCGATGGCGATGCCCACGGCGTGCAGCGCGCGCAGCGCCGGGGACGGCGTGGGCGGCGCCACCTTGTAGGGCTTGGCGCCCGCGGTGCCGTCGACCAGGCGCTCGATGGGCACGTCGCGCAGGACGGCGCCAACGCGCTCGCGCAGGCCGGGCACCCACCAGTCGCTGGCCCCCAGCGCGGTCACCGAGCCGGCGACCACCGCCTCGAGGCCCGCGATGGGCAACGGGAAGGGCGCCGGATCCTGGGAGGCCAAGGCTTGGTCGGCCTCGCGGAGGCGGCCGATGGCGGTGTTCAGGTCGGCCACGCTCACCCGTCGACCTCGGTCAGCAGAATGCCGGGATTCTCGAGGATCTCTTTGAGGCGCGCCGTCCACTTGGCGGCTTCGAGGCCGTCGACCACGCGATGGTCGAACGAGCCCGAGAGCATGTTGCGCTTGCGCACCTGGATCTCGCCCTCGTGGAACACCACCTCGTCACGGATGGCGTTGAAGCCCAGGATGCCGACCTCGGGCAGGTTCAGGATGGGGGTGGCCAGCACGCCCATGTTGCCGACGCCGGTGATGCTGAAGGTGCTGCCCGACAGCTCTTCGCGGGTGGCCTTGCCCACCTTGGCGCGCTCGATGAGCTCGTTCATCTCTTGCGCGATGCGCAGGATGGACTTCTGCTCGACGTTGCGGATGACCGGCACCATCAGGCCGTTGGGCGTGTCGCAGGCAAAGCCGATGTGGTGGTCGCCCTTGATGACGAACTCTCCGGCCGCGTCGTCCATCCACGCGTTGATGCGCGGGAAGTCGCGGAAGGACAGGCTGCACGCCTTCATCACCAGGGGGATGAAGGACAGGTGGATGCCGCGCTCGGCCGCCACGGGCTTGAGCAGGTTGCGCACCGTCACCAGGTTCTCGCAGTCGAGCTCCTCGACGTAGGTGAAGTGCGCGGCGGTGGTGACCGCCGTCTGCATGGCCGTGGCGATGCGGCGACGCAGGCCGATGACCTTCTCGCGCGTCTCGGTGCCCGTGGCCTGGATGGGGGTGCGCGGCCGCGCGACCGGCACGCCGCCCTTCTTGAAGGCATCGAGGTCGGCGTGGGTGACCCGCCCGCCGCGGCCCGTGCCGGTGACGGCGTGAATGTCGATGCCGTCTTCGTTGGCGTGGCGGCGGACGGCGGGAGGCGCCTTGGTGGGGCCGGGCGAGCGTGCCGGCACCGGCGGCGCGGAGGACGGGCCTTGCCCCAAGGAGGACGGGCCTCCGTGCCCGTCGACAGAAGGCCGGTCTTCTGCCACGGGCGCCGGCGCCGACTCGGCGCTCGCCTTGCCCACGCTCACCGGCATGCTGGGCAGCGGTGCTTCGGCGCCGTTCTCGTCGATCTCGACCAGCGGGGTGTGCACGCTGATGATGTCGCCGGGGTTGCCATACAGCTTGGCAATCGTGCCGGCCCGAGGGGAGCTGATCTCGACGTTGGCCTTGTCGGTCATCACGTCGCACAGGGGCTGGTCGACCTCGACCCGGTCACCGATGGCGACCTTCCACTCGACGACCTCGCCCTCGACGACCCCTTCGCCGATCTCTGGCATCTCGAACACGAACATGGGAACACTCACCAGGTGACGGAGTCGCGCGCCGCCGCCGCGATCGCCGTGGCATCGGCGGGCGCAGAGGCAGGAGGGGACTCCAGATAGAGGAAGGCGGCCTGGACGACCGCGCGGATGACGCGCTGGTTGAAGGCGGGCTCGTCACCGATGGCGATGACACGGCCGTTCTGGTTGACCGCCTCGCCCAGATCATCGATGGGCAGCGGGCTCGTGCGCACCAGCTGAATCACGGTGCTGCCTATTCCCTGCTGATCGAGCTGCTGCGCCGCATCGAGCGCCGCGTGCACGCCCGTGCCGTACGCCACCAGGGTGACGTGCTCGCCCATGCGGTGCACGAGCGGACCGTCGTCGCCGGGACCGAAGGCGCCCTCGGGCATCGCCCGGGGCTCGAGCAGCACGGTGGGACCCGCCTGCTCGATGGCCCAGTCGAGCAGGGCGTCTGCCGTGGCCTTGTCGCTCGCGACCACGACGCGCAGCCCCTCGACCGAGGCCAGCGTGTCCAGGACGGGCCGGTCGACGCGGCCTCCGGCCTGGCCGCCGTACGGAACGCGCACCACCAGCGGCACGCTGAACTCGCCCGCCGCGGCCACAGATGCGGCCTCGGCCAGGGGCTCGAGCACCGCGAGCAAGCGGCCGGTGGAGCTGAGCTCGACCACGGGCACAGCCCCGGCGATGGCCATGCCCACGGCGACGCCCACCGTGGCGCGGTCCGAGACCGGCATCGTGAGGTGGTCGTCGGCATCGCTGCGGACCTCGGACAGGTGCACGACGCTCATTCGTTGGTCGCCCGCTGCTTGGCCACGTACTCGCGAATGAAGTACTCGCCGGCCTTGTAGCTGGAGCGGACCAGCGGCCCACTGGCCACGTAGCCGAAGCCCATCTCGAGCCCGAGCGCCTCGTAGGCCTCGAACTGTTCGGGCGTGACCCAGCCCTCGACAGACAGGTGCTTGCGGGTGGGCTGCAGGTACTGCCCGATGGTGAGGAAGTCGCAGCCATGGGCCCGCAGGTCTTGCATGGTCTGCACCACCTCGGCGGGCGTCTCGCCCAGGCCCACCATGATGCTGGACTTGGTGAAGCGGGTGGCGTCCATGGCCTTGATGTCGGACAGGACCTTGAGCGACTGGGCGTAGTTGGCGCGGGGGTCGCGCACCTCGCCCTGCAGGCGAAGCACCGTCTCGACGTTGTGGGCGATGACCTCGGCGCCAGCGTCGACCACGGTGCGAAGCGCGTCGGTGTCGCCGCGAAAGTCGGGGATGAGCACCTCGACCATGGTCTTGGGTGCCTGTTCGCGGATGGCCTGGATGCAGGCCGCGAAGTGGGCGGCGCCACCGTCGGGCACATCGTCGCGGTCGACCGAGGTGAGCACCACATAGTCGAGCTCCATCTCGCGGATGGCGCTGGCCACGTTGTGCGGCTCGTCGGGGTCGAGCGCGCTGGGCGTCTTGAGGGTCTTGACCGCGCAGAAGCGGCAGCCGCGCGTGCACGTGTCGCCCATGACCATGAAGGTGGCGGTGCCGCCGCCCCAGCACTCGCCGATGTTGGGGCAGCGCGCTTCTTCGCACACGGTCGCGAGCTTGAGCTCACGCGCCCGCTGCTTGATCTTGTGGTACCGCGGCGAGCCGGGCATGCGCACCTTGAGCCACTTGGGCTTGGGGATGCGGCGGGGTTCGGGACGTCGGGAGGCCATGGGGCTCCAACTGCAAGGCTGGGACCGTAACGTGTAGGCACGGAAGGGCCACGGTCACGCACGGTCGCGCAGTGTCGCGGACTCCGCGCGCACCCGCCTCTCAGCAGCCGCCTCCTCGTGCCGCAGGGCGTGGTCGCCCAACAGCTGCTCGATCGCCGCCACAAGCGAGATTCCCTCGGCATCGTTGGCGCTGGGCCGGCTGGCGTAGACGGCGCTCGTTCCCTCGATGATCAGCCGACCTCGGCTCCAGCGCACGTCCACCACCTCGGTCGACGAGATGCGCTGATCGTCCAAGAAGACCGCATCTCCGGTCACGCGCACCCGGATGCGGCGCCGCCCCGCACCCGCCAACAGCAACAGGATCAGCGCCATGCCCAACATCACCACCGCGGTGCCGCCGGTCAGGCCGCGGCTCTGAAGCGCCTGCCGGTGCCGCAGCGCATCCACCCGCCAGCGCGCCCGCTCCACCAGCCACCGATCGTGGTCCAGCGGCTGCAAGCTGTCCTCGTAGCCGCGCGCCCGCAGCACCGGCCGCCACGCCAGGTGAAGCCGTTCGCGCTGCTCGAAGGCCGCCTGCAGCGCGTGGCGCTGCCAGCGCAGCTCCCCCTCGTCGAGCGAGGTTGGCGGATCGGGCATGGCGTAGTCGTCCTGGCCCTGCAGGCGGTGACGCTTGCCCAAGCTGCGGCGCTGAGCGCGAAGCTCCTGCACCGCCTCGGTCTCGGCGGCGGTCAGGTTGCGCCAGGGGTAGGTCTGGGCCGAGTCGACGCGGTCGATGACCGGCTGTGCCCCAGGGGCCAGGTGACGGGCTTCGTCGTAGGCCTGACCGGGGGTGATCGGCTTGTGCAGCAAGATGGGCCGCATGTCGGCGCACCAGGCTTCATCGGGCTGCAGCGAGCAGTCCGGGAGCCACGGCATCTTGGAGGCGGCGCTCGGCTGGGCCGGGAGCTCGGCCAGCGGGTGCAGCGGAGCGCGCCCGGCAACGCCCACCAGCCCCGCCAGCACCAGCAACACCAGAGCGAGGCTGGCCAGCAGCCATGGTCGGGCTGGGGTCAGCTCCGCCTCGACGTGATCGAGGTCGCGGCGGATCATGCTCGGCCGGCCAGGATGGCGTGCGCCCGCCGAATGCGGCGCTCGGCGACCTGGTCGTGCTCGGCCTCGGCATGGGCCAGCGGCGCCAGGGCTTCGACCACGGCCACCAGCTCCTCGAACGCCTCGCCATGCACTTCGCGGCCTTCCACCAGGGTGCCATCCGTCATCAGCACCAAGAGCACCCGATCGCGGCGCCCGATCGCGCGCACCGCGGCCAACTTGAACTCCCGGCCATCCAGGCGCAGGCGCCAGCCATCGACCCCGATCTCGACGGGGGCCCCCGCCGCCCACACCCTCCTGGCCAGCAGCATCGACGCCACCAACAGCACCAGGCACGTTCCGATCAGGGCGCCCGTGAGCCACCACGGACGATACGCCGGTGTGATGGGTCGAAACGGAGACCGGTAGGCGTCCTTCCACAGCAGCCGCAGGCGCTGGGTGTAGGCGAGCACGGCCTCGCGGGTGGCATCGTCGGCGGCGAGCAGGTTGGGCCGGGTCCAGCTCGCGTGCTCGGGCCGCAGCTCGGCGGCCCAGGCCCGCTGCTCGCTCAAGGCCACCAGCTCGGCATGCCAAGCCTCTGCAGGCATGCGCGATCGTGCCGGGTCGGCCGGGATCTGCGCAACGAGGTTGGGTGGCGGCGCCGTGGTGAGGGCGTCGTAGTACTGGGCCGGCGTGGGCAGCGCGCCCAGGAGCGGAGGCCGGCTGATCGCGCAGTCCCTGTGGTGCGGCGCGGTCGCGCAGCTGCTGCCATCGGTGCGGACCGCCTGTCTCACCCAGGCGTCCTCGGCCCACAGCCCCACGACGGTGCTCGCGCACAGCAAGCTCACCGTGCCGAGCACAGCGACGACCTGCAGCAGCCATCGCTCGCGCCATCGGGGACGCAGCTGGGCACCGATACGATCGATGCGGGCTTCGAAGCTCACGCGTGCTCCGGGGGTGGGGACAACCGGTGGGACACGATCGAGCTCGGCGCGGTTCCCCTCAGCTCCGGTCCCGCAGCTGCTGAGCCGCCGCGCGGACCTGCTGCTCAGCGGCGTCGTCCTGGATGTGCTCGGTCGGGGCGCTGCGAACCCGGTCCATCGCCGCGATGACGGCGTAGATATCCAGATCGTCGACTAGCGGCCGGCTCGCCACGGTGCGGCCATCCCACAGGTCGATGACGATGCACCCCTCGACCAATCGCACGTCTGCGATGGCCCGGGCGCGGATGCTCTGCCCGTCCAAGCGGATGCCGTGGGGCCCGACCTCGACCCGAACGGGCCGCTGCAACCGCCTGCCCAAGCCATTGACGGCGAGGGACATCAGCAAGAAAGCGAACGCGCTGCCGAACAACCAGGGCGTCGCACCCAGGTGGCCCAGCAACGACGCCTGGGCCGCTTGCCTCCAGCCCGGGTTCTGCCCATCGTTGGCGACCTCGGCTGCCAGCTCCCAGGCTCGGATGAGGTCCTGCTCGTGCTGGCCTGCTGCATCCCAGGCCGGAACCAGCTCCGGATCGTCGGGCACCGCCTCGTGCAGCTGCGCGGTGTGCATGCGCATGGGCAAGTGGGTGCGATCCGCTCGCCAGTCGCGCTCCAGAGCACTGTCGCGCAGTCGCTGCGACAGCTCGGGGTCCAACCGGTGAAGGGCCTGGGCGCTGGCGATGCCAGGTGCGGGCCAATCGGGCAGACCCTGCCTCCCTTCTACTCGCCGCGCCAGGTGATCGTAGAGCTGGTCTGGCGTCGGCTGGTTCACCAGGACAGCCGGCACGATGTGCCCGCACGAGGGCGTGTAGCGACCGGCGCACTCAGCAAACTGCCCAGCCAACGCAGCCGCCTGGGCCGCGACCTGGCGGTCGCGCTCGAGGCTGGCACCCGCGCCGACAGCCCAGGCCACGCCCATCAACCCGAACACCAGCGACGCGAACAGCGGAACGGCGACCACCCACGGCAGGGCGCCCGCAGGCCGAACGGGCAGCTCGGCCCGAACCCGATGCAGCTCCTGCCGAATCACGTCCGGTCCCGCAGCTGCTGAGCCGCCGCGCGGACCTGCTGCTCAGCGGCGTCGTCCTGGATGTGCTCGGTGGGCAGCGCTCGCAAGGCCTCGACCTCGTCGACCAGAGCGTGAAGGGCCAGCTCGTCGGTCGCTCGGCTTCGGACCTCGCCGCCGTCCCAGAGTTCCAGCACCAGCTGGCCATCGGCCCAGCGAACCCCGGCGATGCTTCGGGTGGGCACCTCGACGCCGTCGAGAACCACCTTGTGAGGCGTGATGCGAATGGCGATGCGCTCGCCGCGCCGGCTCGTGACGCGGGACAGCACCGATGCCAGCAAGAAGGCAACCCCCAGCACCAACCACGAACGCGCGAACCAGTAGGGGTCGGTGTGGGGCGTCGGTTGTCCGGGCTGCCAGCTCGGGTACAGCCCGCGGGTGCGCTTGCCGGCCTGCTGGAGCCAGGCGGCACGGCGCTCGGCGGCGCTGCCAGCACGGGCGAGGTCCCGGGGTGTCAGCGGCCTGCAGAACAGCGTGTTGGGGTGCTCGACGCAGGCAGCGATCTTGGCGTGGATCAGCTCGGCCTGGCGATCGCGCTCGCTGTAGGCGTACTCGGCGGTGAGGCGCGCGGTGTCCAGCCCCGAGACCACGCCCGTGCCCCCGGACAAGCCCGCCAGGGCCAGCAGCACCCAAGCCGCGGTCGCGAGCGCCGCTCGGGGCCTGGGAGCGAGGTCCGCCTCCACCCCGTCGACGTCGCGACGAACCGTCACTGTCGGCGGCGACGGGCCAAAAGACCCATGGCCAGCACCAAGCCCAGGCCACCGGCGCCAGACGAACCCGCATCACAGGAACAGCCACCCGAGCTCTCGACCGGCGGTTGCCCGAACGGGATCTCGTCGTCGTTGTTCCCGCTGCAGGTCACCGGCTCGCCATCGGCGCTGGCGGCCGAGTAGCTGAAGGCCCAGCTGCCCGGCTCGACGTCGTAGGGCGAGGCAACCAGCCAGGCGAAGTGGTTGTCTTGTAGATCGAGGGTGGCGCTCCCCAGCCCGTCGGCGCCGACCTCGAGCGGCACCATGTCGACCACCGGCGACCCGGGGTTCTCGCCCTCGGTGAGCACCAGCACGGCCGTCCAGGTCGCGTTGGCGTCGCCCTCGAACTCGACCGTCAGGCCATCGGTCCACGAAGACAGGCAGCGCGAGAACTTGACGACCTGCCAGCCCAGCCGCTCGGCCTCTTCGGCGGTGCCCTCGGCGGGAAGCTCGAAGGCCGAGCTGGCCACCGGCGGCCCCGACTGCAGCAGCTCGCCGTACTCGACGTCGACGGTGGGTGCATGCGCCAGGAAGTCCTGCCAGTACGGGGTGAACTCGACGTCGACCGCCTCGATGGCGTCGGGCCACAGGATGCGCTCACCGTTCTGAGTGCCCGCGTATTCCCAGGTCTGGCGAATGATGTCGGGGTCGTCGGTGTACGCCTCGAGGTGCGACGCGATCATCGCGGTGCCGTACAGCTTCTCGGGCTCGGTCTGGTAGGTGAGGATGCCGCCGAACAGCGTCTCGCCCGGGTCGGCGATGTAGCCCGACACACCCCACTTCCAGCCGCCGGTGTCGGCTTGCGGTCCCAGCGCCATCCAGGTGGCGGTGCCCTCGAGCCACCACGTCCAGCTGTCGACGCCGTTCTGGTAGGTGCGGGTGTAGGAATATTGGGCGGTATGGGCGACCTCGTGCGCGATGGTGCTCAACCCGCCGTCGTCGTCGAAGGCGATCTGGGTGTGGTTGAGCTGGATGCGCGGCACGAAGTCGTCGAACGCGACGCAGTACTCGGTGACCGCGTTGCCCAAGAGCGAAGCGCCGTCGTAGATGCCGATGACCTGGGCGTGCGGCGACATCGGGTAGCCCTGCTGCTCGAAGTACAGGCGCGCCGACTCGGCCGCGTTGATCAGGTTGCCCGCTTCGGCCTCGGTGATGGTTCCGCTCTCCCACTCTAGCCAGTAGTTGGCCGAGTCGATGCGGTTGTCGAACTCGTGCCCGTAGCAGGGCTCGTCGGCGGCGAGGGCAGAGGAGGACAGGGCGAGGGCAAGAGCAATGAGAGCAGGCATGGCCACAGGTTTAACCGGAGCTTGGGCCGACTGGCGCGGAGCTTCCGGCAAGCACCGGCTCGGCCCGTGCCAACACACGGCTCAACCGGCTCGGCCGGCGTCCCTCGGCCCGGGCGATCCGCACCATGGCGGCGTGCCAGGGCGGAACCTTTCGCAACGGCGCCGGCGTGGCCCGCAGTCCGGTGCGCGCCGCCCACAGCAGCGCTTGGTAGCCCGCCCGGGCGCGGCGCCCGGTGGGAAGCCCGAAGTCTTCGATGAAGCGGGCGGGCAGGATGCCCGAAGCCCAGGTCTCGTCCAGCGGTCCCAGGTCCCATCCGTCGGTCATCAAGAAGCCGACGAGGTCCCTGGCGATCTCGCCAGCAACCAGCTCGTCGCTGGCCAGCATGCGATCGAAGTAGCGGTGAAAGCCCACCACATCGGCCGGAAGCGCGTCGCGGGGCATGCCCAGAACGCCGCCGATGGTCAGCATCTGCTGGTAGAAATCCTCGGCGAGCGCGAGGTCCATGGGCTGCAGCAGGCGGTCGTAGGCCACGAAGGTGCTGTCGATCAGGGTCGCGAGCACCCAGGCCAGCAGCTCCGGCTCGTCGGCGCGGTAGGGCTGGCCCACGTGCTTGCCGCCAGCTTGAGGCGGGATGATGCCGGTCACCCGGTCGTGCATGGCGCGCACCCGCTCACCGGCTGCGTCGACGGTGGCCATGTCGGCGAACATCAGGCGGTACATCGTGGCGAAGGTGCTGCGCGCCCGAGGAATGAATGACTGCTTCAACACACTGTTGCCGGCGCCGGCGGCCGCAACCGCCGGGTGGCAGATCTGCAGGATGACGGCGCGCATGCCCGTGAGTGGCACGGCGGTCTCGCCCATGACGCGCCACATCGCGCTGCCAGGGCCAAACAGCCCGTGCGAGCGCGCCAGGGCTACGGCGCTTCCTCGATGCCGGCGTTCTTGGCGAGCACCTCGGCGTTCCAGTCCGGCGTGTAGAGCTCGGCCGCCTCGTCAAGGTCTCCATCGTGCAGCCAGTACAGGCTGCCGACCGTGGTGAGGGCGGCGGTGACAACGATGGTGATCAGGCGACGCATGGGGCTCCTGCCCGAGATTGTACATGGGGTCAGATCACAAGAGCGGCAAAAATGCCGCTCTTGTGATCTGACCCCATCACCCGTCCCGGGAGTGCAGAACTTCTCGAACCCGCAGTGCACCGAGTGGAGCCCTACATGAGGTGCTCGCACTCCGCGCCGGCCTCCGTGCCCGTGGTGTTAGTCCTCCCGACTGACCGGAGCCCCCCATGTCCGAGCGCTACCAGGCCAAGAACACCATCCGCATCGTGACTGCGGCCTCGCTCTTCGATGGCCACGACGCCGCCATCAACATCATGCGCCGCATCCTGCAGAGCTCCGGCGTCGAGGTCATCCACCTCGGGCACAACCGCACTGCCGAAGACGTGGTCATGGCCGCCATCCAAGAGGATGCCCAGGCCATCGCGCTGTCGTCGTACCAAGGCGGGCACATGGAGTACTTCCGCTACATGCGGCAGCTGCTCGACGAGCGGGGCGGCCAGCACATCCGCATCTTTGGCGGGGGCGGTGGCGTCATCGTGCCCGACGAGATCGAGACGCTGCAGCGCGAGGGCGCGGCCGACCGCATCTACAGCCCCGAAGACGGCCGCAACCAGGGCCTCGCCGGCATCATCGACGACCTGATCGCCAAGAGCGACTTCGACCCGGCCACCAAGGCGCCCACCAGCCTGCAGGCCGTCGCCGCAGGCGATGTCAGCGCCATCGCCCGCATGATCACCCTGGCCGAGGCCGACCTGGAGCAGCCGGGCACCCTACCCGCCGACGTGCGCGGCGCCCTCGAGAACGGCATCTCGGATCTCCGGGTCCCGGTCATCGGCATCACCGGCACCGGCGGCGCGGGCAAGTCCAGCCTGACCGACGAGCTGCTGCGCCGCTGGCTGATGGACCACGAGCAGGGTCGCGTCGCCGTCATCAGCATCGACCCCACCCGCAAGCGCACCGGCGGGGCCCTGCTGGGCGACCGAATTCGCATGAACAGCATCGACCCTCAGCGTGTGTACATGCGCTCCTTGGCGACGCGCTCCCGCAAGGGCGAGCTGTCGGGCGCCATCGAAGAGGCCGTGGCCGTCTGCAAGGCCGGCGGCTTCGACCTGATCGTGGTCGAGACCTCGGGCATCGGCCAGGGCGACGCCGACATCACCGAGATCAGCGACATCAGCGTGTACGTGATGACCCCCGAGTTCGGCGCCGCCAGCCAGCTCGAGAAGATCGACATGCTCGACTACGCCGACCTCATCGTGCTCAACAAGTTCGAGAAGCGCGGCGCGCTCGATGCCATTCGCGACGTTCGCAAGCAGGTGCGCCGAAACCGCGAGCTGTGGGACGCCGACGACAGCACCCTGCCGGTGTACGGCACCATCGCCAGTCGCTTCGCCGACGAGGGCGTCAACGCCCTGTACCTGGGGCTCATCGACCTGCTGAACGAGCGCTTCGATCTGGGCTTCCGCTCGTCGATCGCCAAGCCCGACAACAACTACAGCCCCGCCGCCAAGGCGCTCATTCCGCCCAAGCGCGTGCGCTACCTCGCCGAGATCGCCGACACGGTCCGCGGCTACCACGCGTCGGCCGACACCCAGGTTCGCGCAGCCCGCCGCTATCAGCGCCTGTCCGAGACGCTGGTCGAGGTGGTCGGAACCGAGGCCGAAGCCGTCGTGGCTACGCTGACCGAGCAGGCCCGCACCGAGCTGAGCGCGGAGTCCCACACCATCCTCGCGGGGTGGGAGGCGCGGGTCGACGCCTACACCGAGCCCGACTTCGTGTACCAGGTGCGCGGCCGCGACATCCGCCAGCCGATGTACATCGAGAGCCTGTCGCACAGCCAGATTCCCCGTGTCTCGCTGCCCCGGACCGCCGACCACGGGCAGATCCTGAAGTTCGCCTACCGCGAGAACCTCCCCGGCTCCTTCCCCTACACGGGCGGCGTGTTTCCGCTCAAGCGCAAGGGCGAGCTGCCCAAGCGCATGTTCGCCGGCGAAGGCGGCCCTCTAGAGACGAACACCCGCTTTCACCTGCTGTGCGAGGGCGAGACGGCGCACCGCCTGTCGACGGCCTTCGACTCGGTCACCCTGTACGGCGAAGACCCCCACGAGCGGCCCGACATCTACGGCAAGGTCGGCGAGAGCGGCGTCAGCGTGCCCCACCTCGACGACATGAAGATCCTGTACGCGGGCTTCGACCTGTGCGCCAAGGCCACCAGCGTGTCCATGACCATCAACGGCCCGGCACCCATCCTGCTGGCCATGTTCATGAACACCGCCATCGATCAGCAGGTCGAGGCCTGGACCAAAGACAACGGGCGGGCCCCAAACGAGCAGGAACACGCGCAGATCCGGCAGCGCGCCATCTCGACGGTGCGCGGCACCGTGCAGGCCGACATCTTGAAAGAAGATCAGGCCCAGAACACCTGCATCTTCAGCACCGAGTTCGCCATGAAGATGATGGGCGACATCCAGCAGTACTTCGTCGACAACGAGGTTCGAAACTTCTATTCGGTGAGCATCAGCGGCTACCACATCGCCGAGGCCGGCGCGAACCCCATCAGCCAGCTCGCCTTCACGCTGTCCAACGGCTTCACCATCGTCGAGTACTACCTGGCGCGTGGCATGCCCATCGACTCGTTCGCGCCCAACCTGTCGTTCTTCTTCAGCAACGGCCTCGACCCCGAGTACACGGTCATCGGGCGCGTCGCTCGCCGCATCTGGGCCGTGGCGATGCGCGAGCGCTATGGCGCCAACAGCCGCAGCCAGAAGCTCAAGTACCACATCCAGACCAGTGGCCGGTCGCTGCACGCCCGCGAGATCCAGTTCAACGACATCCGAACCACCCTTCAGGCCCTGCTCGCACTCACCGACAACTGCAACTCCCTGCACACCAACGCCTTCGACGAGGCCATCACCACGCCCACCGAGGACAGCGTGCGCCGCGCCATGGCCATCCAGCTCATCATCGCCAAGGAGTTCGGCATGGCCTTCAACGAGAACACGCTGCAGGGCAGCTACTTCATCGACGAGCTCACCGATCTGGTCGAAGAGGCCGTGCTGGTCGAGTTCGAGCGCATCAGCGAGCGGGGTGGCGTGCTGGGCGCCATGGAGCGGCAGTACCAGCGCTCCAAGATCCAAGAAGAGAGCCTGCACTACGAGCACAAGAAGCACGATGGATCGCTGCCGATCGTGGGCATCAACACCTTCCTCGACCCCAACAAGGGCGACGAAGAGAGCCGAAACGCCGAGCTGCGTCGAGCCGGACCCGAGATCAAGCAGCGGCAGATCGACTCGGTGCGCGCCTTCCAGAAGGAGCATGAGGGAGAGAGCACGCAGGCGCTACGCCGGCTTCAGCAGGTGGCCCTTGCCGATGGCAACGTGTTCGCCGAGCTGATGAACACCGTGCGCGTCGCCAGCCTGGGCCAGATCACCCACGCACTGTACGAGGTGGGCGGCGAGTACCGCCGCAACCTGTGAAACCAGAACGCCTGACCTACGACGAGTACCTCGCGCTCGTGGCGGTTCAGTCTCGGGCGTAGCGCCCGTACAGATGCAGCCCAGCAAAGAACAGCATCACCAGGCCAAGACCGCCGAACATCAGCGCGTCCTGCCCGTTGCCGGCCATCGCCTCGGTGATCGTCTTCCAGATCAGCGTGGGGACCAGCAGCACCAAGATGAGGATGGCCCGGAAGTCCAGGCGTCCTGGGTTCTGCTTGCTCCACAGGCCAGGCTCGGCATTCGGATGCTCACCGCACTCGGGACAGACGGCCATACCGTTCATCGGTGCTCGGCAGCTCCAACAGCGATCGGCCACCGGGCCGTCCATGGCGCCTCCTTTCGCGGGTTTGGGCCCGGTATCCGCGGCTCGACCGGCGGGCCAGGGAGGGGCGTCCAACGCTCGCTCGGGATAGCCTGATCGGAACCGGAGATCCCCATGCAACGCACCCTTGCCGCCCTCGTGCTGCTCGCTCCCATCGCCGCCAGCGCCGTGCCCACCAAGATCGCCCACCAGGGGCGCCTGTTCGACCTGACCGGCACGCCGCTGACCGGCGCACAAGACCTCGACTTCGCGCTGTTCGACGATGCCACGGTCGGCACCCAGCTGTGGTCCGAGGCGATGACCGGCGTGCCCTTCACCAACGGCTACTACACGGTCATCCTGGGCAGCAACACGCCGTTCGACCCTGCCGACTTCGACGGCAGTGAGCTCTGGGTCGAGATCACGGTCAACGGGTCCACCTTCCCCGACCGCCTTCCCCTCGACAGCGTGCCCTACGCCTTCATGGCCAACACCGCTCAGAACGTCTCGGGCGGCATCGTCGACGCCACCGAGATCCGCGTCAACGGCACCACCGTCATCGACAGCGACGGCGAGATCAACGGGGCCTCGCTGCCAGGCGGCGACGGCGACACCCTGGCCGAGCTGACCTGCAACGGCGGCGAGATCGCGGCCTTCGACGGGCTGGACTGGGTGTGTGCACCCGCCGTTGCCACCCACACCCACGACGCCAGCCACATCGACAACGGCGTGTTCGCCATCGCGCGGCTGCCCGTTGGTGGCGGTGCCAACGACGTCGCCGCCGGCGACCACTTCCACAGCTACGGCTTCACCGACATCGGCGGGGTGGTGGCTGTCGGCCAGCTTCCGGTGGGCGGCGGCTCCAACAACGTCGCCGCCGGCGACCACATCCACAGCTACGGCTTCACCGACATCGGCGGCTCGGCCACGGTCGCCCAGCTGCCCGTGGGCACAGGCTCCAACAACGTCGCCGCCGGCGACCACGGCCACAGCTACAGCTTCAGCGACATCGGCGGCAGCGCCGCCTTTGGGCAGCTGCCGGTGGGCACGGCGGCCAACACCGTGGCCGAGGGCGACCACGGTCACACCGCCGCCGACGTCGGCGCGATCCCGTCCGGCAGCCATGTGCCAGTGGGCACCAGCACGGCCACCTGCAACAGCAGCATCGAGGGCTCGATTCGCTACAACGCCACCTCGAGTGAGCTCGAGTACTGCAATGGCACCGGCTGGGGCAGCATCGTCCCCGTGGGGTCGCAGGCCAACCCCGGCGACAGCTGCCTCGACATCCAGACGCGCAGCCCGGGGGCCGGGGACGGCACCTACTGGATTCGCCCCAACGGCACGTCCTTCCAGGCCACCTGCGACATGACCACCGACGGCGGTGGCTGGACCGTGATCACCGACTGCGTCGCACGCAACGACCTGGGAGGCGCGGCCGTCGCCGTCTCGGGCGGGACCGTGAGCTACAACGGCTGCCTTCCCCGATCGCGAGACGGGAACGGATCGCACCTGCACCACTACGACATCCCCTTCGCCGCGGGCTTCTCGGAGTTCAAGCTGGTGAACTGGCAAGCTCGCGCCTACGCAGCCAGTGGCAACACCAGCGAGTTCGGCAATGCCCACACCAACTGGACAAGCATCGCGGGCTCGGGCGACATCTCGTACGGTGGCGCGAACCAGAGCGGCCCGGCCGACTCCTTCGTGGCCAACGGCCAGACCGGCACCGGAACGAACACCGTGTTCAACTGGCCGGGCAGCACCGGGCCCATTGCCATCGGCGCCACCGACACCGTGTTCCGCATGATGTACACCGAAGAAGGCGGCGAGAACGAAGGCTGGTACCCGTGGTGGAGCGGAGAGCTGCACCTGCGCTGATCGCGGAGTGTAAGCCCCGGCGAGGGTGAGCGTTCTCGGGGCGTACACAGCCCGGAGAACACCATGACTCGCCTGCTGCTCGCCCTTGCCCTCGCGCTGCCTCTCGCCAACACCGCCGCCGCCTGCGTGGACGGTCCACCGGGCGCGAAGTGCGCGGCGGCCGACGTCGGCGCCGACCACACCGATGCCTGGCGCGACTACCTCACCGCTCGCCGCGCGGTGCAGAAGCAGCGCCTGGTCGACTACGCCAACGCCCGCGTCTTTCCCCTCAACGACGATACCTTCGGCATGGTGAACATCTTTGTCGACGAGCAGGACCGCCCCTGTGCGATGGCCCACCTCATCTGGGTCGACGGCCACGAAGAGCTCGTCCGCCGGACCGCCCGCAAGGACAATGACCTGCTGTTGGGCGAGGTGAGGCGCGGCCCGCTGCTGGATTGGATGCAGACCAGTGGCCTGACCCAGGCCGAGGCCGCCCAGATCCAGGAGCCCGACATGTACATCGGCGACCTCTTGCCCGTCGCCGACCAGCAGATGCTCCTGGCCGCCGAGACCGACCGGCTGCAGGCGCACTTCTTGGCCGCGGCCGCCCAGCTGGATGCCTACGAGGCCATGAGCATCGAGGCTGCCCTGTCCGCCCTGGGCGAGCGCATGGAGCAGGCACCGCCGGCGCTGCCGGGGGCGTAAGGGGGTCAGTGTTCCCCCTTCTCCTATTGTCAACCGCCATAGAACCGCATTCAGCGCACCCCTATCCGGGGTCAGTGTTCCCCCTTCTCCCTTTACAGCCGATTATCGGCGTTTCTCCGTGGAAGCCGACGGCTCCGCCACGCCCAATAGGAGAAGGGGGAACACTGACCCCACCTGAGACCGCGCACCACGGGGTTCGACAGCAACGCCCAATAGGAGATGGGGGAACACTGACCCCACCCCTGCCCCTGCCTACCCCACCAGCGCCAGCAACACCCCGGCTGCCACCGCACTGCCGATGACCCCCGCGACGTTGGGCCCCATCGCGTGCATCAGCAGGTAGTTGCTGGGGTTGTACTCCTGGCCCACCTTGTTCACCACCCGGGCGGCCATGGGCACCGCGCTGACGCCGGCCGCGCCGATGAGCGGGTTGATGGGGTCTTTGCTCACCGCGTTCATCAGCTTGGCCAGCAGCACCCCGGTGGCGGTGCCGATCGCGAAGGCCACGAGGCCCAGCGCCAGGATGCCCAGGGTCTCGGCGGTGAGGAACTTGTCGGCCGCCAGCTTGCTGCCGACCGCGAGCCCCAACAGGATGGTCACCAGGTTGATGAGCTCGTTGCGCGCGGTGTTCGCGATGCGGTCGACCACGCCCGACTCGCTCATCAGGTTGCCGAAGGTGAGCGCGCCGATGAGGGGGACCGCGTCGGGAAGCAGCAGCACGCACAGCCCCAGAACCACCAGGGGAAAGGCGATCTTCTCGAGCTTTCGCACCGGCCGCAGCTGGGTCATCACGATGCGACGCTCTTCTTCGGTGGTCAGCAGGCGCATGATCGGGGGCTGGATGATCGGCACCAGCGCCATGTACGAGTAGGCAGCCACCGCGATGGCGCCCAGCAGATCGGGGGCCAGGCGGCTGGCCAAGAAGATGGCCGTCGGGCCGTCCGCTCCGCCGATGATCCCGATGGCCGCCGCATCCTTCAGGGTGAACTCGATGCCCGGGACCACACCCGACAGCGCCAGCGCACCCAGCAGGGTGCTGAAGATGCCGAACTGCGCGGCCGCGCCGAGCAGGGCGGTCTTGGGGTTGGCGATCAGCGGCCCGAAGTCGGTCAGCGCGCCCACGCCCATGAAGATCAGCAGGGGAAACAGGCCGTTGGACACGCCCATCTCGTAGATGATGCCCAGAAAGCCCGACTTGCCGGCGATGTCGGCCACCGGCACGTTGGCCAGGATGCCGCCAAAGCCGATGGGCAGCAGCAGCAGGGGCTCGAACTCCCGGGCGATGGCCAGGTAGAGCAGCACCAGGCACACCCCGATCATGCCCAGCTGACCCAGGCCGAAGTTGGCCAGGCCCGTCGTTGCCCACAGCTCGAGGAAGGCGGCCATGCCTACCCGAGCGCCGCGAGCACGTCGCCGGCGCTGACCTGCTGGCCCACGGCCACCGGCAGATCGACGACCGTGCCGTCAGCGGGCGCGTTGATGGGGATCTCCATCTTGAGGGCCTCGAGCACCAGGATGGTCTCGCCCTGCTTGACGGCCTGTCCCTTGCTGGCCACCAGCTTGAACACCTTGCCGGGCATCTCGGAACGAATCGGCGTCGACGACGATGCCGGTGCCGGGCCCGACGTCGCCGACCCACTCCCGGTGCCGGCGCTCACGTCGTAGGCGTACTCGGTGCCGTTGACGGTGGCCTTGCCGTCCTTGACCGTCACCGCGTAGGTCTTTCCGCCCAGGTTGACCGTCCACGCGTCGCCCACCGGCGCAGGGGCCGCGCCTGCCGGCGCCACGTTCTTGCGTACCGCTGTCTTGGCCTCGCCCTTCAAGAAGGTGACTCCCTTGTCGCGCAACGCGGCCACGATGAACAGGTTCTCGTCGGTCTGCTCCAGACCGTGCTCCTGCAGCACACCACGGGCGTAGCCCAGGCCCTTGTTGGGGTCTTCGTCGTTGATCTCGCGGGCGTTGCGGGTGGTTGGCTCGAGCCCCAGCTGCTCGCCGGCGAGCGTCACGATCTCGGGGTCGGGCGGCAGCGGCGTCTTGCCAAAGTAGCCCAGCACCATCTTGCCGTAGCCGTCGGCGATGCGCTTCCACGGCCCGAAGATGACGTTGTTGAAGGCCTGCTGGAAGTAGAACTGGCTCACCGGCGTGACGCTGGTGCCGAAGCCCCCGCGGCGAACCACCTCGCCCATGGCCTTGATGACCGCCGGATACCGGTCGAGCATGTTGTTGTCGCGCATCATCTGTGTGTTCGCGGTCAGCGCACCGCCCGGCATGGGCGAAAGCGGAATGATGGGCTCGACGCGCTGGGCCTCGGGCGGCATGAAGTAGTCGGCCATGCACTCCTTGAAGACCTCTTCGGCCTCGAGCACCTTGGCCAGGTCGAGCCCCAGATCGAACTCGGTGCCGCGCAGGGCCTGCCACATCGTGACCACGTCGGGCTGCGAGGTGCCGCCCGAGCACGGCGCCATCGCCAGGTCGATGCCGTCGACGCCCGCATCGAGGGCCGCGCGGTACTGAGCGATGCTGATTCCCGCCGTCTCGTGCGTGTGAACACGGATGTGCACGTCGTTGCCGAGCAACGCGCGTGCCGCCTTCACCGTCTCGTAGACGATCTGCGGCGGAGCGGTGCCCGAGGCGTCCTTGAAACACACCGAGTGGTAGGGCACCTCGGCGTCCAGGATGCCCCGCAACACGCCGAGGTAGAACTCGGCGGTGTGCCCGCCGTCGACGCCGGGCGGCAGGCCCATCATCGTGACCACCACCTCGTGCTTCAGGCCGGCGTCGGCGATGCACTTGCCGCTGTACGCCAGGTTGCGCACGTCGTTGAGCGCGTCGAAGTTGCGGATGGTCGTCATGCCGTGCTTCTTGAACATGCGGGCATGCAGGTCGATGATGTCGGAGCTCTGGGAGTCGAGCCCGACCACGTTCACGCCGCGCGCCAGCGTCTGCAGGTTGGCGTTGGGTCCGGCGGTCGCGCGGAAGGCATCCATCATGTCGAAGGCGTCTTCGTTGCAGTACAGGTAGGGCACCTGGTAGCGAGCCCCGCCGCCGGCCTCGAAGTGGGTGAAGCCCGCCGCCCTCGCGGCCTCGACCGCCGGCAGGAAGTCCGCGGTGTACACCCGCGCGCCGAACACCGACTGAAAGCCGTCTCGAAAGGCGGTGTTCATCACGGCAACCCGCTTCATCGGCCACCTCGCTGTGCTGCCACGATGGCGAGCACGGCGGCGATGGCCTCATCGGCATCTCGTGGCGGACTGCTGGGAGGGGGTTCGGGCTCGGGAAACCACGAGACAACCCGCTGGGTGGCATGAACCGCCACCACCAACAGGGTGAGGAAGCCGAACACGGTCGTCATCCCGACCGCCATCAAACGCAAGCCTTCGAGCATCATCGGGCGAGCCTAGCAGACAGAGCGCTATGGTGGGCTCGATGCCCCTATTCCTGCCAATTCTGCTGGTCTTCGCCTGTGGACTTCGCGCCACGACCACCGACGACTCCGCCGTGAGCGTGGAGACGGACACGGACGCTGACGCTGACGCTGACGCTGACGCGGACACCGACGCTGACGCTGACGCCGACGCGGACACCGACGCCGACGCTGACGCCGACGCCGACGCCGACGCCGACGCGGACACCGACGCCGACGCTGACGCCGACGCCGACGCCGACGCCGACGCGGACACGGATCCCTGCGCGGTCCACTGCACCACGCCCCTCGACCCGGGACAGGCCTATTGCCCGGGCGACGTGCTGCTCGAAAGCTGTGACGGCGCCGGCAACGACGTGACCTGGACCTGCGATGCGACCGGCACCTTCGTGGCGACGGCCACCGACTACGGCTGCACGGTGTCCCTCGATCCGGGCGCAGGAACGAGGGTGTGCCCAGGCGACACCTTCATCCGATCGTGCTGGCCCATCGGCGGCGGAAACGCGCGCGTGGAGTGGACGTGCAACGGCTCGTCCACGCCGGCAGGAGGCTCGTTCACCGAGTCAGACCAGGACTACTGCACCGCCAGCTCGGGCCCCGAGGCCGGCCAGCACTTCTGCCCCGGCGAGGTGATCCTGCGCGACAACTGCCCCGGTGCGCGCAACTACTACGCATGCCCCGACAGCGCCGACACGGGCACCGCTTTCACCAGCCTGGCCACCTTGAGCTGCGACGTCGAGGCCATGGAGTGGGAGCCGCTTCACCGCGGGGTCGAGCTTCGGCGGTGGACAGCCGGCGGCCATCGGCTCCGCGCCCTGCGCGTCGACCTGTGCGACTCATCCCTGCGCATCGCCGCAACCGAGGACGGCGACCGAGGCCAGACCACCTCGTCCTGGGGGTCGGGGAGCGGCATGCTGGCCGCGATCAACGGGGGCTACTTCCGAACCGGCCCCATCCGTCCCGATGGCTGCGTCGCCTTTGGGGGCGGCAGCGAGTGGCCCGACTCGGCCGACACCGACTACCGCAGCTTCCTGGCCTTGGGGCCCGGCGAAGTGTGGCTCTCGGAGGCGCCAGCGGTCGAGACACCCCCGTACCCGGGCTTCGAGTGGATGCAAGAGGCGGTCTGCGGCGACGCCACCCTGGTGAGCTGGGACGTCGCCCGCGCCGACCCGAACCCCAGTGTGCGAGCCCGCACGGGCGCGGGCTTCAGCTTCGACCGCGAGACGCTGTACCTGCTCACCGTCGACGAGAACGCATCGTCGGGCATGACCGTGACCGAGTTCGCCGGTGAGATGCACGGACTGGGCGCCGGCTTTGCCATCAACCTGGACGGTGGGGGCTCCACCACCATGTGGACCGAGCAACTCGGCCGCGTGAACCTGCCCACCTCGGGGTCCGAGCGCGTGGTCGCCAATCACCTCGGTGTGTTCATCGAGGGGGGGCCGAGCGGCTACAACTGCGTGCGATGAGCACGCATCTCTTGGGCCAGGAGCTCGACGAAGGCGTGAACCCGCGCCGGCACCGCTCGACTTCGGTGGTACACCGCCCAGATGTCGCCCACCGCCGGGGTGTGCGATGCCAGCACCTGCACCAGGGCACCGGACGCCAGGTGAGGAGCCGCCGAGAAGCGTGGGAACAAGCCAACGCCGGCGCCCTGGAGCACAAGCCGCTGCACGAGCTCCTGCCGGTTCACCACCAGGCGCGGGTCCAGCGCGACGAGCCGCACCTCGCCCGCCTGCACGAACGGCCAAGACGTGGCCCCCTGGGACTGGGGCCCACCCACGATGTCGTGAGCGAGCAGATCGTCGGGGACCTCGGGCACGCCGCGCTGCTGGAGGTACGACGGGCTCGCGACGTAGGCGATGTGCGCCGGAGCGAGGCGGCGCGCCACCAGGCTGGTGCTGTCCTGCAGCCGGCCGATGCGGATCGCCAGGTCGAAGCCCTCCTCCACCAGATCCACGCGGCGCTCGGTGGCCACGAGCTCGACGCTCACCGCCGAATGCTCGGTGGTGAAGCGGCGCAGGGCGTCGACCAGGAAGTGCTCGGCAAAGTGCGGGTCGGCCGACAGGCGAAGCCGACCCCGCGGCACGTCGATGTTGCCGTGCACCGCCGCATGCGCCGCTTCCGCGACACGCACCAGCTCCTCGCAGTGGTCGGCGTACAGCCGCCCCTCGTGCGTCAGGCGAAGCGCCCGGGTCGTCCGGTAGAGCAGCTGCACGCCGAGCCGGCGCTCCAGCTCCGCCACCCGTCGGCTCACCGTCTGCTTGGGCATCGACAGCGCCTGGCCAGCCGCCGTGAACGAGCCTTGGACCGCGACCTGCCAGAACACGCGCATGTCGTCCAGCCTGACTGTCTCATTCATGGGTCAATTCGTCCAAGACGAACATATTGTCGCGATTGGTGGACGAAGTACAGTGCCCACAGGAGGACGCCATGAGCCCCGTCACCCGCACAGCCGTGTCCATCGCTACCGCCACCTTCGCCCTGCTGCTGTGGGGCATGCTGTACTGGATGTTCCTGTTCGAGCTGACCGGCGTGTACGCCACGTCCCTGGCCGGCGGCGACGCAGTTGCCGCCGCCCTGGCCGATGCCGGCGCGCAGACCGGCACGTACTTCTACCCGCCGCGGCACAGCCCGATCCCGCAAGAGACCTTCGTGTCGGCCCACGCCAGCGGGCCCTTCTTCGAGGTGCGCTACGTCGACCACGGCATCGACCCCCAGAACCCCATCAAGATGCTGTGGGGCACGCTGCACCACCTGCTGCTGGTGGGCATGGCAGCGGGGATCCTGTGGCTGGCGGCCGCCCCCTCAGCGGCGAGACGCTTCGGCATCGTGCTGCTCGCCGGCCTCCTGGGCACGGTGTTCATCCAGTGGGGCGACCCCATCTGGTTCCACCTGCCCTGGGACTACGCCCTGGGCATCACCCTGTACGAGGGCGTCGGGTGGGTGCTCGTGGCCGGCATCCTGGCGTGGGGGGTGGAGTAGGACGGTGCTTCTCTTCCTCGCCGCGTGCACCCCCGTCGACCTCGCCGACGACCCGGTGGCCTACATCGACGACCTCGTCTACCGCCGCGGCATCCTCGAGCGTGACCTGGAGCACGGCGACAACGACTACGGCGCCGAGCGCTTCGACCAGTACGGCATCCGCGGCTCCGACTGGGAGGCCCTGCCCGAGTGGGACCCACCCAGCGCGCCGGTGCCGTCCGAACCCCGGCTCACCTTCGACCCCGCATCCGCGACCACGCTCACGCCACCTGCGCTCCCAGCGACGCCGGCCGCGTGGATCGCCCTCGGCGAGCGCGTGTTCTTCGAGTACCCCCTGCGAACCGACAACACGTGGACCACGCTGGTCGACGCCGGCGAACCACTGGCCGAGCTGGGCCTGATCGAGCGGGACGGCAGCTGGGTCGGGCTGCGCATCGTCGATGTGGACGGCCAGCTCCACGCCTCGCCCACCTGCGCCCAGTGCCATGCCAGCGAGCTCGACGGGCAGATCACCGGCCAGCTGTCCAACCGGCGCTTCGACATCGGCCAGGCCCAGCTCCGGGCCAACGCCGTCGCCGACACGGGCTCCGAGCTCGACTCGACCCTCGCCGCCGACTACGAACGCCTGGGCCCCGGCCGCGCCGACGTGCTGGGCGACCGCCGCTTCAACCCCTACGCCTACCCCGACTTTGGCGGCATCGCCGACAAGCCACGGCTGCAGCACAACGGCAACTGGCGCAACACCGCAAGCGCCACGCTGGCGGTGCGCTGCGAGACGCTGTTCATCACCTCGTCGCGACGGGAGCACCGCATCCCGCGGGTTCTCAGCTGGGCACTGGCCGAATACCTGCGCTCGCTGCCGCCCGCGCCGGGCCCCGATGCTCCGTCCGATGCCTCGCAGCGGGGCGAGCAGGTGTTCGACCGCACCGGCTGCGACGCCTGCCACGCCCCACCCCTGTTCACCAGTGACCAGGTGCTGGACGTCGGCACCGACCCCAGCGCGTTCACCTCCCCGGCCCGGCAATCGCCTGGGTACCGGGTTCCGAGCCTGCGCGGCGTCGGCCGGGCCGCACCCTACCTGCACCACGGCGCCGTCGACTCCCTGGATCAGCTGTTCGATCCCACGCGGCAGGAGCCGGGCCACGACCACGGCCTGGACCTCGATGCCCCGGATAGAAGCGACCTGATCGCCTACCTGCGCACGCTATGATGCGGCCATGACCCTCCCCATCCTGCTGCTGTCCGCGTGCTCGCTGTTCACCACCGGTGCGTCCCGGCAGGGCGACCCCGCCGAGTGCCGCGCCGACCCCGACACCTACAACGTCGACACCAACGAGCTGCAGTGGGTCAACGACGAGGCGCAGTTCAGCTGCTCGGAGGCCGGCTGCGACCCCAGCCAGATCGTCTCGGCCGAGTACGCCATCTGCGTGTCCGGATTCCGCGACGGCTGGCCCTGGTTCGATCCGTGGCGCGGCGCCAACCCGGTGTGGGTCGTGGAGCACTGGGTCGGCGGCGGACGAGGCCGACCGAGTCGGTTCGAGTACGCCGAGATCGACGCCATCAGCGGAGAGGTGCTGCTCTGGCAGTCCACCCGCAGCGGCCGCCGAGGGGGCGGGGTGGTCGTCGACCCGCCTCCAGGCGACACCTTCTGCTGCGTCGGGCGGTAGCCGCACCCCAGGTCCGGTCGACTTTCTGGGAACCCCCCGGACACCTCGGGGTCCACCCCTCCGAGGCCGCCACCCTGTCCCCAGGCGGCCCATGGAGACCCCATGCAATCTGTACGACCCCTCACGGTCGTGACGGCCGTGGTGTGCTCCGTTCTCCTCACGGGCGCCGAAGTCACGTTCTACGAAGAGGCCAAACCCATCAGCCTCAATCCCTTGTTCGCGAACTCGATGCCCGAGATTCGAACGAACGAGCTCACCCACGACCGGCTGACGTACCGGTCGGCCATCACCTACGAGCCTCGAAGCCGGCTGGTCGACCTCGCGTCGATGAGCACCAGCGACGATGGGCGAACGCTCACCCTGCCCCTGCGCGCCGACATTCGCTGGCACGACGGCAAGATGCTGTCGCCCAGCGACATCTGCTTCACCATCCGGGCGATGCAGAAGCCCACCAACGCGGTCAGCGAGCGCGTGCGCAAGGCCGCTGCCGACATCACCGGCTGCCAGGCCGACGACCGAGCGCACAGCGTGAGCATCACCCTGCGCAAGGCCTTCTTCAACCCGCTCGACCGCCTGTCCTTCGCGATCCTGCCCGAGCACGGCTTCGCCAGCGACAGCATCCTGCCCACCGCGGACTACTCGCTGCGGCCCACGGGAACGGGACCCACCAAGGCGAGCGCAGGGCCCCGTGCAGTCAGCCTGTCCGCCTTCCCCAACGCCCACCAGAACGCCGGCATCCCGCTCATCAAGCAGCTCCCCATGCCCGACCCCTTCTCGGCGGTCAGCACGCTGACCCTGGGCAGTGCCCACGGCATCATCTCGGTGACGCCACCGCTGCGCCCCCAGGTGCAGGCGTCCGACCAGATGGCCCTGAAGTCCTACGATGTCCGCAGCTGGTGGTTCGTGGCGCTCAACACGAACAAGGGCTCGCTGGCCGACCCGCGCGTGCGTCAGGCGCTCAACCTGTCCATCGACCGCGAGGAGCTTCGCAAGCTCACCGTGGGGGCCCAGGCCAAAGACCCCAACCCGCCCGCCGAGTTCATCAGCGGGCCCTTCGTGGGCAGCTCTCCCTTCTACAACCGCGCCATCGAGCCCGTCGCCAAGAGTGACCTGGCCAAAGCCAGCGGCCTGATGAACCAGGCCGGAGCCACGCAGCACTTCGGCAAGTGGATCGTCGACAACAAGCCCATCACCCTGAAGATCGGCATGAACTCCGCTCTCGATGCCGAAGCGGTCGACCTGTTGAACCAGATGGGCAACCAGCTCGCAGCCGCCGGATTCGACCGGGTGGTGCACGAGATCAGCGAAGACGAGTGGCGCCGCCTGGCCATCACCGGTCAGCTCAAGGACTACGACATGCTCGTCGGCAAGTGGTCGTTCGGGGTGGTCGAGGACGTCGAACCCATGTTCCACACCCGCAAGAGCGGCAAGGGCACGCTCAACCTCTTCGACTACAGCAACCCCGACACCGACCAGCTCTTCGCGACCGCCGAGGCGGCCCGTACCGACACCGAGCTGCGCGACGCCTACCACGACCTGCACGCCCACCTGGCACAGGACCTGCCCTACCTGTACCTGTGGAAGCTCGACACCAAGAGCGCTTGGCGAAACGAGGTGCGCGGCAACGTGATCACGCCGTACTACTACTTCACCGAGTACGAGGGCTGGCGGTTCGATGGGTAGTGGCCATCGCCGGCTACACTACACACCGATGAAGACGCGTGCCCGTGCCGCCACAACCGCCATCACGACCTTGGCCATCGCCGGGCTGTCGTGCCGCCCACCGCCGGCGATCACGGCCGAGGGATCGGGGTTGTGGGACTGGGGAGAGGAGGCCGGTACCCTGCAGGTCGACCTCACGGTGCCAGCCGATGCCGTCAGCCGGCGTGCCGAGCACGAGCTGCGGGTGTCGGTCTCCGTTGCGGGAGGCGGGTACGAGACGTACTTCGATGCGGGCTGCGACGGCGGGTTCGAGGAGATCTACAGCTTCTCCGACACATCCCCGTGCGAGCGAGACGCGATCTGCGAGTGGAGCCTTTGCATCGAGCTCGAGCCGATCGAGGGCGTCGTCTTCGCCCCCCACGAGGTCGAGGTCTACGCCCAGGTCTCGAACTCACGCGACTTGAGGGAGGACGAGCCCTTCCCGATCGAGATCGCATTCGACTTTCAGCCGTGGGACGAGTAGCAGCGCGGGTCCGCTCACCGCCACGCGGCGAGACTCCTCGTCCGCGGCCTCGATCACCGCCAGACCGCCAAGGAGCACAGGCCTCCGTGCCTGTGCAATCAGCAGCAGCAACGGGCACGGAGGCCCGTTCTCCCTGGAGCACCGCGACGCGGCGAGACTCCCCGTCCGCGGCCTCGAGATCGGCCTCGATTACCGCGAGACGGCCAAGGAGCACAGGCCTCCGTGCCTGTGCAATCGGCAGCTGCAACGGGCACGGAGGCCCGTTCTCCATGGATCGCCGCCACGCGGCGAAACTCCCCGACGTCGGCGCCGAATTCGGCCTCGATCACCGCGACGCGGCGAAACTCCCCGACGTCGGCGCCGAACTCGGCCTCGATCACCGCCACGCGGCGAAACTCCCCGACGTCGGCGCCGAACTCGGCCTCGATCGCCGCCACGCGGCGAAACTCCCCGACGTCGGCGCCGAACTCGGCCTCGATCGCCGCCACACGGCGAAACTCCCCGACGTCGGCGCCGAACTCGGCCTCGATCACCGCCACGCGGCGAAACTCCCCGACGTCGGCGCCGAACTCGGCCTCGATCGCCGCCACGCGGCGAAACTCCCCGACGTCGGCACCGAACTCGGCCTCGAGCGCCGCCACGCGGCGAAACTCCCCGACGTCGGCGCCGAACTCGGCCTCGAGCGCCGCCACGCGGCGAAACTCCCCGACGTCGGCGCCGAACTCGGCCTCGATCACCGCCACGCGGCGAAACTCCTCGCCGCGGCCTCGAACTCGGCCTCGATCACCGCGACACAGCCAAGGAGCACAGGTCTCCGTGCCTGTGCAATCGGCAGCAGCAACGGGCACGGAGGCCCGTTCTCCTTGGATCACCCCCACGCGGCGAAACTCCCCGTCCGCGGCCTCGATCGCCGCCGCCAGGCCGCCAAGGAGCACAGGCCTCCGTGCCTGTGCAATCGGCAGCAGCAACGGGCACGGAGGCCCGTTCTCCTTGGATCACCGCCACGCGGCGAGGCT
>CBDCGT010000001.1:5530000-6870412 GCA_965216925.1 Myxococcota bacterium | reverse complement strand
GTGCCCACGCCGGCCACCATGTCGCCCGCGATCATCGCGCCGCTGTCGTCGTCGCGAAACACCAGGTGGCCCGGCGCGTGGCCGGGGGTGTGGGTGGCGGTGATGCGGCGCCCGCCGCAGTCGAGCGTCTGGCCATCGGCCCAGTGGGCGTCGAGCGGCATGGGCACCAGCCCGGCGTTGACGGCATGGGCCACGATGGGCACGCGCCGCTCGGGGGTCGAGAAGCGCTCAACCAGCGCCACCGCCCCGCCCACGTGGTCGGGGTGGTGGTGGGTGAGCACGATGCGCTCGAGCTGCTCCCCGCGGTCGAAGCGCTCCTGTAGTTGGGAGGCCAGGATCTGCTGCTGGTCTTCGTAGGGGCTGGCCGGGTCGAAGACCGACAGGCGGCCTTGCCCCACGACGTAGGTGTTGGTGTGCGTGGCGGGCGGCAGCGTGGGCGTGCGCAGCGCCACCACGGACAGGCCGCGGGCGACTTCGGTCATGCGCCGAGCATAAACACGAGCACGCTGATGAACATCAGCCCCACCATGCCCACCACCAACCAGGGCGCATAGCGCTCGATGGCCGACGGCGCGCGCTCGGGCAGCTCGCTGGGCACCTCCATCGTGTCGCCGATCTGGGGTCCGTCTTCGGTGAGCTCGGCGATGTCGACGCGCCGGATGGGCCCGGTGTCGAACTCTTCGTCGGGCTTGGACAGCGGTTCGTCGACGCTGGGAGGAACCGCGGTGATCGCGGTGTCCTGCGCCTTGACGGGATCGGGCTTGGCCTCGGCCGGCGGCGCCGACTTGGGGTTGATGAAGTCGGAGGGCGGGCGTACCCGGTTGGGGGCGTCGTGCAGGTCGCTGGGCTGGTCGGGCTCGCGGCCCAGGGCGCCGAGCGTGGGAGGGCCGCTCGCGTCGGGGAACTCAGCGAGGGCGGCCGCGGCAGCCGCGCGAACATCGGTGTCTTCGTTGTCCATCGCCGCTGAGAGGCGGTTGGCGTCGAACATCACCGTGGCCTCGTTGGAGCCGGTCTGCTCGTCGTCGCCAGGCTGCCCCATGACGGGCTTGTCTTCGTCGGCGAGCTCTTCGCTGGTCTGCAGCACCTTCTCGAAGTCGCTGATGGAGGTGGGCTGGGGGTGGTCACCGAGCATCTGGGGCGAGGCGATGACCGTGGCTTCTTCGTCGCCGCCGCGATCGATGATGGCCATCTCGGTGGGCACACGATCTTCGTTCACCTCGCCGCCGGCCATCTCGGTCTCGGCGCGCTCCATGGTGTCGGGCGCGTCGAGGTCGACGCTGGGCTCGCGCTCGGCGGTGTAGTCGTCCTGAACCAGCGCACCGCGCAGCTGGGCGGCGGAGTCGAGCAGCGACCCGTCGAGGGTCATCGCGGTGGTGGGCTCCTCGTCGTGGTCGTCGGCCAGCATGGGCCGCACGACGGGCAGGGCCTCGTTGGGCAACGGGGTGGCG
The DNA here is from genome assembly GCA_965216925.1 of Myxococcota bacterium. Lineage (GTDB taxonomy): Bacteria > Myxococcota_A > UBA796 > UBA796 > CAYYHT01. The sequence goes on along the minus strand of CBDCGT010000001.1, from coordinate 6,868,964 downwards.
CGGCGCTTGATGGGCGGCGGCGTGGCGCGCACAGCAACGACGGGCTCGATCGCCGCTGGCTCGTCGACGGCCGTGGGCTGGTCGATCGAGGCGGTCTGCTCGCTGAGGTCGAGCTCGGTCTCTTCGTCGTCTTCGGAGGCAGGCTTGTCGAGCACCGCGGCGGCAGCGGCCTCGGCGGCAGCGGCGGCTTCTTCGGCCTTGCGAGCAGCCTGCTGGGCGGCTTCTGCGGCTTCTTGGGCCTCGCGCTCCTGCCGTTCCTTGCGCGCCACCTCGGCCAGGCGCTCCTCTTCGGCGAGGCGCGCGGCTTCTTCGGCCTCGCGGCGCTCGGCCCACAGGGCCTCGGCAACGGCCTTGCGCTCGCTCACCCCGGCCGCCTTGCGCGACAGGGCGAGCAGCTCCTGAAGCACCGGGTGAATGCTGGGGAAGCGGTTTCCGGGCCGGTTGTCGAGCATCTTGCGCAGCAGCCGCCCCAGCGCCGGCCACTGCTGGGCGATGGGGTTGACCGACGGCCCGGTGTCGCCTCGACGAGCCTGCGCCGTCGCATCGGCGCCGTGCCAAAGGGGCTTGCCGGTGGCCAGGCCGGTCATCAGCCCGGCCAGCGCAAACTGATCGGTCGCCCCGGCCACCGCCTCGCCGCGAACGCGCTCGGGCGCGTCCCAGTCGGGGGCGCCGGCGGCATCGGGCCCGGGGCCAAAGCCCCAGATCAGAAGGCTGCCATCGTCGCGCAGCCAGATGAGCTCGGGCGACAGGTGCCCGTGGTGCCGCCCCTTGTGGTGGGCGCTCTTGATGGCCTCGGCCAGCTCGATGCCGATGTCGAGCAGGGTGGGCGGGCCCATCTGCACGTCGTCGCCGTCGCGCCGGGCGATCACCGCGGTGAGCGGGATGCCCTCGACGAACTCGATGGCGAGCGCGCCAGCCCCCTCGTAGAAGCCCACAGCGTTGGGCACACGCGGGTCTTCCTGCAACAGCGCGAGGGTGTTGTACTCCTTCTGCAGCGCCGCGCGCTCGTCGGAGCTCGCATCGGGCTCGAGCACCTTCACCAGCACACGGGCCGGCTTCTTGGTGCTCATCGCATCGCGGCTGGCCACGAACCAGTTGCCCGACTCGGGCACGCTCGCAGCCGCCTTGATCTCGAAGGGTCCGACCTTCTGCCCGATCACCGATTCCTCCGTTCGATCCGACGCAGCCTATCACGCACGGATCCGCCGTGATACCGCCACTCATGGCCATCACCCTAAACTTGATCAGCGGCTTCCTCGGAGCCGGAAAGACCACCGCCCTGCGCGACCAGCTCGCCCGCCGCAAAGGCCGCGAAAAGGTGGCTGTGCTGGTCAACGACTTTGGCGAGGCCGAGATCGACCGCGAGCTGCTGGCCACCGGCGGCTTTGCCATGACCGAGATCCAGGGCGCGTGCGTGTGCTGCACGGCGCCAGCGGGCTTCGTCGACGCTCTCGGCGCGCTCATCGAACAGGGCCCCGATCGCATCTTCATCGAGCCCACTGGCCTCGCCCAGCCCCGCGACCTCATCGACACGATTCGCCGGTGCAAACATGCCGATGCGCTGCAGCTCGGCCCAGTCGTGGTGTTGGTCGATCCCGCGGTCGCCAGCGACGCCAACGCCCTGCTCAAGCAACAAGCCGAGGCCGCCGACATCCTGGTGGCCAGCCGCGCCGACCTCGCCACCGACGCCCAGCTCGATGCCTTCTTTGCGTGGAGCAAGACGCTGTGGCCCGGCCCCGTGCAGAAGATCGAGTGCCGCAACGGCAGCCTCCCGCTCGACATCTTCGAGCCCTTGCCCCCGGTGCCGCACGATCGTTTCGTGGCCGTGCCCCCCGCGCCAGACGCCACCGGCGCCGCGACCACCCACGAGCACGTCGCGCGCTCGGTCGCCTGGAGCGCCGACACCGTGTTCTCGCGTGATCGGCTCACCGAGGCCCTCGCCAAGGCGGTGACCGGCCGCGCCGGCGCGCCCGTCGCCCGACTCAAGGGCCTGTTTCGAACCCCGGAGGGCGTGTTCCTGCTCGAGGTCGCCGGCAACCGCGTGCACGAGCGCCTGTCCTCGTACCGGCGCGACTCGCGCGTCGACCTGATCGTGGCCGCCGAACACCGGGACACCCTGCAGACCGTGGTCGACTGGCTCGAGGGCGCAGTGATGAGCGCCACTGAGCTGGCCGTCGACGCCACTCGGCTCGAGGTTGTGCTGCCCAGCGGCGCGCGCCACCAGCTCGACCGCGACGACCTGCTGGCCCTGCCCGGGGGGTTCGACGACGTGAGTGAGCTGGTGCCCAAGCGCAGCGGCGCGGCCGCGAGCATGGCGGCGCTGCTCGACCGGGTCGAGTGGCCAGGAGGCGGCGAGGCCGTCGTGGTCGCCGCCGACGGCTACGCAACACCGCCGGTGCCCGCCGATGCCCTGCGCGCCGGGCTGATCCTGCACAGCCTGGGTGATGGCCCGCTGCCCGACGACAAGGGCGGCCCCTTCCGCCTCTTGATTCCTGGCGACGCCGGGCCGGCCGGTGCATGCAGCAACGTGAAGGGCATGGTGCAGCTGGTGCTGCGACCCGCAAGTTCGACCCCGACGGCTTGAAGGTCCCGTGCAACCTGTGAAATGACGGCCTATGTGCGGCATCCCGAACCCGGAGTGCCCCATGAACGCCACCACCGCCCTGTACGACGACCCTGCAACCGCCCAGCCCAGCTACCTGCGCGCGTTCCTGGGTGGCTGCGGCGCCGCCACTCTGGGCATGCTGGCCTACGCCGTGGTGCACGGCCTGGTGCTCGCCTCGAGCGGCTACGAGTACCTGATCCTGATGATCGCCGGCGGGGTCGGCGTGGGCTTCTGCGCCCGCGTCGGAGCCGGCTACGCAGGCGGCCTGCCCGCCCTCATCGGCGGCGCCTTCACCTACCTGGCCATCGCGCTCGGTGCCGGCGGCGGCGTAGCCCTGCAGTTCCTGAGCGAGGGCGAGGTGCTGGGCGCCATCTTGACGCCGCCGCTCATGCTCATCGGCATGGTGCCCATCCAGCTGATGGAGGGCGACGGGATGGGCATCGTCTTCCTGATCGTGGCGATCGCGGCGGGCTTCATGACCGCCCTGGTCGAGCCCCGGCCCGAGTACGACCGGTACTGATCCGCCCCGAGTCTCAAGTCAGCGCCGGCACTCATGTGCCTGCAGACCTCGTCTTCCTCCCAAGCGGCACGCGGTGTAGCGTGCCGTTCCGTCGTTCCCGCACCTGGAGACCCCAATGGCCAACCTCATGGAACTGTTCACCCTCGGCGCCCTGCAGTACGTCGTCGTCCGCCAGGGCGAGGTCCGGGTCATCGAGCGCCGCGGCAAGTTCGCCCGCGTCGCCGACCCCGGCATCCACATGCTGTTCAGCATGTGGGGCTACGGCGACACCGTGGGCCGCTTCACCATCAGCCAGTTCCTGAAGGACGAGTACGGCCGCTCCCACGTGGTGCCGCGCACCAACGTCGAGATCATCTCGATGCGCATGCAGGTCGACGACTACCCCAAAGAGTCCGTCATCACGCGCGACAACGCCACGGTGAACATCGACGCGGTCGTCTACTACCGCATCTTCGACCCGCAGAAGGCCGTCTACGAGGTGCAGGACTACGTCGCCGCGCTGCAGAAGCTGGTGCAGTCGGCCCTGCGCGACGAGTGTGGCAAGTTCGAGCTCGACCAGCTGCTGGTGAGCCGCGACCAGATCAACACCGCGCTCAAGGTGAGCCTCGACCACGCCACCGACCCCTGGGGCATCAAGGTCGACCGTGTCGAGATCAAGGACATCGACCTGGGCGAGTTCGGCGCCATCCTGGCCGAGCAGCGCGCGGCCGAGACCAAGCGCCGCACCGACATCACCCAGGCCGAGGGCAAGAAGCGCGCCTCGGTCCTGCGCGCCGAGGGCGAGAAGGAGTCGGCGATCCTGTCGGCCTCGGGCGAGTCCGAGGCGCTGCTGCTGCGGGCCGAAGCCCAGAAGAAGGCCCGCATCCTGGCGGCCGAGGCCGAAGCCGAGTCGATGCTCAAGCTCAAGGCCGCCGAAGCCCAGAGCTTCGCCCAGCTCAAGGCTGTGTTCGACGGAAGCCAAGGAGCCGAGGGCGTCATGCGCGTCTTTGAGCTGCAGAAGGCGCACGACATGAGCCGCGAGCTGGCCAACGGGCAGGCCACCAAGATCTACATGCCCAAAGACCCTGGAAGCATGTTCGGCCTGGCCGCCGAGAGCTTGCTCAAGCCGGACGCGTAGCGTGCTAGAACGTGCGCCCGCTGCGAGGTGCACATGTTCTCGACCGCTGTCCACGATTCCCTGAAAGCCGAGCTCGACGCCATCCGCGACGCCGGCACCTTCAAGTCCGAGCGCATCATCGTGACGCCCCAGGCCGCCGACATCCAGACCGATCAGGGTGCGGCGGTCATCAACTTCTGCGCCAACAACTACCTGGGTCTGGCCGACGACCCGCGGCTCGTCGACGCGGCCAAGGCCACGCTGGACACCTACGGCTACGGCATGAGCTCGGTGCGCTTCATCTGCGGCACCCTCGACCTGCACAAGCGGCTCGAGCAGCAGATCAGCACCTTCCTGGGCACCGACGACACCATCCTGTACAGCAGCTGCTTCGATGCCAACGCGGGCCTGTTCGAGACCATCCTGGGCAAAGAGGACGCGATCATCAGCGACAGCCTCAACCACGCCTCGATCATCGACGGCGTTCGGCTGTGCAAGGCCATGCGATACCGCTTTGCCCACGACGACATGGACGATCTGCGCGCCAAGCTCACCGAGGCCCGCGATGCCGGCGCCCGGCGCATCCTGATCGCCACCGACGGCGTGTTCAGCATGGACGGCGACATCGCGCGCCTGGACCTGATCTGTGACCTCGCCGACGCCTTCTCAGCGATGGTGATGGTCGATGACTCGCACGCCACCGGCTTCACCGGCCCCACGGGCCGCGGAAGCATCGAACACTGCGGGGTCATGGGCCGGGTGGACGTCATCACCAGCACCCTGGGCAAGGCGCTCGGCGGGGCCAGCGGCGGCTTCACCGCCGGGCGCCAGGAGATCATCGACATGCTGCGCCAGCGCAGCCGCCCGTACCTGTTCAGCAACACCCTGGCGCCGGTCATGGCCGGTGCGGCGGTCAAGGCCTTCGAGATCCTGTCCCAGACCACCGAGCTGCGCGACCGCCTCGAGGCCAACACGATGTACTTCCGCGAGCAGATGACCGCGGCTGGCTTCGCCATTCGGCCAGGCGTTCACCCCATCGTGCCCATCATGCTGGGCGAGGCCCGCCTCGCGGGCGACATGGCCGACAAGCTGCTGGCCAAGGGCATCTACGTCATCGGCTTCAGCTACCCGGTGGTGCCCAAGGGCGCCGCGCGCATTCGCGTGCAGATCAGCGCGGGGCACACGCGCGAGCACCTGAACAAGGCAATCGCTGCGTTCAGCGAGGTGGGGAAAGAGCTCGGGGTGATTGGGTAGGCCCCGGTCTACGGCCGTCCGTACACGATCCACACCACGCCGCGGTTGTTCCCCACCTGGCTGTACTGGCTCGCCGACAGGAACAGGTCGTCCATGCCGTCACCGTCCACATCGCGGGCGTAGGGGAACCACAAGAAGCTGATGTTGGAGCTGGTGTTGATGGTGACCTCGGCGTCGGCCGAGGTCCGTGCTCCTGACAGCGGACCCAGGTGCACGAACAGGCCCGATGCCGAGCCGCTTCCGCCGCCCACCATCACGTCGCTCAGCCCATCGCCGTTGAAGTCGCCAGCGCTGCCGATTCCAGAGCTGGACGGCAAGAAGCCGCCGGCCGTGGTCACGGTGGCCAAGGCCACGTCCGAGATGTTGAGGGTGCCGCTGGGCAGTGGGCCCTCGATGACGTGGATGCCGCCCAGAGCAGGTCCACAGCCGGTGCTCCCCCCGCCGAACAGCAGCATGTCATCGATGCCGTCGCCGTCGGTGTCGGGGACCACCATCGGGGTGGCCAGGCGATCGCTCGGGCACCCATCGATGATGGTCGACGCCACGTCCGACACCGTGTGGGTGCCGGTCAGCGGGCCATCCACCCAGTAGGCCCGTCCGGCGTTCGAGTTCGCGGCATAGGCCGAGGCGAACAGCGCGTCGCCGGTGTGGGTGAAGGCTGCAAAGGAGTCCTGGCTTCCTTCGCCCACCAGCGTGAGCGTGGCGTCGGTCTGGTCGACCGCGCCCGTGAGCGTGCTGGGCCACACCCAGATCTCGCCCTGGCCCGCATTGAAGCCCACGCGCCCGCTGGAGGCGACGATGTCGGGAATGGCGTCGCCGTCGACATCGCCACCGACATGGCTGTCACCTGGGAAGGCCGTGTAGCCATTGGTCACCGTGTAGGTGGCCAGGGCATCGGCATCGGTCGAGCCGTCGACGACGGGCCCGGCCATCAGGTAGGCGATGCCCCCATACGAGTTGTGGCAGAAGTCGCCGGCCAGGATCTCGTCGATGCCGTCGGCATCGATGTCGCCCACGGCCACATGGGAGCCCAGGCAGCCCCCGTTGGACCCGGCGACGGCAGCGCTCGCCGTCGCCTCGAGGTCGATGTCCCCGCTCGGCAGCGGCCCAGACAACAAGAAGTAGCCATCGTTGCCGAAGCCGGAGGCGATCACGTCGACCGCCGAAAAATCCCCGTCGAACTCGCCGAACAGCGACATCTGCACGCTGTCGTTGTCGTCGGTGCCATGGATGGAGTGCGTCGCACCGGCCGGCAGGCTCATCACCACCGGACACCCCCCATCGTCCGGCGTGCCCGAGCAGTCCTCGTCGAAGCCATTCCCGCAGATCTCGGGCGCACCCGGGTTCATCTCGAACACGCCGTCGTTGCAGTCGTCGTTGGTCGGCGAATACCCCGTTGGCGGGGTGGCGGTGCACTGCACGAAGGGCGTGGCGTTGCCGCCGTAGCCGTCGTTGTCGCCGTCGAGGTAGTAGTTGACCGGGGCCTGGATGCTGGCATCGAGGTCGTCGCAGTCGGTGCCGCTGTGCTGGTCGGAGTCTTCGCCGTCGAGGTCCTGGTCGAAGTCGCTGCCGCCGCTGCAGTCGTTGTCGACGCCGTTGTACCAGACCTCGGTGTTGCCCGGGTACGCCGTCGCGTCGTTGTCGTCACAGTCGACCGACGCGAACGACCCGTCCTGGTCGGCGTCGACGGGACCCGTGTCGGGGTCGGTGTCGGAGTCGCTGTCGGCGTCGGAATCCGAGTCGGCGTCGGCATCGGCATCCGAGTCGGCATCCGCATCCGAGTCGGCGTCGGCGTCCGAGTCGGCATCGACGTCGGCGTCCCCGCCGCCGCCGCTGTCGTTGGTGTCTTCGTCGGGTGGGCCCTGGCAAGCGAGAAGCCCGAGGGTCAGGAACAAGGTGAGTCTGGACATCAGGCGGTTCCCAAGGCGTCGAAGGGGTCGTCGGACTTTGGAGGAGCAAGCGGCGGGGAGCGCACGACCAGGGCGGTGCGGCCTCCATCGACGGTGGCGCAGATCTCGAGCTGCTGGCTGCCCTGGGGCAGCTTCCAGTCTGCACCGGGCTCCCAGGTCACTCGCCAGGCACCGCGTCCCTGGGCGATCTGCAGCGTCTCGGCGGTGACGCCGGGTGCCGGTCGCACCACCGCCAGCTCGCGCCAGCCAGCCTCACGGCGCACGCCGATGCCCGGAGTAGCGGCCTCGCCCAGGATCTCGGGCTTGTGCACAAGCAGCTCGACGGCGTCGATCTGGGCACGCTCCTCGCCGGGGGCGGGCGGCGCGAGCAGCAGCGAGCACAGGGCCGCCGCATAGGACTCGAGCAGCCACCACTGCCCGGCCTGAGCCAGGAAGCGCGCCTGCTCGGCCATGTCGGCGTAGTTCACCGACTTGGAGAGGTCGCCGAAGGCGGCGGCGTCGAGGTCGAGGAACAGGCGCAGGCCCACCTCGATGGTCTGCTTCTCGACGCGCTCGCGCGGCAAGATGCCCACGATGGTCTTGAAGCTGAAGTCGGTGAGCTCGATGAAGTCCATGCCGTTCAGTACCGCTGCGACAGCCCGCCGTCCACCGGCACAATCACCCCGTTCAGGTAGGTGCCCTCGACCGCCAGGAATCGCACCAGCCGGGCCACGTCCTGGGGCGTACCCGCGTCGCCCATCGGGATTCGGCGCCGGATGCGCTCCCGCTTCTGCTCCGAATAGTCCTCGGGCCACGCCACCTGACCAGGGCTCACCCCGACCGTGCGCACCTCGGGCGCCAGCTCCACGGCCATCGCCTTGACCAGCATGACGAGGCCGGCCTTGCTCACCGAGTAGTGCGCGTAGCCGGCCACGGGCCGCTCGGCGCCGATGTCGCACAGGTGCACCACGCAGCCGGCGCCACTCGCCCTGAGCCGCCCCAGGAGCCCCTGAGAGAGCAGGAAGGGCGCGCGCGTGTTGACGTCGTGCTGCTGTTGCCACTGCTCCGCCGTGATGTGCTCGAAGGGCACGGGCTCGAAGAGGCTGGCGTTGTTGACCAGCAGGTCCAGCGAGTCCCAACGCGCCGCCACCGCATCGACGACGGCAGCGCAGCCCCCGACCGAGGACAGATCGCCCTGAACCAGCCACGAGTCGGCCCCCAGCTGCTGGGCCGCCTGCACCACCTCGGTGGCCGGCGCTTCGGAGCGGTGGTAGTGCACCGCCACGTCGAAGCCCGAGCGCGCCAGCTCGAGCGCGATTGCCCGTCCGACGCGGATGCCTGCTCCCGTCACCAGCGCGCGCGGCCTCACTCGACCACCCCGGGCGGCGTCACTTCCTGGTGGAACTCGGCTCCGAGCGCGCGCTTCACCAGGTAGACCCCCAGGTAGATCAGCGGCGTGTCCAGCAAGGCGATGCACACCTTGTAGACGTAGATGGTGGCCATGATCTGCACCCCGGTCCAGAACTCCAGCCCAAAGCCGCCATAGAAAAGGATGGAGTTCACGATGGCGGTGTCCAGCAGCTGGCTCACCATGGTGCTGCCGTTGTTGCGCAACCACAGGTGCCGCCCTTCGGTGTACCGCTTCCAGAAGTGGTACAGCCGGTTGTCGGCGAGCTGGGCCACCGCGTAGGCCAGCATCGAGCCGAACAGCAGGATGCCCTGCAGGCTGAACACCGACTCGAAGGCGTGCTGGTAGGCGTCGAGCGACTCGTAGAAGCCCGCTCCATCCGGAGGAACCCAGTAGGGGTGCGGCGGAACGGCCACCGCGATCTGCACGATGAGCAGCATGAGCATGCTCATCAAGAAGCCAAGCAGCACCATGAAGTCGGCGCGCTTCTGGCCATAGATCTCGCTGACCACGTCGGTGAAGAGGAAGGTGAGCGGGTAGGTGATGATGCCCGTGGTCAGCGCAAAGCCCACCGGGTCGTGGGGGGCCGCGAACAGCTTGATGCCCACGATGTTGGTGAGCACGAGCAGGGTCACGAACGTCGCTGCGCAGAACAGATAGATCCGCTCGTACAGCGGGTACGCCCGGCTATCCACCGTCAGGTCGGCCAGGAAGGTGTTCGGCTCACTCATCGGCACTCTCCGGCTCCCGCCTAACGGCCCAGGTGTTCCCCAGCGCCGCGACAAGGCCCAGCAGCGCCAGCAGTGCCACGAACTTGGCCTCTTGCACCACCAGGGTTCCAAGCACGTTGTCGTCTTTGCGGAACCCGTTCCAGTAGGGCTTCATCCACGAGAGGCGGAAGGCCCAGACGGCCACGGCGGCGCCGTACACCCCGAAGACCCATCGAGGGAATCGCCCGCTCAGCAGGGCATGAGCCAGCAACACCACCGCGGGGATGGCGAAGACGACGTGGTGTTCGTAGGTGTAGACCGGGATGATGAGCAGCAACACGGCGACCGCTGCCGGCTGCGCCCAGCGCTTCACCTTGTCGGTCGTGTCCCACCAGAACAGCGTGGCGCCGGCCACCAGCAGCCCAGCGCCGATGAGCCTGGCGCCCTCCTGGGCGATGGGCGACAGCTTGTGCTTGCTGCCGGGCACCAGCTGGTGCAGCACGTTGGGAATGCTGTGGTTGCCGAACATGTCGATCGGCACCCTGAGCCCGTTGTAGTTGCCGCTCGCGAAGGTGGGAAGCACCCGGGTGTAGAAGCGGATCTGGATCTCCGGCCCCACCAGGGTCAGCGACGCCAGCGTCAGCGCCACCGCCCACGCGCACGCCATCAACGCCGGCTTCCAGCGCCAGCGCAGCAGCCACCACGCCACAAAGAGCGCCGGGCTCATCTTGAGCATGCACGCCGTGCCCATGGCGATGCCGGCGATGGCCCAGTTGTCTTCGTCGTCTTGCCACAAGCCCAGCAGCACCAGGAACAAGACCGGCAGGTTGGCCTGGCCCATGATGTGGTTGTTGGGAATGGCCGTGAGCACCGCGATGGTGGCCACGATGAGCACCGGAAGGGCATCGCCGAGCTCGCGCCACCATCGCCACAGCACCAGCCCGCACAGCAGGGTGAACAGCTCGTCGAGCCAGAACCAGATGCGGTATGCCTCGTCGAGCGGCCAGCTGTCGACCCAGGCGGTCACCAGAACGAAGGTGGGGGGGTAGAAGAAGGGGTGCACCTGCTGGCGCGTGCGCTCTTCGCTGGCGGTGCGCGAGAGCAGCCGCTTGCGGTAGGGGTCCTGGCCCTTCTTCGCGACCTTGACCGCGTAGTAATACGAGGCGAAGTCGGCCCCGCCACGCCGCGTGCTGGCCACATCCCAGGCCGACGACACGCCCACGGCATGCCAGACCAAGAAGACAGCGGCAAGCAGCCACAACGCGAGACGACGGTTCATCGGTTCCCAGAGCGGGGCAAGGTCAGCGAACCTTGCGGTCGAGGTCGATATGCCGGTCGAGTGCGCCCGTCACCACGCCATCGGCAACCGACAGCCGCAGCTCGCCGATACGCTGGGTCTCGTACCGGCTGCGCACCCAGACCGTGTCGGCATCTGCCCAGGGCGGATGGGACTGCTCGAAGCCCCCGGCCTCGATCACCACGTCCACACCCGGCAGCCCGGCCAGACGCTCGGTGTCGGGTCCCATCTCGTAGGCGAGCACGACGACGATCGAGCCCGCGCTCGTCAGCTCCGGAAGCAGCTCTCGGACGGCGTCCACACCATCCGACACGTCGGCGGCGGCACGAGCGCCGGGTCCCGCTCCCGTGACCCCGGTCACCACGACCTCTCCGAGATCGCGCCACCGCTCCACCCCGTCGACGTTGGCGCTCACCGCTCCAGCAGGCACACCGCCGAGCTGGACCGCGGGAATGTCCCGCCAGCCCACGTTGACCGCATGCCAGTCGGTGAGGTTGCGCACCACCTCGCCGGTCGCCGCGGCGGCCTCGAGCGTCGGGCGTCCCTGCAGATCGGTCGTGGGCTCGGCCCAGCCGCCGGTGTTGACAAGCAGCACGCCAGCGTCGCGCTCGGCCACCGCTGAAAAATAGCGAAGCGCCCGATCGAGACCTCCCTTGGGCCGCTCGTCGCAGCCGCAGGGGCCGAGCACCCCGTGCTGTTCGCCGCCGTAGAGCAGCACCACATCCGCAGGCACGTCGGACAGGCGCTTGCGCACGGGCCCGTCGGTGACCACCTCGTGGGTGAGGTTGGGTGCCGCGATGGCTAGGGATGTGAACAGCAGCGGTGTCAGGCCAGCATTCCTGGGATTACATTGCCTAACCCTCCTTCTGGGGGCACCCTGCTTCCCTCCGAAGCCACCCTGCACGGAGCCTCGATGGCCATCCTGAGAGTCGCCCAGATGGGACACCCGGTGCTGCGCATGGTCGCCGAGCCCGTGCCCATCGAGTCCATCCCCACACCCGCCTTCCAGCAGTTCTGCGAAGACATGCTCGAGACGATGCACGAGTACGACGGCGCCGGCCTTGCCGCCCCGCAGGTGTACACGTCGCTGCGGGTGGTGGTGGCCGACCTCGAGACCGGAAACGGGCCGGAGTTCCTGATCAACCCCGAGATCGAGGTGCTCACCGACGAGCACAGCGGCATGATGGAGGGCTGCCTGTCCATCGAGGGGCTTCGTGGCCGCGTCTACCGCCCCAACCACATCCGCCTGAGCTTCTACAACCGCGCGGCCGAGCGCGTGGAGTACGAGCTCACCGGCTTCTCGGCGACGGTGACCCAGCACGAGTGCGATCACCTCGACGGCGTGCTCTTCGTCGACCGCTGCGACACCGGAACCCTCGCCTTCCTGCGTGAGTACCGCCGCTGGGGCCCGCTCGACGAGCTCGGGCAAGACAACGACGAACACGAAGAAGAGGCCGAAGACCTCGACGAGATCGAGAACCTCGAGGAGCCCACCGAGATCGGCTTCGAACCCCTGGACGACGAAGTGGAGGCCTGATGGGGCTGCTTTCCTGGATCTGGCCGTCAGACGCCGACCGCATCGAGACCGCCAAGGGGCACATCGCCAGCGAGCGCTGGGCCGATGCGCGTGAGGCACTGTGGGGCATCGAGCTCGACGAGGCCACGAGCCTGCGCATCGCCGCCGAGACCGAGCTGTGCAAGATGAACCTGGAGCATGCCGTCACCTGGGCCGACGCGGGCGACGAGTACCGCGTTCGCATGCACATGGAGCTCGCCGACGAGATGCACCACGGTGGGCTCGAGCAGCAGTTCCGCGAGACCCGTCGCCAGCTGCGAGAGATCCGGGCCATCCACCGCTCCGAACAGCAGCTCGCCCAAGAAGAGAAGGAGGCGCGCCTGCTGTCGGTGAACCCACTGGGCATGGGCGGCGGCGACAGCCTGCTGGCACCCACGCCCACCGACGGCCACCTCGACCCCGACGCCGACGAGAAGGCCGCCCGCATCGCCCTCATTGTCGAGAACTACCCCGAGCCGCTGCGCGCCGCGGTCGAGCCGCTCGGCTTCACCTTCGGGCGCGCGCTGCTCGATCTCGACGATGGCCGTCCCGATCTGGCGCTTCCCACCTTGCTCTCCCTCCCCGACGACGTGGCCATGGTGCGCTGGGAGCGGGCCCGCGCGGCCTACGCGATGGGCGACCCCAAGGCCGCCGCCAAGGAGCTCGTCGCCTTCGGCCAGGTGGCGGGCACCCACCATCCCGTCGGCCAGTGGCACACCGGCGTGCTGCTGGCGCAGTACACCGCCGAGGCCGGCGATCCGCCGGCGGCCCTGCGCGTGCTGCGAGCCCTGCGGGCCGATGACCCCAAGCTCGGCGGCGCCCTGTTCGCGCAGCTGCTGTTCCGCACCGGCGCCCTCGCCGAGGCCGAGAACGTGTGCCGCGAGCTCATCCAGTCCGCGCCTCGCGCCGACTTCCTGTACGCGCTGCTCGCCGACATCCGCCTGGCGGGCGGCCACCGCGAGGCCGCCGTCTCGGCGCTCGAGGCGGCCATGGACCAGGTGTGCTGCACGCCTGGCAAGTGCGGGAACAAACCCCCGAACCAGGGCATCCTGCGTCGGCTCGCCACCCTGTACCTCGAGGACGGCACCGAACCCGAGCGCGGCCTCGACCTCGCCCAGCAGGCGGCCGACCTCCAGCAAGGCCCGCTAGGCTGGGAGGACGGCTACCTGGCCGCCCTGGTGGCCCGCGAGGCGAAGCTGCCGGAGGCCACAGAGTTGGCCAATCAGATGTGGTCCGCGACGCCGAGCAATCACCCGGGCCGGGCGCGGCTCGAGGCGTTTCTGGGATCATCGGGTCAGGCAACCCCACCCGCCCCGTAGGCGTTGGAGCGCCTCGCTACGTGCCCATCGGCGGCGGCCGGTCGTACTTCGTCAGCGCGCCGATGCCCTGGTGCGGCCCGCTGTGCGAGTAGACGGTGTCGGTGATCTCGAGCCGCCGCCCCACCAGCTTCTTGCCGAGGTCCTTCAGCGACTGCCGGTTCTGTGCCGAGTCGGTGGTGAAGATCCAGGGCGCCGGGGCGATCTCGTTGGCGCTCGCGGCCGCGGCGCTGTCCCCCATGATCAGCACGTCGTGGGCGATGTAGGCGGCGCTGCCCTTGGTGTGGCCCGGGATCGCGAACACCTCGATCTCGAGTCCGGGAAACTCCAGGATGGCGCCGTCACGCACCGCCTTGGCCTTCACCCCGTGATCGGTCGGCGGGAACAGGCGCGGCAGCGGACCGCCGGCCGCACGCTTGCCCTCCACCAGGTCGACCTCGGCGGCCAGCGCATAGACCGGTGTGCTCGGGAACAACGGCAGGGCGGCGGTGTGATCGGGGTGCCCATGGGTGATCACGAAGGCGCGTACGTCGTCCTTGCCCAGTCCCCGCTCCGAGAGCTCGTCCAACAGGGCTTTGCCCTCGGGGTCGTTGCCGGCGTCCACCACCACCACGCCGCCGTCGCTGGTGTCCAGGACCACCATGGACACGTAGCCGTCGAGCACGATCTCGACCTTGCCATCGGCCAGCACGTAGGCCCCCATCGGCTCGAGACCGGACATCGAGTACATCACGAAGCCCGCAAAGCCGCCGACCACCAGCACGAGGGCGGCCACGATGCCGCCCACGATCTTGAGGATCTGCTGCTTGCTCATGACAGCTGGATCTCCGGGTCCTTTTCGCGACGCCGGTACAGCACCGCGATGCGCCCGATCACCTGCGCGAGGTGCGAACCGGTCTGGTCGGCCAGCCCCGGACCACCCTCGCGAGCATTCTGTTCGCAGCCATCCGAGAAGCGCACCTTGATGAGCTCGTGGTTGGCCAGCTCGATGTTCACCTTCTTGACGACGGCTTCGGACACACCGTTGTTGCCGATGAGCACGATGGGCTTGAGGCCGTGGGCCAAGGAGCGCAGATGACGGCGCTGCTTGCTGGTGATCTCGGGAGGACGTCTCGGGACTTCTTCGGACATGTCGCCGGGTTAACGTCCACGGCAATGCCAAGCCGCCGACACCAGCGCTTTCACGACGTCATCGGCCAGCGCCTCGGCCACGTGCGCTGCGCCATCGAGAGCGTGCACCATCGGCACAACGTCTCGGCGATGCTGCGCACCTGCGATGCCCTGGGCATCCACACGGTCCACCTGGTGGGCATCGATCGCTTCAAGGCCGTCCGCGGCGCCGCCCGCGGTGCCGAGCGCTGGCTCGACCTGCGCCTCGAGGCCGACGCGGCCACCGCCATGGAGTCGCTGCGCCGCGACGGCTACCAGATCTGGGTCGCCGATCTGCACGACGACTCCCGCGCCCCAGAGACCGTGCCCGTCGAAGCCCCCACCTGCCTGTGGTTTGGAGGCGAGCACGTCGGTGTCAGCGAGCACGCCCGCAACGCAGCCGACGGCGTGCTCACCATCCCCATGCAAGGCTTCGCCCAGAGCCTCAACGTCTCCGTGGCCGCCGCCATGGCCCTGCACACGGTGTGCACCCGCGCTCGCTCGCTGCACGGCGACGCCGCCTTGCTGCCCCCGGACCTCCAGCGCTCGGTGGTGCAGGGCTGGAAGAGCCGCGACGTCGAGCTGGGCATCGGCATCGCCAACCTCGCCGAGGTGGCCGAGTGATGGCGCTGGCGCTCATCGCCTGCGCCAGCGGAACCCTCGTCACCCCCGACGGCCGCCAGCCCATCCGCACCGCCCTGCTCGCCAGCGACGGTGAGTCCGGGACCCTGCTGCTGTCCAACGGCGACCTGGGGTGCGACCTGCCCCCGGCCGACGATGTGCTGGCCAGCGCCGATGCTCTGTTCGCCGCCTGCCGGGAGGGAGCGCGCCACGTGGTGGTTCGCCTAGACGGCCCCGATGGTGCCCAGACCAGCCCGCAGGCCGACTACATCGAGGTGCTCGAAGCGGCCGTGCGCAGCGAAGACGGGCTGGTTCGCGAGCTCGAGGTCTCGGCGCGCGCCGTGCACTCCACCGTCGACGTTCGACTGGACTGGAGCGACCCAAGCACCGGGAGGGTGCAGCTGCTCGAGCTCGACGTCTCCGCCCGGTTCAGCGCAGGCCGATGCGCACCAGACAGCGACCTGTTCACCGCTATCGACGCCCTGGGTGCGCTGTCATGTCCGTAGCCCTACAGGCATCCGGGCTGGGCAAGACCTACGCCGGCGCCTGGTTCGGGCAGCCGGCCCACACGGCACTGCACCCGCTCGACTGGTCTGTGCACGCCGGCGAGCGCGTCGGCCTGGTGGGTGCGAACGGCGCCGGAAAGAGCACCCTTCTGCGCCTGGCGGCGGGGGTGTTGCGCCCCAGCAGCGGCGAGGTCCGTGTCTTCGATGAGCCGGCCCGGTCCACGGCCGCGCGCGCCGCCATCGGCTACCTGCCCGACCGTGCGGCCCTGCCCGACCGCATGACGGCCCGCGAGCTGCTGGTCCTGTGCGCCACGCTGTCGGGTGTGCACGCCCCAGGCCACACGACGGACACCTGGCTCGACCAGCTCGGCATCTCAGACGTCGCCCACCAGATCATCCGCACCCTGTCGAGCGGTCAACGCCAGCGCCTGGCCGTCGCGACGGCTTTGCTGCACACTCCGCGGCTCCTCCTGCTCGACGAACCCCTGTCCGCGCTCGACGACGACGGCGTCGACACGGTGCGCAACCTCGTCGAACAAGCCGTCGCTGGCGGCGCCACCCTGGTTGTGGCCTCGCACCGCGCCGCGGTCGCAGCCGAGTGGACCAGCCGCACCCTTCGCCTGTCCCAAGGGCGGATCGACCCATGAGCCCGCTCGCCTTGCAGGTCATCCGGGACGTCGGCCGAGCACGGGTCTACCACCTGCTGCTCTTGGCCACGGCCGGCCTCTTTGCCGCAGCCCCCCTGCTGTCGGCGCTGTCGATGGGTGACCGGCAGCGCGGCGTGGTGGATCTGGGCCTGACGGCGCTGTGGCTGCTCGCCGTCGCCGTCGCCGTCTACGTCGGCGCCAACGCCATCGGCACCGACCTCGAGCGCGGCTCGGCCGCCGTGTTCCTCTCCCGGCCCATCCCTGCTGCCCAGTTCGCCGCGGGGCGGCTGATGGGGGCGCTCGCTGCCCTGGCGCTGTTCTGCATCGGCGCAACCGCCACCTTCGCCGTCTTGGCCCTGTCCCGAGGCATCGCCCTGTCTCCGGCGCTGCTGCAGTGGACGCTGATGATCTGGGCCGAGGCCGCGGTGCTGGCCGCCCTGGCGATGCTGCTGTCCAGCCTGGTGCGCACCGTCCCCGCCACGTTCGGCGCGGTCGGCTTGTGGATCGCGGGCCACCTGGTGGGGCCGTATGGCCAGCTGGCGGCCGAGACCCAAGACCCGGCCATGGGCGCCGTGCACGCCGTGCTCTCGGTGCTGCTGCCCGATCTGTCGACCTTCGACGTACAGGTGGCGGTTGTCACGTCGCTGCCGGTCGGGGCCGGCACGGTCGCCCTGGCGCTGGCCTATGCCGCGCTCTGGGTCGCGGGCCCGTTCTGTGCCACGGTGCTGGTGCTGCAGCACAGGGACATCGCTTGAAGCCGATTCGCATCGCAGATCCTGCCGCCCGCTGGGCCGAGATCGCCGAAGTAGCGGAGCCCGCGATGCTGCAGGTGGCACGCAGCGGCCGGTGGATCGGGGGCGAGGTCGTCGGTCAGGCCGAAGCACTCGCAGCCAGCTGGTTCTCGTGCTCTGGAGCCGCAGGCACCGCCAGCGGAACCGACGCGCTGATGCTCGCCTTGCAGGCCGTGGGCGTTCGTCCCGGCGACGAGGTCATCGTGCCGGCGTTCAGCTTCTTCGCGACGGCCGGGGCCGTGGCTGGCGTCGGGGCGAGTCCGGTGCTGGTCGACGTGCTCGACGACGGCACCCTCGACCCTGCCGCCGCCGCCCGTGCCCGCACCGAGCGCACCGCCGCCGTGGTGCCCGTGCACCTCTTCGGCAACCCCGCGGCGGCCCCCGACCTGGGCGTGCCCATCGTCGACGATGCGGCGCAGGCCGTTGGGCTGGGCTCGCTCGCGGTGCGAGGCTCCCTTGCCGCGGTGTCGACCTACCCCACCAAGACCTGGGCGGCGGCGGGCGACGGCGGGTTCGTGGTGGGCAACGACAGCGAGCTGCTGGCTCGGGTGCGTGCGCTGGGGCACCACGGCCACGATGGGCAGGCCCACCAGCGCGTGCACCACGCTACCGGAAGGAACTGCCGCCTGGACGCCGTGCAGGCCGCCGTCCTGCTGGCCCAACGCACGGCCCTTCCTCGGCGCATCGCGCATCGGCGACGTCTGGCCCAACACTACGACTCCGGCTTGCCCAGCTCGCTGACGCCGCTGCCCCGTCACCCCGACAGCCCCGTGGCCCAGTACTGCGTTCGGGTGCACGGCCACTCCCGCGCCGCCGTTCGAGCGCACCTCGGCGAGGCCGGCATCGAGACGCGCGTCTACTACGGCCGCGCGCTGCCCGACGAGCCGGCGCTGGGCCGCCACCTGGCGCCCTACCCCACGCCGGTCGCCGACGCGCTTGCGCGCAGCATCCTGGCGCTCCCCGTGCACCGTGGGGTCGCCGATGCCGACGCCGACCGCGTGCTCGCGGCCCTGCACGAGGTCTGCCCTTGACCGACACCATCGTCATGGCCGTCTTCGGCGGCTTCGCGACCGTCATCGGCGCGGTGCTGGGCAGCTTCTGCAACGTCGCGATTCGCCGCATCCCCAACGAAGAGGGGTTGCTCTGGCCCGCCAGCCACTGCCCCCGCTGCCACACGCCCATCCGCAAGTCCGACAACATCCCGGTGATCTCGTACCTGCGTCTGGGCGGATCCTGCCGTGCGTGCGACGCCCCGATCCCCCGGTCCTACCCCTGGATCGAGGGCCTGATGGCGCTGCTGGGCTTGCTGTTGTTCTGGCGCATCTTCGAGGGCGACGTCACCCGCATCGACGCCGTGCACTGGCTGGCCTGGTTCACCCACATCACCTTCCTCACCCTGCTCGTCATCGCGGCCTACACCGACATCCGGCACTGGATCATCCCCGACCAGTCCAGCAGCTACGCCGTGCCCATCGGCGTCGGCAGCGCCGCCCTGCTCTCGTGGCTCGGCTACGACGGCCCGCTGTCGCTCGACTGGCGCCAGTCGGTGATCAGCAGCCTGGTGTTCGCGGGCTTCTTTGCCACGGTGTCGTTCGGCACCTTCGCGCTCACCCGGCGCGAGGCGCTGGGCTGGGGCGACGTCAAGCTCATGGCGATGATCGGCTCCTTCCTGGGTTTCATGACCTGGGTCACCCTGGTGATGGCGTCGATCACCGGCGTGCTCGTGCACCTCGCCCACGGCCTGTACACCGGACGTCGGGGCTACCTGCCCTTCGGCCCGTCTCTGGCCGCCGCCGCCGCGGTCACCGTGCTGTTCGGCGAGCCCATCGTCGACTACTTCCTGCCCGGAATGGGCATGATGTTCGACATGTGGGAACCGCTGCCGTGACCGACGAGCTGCTGGTGTACGAGGGGCTCCAGTCGTGCCCCTACCTGGACGGGCGTGTCGCCCGCATGCCGCTGTACCGCCAGCTGCGCCGCCTGAGCCCTCAGAAGATGGACGAGCGCTTCGCCCTGGCCGAGCGCCGGGTGGGCAGCTCGCTGTACAAGACCGAGTGCCCCACCTGCACCGAGTGCAAGGGCCTTCGCATTCCCGTTGCCGACTTTCGCCCCAGCAAGTCCCAGCGTCGAGTCGCCAATCGCTGGGGCGACGACTGGACCATCGAGGTCGAACCGGCGTCGTTCTCGCAAGAGAAGCTCGACCTGTTCAACAAGCACAAGATCACCCGCGGCCTCGCCGAGGCCGACGGCCTGCCGATGGGCGCCAGCGGCTACGTCGGCTGGCTGGTGCACAGCTGCGCCGAGACCATCGAGATGCGCTACCGCAAGGCCGGCAAGCTCGTGGGCGTGGGCATCCTGGATCTGGGAAAGACAGCGGCCAGCTCGGTGTACTTCTACTTCGACCCCGACGCGTCCAAGCTGTCCCCCGGGGTCTTCAGCGTGCTGCAGGAGGTCGAGTTCTGCCGGCGGACCGGGCGCGAGCACCTGTACCTGGGCTTGTACGTCGCCGGATGCAGCCGATTGATGTACAAGGCCGCCTACCACCCACACGAGCGCTTGGTCGACGGCGACTGGCGCCGCTTCGACAAGTGAGGCTCCCGCCTTGAACCGCATCGACGTCTTTCGCGACTACCTGCTCCAGAAGCCGGGCGACCGCTTCGCGATGTACAGCTTGGCCCTGGAGCTGTGCAAAGCCGAGCGCTGGACCGAGGCAGAAGCGGCCTTTCAAGAGCTCATCGCCGCGCATCCGCAGTCGGGAGCCGGACACTACCAGTTTGGCATGCTGTACCGGGCCCAGGAGCGTTACACTGAGGCGCTCGCCGCCTGGAACCAGGGTCTCGCCGCCCTCCAGGGCACCACCGACCGCGAAGCCATGCGCTCGATCGCTGAGATCGAGGCCGCGATCGAAGAGGTCGAGGACGAGTTGTAGCTCCCCGGGCCGTGCGACGACCAGTGGGCTCGCATTTCCTTGAAGGCCGGCCGCTCGGCGAGCACCTTGCGCCTTCGAAGAGGAGGAGGCGATGCAGCTGCACCAGCTGGTGCTGACCACCGAGGGACGAATGCCGCTGGCGTCCGACGAGCCGCTGACTCGGCGGTTGGTGAGCGCCACGGTGCGAACGCTGGGGAGCGAGTTGCTGGCCTTCTCGCAGGGTGCTGAAAAACCCGGCTTGCCGGGTTTTTCAGGGCGCTGCGACCGAGGCATCCGCCGCCCTCGGCAGGTCCGGCTGCCGAATCGGCGATTCCTCGAGAATGCGAAAACCACCGGCCAAACTCAATCGTCGAGTCGGCGGCCGGACTTGCCGAGTCTGAAGGCGGCGGTGCCGGCAATGGTAGAAGCAGGTCGCTGAAATGCGAGGAACGAGTATTTCAGCGGCCTGCTCGGTGGTGGACGAGCACGTGCACGCCGCCGTGAGCGGCGATCAGCGCCACGCCGTCCAGCGAGCGGCAGCCGTGGCGAAGGCGCTTGGCCCGCTGATCGGCGCCCCCATCCGGCGTCCTCACATCTCGCCCATCGAAGGGCGGCTCCATCTCGACCGGATCGTCACCTACTTCCTCCGACAGTCCGTCAAGCACGGGCTGCCCGGGCATCCCGCGGCCTGGCCGGGTTCGTGCCTGGCGGACCTGATTGGAGTGCGGTCGAGTTCCGGCTTCTCCCCCGACGCGCTGAGAGCCGTGCTTCCCCGTCTGACCGCGGAATCCATTCTCCGCCGCGTCGACCTTGATCTGGCATGCATCCATCCCGCCGACGACGACACGCTCTTCGCCGCCGGACCGGTGGCCGTCGTTCACGCCGCGACGGCAGCGCTGAATGTGCCCATCCTCGACCTAAGCCGAGACGCCGCACTGGCCCGGCGCGCCGCCGCACAATTCCTGACCACCGTGTCCTACCGAACACCTGCCATCGCGCGCGCCACCCACCTCGCCGAGCGCTCCGTGCGCGCGCTGCGCTCCGAAGCCGTCCCCGCAGACGTACTCACGCTTGTCCGACGGCGCGTGACCTTCGACCGCGCCGTCGCGTCCGCGCCGCCGGTGACGCTGACCGACCGAGAACGCGAGGCGTTGCGGCGATCGCCATTCCGGTGAAGTCCTCCGCCGCCCAGCGGCAGCAAACCCCGACGTCGCCGACAACCCCGCCGTCCTCCGCCGCATGCCGGCAGCAAACCCCGACGTCGCCGACAACCCCGCCGTTCTCCGCCGCCCGCCACAACCCCGCCGTTTCCCGCCGCCCACCGGCAGCAAACCCCGACGTCGCCGACAACCCCGCCGTCCTCCGCCGCATGCCGGCAGCAAACCCCGACGTCGCCGACAACCCCGCCGTCCTCCGCCGCATGCCGGCAGCAAACCCCGACGTCGCCGACAACCCCGCCGTTTCCCGCCGCCCACCGGCAGCAAACCCCGACGTCGCCGACAACCCCGCCGTCCTCCGCCGCATGCCGGCAGCAAACCCCGACGTCGCCGACAACCCCGCCGTCCTCTGCCGCATACCGGCAGCAAACCCCGACATCGGCGGCAACCCCGGCCAACCCCGCCGTTCTCCGCCGCCCACCGGGAGACAACCCCGACGTCGCCGACAACCCCGCCGTTCTCCGCCGCCCACTGGCAGCAAACCCCGACGTCGCCGACAACCCCGCCGTCCTCCGCCGCCCACCGGGAGACAACCCCGATGTCGCCGACAACCCCGCCGTTCTCCGCCGCCCACCGGCAGCAGACCCCGACGTCGACGACAACCCCGGCCAACCCCGCCGCCCACCGGCAGCAAACCGAGAGGTCGCCGACAACCCCGGCCAACTCCGCCGCCCAGCGGCAGACACCCCCGCCATCGACAACAACCCCGGCGTTCTCTGCCGCATACCGGCAGCAAACCCCGACGTCGCAAACAACCCCGGCGTTCTCCGCCGCCCACCGGCAGCAAACCCCGACGTCGACGACAACCCCGCCGTTCTCCGCCGCATACCGGCCGCTCACCGCGACCCCATCGAGTTCGAGGTCGAGGTCGAGTTCGAGGTCGAGCCCGAGCCCGAGCCCGAGCCCGAGCCCGAGGTCGAGGTCGAGGTCGAGTTCGAGCCCGAGCCCGAGCCCGAGCCCGAGTCACGCCCTACCGGTGCTCTAGTAGCAGCACCTCGCCGCACCGTACGGATACCCGGTGTGTGCACTGGGGAACTGCGTGTCGCAGATGGCGACATTGTCGGCACCGGGGATTTTGTAGAACTGGTCGGGCAGAGCCGAGGGATCGGGGTTGGGCCAGATCTTGCCGATGCGCGCCGACTGCGCACCCGCACACCCACCACCCGGGTTCGGGGCGGCGCAGTGCCCGGGCAGCACCATGCAGTACTCCCCGGCCAGGTTGGTGGCGTCGGTGTTCGGGTTCACCCGTCCCGTCTGGATCGCCTGGCGCAGCTCGCTGCACGTGCAGTCGCGGTACCCGGCTCGGTTGCACTCGTCGCCCCAGCACCCGGCCTCGCCAAAGCTGACGTCCTCCTGGATGCACACGCCGCTGGACCCTCCACCCAGACGCACGAAGCCCGGGGCACAGGGGGCCACCAGCTCGGCTCCGACGGTGAGGGTGCCGGTGACTTCGGCATCGGCGTCGACGGTGAGGTCGCCGGTGACCGTGCCGCCGGCGGAGT
This sequence comes from Myxococcota bacterium, assembly GCA_965216925.1. Taxonomy (GTDB): domain Bacteria; phylum Myxococcota_A; class UBA796; order UBA796; genus CAYYHT01. Next base: position 6,845,973 of record CBDCGT010000001.1, on the reverse strand, counting down.
CCAGCGCCCCGACGTCGGCCGCGGTGTGGGTGTGATCGCCGGCGGCCACATCGGCGGCGGTGGTGCCCACGGGCAGCTGCGCCACCACGAACTGGCCCGTGATCGACGACGCGCCGTGCACGTGGTCGCCGGCTGCGACCTGGTTGCTGCCCAGACCCACCGGCAGCTGAGATGGGCCAAGCACCCCGGTGATCGCAGCGGCATCGTGGGTGTGGTCGTTGGCGGCGACACAGGCCCAGTCGGTGCCGTCATGAGCCGCGATCTCGCCCGCCGTTGAGCAGCCCAGCTCCCCGACCGTCGTGGGCACCGCTGACAGCACCGACCACGGAACCGCGCCCGAGGTGTCGGCGATGGTCACGCCAGCGACGGTGACCGACGCCGCGGCGACGGTGCCGCCGGTCACGTTGGTGGCATCGGTGGCCTGATCGGCCGCACCGGCATGGATGGCGTACGGCACCGACAACAGCGGAAGCCGGTTGCCCAGCTCCGGGCCGAAGTCCACGGCCAAGGCCATGTACAGCTCCCCAGGCTCGAACAGGTCGGCGGTGAGCGGCGCGCCCGTCGAGGCCCCGAGATCAACCTGGTAGTAGCCCTCTTCGAACACCAGGTTGGTGTAGTCCTCGGCCCACACAGCGGTGCCGCCCGACGGGGTGTCGTACAGCGACACCGACAGGTCGTGCAGTCCGTCGAGGGGTACGCCAGAGCCGTCGAACAGCCGGCCCTGGTGGGTCAGCTCGAGAGGGACGGCACTGGAGAGGGCTGGAACCGCCAACAGAAGCAGGGACAGTGAGCGCATGGGGACCTCCGAGGCCCCACGATACACCGCGGCTACGCACTCGCGCAGAGGCTGCTGGTGCCCTCGACCCGGATCTCGGTCGCCACCTGATCGAGCCAGTGCAAGGCCTCGCTGCCGTCGCGGCCCGCCCGCCGCAGAACCACCAGCGAGGCGAGCAGCTGCAGCGAAGCGGTGTTGCCCGCGCCGTTCAGCGCCAGCCGAAGGTTGTGGAAGCACTGGACCTCGCGCGACAGGCCGTGTCCCTGCACGCGGCTGACGGTCCAGTCGTGCAGCACCATGCCGGCCGCGACCCCACCGTGGTCGACCAGCGCGTCGACCGCGTCGGCGGCCGCGTCGGTGTCGTCCAGGCGAAGGAAGTGAAGCGTGCGCGCCGCAAGCTGCGTGGCGTCGTCGTGGCAGTGTGCCGGCGCCATGCCAAAGCCCAGCCACGTCGTGATGGCCCCGTCACAGACGCGCTCCAGGCGAGGGCGAACCATGGCCAGCACCGCGGCGGCCGTGGCCAGCTGCACCCGACGGTCGGGACAGCTGTCCACCTGGCTGCGCTGCTGCACCAAGATCAGCGAGCCCACCATCGCGTCGGCGAGATCGTCGGCCCAGCGCGGCAGCTGCCCAAAACCGCGAGACGCCACGATGGCGTTGGCGAGCGCATGACCCGCCGTGATGAAGGGCGTGACACCGGCGCCGCGTCGAATGAGGCCAGCCAGGCGCTCCATGATGCGGTGGTCGGGGGTGGTGACGGTGCCTAGAGGGGTCATCCGGATGTCCTGTGACAGGTGGGTGCTCCGCAGCCGGGGGGCCAGGGTTCACTCTCATTGACGTTTATCGAGCCCAATGTGGTTGTCTTTGATCGTCACCCCGTCTCACGCGATGCCCCCTCCAGTGCCACACTGCCACCCAATGCCGATGAGGGCCGCGTTTTGCCGAAAGTGACGGTGTTCGACAGCTACACATCGCTGCCCGGCAACGAGTGGGACGATCTGGTGGGTGACGGCTCGCCCTTCCTGGAGCACACCTTCCTCGCCGGCCTCGAGCAGACGGGCAGCGCCGTGCCCGACACCGGCTGGCAAGCACGCCCCATCACCGTGCACGACAACGAGGGACGCCTGATCGCCGCGGCCCCTGGCTGGGTGACCACCCACTCCCGCGGCGAGTTCGTCTACGACCACGCCTGGGCCGACGCCGCCATGCGCCACCGCATCCCCTACTACCCCAAGCTCGTCATCGGCGTGCCGTTCACCCCGGTCACCGGGGAGCGCCTGCTGGTGCGCCAGGGCGAAGACCGCGCGACGTGGCTGCCCATGTTGCTTCGCGGCATCGAAGAAGCCGCACGGGAGTGCGCAGGCGTGCACGTGCTCTTCAACTCAGAGGCCGAGGCCAACGAGCTCGAGGCGTTCGGGCTGTTTCCGCGAACCCAGTTCCAGTTTCACTGGCTCAACCGCGACTACAAGACCTTCGACGACTTCCTGGCCGACTTCCCCTCCAAGAAGCGCAAGAACATCCGTCGAGAGCGCCGCCACTGCGATGCCTACGACATCCGCATCGTCCAGGGCCCCGACCGCGCCCAGATCGACGCCATGCACCGCTTCTACGTGGCCCAGTGCGACCAGTTCGGCCACTGGGGCAGCAAGTACCTGACCCAGGACATGTTCCACCACCTGCAGGAACACTGGGGTGAGCGGTTGGTGCTGTGCCTCGCCTATGAGGGCGAACGGCCGGTCGCCGGCACCTTCAACGTGCTCAAGGGCGACCGCATGTACGGCCGCTACTGGGGAGCCGACGGCGACCCGAAGTACCTGCACTTCGAGCTCTGCTACTACCGCACGGTCGAGTTCTGCATCGAGCGCGGCGTGGGCGTCTTCGAGCCCGGACATGGCGGCGGCCACAAGTTCCTGCGTGGCTTCGTGCCCACCACGACGTGGTCGAGCCACCGCATCGCACACCCCGGACTCAACGATGCCCTGCAGAAGCACACCGACGAAGAGCGCGGCTGGGTTCAGAAGCGGCAAGAGGGGTTGTTGGCGCAGAGCCCGCTGAAGTGGGTAAAGGCGAACGCATCATGAGCATCGTCACCACCCGCACCACCAACCACGTCACCACGGTGACGATGAACAACCCGCGCAAGCTCAACGGCTGGACCTTCGAGATGATCGAAGGCCTGCACGCCGCGCTGCGCCAGGCCGCAGACGATCCCGACTGCAAGGCCATCATCGTCACCGGCGCCGATCCCTACTACTGCGCCGGCGTGAACCTGGGCAGCGCCATACGCCCGTCGCATCCACGCACCCTGTACGAGGGCATCCGCGACTACAACCGGGCGGTCTTCCAGGCCTTCATCGACGTGCCCAAGCCCATCCTGGCCGCCGTCAACGGCCCGGCCATCGGCGCCGCGGTGACCACCGCCAGCCTGTGCGACGCCATCGTGTGCAGCGACAAGGCCACCTTCAGCACCCCCTTCGCCAAGCTCGGCGTGCCGGCCGAAGGCTGCTCCAGCGTGCAGTTCCAGCGCATCATGGGGGCCAGCAACGCGCAGCGCATGCTCGGCCCCGAGGGCTGGAAGCCCACCGGCGCCGATGCCGTCGAGATCGGCCTCGCAGAGGCGGTGGTGCCGCACGACCAGCTGCTCGAACGCGCCCAGGCCATCGCCGAGGCCTGGATCGCCGAAGACAGGCCACGAACCTACCCGGCCGGCGCCTCCAAAGACGAGCTGTCGGCCATCAACACGCGCGAGTCCGAGGCCGTCGCCGACGCCTTCTTGCAGCCGCCCTTCCTGAAGGGCCAGTACGAGTTCTTGCGGGCAAAGAAAAAGCGCCGCATGGCGGCGCTCTTTTGGGTGTTCTGGCGGACGCACCCGCTGTGGAACTGGATGCGCTAGTGCTAGTCGGTCGCCCTACTCGAGCTCGCCTTCGCGGGTGCCGCTGCGGGCCTCGGTCCAGAACTCGACGCGGCGGTTGAAGCGGCGCGCGCTGGTGCTGTTGGACACGATGGGGTGGTCGAAGCTGAAGCCCGCGCTGTGCACGATGACGTCGGGGTTGTTCTCTTGAATGCTGGCGGCGCAGGTGGCGGCGCGCTCGGCAGACAAGGTCTGGTTGTAGGCGTGGCTCTGCGACGAGCCGGCGCCACCCGGACCAAGCCAGCAGGTGTGGCCCTCGACCCAGATCTCTTGCACATCGCACTCGGCGATGTCTTCGTTGAGCTCGTCCATCGTCTCTTGGCCTTCGGGCGTGAGCTCGGCGCTGTCGAGCTCGAACTGGATGGGCTCGGTCTCGAACTTCTTGGGCGGATCTTTCTTGGGAGGGTCGCCCTTGGGCTCTTTGGCGTCGAGCTTCATGGTGTCGAAGGCGATCTCGAGCGTCTCGATGGCGAGCTCGGAGCCGCCGCTGTTGAGGGACGGACCCTCCCAGGACACCGGCCACATCGAGTTGAACGAGTAGCGACGCAGCTCGATGCCGGCGTTGCTCTTGATGACCAGCGCACCCGAGGTCGACTCGCGGTCGCCCCAGCCCTTGTCGGTGACGTACTTGTCACGCCACTCGACCAGCTGCGTGCTGGTGCTGCTGGCCTGCTTGAGCGTGAGGTTCTCGAACTTGGACTGGCCGACGCGCTTGTGGGTGCGCCCGTTCAGTCCGCCTTCTTCGAACTCGAAGGTGGTCGACGAGGTCTTGATGCCCGCCAACTCGTGGAAATGCGCCACTTCGACGCCGTCGATCTCGAGGGCAAAGTAGTAGTTGCCCCACGGATCCAGATCGAGGAAAAGCATAGAAACACCTCAGGTGAGGAGAGGAGAGCCTCGTCGCCATTGTGACGCGAAATCGAGGTCGGGTCAACGAGGATCGCACAGGCGCGAAGCCCCTCGCTGCTTGACCCGGGCGGCGCACGACACCCGTGACGGTGGGTCGTGGGCCCGCCGCTACCGGTTCATGCGCTCGGTGATGATGAGCTCGACGCGGCGGTTGGCCGCGCGGCCTTCGGCGGTCTCGTTGGACTCGATGGGCTGGGACTCGCCGTAGCCCACCGCGGTCAGACGCCCGCCCTCGACACCCTGGCGCGTCAGGTAGTTGACCACCGACTGCGCGCGACGCTGAGACAGGTCGAGGTTGGCGCCTTCGCCACCCTGGCTGTCGGTGTGCCCCTGAACCTCGAGCTGGAGGATGTCGGGGGTCTGCACGAGAGCGCCGGCAACCTGGTCGAGCAGCGAGAAGGACTGTGCCTTGATGGTGGCCGACCCGGTGTCGAAGTAAACGTTGTCCATCAGGTGGATGCGGTCGGTGTCGATGCGAATCGAGCCCAGGCGGGCCTCGACCGTCTTGGACTCACCCGAGATGAAGCGCACGACGCGACGCCACTGGCCCACGCCCGGGGCCGTGATGAAGAAGACGTACTCGCCGGGCGGGATGTCGAAGTCGACCACACCCGAGTCGTCGAGCAGCTGGGTGGCGAACGAGGCGCCATCTTCGATGACCGACAGACCCACTCGCGGGAGCGGGTTGCCGCCCGAGTCGGAGGCGATGACCTTGACGCGTGCCGGGGTGACCGGGGTCAGCTGCATCTCGATGGGGTACTCGCCCGACGAGATGGACAGCTGCTGGGTGGCCTGGAAGCCCGGGGTATCGGCGGTGATGGTGAAGTCACCGGCCGGGACCATCGCCGAGTTGGGGTCGGGCAGGGTGGTCTCGAACTTGGTGGTGAAGGGATTGCCCTCGAGATCGGCACCGTCGATGGTGATCTCGACGTATTCCTCGACCTGTCCCTTGAGGTAGGCCGTCACGAAGACGCGTCCGCCTTCGTCGGGGCACCCATCGGCATCTTCGTAGTCGTTGTAGACCTCGGCCTCGGTGGGGCACTGGTCGTCTTCGTCCCAGATCTCGTCGCAGTCCTTGTCGTCTTTGCAGGCGCGCAGGATGCCGAAGCCGACCTGGGCGAGGATGCGCATGTTGGCTCCACCGGCGCCGTCGCCGATGGCCTTGCCAAAGCCGGCACCGTAGTGGAAGCCGTTCTCGAGGCGGCCGCGCAGGCCCACCATGACCTCGGAAGGCGACACCGACCCCTGCGCCAGCGGGTTGTTGAGCGCCGGCATGAAGTGGGCCTCGACGTTCGCCGCGAGGGCACCGTTGGGCACCAGCAGGTAGCCCAGGCCAACACCACCCAGCACCTGGGCGCCACCGGCATAGTTGCCCAGATCACGACCGGGGTTGAGCCCAAAGCCCAGATCGCCGGACAGGGTGAGGCCTCCCGCCTCGATCGACGAGGCCATCTTGAGGCCAAAACCCACGCCGCCGCGGCCCAGGAACTTGGTCTGGTTGCCCGTGGGCAGGTCGAGGAAAGGAACCAGCGAGAAGCCAAAGCCGCTGCCGATCGACGGGCGGGCCAGCGCGACCTGCCCGGCCACGCGAAGGTCACCGATGCCGCCGCCGCTGGTGGCGATGTCGCCGCGCGAGACACGCGAGCCGTCGTCGTTGGTGCCCGTGAGGAGGTTGACGTCCTGGGCCAGGATCACGTCGGAGCTCACGAAGACGGGCACCGACACGTGCAGGCGGAAGGCATCGGCGATGGCATAGCCACCGGTGATGTTGAGCGCGGCCAGGCTGTCGATCACCGTGGTGGTGTCGGGCGGCGTCAGCGTGCTGCTGTCGGGGTACTCCAGATCGACCTCGAGCGGGTCGTCGGCGTACTCGAACGCCAGCGAGAACCACCCCTCACCCGCGTGGAAGCGCCCGGCGCGCGAGACCGTGAACGGGTCTCGGGGATCGCCATCTTGGGCGGTGATCTGAAAGCCGTGGGCATTGAAGCCCTCTTGCGCCTGGGCGGGCGCTGCGACCATCAAGGACGCCCCCAGCGCAGCCACGAATCCGGCGAGCCATCTCATTCGGGATCACTCCAACATGGCCGAAGAGTCCCACATCGGTGCGCGGCCCGCAACAAAGGCCGCACCTGGGCAGGGCATCTACTCCCCGATGAACGGAAGCTGGTGGCGCTGAAAGAAGCCCCACTCCGACGCGGCACGGCCCCGGGAGTAGCGCAGCCAGCACGCGGCCATGCCCGGAAGGTACACCGCCTGCACGAACAAGCCCGGCACGAAGCACATGCAGCCGGCCACGAAGTTGAGCAGCCCCGCGAGCCCCAGGGTGACGAGCAGCATGCCCTTGGCGCGTATGTCGGTGATGTGCCACGAGTCGATGAGCGCCTCCCCGGGCCCCGCGCCGTCGAGCACGGCCAGAAACCAGCCGGCCCAGAGCGCCAACCCGACGTAGGCGAGCACCGCCAGGAAGGCCAGCAAGCCCAGCAGGCCCACACCGATGCCCAGCTCGACCGAGGCCTTGGTCGCCACGACGTAGACCACACCCACCAGCGGACCTGCGAGCACCCCGGTCACGGCGATCTGCAAGGCCGCGAGCGCCACGCCGAACACCAACACACGCCAAAAGACCGCGCCCGAGAAGATCCGGGCGATCTGGACCTCGCCGGTCTTCACGTACCAGGCGGCGGCGTACGTGGTTCCGCCCCAGACCATCCACTGAAGCGGCGCAAAGAACAGGTTGATGAGCGACGTTCCCAGGCTGCCCAGCAGATCGGTGAGCTCGGGCGGGAGCGAGCCACTGATGGCCATGAGCTCGGTTCCGATGTCCAAGAAGGCACCCAGGATGGCGGGAATGACCGCTAGCAACCAGTACACCCCGCCGCCGAGCAGCCCGATGGCCGGGGCCTCGCCCAGCAGCGCGATGCCAGCAGCAATCGGTGCGACGGGGTTGAAGGCGCCGTAGAGCGGGACGTCGCCCTCGTAGTCCAGGCCGCCCAGCTCGGCGCCCTGGTGCTCGAAGCCCGCTTCGCCCGGCGACCACACGTCACTCACGGGTCGATCTCTCGAGGACCTCGCGGTAGTGCTGTTGCTCGTTGGCGACCCCAGCGGTCAGATCGAGACGCACGGCGTCGAGCAGCCTTCTGCTGGGCAGGATGTACAGGCCCAGGCGCGGCGTGACGACGTACGCGGCCCGTCCCAGATCGCTCTGCCCGAGCTGCCCCCCGGACGTGGCGTCCGAGTCGAGGTCGGCTTCGGACACCAGCGCGGTGTTGGCATCGCGGTCGATGGCGCCAAAGTCTTGGTACCCGTAGTTGTCGACCAGATCGAGGGACTTGGGCACGACCACGGGACGGGTGAAGTCGAAGCTGCCGTCGGGCTTGAGCACCGCCTTGCCCATCCACGCCTTGGGCGGCTTGAAGATGATGTCGCCCCGCTTGCGCTTCTTGATCTCCCAGCCGCGGTCGCGCACCGCCCGCACCAGGTCCGATCGCGCCTCGCGCACCACGAGTGGCCCGTAGACCACGATCTCGTCGTCGTCTTGGATCTGGACGGGCTCGACGGGCTCGGCCGGCTCGGCTTCTTGGGCGCCGGCCGCCGCGACCAGGGCGAGCCAGAGGATCAGAGCCATGGCGCGAGCACCTCGCGAAACGCGTCGCTCCACGGGCGGGGACGCTTGGTCTTGGGGTCGACACAGACCACGGTGCGGCTGCCCTCGGCGTGCACCGAGTCTTCGTACATCGGCATGATCTTGAAGCCGAAGGTCAGCGAGGTGCGCCCGAGCTTGTCGACCCACACACGCACACGCACATTGCCCACACCGCTGACGGGCGATTCGTAGCTGATGTGGTTGGCACGGACGAAGTGAAAGCGATCGGGGTGCTCGTCGTCGTTGAATCCCGCCGCACCCAGGTCGGCCCAGAAGGCGCCGAGCGTACGCTCGAACAGCACCAGGTAGCGCGCGTTGTGCAGGATGTGGAAGGGGTCGAGGTCGTCGAAGTAGACGCCCTTGACCTGCTCGAAGAAGCGGTTCATCAACCCCCCAGGCTCATGGCCAAGACGTAACGCCTCTGAAGCACCCGGGCGCCCTATCCGTCGGCATCGAGCCGTTCGCGCAGCTGACCGATGTAGCGGTGGGTGCGCACATGGGTGTCGGGGTCGGGCACCACCGTGGCATCGAGCTGCTGCTGCACGTAGCTGCGGGCCTCGCCGTGGCGGCCCAGCGCGATGAGCGCGTCGGCGCGGGCGATGGCACACCGCAGGCGGTTGTCGCCCCAGGCGCGCTCGTAGGCCAGGTCGGCGTGGGTCAGTGCCTCCGAAGGCCGGTCGGCCGCGAGCAGCAGGCCCGACGCCGAGAGGTGGAAGGTGGGCTCGTCGGGGAAGGTCTGGCTGGCCTGCTGGAGCAGGGCGAGGCCGCCTTCGAGGTCGCCGGACTTGGACTGGAGCTTGGCCAGGAAGGTGTAGTGGCCCCGGTCGACGACCGGATCGCCGGTCAGCGCCGTGCGCAGCGCAGAGGCCGCCGCGCCAAAGAGCAGGGGACCATCGTCGCTCTGGGAGATGCTGGCCGCGAGGTACAGCAGCTCGGCGGCGATGGGACCCCGGGCGTCGCTGAGGGCGCGCTGGACCGCAAAGGTCAGGGCCTCGCGCCCCTCGTCGGACTCGTCGAGGCCGTCGACGTTCCAGATCCACTCGAGAGCCCGCTCGGGCGCGTGCAGCGCAAGCCAGCGCACATCGTCGACATTGGGCTGGTGCACCACGCGGGCCATGCGGAAGTCGGGCACGTCCGAGGCGGGGGCGGCGCGCTCGAGCCAGGGCTCGACATCGCCCTTGGGGTCTTTGCGCGCCAGCAACCAGGCGATCTCGGCCGCCCGCTGCGGCTCGACATCGGCCGGCGCCAGGGCCGCCAGCTCGTCGTCGCTCTGTTGGCGCACGCTCGCGGTCTCGAGCCAGCGCACGAAGCTGGAGGCGTCGGTGTAGCCCACGGTTCGGGTGATCTCGGTGCCGTCCGGGCGCGCCACGATCACGGTGGGGTAGCCGCCCACCTGGTAGGCATCCTTGAGCGTCCAGCTGGTGCGGTCGTCGACGTCGAGCACCGCCACCTCGTACCGGTCGAGCACGGCCGGGGGGTCGGAGCTGTGCAGCACCTCGGCCGACATCAGGTTGCAGGGCGGGCACCAGACCGCGCTGAAGTCGAGCAGCAGCAGCGTCTCGTCGCGGGCAGCGGCCTTGGCGGCCTCGCGGTAGACGGCGTCGGCATCGACACGAAAGGGGGAGCCCTGGTGGCTGGCCGGTGCCTGGGCAACGGACACGGCGGCGCCCACGCGCCCCTTCTTGGAGTCGGGAACGTCGACCTCGACCGACACATCGACCATGCGGCACAGGCTTCCGCCGTCTTCGCACAGGGACATGCGCAGGGTTCCCAACACGTGGGCCCCCCGCAGGTCGCGGATGGGCACGCCGTCGGCCAGATCGGCGCCCGACGCGCTCATGCTCAGCCACTCGCCGCCCCAGGACAGATCGAGGTCGGCGGGAGCATCGGGCGCCAGGTGCTCCCCGGCGGGGGCGGTGACGGCGAGCGTGGCGCGGGGGCCCTTCCACGCGACGTGCACGTCGGGCAGCGAGGGGGACGCGAAGGCAGACAACGACAGCAAGAGCAAGGTCATCGAGCCCATGCCTAACCGTGTCGCCGGTTGCCCGAGCATGCGTCAGCGCATACGCGGGGCCGTCTCAAGAAAATCAACTTGGAGCCTACACGTGCGTTCCGCTCTCGTTCTCTTCTCGCTCATCGCCTTCGGGTGCAACAACGCCCCTCCCCCCGAGCCGGCTCCTCCTCCCGGCCACATCGAAGCCACGGGCGACGTCGTCCTGATGGTGGGCGAGTCCAAGGCCAAGATCACCCAGCCCATGATCGACGCGGTGACCCGCCGTGTGCCGCCCCAGCAGCTCGAACAGATGAAGGCCCAGGGACGCATGGGCGAGTTCGAAGAGCGCATGGCCCTGGGTCAGGTGCTGTACGAACGCGCGCTCGAGCAAGGCCTGCACGAGACCCCCGAGGTTCAGCTGGCCCTGGCCATGAGCCAGCGCGACGTGCTGGCCGCCGAGCTCATCGACAAGGTCGGCCGCGACGCCGTGTCCGACGACAAGCTCAAAGAGGCCTACGACAAGCGCGGCGTGCAGTACAAGCGCCCGCAGGTGTCCGCGCGCCACATCCTGGTGAAAGAGAAAGACCTCGCCGACGAGATCATGGGCAAGCTGGGCGCCGGCGGTGACTTCGCCGCGCTGGCGGCCGAGCACAGCACCGACCCGGGCAGCAAGGTCAAGGGCGGCGAGCTGGGCTGGTTCGAGGACGGCCGCATGGTCAAGCCCTTCAGCGATGCGGCCTTCGCGGCCAACAAGGGCGACCTGGTGGGCCCGGTCGAGACCCGGTACGGCTTCCACATCATCGAGGTGCTCGACAAGCGCGACGCCGTGCCCTTCGACGAGGTCAAGGAGCAGCTCGAGAACGTGGTCAAGCAGCAGGCGGTCCAGGAGTACATGGAAGCCGCCAAGACCGAGATGACGATCACCCGTCCCGGCGACGAAGCCGCAGGCGAGGCCAAGCCCGAGGGCGAAGCCAAGCCCGAGGGTGGCGGCGACACGCCGTCCGGCGCCGAAGGCGAAGGCCACTAGTCCCATGGGCAAGCCGTGGGCCGTCATCCTGGGGGCATCGTCGGGCTTTGGCGCGGCGACGGCCCGCAAGCTCGCTGCGGCGGGGCATCCCATCTTTGGCGTGCACCTCGACCGCCGGGCCACCATGCCCGCCGTCGAGGCCCTGATCGAAGAGCTCCGTGCCCACGACGTGCCCGTGATCTTCGAGAACACCAACGCGGCCGACGACGGCAAGCGGGCCGCGGCCATCGCCAGCCTGGCCGAGCATGCCCAGGATGCCGGTGTTGGCGTGCTGCTTCACTCCATCGCCTTCGGCACGCTGCGCCCCTACTTCAACCCGGATGGGCCCACGCTGGGTCGCCGCCACATGGAGATGACCCTCGATGTGATGGCGCACAGCCTGGTGTACTGGGCGCAAGACCTGGTGACCGCCGGCCTGCTGCGCGAGGGCGGGCGCATCTTTGCCATGACCTCGTCGGGTTCGGTGGCCGCCTGGAGCGCCTACGGAGCGGTCTCGGCCGCCAAGTGCGCGCTCGAGAGCCACATCCGCCAGCTGGCGGTCGAGCTGGCCCCTCGGGGCATCACCGCCAACGCGATCATGGCGGGGGTCACCAAGACGGCGGCGCTCGACAAGATCCCCGGCGCCGACGAGATCATCCGCAAGGCCCTCGAGCGCAACCCGTCGGGCCGCCTCACCCAGCCCGACGACGTCGCCGACGCCATCGCTGCGCTGTGTGTGCCGCAGACGCGCTGGATCACCGGCAACATCATCCAGGTCGACGGCGGCGAGCTGATCTCGGGGTAGCCGGACGGGCACGGGTGCCCGCCCTCCTTGATAGGCCCTGGCATGCCTCGACCGATCTACCTCGACAACCACTCCACGACGCCGTGCGACCCGCGGGTCGTCGACGCCATGCTGCCGTACTTCACCGAAAAGTTCGGCAACGCCGCCTCGCGCACCCACACCTACGGCTTCGAGGCCAAGGCGGCGACCGAGCACGCTCGCGGATTGGTGGCGTCGCTCATCGGCGCGAGCCCCAAAGAGGTGGTGTTCACCAGCGGCGCCACCGAGGCCGACGACCTGGCCGTCCTGGGGGTGGCCCGGGCCAACGCCGCACGCGGCAAGCACGTGGTGACCACGCGCATCGAGCACAAGGCGGTGCTCGACTCGGGGGCGCAGCTCGAGCGCGAGGGCTTCGAGGTCACCTATGTCGACCCCAACCAGCAGGGCATCGTGCCCGCCGATGCGGTCATGGCGGCCGTCCGCGACGACACGGTGCTGGTGAGCGTCATGCTGGCCAACAACGAGATCGGCACGGTTCAGCCGGTGGCCGAGATCGGGGCCGCGTGCCGCGAGCGCGGCGTGCTCGTGCACACCGACGCGGTGCAGGCGGTGGGTCGCCTGCCCATCGATGTGGCGGCGATGAACGTCGACCTGCTGTCGATGTCGGCGCACAAGATGTACGGGCCCAAGGGCATCGGGGCCCTGTGGGTGCGCCGGGGACGGCCCCGGGTGCGCGTCGAGCCCATCCTGCACGGGGGCGGCCACGAGCGCGGCATGCGGTCAGGAACCCTGCCCGTGCCTCTGATCGTCGGCTTCGGCATGGCGGCGAAGCTGGCCGCCGAAGACCTCGCCGGCGACGCCATGAACGAGGTGCGGCGCCTCCGAGATCGGCTCTGGGCCGGGCTGAGCGCCAAGGTCGACGGCGCCCACATGAACGGCAGCGCCGAGCACCGGCTGCCCAACAACCTCAACATCAGCATCGAGCGGGTGGAGGGCGAGGCCTTGCTGATGGGCATTCGGCGCGACGTGGCCTGCTCGTCGGGGTCGGCGTGCACCTCGGCCACGCTGGAGCCCAGCTACGTGCTTCGCGCCATCGGGGTGAGCGATCTGCTGGCCCACAGCTCCATCCGCTTCGGCCTTGGGCGCTTCAACACCGAGGCCGAGATCGATCGCGCCATCGAGGTCGTGGCCGCCAAGGTGACCGAGCTTCGCGCGATGAGTCCCCTTTACCGTTAAGCTAGCGCGTGTAGGTGGTGTGCATGGCTGTCGAGCTCACTCAGGCGGCGATCGATCGGATCGCCGAGATCAAGGTCAAAGAAGGCTGGACCGACCGCTGGCTTCGGCTGGCGGTGCGCGGCGGTGGCTGCTCGGGCTTCAGCTACGTGGTCGACTTCGTCGATGCGCCGCAAGACTCCGACAAGCGCTACGACTTCGGCAACGACGTGGCCGTCTGCGTCGACAAGAAGTCGTACCTGTTCCTCAACGGCATCACCCTCGACTACGAAAACGAGCTCATCCGACAGGGCTTCGTGTTCAAGAACCCCGGGGCCGAGTCCACCTGCAGCTGCGGCGAGAGCTTCACGCCGGCCATGTGACCGGCGGCGGCGCGAGCTAGGCGCCGCAAGCCTTCAGTCCAGACTGGCGAAGATCCCGAGCGGGTAGGCCACGCGACTCGCCCAGTACACCTCGTTGTGCTGGGCGCCCACATCGTGCACGTGGAACACGTCGCTGTCCCAGGTGTACCCAGCATCGTCGACCAGGGCGTGGGCGAACTGCAGCGTGGTGCAGTAGCCGTCGGTGGCGTTGGGGTCGTCTTCGGGAAAGCCGTCGCCGTCGGGATCGGTGCAGCCGTCGCCGCCATCGTCGCCGCCCGAGTCGACGTACACGGTGATGTCGCGATGCCCCGCGTCGACCCACAGATCCTGCATCACCGGCCCGTCGTCTTGCAGGGCGCCGAACCACAGCGACGGCGACAGGGCGCCCACGTAGTCCCACTCATCGGGGTGCCGGTGGGCAATGTTCAGGCTGATGAGGCCCCCCATCGAGGAGCCCATGTGGCCATCGACGCCGTCGGTGGCGTAGGTCTGCTCGATGTGGGGCCGCAGATCCAGCGTGATGAGGTCGGCGTAGTCGTTGCCCTTGCCATCGATGGCGCCCACGGAGGGATGCGACTCGGTGGTGTGGCCGTACTCGGCCAGGCGGTCGGCGGTGTTGTCGACACCGACCACCAGGATGTCGGAACCCAGTGTGGCGAGGGCGTCGGGCAGGCGCCACCCGCCAAAGATGGCCGCGGGATCGAACAGGTTCTGGCCGTCGGCCATGTACAGGGTGTGCCAGGGGCCTGGGCCCGGGGGCACCCACACGCGCACGGTGCGGGGCTGCAGCCCGCGGCCGCCGAACCCGGGCCAGCGCTCGATGTGGGCGCGATCGGCGGGCGGGCTCGCAAACGAGATCTGCCCGTGTTCATCGTACTCGTACGATCTGGCCCAGGGGTCGCCGTACCAGTCGTCGCCGTCCACGAGCTTGTAGCGGATGTTGGCCGCGTCGCTGGCGAGCACCTCGGCCCAGGCAAAGTCGGCCTCGTAGTTCATCACCGTGGGCTGCCAGCCGTTGAAGTCTCCGGCGATAAACGGGCTGCCCGGGGCCACGAACAGCCAGGTGTCATCGACAGTGTGCACCGGCCAGCCGCCACGCCAGGCGACCGTCTGCAGCACGTCATCGACGTCGCCCGAGCCGCCGATGAGCCCACGCACCGCCAGCTCGTCGAGGGAGGGCTCGGGCGCATCGGGCGTGCCGGTATCCTCGGTGACGTCGGCGACACCGCCACCCACCACCAGCGGCGGGTCGGGGATGGGCTTGCAGGCGATGAGCAGGATGAACCACATGCTCCGTCCGTATAACGAAGCCCGTTGACAGGCTCACCGATCGTCGATAGTCGCGCCGGGTTCGCGTGCGGTGGATCCAATGACCTCGCATGCCCCAGCATCTGGAGCCCATCATGGCAAAGAAGAAGGGTGTCGCTCGCACCACGATTCACCTCGAGTGCACCGAGCAGCGTGACACCGGCGTCGCCGGCATGTCCCGCTACACCACGCAGAAGAACAAGAAGAACTCGCCCAAGCGCCTCGAGCTCAAGAAGTACAACCCGTACCTCCGCCGAGTCACGCTTCACCGCGAGATCAAGTAGTTCTTCGACCCATTTCAACCCTGGGGTAGAGACCCACGGTTCTTCCGACCGAAGCCCTCTCTACCCGTCATCAGCACCAACGGAGGCCAGCAATGGCTCGTTATCGTGGACCCCGGCTCAAGAAGTGCCGGTACGTGGGCACGGTGCTTCCCGGACTGACGACGACTCCGACCCTGGATCGTCCGTTCCCGCCCGGTGAGCACGGTACCAAGCGCAAGCGCAAGCCCTCGGACTTCAAGGTCCGTCTCATCGAGAAGCAGAAGGCTCGATTCCACTTCGGCATCCTGGAGAAGCAGTTCCAGGGCTACGTCAAGAAGGCCAGCAAGATGAAGGGACCGTCCGGTCTGCTCCTCGTCAAGCTGCTCCAGAGCCGTCTCGACAACGTCATCTACCGACTGGGGCTGGCCAAGACCATCCCGCAGGCCCGCCAGCTCGTGGTGCACGGCCACATCCTGATCAACGGCAAGCGCGTCGACCGCCCCAGCTTCCACGTGAAGGCCGGCAGCGACATCGCCATCCGCGAAAAGAGCAAGAACAAGCCCTTCATGCAGGGCCTGCTCGGCGAGTCCACCGGCGGCGTGCGTCCGGCCTGGCTCGAGTTCGACCCGGCCAAGGCCGAGGGCAAGCTCATCACCGAGCCCGAGCGCACCGATCTGCCGTTCGACCTGAACGAAGCGGCCATCATCGAGTTCTACTCGCAGAAGCTGTAGTCGACCGACCGCACTTCCAAGAGAGCCCCGGAGACTTGTTTCTTCGGGGCTTTTTTCGTTCTCACCCCTGAGACCCATGAGCGGCAACGACCCCAAGAGACCCGATACCTAGGACCCAATCGTCGCCGCGCACCCCTCGAACTCGTCGTCCAGGACCATCATGCAGTCGGCGACCTTCGCCTTGACCCCCTCGTCCGCCGCACACCGCTCCCCCACCGCCTTGCTGCCCCCGCGCGCGACGAATCCCGAGCACAGATTGGGTGAGGCCGGCGGGTAGAAGATGTCGTCGCCCAACGTGACCACGCACGCAGCAAAGGCGTCACAGGTCGGCTTCTCGACGCACTCGACAACTAGCGCCTTGCGTTCGGGGAACAGCTCGCATTGATCGCGAAGCGTGAATGGCTGCCCCCGCGCAACCGGCCGATTGGGGTCTGTCGGAGGCGCCGTCAGGATGGCCTCAGTCACCTGCTCGCGGCACTCGCCGGCTTTGCGGGTGGTCCACTGTTCGCAGACGTTGTCGTCGCCGCCACCTAGAGCCGAGCAGGCGATGAGGAGCGCGAACAGCATCTGCTAGTGCCGCGCCGTCGGTCGGCGGTCTTCGCCCGCAGCGCTGCTGGCTCCCATGGCTCGTCCCTCCGATGCGGCCCATGGTATCCCACCGCCCCACATCCCCCCCCTGTGTCAAACCCCCCACCCCCTGGGCCATCTGACTCATCGAGGCCGGCCCGGACCGGCCCATAGTCCACTTGGCGATTCACTTTGTGGCTGGCGACGCCCGGCACGGTCCTTGCGCTGCACAGACGCAAGGAGTCCCCATGCCGTCCCTCGCCGTGCTGTTCGCCGTGACCGCCCTGGCCGCCGAGCCAGATGCCGACCAAGCTCCCAAGACCGAGGTCGACATCTCGGGCCTGTACACCGCCTGGGGACTGACCCAGCGCAACTTCCTGCTGGGCGACGACCACCCCCTCGATGACGCCGGCTACACGGTGCAGATGCTCCGCACCCAGGTGGCCATCAAGCGCGGCAAGATGGGCGCCACGGCGCGCCTGGACGCGGGACAGGGCTGGTGGGGGGCCAACAACGACCCCAACAGCGCCGATGTGACCACCCTGGATGCCGACGGCGAGCCCGTCGAGTCGAACGCGTACAACGAAGACAAGCTGTTCGGCAACAAAGACACCCACTACACCGTGCACTTCGACCACGTGTACGGCTGGGCCGAGTTCGACGTCGCCGAGCGCCCCCTGCGGGTGCAGGTGGGTCGCCAGTACTTCGGCGTGGGCAACAAGCTGGTGCTCGACCAGGACTACGACGGCGTCCAGGTGATGTCCTCGCCCATCGATGGTCTGCAGCTGACGGGCATGTGGGCCAAGGTGAGCGAAGGCCGGGGCTCGTTCAAGGACCCTCGCGGGCTGCTGATGTCCGACGAGGGTGAGTTCAACGACGCCAACCTGGTTGGCCTGACCGCGCACCTGGGCCGGCAGAAGAACGGCGACGACGCGGGCACCCCCCATCACGGCGAGGTCTTCGCCCTGTACTACTGGGACGCCGCAGACGGCGACGAAGCCTTCTTGCCCAACGGGTATGGATACCTGCGCAACCGCCACGTGCCGCAGGTCACCTCGCTGCTCGCCGTCGGAGCGGCGGCCGACGGGCGACTGGGTGCGGCCGACACCAAGTCGCCGCTGAACTACAAGGCCGAGGTCGACTTCCTGGTGGGCACCGACGGGATCGACAACGCCGACCACGGTGGGGGCACCGTCGACATCAACAACGGCCAGCTGATGGGCTACAACGCCTACCTGGACGTGACCCAGAGCCTCGACGTCGCCAAGGGCATGGACGTTGGGCTGGTGGGCGGCTTCGGCTCGGGCGACGCCGACAAGACCGGCGGTGCCGGCAACGTGAACAAGATCCAGACCATGGGCTTCTTCCCGTTCACCAACGTCTGGGAAGACTCGGTGATGCCCGACGTCGAGGGCATCTCGCCCCAGGGACTGGGCTCGCCGGTGAGCCGCGGCTACCGCGAGTTCGAGAACACCATCGCTGCCCAGGCGAAGTTCGGCGTCAAGCCCGTCAAACCCCTGCGCATCGAGCTGTCCTACACCTATCTGCGCGCCACCACGCCCATCCAGGGCTTCGACGCCGCCGGCATCCCCACCGGCGCGGCGTCCAGCGACCTGGGCATGGAGGTCGACGCCAACGTCATCCTGAAGTTCGGCAACGGGCTCGTCTTCAAGACCCTGGGCGGCGTCTTCTTGCCCGGCGACGGCGCTGCACTGCTCATCAACGGCGACACCGACTCCACGCAGCCCGCGTGGGAGATCAAGAACGTCGCCCTCGTCAAGTTCTAGGAGGTCCCCATGAACGCACCCACTCCCCTGTTCCGAGGCGCGCTGCTGGCCAGCGTGGCCCTGCTTTGGTCCTGTGGCCAGACGGTCCAGACCACCACGGTGGTCGAGCCCCCCGAGACCGGCGGCTCAGCCAAGGGCGACCTGGGTCCGCCGGTGGGCGATCCCATCGACGCGGTGCTCACCACGCCGCCCGCGGTGCCCCCGCCCACCAACCGAACCGAGCCCAAGAAGGTCATCGTGGAGCTCGAGGTGGTCGAGAAGGTCATGCCCATCGCCGACGGCACCGACTACATGTTCTGGACCTTCGGCGGCCAGGTCCCCGGCGACATGATTCGCATCCGCCAGGGCGACACCGTCGAGTTCCACCTGCAGAACCACCCCGACAACAAGATGCCGCACAACATCGACCTGCACGCGGTCACCGGGCCCGGTGGCGGCGCGGCGAGCACCAACACGGCGCCGGGGCACGAGTCCCAGTTCACCTTCAAGGCGCTGAACCAGGGCGTGTTCGTGTACCACTGCGCCACGGCGCCGGTGGGCATGCACATCGCCAATGGCATGTACGGGCTGATCGTGGTGGAGCCGCCCGAGGGCCTGCCGCCCGTCGACCGCGAGTACTACGTGATGCAGGGCGACTTCTACACGGTGGGCAAGTACCGCGAGAAGGGCCTGCAGCCGTTCGACATGCAGAAAGCCATCGACGAGAACGCCACCTACGTGCTGTTCAACGGCGCCGAGGGCGCGCTGGTGGGCGACAAGGGCCTGACCGCCGAGGTGGGCGAGACCGTGCGCCTGTACGTGGGCAACGGCGGGCCCAACCTGGTGTCCAGCTTCCACGTCATCGGCGAGATCTTCGACAAGGTCTGGCAAGAGGGCGGCACCCGCTTCAACGAGAACGTGCAGACCACCCTGATTCCGGCGGGCGGTGCCGCCGTCGTGGAGTTTCGCGTCGAGGCCCCGGGCACGCTGATCCTGGTGGACCACTCGATCTTCCGCACCTTCAACAAGGGCGCGCTGGGCATGCTGAAGGTCGAGGGCGACGACGACAAGGCCGTGTACTCCGGCAAAGAGGTCGACAGCGTGTACCTGGGCGACCTGACCCAGGAGCGCGAGCCCGTGCAGGCCGCCGCGAAGGGCGCCGCCGAGGGCACGCTCACCAAGGACCAGCAGATCGAGGCCGGCCGGGTGCTGTTCCAGGGCACGTGCTCGACCTGCCACCAAGACAACGGCGAGGGGCTGGCCGGGGTGTTCCCGCCGCTGGCGAAGTCCGACTACCTGATGGCCGACAAGGCCCGCTCGATCGAGGTCGTGGTGAACGGCCTGTCCGGACCGGTCACCGTCAACGGGCAGGACTACAACTCGGTGATGCCGCCGATGAGCCAGCTCAACGACGACGAGATCGCCAACATCCTGACGTTCGTGCGCAACAGCTGGGGCAACGAGGGCGACGCCGTCACCGCCCAGGACGTGAGCACGGTGCGCAACACGACCGAGCGACCGGCCGGAGCCGCCCACTGATCGGGGGCATGCTGGTCGCGCTCGCGGTGGCCCAGGGGGGCGTTCCCGACGACATGGCGGTGGTCCCGGGCGGCGCCTACGAGCCCCTGTACGCGCCCGACCCCGAGGCGCCCACCGTCACCGTCGACCCCTTCTGGATGGACCGGCACCCGGTGAGCCAGGGTGACTTCGCCGCATTCGTGTCGGAGCACCCCCGGTGGCGCCGGGACCGCATCCCCAGCCTGTTCGCCGACGAGGGCTACCTGGCCGGCTGGACCAGCCCCGTCGAACCAGCGGGCCCGCCCGATCAGCCCGTCGTGCAGGTGAGCTGGTTCGCGGCTCGGGCCTACTGCGAGGCCCAGGGCAGGCGCCTTCCCACCGAGGATGAGTGGGAGGTGGCGGCCAGCGCCTCGCAGAGCGCGGCCAACGCCCGCGGAGATGCCGCCTGGACCGCCCAGATCCTGCAGTGGTACGGCGAGCCGAACGCCCAGGCCCGAATCGGCCAGCGACCGGCGAACTACCACGGAATCCACGACCTGCACGGGCTGGTGTGGGAGTGGGTCGACGACTTCAACAACACCCTGTACGGCACCGACAACCGGCAGGGCGGCGATGAGGACGAGCTGCTGTTCTGCGGCGCGGGAGCCCTGTCGGCCGCCGACGCGAGCGACTACGCCAACTTCATGCGCGTGGCCTTCAGGACCTCGCTCGAAGCGCGGTACACCACCAAGAACCTGGGGTTTCGGTGCGCAACCGACCCCGACGCCCCTGCCGAGGCCCTTCCATGACCGCCACCTTACTGCTGGCGCTGATCGCCTGCACCACCCCCGTGCCAGAAGCCTCGCCGTTGCCACCAGCCGCAGAGCAAGCCCTCCCGGCCGACTCGATCTACCAGCTGGACGCGCGCCTGCAGACCCACAGCGGGCACACCGTCGGGCTGGACGTGTACGAGGGCAGCCCCACGCTCGTCAGCATGTTCTACGCCAGCTGCCCCATGGCTTGCCCCATGCTGATCGAGGACATCCGCTCGCTCGAGGACAAGCTCGAACCCCAGGACCGCGCCGATCTTCGGGTGTTGCTGGTGAGCCTGGACCCCGACCGCGACACCCCGGAGCTGATGAGCGACGTCATCGAGCGGCACGGCATCGAGACCGATCGCTGGACGCTGGCCCGAACCGACGAGTCGAGCGTGCGCGAGGTGAGCGCGGTGCTCGGGATCCGCTACCGCATGCTCGACGACGGAGAGATGAACCACTCGTCCATCGTCACCCTGGTCGACCGCCAGGGCCGAGTCGTGCACCAGCTCGACGGGCTGCGGAAGGACCCCGCGCCCCTGCTCGAGGCGCTCGCGGGTCTGCGTCCTTAGCCGTCCACCAAGCCCTGGGGTATCTGCATGCGCACCAGCTTCCAGCCCTGTGCATGCTGGGTCAGGGTGTCTCGCCACTCGGCCTGCTGGTAGCGGTAGCGGACCTGGAGCGAGCGGGTCTGGTGGGTGAGCAGCTGTTCTTGGCCCCCGCGCAGGGGGACCGCACCGGGGCGGGTTCGCTGCGTCGCACCGCCCTTCACCAGCACGTCCAGCACCTCGGTGCAGGACTCCAGGTCGTCGAACAGGGCCATCAAGGTGGCGTGGTCGAGCACCGCCTCGTGCAGCTCGGGCAGCTCCAGTTCTTCACTCATCGCCAGTCTCCTCGGTGTCGAGCTTCCAGGGCAGGTGCTCGTTGGCCGGTGCGCGGCGCGCCCGGCGCAGGATGTCCTCGGCCGATCGGGCCGGCAGGACCGTGTTCTCGGGATCTTGCCAGTGCACCGCGCCGGCATCGGGCACGTCTTGCGCCGGCTCGCTCGCTGAGCGCCCGGCATCGAACAGCTTTCCGAGCAGCAACTGCCTGCGGCTTAGTGTCATCGGCGGCCTCCGGGACGCCACTCGAGCTCGGCCTGTGGAGCGTGGCACTGCTCGCAGTTCTGCCGGTCGGGGTGGGTCGAGCGCATGGCGTTGGCGCCGGTCACGCCGTGGCAGGACTCGCACCGCTCGTGCATGAAGGTGGTGTGCGGGATGCGAGGGGGCGCGATGCCAGTCCAGCGGGGCCCCTCGGCCGGCGCGGGCGACCCCACGAAGCTGTTGTCGACGCCGCGGGGGTCGGGCTCCAGCCCGGCACTGCGGCCACCCCAGGGCAGGTTGGGCTCGGCCATGGCATGGCACTGGGTGCAGCTCTGGAAGGCGTCGTGTGGGTACATGGGAGCGGTCTTGGCGCCCAGGGCGATGCCCCGCTCGTGGCAGGCCCGGCACTCCGACGCCGATCGCTGCCGCACCGGATGGGGAATGACCGGCGGCGCACCATCGTAGGCGCGGCGCTGGCTTCGGGCCGCCAGGGCGGCCTCTTTGGCGCCCGAGAGCTCGACGGCGTCGGCGCGCGAAGGCAGCTGGGCCTCCAGCATCGCCAGGTCGCGGTCGAAGCCCGACGAGCCGCGAGGGGAGTCCCGCATGTCCCGATAGCTGCGCGCCGTCGGCACGTGATCGGAGGTCGACGACGCCGTGTGCTCCACCGGCACCGAGAAGTCGTAGGCATCCTCGTGGGTGGCCCGCATGAAGGCGATGAGCGACACGCCGATCACCACGGCGAAGAAGATGTACAGCGGCCCCTGGGCCGAGGCTCCTCCACCCGGTTCAGCGGTCATCTCAGGCCTCCAGCCGGCGCACACGGACCGCGCACTTCTTGTAGTCGGGCTGCTTGCTGAAGGGGTCGTACTCGTGCAGCGTCACCCGGTTGATGAGCAGCCGCTCGTCGAAGAAGGGCACGAAGACCGAGCCCGGGGGCGGGCTGCCTCGGCCGTCGATCCAGGCGGGCAGATCCATGTGCCCGCGCCGCGACTCGACGCGAACCACGTCACCGTCGTGCACGCCCAGCTCTCGGGCGTCATCGCGGTTCATCTCGACGTAGGCCTGAGGCATGGCGCTGCGCAGCTGGGGAATGCGGCCCGTCATCGTGCCCGAGTGCCAGTGCTCGATCACACGCCCGGTGCACAGCCACAGCGGGTACTCGTCGTCGGGCATCTCGGGGGGGTCTTCGTAGGGGCGGAACCAGATCTGAGCCCGACCGTCGCCGGTGGTCGAGTGGTAGAAGTCGTGCTCCTTGCCCTTCGCGACGTAGGGATCGTCGAAGGCAGCAAAGCGGTACCGGGTCTCGCGCCAGGTGCCATCGGGCTGCTCGACGACCGGCCAGCGCAGCCCGCGGGCCTTCACGTACTCGTCGTAGGGCGCCAGGTCCTTGTGCTTCAGCCGGCTGAACAGGCGGTACTCCTCGAACAGCTGCTTGTCGACGTTGACGTCGTAGAAGTGCTCCCACTCCCAGACCGGAACCTCGTTGCCATCGGCGTCGAGCACCTCGAAGATGAAGCGGCCGTCCTTGTCGCGCATGCCCTCGTGGCCGCGGTCGAACAGGCGCTTGGCCACGGCGATGAGCTGCCAGCAGTCGTCGCGTGCATCACCCGGAGGCTCGACCTGCTTGAACCACTGCTGGGTGCGGCGCTCGGAGTTGCCGAACAGGCCGT
Organism: Myxococcota bacterium; assembly: GCA_965216925.1. Classification (GTDB taxonomy): domain Bacteria; phylum Myxococcota_A; class UBA796; order UBA796; genus CAYYHT01. The sequence goes on along the minus strand of CBDCGT010000001.1, from coordinate 6,822,658 downwards.
TCTTCTCGACCCACATGGCCGACGGCAGCACCAGATCGGCGATCTCGGTGGTGGCGGTGGGGTAGACGTCGCTGCAGATGAGGAACTTGTCGGGGTCCTTGGCGCCCGGGTCGACCAGCAGGTGCCGGTTGGGCATGGTCTGGCCGGGGTTGGTGACCTGCACCCAGATGGTCGAGATCTCGCCGCCTTCCTGGGTCTTGGGAGTGGACCACGACTGCCACATCGCCACGGTGTGCTTGCCCGGCGTGCCGCTGACGCGCCCGGCTGGCAGCTTCCAGTACTCCTCGGCGTGGGCGCGGTGCTTGTCGTTGGCGACCACCCGACCACCGGGCAGCGCATGGGCCAGGGTGCCCACCTCGCGTGCCGTGCCGCACGCCGAGGGCTGGCCCGTCAGGCTGGTGGGGTTGTCGCCGGGACGCCCGATGTGGCCGCTGAACAGGTGCACGGCATGGATCAGGCAGTTCATGGCGGTGCCGCGTGTGTGCTGGTTCACACCCATGCACCACAGGCTGGTGATGCGCAGATCGGGGTTGCCGAAGACCTCACCCAGCATGCGGATGTCCTGCTCGCGCAGGCCGCTGATCTCGGCCACCTTGGACGGCGTGTAGTGCTCGATCTCGGCCGCCCACTCCTCGAAGGTCATCGCCTCGCCCGTCAGCGAGGGCTTGTCGGCCTCGAGCTTGCGGAAGTTGCAGTGCGCCTCGACGAACTCGCGGTTCCAGGTGCCGTTCTTGAGCAGCAGGTGCAGGATGCCGTTGGCGATGGCCAGGTCGGACTGGGGCTCGAAGTTCAGGAAGTGCTGCGCATGCGCCGTGGTGCGGGTCTCGCGCGTTCCCATGTCGATGAGCGTGATGGTCTCGCCACGGCTGCGGCGGTCGACCACCCGGCTGAACAGCACCGGGTGCATCTCGGCGGGGTTGTTGCCCCAGGTGATGAGCACGTCGCACTCGTCGAGATCCTGGTAGCAGCCGTTGGGCTCGTCGACGCCGTACGTCGCGATGAAGCCCGTGACCGCGCTGGCCATGCACAGCCGCGCGTTGGGATCGATGTGGTTGTTGGACAGGCCTCCCTTCATCAGCTTCTGCGCCGCGTAGCCCTCGGGAATCGTCCACTGGCCGCTGCCGTACATGGCGAAGCCGGCCTGATCGGCCTCGATGCGGTCGGCCACGATGTCCAGCGCCTGGTCCCAGCTGATGGGCTCGAGCTTGCCGTTCTTGCGCAGCATCGGCTGGGTGAGCCGGTCCTTGCCGTACAGCGCCAGCCCCACGTGGTAGCCCTTCATGCACAGCAGGCCCTTGTTGACATCGGCCTTCTGGTCGCCGGCGATGGCGACGACCTTGCCGTTCTGGGTGCCGACCTGCACGTGGCAGCCCGTCCCGCAGAAGCGGCACGGCGCCTTGTCCCACTTCACGCCGCTGCCCACGCGGCCTCGGGGGTCGGCGGGCTCGGCCTGGACCGGAACCGGGGCACCGGCGGCCGCGGTGGCAGCGGCCATGGCGGTCATCTTGAGGAAGGAGCGTCGATCGGTCGTCATGGATTCACCTGCGCGGGGGCGGGGTTCGTCAGGTCAGAGAAGTCAGAGAACACCAGCTCGGTGTGCAAGACGGCGGGCTGCTGCTCGAGCTGCTTCCAGAAGGCCTTGTCTTGGGCACGGGTCGGGGTGTCCACCACGATGGGCAGCTTGTTGGCCACGCGCGGGCCGAGCTCGACCCGGGGATCACGGCCAAGGCGCTCGACCAGCGGCTGCGAACAGGTGGGGTCCAGGTGCAGGACGACGCCGAGCACGGGCATCACTTCACCTCCGGCTTGGGCAGGTCGACGTGGATCTCGTCCTTGAAGACGGCGATGGCGACCTTGAGGCCCAGGGTGAAGATCATCAGGCCCAGCGCCCAGATGCCCATCGAGACCTTCCACTCCACCAGGTTGGGCACGTACTCCACCACCTCGTGCAGGGTGCTGGGCACGAAGCCGGGAACGATGAGGCCCAGCCCCTTCTCGACCCACAGGCCGATGAGGGTGAGCACGCAGCCGATGTCGATGAGCCACAGGTGCCGCTTGGGGTTCGCCGTCAGAAAGATGACGGCGGCGGTGATGTTGAAGACCAGCGCCGTCCAGATCCAGGGCACCAGCGCGTTGGCTCCGTGCAGGCCGAACCACAGGTACTGCGCCGAGGCCGTGTGGCTGCCACCGGTGTAGAACTCGGTGAACACCTCGGAGCCCACCAAGAACAGGTTGAGCAGCACGGTCACGCGCAAGATGCCGATGAGCGTGTTCACAGCGCCATCGCCGACGTGGAAGTCGGTGGTACGGCGAACCACCTGCAGCGCCAGCACGATGAAGGCCGGTCCCGAGACGAACGCGCTCGCGATGAAGCGCGGCGCCAGGATGGCGCTGTTCCAGAACGGGCGGCCACCCAGTCCGCTGTACAGGAAGGCCGTGACCGTGTGGATGGACACCGCCCAGATGATGCTCAGGAACACGAAAGGGATGTACCAGCGCTTGTCGGGCTCACGGCCCAGGTAGCGCATGTACAGCAGGTACCCGACGACGTGCAGGTTGATGGCCAGGTAGCCGCTGAGCACGATGACGTCCCAGGTGAGCATGGACACCGGCCAGTTGAAGCGGCCGATGCCCGGGATGAGGTGCCAGATGTGGTCCAGGCGGCCGATGTCGACGTTGACGAAAGACAGCGCCACCGCCACCGACGCGATGGCCAGGATCTCGCCCACGATGACGACGTCGTGCATCTCGCGGTTGCCGTACAGGTAGGCCGGGATGACCATCATGACGGCGCCGGCGGCCAAGCCGACCGCGAAGGTGAAGTTGCCGATGTACATGCCCCAGGACACGTGATCGGTCATCGCGGTCACGCCCTGTCCGTGCACCATCTGCCACGCAAACGCATTGACGCCCACCAGCCACACGGCGGTCAGCAGCGTCATCCAGGCGTAGAAGGCCAGGCTGCCGTCGGTGGCCACGCCCAGCGCCTTCCACAGGAACTGGGGGTAGCTGACCACGGCCACGGTCAGCCCGTCTGCCGGGTCGGTGGGGGGGTCGAGCGCGTCGGTGTTCGGTTGGCTCAAGGGGTACCTACTCGTCGAAGAAGTAGAAGAAGCGGGGTTGCGTACCGAGGTCCTCTTTCAGCACGAAGACGCGCTTGTTCTCGAGCACCCAGCGGATCTCCGAGTCCGGGTCGGCCAGGTTGCCAAAGACGCGGGCGCCGGTGGGGCAGGCCTCGAGGCAGGCCGGGAGCCGCCCCTTGCGGGTGCGGTGCAGGCAGAAGGTGCACTTCTCCATCACGCCCACCGGGCGGATGCGGTTGGAGAGGTAGGCCTGGTTGGGGTTGACCTCTTCGGCCGGAATCTGGGGCTTGGTCCAGTTGAAGCGGCGCGCGTGGTACGGACAGGCGGCCTCGCAGTAGCGGCACCCGATGCACCAGTCGTAGTCCACCACCACGATGCCGTCGGCCTCCTTCCAGGTGGCCTCGACCGGGCAGACGCTGACGCAGGGGGCGTTGTCGCACTGGTGGCACTGCACCGGCATGTAGAACTTGTCGGGCTTGGGCACGGGCCCGTCGTAGACCGCACTGCCGTGCGCCATGTCCAGCGAGCCCTTGCTCATCTCGAGCACGCGGATGTAGCTGTTGTTGGTGGCCCGGTCGTGGTTGTTCTCGACGTGGCAGGCCTCGGCGCACTTGCGGCAGCCGATGCAGATCGACAGGTTGAGCGCGTAGGCGAACTGCACCCCGGGTGTCGGGCGCACGTCCTCGACGGTGACGGTGGCACCGTACTCTTCGAGCGTCTTGGCCTCGATACGCCGCAGCACGGCGTCCATCTCGTCTTTGGACAGCTCCTTGTAGTGCTTCTGCAGGAACTCATCGACCGAGATGCCCTCGGCCCAGGTGGTGATGGGAGCGACCGCGCGGGCGAACGCTGCCGCCCCCAGGGTCGCGCCGGCAGCCTTCAGCATGGTGCGTCGGCTGGAGCCTTCTTGGGCCATCAGTGGGCCTCCTGGTGGGTGGCGCCGGTCTTGAGGTACCGATCGCGGGGGGGATGGACGGGCATGACCTGCTGGTAGGCGGGCTGGTGCGGGTAGTGGCAATCCACACAGTGGTTGCGGTCTCGCGGGCCGCGGCGGCGGTCCCAGTACCCGTTCATGCCGCCATGGCTTCCGCGCTGGTAGTCGCGGTGCTGCACGCCGTGGCACTGGGCGCACAGGGTCATGGCGTCGGTGAGCTGAACCGGGGTGCCGTCGGCGAGGTGCAGCAGCGTGCGGTCGGTGGCGTCGTGGCAGTGGTTGCAGGTCAGGGTGCCGTGCTTCAGGTCCACCTGGCCGTGGAAGGTCGCCGGACCATCGTCTTGGGCCGCCCAGGAGCGCGACGGCTCGGGCCCGTGGCAAGTGGCACAGGCAACGCCCACGGGCCGACCGCGCGCATCGTGCACCGGTGTGTCCGCGACCCCGAGCGTGGTCGGCGTGTGGATGAGGACGGGGTGCAGCGGCGCATCCTCGTCGACCACGTCGCCGAACTCGCGGTCGGGGTCGGTGAAGGCGTGGTCACCGCAGGCGACGGCCGCAATGAGCATGGGGACCAGGAAGTTCATGGCACCCACCAAAAGCAAGAACTGGGCCAGGATCTCGAAGTCCCGGACCGACGTGTCATTTCGCCCACCGCCACACACAACAAGCAAGCGACAGGGGGGCACAGCGCACGGTTTCTGCCGCAGAGTGTGCGATTTCACCCACCCTGACCTTTCGCCCCGCCCACGATCGCCGCCGCGAGCTCGCACCAAGGGGACCGGGGCCGAGCCAGCCTCGCCCCGGTGCTCGGTTGGGGGGACACCCACCACAACACAGGTTGTCACGAGACGATCAAGTATTGGCGGGTACCGCCTTACGTACCTTAAAAGTCCCGGTTCCTACCCGGAGACCCCAATGGCCGCACCGCATCTTCACGGAAGTCCCCTAGCCAAGCCCACAACCGCCGCGCACGGCATTCTGGACGTCCTACTCGACGCCGGAATCGACACGGTCTTCGGCATTCCCGGCGGCACGATCTCCCCCCTCTACGACGCGATGCTCGACCGCGACATCCGCGTCGTCAGCTGCCAGCACGAGACGATGGCGGTCTACATGGCGTCAGGGTGGGCCCGCGAAAAGGGCCTCCCGGGTGTGGTGCTCACCACCAGCGGCCCCGGCGTGCTCAACGCGATCACCGGCGTGGCCGCAGCCAAAGAAGACGAAGTGCCTCTGTTGGTGCTGACCGGCGAGGTCTCGGGCGAGCTGGCGGGGCGTGGTGCCTTGCAGGACGGTGGGCCGGCGGGGCTCGACATCGAGGTGGTGTTTCGGCCGCTCGTGAAGCGGGTGAGCGCGCCGCGAAATCCACAACGCACCACCGTCGAGGTGCTGACCGCGCTGCGCGTGGCCCAAGAGGCGCCCGCAGGGCCTTGCCTGCTGCGTTTGCCCATGGATGTGACGCTGGAGCCGGGGGGTACGACCCAGATGGCCCAGCAGGCCCGCATGCTGCCGGCCGCCGATCCGAGCATCGTCACCCGCGTGGCCGACGCGCTGTCCACGGCCCGTCGCCCACTGCTCCTGCTGGGCGTTGGCGCCCGCAGCAGCAACGCCGGGGCCGCGGTCCTTGCCTTGGCCGAATGGGCCCGTTGCCCGGTGGCGTCTGACCTGGAAGCCCGGGGCCTCATTCCTGACGACCACCCCCTATGCATCGGTACCTACGGGGTGGGTAGCTGGGGTTCCGTCGAGACCTGGCTCGCCGATGCCGACGTCGTGGTCACCGTCGGGGCTCGCCTGGGCGACACGACCACAGGGATGTGGAAGCTGCCCGTTCGCCCGTCGAATGGCCGGCTCTTTCAGATCGACCACGACCCGAACCGCCTCGCCCTGAACTACGAGGCCGAGGTGAGTGTCTACGGCGACCTGCCGGAGACGCTCCGTCGGATCCACAAGGATGTGCAGCGACCTCACATGGCGCTCTTGCTCGCGCGAGACGCGTCGATTCGGGTTCACGTCGACCGGCACCGTAGAAAGCCGCAGCCGGCACTCGGCACCGCACCACACCATCCCCGAGCGGCAGTGGCCGCCGTGCAACGCGCCTTCGGATCCGACGTCTGCTACACCTCCGACATCGGCAATCACCTGCTCTTCGCGTCGGAGGCGTTGGTCGCCGGCCACAGCAAGGGACTGGTCGCGTGCATCGGCCTGGGCGGCATGGGCTCGGGCATTGGCGCCGCTATGGGTCTGGCGGCAGCAGGCCGGCAAGTTGTCGCAATCTGCGGCGACGGCGGCACGTTGATGGTCGGCAACGAGCTGGCCACGGCTGTGCAGGAGGGCCTGCCCATCGTCTTGGCGGTCTTTGCCGATCGCCAATGGGGAATGGTGCAGCACGGTGTCCAGCGTTCATACGGGCGCGCCGGCGACCACAGCGTTCCAGCCGTCGACTTTGTCGGCTGGGCGCGGAGTCTGGGAGCACGCGCTCTACGCGTCGAGTCGATGCGCGACCTGCTGTCGGTGGCGGAGGCACCATTGGACGGCCCGCTGGTTCTCGAGATTCCCATTGATCCACGGGCAGCGACCGCCAATGTCCGGGACGCCGTGATCAACTTCGAAGCGGGGAAGAACCATGCTTGACGGCATCGGAGTCGGCATCCGGGGTGTCGGCACCTACCTGCCCCCAACCATTCGAACCAATGACCACTGGTCAGCAGAATGGGTGGGCGCATTGGCCGAGCGCTCCGCGCGCGACATCACAGCCAGCATCGACAAGACCGTCGCCGAAGGCCGAGCGACTGTGGATCCCACAGTGGCCGCTGCCACGGCCAGGTACGCCACCGACCCCTTTCGCGGCACCCAAGAGCGTCGAGTTGTCGATCCGGACATGCCCGCCTCCGAGATGGAGGTCCGCGCCGCGCGCGCCGCCATCGACGCTGCGGGCCTCACGGCCCAAGACATCGACTGCCTGATGGTCTACTCGTCGGTCTCGGACCGCCAGCAACCCAAGAATCACGGCCTGATTTCATCAAAGTTGGGGCTTCCCAGCGCCGCAGCGGCGTGGGCCATGGATGCAGGCTGCGCCAGCTTCATGCCACAGCTCGTCACCGCTCATCGCCTGGTGCAGACCGGCGAGTACAACAACGTGCTGTGCATCGTCAGCAGCAACACCAGCCTGGTGACAGACTTCGACGCGCCGTCCTCGGTCAACGTGGGCGACGGAGCCGTCGCCGCGGTCGTGGGAAGCGTCGGCCCCAACCATGGCTACATCGCGTCTTCGTTCCGCACCCGCGGCGACCTGCACGGCGGAATCTGTCTGGCTCCAAAGCTCGATACGGACGCACCGTGGTACCACACCCACCTGATCGACAGCCCGCTGGTTGCACGCGTCCTGGACGGCCAGGCTGTCGGCGTGATGGCGACGCAGGCAGCCTCATTGTGTGTCGAAGTCTGCGACGAGGTGCTCGCCAAGGCCGGGTACAGCATCGACGACGTGGCGTTCTTCTTGTCGGCCCAGTCGACGGCGTGGTTCAGCGAAGCCATCGCCCACGCGCTGGGCGTTCCCGACGACAAGCGGACGCGTCTGCAAGACCACTTTCACAAGTACGCCCACCTGCTCGCCGCGAGTGCTCCCATGAACATGGCCGTCGCAATGCAGCTGGAACGACTTCGCGAGGGCGACCTGATCTTGATTTACTCGCCCGGAATCGGGTTTACGCAGGCAGCGATCCTGATGCGCTGGACTCGGACGCGTCATCTAGGAGCCGCTTGAGGTCCCCAACGGTGAACGGGAAGCGCAGAGCGCCCTTCTGCGACGCTCCCTCTGAACGCAGGGCGAGCGGAATCCAACGTTCGAATCGCCCGCTCGGCCGCTCGGCCGAGATGACGATACTGGCGTAGGCGCCGTCCGAGAAGTCTGGCGCCGCGCGAGCTTGTCGATTCAGACCCAGCAGCGCGGAAACCACGGACTGCCGAACGGCCTCGTCACGGTGCACAACAAGGATCTCGGCCGGCGCGGAGCCGCCCACCGCCTGAACATACGCGCGCATCACCAGGCGCTGTTCTTGGCGCTGAACATCCAGGAAGCCGCCAAAGTCCATGAGGGCTTCACGCAGCGCGTTGAGGCCATAGACCTTTCCAGGTGGGGCAGCGCCGGTCGCCACCAGTTCAACAACGACGAAGTTCCCGCTTCGACCGCCGGGAATCGCCGCTGCATCGTGCTGACTGACGGCCTGTTGTTCCAGGGACATCAACAGCTCGCCGGGCCGCTGGGTGGCATCCCGTGCGGCGAACACCAGGTTGATCACGACGTAGCGCATGCCTTCAGAAAACCCGGTCACCCTTAGCGCCGAAGGCGGCATGTCGATCGCCAACTCCATGTCGTCGCCCAGTGCGCTGGCCAGACGAGGCCACAACGAACCGAGACTCTCCTGAACGGGAATCCCGTTGACTGGCGTCTCGGTTCCTTCAGGAGAGGCTCCGTCGATCAAGTCGGCGCTCAAGACCGCCGCGAGCTCATCGGCGATGCGGCGGTGCTCCCTCGCAGCCAGGACGTCGCTCCCCGACCAGCGAGCGAGCAACTCATGGGCTTCGACGACGAGCCCTGCCTGACGATGCACATCCGCGTTCACGATCACTCGGTCCAGGCGCCCACGGGCAGATTCCATAGCACCGGCCCTGGCAAGGACGCAGGCGTCGAAGATCTGTACATAGGTCTTGGAGTGAACGGGGGCGCCCAGCAAGGCTTTGCGCGCCTTGTGAACCTTGTGGGCGAAGCCAGCGGGCTCGGTCTGCAGGCCGAGTGACACCCGCAACACGGCTTCATCGGTGTCGCGCATATAGGGAACGGGCGGAAGCCCTTCTTTGAAGGCGTACATCTTGTCGAGGTGTTGCAACGCGCGCGAATCATCGCCCGCCTGCGCGAACCACACCGCCAGGCACCCGTTGGCCAGCGATTGCTCTGGAGACGGGAACTTGGACTCCTCGGCGAGCGCACGTTCGCTGAGAGACAGCGCGTCGATCGAGGAATCATAGGCGTCGAGGTGCAGCAGTGCGAATGTCTCGAGGTACAGGAGCCCGAATGTGTTGTGGTTCCGCTGAGTGATGGTTCGCGCGCTCTCTAGCCACGCCCGGAGAGTGGCTTTGTTCTCGCGGTTTCGCCCATAGATCATCCTCAGAATGAGCGACAACGCCGAGACCGAGTGGTCCCCCGCGCGGCCGAAGGCCTCGATGGCGCGCTCGAGCTGTTGGTGGCCAGCCACGTAGTCGTCGGAAGCGAGCAGCGACTCACCCCAGAGGTGATGCACGACGCCATGTGCCCAAGGGTCCACCCCGTCCTCGGTCTCCGCGACCGCCTCTTCGAACACGGGGGACCAACGCGTTGCAGAAAATCCCTGAGAGGCCAGGCCCAACGCGTAGAACGCCCGGCCCAATGCGGCATTCGGCGTGGTCAATCCCGTCGCCAGCCACACCACTCGCGTCGCCACGGCGACGCCTCGAGACCAGTGGTGCGCCACCAACACGGGAGCCATCTGGGCATACATGCGACAGAGGGCGTCGCGCAGCTCAGCATCGTGGGGCGGCTGCGCGACCATGCTACAGCCCGCGTTCCAGAGCCCCTGAGTGAGGGCCTGGAAGTTGGTCTCTGGAACCGGCTCGCCGGCCTTCGTCAGCGCTTGATCGGCGATGGCAGCCGCGCGCTCCAGATCACCCTGCCGGTACAACGCGTACACGATCTCAGAAGCGAAGCGCACGGCCTCGACCGGGCTGATGTCTTGGGCGTTCAGCACGTGTTGCGCGTGCTCCACCGTGCGTTCGACATCTCCGAGCAGCGCCGCCGCTTGGGCGAAACCACGCTGCGCGCGACGCGCGGTCTCGGCACCCGAGGTTCGTGCCATCGCAGCTGCGAAGTGCCAAATCGCACGGTCGGTCAGGTACTGCTCAAGCAGCTCCGCGCCTGCCACAGCGTGGAGTTCGGCAAGCACATCATCCGTCCCATGCGCGGTGCCGTGCTCCCGGTGCCACGCCCTCTGCTCGACCCGGGCGCGCGGCGAGCCGTCCAGCCAGTCAGCGATTTGCTGATGCGCGGTACGGAGGTCACCGGCACCCGGAACAGCCACCAAGCTCTCCCCCACGGTGCTATGGGCCAGCTCGAAGGACCCTCCGGCGATGGGCACCACGAGGCGACGCTCGACCAGCTCGGACAAGGCCAGAGCTGCCGCACTGGGATCCACGCCGCTGACCTGCGCCAACCAAGCGGGGTTCGCAGCCCCACCGCGGGCGGCCATCAACCGCAGGACGGTCAGCGCGGGGTCGGAAAGCCTGGACAGACGCTTACGGCACAAGGCCGCCGGCGAATCCGCCACGGGCGTGGGCGGCGCCACAAAGCGCCATCCTTCCTCGTTGACGTCCACAAAGCCACGTTCACCCCATTCCTGGATGGTGGTCCACGCCGCCAGCGGCCAGCCCTCGCTCGAGGTCTTCAGCGCGGTCGCGACCGACTCGCTCTCGTCGAGCGATGTGTGAAACAGCGTCTCGATGAGATGCACCAGTTCGTGGTGACGCAGCGGCCCCAGCGTGTGCCGGTCGTCCACAAACGCCGGCAGTCGGTTTCGGGAGGCGACGACCACCAACACATGGGCGCGTCGAACCTGACGCGACAGGTCGTTGAGCACGGCGAGCGTGGTGGCATCCGCTTCGTGCACGTCGTCTACCACCAACACGAATGGCCGGCGACGCGTGCCCAGCACCGTCAGGGCGTCTGCGGCTACCCCAACATGGGTCGCCATTCGCTCGGAGAGCGTTGCTCGGCTCGTTCGTGTCGGATGGCCCAAGAAGCTCGAGCAGGCGGCGCTCATGGCAGCCAGCTCCGCCACCATGCCTCCGAGCCGCTCGTTCAGCCGCCGACGAAGGTCTTGACGCTCATCGGGCGTCCAAGAGGCCACGGAACGCATGACCGAGGCCCACAGGTCACTGAGGGTGCGCCCCGACGGCCGAGCGCGAACCGTCGCCACGGTGGTGGGTGTATCACGCGAGAAGAGGGCCACGGCGCGGTTCAACAGGCGCGTCTTGCCAGCGCCGCGAGGCCCCCTCACGCCAGTGATGCCACCGGCTCCCAGTCGGGCGCGGTATCGAGCCCGCTGAAGTTCAGTCAGCAGCATCGTGCGGCCGACGAACGGGGCCAGGGCAGGAAGCGTTCCTGGCCGGTCGCCGACGCCGAGGCCACCGAGCCAACTCCAAAGAGCCCAGGCCGACCGGGCACTGAGTTCCGGAGCCTCCAGCCCGATGCTCGCCAACTGGTCGCGCAGATGTCCGACGTCCTCCGCCGGCTCTCCAATGGCGTACAGGTGGCTGAAGCCGCGGATATAGAGGCCTTGATCACCGTGAACCAGCGCATCGACCTCGGGCCGCACACCAGACACGTCCGCATCGTGAAGGCGTACCACCAACTCGCAAAGAGTGAGGGCACACCTCTGGATTTCCGGCAGGCTGGACCGCTCGATCGGCGCCGTCGGCTGGCGCTCGGTGATCACCAGCACGCCGCCTGTGCACGGGCCATAGCCAGTGACTCTCTCGGACTCTGGCCCCAGATGGCGGAGGGCCAACATCATGCGCTCCCGCCCCTCCGGCGAACCGGCAGGAAGAAACCAGAGTTCCTTCGTTTGCTGATCCCCGTCTTCGAGGCCCCAACAGCGCACCTGCCCAATCGTGCTGGGTCCGGCGACCACCGCAAGGCCCCCGAGCACGGTCACTCCGGGTCGAAGCACATTGTGATCGAGACCAATGGTTTCGGCGAGGCGCAGCGGGGCGGTGCTCAATCGGCAACCCGCGGGACCGTAAAGGTGAAACGGGTCCCCTTGCCGTGAACCGTGCTCACACGGAGATGGCCACCCCACTGATGCACGAACTCACGGCAGGACGCCAGCCCGACGCCTGTCCCCTCGGCCTTGGTCGTCGTAAACAGAGCGAACACGCCGCCTTCTTCGTTGGCGGAGTCCAGGAGGCCCGGGCCGTTGTCGACGACCTCGATGGACATGTCTCCGCCGGCGTCGTAGCCGCGCAACACCACCAAGCCATCCGGTTGATCGGCGGTGGCCTCCATCGCGTTCTTGACGAGATTGATCACAACGCGGCTCAACAAGCCAGGCGAAATCGTGGTCTTCCCGCCGGGCAATGCATCGACATGCAACTGAGAGCTCCCCTTGACCGTGCGGGCCGCGGCATCCACCAGGTCGGCCACCGCGTAGGCCTCTCCGCTCACGGCGCCTGCTCGGCCAATGTCCCGGCCACTCCGGAGCGAACTGAGCAAGACATTGAGCGTTCGATTGAGCCGCTCGACGTGGGTTCGGATCTCTTCATCCTCCACCGGCCCGCGCGGTTGGTTCACCAGCGTCCGCAACGTCGCGACTTCCAGGGAGAGAGCGCCGGCGACGTTGTTGACGTCATGCATCAGCAACAGCAGGGTGCGCTCGTCGATAGGGACTCTTCGCTTGGGATCGGCCATGAACACCTCGACGCACCACCGATTGTACATGCCCGCAGACGGACCCTGCCTGAGGTCGACGGCAGGACCGCGGCAACACATGAAGGCGATTGCGTCTTTGTTACGCGAACTTCCACAGGAATCGGCCTCGCAATTTTTTAGGGCACGCGCCGATCCACGGCGGCTGCCCCATCCAGTCATGGGCCCGCGTCGGGGCGAACCGGGGTGGTGCAACATGCCTTCTGCAGTTCATGTCGATGTCACAAATGCAGGCGAGATCGCCGGCGCAACAACGCGCCAACCCCCCTCCCCCATACCCGATACCCAGCCAGTGCCCACCACGGAGCCCCCCATCGAGACCCCGACCCAAACCCTCGAACGCGTCTTCGGCTTCGTCACCTTCCGACCGGGCCAGCAGGCCGTCATCGAGTCCCTGCTCGCGGGCCGCCCGGCGCTGGCCATCTTCCCCACGGGGGGCGGCAAGAGCCTGTGCTACCAGCTGCCTGCGCTGCGGCTGGAAGGCTTGACGCTGGTGGTCTCGCCGCTCATCGCGCTGATGAAGGACCAGGTCGATCAGCTGTTGTCGCTCGGCGTGGCCGCCGCCCGGCTCGACTCCACCCTGTCGACGCAAGAGGTGCGCGACATCTATGACCGCATGGCCGACGGCACGCTCAAGTTGCTGTACGTGGCTCCCGAGCGGCTGGGCAACGAGGGCTTCCGCTCACGGCTGCGCCGCACGCAGCTGTCCATGCTGGCCATCGACGAGGCGCACTGCATCTCGGAGTGGGGGCACAACTTCCGCCCCGACTACCTGAAGATCGCGGCACTCGCCAAAGAGCTGGGTGTCGCGCGGGTGCTCGCTCTGACGGCCACCGCGACGCCCTCGGTGGCGGCCGATGTCTGCCGGGCCTTCGATATCGCCGCGGCCGATCACGTGCAGACCGGCTTTCACCGCCCCAACCTCACGCTGCGTGTGCATCGTTGCCAGGCCAGCGAGCGCGCGGCGCGGCTGGTGCAGCGCCTGCAAGACCAGGGCGGTGGCGCCACCATCGTGTACGTCACGCTTCAGAAGACTGCCGAGCAGGTCGCCGCAGAGCTGACCCGCGCCGGACTTCGCGCGGCCGCCTATCACGCCGGCATGCCCACCGAGCGGCGCACTCAGGTGCAAGACGACTTCATGGCCGACCGCATCCAGGTGGTCGTGGCCACCATCGCCTTTGGCATGGGCATCGACAAGGCCGACATTCGGGCCGTCTACCACTACAACCTGCCCAAGTCGCTCGAGGGCTACTCCCAAGAGATCGGACGCGCCGGCCGCGATGGGGCCCCCTCGCGCTGCGAGATGCTGGCCTCGGCCGACGACCAGGCCCTGCTGGACAACTTCAGCTACGGCGACACCCCCACGCGGGAGTCCCTGTTCGACCTGGTGACCGAGCTATTCGGCTCGGGTGAGCGCTTCTCGGTGAGTCGCTACGCGCTTTCGCGGGATCACGACATTCGGCCGCTCGTCGTCGCGACGGTGCTCACCTACCTCGAGCTCAACGGCATCCTGCAGGCAACCGGTCCCTTCTACGCCGGCTACCGCCTGCAGTTCACGACCTCGCGCTCCCAGCTGCTGGCCGGCTTCGACGAGGGCCGAAGGGCCTTTCTGGGGGCGGTGTTCGACGCTGGAACCATGGGCCGGTCCTGGCTCGCCCTGGACCCCGACGAGGTCGCCCTGAAGATCGGCCAGCCGCGCGACCGCATCGTGACCGCCATCGGCTACCTGGAGCAGACCGGGCAGCTCGTCGTCAAACCGTCCGGCCTGCGGCACGGCTACCGGCGTCGCACCGAGCCTCCCATCGACGAGGTGGTCGACGCCCTGGACAGGCAGTTCGCCGGGCGCGAGCAGAAGGACATCGAGCGCACCGCCCAGGTACTGGCGTTCGCTCAGAGCGACGCCTGCTTGACCCGCGCGCTCGTGGGCTACTTTGGAGAGACGATCGACGACTGCGGCCACTGCGGACCCTGCCTGGGAGAGCCGGGCGGGCCGCTGCCCCGCTCGGTCCCGCCTCAGCTCGGGGAGCGGGAGCTGGCCATCGCACGCGACCTGGCCGCCGAAGGACACGCTGCCCTGGCTCACCCCCGCGCCTGCGCCCGTTTCCTATGCGGCCTGCGCAGCCCGGCGACCGGTGGACGCGGCGGCCTGCAGCGGCACCCCAGCTTCGGAAGCCTCGAGCGCTTCCCCTTCATGGCGGTGCTGCAGGCTGCTCGATCCTGCTAGGCTGCGTCCCCTGGAGGATCCCATGCGCATGATTGCCCTCTCCCTCTTCTTGTTCGCCTGCAGCGGCACCACCCCGACCGACGACACCGCCGTCGAGACCGATGCCGACGCCGACGCCGACGCCGACGCAGACGCAGACGCAGACGCAGATGCAGACGCAGATGCAGACGCGGATGCCGACGCAGATGCAGACGCAGACGCAGATGCCGACGCAGACGCAGATGCAGACACCGATACCGGCACGTCGGGGCCGCCATGCACACACACGGGAATCAGCCAGGACGTCGAGGCCGGCGACTGGACCCAGGCCGTCGAGCGCATCCAGTACACGGCTCAGACCACGGGCACGCCGTACGACGTGGTCGATGTGCACGCCTATGCACCGTTCTCGACGAACGGGCCCTTCAACCACACCTTCCAGACGGGCGTCAGCTACGCCAACTGCGACATGTGCATCGTGGCGGCGCGGGGCTGCACCACCGTCGACAGCTGCGACAAGACCTTCATCGTCGAGGGCGGCTCGATCAACGTCACGGCCAATCCCGGCGCCGCCGGGCAGTTCACGGGGACGCTCACCGACGTCTACCTGCGTGAGATGACCTGGGTGGGCCTGGACACCCAGCTCGTCACCAACGGCGAGACCTGGTGCATCCCCAGCCTGAGCTTCGACGTCGCCGCCGACTGACGCGACTCAGTGGCGATGGCCGCCCGATCCATGCGCGTGCCCATGGGCGCGCTCGCTGTCGGTTGCCGGCCGGCTCACGTGAAGCTGCCCGGCAAAGCGCAGGCTCTTGCCCGCCAGCGGGTGG
The DNA here is from genome assembly GCA_965216925.1 of Myxococcota bacterium. Lineage (GTDB taxonomy): Bacteria > Myxococcota_A > UBA796 > UBA796 > CAYYHT01. The sequence goes on along the minus strand of CBDCGT010000001.1, from coordinate 6,807,099 downwards.
TCGACCGTCAGCGTGACGCGGCTGCCCTTGATGGCCTGGACGTACAGCACCACGCTGTTGTCGTCGCTGCCGCCGGCCTGGAAGGCCAAGCCCGGCCGCAGGCGCTCGCGGACCTGCTTGGGCAGCTCCGCCTTCTTGACGGCCTGCTCGCGACCGGTCTTCTTGCCGTACGGCTCGTCGACCGCGACGTCGAAGCTCGCACCCGCCTCGAGGCCCTCGATGGCCGCCTCGAGGGGCTGGGGCAGGGTGCCGACGCCCGTGAGCACCGCAATGGGGCTGGTGGGCGGGACGGACTCGATGATCGAGTCGTCGGACGTATCGGTAAGGGTGAACGAGATGAGGGCAACGTCGCCTTGCGCGTGGGCCATGTAGGGCTCTCCAGATCTTTCGAGACATCGCCTCTATGCCACTGTGGTCGGTTTGGGGATAGATTGCCGGTCATGCGCTTCTTGCTTCCCATCTCAGCCCTCGCCCTCACCGCCACGGCCTGCAAGGTCGAGGACGCCCCCGAAGACCTCGAGACCCTCGTGGTCTACGGCTTCGAGCACATGGGCGACGAAGACGACCGCCCCATCGTCGAGGTCGCAGCCGGGCTTCCGCCGCTCGCCGATGCCCAGCAAGAGGCGCTCGAGGAGGGATTCCGTGTGGGCAACCTGACCGCGGTGCACCTCGAGGCCGCTGGCGTCGAAGCCGCCGAGGTCACCGACATCATCGGGGCGCTGGGACGGGTGAACTACAGCCACGACCTCGACTCGGTGGTCGACGCCCTCACCCTCACCGAAAAGGTCGGCAACTTCGAGCAGTACATCGAGTACGACGTGCTCGAGCAGACCGACCGCGACTGCTTTCTGGCCCACGAGTGCCCAACCCTGTTCCAAGAGGTGCACGAGCTCGCCGAGGCCGGCATCCTGGGCGAAGCCGAGCGCACGTTCACCATCGAGCACCGCTGGGTGCAGACCGAAGCCGGCGACATCGCCATGGCCATGCGCACCGTCTCTCCCGACCCGGTCGAGTTCAACACCTCGCTCGCCAACGTCTTTCAGCAGTACGCCTTCGTGCTCATCTACGAGCAGGACGGCGCGGCCGTGCGGGCCGAGACCTTCTGGGTCGACGCCGAGGTCATCGGCCTGAACGTGCCCGACAACTTCGCCGTGAGCCAGGCGGTCAACTCGATGGGCACAGCCGCCGAGCGCGTCGACCTGTACATCGATGGCGGCGAGGCCGAGTAGGCAGGCAGCGGCCTGCCCGGCTTTGCTCAGTGCAGATCCTTGGGCGTGTACGCCGGATTGCCCGGGATCTCGTGCGGCTGCGCCGGGATGAGCTCGAAAGCCGTCGCATTGAACACGCCGCCGGTCACCGCGCCCGTCACCACGGCCCGTCGCGGCATGTTGCACTGCCCGTCGGGAGCGTGGTTCATGTGGTTGGCCGGCGTGGTGCCCGTGACCACGTAGTGCTGGCCCTCGATCTCGATGGCCCAGAAGCAGCCGGGCTTGGCGTTGGCCATCTTGAACACGCAGTTGCCGCACGCCACCGTGACCTCCTGGTGCGACAGCTCGATCGGAGGCTTCGCGGGCGGAGGGTCGATGCACGCGCTCGCGAACATCAGGAATCCAGCAAACATCAGCATTCGGGTCATGCCCACCACTAACAGCCAGGTGCAGGTGTAAGCGTCACACCCCGTCGCCGTTGTCCCGCCGAATCCGGCCCCCGAACCGACAACGGAGCACACAGTGCGACTCACCCCCCTCCTCTTGATCCTCGCGGCGTCCTGCGCCGTCACCCGCGGCCACGTCGCCGCCGACACCACCGCCGACCTCGAAGACGTCACCGACGAGACCTGCGACAACGACCTGGCCCTGCCCGACTTCGAGCGTGCGCCCCGCGAGGCCCCCCGACTCGAAGACGAGGGCCTGCCCGACACCGTTGCCCAGGGCATCGACACCTGGTTCGAGGGCCACGGCACCCGACGAGTGCACGTGCAGATCGACCGCCCCATGTACCGACCTGGCGAGACGGTGTGGGTCAAGAGCTGGAACCTCGCGACCCGCGGCCTGAAGGGCCAAACCCACGACCAGGGCATCACCTACGAGCTGCTTGATCCCCGCGGTCAGGTGCTGCAGACCAAGCAGGTCCTCGAGCAGGGCGGCACCGCCGCCAACGACTTCACCATCGACGCCAACGCGCCCGGCGGCCTGTGGAAGCTGCGCGCCACCATGCCCACCGGCGAGGTCGAGGAGCGCCCCTTCGTGGTCGCCAGCTACGAGCCCCCGCGCATCGACAAGGACCTGGAGTTCGTGCGTGAAGCCTACGGCGCCGGAGATCGCGTCGAGGCCTTGGTGGAGCTCGAGAAGACCGGCGAGCCCATGGCCGACCATCCTGTGAAGGCACTCATCCAGGTCGACGGCCAGACCGTGCTGGAGACCGAGCTGCGCACCGACGCCAGCGGCGCTGTGCTGGTGAGCGGCAACCTGCCCAAGGAACTCGCCAGCGGCGATGGCCTGCTCACCGTCCTGGTCGAAGACGGCGGTGTGACCGAGTCGATCAGCCGCTCCATCCCCATCGTGCTCGCCGACCTGAAGCTGGCCTGGTTCCCCGAGGGCGGCGACCTCGTCGATGGGCTGCCCGGGCGCGTCTACTTCGAGGGCACCAACCGCCACGGCGAGCCCGCCGATGTCGAGGGCACCATCGAGGACGACAAGGGCAACCGCGTGGGCACCTTCGCGAGCGTGCACGACGGCATGGGCCGCTTCGCCTTCACCCCCCAGAAGGGCCGCCGCTACATCGCCCGCGTCACCCAGCCCGAAGGCATCGACGAGGCCTTCGTGCTCCCCGACGCCAACCCGGATGGCTGCGTGCTGCGCTCGTACGACGACGTGCACAGCGAGCGCCACTCGGTGCGTGTCGGGGTGCGCTGCTCCCAGGAGCAGGACGTCGTCGTGGCTGGCGTGCTTCGCGAGAAGACGCTGGACACCGCCGCCATCACCGCGGGACCCAAGAAGGACGCCGTCGTGCACCTGATGCCCGACGAGGCGATGGCCGATCAGCAGGGAGCGGTGCGGGTCACCGTCCTGGACTGGGGCCTGAAGCCGCTCGCCGAGCGCCTGGTGTACCGCAACCGTGGTCAGGACCTCGTGATCGACGTCGTTCCCGACAAGAAGCGCTACGGCCCCCGCGACAAGGTCACGCTGGACGTCGTGGCCACCGACCCCTCCGGCGACCCCGTCGAGGCCGAGATCGCGCTGTCGGTAGTGGACGACTCGGTCGTGGCCCTGGCCGATGACGAGAACGGCCACATGCTCACCCGCCTGTACCTGGAGCCCGAGCTGGTGGACAGCCCCAAAGACCCGGGCTGGTACTTCGACGCCGAGAAGCCGGAGGGCGCGCGTGGCCTGGACCTGGTGATGGGCACCAAGGGCTGGCGCCACTTCGAGTGGGCCCCGGTGTGGGAACCCGAGCCCGAGGTGGCCGAGATCGCCGTCTCCAAGACGCGTACCGGCGGCTGGTTCGACTTCCGCCGCGATATGCCCGCCGACGACGGCTTGGTGGCCATCGCGAGCCTGCCTGGAGCGATGCCTCAGGGCGCCGCGGTGGCGGCCGCCGATGCGCCCCCGGTGATGAGGGTCCCCGCCGCGGCCCCCATGCCAGCGCAGCCCATGCCGCCGCGCCCCATGGCCATGGCCCAGCCCGCCCCTCAGCCCATCATGGCGGCTCCCCAGCGGCAGGCCGAGAAGAAGCTCAAGATGCCGCGCCGAGCCGCTGGCAAGGAGGCACCGGCGCCGATGAAGGACCTGGACATCGGCCACGGTGGCTGGGGCGGCGGAGCCAAGGGGGACTGGGGCGGCGTGGAGGCCGAAGACGAGCTGATGGCGCTCGGCTACATCGGCTACCTGGGGTACATCGGGTACGTGGAGCCGCAGCCGGTCTATGCCCCGGTCCGCGTCTTTCCGCAGCCCAACTACAAGCGGGGCTTGGTGGCCCACGACGGCCCGCGGAACGACTTCCGTGACACGGTGGCGTGGGAGCCCAAGGTGCAGACCAACAAGCACGGCCGGGCCGAGGTTTCGTTCTACCTGTCCGACGCGGTCACCAGCTTTCGCGTCACCGCCGAGGGCCTGGGTCAGGGCTACGCCGGCCACGCCGAGTCGACCCTGACCTCGGTGCTCCCGGTGAGCATCGCCACCAAGCTGCCCCAGGCGGTGTCGTCCGGAGATCGCCTGATGCTGCCGGTGACCGTCGACAACACCCGCGACGATGGCCTGGACATCGCGCTGTCCTACGCCTTCGGCTCCAATCTGCTGTCCACCACGGCCGCAGCGGGCTCGCACCTGCAGGTCGACGGCCGCGGCAGCGACACCTGGTGGCTGCCCATCGACATCGCCCAGGGCGCCGGCGAGGTGAGCATCCAGCTCGCCGCCGACGGCGGGGGGCTGAGCGACTCCCTGGAGCGCAAGATCAAGGTGCTGCCCAAGGGCTTCCCGCGCACCTGGTCGGCCGCTGGTGAGCTCGACAAGACCGCCAAGCACACCGTCAGCATCGGGGACACCGTGCCCGACAGCCTGACCCCGACTGTCACCTGGCACCCCAGCACGGTCAGCACCCTGATGACGGGCATGGAGGGCCTGATCCAGACCCCGGGCGGCTGCTTCGAGCAGACCAGCAGCACCAACTGGCCCAACGTCGCCATCCTGGACTACCTCGAGGCGCATGGCGGCGACCCGCGCCTCAAGGTGCAGTCCAGCCAGGCGCTGAATGCCGGCTACAACAAGCTCACCGGCTACCAGGTGGGCAAGGGCGGCTTCGAGACTTGGGGGAGCGGTCCGGGCAAGGAGGCCTTGTCGGCCTTTGGCCTGCTGCAGTTCGCTGACATGTCCGACGTCATGAAGGTCGACCGCGCCATCCTGGACCGCGACGCCAACTACCTGCTCTCGGCCCGCGACGGCAACGGCGGCTACACCAAGACCGGCGAGAGCGCCCACGGCTACGGCGCGGCTCCTGCCGAGGTGCTCAACGGCTTCATCACCTACGCGCTGGTGACCACCGGGTACAGCAAGCAGCTGAACAAAGAGATCGCCGCCCAGGCGCAGATCGCCAAGACCAGCAACGACCCCTATGTGCTGGCCATGGCGGCCCGGACCCTGGCCGTCACCGGCCACGCCGGTGCCAACGCGGCGGTGGCACGCCTGGTCGAGATGCAGGCCAAGGACGGGAGCTTCCCCGGCGCGGTCAGCAGCATCACCCGCAGCTACGAGGCCAACCTGCTGGTCGAGAGCACGGCGCTCGCGGCTCTGGCCATCATGGAGTCGGGCACCAACCGGCACGCCGCCGACAAGGCTGCCGAGTGGCTCATCAAGGCACGCCAGGGAGCGGGCACCTGGGGCGCCACCCAGGCCACCGCCCTCGCGCTGGATGCGCTCACCACCCACGCGACGCAGAACACGGCACCGCGCACGGGCGGCAAGCTGGCGCTCGAGGTGAACGGCCAGGCGGTGGCGACGCTCACCTACAAGGCCGACCAGACCGATGCCCTGGAGATCGGCGGGTGGGAGAAGTACCTCAAGAGCGGCGACAACCAGATCGTGCTGCGTCATCCCAGCGGCGAGGCCATGCCCTACACGATCGACGTCTCCTGGAACGCCATCACCCCGGCCAGCGCGCCGGGACGGGAGCTCGACCTCACCACCACCCTGGACCGCACCGAGGCCAGGATGGGCGAGACCGTGCGCCTGACCGCGACCATCGACAACCGCACCCAGCGCATCGTGCCCAGCCCGATCGCCCGCATCGGGCTGCCGGCCGGACTCGAGGCACAGACCTGGCAGCTGGAGCAGCTGCAGGAGCGTGGCGTCATCGCCTTCTTCGAGACCCGCCCCCGCGAGGTCACCCTGTACTGGGACGGCATCCACATCGACGGCCAGCACGAGGTGAACCTGGACCTGGTGGCCGCCATCCCCGGCAGCTTCACCGCACCGGCCAGCAGCGCGTACCCGTACTACAACGACGACGAGAAGGCCTGGGCGGCCGGCTCGCTGGTGACCATCGGTCGCGCTTCGGGCGGTGCGGTCGAGTAGGACGGCACGGCGGGCACGGGCGCCTGGGTCTGGCCTATTCGGGCCGGATCCAGGCGCTCCACGTCCAGTTGCCGCCGGCGCTGTTGTACGCACCGTTCGCCGGCGCGTTGCTCATGTAGCCGTGCTCGTAGACCTCGTGGTAGGTGGGTGCACCGCTGTGCCACAACGACAGCGCCCCGTTGGACAGCGTTCCGGTCGGAACGCCGTTGTCGAAGCACAGGTTGAACACCGCGCCGCCGGTCGAGCCGGTGGCGTAGTCGTTCTGACCGCAGCCGGCCCAGCTACCCGTGTGGTTGTTGGACAGCTCGATGTAGCAGCCACGCGTGAGGTTGGTGGTGGAGCCCGAGGAGTTGGTGTAGCTGTAGCCCGTGCAGTTGTGGTCGACGCTCTCGCGAGCACTACCCGGCAGGCCGGTGGGCTCGTTCTCTTTGAGCACACCTTGCCAGCTGCTTGCGCTCGTGTGCATGCGCGTGGTGCCCGACGAGATGTCCAGGGTGGACTGGGTCGCACGGGCGTAGGTCATGCGCACGTTCAGGTTGGCGCTGCCCATGGCGGTGGGGATGTCCTCCATGAAGTCAGCCATGCCCACGGTGGCCGGAGTGATGGTGGGCGTGGTCGCGACGTAGTTCGACCAGTGGTGCCCGTAGGTGTAGGTCGCGCCACCGTTGCGCAGCCAACCCAGCAGCTGCCAGCCACCCCCGTCGAGGGTCATGTCGCAGTAGGCCTCGAACGGCGGGTTGCCCACGCCCGGCTGGTCGGGGTCGAGCCAATAGACGCCGTCACCGGTGTCCAGGCCGTCGTCGTGGATTTGCTTGCAAGACAGGCCGGCGTTTGCCGGGGTGCTGCCGTCGGGATTGTAGGCGCCGACCACCCGACGCCAGCCCGAGCCATCACAGACGTCGAGCTGATCATTGGCCCAGCGCAGGGTGCCTGCCTTGGCGCCATTGCAGGTGCCGGTGTCGTCGGACACCTGCACACTGCCGTTCACCGACAGGTTGCCGGTCAGGGTGCCGCCGGAGTCCGGCAGCGCGCCGACGTCGGCCGCGGTGTGACCATGGTCGCCGGCGGCCACGTGGGCGTTGCTCAGGCCGACGGGAAGCTGGCTGACGTCCAGCACCCCCACGACATCGGCGGGTGCATGGGTGTGGGCGCCGGCGGCCGAGCACGTCCAGGCACCCGAGACCACCGCCGCGACCTGACCATCCGAGCAGCCCAGGTCGGCGAGGGTGTCCGAGATGCCTCCCGAGATGCGGGCCGCGTCGATCATGCCGCTGCTGTCGATGACCGTGGTGCCGTTGACCTGCACCTCGGTGGCGTTGACCGTGCCCCCGTCCACGGCGTCGGCCACGGCGGCGCGGAAGGCAAAGGCGGTGCTCCCGATGGCCAGCCGCGGAAGCGCCGGCCCGGTGTTTACCGCGAGCTCGAGCCACAGATCGTCGCCGTCGAAGTCGTCGAGATCCAGGGCCGTCGAGCCGGCTCCTCCCAGCACCACGTGGAAGTAGCCATTGTCGAAGGCGTGCCCGCTGTAGTCATGGCTCCACACCGGGCTTCCACCGCTGGGTGTGTCGTACAGCGCGATGCTCAGGTCATTGGAGCCGTCGAGGGGACTGCCCAAGGAGTCGAACAGGCGCCCCTGATGATCGAGCGTCATGGGCACCGCCGACGCGACGGCGGGCAGGACGAGGAGAGCAAGAAGCACAGAAGAACGCATGAGGACTCCAGGATCGAGCAGGGAGAGTACAGCGGGAGGGCGCCCTTTGCATTGACAGATTGGCAGCGATCGGGGCCGCCATCGCCCCGGGCCGTGTCAGGATGACGGTACGGGTCAGGCAACCACGATTAAACCCCCAATATCAAGCGGCACGCCTCTTGCTTAGCCTTGGAGCATGTCCACCGACCTGACCCTGGCCGAGCTCTCTCCTCCTCCAGTTCCAACCCAGTTGCGTCGGGTCCGCAGCCTGCTGCGATGGTCATCGGCCACGGCCTTCGCCATCGGCTTTCCCTGGGTCTTCCCAGCGATCGTCGTCATTGGCGGAGCAACCCAGGCACCGATCGGCATCGCACTGGCCGCGTGGCTCGCCGCATTGTCGGCCATCGGCTCGGTCGTGTGGGCACATCTCATCAGTGGACCCGACGAGGTACGCGTCGCCCCATCCGAGTGGATGCTGGCGATCGGTGGCATGGGGGGCAACTTCTTGGTCGCCGGCGCCACCTACGCCGTCGCCTCGTCGCTGGTTGGGCCAGAACTCGCGCTCGCGCTCGCCTCGGTGGTGCCGCTGTCTCCGTTGGCCATCCTCGGTCTCATCCCGGCGATGCCGCTCTCCATGACCATCCTCCACGCCGAGACCCCGGCCCAATGGGCGTCGCGGCTCAATGGCATCGCGGTGGTGTGGATCACCGCGCAGATGATCGCGGCCTTCACGCTGGGAAGCGTGCTGTAGCCGCTACGCCTTCTGCCGCCCCAGCGTGCCCGACACCTTCACCTCGTCGCCGTAGTCGGCGTCGGTGAGCTCGAGATCGAAGTGGATGATGCCGTTGCGCTGGCCCAGCCGCACCGGGCCGGCACCCATGGCCAGGGTGTGCGGCACCTCCATGCGGTCTTCGTACCAGATCGCCCGCAGCGTCTCGCCGCCGGCTGGCGACAGCTCGATGAGCAGGCCGTAGGTGACCAGGGTGTCGCCCAGCTCGTTGAGCCCGGCGATGTCGTACCCCACCAGGGCGATCACGCTGCCCTCGCCCACCACCAGCGCAGGCTCGAGCTGGGTGCTGGGCTGCTCGCGGTGGTTCTCGGGGCTGCCGTCGAGGCGCCGGTTGTGGTGCGTGGCGACCTCGTGCAGGACCACGGAAACAGCGCGGTCGCCGCGCGTCACTTGGACACGGGCGACCGATTGAGGCTTGTCGGGGTACAGAGGCTATTCTCGCTTGGTGTTGGGACGCAGGAAGCGGATGCGCTTGCCGTCTGTGGTCTCGTTGGTGCCCTTCTTCATGACCTTGCTGCGCTCGGACTCGGCCGCACGGTCGGACTCGGCGCCAATGATCTTGAAGTTCCAGCGCTCGCGATCGGCGTCGATGTCCTCGACCTCGACAAAGCTCGAGAGCACGGCGTTGTGCGATTCGTCGGAGCCGTTTCCGCCCCAGCGCTGCCAGGCATCACCGGGCTTGGCATTGGCGGCGTCGACCTCGCTGTAGGTGGCCTGCTGGTGGGCACGGCCGGCCACCGAGTAGTGCTTGTTGCCCTTGAGAGCAGGCTCGTAGCCGCCCTGCCAGACCGCATCGTTCATGAAGATCGAGCACTTCCAGAAGTCGGCGATCCAGAAGACCTTGTACTCGGTGATCCCGTTGACCTCGGTGGAGCGCCGGCTGCTGGCGCCCGCGATCTCGGGGTTGGGCGTCATGAACTTGCCGCCCTCGATGCCCTTGGTGCCGTAGGACTCGCCCACCTCGCCAGAGGCGCGGTCGCTGGCCGCGGTGTACACGGCGACCGTGGGGCCCTCTTTGGCGGCGTAGTACTGCGTGACCGCCTCTTCGAAGCCGTACTTCGCGCGATATTCGGCGAACAAGCGTTCTTCGGGGGACGGGATGTAGATCTTGTTGCCGGCAACCAGCTCGGCGCCGTCGTTGAAGGCCGCCAGCTTGTCGGCCGTGGTGCCGTGGTTGCGAGCGATGCCGCGGTAGCCACCGCGAACGTCTTCTTCGGTGACGGTGTAGTTGGAGCCCGACGCGAGCGTGACCTTGTCGCCGCCCTCCTGGGCCGTGACGTGCATGTCTTCTTCGAGCTTGTACTGCTGCTCGGTGGTCAGCTCTTCGGCGGCCGCCTCGAGCATGCTGGACTCGCTGTCGGCATTGTCGCTGTCGCGGGTGGCCGCCTCGATCGCCTCGTCGACGATGGGATCTTCGACCGAGACGGCGGGAGCTTCGGCCTCGCGCTCACGGTCGCTGCCGCCGCCAAAGAGCCCCGCGAACAGGGATTCGTACCAGGGGCGCGAGGTATCGCGCTCGTTGGCGACGACCTCGGAGGACTCGGACGAGCCCTCGTTGCGGGCGATGTCTGAGTCGGCTGTAGAACGATCACGACGTGAATGATTGGGCATAGAAGGACCTCCCGAGGAGTGAAGGTGTGGCAAAAGCCAAAGGTGTACTGCGAATTGTAGCAGGTCCCCGGGAAAGGATCACCTGATTCGTCAATGGGTGAAATCCCACAGATGGGTGCGGCACATCGCACGATCTGTGGGGCACCTGGCCGGCCCCGAATGGCACATCCTCCCACTCCAAGCCGATCCACGCCGATGGCACAGCGCTTGCTGAACAATCGGCCAACCACCGGAGTGTGCCATGTCCGCGCCCTACAAGTTCCAAGCCCCAAAGACCGAAGCTCCCCCGCCCCGCTCCATCCAGGGCAACGACTACACCACGCTGATGATGGTGTTGGGCTTCCCCGTGAACCTCGCGGTCGTGGTGCTCTTCGTCAACGGCCTGATGGCCATGGGGCACGGCAACTCGCTGGCCTTCTGGTTTGGCGCCGTGGCGCTGCTGGGCGCCTACTTCACGGTCACGGCGTTCGCGTTCTTCATGAGCTTCGACGCCGGCGTGGCCTACGAGACGGCGGAGTAGGGTCCCCAGACCTCGTGGAATCCTGGCACCCACCGGTCGATTCCGCTGGCCAGGATCGCGTCCCCCACGCCTGCATCCACCAGCTCCCGGGCCTCTTCGCGTCGCCCGGTCTGGTGCCTGGCCACGGCGAGCGCCGCGCAGAACAGCCCCCCGCTGTTGGGCGCCAGCAGGCGCTCGCCCAGCTCGTAGGCCGCTTCTGGGCCCTCACGCTCGAGCACCAGCAGCAGGCGCACGCCGTCGACCTCGACCTGCAGCGACGCCCCACCCAGGCTGGTGGCCTTGTGCAGGGTGTCCTGGGCCAGCTCGTAGCGCCCGTTCAGCACGTGCACCAGCGCCAGGCCGCTCGCCGCGAAGGCGCCGGTCTTTCCCTTGGCGGGCAGCCGATACCAGCGCTCGGCCATCACCAGATCGCCGTCCTGCAGGGCCAACAGGCCCAGGTTCAGCTGGGCCATCGCGCGGGCGGTCGCGGTGATCCACCAGCCGTCCGCCACCGCCAGAAACGCACGCCGGGCCGCGTCGACATCGCCGGACTGCGCCAGCGCGACCGCGGTTCCCACCTTGCTGTGGGAGTAGATCGGACGGGTGAACCACAGCAGCGCGAACAAGATGGCCAAGAAGGCGAAGCCGTACTCCAGCGCGCCCGATCGCACCGTGCCCAGCACCACCAACGAGCTGATGCCCAAGGCGCCGGCGGCCAGCGGCAGGGCCATCAGCCAGGCGCTCGCCGGGCGCGTCCACCGCCCCTTGCCGTCGACCACCGCGGTTCGGCCTGCTGAAGCCCGCCTGTCGACGAGCCAGGCGCCGATGCCCAGGACCGCACCCGCACAAGCCGCAGCGAGCCCCGGGGGCGCCGCCGAGGGAATCTGCCCGGTGAGCTGCAGCAGCGCGCCGGCCCCGGTGCCCACGGTGGCGCCGGCCATGGCCCAGGCCGCGACCACCGAGGTCAGGTTTCCAGAGTAGGTCTCGCGCTCGGCCGGGGGGGCGAATGCCTCGGCGGTGTTCATGTCGGGGTCCTCCGTCAATCTCGGAGGCCCAGGGGAGCGAGCCGCGCGTGAAGGGTCGACGCGTGCCGCGGGAGGTCTCCTTCCAAGATGGACCCCATGTAGGCCAAGGAGGTTGCATTTTGTGGAGGCGGAAGCGGTGCAGCCCGTATCCAGGCCTGTTGACGCTCGTAGCTGGCGGCCGCCCACTGGTCTTGCACCGACCACCAGAACGGCCCGATGCTCACCAGGGCTTCGCGCTCGCCGCGGCTGCCGGTCTCGAAGCGCTCCTTGACGTCATTGTAGACCGAGTAGCGGTCGCCGACCGAGAGCCGGAGCGGATCGCCGCCCTGCACCTCACGGCAGAGCGAGCTGTAGAACACCCACCCCTCGATGTCCATCTCGGCCAGCACCAGGCGGTCGGCCGCGTGGCTGGCCCACACGGCGACGTGCCCCTCGAAGACGGCATGAGCAGCACCCGGAAGCACCGGGTGGTCGGCGTAAAGCGCATCGTAGAGGTGTGTGCTGCGTCTCTGCGCCGCAGAAGGCCCATCCAAGGCCATCAGCTCGTCGGCGAGCTGCCCGGCGCGGATCACGGCGGCCTCCGTGGCGGCCGCGTCGTTGGCGAAGTCCTTGACCAGGGCCTTGCGTAGGTTGTCGCGCACGATGGGGTCGACCGGCCGCCCGGCCAGCACCACGACATAGCGCTGCGCGGTGGCCGCTTCGGCGCAGGTGAGCTCACGGTCGCCGCTCTTGGCCAGCACCGTGGTGTCCTGGCTGCAGTCCACGCCCCGCGAGCCGCAGCCCACCAGCGCCAACAGCAGCAGCATGCCCATGCCTATGAGGCGCCCCCGGCGCCCAGCACCCAGTAGGGCGACCCGTCGAGCTGCTGCTTGACCTGCGTCACCTCGGCGGGATTGAGCTCCATCATGCGCGGCTGGCCGGTGTACGGGTCGGCCTGGGTCAAGAACCAGCGATCGGCGGTCTTGGCCTTGTGCAGGCGGATGCCTCGCGGATCGTCGTAGACGAGGTCGAGATCGCTGGCCCGGAGCGGCCGGTTGGGGTCTTCGGGGGGCGGCTCTTCTTCAGGCTCGGGCTCGGGCGGCGGGGTCAGGTCTTCGAGCACCTCGTCGACCTCCCAGCGCACCTCGAGCTCGAGGTTGCGCTTGCACTCCTGAAGGTGATCTTTGACGCCAGCGCGGTCGGTGTCGGCCATCGCCACCGTGAGGATCTCGGCCTTGACCGCATCGCGGCCCTTCCAGTCGGCAGCAGCCAGGCGCTGAATCAGCGCGTCGAGGGCATCTAGGGTGGCACGGTCGGCCATCGAACCTCCGGGGACGTCAAGGGTTCGGGGGTATCCCGGCCATGGGGTATCGTCCCGCCGCCATGTCCTTCCTCGACCACTTCAGCGACGAGCACCGCGAGCAGTTCGAGGCCGCAGCCACCGTGCTGGAGCTGCAGCGCGGCAAGTACCTGGTGCGCCGAGGCGAGCCCGGCGGCGACGTGTTCCTGCTGCGCGACGGGCAGCTCGAGGTGGTCGACACGCGCCAGACCCCCGAGGTGATCCTGGCCATGCTCAAGCCGGGCGCGGTGGTGGGCGAGCTCGCGTTCGTCGACGACTCTCCGCGGTCGGCCGACGTGCGCGCCGCCACCGACTGCGAGGTGTTGGTCTGGCCTCGCGAAGATCTGCGGCGGGTGCTCGAGCGCCACGACGCTCTGGCCGCCACCTTCTACCGCAACGTCGCCGGCGTCGCCGCCAAGCGCATGCGCCGCGTCACCACCACCGCCATGGCCGGCGGCCTGGGGGGCCGCAAGGCGGTGAACAAGGCCGGCCTGGCGCGGGTCACCGAAGAGGCACGGCGCGTCGCCGAGGGCGTCAAGGAGGGCCTGGTGGACGCCGAGACCCGCCTGCGCCAAGACGCCACCGACAAGATGAGCCTGCAGGCCGTGCGAAGCATCCTGGACATGCTGCAACAAGAGACCCGAACCCTCTTCGTGGCCCACCCCGAGGTCGAGGCCGCCGACGAGGCCGCGCGTGTGCTGGGCCGCGAGCTGAACCCCTACCTGGTGCGCTCTGGCCTGGCCGAGCGCTGCATTCGCCGGCCACAGGGCCGCAGCGGCACCGAAGAGATCATGGCGCACGTGCTGGTGAACGCCGCGGGGGGCGATGGCCAGCTGGGCGAGATCCTCGATCGCTGGCTGTTGGAGCGGCCCACGTTGGTGGCCCTGCGCGCCTTTCGCGACGCGGTGGTCGAGCACGTGGCCAAGGGCCTGCCCACCCACCGCAACCGGCGTGTGCTGGTGGTCAACGCCGGCACCGGCTCGATGATCGCGGGGCTGGTGCGCGCGCTGTCCGACAAGCCCACGGCGCTCACCGTGCTCGACCAGAGCCGCGACGCCCTGGCCTTCCTGGACGCGGGCATGAACAGCTCCAACGTCAAGCTCGCGACCCTGCAAGAGAACATGGTGAAGTGGGGCCTGGGCCGGTCGCGGCGCGAGCTCCCCGAACAAGACACGGTGGTCATCCACGGCTTGCTCGAGTATCTGCCCGACCGCCTGGTGGTCAGCATGCTGTCCACGGCCGCCGCCCACCTGTCCGAGAACGGGGTGGTGATCGCCGCCGCCCTCGATCACAGCGACGACGCCGAGCTGCTCGACCGCGTGCTCCGCTGGCCCACGGTTCGACGCAGCCCCGAGCACTTCCGCCGCCTGTTCGACGGGGCCGGCTTGCAGATGGCCTGGGAGGCCGAACTGGAGCCCCCAGCCCTGCTCTTCGGGGCCACTTCGTAGACAAGCCGTGGGCACTGAAGTAGGCTCGCGCCTGATTTTCACGTGTGGAGTACAGATGATCCGCCACTGGACCCTCGTCGCTGCCCTGGCCCTCGCCAGCTGTGGTGGCGGAGGCGGCGAGGCGCCCGAGCCCGCCGAAGATACCGAGAAGCCGGCCGACGAGACGCCGCCCCCTCCCACCGAGCCCACGCTCGACTTCGCCAACATGGAAGCCGAGACCATGGCGTTGGTGCCCTCGATCGTCGAGACCGAGAAGGCGCTGAACGCCGCGGGCATCGAGGCCAAGCTGGCCGAAAAGATCCCCAAGGATCGCAGCTTCGCCCTCGACAGCAAAGAAGACAAGGACAAGGTCGCCGTTCGCACCGGCGTCATCCTGGCCGACATGCTGCTCACCATCAAGACGGGCGAGAAAGACCAGCTGGTCAAGAACCTCAACGACATCAACGCCGGTCTGACCGAGCTCGGCGGCGGTGCCGACATCCAGACCACGCTCAACGACGTGCGCGATCGCCTCAAGGCCGACGCCATCCAGCGCGATGAGCTGCTGACCGAGGCCGACGAGCTTCGCGGCGCGGTCATTCCCGAGCTCGAGTTCAATGGCCACAAGCGCACCGTGCCGCTGATCCAGGCCGGCGGCTGGCTCGAAGGCGCCAACCTGGTGGCCAAGTCGGTGCCCGCCGACAATCCCTCCGCGGCCGACGACCTGCTCAAGCAGCCCGCCGTCGTCGACTACTTCATCAAGTACGTCAAAGCCGAAGGCTCCGACAAGGCCCCGGCTGGCGTCGGCGAGAAGCTGCTCGAGTCGCTCAACACATTGAAGGGACTTGCCGAGAAGACTGAACCGTTGACGAGTGAGGACATCGCGACGGTCATCAAGGTCACCGACGACGTCCTGGCCCTTCTCTGAGGAGACGCAGGTGAAAAAGTATCTATCCGGCGCAATCGCCCTGTCTTTGCTGGCCTTCGGGGCCACGCTGGCCGCCGACGCCCTCGCCGACGAGGCCGAGGCCGAGGCCTGTGTCCGTCAGAAGGTGTGGGACGGCTACTCAGATGGCTGGTCCATCCGCACCCTCACCAGCGCCACGCTGGCCACGGGCAGCACCCAGAACTACCTGGTCACGCTGTACAAGGGCAACGAGTACCAGATCCAGACGTGCAGCGGGAAGGAGGCCAAGAACATGGACGTCCTCCTGTACGATCTCAACGGCAAGATCATGGCCCGCGACGACGCAGAGGGCCCCGACCCGATGCTCACCTACAAGCCCGAGGCGACCGCCACGTACTACATCGTGGCCTACGCTCGCGAGCTCAACCCCGGCAACGACAAGGTGCCGGTCGCGGTCGCCCTGACGTACCGCTAGGTCGCGCCCACTCCTAGATGCTCACCGCCCGCCTCGAGGACCGCTTTCGCGAACATCTGGGGCCGGGCGTCGGTGGCCGCGAAGACTCCGTGCGCTTCGCCGTCGACTTCGTTCGACTGCTCGCCCGTGTGCTCCCCGATGAGCCCAGCCAGGGCGCCATCGCCGCCATGCGCTCGGCGCTCGACGCCCGAAGCGAGCTGACGGGCGACGAGATCTCGCTGCTCATCGGTCTGGCCCTGGCGCCCGAGAATCGCTCGGCCATCGAAGAACGCGAGCTGCGGGCCTTTGGCGCGCGCTTCGGCCCGGCCGAAGAAGAGGCCCTGCGCGCCGCCATCGCCGAAGAGATCGACCTGACCGCCTTTGGCGAGAAGTACGGACCGGCCGAGGCGCTGCTGCTGCTCGACGCCTTGTTCGCGGTGTGCGCCGAAGACGAGGTCATCGACGGGCAAGAGATCGCCCGCCTGCAGCAGTCGGCCACGGCGCTGGGCATCGACCCCATGCTGGTGGGCGCCCTGTTTCGCAAGCACGACGCGCGCCATGCCCAGGGCGACTTCAGCTTCGACCTGACCGAAGACAAGTACCTGGTGGGGCGCTCGCCCTCGGCGAGCATCCAGCTGCCCGACCCTCAGGTGGGCGTGCGCCACGTCGATCTGGTGCGCGGCACCGAGGGCTGGCGCGTGGTCGACCTGGGAAGCGGCCGGCCCACCATGCTCGACGGCCAGCCCGTCGGCTCGGCGCCCTTCCGCCACGGGCAGAGCCTGCGCATCGGCCCGTACACCCTGCAGCTCGACCCCGACGAGAAGCGCCTGACGGCCTACGGGCTCAAGAGCTTCTCGGCGCTGTCGGTGCGCGATCTGCGGCGCAAGATCGGCGAGGTCACCCTGCTGGACGGGGTCTCCTTCACGGTGTTCTCGGGCGAGGTCATCGCCATGGTGGGGCCGTCGGGCGCCGGCAAGACCACCCTGCTCACCGCCATCGCCGGCATCGCGCCCGCCGACACCGGCGACGTGCTGATGGACGGGCAGAACTTTCACGGCATGCTGGCCAACGACCGCAGCATCGTGGGCATCGTGCCGCAAGACGACGTGGTGCACGGCGACCTGACGGTCGAAGAGAGCCTGCGCTACGCCGGGCGCCTACGCTTTCCCAGCGATGTGGGCAGCGACACCATCGGCAAGGAGGTCGATCGTGTGCTCGACGAGCTCACCATCGACCACATTCGCAGCAGCCGCATCGGCGACGCCGTCAAGCGCGGCATCTCGGGCGGCCAGCGCAAGCGCGTGAGCCTGGGCCAGGAGCTGCTCACCCACAGCACCAAGATCCTGTTCCTGGACGAGCCCACCAGCGGCTTGGACCCCCAGACCGCCCAGGACATCGTGGCCCTGGTTCGGCAGCTCGCCGACGACGGCCGCATCATCTTCTTGGTCACCCACGACCTCACCCCGTCGGTCATGTCCATGGTCGACCACCTGATCGTGCTCGCTCCCGGCGGCCGGCTGGCGTGGTTCGGGCCCCCCGACGAGGCCAGCAACTACTTTGGCGTCGACTCCCCCGACGAGATCTTCGCCAAGCTGCCCGAGGCCGAGCCCGAGGTGTGGGGCGAGCGCTACCGCGAGGGCGAGGCCTTTCGCAAGTTCGTGCGCACCCGCGAGCACCTGCTCGGGCTCGATGGTGTCGAGGCCACCACCGCCGCAACCGGCCAGGTGCAGCGCTCGCAGCTGTCGCAGTACGTGACACTCACGCGGCGCTACGCCAAGGTGAAGGTGCGCGACTACGTGGGGACCGCGGTGCTGCTGGCCCAGGCGCCCATCTTGGCGCTGGCGATGTTCCTGGTGTTCCAGGAGCCCGACTGGGGCGCCTACTTCATGCTGTCGCTGTCGTCGCTGTGGTTCGGCGCCAACGGCTCCGTGCGCGAGCTCATCAGCGAGCGCACCATCTGGCAGCGCGAGAGCCGCGTGGGGCTTGGCGTGCTGCCCTACATGGCGTCCAAGATCACCGTGCTGGGGGCGCTGGTGACCGTGCAGTGCACCACCCTGGCGGCGCTCACCTGGGTGCTGCTGCGCATGGGCACCGAGTACGGGGTGAGCCTGCCGGCGATGTCTGGGGTGTGCGTGCTCACGGGCATCGTGGGCATGAGCCTGGGCCTGATGATGTCGGCCATCTTTAGCAGCAGCGAGGCCGCCGTCGGCACGCTGCCGCTGGTGCTCATCCCGCAGATCGCCTTTGGCGGGCTGATCGTGACGCCCAAGTACATGCCCGAGGCCGCCAAGTACGTCGCCGACCTGATGTTCACCCGGTACTCGTTCGAGGCCATCCTTCGCACCGCCGGCGAGGTGGCCCGAAGCACGCGCGGGATCTACCGCAACGACCCGGCCGGAGCGGCGCTGATCAACATCGGACTGCGTACCGGGGGCAGTGACCCCGGCGTCGAGATGCCTCAGCTGATCGCCATCCTGGGTGGGTCGGCGGTGGTGATGCTGGTGATCGCGACGTGGCTGACGGCGAGGGCGGCGCGAAATTAGATAGAGTGGGCCATGCTCCTGTGGCTTCCCCTGCTCGCCGGCTGCGCCGACCCCGACACCTGCGTGCGAAAGCGAGGCGGCCGGCCCGAGTCCATCGCGGCCGCCGTCGACCTGATCAACGAGCTGCCGTCCCCGGTCACGGTCGCGTGTGTGATGGAGTCGCTGGAGCGCCCGCTCTACGTCGAGACCACCCTCGACCAGTTCAGCGCCCAGCCCGCGTTGGGGGACGAGTCGCCGCGCATCTTCGTGCGCAACGGGCCGCTCACCATGAGCATCGTGCCCATGGGCGACGGGCGACCTCTGCTGGAGTTCGGCGAGATCGTGGACGACATCAGCTCGATCAAGGCCGAGCTGGTCATGCCCATCGAGACCCCGGTCTCTCACGATGCGCCCTACGACCGGGTCGCGCGGGGGGACACCACCTCGTGCGGGCTGTGCCATGCCGGGGAGTACACCCTGCCCGACGGCCGCCTCGCCTCGCGAGCGCTGGCCCCAGGCGACCACACCATCGGCGACATCGAGGCCTTCACCGAGCTCGCCACCTCGTGCAGCCCGCACAGCGACGACTGGTGCAAGGTCATGTCGTCGGTGTTCGCGCATGGTGACGTGGTTCACGACCCCTTCCCCGACACCTTCGCGACCTTCTACGACGAGGATCTGCCGCCATGATCGCGTGGTTGTTGGCGATGGGTGCAGGGGCGGCTCCGGTGACGGTGTGTGCGTCGGGGTGCGACTTCGACGACCTCGCAACGGCGCTCGACGATCCCAGCGCCGACCCGATCACGGTGACCGACAGCGGCACGTATGCGCTGTCGGGCTACCTGCTCACCCGGTCGGTCCAGGTGCTGGCCCAGGCCAGCAACGGCGCGCGCCCGGTCCTCGACATGACGGGTGGCGGCAATGGCCTGCGCTTCGACGACACCCTCGACGTCTCGTTCGAGGGCTTCGACGTGCTGCGACGCTCGAACGGATGGTGCTTCGAGGCCCGCCAGGGGACGATCGCCCTGACCCACATGGACTTCCTCGCCGAGCCGGAAACGGTCTGGGTCGTGGGCGCACACCTGCGCCTCTTCGACCGCGCGACCGGGCTGGTGGCCGACAGCCACTTTCGCGAGGCCTCCGTCGGCGACTATGGCTCCCACATCCACGCCAATGGCAGCGATCTGGAGATCCGCCGCTCGGCCTTCTCGGATGGCAGCGGCCAGGATCCTCAGCGCGGCGGCTCGGTGTCCGGCATCTCGGGATCGAGCGTCCTCATCGAAGACAGCACCTTCGAGCACATGGACAACCCGCAGGGCGGAGCGCTGCACCTGCGCAGCAGCACCGCAACCGTCCTCAGGACCGCCTTCGTCAACAACCACGGCCGTCAGGGCGGCGACATCTGGATCGAGAACAGCACGCTCAGCATTGCCGAGAGTCAGCTTGCCGGGAGCAGCGCCGACGAGCTGGGGCAGTCGATCTACGCCCGGTCCTCGACCCTGGTCATCGACGCGTCGAGCCTGTACAGCTCGGCGGCCCAGCCCGCGATCGACGCGCAGGCATCGTCGATCCAGATCTCGGGAAGTGAGTTTGCCGCGGACGGCCCCATCCTGTTCAGTCGAGACCCGGGCGGCCCGGCCACGATCGCTCAGTCCACCTTCACCACGCCTCTCAGCTCGGCGCTCGAACTCGCACCCCATCCAGAGCCGGTCCTGCTGTCGGGCAATCGCTTCTGCGGAGGGGGCACGACCGCGCCCCTGGTCGACATCGGCGAGGGCACTCCGACCGTGGGCGTGCTGGGAAACACGTTCATCACGCCCCCCTCGAGCGACGGCATGCCGCAGCTGTGGGTGATGGGCACCCCCACGTCGGACATCACGGTCACCGGCAACACCTTCCTGGGTCAGGGGGCGGCGGTTCCCGCTCTGGTGGGCATCGGCTTTGGATCCAGTGCCACGGTCGCAGACAACCTGTTCGCGTACAACACGGCGGGCGTGGGCTTTTTCGGGGGAGGCTTCGTGGGCGGCGCCTCGTTCCAGACCAACGCCTTCTACGCCAACAACATCGATCACGATGCGGACACGTGGCAGGACGGCGGCGGAAACCTGTACCCGTCCGACAATCCGCTGGCCTTGCTGCTCCCGCCCGTCGACTGCCAGGGCGTGCCGTACCTTGCCCACGGCAGCGAGCTGCACGACGCCGGGTCGGTGGGCCTCGACCCCGACGGCAGCAACACCGACATCGGCGCGCTGAGCCACCAGGACCCCGACGGCGACGGCTGGGTCAGCCGCGACGACTGCGACGAGTCCGACCCCGCCGTGAACCCCGGCGCGCCCGAGATCTGCAACGGCATCGACGACGACTGCGACGGCGAGGTCGACAGCCCATTGCCCATCAGCGCGCCGCTTTGGTATCCCGACGTCGACGAGGACGGCTTTGGGTCGAACACCGGTGTGCCCGCCTGTTCACAGCCGACCGGCTGGGTCGCCGACGACGGCGACTGCGACGACGGCGACCCCACCCGCTTCCCGGGTGCACCCGAGCAGTGCAACGGCCTGGACGACGACTGCGGCGGAAACATCGACAACGGCCTGCTCTTTCAGGACTGGTACACCGACGACGACCAAGACGGCTTCGGCAACGCCCTGGACGGCGTCTACGTGTGCGACACCCCCGCAGGCCGGGTGCTCGACAACACCGACTGCAACGATGCCATCAGCACGGTCCACCCCAACGGGGTCGAGGCCTGCAACAACCTGGACGACGACTGCAACGGAAGTGTCGACGACAACCTGGTCTTCACCGACTGGTTCTCCGACGACGACGGCGACGGCTACGGCAACGAGGCGGACACGCTGAACACCTGCGAGGCGAGCCCCCCAGGACGCGTCACCGTCCCTGGCGACTGCGTGGACAGCGATGCCGCCATTCACCCCACCGCGACCGAGCTGTGCAACGAGGTCGACGACGACTGCAACGGAACGGTCGATGACAACCTGACGCTGGTGGCCTGGTACAGCGACGCCGACGACGACGGCTACGGCAACCCCGACGACCAGCAGCTCAGCTGCCAGGCCCTGCCGGGCCGGGTGACCGACGCCACCGACTGCAACGACGCCGTCGCTGCGGTGAACCCCGGCGCCGCCGAGGTGTGCAATGGGCACGACGACAACTGCGACGACGTCGTCGACACCGACGCCATCGACCGCATCGAGGTGTGGATCGACCAGGACGGCGACGGCTGGGGCGAGGTCTCGGAGCTGGCCTGCGACGACCCCGGGGGCGCTCGCGCGGGCGGCGACTGCGACGGGACCGATCCCTCGGTGCACCCCGGCCAGCACGAGGTGATCGACGACGGAGTGGACAACGACTGCCGCGCCGGGGGCGGCTACAGCGTGTTGTCGAGCGGTGCGCCGTGCGGGTGCAGTTCCGAAGGCGGTGGATCGGCCTGGCTGCTGGTGATGCTGCCGTTGTTGGTGAGACGCAGGGGCCGGGTGACGGCCCCTACCTATTGACGCGCACCGCGGCCCCTCAGCGCGGCCGCGGGGTCCCGTTCGGTCGTTCCTCCCTTCCCCCCACGGCCGCGGGGCCGGGTGCGCTACCCATTGACGCGCACCCCGGCCCCTCAGCGCGGCCGCGGGGTCCCGTTCGGTCGTTCCTCCCTTCCCCCCACGGCCGCGGGGCCGGGTGCGCTACTGCGCCCGTTCCGTGATCACGAACTCGACGCGGCGGTTGGCGGCGCGGCTGGTTTCGTCGGTGTTGGGGGACAGCGGCCGCAGCAGGCCGTAGCCGCGGGCCTGGAGCTTCTCGGGGGGGACACCGCGGTCGATCAGGGCCGCCTTGACGGCCTGGGCGCGGCGTTCGCTGAGGTCTTGGTTGTAGGCGGCGCCGCCGGTGTCGTCGGTGTGGCCCTGCACCTCGATGCGCACGATCGACGACTCGGTCAGGATGAGCCGCGCCACCTGGTCGAGCAGCTCGTCGGAGGCCTCGCTCAGGTTCGCCGAGTCGAGGTCGAACTGCACGCGCTCCTGGATCTCGACCGCGGTCGACGTGATGGTTCCCTTGGATGGGTCGGTCAGCTCGAACTCGACGACGTTCGGCCCGTCGGGCTGGATCAGCACGGTCTTGTTCTCGGGCTTGAGCTCGTCGGCGCGCGCGCGGAACAACCACTCGCCCGGGCGCAGGTCGACGGTGAGCTCGCCGTCGGGGCCCGTCTCGGCGTCATCGACGTCGGTGGAGCCCTCGAACAGCACCACGGCGTCGATGGGATCACCCTCGGGGCCCCTCACCCGCACGGTCACCGGTGACGACGTCCACTGCAGGGTGGCAAAGCGCTCCTGGCTGCCCGCGAGCACGTCGAACTCCAGGTCCTGGGCCACGACGCCCAGCGGTGGGTCGAGCTGGAGCTTGACCGGACCCGGCTTCAGGCCGCGAACCAGCTGCACGCCAGCCGGACTGGTGCGCCCGACCTCGGTGCCGTCGAGCAGCACGCCCACGTCGGCGATGGGCTGCCCCTCGGTGTCCTCGACCCACAACAGCACGGCGCCGGTGTCGGCTGGCTCGGCGCCCACATCGAAGTTCACCGTCGTGAGGCCGGGCTCGGTGGGCACGTCGACCTGCTCTTGCTGGGGACCGATGAGCGGGGACGACACCAGCACGAACCACTTGCCGGGATCGACCTGGAACAGGCGCTGGCCGCTGGCATCGGGCGCAGCCGGCGGCAACACGCGCGGGCCGGCGACGCCGATCAGGCTGTTGGCGATGAGATCCGGCGTTCCACCCACCTCGACGCGCAGCGCGCCCACACCCCAGTCCAGGGCCACGTCGGCGTCGGCCACGGCGTCCTTGTTGGCCACGGTCACCGACAGCACGCCGTCGCTGTACCCCTCGGCCACCGCGCGGATCTCGTGCTTGCCCACGCCGATGGACTCGGCCTTGAGCGTGCCGTCGACCGCCGTGCCGATGGGGAAGCCGTCGACCCAGACCTCGGCTCCGGCGACCGGCTGGCCCTCGGGCCCGGACACGTCGACCTCGACGGCACCCCCGTCGGGCGAGCGCGGGTACATGCCCAGGCCGATGGCAATCAGCCGATCGTAGTCGTCTGGGATGGCGAACTTGCGCGTCTGCACCCCAAACTCGGGGTTGGTGGCGACAAGCTGCCAGTCGCCTGGCTCGAGCCGGAACAGGTGACTGCCGTCGTCGCCCAGCGGCGTGGGTGCTGGCGCCGTGCCGGGACCCGACAGCGCGACCATCGCGTCGACAGGAAGGCCATCCTTGCCCAGCGCGTACACGCGCACCGAGCCGCCCTTCCAACCCAGGACCGCCGAGGCGCGCTGCCGCCCATCCACCAGCGCCAGCGACACGGTCGAGGCCCGAAAGTCGGGGTGGCTGACCTGAACCTGCCGCTCGCCGGCCATCAGGCCCAGCAGCTCGGCGTGGCCCGTGGACGTGGTGAGGCCCAGCGGCTGCCCGTCCAGCTCGAGCGAGGCCCCGGCGACGGGCTGCCCGTCGGGATCGAGCACACGCAGCGCGAGATCGGCAGCGCCGCCCTCGGTGGCCTGCAGCACGAACGAGACCTCGCGCAGCACCGCCGTGTCGTCGACGACCACGCGGCGCTGCTGCACGCCGAGGGTGGGCGAGGTGACGATCACATTCCAGGCGCCGGGGCGCAGCGTGACCACGCGAATGCCGTCGGCGCCAAGCTGAGCGGGCGGCAGCGTGGTTGGACCCGCGAAGGCCACCAGCCCGTCGACGGGACGGCCCTGCGGGCCCGTGGCCGTGACCTTGACCGAGCCAGGAGCCCAGCCCAGCTCGACGGGCACGGCGTTGGCGCCCCGGGTCAGCTCGACGGTGCGCACCACCGCATCGGGGTGCGACGGGGACTGGACGCGGACCTCGGCGGCGCCGGGCGCGACCTGGCTGACGGTCAGGCGACCACCCGAGCCGGCCGTGCCCAGCAGGGCCTCGCCCAGCTGAATGCTGGCGTCCTCGACCGCGCGGCCGTCGGGAGAGACCACCTGGAAGGCCACGTCGACGCCGTCGGCGACGGCCTCGGTCAACACCGCATCGACGCGCACCGCCTCGCGTCGGCCAGGCTCGGCCACCAGCACGCGCTCCTGCTTGCCAAAGCCCTCGGCGTCGACAGTGAGGGTCCACTCGCCGGGCTGAAGCTGGTACCGGCGGGTGCCGACATCGTCGACCTCGGGCTTCGGTGCCTCGCTGGGCCCAACCAGTGCAATCTGGGCGTCCGGGCTGTCGCCGTCGGGGCCGGTGACGCGGACATACACATCGATGGGCGTCCACACCAGAGGCAGGGTCGCGGTGGTGGCGCCCTCGGGGATGGCGTCGAGCTCGAGGGCCTGGAAGCCGTCGCCCAGCACCGAGAGCACGCCGGGCGGCACGGGATCGGGCAGCGCGATGTGGCCGTTCACATCGGTATCTCCGATGGCCACCTCCCCGATGGCGACCGCCGCTCCCCGCACCGGGTTGCCCTGTGGATCGGTGATCCGCAGCTCGTTGGCGGCGATGACCTGTGGCTCGTCGGGGCCATCGGGCTCGATCACCACGGGCTCGGGGATCGCCGGCACATAGCTGGCGGTCAGGAAGGCACGGGCGGTGGGGGATCCGACGCCCGGGATGATGCCCCAACCGCCGGCTGCGGTGAACATGAGCCGCTCGCCAACCCGCACCCGGCTGGTGGCGAGCCACTCCAGCGGCGTCTGGCCGCTGCTGGCCCGGGTCAAGCGAGCCTCGGCACCCACCGACAGGCGATCGGGCAGCAGCTGGTACTGGGCCGAACCCTCGGCGCGCACCAGGCCACCCGCGCTCCAGTCGGGCCCGGCGTCTTGAGGATCGAGATCGTTGGTGGCGCGAACCCCGGTCTGGTCGAAGCCTGCGCTCGCGCCCACCCGCAGCCGCGGCGACGTCCAGTCGGCGGCGAGGCGACCGCCGACCAGGAAGGATCCGTTGGTCAGGGGCGCGCTGCGTGTGCCCGTGGGCAGCCCCACCGTGGGCACCACCGACAGCGCGAAGCCGCCGTCGTCGCCGGGCACCAGGATGTCGATGGGCACCCACACGTAGGTGTCGCCCAGGGCCAGGGTGTTGGTGGTGGCCGTCTTGCCGCCCTCGACCGTGGGGTCGTAGACCTCGCCCGAATAGAAGGGGTACAGCGTGGTCTGCAGGCCGACGGCGAAGCGCCCTCGGCGGTAGGCGCCACCGAGGTGGGCCGCCAGCACGTCGTCGAGCTCGTTGAGCTCGATGGTGGTCTCTTCATCGATCAGCTCGCGCACCACGGGGCGTTTCACGTACTCGAGCCCGAGCGCGATACCGCCGGGCCAACCCGCAGCGGGGACGCGCAGCACGGGGTCGAGCACCTCCCCTCCGACGATCGGCGCTGTGGCACCGTCGCCGTCGTACACGTCGTCTTGTTGCGCCCACGCAGGCGTCGAAGCCAGCAGAGCAAGCGCGCATCGATGGAGCATGGGAGACCGGTTCACGCAGGGAGCTTACCGCGTGGAGCTGATAGAGTGGCGCGCGGGGGAACGCGTGTCGTCACAGCGGCGCTACCACATCCACAATCCGCTGGGCAGCGGCGCCTTCGGCACAGTCTACCGAGCCACCCTCACCGGTGAAGGCGGCTTCCAGAAAGACGTCGCCATCAAGGTCCTCAACAACGACGTCGAGGGGTGGGACGAGATCGCGCGCCGGCTGCGCGACGAGGCGCGCATGCTCGGCCTGCTCCGGCACCGGGCCCTGCTGCAGGTCGACGGCCTTGTGCAGATGGGGGGGCGCTGGGCCGTCGTCATGGAGTACGTCAAGGGCGCGTCCCTGCTGGCGGTGCTCAAGACCGGTCGGCGCATGCCCGTCGGTGCCGCGCTCGAGCTGGTGGGCGAGGTGGCCGGCGCGCTGGCCGTCGCCTGGGAGAGCCCGGGACCCGACGGAGAGCCCCTGCGCCTGGTGCACCGAGACATCAAGCCGTCCAACATCCAGCTCTCGGCTGTCGGCGAGGCCAAGCTGCTCGACTTCGGCATCGCGCGCGCCGAGTTCGGCGATCGCGAGTCCGAGACCCAAGAGATGGTGCTCGGATCGCCCGGGTACATGGCTCCGGAGCGCTTCGACATGGAGGACGGTCCAGAGGGAGACATCTACTCCCTGGCCGTCACCATGTGCGAGCTCATCAGCGCCCGAAAGTTCGGACGAAGCTCCGCCAACGAAAAGAAGCACCAGAGCCACGTCGATGGCGCACTGGGCAAGGTCCGCAAGAAGATCGGCGACGGCATCGAGCCCATCGAGGGCCTTCTGCGAGCCATGTTGGCCTACGAGCCCGCCGACCGGCCCACCGCCAAAGAGGTCGAGCGCATGGCCCGCAGCATTCGCTCCGAGGTCGGCGGCATGTGGCTGGCCGAGTTCTGCGAAGAGGTCGTGCCCGACCTGATCACCAAGGGCGAAAGTGGAACCCCCGACGACATGTGCGGGCAGACGTTGGTCGAGGGTGCCGACGGCGCGTCCTTCACCAGCGAGGTGGCGCGCCCCCCGCTCGACGAAGACGAGCTACCCGGCTTGATCACGCCGTTTCAGGCCGGCGTCGTCGCCGCCCTGCTCATCGGCGTTTCGGGCTTTGCCCTGGTGGTGGGGCTGTCGCTCCTGGACCGCGACGACGCACAATCCACCGATATCGCCACCCCGCCGCCCTCGGCGCCCACCGAGCCTTCGCCCGAGGCGCCCGCGCCCGCGGGCCCCGACCTCGTCGAGCCCGACACCGACGACCCCACGGACGAGCAGCCGCCAGTCCAGCCCGAGACGCCGCCCCCCGCGGGCGATGGCGTCGCTGAGGCCGCCGCGCCGCCTGCAAAAGACGACGCGCCACCGCCAGCCGAGGTGCCTGCCCCCGACAGGCCCGCCAAGCCTCCGGCTCCGGTGGCCAGTCCCAGCGCCTTCGCCGACTGGCTGACCGACCACCCGGAGTGGTCCCGCGACGTGGCCCAGGCCGAGGGCCGGGCCGACGCCAACTACCTGTCCCGGTGGACCGACGGCACGCCTCCGTCCGACACCGCCTGGGTCTCCGAGGTGACCTGGGGCGCGGCTGCGGCCTTCTGCGGCTCCCGTGGCCTACCCGACATCGACGCGCCGCCCCTGACGTGGTCGTACCCCAACGAGGGTCCGCTCATGGAGTACCGCGTGTCGGGCGGCCGGCCCGCCTGGCGTCAGTACGATGGCACGACGTCGACCGCGCAGTCCCGCAGCGACTCCACCGCCTTCGTCGGATTCCGCTGCGCGAACTGATTCCGTGGCCGGTGTCGACTCGTTATGCCGCCTGACGGAGGACACATGGCTCGCATCCACGTGCACGGCGCCGACCTCGACGGCGACACCATCAAGAACATCCGCGTCAGCATGCACAACCTGCCGTCCCGCACCATCGACCGCGACACGGCGGTCCGCTGGGCGCGCGACGGGCACAGCTTCATCACCCGAGCCGGCAAGGCCGTGCAGGTGGTCGAGATCCCCGGCGACGACATCACCTGGGTGCTGCGGCTCGACAACGCCGCGAGCCCCGCCGACGACCTGGGCGAGCTTCCGAGCGTCTCCGAGGCCACCTGAGCTTGCCGGGCACCATCGCCCTGCTGGGGCTGGCCCTCATGGGCTGCCCAAAGCCCCCTGACGCCGTCAACACCGACCTGCTCGAGGCGGCCCCGGTGCTGCCCAGCCCCAAGGCCGGCACCTACGCCAGAGTCCCCTCCAGCTCCCCCGATCCCGTGATCCACGGCTTGATGGATGGGCTGCGCTGGGACGCGTCGCTCGCAGGCGCGGCGGCCGCGACCGCGATGCTGGCCGTTCAGATGGGCGACCCGGCCATGGCACGATGGCGCGTTCGCGAGGCGCTCTGGCAGGCTGGCTACCCGTTCCCCGTCCACAGCGCGGGGCTGTGGCACGGCCCGCACGCAGCGCCTGCCCCGGCGGGACTCCAGGACTGGCTGGGCCGACGCGACGCCTCCGAAGACGTCGGCCTGGTTCGCATGCGTGGAAGGTCCGGCGACCTGTGGGTGGGCTTTGCGGCTCGGCCCCGGGTCGAGCTCGACCCCCTACCCCGCACCACCGATGGACCCGTCACGTTGGTGCTCCCGGCAACCTCGGGCGCCCGATGGCTGCTGGGCGACCCCTTTGGCACCGCGACCGGGGGCAGCCTGGACGAGGTGGCGCGGCTGCCACTGCGCCAGGACGGTGAGTGGCTGCTCGAGGTGCACGACGCCCGAGGTGTTGCTGCCTCGGCCACGATCTACGTCGCGGTCCCCCTTCCCGAGGGCACGCTGCTGGACTGGCCCGACGAGGGGGCCGGCGAGGCAGCGATCCATAGCCAGCTCGCCGAGCTGCGCGACACCTACGGAGCGCCCCAGCTGGTGCGCGATGCCAGCTTGGAGCAGGCCGCCGGACGCTGGCTCGACGACAGCGAAGATCCCCGACCCTTCGCCGAGCGCTTTGGCGTGCTCGACCCCCGATCGCTGGAGTGCGAAGCCGGCACGATCGAAGACTGCATCGACACGCTGGTGTGGTCGGTCGAAGCCCGCAGTGCGCTGCTCGATGACAGCCTCGACCTGGTGGGAATGGCGACCCGCTCGGGGGAAACCACCCGGGTTGCACTGGTGCTCGGGCGCTCGCCGTGAAATAGGAAGCGTCGTTTGCGGTACGTGATACCGTCCCGCGTCAGAAGGAGACTCGATGGCAGAAGGTGGAATCGGCCGCACCGAGGTGATCATCGGCCTTGCAGTCGCAGCCGTGCTCGCACTCATCACCCTGCCGCTGATGATGCGAACGTCCAACGACGCTCTGCGAGCCGAGGTGCCCGTCAACGTGGGCGGCATCCGCATCGCCGAGACCAAACTACACGAGGCCTTCGGCGACTACGTGTCGGCCAAGCCCGCTCCCCGTGCGCCCGAGGCGGTCAACGCCACCGCGGTGCCCTGGGCCAGCAACAAGGGCTTCGACGACCTCGCCTGGGAGCCCGAGAACACCGCCGAGGTGTACGGCTCGTACTCGGTCGAGGCCACGGCATCGGGCTTCACGGTGCGCGGAACCTGCGACACCGATGGCGACAGCCGACGGGCGACCTACACCGCCACCCACGACCAAGAAGCCAAGATGACGTCCGCCGAGGACGTCTACTGAGCCCCACGCGTGGCCTCTGGGCAGCAGCCACGGTTGCCGCACTGCTCGCCGCACGTGCCCTGCTGGTGGTGGCTCCGGCCACGTCGGCAGCGACACCCACCGCGGTCCCGGCCAGCGAGCCAATCCGGGTCTTGACCCTCGGCCGCGCGAGCACCGGAGCCACCGCGGTCTGGATGTCCACCGTGCACGCCTTCAGCCAAGACGCCGACCCAAGGTGGATCGAGGCGTCGGCGCGGGCCGCCGGCGAGCTCGACCCCACCTGGCGCATCCCGTGGATGTACGGCTCGCTGATGCTCGCGGCCATGGGCGAGCTCGACGCGCACCGCCGCCTGCTGCAAGCGGCCATGGCCGTGCACCCTTCCGACCCCTGGTTCCCGATGGTGCTCGCCTTGAGCCATCGCATCGACGGCGGCGATCGCGACGCCGCGCTTCGGTGGATGAGCCTCGCCGCCGACCTGCCCCACAGCGAACCCCTGCTCGACCGCATCGTCGAGCGCTGGAGGCAGCCGTGAAGGTGGCCATCGGCCTGGGCAGCAGCCTGGGCGACCGGCATGCCCAGCTCGAGCTGGCCTTGCGAAAGCTCGATGCCGCCGCGGGCCTTCGCCTGCTCCGGGCATCCCGCTTCGTGCGCACACCGCCGATGCGGGGTGGCGCCGCACGCGGGTGGTTCCTGAACGCCGTCGCGACCTTTCGATGCGAGCTGACGCTCGAGCAGCTGCTGCACTGCTGCCGCGAGCTCGAGGCCACCGCGGGGCGTCGGCGTGCCCGGTTCTGGGGCGATCGACCGCTCGATCTCGACATCCTGCTGGCCGAGGGGCAGTCCCGAGGCGACGCGCAGCTGCAGGTCCCGCACCCGGGCATCGGCGAGCGCGGCTTCGTGCTGGGGCCCCTGCTCGAGGTGTGGCCCGACGCCGTCGACGCAGAAGGCAGGCCTTACGCCGATCTTCCTCGGGCTCCGGGACCTCGCCCGGCGCCCGCAGGAATCGCTCGAAAATAGGGCGATCCTCCGGGGGCGAACCGTCGCCGCTCCCTGTTACGCCCGACGGCCACCGCAGGAGCCGGGCCCATGAAGATCTTTCTCGACACCGCCAACGTGGACGAGATCCGCGAAATCAACGACTGGGGCATCTTGGACGGGGTGACCACGAACCCCTCCCTGATCGCCCGAGAGGGCCGCAACTTCGTCGAGGTGGTGGCCGAGATCTGCGACATCGTCAAGGGCCCCACCTCGGCCGAGGTCGTTGCCCAGGACACCGCCGGCATGCTGCGCGAAGGCCGTCTGCTCGCCCAGGTCAGCGAACACGTCGTGGTCAAGGTTCCGCTGACCGCCGCGGGTCTGGCCGCCACCCGCGCGCTGTCCGACGAGGGCATCCGCGTCAACGTCACGCTGTGCTTCCAGGCGGTGCAGGCCCTGTTGGCCGCCAAGGCCGGTGCCACCTACATCTCGCCTTTCATCGGCCGCATCGACGACATTGGCTGGGACGGCGGCGAGCTCATCGAGCAGATCAGCACCATCTACGCGGCCGGCGGGCTGCACACCCAGGTGCTCGCCGCTTCGATCCGCCACCCCCTGCACCTCGCCCAGGCAGCTCTGGCGGGTGCCGACGTGGTCACCACCCCCTACGGCGTGCTCAAGAAGGCCCTCAAGCACCCGCTCACCGATTCCGGAAACGAGCGTTTCCTGGCCGATTGGGCCAACGTGCCCGACAACAACGTCGCCGGTCTGGTCGAGCGCTGGTTGGCAGAGAACAGATAGGGCATTAGCCCACTGAGCCGCGATTCATTTTTCCGACCCACTGCGGCAGAGCGCTTCAGGCTCTGCGCCCGGAGCGGCTTGCAACCTTGACCGACGCAAGACCCGACAAACGGTCCCTGATCACCGAAGCAGCCGTCGAGGTGTTCGCCGAGAAGGGCTTCCACCAGGCTCGCGTCAGTGACATCGCCCGCCGCGCCGGCGTCGCAGACGGCACCATCTACCTGTACTTCAAGAACAAAGAAGACCTGCTCCTGTCCGTCTTCGAAGAAAAGATGGACGAGCTGCTGCAGGGTCTCGGCCGCGCCCTCGAAGGGGTCGACGACCCGCTCGAGCGCATTCGCCGCTTCGCCCAGTTCCACTTCGAACAGGTGCGCACCAACCGCGCTGCCGCCGAGGTGCTGCAGATCGAGCTTCGCCTCTCCAACAAGTTCCTCAAGGAATACCGCCCCGAGAAGCTCTGGGCCTACCTCGGCGTCTTTGGGCAGATCGTGCGCGATGGCCAGGCACGGGGACTGTTCCGCGACGATCTCGACTCCTTCGTCGCGATGTGGAGCTTCTTTGGCGCCCTCGACGAGCTCGCCATGCAGTGGGTCTTGTCCCGCAAGGCCGACCGTTTCTCACTCGAAGCCGCGGCCAACCAGGTCGCCGACACGTTCATCCGCGGCATGTCCAAGCACTAGCCCTTTCTTAGAAACACTGGAGGCACCGTGAAAATCGGAGTTTGCATCAAGGTCACACCGCACGTCGACGCACGCCTGAAGATCTCTTCAGACGCCATCGACACCACGGGCGAAAAGCTCGTCGTCAGCGACTGGGACGAGTTCGCGGTCGAAGAGGCCATCCGCACCAAAGAGGCCGCCGGCGGCGAGGTCGTGGCCTTCAACGTGGGCCCGCACAGCAACGACAAGGTGCTCCGCGCCGGCGCGCTCGCCCTGGGCGCCGACAAGGCCGTCATCATCGACGCGCCGCTCACCGACTCCCTGGGCATCGCGCAGCTCCTCGCCGACAAGATCCGCGAAGAGGGCTGCGACATCGTGTTCACCGGCAAGGCCACCACCGACGACGGAAGCGGCCAGATTGGCCCCATGCTCGCCGAGCTGCTGGGCTGGGTGCAGGTCACCCAGATTCAGAGCTTCGAGCTCGACGGCACCAGCTTCAAGGCCACGCGCCACATGGACGCAGGCGTCCGCCAGACGGTCACCGGGTCGCTCCCGGCCGTGATCACCTGCGAAGACGGCCTGAACACGCCGCGCTACGCCAAGCTGCCGGCCATCATGAAGGCCAAGAAGAAGCCGCTCGACAAGCTCGAGAGCGCCAACCCCGGTGGCAACCGCTCCACCCTCACCAACTTCGCGCCGCCCCCGTCGCGTCCAGCCGGACGCATCCTCGAGGGCGATGCCGCCACCACCGCCAAAGAGCTCGTTCGCCTGCTTCGCGACGAAGCCAAGGTCATCTAGGAGATTCGTCATGGCTGGAATTCTCGTTCTCGCAGATCACGCCGGTGGCAGCTTCAAGAGCACCGCCGCCGAGCTTCTGGGCAAGGCCAGCGAGCTCGCTGGCTCCTTCGGCGGCACCGTCTCAGCGGCTGTGCTCGGTGATGGCCCCCCGGCGGCCGACCTGGGCGGCCTGGGCGCTTCCAAGGTGTACGTCGCATCCGGCGACTTCGGCACCTACGACACCGGCGCCTTCGCCGATGCCCTCACCGCCATCATCAAGGCCGCCGACCCGGATGTGGTGCTGGTGCCCTCGACCTACGCCGGCCGCGACGCCGTGCCGCGGGTGGCCGCTCGCTTCGAGACGGCGCTCGCGTCCGACACGGTCGCGCTCTCGGTCGACGGCGGCAAGCTCGTGGCCACGCGGCCGATGTACGCGGGCCGTGCATCGGGCGACGTCGTGCTCAACGCCCGCCCGGCCATCGCAGCGGTGCGGGCCAACAGCTTCTCCAAGCCCGACTCCACCGGCGGCAGCGCCCCGGTCGAGGCCGTCGCCTGGAGCGCCACCACCCCCACCACCACCGTGGTCGAGACGCTCGCCCCCGACAGCACCGGGCCCGACCTGGGCAGCGCCGGCAAGGTCGTCGCTGGCGGTCGCTCGCTCAAGTCCAAAGAGAACTTCGACAGCGTCGTGCGGCCTCTCGCCGCGTCCATCGGGGCAGCCGTTGGCGCTTCGCGCGCCGCCACCGATGCCGGCCAGGCCGCACATGCCGAACAGGTGGGGCAGACGGGCCAGACCGTCGCGCCCAATCTCTACATCGCCCTGGGCATCAGCGGCGCCATCCAGCACCTCGCCGGCATGCGCACCTCGAAGGTGATCGTCGCGGTCAACAAAGACCCCGACGCGCCCATCTTCGAGCACGCCACCTACGGCATCGTCGCCGACCTGTTCGAGGTCGCGCCGGCGCTGCAGGCCGAGTTCGAAGCGCTCGACTAGCAGGGCGGCGGATGCCTCGGTCGAAGCGCGCCCGGCCCCGCGGCCGTGGTGCGCGTCGATGGTGCTTCGCATTACAACGAGGGGAACCCGCCCACCCATCTGGTGGCAGCGGGCTCCCCTCTTCTGTTTGAATGGCCCAGATGCCGACTCCGCGCACCGACATCCTGCCTCCTCCGTCTCGACTGGATGCCACGGTCGACGCCCTCGAGGCTCGCGGTGATCTTCGCAATCTGATTCGCTTCGTCGAGCGCTGGCAGGAGCTGGGTGAGGCATCGAACCAGGCGCGCATGGCGCAGGCGCGTGCCTTCATGCGGCTCCGCCTCATGGACAAGGCCACCATCCGCCTGGAGCGGCTCGCCGAGACCGATGGCTTCGAGCGCGACGCCCTGGTGCTCCTGGCGCGGTGTTTTCGGCTGCGAGGCTGGCCGCGCAAGGCCAACGCCGCCCTGCAGAAGGCCTTGGCGGTGGCACCCGACGACGACGAGGTCATGGGCATGCTCGAGGCCACGACCCGCGACCCCATCGACTTCGACGAAGACGACGAGAAGACCGGCAACCCCGAGAAGCTGGTGCTCGTGGCCGAGCACCACATCGCGACGGGGGCCTTCCTCAAGGCCCAGTCGCTGATCGAGCGGGCGCGGCGGATTCGCCCCAACAACCCGCACGCCGCCGATCTGCTGTGGGGCATGGCCGGCGACTACCAGACGCAAGAAGCCATGGGCGACCTGGTGGCGAAGTGGGGCCCCGAGGTCACCTTCTCGGACCTTCCCGACGACCCCGACTTCACCGAGCACACCGAGAGCTTCACCCTCAGCGAGGCCGACCTGGGTGAGCCCCAATCCGAGAGCAAGGCGTTCCCCACGCTGTTCAAGGGCCTCGACCCGGTGACCGAGAGCTACACCGGCGACATCGATCTCGAGACCGAGAACGACATCTTCGACGAGAAGACCCAGACCGCGGCGGTCGCCGACCTCGACGAGCTGGCCAACTTCCCCGACGCCAGCCCCGAGGCCCCGACCACCGTCGCCGACAGCGAAGACACCCAGATCGCGATGGTCATCCGCCCCTCGGGGCCAGGCGCCGAGCTGACCGACATCGGAGCGCGCGGCGCCGGCCCCCCCGTCGACCTGGACGCCCACCGCCCAGCGAACCCCGCCAGCGACTTCGATCCCGGCCTCGAAGAAGAAGATGACGACCTCATCATCCTGACCGGCAAAGAGCGCACCACCGGCGAGCCAGCACCCAAGCGCACGCCTGCCTACCCCCTCGAGCTCGACCCCATGACGAGCGACGTCAGCGGCAAGGTCGCCGAGATTCTGGAGGCGGTGCAGCGAGACCGTGCCCGCGAAGCCCAACAAGAGCCGGCCACCCTGGCCCTCGACCCCACGCCGCCGGCCGCGCCGACACGTCGGCGAAAGCGTCGGGCTCCGGCGCGGTTTTCGCCCACCTGGTGGCTGTTCGCCATCGGTGCCGTGCTGTTCGCGACGGCGATGCTGATCTTCGCGCTCGCGGGGCTTCAGCTGCTGCTCGGTTGACGACCCGTGACGGGTCCCCATCGGCGCCCCGAAACCCATTCGGCCTCTCGGCATCGCGTTCTTCGCAGCCTGAGGCGGATCTCTGCTGGACGTTTTCCTGACGGAATCCGACGGTTTTTCGGTTGCCTGCATCAGAGCGGCCGGGTACCTTGCGCCGCGTTCCGGGATGGGCCCCCAGCGGGGTTTTCCGGCCGATGGAGGATTTGATGAAGCTCTACTACGGTGCCCTCACTACGGTGATCGCGGGCGGTTTCCTGGTCTCTGGTTGTGGGCCCAAGGTCTGCGAGAACGGCTCGCAACCCCCAACCGGCGTCTGTGCAGAAGACTGCGGCGAGACCGAGTTCTACAACGACGACGACTTCGCCTGTCAGACGATCGAAGACGAAGACTGCGAAGACGGCGAAGACAACGACGGCAACGGCGACATCGACTGCCGCGACGACGCCTGCGAGAGCGACTCGGCGTGTGTCGAGCCGTGGGTTCCCACCACCTTCTCGGCACAGGGCTTCTTCACCTGGGACGGCGCCAACCAGCAGGCCGTGTCGGCCAACGCCAACGGCAACACCATCCCGTCCACGCTGGTCGTCAGCGTGCACACCGACGACTTCCCCACCAACTTCGACTCCCAGTACGAGTGCGCCGTGTTCGCCGCCGCCGAGAGCGCCGCGCCCATGGCCGCCTTCGCGACCGAAGAGAGCATTCCCGTTGGCTGGCTGCTGCCCTCCGACGCCGTGTGGTCGGCCGACGGCGCTGCAAGCCAGGCTTACCCGGCTGGCTGTGCCACGATCGCCGACATCACCATCGACGTGATGTCCAAGCTCCGCGTCCTCCAGTGGGGCCTCGGCGCACAGAGCGAGATCGACTCGCAGTACCGCCAGGACCTGCTCGACGCCAACCCCGACGAAGCCGACAACCTGTTTGGTGCCGGCTTCTACCTGGGCGACGGCACCGAGGGCAGCTACGCCCCCGAGGGCTGGGCCGTCGCATTCGACGTCACCGACACCTTCGAGATCCCCGAGGATGACACGCTGCTGACCGCGGCCGAGGCCACCACCGGCGCCTCGAACATGTTCGTGCAGACCTACCCGGGCTTCTTGTACGGCGCCGACAACCTGCTCGCACGGTAGTCGTCACCGACGCACTTCGAGCGCCGCTCGGCCGTACCCTCGGCCGGGCGGCGCTCTTGCGTTGGCAGGGTGCCGAAATGCGCGGAACGGGTCTGGCAGCAACCTGCTACGTTGTGGCCGATGAGCATGCTCGTACTGCTGGCCTTGGCCTGCGTGCCCTCGACTTGCGAGGATGGATCGGCGACGTCCACCGGCACCTGCCGTGAGGACTGCGACAGCGACCAGTTCTACAGCGATGCGCAGCGCTGCGTGACCATCGCGCCAGAGGACTGCCAGGACACCATCGACAACGACGGCGACCTCGATCGCGACTGCGACGACGCCGACTGCGACGACGATCCCGCCTGCGATGTGCCGTGGGAGGCCGCCTACTTCACGGTGTCGACCTGGTATGGCTGGGACCCGCTGGCGGGCGACGGCGGCCGGGCGATCGCCTACAACGACGACTCCCGCGCCCAGAACCCGCGGGTGGTGTTCACGGCCTACACCGACCGCTACGACGAGGCCTTCGACATCTCCGAGTCCTGCGAGGTCATTGCCGAGTCCCCCAAGGCCGTGCCGATGGCCGAGTTCGTCGCAAACGAGACCGCCGTTCTGGGGTGGATGTTGCCCGAGGACGCCATCTGGACGTCCGAGTTCGCCGGTGGCCAGCAGGCGGCCGGCTGCTCGTCGGTCCCGGACCCCACCTTCGACATCACCGAGCGCTTCACCCGCCATCCGTGGGGAGTGGGCATCGGGCCCATCGAGGACGACACCGCCGAGATCATCGCGAACCAGGTACCCGAGTGGACCGGCTTCGCGGTGGGGTCGGGCTTCTACTCGGACTTCCTGGCCGAGACCGCCATCGACACCGGAGGCTTCCACTCCGCCGATCTGGCGCTGCCCATCCAGGTCGACGCCACCTTCAGCACCGTTGTCGACAACCAGGGCAGGGAGGTGCTGATTCCTGCCAACGACGCGCTGACGGGCAACGAAGCGATGGTCGTGCGAGGCATCGGTTTGTACCGATTCAACATCGGCAATCTGTAGCCGCCCATGCACGCCGGTTTTTGCCACGCAGCCGAGCCGGCACGAGCAGCAACGGCCCATACGCGGTACATTCCGCGCGGAGGAGATGCATGCGCACGTGCGCGGTCCTACTGCTGCTGTTCGCGACCGGCTGCCCCGGCACCACCGACGACACCGGTGAGTCTGTCGAGATCGAGCCCTATTGGTTCTGGGTGGTCGGCAACTTCGGCTACGACGCCGATGCCGCGCAAGGCAGCCGCTACGTCGCGTACAACGACGAAGGCGAGTCCCGAAGCCCTGGCCTGTCCATCACCCTGGCGTCCGAAGAGTACGCCCGAGACTACGACCCCAGCCTGGCCTGCAGCATCGTCATCGAACACCCCGGCCCGCTGGGCGAGGCCGACTGGACGGGCGACGCCGACGTCGATCTCGGCTTCGAGATCGACCCCACCGACAGCGCCACCACCGTCAACTCCAACTGCGACCTGTCCGCCCTCGACTCGGCGGTGTGGGGCGACTCCCCGCTCGATGACATCGTCGCGAACACCTGGGGAGTGGGCGTCAACACGCTCGACGCCGATCTGGTGGCCCCGCTGATCACCGAGGTCGACGCCAGCGAAGGCGAAGACTGGGCCACCGACTACGAACCCTACGCCGCGGGCGGCGGCTTCCACAGCA
The DNA here is from genome assembly GCA_965216925.1 of Myxococcota bacterium. GTDB lineage: Bacteria > Myxococcota_A > UBA796 > UBA796 > CAYYHT01. The sequence continues at coordinate 6,769,091 of CBDCGT010000001.1, read as the reverse complement.
GCGCCATGGTGACGCTGGCCAACCCTGGCGGCTGGACGAGCAGCGCCATGACGCGCGGCTACGCCGTCGACGACACCATGACCGCCCTCACCACCGAGGCCGGTGCCTACGAGCTGCTGCTGGCCAGTGACATCACCGATGGCGTGCCGCCCACGGGCATCTACGTCACCACCACCCTGTCGTTCCTGAACGGGGCCCAGACCCTGGTGACCGCCGGCAACGACACCGGCGACACCGGCGACTCCGGCGCAGCGCAGTAGCGCAGCACCCAGGAGAACGGGCCTCCGTGCCCGTTCAAGGAGAACGGGCCTCCGTGCCCGTTCAAGGAGAACGGGCCTCCGTGCCCGTTCAAGGAGAACGGGCCTCCGTGCCCGTTCAAGGAGAACGGGCCTCCGTGCCCGTTCAAACGGCTCCGTCCCAGCACAGGCACGGAGGCCTGTGCTCCTTGCTCTAGTACGCCACGGTCCACGCAAGCCCGACCGTCGCCCCGCCCGCGACGGCCAGTGCGGCGCCGATGCCCGTCTTGGTGTTGGCCGACTTGGCCAGCTCGGAGATCTGATCGTAGTTGGTGTCCGGCTGGCGGGCCAAGCGGCGGTCGGCCGACGCGGACGCGAACATCAGGCCTCCACCCACCGCAAGGCCGACCCCCGCGGCGGTCATGAGCACCGGCACGGTGGGGAAGCCCGGCGGCTCGACCGGAAGCGGCGGGGGAGCGAGGTCGGGCACGCTCGCGATGGTGCGGTGGTATCCGGTGTACGCCACCCCACCCTGGGCGTCGAAGCCCTGCACCACGAAGGCCCGCCCCTGGGGCGCCACGGTCGACCGGGCACCATCGATCACCCAGCCGCCCTCGGGTGCGCCGCCCAGCTCGCCGGCGGCATCGGTGGGCTCGGCCGCATCCCAGATGTCGCGGATGGGGTGGCCGTCGGGCATGAGCGAGGCGGGTGGCTTCCACCCCGGCTGCAGCGAGCGCAGCGCGGCCCAGCTCTTGCGGCTGTTGGAGGGGTTGCCCGCCACGAAGGCGGTGAGGCCCATGGCGCGGTGCAGCTGGGCCGCATCGCCTGGGGCGAGCTGGGTTCGAACGCAGGGCAGCGAGTCGGACATGGCACCAGCCGCGCTGTCGAAGCCTGCGTCGTCGAGGTTGGCGAAGGCCAGCTCGACCGCACCTGCCTGGTGCAGCGCCTCGGCGAAGGTGTCGGATGGGCAGTCGGCGCCGAACGCCAGCGAAGTCATGATCAGGAGCAAGGGTGTCATGTCGATGGTTATACGTCGCCCGATGTCCTCGCGCCTCGCCATCCTCGTCCTACCGCTCTGGATTTCCGCCTGCGGCGCCGACACCCACCCGGTCTGGGCTGCAGACACGCTGTACGTCGAGCCTGACGGCGACGGCGTGTACGCGCTGCAGAGCTGGGAGGTCTTCGGCGATCGCTGGGCCCGACGGGGCAGCGACCGGCACTACATCTGCGCTGTGGTGGTCGAGCTCGAAGGCACGGCCGCCGAGCCTTGCGACGGGTGCGACGCCACCTGGACGCTGGCCGGCTCGCTGCTCGAGTCCGATTGCGACGACGCCTTCGTCACCGAGGCGCAGTTCCCTACCGCCACCGGCTTGGGCATCGGCTCACTCGACACCAGCCTGGTCGAGGATGACCCATGGCCCCAGCAGTCTTCCGGCGGGCTCATCGCCTACGACGACGGCGCGCTGGTGGCCCACGGCTGGGCCTTTCCCCAAGCACTCGACCAGGGCGAGGCCCCGTCCGCCACCACCTGGGACGGCAGTCAGCCCTTCGTGTGGTGGCCCGCCTTCGCCTGGGAAGTCGTGCAAGCGGCACCATGACAGCGATGCCGCGGTCTGGCAGCGTCCCCCGCGACGCAATGCATGCGATCGGCTACCTGCGCGGATCTCAGGTGGCCGGCACGGCAATTGCTCTAAGCTGTACCCAATGACGCGAGCGTTCACCATTCCCCTGCTGCTCTCCGCCGCCCTGCTGGGCGCGTGTCGGGGGGAGTACGCACTGGACCCGGGTCAAGACCTCCCGGCCGACCAGCTCGACGACACGGGTCCCGGCGGCACCGACACCGATGACACCGATCCCGACGACAGCGGCGAGAGCGCGCCCACCTGGTGGGCCTTGTCCGGGCAGCTCGACATCATCGACGGGCAGGTGAGCAAGGCGGGCAGCGAGCTCGTGCTCTCGATCGTCGGCGACGACCTGATCGAAGACCCCGCCCTGTGCGAGTCCGCGCCCGAGATCCTGTCCGCGATGCCCGCCGTGGCCGACGACGATCTCGAGATCTGGGGCTGGTGGACGGTCACCTTCGCCGACGAGGGCTTTCCCGACTGCGCGCCCCAGAGCTTCGTCAGCACCCACCAGACCCTGACGGTGGGCATCGGCCAGCTCGACCCGCTGCTGAACCCCGCGCTCGACGCCGATGGCTTGGACTACACCGTCGCCGCCCAGACCGTGTACGGGCTGTACGTGCAAGAACACGCCGATGGTCCGGTGTTCATCTTCGGGATCTCCGGTACCCAGCAGAACTTCTCGGGAGACGCCGGCACGGTCACCGCAGGCCCGCTCCCCGACGGACAATACACGCTCAAGACGCTGCACCTCCTGCCGCTATAGGGGCCTATGCTAGGCTCCTTCTCCCTTGGGGAGTGCTCGTTGGTCCACCGTGCTCTGGCCTCGTTCATCCTGCTTGCCGTGCCCGTCGCCGCCTGGGCCGAAGACCCTGCGCACGGCGAGGCGCTCGGTCACGCGGCACAAGGCCTGGGCGACATCCTGCCCATCTGGTCGATCATCCCGTTCGCCGGCCTGCTTCTATCGATCGCCCTGCTTCCGATGTTCGCGGAGCATTGGTGGCACCACAACAAGAACCAGCTGCTCGTGGCGCTGGGCTGGGCATCACCGGTCTTCGTGTACCTGTCCTACCTGGCGCTGACGGATCACGGCCATCTCGGCCACGACGCCCTGCACGGCCTTCAGCACGCCGTCGAAGAATACGTCTCGTTCATCGCGCTGTTGGGCTCGCTGTACATCATCAGCGGGGGCATCCTGCTTCGCGGCGATCTGCAGGGCAAACCAGGCGTCAACACCGCCTTCCTGGGCATCGGCGCGGTCCTCGCCAACGTCATCGGCACCACCGGTGCGTCCATGCTGCTCATTCGCCCCATGCTGCGCACCAACAGCGAGCGCAAGCACACCTGGCACATCCCGCTGTTCTTCATCTTCTTGGTGTCGAACATCGGCGGCGCTCTGACGCCCATCGGAGATCCGCCCCTGTTCCTGGGCTACCTGCGAGGCATCGACTTCTGGTGGACGCTGGGCGCCCTGTGGCACATCTGGATCCCCACCATCATCGTGCTGTTGATCATGTTCTTCGTGCTCGACACCATGATGTACCGAAAAGAAGAGACCAAGCAGAAAGACGCCGATGCGGCCGCCCTCGAGCCGCTCGGACTCGAAGGCAACCTGAACTTCCTGCTGCTCGGCGGCGTGATCGCCGCAGTCCTGTTGCTCTCGCCCGACCAGCACCACGTCGACTTCCGTCACTACTACGCTCGCGAGATCGCCATGGGGCTGCTCGCCGCGGCGTCGGTGGCGCTCACCTCCAAGAGCATCCGCGACCGCAACAGCTTCAACTACGGGCCCATCCTCGAGGTGGCCGCCCTGTTTGCCGGCATCTTCGTGGCCATGATCCCGGCCACTGCCATCTTGCAGGCCAACGGCGCCGCCCTGGGTGTCACCGAGCCCTGGCAGTACTTCTGGGCCACCGGCGCGCTGTCCGCCTTCCTCGACAACGCACCCACCTACGTGACCTTCGCGGCGATGGCCTGCGGCACCGACCCCACCTGCACCACCGCCAACGACCTGTCGCCCCTGTCGACGGGCGAGTTCGTGCCCGTGCTCATGGCCATCTCGCTGGGGTCGGTGTTCTGCGGCGCCGGCAGCTACATCGGCAATGGCCCCAACTTCATGGTGCGCGCCATCGCCGAAGACTCCGGCTACCCCATGCCGAGCTTCTTTGGCTACTGCGGCTACGCGGCGGCCTTCCTGGCGCCGGTCTTCGTGGTGGTGACGCTCATCTGGCTGGTGTAGTCCTGGCCCCTGCGACATCGGCCTTCGAGCGGCGAGACACCCCGCTGCTGCTGGGGGTGGTGCACCTGCTGCCGCTGCCGGGCTCCCCATCCAGCGGCCCACCCCTCGACCAGGTGACCCGCCGTGCCGTGGCCGACGCCGCGGCCATGGCGCAGGGCGGCGTAGACGGCATCATCGTCGAGAACTTCGGCGACGCCCCGTTCACCGCAGGTCGGGTCGACCCTTACGTCGTGGCCGCCATGACCTTGGTGAGTGCCCGCGTCCGTGACGTGCTCCCCGACGGCATCCTGGGCATCAACGTGCTGCGAAACGACGCTCGGGCGGCCATGGCCATCGCGACCGCGGTCGCGGCCGACTTCGTGCGTGTCAATGTGCATGTCGGCGCCATGGTCACCGACCAGGGGCTCATCACCGGCACGGCCCGGGACACGCTGCTGTACCGACGATCCCTCGACAGCGGCGTGCGCATCGCCGCCGACGTGCTGGTGAAGCACGCGGTGCCCCTGGGGCAGCAGAGCCTCGTCGACAGCGCGCGCGACACCCATCGGCGGGGCAAGGCCGACGCCCTGATCGTCACCGGCACCGGCACTGGGCAGCCCATCGACGTGCGGCGGCTGATGGCCGTGCGCAGCGCCACCACGGCGCCCGTGTGGGCCGGGTCTGGCGTGAATCCGGACACCCTGCCCGCCGTGCGCCCCCTGGTGGATGCGGTGATCGTGGGCACCTACCTGCACGCGGGCGGCGACCTGGACGCCCCCGTCGACGTGGCTCGGGTACGCACCATGCGGGACGCGCTACACGCCGATTGAAGGAAGTGTCGCCGTCGCGATACACATCCGCGATCAGGAGAGAGCATGTCACGCAGCGCCGCCGCGGCCTTGGGAGCCCTGACCGCCACCGCTGTGTGGAGCGCGATGCCCTGGGTGGACATCTGTCGCCTGAACGCGATCTCGCTGTTCAGCGTCGACGCCGTGGCCATCTACATGAGCTGCGCGCTGATCTTCGGCCCGCCGGTGTTGCTGCCCGCCCTGCTGGGCATCGCGGCGCTGCACCGATGGCGGCCAGCACTCCTGGGCGACCGCAACGAGCACGCCGCATGGCTGGCCGCGGCCGCGGTGGGCGTGCCGTACATGCTGCTGTTCGTCTACACGATCCTGCGCGCCTATGGCGTGTACTTCCTGGACTACCCGGTCGAGCTCCACTTCTGGTCGGCGGCCGCGTTGCAGGCGCTGCGGGCCGCCGCCGGAATCGCCTTCACCGCGCTGGTCTTCGTGGGCTCCAGATGGCTGGGGCGTGCGCTGGCCGGTCGCCTGGACGACCGCGGCGTGACCGGGTCGCGGGCGCTGCCCGTGCACGGGCTCGCCTACGTGGGCGTGGTGGTTGCCGCCTACATGGCCATCCTCACCCTGCACGGCATCTACATGGGTGGTCACCCCGCCCAGCGCCTGGCGGCCTTCGTGCTGGGCACGTCGTCGCCCGAGCGCGAGGGTGCCGCGTACGACGGGCCCCAGGTGAGCCCTCGAAAGAAGCTGGTGCTGCTGGGCCTCGACGCGCTGGACTACCGCCAGATCCACATGCTGCAGGCGCAGGGCGAGCTGCCCAACTTGAGCCGCCTGTTCGACGAGGGGCGCCACGGCCCCCTGGACACCATCAAGCCCACCAACTCGCCCCTCATCTGGAACGTGATGGCCACCGGCGTGATGCCCGAACAGCACGGCGTGAAGGGCTACATCACCTACCGCTTCGCCGGCACCGACGACGACAACTTCGTGCCCCTGGCCCGCGGAATGAACTGGCTGTTCAACTTCATCGACCGGCGCACGGGCTTGCTGGGCAGCGTGCCGGTCTTGGCCGACGAGCGCACCGAGCCCGCCATCTGGGAGGTTGTCGACATGCACGGCGGCACCAGCGCGGTGGTGAACTGGTGGCCATCGCGACCCGTCGACCGCGTCCAGGGCTGGATGGTGAGCGACTACGGCCTGCGCTCGCTCTCCAAGAACACCGCCCAGACGCCCATGCCGTGCAAGCTCGACGCCGTCGATGCGCAGCCCGCCGACCTGTGCGACGACCTGTTGGCGGGTGGCGCCCTCGACGACGTGCCGACCGACTACTGCCCCACCGACTGGTGGGCCGCAGACGAGCGCCCCAGTAGCAAGGCCCAGAGCCTCCAGTGCTGGCCCGCCAAAGACGCCGTGGCGCTGAGCATCGGGTCGTACCTGTACGACACCCACCGCCCGGACTTCACCGCGGTGTACACCCACGCCGCCGACTTTCACTACCACTACGACACCTTCGAGCCGCAGTACTACCGAGCGCCCGACTTCGACGGGCCCTTCGCCAACGAGGTGCAGAATCGCATGATCTCGATCGATCACGTGGTGGGGCAGTGGATGGACGCCATCGACGAAGACACCGTCTTGATGGTGATCAGCGACCATGGACTGCACCCGGTGCTGTGGGAGAACGGCTTCGACAAGACCGGCAGCCACGTCAACGAGCCTCCAGGCGTGCTCGCGCTGTGGGGCGAGGGCATCGAGCCCGGAGCGCTCAGCGATGCCCAGATGATCGACGTGTACCCCACGATGCTGGCGGTCATGGGGCTTCCTCTGCCCGGCAACCGCCCTGGGAAGCCACTGGTGGACGAGCACGTCGAGCGAATCGCCGACTACGGCCCCAGGGTGCGGGCAGCCGCCTCGGGCCCCACCGAAGACCAGAGCGAGTTCTTGGATGAGCTCGAAGCGCTTGGGTACATGGAGTAAGCCGACGGGCGTGGCCGCCGCTTGCTGCCCGCTACGCCGCCTTGGCGAACAGCGAGAGCTGCGCCCGAGGCCGGGGGCGGGGCGCCTCGGCGAGCTTGCGCCACGCGGCCGGGACGGCACGCGGACGGCGCGGCGCCGGGCGGCGCGGCTCGACGAGGCGGGGAGGAGAAGAGACCAGCGTGCGCGGGCTGGGAACGACAGCGAAGACGCGACCGGCGACCCGCCACCGGGCACCGCTGCACAGCTCGCCGGCGGCGCCCACCACGCCGTCGGCGGTGAACGTGCCCAGGCGATGCCCACCGCGCCCGGTGGAGGCGATGACCACGGTGTCGCCGTCGTGCAGATGGCCACGGCACACCAGCAGGTCGCCCTGGCCCAGCTGCTGACCATCGAAGCTGCCGGCAGCCACCACCACGAAGATCTGGTCGCCGGGGCGTACCCATTCGACCGGGAGCGGTGCCGGCTGCAGACCGGGGTGCTCGAGAACGGCGGCGATGGGTGCGATGCGGGCCTGGGCCATGAGTGCCTCCTGACACCCTGAACATACTGAACACCCGTTTCACCGACAAACCGTTTTTTGCGCAAGCGGACACAATTTGTCCGCCTATGTCTCGCGACCGCAGGTCCTCCGGTAGGAACAACTCACGCAGAGTTCGCTTCCTTCCGGCAGCATGGGGAAGTCATCTTCGCGCCCGACATTGTTCTGGGGGTCGACCAGGGTCTCGCGCATGGCGCCCGCCGACGCGCGGATCGTGTTCAGGGTCCGCTCGAGCGCGGCGCCGTCCACGGCGAAGATCTGCTGCGAGTTGTCGCGCAGGTTCGCGTACATCGTCTGGATGCGATCGAGGGGCGCGTCCGCCGCACCGGTGGGCTCGGTGGCGTAGTAGCGCTGGAGCACGTAGGCCGCGTACACCGCTAGCTGTCCCTCGATGCGGCTGGTGTCGTGGGCGACGCCGGTCTTCCAGTCCACCACCACCATGCCGCCGTCCCCGTCCTCGACCAGCACATCGAGCGACACCCACACCGGGACGCCATCGACCTCCAGCCGCTCGAGGCGCTCCATCTCCCGAATGCGCTCCGGCACCTGGGCCAGGCGAAGGAAGATCGGGTTGCTGAAGATGTTGCCCACCAAGGTCGCCACCTGGGCGACGGTCGCCTCCCAGTCCACGTCGCTCGCCGTGCCGTAGTAGTGCTCGTCGAATCCCGGGAAGTTCTTGGGATTGGCGCGGTACAGGCCGCGAGCCGAGTCGTCGATCTGCCTGCGAGCCATTCGGGTGTAGCGCTCCACCACGCGCTCGGGCGTGTGGAAGCGGCCCCAGCAGGCATCGCGCAAGACCCAGAACACGGCGTGGTGAGCCACGGTGCCCAGCCACTGGGGGCGGGTGTTCAGCTGCTTCTGGATGTAGATCTCGCGGGTTCGCTCGTCGCAGGTCTCGGGCGCCCATCCTCCCCAGAAGGCGTAGTGCGCGAGCCAGTAGCGCCGACGGCACTCGGCGAAGGTCCGGTGCCGGCTCCACGACCAGCTGAAGTCATTGCTGATGTCGCCCACGAACGCCTCAACATCGAAGAGACGAGATAACGGTGCTGCATCCCTGTGGAGGTGCGATGAGCGGAAATCGAATGGCGCTGGTGCTCGGTGCGGCGTGCCTGTTTCAAGCGGGCGTCATCGCCGGCCAGTGGGGCCTGTCCGTCGCCCACGCCGAGGAGCCCGTCGCGGAGCCCATGCCCGCAGACGAACCGGTGGTCGAAGAGGCGTGGACGGGGTCGCCCCCCATGATGTGCCGGGCCTTCAAGCTCGACATCGACAACCCCGTGGTCGACACCACCAACACCAAAGACGAGCTCGGAGCGTGGGTCTCGGATCGCGAAGGCGAGGGCTGGGTGATCCACGGCGTCGACCTCGAGGTCGCGCAGAAGTCCACCGGGTACCCGGCCGCCTGGGCCCAGGTCTGCTTGTATCAGCCTATCTGAACAGGCTGCCCATGTGGGTTCCCAGCCGCGCCTCGGCTGCCGGACCGGGCGCCTCGGGCAGCCTTGCCCACAGGGCCTCCCCCGCTGGACCATCGACGCGCCGCACCAGCGCAGCCAGGCGGCTGGCCCGACGGCGCTCCCCCCGCTCCAGGGCGATCTCGAAGGCCTCCGCCGCCGCAGCCGCGATGGCCGCTTGCCGGGTGATGATGTCGACGGGTAGCACCGGCGCGGCTCCGGTCTCCGGGTCGGGGCCGGGCAGCGCCAGCGGCTCGCCCTGGGGGCCGATGCCCGCCGCGGTACCCCCCACTTCGATGGCCACCCCGTCCAGCCACGCGCCGGCCCTCACCGGGACGCCGGCGGCCTCGGCCAGGACGACGGCCGCGGCCACCGTGGCCCAGGGGGTGGCCGTGCGGTGCAGCAAGGCCCACATGGGGTCGCCGGCAGCCATGCCGTCGACGTGCGGCCCCCCCGAAACCAGCGAGACGATGCGTTCGGGCGCGAGCGCCTTGTCGGCCGACACCCAGGCCACCGCCTCGCCCAGGGCCTGTTCGCCGAGCTCGGTCGCGACCGGGTCGGCGTGCAGCGCCATCCACAACCCCGTCAGCTCACCCCGCACCGGTGGGAAGAGCTCGGTCGGCTCGGCATCGGGGTAGGCACCGCGCTCGAGGGCTGCGGTGCGGAGCGAGCGGGCCAGCTGGTCCAGGCACCGAGCATCGGCGGGCGCGCACGGCTCGACCTCGAGCTTGTCGGCGGTGAGCCCGGCCACCCAGGAGCCCCCCGGCGACGGCCAGAACCGGTGCTCGCCCAGGCGACGCGCTGCCTCGTTCCAGCCGCGCAGGTCGCTGTTGGCGTAGGTGCGGGCCCGGTGTTCACGCGGCCAGCGAGGGTCGAGCCAGTCGCCGCGCGCCGTGCCGTCTTCGGCGCTCTGCAGCACCCAGTCCAGCAGGTCGGCATCGAGCCCAGGATCGCCGAGCAGCCAGGTCAGCTCGCGTGTGTCCTGATCATGGCGCACCAGCAGGGCCATGGCCGCCCGAACCCGCGACCGAACCGGCTCGTGCTCGTTGTCGGCCACCGAGCGCATCCACGGGACGCGCCTGTCCACCGTGTGCCCCGCCATCCAGCCCACGGTCGACGCCGGGCCGCAGGCCACATCCAGGTCTTGCACCAGCACTCGCTGAACGGCTTGCCAACCAGGGTCTTCGCAGGCGTCGAGCTTGGCGATCTGCTCGTCGCTCAGCGGCCGTGCGGCGTTGTAGTCCCACCAGGCCCACTGGATGCGCTCGTAGAAGACCGCCGCGACCACCACGGCGACAACCGCCACGACGGCCACCGCAATGCCTGCTCTGACTTTGGGGTCCTGCACCCCGCGAACCTATCACCCCAAGAACCAATGCCCCCAAGGTAGGACGCCTGCCCTCCGGGATGAGGGCAGGCGCTTGTTTGGGGGGTTCTGGTGCGCCTCCGGGGAAGAGGCGGCGTCCTGAATCTGCTTTGGAGCGTCGGGCAGCCGACGATGCCTGCAGGTTGTACGTGTGGCCCGCCCCGGGGGGTTGGGTGGGGGTGGGGTGGGACGGACCACAGAAGGGACACCCGTGGCCGGGCTTCAAAGGGGGTTGGACGTGTCGGTGGGGTACCGACGCGTCACTTGGTACCGCGCCGATCCTTGCGGGTCAACCGAGGTTTCTCGCATCTGAGTGACCTCGGAAACCCCTCCCCTGATCGGCTCCACCTGGGGAAAACCCCGCAACGCTGGTGTGACGCCACGGTGACAAGGGCATCGTAGGCACCCATCCCCTGTGGATCGTGGCTTCCTGGCAGCTCTTCGGTGCACCGAAGATCCAGATCCGCCCGTCCCCCGACTTTTTTCCTATGGATCGCCTGTGGATGAAGCGGGGAAAGCCATTGTCGGCGTTATTTCCGCTTTTTTGCCTCGATTCCAACAAGGATCCTTGCCGATCTCCCCAGGCCCGTACTGGGGCGCAGGGGAACGCGGCGGGGGACACAACCACGTCCACGTGGCGTGGCCGGTCACCGTGCCGCATGCGGGCGGAACCTAGCGGTCGTTGTGCGAGGCGCCGAACTTCCGCTCTCGGGAACAGAAGGGGGTCCTGCTTCCGCCCTGAGGCCGATGGAGGCCTCTGTGGTCCCGGCCAGGCCTCGAAAATCGGCCTTTCCCGGTGGCGTTGCGTCCGGACAGCCCCGGTTGCGGAAGTTCGACCCCGGTCTGTTCCGGCTGTCGGAAGTTCAGGGCGGGTCTAATGTGCACAGGGGCCATGAGCGTCTCGGGCTCGCCCGCGCCCGTGCCCGTGAGCGACGGCGGCCAGCGGCGGCACCAGATGGCGGGCGTCTGCCGCATTGTTCGGCAGAAAGCACGCCACGATGATCTGCTGCTCGTCGGTCACAGCTGCCGCGGGAGCCGGTCGACCGCCAATTCGACGCTGCCGCGGATGGATCACAGGACTCAGTCGACGGGCCGTGACGCCGCATCGGGCACCGCTTCGCTGGGCACGGACACGGGCACGGGAGGAGGGTGTGAGCGCTACGCGCTACACCCTCTTAGCGCATCCAGATGGACAGGCGGTTCTCGCCCGCTCCAGCGGTTCCGGTATTGGTCTCGGTGACCCAGCCCCAGCCCACGGCTGCGGTCTCGGCGGCGCTCGACGCGCTGTCGGGCCCGACACCGGCCATCGCCGGGTCGTTGAACGGGCCGTCGGCGCACACCGCCTCGTTGGTGTCGGCGGCGTTCCACACAGGACCGTAGGTGCCGTTGTCATCGGCCACGGTGGGGCTCTCGCAGGTGGCCAGATCGACGTCGTGGTCGCCCCGGTTGAAGTACAGATCGGTGCTGCACAGCTGGTAGCCGTTGGTGCCGCCGCCAATGCCCGCGGTGAGCGTGCCCGCCGTCATCGGGTAGCCGGTGGAGGGGTACGGACTGGCGGTCGGATCGTCGCAGATGTAGGTTCCGACGGCCGACTCGTTCTCGATGATCTCGGACAGCGACATGGTGGCATCGCCAATGTCGCCGTACAGCGCCCACACACCGCTGGGCTCGTGCTTGAACAACAGGTCGGTCACGTTGAGCGCGTCGTAGGCGAAGGACTTGTAGTCGGCGTCGAGGATGGCGACGTCGCCGATCTCTTCGTCGTCGGCGGTGCCCAGGACGTCGGCGGCCGTGTCCAGGTTGAAGGTGTCGACGCCGTCATCGGCGATGACCATCACCAGCGTGAAGCCACCGCCGTCGGTGGTCATGTCGCACCAGGCCGTGCCCGCGTTGAGCGCGTAGTAGCCGTCGATGTCTTGCTGGCCGGGGTTGGCAGCCAGGATGTCGGCGCAGTTGTTGGCCTTGAGGTCGTGCGGGCAGATCGCCGTGCCGTATTCCTGCACGTCGGGCGTGTCGGTGTTGCAGTCGTTGTCGATGCCGTCGTTGCAGACCTCGAGGCGATCGGGGTGCACCAGACGCTCGTCGTCGTCGCAGTCGGTGGCGGGGCAGTCGGTGGTGCCCTCGTTGACGCAGAAGCCGTCGTTGTCCAGGTCGTCGTCGCGGGTGGAGCTGCGGCAGTCGTTGTCGATGCCGTCGTAGGGGATCTCGGTCACGCCGCCGTTGATGTTGGGGTCGTTGTCGTTGCAGTCGGTGCCGAGCTCGCACATCTCGCCCCAGCGATCGCCGTCGAGGTCGATGCACAGGTCGACCGGGCGGTCGGTGTCGACGTCGGCCTCGGGAATGTCGAACTCCACCGTGGGGGTGGTGGGCGTCGGCGTGCCGAAGTCGATGTCTCCGCCGTTGCATGCGCCAAGGAGCACAAGGGCGAGGGTGGGGCGAAGCATGGGGTCTTCCTCCGTGATCAGCGAATCTAGCCGCGGCCCGGCCGCGAGCGGTCGCGCACTATATCCAGCTGGTGGCCCATTTGGACCAACAGCGTGTCAAACTCGGAACCCATGGTCTCTGCTCGCCACCCCCTGCACCGGCTGACCCTGCTCGCGGCTTGCGCCTCGCTCGCGGCGTGCTCCACGAAGTACGAAGGTGAAGACCTGGGCGAGCCGGTGCCGCCGGTCACCACCATGTACCGGCTCACTCAGCCGCAGCTGCACAACGCCGTCGACGATCTGCTCGGCGTGCCCATCCTCACCGAGCTGCCGGCCGACTACCGCCTGCACGGGTACACGGCCGTGGGTGCCTCGGAGCTGTCGGTGGCCCCCGCGGAGTTCGAGCAGTACGAAGCCATGGCATGGGACGTGGCCCGCGATGCCGCCGCCAACGAAGCCGAGCGCGACGCCCTGCTGGGCTGCTCCACCACCAGCGACGGCGCCGACTGCGTGCAGAGCTGGCTGCCTGGCTTCCTGGGTCGCGCATGGCGCCGGCCCGCCACCGCCGACGAGGTCGAGCGCCTGGTACAGCTGCACGGTGAGGTCGCCGCCCTCGATGGCCTGCAGACCGCAGCGCACGCGGTGATCGTCGCCACGTTGCTGGCTCCCGACTTCTTGTTCCGCGTCGAGATCGGCGAACCCCACCCCAGCGACGCCACGCGGGTCGTGTTCACGCCGCACGAGCTCGCATCGCGCCTGGCCTTCGTGCTCACCGACGCGCCCCCCGACTCCCAGCTGCTCGCCGTGGCCGCCGACGGCACGCTGGCCGATCCGGCCGTGCTTCGCTCCCAGGCCGAGCGACTGCTGTTCAGCGAGCGCGGCCGCCAGACCATGAACGGCTTCTTCGCCGAGACGGTCGAGCTGTACCGGCTCGACCTCGTCGACAAGGATCGCGACCTCTTCCCCTCCTTCGACGACGCCCTGCGCAACGAGATGGCGGGCGAGGTGATGGCCGTCTTCGACGACATCGCCTTCGAGAAGCAGGACGACTTCCGCACCCTGCTGACCACTCGCCAGACCTGGGTCGGCCCCTCGCTGGCCGAGCACTACAACCTGCCGGCGACGGGGTGGATGGACGTCAACGGCACCGAGCGCCGCGGCGGCCTGCTGGGGCGGGCAGCGCTGCTCACCATCAACGCCCACCGCACGGTCACCTCGCCCACGCACCGCGGCCGATTCGTGCGCACCCGCCTGCTGTGCCAGTCCATCCCACCGCCGCCCCCCGGTGCGGTCACCTCGCTCGAGGCCGCCGAGGGAGGCACCATGCGCGAGCGCCTGTCGCAGCACGCGCTCGACCCGTCGTGCTCGGGCTGCCACGACCGCATGGATCCCATCGGCTTCGGCCTGGAGAACTACGACGCCGTGGGCAGCTACCGCGAGCTCGACAATGGCCTTGCCATCGACGCCTCAGGAGACCTGGAGGGCACCGAGTTCGGTGGCGCCGTGCAGCTGGGTCGCGCGGTGTCCGAGCACGAGGACTTTCCGGGCTGTGTGGCGCTCCAGTTCTACCGCTTCGGCACCGGGCAGCCCGAAGCACAAGACGATCTGCCGGCCATCGGCGGCCTCACCAACGACTTCGTGAGCAGCGACATGCGCTTTCACGAGCTGGTGCTCGCCTTCGTGACCAGCGAGGCCTTCACCACCGCGCGGATTCCCGCCGGCACCGACGAGCCGGTCGAACCCAGCGACGATCCCGATCCCGACCCGGATCCACAGCCCGAGCCCGAGACCTGCAACGGCGTCGACGACGATCTGGACGGCGACATCGACGAAGACCTCGACGTCGATCTGCGGCGCCCGACCTGGGGCGACCTCACCAGCGCGCATGCGGGCTGCAACGTCGGCTCGACCGCCAACGACGGACCGTGCCACGCCGCCATCCACCGGTACTGCGCGGCTTCGGACTGCTCGGCGACGGGCATCGCGGCCGTCGACATCACCGGCTTCGACACCACGGTGAGCTGCCTGGACGACACCCTCGCCAGCGTGGTCACGGCCACCTTCGCCGAGCTGGCCAGCCATCACGGCGGCTGCACCGCCACGAACCACCACAGCCCCGACTGCAACGCCGCCATTCACCGCTGGTGCACCGCCAACTACGGAGGCACGGGCTTCGGGCCGGTCGAGCACGGCCCCGATGCCGCCCTGGTGGTGTGCACCCCCGCCGCCGATGCCTTCGAGACCTCGTACACCACGCTGGCCACCTTCGACGCCGCCTGCAACGGCAGCACCGAGCGCTTCGGCGACCGCTGCAACGCCGCCTTCCACGGCTTCTGCACCGACCGGGGCTATGCCACCGGCTTCGGCCCGCTCGAGAACAGCGGCGACGTCGCCTACGCCGCCTGCCTGGGGACGCCATGAACCGCCGCACGCTGCTTCGAGGCATGCTCGGCGGCGCCGCCATCAGCATCGCCCTGCCCCCGCTCGAGGCCATGCTGGGCGTCCACGGCGACGCCCTGGCCGACGGCGAGGCCATGCCCGACCGCTTTGGCCTGTGGTTCTGGGGCAACGGCATCAAGCCCGACCGCTGGACGCCGCTGACCACCGGCAGCAACTGGGAGCCCAGCGCCGAGCTCGAGCCGCTACGCGACCTGCGCCCCTACGTCAGTGTGCTCACCGGCTGCGAGGTCAAGACCGCCACACACCCCCATCACAGCGGCATGAGCGGCATCCTCACCGGCAGCCGCTACCACCAGCTGGGCACCACGCGCGACACCATCGTGAGCACGCTGCCTTCGCCGTCGGTCGACATGATCGCGGCCGCCGAGTTCGAGGGCCGGGCACCGCTGCGCTCGCTCGAGGTGGGCATCACCAAGTTCCACGGCACCGACGAGGGCACGAGCTTTCAGCACCTGTCGCACAATGGGCCCAACAACCCGAACCCGTCGGAGTACGACGCGGCGGCCCTGTTCGACCGCCTGTTCGGAGCTCCGCTCGACAACACCCACGACCGGGTACGCCTGTCGGTGCTCGACGCCGTGCGCGACCAGACCAAGCGCCTCGAGCCGCGCCTGGGTACCCGCGACCGCATCCGACTGCAGCAGCACCTGGCCAGCATCCGCGCCCTCGAGATCCGTCTGGCCGCCGACACCAGCGGCTGCATCCCCGGCGACAACCCTGGCAACGTGCCCGATGTGGGTGGCCTCGAGCAGATCACCCAGAAGAACGAGGTCATGACCGAGCTGCTGCGGCTCGCGCTTTCCTGCGACCTGACCCGGGCCTTCAGCGTGCAGTTCAGCACGGCGGGAAGCGGCGTGGTGGTGTGGCAGGCCGGAGCGACCGACAGCCTGCACTACACCTGCCACACCGAGGGCGGCAACCAGCCCATCGTGCACGCGGCCACCACCTTCACCATGGCCCAGCTCGCGCAGTTTCTGAGCGCGCTTCGCGACACCCCCGAGGGTGACGGCAACCTGCTCGATCGCTGCTCCATCCTGTGCACCAGCGAGCTGTCCGACGGCCAGACCCACAGCAACGACGAGTTCCCCATCCTGATCGCGGGCAAGGGCAACGGACGGCTGTCGGGCAACGTGCACTACCGCTCGCCCAACAAGCGCAACGCCAGCGATGCCGTGCTGACGGCGCTCAAGGGGGCGGGCGTGCCGGTGGCCAGCTTTGGCACCAACGACGGCTACAGCACCAGCGTAATCACCGCGGTGATGTAGGGGGCCACGGGGCCGAGGCGCGTCGATCCCGAAGGTCTCACCCTTCCACCCACAGCGCCCGCACCTCCAGCGGAACCGCCTCGAAGGGCGGAAGCGCGGCGGCCTCCTCGTCGCGCGCCACCCCGTGGCGAACCCAGCGCCCGTCAGCCAGCCGATACACCTCGACCAGCTTGGCGAGCGGGTCGACCAGCCAAGCCCAGGGCACGCCGGCCCGGGCATAGACCTCGAGCTTGTCGCCGCGATCGAGGCGCGCCGTCGACGGGCTGATCACCTCGCACACCCATCCCGGAGACGTGGGAAAGAACGCGGTCTCAGGCAGGGTGGGCATCGCATCGACCCGCCAGCCCGCGAGATTGGGCACCAGGACGTCCGAGCCCAGGTGCAGCTCGGGCTCGTGGAGAATCCACCAGCCACCAGGCCCGCCCTTGCCTCGCTGCCACGGCCGACTCAGCTCGCCCATCAGCACCGACGCCGCGTGCGCGTGGCGCGGCGAGGGACGTGGAGAGGTGCGCAGCGTTCCCGCCACGATCTCGCCGACCACGTTGTTGGGAAGGCGCTCGAGATCGGCGTAGGTAGCAGGCTTCAGAGCTTCCATACCATCGAGCCTAACTCACCTCCTCCCAAAGATCCCCCACAGCCCACGCCGCTCCTCGCCCGCCGCCAGCGGTCTTCGCGCGTAGTACTCGGGCTGCTCGAAGGTACCGGCCATGCCCACCGAGGCGGGCAAGCTGGTGAAGCCATCGGGCCCCACCAGGTGCTCGCTGCCCAGCAGGCTCGCCAGCCCCGACGCAATGCCGCCCGACACGTACGGCTGCACCACCACGTCCAGCTGCCCCTGCAGCCCGATCACGCCGGTGGCGTCGAGCTTGGTGCGCCTGCCCACCGCTGACATCTCCCGGATGTGGGCGCCGCCATCGTCGATGTCCAGCCGGGCAGTGAGCGTGTCGAAGCGCATGCCCTGGAACTGCCCCACGCTGGTGATGCGGGCAACCGCCCCCAGCAGCCCGGTCGCGTGCAGCTCGCCCGAACCCGTGGTGAGCACCACCCGCCCCTCCAGGTCCCTCACCAGGGCGTCGCCCTGCCCCTTGCCCTTGCCGCTCACGTGCAGGTCGCCGCGGGCGGTCAGCGGCGGCTTCCAGTTGGGGTCGCTGAACGCCAGCAGCTTGCCGACATCGACCTGCTCGCCGTCGAGCGCGAACTCCACGCCCGGATCGTGGTTGCTGGGGCGGTAGTCCACATAGCCGTCGATGTTCCCACCCGAGAAGCGCCCCTCGTCGAGCCGCGCATACAGATTGCCGGCTCGGGACGACACATCCAGCTTGCCCAGCTCGAGCGCGATGCCCCACCAGGTGACGTCCAGCAGGTCGGCGCGCAGATCGAAGTCGACGGGGACCTGGGTGGTCAGCCGCTCGCTCAAGGTCTTGGGCTGAGCCGACTCGTCGAGCCCCAGCAGGGTGTTCTGGTACAGGTCGGCCGCCAGCTCGGTGGCGCTGCCCTCGATGTGGATGAGCGGGTCTCTCAGCGAGCGGTCCATCGACCACACCGCATGGATGCGGTCCTGCTCGCGCCCGGCTCGCTGAGCGTGCGCGGTGACCGTGCTGTTCACCAGCGAGCCCTCGAGCCGCGTCGACGACGTGCCCAGCAGGGTGACGGTCTCGCGGGCGTCGATGCTGGCGGGCAGCTCGACGGGCCCCAGCCGATGCTCGCCGGTGAGTGTGCCCACGTTGCCGTCCCCTTCGTAGGTCAGCGTGCCGAAGAGCGGCGCTCGGCCCAGGTCCTTCCACGCCACCCACTCCCACGCCCGGAGCCACGGCGTCACGTCGACCTCTTGCAGGTTCAAGGCGACCGTGCCGACGCCCTGCTTGCGGGGCCAGGTGCCGTCGATGCCCACGGTGCCCTCCCCGACCGCCAGCTGACCGCCGATCGACCAGGGCTCGGTGCTGTCCTGGGCCCGCACCCGCACCGTACCGGCCACGTGGTCGCTGCTTCCGCCGCGCACACGCTTGGGAACCAGCCTCAAGGCCCGTCCCACGGCGATCACATCGTCGGAGCGCACCTCGACCGCAACATCGGCGGCCCCCGAAGCGGCGGCCCACCCGGACAGCCCCAGGGTGGCCACCGGCGCGCCCTCGGCCATGAGCACAGCCTGGGACGGCTGCAGGGTGAGCCGGTTCAGATCACGCAGATCGCCGGCCACGCCGGCATCGAGCACGAACGGCCCCACCGCCGAGGCCTCGCTCCACAGCCACAGCTCGTCGATGTCCAGGTCTCCGCTGATGTCCACCGCCTTGCCGCCGTCGCGAACCACGGCCGCCAGCTCGCCGCTGAACACCCCGCGATCGACCTTGTCGAGCGCGGTCAGGCCCAGCAGCGCGGCCCAGGGGCGCAGCTCGTCGGCCGACAACTCGGACAGGGTGGCCCCGATGTGGCCGGTCTGCTCGGCGCTGCCCTGGCCGTCCAGCGAGACCACCAGCGGCTTGTCGAGTCGAGCACGCACCACCTCCCGGCCCGCCTGCACCAGCCCTACATCCACCCGGTCGAGCTCCACGACGGCTGCGCCCACCCGGCCCACGACGTCCCCCGCGAGCTGCATGGGCGGTGTGGCCTTGCGGGCCCCCAGCGTTCGCAACACCACCCCCTGCGCCGTCAAGTGCGAGGTGAAGCCCAGAGCGTCGCCGCTGGGCTCGACGCGCACCTGCCCCTGCACCTGTCCCCGATCGAGCTGCACCGGCGCCCACGTCGCCACCACCGGGTTGATGAAGCTCGGCCCCAGCGCGTCGAGCTCGAGGTCGGCGGTGACCTGCTGCGTGCCCGGCGTCCAGCCCCAGCTCCCAGTGGCCCGCCCCGCAGAGCTACCGCCTCGCGTCGCGGCGACGGCCCCGGTGCCCTCGATGCGCTGCGGAGACAGCGCCCCCGAGCCGGTCACGTCGAACAGCACCGCGTCATCGGGGGTCGCGGCCTTCCACAGCGAGACGCCGGTGGACGTGTCGAAGGTCCAGCCGCTGGCTCCGGTCTCGTCGATGTTGGCGCTGCCCAGCAGCCGGCCCTGCCACGACGTGTGCCCATCGCCAGCCACCAGCGTCAGCTCCGGCGCCGCCAGGGTCACCACGCCACGACCGCCAGGCCGCAGGTCGTCGACGCCCACGTCTACCGGGTCGAGCACGGCGCGCAGCCGCTCGCCGCTGTACAGCTCGACGCGCAGGTCGTTGATGGTGCCGGTGTGCATGCTGACCGGCAGCTGCCAGGGCCGCTGCTCGACTGAGGTGCCCTGTGCGCTGGAGTAGATGAGCACCGGCTCACGGACGCGCAGGTCACGGATCACCGGCCGGTCGCCCAACAACGAGAGCACGTCCACCTCCAGGATCGCGTCATCCGCTGACAGACGCCACCCCGGACCCGTGACCGACAAGTGCACCGCGCGCAGGCGCCCGTCCAGCGCAACGCGACCGCCAGAGGCGCGAATGTGCAGGCCCGTGCCCTGGCTCACCGCCGGCAGCCAGAAGCTCTGGAAGGCGGCCGGGCCCTGCAGCCACGACCACAGGCCCAGGCCCAGGGTGCCCACCAGCACGACGGCGGTGGCGAGGGTCAAGGCGCCGCCACCGCCAAGACCCAGGATCCATCGAGCCATTCGACGTGTCACGGCATCAGTCTAGCGGCAGACACGCCGGCGTGCCCCTTGCCATGGTGCCGGGCCCGAGGGTGGAGGGGGGCGTTGACTCACTGGGGATCGCCTTGCCGCAGCCCAGACGCCCTGGAAGCCATCTGGTCCAGCTCGGCGTGGGCCAACCGTTGCGCTTCCGGAACCCCGGCTTGAATGCGCCGCCGCAGGTCGTCGACAAGCCAAGCGAGCTGCTCGGCTGTGAGCCCGCCGGCGCGGAAGGCAAGATGCGTCTCGTCCCGATTGGGACCCAATCTCAGCCGAACATCCTGCTTGGGTTCGCGGCCCCAGACCCGGGCCTTGGAGCGATCGACGTCGACCTCGTCGACATCCTGCCACGATGCGCGCACGCCAGCGATGGTGATGCCGGTCGTGTCCACCCGAACCCGGGTGGGCATCATCTCGTGCCGCCACGCGTAGGCGAGCAGCAAGCCCCCCACCGCCAGCAGACCAACCGGCGGGTTCGAGAGCGCGAAGACCAGGGACAGCAGCACGAACGACCCCAAGAACGCCGCCGCGTACACCTGCAGCGCAGCAGGGGCGTACCGCGGAGCCACGCTCAGCTCGTAGCCGCTGGCGTGCATCACGAGACCTAGACCGTCCGGAGGCTCTGACTGGAACATTGCCACGCCAACACTCTACTCGGACGCGCACGCAGGAGGGGCGTGGAAGGCAGCGCCTCTCGACACCACCGACCACGCCCCTGCGCGCCGAGCAATTGCCTACGCCGCGGCTTCTTCGCCGCCTGCCGCGCGCTTGCGGTACATGCCGAAGGCCGTGAACACCAGCCCGGCGACGGCCGCCATGAAGATGAAGCCCACGACCAGCAGGGCGATGCCCAGCAGCGGCCGGTAGAAGATCCAGGCCACGGCGATGGTGGGCAGCGTGCACATGGCCGCGCCCAAGAAGGCAACGCCACCGACGGCGAGCGCGGCCAGGCTGCCCAGGAAGGGCAGGATGTCGGCCACGACCACGACGGGCCGTCCGATGAGGAACAGACCCACCCACATCATGCCAAAGCCAACCGCGCGCAGGATCCAGGTGAGGATCACGCTCTCGGTCTCGGCCGCCGAGAACATCTCGTCGACCGTCATGGTGCCCATGCGCAGGTCGCTGATGTCCTTGCCGTTGCTGGTCTGGTAGGCGCCGAGCGTCGGGCCCGTCTGCTTGCCCAGCACGCTGACGTCGGCCGACTCGTTGGCCTTGAAGGTGATGCGGGTGTCGCCGATCATGGGCGTGCCGGGAACCACGACCGCCGGGACGGCAGCGGGGTTGGCCGGGTCGGCCGGAACCGCAGGGTTGGCCGGTGGCGGCATCTGCGCCACGCTGGCGGGACGGTACAGGCCACCACCGGAAAGCGCGAGCTGCTGCTTGAGCCCAGGTGCGAGCGAGTCATAGGTCTCTTGGTCGACCGACAGGGTCTGCCAGTTGCTGACCTGCCCGGCGAGCGCCGACGACAGCGTGAAGCCGCCAACGGTGACCTTGGGGGCCGTCCAAGACTCGCCCTCGAAGGGCATGCTGCCCGGGTTCTCGTGGCCAGCGGCGGTGTTGAAGCTGGAGCTGTTGATCAGGTCGTCGGCCCACACCATCTCGTAGCTGTAGGTGGTGACCTTCTTCTGCTTGCCGCCTGCAGACTTGGTGGTCTTGGTCTCGCTGTTCTCTTTCCACTGGTACATCTCGACCTGGCGCTTGAGGCCCACGGCCCCCTCGACCTTGACGCCGAACATCGGGTCGGACACCACGCCCTCGCCGACGGCCTTTCCGGTGATCTGCACCAGACCGCCCTCGTTTGCGGCGGCGGCGCTTGCCGCGTCAACGGCCACCGCCAGCCCGCGGCCCTCTTGCAGCGCGTTCCAGGTGGCAACCGAGTTGCCCTCGTTGCACCACAGCACCGGGAATCCGGCGAGCACCAGCAAGATGCCCACAAAGATGCCAGCGATGGAGCTCATCAGCCGGCTGAAGAATCCCTCAGTCTCGGTCTCGACGACTTCGTCCATGTCAGTCCTCCAATACGGCGCGCACGCTAACACGCGCCCATCGCTGGGACGGGCCAACGTCGATTGTTTTGTCACGTTCCGGTGACAAGCCACGGCACGCTACGATGCGGCATGCTCCCGTTCCTGCTGCTCTCGCTCGGATGTGCCCGCGTCTCCAAGTTCATGGCTCCCGAGGACTTCGTGAGCGAGGCCACCCCGCACGGCGAGCTCGCCGACGTGCGCTGGGGCACGGGCTGGCGTGACGAGCCGCACCGCAACTGGCCCCCCGAGGGTCGTCGCCTGCCGGATGGACGCTGGGTCCGGCCGCCGGCCGACGTCACAAGCCGCGGCTGGATCGAGGTGGATCCCCTGCGCGACGACGTCGAGCTGAGCCTGTGGGTTCGTCGCACGGGCCTGGACCGCTCGGGCTTCAAGCGCGTGGCCAGTGTCACCGGCTCTCTGCCCGGCGAGCTCGCGAGCGAGCTTCGCTTCGTGCCCAAGCAGCTCGACGAGGCCTTTCGCTTGCCCATGCACCAGCTGCACAACGTGTACAACGACTACCGCTTCGAGGACGGCGATCTGCTGTTGCTCGAGGTGTCCAGCGACGGCCACGAACCAGAGCGCTACCTGTTTCGCAGCCAGGAGTTCGGGCTGCGCACCAAGGTCGGCGCCGGTGTGCTGGTGCGGGTGCCCCTGTTCGAGAACGACGAGGTCTCTCCGGCGCTGGCGCTGACTGTGTCGGTGGGCCACCGACCCCGCACCCGACGGCCACTCATGTCGTGGGTGGGCAGCCAGGTGGGCCTGATGGGCAGCTTGGGGGTGGGCAGCACGACCGTGGCCAACGCCGGCACCGGCCCGGTACAAGACGAGCTGCGCACCTTCTTCAACGCCGCACTCGCCGGCGGCGGCATCGAGCTCTTCGACATCTTCTCGATCCAGGTGCTGGCCAACCTGTCAGCGCTGACGCGCAACGAGCTCGAGTCGGCCGCGACGTTGGCGGTGGGCTTCGACGCGGTGCAGTTCGCCCGCTCCACCGAGAGCGCGGTGACGCGTTTGTTCGGCAACAACGCCCTGGATCGGTAGGCGCGAAGCGAGACTACAGCTCCGAGCGAAAGCTCAGGAACTTGCCGCGCCCGGTGCGCGGGATCTCGTCGACCCACACGACGCTGAGCTCGGTTCCTTCGGGCAGCTTGCCCATCAGGTAGCTCACGAGCGCGGCCTCTTCGGCGGGGGTGTGGGCCCGGTGCTCCACCAGCCGCAGCTCCAGCTGGCCCGGCTGCCGCTGTACGAACTGGTGCTGCAGGATGGGCGCCAGCTTGGGCAGCTCGTGCACCCCCACCGTCAGCCAGATGCGGTCACCGGCGGCCGTCATGAAGGTCTGGTGCACCCGTCCCACGATGCGCTCGAGCACCGGCAAGCCGCGCCCGCAGGGGCAAGGCTCCCCCACCACCGCGAAGTCGCCCACGTCGTAGCGAACCAGCGCCTGCGCGAAGTTGTGCAGCGGGGTGATGAGCACCTTTCCGCGCTCGCCCGGATCGCACGGCGTGCCGTCTTCGCGCACCACCTCGAGGTGCACCGACTCGGCCTGCACGTGGTAGTGCTCGTGGTCGGGGCACTGAAGGGCCAGGTAGCCGGCCTCTTGGGTGGAGTACACGTCTTGCAGAGGCACGCCCCACTTGTCGCGAAGCTCGACGCGCAGCTCGGGGTCGACCACCTCGGCAAAGGTCATGACCGCCCGCAGGTCGGGGCAGGGGCACTCCGGTGACAGGCGCAGCAGATCCTGCAGGCTGGAGGGGTAGAGCATGAGGTAGCTGACCGGGCGGGACCGCAGCCAGGCCAGCTGCTCGCGGGTCGACGCGCCGATGTGCAGCACGTGGCAGGGCCCTGTCTGACCCAGGTTGGCCAGCGCGGGGCCCCAGTTCTTGCGGGCCACACCGCCGGGTTGGTCGGCATCGGGGGAGTGACGCACGGTCGCCAGCGGCAGTCGGCAGTCGCGGCGGTGCCACAGGTGCGAGCGCGCCGTGACGGCGTGCCACACCAGCCCCGCGACGGCGCAGCGCGCGACCTCGACCGGGCGGCTGGTGCTGCCCGACGAGCGCGCCATGCTGATGGGGCCGTGGGACTTGGGCACCTGGTTGCTGCGCAGCGCCTTGGTCTGGGTCTGCACGACCTCGCGGCTCATGACGGGCAGCTGCCGAAAGCGCTCCCAGGTGAGCGGTGCGGTGGCCAGGTCGCGGAAGTGCTTGCGGCCGTAGTGCGTGGTGGCCGCCGCGTGGCGAAGCACGGCCTGGAGCTGCTCGAGCTGCATCGCGCGGATGCGCTCGGTGGGCCACCACTGCGTATCGTTGAGCTGAGCCACCATCGCGATGGTCTGCGCCTGTCCGGGGCCCGGGAACGAGGGAAAGCTCAGCCCCGGCAACACGGTGGGCGGCAGCACGCCGGCCGGAAAGATGGACGGGTCAGCCACCCCGGGCCTCCTGGGCGCGGTCGAGTCGATGGCGAAGCATGCGCAGCAGCACCTCCGCCGACACGGGTTTCTGCAGCAGGGGAACCCCCAGCATCGAGTCCGAGTCGAGCGCGGTCTCGCTGTAGCCACTCATCAACACCACGGGGGTGCCATCGTTGCGCTGGCGCAGCAGCCGCACCACCCGACCGCCGTCCAGGCCCGGCATCATGACGTCGAGCAGCAGCAGGTCGAAGCACTCGCCGGCATCGATCCGGGCCATGGCATCGAGGCCATCATTGGCCAGGGTGACGCGGTACCCGGCCCGCACGAGCTGATCGTGCACCACCTCTCTCACCAGGGCGTCGTCTTCGACCAGCAGGATTCGCTCGTCGCCTCCGGGCGGCATGTGTTCTGAGGCCACCTCGACCGGCGTGCCGCCCGCCGCGGCCGGCAAGAACACCTCGACCAGGGTGCCGCCAGCATCGCCCTCGCCAAAGCGAATGAGACCGGCGTGGTTCTGCAGGATCTCGTACACGATGGTGAGCCCCAGCCCGGTGCCTCGACCCGCCGCCTTGGTGGTGAAGAAGGGCTCGAAGATGCGCCCGCGCACGGCTTCGCTGATGCCTGTGCCCGTGTCGGCGACCGCGATGCGCACGAAGTCACCGGGCTGCGCATCGCGACTGCCGTCGATGTCGTCCTCGGTGAGCCGGACCGCCGACGTGGACAGGGTGAGCACGCCCCCCGACGGCATGGCGTCGCGCGCATTGAGCGACAGGTTGAGCAGCACCTGCTCGAGCTGGGCGGGGTCGGCCTTGGCGCGGGGCAGCCCCCGGCCTGGAGCGAAGTCGACGCGCACGTTCGCTGGAATGGTGCGGCGCAGCATGTCCAGGGTGGTGTTGACCCGGTCGTTCACGTCGAGCTCGACCGCGCGGGTCGCCCCGCGACGGGACATGGCCAGCAGCTGACGGGTGAGGTCGGCCGACAGGTTGGCCGCGTGCATCACCGACTCGAGGTGCCGGCGAGCGGGGTGGCCGTCGTCGAGCAGGCTCAGCGCATACTCGGCGTTCCCCAGCACGCTCATGAGCAGGTTGTTGAAGTCGTGGGCCACGCCGCCAGCCAGCTGCCCGATGGCCTCCATCTTCTGAGACTCGACCAGCTTGGCGACGCGCTCTTCGACCCGGTCGGTGATGTTGGAGCTGCTGACCACGATGCCCACGATGTCGCCACCATCGAGGCGCAGGGGCGAGGTGCGCGCCTCGTAGATGTAGGTGACGCCGTCCTCGTCGACGTAGGACACCTCGCAGCGCCCCTCCTGGCCGGTGGTGTAGGTGTGCCGGTAGGTCGTGGCGAGCACGCTGGCCGACTCGGGCGGCACCAGATCGGTGGCCCGCTGTCCTTGAACGCCGTCGACGGTCAGGTCATGCGCCGTCTGGTTGACGTACAGGATCCGCCAGTCGGGATCGAGCACCATCAGGTTGTCACCCGCGTGGGCCATCGCGAGCCGCGCCAGCTCGGCTCGGCTCAGCTCACACAGGGCCTTGCTGGGCTTGTCGGTCACACACACTCCCGGGGAGGGAGTGTGTGCTAACCGGCTGCTGAATCACGCGTTTGGCTCGCCGCGAAGCGCTCGCTACGGGAAGGTCGTGGCCAGCGTGGTGCCGTCGGAGCCCACCAGCGACAGGGCGTCGCCGGTGGTTCCAGCGATGCCGATGCTGAACGAGCCATCGCTGTCGGCGGTGCTCGACCACGACTCGGACGTGGTGTCGTTGGTGACGGTGACGTCGGCCCAGGGGGCGACCGTGCCGGCCTCGCCCGTCCACGCCACGCTCGCGATGTCGATGTTGTAGGCAGCATCGACATGTTCGGGGGACATGCCCGCAAACAGATCCATGTTGTCCTGCACGCCGTCCAAGGCCGCCGCGGCCGCCGCCATGTCGGAGCCGTAGTCCCACAGGTTGGTGAAGGCGATGAACGTCCGGGTCTGACCGGGCTCGAAGGCCACGCCATCCCAGCCCCAGTAGTAGTAGTCGCTGGTCTCGTACTCGGCCCAGTCGACGGTTCCGAACCAGAAGGCGCTCAGCGGGTCGCCGCTGTCGTCGTCGGAGTTGAGGAGCCAGGTGTCGGCCCCATCGACCGTCGTATCGCCGGAGCTGGTGGCCTCGGTGGTGGTGTCGCTGTCGCTGCCCATCTCGCTGTAGAAGTCGATGTCGACAGTGGTGGCGGCACTGCCCGTGTAGGTCACGATCTCGGTGGTGCGAACCCAACCGCCGACCGGGTCGAACCAGAATCGCCGGGAGAGGGTGAAGTCGGTGACGCTGTCGGTGTCATCGGTGAACACCAGCTCGGTGGTGGCCCCGCGGTCGGCCGCAGGCCAGTAGTCGAACGAGTCTTCGTCGAAGTCGTCGGTCGCGATGTTGGGCTCGTTGGGCGCGTCCTCGATCCACATCTCGCCGCCGCCCGAGTCGCCGTAGTAGTCGCCATCGACGTAGAAGTAGAGGGCATCGTCGTAGGCGTCGTCGTAGTTGGCGTTGAACGCGTCGCTGATGTAGTCGCCGGAGTCGTTGAGCTCGTGCAGGTACCCCGAGCCCACCTCGGTGGTGAAGTAGCCATCGTCCCAGGCGCTCCAGATGGTGGGCCCGTTGGTGACGCAGTCGTCGCCGGCCGCGCACAGGGGAAGGTCGGCACCCCAAGCGATGGGCGCGACGCCGATCTCGTTGTCGGTCTCGGCGTACGACGCAATCAGCGAGCCCGTGCTGTCGAGCACCTCGTCCCACACCGCGTCGAAGTCGGTGCGGTCGGTGCCGGCGGTGGTCACGTTGGCGTCGGCCTGGGACAGGATGTCGGCCAGCTCGGTGGGGGTGTAGTGGTCCAGGCTGGCCCCGCCGTCGGTCTCGGTGATGAGCAGCACGATGTCGAGGGCGGCGGTCGAGACCGGATCGAGCGCGGTGGCCGCGAAGTCGGTGACCGGCGCCTGGTACAGCATGTCGTCGACCAGGGCCGAGGCAACCAGGCGAGGATGCAGGGACAGGCCCTCGTTGACGATGATGGACCAGCCGCCGGTGGCGTCGGTCATGGTGACACCCAGGTTGGCGACCGAGCTGCCCGAGTCGTCGACCAGGTCGACCACCACCAAGAAGCCCTCACCCACCAGGCCGCTGCCGTCGCTGACGGTGCCTTCGATGAGGTACGAGACGGCGTCTTCGCCGTCTTCGCCATCGGTTCCGGCCAGGCCCTGATCGCCTTGCTCACCTTGTTCGCCCTGCGGGCCGACAGGCCCTGCGGGGCCGATCTCTCCGTCGGTGCCGCGGCACGCGGCGAGTAGTGCGATGAGGATGGGAAGGGTGGTCGAGATGCGCATGCGTTCACTCCAGTGTTGCGAAGACGGGACATACCCCAAGCCAAGCCACGTCGTCCTGCCCAAAGACTGACGCAGCCCTGTTGCCGCGGATCTACCTGAAGTTCCGTGACCGAACCGCCACCTCGGGGTCGCGGTCGAGGCGCCAGACCGTGTCCACCAGCACGCTGACCGCACCGTCTTGCCGCTGGAGCTTGCCCTCGGCACCCAGCACGTCGCTGCCACGGGCCACCCGCCGGTGCTTCTGCCAGGTCTGCGGCCACAGGATGAGGTTGGTCATGGCGGTCTCGTCTTCGAGCGTCATGAACACCACGCCCTTGGCGGTACCCGGGCGCTGGCGGGACTGCACCAGGCCGGCGATTCGCACGCGGGTGCCCGTGGGCAGCTCGGCGAGCTCGGCCAGGCGACAGATGCCATCGGCCGAGAGCCCGTCGCGGAGCAGCTCCATGGGGTGGGTGTGCACCGACAGGCCCACGGCCCGAAAGTCGGCGCGCACCGTGTCGATGGGGCGCTCGACCGGCAGCCCGGGCTCGGGTTCGTTGCGGGCCAGCCCCGCGAACAGGGGCAAGCCCGTCCAGAGCCCCTGCAGCACCCACGCCGCCTTGCGCCGCTCGATGCCCATGTTGGCGAAGGCGTTGGCATCGGCCAGCGACTGCAGCTTGCCGCGGTCGAGGCCGGTGCGCTTGGCGAAGTCGGGAAGGTCGCGGAACTCGCTGTCGGCGCGGGCATGCACGATGCGGTCGGCGTCGACCTGCGAGAAACCCCGGATGAGCCGAAAGCCCAGGCGCACCGCCGAGTCTTGGCGCAGGCCGGGCTCGATGTCGCAGTCCCATCCGCTGTTGAGCACACACACCGGCCGCACCTCGACGTCGTGCCGCTTCATGTCTTCGACGATGGCGCGGGGGCTGTAGAAGCCCATGGGCTGGCTGTTGATGAGCGCGGCCCCGAAGGCACCCGGGTAGTGGCACTTGAGCCAGCCGCTGACGTACACCAGCAGCGCAAAGCTGGCTGCGTGGGACTCGGGAAAGCCGTACTCGCCAAAGCCCAGGATCTGCTGGAAGATCTTTTGCGCGTAGGGCTCGGGAATGCCCTTGTCGACCATGCCCTTCACCAGGTCGCGCCCGATGCCGTCCAGGTTGCCCGTCTTGCGCCAGGCCCCCATCGCCCGGCGAAGCTCGTCGGCCTGGCCGGGGCTGAAGCCCCCCACCGCACTGGCCATCTGCATGACCTGCTCTTGAAAGATGGGCACCCCCAGCGTGCGCTCGAGGATGGGCTCGAGCAGCGGGTGCGGGTAGGTCACCTCTTCGAGTCCGCTGCGGCGGCGAAGGTAGGGGTGCACCATGCCGCCCTGGATGGGCCCGGGGCGCACAATGGAGACCTCGATCACCAGATCGTAGAAGCAGCGCGGCTTGAGGCGGGGCAGCATGCTCATCTGGGCGCGGCTCTCGATCTGAAAGACGCCCACGGTGTCGGCCGCGCAGAACATGTCGTAGACGCGGGGGTCTTCTTTGGGGACGGTGGCGAGGTCGAGCGCCACCCCGTAGAAGTCGTCGAGCATCTCGAAGCTCTTGCGAATCGCCGTGAGCATGCCCAGCGCCAGCACGTCGACCTTGACGAAGCGCAGCACGTCGATGTCGTACTTGTCCCACTGGATGACGGTGCGGCCGGGCATGCTGGCGGGCTCGACCGGGCACAGCTCGATCAGCGGCCCAGCTGCGATGACGAAGCCCCCCACGTGCTGGGACAGGTGCCGCGGCGCGCCTCGCAGCTGGTCGGCGTACTGCAGGGTGAGGCGCACCGACCGCGAGTCGGGGTCGAGGCCTGCCTCGGTCACCAGCTCGCCGACCTGGGCCCCCTCGCCCGCCGACCAGCGGTCGGTGCTCTTGGCCAGGCGATCGACCTGATCGAGCGACAGGCCAAAGACCTTGCCCACATCGCGAATGGCCGAGCGCAGCCGGTAGGTGATGACCTCGTTGACCAGGGCTGCCCGGTCGCGCCCGTACTTGGCGTAGATGTACTGAATGACCTCTTCGCGGCGCTCGTGCTCGAAGTCGACGTCGATGTCGGGCGGCTCGCCGCGCTCGGCCGAGATGAAGCGCTCGAACAGCAGCGAGCTGGTGGCCGGGTCGACCGACGTGATGCCCAGCGCGAAGCACACCGCCGAGTTGGCCGCCGAGCCACGCCCCTGGCACAGGATGCGCTGGCTGCGAGCGAAGCGCACGATGTCGTACACCGTCAGGAAATAGGCGGGAAAGTCGAGTTGCTGGATGATGGCGAGCTCGTGCAGCACCTGCTGCCGCACCTTGGCCGGGACCCCAGCCGGGTAGCGCCAGGCCAGGCCATCGCGGGTGAGCTGGGCCAGGTGCTGCATGGGCGTGCGCCCCTGGGGCACGACCTCGGGCGGGTAGCTGTAGTGCAGCTCGTCGAGGCGGAAGGTGCAGCGGTCGGCCACCACCAGCCCGCGACGAACCGCCTGGGGGTGGTCGCTGAAGCGGCCCCGAAAGACCGCTTCGGGCAGCAGATGCCGCTCGGCATTGGCCGACAGGGAGCGGCCGGCCTGATGAATCGGCGTGCGGCGCCGAATGCAGGTGAGCACGTCTGCGAGCGGCTTGGCATCGGCATCGTGGAAGAGCGGTTCGTTGCTGGCCAGCAGGGGCAGGCCCAGCGTCTTGGCCAGCCCGGTGGCCCACTGGGTGCGCGCCCGATCGGTGGGGGACAGGCGCCGGGTGAGCAGCACCTCGGTGCGACCGGGAAAGGCATCGCGCACCGCGGCAGCTTGTTCGGGCCGCCAGCCGTGGTGCAACACGACGGTCAGCCCGGCCCGGTGGTGCAGCAGCCGCTCGACCGGCAGCTCGCCCCGGCCTTTTTCGAGGCGGCGGTGGGCTCGGGCGCCGCCGTCGGTGCTGCCGACATCGAGGCCGCGAGACTCGGACAGCAGGCAGCACAGCTTGGCCCAGCCCTGCAGTGTCTCGACCAGTACGGTGACCGGCGGCCGGTCGGTGAGGGTGAGCGTGGCCCCGCTGACCAGGGTGACCTCGCTGTCGCGGGACCCCTTGAACGCACGAACCAGCCCGTACACGGCGTCGCGATCCACCAGGCCCAGGTGGCTGATGCCGCGCTGGGCCGCGGTCGCCACCAGCTGTTCGGGGTCGCTGGCGCCCTCGAGCAGGCTGAAGTTCGAACGTGCGAGCAGCTCGGCGTACATCGGACCCCAGGAGGACGGGCGTCCCTGCCCGTCACACTCATCTGAACATATGTTCAGTGTCCCGAAAGATCCACTCCCGAGCCGGACAGTTTCCGTCCGGTGACCCGCGCAGCGTCACCGGGGAAAGAAGTACCGGATGTGCAGGCCCGCGTTCCACAACACCAGCCCCACGCCGTTGGTGGTGCCCCCGTTGTTGCGCCAGTTCGCCGTGGCGACGCCCGGCCTCCACTCCAGCACGAACTCCAAGGGCAGCTCCACGACCTCGAGCTCGATTCCGGCGACCCCGTTCACGATGAACAGCGTGCTGCTGCCCGCCAGCCCCACGCCGCCGCCGGCGCCGAAGTTCCAGGCCACCAAGAAGTCCGGAGACTCGTAGAGGTTGGGCTGCGGGAACAGCACCGAGCCACCGAGGGCGATGGTGTTGAAACCCCACGAGCCCACCACCCCCTGAACCGCGAGGCGCTCGGACAGGTAGTACTTGGCGCTGACGCCGTTGACCAGGTAGCCGCCGCCGATGCCCAGGCCGAAGGGCCCGCCCTTGGGCGGCGCTCCGGCCAGCGCCGGCGCCGAGACCAGCATCAGAGCTGCCAGGATGGTGCGCATCGTTCCTCCACGGCGTAGCCTACCGCGGCCGCGGCACGGGAGCCTTACTCACCGCCTACCCGCGGCCGTCCTTCCACGCGCGGTAGGTGCGTCGGTCGATGCGCTCCAGCGCCGTCTTGAACGGCCGAAACCAGTAGTTGCGGAAGCCAAAGCCCGCCGCCTTCTCGCACGTGCGCTGCGTGCTCAGCACCTCGCGGCTGCCGATGTCGTACTCCACGATGAACACGCAGCCGATCTGAGCACTCTTGACCAGTCGGTCGGCGACCAACACCACCCCGAACCCCTCGTCGACATCCAGCTCGTAGCCCTTCACCGCTGCCGCGATCTGCGCGTCGTCGATGTGGGACTCCTTGAGCGAGGGAAAGTCGTCGCGGATGATCTGATCGGTGGTCGCCTTGGCGTTCACCGCCGAGATGTGCGACAGGCTGGTGGACACCGAGGTGCCGTAGCGCAGGCCCAGCGCCGGGATCTTCTCGTCGACGAAGAGCATGTTCCACTTGCCCAGGTAGCCGGGGAAGATCGCCGCCGGATCGTTGAAGTCGCCGGTGCCGTACATCTGCACCATCGAGTAGTCGATGCCCGTCCAGACCACCTCGGCACGGGAGGTGGTGGGAACCCACAACAGCACCAGAGCAGTCAGCAACACGCGCATTCGAGCCTCCGAGCAGGCCCGCTAACAGGCCGCTGAAATACTCGTTCCTCGCCCTGCTAACCCTCGGTGTCCGCGGCCTCATCCGCAATCGGGGCCGAGGGGACGACCGCGGGCTCGGCGGGAGCGCAGTACAGCCGCTCGCGGAGCTTGTCTTCGCGGATGCGGCTGCCCGCGCGCGAGGCCGCCACATACAGTGCGATCGCCCGCTCGACGCGCTCCAGCTCATCGGCGCTCAGCTCGTCGCGCCGCAGGCAGGTCTGCACGCTCAGGCCCTGGGGCAGCTGGGTGCCCTCGCTGCCCACCACCAGCCGCAGCTGCTCGGCGGTCAGTCCGTCACAGCGCAGATCCGCCCCATGAGCCAGCACCGCGTCGAGCTCGGTGTCGCCGCAGCGCGCCCCCTCCAGCGTCGCGCTGCGCAGGTCCGACCCCGACAGCCGTGCACCGGTCAGATCGGCCCCGGCAAACACCGCCGAGCCGGCATCGACCCCGCGCAGGTCGGCGCCCACCAGGCGGGCATCCGCGAACTCCGATGCCCCCAGGCGCGCCCCCCGCAGCTGGGCGATCTCCAGGTTCGTCCCGGGCCCCTTGGCGTTGCGCAGGTCGGCATCGGTGAGCACCGCTCCGCTCATGTCGGCAAGCAGCAGCTCGGCATTGGTCCACGACGAGCGCGGCGCCTGAACCGCCCGCAGCGACGCCCCCCGCAGGTCGGCGTACGAAAAGGACGCCCAGTGCAGCTCGGCCTCGAACATCTGGGCCCACCGAAGGTTCGCCCCCTTGAAGCTCGCCCCCTGGGCGCGGGCCATGTACAGGTCGACGCCCACCAGCTCGCCATCGTCGAAGCGCACGCCCTGCAGGTCGGCGTGGTGCAGGCTGGCCCCGGACAGGGCCGACTCCCGCAGGTCGGCCGCCGGAAGGAAGGCGTTGCGCGCCTGGGCAGCCCGCCAGTCGACGCCGCGCAGGGTGGGCGCCCACACCGTCCGCAGGTAGTCGCGGTAGCGCTCCCGAGCCGTCTCTTCCCACTCCCAGGGCTCGTCCGGGTCTACCGGGTTGCCCGCCTCGTACTCCTGCAGCCACACCCCGAACAGCTTCCAGCCCTTGGGGCGCACCGACAGCTCGGTGTCGTTGAGGTCGGCGTGCACGGCGAACCACCGGGCCGCGTCGATCAGGAACTCCTGCTTGGGCTTGGGCAGGTACACACGGCCCTCGACACGCTCGGGCGTCTCGCTGCCCACCCCCAGCGATCTCAGCACGGACTCGGGGCCTCCAGACCCCACCCAGCCCACCCCCAGCAGCAGCAGGGTGAGGGTCGCGAAGCCCACTCTACCGGCGATGGGCCAGCGTCCATGGGCGTCTGCCGCATCGCCCCCCGACAGCCGTACCCGGGCGACGCGCGAGCCTGCGTAGCCGCCCCACACGCACGCCAGGAAGCAGGCGGCGTTCCACAGGGTCAGCCCCAGCTCGTGGGTGGACATCGCCGCCCCCAGCAGGGCGAAGACCAGCACCGGGGCGGACACCCACACCAGCCCCAGCGTGAGCCACTCGGTGAGGCGATCGAACACCCGCTCCCGCGCCGAGCCATCCTGCCGCACTCGCTGGCGATAAAGCACCGCGGCGTTGCCGATCAGCGACGGCTCCAGCGCCTCGATGAGCGGCGCCCCGTCGACCGTGGCCGGCGCCTCGCCCAGGCCATCCCACAGCTCGACCAGCTGAACCTGCAGCTGCAGGTAGGGCACGGTCAGCAGCAGCGGCGCCATGATCATGAACGCGCGGGTGGGAACCGACACGTACAGCACGGGCAAGAAGGTCTCGCTGCCCACCGAGAAGAAGTAGCCGTCCTTGTGGCCCAGCACCACGATGCCAACGAACAGGCAGGTGCCCAGCAGCCCGACCCAGACGCCCTGACCCAGGCTGGCGAGGCTGCTCATGCGGGAGAGATCGACGCCTCGCGCGCCCGGCTCGTCATTCATGGGGCGGAGTCTAGCTCAGTGACCCGCCGCGTCTCCCCACACCTCGGACAGGCGGGCGTCCCGGCCGCACGCGCCGCGGTAGTAGGTATACCGGTACGGGTGCGTCTTGTAGTAGTCCTGGTGGTAGTCCTCGGCCGGGTAGAACGTGGCCGCCGGCTCGATGCGCGT
The DNA here is from genome assembly GCA_965216925.1 of Myxococcota bacterium. Lineage (GTDB taxonomy): Bacteria > Myxococcota_A > UBA796 > UBA796 > CAYYHT01. The sequence continues at coordinate 6,734,705 of CBDCGT010000001.1, read as the reverse complement.
GGCCACCGGCTGGTCGAACCTGGCGGTGATCTTGGCCAGCGACTCGGCGGCCGCCTTGGTCTGGGCCTCGCCGATGGGAAAGATGCCGCTGCGGTACTGCGTGCCCTTGTCGCAGAACTGCCCCTTGGCATCGAGCGGGTCGATGTTGACCCAGAACACGTCCAGCAGCGCCTCGTAGCTGACCTTCTTGGGGTCGAAGGTCACCTGGATGACCTCGGCATGCCCGGTGGAGCCCGCGCTCACCTGCTTGTAGGTAGGGTTCTCGACGCTGCCGCCGGTGTAGCCGCTGGTGGTGTCGAGCACGCCGTCGACCGCGTCGAAGGGCTTCTCCATGCACCAGAAGCAGCCGCCCGCAAAGACGGCGATCTCTTGCCCCTTCTTGGCGACCGGTGGCTCGCCGGCCTCGACAGGGGTGGAACAGCCAGCGAGCAGGGCAGCGAGCGCGAGGGGAGCGAGTCGGACCACGGGTACCTCCGGATGGTGGGGAGTTACGCGGCGAGCCTGGCCGCGGTTTGCTCGGGTGGCATTTGGTGACATGCGGCCACCGGCACTACTGCCGCCGCCGCGCCCCCAACACCGCCAGCAGGCCCACCAACCAACCCATGCCCGGCCCTGGCGCGCTGTCGCAGCGACAGCCCGAACCCGAGCGAAGCTCCGGCGTGGCAATGCTCCCGGTGGTGGGCGGATCGCTGTCGGCGTCGCTGTCCGCGTCCGCATCGCTGTCGGCGTCGGCGTCGGTGTCCGCGTCCGCATCGCTGTCGGCGTCGGCGTCGGTGTCCGCGTCCGCATCGCTGTCGGCATCCGAGTCGGCGTCGCTGTCGGCGTCGGCATCCACGTCGCTGTCGACGTCGGCGTCGCTGTCGGCATCCGAGTCCGAGTCGGCGTCGGTGTCGGCATCGCCCCCGGTGTCCCCGGTGTCGGCCACGTCATCGCTCGGGTCGAGCGGGTCGGTGCCCTCATCGACCTCGATGCCATCGCCGACCGAGCCCCCATCGGTGTCCGGGTTCATGGGATCGGTGCCGTGCACCTGCAGCTCGTCCAGGTCGCTCAGCCCGTCGCCATCGCTGTCCCAGGTCTCGTCCCGGCCGTCGCAGTCGTTGTCCTTGCCGTCGATGAGCTCGGGCGCGCCCGGGTACACGGTGGAATCGCTGTCGTCGCAGTCGGTGGCGTTCGAGACCGTGCCTGCCGGCTGATCGCAGGCGCGCACCAGCCCACCGGCATCGCCATAGCCATCGCCGTCGCCATCGGTGAACCACGAAGCCGGGTCGACAGCCGACTCGTCGATGTCTCCGTCGCAGTCGTCGTCCCGGTCGTTGCAAAGCTCGGGCGCGCCCGGATGAACCCCGGCATCGGCATCGTCGCAGTCGCTGCCGTCGGCGGTGGTCCCCGGCGGCTGCACACAGGCCAGCTCGATGTCGTCGGGGTCGCCAAAGCCGTCGTCGTCGACGTCGACGTGCCACTGCAGCTCGCCCGCGGCGCCATTGTCGACCAGTCCATCGCAGTCCTGATCGACGCCGTCGCACACCTCGGTGGCGCCCGGGTTCACCCCCGGGTCGGCATCGTCGCACTCCTCGCAGGCTCGGAAGCCGTCGCCATCCACATCCGACTCGCCCACCGCGGCCCCGTCGCAGTCCTGGTCGGCCCCGTCACAGAGCTCGGGTGCCCCGGGGAACACGGCGCCATCGGCGTCGTCACAGTCCGAGGCATCGCCCACGAAGCCCGGGGGCTGCGCACAGGCGAGCACGGTGCTCGAGGCCGCGCCAAAGCCGTCCTGATCGACGTCGGCAAACCAGGTGGCCAGGTCGGTGGCGCCCTCGTCCAGCTCGCCGTCGCAGTCGTCGTCCAAGCCATTGCACAGCTCGGTGCCCGCGGGGTTCACCGCGCCGTTCGTGTCGTCGCAGTCGCTGTCGTCGACCACGAAACCCGGCGGCTGGGCACAGGCATCGACCGGCTCGGCGGCGTTTCCGAAGCCGTCCCCATCGTCGTCGGCGTAGAAGGTCGAGGTCGCGCCGGTGCCGTCGTCGATCACGCCGTCGCAGTCGTCGTCCAGTCCGTTGCAGACCTCGGTGCCCGCCGGGTTCACGCCGGGGTTGGTGTCGTCGCAGTCGGCGCTGTCGGCCACAAAGCCCGCGGGCTGGTCGCACGCAGAGGTCGACGCCGCGGCGTCGCCAAAGCCATCGCCATCGTCATCGGCGAACCACACGCTGGCACCCGGGGCATTCTCGTCGACGTCGCCGTCGCAGTCGTCGTCGACGTCGTTGCACTGTTCGGGGGCTCCGGGATGCACGTCGGCCGCCGTGTCGTTGCAGTCGTCCGGGTTGGCCACGAAGTCGTCGGGCTGCTCGCAGGCGAGCTGCTGCACGTCCGCGAAGCCAAATCCGTCGCCATCCAGGTCCAGGTACCAGGTCTGCTCGGGCGCACCGTTGGCGCAGCCTCCGGTGCGAACGCCGGTGATCTCGATGTCGTCGATGTTCCAGCCGCAGTGCTCGTACACCTCGTCCGACCGGCCCATGGTCCACCGCAGGTAGGCCGTCGACTCCTGGTCCAAGATGGCCGAGACGTCGTAGCTGACGGGCACCCAAGCCCCATCGTCGACCACGTCATCCCAGCCGTTCGAGGGGTTCTCCCACACGGTCCACCAGGTGATGCCATCCTGCGACACCGCGAACTTCGCGTGGTCCCAGGCCGAGTCCTCGACGCCCAGCCAGCGCCAGAAATCGACCTGCACGTCCTCGAAGTCGGACAGGTCGATGGGCCCCGCGGTCAGGTGATGCTCGGGCATGTCGGGGGGGTAGTTGCCGGCCAGGTTGTAGCCGTACACGTTGCTGCCGGTGTGGCCCGAGGTCGGATCCGGGAAGGCCACGCCATTGAACGACGGCCCACCACCACCGCCCTGGGGCACACCAAAGGCCCACTGCCCGTCGGTCTGAAAGCCGGGGTCGGTGTCCAGCGGCCAGCTCTGCACGACCTCGCGCCCCACCGCCAGGGACACGTCGATGGTGGGGGTGTCCAGGTCGTCGGTGTCACCAACGAACTCCACCGTGCCGCTGTACAGCCCCGAGGACAGGTTGTTGGCCGCTGCATTCCACGTCAGCTCGACGTCCACCGTGCCGCCTTCGGGAACCAGCACGCTCGAAGGACTGGCCGTGACCCACGGCACCGACGGCACGATGTCGATCTGGGCCGGCACGTCGGCGCGGTTGTCGATGCTGTACGTCTGAGAGCCGGGTGCAAACGGGCCGCCCAGGGGTCCCGCGCCCGCGAAGCCTCCCAGCGGCGTCACCACCACACCGGTCTTCCACGGCGCCCACCCGTCCACCGCCGGCGCGTTGGTGCCCAGCGGGTCGAGCCAGTCGCTCAGGCGACGGTTCGAGGTGCCCCCGCCATCCCACGAGACGGCGAAGCGGCCATACAGATCGGGGCCCGGGGTCGAGCAGTCCGACAGCCCGCCGTGGAGCTGCCCCACGATGCGGTGATCGCCGTCGAACAGCGGCGAACCCGACGAGCCGGGCTCGGTGATGCCCAGGTCCCACGCCTCGGCCTCGAGGTGCGTGGCCGCCCCCGGATACACGCCGGGCTGATTCCAGTCGGCGATGAGCGTGGCATCGACGTCGATGGCCAGTGCCTTCTCGTCGAGGTCGGGGTGGTGGATGCCCGTCACGCCCACCGGAGCCGCCGCATCGCGCGTCCACCCGGCCCAGGTCACCTCGAAGTCGTCGTCCGGGGCCGAGTCGAGCTCGATGAGCGTCATGTCGCTGTCGGCGTAGCGCGCGCGCAGCCGCGAACCGTTCTGGAAGTCGTCGAGGTCGCCGCCGTCCAGCGTGTCGCAGCTGGGGCTGTCGTGGTTCCAGTACATGACCACGGTCTGATCGTTGCCGTTGGTGACGCCGCAGTGGTTGGCCGTCAAGAAGTAGGGGGTCTCGTCCTGGGCGGTGTTGTTCACCATCGCGCCGGAGCAGGTCAGGAAGCCCTCGAGCTGGTACAGGCCCACCGACTGGGCCTCGGTGGCCCACTCGTCGCCCTCGGGGCACACGGCGGCCAGGTTGCACGCGGCCTGGCGGGCGCCGCGCTCGTGAAACGGCCGGTACCCCAGGTTCACCCGACTCATGCGGATGTCCGTCTGGGCGCCGGGCGGCAGCTCCAGGCGCAGCTCGACGTCGTCGGACAGCACCACCGGCGTCCACAGCTCCCCCTGCGAGCAGTCCTGGGCCGTGAGCGGGCGCGACAGGCCCTCGCCGCCTTGGGTGGCCTGGATGTACAGCTCGGCACCGTCCTGCAGGCCGCAGCGCTCGAAGCCGAAGTTCAGCGACAGGGCATGGGGCGAGACCACCCGCAGGCGCCACGTGCGCGACCCGTCGGCGTGCTCCTCCCACTCACCCCAGGCCTCGGGGCTGACGTCCACGGCCTGCGGATCGGCGAAGCGCAGCGGCGCGCCCAGCGGAGCGGCCGCGTCCTCGGCCAGCAGCCGGTTGGAGTCGACGGAGTCCAGCTCGAGCAGCGGCTGCAGCTGCCGGCTCTGACCGGTCGCTTCGGCCTCGTCCGTCGGGTCCACCGGCGCACAGGCCGACACCAGCAACATCCACAGCAACGAACGGGGCAACGGCAATCTCCGGCCCCGCACAATGGCCCGGAATCGGCCTCATCCGCAAGCCGAGCCACCGTCAGGCCGGCAGGGCCACGGTCACCTCGAACCCCCCTTCTGGGTGATTGCGGGCGTCGATCGCCCCCTCGAGCCGCTCCACCATGCTCTGCACCAGCGCCAGGCCAATGCCGGTGCCCTTGGTCTTGCGGGTGAGCTCGCGCTCGCCGCGGAAGAAGGGCTCGAAGATGCGGCCCAGCAGCTGCCGCGGCACGCCGGGACCGTGGTCGCGAACCACCACCACGACGCGCTCGCCGTCGCGCTGGGCGCGCAGCTCCACGGTGCGGTCGGCGGCGTCGGCGCTGAACTTCACCGCGTTGTCCAACAGGTTGGTGAGCACGTGCGCCAGCGCATCGCGGTCGATCGTGGTGTCCCCCACGCCGTCTTCGATCGACACCACCAGCTTGGCCCCCGCCGCCTGGGCCACCGGCTCCAGCAGGCGAACCACGTCGTCGATGACGTCCCTGACCCGTCCCGTGTCCCCGGAGGCGACGGTCAGGCCGCGATCGACACGGCTGAAGGCCAGCACGTCATCGACCAGGCGGCCCAGGCGCTCGGACTCCAGGCGAATGGTGGTGTAGTACTCCAGCTGGCGCTCGGGCCCAGGCACCATGCCCGTCTCGAGCATTTCGCTGTACATGCGAATCGACGTCAGCGGGCTCTTGAGCTCGTGGGTCACCGCCGACACGAAGTCGGCGCGCTGCTGGGCGTACACCAGCGTGACCGCGATCATGCGGTACACCGCGAACAACCCGAGCATGGCCACCGCCAGCAACAGCAGCGCCAGCAGCTGCACCAGCCCCTCGATGGTGGTGTTGGCATCGCCAGGCAGCGTGTGTAGGCGGGCCGTGGCCTGGAAGGGCTGGAAGGGATCGCCGAAGGTGTACTCGAAGGCGTAGTCGGCGGGAGCCCGGTACGAGCCGGTTCGCGAGGCGGGTGCGCGGTCCCAGTGCACGTCGATGTAGGCACCCAGGTCGGTGCCATCGAGGGCGCTCTGCGCGAGGTGGGCCTGCAGGGTGGGCACATCCACCACCACACCCTGCACCCAGCTTCGTGGCCCAATGCGCACGGTGCGGTGCATGCGCAGGGTGTCCGGGTCCGGGTAGGTGACCACGAAGGGGCTCACCACCACGTCCACCACCTCGGTGGCGGCGTCGGGCACGGGCACCTCGACGGGCACCCACATGCGACGCGTCGTGGGCTCGGGCTCCGGTTGGGCCTCGGGCTCCACCGGAGGCTCGACCACGGCCTGCTGAACCGGCTCTTCGGAGTAGGTCGACAGCTGCTTGGGCGACACCTTCTGCACCGTGGAGCCGCGACCCATGCGCGGTGCCCACGCGTTGTTCAGCTGGTTCTCGGGGGGCAGGGTGACCTGCTGCTGGGCCTCGAAGTTGCGAGCGGGTGCGGCCTTGGTGGACGGCGACGAGGCCACGGTTCCCACCGGCCGCGGCGTGGGCACGTCGACGGCGACCTTCATCGTGGTGGTCCGCGGCTCGGCGGTCTGGTTTCCCCAGCCGTCGAGGGGCTCGCACGCCAGGGCCACGCGCTCGGCGGCGGGCTCGTCCAGGCTGTGCGGGTTCGACTTCTGCCCCTCGGGGTCGATCTGGAAGTAGCCGACGACGAAGTCCGGGCGCTGCTCCACCAGGCCATCGACCGGCCGGTACTCGATGAAGGGGCGCATCTCTTCATCGTCCAGGAAGTCGGTGAGCTCACGCTCCATGCCGTCGAAGAGGCGCTCCGCGACCAGCTGATGACGAAGGGCTGCCGCCCTGGCCGCGCTCGAAGCCCCCTGCGCGACGACCGCCCCCACCAGCAGCAGCACCAGAGCGCCCAGTCCGGCAACCAGGATTCTGGCGGGCCAAAGGGAGCGAAGCCTCATGGTGCGAGTCGATACCCCGCACCGCGAACGGTCTCGATGACCGACTGCTCCGAGACGACCGACAGCTTGCGACGCAGCTTCACGATGTGCATGTCCACCGCGCGGGTCTCGACATTGTCGACCCGCTGGTAGCCCCAGACCTCGGTGAGCAGCTCCTCGCGGGACACGACGGCCGGTCGGCGCGCTCCCAGGTGCACCATGACCTCGACGTCACGCGTCGACAGCGGCACGCTGGCCTCGCCCACCGTCGCGCGCAGAGAGTCCGCATGCACGGTCAGGTCGCAGCTGCTCACCTTGCGCTCGGCGGCGGCACCGGAGCGCCGGAGCAGGGCCTTGACCCGGGCCGCGAGCTGGGCCACCGAGAACGGCTTGGTGATGTAGTCGTCGCAGCCCGCCGCAAAGCCCTCGAGCACGTCTTCTTCGCGGCCCTTCGCGGTCAGCATCAAGATGGCCTGGCCGGGCTTGGACTCGCGCACCTGGCGGCAGATGGTGAAGCCATCGACCTCGGGAAGCATGACGTCGACCAGCAGCAGGTCCCACTCGGCGGCCTGGGCCTGGCGCAGCCCCTCGGCCCCGTTGGCCACCCCGGTGGGCAGCAGGCCGTGGTAGGCCAGCAGGTCGCACACGCCCCGGCGGATGGCGGGTTCATCTTCGATCACGAGTACTCGGGGCCTGTCGCTCATGCCCAGATGCTATCCGCGGCGCGGCGCGAGCGAAGCCCCTTTACCGAGGCGTTACTCACATCATGGCCAGGGCGATGGCCGCAATCAGCGCCACCACGAAGAACAGCACCGAGCCACCCGCCACGCCAGCCATGCCCACCACCAGCACGGTGCCGAGCCACCCGCCGCCCGGCTCCGGGCGAGGGATCTCTTCGGTGGGAAGCGGTGGCGGCTGTCGCTTGAGCAGCGCCGTGGGCACCTCGCTGGGGAAGGGCTTGTCGTGGCTGGTGCCATCGAGCGAGGTCTCGAGCGGCTGCTCGCCCAGCTCCTTGCCGGCCAGCGGACCGCTGAAGGCCTCGCTGGGGGGCCAGGTGCGAGCCAGGCACCAGCGGCGCATGTCCAGGCCGGTGAGCCCGTCCAACAGGCCATCACAGCCCTCGGCCACGGCCGCCGCATCGGGCCGCGCCGCTGGATCGAAGGCGAGCATCTGCCGCAGCAGGCTCACCACCTCGGGCGGCGTGACCCCGGGAAGCACCCCGAGCCGCTCCTGCAGGTAGGGGTCGTAGAAGTCGGCATCGGCGGTCAGCCCTACCTGCCGGGTCAGCGGGATCTTGTCGAAGAAGGCTTCGCCTGCGATGCCCTTGAACAGGGTGATGCCCAGCGCGTACACGTCGGCGGGCGGCGCACTCGTCGCGCCGGCAAGCACCTCGGGGGCCAGGTAGCGGTACGTGCCCACCGTCGCGTCGGGATGGGTGCTGGCGTCGCGATCGACGCCGGCGGCCCGGGCCACACCAAAGTCCAGCAGCTTGACCTCGCCGTGCCGCCCGATGCGGATGTTGGCCGGCTTGATGTCGCGGTGCACCAGCCGCAGCGGCTCGCCCGTCAGCTGGGACTCGCCGTTCCAGGCGACATCCAGCGCCGATGCCACCCGCCCGATGACCTCGAGCAGCACCTTGAGTGGCACGCCCGGGCCAAAGCTGAAGCAGCCGTCCAGGTCTTGCCCGTCGATGTACTCGGTCACCAGCGTGAGGCGGCCGGCCACCTGGGTCAGGTCGTGCACCGCCACGATGCTGGGGTGGTGCAGGGCGCCCAGCAGCCGGGCCTCGTCGCGCAGCCGTCGCACCGCCTGGGCCTCGACGCCCAGGTCGTCGCGCAGGACCTTGAGGGCGACCGTCGACTTGAGGCCCCCCGGGCTCGTCATCGTGGCCCGATACACCTCTCCGAAACCGCCGCGGCCAAGACAGGCGTGCACGTCGAATCTACGAACTCGCGCGTCGGTCGACATTTCAGCGCAGAAAATACCTCACTCGCGAGGAATCAGCGCCTCGGGGTGCGGCACGACCACGTAGAGCCGCTTGTACGTGTCTTCTTGATCGACGGCGTTTCCGCTGAGCACCAGCTGCCCGTCGGGGCCCAGGACAGGCCCCTCGGCAGCCTTCAGCCCGGTGGCGAAGGTGCGGGCGGTGCCCGACGCCAGGTCGTACATCACCACATCGGCGGGCTGCACCGTGGACACCCACAGCAGAGTGGAGCGGTCGGGCGACAGGCTGAGCGCGCCTCGCACGCCGATGCGCACATCGGTCTGCAGCACGGTGGTCTCACCGTTTCGCGCCAGCAGGACATCGAACGGCTGCCCGATGCGCGCCGACGAGGTGTAGGCGACGCCATCGTCGAGCCACACGCCGCGGATCTGGTCGCCCGGGCCGTCGGCCAGCACGGTCTCGTCGCCGCTGGCCACGTCGATGGCCACCAGGTCGCGCGAGCCCAGGCCGCCGCGGGACACCATGATGCGCGTGCCGTCCGGCGAGAACACCGGCTCGCGCTCGCGGCCCTCGGTGGACGTCAGCTGCCGCGGCTCGCCGTCCGGGGGCAGCACGAACAGCTCGCCGGCGAAGATCCAGGCGAGCGTGCCATCGCTGGCCACCGCGACCTCGGTCTGGCCGGCGCTGCCATCGACCACGACGGGCTCGCCCACAAAGGCACCGTCGGACAGGCCCTGGGCATCGCTGCCATAGACGAGCCCTGCGCCCCGCTTGCCGGCGGGAGCGGACTCGAAGAACAGGCGCCCGTCCGGGTGCCAGGCGGGACCGGCCACATCCATGGTGCCGGGCTCGTGCCCCGCGGGCCCGATGGCGTGCGTCTGCTCGGCCATGTCGGTGACGAAGGTGGTTCGCCAGTTGCCCTTGCCGAACACCTCGTAGGCCAGCCACTGGCCATCGGCCGAGAACACCGGGCCGACCACGTGCCCTTCGCGCTGCTTCACCAGCTCGCGAAGCTCGTGGGGATCGACGGGCTCGGGCTCGGGCTCGGGTTCGGGCTGCGGCTCGGGCTCGACCACCGGCTCGGGAGGGGGCTCGGGGGGCGGCGCATCGCCGCGGGTGAGCGCGAAGGTCAGGCCGCCCACCACGATGGCGCCGACAACGACCCCACCGCCGAGCGCTGCAAAGTTGGTGGTGTTGTCGGACACGCCCTAGCCTTCCACGTTCTGGACCTTGGCGGCATTGCAGATCGTGTCGATCTTCTCTTTGTTTCCGCCGCAGGTCTTGTAGCGAACCATGCTGAAGAAGCCCTGGGGAATCGCGGGGTTGAACCACTCGGGGTGGTCGTCGGACTTGAAGGTGTGGGTGGCGCCCCACACGAGCTTGCCGTCTTCGCCGGCCTGGACCTTGTTGTCCTTGCCCACGGGACGCCACTGCGCGTAGGCGTCGTAGCTGTAGGTGCAGCCGTCTTCGGGCTCGAGCGCCTTGTCACCGTAGTAGTGGTAGTAGATCTCCTTGCCCGTCTCGTGCTGGAACTTGCCGGGGGCCATCTCTTCGACCGGAGGCTTCTCGGCGGTCTGGGCGTCGGCCAGCGTGGTGCCCGAGTCGCAGTGCTCCCACAAGAACTCGTCTTTCGACAGGTTGAAGGCGTTGGTGCCCACCGGGTTGCTGTCTTCGAGCTTCTGACCCTGGTAGATGGTCATGTACATGTCGTCGACGCGCGCGTTGCACTTCTTGACGTTGGGCTTGACGAACAGCATGCCGCGCAGCTTGTTGCCCATGTTGTGGTTCATGTTGCGGAAGGTGTTCCAGTCGTCGGTGCCGCGCTTGCCGGCCACCGTCTTCTTGGCCTCGTCGATCTGCTTGCTGATCTCGGCGTCGTCGAGCCAGCCTTCGGCCCCCATCTCTTTCATGCGGGACAGCCGGCAGCTCTCGGGCTCGTAGACCTCCATGGTCTGGCACCAGTCCTTGACCCGGGGCTTCTCCATGCACTCCCACTCGGTGTCGCCGCGGGTGGGCCGGCAGTCGTAGGTGTACACACCGGTGGCCGACTTGACCGTGTACTTGACCTTCTGCTTGCCGTCTTCTTTGAAGAACTTGAAGCGCGCCGCCGGGTTGTCGCGGTTGCCCTCGGGCGTCGACTCGTCCATCACCCAGACCGTGCCGTCCAGGGTGTTGATGTCCTCGGTGAATGCACAGTTCTCGACGGCCTCTCCGATGACGATTCCCCCGCCACCGTCACCGCAGGCGACGCCAAGGATGGGGGCGAGGAACAGGGGAAGGGCGAGGCGCTGCATGAGAACTCCGGAATACGACGAGGGACGCGGCCTGCTAGCCGATCAGGGCGGCGCAGTCTACCAGAGCGGCCGGATCCATGGCGGGGCCCAGACTCTGCGCGTCGCTCGACAGATGATGTAGCCTCGCCCCATGGCCATCAACCTCGACGTCTTTCGCCGCACGATCGTGCAACACGCCCTGGGCTACCCCGACACCGTCGAAGAGGCGCCCTGGGGCGAGCGCGTGGTCAAGGTCAACAAGAAGGTCTTCTTGTTCGCCAGCAACTACCAGGGCCGCTGCAGCCTGGGGCTCAAGCTGCCCCACTCCGGCGCCTCGGCCCTCGAGCGCCCCGAAGCCGCGCCGATGGCGTACGGCATGGGCAAGCACGGCTGGGTCACCCTGAAGTACGACGCCGACTCCACCCCGCCCACCGACCTGCTGCTGGACTGGATGCACGAGTCCTTCTGCGCAGTCGCTCCCAAGAAGCTGGCGGCGGCCGTAGGTGATGTCCGGCCGGATCCCGCTCCCATACCCGGACCCATCGCCTTCCCAGACGGGCCCCCCACCATCTTGCTGGTCGGAGACGACGAGTGCCGCTTGGAGCGCGCTCAGCGCGGACTCGCCGACAAGGGGCACCACGCAGCCGCCGTCGGCATCGGCGAAGACGCGCTGAACGCCACCGGTGACCTCGGTCCCGACGCCATCGTCGTCGACCTGTCCCGCAACGCCTCGGACGCACTCAAGCTCGTTCCCGAGCTGGCGATGCTGGCCCATGACGCCCGGCTGATCATCGCAGGGGTGCGGGACAAGAAGCAGGAGGGAGTGGCCCAGGACGCCGCTCCACAGGCGGTCATGTGGAGTCGGGAGGCACCCGGAGACGAGGTGGTGCTGCAGGCCGTGACCGGGTAAGGCTGGCATATCGGAGGTTCCATGCGCACACCAACCCTTCTTGTCGGACTGTCCATCGCCCTGATCGGCTGCAGCGACGCGCCGGAGCTGTCCGACGACACCGGCGGCGGCGGCGGAAGCGATCGAGCAACCGCCCTCATCACCGAGCCGTGCACCGCTGCGACCTGCGAAGCGGTGACCCCCGATACGACCGACCTGGGCATGGTGGACACCTTCTGGATCTTCGAGGACGACGACGCCACCGCGCTGCAGGTCCAGATCGACACCAGCGGGCTCGCCGCGCCGCTGCACGAGACCTTCTACTACCTGGCCGTCAACGCGACCTACACCCAGACGGGCAACATCTTGGACTGCGGCGTATCCAACAACCTGAACACCGGGGCCAGCAACCGCTGCACGGTGTTCACCGAAGGCTTCGCATCCACGGTGGGCGAGCCCATCGACCTGAACGCAACATACGTGCACGAGCTCGACACAAGGGCCTACATCACCACGGTGATCCCGCACGCCACGATCATCCTGGCCGGCGAGTCGGCCGCTGGAGACGCCGCTTCCGGCATCACGGTCAGCGCCAACTTTGGCCTCGAGGTCGACGGCGCCACGAGCACCGACGGCACCGACCGCCTGCATGCCCGGACAGGCAGTCCGATTCAGTAGCGCCTGTGCCTCGGGCGCCTACCCCCGCGTGATCTCGATGCGCTGGATCTCGGGCGGATCGACCGGCCGGTTGCTGCGGCGATCCTTGACGGGGGCGGTGATGATGGCCTTCACCACGTCCATGTCGCCGCACTTGCCAAAGATGCTGTGCTTCATGTTCAGGTGGTTGGGCGTGCTGTCGGTGATGAAGAACTGGCTCCCGTTGGTGGCGGGCCCCGAGTTGGCCATGGCCAGCAGCCCGGGCTGGTCGAACTTGACGTCGCGCTGCACCTCGTCTTCGAAGCGGTAGCCCGGGCCACCTCGACCGGTGCCCATGGGATCGCCGCCCTGAACCATGAAGTTGGGGATGACGCGGTGAAAGATCGTGCCGTTGTAGAGCGGATCCTTGCGCTTGTCGCCGGTGCGAGGGTCGGTCCACTCGATGGTGCCCTCCGACAGCCCCACGAAGTTCGCGACCGTTCGCGGCGCGACGTCGGGCCACAGCTCACAGGTGATGGAGCCGGCCGTGGTCACCAGCTTGGCGCTGATCTTCTGCCCGGGCTCGAGCCCCATCTCTTTGCGGTACTTGGCGACCTTCGCCTTGAAGGCGGCGCCGTCGGCAGCCTGGGCGTTCTTCTGCTTCTCGTCGAGCTTGCGCAGCAGGCGCGCGCGCTCGGACTCCAGCCTCTTGACCTGCCCCTCCAGATCGCTCACCCGGGCCTGCAGGGTGTCGCGTTCCCGCACGACGGCTTCGTGCTGGCCGTTCGAGACACAAGAGGCGAGAAACAGCGACGACGCGACAACGATGGCTGAGCTGCGCATGGAAACTCCGTGGTTGGCGATTGGCGTTAATGCGCTCTTCGCACTGGAGGCCAGATGGACCCGTTCACCGTGTACCTGCGCACCGCACTGTTCAGCACCGGCGGCGCCGAAGCCCACGTTCCCGCCGGCTCGATGATCATCGACGGCAAGATCACCGATCGGCCGTCTGGCGCCATCGTGATCGAGACCACCCGCCTGCGCGATGGTCGGGGCCGCGAGCTGGCCGAGGCCAAGCTCACCCTGCAGATCCCGATGTCCAAGATCGATCACATCGTGCACAACGCGTAGGTGGGCATGAAGCTGCTGTCGTCCTCGTTGATTCTGGGCCTGCTGACGGCCTGCGGTGGCATCACCATCTCGGGCCAGATCACGGACGTCACCGGCGCCCCCCTCGAGGGCAGCACCGTCTCGGTTCACGCCACGGGCACCCTGTGCCAGACCACCGCCGACGCCGAAGGCCGCTTCAGCCTGGGCTGCAAAGAGGGCGAACAGTTCGACGTGGCCATCGCGCAGACCGGCTACGTCAGTAAGTCCATCCCCATTGACGGCACGGCGGGCACCACCTTCGATCTCGGCGCCCAGGCACTGATCAAGATCCCCGAGTCCGACGGGCTCTTCCTGCTGACCGAGGGCAACTACACGGCTCCCGAGCGCGGGCTGCTGCTGCGCAACACCCAGGGCCCCAAGGGTGCCAGCACTCACATGGCCTACTGCCTCGACGTGAGCAACAGCAAGCCCAACGTGGTGCCAGCGGGCAACCTGGCCCTGTACTCCAAGAACGCCGACGACTGGCGGGTGTGGACCCTCGACGACGAGGGCTGCGCCTACCGCAAGGAGCGCCTGGACACCCGCTGGAAGCAGACCTACGGCGACAAGCTCGCCGTGAAGCGCGAAGAGGTGCAGAACCAGCACGAGCTCGTCACCATGCCCGTGGCCAAGGGCGCCAACTACGTGATCGCCGACTGGCACGCGGGCTTCTTCAACGAAGAGAAGGGCGAGTACGAAGACGACCGGGTGCGGTACGGCGGGTGGTGGATCACCACCGACCCCGAGGCCCTGCAGGTCGCCCCAGCCCCATGAGCATGGCCGAGCCCCTGGCCTGGAACCTCGTTGCGCCCGGGTACCTCGAGCACAACCTGGAGCACCTGGCCGCCTTCTCGGAGCGGGCGCTGCAGCTCGCCCAGGTCGGCGCCAGCGACCGCGTGCTCGACGTCGCCTGCGGACCGGGCTCGCTCACCCTGCCGGCCGCAGCGATCGCCCAACACGTCGATGCCCTCGACTTCAGCGAGGCCATGCTCGAACTGCTGCGGTCCAGGCTGGCCTCAGCAGACGTGGCCAACGTCACCGCGGTGCACGGCGACGGTCAGGCCCTGCCCTACGCCGACAGCCAGTTCGACGCCGCCTTCTCGATGTTCGGGCTGCTGTTCTTTCCCGATCGAGCCCAAGGCTTTCGCGAGCTCCGTCGTGTGCTTCGGCCGGGCGGCCGCGCGGTCATCTCGGGCTGGCAGCCGATGCACGACATCGCCGCGCTCATCGCCATCTTCGACTCGATCTACGAAGCCGCACCCGACCTCGCCCCCACCCACCCCGCCGACGCTCCGGTGCTGTCCACTCCCCGGCAGATCGCCGACGAGATGGGCGCCGCGGGCTTCGATGTCCAGGTCGTGCGCATGGACCGAACCATGCGCATCGCCTCGGTCGACGAGTTCGTGGCCACGATCCCCGAGTCCTTCGCGCCACTGACGCTGATGCGCCAGCAGCTCGGCGAGCGCTGGCCCAGCCTCTGGAAGGCCACCGGCGAGGGCATGAAGCGCCGGCTGGGGCCCGGTCCGATCGAGTACCCCCTGCGGGCGCTGCTGGGCGTGGGAACTGCGCTCTAGCGCAGCGCCGCAGCCCGCGGCCCCGATGCCACCAGCACCACCCCAGCCGCCACCAGCACCCCCACCACGATGGCGACCCCCGCCCACACGCTCAGCACCCCCCGCGCGCTGATCACCACCAGCCCGACGTGAAGCACGCGCCACGCCCCGGCGAGCCCGAGCACCATCAGCACGCCCCAGCGTGGGTGTCGCCAGGTGATGGGCACCGCGAGCCAGGCCAGGGCGAACACGCCCAGGAGGGTCACCGCTCGTTCGGCCAGCCACGCCGACCGCGGGGCACCCGCCGGCGCCTCCACCAAGCCCATCAGCGGCGAGTCCATGCCCAGCTCCACCGCTTGCCGTCGCCAGCGCGCGGGCTCGGGCAGCACCAGGGGCGCAGGCTGCGTCAGGTCGGGCCAGCGCACCCCCCGAGCCTCGGTCAGCACCCACTCGTCGCCGTTCCAGACCGCGGCACGCGCCGACCCGGCGCCCACCACCACCCCGTTCGACAGCCAGGCCACCCGCACCGCCCGGGCCTCGGTGGCGAGCAGGTGCTCGGCGCGCACCATCACCATGTCTGGGCCCTCTTCGACCGCCACCCAAGCGCCCTGCCCGGCGAGCACCTGGACGGCCCAGGGTGCAGCCACCTCGCGAAGGGTGGCCGCGGTGAGGGCCACCACCAGCACACCCGCCGCGGCGGCGCTGGCCAGCTGCCCGGGTGCACCCCCGCACAGGCTCCACGCATCCAGCCGTCCGGTCCGCCCCCACCAGGCCACCACCGACGCCACCGACACCGCGCCGATCACCGGCAGCCCGGCCAGCACCCGACCCGGCAGACGGGCCAGCACCTGGCGGCCCCACTCGGCGCCGCTCAAGCCCCCCTCGGCGAGCTGCCGGGCCTGCTCCACGCCGTCCACCAGGAACACGATCACCCCCACCAGCACCAGCAGACCGACGGTCATGCCCGCGCAGTCCAACAGCAAGCGCCGGCGAGGGGTCATCGATCCCTCCATGACGCCCACAGCACCGCGCCAACCAGCACCACGAAGCCCAAGCCGAACGCCGCGCCAGGCCACGCGCCCAGCGTCTTGGCCAGGTGGTCGCCGCCACGCACCGCCACCAGGTAGCCCACCCCCGCGGCGCCGAGCCACGGGCCCCGCCCGCGGCGCACCCCCAGCGGCAGCACCGCCAGCGGAAACAGCAGCACGGCCAGCGGGTGCAGCCAGCGCTTGTACAGCTGCGCCCACTCGTAGCTGGGGTCCTTCTTCTCTTCGTGTTCGGTGCGCCACGCCGCTCGAGCGAGCTCGGTGTTGCTGCGCTCCTGCACGGCGACGCGCCGGCCTCGGACATCGGGCAGGGGCACGCGCCAGCTCGCCGCGGTCAGCCGCCAAGAACGGTCCGCCGCCCCCATCAGCACCACGTCCTCGAGCTCGAGCAAGGGCCCATCCGGCCCCTGCAGCAGGCGACCGCGCGCAGCCGACCCCACCGCTCCACCCACGGCGATGAACAGGTCGTCGGCAAAGCCCGCACTCGACGAACGCGGCTGCAGGGCGATGCTTCCGAAGTCGACCGTTCGCCCTGGCCAAAGCCGCGTCTCGGCGGTCGCCGACCACTGGGCCCGGTGCAGGGCCGCGCGGGCCATCGGCTCCACCGCGTTGCTGAGCACGGCGCTGGGCACCGCCACCAGCATGCCGACGGTCAGCGCCCCCGCCGCGAGGTCTCGTCCCCGGGTGCCGGACGCCATCAGGCCAGGCCACGAGCCCTCGTCACCCCACCGACCCAGGGCAGCCACCACGCCCACACCACCGGCCGCGGGCAGCACGATCGCCAGGTTGGCCACGGCCGACCCCGCCAGGACGGCCAGCCAGCTGCCGGCGTCGAGCATCAACGCGCCGGGCCAGAGCACCGAAACCGCCCCGAGCACCGCTGAAATCACGGCACCCGCCAGCAGCGTCCACGTCGCCGGAGCGATGGCATCGAGCACCAGCGTTGTGGAGGGAGGGCGCATGTGTTCCTTCTACCCCTTCTATGCGGCCTTGCCGCGCAGGGGGTCATGCCTTAGGGTGCCCGGCCCAGGAGAAGCTGCTGCATGGCTTTCAAGGTTGGTGAGAAGGCGGTCTACCCGGCACACGGGGTCGGCGTCATCAAGGAGATTCAGACCCTCGAGATGGAGGGCCAGACGTACGAGCTGTACGTGCTGAAGATCCTGGACAACGGCATGACCATCAAGGTCCCCGTCTCGAACGCCGACGCCATCGGCATGCGCGAAGTCATCCCCAAGATTGCCGTCAAGAAGGTCTACGAAGTCCTTCAAGACCGCAGCAAGCCGGCTGACAAGCAAACCTGGAACCGCCGCTACCGCGAGTACATGCAAAAGATCAAGACCGGCGACCCCCTCGAGGTGGCGGCCGTGCTGCGCGATCTGGCGTTGCTCAAGCAGGGCAAGACCCTGTCCTTCGGCGAGCGCAAGATGTACGACCAGGCCATCGCGCTCATCGTGCAAGAGGTCGCCGTGGCCAAAGACGTCGACGAGACGCAGGTCAAAGGCGAGATCGAAGAGATCTTCAAGGCGTGACCGCGCCCGCTCCATTCCGGCTGTACAACACCCTCACGCGCTCGGTGGCCGACTTCGAGCCGCTCGAGCCGGGCAGGGTCAAGCTGTACGTCTGCGGCATGACGGTCTACGACGACTGCCATGTCGGCCACGCGCGCGCCATGATGTGGTTCGACGTGGTGGTGCGCTACCTGCGGCACCGCGGCTGGGACGTCACCTTCGTCCGCAACTTCACCGACATCGACGACAAGATCATCCAGCGCGCCCTCGACGCCGGCGTCGAGCCCCTCGACTGGGCACAGACCTACATCGACCACTTCCACCGCGACGCCGCGGCGCTGGGGCTGCTCACGCCCGATCACGAGCCCCGCGTCTCGGAGTGCCTCGACGCCATCCGGCAGCTCATCGGCGACATCATGAGCCAGGGCCACGCCTACCAGAAGGGTGGCAGCGTGTGGTTCGACGTGCCGAGCTTCGCCACCTACGGGCAGCTGTCCAACCAGAACCCTGACGATCTGCGCGCCTCGGCCGACGCCGGCGACAAGAAGGGGCCCCACGACTTCGCCCTGTGGAAGGGCTCCAAGCCCGGCGAGCCCTCGTGGCCCTCCGACTGGGGCCCCGGCCGGCCGGGCTGGCACATCGAGTGCTCGGCCATGTGCCAGGTCACCCTGGGCAACCGCATCGACATCCACGGTGGCGGGCTCGACCTCGTCTTCCCCCACCACGAAAACGAGGTCGCCCAGGCCGAGGCGGGCACCGGCGAGCGCCCCTTCGCCAACTACTGGATGCACAACGGCCTGCTCACCATGTCCAGCGGCCAGAAGATGGGCAAGAGCCTGGGCAATGTGCGCAACATCGTCGACCTGCTGCAGCTGTTCCCCGCCGAGGCGCTGCGCCTGTACTACCTGCGCGACCACTACCGGTCGCCCCTTCCCTGGGACGAGACCGCTCTGCCCAAGGCGCTGGCCATGTTGGGCCGCCTGTACGACGCGCGCGAGGTGGCGATGAGCTTCAGCGGCTCCGAGCCCGCTGCCCAGGTGGCCGAGTCCCTGGGCGCCGACGCCCTGCTCGTGCTCGAGCGGGGGCAGACCTTCGTCGAGCGCTTCCACCGAGCCATGGACAACGACTTCAACTCCGCCGACGCGCTGGGCCATGCATTCGAGCTCGCCCGCGCCATCAACCGGCTGTCCAACCACAAGAAGGCCAAGAAGCGGGCTGGGCCCGTCGTGGCTCCCGCGCTGCAGGGCCTCGAGGTCTTCGCCCAGGCCACCGGGCTGCTGCAGCAGAGCTACGCCGACTTCCAGAACGACGTCAAAGCCAAGGTCCTCACCAGCCTGGGCATCACGGCCGCCGATGTCGAGCAGCTCCTGCAAGACCGAGCTGCAGCCCGTGCCGCCAAAGACTGGGCCCGCGCCGATGACATCCGCGACACGCTCACCAGCAAGCGAATCCTGGTGATGGACCACGCCGACGGCGTCGAGTGGCGCGTCGATCTCACCGTCGACGAGTGACCCCTTCTGGTGCGCTGACCTGCCGGTGGTAGCCTAGCGGCCAGCTCGCACGGGCGGAGACCGATGGCGCACTCGGAGACGGCACGAGCAGAAGACGAGCAGTTCCTGCGGCGATTCGGCACCCTGGCCACCGGCGGCATGCTGTCCACCGGGGTCATCGCCACCGCGGGCCTCGCTGCGACCGGCGACTCGGACTGGGTCTTCCCCCTGTTGATGGCTGCATTCGCCGCCGCCGGGCTGGCGCTGGTTCGCAGCAACCGGGTGGGTGCGGGCATGTTGCTGCTGGGCATCGGCATCGCGGCCACGACGGCCGCCGTCGAGCTGAGCGTCGACGACCCCGTCAAGCGCGGTGTGACCACCGCGCCGCTCATCCTGATGGTGGTGGTGTTGGCCTTCGTGGCCCGTGCCCGGCTGGTGTACGCCTACAGCGCGTGCGCCGCAGCGGCCTTCCTGGCGGGCGCCTACGACGACGCCGTGCGCCACAGCGTGAGCGGCGCCGCCAACCGGGTGGCGGGCGAGCTCATCTTCCTGGCCATCACCGTCGCCGTGGCCATCGTGCTGCGCACCCGTACCCAGCGTCAGCAGGCCGAGCTGCGGGCAAGCCTCGACGACGTCGAGCGGCTCACGGCGCTGGCGGCGAACATCTCGGGCGGTGACCTGTCCCGCTCGGTCGACGGCCAGGACCGGCTGTCGGTGGTGCTTCGACGCATGCAAGACCAGCTGCGGCGCACGGTCGGTGGCCTGCAAGAGTCGGTCGCCGTGCTGGTGCCCGCCAGCCAGCAGATCGCGAGCATGGCCGCCCAGAACGAGCAGATGGCCGGCAACCAGGCCACGGCGCTCAGCGGCACGCGCGGCACGGCCGAGGTCCTGGCCGACACCGCGCGGCAGATCGCACACTCCGCTGGCAACGTGCTCGAGCAGGCCGGCGACGTCGCTACCAAGAACCAGGCGGCCGAGCACTCCTTCCAAAAGATGAGCGCCCAGCACCGGCACATCGGCGGCATGCTCGAGACCATGAACGAGGTGGCGCGCAAGAGCGAGATCCTGGCCCTCAATGCCGCCCTCGAGGGCCACCGCGCGGGCGAGCACGGCCGCGGCTTCTCGCTGGTCGCCGACGAGATGCGCGGCCTCGCCGAGCAGAGCCGTGCTTCATCCGAACAGATCGCCGACCTGCTCGAGGGCCTCGAAGCCGCCACCCGCGAGACCGAGGAGGGCCTACGACTGGCCCGCGAGCGCACCGTTCAGAGCACCGAGCTGCTGCGGGCCATCACCCAGACCACCAGCATGCAGCAGCGCGCCACCGAAGAACTCGTCGCCACCGTCGCCGAGCTCGAAGCGAGCGGCTCGCAGTTGTCCAGCAGCGCCGAGCAGACCATCCACATGGCTCGCCACCTCGGCGACCTGTCCACCCGGCTCGAACAGCTCGGCGCCGCATTCCGCGTGTAGTGCTCGCAGGCTCCGCCGTCCCCGAGCCCGTGCCCTGCTCTAGAACGCCACCCCGCCACCGACCCCGAACGACAGCGTCTTGTCCTGAATCTCGCCCACCTTGGCCTCGCTGGTGCCGCCGATGACGTCGAGCTTGCGTGCCTGGTAGCCCACCGTGCCCTGGACATAGACATTGTCCAGGATGTCGTAGCCCACCACGCCGTCGACGCCCGTGGCGTAGGGGTTGGTGAAGTAGGCCAGGGTCTCGTTGAAGGCCACGCTGGCGAACAGGTCGCCCACGTTGGCGCCCACGTCGACGCCCAGCCCCAACCCGGTCACGCCGATGGTGCTGTAGTCGACCGTGCCCTGGTCGATGTTGCCGGTAAAGGTCAGGAAGTCGTCGTAGCGAACGCCGGCGTGAGCGCCACCCCAGAAGCGGTTGGTCCCCGAGTCGAGGTAGTAGCGCCCCCGAGCGTCGACCTTCACGTTGACGAGCCAGTCGTTCGCCACGCCGTTGAACTGAGCCGCCGTCACGCCGTATCCCTGGCTGCTGACCCCCACGTCGAAGCCCACGTAGGGCAAGGGCTCGAGCCAGCCGCGCACGTGCACAGCGCCGCCGATGGGCACCGCGTTGGGCTGGCCCTGGCCGCCCACCGAGAACGCCAGCGGAAGCAGCGGGCCCCGGGTACCGGCCGGCGTCTGCTTGTACGCGTAGCTCGACAGCGCGCCACCCGCGCCGGCGCGCAGCCAGGGCACGTCCACGTCGCTGTCGGGCCGCGGGGTCTTGTCTTTGGGCGGCTTGACGGGCTTGTCGGGCTTCATGGCCTCGCCCACGGGCACCTTCACGATCTTGGCGACATCTCCGCCCGGCGAGGCCACGGTCACGCGCGCCTCATCCTTGGCACGCTTGTCGAGCGTGTAGGCCACCCGGTACTTGCCGCCGTCGAGCTTCTCGAGCGTGCCGACCGCGCCATCGCCTTGCACGAACTCCAGCTCCTTGCCGCTCACCCGGTCACCCGCCTCGTCCAGAGCCACGATGTTGAGGGTCACGGCCTGCCCAGGCGCCCCCTCGGCGGGGTCGACCTGCACCTCGAGCTTGGCGATCACCCCCGTGCCCGACTCATTCCACGTGGGCTCGGGCTCGGTCACCTTCTCGGGCTCGGTCACCTTCTCGGGCTCGGTCACCTTCTCGGGCTCGGGCTCGGGCTCCTCCACCTTCTCGGGCTCGGGCTCCTCCGCCTTCTCGGGCTCGGGCTCCGGCTCGGTCACCTTCTCGGGCTCCGGCTCGGTCACCTTCTCGGGCTCCGGCTCGTCGGCGCCGGCATCGGCGGTGGCATCGCCCGGGGACGGCTGGGGATCGGTCCCGGTCAGCACCAGGGGTGTCGGAGGAGCCGCCGCGCCGTCGCGCACGAGCAGCACGGCCACGTTGCGGTCCCAGGACTCGCCGTACTCCACCAGGCGCGGGTTCCCGATGACGGGCAGCTCCGGGGACACCACGCCATCGGGCGTCTGCAGCATCGAGACCACTGCGCTGTGGCCCTTGGCGCTGGCCTGGATCGCCGCTACGCCCACGCCGGTGCCAGCGGTGTACGTGGCGCGGCCCCAGCCGTTCTTGTCGGTGGTGACCTTGGCGTCGATCTTGCCGCCGCCCGACTGCACGGCCAGCGTCACCTCGGTGTCGGGCACCGGGTAGCCATTGGCGTCGATGGTGAACACCGTCAGGCCCACCTTCTGGCCGTCGTTGTCGACCTGATCGCGATCGGCCAGCACCACCACATGGCTGAGCGGATTGCCGCTCTGCTGGGCGCGCGCCGTGGCCACCAGCTCGAAGGCGCCCTGCTCGGGAATGCCGAGCAGTCCCTGGTACTCGCCATTGCCCAGCTCGGTGAGGTCGCCGGTCATGACGCCCGCGCCGGTGAAGAGCACGTCGCGCTTCTCGAGCCCGCGACCGTCCGAGGCCGCCACGGTCGCAAACGCCGCGACGGCCCCCATGCCGTCTTCGATGACCTCGGGCTCGGTGCGCAGGATCACGCTGTGGGCCCGGGTGGGCACCAGCCGAATGTCGGTGCTGTCGATCTGCTTGTCGCTGCCCTCGATGGCCACCTGGATGGTGGCCGTCTGCACCGAGTTGCCGATGGTGGGGGCAAAGTTGGCCGCGTAGATGCCATCGCCCTGGTGGATGGCCGCCGAGATCTGGCCCGTGGTGGTGGTGAAGCTCACCTTGGCGTTGGGATCGGGCTGGCCCCCGGGCGTGAGCACGACGGCGCGCACCGGAATGAACACCGAAGGATCGGCGGGCACGCCCCCCGGAAGCGGAAGCAAGGCGATTCGCCGGGTCTCGGGCAAGCGCAGATCGATCTCGGTCTCGACGGTCTCGCCGCCCTCGGTGACGATCTTGACGCCCTTCTTGGTGCCCGGCGGCACGATGACGGGCACCAGGGCCTTGCCGCTGCCGCCGGTGACCACCGGCCCGTACTCGGTGTCGCCGATGCGCAGCTTGACCGAGGCGCCCTTCTTGGCGGGAATCGGGTAGTCGGTGGCGCCAAACAGCGGCACGACCGCGTAACCATAGGCCACCGATGGCGCGTTGCGGTCGGCGAAGGTCACGATGCCCAGGTGCGGGTAGTTCACCGCAGGAGCCGAGTAGGTGGCCTCGTAGCGGCCATTGCCCTTGGGCGTGGGCGCCGCGACCGTGCCTGCGGACGCGCGAATGGCCAGGTTGGCGCCGTCGACGGGCTCGCCGTTGACGCCGATCGCCTGGATGGCCACCGTACCGTTGGTGGTCTTGCCCAGTGTGAGGCGCTCGGGCTGGCTGGACCCCTGCAGTTGGCCCGCCACCGGCGGAACCACGCGCACACTGCGCTCGAAGCTGACCTTGGCCTTGGACGGAGTCTTGCCCGTGAACACGAGCTCGTCTTCGACCGGCGAGCCGACGCCCGGCGGCAGGTAGTCGAAGCGGTACAGCCCGCCGCCCGTGTACTCGGCCTTGCCCAGCCTTCCCAGGGTGGCGCGGCCCTTCACCTTCAGGCCTTCGAGCGGCTTGCCATCGGGACCCAGCGCGATGACCCAGACGGTGTGCACCTGGCCGTTGGCGGCCGCCTCGCCCACGCCCAGCGCGTCGATGAGGCCCGGTTCGGGCAGCTCGGCGGCGTGCGTCATGGCCGGGGCCAGCGCGAGGGCAAGGGCAAGAGCGAGGGCGGGGGAGCGAGCGACCACCATGTGGACTCCGTGCATTGACCGCGGAAAGTAGCTTCGGCGGTCCCGCAAGGTGTCAACGGGGGATAAAATCCACGCATCCCGACTCCGAGCCCATTCGATCGGCACGCCGCCGACTACGCGACCCGCTGGGGCGCCGACCCCGTCGGACGCATCCAACGCAGCCGCGTGCACGCCGTGCTGGAGCGGGTCCTGCCCACCGCCGCGAGCGTGCTCGACCTCGGCTGCGGCATCGGAACCGATGCCGAGTGGCTGGCCCGCCGCGGCCACCGCGTCACCGCCGTCGATGGAGCCGCCCAGATGGCCGAGGCCACCGCCGAGCGGTGCACCGAGCTCGATGTGACCGCGCTCGTGAGCGATCTACGCACGCCTCACTCCCTGCCCGCCGGCCCCTTCGACGCGGCGGTGTCCAACTTCGGCGTGCTCAACTGCGTCCGGCTCGAGCCGGTCGCCTCGGCGCTGGGGGCCCGCATGCGCCCCCGCGCGCCCCTGGTCATGGTGGTCATGTCACACCGCTGTTGGTCCGAGACCGTGGCGCTGCTGGGGCAGGGGCACCCGCGCGAAGCCTGGATGCGCCGTCGCCGGCCCACCGCGCCGGTCGCCGGCGAAGACGTGCCCGTCACCTGGCTTCGAGCCGACGACGTGCGCCGTGCCTTCGCCGCCGACTTCCGGCTCGAGCACCGCGAGGCCCTGGGCGCATTGCTCCCGCCCCCAGGCGCTACCGGCCGCCGCTTCCACCTGCTGGCGCCCTGGCTGGCCCCCCTCGACCGCGCGCTGGCCAGCTGGCCCGTGGTTCGCCGGTACGGGGATCACACGCTCTACGTGCTGCGCCGCCGCTGACGCAGCCACAGCGGAGTCAGCGCCAGCAGCAACCAGCCGCCGCCCGGCGCCGTGGCGCAACCGGGACCCCACGTGCCCTGCAGGTCGTCCACCACCTCCTGCTCGGGCTCCGGGCAGTCGACGGTGACGTCGAAGGCATGCGTCCAGGTGTCGCCCACGCCATCGCTCAAGATCAGGTCGAAGGCCACGTCGTAGCTGTTCAGGCACTCGTCGGGGACCAGCAGATCGAAGCGCAGGGCATCCTCGGCGGTTCCGGCGCTCTCGCCGGCACGGATGTCGCCCAGCGATGCCGAGGTGTCGAGCCGTCGCAGGTGCCCAACACCGAACTCGTCGGCCAGCTCCAGGTTGCCGATGACATCGAAGGCGGTGCCCGTGCCTTCGTTGCTCACGCGCACCACCAGCTCGAACTGCGTGCCGGGGGTCTCTTCGACAGTGTCGGGCAGGGTGTACTCGACCGCCGTCACCGCGAGCTCGGGCTCTGAAGCGCCATACAGCTCCTGAACCGCGGCGATGTCGTCGTCGGTAAGCGTCCAGTCATCGGGGCCCAGGCCCTTGGACTGCGTGGGGCGCATGACCGCCCCGGGCTCGGCCGAGTGGGACAGGCCCAGGCAGTGCCCCAGCTCGTGCACCGCGGTCCACACGAAGTGGTAGTTGTCGGCCTGGGCCGGAGCGGTGGTGTCGAAGTCGTACACGATCGCGCCAGCCACGTTGCTGCCGTAGAACTGGGTGTCGCACTCCACGATGTCGGTGGGAGCCGAGTCGGCCCAGATGCGCGCGGTGAGCGCGACCGAGGCATCGGTGGCCAGCCCGCTGTAGTTGGCCGCGTTCACACCGTCGGGCGGCGGACCAAAGGCACTGGCGGTGGTCGCGCCTCCGTAGCTCAGCTCGAAGCCGGCGCGGCCCTGGGTGTTCCACACCTCGAGCGAGTAGATGTAGCCGTCCTCGACCTCGCTTCGCAGGTACTGGCCGGGGAAGGTGTTCACGTTGAGCAGGAAGGGCTCTTCGACCGGCTGGGCCTGCCAGACATAGGACTTGCCGGACAGCTCGTAGCCCTGCGCCGGCTGAGCGATCAACAGGGTGAGCAGCGCGATCATCGGGCCACCTCCAGCAGTCCCTGGCTCAAGAGCACGTCATCGAGCGCCGGTCCGGGCGACAGGCCCGGGGTCTGCACCCGGACCGCGCCGTCGCGACCGCCGATCACGTGCCACCGCCCGGCGTCATCGGACACCAAGAACAGCAGGTAGCGCCGATCCTCCACCAGGCTGGCCGCGTCGTCGACCTGGGACACGATGCCGTCGATGCGTCCTCCTGGCAGCAGCACCTCGATGGCATCGGGGGCCTGACCTCGCAGCGTCTCGATGGGAGCGAGCCACACCGTGGTGGCGATGCCGCCAACAACGCTGGGATCCCAGTTCACCTCGGAGCTGGTGACCTCGGCGTGCACCACCAGTGTGCTCGTCTCGAACCGCTGCTGTGGGGTCATCTCGATCTGTAGGGCTCCCGCCAGGACCGCGACCAGCCAGATCCACATCATTCCTCCAGATCGAAACGTAGCTCGTGCGGACAGGACCCGCGTGCGTCGGTTAATATGACGCCATCCTGACCCTCACAGGAGTTTCTATATGTCCAGTCGTTCCCGTTCTGTCCGCTCTGATGTACCCACCCGCTCCACCGGCTACCAAGAAGAAGTCGCCCGCCGCACCACCGATCGGGTGCGCGACGCGGTAGCTCCTTCCTCGGCCGAGAGTGACCGCTCCGAGATCGAAGCACGTCGCACCGATGCGCCCACGCGCACCGACACGCCGCTGCTCGACGAGGCTGCCGAACAAGAGGTGGCGCCCACCACCGAGGTCGCCCGCGACGAGACCCGCGATCAAGAGGTGTCCGAAGAGGCGCCCGCCACCGAAGTGGCCCAAGAACAGCAGGTCGAGCGCACCCCCGACCAGCTCTACACCGACGAAGAAGCCCAGAAGCTCGGCATGTGGCGCGAGAAGACCGTCAGCGCCGAGGCCATGAAGCGCCTGGTGGCGGCCAAGAACGCCATCAACCACACCAAGCAGGTGCTCGAGTTCGGCGGCGGCAACCAGTTCGAAGCGCTGAAAGACAGCAACTTCAACAGCTACTTCCGCATGGCCGCCATGCGCGACCCCGAATGCTGGGAGATGCATCCCGGCATTCGCCAGCTCGCTGCGAAGTACCCCGACGCCCTCACCGCCGCCAAGGCCGACCTCGCGCAGGGCGGCAACTGCGGCGAACACGCCCAGGTCGCCTTCGACTACCTGCGCCAGTTCTTCTCGGGCGACGTGGTGAACCGGTGCGATGTCGCGGGGCTCGACCACGCCTTCATCATCATCGGCAACGTGATGGGCGAAGACGACGCCGACCTCGCCGTCAGCGACCCGTGGCCCACCTCCCCCACCGCCTGCATGTGGATGGACCACTTCGCGTACAAGTCCGACAAGAGCAAGATCAACATTCGCGCCACGGCCCAGAACGACCCCGCCGCGGTCAAAGAAGCCCTGGCCAAGGGCATCCGCCTGTCGGCCAAGGGCAAGGCCATGCTCGAAGCGAAGTTCGACGACGAACGCACCGAGAAAGAGCTCGAGAAGGGCACCGACAGCTCCAGCGGCAAGAACTGGATCTGGCAGCACGCCGACAGCGCGTCGGGCGGCCCGATCAACTACAACACCGGCGGCAACAGCTAGTTGACGCTCCGGTTCGTTCTCTTCGCGTTCGCGCTGGCGGGCTGCAACGGCAACAAGGCCGGGGCGCCCGCTTCGCCCGTTCCAGACCCGCCCACCGAGCCTGCACCCGCACCGGAGTCCGCCCCCATGGCTGATGGATTCACCCAAGGCCCCGCCGTCTCACCCGCCAGCGACCTGCTGGCCTGGTTCGAGGGCGAAGGCCAAGACAAGAAGGTCCGCATCCCCCTGGTGGTCGTGCCCGATCCGCTGGGCCTGTCCAAGGGCTACATCGCCGCCAGCGCGGCCACGCCCGAGGCCGACGGCCTGCTGATCAGGCTCGACGACACCGGCATGTCCGTGGGACTCGCCGACCGCATTCGCAACGACTGCCCCTTCGACGTGCCCTGCGCCATCTGGGTCGAGGGCACCTGGGGTGCGCTCATCAGCGGCGGGCCGATGGGTGGTCCCGGCCTGGGCGGCCCGGGCCTGGGCGGCCCCGGCGGACCCGACCTCAGCGGCTTCGACACCGGCCCCAAGAAGCACCCCTTCGCGGTTCGCGACTACGTGGGCAAGGTGCAGGGCGAGGCCGCCCACATCCTGGTCGAGGGCTAGGCTACGTCCCGTTGGCCGGAACCACCACCTCATCGTCCGGGCGCAGCACCACGTCCGCCGCCTTGCCCGCCCTCACGCGACGCAGGTTCACCCGCATCACCTCGCCGCCGCGCCGCACGTAGGCCTGGCGTGGACGCGCGTACTCGGTGAACCCACCGGCCCGCACGACGGCCTGCGACACCGTCAGGCCGTTGCGGTAGGTCAAGGCACCGTCCTCCCGGACGCCTCCAGAGACGAACACATAGGCGCCCGCCGTGGCGTGGCAGGCGACCAAGACGGTTGCGCTGGGGTCTGGAAGAGCCGCTACTGGCGCCCACCCGGCGGGCAGCACCACGCTGTTCCGCGCGAGCGCCTGGGGGCTCACATCGGTGGTCGTGGGCACCACGACCGACGCACACGCTGTCGGAGACTCGGGCTCATCAGCCAGGGCGACAGAAAGCAGAAAGAACAGGAGGGACATCGGCACACTCCAACCGCGGATCGAGGCCTTGGTGTGGGTCCCGGGGGCGATCCTTCAGCTACAGCAGCCGCCTTGCCTTGATCTCGAGGTACTGCCCAATCAGTGTCGACGTGAGCTCTTCGGGGCCCGCGTCCATGGCCAGCACCCCGCGCTTGCGCAGCGCAGCCAGGCTCTTCTCGCGCTCCAGGGCCAGCTCGGCCGCAGCACCCCGGATGTAGGTGGCTGACGTGTCGCTGGGGGGGGCGTCGAGCAGCTCGTCCACCTCGGGGTCGCGCACCCACACCGACAGCGCCAGGTGCCGCCCCGCCAGCGCGCCAGCCAACGAGCGGGCAGAGCTGGCGTTCACCTCGTCGATGACGGCGGTCAGCAGGACCACCAGGCTGCGCCGCCGCACGTGGGTGGCCAGGTGGCGGAAGGCCAGCGCGTAGTCGGGCTCGTCGAGGGAGGGGAACAGGTCGTAGGTGCCGCGGATCAGCCGGCTTCCAGAGCGCGTGCCCGACTTGGGCGGCAGCCAGGCACGCACCTTGGAGTCGAAGGCCAACAAGCCGACGCGATCGCCGTGCTTGAGCGCGGTGTGACCCATCATGAGCGCGGCGTTCAGCGCGTGATCGAAGGTCGAGACGCCCTCGCCGCGAGCGCTCATCATGCGCCCGCAGTCCAGCAAGAAGATCACGTTCTGGTTGGACTCCTGGCCGAACTCCCGGGTGATGTACTCGCCCTTGCGCGCCGTCGCGCGCCAGTCGATGTGGCGGTAGGGGTCGCCCGGCACGTAGGGACGGTTGCGCTCGAACTCGTTCTCGCCGCCGGGTCGACGGCGAACCCGAACCGGCGCGCGACGGTCCTGCTGCGGACCCTTCAGGCCGTAGCGGCGAAGCTGTGCGAAGTCCGGGTAGACGTGCACTGTTCCGGGCACGTCGAGCCGACGCTGCCGCTCGAAGAGACCCAGCGGCGACCGCCACCGAACCACCACCGGGCCAAAGCGATGCTCTCCCCGCTCGGCCAGCGACAGCTCGTAGCGGAAGGTGGCCTCGGTTCCTGGCGCCAGCGTACCTTCGGACTGGAGCGAGTCCGCCCCAGAGGGTGCATCATCCACCAGCCGCAGGTGCAGCTTCCGGCGACCCAGGTTGCGCACCGTGACATGCACGGGGAAAGCGCGGCCGACCGCCTGAATGTGCTTGAACGCGCGACCGGCCTCGACCTTCCCGCCCGACACCAACAGGTCCGCCAGGGCCAACAGCGCGATGGCCACGTCGATGAGCACCATGGGCCACACCAGCAGCGGCACCCACACCGCTGCTGCCCCCAGCGCCATGGGCACCGCGGCCAGGAATACGAGCCGGCGAGTCGGGATCAAGCCAGGGTCATCCGCGCTCACCGCCCGGCACAGGCACATCGGCGAGCACATTGGCCACCACGTCGTCGGCGTGGATGCCCTCGAGCTCGGCATCGGGCTGCAGCAAGAAGCGATGCCGCAGCACCGGGGCAGCGAGCTCCTTCACGTCATCGGGCACCACGTAGCTGCGGCCCTCGGCCAGGGCGACCACCTGCGAGCAGAGCAGCAGCGCGATGCTGGCGCGCGGCGAGGCCCCCAGGTCGACCGAGGGGTGCTCCCGGGTGCGGCCCACCACCTTGGCGATGTAGGTGACCAACTCGTCGTCGACACGAACCTGCCTGGCCACCTTGCGCATGGCCACGATGCGGGCGGCGTCCACCACCGTGCG
This sequence comes from Myxococcota bacterium, assembly GCA_965216925.1. Lineage (GTDB taxonomy): Bacteria > Myxococcota_A > UBA796 > UBA796 > CAYYHT01. The sequence goes on along the minus strand of CBDCGT010000001.1, from coordinate 6,704,740 downwards.
CAGCCCCACCGCGTCCAGATCGGAGGCGTCGAAGCCGCTGAGGTACTGCTTCAGGAGCGTCACCTCGACGCGCTCGGGGGGATGATCGAGCAGCAGCTTCATCAAGAAGCGGTCGAGCTGCGCCTCGGGCAGCGGGTAGGTGCCCTCGCTCTCGATGGGGTTCTGGGTGGCCAGGGTGAAGAAGGTGGGCGGCAGCTGCCGGGTCTGGCCGTCGACGGTGACCTGGCCATCGCCCATGGCCTCGAGCAGCGACGCCTGGGTCTTGGCGGGCGCCCGGTTGATCTCGTCGGCCAGCAGGATCTCGGTGAACACCGGCCCGGCGTGGAACTCGAAGGCGTTGTTGGACTGGTTGAAGATGTTGCCCCCGGTCACGTCGCTGGGCATCAGGTCGGGCGTGAACTGGATGCGCCGGAACTGCACGCCCAGCGCGCGCGAGATGGTGCGCGCCAGCAGCGTCTTGCCGATGCCCGGCGGCCCCTCCAACAGCACGTGCCCGCGGGCGAACAGCGACACCAGCACCAGCCGCACGATGTCGTCCTGGCCCAGCAAGACCCGGCCGATCTCGGCCTCGATCGCCGAAAAATCGTTCTTGAACTGCTGCACCGCCGCGGGGGACAGGCCCCCCTCTTCGGTGTTCAGGTCTGCTTGGGGCGTGTGATCGTCCACAGTTCCTCCATCAATTGGGTGTCGTTCGCGGCATCGGTCGATTGTTCGGTGGGGGCGGCGGCGACGGCTTCGACGCGGTCGACCCAGGCGGTGGCCGCCGCACGGCTCTTGCCGTGGCGCACCGCGGCGTTGATCAGCCCGCCTCTGCCCAGGCGCACGAGCCACAGCTCGGCGTAGCGGGACACCGCGAAGCGCACGGCGCCGAGCTGCTCCCAGCGGTGGGCCAGGGCGGTCAGGTGGTCGGCGAAGCGCTGCCGTCCTTCGTCGGGAGGGTCGCGCAGGGGGCGGAAAGGCCAGCCACGCCACAAGCCCGCCAGGGCCAGGAAGGCAAGGAGCTGGGCCACGAATGGAAGGATGTTCGCGTTCAACAGGCTGCTGACCGGGTTGTCGGCGCCCGACGCGCTCATGGTGGCGAGCTGGACGGAGTCGCCCTCGTGCACCTCCCACCAGCCATTGTTCAGCCCCGCCCACAGCAGGGTGCCCAGGAACATCTCGTTGTCGGGGTGGACCAAGGACCCGTTGCGCAGCAGCCGCACATCGGCGATGGCCACGATTCCCCCGGTGCCGATGAGGTACGACTGGATGACCGCCGAGCCATCCACCGACAACCAAGTGAGGCCACCGGGATCGGCATAGGCAGCCAGGCCCCCCTCGGGCAGCACCGGCATGGGGGAATAGGCAGCCACCCCGTCGTGCAGGCGCATCGCGCGCTGCGTCAGGTGCACCTCGTAGGTCCCCAGCTCGGGGATTCCGGCGCTGGCGTCGCCAGAGACGATGAGCACGCCGCCGGACTCGACCCACCCGCGCAGGGCCGCCCAGTCTGCCTCGTCGGGGTGAACCCGCGCGATGTCGAGCACCAGCACATCGACGTCGTCGTCGATCGAAGCCAGCCCGCGCAGCCGCCAGCTGGTGTCGTAGCCATAGTCGGTGAACACGTCGTAGACGCCCGCATCGCCGTCGGGGCCGTACCGGTAGCGGTCGGCCGAGGCGCCCAGCAGCAGCACCGCCAGCACGATGGGCGCCACTGTGGCCAGAACCCTCGCGGCCGCCTCGAGCACCGAGCTGGCCCGGGCCCGGTCGGGGGGGACGCCTCCCCACCGCTGGGCCTCGACCGCCTGGAGCACCAGAGCGAGCGGATCGTGCACGTGGGGCTCGTTCTTGAGCCGTCGGCGGTACTCCCGGTCGGTGCGCGCGCGATGCAGCCGAATGAAGCCCTGCTCGGCCAGGGCGCGCAGCGAGGCGCCCCGCGCGATCAGGACCACGTCGGCGTAGCGCCCGTCGGCCAGCGCCTGGCGGGCGTCATCGAGCTGGTCGCGGCTGGGAGCCTCGGGCACCTCGTCGGGGGTGGGCACCGTCTGCCGGGCCACCGCCACGACCTTGGGCGCCTCGGGCGCATCGCCGCCCGTGCCCACGAACATCAGCACCAGGCGAATGACCACCAGCACCACCAGCGCGACGCCGAAGGCCGCGCCCCAGCGCAGCAGCGCCAGCGCCCACTCACCGCCGGTCTGCGGCGCCTCCCACTCCGGCGCGTCGCACGACACCGGCTCGCGCGGCTTCTCGGGGGGGGCCGCCATGCCGTCGCTCTCTCGACCGCTGCTGGCGCCATTGCAGCCGCCGAAGTCGTCGATGTCGGTCACCTCGCCCTCGTCGGCCCCATCGCAGGTGGCGCGCAGCCCGGGGCAGAAGTCGTCGGGGTTGCTGGCCAGCAACGAGCAGTACTCCCGAGCCTCGAGCGGGTCGGCGCCATCGACGTGGCAGAAGCGGTAGGCCTCGTCGACCAGCACCCGCTCGTACGGCTCGCCGGCGGTGTCCGCTGAGTCGTCGCCAGAGAGCCCTGAACAGGCGGTGAGTCCCGCCACCACCAGCGCCAGCAGCAACGTCCTCATGACGTCGCCTCCAGGTTCACGGCTCGCAGCGCGACCTGCAGGTCCCAGCCCTCGACCCGCGTGCGGATGTCGACGTAGAGCAGAAGCCGGTAGACTGCGTGAACCGGCTGCGCCAGCAAGATGCCCGCCACCAGGTAGGGCGTGACCTGGCCTTCCCACATCGAGCCAAAGGGCTCGCCCAGCTGCAGCACCCAGTTCACCACCGCGTGCCCGGTCAGCTCACCCAGCAAGGCGAACCACGCCGTGAAGAAGAAGCGGCTGCCCGCAGCCGCAAAGGCGATGCCCATGTGCGCACCCGACAACCGCATCGAGCGGCGCAGGCAACGCGAGAGCGACACGCGTTCGAGCAGCGCGGTCTCGGTGAGGTAGCAGAGCCAGGCGAGCACCGGCGGGAGCGCCAGCCCGCAGGTCAGGCTGCTCGCCAACCACGCCCCCATGCCCAGGAACCAGGTTCCGACCAGGGTGCCCAGCCGCTCCCAAAGAGCACCCAGCACCTCGCGCTGGCTCAGCTCCTCGGTGAACAGCAGGCGGCCGGCCGCCAGGGTGAACGGCGCCTGGATGGGGGTGGCCAACACCAGTGGAAGCAGCAGCAGCGCCCAGTGCCCGTCGGTGAACCACGCCACGACCGCGGCCACGACCACCCACGGCGCCACCGTCCAGCCGAGCAGGGCGGCGAAGGTGCGCCAGCGCTCGCGCGCGAGGCGAAGGGTGAGATCGAAGACCTCGAAGGGGTCACGCGCGCGCAGCACGACACGGCAGGCGTTGGGGTTCATCGCGCGCGCCCGCCCAGTCCAGCCCAGGTGAAGACGATGGCGATGCCCAGCAGGCCGAACGCGTACTTCACCGGCGGCGGAATGAACGGCAGCGCGCTCCAGAAGCCCTCGATGAGCGCGGCCATGAACAGCAGCATCGTGGCGCCGACCACCAGCTTGTACAGCGCGGGGCCGGCGTGGCGCAGCGAGCCCACCCGGGTGCGCCCCTCGGTGACGACGAGTGCCCAGCCCATGCGCAGACCAGCCGCACCCGCGAGCACGATGCCGTTGAGCTCCCACGCGCTGTGCCCGCTGGTGAAGTTCAGCAGGTTGACGCCGCGGCCCACCGCGGTGAGGTGCCCGGCCACGGTGCCCAGCACCAGCCCGTTGTAGACCAGGTAGAAGATGCTGCCCAGGCCGCCCAAGAACCCAGTGGCAAAGCAGCGAAACGCGATTCCCACGTTGTTGTACACATAGAAACCGGCCATCGCGGCGTCTTCGCCAGCGCCGCGCTCCGGCGAGGCACTGCTGTACATGTCCTCCATCATCTCGAGCTGGGCCTCGGGCAGCACCGCCAGGGCAAAGCCGGTGTCCAGCAACGAACCCACGAAGCCCAGGGTCATGGGGCCATAGAACAGCAGCCCGGCGGCGAGCACGAAGGTCCACTGCTTGCGGATCTCGCGCGGGACCTCGGACATCATCAGGGCGAGCCAGCCGGCACCGGTCGGGCGGCGGCTGCCGTAGAGCGCGTTGTGGGCGCGGCCGGCGAGCTGGTCGAGGTAGCGCTGCACGTCCTGGGCCAGCCCGAGGGTCTGGGCCCGCGCCAGGTCGGCGCACACCCCGCGGTAGAGCTGCGACGCCTTGGACCACTGCGCAGCATCCCAACGGTTGAGCTGCATCAGCTTCTCGAGCGCATCCCACCGCGGCCGTGCACGGGCCACGAAGTCATCACGCTGCTCGTTGCTGCCCGATCTCATGCGCGATCCTTGCCGGTGGCCCGGGCGTAGGCAAGGGCGAGGACCCGCTCCCAGCGGTGCGACTCCAGGCCGCTGCGGGCGGCCAGGGTGGGCGCGAACAAGCCGGCGAGCTCTTCGGCCCGCTCGGGGGACAGGCGCGGCCGCCGGCGCAAGAAGGCCTCGATGGCTTCGAGCTCGTCTCGGCTCAGATCGACGCGGGCCGGCATGGCCTGGCGTTCTTCTTCGGTGACCGGAGGGCTGACGTCGATGCGCGAGCTCACCCGCTCGCGCTCCTCGATCACCACCACCGTGCCGGCCACCAGGTCGCCCACCCGGCGCAGCTTGCGGTCGAGCAGCATCGATGCGAGCGCCACACCAAAGAGGCCCGGCAGGTAGTCGACGCCGCGAAGCAGGTTTCGCAGCACCAGATCGGGCAGTGTCGCCGGCGCCCCGTCCTCGCGGACCACCCTCAGCGAGACCACCGCCTTGCCCGGCGTGCGCCCGCTCATCAGCCACTCGAAGAAGGCCCCGTAGAACCACTCGAGCAAGAACAGGGACAGCAGGAACAGCCCGGCCGCCAGTCCGCTGAGCGTCGGCAGCCCCACCGTGGCCACGCCGAGGACCACCGCGAACATCGTCACAATCATCAGACGGATCATGCCGTCGATCAGGAAGGCGACGCCCCGCCGACCAGGCCCAGCGAGCCTGTAGCGCAGCTTGACGCGCTCCGGCGTCTCGACGGCGGCGATGGTGTCGAGACGGTGGACCTCGGTACCCCGTGGTAAACGTTGGATGCGCTGCGACGGTACAGGTGGGCGGCAGTGTGCGTTCGCCGCATCTGGTGCTAACGTGCAGCGCGAATCACTGTTGGATGGACGGGCCCTACATGCGTCGCAATGCAGTCATCGGTGTCTCCCTGGTCACGGCCTCGATCGTCGCGGTCGCCTGGGCCGCCGACATCACGCTGACCACGACCGCAGAATTCACCGGCGTCGCCGACGACGTCGAGACCAACATCGCCAAGACCGGCGACGAGGTCTCCCTCAACCTCACCGATCCGCTCGACGGCGACGGCGAGCTGTACCGTGCCGAGTGGCTCGACACGAGCTTCGAGTGGGCGAACGCCCAGAAAGACGACGCCACCATCTTCGACGGCACCGACGCCTGCCTGGTGTCCGCCAACAACAGCGCCATCGACGGCCTGTTCGTGTTCAACGGGCATGAGTACCGCGGCGGCCCCTACGAAGACACCGGCGGCGATGTCGCCGTCATCAGCACCACCGCCTGGGCCCCCACCTTCGACGCCTTCGACACCTTCAAGTTCCTGACCCGCCGCCCCACCGACGGGGCCACCGGCGGCGACAAGCAGATCGTCATCCTCATCGACCACGACACCGATGCCGATGTCACCTGCACCGTCACCATTCCCGAGGCCGACGCCACCTGGTCCGACGCATCGGGCAGCTGCTCCGACGCCACCACCACGTGGTCGATCGACGAGTGGACCGAGACGCTCGACTACGAGTCCGGCTGTGCCGCCGTCGACACCACGGGCGCCGAGATCACCATCAGCAACATGACCGACTCGGTCACCGACATCACCTTCACGCCGGGCGCCGAGTCCGGCGGCCCCCTCGCGCTCGCCGTCGAGATGACCACGAGCGAGTGGCACACCCGCTTCGCCGACAGCCTGGGCACCTGGGTCACCTCCAACGATGACATCGCCATCGCCGACATCGAGTTCCAGACCGGCACCGGCGACAAGGCCATCTGGTACGAGGCGTCGTGGACCGAGTCCCTGGGCACCGACAGCGTGCTGGAGTTCCAGGTCGAGTGCTCGGACGGCCACGGAGGCAACAGCATCATCTCGGCGGCGGAGTGGTCGGCGGGAGGCACCTTTGGCCCCTTCGGCACCCACCTCACCGGCGGCGGTACCCCGTACACCATCGACTCCGGAACCTGGGGTTGCTACGGCGAATACGCCCGCGTCACCGCCAAGTTCTACCCCGGCGTCAACGCAGCCGACGTCAACGACGACGCCCTCGAGTCGCTCACGCTGTCCTACGACATCGACGACGACGGCGACGGCTTCACGCTGGGCAACCTGATCGGCGCGTCCGACGTCGACTGCGACGACACCTTGAGCGGGGTCAACCCCGGCGCCACCGAGATCGCTTGCAACGGCGTCGACGAAGACTGCGACGGCGCAGACTACGGAGCCGGCACCGCCGACGACGACGGCGACGGCATCCGCAACCAAGACGAAGACGTCGACACCGATGGCGTCGTCGACGCCGGCGAGACCGACCCCTGCGACGCCGACACCGACGACGACGGCCTGCTCGACGGCGCCGAAGACCTCGACGACGACGGTGTGCTCGATGCCGGCGAGACCGACCCGCTCGACACCGACACCGACAACGACAGCATCCTGGACGGCACCGAGCTGGGCACCGACTGCGGCCACGCCGACACCAACGGGGCCACCTGCGTGGCCGACGGCGACGCGGGCGCCACGACCACCGACCCGCGCTCGACCGATAGTGACTCCGACGGCCTCGACGACGGTGTCGAAGACAAGGACTTCAGCGGCCACGCCACCGGCACAGAGTGCGACGCGTCGCTCGCCGACAGTGACTCCGACGGGCTCAACGACCTCGCCGAGGCCGGCGCCGACGCCGACCCCGACACGGGCGAGACCCTGTGCTACGACGAAGACACCGACGGCGACGGCATCGAGGACGGGCCTGAGGTGAACGGCGGCGCCAACTGCGACCCCTTGCTGGCCGACACCGACTCCGACACCCTCAACGACTTCGCCGAGGTGGGCGCCGATGGCGCGAAGAGCGCCTCCGAGACCGCTTGTGACGACTCCGACACCGACAATGACCTGCTGAGCGACGGCGTCGAGGTGAGCGGTGGCGAGTGCAATCCGCTGCTCGCCGACACCGACTCCGACGGCCTCAACGACCGCACCGAGGTCGGCGCCAACGGCGTGCAAGACAGCGGCGAGACCGCCTGCAACGACAACGACAGCGACAACGACACCCTCACCGACGGCCAGGAGACCGGTGGCGACTGCGACCCCTTGGTGGCCGACACCGACAGCGACGGGCTGCGCGACGACGCCGAAGACGTCAACGGCGACGGGCTGCAGTCCGTCGGCGAGACCCACTGCAACGACAGCGACAGCGACAACGACTCGATCACCGACGGCAACGAAGTCAACGGCGGCGCCAACTGCGATCCGCTGCTCGCCGACACCGACAGCGACGGCCTCTCCGACTTCGCCGAGGTCGGTGCCAACGGCGCGCAGTCCGGCACCGAGACGGCGTGCGACGACAGCGACACCGACAACGACACCCTCACCGACGGGCAAGAAGTCAACGGCGGCGTGTGCGACCCGCTGCTCGCCGACACCGACAGCGACGGCCTGAGCGACGCGGCCGAGACCGGTGATGGCGCCGCCGACGCGGGCGAGACCTTCTGCAACGACAACGACAGCGACAACGACTCGATCACCGACGGCAACGAAGTCAACGGCGGCGCCGGGTGCGACCCGCTGCTCGCCGACACCGATGGCGACACCCTGTCCGACTTCGCCGAGGTCGGCTCCAACGGCGCCCGCTCGGCCACCGAGACCGACTGCACCGACGCCGACACCGACAACGACACCCTCACCGATGGCCAGGAAGTCAACGGCGGCGTGTGTGACCCGCTGCTCGCCGACACCGATGGCGACACCCTCAGCGACGCGGCAGAGACGGGCGATGGCGTGGCCGACGCCGGCGAGACGCTGTGCGACGACGCCGACTCCGACAACGACACCCTCACCGACGCCGAAGAAGACGGGGACTGCGATCCGCTGGTCGCCGACACCGACAGCGACGGCCTGCGAGACGACGTCGAAGACGCCAACAAGGACGGCGTCCAGAGCGCCGGCGAGACCCACTGCAACGACAGCGACAGCGACAACGACTCGATCAGCGACGGCAACGAGGTCAACGGCGGCGCCGGATGCGATCCGCTGCTCGCCGATACCGACGGCGACACCCTGTCCGACTTCGCCGAGGTCGGCTCCAACGGCGCGCAGTCGGCCACCGAGACGTCATGCATCCTGGCCGACACCGACGGCGACACCCTGAACGACAACGTCGAGCTCGCGGGCGGCGTGTGCGACCCGCTGCTCACCGACACCGACAGCGACAACATCCCCGACAACATCGAGGCGGGCTCAGACGGCGCCTTCGACACGGGTGAGACCAGCTGCGACGATGCCGACTCCGACAACGACGGGCTCAACGACGGCCAAGAAGACCTCGACCGCGACGGCGTGTTGGGCGAGGCCGGAGAGTGCAACCCGTTGTTGGCCGACACCGACAGCGACGGACTCCGCGACATCCTCGAAGACAAGGACGGCAACGGGTGGGGCGGACTCGGCGCGAGCGGCGAGACCAAGTGCGACGATGCCGACACCGACGGCGACGGCATCTCGGACGGCATCGAAGACCGCAATCAGGACGGCCTGATGAGCGGCGGAATGGGGCAGTTCGGTGAGTGCGACCCGCGCATCGCCGACACCGATGGCGACGGGATCTCAGACGGCAACGAAGACACCGACACCTCGGGGGCCAACACCTGGAACGTAGGGGTCGAGACGCACTGCCGCCGGGACGACACCGACGGGGACGGCCTGACGGATGGTCAAGAGAACCACGACCTGGACGCCAACCTGGCCGAGGCCGGCGAGTGCGACCCCCGTGTGGTGGACACCGACGGCGACGGCGTGACCGACAACTTCGAAGACCGGAACGGCAACGGCTGGGACAGCGGCCCCAACGGCGAGACCAAGTGCGACGACGCGGACACCGACGGTGACGGACTGTCCGACGGCGTCGAAGACAGCGACAGCGACGGCAACTTTGGCGAAGCGACCGAATGCGACCCCCGCGTCGTCGACACCGACGGTGACGGCATCAGCGACGACACCGAAGACGCCAATGGCAACGGCGCCTACAACGCGTCCAACAACGAGACCATGTGCTACGACGCCGACACCGACAACGACACCATCGATGACGGCGTCGAGGATCGCGACCACGACGGCATCGTCGACGCCGACGAGTGCGACCCGCGCACCACAGACACCGACGGCGACAGCATCCTCGATCAGAACGAAGACAAAGACGGTGACGGCGTCTGGGACAGCGGCACCGAGACCCAGTGTTACGACAATGACACCGACAACGACACCATCAACGACGGCGTCGAAGACAAGGACCGCGACGGGACGGTCGACTCCGACGAGTCCGACCCCAAGCTCACCGACACCGACGGTGACTCGATCCTCGACCAAGACGAAGACCGCAACCAGAACGGCACCTGCAACAGCACCGAGAGCTGCGCCTACGACGACGACAGCGACAACGACGGCATCCTGGATGGTGTCGAGGATGCCAACCAGAGCGGCACCCTCGACGCTGGAGAGACCACCGCCTACGACGCCGACAGCGACGACGACGGCCTGCTGGACGGCGAAGAAGACGCCGACCAGGACGGGACCGTCGACGCCAACGAGACCGATCCCCTCGATATCGACAGCGACAGTGACTTTGTGCTCGACGGCACCGAACTGGGCACCGACTGCAGCCACGCCGACACAGACGGCAGCATCTGCGTGGCCGACAACGACCCCAGCACCACCACCGATCCTCTCGATGACGACACCGATGGCGACACGGTGATCGACGGCCACGAGGACGCCGACCGGGACGGTCAGGTCGACGCGAACGTCGAGGGCGACCCCAACAGCACCGACACCGATGCCGACAACGTGCCCGACGGCGTCGAGTTCGGCCCCGACCCCACCAACCCGCTGAACACCGACAACGACGCCCGCATCAACGCCGCCGACACCAACGACGACAACGACCGGGTGGGCACCATCGCCGAAGACTACACCTTCGGTACCAACACCATCTCGGCCGGCAACGGCGATCCCACCGACGACGACCGCGACCAGGACGGCATTCCCGACTACCTCGACGACGACGACGACGGCGACGGCATCCTGACCACCGACGAGGTCGATCCTGGCGTGTCTGGCCAGCGTCCGTGGGAGTACGACTCCGACGGTGACGGTATCGACAACTACATCGACTTCGACGACGACGAAGACGGCGTGCCCACCCTCACCGAGCTGGCCGCGGGCTCCCTGCACCTGTTCGATGATTCAGACGGCGACGGCGTGAGCGACGGCATCGAGTGGTACGTCGCCCCGCGCGACGCCGACCCCTGCAACATGCCCGCCGACTCGAGTCCCCAGGACGGCGTCATCGACGCGCGCGGCTACTTCAGCTTCCTGGCCTACAACGAGGTGCCCGACTACGCGGGCGACTGGTCGGATCCGCCTCGCGACACCGACAACAACGGCACGCCCGACATCTTCGACGAAGACGATGACGGCGACGGCTTCTTCACATTCGAAGAGGCCGACATCAACGGCAACGGCACCCTCGACAACGCCGATGCAGCCGCCAGCGGCACCTGCACCGCCGACTGCGTGGCCAACTACGTCGACACCGACTCCGACGGCGACGGCTACCTGGACAACACCTTCGTCACCGAAGGCACCGACAGCTGGACCGAGGACTTCGCAGACATCGATGGCAACGGCATCCCCAACATCCTCGACTGCCTGAACATCGCCGGCTGCAGCGGCGACGCCGACAACGACAACATCCCCAACTGCGTCGAAGAGTGCCCGCCGGGACTCGAGAGCATCGGGGAGTGCAGCAGCGCCGACGAGCTGGGCACCAACCCGGCCGACGCCGACTCCGACGGCGACGGCATCCGCGACGACCACGAGGTCAACCGCAACGGTGGGTCGAACACCAACCCGACCGACACCGACGGCGACGGCATCATCGATGCGAACGACCCCGACGACGACGGCGACCTGGTTCCCACCCGCGAAGAGGACGTCGACGGTGACGGCATGGTGGCCGACCCCGCCACCGGTGCCCCCGACACCGGCGACGACACCGACGGCGACGGCACGGTCAACTTCCTGGACAACGACGACGACGGCGACGGCGTGCTCACCGCCGACGAAGACATCGACGGCGACGGCGACCCGCAGAACGACGACACCGACAACGACGGCATCCCCAACTACCTCGACATCGTCGAAGATGGCCCCAGTGGCGACATCGATGGCGACTGCCTGCTCAACGGCGACGAGGTCGGTGACACCGACGGCGACGGCCGGCCCAACAACGCCGACCCCGACGACGACGGCGACGGCGTGCCGACGGTCGACGAGACCGACGACAGCTGCGACGCCACCACCAACGTCGACACCGACGGCGACGGCACCCCCGACTACCTCGACGACGACGACGACGGCGACGGCATTCCCACCGCAGACGAGGGCATGTTCGACGTCGACGGCGACGGCATCCCCAACGCCCTCGACGACGACTCCGACGGCGACGGCATCCTGGATGCCGACGAGGCCACCGGCGACGAAGACGGCGACGGCATTCCGGACTACCTGGACAGCACCTTCGACGTCTACGACACCGGCAGCGACGACTTCATCGCCGACACCGGCGGCGACGAGGGCGGCTGCAACTGCAGCAGCGACGCCACCGGCGGACCGAGCCGCGCCTGGATGGGCCTGGTGGGCGCGCTGCTGCTGCTGCGGCGCCGCCGCTCGGCCGCGGTGAACGGGTAGACGACCTAGCTCGCCTGCTTGGCGTGCTGGTCGTACCAGTCCAGGTATTGGTCGAGCGCCCCGTCGTAGTGGATGAGTTCGTCGTTGTCGGCGTAGGCCAGGACGCTGGTGGCCGCACTGGCCAGGTCACGGTCGTGGGTGACGTAGAAGATGGTGCCGTCGTACGCGTCGATGGCATCCTTGAGCGCCGAGATGCTCTCGAGGTCCAGGTGGTTGGTGGGCTCGTCGAGCAGCAGCACGTTGTAGTCGAGCAGGATGAGGCGGCACATCAGCAGCCGCATGCGCTCACCACCGGACAGGCCCGCCGTGGGCTTGGCGCCGTCGTGGCCGCTGAACAGCATGCGACCCAGCACGGCGCGAACCTCCTCCTGGCCCTTCTCGGGCTTGTGGCTGAACAGCCACTCGAACACCGTGGTGCCCGGCTCGATCTGGTCTTCGTGGTGCTGCGGCAGGTACCCCACCCGGGTGTTGTGCCCCCAGCGAACCTCGCCGGTGTCAGGCTGCGTCGCCTGCGCCAGGATGTCGATGAGCGTGGTCTTGCCGATGCCATTGCTGCCCAGGATGGCGACCTTGTCGCCGCGGCGGAAGGTGGCGTGCAGCCCATGGAAGATGCGACCCGCCTCGGGCCAGGACTTGGACAGGTCGGTGATCTCGAGCACGTCGCGGCCCGAGGGGTCGTCGCCCGTCGAGAAGCGGATGTAGGGCCGAACGATGTTGCTGCGCTTGATCTCGTCGGGGCGCAGCTTCTCGATCTGCTTGGCCCTCGACCGGGTCTGGCTGGCCCGTGAGCCGGCACCAAAGCGCTGGATGAAGTCCTTGAGCTGCGAGATCTTGGCCTCTTTGGCCGCCGCATCCTTGGACATGCGGGTGTGGATCTGCGCCTTCTGACGCACCATCTCGTCGTAGTTGCCCGGGTACAGGATGATGGTCTCGTAGTCGATGTCGGCGATCTGGTTGCACACGGCATTCAGGAAGCGACGATCGTGGCTGATCACCACCAAGGTCCCGTCGTAGCCCCGCAAGAACTCTTCGAGCCAGCGGATGGTGTCCAGGTCGAGGTGGTTGGTGGGCTCGTCGAGCAGCAGCGCGTCGGGGCCACCGAACAACGCCTGGGCCAGCAGCACGCGCAGCTTCAGCCCGCCCGCAACCGTCGCCATGGACGTGTAGTGGAGGTCGTTGCTGATCCCGAGCCCCTCGAGCAGGACGGCGGCATCGACCTCGGCGGTGTAGCCATCTTCTTCGGCCACGATGCACTCGAGATCGCCCAGCAAGATGCCCTCGTCGTCGGTGATGTCGTCACCCTTGGCGTAGATGGCCTCTTTCTGCTGGTTGGCGTCCCACAGGCGCTTGTTGCCCATGATGACGGTGTCCATCACGGTGTACTCGTCGAAGGCGGTGTGGTCCTGCCGCAGCCAGCCTGTGCGCTTGGGGCGGCTGATGGTGCCGTGGTCGGTCTCTTCGGCGCCGATGAGGATCTTCATGAAAGTGGACTTTCCACTTCCGTTCGGGCCCGTCAGGCCGTAGCGATTTCCGGGCGAGAAGGCGACGTTGACATTTTCGAACAAAGTCCGTCCGCCAAACCCTTTGGTGACCTCAGATACGGTAATCATGGGCATCCTCCCCTGTTCAAGAGGGGCCGGCTAACGGGTACGGCCACTTGCCGCGAACGCGAGGGTGCTTAGGTTTCAGGAGTCAGGAGTGTGTGTTCATGAAAGTCGCTGCGCATCCGATGGTCGTTGCCGTTGCTTTCGGTTTCCTGTCGCCCGCTGCCCTGGCAGACGAGGTCGACGCGAAGCTCGCAGTGCAAGACTGCGTGGACTGCTCGCAGAGCGCCGCTGACGACGCGCTCGCCTACTCCGACCTGTCCGACGCACCGTCGGCTAACGACATCGCCCGCGTCGAGGCCGAGTGGGTCGAGGTTCGCGGCCTGGTCTAGCAGGGTGCTAGGCGGTCCACCCGTCTGCGATCACCGCGCCGCGGCTGGCCATGAGCCATAGCCCCACATGGTGCGCCGCTTCGGCGTCGTGCACGCCAGGTGCATGGAAGGTCTCGCAGGCATCTTCGAGCACCACGATGTGCAGGCCGGTGATGGCGGCCACGTAGGCCTGGCGCTCGGTGTCGGGGTCGGCGGTGGTGAGCAGGCCGTGGTTTCTGGCCGAGAGCGCGGACACCACGAAGTCGCTGACGCAGATGTCGGTGCAGTCGCCGGTCACCAGCAGGTGGCTCGGCGTGTGCTGCGCGACCCACTCGCAGAAGGCGTTGCGGCCGGTCTTGCGGTCGATGGCGCCGACAAAGCCGTTGATGCAGTCTTTGCGCACCAGGGTGACGCCCGGCTCGTCGAGCAGCCAGGCGAGGTCGGGGTCGATGAGCTCTTCGCCGGTGCCCACAATGCCGTGCGGCGGGTAGGGCGGCTCGGGGATGTCGGCGTGGTGGGTGTCCAGGAAGACGAGCACCTGCAGGCGGGCCCCCAGGGCCGCGCGGAGCTTGCGGTAGGTCTCGCCGATGGTGCGCACCATCGGGACCATTCGCTCGGGGTCGGCGAGATTGCCCTCGCGGGTGAAGGCGACACCCGGATCGACGACCACCAGGCCGATGTTGCCGCTGGGCGGGAGCTGAACCGTGCACAGGGTGAAGGGCAGGCGCTGGGCGAGCGTGCTCATTCGGTGGCCTCGTCGATGAGGGTGGTGATCAGGGCGGCGAGCGCGTCGCTGACGCACACGTCTCGTGGCTGAGCGGGTGCTGCATCGATGCTGGCCGCCGCGTGGGCGCGCACCTCGTCCAGGGTCGGCGGCGGCAGCCGCGCCTCGCCCTGCCACACGGTGTGCAGCAGGGGCTCGCCGTCGATGGGCTCGTCGTGCAGGCCCACCACGTCGCGCCCTTGTTGGCGCCACACCTGCAGGCGTCCCGGCAGCGTGGCCTTGCCCGAGCCGCGGGACAGCTTCATGGACGGGCGCCCGGCGACCTCGCAGATCTTGCCCACGGCGCCCACGCCCACCGGGGCATCGGGCGACGTGACGATGCGCTCGCCGATGCCGTAGCCATCGACGGGGGCGTCGCCCAGCTCGGCGATGGCGTGTTCGTCCATGCCCCCGCTGACGTAGATCTTGGTGTCGGTGGCCCCGAGCTCGTCGAGCAGATCACGGGCCCGACGCACATTGTCCCGGGTGATCGCCGAGTCCAGGCGAATGCCCGCCGGCCCGCCGGGCGCCGCAGCCACCGCGTTGCGAATGCCGGTGCGCTCGCCGAAGGTGTCGTAGGTATCGACCAGCAGGGTGTCGCGGCCTGGGTAGGCCTGGTGGAAGGCCTGAAAGTAGGCGCGCTCGGTCTGCCAGCGGGGCGCATCGTCGCGCTCCCAGGCCTGGATGGCGAAGTGGTCCATGGTGCCGGCGATGGGAATGCCGTGCGCCAGGTGCGCAGCCACGTTGCTGGTGCCCGCACAGCCCGCGATGTACGCGGCGAGGGCCGCATCGACGGCGGCGACGGGGTGGGTGCGGCGCTGGCCGAACTCGAGCACGGCTCGGTCGGGTCCCGCAGCTCGGGCCGCCACCACCACGCGAGCCGCCTTGCTGGCCACCATGGTCATGTGGTTGATGACCGACAGCAGCGGCGTCTCGATGAGCTTGGCGCTCAGCAGGTCGGTCTCGATGGCCAGGTAGGGACAGTAGGCCGCGGGGGCCACGCCGCGGTGCTGCAGGCGCTCGCCGCTCATGCGCAGGGCCGGGCCGGCGTACAGCGGGGTGCCCTCGAGCGCCGCGCGCACGGTGCCGCGAAAGCGCCAGCTTCGTAGCCGATCGGCGAGCTGGGGACGGGCGGTGAGCGCCGGGCCCAAGATGCGGTGGGCGCGCAGCCCGTCGATGTCGGCGTCGGTGAAGCGGGCGTGCTGCAGGTGGTCGAGGCAGCGCTGCAGCCCGGCCCACAGCAGGTAGTCGCGGGCGCGCTCGCCGGTGTGCACATTCTTGGGCAGGCGGCGGCTGAAGAAGCACATGACCACGGTGTCGTCGGCGCGGCCGGCGTCGAAGTGGGGAACCAGCGAGGTGAGCTGGTACAGGTCGACATGCGCCGCGGTGGTGGGACTAGTCACCGAGCAGCTCCGGCAGGCGCGAGAAGGCACGGCCTCGGTGGCTGATGCGGTTCTTGTCGTTCATCGACAGCTCGGCCATGGAGCGTCCGGGGGCCTCGTCGGGAAAGAAGACCGGATCGTAGCCGAAGCCCCCCTCGCCCACCTCGGCCGTGCCGATGTGGCCCTCGCAGCGGCCGTCCACGGTGCGCTCGACCGGGCCGTTGACGTAGGCCAGCACGCAGCGGAAGCGTGCGCTGCGATCGGGCCGATCACCCAGGCGCGACAAGAGCAGCGCGTTGTTGGCGGGGCCGGTGGCCTGGGCGCTGTATCGCTTGCTGTGCACACCGGGCTCTCCGCCCAGGGCGTCGACTTCGATGCCCGAGTCGTCGGCGATGCACGGCAAGCCCGTGCGTGTGTGCACGAAGCGGGCCTTCTCGAGCGCGTTGGCCTCGAAGGTGTCGTGGGGCTCGGGCGCCTCGGGCACGTCGGGCCAGTCGGCCAGGGTCATCAGCTCGACATCGCTGCCTGCCGCCGCCAGGATGGCGCGCACCTCGTCCAGCTTGTGGGCGTTGTTGGTCGCAAAGAGAAGCTTCAAGGCCAGCTCAGGGGTTGATGGTGGTCTCGGCGATGTAGGTGTCGCGCACGCTCTTGACCGCCTCGATGAGCTTGGTCTCGGACGCTCGGTTGTTCTGTTCTCGAGGGTCGTCGGTGAGATCGAAGAAGTGCGGCATCGGCTGGCCCTTGCGCAGCTCGAAGTGCTTCCACTTCTCGCCCCGCCAGAAGATGGGGGCCCCCAGAAAGTGGCTGGTGCCCAGGTTGATGCGCGGCTTGTCTTCGGCCTGGCCCTTCATGAGGGGCAGCAGGCTGGCGCCGTTGAGCGCGTGGGGAACGGTGGCGTCGGTGAGGTCGAGCAGCGTGGGGTAGATGTCGATGGTGCGCACGCTCGCCTGGACGCGGCCTGCCGGCACGCCTGGACCGCTGATGACCAACGGCACATCGAGCACCGACTCGTAGGGGTAGTCGTGCCACACCAGCTGATCGGAGTGCTCGCCAAGGCCCTCGCCGTGGCTGGCGGTGAAGACCACGATGGTGTTGTCGCGCATCTTGCGGTCGGACAGGGCGTCGAGCAGGCGGCCGAACTGGTAGTCGTTGCTGAGCACCTCGCCGTCGTACTGGGCAACCAGGCGGCGCCACTCTGCGTCGGACAGGACATCTTTGGCGGTGTTGATGCGGTAGGGCTTGTACCAGCCGGGTTCGTCGCGGCTGCCCAGCAGCACCTCCGGGAGTTGGGATCGCTCCACGGATCCCACTCGTCGGGGGGATCGTATGGGGGGTGGGGGTCCATCCAGTGCAGCACCGTGAAGGTGGGATCGCCGGTGTGGGCGTCGATGAACTCGAGGCCCTTCTCGAGGAGCTTGTCTTGACCCAGGTGCTTCATTTCGTCGAAGCCTTGGTTGAAGCCCTTCTTCTTGACGTATCCCCCCTGAGACGAGAACAGTCCCGTGGCGTACCCCGCCTCTTTGAGCGACTCAGCGAGGGTGTGCACATCGGTGCGCAGGTCGAGGGTGAAGCGGTCGGCGTCGTAGTCGACCTTGTGGTTATGGGCGAACAAGCCGGTGAACAAGCCCGCCACCGCGGGGACGTTCCACATCGACGTGGACTGGGCGTTGTCGAAGACCGAGCCCGTCTGGGCCCAGGCGTCGATGTTGGGGGTGGTCTCGCGCTCGTAGCCGTAGACGCCCATGTTCGCCGGACGAGCAGCATCCCACACCACCACGATGACGTGGGGCTGGCTGGCTGCCTGCGCCGGACCTGCCAGCGCCAGGAGGAGGGGAAACATCGGTTCTCCACGGTCCGCGAGGGCACAAGAGATAACGGCCTTGCGATCTTCCGGTCACTGAACTTATGTTCA
The DNA here is from genome assembly GCA_965216925.1 of Myxococcota bacterium. Classification (GTDB taxonomy): domain Bacteria; phylum Myxococcota_A; class UBA796; order UBA796; genus CAYYHT01. The sequence goes on along the minus strand of CBDCGT010000001.1, from coordinate 6,686,767 downwards.
GATGGGAAGGAGGAGTCATCGGGCAAGCTGTAGCCATTGACCTGCTGCGCGCTCGAATACGCGAGCTCGAGGGTGCGCGGGTCGTCTCGCGGCGCGTGCGCTCGGGCGTTGCAGCCGTCGATGCACTGGTCGATGGCCTGCCTCAGCCCGGCATCGTCGAGATCTGTGGTCCCGCGGGCAGCGGCCGTACCTCGCTGGCCCTTCAGCTCGTTCGTCAACAGCCCGCTGCGGCCTGGGTCGACTTCGAGCGCAGCCTCTATCCGCCGGCCGTCGCCGCGTCGGGGGTCGACCTGCGTCGGCTGCTGCTGCTGCGACCTGCCGCCGACCGCGGCATCTGGGCCGTCGAACAGGTCTTGCGCGCCGGCTGCTACAGCCAGGTGGTGGTCAGCGAGCCACCCCCCTTGCGGCGTGCAGGCCAGCGCTGGGTCCGTGCCGCCGAGGCCGGGGGCTGCACGCTGTTTGTGCTTCGCGAGCGTGCTCACCGCGATCTGCCCGCCGACATGCGCCTGCAGCTCGATGGGCAACGGGTGTCCGTCCTGCGCAACCGCGGGGGTCGCATCGGGCGCAGCCAGGGGCTTCCGGCCCTGTCCCCAGGCACCGATCCGTGGCGCTGAGCCCGCGAGTCCTGGTGGTTCACCTGCCCGCCTTCCGCCTCGAGCGCTGTGGGTGGTCGGCCGACGATCTCGCGTGCCTCACCGCCGAGTGGAAGAGCGCCACCCGCCTGGCCGCGCTCACGCCCCTTGCCCGTCAGCTCGGGCTGCGCCACGGCATGAGCACCAGCGAGGCCCGCGCCCGCGAGCCCGACGTCGTGCTCGAACCCCTCGACGACACCGGCGAGCGCATCGATCGCCTGGCCCTGGCCGAGGCCCTGCGCCACTGGTCGGACCGCGTCAGCCTGCTGTGGCAAGACGACTACGCGCTCGACATCACGCACACGGCCCACCTCTTTGGCGGCGAGCAGGGGCTGGTGCAGCAGGTTCGCGAGCGGCTGCAGGGCTTTGGGCACGAGGTTCGAACCGCGGTCGCGGGCGACCTGCTGTCGGCGGCGGCGCTGGCACGGCACGATGCGCCCGACGGGCACTCAGGCCCGTCCTCGTTGGCCGAGCTCCCCATCTCGTCGCTGCGCCCCAGCGAAGACCTCGCCACCGCACTCGCCACCATCGGCATCGACACCATCGGTCAGCTCGCTCGGCTCGATCCGGCCTCGGTCTCAGGGCGCTTCGGTGCCGAGGGGGTGCACCTGCACCGGGTGTCCCGTGGCGAGGTGCTCGGTGAGTGGCTCGACAGCTGCCAAGAGGCCAGCCCGGTTCGCTGCCAGGTGCAGCTCGGCGGCGGGGTCACGCGGCTCGAACCGCTGATGTTCGCGATGCGCGGCGCGCTGGCCACGCTCTGCGAGCAGCTCTTTCGACGCGACCGCGTCATCGTGCGCCTGGCCATTCGCCTGTCTCTCGAGTCGGGGCAGGTCCGGCTGCTCCGCATTCGTGTGGGTCGGCCCACCCGTGACGTGCCCACCATCCTGCGCGTGCTCTCGGCACGCCTCCAGGGCATCCAGCTCGATGCCCCCGCCAGCGATCTGGCCCTCGAGGTCGAAGAGTCCGCCCCCGACGGTGGGCTGCAGCCCAGCCTGCACGACCGCACCCAGGCCGCCGAGTCCGAGGTCGACCTGATCGCTCGCCTGGCCGATGCCCTGGGCGCCGAGGCCATCGTGCGGCCTGTGCTGGTCGAGTCCTGGCGCCCGGAGTCGGCCTGGCGCGACGGGCACGATGTGCAGGCCCCGGTGGGGCGCCCCAGCACCATGAAGCTCGATCCGGTCCAGCATCAATGGCGCCACCAGCTGGCCCTCGCCCCTCCTCGCCCCACCATCGTGCTGCCCCGGCCCCAGCTCATCGATGTGCGCGAGGCCGACGGCACCCCGCTGCGCGTTCACGTCGTGAACGGCTGGCAGCAGGTCCAGCGCGCACGTGGTCCCGAGCGCCTGCACGGAGAGTGGTGGAGCGACGACCGCGGCTTCGAGCGCGACTACTGGTCGGTGCAGCTGCAGACGGGCACCGCGTGGGTGTTCAGCGAGGGCGGGCGCTGGTTCTTGCAGGGGTGGTGGGACTAATCACCCTCGGTCGGCTTGGGCCCCTCGCGCATGCCCCAGACGGCCCACAGCGACAGCAACACCGCCAAGGCCAGCGTCACCTGCCAGGTCATCTGCCCCTGCGCATGCGGCGAAGGCCCAGCCAGCGGCTCCATGAACGGCAACAACAGCACGCTGTCGGTGCGGGTCGAGTTGTAGTGGTACACGTAGGCCGACGCCGCGAAGAACAAGATCGGCGAGAACCAGCGACCCACTACAGCTCGTAGCCAATGCGCAGCCGCGCTGTGTAGATGCTGCCGTAGTTGGCCTTGTCGGGGCCGGGGATGTCGAACTCGCCCTGGCCCGCATCGCGCGGCGTGGAGTAGCCACCAGGAGCGCCGTAGAACTCGGCTCCCCAGCGCAGCTTCTCGAAGGTGAGCGCGTCGACGCCCACCGAGAAGGTCATGCCTGCGTAGGGATGCAGGTTGTTGGTGACCAGGCCGTCGTCGCCGATGAAGAAGAAGGTCGAGACGTCGGTGAAGCCGATGGCGGCGTAGGGCTTGATGTTCTCGATGCCGGCGTAGCCCGCCATCAGATCGAAGCCGATCGAGCTGCCCAGGTACAGGTCGAGGATGGACGGATCGTCGTCGCTGAAGGCGGTCGCGGCATCGGCGACGGTCTTCATCTGGGCGGCGTGGATGCGCCCACCAAACTCGAACTGGTCGTCGGCCACGGCGACACCCACGCCGAACTCGCCCTGGAAGATGACGTTGCGGGTGCCCAACAGCGTCAGCGGCGGCAGGTAGCCGATGCCCGCGTACAGGTGAAGCGGCCCCAGCTTGGGAAAGGCGAAGGTGGCGCGCGGAACCGGGCCCACCGGCGTCTTGTTGGTGTCTTCGGTCTTGGTCCAGTCGAGCACGAAGCGCTTCTTGCAGCCCAGCGGCGGGATGACCTGAAGCCCCACGCCGATGGCTCCGTGTCCGGGCTCGTGGGGGATGGGGGCGTGCGCCGGGGAGTAGGTCATGGCCAGCATGACGTAGTTGGCCAGGAAGTCCTGCTGGACCTGCTCGTCGTAGTCACTGGGCTGGCTGTCGGCGAGGTCGAGGCACTCGTCGGCGATCTGGGCCGACGCGACAGCCGGCACGAGCGCGGCGAGCAGGGAGACAGAAAGCAATCGCATGGGGGGCTTACTCCGCAGAGTCCAAGGGGGCGCCATCGTAGATCCACAGCTTGATGTGTTGGATGGCAGTGATGTCGATGGCGCTGGTGCGGCCAAGCGGCATGGGGTCGATGCCGTCGGCGGTCGACTCGGTGATGGTGAGCGAGATCCACAGCGGGGAGTTGTCGGGATCGCCGGGGGTGAGCAGGAGGCGCTCGTCGGCAAAGTCGGGGTCGGCCTCGGCCTCGATGTCTTCGGGGAAGGCGCCCGTGCCGATGCCGTTGGCGTGGCAGCTGTAGCAGTGCGCGTCCAGGTACTCCTGAACGCCGTCCCAGTCTGGCGCGTGCCCACCACCACCGCCACCTCCACCGCCTGGGTAGACGGTGTCGTCGCACCCGCCAGCCAACACGAGCACAAGCGGAATCAGTACACTTCGCGGCACGCAGACCTCTCGTGCCCGCGAGACTAGCATCGGTTCTCGCGGTTCTGCAGGCTGATTGAGATAGGAAACACCCATGAAGGTCTTCGTCACCGGTGCCAGCGGATTCGTCGGCAGCCACGTCGCCGAGCGCCTGGCCGCGTCTGGGCACGACGTCTGCGCCATGGCACGAAGCGAGGACAGCGAGCAAAAGGTGGCCCGCTGGGGCGCCACGCCCGTGCGCTGCTCGCTGGGCTCGGTCCAGGCGACGCACCTGGACGGCGTCGACGTCATCGTTCACTGCGCCGCATTCGTCGAGGAATACGGCACGCGCGAGCAGTTCTGGGAGGCCAATGTCACCGGCACCACCCAGCTGATCGAGGCCGCCCAGCAGGCCGGGGTGCGGCGCTTCGTGCACATCGGCACCGAGGCCGCGGTCTGGGACGGCGGCCCCCTGGTCGACGCCGACGAGACCCACCCCTACCCCCAGCAGCACGCGTTCTTGTACAGCGAGTCCAAGGCCGCTGCCGAGCAGGCGGTCCTGGCCGCGAACAGCCCCGACTTCGCCACCACCTCGGTGCGCCCGTGCTTCGTGTGGGGGCCGCGCGACAACACGCTGCTGCCCGCGATCAAGCGCATGGCCGACGAGGGGGGCTGGGTGTGGCTCGATGGCGGCCAGCGCCTGACCTCCACCACCCACATCTACAACCTGGTGAAGGGCATCGAGCTGGCCCTCGACACCGAGCACACGGGCGAGGCCTTCTTTGTCGCCGACGACGGCACCTCGACCATGCGCGACTTCGTGAGCGGCATGGCGGCCGCCACGGACATCGTGCTGCCCGGCCGAAGCGCCCCAGGCTGGCTGGTGCGACCGCTCGGACGCCTGCTCGAGGGCACGTGGCGCATGCTCGGCCTCACCAGCACACCACCGCTGTCGTACTTCGCCGTGTGCGCGATGAGCCGCGACAAGACCATCCGCACCGACAAGGCCAAGCGCTTGCTGGGCTACGAGCCCGTCATCACCCGCGAAGACGGCATGGCCACCCTGCGCCCCGGTGCGTAGCTACCAGGCCTGCTCGACGCCGTCTCGGTAGAAGCCGCCGCTCGGTCCGTCGGCATCGAGCAGGGCGGCCCACAAGATGCTCGCCACGCCCTCGGGGATCGAGCGTGTCGCGCCGGCACCCCCCATGTCGGTGCGCACCCAGCCAGGGCACACGGCGTTGATGCGAATGCCTCGGCTGTTCCATTCGGTGTGCATGAGCCGGGTCAGCCCGTTGAGCGCCACCTTGGACAGGCGGTAGGCGGGGTAGCCGGTGCCCATCTCGGCGATGCCGCCCATGCCCGAGGACACGTTCACCACGTTGGCGCGCCCGCTCGCCTGGAGCATGGGCAGCAGGGCGCGGGTGACCCGCAGCGCGCCCATCGCATTGGTGTCGATGTTGGCCAGGATGAGCTCGGGTGTGGTGCCCATCAGGTTGGCCCGCCCGTCGACATCGGCGATGTAGCCGGCGTTGTTCACCAGCACATCGCAGCGGCCGAAGGTGTCGCCCACGAAGGCGGCCAGCGCTTCGGCGCCCTCTTCGTCGCGGACGTCGAGGGCAAAGGAAACCACGGTCGCACCGGTGTCTCGGCCGATCTCGTCGGCGATCGCCTCGCCGCCGGCGCGGTCTCGGGAGCTGATGACCACTGAGAAGCCCTGGCGAGCGAGCTCGTGGGCGGTGCCGCGCCCCAGACCTCGGTTGCCTCCGGTGACGACAGCGACCTTCATCCGCGCACCACCTTGATCTGGAAGTTGGCCGTGCCGAGCGCGCCGTACATGCGCGTCCACAGCAACAACCACGCCTCGAGCCCGCGCGCCGCGCTGATGTCGCCCACGTCCAGGATGTCACCGTGCCCGAACCACTCGCCAAGCCAGGCCGCGGCCTGCTCCTTGGCGCCGGCGTCGTTGCCCGCGACAAAGATGGTGTGGTCGCCGCCGCCCAGGCTCGCCGGGTCGACCATCAGCTCGTTGCCCAGGGTGTTGAGCGTCTTGACCACCTTGGCCGTGGGCACCGCTCGCTGGACCTGCTCGCCCAGGGAGTCGTCGTTGCAGACCCACAGACGCGGCGGGAAGCCCTGGCTGAAGTCCAGCGGGTTGCCGAGCTCGAAGAGCACCTTCGCGGCCAGGTTCTCGGCGCCGGCGGCGGTGACCACCGCCACCGCGTGTTCGCCCTTGGCGCACTGGAACACCGCCTCGCCAAAGGCCGCGGCGTCGGCGAAGGTGCCGTGGCTGGCCCGATCACCGTGGGCCGCGGCCCACTCGGTGGCCGCTGGATTGTCGGCCGTCCGTGAGCCCATGCGCACCTCGTGCCCCACCTCGATCAGCTTGCTGGCGATGGCCTTGCCCACCATGCCCGTTCCCAGGACTGCAATGCGCATCCGGACCTCCTTGTCTGGGTGCGCAGTCTACGCCCGCGCCGCCCTGTGGCAATGGGGCACGGCCTCGACCCAGCCCCGAGCCGAGTACACTTCCGCCATGGCCACCCGTGCCCCGTACCGATTCCGCGGCTTGCTGCACCCGGCGTGCGGCCCGATCCTCCAGGTCGAGGTCCACGGCCTGGGCGACAACCGGCGCTTCAGCAAGGGGCTGGCGGTCATCGACACCGGCGCCATGATGTCGGCGCTCGACAAGGGCGTGGCGCACGACCTGGAGCTCGCCACCCATGGCGTGGCACGCTTCTTCGCCGTCACCGACACCGGTGGCGAGCACCCGGTCAGCCCCACGCGCCGGGCCGCCCTTCGCATCGCGCAAGACAAGCGCCTGTGGGAGCTCGACTTCATCGAGGTGCCCGATCTCGCCCACGTGGTCGAGGGCTTTCACGTGGTGGCGCTGCTGGGCTGGGACTTCCTGAACCAGTGCCGCCTGGAGCTGGACGGTCCGTCCGGCACCTTTACCCTGGAACTGCCGCGTATAGGTGGGGGCGGTCGCAGACGGAGGTGACATGAGCAAGGTGGCGGTGGTGATCGGCATGGGCCCAGGCAACGGCGAGGCCTTCGCCCGCAAGTTCCACGCCGAGGGCTTTCGAGTCGCCCTGTTGTCTCGGTCGACGGACTTCAGCAGCGGCCTTGCCCAGGAGCTTGGCGACGGTGCTCTGCCCGTCGCGTGCGACGTCACCGACGCCGATGCCGTCGCCCGTGCTTTCGCCACGGTGCGTTCCGAGCTCGGTCCCGTCCACACCCTGCTGTTCAACGCGGGCTCCGGGGTGTTCGGCACCTTCGACGACGTCGATCTGGACGCCTTGCAGCTGGCCTGGGACGTCAACGTGCGTGGGCTCTTCTTGGCGGCGAAGGCCGCGGTCGCCGACATGCGCGCAGCGGGTCAGGGCAACATCCTGATCACGGGCGCCACGGCGTCGCTGCGCGGTGGGGCTCGATTCCTGGCGTTCGCCCAGGCCAAGGGTGGGCAGCGCAACCTGGCGCAGTCGCTGGCGCGCCACCTGTGGCCCGAGAACATCCACGTTGCCTACGTCATCCTGGACGGCATCGTGAAGGCGCCCAGGACTGCCGCCTGGCTCGAGGGCAAGGGGCCTGGCGACTGGCTCGAGCCCGCCGACATCGCCCACACGATGTGGACGCTGTCCCAACAACCAGCAACGGCCTGGACCTTCGAGTGCGAGGTCAGGCCGCGTAACGAGAGCTGGTAGTCAGCCCATGAAGGGCCGAGCGAGGGGGCCTATGAGCCCCAGGTCGCCACGACGTGGGCCGCGATGGCATCGGCTTCTTCGGCGCTGACGCTGACGGGCAGCATGGGCGAGAAGTCGTCGCTCTCGGTGTCGGCACCGGAATTGATGATGGCAGCCACATCGGCTTCGGTCAGACCGGGGACCCGGTCGCCGAGGGACGGTCCGACCGACGCCACACCCGCGCCATCGGCGCCATGGCAGGTCGCACAGTGGGTGCCGAAGAGGGCTTCGCCGTCTTCGCCGCCGCCGCAGGCCGACAGGGAGATCAGGGTGCCGAGAACGAAGAGAATGCGCATGCTGTTTCCTCCAATGCGGCGCGACTGTACACGAGGACCCGGCCACACGCGAGTACGCTGGGGCCACTTTTTTGTGCGCTCTAATTGAAAATGATTTTCATTTTCAGTTATAACTCCTGGCCACCCCAGGGAGCCCCACGACCATGCGCGTCGCCATCGCCGCCATCACCGCCACATTGTTCGCCTGCAACGGCAACGACCACCAAGATGACACCAGCGACACAGGAGCGCCCCAGGACACGGGTACCGCGAGCGTGCCCGACAGCTACGGCTTCACCTCCCGCGACGGTGAGGCCTCGTCGGTCTCGTACAGCGGACAGGTCATGCGGAGCGTGCTGGTGCACGACCTCAAGGGGCACATCGGGGTCCTGACGGCCCGACTCGACAATGCGCTGTTTTTCCCCGCCGAAGGGGACGTCGAGTCCGAGCTGAATTTCTACTTCGAGTTCGACAGCAGCACCGCCGGAGCCCTGGGTCACCAGGTCAGCACCACACCGGCACCCCTGCAGACCAGCTGGAACGACATCAGCAGCGACAAGAACCTCGTCGGCAAGCTCGCCGGCAACGACGCCACCGGGCAGCACGCCGACTGGAGCACCGACTTCGTGGGCTGGGATGCCGACGGGGTCACCACCCCAGAGAGCCTGGTGCGCCACTGGTTTGGCGTGATCGACGACCAGGCGGTGGACTGGGGAGCCGGGACCTACCCCCTCGATCCCGACGGACAGCCCGTTCCGGCGGTCTACATCACCCCCCAGGGGCAGGACCTGCAGCAGCTGACCGAGAAGTTCCTGCTGGGCGCCATCCACTTCAGCCAGGCCGCCGACGACTACCTGGACAACGACATCGACGGCAAGGGCCTGCTGGCCGACCACAGTGCGCTGGCCGAGGGCGCGAGCCACACCGAGCTGGAGCACGCCTGGGACGAGGGCTTTGGCTACTTTGGAGCCTCGCGCAGCTACGGCAGCTGGACCGACGAGCAGATCGCCAATGACAACGCCGTCGACGCCGACGAGGACGGCAAGATCGACCTCACCAGCGAGATGTGCTTCGGCGCCTCGGTCAACGCCGCCAAGCGCGACCTGGGTGCCAACCCCGCCGCGGCGACCGACTTCACCGCCGATGCGTGGAACGGCTTCTTGATGGGACGCCACCTGCTGGCCACCACCGACGACACGCTCACCGACGCGCAGATGGCCGAGCTCGAGGGCTACCGTGACCAGGCCATCGGTGCCTGGGAGGCGGCCATCGCCGCGACGGTCGTGCACTACATCAACGACACCCTGCAAGACATGGGCGCTTTCGGCACCGACGGCTACGGCTTCGCGGCCCACGCCAAGCACTGGTCCGAGATGAAGGGCTTCGCGCTGTCGTTCCAGTTCAACCCCCACTCGCCGGTCTCGGACACCGACTTCGCGACCCTGCATGGTCTGCTGGGCACCGCGCCGGTGCTCGAGAACGCCGAGGCCGCCGACATCACCGCGTACCGGGACGACCTGATCGCCGCGCGAGCGCTGATCGGCACCGCATACGGCTTCGACGCCGCCAACCTGGGTGACTCCGATGGACTGGGCGGCTGGTAGATCCGCAGCCCTGCTCGCGGCGCTCGGCGTCGCGGCGGTGCTGCATGCGTGCGTGACGGGGGCCGACGACACCGGTGACGGCGGCCTCGATGCCTCCGCTGTGCTCGCCGATGTCGGCCCGAAGGTGGTGCTGCCCGCACTCGAGGAGCTGCGCGCCACCGCCAACGACCTGCAGGCCGCCAGCGACGCCTGGCAGGCCGCGGCCGACGGCGACGGCGACGTGGCCACCGCCAAGGCCGCGGCGATCGACGCCTGGACGCAGACCATGCACCAGGCCCAGCAGCTCGAGCTCTTGCAGGTGGGGCCCGCTGGATCCGCCCTGACGGCGGTGGCCGGGCAGGACCTGCGCGACGAGCTGTACAGCTGGCCCACCACCAACCCCTGCCGGGTCGATCAGGTCACCGCCGACGCGAGCTTCGCCGAAGCCGACTTCTTTTTGGCGAACCTGGTGAATGCCTATGGCCTGGACACCCTGGAGCACCTGCTGCACGCGGGTGCCGACAACGTGTGCCCCGGCCAGCTGCCGCTCAACGCCGACGGCACCTGGGACGCGCTGGGAGCCGACGGCGTCGAGGCTCGCCGGGCCGCCTATGCCGCGGTTGTCTCCGGCGGAGTGGTCGACGACGTCGATCGGCTGATCGCCGCCTGGTCACCCGATGGGGACGACTTCAGTGGCCAGCTCGCCGATGCGGGCGGCAACAGTTCGCCCTACAGCAGCCAGCAGCAGGCACTGAACGCCCTGTTCGACGCGCTCTTCTACCTCGAGACCGAGACCAAGGACGCCAAGCTCGGCATCCCCGCGGGCATCATCGAGTGCACCGATGCCACTTGCCCTGACGGCTTCGAGCTCGAGGCGTCCGGGGCATCCAGCGACGCGCTGGCCGCCAACCTGCAGGGCTTTCGCGCGCTGTTCGACGGGGGCGATGGGCAGGGCTTCGACGACCTGCTTGCCGAGCTGGGGCACGCCGATCTCGTCACCCAGATGCACGATGCGCTCGATGCCGCCGACGCCTCGGTCACGGCCATTCCCCACCCGCTGGCCGGCCACGCCGCCGACCCCGCGGTGGGTGTCGCCTACGACGACATCAAGGTGGTGACCGACCTGCTCAAGGGCGACATCGCGACGGTGCTCACCCTGCAGATTCCCTCCGAAGCCGCCGGGGACAACGACTGATGGAGTTGCTGGGGACGGTACTGAGCCCGTTCCTGGATCCCGGAAGTCGGACCTTCTGGCCCGCGCTGCTGGTTACCCTTGTCATCACGGTATGTGTTTCGGGATGGAGCGGCGTCTCAAGGATGGTACGCGACGCGACCCGTGCCTCGGGTCGTCTGGACGCCCAGCTGATGGTCGCCCGCCAGCTACTGGACCTGCTGCTCCCGGCGGCATCACTGGGCGCGGGCTGGTGGCTGGCGACGCAGCTGGCCTTGGCGCTGGGTGCGCTAGGCAGCCCGGCGCTGCAGGCGTCGCCGGCGGCGGTGACCGCGGCCTACACCCTGGTGCTCTTCGTGGCCTGGGACGGCAGCCGCTACCTGCTTCATCGGTGCATGCACGCGCTGCCCACCCTGTGGTCCTTCCACCAGGTGCACCACAGCGCCGAGCAGCTCACCCCGCTCAGTTTCCACCGCGTGCACCCGGTCGAGTCGCTGCTGTACCAGCTTCGCGGCGCGGTGGTCACCGGCGTGGTTGCCGGGGTCTTCTTCTGGGTGTTCCGCGACGCGGCGGTCCAGTGGTCGCTGCTGGGCGTGCACGGCATCGGTCTGGTGCTGAACATCGCCACGGGGAACCTGCGCCACAGCCACGTCTGGATCAGCTGGGGGCGGCTGGAGCGCTGGCTCATCAGCCCAGCACAGCACCAGGTGCACCACAGCGCCGACCGGCTCGAGCAGGGCAGCAACTTTGGCACCTGGCTGGCCGTCTGGGACCGCCTGGGCGGCACCCTGAGACTGGCCGAGGCCCCTCCCCAGCGCTTCGGCCTGGACGAGCGCAACCACGGACACGACCTGTGGAGCGCCTGGTTCGGGCCGGTCGCCGAGGTGGCCGGCCGACTGCAGCCTCGCGGGCGTGTGGCCAGCCGGGCCAGCTGGCTCGGAGCGATGCTGCTGACCGCGCTGCCCACGACCGCCTGGGGGCAGGATGACCCGGACGGCGACGAGCCCGCCGATGACGGGAGCTATGGCGAGCTCGACGAGCTCGACGACATCATCGTGTACGGCAAGGACGGCCTGCCCCATGTGGCCGGCGCCGCCGATGCCATCGACGAGGCCGAGCTCGAGCGCTTCGAGTACGACGACATCCAGCGCCTGCTGCCGGCGGTGTCGGGGGTGTACGTGCGCGGCGAGGATGGCTTCGGGCTGCGGCCCAACATCGGCATTCGCGGTGCCAACAGCGACCGCAGCGCCAAGATCACCCTGCTCGAAGACGGCGTGCCTCTGGCGCCGGCGCCCTACGCCGCGCCCGCCGCCTACTACTTCCCCATGACCACCCGCCTGGTAGGGATCGAGGTGTTCAAGGGCCCAGCAGCCACCACCCACGGGCCGCACACCGTCGGCGGCGCCATCAACCTGAAGACGCGGGAGGTCCCCACCAACCGAGCCTACGGCATCGACCTGGCGGCGGGCATGCGCGAGTCCGGCAAGATGCACGTCTGGGGCGGCTTGGGCGACGAGCGCCGCGGCATCCTGGCCGAAGGGGTGCACCTGTCGAGCGGCGGCTTCAAGCAGCTCGACGGGGGCGGGCCCACCGGCTTCCGGCGCTCCGAGCTCATGGTGAAGGGGCGCCTGGCCTCGCCGCTCGACGCCCGCACGCGCAACGTCGTGTCGCTCAAGCTGGGCTTCGCCACCGAGCGCAGCCAAGAGACCTACCTGGGGCTGCACGCGAGCGACTACGCCGCCCAGCCCTACCGTCGCTACGCCGCCAGCCAGCTGGCCGACATGTCGTGGAGCCGCACCCAGGCCGAGCTGTCCTGGGGGTGGTCCCGCGACCACCTGCAGCTGCGCACGGTGGCGTACCACCACTTCTTGGACCGCAGCTGGACCAAGCTGAACCGCTTTGCCGACGGGCCCGACCTGCACGCCTTGCTGCAGGGGCCGGACTCGGGCCAGTCATCGGTGTTCCTGGCCATCCTGCGCGGCGACGAGGACAGCACCACAGCCGGCCAGAACCTGATGCTCGGCACCAACGCGCGCTGGTTCCACAGCGCCGGCGTGCAGACCCGAGGGCGCTGGGAAGCCCGTGCCGGCAAGGTCCAGAGCACCCTGGAGTTCGGGGCGCGTGTGCACCACGACCTCGTTGGACGCGTGCACACCGAAGAGGCCCATGCCATGCAGTCCGGCGCGCTGGTGCACACCGGCGACGACACGCTCACCACCCTGGACTCGACGGCACGAGCGACCGCGCTGTCCCTCCACGTGCACGAGCAGATCGGCGTGGGCCGGCTGCACGTCCTGCCCGGGGTGCGCGTCGAGGCGGTGAATACCCACCGCCAGGACGTGGGCGACGCCGAGCAGAAGTCCCAGACCCGCATCACCCCGCTGCCCGGTGCCGCGGTGCTGTTCGAGGCGGGCGAGCGGCTGGACCTCTTTGCAGGCACGCATCGAGGCTTCAGCCCGGTCGCGCCGGGTGCCGCCAGCGACACCAAGCCCGAGCTGTCGTGGAACCACGAGGCCGGCATGCGCATGGGCAGCGGCGAGCGCCACTTCGAGGTGGTGGCCTTCGCCAACGACTACGTGAACCTGACCGGACAGTGCACCATCAGCGGCGGCTGCATCGGCGACGACCTGGACCTGCAGTTCAACGCTGGGCGGGTGTGGGTCACCGGCGTCGAGGCCGCCGCCCAGACCGAGGGCCTGCTGGCCGGGCGGCTCTGGCTGCCGCTCCAGGTCAACGGCACGTTCACCGACACGCGCTTCCGAAACAGCTTCACCAGTGGCTTTCCGCAGTTCGGCCGTGTGACCGAGGGCGAATCCTTGCCCTACGTGCCCCGCTGGACGGGCTCGGCGCGAACCGGGGTCGAGAGCCTGGCGCGCCGGGTCAGCCTGTCGGTGGGGGTGACCGCCCGCAGCGGGATGCTGGACGCGGCGGGCGAGCTCCCCGGGGGCGAGATGGATGTGCCGCCGCTGCTGCTGCTGGATGCGGCGGCCCAGGCCGCGGTCACCGACCGGGTTCGTCTGTACGCGACCGGCACCAACCTGACCGGCAGCAAGGCGCTCGAGAGCTGGCGGCCCTTCGGGGCCCGGCCCACGGCGCCGCTGCAGGTGATGGTGGGGGTGAAGGTGGACGGCAGCGGGCGGTGAGCCTAGGTGCGCGCCCGCGATCGACCGCCGCGCTTCGAATCCGCCGTCCAGCCTCTCGACTCCAGCCGGCCAGAGGTTCGGGGGACCGACGCCGACGCGTGCGTGAACGTCGACGGTGACGTGGACGGTCACGGTCACGGGCACGGGCACGGGCACGGGCACGGGCACGGGCACGGTCACGGTCACGGGCACGGTCACGGGCACGGTCACGGGCACGGGAGCAGGCCCTGCAGCGGCCGCTACGCGGCCTTCTGCAGTGGACTGCTAAGGCCGATCCACCCAGTCCAGGTTCTCGAAGGGCTCGGTGTCGCCGGTGGTGATCTGGCGTCCCGCCCACGCCGAGCTGATGCAGGTGTCGGCCTCGCCGCCGCTGGCGACGTAGGCGTCGAGGGCCGGACGAAGCGGCATGCGGTAGGCACCGCGGTGCTCGCACCACTCCAGGGTGGTCATTCGCGCCAGCTGCATGGCGCGATCGCGCTCGTCTTCGGTCTCGATGCTGGCCGCGTTGGCCCACCGGGTGGCCGCGTCGTTGGCGTTGCGCACCTCGAGCACCACCAGCAGGCCCAGCGCCTGGTCGCGGGTCTGCTGGCGCGCGGCGCCCGTCCAGTTGCCCATCGCATCGAGCGAGCGCTCGGTCCAGTAGATGGCGCGCTGGCGGCTGTCGGCGTCGTCGGCGAGGTAGCGCGCGTAGCGAACCATCAGGCCGGCGTCCGACGCGTCGAGCTCGGACAGGTGGAACTCGGCGAGCTGGGCCCACTGCGCGCGGTCGTGCCTGGCCTCGGCATTGGCGAGCAGCAGCTTGCTGGCCCGCTGCCGAAAGTGCTGTGGGTTGTGGGCCAGCGACGCGTAGCGCAGGCACGCCACCTCGAGCTCGGACAGGCGTCCGAGCATGGCCGCGGGCTCGAGATCGACCGGGCGGATGCAGGCATCGCCCGCATCAACAGGCTTGGCGATGGCTGGGAGCGACGACAGGATCGCAAACACGAGCACGGAGCGGAACATGACAACCTCCGGGGACACCCAACGTACTGGCTTCACAACACCAGCGTTGGGCACGGATGTCACCCGATCGGGTCTGGATTGATCTACCCTGACGCAACTTCTGGAGTTCCCATGCGCACCATCCTGGCCCTGGCCCTGCTTCTGCCCGCAACCGCCCTTGCCATCCCCATGCAGCTCACGCACCAGGGACGGCTCTTCGACAACACCGGCGGCGCCCTCGACGGCAGCCACGACGTCAGCCTCACGCTCTACGACGCCCCATCCACGGGCACCAACCTGTGGTCCGAGACCCAGACCGTGACCTTCGACAACGGCTACTACACGCTCATGCTCGGCGCCGACTCCAGCAACGCGCTCGACGCGAGCACCTTCGACGGAGACAGCGTCTTTCTGGGCATCGCCATCGACTCGGGCCCCGAGCTGCCCGGTCGGGCCCAGCTGGTGAGCGTGCCGTACGCGTATCGCGCGCTCAACGCCGACACCGCCGTGAACCTCAGCGGCGGCGTGGTCGACGCGACCGAGATCCGCATCAACGGCACGACGGTCATCACCGATGGCGACCCCTCGCTCACCAACCTTGGCTGCGCCGATGGCGACACCATCGTGTACGCCGGCGGTACGGCCACCTGTGTGCCCGAGGTCAGCCCGCGCACCGACGCCGAGATCGTCGGGGTCATCGCAGGCGAGGGCTACGGCCTGGACACCGACATCCAGCAGGTCGCCAGCGACGTCGCGGCGCTCACCACCCTGGGCGACCTGACCTGCGCCGCCGACGGCCAGGTGGCCCGCTGGGACGACGGCAACTCGGCGTGGATCTGCGAGGACGCCATGGTCGCCACCGACGTCGGCCTGACCGGCGACGGCACAACGGCCAGTCCCCTTGCTCCAGACTGGGAGTACGTGACCCACAACCAGTGGGGAGGCACGGTGCTCGAGGGCGAAGGTCCGCTGGCCAGCAACGTGACCATCGGTGCCAATGCCTCCGACCCCACCGCCTCAGGTGGCATGGTGCGCCTGGGGGCGGCCGGGGACACCGGCGGCACGCGCCTGTACGGCGTTCACCGTCCCGACCTGGGCCACGCCATCTCGAACGGCCCCGCGCGGGTGGTGGTGCGGGCCAAGGTCAGCGACAACACCGGGACCGGAAGCCTGGGCGCGCTGAACTGCACCGCGAACCGCGGCGCTTGGGCGGGCGTCGGCGCGACGATTCCGCTCACCCCGGGCAGCTTTGCCGCGTCCGACGAGTGGCAGGAGTTCGAGACCTGGTGTGCCTGGCGCTACGACGACGCCGATCAGTTCGTCGGCTGGGACGGCTTCGACGGCTCGGCCACCACCGACCTGTCCATCGACCACGTGCGCGTGTACCCCTCCGCATCGGCAGGCCCGCAGATTTGGCGCTCGTACTCGTCTAGCGACGTGACCGTCGGGGCCGCGATCACCGACATCCCTGGCTTGAGCGCGGTCACCTTCGATCTCAAGCAGCCCTCGCGCGTCAAGATCACCTACTCGGGCATGATCATCCGCCCTGGCAGCGCTTTCTCGGGCCAGCACTGCGCGGTGTGGATGTACCTCGATGGCAGCACCAGCCCCATCTCGAACCGCGGCGGGTACGGAACGGGCTTCGTGCAGCTGTCCAACGACACCGCCGACAACTGGTGGGTCAACAAGGACTTCCACGAAGTCGTGGATCTCGCGCCCGGGCGTCACACCCTGCGGGTGGCGGCGAACGAGAACTGGGGCGGGTCGAGCGACAACTGCCTCTTCTCGAACAGCTACGGAAGCCAGCTGATCATCGAAGCCGTCCCGCGCCACTGATTCCCAACACGGAGATCCCCATGCGAAACCTGCTCATTCTGGCCCTATGGGTGCCCGCTTCGGCCCTGGCCGTCCCGATGGAGCTGTCCCACCAGGGGCGGCTCTTCGATGCCCTCGGTGCCCCCCTCGACGGCAGCAACGACATCGAGATCCGCCTGTACGACACCGCCACGGGCGGCACAGCGGGCTGGAGCGAGTCCTTCACCGGCCTGAGCTTCCAGGATGGCTACTTCGCGGTCACCCTCGGCGCCGCGGGTACACCGCTCGACGACACCATGTTCGACGACGACGCCTGGATGGGCATCTCGGTGAACAGCGGTCCCGAGCTGGGCCGCCTGAAGGTGGCGAGCGTGCCCTACGCCCTGCGGGCCGAGGTCGCCGTCTCGGCAATGGTGGCCGACAGCGCGACGGTCGCCGACACGGCCAACGCCGTGGACTGGAACGCCGTGGTCGGCCGTCCGACCACGATCTCAGACATCAGCTGCAGCGACGGGCAGGTGCTGACCTGGACCGGCACGGCCTGGGCCTGCGGTTCACCCGCGTCGGTCGATGCCAGCTCGCTCACCGGCACCATCGATATCGGCAACATCCCGGTGGGCGACGACTCGGCCTCGGTGGCTGCGGGCGACCACACCCATCCCTTCACCGAGGTCACCGGCATCGCCACGGCGGCCCAGGTTCCCGATCTTGACGCCAGCAAGCTCACCTCGGGCCAAGTCGCGCTCGGTCGCCTGCCCGTGGGCACCGGCAGCACCCAGGTCGCCGCAGGTGACCACATCCACAGCAACTACGCCGACGCATCGCATACCCACAGCTACACCGCGGCCGACGTGGGCGCGATTGCGGCGGGCGGGGCCGTGCCAATCGGAACGACCACCGCCACCTGCGACGGCAGCACCGAGGGGCAGCTTCGCTACAACAGCGGCGAGCTGGAGCTCTGCGACGGCTCCGACTGGAACGTCATCGACATGGCGGGCCTCGATGACGGTTCGGCGGCCGATCGCCCGGCCCTGAGCTGCAAGACCTTGCACACCGGGTACCCGAGCCTGCCAAGCGGCACGTATTGGATCGATCCCAACGACGGCTCCACCGCCGACTCCTTCCAGGCCTACTGCGACATGACGACAGCTGGAGGCGGCTGGACGCGGGTCGTCGGGATCAACGGGGCCAACCGAGCGCATCGCACGGCGAGCGCGGTGGGCGCCTCGGGCATGACCACGGCGAGCGCCCACGGAAAGTACGCAGACTCGATCATCAACCAGCTGACGACCGAGGCCTTTCGCTTCACCTGCAACGGCGTGACCACGTACTTCAGCGGCACACTCGATGCCGACTCGACCAACCAGACCAATCCCTGCAGCAACAGCGTGTCGGGGCCGTACTACCCGACCTCTGGGTACCCCTCGCACGCGGGGATCGAGTCCTACTCCCCGTCGGGCGGCAGCTGCAACTACATCATCTACAGCTACGTGGGCAACGGATGCTGGCAGGGCAGCGACGGGCGTTCGGGCGTGGTCTGGAGCCGCTGAATCAGCGGTCTTGTAGCTTCTTCATCATGGCCTCGATCTCGCCCAGCTCGGCGTTGGGATCGAGGCCCAGCTGCTCGAGTTCTCGGGCGAGGTCGGCCGGCAGGTCCAGGTCGTCGGGGCGGTTGGGCAGGCCGCCGAGCGACAGGTCGACCCCCGCCGGGCTCTGCCCCGTGGTGTAGCCGGGCTGCGGCGGAGGAGGCGGCGGCAGGTCGTGGCTCGGGGCAAGCGCCGAGGACCACCACCGGGTGTTCTCGAGCTCGACGTGCTTGATGCGAACGCCGGCGGGGGTGCCATGTTTGGCCTGCTGATCGGCGTCCCAGGTTCCCAGGAAGGACAGCGTGGTTCGCCCCGGCGGCAGGGCGTCGCCAATGGCGAAGCCGTCGTCGAGCACCGAGCCATCGGCGGCCAGGTATTCGACCACCAGGTTGCAGGTCTCGACGGTGCTTCCCGCGTTCTCGATGTCGCCCAGCAGGTCCAGGCGGCGACTGCCGTGCTGTGGCGGCGACAAGAAGAAGCGCACATCGTGCACGGTCACCGAGCCGTGCGACGTGCCCGGCACCAGCTCGACCTTGTCGGTGATGCCCACGGCAAAGCGAAGATCGGTGATGAGGCCCGGATGATCGAGCCACCACTCCACCTCGATCTCGCTGACGCCGGCCGACACCAGCCAGTCGGTCTCGTCGTTGGTCTCCATCGCGCCGTCCTGGTGCTGAATGACCGCCCTAAGCACGATCGTGTCTTCGTCGCCGGGTAGCGCCAGGTGAAGCGTTCCACGAAGAATGGGCGTGTCGCCCTCGATCAGGAACTCCAGGTCGTAGCCCACGACCGCTGCGTGGCCGGGCGCTGCCGAGACGGGGACCTTCAGCCGCTGAGGGAGCATCGAACCTCCAGGACCTGGAGTCTACCGCCCGTTGCTGTCCCAGCGTTGCAGATCGACGCCCACGATCGTGCCATCCACGAAGCCAGCGTCTACTCGAGCGCCGTGTCCTTGGTAGGCGCCCACGTTCGGATGGTACACGCACGCCTCGCCGGCCTCGCACAGCAGGTCGTCGTTGCCCACGCCGTCAAAGAGGATCTCGGTAGCGTGCTCCACGAAGGTGACCGAGCCACCGCCCAGAAAAGTGTGGGTGCGCGTCTGGTTGCCGTCGGGCAGCGCGAAGGCGTCGAGCACGATGGGCGCCCCGGTGGCCAGGGTCCAGTCGTAGATTCGGCACGGCCCCACGCACGGCCCCTGGATCGCCGGATCGAGCGGGGTGCCCTCGTTGCCCCACTGGCGGTAGCGGCCGTCGAAGGCCAGCCAATCGGTGGGCAGACCCGTGGTGAGGCCCTGGGCGTCGTCGGGGTTGGCGGGATCGTCGACGGTGACTGGACCCAGGAAGGCGCCGGACAGGTCGACGCCAGTGGTCGTGATCACCGCATCCGACATGCCCACCAGGGCGCAGGTGGTGTCCTGCACCGTCAGATCGTCGTTGCTGGCACAGTCGCGGGTGGTGTTCGCGCCCAGCCACACGTCTCCGGACAGGGTGAAGGGATCGAAGGCCGACAGCCCGTCGCTGTTGCCCCACGAGGCGAGATCGAAGAACAAGCCGCCGCTGCTGTTGAAGTTGAGCCCGTCGTCGCCGTTGTTCACCGCGAGCAGGCGCGTGCCCACCGTGCCGTCTGCCCAGGCGTAGACGCCGTCATCGCCGTTGTTCGCGGCAGTCACGTCCATCAACACGCCGTCGTCGACCTGGAACTCGACCCCGGTGAAGCCGTTGTGCGTCGCCACCACGTTGCCCGCCACCGAGAAGTCCGAGCCCCAGTGGTACAGGCCCACCTGGGCGTTGTTGGAGGCGCGGATGTCCCAGAAGCGCACCCCATCGCTGAAGTAGACGTTCAGGCCACTGAAGCCCCCGTTGGCCACGTCGACACGGCGAAACACCGCACCGGGTGCGTCGGAGACGTCGATGTGGTTGTTGGCCGAGTTCTGGCTGCGGGTGTCTTCGACCACCAGGCCCGGCACGCTGGCGCCAAAGATTCCGCGGCCACCGCTGTCGAGCAGCTCCAGCCCGCTCAGGCGCACGTCGGGCGTGTTCTCGACGCGGATGTGCGAGGCCGCGTTGCCCACCAGGCGACCACGCTCGACGCAGGTGCCGTCCGAGGCCGCGGCGATGTAGATGCCGTGGTCGGCCGAGTTGTCGATGAACGCGTCCCGGACACGGGTGTAGTAGCCCTCGGACAGGTCGACCCCGTACCCGCCGAAGTTGCCCGACGCGTTGATCACGTTGGGCAGGATGTTGGTGAACTCGGCCTCGGCGGCACGAATGCCGGCGCCATCGTTCGCGGCGTCGACGCGGGCCTCGACCCAGGCGTAGTCGTCGGTCTCGACCTCGACCACGGGCGAGCCGATGCCGGCGCCGCTCAGCGTGACGCCGGCAGCCGTCACCAGCGCCACGTTGTCGGCGTTGACCGCGTAGGTGGCGGTGTTGTGGGCGGTCACCAGGTACACCGTGCCCGCCGCGTCCAGGGAGCCGCCGTCGTTGTCGACCAGCAACGGATTGCTGTGCCAGGGCTGGGGCATGGTGCTTGCGCTGCCCAGGGAGCCCGTCAGCGTGACGCTGTTGTCGCGCCAGGCGGGGGCCGAGAAGTCGATGAGGTCGCGCAGACCCTTCATGGGCTGCAGTTGCGTCGAGAACACCCGCACCGCACCGGGCCCGGTGTCCTCGCAGGCCCAGTCGAAGGCGCCGAGGCTGTCGCTGATGCTCAGATCGTCGCAGCCGCACACACCCGTGGCCAGAACCTGGCGGCGCTCGCCACCGTGCATGCAGTCGTCGCAGGTGTTGGGCGAGGGCCCCGTGTCGCACGTCTGCGCCGGCATCACGGACGAGACATGCTCGGTCCACTGCGGCCCGGCCGCGAACTCGGGCTCCACCGCTCCCGCGAACACGATGGCGCCGTCGTCGACGCAGTCGGCCGTGCCGTCGCCGTCGCAGTCGGGAAAGCCCTCGTCGACGCTTCCGTCGCCGTTGTCGTCGATGCCGTTGCACAGCTCGACCACCGCCGTCCCGGTGTCGCCGGTGTCACCGGTGTCCGGATCGGTATCACTGTCAGAGTCCGAGTCCGCGTCAGCATCGGAGTCCGCGTCGGCGTCCGAGTCGACATCCGCGTCGGCGTCGGCGTCGGCGTCGGCGTCCGTGTCGGCATCGGTCTGGGACCCGCCTCCGGAGTCATCGGTGTCGTCGGCCGCCTGGGGGGTGCAGGCGAACAGCATCAGCAGCGGGATCAGGTGCTTCATGGCCGGCAGGATAGGCTTAGAACCTTGCGAGTGCCACCACGTCCAGCCCCGCAGCGACCTGCCGCGCCAGGTAAGCATCGCTGTGATCGAAGGCCCGGGCGAAGGCGTAGACGACGCGCACCGCCAGCCCGTGAAGGTCGTCGGTCGACGCGAGCTGGGCGGCGGCTGGCTGGAGCAGCAGCAGCCAGCGCAGCGATGCCAGGCGCAGCACCAGCTCGTGGTGGTGGGCCACGGCACTCGCTGCGTCGGTGTGGTTGCGCGCGAACCACCAGTCGGCGGCGTAGTTGCCCAGGATGCGGTCGAGCTCGGCGTGCCGCTCGAAGGCGGCGCGGCGCTGCAGGTGGGCGTGCAGCAGCTCGGGCAGCGACTCGCCCGGCAGCGTCGACCGGGCGGCAGCCAGCAGCTGCATGAACGGCCCGATGGCTCGTCCAGGCGCGGCACGCCCGAACACCGCGGCATGCACCGCCGCCATCGCACTGCCCAGCGGCGCCTTGCGCGCCACGAAGTCGGCATGCAGGCCCAGGAGGGTGTCCGGCAGGGACAGCTCGGCCCAAACCTGGTCTGTGGGCTGGCCCGCGTCGTAGCGGGTCGCCAGCTCGTGCACGAACCACAGCCGGGACGGCAGCGGCGCCGTCATGCCAAGCAGCGCCCGCGCATAGCCGCGCAGATCGTCGCTCACCAGCGCGTCCTCAGCGGTGTCCCGCGGCAGGGAGGTCGCCGGGAAGGGCTCGAGCTCGACCGCGTCGCCTGAGAGCAGCTGGCGCACGACCTCGGGGCACGAGGTGTGTCCGCTCATCTCGAGGCGCCCGTTCACGCGCTGCAGTCGGCGCGGGTAGGTGGCGCAGGTGTCGCTGAGGGCCTGGGCACCATGATCGCGGTGGATGCTGCACCAGCCGTGGTCGAGCGCCGGGCACTGGCCCCCGCTTCGCCGGGTGCGGGCCCAGGCGTCGTCGGTGCGGTCCGCGCGCAGCTCGTAAAGGGTGTGCAGCTGTGCCTCGGGCATCGAGCGGGCCAGGCGCTCGTACGAGGCGCGGTCGACGAGCGTCTCCCAGGTGCCGCAGCAGTCGTCTTCGCAGGCATCCCCGATGCAGGTGAAGCGATGCATGTAGCGGGGAGCGAGGGTGGACATCGCTCGGGAGTGTAGCGCTCGGTTACCGGGCACACATGACGACGACCGCCCACGACCTGATCAACAAGAGCGCCCCCATCGACGAGATTGGAGCCTGGTTCGACAGCCAGAGCCCCGAGGCCCGACGCGAGGTCGCCACGTCGCTGTCCAGCGCCCAGCAGGCCAAGCTGTTCGAGCTCGCCGGCGCCGAGGGTGCGCTCACCCTCGACGACTTCGCCCGCTCAACCGCCGCACCGCT
Source organism: Myxococcota bacterium (assembly GCA_965216925.1). Lineage (GTDB taxonomy): Bacteria > Myxococcota_A > UBA796 > UBA796 > CAYYHT01. Next base: position 6,664,247 of record CBDCGT010000001.1, on the reverse strand, counting down.
CACCGCCGTGCCTCACTATGGCCAGAACACCCTGCCCATGCCCCGCGGCCTGCAGCGCTTCGTGAAGTGGATGACCCGCGACAGTCAGGGTCTGGTGTGCGGCTACAACTCCAGCCCCTTCCGCTACCTCATCGGCCCCGGCTACTTCGTGATGCGCGACTGCGAGGGCGACGAGCTCAAACGCGGCCCGGTGGTGGTCGACTATTACCTTCGCCCCACCGAGCGCTGCGCCGAGTGGCCCTTTTTGCTGCCCAACTGGGTGGGGCCCCAGGTGCTGGTCTACTTCCAGACCCGCGACTACATGCGCCGCGTCAGCCAGCACGTCACCATCGGTGCCGCCTACAAGTGGGACCGTCCGCTCAACAGCTACTTCACCCTGTGCCGCGAAGACCCGGCTTGAGCTGGACCACCCGCTTCGTCGACGCCCTGCCCGGCGACGACGGGCCGCCGCATCGCCCACGCCAGGTGCACGCCGCCTACAGCCGGGTTCGGCCCACCCCTGTGCGCGCGCCCCAGCTGGTCGCCCACAGCCGCGAGGTGGCCCAGCTGTTGGGCTTCGACGACGACTTCGTGCACAGCGAGCGCTTCGCCAGCGTGTTCGCCGGCAACGAGCTCATCGACGGCATGTCGCCCTACGCCTCGGTCTACGGCGGTCACCAGTTCGGGCACTGGGCGGGTCAGCTGGGCGACGGCCGCGCCATCACCCTGGGCGAGCGGGTGGCCCCGGACGGCTCGGTGTGGGAGCTGCAGCTCAAGGGCTCCGGCCCCACGCCCTTCAGCCGCAGCGCCGACGGCCGCGCGGTGCTGCGATCGTCGATCCGCGAGTTCCTGTGCTCCGAGGCGATGTTCCACCTGAGGGTGCCCACCACCCGGGCTCTCAGCCTGGTCACCACCGGCGAGCCCGTCATTCGCGACATGTTCTACGACGGGCGCGCCCGTCCCGAGCCCGGCGCCATCGTGTGCCGCGTGGCGCCGTCCTTCCTGAGGCTGGGCAGCTTCGAGATCCACGCGAGCCGGGGCGACACCCAGCTGCTGGGCCAGCTGGTGGAGCACGCTTGGGCGGTGCACTTCGCCAACGGGCACGGAGGCCCGTCCTCCGTGGAGAGGGACGGGCACGGAGGCCCGTCCTCCTTGGAGAGGGACGGGCACCCAGACCCGGCGTCGGTTGCGGTGGCGCTGCTCACCGAGGTCTGTCGCCGCACCGGGCACCTGATGGCCGAGTGGATGCGGGTGGGCTTCGTGCACGGGGTGATGAACACCGACAACCTGTCGCTGCTGGGACTCACCATCGACTACGGGCCCTACGGCTGGATCGACGACTACGACCCCGACTGGACGCCCAATACCACCGACCTGCCCGGCCGCCGCTACGCCTTTGGCCGACAGCCCATGGTCGCCGGCTGGAACCTGGCGCGCTTCGCCGAGGCGCTGTATCCGCTGGTGGGCGCGTCGGAACCCCTCGAGGCCGCGCTGAAGACCTACGGCGAGTCGTACAACGCCGCCCTGCGCGAGGTCATCGCCGGCAAGCTGGGCCTGGGCACCTTCGACCCCGACCGCGACGAGGCCCTGTGGACCGAGCTCATGGACCTGTTCCAGCTCGCCGAGACCGACATGACCGTGCTGTTCCGGGCGCTGTCCCGTGACGAGCCCGCCGCCATCGACGACATCGGTCCCGCGTTCTACGACCCGTCGGCGCTCACCGGCGACGTCGCCGCGCGCTGGAGCACCTGGCTCGACGCGCTGGCCGCCCGCACCGCGGGTGTGCCCGACCGGGCTGCCACCATGCGCCTGTTCAACCCCAAGTACGTGCTGCGCAACTACCTGGCGCAAGAGGCCATCGAGCTGGCCGAGCAGGGCGATCGCCACCGCGTGGCCGAGCTGCTGGAGGTGCTGCGCCGGCCCTACGACGAGCAACCCGAGCGCGAGCGCTACGCCGCCAAGCGGCCCGAGTGGGCGCGCAACAAGCCCGGGTGTTCGCAGCTGAGCTGTAGTTCTTAGAGCACCGAACGGGCAAGTTCGGCCCACCTCGCGAACGCGATGTCGAGCTGGTTCTTGCCGGCCTTGCCCTTTCGCAAGAGGCCCTCGGCGGTGTTGAGCACCGCCGACTGGATGGAGCGCAGCGCCTGGTACTCGAGCCAGTGCGACCCTGAGGGCCACTTGGCATCGGCGATCCAATCGGCCACCTCTGTGAGCAGACGGTAGCCATCGAGCTTTTCGTACGAGAAGGACATGGTCGTTGACTCCGGGCCGGGCCGGCGACGACGATCGTCGACGTCGAGTCGCGTGGACATGGACGTGGACGTTCACGGTCACGGTCACGTGGACGTTCACGGTCACGTGGACGTGGACGTTCACGGTCACGTGGACGTGGACGTTTACCCGTTCGGTGCTTTAGGAGGCCTGCCATGCCCGGTCGCATTCGTGTCTACATCGCCACCTCGCTGGACGGCTTCATCGCCGGTCCGGGCAACGACCTGTCCTGGCTGCCCCAGGACGGTGACTTCGAGGGCGGCACCACCGGCGTCGACTACGAAGACTTCATGGCCGATGTCGGGGCTCTGCTGATGGGCCGCGCCACCTACGACGTGGTGCTCGGCTTCGGCGTCGACTGGCCCTACGGCGACAAGCCGGTGCTCGTGGCCACGCATCGACCCCTCGAGCCGGCGGCACCCACCGTGCGTGCGGTGTCGGGCTCGATCGACGAGCTGCTCGACGAGGCCCTGCAGGCCGCCCGTGGCAAGGACGTGTACGTCGACGGCGGCACGCTCATCCGCCAGGCGCTCGACGCCGGGCGCATCGACGAGCTGGTGATCAGCGTGGCGCCCGTCGTGCTGGGGTCCGGGCACGCCCTGTTCGCCGGGGTCGAGCAGCGCACCCGCTTCTCGATCGAGCACGTGGGCCCGTATGGGGGCGGCATGTTCCAGCTGGTCGCGACGCCGGTGCGTGCGTAGCTTGCCGGGGCGATGAACCCCATCCTGCTCGACCTGTCGATCGTCGCGGTGTTCTGGGCCTTTGGGCTGGCGGCCACCTGGCGCCTGATCTGGCCCAAGTGGAAGATCGTCGGAAAGAGCGTCGCCTTCTTTGGCCTCGTGGCGCTGGGATCGTGGCTCATCGGGCACTGGGTGCTGCTGCTGGCGCTGGCCCACCAGGGTCTGGGGCTGGGGGTGCACATCTGGTTCAGCCGCCGCAACGGCTTCACCTGGTACGCGGTCGAAGACCCCGAGCGCTACGTCGAGCTGTCCAAGCAGATGGTGGGCTACGTGGACGAGCCCGAACCACGCGAGGTGCGCGAGACGCCCGAGCTGCCAGACCTGTGGACGATGCAGTGCGAGGGAGAGCCGCCGCCGGCCAGGGAGTTGTTCGTCGACGAGGAGGGTTAGCGGGGTGCTGAAAAGCCCGGCTTGCCGGGTTCTTCACGACGTCGACGTCGACGCGTGCGTGAACGTCGACGGTCACGGTCACGTAGACGTGGACGTCGACGTTCACGTCGACGTGGACGGTCACGGTCACGTGAACGTGGACGGTCACGTGGACGTGGACGTTTACCCGTTCGGTGCTTTAGCAGGGGGCGATGCATTTCCTCCTGTTGGCCCTCCTCCCCCAGCTCGCTACCGCCGAACCCAACCGCCTCACCCTGGGCTCCGGCGCTGTCGTCGTCCGCGCCGCGCCAGCCGCCGAGAAGTTCGCCGCGGTCGCCATCGACGGCAGCGACCAGACGCTCAGCATCGGCATCCCGAGGCGCGAGCCGCTGCCGCTGCAGCTGGTCATCGAGCTGCCCGCGCCCACCACCATCGAGCGCTTCGTGCTGCCCGAGTTCAACGAGTTCGGCTCGGCGAAGGGGCGCCACGTCAAGACCCTGCGTGTCGAGGGCTCGTCGACGTCGGCCGACGATGGCTTCGCACCGCTGCTCGACATCGTGCTGGCCGAGGGCACCCAGGCGCCACAGACCTTCGCGGTGCCCCAACCCCAGAAGATCCGCTGGGTGCGACTGACCGCGCTGGACCGTCACACCCAGGCCACGGCCGATACCGAGCCGCACAACTTCACCGAGATCGAGGCCTACGGTGCCCAGGATGCCGTCGCCAACGGCGAGAACCGGTTCACCGGGCGCTGGCGAATCCGCCGCAAGGGACTCAACGACGAACCTGGCCTGAACACCATCGAGCTGTTCCAGAGGGGCCAGACCGTGCACGGGTGCCAGGTGCTGGGCGGCCAGATGTTCGAGCTGAACGGCAGCGTCGAGGCGGGCCTGGCGCGCCTGGTCGCTACCCAGCTCGACGGCGACTCACGCCGCCCCATGACCGCGGTGGTCACCGCCGACGGGCAGCTGTCCGGGGTGAGCTTCGCGGGCCCACCGCGCGCGTTCTACGCAGCGCCCGACGCCGATGCCACGACGCCCTGCTCCGAGGCACCGCCGGCCAACCCCATCGAGGACGCGCTGTCGTCGGGCGAGACGGCGGTGCTGTACGGCATCCACTTCGACGTCGACTCCGACACCTTGCGCAGCGACGCGCGTCCGGCGCTCGACCAGCTGCTGGCCGCCCTGAACGCCGTGCCCACCCTGGCGGTCACCATCGAGGGGCACACCGACTCCGACGCCAGCGAGGCCCACAACCTGGAGCTGTCCGAGCGGCGCGCCAAGGCCGTGGTCACCTGGCTGGTGGACAAGGGCGTCGCCGCCTCGCGGCTGAATGCCGTGGGCAAGGGCGAGGCCGAGCCCATCGCCGACAACGGCAGCTCGTCAGGACGGGCGCTGAACCGCAGGGTCGAGGTCGAGCCGGCGCCGTAGCTGCCCCCCGCCTACTGCTCGAAGCAGTACAGCGACGCCAGCCGGTCGCAGATGCTGCCCATGCAGCTGCCGCTCCAGTTGCCGATGCCGTTGACGCTGCCCACGAAGCCCTGCCCGACGGTGGACGTCCAGTCACTGCAGTGGTTGCCCCCGTTTCGCGGCGCCCCGTTGCCCGACGCATTCGACCACGCCATCGGCTCGCCGGCGGCGCAGAAGTAGGCCGCCGGTGGGGGCGTGCCGTACTCGGTGACGTTGATCTCGACCTCGATGCCGGTCAGCGTCATCGCCGTCCAGTTGGCCGCCACCTGCGCCCCGTCCACCCTCACGTACGGAGTGGTGGAGTGCACGAAGCGGGTCATCGGCCCCTCCGATCCGTCGGCGAGGAATGCCTTGAAGGTGCCGGGCAGGCCCGCGTCCTCGGCCGATTGCTGGCACTTGGCGTCGCCGCCATCCAGCCCACCGAGGGCACCCGTCCACTGGTTGGCGGTGACAAAGACCACCTTGGCGCAGGAGCCCTCGACGGTGTTGCTGTCGCAGTCGTCGTCGATGCCGCCGTTGCAGACCTCGGTCTCTCCCGGGTTGATCGCCGGGTCCCCGTCGTCGCAGTCGCCTTCCTGCTCGGCGGCCCGGTTGGGCAGATCGCAGGCATCCACGGTGGCCGAGCTTCCCCAGCCGTCTTCGTCATCGTCCACGAAGTAGGTCGTGGTTCCCTGCACCAGCGGGTCCTGCTCGTCGACCAGGCCGTTGCAGTTCTCGTCGACCCCCCCGTCGTCGCACACCTCGTCGGCACCGGGGCTGATGTCCTCGTCGTCGTCGTCGCAGTCGGTGGGCACCAGCTCGGAGCCGGCTCCGCCATCGCAGCCGAACACGGTGCTGTCGCTGCCCGCGTAGCCGTCGCCGTCGCCATCGACGTACCAGGTCTGCTCGCCCGTGGCGCCCGCCTCGTCGGCATCGCCGTCGCAGTCGTTGTCCAGGCCATCGCAGACCTCGGTGGCGCCGGGGTAGCTCGCCGCGCTGGTGTCGTCGCAGTCGTCGCCATCGGCCACGAAGCCCGCTGGCTGGGCGCAGGCGGTGACGGTGATCGAGCCGCCGTGGCCGTCCCCATCGGTGTCGGCGTACCAGGTCAGCTCGTCGCCCGCCGCCTCGTCGATGCGGCCGTCGCAGTTGTTGTCGACGCCGTCACACAGCTCGGGGGCCAGGGGGTAGGCCGTGGAGTCCGCGTCGTCGCAGTCGCCGCCCACGGTGGACGTGTCCGGGGGTTGGTCGCACTCGGTGAACGAGCCGGCACCAAAGCCATCGTGGTCGGCGTCGCTGTACCAGGTGCCGATGTCCACGGCGTCGTTGTCGATGCTGCCGTCGCAGTCGTTGTCGGCGCCGTCGCACAGCTCGATGCCCCCGGGGTGCGCGCTGGCATCGGCATCGTCGCAGTCCTCGCATGCGGCGGTGCCGTCGCCATCGGCATCGGCGTACCCCACCGAGCCGTCGCAGTTGCGATCGACGGGGTCGTCGCAGTCTTCTTCGCTGGCGCCGGGAAACACCTGGGCAGCGGCGTCGTCGCAGTCACCGGACTCGGCCGCGAAGCCGTCGGGTTGCTCGCAGGCGCGGGTGGTGATCTCGGCGCGGCCAAAGCCGTCGCCGTCGCCGTCGCCGTAGAACGTCTGCAGCGTGCAGGCGGGACCGGTGTCGAAGTCGACCGCCGAGTCGTCGGCGTTGTTGCGGCAGGCGAGGGCGAGCAGGACCAGGGGCAGGGTTCGCGAGGGTGTCATGGGCGCAGACTACGCCACGAATGGGTCAGCCGCCTGTTGCACGGTGTTGCAACGGGTGTAGCCTCGGCCCATGACCACCCGAGCCATCGTGGTCGGCGCAGGAATCGCCGGCCTGTCTGCCGCCTGGCACCTGCTGCGCCGGGGCTGCAACGTCACCCTGATCGAGCAACACCACCTGGGGCACACCCGCGGATCGTCCCACGGCGCGTCCCGGGTCACACGCAGCGCCTACGTGGACGCCCGCTACGTCGCGTTGATGGCTGTGGCCCACAGCGAGGCCTGGCCCGAGCTCGAGGCGGCCGCCGACGAGCGGCTGGTGCACCGCTGCGACGGCGCCATCTTCGGGCCCGCCACAGGTCCCTACCCGGAGTATGCCGACGCCGTGCGCCAGGTCAGCGTCGACGTCGAAGAGATCTCCATCGCCGAGGCCACACGCCGCTTCCCGCTGCTCCGCTTCCCCAACGCCCACTCGGTGCTGCACGACCGCACCGCTGGCGTCATCGCCGCCGACGCCACCCGTGCCGCGCTGGCCCGCCTGCTGAAGGCCGGTGGCGCGCGCATCTCAGCGAACACCGCCGTCACCGACATCGACCCGGCCGGCCCCAGCGTGGCCACCTCCCGCGGTCGGTTCGACGGCGACGTGCTGGTGGTGTGTGCGGGCTCCTGGGTGCCGCGCATCGTGCCCGAGCTGCGGGAGCGCTGCCGTTGCGTGCACCAGGTCGTGGCCTTCTGCGACGTCGAGGGCCCGCCGGCGCGGCTGACCATGCCGCACTTCCCGGTCTGGTACGACGTCGGCGACGGGGGCGACGCCGGGGTGTACGGGCTGCCCTCATTCGGCCACCGTGGCCTCAAGGTGGCCCGCTACAAGGTGAGCGGCGCCGACGACCCCGACCAGCTCGAGCCCGACGATGTCGAGGGGCGAGCCCGCGACGCACGCGACCAGCTGGCCGCCCATCTCGCCGTCCCGGTCGGTGATCTGGTGGGCCACGAGGTGTGCCGCTTCACCATGACCGACGACGAACACTGTGTGGTCGATCACCTGCCCGGCACGCGCCACGCCGCCTTTGCCGCTGGACTGTCCGGGCACGGCTTCAAGCTGGGGCCGCTGCTGGGCCGGGCGCTGGCCGAGCTGGTGCTGGACGGCAAGAGTTCGATGCCGGCGTTCGAGGCGGCGCGCGAGCTGTTCGCCCTCAGTCGAAGCGCATGACCCCGTCGTCGACCCGCCCCCAGGCGATGTCCACGTAGTCGTGGAAGTAGCCGTCCTGGTTGCGCCACGGGATGGTGGGGCCCTGCCTGGGCAAGATGGCATCGGCGCGACGGACGTACCCGGCATCGGCGAGGTTGGCCATGATGGACTCTTGGGGCAGGTCGGCGTCTGAGCGCCGCGGAACAGCGACCTCGTAGCCGTTGGCATCCATGTGCTTCAGCAGCCGGCACACCCAGCCCGCAGTGAGGTCGGCCTTGAGCGTCCAGCTGGCGCCGGTGTAGCCGATGATCTGCACCCAGTTGGGGATGTTGGCGAACATCATGCCCCGGTACGAGACCTGCTCGCGGGAGCTCTGCTGTTGGCCGTCGATGCTCATGGTCGCCCCGCCCAGGAACTGCAGCTGCAGGCCCGTGGCCGACACGATGATGTCGGCGTCGAGGTGCTGGCCCGACTTAAGCTGGATGCCGTCCGGCGTGAAGCGCTCGATGCGGTCGGTCACCATCGAGGCCGAGCCGTCTCGCAGCGCCAGGAACAAGTCGTCGTCGGGAATGAGGCACAGCCGCTGCGCCCACGGGTCATACGGCGGGTCGAAGTGGGTCTCGACGTCGACAGCCGGCCCCACCACATCGGCGACCCGCTGCTTGAACCAGGCCCGGACCTTGTCGGGGGTCTTCTTGCTTCGCCAGTACAGAAGGCGAAACAGGGTGATGTTCTTGAGGCGGATGATGCGGTGGGCAGCCCGCTGGGGCAGCACGCGCTTGAGCAGCAGCGCGGTGCGGTCGCGCGAGGGTCGGCTGTAGATGTAGGAGGGGGACCGCTGCAGCATGGTGACGTGCGCGGCGGTCTGGGCCATCGCCGGCACCAGCGTGACCGCAGTGGCCCCGCTGCCGATGACGACCACCCGCTTGCCCGCGTGGTCGAGGTCGTCGGGCCACAGCTGGGGGTGCACGAGCTGGCCTTCGAAGGTGTCTTTGCCCGGGAAGTCGGGCATGTAGCCGGCCCGGTAGTCGTAGTAGCCGGTGCACCCGACCAGGAAGCGGCAGGTCATGGCGTAGGGCTCGCCCTGGCTGGGCGTGATCTGGATGGTCCAGCGGCGATCCGAACTCGACCAGGACACGCTCGAGACCCGCTGACCGAAGCGCATCGAGCGGCGCAGATCGTACTCGTCGACGGTGTCGTTGAGGTAGCGCAGGATGGCGTCGCCGGTGGCGATGTCGCGCTCGTCGGACCACGGCCGAAAGTCGTAGCCGAAGGAGTACATGTCCGAGTCCGAGCGAATGCCTGGATAGCGGAACAGATCCCAGGTACCGCCGATGTCGTCGCGCGCCTCGACAATGGCAAAGGAGCGATCCGGATCGTGCATCCTGAGCCGGCAGCCCATCCCGATGCCCGAGATGCCCGCCCCGATGATGAGCACGTCTACGTGTTCCATGCTGCCGCTGTATCCCGCATGGCCTATGCTCCGCCCATTGGAGGCGAGATGCGCGGCTTGTTTCTGGCGTTTGTCCTGTCTGGTACGGCGGCGATGTCCTTGGCCTGCGGTGGCGGAGGGGGAGCGAGCTCGAGCAGCTCGAGCCCGGAGCTCGCCTTCACCCAGTGGTCGATGGAGTTCTCGCTCGGCGAAGACGAGTTCTACACGGTCGACTTCCTGGCCGACGGCACCTGGATGAGCGACGGCGACGCCAACGGCAACACGTGGTCGTTGGCCGGCGAGCGGCTCACGATGGGCGACGCTGACGGCTACGCCTACGACGCCACCTTCGTCGACAGCTGGACCATCGGCGGCACGGTCACCTCTCCCGAAGGCGAGACCTGGCCCTTCCGCATGACCCGACGCAAGTAGGACGCGCATGAACGAAGACGACACCCCGCCCTCCCTCACGCCCACCCGACGCGCCGTGCTGGCGACCGTGGGCGCCTCCCTGCTGAGCCCAAGCGCCGCGCTCGGCGCCGACAGCGAGATCTGCGACCCGCCCCGCTACCTGAAGTGGATCGGCCGCCGCGAGCGCAAGTGGCGCGACGAGCTCGGCCCCGGCGGCTTCGTGAACTACTACGGCGAGAAGTTCCACTACGACGACGCCCTGTTCGTGAGTCCCGAGACCTACCCGGCCTGCAACGTGTACGGCGCGGTCTCGTCCACCCTGGCCGACAAGGGCAAGGTGCGCGACAACGTCGGGCGCCTGAGCATCGCTGGCAAGGCCACCACCACCAACTGCCACGCCTGGCCCGGCGAGGCCGCCGAGGACTACGAGCGCCGCGTCGCCGACCTCGTCAATCAGCTGCGTCAACATGCGCCCAAGCCCACCGACGGCAGCCTTCGCTTCACCGCGGTGGGCTCGCGCCACTCCAGCTCGGACGTGTACAAGCGCACCGAGGGGGGCCGCGCCATGGTGCTGCACATCGAGGGCCTGAACCACGTGCTGTACGACCGGCCCGAGTTCGACCCGGCGTTCATCGAGGCCCAGCCAGACATGGCGTTCGCCATGGTGGGCGCCGGCATCACGGTGTGCCAGCTCAACGAGACGCTGTGGAGCGCGGGCCTGGCCATCGAGACCCAGGGCAGCTTCGACGGGCAGACGCTGGCGGGGGCCATCTCGACGGGCACCCACGGGGCCGGGGAGCGCGAGGGCTCGGTGGGCGACAGCGCGCAGGCCGTCATCCTGATCACCTGGGTGGTCGACCCCGACACCAGCGCCGGTCGCTGGGAGGTGCTGCAGGTCGAACCCGGGGCGCCCGACGCCATCACCCTACCCAGCCAGTTCCGCACCGAGCGGGCCGGGGTTCCCTGGCGCCTGGTTCAAGACGACGCCTTGTTCGACGCCGCCGTGATGACCATGGGCACCATGGGCATCATCGTGGGCTACGTCATGCGCGTACGACCCGCCTATTTCCTGCATGAGCTGCGTGTCGGGCGTCCCTGGAGCGAGGTCCGGCAGAACCTCGCCGACCGCGCCATCTACCCGCCCAACGGCTTCTCGGGCCGAGGCTGGCGCTACGAGGTCGCGGTCAACCCCAACGCCATCCGCGGCATCTCGGACTGGGCCACCACCGAGGTGTACCGCGACGAGTGGCCCTACGATCTGGACTACCTGTCCGAGCAGCGCGAGATCCCACAGAAGTGGCTCGGCGGCGTCGCGCGCAACGTCAACCTGGGCGGCAACCTGGGCAACACCATCGCCGAGCAGTCGTCCAAGGCCCTGGTGCGGGGTCAGCGGCTCGGGTCCTTCGCCGACCGCTGCTACTCGGTGCTCAAGCTGGGGCAAGGCGAGTACGTGCAGGCCTGGGGCAACGAGCTGATGGTGCCCGCCGAGCTGGGCGCCAAGATGGTCGACTGGGTGCTCACCAAGAACCCCACCGTGGGCGCCCTCAAGCGCGGGCTGCGGCGCAACGAGCGGCTGATGAACCCATTTGGCGTGCGCTTCAGCCGAGGCAAGCGCGGGTTCCTGACGCCCGTGCGCTGGTACAAGGACGGCAAGCCGGGGCTGGTGTGCACCTGCGAGCTCACCGAGGCGGTCAAAGACAACGACGGGCGAAACATCGGCGAGCGCGCCAACGGCAAGCCGTCCTCCAAGCAGGTGGTCGCGTGGTGGGCCGAGCAGTTCATCGCCGAGTTCGGCACCGACGGGCGCGTGCACTGGGGCCAGGTGCAGGGCAACTACGGGCCGGAACAGCTGGCCCAGGGCTACGACAAGGCCGACATCGACGCCTGGTACGACGCCTTCCGCACCCTGAACCCGCTGGGCATGTTCGACACCACCTTCGCCACCCGACTGGGATTCGTCGATCGGCGCAACGCCGACAAAGCCCGAGCGCCACGCCGCTACAAGGGGCTGGGCCTTCCGCTGACTCAACAGAGGCCGCTCGAGGTCCGGACCGAGCGCCCGGTCGATCCTCAGCCCGAGGTCGAGATGCGACCCCAGTCCGCTCCCGAGCTCCCAGACACCCCAGAGGGGCCGAGAACCCAGGACGAGACCCCGTAGTTCGTGGTATTTGATGGGCTTCCCGGAGCCCACCATGCGCCTGTTCCCGTTGCTGCTCGCTGTCCTTCCGTCCACGGCCCTGGCCGTGCCCATGGAGCTCGCCTTCCAGGGGCGTCTCTTCGATGCGCTGGGCGTGCCGCTCGATGGGTCCCACGACCTGGGTGTGGCCCTGTACGACGTGCAGTCCGGTGGCACCGCATTGTGGTCCGAGTCGCACAGCGGCCAGAGCTTCGACAACGGGTACTACGCCGTGCAGCTGGGCACTGGAACCGCGCTCGACAGCACGGCCTTCGACGGGGCTGCGCTGTGGCTGGGCATCACCATCGACTCGGGCACCGAGGTGGACCGCATCCTGCTGGCCAGCGTGCCCTACGCCATCACCGCGGGTGGCCTTCAGGCCGGCGCGGTGGTCGACGCCACCGAGGTTCGCATCAACGGCACCACCGTGCTCGACAGCACGGGCCTGTCCGCCAGCGTCGACTGGAACGACATCACCGGCAAGCCCGCGGGATTCGCCGACGACAGCGACGAAGACGCGCTGGCCCTGCTGGGCTGCTCGACCGATGGCGACGTGCCGCTGTACCAGTCCGGGTCGTGGACCTGCGCCGACCCCAACCCCACGTCCATTCCCACCTCCATGCTCACCGGCACCATCGACCTCTCCAACCTGCCCATGGGCACGGGCACCAACACCGTGGCCTACGGCGATCACAGCCACACCGTCGACGCCGCGGCCATCGAGTCGGCGCTGTCGGGGGCCGGCTACGTGCTGCCCACCGCCGCCCAGAGCGACGTGGTCGCCGCCGTCGAGCAGCGCGTGTGCGAAGACTGGCTGGGCGGCACCTACGACGCGTCCACCCACGGCTGCCAGACCACCTGGTGGAACCCCGACTGGAGCTACGCCCGCCAGATCACCGTGTCCGGCACCGGCGCCGCCGTGGCCACCGATCACACCCTGTTCTTGTCGCTCGACCACGCGGCGCTGGTCAGCGCCGGCAAGTCCCAGGCCGATGGCGCCGACGTGCGCATCGTGCACTACGACGGCACCAACGTGGTGAACGTGCCCTTCGTGGCCATGGACGGCTGGAACGGCACCACCCGCCTGGCCTTCAACCCGGTGGCGGGCATCGCCGCATCTGGCACCGACGCCGCCTACTACGTCCTGTACGGCAATGCGCTGGCGCCGGCCCCTGTTGTCGACCCCAACAGCATCTTCATGCTGTGGGAAGACTGGGCGGACGGCGACTGGACGACCGGTCCGGTGTGGGATCACACCTTCGGCAGCTGGAGCATCGAGTCGGGCTACGCCAAGCTGGTGAACCCCGCAGGGCAGTCGGCCATGGAGCCTGGGCTGGCCTACTCGGGCGGCTACACCTGGACCGACTACACCGTCGAGATGCGCATCCGCGACGCGTCCACCGGCGGTGCCAGCTACCCCGGGCCGGGCCTGCGCGTCAAAGACGCCAACCCCAGCAACACCACCCAGTGGTGGTTCGAGTACAACCGCAACAACACCAACGCCACCATGCGTCCGTTCACCAACAACACCGACCACAGCTGGGTCTACAACATCACGCTGCCGTCCGCCTTCCCGTCCGACACGTGGGTGAGCACCCGCTACTCGGTGGCCGGCCAGCAGATCTGGTCGTGGTACGAGGGCACGCTCATGCACGACGGAGTCAGCGTCAGCGGCGCGCACCAGATCGACGAGGGCACCGTCGGCCTGGGGCTGCACACCAACTACCCCACCCCTCAAGAGGTCCACTACGACGACATCCGGGTGTGGAAATACATCGCCCAGGAGCCATCGGTCACGCTCGGCACCGAAGAGTCCGGGTAGCCGCAAGAAGCGCGGCCCTCTCTTGAGGGTCGACCGCGGCGCAACGGCATCCCGATACGCACGGACCTCCACGGAGGACGTGATGCGCTCCCTTGCCCTGATCTCGCTGCTCGCCCTGCTGGCGGCCTGCCCGCCGGCCACCCCGGACCCCCTCGTCGAAGCCGACGCAGACGCAGACGCAGACGCAGACGCAGACGCCGATGCCGATGCCGACGCCGACACGGACACCGACGCCCCCGAGGACCTCGACGGCGACGGCTACACCGACGACGTGGACTGCGACGACGGCGATGACGACGTGCACCCCGGCGCGACCGAGATCTGCAACGGCGTCGACGATGACTGCGTGGGCGGCGTCGACGACGGGCTGCCCACCGCCACCTGGTACACCGACAGCGACGGCGACGGCTTTGGCACCGGCGGCACCACCGGCTGCGCCCAGCCCAGCGGGACCGTGGCCGACGGCGGCGACTGCGACGACAACGATGACGGGGTGCACCCCGACGCCACCGAGGTGTGCGGCAACGGCATCGACGACGACTGTGACGGCGGCCCCGGCGCGTGCGGCGGCTTCACCGGAAGTGTGCCCAGGACCGCGGCCTCAGCGGTGGGCGAGGGCTACCAGCTGGGCGACACCGTGGCCGCAGGCGGCGACGTCGACGGTGACGGCCTGCCGGACCTGGTGATCGCCAGCAACTACAACGGGCGCGTGTACGTGTTCGACGCCGACGCGACCTCGCTGGCGGCGGCCGACGCCAAGGCGGTGCTCAGCAGCGACCAGTCGTCCGACCGCTTCGGCAGCGACATCGCCATCGTGCCCGACCTCGACGGCGACGGCAGCGACGAGCTGCTCATCGGCGCGCGCAAGGGCGACGGCGACATCGACATCGTTGGCTGGCCCCCGGACTCGGGCGTCGTGTACCTGGTGCACGGCCCCATCGACGCCGACCGCCAGGTCCTGAGCGACGAGACCCAGACGCGCTGGGCCGGACGCACCCAGAAGGACCAGGTGGGCACGGCGGTCGACGTCATCGGCGACTTCAACGGCGACGGCGAGCTCGACTTCGTGTTCGGAGGACCCGATGCCGACGGGGACAGCTCGGGCGCCGGCTACGTGGTGCTCGGGCCGCACACCGGCGAGGTCGATCTCGCCGATGGCACCTACCTCCGTGCGCGCGGGGTGAACCCGCCGGCGACCTTCCACTCCGGCGACGACGCCGGCGCTGACGTGGCGGGCATCGGCGATGTCGACGGGGACGGCCTGGACGACGTGCTGATCGGGGCGCCCGATGCCCTGGACCCGGACATCTTCTGCAGCAACTGCACCAATGGCTCGGCCTACCTGGTGCTCGGCGGCGCCGGCGGCGACATCTCGCTGGCCGACGCCGACGCCAACCTGGAGGGCGACTACGACGCCGACGTGCGGCAGATCGGCGCCGCCCTGGCCGGCGCCGACTTCGATGGCGATGGCAAGGCCGACATCGCGCTGGGCGCGCCCCAATACGACGGCGGCGCCTACGTGGTGCTGTCGGTGCCCAGCGGCGACTTCGACGTGGCCACCCAGGCCGAGGTCGCGCTGTCGGGCGAGGCCGGCGCCAACGGCTGGGCGGGCAAGACCATCGCTGCAGGAGGGGACTTCGACGGCGACCAGGTGCCAGACCTGGCGGTGGGCGCCCCCGGGATGGACGTGGGCGGCATCGACACCGCCGGCCGGGTGTACTTGGTCTCGGGAGCGGCCCTGACACCGGGTGTGTACCCCCTGGCCGGCATGGCCTCGGTGCACGGGACCGAGGCCTACGACGAGGTGGGCGGCTTCAACGCCAGCAACTGGGACGGCCACATGCTGAGCTTCGCGCCGGACGCCGATGGCGACGGCTACGACGAGGTGCTGGTGGGCACCGGCGGTGACCGGGTGCTGCTGTTCCGGGGCGGAGCGGGGCTCTGACGCTGCTCAGTCGGCCAGGAAGCCGCCGCCATGGCACCCCGAGCAGCTGCCGATGGTGCCCGAGTTGGCCAGCTCGCCCTCGGCGTTGAAGAAGGCGTGAAACCAGCCATAGTCGGCGTCGTAGCGAAGACCCACCGTGGCCCGCAGGTTGTCGCCGGCCTCGTCGCGGTACATCTCTTTGAAGGCGGCGGCGCCGTGGGCCGGCTCGTCCAGGTCATCGAGGGCCGTGGCGTTGTACCAGACCTGCACCCAGTTGCCGTGAATGCCGTCCGAGCCCACGATCACGCCTTCGAGGCCCTCGGCCTGCCCCCAGTCCGTGTAGGCCGCCTGGTCTTCGGTCACCGCCTCGCGCAGCTCGGCCAGCAGCGGGTCTTCGGGTTCTTCGCAGCCAGCGAGCACGAGGGCCACAGCAATGAGCGCGCGCGTCAACAGCACCTCCGGTCTTCCTACGCAACCTGCCTACGTACGGATTGCCCAGGCAGTTACAACCGGCTCAGATCGCCGGCGCCCTCGCGCACGATCATCAGGTCGTCGCCAGACAGATCGACCACGGTGGTCTCGGTGCCGGGCAGCTCTTCGCCCAGGTCGACCACCAGGTCCAGGGCGTTGCCAAAGGCCTCGTAGATCTCGTAGCCCATGGTTCGATGGGTGCCATCGTCGCGACGCGGCACCGTGGTGACCACCAGCGGCCCCCCGAACTGCGCGATGATGGCCTGGGCGAGCGCATCGTCGGGCACACGCACACCCACGACCTTGCGCTTGGTCTTGAGCAGGCGGGGCAGGTCCTGGCTGGCCTTCAGCAACACGGTGAACGGCCCGGGCCAGATGCGTCGCAGCATGCGGTAGGCCGCCCCATCGATGGCCGTCATGGTGGTGGCCATCGAGATGTCGCCGCACAGCAGCGCAAAAGGCCTGTCCTTGGGATGGTCGGGCTTGAGCTGCCGGATGCGCTGATTGGCCTTCTTGGACGTGGGGTCGGCCGCGAAAGCCCAGTTGGTACCTGTGCCCATCGCGATGACCCCGTCGTGGCGAAGCACGTCGGCGATCTGCTGCAGGTGCCGCTCGTTGGGCGGGTCGATGTAGGTGTAGAGGTGCTCGCTCATGCGGGCGCTCCAAAGAGGCGCGGATATAACCTTGGCAGCGCGAGCTGTAGCCCCCACGCAGGAAGACCCAATGACCATCGACTGGACCACCATCATGCGCCGCTCGGCCCACGGCAACCCCGAGGCGCCGCCCACCCGCGACGAGCGCAGCGAGGCCGCGTGGCGGCAGGTGCTCGCGCCGGACGTCTTTGTGGTCACCCGGCAGTCGGGCACCGAGCGGCCCTTCAGCAGCGAGATGTGCGGCCTGTTCGAGCCGGGAATCTACGGCTGCGCGTGCTGCGGCACCACGCTCTTCGACGCCAACACCAAGTTCGACTCGGGCACCGGCTGGCCGTCGTTCACCGCCCCCGTCCAAGACAACGTGGTGCGCTACATCCACGACCAGACCCATGGCATGAGTCGCATCGAGGCCACCTGTGCCGTCTGCGACGCCCACCTGGGGCACGTGTTCCCCGATGGGCCGCCTCCGACCGGGCTGAGGTACTGCATGAACGCCCTGGCACTCCAGAAGCTGAAGGGCTGACTCAGGGGGGCTCGTCGAGTCGGCGCTCGAACGAGCGCAGGCTGCGTCCGGTCGCCGCGCGAAAGTCGCGGGCCAGGTGGGCCTGGTCGGCGTATCCGAGCGACAGCGCCAGGTCGGCGAGGCTCTGCGCGTCGCCCCGCTCGACGCAGCGCGCAGCCTGCTGCAGGCGAAGTCGCCGAATCACCTGCTTGGGGGACGCGCCCACGTGCCGGCGAAACAAGCGCTGCACGGCCCGCACCGTCATGGCCGCATCGAGGGCCAGCTCGTCCACGCGGCCCACGCCGGCCTGGGTGATGCGCCGCACCACGCGAACCGCGCGATCGATCTCGGCCGACCGCCGCAGCCGCGCCTCGAGCCACCGGCTCAGCTCGCCGAGCCCCTCGGCGGGATCCGCGGGCGAGAGGACGGCGTGCTCGATGGCGGCGACGTCGACGTCCTCCAGCACCTGAGCCAGCGGCACCAGGCGGTTGCTGAGCACGTGGGCGTCGCACGGCACCAGCGCTGTCGCCGCCCCGGCACGAAACTTCACCGCGCGAACGCTCCCCTGGCCTTGCAGCGTCCGGGTCCACAAGCGGGTCCAGACGCCGACGACTCGGCTCCGCCCGCGCTCGAACACCAGATGAACGCAGGGATCCCCCAGCAGCTCGGTGGTGTGCGGTGGCTGGCCTCGCAGATCCCAGGACCCCCACCACAGGGTCTCGACCACCGGGCTCAGCCGCTCGCCGGGCTCGACCCGACCCGCGTCGATGCGCCGGCCGCTCGCACGGCTCGACACCAGCCCAACCGCGCGCTCGTGAACGGGCTGTCGCGTTTGTTCAAGCCGCCAGGCCGAAGACTTCGTACCTTGTCGCTCACCATCAGGAGGCATCGATGATCACCGTCCACCAAGCAGCACAGATCCCAGCCTATCAGGGCCCCCACGAGCTGGATGGCCTTCGTTTCCGGCATGCACGCCAGACGCTGGGGGTGTCCGCCTGGGGCATGAACGTGCTGGAGTTCGAGCCGCACTGCAGCAACTACCCCACCCACGACCACGCCAAAGAGGGACAAGAAGAGGTGTACGTGGTGCTAAGCGGCTCGCTGGTGCTCGAGGCCGACGGCCAGCGCTACCCCCTGCCCACCGGCGCGATGGTCCGCGTGCCCGCCGAGACCCCCCGAAAGCTGGTCACCGAAGCCGACTCTGCCCTGGTGCTCGCCCTGGGCGCCACCCCGGGCACGGCCTACACGCCCGCACCCGGCATGTAGACGCCCGGGTCCATTGTGCTACGACAGGGGCCACCCTGGGGAACGCCGCATGAACGTCTTCGAGCTCGCCGACCCCGAGGCGCTCGCGCTCCGCTTTCACCCCTGGCACGGCTCGGTCACCGACCCGTCGCTGCGCCACCACGACCTGCGTCGGCAGCCCGAGCTGATCCGCACGGCCCTCGAGGACTGGATCCCGTTCGAGCACCACGCCGCCGCCAACACCTTCTACACGCTGGTCGAGTGGCTCAACGGCCCCGACTCCTCGCTCGAGACCAGCGACTGCGCCTTCAATGGGCCCGCGGCCAACCCCACCCCGGCGGTCCACAAGGCCCAGATGTGCTCCGGGAGGCTGATGATCCTGTTCCGGGATCTGACGCAGAACACGGCGCAGCAGCCGGTGCACGCGCTCAGCCAGGCCCTGGCCCGCGCGCTCTCGAGCGAAGACGTGGGCTTCGAGTGCGGCGCCTGCGGGGTCACCACCGTGCCGACGCGCTTCACCAACGCCCCCGGGAGCGCCGACCAGCAGCTGGGCCCGCAGCTGATGCTCTCGCTGTGGGCTTGGGGCGACGACGAGGCCGACACCATGAAGAACCTGGACCGCACCCTCGTGGGCGTGTCGAGGGCGCTGCGCCGGGTTGGGGGGTGAGGGCGCCCTTCCACGCAAAAACGCCTGGGACGGCAGGACCGTCCCAGGCCGTTCTTTGTCGTGGTCGGGGTGAGTGGATTCGAACCACCGGCCGCCGGTTCCCAAAACCGGTGCGCTACCAGACTGCGCTACACCCCGAACGGGCGTGCCCTAACGCGTCGGTTCGAGTAGAGGAACCATGGGAGGCCCCGTGAAGGTCGAAGAGCTCCTCGAAGCTGCCAAAGAAGTCGCCCAACGCGCGGCCATGCACTGGTACGCCAGCGACGCGAGCGACGGTGCCGAGCCTCGCGGTCGCTGCCCGATCGTGATCACCGATGCCGGCTGGGCCGCGAGGGTGATCGAGGCGGGCCACGCCAAGCCGGTCGCCCAGGGGGCCCAGCTCGACCGGGCCTGGGAGTGGGGCGACAGCGCGATCTCGTTCTCGCGGGTGTGGAGCGACGCGTTCGTGGCCCACCTGCAGCAACACGGGGTGTCGGCGACCAAGCTCGACCAGGTGTCCCGACGCAAGGACACCACGTCGCTCGAGCGAGGACTGTCGGCGTTGAGCGACTCGGGCATGGCGTGCATCTCGGTCGAGACCTTCGAGGCCGGCGGCCACCTGTGGGTGTCCCGTCCCCAGAACGGGCCCTTCGTTCTGCAGCTCATTCGCGGCCTCACCGAGCTGCCCACCGCGGCCGCGTACCTCGCCGACGCCCACGAACGGGGCCTCGACGTCCGTCAGGCCGACGGCAACGCGATGATCGGGCTGGGAACCAACAAGACGGTGGCCGTGGCCGAGATCCTGAACGCCCTGCGCGCGCTGTTCGAGGTCGAGCCCACCACGGTCGTCGCTCGCTATGCCCCGGTGACCCTCGCCGCGTGGTGACTCAGCACCCCTGATCGGGCTTCACCTGGTCGTCTTGATCGTCGCAGTCGCCCCCCTGGGCAACGTAGCCGTCGACGCCCTCGCACAGCTGGATTGGTGCCGTGTCGTCGCCGAAGCCATCGCCGTCCGCATCGGGGTACCAAAGGCTCGGCTCACCAAGCGCCGTGTCATCATCGTCGCAGTCGAGGCCCACGGACACGCCGTCGCCGTCGCCGTCGAGCCGCGCGTCCAGCTCTTCGTCCGAGATGCGGTCGCACCCCAGCCCGACGAGGACCGCCAAGGCGACGATGGCGGGCTTCAGAAGGTCCATGCAACCACGGCTCCAGCGCCCAGCAGGGTTGCCGCGACGGCACTCCCCTGGCTGATGCGCCCGTATCGATTGGCGGCGTCGGCGGTGTCGCGCAGCGCTTGTGCATCGGTGAGCGAGGGGTCGTCGAAGGCCGCGTGGGCTCGCCCCGACGCCGTCCCGAAGGCCATCGCCGTTCCGGCGCCGCCGACCGCGGCGACCGTGAGCGCCACGGCCAGCGCGTTCGAGCGCTTGGCCGGTTCTGGCGGCGGTTCGGGCAGAGGAGTGGGCTTCGGACCGACAGGTTCGACCGGGGGCGACGGCTCAGCGGCAGGCTCGAGCTCGACCGACCGCCAGTCCGGGTTGCGATCTCCGGTGAGGAGGTACCCACTCCAGCGCACATCCCCAGCGCTGTTGGTGAGCTGGATCAGCGCCGGCCGCCCCTGCGCGCGCGTGGGCGGGTCGGTCTGGGCCCGGGTTCCGTCGATCCACACGGTGGCCCCTGGCGGCGCCACCACGATGCCTGTGGGGGCGCTTGCCGGGTCGGCATCGGCAAAGCTCTGCTGAACCACGTGCCCGTCGGGCACCATGCCCTCGGGCAAGGAAACCCGGGGATCGGCGGCCTTGGCCGAGGCAAAGGCCGTTGCCGCATCGTCACGCTTCTCTAGGAAGCCGGCCAGCCCTTCCAGGAGGTGCATGCGAGCCGCCTGCTCGGGGGCGACCACCACATCGAGACAGGGAATACCGGCCTGAACGTGCTGGTAGTGCGTCACGACGCTGGCAGCATCCATCTGAGCGAACGCCGCAAGTCCTTCGTCGGCCGCCTCGACCAGCTGATTTGGCGTGGAAGGAGGCGCCGGGCAGCCTGCCCAGACCACTCCGGGAAGCCACCCCAGGGACAGCGCCAGCAACCATTCAGGGCGCATAGGCACCGTAGTCCTCGGCACCTGCCGCGGTGGCGTGGAAGTCGCCCGATGCCGGAGCCGCGAGGCCGGGATCGAGCTCGACGACATCGGCGACGCAGTCCCCGACCTGTCCCGCGTCGTAAGACCCGAACACCACATTGTCGGTGATCGAGAAGCCGCGACTGGCCGAGGAGTAGCAGTTGTTCAGCAGCTGGAAGCCCACCACGAAGATGTTGCCGCTGATGTCCGCCGGGCCACCTGACGACTCCTCGTCGAGGTTGATCTCGGACCGCTGCGGCGCGGTCGTGCCGGCGCCATTGAACCAGAAAGTGTTGTGGTGCACCGAGAGGTCGGTGAAGTTCGAGCCGACGAAGCGGATCCCCGACCAGTAGTTGTTGAAGAAGAGGTTGTGCCGAACCTCGACGCTCGACACCGGCAGCGTCGTGTTGCCATTGAGGTGCAGCCCATCCTGGTAGTTCTTGTGACCGTTGTCGTAGATGCGGTTGCGCTCGATGAGGATGTTCGAGAACAGAGCCCCTGCCTGCCCGCTGTACAGCTCGACACCCCGTGCGGCGTTGTCGCGGATGATGTTGTTGCGCACCACCAGGTCGTCGACCGGCCCGATGGCGATGCCGTGCCCCACGTTGTTGGTGGCGATGCACTCCCCGTAGGCCTCGATGAGCGAGTCCTCGATCACCACCTGGGTGGCATCGGTCAGCCGAAGGTGCGCGCCCCCAGCCGAGGTCGCGCAGTCGCCCGTCAAGTCGAGGTGGGACACGATTACATCGCTCGCACCCTCGATCTCGATGCTGCCCGAGAGCCCGGCGATTCCGCCCGTCTGGACGGTGAGGTTGCGGAGCTCGACGTGGTCGGCGAGCACGCGCGAGTACCCACGAAGCACCACCCCGTCCCGGCTCTGCCCCACGAAGACCCGTCGCTGGGTCGACGTGCCCCCGACAGCCACGTCCATCAGCCAGTCGCTGGTGTGTGCGTAGGTCCCATCGGCCAGGTAGTAGCAGGTATCGGGAGCATCGCCCGCGTAGGCACCGACGCCTCGCGTCGCGTCCATCAGCTCGTCGGCGGTAGCCAGGTCGACACGGGTCGTGCCCCCCGGGCAGGCCCCGGGCCCGTCGGTCCACTCCCCGATCTTGCGCTCGGCGGCGGGTGCGTCGACAACCACGACCGATGCAGACCCGGGTGGGCCAGACACCTCGCCATCGCTCGCCGTTACGAGGCAGGTCCACTCGGCATCGACCGCCGTCAGCTCGGCGGCCGGCACGACATCACCGGCGCCGGTGGTGGTGCCCGTCCACGCCGATCCGTCCAGCTGCCACGCGTAGCTGTACGTCACCGCATCCCCGTCGGGATCCAGTGCTGCAGTCTGCACCGAGCAGGTAAGGTCGTCGTTGCCCACGACAGGCTCGTCCGGCGTCAGCTGCACCACGGGAGCGCCCGGCGGCGAGTTGCCCACCGCGACCGACGCCGTAGCCACCGGGCCGTCGTCCACGCCATCGGTCGGCACCACCCGAACCTCCCACTGCTGGCCCTTCTGGACCTGATCGCCGGGCACGCGGGCACCCACGATCGCGTCTTGCAGCCCCCCATCCCGAGACCACTCGAAGCGGTAGCGGACCGGCTGGCCGTCGGCATCGATCGAGCCTGAGCCAAAGCGCACCACCAGGTCGTCGCCGGCAACGGGTGCCGCCGGCTGGATGCCTACCACAGCGGCACCTGGGGGCGTGTTTTCGTGCGAAGGTACCGCGCATCCGGCCACGGCAACGACGATGATGGGCCACGGTCGCATGGCGAGCAGTGTATCAGGCGCCGATGGCGGATTACGGGGATGCTGATGCTTGTGACCATGCTGTTGCTGGCGTGCAAGGCGCCCGAAGAACCCCGGGTCGGCGACCCAGACGCCGGCCTACAGACCCTGCTGTACGGCGACTTCGTGGGCGCCGGCGTACCCAAGGACATCTGGTTCGACCTGGTGCCGCCGCTGTCGGCCAACGTGCTGGGCCGCGAGGGCGACGCTGCCGGTCTACCCAGCGGCTTCAACCTGTTCACCGCGCCCAACGGCATCGAGGTGGTGGGTGGCATCACCTGCATGGGCTGCCACGCCGGCAACGTGAACGGCGAGTACATGATGGGGCTGGGCAACAGCCACAGCGACTACGTCGACCCCAACACCAGCCAGTTCGACCTCATCGATACGGCGGTGGCCAACCGCTACGGCGACGACTCGCCCGAGTACGAGGCGTGGTTGCCGCTGTACCGGGGCTCCCTGGCGGTCTCGCCGCACATGGACACGCCCTTCTACGGGGTGAACCCGGCGTTCAGCATCGAGCGCGCCGCGGTCGCCTGGCGCAATCCCCAGACCCTGGAGTGGCGCAACCAGCCCATCTACACGCCTCCCGAGCGCGTGATGGCCTCGGACGTGCCCGCGTGGTGGCAGGTCAAGAAGAAGTCCCGCCTGTACTACACCGGAGCGGGCCAGGGCGATCGGGCCCGCCTCATCACCCAGATCAGCACCGTGGCCATCGTGGACGCCCAGCAGTACGCCGCGATCGAGGAGTCGATGGTCGATGTGCTCGCCTGGATCGATGCACTCGAGCCGCCGCCCTACCCGGGCGACATCGACGCCAGCCTGGCCGAGCAGGGCCTTGCCGTCTTCGAGGCCACCTGCAGCGAGTGCCACGGCACCTACGGCGACGACTGGACCTACCCCGACCGTCTCCTGCCGGTGCAAGAGGTGGGCACCGACCCGCTGTACGCCCAGGACTTCGCCGACCCCGAGGGATTTCAGGCCTGGCTGCAGGACAGCTGGATGGCCACCACCAAGCCCTACCAGGCCGAGTTCGCGCCCGAGGTGGGCTACGTCGCGCCCCCGCTCGACGGGGTGTGGGCCACGGGTCCCTACCTGCACAACGGCAGCGTGCCCGACATCGCCAGCCTGCTCGACAGCGGCACCCGTCCCGCGGCGTGGAGCCGGGACTTCGAGCGCTCCGACTACGACCTGGACCGGCTGGGGCCGGTGTGGCAGGCCGCCGAGCCGGGCCCACCCGAGGTCTACGACACCTCGGTGCCATCGTATGGCAACGGTGGCCACACCTACGGCGACGCCCTCGACACAGGCGAGCGCGGCGCGGTCATCGAGTACCTCAAGACGCTCTGACGCCCGAGGGCGGTGCGCAAGCCGGTCGTAGAGACTGGACGGCTACAGCGTGCCGCTGATGTCGATGCCATCGACGACGAACTCGCCGTCTTGCCCGTCTTCGCCGGACCCCACGCCGCCGGCCAGATCGACGGTGCCCAGGGTCAGCGTGGTGGAGCCGTACACCGACTCGAGCTCGACGTCCCCGCCGTCGCCACCGGACTCGCCGCTGCCCCCGGACAGATCGATGTCGCCAGTCCAGTCGATCTGAACGGCCGACACCACGATGTCGGCCGCCTCGCCACCACCCTCGGTGGCGTCGCCACCGTGGCCATCGACGTTGCCGTTCCACACCAGAATGCCCTCGACCACCTGGATGTCCAGCACATTGCCGTAGGCGCCCGAGCCATCGTTGCTCGGCGAGCAGCTGATGTCGACGTCGCCCATGTGGTCGACCGAGGCGGTGCCCACCATCTCGAGCTCGCCGCCAAGCGACTCGCCGCCGCCCAGGCCCGTGTACAGGTCGTAGTCGGCCCGGGAGTGCACGAAGCAGGTGTCATCGTCGCCCGCTTCGCCGCAGACGAGCTGCGCGTAGCCGCCCTCACCGCCGTCGTAGCCGTCGGCGCTGTCGCCGCCGTGGGCGCGTACATTGGCGTAGTTGACCATGCCGCCGGGCTGGTGGTCGTCTTCGCCGCTGCCGTGCTCGAGCTCGTAGTCGCCTCCGTCGCCGCCCTCGCCGCCGGTGGAGTTGCCGCCCGAGACGTCGACGGTCTCGAAGCCGTACAAGGTGACCGGCGCGAAGCCGTACACCGAGTCGTTGTGGTAGGCGTCGAAGTCACCGCCCGCTCCGCCGAACGCGCCGTCGCCACCGGACAGATCGAACTGGCCGGAGACCTCGATGGGCCCCAGGACGCCCTCGCCCTCCGCCAGGATGTCCACGCTGCCCCCTTCGCCAGCCTCGCCGCTGGTGGCGTCGCCACCGCGCGCGTCGACATCCGTCGCGAAGACCACGTAGCCCGCGTCGGCCTCGACCTCGACCTCACCGCCGTTGCCGCCGGACTCGCCGCCCATGCCGCCGCGAGCATCGACCGAGCCCCCGGTGCGGACGGCCACGTTGCTCTCGCCGCTGATGCTGAAGTACCCGCCCTCGCCGCCGTCCGACGAGGCATCCGAGCCGCCGTGAACGTCCACGAAGGCGCTGTTGAAGACGAACCCGTTGCTGCTCGTCCCCAGGTAGACGTCGCCACCCCATCCGCCGCCCTCGTCGTCGCCGTCGCCACCGTACGCGATGACCTGGCCGGTGCTGTAGACGGCGTAGGTGCCCCACAGCTCGACCTCGGCGCCGTCGCTGCTGTCGGACTTGGCTGAGGCATCGATCGTGCCCTCGAACAGGATGACGTCCTGGTACAGGTCGACATCCCCGGGCGCCTCGCCGTCTCCCGACGCGTCGATCAGCCCGTTGGCCCCCACATGCACGAAGGCCCCGGCCGCGTACAGATCGGCCACGCTGCCATCGGTGTGACGAGGCAGCACGGTGCCCTCGATGACGAGCACGCTCATGTCGAGCTCGACGTTGCCCTCGCCGTCCTGGATGGTGACGGTCGCTCCCGACTCGATCACCAGCTCGTCGACGTACTCGTGGTCTCCGCCGGCGTCGTACACGAACATCCCGGACTCGCCGGTGAGCCGAAACAGGTCTCCCGCGGACAGCACGATGCTGGCGTCGTTCTCGGTGGCGAAGGCCTGCACGGTGGTGTCGGCCGAGATGGTGTGGGCCGCGCTGGTGTCGGGCAGCACGGTGGGCAGCGAGAAGCTGGCGTCGACCGCGCCGGTGCTGAACACCTTGACGTTGGCGCGGTTGCCGTAGTCGGTGTTGATCTGCACCGTGCCACCGTCGCCGCCCCCGCTGGCGCCGTCGCCGCCGGACGCGTTCAGGCTGGAGCCCCCGGCCGTGCCGGCCGGCTCGTCGACGGTGTCTTGAACGAGCTCGTCTTCGCCGGCACAGACGGACTGGGAGCCATCGACCTCGCCGTCGCCCAGGATGCCGTCGCCAGCGGTCTCGCCGCCGTCGCCGTTGTCGAGGCCCACCTCGAACAGGGTGCCCCCCGCGGGGCAGTCTGCGGCATCGGCCGCCGAGGTGCGGATGAGCGAGGCCACGCCCGCGTCACCGTCGGTGCCGGCCGTGCCATCGGTGCCGGTGCTGCCGTCGGTGCCGTCGGAGCCGTCGGTGCCGTCGGTGCCGTTGCACACGATGACGGTGTCGCCGATCTCGGCGTCGGACAGCACGCCGTCACCGTCTTCGTCGATGCCGGCGTTGAACTGCAAGCCACCCTCGGCGCAGTCGTCGCCAGGAAGGATGGGGATGGTGTCCAGGAGGGACGCGCCGCCCGAGCCACAACCCGCCAGCACGATGGCCATCAGGCCCTGCGAGACAATCAGCTTGCGGCTCATGATCAGAGGCTCCCCGCGACGTCGATGCCGTCGATGACGAAGTCGCCGAGCTCGCCATCGAACTCGCCCGCGCCGCCCGCAACCGAGCTGGCGGTGGTGGTGAACGAGGTGGGCGAGCTGTACGACTGAATCCAGACGTCGCCGCCGCTGCCGCCCTCACCCCCGTCGGTGCTGGCGTCCCCGCCCGAGCACACGATGTCGCCACTGTACTCGACGTGGGTGCCTTCGATGGTCACGTCGGCCGCCGACCCTGCGCTGCCGTCGACAACGTTGGTGCTGCCGCCGCTGCCCTGGATGTCGCCCATCCAACTCACGGTGCCATAGCTGTAGGCCTCGAGTTCGCCACCATCGGTGGCCTCGTCGTTGGCGTCTCCGTCGGTGCCGTTGAGCAGGATGTCGCCCTGGTTCTCGAGCCAGGACGAGGCCTCGAAGTCGACCTCGCCTGCGCCGCCCTCGCCGCCACCCAGGCCGGCGCTGACGTCGATGTCGCCGTGGTTGAGCACAAAGCAGGTGTCCCCGGCATAGCCCTCGCTGCACACCAGCTCGACGTCGCCGCCATCGCCGCCGTAGCCGTTGACGCCCACGCCACCCGAAGCGTCGATGTCGACGTAGTTGGCCACGCCGCCTGGATCATAGCCGTCTTCGCCGTAGTTCTGAAACAGGCCGAAGTAGCCGCCCTCACCGCCATCGCCATCGGAGGCGTCGCCGCCGCTCACGTCGATGTCGGCGTACCCGTACAGGGCGATCGGCGCCGCCCCCTCGACCGTGTCTTCGACATCGACGTACAGGAAGCCTCCCTCGCCCCCGTCTTCGCCATCGGTGGTGTGCCCACCCGTCATCGTGATCTGACCAGAGATGTCGATGCGGCCCACGAGGCCCGACTCGCCGCTGCTCTCGAAGTCCAGGGAGCCGCCATCGCCGCCCTCACCGTCGACGCTGTCGCCACCGCTGGCCGCGACGTCTCCCGACCACGAGAGCGCGTAGTAATAGGAGTCGATCTCGATGTACCCGCCATCGCCACCGCTGCCCACGGTGCCCCCGCCGCCATCGGCCGCGATGTCGCCCCCGTTGCGCAGGTTGCACCCGCTCTCGCACGACATGTAGACCTGGCCGGCGTCGCCGCCGCTGGTGCCGTCGCCGCCATGCACGTCGATGAAGGCACTGGAGTACAGCGGCCCCCCCTCGCCCACGTACAGCCCGACCTCGGCGCCCGAGCCTCCGCTCTCGCTGGAGTTGCCACCGAAGGCCAGCAGCTGCCCGGTCGCGTACACGCCCCGGCTGCCGTAAACACTGATGCTTCCGCCGCCTTGGCCATTGCCGCTGGCCGAGGCATCGATGGTGCCCTCGACGACAGCCACCTCGAAGTCGAGCGAGACGTACCCCGGGTAGGCCGAGTCTGCAGCCACGTCGATGACGCCGCTGGTGCTCACGTGCACGTACTCGCCGTTGAAGCTGATCCCGGGGCGACCGGTGTCGTCGGCGGTGGTGATCGTGCCATCCACCACCAGGCGCTCGACCCACAGGTCGGGGTCACTGCCGTCACCCTCGAAGGTGAGCGTAGCGCCAGCGGCCACGTGCAGCGCGACCACCGTCTCGTGGGTGCCCGAGCTCGAGAAGATGTAGAACTCCCAGCCGTCGCCACCGGTGGTGAACAGGTCGCCATCGGACAGCCCGCTGACCGAAAGCAGGTCGGCGAAGGTGGGCACCGTGGTATCGGCGCTGATCACGACCGCGTCGCTCATATCCGGTGCCACGGTGGGCACATTGAAGCTCGCGTCGACCGAGCCCGTCGTGAAGACCTTGAGGTGCGCCGTGTTGGACGGGTCGGTCCCGATGTCGACGTACCCGCCGCCGCCGCCGTAGGTGCCGTTGCCACCGGCCAACGAGATGGTGTTGGTGCCGGCCGCTCCACCGGGCTCGTCGTAGACATCGCCGGTGGTCGCCGCTTCGCCGTCGCAGATGTCTTCGCTGCTGTCGACCTCGCCGTCCCCCAGGATGCCGTCGCCAGCCGTCTCACCGCCGTCTCCGTTGTCGAGCCCGAACTCGAGCCGAGTGCCGCCGCCGGCGCAGTCCGAGTCGGACGCATCGATCGAGGAGTTGCGGAACAGCATCGACACCCCGTCGTCTCCGGTGGTGCCGTCGGTGCCGGTGGTGCCGTCGGTGCCGTCGCTGCCGTCGCTGCCATCCTCGCCGGCGGCGCCGTTGCAGATGGTCACGGTCTCTTCGATCTCTTCGGCCGACAGCACCCCGTCGCCGTCGGCGTCGACGCCGGTGTTCACCGCGGTGCCCCCGTTGGCGCAGGCTTCGCCCGGGTCGATGCCGTCGAGGGAGACGAGCGAGCCAGAGGAGCCGCGGCAGCCGCTGAGGGCGGCAACGAGGACGAAGGAGCTGACGAGGTGTCGATTCATGGGGACGTCCGCACTGAGGGGTTCGAGAAATGAAGTCGGCACCATAGCTGGTGGAGGCGCCGGCCGTAAGGGTTAGGCCGCACTCCGGAGAAACAATGCAGGTCTTTCACCTGAAACCGCTGCTCAAGCCGGAGCTGGCAGCCACGATGGCCGACGAGCTTCGCGAAGCCACCTGGCTCGACGGCCGCAGCTCGGCCACCGGCGTCACCAAGCGCCAGAAGAGCAACGAGCACCTGCCTCTCGACCATCCGTTGGCCATCAAGCACGGCAAGGCCATCCACGCCGCCCTGGGCCGCAATGAGGGCTTTCGCCTGGCGGTGATGCCCCACACCGTGCCGCCCATGCGCTTCTCGCGCTACCGAGAGGGCATGGCCTATGGCCACCACCTCGACCTGCCCGTCATGAACTTCAGCGGCAAGCCCCTGCGCACCGACATGTCGCTCACCGTCTGGCTCACCCCTCCCGACTCGTACGAGGGCGGCGAGCTGGTGATCGGCGGCCCAGCCGGCCCACGGGCCTACAAGGGCAACATCGGCGACGCGGTGGTGTACCCCTCCGCGACCATCCACGAGGTTCGCCCAGTGACTTCTGGCGAGCGCATGGTGGCCATCACCTGGATCCAGAGCCTCATCCGCGACCCCACGCGGCGCGAGATCCTGATGCAGGTCGCCGACCTCGCCGAGCGCCTGCCCGGCGACGCCAACGACCCGCACGTGCGCCGCGCCCACGAGGTGCACCACAAGCTCGTGCGCATGTGGGCCGACTGCTAGTGAGCCCGTAGCGCACAGCGCTCGGGCTCCCCGCGCCCGTGCCCGTGCCCGTGCCCGTGCCCGATTGGCTGGGCACGGACTTGGGCCTACCCTGCCGCGTTCGCCGCTCTCGTCCGGAGCTTCGCCGCCATCTCGTCTCGGTGAGATGCGACGCCGTCAGATGGTGGGCCACGGCTCTTTCCCACTGAAATGTAGGCGCCAACACCGATGGCTTCGCAGTGCGCGGTGTTCGCCGCATCGGGCACCGCTCCGCTGGGCACGGGCACGGGCGCGGGCACGGGAGGAGGGTGTGGGCGCTACGCGCACAGCCTCCTAGCCCCTCACTCCAAGCTCAGCAGGTACATCTCCAGCTGACGGAGCTGCTCGGCATCGAGCTGGCTGGTTGCGCCGTGCTGATCGGTGGGGTTGTGCTCCGTCAGCACGCTCATGACGGTATCGGCGCTGCCATCGTGCAGGTACGGCGCCGTCGCAAACAGCCCGCGCAGGGTAGGCGTGTCGATGCCGGGGATGGGCCCTTCTCCCAGGCGCTGGCCACTGTCGCTGGTGATCGTGCCCACGTCGTGCAGGTTGGGCACACCGGGCGAGAGCCAGGCGCTGTCGGTGAGCCGAGGACCGGTGTGGCAGTCGGTGCATCCAGTCTCGGCGGACTCGAAGATCAGCTGCCCGGCCGCGGCATCGTCGGTCAGGCTGCCGTCGTCGTTGCGGTAGGGCGACCGGGGGAAGGCATCGAGCGACTCGACGTAGGCGGCGAGTGCATCGAGGTCGGCCGACAGGCCCGCCTTTGACGGGCCCAGGGTGGTGTTGGTCGCCTGCCAGTCGGCGTCGGCCATGAAGCCCGTGCCCTGCTGAGGACCGCGGATGTCGTGCTCGAAGTCCTGCACCTCGTCGAAGTTCGCCGACCAGTGCAGCGGCGCGATGCCCTGGCCCCCCAGCAGGCTGTGGGTGTTGCGCAGCCCCTCGCCGCGGTTGGTGAAGTCCCAGGTGCGGCCGTCGTTCTGCCCCTCGGGGTGACAGCTGCCGCAGCTGACGTAGGCCTCGGCCGTCATGCGCCGGTCGACGGCGGCGTAGAACAGCTGCTTGCCCAGGCGAACCTGGGCTGAGAGCGCCGGACTGGCGGGGGCCAGGTCGATGCGGGCAAGCTCGGCGACGGCCGTGGGGTTGCGCACGTCGTAGAGCACCAGCTCCTGCGACAGCGAGCACAGCACGGCCATGGTGGTGCCGTCCTCGCTGATCACCAGCCCATCGGGGCCCTCTCCGACGTTGCGCACCCCTCCGACGCGCTCCATGGTGTACGCGTCGTGGATGTCGACGATCTGCACGCCATGCTGGGCGATGTACAGGTAGTCCCCTCGGGGCGAGAAGGCGGCGGCGATGGCGTGGTCGCGGTTGTCGAACAGCGGGTGGGCGAGCTCGGTGCCGACCGCGGGTGTGTCCGGATACCGGTCGATGCTGATCTGCCGCAGCATGGAGCGCACCGTGGTCTCGTGGTCGGGCTCGCGGCCGTCGGTGGCCAGCCCCCGGTAGATGTTGGACTTCAGGCCCGGGATGACCGCGGTGCGGCCATCGGGGTTGATGACGATCTGCTGCAGCAGGTTGGGCAGGCCGCGGCTGTCGGTGTCGGAGTCGGGACCGGGAGAGGGCGCGAGGTCGTAGGTGTGCATGTCCTCTGCAGACCAGCCGAACTGGGCGATTTTCCCGGCGTCGCCGGGGGACCGCCAGCGCGAGACCCAGACCTTCTCGCCGACCGCCAGGCCCCTGATGTCGGGAAAGACGTCACGCAACCAGAGCGGTTCGGGCTGCCCCTCCCAGAAGTGGGCAAACTGACCCGTGCCCGGAAGGGTGACCAACGTCGGAACGCCGACCACCACCCCGTAGGGCCGCGATCCACGAGGCATCGCGAACATCTCGAGCGCGCCCCAGGGGCCGACGCCCAGGGTGTCGTCGCCCTCGCAGGCCACCGCGACGTCGGCGCCCGCGACCGACACCGTGCGAGGTCCATCGCACACGGCCATGCGCTCCACCGCATGCGTCTCGCGGTGCACCCGCACCACCTCGTCGTCGTCGGGCAGCACCGCGTACCAGTGGTCCGAATCCGCCACCAGCGGAGAGGCATGCCTGGGCGGCGTGTCGGCCAGGGGCCACACGACGGTCACGTGCATCTGATCCCTGGCCGGCGGTCCATCGCCGGTGGCTTCGACGAACACCGTGTAGTGGCCAGGCTCGTCCCAGCGGTGGCTCACGCGCAGCTCGTCGCCTTCGACCGTGGTGCCATCGCCAAAGGTGAAGGTGAAGGCCCTACCCGTCGCGGTCGCCTGGATGGTCAGCTCCTCGCCCACCTCCAGCAGCACGTCTCCGGGGAGCTCGGCACTCGGGGGCTCCGCGCCTCCGCCCTGGCAGGCAAGCAGCAGGGCGAGCAGCAGCCTCACTCCTTGACCTCAGCGCCGGTGCCAAAGCGAAACACCGTCTCTTGGGCGATGGCGTTGCCGCTGATGTCGGTCACCCCGCCCGCGGGCACACGAACCACGTAGGTGGTGTCCGGGAGCAGCGGTGCGTCGGGCGTGAAGTTCACCAGGTTCTCTTGCACGTTGAAGCGGCCCACAACCAGCTCGCCCTTGTGGGTGGTGACCTGCACGCTGTCCACCCACACGCTGCGCGCCTCGACCATCTCGTCGAAGGACAGGCCGATGCGGCTGGTGAGCGCCTGGAAGGTGTCGCCGTGCGCGGGGAAGTGCAGGCCCAGCCCCGGTGGGTCCACATCCGGGGTGGTCTGCCAGGGGATGACGGCGGTGGCCTCGCCCGGGTTGGCGCCCGAGTCGACCGCGGCAAAGGCGACATTGCCGATGGGGGTCACCGTGTCCAGGTCGCCCTTCAGCTCCACCCGGTGCACCTCGGTGATGTTGGCCGGGTCGCTGAAGTCGTAGACCGCGCCAAAGTCGGACTCGCCCTGGAACAGGTAGTCGCCCTGCTGAAAGATGTACCCGCCCGACGCGTCATCGACGGGCAGGTCGCTCACGAAGGTGGGCATGGACGGGTCGCTGATGTCGTACACGATGGGCCCGCCGGCCCCCGACTTGCGCGCGAAGAGCCCGTACCTCCCGCCGGTGTTGGCGAAGTAGTAGGGCGCGATGTCGCCATCGCGGTTCTTGCTCAAGAAGTCGCCGCCGGGGATGAGCTGGGGCTCCACCGGATTGGACACGTCCATCATGAACGTGGTGGCCAGGCCCGCCGAGCTGGCCATGCCCACGTTGCCGATCACGTGAAAGCTACCCAGGTCCGGCGCCGGCGCCTCCCAGGTGAAGGTGTTCACCACCGTGGCGTTGGCGGGGTCGCTGGCGTCGATGATGTGCAGGCCGGTGAAGCCGCCCGACGCGTACACATAGTCGCCCTGCCAGAAGGTCGACAGCGTCACGAAGAAGTAGGCATCGGGGTAATCGAAGCCCGGGGTGTCGACGTGGCCCGCCCACTCCGGGTTCATGGGGTCGGTGATGTCCCAGAAGCCCACGCCGCCGGGCGCTTCGGTGCCCTCGGTCATGTAGTCGACGGCGATGTACTCGCGGCCGCCCGCCTGGCCGAAGGCCATGGTGTGGCTCTCGCGCATGTGGGGCGTCCACGCCTCGGCCAGCTTGACCGGGTTGCACGGGTCAGTCACGTCGTAGGCCGACACCCCGCCGCCCCCGTCTTCGGGCGACCAGGGCATCCACAGCAGGCCGTCGTGCATCACCACCAGGTTGTGGTGGTCGTGGGTGAGCTCGGGATCGCCCGACAGGTAGGCACAGTGTTGCCAGAGCTGATCGTCGGTGAAGGTGGCGGTGGGGGCGCCGGGGCCGGTCAAGCCGACCTGCGAGCGCCAGCCCGCCGGATCACCGAACTCGTGGCCGGAGGTACATCCGGCGAGCAGGATCAGGGCGAAGGAGGGGCGCAACATCGAACCGGGATTAACAGCCCAGGCAATGCGAACCCTCATTCTCGGAGCTGGACCCGCAGGGCTGGCCGCGGCCGACGCCCTGTGCGCGGCGGGCCACCCGGCCGTCGTGCTCGAGCGGGCAGCGGTCGTGGGCGGGCTGTCGCGCACCGTCGAGAGAGATGGCTACCGCTTCGATGTCGGTGGCCACCGCTTCTTCACGAGGTATGCCCGCGTCGAGGCCCTGTGGCACGAGCTGCTGGGCACCGAGCTGCGTGAGCGCCCGCGGCTGAGCCGCATCCTGTACCGCGGACGCCTGTACCCGTACCCGCTGCAGATCCTGCCCACCCTGCGCAACCTGGGCGTGGTCGAGACCGCGCGGTGCACCACCAGCTACCTGCGCGCCCGGGCACGCCGCCGCGAGGCGCTCACCTTCCAGGACTGGGTGAGCCAGCGCTTCGGGCGCCGCCTCTTCGACCTGTTCTTTCGCACCTACACCGAGAAGGTGTGGGGCATCGGCTGCGACCAGATCAGCGCCGACTGGGCCGCGCAGCGCATCAAGAACCTGTCGCTGGGCAAGGCGATGCGCAACGCGGTGCTGGGAGGGCGCGACGTCACCAGCCTGATCGACCGCTTCTGGTACCCCCGGCTGGGCCCGGGCCAGATGTGGGAGGCGCTGGCCCACCGGGTCGAGCAGCGCGGCGGCGAGGTGCGACGAGGCACCACCGTCGTGGGCATCCGCCGCGACGGCAAGCGCGTCGTCGGCGTGACCGTGCAGAGCGAAGCCGGCCAGCACGAGCTCGATGCCGACCACGTCATCTCGTCGATTCCCCTGACCATCCTGGTGCAGAGCATGGTGCCGCCCGCGCCCCACGAGGTGCTGGCGGCCGCCTCCAGCCTGCGCTTTCGCCACCTGATCGCCGTGTGCCTGGTGGTCGAGGGCACCGAGCTGTTTCCCGACAACTGGGTGTACGTGCACGACCCCGAGCTCCGCGTGGCGCGCATTCAGAACCAGGGCAACTGGTCGCCCGAGCTTGTGCCCGAGCCCGGCCGCAGCGGCCTGTCGCTGGAGTACTTCGCGTCCGACGGCGATGCCCTGTGGACCGCCAGCGACGACGACCTGATCGCCCTGGCCCAGCGCGAGCTGGCCCAGACCGGCCTGTGCGACCCCGAGGTGGTGCGCGGCTTCGTGATCCGCGCGCCGAGGGCCTACCCGGTGTACGGCACGGGCTACGAAGCGCCGCTGCGCACCGTGTCTTCGTGGGTGCAGCAGCTCGATGGGCTCGATGCCATCGGGCGCTACGGCATGTTCAAGTACAACAACAGCGACCACAGCGTGCTGACCGCCATGCTCACCGTCGACAACCTGCTGGGGCGCAGCAGCCACGACGTGTGGAGCGTGAACAGCGACGAGCAGTACCACGAGGAGCGGTAGCCCTACCGGCGCCACACCCGATCGGCCATCACCCCCACCCCCGCGTCCGACAAGAAGTACGTCCGCCCCTGGGCATCGACCGCCTGGCTGGACGGCCCCAGGCCCGGGTCGTCGATCGCCGCCACCGCGCCGTCCGGCTCGCGCCGCAGCCACTGCCAGCCCTCACGCGTCAGTCCCCGGAACACCAGCGCGTCGCCGTGGACGTGCAGGTGGCTGACCACCAGCGGCATGTGCGGACCGTCGATGCGCTCGCCGTCCGGCAGCACCGGCGTCCCCAGCACGGCCAGGCCCACCATGGCC
This sequence comes from Myxococcota bacterium, assembly GCA_965216925.1. Lineage (GTDB taxonomy): Bacteria > Myxococcota_A > UBA796 > UBA796 > CAYYHT01. The sequence continues at coordinate 6,628,731 of CBDCGT010000001.1, read as the reverse complement.
GCTCCCGCCGCTCCGACCGCCCCCCCGACCTTCCACGGCACCGCTCCCCACGGCATCATCAGCGCCCACGCCCCCAGCAGCAGCCAGAAGCGCGGGATGGCCACGGCATCTAGGAGCCCGCCGGGCCAGGTTGTCGGCACCGGCACCCAGCACGCCGCAAAGCACAGGGCAGCGATGCCCAGCGCGCGGCCGCGGTCGCGCTCCCACAGCGCCGACGTCGCCAGGGCCACCGCGGGCAGCACCATCAGCAGGTGGTAGCGGGCCAGGATGCTACCGCCCACCAGCGCCGCCACCGACGCCGCCGCCACCAGCCGGACCCGCTCACCCTCCCCCAGCTCGCGCCACGACGCCGCCCGCGCCAGCGTCGCGCCGCACACCGCCGCGAACACCAGCGCCACCAGTGCGCTCGCCAAGCCCGGGGCATGCCACGGACCGTCCGGGTTCAGCCCGGGGTGGGGCACCAGCAGTCGCCGCACCAGGTGGCCCCAGCTCTGCAGCGCCGGCGTCCAGGGGTCCACGAACCAGCCGCCCGATGCCGCCGGGGCGATCCGGGACAGGAACACCGCGTGCACGGGCCAGCCCAACAGCGCCACGCTGGCCGCGAAGCCCACCGACAGCGTGAGCGCGGCCGCGCTGACCACGCGCCAGCGCCCGGCGAGGGCGGCCAGCACGAGCAGTGGCCAGGCGTGCACCTTGAGGCCCACGGCGAAGGCCCAGCAAACCCCCGCCAGGGGATCGCGCTCGCGCGCGAAGGCCAGCATGCCCCCAGCCACCAGCAGCACCACCGGCAGGTGCATCTGACCCTGGTGCAGGTGGGACTCGAGCGCCGGCCCGCAGCACAGCAGCGCCGCCAGCCCGACCCACAGCGGCTGCGCCATCAGCCGGGCCAGCACCAGGCCCAGCGCAAGCCCCAGTGCCCACTGCCCCACCCACCAGGCGACCGCGCCCCCCTCGGGCCCCAGCGGCACCAGGGGAACCGCCAGCAGCGCCGAGGGCGGCGTGAGCACGGCAAAGCCCACCAGCCGCTCGCCGAACCAGGGCGCCGCCTGCTCCTGAAACCAGGCGTACTCGTACAGCCGCGCCAGATTGGTGCCTTGCAGCCACAGCGCCGCTGAGGTCCAGTAGTTGGCGAAGTCGCCGCGAGGGGGCCCTGCCAGCACACACACAGCAGTCCACGCCACCGCCATCAGGCCGTCCAACGCCACACCAATTCGGTCGTCCCGCTGCATCGGCGCCCATGGTACGCTCCGCGCACCCGAGATGCGTATGCGTGCAGCCATTGCGGCCGCACTGGCCCTCGCCAGCTGCGGTGGCCCCGAACAGGTCGACGACCCGACCCCGCTCATCCGCGCGGTGGGCTCCGAGTCCATCACGTCCCGGCTGCTGCCCATGCTGGCCGACAGCTACGCCAAGACCACCGGGCGCGCGCGCTTCGACATCCAGGGTGGCGGCAGCCACAAGGGCATGCGCGCCCTGCTCGACGGCAACGCCGACCTCGCCGCATCCAGCCGCGACCACACCCCCGCCGAAGAAGAGCAGGCCCGCGTCAACGGCTACTCCCTGTCGGCCGAGGGGCGGCGCACCATCCTGGCCGTCGACGTCGTCGCGGTCTCGGTGCACCCCAAGAACCCCATCGGCAGCCTGACCTACGACCAGGTCATCGGCATCTTCTGCACCCGCAGCATCGACAACTGGTCGTTCCTGGGCCTCGACGACGCGCCCATTCACCCGGTCACCCGCCCGGCCGGCTCCGGCACGCGCAGCCTGTTCGAGGACTTCTTCTGCGGTCCTGCCGGCATCGATCGGCGCATCCCCATCGTGGACATCGACCAGACCACCGACCTGCTCAAGGCCGACGAGAACGCGATCTCGTTCATCTCGATGAGCGAGGGGGCCGGCAAGGTGGTGGGGCTACGGCCCGACGCCAAGGGCCTGCCCATGCTGCCCAGCCAGCAGAACATCATCCGCGGCGCCTACCCGCTGTACCACGACCTGTACCTGTACCAGGGCAACAACCCGCCCGCGCACGTCACCGACTTCGTGAGCTGGATCGGCAGCCCCAACGGCCAGGACATCGTCGACGAGGCGCGGTTCGTGCCGCTCTTCCTGCGCCCCGAGCGCTTCGACGAGCCTCGCCCCCTGCGCGAGACCATCCACTTCGAGCCCGGCAGCTCCGAGCCCAACCAGCGCAGCACGGCCCGCATGCGCCTGCTGGTCGACGAGCTACGCGATCGCGCCGGCGGCGCCGCCAAGCACATCGTGCTCGAGGGCCACGCGGGCAGCGCCGAGGGCGACGACCCCACCGCGCTGTCCCAAGCCCGCGCCGAGACGGTCCGCGACCTGCTGGCCGAAGACCTGCCCGGCATCTACTGGGAGATCATCCCGCGCGGCGCCGAGTACCCCATCGCGCCGCCCACCACGCCCTACGGCCGCGAACGCAACCGACGCGTGCAGATCTACATGGTCGACCCCGATCGCGACGGCGACCTCATGGCCGACCCCAGCGACGAGCCCACCGAGTAGGTGCCCGACCGCGAGCGACTCCGCCGCGAGCTGCAGCGCATCGACGGGCGCTCCTACCCGGCGTACCGCGACCTGAAGGGGTCGTGGAAGCTCGGCCCCCTCGAGCTGGTGCTCGACCACGTGCAGGGCGACCCCTTCGCGTCCCCGTCCCGGCTGCGGGTGTTCGTGCCGGCGGTGGTGCCCGCGCACATCGCGCACGATCCCGACGCCCGAGCGGCGGCCGAAGACTGGATGCTGCGACGCTTCGCCGCGGCCCTGCACGGCAGCAAGCGCGGCTCCGGCAAGAGCGGCGTGCTCCATGCCTACCAGCCCGGCCCCGAGATCTGCGAGCGCTCGGCGCTGCGCATCCATCGAAATGGCACCATCGAAGCCCGCTTTCGCGCTGGACTGCCAGCGCGTGGGCGGCGCGTGCTGGGTCGCCAGGCCGAGCACCTGCTCACCGAGGACATCGTGTCCGCCGCCAGCGTGCTCGACATGGGCGACGGCCTGGACGCGCACATCGACTCGGTGCGCGACCAGCGCGAGCTTCGACGCGCGCTCTCGCCGCACGGGCTGGTGGCCTTCATCGCCGACGGCAGCGTGCTGCCTCGGGCATCGGGGGTGGCGCAGTCCCCGCTTGTCGGTGCCGTGCCGTTCCAGGCACCGGCCAGCCTGGCGGTCACGCTGCCCACGTCCAGCGGGCCGGTGCGCGGTCTGGGCATTCCCGAGGGCGTGACCGTCATCGTGGGCGGCGGCTTTCACGGCAAGTCGACGGTGCTGGCGGCGCTGCAGCGGGGCCACCTCGATCACATTCCCGGGGATGGCCGCGAGCGCGTGGTGAGCCTGGCCGACACCGTGAAGATCCGGGCCGAGGACGGCCGCAGCGTGGCTGGCGTGGACATCTCGCCCTTTCTGTCCGACCTGCCGGGCGGCCGCAGCACACGCCCGTTCTCGACCGACGACGCGTCGGGCTCGACCTCGCAGGCCGCCTCGATCGTCGAGGCCATCGAAGCGGGCGCGCGCCTGCTGCTGATGGACGAGGACACGTCAGCCACCAACCTGCTGGTCCGCGACGAGCGCATGCGCGCCCTGGTGCCCGCCGAGCACGAGCCCATCACCCCGCTGGTGGAGCGGGTGCGGCAGCTGCACAGCGAGCTCGGAGTGTCCACCTTGCTGGTGGTGGGCGGGGTGGCCGACTACCTGGCGGCGGCTGACGTGGTGCTGGCGATGAACGCCTACGTCCTGGCCGACGTCAGCGGCGCCGCGCGCGGGCTCCTGCCGGGCGATCCGACGACGTCGGCCCCCCTCGAGCGCGCGGCCCCTCGGATTCCGAGCCGGGCGGCGCTGAGACCCGGGAAGATCCGGGCCCGCGACGAGCGCAGGCTCCAGTACGGAGACGGCGACCTGGAGCTGGCCGCCGTCGAACAGATCCTGGACGCCCGCCACGCGGCCACCATCGGCGAGGCCCTGCGACTGCTGCACGACGAGCTGGTGGACGAGCAGCGCGACCTGCCCACCCTGCTCGACGCGCTCGACGCCATCCTGGACGACGAGGGCGTCGAAGCCCTGTCGCCGCGCGACTACCCCGACGGCGAGCTGGTGCGGCCCCGGCGCCACGAGGTCGCCGCGGCGCTGAATCGGCTTCGGGGCCTGGTGGTGGCGTAACAGGCAAGGAGAACGGGCCTCCGTGCCCGTTCCACAGGCACGGAGGCCTGTGCTCCTTGAACACCGCAAGAAGCCCAAGGAGAACGGGCCTCCGTGCCCGTTCCATCGCCAACCCCATTGCACAGGCACGGAGGCCCGTGCTCCTCGAGGCACCTCACTCCAGCCCGAACACCCGGTAGTCCTGGGGGTCGGGCACCGGCCGCTCGCACACGAAGTGCGCCCGGAACTCGCCGTAGCTCGCCCCCGCATCGCTGGGCACGCCTAGACACCAGGCACCGTCGGTCCGTACCAATGCGGCGTTCACGTACAGCGACGGGTCCGGCTCGTTCACCTGGCACCATCCGATCGCGTCGATGATCTCGACCGACGCATCCCCCTGCCACGCCCAGTCCTGCCCGTCGGACTCCAGCCCGATCCAGCCGGCATACGGACCATCGGACACCCGGTCCAGGGCGTCCCGCACCGCCGCGAACTCGGCCATCGACTCGAAGGTCGCCAGTCCGCCGGACAGCCCCCACCACCGGCATGCGGCCTCGGCGGGTGGCGCGGACCCGGTCGGGGTGGCGCCCAGGACCGCCACGAACTCGGCCCGGCCACCTCGGTGTCCCACCAGGTCGTTGGGCTGGTCACCCGACACCAGCTCGGTGGGGCACATCGGCCCGATCTCGGCGGTCACGTCGGGATCATCGTCGTCGCAGTCCCGATCGTTGCGCACCCAGCCCGCCTGCTCGCGACGGCTCACCAGACCGGGGCCTGCCCCCCAGCCGTCGCCGTCGAGGTCCTCGAACCACAGGCGCTCGGCACCGAGCGGAGGCGGCGTGTAGTCGGCCAGCTCCCAAGAGCTGGTGATGCACCCTCCGATGATGAGCAGCGGCAACAGCTTCCATGCGCGCACGGGCAACCTCCGCTCCATCTACCGGCAGGTGGAGCCCGGCGTTTAGCAGGGTGCTGAAACACCCGTTTCGCGGCGGTTAGCGCGCCGAACGGGTACGTTCGGCCCACCAAAGCTCGGGCGCTACCGCTTGAGCCTCCAGAGCATCTGCCCCACGCGCCGCAGCTTCGCTTGCTGCTCCTCGGCCCCTTCGAGCCGACTCAGCCGCAGAGCCGCGTTGGCCTCGCCGGCACTCGCGAATGCGATGTCGAGCTGGTTCTTGCCGGCCTTGCCCTTTCGCAGGAGACCCTCTGCGGTGTTCAGCACCGCCGACTGGATGGAGCGCAGCGCCTGGTACTCGAGCCAGTGCGACCCTGCGGGCCACTTGGCATCGGCGATCCAGTCGGCCACCTCGGTGAGTAGACGGTAGACATCGAGCTTTTCGTACGAGAAGGACATGGTCGTTGACTCCAGGCCGGGCCGGTGTGGCCTGCGACCGATTGCGCCGCCAGCCGTCGAGCTGGCCGCGGGGTCCCGTTCGGTCGCAAGCTCCTTCCCCCCACGGCCAGGGCTGGCGGCTGGACCTACGCCGCCCCGGCCGCGCCGACGGCGCCGGGTCAACCTCCGCGGGAACCCCTGGCAGGCGGGAGACTAAGCCGACCGCCGAAGGGGTCGCGGAGGTTGACGCGGGGCCGGCGGTGCGGCATCCCAGCGGCATGGTGACGGGGCCACACCGGCCCGGCCGTTGGAGGCGATTCGTTGACGGCGACTCGTCGACGGCGAGTCGCGGGGGCGTTCACGTGGACGGTCACGGTCACGGTCACGTGGACGTCGACGTCGACGTGGACGTGGACGTGGACGTGGACGGTCACGGTCACGTGGACGCGGACCGTCACGTGGACGTGGACGTGGACGTGGACGTGACGTTTACACGTACGGTGCCTTAGCCCGCAACCAGCGCCGCCAGGCCGCGAGCCAGCCGCTCGGGCTCGATGCCGTCGCGGGGCACGTGCACGAACCCTACGGGCGCGTCGAGCGCCTGGGTCACCCGGTACAGCCAAGCGTTGCACACGTAGGCACCCGCGTCGTCTGAGAGGCCGGCGCCCAGCGCCTCACCGAGAGCGGCCACATCGATGGTGGCGCGCACCTCGGCCGGATCGGGCCCGAGCTCGGCGGTCACCCCGTCGACATCGGCCCCCTGGACGCGGGCCACCGCCCGCCGCTCGACCTCGACGCCCGCACGGGCCACGGCGACGCCGAGCCCGAGCACCAGCACCGGCCTCAGCTGGCGCGCGACGGCAATCGTGTGGTCTGGCCCGCGTGCATAGGACACGGGAATCACCCGCGAGACCACCGTGTGGCCGCGCAGGCGCCAGCCCGAGAGCGCACGGGCAGCCCGGGCGGCGGGGTTGTCGGTCACATCGCGAAAGGCGCCGAATCCCGTGAGGAGGATCACTCCTCGGCGGGCTCGTCGTCGACGGCACCCTGGGCCGGGAAGACCTTGTACTCGGCCGGGTCGGGCACGTTTCGCTCGCACACGAAATGCGCCTTGTCCCAGCTGTAGCCTTCGCCCGCGAGCTCGGGCGTGGACAGGCACCACTCGCTGGCGCCCTCGGGGAGCACCAAGGCCGCGTAGTCGTACAGCGCCGGGTCGGGCTCGGCGGCGTTGCACCAGCCGATGTTGGCGATGGAGGTGCCGGGCGTGCCGTCTTCCCACTCCCAGCCGGTGCCGTTGGACACCACCCCGATGAAGCCCGCGTAGCCGCCGCTCTCGACACCAGCGACGGCATCGCGCACGTCGCCGAACTGGTTGACATCGGCAAAGGTGGCCAGCGCGCCCACGATGGGGGTGCGGTCGGTCATGCCATCGGGCGTCCAGTACTGGCCCGAGAGCGAGTCGTGGCCCCACCAGGAGCAGTTGCCGTCGGCGGGCCAGCTGTTGATGAGATCGGTGTCGCCAAAGAAGGCGATGAACTCGCTGCCGCCCGAGACCACGCCCACCACGTCGACAGCGCCGCCGCCGTCGCCGGTGACGGGCACGAGCTCGGACGGGCAGAAGGCACCGACACGAGCGGTGATGGCCGAGTCGTCGTCGGCGCAGTCGAGGTCGTTGCGCACCAGACCCTCGGTCTGGTCGCCCACGCAGAACATCTGCGCCTCTTCGTCCATCGTGCCCCAGCCGTCGCCGTCGGCGTCGGTGAACCACTGCTTTTCGCGCTCGGGGGTGCACTCGGCGAGGGCGTCGAGACCGACGACCTCCCACGACGCGCCGCACGCGGTGGTGAGAAGGATGAGGACGGGTAGGGACAGGAGTCGCATGGCAGCCGCCAGTCTACGCAGGTCAGAGGGGGGACGCCAGTACATACTCTGGTCGCCCCCCCAGCGCTTACTTGGCAGGCGCGGCGGTCAGGCCGGGGTCGTCCTGAGCGAGCGCACCCAGCCAGGCCGAGCCGCGCACCCGAGCCAGGCAGACGATCGCGAAGAACACGATCTCGCCCGTGAGACCCAGCCACGCACCGGGCGCACCCAGGCCCACCACCAGGGCCAGCACGGTGCCGAGCGGCACCTTCACCAGCCAGGCGCCCACCATGCTGGCCCCCATCACGAAGCGGGTGTCCCCCGCGCCGGTCAGGGCGCTGCACGCCACCGTCGCCACCGCGTCGAAGATCTGGAAGGCCGCCGCGATGTACAGCAGCGTGCGCCCGATCTCTTCGACCGCGGGCTCGGCGCCGAACACGGCCAGCAAGGTGTCGGGGATGGCCACGAACAACAGTCCGCAGCCCACCATCAACACCACCGCCAGCCCGGTCGCCGCCCGATGGGCCTCGCGCGCCGCGTCGGGCCGACCGGCACCGACGGCCTGCCCCACCAGCACGCTGCAGGCCTCGCCCACGCCGTAGCCCGGCAAGAACGAGATGCAGATGATGCGCACCACCACGACGTGTGCCGCCAGGTGCACCTCGCCCACCGCGGTCAGCACGGCCGCGAACACCATGTAGCTGGCCACGTCGAGCTGCCACTGCATGCCGATGGGCATGCCCAAACGCCAGACCTCGCGCAGCTGGTCGGTGTCGACGCGAGCGGCAACGCCCACCAGCTCCCGCCGCGCGGCCCACACCAGGTAGACGGTGTGCGCCATGCGCGCGAGCGCCGTGGCCACGGCCGCGCCGGCGACCCCCATCGCGGGCACCGCGCCCAACCCGAAGATGAACAGCGGGTCCAGCACGATGTTGAGCACGTTGGCGGCCACCGAGCCCACCATGGGCGTGCGCGTGTCGCCACGCCCCTGGAACCACGCCGACAGCGACATGTTGAGCGCGCTGAAGGGCGCGCTGAACACCAGCACCGTGAAGTAGTCCGTGGCGAAGCCGACCAGCTCGGGGCCGGCCCCCATCAGGCGGAACACCGCGGGCCCAAAGGGCACCGCCAGCAGCGACGCCAGGCCAAAGGCGAGCGCCAGCCACACCCCCTGCCAGGCGAAGCTGCGCGCCGCCTGGTGGTCGCCGGCACCGGTGGCCTGCGAGGTGGCGACGCGCACACCGCTGGTGAGCCCGTTGGGAAAGGCCCGGAGCAAGAAGAAGGCGGTGCCCGCCAGCCCGACGGCGGCGAGCTGAGCGGTGCCCAGCCGACCCACGAAGATGGCGTCGGCGACGAGCATGGCGTTGAAGGCGAGCATCTGAACGATGACGGGCCAGGCCAGGGCCAAGACCACGGATGCATCGATGCGATCGGGAAGCACATTGCTGCGCATGGCAGCCTCCTAGGGCCGTGCAAGCACACGGCCGGTCGGACGTCGGAACGGGGGCGCGCCAAGGCACGCCAGAACAACAGCCGCGGGGGGGCGACCGGTTGCTACGTCAGGTTGGTTGGGGTCGCGTCAGGCTTGACGCTGCTTGACCCGACCCCAAAGAACGGAGACGTAGGCACCAGTCGCGATCGCGGTCGCTGGATTGCCAGTCATGTCTGTCTCCTTCGCTTGGGGAATGGCGGGAGTCGGTGACGCACCGATCCGCCCTTCACGAGTACCCGAGGGGATCCGGGCGGGCCACGGCGAGAATGTCATCGAGTGTCACCCCGGCGGCGTTCACCGCCGCGACTTGACCGAAAGCCCGCGGCGGCAAGATACACTCCACGCACATGGCGACCGAATGGCCCGACATCCCTGGTGTGACCGAAGCCGCTGGCCGACCCCGCTTGCCACGGCGCCCCGACGTCGCGGTCAGCACCCTGCGCATCGCCCTGGACGGCCAGATGACGATGCCCGAGCTGGTGCAGCGCGCGCGCCGCGAGACCCATGCCGACCGGGTAAGGTTGGAGGGCATCGCCGGCTGGCTGCCCCTGTCGCACGTGGCGTGGTGGGACCCCAAGACCGGGACCATCGGCTTCAACCCAGGAACCGACCTGGGCGACCTCGCCGTTCGCTACGCCGCCTGGGTGGGCTCGCAGCTGGTGTCGCCCACCGATGTCGAGGCGGTCACCTCGTACGCCGCGGCCATCGTGGAGCACGCACGGGCGCAGGGCCCGAAGCAACCGGGCCACGAGGGCCCCGCGCAGCCAAGCGACAGCGCCGAGGCCCCGCTCAGCAAGCCGGCCGCTGATCCGCTCGTTCCCACCGAGCTCACCGAGAAGCTGCGCACCGTGCTCAGCGTGCTCGACCAGAGCTTCCTGGAGCGCCACAGCCACACCCGAGCGGCCCTGCTCGCCCTGATCTCGGGCAACCACGCCCTGCTCCTGGGCCCGCCGGGCACCGCCAAGTCGCTGCTCGCGCGGGCGCTGGCCAGTGCCTTCCAGGACGCCCGCTACTTCGAGTACCTGCTGTCGCGCTTCACCCACCCCGACGAGCTGTTCGGCCCGGTGTCGATCCCCGGCCTCAAAGAAGAAGACTACCGCCGGCTGACCGAGGGCTTCCTTCCCAACGCCCACGTGGCCTTCCTCGACGAGATCTTCAAGGCCAACAGCGCCATCCTCAACAGCCTGCTCACGCTCATCAACGAGCGCGTCTTCCACCACGGCCGCCACCGCGACAAGGTGCCGCTCATCGGCATGCTGGGCGCATCCAACGAGCTTCCCGACCCCGAGGGCGGGCTTGGTGCCCTGTTCGACCGCTTCCTGGTTCGACTCTCGGTGCCCCCGCTGGCCGAGCCCACCAACTTCCTGGCGGTGGCCACGGGCTCGGTGGAGCCCGCCACCATCCCCCAAGAGGCCCGCATCACCGGCGAAGACCGACGGCTGCTGCTCGAGGCCGCGGCCAAGGTCCAGGTGCCCGACGCGGTGCAGGCCGACCTCGTGGCCCTGTGGCAGCGCGCGCACAAGGCCGAGTGGAGCGTGTCCGACCGCCGCTGGCGCCAGGCCGTGCACATGCTCAAGGTCGGGGCCGCCGCCGATGGTCGACGCGCGCTCTCCCAGCTCGACCTGCTGCTGCTCGACGCCGTGCTGCCCGCCACCCCCGACGACGTCGCCGAGGTGCGCGAGGCCATCCTGGAGCGGCTGGGCACCGGCGCCGTCCCGCAGCACGACCTGCGCGCCCAGTGGACGCTGCTTCGCGCCGACCGCGTCGCACCCCTCGACGGCGGCCACCTGCATCCGGCCGCGCGCGGCGCCACCACCAGCGCCCGCCTGGCCCGTCGGGGCGAGTCGGCCGCTCGCTTCCTGGCCCACCACGAGCGCGCGGTGCAGCGCCTGGCCAACGATCGCAGCCGCATCGAGGCCGAGGCCGACCGCCACCTGTGGGTGCGCCACCTGCCCACCGGTCTGCTGTCCAAGCACATCGAGGCCAGCCGCGACCTGGGCAATATCCTGCGCGTCGCCGACCGATACAGCCGCGCGGTGTCGTCGCCGCAGGCCGCCGCTCAGGCCCTGGTCGAGGCCCTGCCGGTGAGCCGGCGGGTGTACGGGGCCGGGCCCGTGGTGCGGCTGAGCATTCCCGACGCCGACGTCGACGTGTGCTTCAGCCTGCAGGGCGAACAGGTGCGGCCGCCCGGAACCGGCGAGCGCAGCAGCCCGACCGCGCAGGTGCCCGTGGTGCAGGTCACCTCCGACCGCTTCATCGACTGGGTGGGCGGCACGGTGACCACGCGCGATGTCTTCGAAGAGCTGCAGATCTGGCCGCGCCGCGACCCCGGCATCGCGATGGAGGCGGTTCGTCGCCTGGTGGGCAGCGATCCCGTGCCCATCCCCCCGTCTCTGCCGCAGCCGTGAGCCGCTGAATGCCCACGGAGGTCACGCCAGAGCTGACCCAGCCCGTGGCGCGGCACCCGCGCATCGCGCACCTGGGCCGGACCCCCCGCGAGCAGCGCCGGGTCGAGTCCTTCGCCAAAGACCTGGCCCGGTACCTGGTGGGCGGCGAGCGCGACGAGCTGGGCCCCCTGGCCAAGGTGGTCACCGCCGTGGCACGCCGCGAGCTTCGCGACCCTCGCCGGCTGTGCGAGAACCAGCCCCTGCTGGCCGTCGAGGCTGCCGCACGCGCCACCGAGGCGATGTGGCCCCTGCTGCGCGGGCCCCTGCAAGAAGAGGAACCCCCGCCGCCCCAAGAAGACGACGGCGACGGTGAAGGAGACGGCGAAGAGGGGGGCGAAGGCGAGGGCGGAGGCGAGGGCGGCAGCGAAGGAGATGCCGACGGCGACGACGGCGAGGGCGAGGGCGACGGCAGCCAGGGCGACGGACAAGACCAAGAGGGCGACGGCGCCGAGCAGGAGGGCGGCCAGGACGGCGGCGAGTCGGCGAGCGGCGCCGGCGGCGGAGCCTCGGACGGCGAAGGCGAGCAATCACAGCCGGCCGGGGCCGATCCGCGCGAGCTCCTGGAGGAGCTGGCCGGGCAAGAGGAGCTGGATCAGGAGCTCGAGAGCCTGGCGGAGCGCCTGCGCGAGGCGCTGGGCAACGAGAGCGCCGACACCGAGGTGGCCGACAAGGCGGCCGAGATCCTGCACGACGTGGGGCAGGCCGCAACCGAGGGCGCGCTGGAGTCCAGCAGGGTCGCGCGCCAGCTCGAGCACTTCTTGCCCGGGGTGGGTTGGTCGGGGGCTCCCCAGCGCCTGCAGATGACCCTGCTCGAGCAGCTCGACAAGCTCTCGGCGCTGCTCGAGCAGCTCGACCAGCTCAAGGAGCTCGCCGACGCCCTGGGCCGCATGGAGGCCTCGTCGAGCAAGGCCGGGCTCGAGCAGGGCGGCAGCGAAGAGGTGGTCGGCGTGCACTACGGCGGCGAGGTGGCCCTGGCGCTACCCAGCGAGCTGGGGCTGCTGGGCGACCCCGAGACCGAGGACTTGTTCTACCAGCGCTACGTCGAGCAGCGGCTCATCAGCCTGGAGCTGACCGGAGCCGGCATGGGCGGGTCGGCCCAGGGCGACGAGAAGGGCCCGGTCATCGCCTGCATCGACACCTCGGGCTCGATGGAGGGACCGCCCGAGATGGCCGCCAAGGCCCTGGTGTTGGCCCTGTGCCGGCGCGTGCTTCGCCGGGGACGCACCGTGCACCTCATCCTGTTCGGCGGCCCCAACCAGAAGACCGAGGTGCGGCTCAGGCGCGGCTGGGGCGGCCTGGAGGGGCTCATCGCCTTTCTTGGCCTGGCCTTTCGCGCCGGAACCGACTTCGACGTTCCGCTGATGCGCGCCATGGAGCTGCTCGACGAACAAGAGCTGTCCAAGGCCGACGTGCTGGTGGTCACCGACGGGCTGTGCCGCGCCAGCGCCGACGTCGTGAGCCACGTTCAGCGCGTGAAGGAGCGGCGTGGGGTCAAGGTGTGGAGCGTGGTGCTGGGCACCGCCGATGCCGCGGGCGTGCGCCCCTTCAGCGACGAGGTGTGGCAGCTCGACCCCACCGTAGCGGCCGAGACCATCGGCCTGCTCAAGAAGATGGACGTCCAGACGCGTTGGTGAGCGCCTGGCCCAGCACCCGCGCCGCAAGCACCCCGCCCACGAAGCCACCCAGGTGCGCCTGCCAGCTGATTCCCGCGCCTGCCAGGATGGGAAAGATGCCCCACACCATGCCGCCGAACAGCCAGGTGACCGCCACCGACAGCGCGATGGTGGTGAGGCTGCGCTCCCAGATGCCGCGCGTCATGAGGAAGCCCAGGTAGGCAAAGAGCACGCCGCTGGCGCCCAGGTGCACGGTGCCCAGGCCCCCCAACAGCCAGGCCACGCCGCCGCTGGTGAGTGCCCCGAAGGCGGTGACCACCCAGAAGTCCTTGCGGCTGCGCAGCATCATCATGGGGGCCAGCAGCAAGAAGGTGATGCTGTTCATCAGCAGGTGGCCGACGCCCGCGTGCAGCAGGGGGGCCACCGCGATGCCGGCGATGCCCGCGGCCGTGCCGGGCACGATGGCGTAGGCGTTGAGCCCGCCGCCAAACACCACCCAGTTCACGATGGACACCACCCACAGCACGGTGAAGCCGCCGGCCACGGTGGCGGTGCCCCAGGTGACGTCGCTGACCAGTGCCCCGGCCTCTTGCTTGAGCAGCTCGCGCTTGGTGGCGATGGTGGCCCTCCACGGTGCCCTACGTAGGCACCGCGCCGGCTATTGCCAACTCACCACCGGCCCGCGATGCCGCCGGGAACCACCACCGTCTTGCTGCCCTTGCCCTTGCGAACCGACAAGTACAGCGCGGTGAGCGCGACGGCGACGCCACCGCCAGCGAGGGTCTGGCCCAGCAGGATGTTGGTGTTCTGGCTTGCGATGCCGTCGTTGGCGGCCATGGCGGCGGGCGCGTCGCCTGCCTGCACGGCCGCATGTGCATCGGTCTGCAGCTGCTTGGCCTGGGCGCGGCTGCTGCCCGCCGAGGTGAAGCCGTACACCGCCAGGCCGCTGCCCACCACCGCCATGGGGACCGTGAAGGCGCCCCGAGGCAGGCCGGTGCGCTTGCGGGCGGGCACCTCGGGTACGGGGTCGGGCGGAAGCGGGCCGATGAGCCCCAGGTCGGGGTCGACGGGCTCGACTTCGGGCTCTTGGAAGGCCCCGAGCCGCTCCCACTGGTTTCGATAGGGCTCGCCGCGCCAGATGTGCCCGCCATGCACCAGGTACATCTGCTCGCCGCGGTCGACGACCCCGGTGAGCGCCAGGGACAAGGACCGGCGCTGGGCCTCGTCTTCGACCCCTGCGGTGACCTCGGCCGTCAGGGCCGCCGGCGCCACGATGGTGACCTGCGGGGTCTCTGGCAGCTCGAGGGCGTACGAACGTGTGGCCTCGCCTTCGGTCACCTGCAGCAGGTGCCGGCCGGGCAGGATCTCGATGGGACCGGACATCGACTCGCCATCGATGCGGGCGCGCCCACCGGGAATGACCTCGACGATCACCGGCGTCAGCGAGGTCACTTTGGCCGCCACCTCGGTGAGGATGGCCTTGGCATCGGTGCCGTAGGCCTCGTCCCAGTCGAGCCGGGGGTCGACCTCGACGGCCGCTCGAAACGACGCCCTGGCCGCAGCCGCGTCGCCCGCGTGAAAGGCCCCCAGCCCCTCGAGCAGGTGCAGGCGCACCAGGGCATGCCGGTCGACAGGCCCGTCCAGGCAGGCGACCTGCTGAAGCGCCTCGCTGGCGGTGCGGCGCGCGGAGGCATGGTCTTGGTACAGCAGCGCGCTGTCGGCCTTCTTGATGGCGGACGCCAGGCTGTTGGCCGACACGGGGTCGCCCTGGCACGAGGTGAGCTTGGCCTGACCGCGAAGCACGGGGGCCCGGTCGCGCACGGCGTCGGCCAGCGTGCTGACGGTGAGCTCGGCGCCGCCCGCGAGGGGGCTCACGGCGGCGACCACCTCGTCGACCGACTCGCCCTCGTACAGGACCCACTCGGCCGCACCAGCGGCCAGGGCGAGCAGCGCGATCAGCAAGGGGCCTCCAGGTCGAAGTCCCAGCAGAAGGCCGCCGTGCCGCCGTCGGTCACCTTGATCACGCGCTCCACCTCCGCACCGTCGTGTTCGATGCGCACACTGTACTTGCCCGGCGGCAGGTCGGCACTCCAAGGCGTGCTGCCCCGGCCCTTTCCTTCGAGCTCGAGCTGGCCCCCGGGCAGGGCATTGACCAGGAGCTTGCCCTGGGGCTTGGCCTTGGGCGGGTCTGGCGGGCTCGCCACCGGGTCGGCCTGGACGGGATCGGGCTCCACCGGATCGGGCTCCACCGGATCGGGCTCCACCGGATCGGGCTCCACCGGATCGGGCTCCGCCGGATCGGCCTCCACCGGATCGAGCCCTATTGGATCGATCTCCATCGGATCGGGCTCTAAGGGATCGGGCTCCACCGGATCAGGCCCGTCGACCGTCACGGGCTCGACCGGGCCGGGCGAGGGCGGCGAGTAGAACACGGCGAGTGCCACGATCGAGGCGGCCACCACCAGCAGCAGGCCGGTCGCGACCAGGGCGGCACCGAGCACGGCTGCCCCTCCCGAGGCCGCGCGCACCACGTGTTCGCCCGTCACCCCGGCCGTCGAGGTGGCGGTGGGAATGCCCACCACATCGCTGTCTTCGGAGTCGCCGCTGCGGGCCTTGCCGGCGGCGGCCAGGACCTCGCGCGGAACCTTGGACACCCCCGACTCGAACATGAAGGTCTCGTCGGTCTTCTTGGGGTCGCCGCCGGTGGTGGCCGACGCCACCTCGTGCACGGGCCGGGGCGCGGTGTCGTCGCGCGAGAACGCGTCGGTCAGCGCCTTGAGATCGACCAGGGGCGCGACGCTGACCGAGACCTCCGGGAGCCGCTCCAGGTCCTCGCGGATGGCCTCGGCCATCTCGGCGGCGTTCTGGTACCGGTCGTCGGGTTTGTAGCGGCTGGCCTTCTGGATGATGCGCGAGAGCACCGGATCGACCGTGTCGAAGAGCTCGGCATGCAGCTCGCTGCTGTACAGGTCGAAGGGCTCGGCGCCCGTGACCAGCGAGTACAGGGTGGCGCCCACCGCATAGATGTCGGAGCGCGCGTCGGCCTTGTTGCTGCTCTTGCGCTGCTCGGGTGCCATGTAGGCCCACGTACCCAGCACGGCGCCGGTCTTGGTCTTGGAGCTGTCGCCCTGGTTCACGCGAGCGATGCCGAAGTCGGTGACCTTGGCGTCGCCTTCGGGGGTGATCAGGATGTTGTGCGGCTTGATGTCGCGGTGCACGATGCCCGCGTCGTGGGCCACCGCCAGGCCCGAAAGCACGTCGAGCACCACCTCGGCCGCCATGCGCGGAGGCAGCGGGCCCGCTCGCTTGACCCGGTCCACCAACGAGCCGCCGGTCACCAGCTCCATCACCATGAACACGCGGTCGCCATCGGCGGCCACGTCGAACACCGACACGATGTGCCGGTGCTGCAGGCGGGCCATGGTGCGCGCCTCGTTGACGAAGCGCTCGCGCACCTTGTTGCTGGCGGCCAGCTTGGTGGCCAGCACCTTGATGGCGCGATCGACGTCCAGCACGCTGTCGTAGGCGTGGAAGACCGTCGCCATCCCGCCCTCGCCCAGCTCGGACAACAGCTTGTACCGCCCACCGGAAAGGGCGGTCTGGGTGCTCTCGGTCACCGCGTCATTCTTCCACGATGAATGTGTGGCTGCCACGCATGCCGGATTCTTCTGCAATCGCGACGCTCTTTTGGAAGAGGTCTTCGACGGCAGCCAGGGCATCGCGCATCGCGTCGGCGGTGGGGTAGCGGTCTTGGGCGTTGCGCGCGGTCGCCCGCACGATGACCTCTCGGAAGGCCGGAGAGAAGCCCTTGAGCAGCACCTGCTGCTGCTGAGGCACGTAGATGTCGCGCGGCTCGCTGGCCCGCGCGAGCGCGTACAGCATGGCTCCGCAGCTGAACACATCGGAGCGCGCATCGACCGCGGTGGCGCTTCCGCGCTGCTCGGGGGCCATGTAGGGCCACGAGCCCATCACGGCGCCGGTGCGGGTGAGCGTGGTGCGGTCGTCGAGCCGCGCGATGCCGAAGTCGGCGAGCTTGGCCAGTCCGCGGATGGTGAGCAGCACGTTTCCGGGCTTCACGTCGCGGTGCACGATGCCGTCGTCGTGGGCGTACTGGAGCCCAGAGAGCACGGCCGACACCACATTGGAGGCGGCAAACTCGGGCAGGGCCCCAAAGCGCTTGAGCGCGCGGCCCACCGAGCCCCCTTCCATGAGCTCCATCACCATGTACGGGCGGTTGTCTTCTTCGCCCAGGTCGTGCACCTCGACGATGTTGGGGTGGGTGAGGCGCGCCATGGTCTCGGCCTCACGAAAGAAGCGCTGGCGCAGCACGCCGGTGCGCGCCTTGTCGGACAGCACCTTCACCGCCCGATCGACGTTCTTTCGGGTGTCCCGCGCACGAAACACCGTGGCCAGCCCGCCCCGCCCCAAGACGGAGTACAGGCGGTATCGACCCTTGTCGAGCGGTGGTGCGATCTCGGCTGGCAACCCTTCCTTCCCAGGCCCACGGTACCAGAGTCAGCGGCTCCAGAAACGCACGACCAGGGTGTTGCCCCGGAAGGCGACCGGGTGCACGGTCGAGACGTCCGGGGCTCGCGTCCGGCCCAGCGCGGCGAGCAGCTTGGCCAGCCCCTTGGCGTCCAGGCAGCGCTCGTCGTCGAAACTCAACTCCAGGCCGTCGCGGCCTCCCGGGTCGCGGATCGGGCGGCCGATCATCGGCGCATCTCCCTGCGGCAGCGGCAGTCCCCGACCCTTGAGCGCGCCCAGGATGGCCCGCGCCAGGCGCTCGTCGTCGGGGGAGCGCTCCCGCTCTGCGGCGGGCTCCAGCCGGTCGCGGTCGGGCACGCCATCGCGCCACCGCACGAAACACCGGGCCGAGGCGAGCCACCACGCCGGGTCCATGGTGAGCCACAGCTCCTCGGCGCCGGTGGGTTCGCCGGGCACCACACGAACCGCGTGCACCGCGTCATGCTCGGCAAGCGCAGCCACCGCTCGGGCCAGGGCGGCGGCGCGTTGCGGGGCCGCCTGCCACACCGGAGTGAACACCACGCCCGACGCGGTGCGCACCCAGCGCGGCAGCGCGCCCAGCCAGTCGAGGTCGCCCTCCTGGATGAGCTGGCCGGTGGCAGCAACCGCCGCGTCGTGGTCGCCCGCGGGCACCACCTGAACCTCGACCGACCCCACGATGTCACCCGTGCCCGCCGCGAGCCCCTCGACGTCGGCCGGCCACACCCCCTCCTCGACCACCGGATCGCCGGGCAGGGTGCCGGCTGGTGGGCAGACGAGCCACACCGTGAAGGCCAGCCCCAGGCGGGTGTCCCAGAGCACGTCGGGTGCGAGTCGCAGCTCGCGATGCGTCGATCGGGCATGCACCACCTCTGCGATGGCGGCCCAGAGCGCCTGACGCAGCTCCTGCACGTCGACATGCGGCGCGTCGACCTGGTCGGTCGAGAACGACAAGACCACCGCCCGACGCCCGGTCCGGCGATCGCACACACTGGCCAACGAGTCGTCGCCTCGGTCGCCGCGAAACACCAGCCCGGGCCGCACCGAGCGAACCGCCTGCACGAACTCGGCCTGCAGGTCGATGATGGCGGCATCGGTCGGGTGGGGCACCAGCTCGGGCGCCACCACACCCCCGTGCTCGGCGTCGAACCACAGCTCGGCCACCAGGCCGTGCGCCAGCAGGGGCTCACACTCGCGGCGCATCTGGTCGCCAGCGGCACGGGCGCCGGGCGTCAAGCCCGGCAGCAGGCCCGCGTCCCAGCCCAGCTCGGCCAGCGCATCGCGCAGCGGGGGCCACGCGTCGGCGGACAGGCCGGGCAGATCGATCCGCAGCTCCCACGGCTCGTCGGGGTCGTGCTCGTCCCACGGCGCGATGATGTCGGCCTGTGGCAGCGGCCCCAGCTGGGCAACCGCCGCGTCCTGGGCCTCGACCACAGCGGCCTCGCTGGGTCCGTAGACATGAAGCGTGGGCCAGCCGGTGGCCAGGGCGGCCTGGGCTTGCAGCGCAGCGAGGGGGTGATCGGGCGACAGCATGGGGACCGATAACCCCGGCGGTGATCCGACCGCGCATGGGGCCGCGTAGTGCCATGCACTGGAGGGCACGATGCTGCTCATTGCACTGCTGGCCGCCTGCACTCAGGCCGAGAGCCCGGATACCACGGCACCCGACACGAGCTCGGCGGACACGAGCTCGGCGGACACCAGCTCGGCCGACACGAGCTCGGCCGACAGTGGCACCGCCACCGACACCGCGCCCGTGCCCGAGGGTCAGCCCGACTGGGTGCTTCGCGGCGGGGTGATCGTGCCGTCGGGGGCCACCGAGATCGCGGTGAAGGACGGCGTGTTCGTGCCGGTGCCCCAAGACCTCGATCCAGCGGTGCCGATCGTGGACACGACGGGTAAGTGGCTGGCGCCGGCCTTCATCGACAGCCACGTGCACCTGGCCTACTACCCGGTGGGCGCCCAGCTGGCGCAGAACGGGGTCGCAGCCGCCGTCGACCTGGCCGCCCCGCCCAGCATCTTTGGCTCGAACCAGGGAGCGCTGCGGCTGGTGGCGGCGGGCCCGATGGTGACGGCGAACGGTGGCTATCCCACCCAGAGCTGGGGCTCGGGCGGCTATGGCCGCGAGACCGACGACAGCGCCAGCGCCGCGCGGGCCGCCGTCGACGAGGTGCACGGCATGGGTGCTGGGGTGATCAAGCTGCCGGTGACGGGCGGAAATCAGCTGGGCGCCGCGGCCCTGGCCGGCGCGGCCGACCGTGCGCACGAGCTGGGGCTCAAGGTCGTGAGCCACGCGCTGGGCGACGACAGCGCCATGGACGCGCACGCCGCCGGGGTGGATGCCCTGGCCCACACACCCACCCAACCGCTCGGGAGCGCCACGCTGGATGCCTGGGGCACCCGCGCGGTCATCTCCACCCTGGTGGCCTTCGGCAATGGGTCGGCCACCCGTGCCAACTTGCTGGCGCTGCACCAGCGAGGGGCGACCATCCTGTACGGGACCGACCTTGGGAACACCAGCACCGTGGGCATCGACGGCGCCGAGCTGCTTGCGATGCAGCAGGCGGGACTGAGCCCGGCGCAGATCCTCGCGGCCGGCACCACGACGCCCGCCGCGTACTGGGGCCTCGGCGATCTGGGCCGCATCGAGGCCGGAGCCACCGCGAGCTTCCTGATCCTGGGCGACGATCCCCTGGTCTCGGTGGCCACCCTGGCGCAGCCCGAGCGCGTGTTCATCGCCGGCGCCGAGGTGGGACCATGACGCGGGCTGGGCAAGACCACCGCAAACGAGTAGTATTTGAACAACCCCGGTGCGCCTCATCGGGGAATGTTCGGAGCGGGGATGAGCGAAGCGGCGATGATGTCGATCGGGGCCGTCTCCCGGGCAACAGGCATCCCATCCAGCACCCTGCGCACCTGGGAGCGCCGCTACGGCTTTC
The DNA here is from genome assembly GCA_965216925.1 of Myxococcota bacterium. Taxonomy (GTDB): domain Bacteria; phylum Myxococcota_A; class UBA796; order UBA796; genus CAYYHT01. The sequence continues at coordinate 6,608,401 of CBDCGT010000001.1, read as the reverse complement.
CGGTTCCGGAGCGCACCGACGGCGGGCAGCGGGCCTACTCCCCCAACGTGGTGCCCAAGCTGCGCCTGGTCGCGCGGGCGCTCGAGCGCGGGCACCGGGCCGGAGCGGCGCTGAAGGCCTCCGACAATCAGCTTCGGGAGTGGGCCGGACCCGCCGCCGTGCCCAGGGCTGAGGCCGAGGTGGACACCTGGATCGACGCCACGCGGCGCCTCGACGGCGAGACCCTCGAGCAGGGCTTCCGGCACTTCACCGCCAAGAAGGGGCTCACGGCCTTCGTCGGCGAGGCCGCCGCCTACCTGACGCGCATGGGCGAGGCCTGGCACGCGGGTCACCTGGGTGTGCACCACGAACACCAGGCCTCCGAGCGCTTGCGCGGCTTCTTGTTCAGCGCCTGGCGCGATCTGGCCGACCGCAACAGCGGGCGCTCGATGGTGTGCGCCTGCCTGCCGGGCGAGCGCCACGACCTGGGCCTGCACATGGCGGCGGCGGCGCTGGCCACCGGCGGCGCCCGGGTGGTCTTCTTGGGGGCCGATGCGCCCGTCGACAGCATCGTGCAGACCGCCAGCGAGGTCTCGCCGCGGGCCGTCGTCGTGAGCATCTCGGTCTTCGTCGACCCGGATCAGGCCCGGCAGAGCCTGGTGCAGCTGCGTGAGCGGCTGCCCCGAGCCATCGAGATCGTGGTGGGCGGGGGCGGTGCGATGGCCGACGTCGAGGGCACGCTGCACCTCGATCGCCTGGCCGATCTGACCGCCTGGGCGGGCGGCTGATGCCCGAGATCCGCTTCCGCCTGGAGGTTCCCGACTCCCCGCAGACCGTGTGGGACTGGCACATGCACCCCGGTGCCTTCGCCCGCCTGGTTCCGCCCTGGGACCCGCTCGAGGTCCTGGAGTGGGAGGGCATCCACGACGGCGCGCGCCAGGTGTTCCAGCTGCGCGCCCTGGGTGTGCGTCAGACCTGGATCGCGGTCATCGACCGCTTCGAGCCGCCGCATGTGTTCCGCGACAGCAGCCTGAAGGGGCCCTTCGCCGAGTGGCGGCACACCCACACCATGGAGCCCACTGCCCAAGGCGGCACCGTGGTCGACGACCACATCGTGTACCGCCTGCCCTTGGGGGGCCTTGGACAGGCTGTCGGCGGGGGCTTCGCGCTGGGCAAGGTTCGCCGCGGCTGGGCCTGGCGCCACCACCGCACCCGGTGGGATCTGGACCGCCACCGGCCGTTCCGCGAACAGGGGCCCAAGGTCTTTGCCATCACTGGAGCCACGGGCTTCGTGGGCCGGAGCCTGTGCGCGATGCTGACCACCGGGGGCCACGAGGTGCGCCGGGTGGTGAGGCGCGGCACCGGCGCCGACGACGAGATCCTGTGGAGCCCGGCCCGGGGCGAGCTGCAGGCCGACAAGCTCGAGGGCGTCGACGCCGTCATCCACCTGGCGGGCTCGCCCATCGCCGTGCGCTGGACCCCCGAGACCATGGGCATGATCCGCGACTCCCGCGTCCAGGGCACCGACCTGCTGGCGCGGGCGCTGGCGGGCATGCAGCGCAAGCCGAGCGTCTTCGTGAGCGGGTCGGCGGTGGGCTTCTACGGGTACCAGGACGGCGCCGAGCCCAAGCCCGAAGACGCGCCACTGGGCGATGGCTTCGCCGCCAGCGTGTGCTCCGACTGGGAGGCGGCCGCGGCGCCCGCTCAAGACGCCGGCATACGCACGGTGTTCTCTCGCACAGGCGTGGTTCTGCGCCCAGACGGGGGCGCCCTGGCGCAGATGCTCCCTGCCTTCCGGGCCGGCACCGGCGGACCGATCGGCGGCGGCGAGCAGTACTTCCCCTGGATCACCCTCGATGACATGACCGGTGCGCTGCACCACATGGCCTTCACCGAAGCCCTGGAGGGGCCGGTCAACGCGGTCAGCCCAGGGGTCTGCTCCCAGCGAAGCTTCGCCAGCGCGCTGGGCAGCGCCCTGAGCCGGCCCGCCTTCGTGCCCGCGCCGGCCTTCGTGCTGCGTGCGGCGATGGGCCAGATGGCCGAGGAGCTGGTGCTGGGCGGGCAGAACGTGGTGCCGCAAAAGCTGCTGGACAGCGGCTTCGCCTTCGAGGCTCCCCAGGTCCGGGAGGCCCTCGACCGCGTGTTGGGCGGGCCCGAGGTTCAGCCGGTCTAGCTCGAGAACGAGGAATCGACCGGGACCCTTTGAGTTGCACGCGGGCGTCGACGGCCACGGTCACGCTGACGTGGACGTGGAGCGGAAGCTCATCGCCTCTCTGCACATCAGACCCGCCCTGAACTTCCGACAGCCGGAACAGAGCGGCGTCGAACTTCCGCAACCGGGGCTGCCCGGAGGCACCGCCACCGGGAAAGGCCACCTTTCGAGACCTGGCCGGGGACCACCATGCCTCCATCGGCCTCAGGGCGGAAGCACGACCCGCTTCTGTTCCCGGGAGCGGAAGTTCGGCACGTGTCTGCGCGCACAACGACCCCCAGGTTCCGGCCGCATGCATCTCAGCCGGTCTAGTGGGTTGCGCCCGAAGTCGAAGGTGATCTCGAGCTCGAAATCGTTCTCGCCGAGGCCGACCTCGAGAACGAGACCGACCTCGAGAACGAGGAATCGACCGCCACGCTTTCGAGTCGCACGCAGGCGTCGACGGCCACGGTCACGCCGACGTGGACGTGAACGCGGACGTGGACGTGGACGTGGACGTAGAGCGGAAGCTCATCGCCTCTCTGCACATCAGACCCGCCCTGAACTTCCGACAGCCGGAACAGAGCGGCGTCGAACTTCCGCAACCGGGGGCTGCCCGGACGCACCGCCACCGGGAAAGGCCGCTTTTCGAGACCTGGCCGGGGACCACCATGCCTCCATCGGCCTCAGGGCGGAAGCAGGACCCGCTTCTGTTCCCGGGAGCGGAAGTTCGGCACGTGTCTGCGCGCACAACGACCCCCAGGTTCCGGCCGCATGCATCTCAGCCGGTCTAGCCCCCCAGCTCCTTCAGCTCGCCCGTGCGCCACGCCTCGATCCCCGCCCCGTAGCCAGGCCCGAATCGGCGCCCGCTGGCCCCGCCGGCGATGTTGTACCGGATGCCGGGCTGCGACAGATCGACCAGCACGTGAAAGGCCGGGCCCCCCACGAGGGTGTTGCCCATGGTGGTCATTCGACGGGCCTGAAACAGGCTGGTGGGCCCGCCGGGCAGCTCGAGGGCCGGAGTCGAGAAGCCCAGCAGCGACGGCAGCCGCCCCTCGGTGACGATGTTCTTGAACGCCGTGGTCACCGGCCCGGTGGCCCGGCCCGACGAGGCCTTGTTCACCGCGTCAGACCAAACCCGGGCGATGAGCTCGCGCAGCGCGGCGGCATCGAGGTGCTGGGGTTCCTGCAGCGCCAGCACGTCGTCCAGCCGGTCGTGAAAGGGCAGCAGCAGCGACAGCTCGTCGCAGAACACCGCCGCCGGACCCTCGCCCGCCTGCTCGACCAGCAGCGCCCGCAGCAGCTCGCCATGAAGCGCGTGGAACAGGCCCATCAGCCGCCGGTCTTCGGGGCTCTGACTCGCACCGCCTCCGGCCCAGGCCACCATGGCCCGGGCGTCGGCCCCGTCGGGCAGCAGCGGCGCCCAGATGGGCAGCAGCCGTCGCGCGCAGCCATCGAGCTCGTCGTAGCTGATGCGCAGCAGATCGTCGGGACGGACGTCCACCAGCCCCGACAGCAGCTCGACCAGCCGCTCGTGACGGTACCGCGGCTCTGAGAAGGCGGTCCAGCCGGGGTGAGCTTCGTTGGCCGACGCAATCCAGCCACACGCCGGGTCGACCACGAAGGGGCGGTGGGACTCGTCGAGGTCGGGGCCATCGGCCACCTCGGGGCGGCGCATCACCGCGCCCTCCCGGCCGGCACACACGCGACCGGTCTGCACGTACGCGATGTGCCCGTCGCTGTCGGCGGCGGTGCCGGCGATGGCGATGTTCTTCACCCGGCGGTGCGCCTGGGCGAACTCGATGGCGCTGTCGGTGTGCAGACCATCCCAGAAGGCCTCGATGTCGGACCCGGTGTCGCGCAGGCCCCGCCAGCGAAGGGCGGCACGCTTCACCTCGGCGGGCTCGCCCCCGTGGCCCAGCAGGGTGCCGCCATCGAAGTCCCAATAGGTCCAGGTCTCGGTGCGACCCATCCCGGTGCGAACGACCTCGTCGCGGCGACGCAGGGGCTCCCAACCGGTGGCGGTCTTACGCTCGCGGCCCCGCACGGTCTCGACCGACAGCTCGAACATGTCGGCGTGTCCAAACGTGTAGCCCCAGGCGAGCTTGCGCGACCGGCCCGCGCTGACGAAGGGCAGGCCGGGAATGCACACCCCTGAGTGCTCGCCGCCAGGCCACTGGACCGAGAACGCCCACAGCACCGGCGGCAGCCGCGCGATCTGCATGTGGAACTCGCTCATCAGCAGCGGCTTGCCCGTCGCCGAGCGCTCGCCCGAGACGGCAAAGCAGTTGCTGCCGCCCAGCAGGCTCAGCCCAGGCATGCCATCGGCCTGGGGCCAGTCCACGTCGCGAAAGGCCGCGAAGTCGATGCCCTTGGCCCCCTCCCCCAGCAGCAGGTCGAGCAGCTCGGGGCTGGCGCCGTGGGTCAGCAGCTCCCCCAGCACCAGGGTGGCCGTGTGGTGGCTGCTGGTGAGGCCGAACCACGCCGTCATGCGATACATCAGCACCACATCACGCGGCGTGTACGTGAGCTTGTCGAGCCCGAGCACCCGAGACACGACCGGCCGCCTGTGGGTCACGCGACCCGCGTTGAAGCCGTCGCAGTAGGTGTGCAAGAACGAGCGCACGTGCGGAGGAAGCCGCGCCACAACGGCGTCCAGGTCGTGGGTCAGGCCCAGCGAGCGCGTGGCGCGGTCGACCAGGCGGGTGAAGCGGTTGTCGCCCACCGTCTCCATCAGCCGACCCTCGGCGACTCGAAGCGCGATCGCGACCTGCAGCGGGCGGTCGACCGCGTGCAGATAGCCGCGCGCCCACAGACCCTCGCTGGCGTTGCGAGCGCGAATGGTGGGGTAGCCCCACTCGTCGCGCTCGTACGGGATGGGTCCGGTTGGGCCGGGAAGCTCGGGCATCTACCAGAGGATGCCTTGATGATCGACGCCCGGCACGGGGGCCAGGTCGTACTCGCCCAGGGTGTTGCGGGTGTTGTTCTCGATCTTCTTGCTCAGGTTCATGAGCGGCAGCGCGTTCCAGAACATGTTGAACGGGTCTTCGAGCACGCGGCCCGCCTCGCTGATGAGGCCGAAGGACAGGCACACCAACACGTTGAGCGGAATGCTCAAGATGCCCAGGTCGTGCACCATCGCCCACGGCAGCAAGATGCTGTACGCCGAGATCAGGTTCTCGAGGATGAAGCCGTAGCCGCGTGGCAGCGGTGTGCCCTTGATGCGCTCGCAGCCGCCCTGGATGTTGAGCAGGTCCAGGATGGTGCGGTCCATGCTGGCCAGGCGAAAGTGGTCGATCTGCCCCTTCTTGTTGAGCGCGGTCAGGTCGCGCATCTGCCACTGCAGCAGGGCATGGGTCTGGTTGGACTCGCGCCGGAGCGCGGTCGCCTCTTCGGCGGTCAAGAACTCCAGCACGTCGCGGTCGGCGAGCGGGTCTTGCTTGCGCAGCAGGCAGCGCAGCGTGTGCACGTAGGCGATGTGGCGCCGCACCAGGATGGCGTTCCAGCTCGCCGCGTCTTTGCCCTCGACGTAGTTGGTGGCCTGGGTGGCCCAGTGCCGACTGCTGTTGATCATGCGGCCCCACAGCTTGCGGCCTTCCCACCAGCGCTCGTAGGCCGAGTTGGTGCGGAACGAGGCAAAGATGCCGATGGCGCCGCCCACGACGGCCACGGGCATCTGGGGCAGCGGGTTGTGGTCCCAGCCGCCGATCAGGTAGCCGAGCCACGCCACGGCTGCGGCACCGGCAAAGAACACGACGTTCTGCTGCTGCCAGCGAACCAGCCCAAACACCGAGCCTTCCGTCGAGACCATCATGGCGACCACCCTCCAGGAGTTCGTCGGGTAATCGGTCGGAGCCACGGGCGGCCATGCTGCGCCCGACCGTCGAGTCTACCGCTCGCAGTCCGCGGGCAGCCCGCGCTCGGCCAGCATCGCCGGGCCGTGCGGATCGCCCGCCAGCACCTGGGCGAAGTCGATGGGCGGGATGGACAGCCCCATCGACGTGTTCATCTGGGTGATGAAGGTGTCGGCGATGAGCGCGTAGCCGGTGTCCGAGAAGTGCACGCCGTCGGTCGACAGCAGCCCGCCAAAGCGGCGAATGGCGAGCTGCTGCCCGTCGACCTCCATGCCCTCGTCGGCAAAGGCCTGCACGCGGGCGTTCAGGTCGACCACGTGCACGTTGTCGTGCAGCTCGGCGAGCTCGGCGAGCTTGGCATCGAACTGGGCGCTGCGGGCGTCGATCTCGGCGATGCGCGCATCGACCTCGGCCGCGTCTTCGCCGGCGGCCAGGCGCTCGGCCCGGCGCACCGAGGTGAGCGGCAACAGCGTGGGCTGCGGCAGGTTGGAGACGAAGACCTGGGCGCCGGTGTCGGACAGGCGCTGCAGCAGCGCGGCCAGGTCGGCCTCGACCTCTGAGAGCTGGGTGATGTCGTCGGGATCGAGGTCGTCGTGCTGTACGATCGCGCCAATGACGTCGTTTCCGTAGGTGTCCGTGATCATGACCACGCTGGGAGCATGCTCTTCGGCGAGCTCGAGCTGGGACGCGTCGACCTTGTCGAGCACCTCGCCGTAGGGCGCGTATGCGAGGTGGGCCAGGAACTGCTGCGACAGCTCGTCGGGGTCGGGGCCCAGCACCAGGTCGCGCACGTTGGTGTCCCCCACGGCCAGGTTGTACGGCAACATCGTGGGGTCTTGCCGCCCCAGCGCAAAGTCGACGCGGTCGGCCACGGGGTCGTTGAGCTTGAGCAGCATGTCGGTGGCCGCCTGGGCCAGGTGCCCGGGCACGTCGGGAACCTCGCACATGGGTGCTGGGCCGATGTGCTCTGGACCAATCTCGGGGAACAGATCGGGCACCAGCAGGGGCACCGGGTGGTAGGCGCCCACCACCTCGGCGATCTGCCGGCTGGGGCTGTGCAGCTGGCCGTGGGGCCCGGGCACGCCGCCCTGCACACCTTGGGTCAGGCTGGCCCCGATCGCGACGAAGGACTCGAAGCCATCGACCGTGGGTGGCAGGTAGGTGAAGGCGTCGCGGTACACGTGTTCTTCGCCTTGGGACAGGATGCTCACGTCCACCGGTCCATCGATGGGCGCGCCCTGAACCATGAAGCGCACCCCGCCGGTGATCGGCTCGAGGCCGATCGCCGGAACGCCCGCCACGGCCACGCTGTCGACCGGCAGCTCGGTGCTGAGGTCGACGTAGAAATAGCCGGATTGCGGCCCGGAATCGGGCGCCATCTCGATGCCTGCAGAACAGGCCAGCAGCAGCAACAGTGACATCACAGGTCGACCCTATCCGGAAGGGACCCCCTCCCCACTTCCAAACCGCGACGAGTGGCAATAGGGTGGCAGCATGTCTCGAGACTTCAAACCTGGAACCGCCCTGGTGGTCGACGACTCGGAGCTCGTGCTCTCGGTCGTCGCCGACGGCCTCAGTGGCGAAGGCTGGCAGGTCCGCACGGCCACCAGCGGCGGCGGTGCGCTGGCCGTGCTGCGCGACTGGATGCCCGAAGTGGTCGTCAGCGACCTGCACATGGGCGACATGACCGGCTTCGACCTGCTGCAGAAGGCGCAGCTGCTCGAGCCCGACCTGCCCATCATCATCCTGTCCAGCGACGAAGATGTGAACGCGGTGCTGGGCGCCGTGCGACGCGGCGCCTTCGACTACGTGGTCAAGTCCGACCTGGGCCCGCTGCTCGCCAGCGTCGAGCGCGCGGCAGGGCACTTCCGCGTCATCCAAGAGAACCGCTTGCTCAAGGGTCGCCTGGACGCAACGCCGGTGGGCGCGCTGCCCCGGGGCCCCAACCTGGGCGACCTGATGACGCCGGTCAAGACCATCCGCCAGCGCAGCAACATGCTGATGAGCGTCGCCAAGCAGCGGGGCTACACCGACATGGAGTCCGAGCTGGCGCGCATCCGCCAAGCCGCCGACGAGCTCATCGCCAAGCTGCGGTAGACCCCCTACCCACCTGCCAGCTGCTCGCGCGCCTCCATGATCGCGAAGCCCAGCAGGTTTGCCCCCTTCCAACGCTTGGGATCTTCGACATTGCGGTCGTCGCGCGCCATGCCGATGCCCCAGATCTTGTCGTAGGGGCTGGCCTCGACGAGCACCCGCTCGCCGGTGGCCAGCAGCCACTCGAGCAGCTCGGGGTTCTGTTGGAACTTGGCGATGTTGCCCTGGACCACCAGGGGGTAGCGCTTGTCGGCCCAGATGGCGTCGTCGAAGCCGCGCACCTGCCGGCCGATCTGCTTGGCCTCGTTGGGGTGGGTCGACGCCAGGATGCCTCGCAGGGCGCTCTCGTCACCAAAGAGCCTGGCCTTGCCCGACATCATCCAGTGCTCGGCGGTGGGGTAGTGCTGGCCGTCGATCTCGAAGCCGGCCTCGAACCACTGGCTGCAGCACGACCCGTCGACGCCCGTCCTGGGCGGGGTGTGCCCCCAGAAGAAGATGTACTTCGGCCGCTCGCCGCGGTTGACGGCGGCAATCAGATCTTGGAGTCGGTCACCGGGATGCTTCATGGCTCAAGCGTAACGACAACGGCGGCTGTGGAAAGTGCCGATCGACGGAACCGTCCGCCCGGGCCGTGTTCCAAAGATCGTCTCCAGGAGTCCCCCGCATGACGATGATCCTCGCCCTCGCCCTGACCCTCGCGGCCCCCGCCGCCGAGAGCGCGCCCCAGGCACCGGTGGCCAAGACCGTGGCCCCGGCCGCCGCGCCCCAGCAGACACCGGACGCCGAACAGGCCGTGCCGCGCACACCGCCCAGCGAGGCCGAGTGGAAGGAGCAGAAGCAGCGGGTCGGGGGTGATTCGGTGGTCGCCCGCATGGACACCGCGCAGACCCAGCTGGCGTCGATGCCTGTTGAGTGGGTGACCGGCGTGGCCCACGGCGCCTTCGAGGCCTCTTGGGACCACCCCCTCTGGCAGGTGGCCGAGGTCGCCCACCTGGTCGACGCCGACAAGCTGTGGTGGAAGCCCACCGACAACGCGGTGGCCCACTACAGCAAGAAGCACCCATACGGGGACGGGCGCTGGGCCCAGCAGGTCTGGCGCAGCAACTACCACCTCACCCACGCGGGCAGCGACACCCGGGTGTCCTTCTGGACCAAAGAGATCATCGTCGAGCGCGGTACCCACGAAGAGCGCACCGACTGGCTGGTGACCGTTCGGGACGGCCGCGTGGTCGAGGCCTACGCGTTCACGGACAACCAGTACTCCACACAGCGGGTTCTCGTCGACTTCACCTGGACCGAGGGCGAGCTGTCCCGGGTCACGGTGACCACCGTCGCCGATTGGACACAAGGAGAGGCACAGGAGGTCGTCTACGACCGCGCCTGATCAGCGCACCGGTGGGGAGCGTTCGGCGCGTTAGGCGCCGTTCCATGCTGTTGCTCCTCGCCCTGGCCTGCACCCCCGAAACGCCCGAGACGCCCGACCTCTGGGTTCCGCCCGACGAGGGGGGCTGGTACGACGTGTGGACCCAGCGAAGCGAGGCCGATGCCCGTGGCGGCGAGGTGCTGCCGGTGCAGATCTGGGCGCCCGCCCGCGACGTGGGAACGTCGGCCTATTCCTACGACGGCGTGCTCGAGGGCGACGCCTTCGCCACGGGCATCCCCCGCTGCGCCGAGCCCCGGCCTGCGGTGGCCTTCAGCCATGGCAATGGCGGGCTGCGCTACCAGTCCATCTTCTTGACCGAGCGCCTGGCCAGCCGGGGCTTCGTGGTCTTTGCGCCCGACCACGTCGGCAACACCGCCGCCGACTTCGAGGCGGTTCCGCGGGACGTGCTGACCGTGCGCCGGCCCGCCGACATCGCCGACTCCTTCGATCACCTGATCGCCCGCGCCACCGACCCCCAAGACGAGCTGTATGGCTGCATCGACCCCGAGGCGGGCTACGCCATGACGGGGCACTCCTTCGGCGGCTACACCACCTTCGCGACCGCGGGCGCTCGGCTGGATCTGGTCGGCATGGACGAGCGCTGCCCCAACTCCGGCTGGCTGTGCGGCGCGCAAGACGTCTACCGGCAGCAGTACCCCGGCGAGACCAGCGGCGACCTGAGCGACGATCGTGTGTGGGCGGCGGTTCCGCTGGCGCCGGCAGGTCGGTGGGCGGTGCTGCCCCACACCGTCGAGGTGCCCGTGATGGTGCTCGGCGGCTTGCAGGATCGCACCACGACGTGGAACGAGGTCGTCGAGCCGATGTACCAGGAACTCACCACCGAGCCGCGCTATCTGGGCGCCCTCGATCAGGTGGGGCACTACTCCTTCAGCGACTTCTGCATCGACCCCACCGACGGCTGCGGCGCTGGCTTCTTGCCTCCACAAGAGGCACAAGAGATCGTGAACGTGCTCACCACCGCCTTCCTGGAGACCACGCTGGGCGAAGACCGGTCGCTGCCGTGGCTCCCACACGATCACCCCTCCATCACGTGGACGCAAAGCCCATGATCGCCGTCGCCTTGCTGGCGTCTTCGCTGGCCACAGCCGCCCCCGAGACGCCCCAAGAAGTCACCGCCGAGCTGCAGCGTCTGCGCCAGTCCATGCGGTCGCTTGCCCAGCGAAACACCTGGAACGGCGTCGATCGCAAGTACGAAGAGATGTTCTCGTACGGCGTGCCGCTCACCCTCGACGACCACCACGCCGGTGCCGAGGCTGCGCTGAACATCGGCGACGTCATGGCCCGCCGCGACCGCCTGGAGCGCGCGGGTCAAGCCGGCGACGAGGACGCCTGGCCCGTGATCAAGCAGATCGACGATGGTTTTGGCCGCCTGTACCTGCTGGGCCACGACGAGCTGACGCCCGCCACCATGCCCTTCGAGCCCGAGCCGCGAAACGCCATCGTGCACGCGCAAGATGCCGTCAAGGACGGTGCCTTCTGGGGCATGCTCCCCGAGGGGCACTACACCTTCGCGGGTCAGGGCTTCGATCTGGCGTCGGGCGTGCGGCCGGTCCTGGTGACCGAGTCCGGCATCACCCGGCTGTCCGATGCCTACGCGCTGCTGCAAGAGACACCGGCGGGCTATCGCTGGAACGGGGTCGACCTGGACTGGGGCCAGGCTCGGGCGGTGCTCAAGACGCGCGCCTCGACGCGGCGCATCCTGGAGGGCGCCGAGGCTTCGTTCATCACCGGAATCGGTGTCGGCGCCACCGGCGTGGGTCTGCTGATCGTCATTCCGGTGCTCGGTGTGCTGGTCGCCCTGGCATCGGTGCCCTTCTTCATCCGGGCCGCCACGGGGCGCCGTCGTGCTGTGGCGCGCTGGACCGAAGAATGGGCCGCTTCCGCCGAGTAGCGACACGCGGTACCCTCGCGGCCGGGGGAGCATGTCCGAAGAGGTGCGACAGGCCGAGGCGGCAGAGCCGCTGCTGGTGTTCCGGGTCGGATCGACCTGGATGGGCATCAACGCCTTCGAGATCGGCGAGATCATCGATCGGCGCGACCCGCTGCCGCTGCCCCAGGCCCCAGCCCACATCTCGGGCATGGTGAACCTGCGCGGACGGGCCGTCCCGGTGTTCAACGTGGCCCGCTACCTCGACCTGCCCCTGGGCGAGCAGCAGCAGGTGGGCGCCACGGTGTTTCCGCGCACCATCGTGGTGGCCGTCGACGGCATGCGGGTGGGCATTCCCGCCGACGAGGTGCTGGGCGTGCTGCCCTCCGAGGAGTGCGAGCTGCGCGAGAGCAACCTGCACATCGGGCGCATCGCGCGCTTCGTGAAGGGTGAGCTCGACACGGCCAAGGGCATCACCGTCGCCCTCGACGTGGCTCAGCTGCTCGATGCCGCCCGGATCTCGGAGTGATGCACTGATGGACATGGCAGCCCGCTTGGTGGCCCGGTTCCGGGGCATTGCCGTCGAGCGCCTCGAGCGCTTGAACAACGCCTTCGTCGAGCTGCAGCAGCAGCACACCACCGAGACCGAGCAGCTGGTCAAGCGCGAGGTGCACACGCTCAAGGGCGAGGCCCGAATGACCGGCTTTCGCCAGGTCAGCGACGTCGCCCACCACCTCGAGGAGCTGCTGCGCCAGCCGGGCTATGCCCGAGACCAGCGCGCCGACCTGATCTTCCGGGGCTTCGATCTGATGGGCGTGCGCATCGACAAGCCGCCGTCCAGCGACGACGACCCCGAGGTCGATGCCTACGCCGTCGACGTGGCCAACGCCCTGGCCGCGGTCAAGCAGGCTCCCGTGGTTCAGGAGCCATCGGTCGCATGGCCGCCGGTCTTCGAGCCCGACACGCCCAGCCTCGAGGCCCAGGCCACGGTCATGGCCGAGACCATCGCCGTCGAAGACATCACCGACGAGGCCGAGCTCCCCGACGACGCGCCGCAGCCGGGCCAGCCCGCGCAGCGAAAGGTGAGCACCGACGAGGCGCTGCGCGTCAGCCTGAGCAAGCTCGACCAGCTCACCGAGGCCGCCGGCGATCTGTTGCTGGCGCACGGCCGCCAAGAACGGGGCACCGAGCAGCTGTCGGCGCTGCTGCGTCGGTGGGAGTCCATCGCTCGGCGCAGCGCCGTGTCCGCCGCCGGCATCGGCGCCCCCGAGAACGCCGACCACGAGTCGCTGGTTCGCGTCGTGTCCGAGCTTCAGGCCGGCATGCGCGACCTGCGGGAGCTCGGACGACAGCTGTCCGGCGCGCTCAAGGTGGCCGGCGACGACACCTTCGACACGGGCCTCAAGCTGTTCGAGCTCGAAGACCGGGTGCGCGAGCTGCGCTTTCTGCCCATGTCGTCGCTGTTCGCCCGCTTCCCGCGCCTGGTGCGCGACCTCGCCGCCGAGCAAGAGAAGTCGGCCCGCCTCGAGGTCGCCGGTGGCGCCGTCGAGCTCGACAAGCAGATCCTCGACAAGATCGCCGAGCCGCTGCTGCACCTCGTCGCCAACGCGGTCGACCACGGCCTGGAGCTTCCCGCCGAGCGCGAGGCGGCCGGCAAGAACGCGGCCGGCAGCATTCGCCTGTCGGCCAGGCAGACCGGCTCGCTGGTCGAGATCACCGTGCGCGACGATGGGCGCGGGGTCGACCCCGACAAGGTGCGCGCAGCCCTGGTGCGAAAGGGCCTGTTCTCGGCCGAGGATGCCGCCGCGCTCAGCAAGGAGGCTGTGCTCGATCAGCTGTTTTCGCCGGGGTTCTCGACGCGCGACCGGGTGACCGATGTGTCCGGGCGCGGCGTCGGCGCCAGCGTGGTGAAAGAGACCATCGAGTCGCTGGGCGGCACCGTCACCATCGAGTCGTGGCGCGGCCGTGGCACGCGCTTTCGCCTGCAGGTTCCCACCAGCGTGGTGCTGTCGCGGGTGCTCGTGGTCGAGCAGAACGACGCCCGCTACGCCCTGCCCAGCGACCTGGTGGGCGAGGTGGCCATGGTCGAGCCCGCCTCGCTCGAGTTCAGCGGCTCCACCCCCCGCTTCCGGGACTCGGCCGGGCTGTCCACGCCGGTGGCCGACCTCGCTCGCGTGCTGGGTGCCGCAGCCAGACCCACCAAGGGTCGCATCTCGGTGCTCGTGCTCGAGCACCTGGGCCGCCGGGTTGGCCTCAAGGTCGATCGCTTCGTCGGCCAGTTCCAGGTCATCCAGCGGCCGGTCGACCCCTTTGTGGCCGGCGTTCGCCTGTTCACGGGCACCATCGCCCTGGGCACCGGCGAGCTGGCGCTGCTGCTCAACGCCGGCGAGATCCTTCGCCGCATGGAGCTGGCGGCCCCCTGGCAAGCCAGCGCCGCCGAAGAAGAGCAAGAAGGCGACGGCATCGCCACCGTGCTGGTGGTCGACGACTCCGAGTTCACCCGGGACCTGGTGGTGGGCGTCGTCCGCGACATGGGATTTCACGTGGTCGAGGCGGTCAACGGCCGCCAGGGCGTGACCCGCTTCTTGGAGCACCGCCCTGCGCTGGTGCTCTCGGACCTGGACATGCCCGTGCTCACCGGTTTTGGCATGATCGAAGAGCTGCGCTGCCTGCGCGAAGGGGTCGACGTGCCCATCATCGTGTTCAGCACACGGGGCAGCGCCGAAGACAAAGAGCGCTGCACCCGGCTGGGGGCAGACGCCTACCTGGTGAAGACCGAGTTCACCGAAGAGCGGCTTCAGAACATGATCCACCGCTTCATCGACGCACCGGAGGGCTAGCGTGGCCGTGCGGGTGATGATCGCAGACGACTCGGAGCTGTTCGCCGACGCGGTGCGCTACGCGCTCGAAGAAGACCCCGAGTTCCACGTGGTGGGCGTGGCCCCAGACGGCCTCGCCGCCACCATGGCCGTGGGCCGCCTGGCCCCGGACGTCATCATCATGGACGTGCAGATGCCGGTGATGGATGGCCTCGAGGCCATCGAGCGCATCATGTCCAGCCGTCCCACCCCCATCCTGGTGATGACGGCGGATCCTCGCGGCGAGTCGGGCGAGCTGTCCCTCGAGGCGCTCAAGCGCGGCGCGCTCGATCTGGTGCAGAAGCCCATGGCCTTTCCGCAGCCCGCAGGGTGGTCCGAGGCGCTGCGGCAGCGGCTCAAGCTGCTGGCCTCGGTGGCCGTGGTGCGGCACATGGCGCCGCGCGGCAGCCGCGCGTCCCGCCCCATCGAGGCCCGACGCCGCGAGTCGATCGAGCAGCCCGTCCAGGCAGCCCGGCCCTCGCTCAAGCCCCGGGCCCTGGGCATCGTGGCGTCCACGGGCGGCCCGGCCGCGCTCGTGCGCGTGCTCGAGGGCCTGCCGGCCGATCTGGCGGTGGGGGCCGCCATCGTGCAGCACATGAGCCCCGGCTTCACCGAGGGGCTGGTGGGCTGGCTCGACCGCTCCAGCCCGCTGAGTGTGCGCCTGGCCAAGGCCGGTGAGCGCATGACCCCAGGTGTGGTGTGGGTCGCACCCGACCACCACCACCTGCGCGTCGGCTCGGGTGGCGTGCTCTCCCTGGCCGCCGAGGATCTCATCGACGGGCACCGGCCATCCGGCACGGCGCTGCTGTCGTCGCTGGCGACCACCTACGGCTCGGCCGGCATCGGGGTGGTGCTCACTGGCATGGGCGCCGACGGGGCACGGGGCCTGCTCGAGATGCGCACTGCTGGCGCGTTCACCATCGCGCAAGACGAGGCGACGTCGGCCGTGTACGGCATGCCGGCCAAGGCCGCAGAGCTGGGCGCGGCAAGGCGTGTGCTGCCCATCGGCGACGTCGCGGCCAACATCTTGCGCTTGGCTGGACGGGCTCGGGGTTCGGCATGAGCTGGAAGCTGTCGTTGTCGCAGCTGGTGGTCGAGCGGCTGGGCATCGAACTCCACGAGCGGCAGCTGCGCGACGATGTCGAGCGCTTCGTCACCTCG
Source organism: Myxococcota bacterium (assembly GCA_965216925.1). GTDB lineage: Bacteria > Myxococcota_A > UBA796 > UBA796 > CAYYHT01. The sequence goes on along the minus strand of CBDCGT010000001.1, from coordinate 6,592,953 downwards.
CGGGCCGCATCCGTCGGTGCATCCAGCCCCGAGGCCTACGTCGATCTGCTGCGCGAGCAGAGCGTGACCGGGGCCGAGTTCTCGGCACTGGTTCGCGTGATCACGGTCGCGCACTCGTTCTTCTTTCGCGACCTGGAGCAGCTCAGCTCGGCGCTCGACGCACTGCGGCAGCGGGCCCGTCACGCCCACAAGCTGCACCTGTGGAGCGCATGCTGCTCCACGGGGCAAGAGGCGTGGTCCATGCTCATGCTGGCTGCCGAGAACGGCATCGACCTGACCCTGTGGGGCACCGACATCAACCGAGACGTCGTGGGCATCGCTCGTGCCGGTACCTACACGGCCTGGGCCATGCGCAGCGTCGACGATCAGCGCAAGGAGCGCTTCTTCAAGAGAGAAGGGGCCAACTGGCGCGTTCGCGACAGCCTCCGCAAGCGGGCGCGCTTCTCGGTGCGCAACCTGATGGACGGCCCGCCGCCCGGCTCGCCCATCGGCGGTTTCGACGTGATCCTGTGCCGAAACGCCTTCATCTACTTCACCCCCGAGGGGCGGGCCCGAGCCGGGCGCAAGCTGGGCTCGGCACTGCAGGAGCACGGCTGGCTGTTCCTGGGCGCCAGCGAGACCCTGCGCGGCTTGCCCGACACCGGGCTCGCGCCCGAGATGCGGTGGGGCCGCGTCGCCTGGCATCGCGGCTCGGTGCCAGCCCTGCTTCCAACCCCGCCCCCACCGGCCAAGCTCCCGCCCGCGAGGCACGCCCCCGCCAACCCGCCGTCGGCCAAGCGCTCTCGGAGCCAGCGCCAAAAGCGCGAGACCACTCCCCCCATCCGCGTCGCGCCGGCGCCGGCCTCGGGCGATGCCATCGCCGCGCTCAACCGTGGGCACGCGCGGCTGCAGGCCCATGAGTTCGACGACGCGCTCGAGGCCTACTCCCAGGCCCAGGCGCTCAATCCGCTGCTGCCCGAGGTGCACTTCTGCGAGGGCGTGGTGCACCGCAAGGGCAGCGCCCTGCCTCAGGCCGTGGCCGCCTTTCGGCGCGCGCTGTTTCTCGATCCGAGCTTCTGGCCCGCCAGCTTTCTGTTGGCCGGCGTGTACCAGCGGCTCGAGAATCCTGCCCGGCAGCGTCGCCACCTGAATGCCACGCTCAAGGCGCTGTCGTCGCGCCCACCGGGGCCGCTCTTTCGCTCCGGAGTCACCGGTGTCGAGTCGCTGCATCTCGATCCCGACAAGGTACGAGACGCCTGCAATCGTCTGCTGAGCTAGCCTGACGCATGATCTCGATTCAATGGCGACTGACGGTCATGATCTCGGCGGTGATTTTTGTCATCGTTGGTGGGCTGGGCCTCTTTCTCGCGCGCTCGAGCGTCGAGACCCAACAGGTGGGGCTCGAGTTGAAGGGCCGCTCGCTCACCGAGCTCATGGCCAGCTCAGGGGTCGATGCGATGGAGCGCGGCGACGTCGCCCGCCTCAACGAGATGTTCACCGGCCTGTCCAGAGACCCCGACTTCGAGTACGCCGCGCTGTACCTCGAAGACGGCACCCTGCTCGCGGCTCGCGGCGACAACCTGCCCCTGCTCGACGACGACTACACGCCCATGGACACCGTTGCTCGGCGCGATCAGGGCATGGTGCACGTCGAGACCCCCGTCGACGGCTTGGAGCGCCGCGGTCGGCTGATGGTGGGCTTCAACCAAGACCGCATCTCGGAGCAGCAGAGCCAGACCGTCACCCAGACCGTGATCGCGGCCATCATCGCGCTGCTCGCTGGCGGCTTCATCGCCAGCCTGGTGGCGTACTTCCTGGGCGGCCCCATCCGCGAGATCGCCCTGGTGAGCGAGCGCATCGCCGACGGCAAGCTCGACGCGCCCAACCTCGATGTCGACCGCAACGACGAGGTGGGCCAGATGGCCCGCAACTTCGAGAAGATGCTCGACAGCTTGCGCGAGATCGAGCGCCACGTGGGCGTGGTCGCTGCCGGCGACCTCACCCGAGACTCCGAAGCAGGCGGCGATCTGGGCGACGCCCTCAACAAGATGGTCGCGGCCCAGCGGCAGCTCGTCACCCAGATCTCGGACACCGCCACCGACATCCGCACGGTGTCGGCCGAGATCCTGGCCACGTCGCGCCAGCTCGAGCAGACCGCCCACGAGCAGGCCTCGGTGGTCGAAGAGACCCTGCGCACGATGGAGTCGTTGCTGCAGTCGTCGCAGCAGATCTCGGGGGTCTCGGGCAACGTGCTCGACAACGCCGAGAGCACGCACGCCAACAGCCAGATGATCGCCGAGCGCATCAACGCGCTGTCCGAGCACACCACGCGCATCGCCAACTTCCTGAACGCCATCAAAGAGATCGCCAACAAGACCGATCTGCTGGCGCTCAATGCCGCGCTGGAGGGCACGCGGGCCGGCGAGGCCGGGCGCGGCTTCTCGCTGGTGGCGGGGCAGATGCAGCGGCTCACCGTCAACGTCATGGACGCCGTCGAAGACATCAAGTCGCTCACCACGGACGTGCGCGAGGCCACCGGCTCCACGGTCCTGGCCACCGAAGACGCCATCAAGCGAGCCCTGTCCACCGAACACAGCGCCCGTCAGATCAACCTGATCATCCAGCAGCAGCGCACCGGCACCCAGCAGGTCAGCCAGAGCATGACCGAGATCAGCGAGGCCATCCGGCAGTCGGTGGCCGCCAGCGCCCAGAGCGCCGAGGCCGCCGCCCAGCTATTCGAGCTGAGCGAGAAGCTCCAGACCCGGGTCGCGGCCTTCCGGCTCAACGGCTGAGGCCTCCGTGCGCCGCCTGGCAAAGGCGCCGATGCGGTCGAGGTCGCCGCGACACTCGGGCAGCAAGGTGGCGAACAGCGGCCACGCGTGCACGTGGTCGGGGGCCTCGTAGAAGGTGACCGCGGTGCCCGCGTCGCGGGCGCGCTCGGCCAGCAGCCGGCCGGCGCTCCTCAGCCGCTCGGCACCGCCCACCATCACCAGCAGCGGCGGCAACCCCGACAAGTCGGCGAGCGCCACCGAAAGCTCGGGCAGCGCCGGGTCGAGGCCACCGGCGTACCAGACCGACCACGTCTCGTGCATGTCGGCAGGAACGTAGTCGTCACCGGCCTCGACCGGCTGTTCGCGCAGATCGACCCAGGGAGAGACGAGCGCCGCTCCAGCGGGCACGGGCTCGCCCAGCGATCGCAGCTCGATCATCAAGCGCGTGCACAGGTTGCCGCCCGCGGAGTCTCCGGCGATGACGATCTGCTGGGCAGGTACCTGATCGACCAGCCAGCGGTACGCAGCCAGGGAGTCTTCGAGCTGAGCGGGGTAGGGGTGCTCGGGCGCCAGGCGGTAGTCGACGGCGAGCACGCGCATCTGCGTTCGGCGGGCCAGCTGGGCCAGGCAGTCGCGGTACGCCGACACCGACCCCAGCACGTAGGCGCCGCCATGCAGGTACAGCAGCACGGGCCCGTCGGCCTTGCCGAACCACCGAGCCGGCACCGGGCAGCCGGTGGCCACGCCCCGGTCCTCTAGAAAGCCCAGCGGGGACAGGGCGCCGGCCACATCGATGAGCAGGCGGTTCGTGGGCATGGGCACGTGCCTCGCCATGCCCTCGAGGCGCTGCAGCCAGGTGGCGAGCAGCTGGTAGCGCCACGACCAGGTCGGGCGCGCAGGACCTAGCCGGATGCGAGACCAGGTCACCACCAGCGGCAGCGTGAGTGACCACCAGATCAGGGACAGCAGGATGCGTGGCCAGTGCATGGCAATGGCCTAACCACCGGCAGGCACGGAGGCCTGCCCTCGTTGCTACCGCGACCAAGGAGCACGGGCGTCCCTGCCCGTGGATCAAGGACAGGGGTTGTTGGCGCTGCCCGGGGTTCCGTTGTCGCCGTTGTAGCTGTTGGTGCCGTTGCACCAGCTGGCCGCCGAGTCGTTGGCGGTGTGGGTGAGCGAGCCGCTGTCGAGCTGCATGGATGAGCCGTTGGGCACGGTCCAGCCGGCGGTGTCGTCGTAGGTCACCGCGTCGATCTGCACGTCGCCGCTGCCCGCGTCGCACCACAGCTCCCAGGTGTCGTCGCCATTGCGCAGGCTGAAGGTGCCCTGGCTGTACGTGTGATTCGGCGTGAAGCCCGGCGATGAGCTGGCGGCGTAGACGAGGTAGCCCCCCGCCGGCAGCTGCTGGCCTCCCGCCGAGATGAGGTTGGACGGGTCGGAGCGGAACTCACAGTCGGTGAGGTCCCAGTCGTTGGCGGTGGGGTTGTGCAGCTCGAACCACTCGCCGGCGGAGTCGTTGAGCACCGACGGGTTGGGCATCATCTCGCTCAGGATGACATCACCCGGAGCCGCCGGCGTGCCGCCTCCGGTGCTCACGATGCAGGTGCTGATGTCGGTGGGGTCGATGTCGGCGCAGCTGCTGGCGCAGGAGCCGGTGTCGGTGCAGTAGTCGCACTCGTCGATGTCGTCCTGGGCGGCGCAGTCGTCGACATCGAAGGCGCCACAGCCACAGTCGCACAGCCCGTCGCTCCACCAGGCGCTGTTGCACACCCAGGTGCCGGGCACCGGGGTGCCCCCGCCGGTGGTGCAGCTGGTGGTGTCCCACCCGCTGCAGGTGGAGTTGCACTCGAGCGTGCCGCCCGTGTAGCCCAGGCCGATGGTGGTGCAGTCGTTGCCGGCCAGATCGAAGCCATCGCACACCTCGCCGCCCTCGACGACGTTGTTGTTGCAGGTGACGCCGCCGCCGCCGCCGCAGGTGCTGTTGTCGACGGGGTCGATGTCGGAGCAGCTGCTGCTGCACGCGCCCGAGTTGCTGCAGTAGTCGCACAGCCCGGCCGTCGATCCGCCGCAGTCGGGGTCGACGGCGCCGCAGCCGCAGTCGCAGCCGTCACCGGCGCCGTAGTAGCCCGTGTAGCACGTCCAGCTGGTGGGCACCGTACCGCCCGTGGTGCAGCCCCCGGTGTCGTAGGCATCGCAGGTGGTGGTGCAGGACAGCGTGCCGGCATCGAAGCCCTGCGTCTCGCAGGTCTCGCTGCCGACATCGAAGCCGTCGCACAGCTCGCCCACCTCGCGCACGCCGTTGTTGCACACCGAGGTGACCTGGGCGCACAGCGCGTTGTTGCTGGGGTCGATGTTGCCGGGGCAAGCACCATCGCCGCACGAGCCCGGCGAGTCGCAGGTGTCGCACTCGCTGGCCATCTGGGTGCCGCAGTCGGGGTCGAGCGCCCCACAGCCGCAGTCGCAGCCCCCGCCGCCACCGTACAGCTCGTCGGGGCAGGTCCACCGCTCGGGCACGGTCGCTTCGGCCTCGCAGCGCGAGTCGTTGACCTGGCACTCGATGTCGCAGGACACCGTGCCGCCGATGTAGCCCAGGCTCTGGCAGGTCTTGCCGGCGAGGTCGTCGCCGTCGCACTCCTCTTCGTCTTCGGCGACGTCGTTGCCGCACACGCCGGGCTGGGCATCGGGATCTCCGTAGCCCCCGAGCGTGCCGACGGAACCGCAGGCGGTGGTGAGCAACAGGACAGAGACGAGGAGGAGCCAGCGCATGGGGCCGGGTTTTACACGAAGCCGGCCACGATCGCCACCGTTGCAGCGGGACGATCCGGGCCGTGACAAATGCTAACGAGACGTATCGTCTCGATCTCCTTGCCGCGGCGTTCACCGGTCCTACAGTAGGCCAAACGGAACGCAACGTCTCGTTTCGGGAGAACCCCCATGTCCCTCTCCACTGCATCGCGTGTCCTGGGCGTCCAGCTCGACCGCTGGTCTGACCTGTCTGGCACCGTCTTGCCCGCGGTCGTCGTCTTCTTGGTGGCGCTGCCGCTGTCTCTCGGCGTCGCCATGGCCAGCGGGGTGCCGCCGGCGCTGGGCCTGGTATCGGCGATCGTCGGCGGCCTGGTGGTGGGGCGCCTGGCGGGCAGCCCGCTGCAGGTCAGCGGCCCGGCGGCGGGCCTGGCCGTCATCGTGTGGGACATCGTGCAGAACCACGGGCTGTCCTCGCTGGGCATCATCGTGTTGCTCGCGGGCGCCATGCAGCTCGCGGCCGGCTGGCTGCAGCTCGGTCGCTGGTTCCGCGCGGTGTCGCCGGCGGTCATCCGCGGCATGCTCGCGGGCATCGGCCTGCTCATCCTGGCCAGCCAGGCCCACGTCGTGCTCGGCGGCGCGCCCACGGGCAGCGGCCTGGGCGACTGGCTGGCCCTGCCCGCAGCGGTGTTCACCACCTTCCTGGGCGGCGGCTCGCCGCTCGCCTCGGCCTTCGTGGGGCTCACCACCATCGGGCTCATCCTGGGCTGGGAACGGCTGCGCCCCGAGCGCTGGAGCCACGTGCCCGGCGCGCTCATCGGCGTGGTGGGGGCCGCCGCCATGGCCCTGGTGGCCGGCCTGCCCGTCACCTTCGTCGAGCTTCCCGCCAGCCTGGCCAGCAGCCTGAACATCCCCTCCGCCTCGGGCTTGGTGGCCGACATCAGCTCCGCCGCCATCTGGACGAGCGCCGCCGCCCTGGCCGCGGTGGCCAGCGCCGAGGCCATGCTGTCGGCCACCGCCGTCGACAGCCTGCACGAGGGCGATCGCACCGACTACGACCGCGAGCTGGTGGCCCAGGGCGTGGGCAATATCGTGGCCGGCGTCTTTGGCGCCCTGCCGGTCACCGGCGTCATCGTGCGCAGCTCGGCCAACGTCGAAGCGGGCGCCAAGAACCGCATCCCCGCGATGCTGCACGGCGCTCTGCTGCTCACCCTGGTGCTCGCCGCCCCCTTCGTGCTCCAGAACCTGCCCATCGCCGCCCTCGCCGCGATCCTGGTCGTCACCGGCTGGCGCCTGATCGCGCCCTGGGACGTGGCCAAGCTGTGGAGCCTGGACCGCACCGAGGCGGCTATCCTGATGGCCACGGCCCTGGCCATCGTGGGCACCGATCTGCTCACCGGCGTGCTGGTGGGGCTGGCCCTGGCCGGGGTGCGCCTGCTGGTGCGCACCGCGCGCCTGGACCTGGACATCGACACCGACGACGACGCCCAGCGCGTCACCATGACCCTGCACGGCGACGCCACCTTCGTGGGCGTGCCCGACCTCGCCGAGGCGCTCGACGCCGTGCCCGACGGCTACGTCGTCGAGCTGCGCCACGACCATGTGCGCTTCATCGACCACGCCTTCATCGAGCTGGTGCGCACCTGGGAGACCAGCCGGGCGAGCCGCGGCAACCGAATCGAGACGACGTGGCCCGAGCTCCTGGCCCGCTACGTCGACGGCGACGCACCCATCGCCCGCGAGATGAGGGCGGCCGCATGACCGCCAAAGCAGGTACGATGTCCCACAGCAGCGGGAGGCCGCCCATGGCCCGAAAGCGCAGCGAGACGTGCCGTCTCAACATCCTGGACGCCACCTGCCAGCTGTTGGCCGAGAAGGGCTACCTCGACCTCACCATCGAAGAGGTCGCATCCCGCGCCAAGGCCGGCAAGCAGACCATCTACCGCCACTGGGGCGGCAAGCAGCGCCTGGCGCTCGAGGCCTACGCCCACAAGCTGGCAGCCGACATGCAGCTGCCCGACACCGGCGCACTGAACACCGATCTCCAGGCCTTCCTGGGCGACGTGCTCGCCGGCTTCTCGACCGTGGGCAAGGCGGCGATGCTGGGTGGCCTCGTCGCCGAGGTGCAGTCCGATGCCGAGCTGGCGCAGACCTTTCGGGAGTCGCTCATCGCGACCCGCCGCAAGCTGCTCCAGAAGATCTTCCAGCGCGCCATCGCCCGCGGCGAGCTGTCGCCCGAGTCCGATCTGGATGTCCTGACCGACGTCGTCTACGGGCCCATCTGGTACCGGCTGCTCATCACCGGCGCGCCCCTGGACACCGCTTTTCGCGATGAGCTGGTGCGGCTGGTGGTCGGGCGCGAGGCCGTCGCGTCCAGGTGACCGTGGGCGCCGACGGCCGGGCCGGCATGGTCCCGCCACTGCGGCCACGTCCTTCTCGGGCCGCTACCCGCTCCCCAGCCACTGCATCGTGGCGGGATCCGGCGCGAGCGCCTGCCAGAACGCGCGCACGCGCACCGAGCGCAGCCAGGCCGCATAGGCAGGCCCCCACACCGCCGGCGCCGGATTCGCCCAGCCCGTGGCGACCGCCCCGCACAGCGACAGCAGCGCCACCGCCGGCACGGCTGGGATGGTGGGCGCCAACCGCAGGTGCAGCATGCGGCGCACCGCCTCGAGCGCCCAGTCTTCTTGCTCACGGGTCAGCACCGGCCACTCGGGAGGCTGATCGGCGCTCCAGCCCGCGATCGCCGCGGGAAGGTGGGCCAGCGCGCGCCGCACCCCGTTGCCGGTCTGATCGTCGCTGACCCAGGCAGCCACGTCGGCGGCGGCGAGGCGCCGAACCAGGCGCCCGGCGAAGCCCCTGGGAAGCACCTGGCCGGGGGCGCCACCCGCCAGCAGGTTCAGCGCGCCGGCGACGGTCAGTCCGGGCACCGACAGCGCCGCCAGCAGCCGGTCTTCGAGGGGCAGGTGCGACGGGTGCATGTGCCGCTTGCGCGTGTGCACGCTGGGCTCGGGCACCAGCTCGGGCCCTGTCTTCCACGACTGCCAGGCATGGGCACAGGACGGGTCGACGCCTGTGCGCACCCCAGACTCGGTGCCCGTCGAGACATAAGGGAACTGGCGGCACGTGAGCGGCTTGCTGTCCATGCCATAGGCGCCGTGCAGGCGGCACAGCATGTCTTCGCCCAGGAACACGCAGCGCCCGCCCTGAAAGCGCAGGCCGCCGTCCTGCACCGGGCGCTCCACCCCGAGCTCGGCCCCCAGGCGGGTCACCCGCTGGGCCTCGTCTTCGGTGACCTCGACGTAGACGCCCTGGCAGCAGGTGCCACAGGCCATGCAGCGATGCCGGAGCGTGCTCATGTTCGAGTGGTAGCACACGCGGCCCGGGACAGCGGGGGATCGCGTGCTTAGGAGAGCCCATGGCCGAAGACCGTCCCCCCGTTCGAGGCAAGCGCCTGTGGAAGCTTGCCAGCATGACCGCCTCGGTCGCCGGCGACTACGCCCGCAACCGGGTACGCGGCGCATTCGGCGTGCAAGAAGACGAGGCCAGCCTGCGCAGGCGAGCCGGCGAGCGCGTAGCCAGCACCCTGGGCGAGCTCAAGGGCGCCGCCATGAAGGTGGGGCAGATGGCGTCGGCGGCCAAAGAGCTGCTGCCGCCCGAGGTCGCCGAGGCCATGGCCTCGCTGCAGAAAGACGCGCCGCCCATGGACTACGAGGTCATCGCCGAGCAGATCGAGGCCGAGCTGGGCGCGGCCCCCGAGGTGCTGTTTCGCAGCTTCGAGCGCACCCCCTTCGCGTCGGCCAGCGTGGGCCAGGTGCACCGGGCGGTCACCGACGACGGCCGCGAGGTGGTGGTCAAGGTGCAGTACCCGGGCGTCGACGGCGCGGTCGACTCCGACCTGGCCCAGGTCAAGCTCGCCCTGCGCCTGGGCGGCCTGATCACCATCGAGAAGGAGCACCTCGACGCCGTCTTCGACGAGCTGCGCGACCGCCTGCACGAAGAGCTCGACTACTGCAACGAGGCCGACAACGTGCGCACCTTCCGCGCATTCCACAGCCAGCACGACTGGCTGGTGGTGCCCGACGTGGTGGGCGAGCGCTCCAGCAAGCGCGTGCTCACGCTCACCTACGAGCCCGGCCACCACATGGACGAGCTGCTGAACGAGCCTCAGGAGCTGCGCGACCTCATCGGCACCCGGGTCACCCGCATGATCTGCAGCCAGCTGTTCGAGCTGCAGTGCGTGCACGCCGACCCCAACCCCGCCAACCTCGCCTGGCGCCCCGACGGCACCGTCGTGCTCTACGACTTCGGCTGCGTCAAGAGCTACGACGACGACATGCTGCAGGCCATCCGCGACATCCTGAACGCCGCCGACACCCGCGACTACCCCGGGCTCGACAGCGCGATGATCCGCCTGGGTCCGCTGCGCCCGGAGCACGCACCCGTGCCCCCCGACTACTACGACCGCTGGCTCGACGTCCTGTGCCCGCCGCTGTGGACCGAGGGCCCCTTCGACTTCGGTGCGGCCGACATCGGCAAGGGCGTCATCAAGCTGGTGCCCTCGGTGGTGCGCCGGCAGCACTGGTGGAAGCCCGCCCCCGAGCTCACCATGCTCGACCGCGCGATCGTGGGCCAGTACGACATCGGCCGGCACGTGGGCAGCCGCATCGACCTGCGCAGCATCCTGCTTCCGTACATGAAGGGTGCCGCGGGCGCATGAGGGGTCCCAGCTGGGTCACGGCGACGCCCACCGGCTGGGTGGCCACGGTGCAGCGCAGCCGCCGCGACCTGGGCTGGTCGATCGCCATCACCGTGCTGGCCGTGTTCTGGACGGTCATCGTGGGCTACGGCCTGCTCGCCGACGGGCCCGACGGCACCGTGCTGTGCATGGCCGCGATGGGGGTGTTCCTGTGGTTCATCACCGCGGTCGCCGTGCACAGCTACGGGCAACGCGTCGAGCTGGAGCTGGCGACCACCGAGGTGCGCGTGCGTACCTGGCAGTTCGGCCGGCCCAGGCCCCAGGTGGTGCTGCCCCTCGATGGCCTGACCGTCGAGCCCTATGAGCACGACGGCAACAAGGGCTACACCGTGGTGGGCGTCGTCTTGACGAGCGGGGACGCCACCGCCCGCGTGAACCTGCCCGGCGGGCTGAACATCGCCGAGCGCGAGGCGGTGAAGGCGGGGCTGCACTGGGTGGTGGACGAGCTGCGGCGGGCTACCCCCCGAACCTCGGATTGAACGGCTCGCAGAACGGCTGACCCAGCGCGTCCAGGTCGCAGCGGTCGGTCTCGACCGGGCACGTGTCCGCCGGGCACGCGGCGTCGGGGAACCACGGGTCGCCTCCGTCGGCTGGCAGCTCGACCAGCTGGATGCGCCGCTGGGCATCGGCGAAGTCGACGCTCAGCAGGAAGGCGCGCCCGTCGTGCACCATCAGCCGCTCGCCCGCGGGCTCTCGGGGCGCGCAGGCGCAGTCCGGATCGAGCAGGCGGTCGCAGCCGCAGCCCACCCAGGTGCTGAAGTCGTCGATCACCTTGTGCTGCAACTCGCCGGCGCTCACCCACAGCATTCCGGGGTTCGACTCGGGCGCCGGCACCGGCGTCACCGCGTCGTAGTCCAGGTGCGACTCGACCAGGGCGGCGTCCAGGCTACCCGGATGGTCGACGAAGCGAACGCCGGGAAGCACGTCGCCCTCGCGCCAGCCCGACGCGTCGTACACGAACACGGCAACCGCGTCCTGGTCGTCGATCACGAGCACCTGGGCCTCGCCCAGGGTGCCCGACAGCGCGGGAGGCCCAAGGGTGCGCGTGCCAAAGAAACCCTCGCCGATTTCGGTGCAGTCCTGGCTCCGAGCACCCTCGTCCACGTCGATGAGCTCGGTGCACAGCTGGCTGCCGTCTTGCCACACGACACGAAGCTCGTCGCCCTGCCACGCGGTCACCATCACCGACGGCCGCGCCTCGATCACCGCCTGCGCGGTCACCCCGCTGTCGCCCACCAGCACCGTGTCGCCGTCGTTGAGCAGCAAGAGGCCGTCGTGCCAGATCAGCTGGGTGAGCAGCGTGGCGTCATAGGGAAGGGGCTCGGTGGTCCAGGCGCCGGCGGTGTAGATGGCGGCCATCGCGTTGAAGGTGGCGTCGGGACGGGCCAGGACGAGGTCGCCCGTGTCCAGGGACGTGCCCCACACCACCTCGGGGTGTTGTGCCAGGTCCTGGGGGGCGCCGGTCGAGCTGACCGTGCCCGAGTCCAGGTCGATGCGCAGCACTTCGGCCGTCGCCGGAGCCGGCTCCCAGTCGTCGCCCGCGTAGCCGGCCCCGCGCACCACCGAGACCACCGCCTGGTCGCCCTGTTGGGCCGAGCGCACGGTCAGGAAGCGCGGCTCGCTCGACTCCCACACCACCGGTCCCAGCTGGGTGGCGGGCTCGAGCGCAACAGGCGGGTCGGGGAAGGCCCACAGGCCGCCCGCACACGCCGCCAGCCCCAGCAGCAGCGCCACGCGCCTCACAGACCACCATCCCAGACGGGCGGGTCGTCGGCGCTGGGCCTCAGCGGCTCGAAGCGCCGCCAGTCGGGATCGATATCCCAGGGGTCGGTATTGGTGTCGGTGCACCAGTAGTGCCCTTCGCGCAGGTAGCCGCCGTCACCGATGGGGCAGTCGCTGACCGTGCAGGCGCCGATCGCGTCGACGCGCATTCGCTCGATGTACAGCGGCGCCCAGGTGCTCAACCCCTCGCCCCGGCGATCGAGCTCGGCCGGGCCCAGCTGCGAGACCACCAGCCCGATGTTGTCGGTGTACTCGACGTCGCTGCCCACCAGCTCGTACACCCAGTCGACGTAGGACAGCCGCCGCTGGCCACGCCGCGACAAGAAGCCGAAGCGGATCATCTGGTTGCCTTCGGCCAGGTCGGGGTAGGAACTGTCGATGCACGACAGCCACACCTCGTCGGTCTGGTCGTCGAAGCTGCAGGTGCACGACCGGTCGCCGCGCCCCAGCTGCTCGAGGCCCAGCGTCGCCTCACGCGCGCCGTAGTTTTCCGTGGGCTCGCTGCTGCCGCAGGACATCAGCCCCAGGCCGACGAGCGGAAGGATTCGCATGGTCATGGATCGCCACTAACCGCGGACCCGCTGCTATGCTCGACCGGTGCGAAGCGCCTTCAGCTCACTGTGTCGGCTCTCCCTGGTCGGGCTCCTGGGCCTCGCGGGCTGCGACGGCCTGCTCGGCGGCGGAGACGTCCTGGGCCCGCCCACCGTCCAGGGCGACAACAGCCGCTTCGTGATCACCGGCGTCGCCCTGCACCCCGATGACGGGCGCCCCGAGCGCAGCCTGGTGGTCAGCCGACACCGCCACGTCATCCGAACCTACCTGAACGTGCGCTCCGACGAAGCCGACAGCCTGGGCAACCCCTTGTACAGCGGCCTGTTCGAGGTCGAGTCCGGCGTCGATGCGCCGCCCCTCGCCACCGCCCGCGGCGAGGTGGTCCTGCTGGCCGAGGACGGCATCTACGGGGTGGTGCGCTACGACGGCCAAGAACAGTGGCGCCACACCGATCACCGCGACGACCTGGGCCTGAACCTGTGCCAGGGCCCCGATGGTGGGCTGTTCACCGCCGACTTGGGGCTGCTGGGTCTCGAGTCGGACGGCGCCCTGCGCTGGCGCGTCGACCTGCCGGCGCGCGCCTCCACCCCGGTGGTGCACGACGACCAGGACACCGTGCTCGTAGGCGGCTTTGCATTCGAGTCCGGCGAGGTGCTGCCAGCCGGCTACCTGATCGCGGTCGATGCCGGAACCGGCGAGGCGCAGTGGCAGGCCGATCTCCCCCGCTACCCTCGGCAGCTCAGCCTGGGCGAAGACGCCGCGTACCTGTGGTCGGACGGGCCCAATGGCGGGCAGCTGGCGGCCCTCGACCGCGGCACCGGTTCCGAGCTGTGGACCCTGGACGGCTTCTACGGCGCACCGGTGGTCGGCGCCAACGGCACCCTGTACCAGTCTGGCGAGCCCGGCGTGCGCGCGGTCTCGGCCAGCGGCGACGTGCTGTGGAGCAATGCCCTGGGCCGCTGCGGGCCAGCCTCGCTGGGCGCCAACGACCGGCTGTACGTCGCCTGCGGGCCCGACACCGGGCAGGCCACGGTGCTGGCCACGCTATGGTCGCTCGCCATCGACGACGGCGCCGAGCGCCCCGAAGGCGACGATGTCGTGGGCCAGGTGCTCGAGCGCGGGCAGCTGGCCCCGGTGATGCAGCCGGGCATGACCGTGTGGGTCTCGGACGCCCCCGCCGACGACGGCAACCAGCAGTTCCGCTTCGACGGGGGGCCCGGGCTCGCGCTGGCCCCCTGGCCCACCGCCACGGGCGACGCCTACGGACGCCACCGCCTCTGGGGAGCCTCCCTGGACGCGGGCGGCGCCCCCCTCCAGGAGGACTGATGCTCCGCCACCTGCCCTGGCTGGCCTGCCTCGCCGCCTGCAACCCCAACAACCTGCCTCCCGATGCACGAGCACCGCGCCTGGGCGACCGCACCGATGCCGTGGCGCCCATCGTGAACCCCGGCCAGTGGTACACACACCCCACCCGAAGCGAGCTGCTGTTGGCGTCGTATTCCGAGGGCGCGACGGGCTGGCAGTGGGCCATCTTCGATGCCGAGCAGGGCACCCGCGACGTCGTCTGCGCTGGCGGGCCCTACAACCTCGACACGGCCGGCTGGCTCCCCCAGGTCGGGCGCTGGGCCTGGGTGGAGGGCACCCTGGCGGTGCACGACGCCGACGGGGACGTGCTGTCTGCCTGCGTGGACGGCAGCTGGTCGCCGGTCGTCGACGCCCTTCCCCTCGACCCGGGAGCCATCGCGCTGGGCGAGACCAGCTGGCTGGGCTTGTCGCCCGCCCGCGATCGGGTGCTGCGCCTCGATCCGCTCACCGGACAGACCACCGAGGTGGCCGCGGTCGGAGAGGTCGTGGCCGTCAGCGAGCGCCGCGAGGACGCGACGGCGCTGTGGTGGGTGGAGCAGGATCGGGCCGGTGATCGCCTGATCCTGAACGAGATGGGCGTCGCCGACACCGCTCCCACCCTGCTGCTCGAGGTCCCGCTCGGTGGCCAGGCCCTGGGCTCCGTGCTCACCGTGCACCCCGACGGCCTGCTGTACCAGGCCGGCGACTTCACCTTCGGGGCGGCTCGCCAGGCCGCAACGCCCGTCCCCATCGGCGCCGTGGACGCCTTGCCCCCAGACGTCACGATGGTTCCCTACCCCGACGGCTCGGGCATCGTGCTGGTGCCCAGCCAGACCTCGGTCTACTGGCCCACCGAGCGCGTCTACACCGGCGCCACCGTCGCTCATGGCGGCTGGCACTACCTCTTCGAGGGCGACGACTGGGAACGCACCCAGGTGACCGTGTGGGCCAACAACGCGGATGGAGCGCCCGACGCGCCCCACACCACCTTCGAGCTCGACCTGAGCCACTCCACCGACTGGCTGGGCAACGAGGACGTGTTCGGCAATCCCGAGTCCGTCTTTCGGGTCCGGGGCTTCGACAGCGGCTTGTGCGTGGTGGGCCGCGACTACATCGACCTGGCGCTGTGGTTCGAGGCCCGACCCGAGCCCACCGAAGAGGGCGACTACGCCTGGCAGACCACCGCCGACCGCTTCTACGCGGGCCCCTGCGGGCAGGCGCCCAAGACCGAGGTCTCGAGTGGCGTCACCATGTACTTCGGCCTGGTGTCGCTGGGCGTGCCAAGCCACAGCGTGCCCATCGCCTTCGCCCAGTTGGGTGTGTACAACGGTGGCGGCACCTACGAGGGCGGCAACAGCGGCAGCTTCGAGGGGCGCGGCTCGGGCTGGCACCTCGATGAGCGAGGGCAGGCCACGCCGCTGTACCACCTGTCCGAGAAGACCCTGCGCCCAATGCGCGGCGAGCGCTTCTGGACGGTGCAAGAGGGCGAGCTGCGGTCGGGCACCCTTCCTTAGCGGGCTGCTAGGCCGCCACGACCTCGCTATCGAGCACCGCCTCGAGGTGCTGCTTGAGGCGCTTGCGCAGCCCGGCCTCGAGCTGGCGCATGCGCTCGCGGCTGACGCTGTAGCGGCGGCCGAGCTCGGCCAGGCTCACCGGATCGTCCGAGAGCAATCGCTCGCTCCACAGCACCCGCTCGCGGTCGTTGCGCAGCTCGGGCTCGAACGACTCCAAGGCCGCGGTGATGTGCGCCGAGACCTGCGCGTCCATGGTGGACTGCTCGGGGCCGGCCAAGCCCGAGTGCAGCTGCAGGGCAAAGCCGTCGGGGCCGGGAGACAGCGACTCTTCGGGGTTGGTGAAGGCCGCCATGGTCTGCGCGACGTCTTTGGGGTCGAGGCCCCAGCTCTCGGCGAGGTTCTCGGGGGTGGCGGCCAGGCCCTGCTGCAGGAGGCGCCCGCGCTCCCGGGCCAGCTCGAAGAACATCTTGCGGGCCGCACGGGTGTGGCCGATCTTCACCACCCGGTAGTTCTCCATCAGGTAGCGAAGCAGCATGGCGCGAATCCAGTACCGGGCGTAGGCCGTGAACGGCACGCCGCGCGTGGGATCGAACTTGTCGATGGCGCGCATCAGGCCCACGTTGCCCTCTTGGATGAGGTCGAGCAGATCGGTCCAGGCGCTGTGGTAGTGCAGGGCCACGCGGATGACGAGGTACAGATGGTGCTGCACCAGCCGGCGGCCCGCATCGGTGTCGCCGTCGTTGCGGTAGGCAGCGGCGAGGCGCGCGGCCTCGTCGTCGTCGACCCGGGGAATGCGGCGAACCTCGTCGAGGTAGGCCCGCAGGGCGGGATCTTTGCTGGCAGCTGCGAGAGTGGTCGTCGCCATGACTACTTCCTAAGCACGACAAAGCGGGTGGATCCATCGCGCCACAAGAACAGCAGCACCCGATCCGGAGCCGTGCCGTATAGCCGCTCCAGGTCGGCGGGGCTCCTGATCGGCTCGCGACCCAGCTCCAACAGCACGTCGCCCGTGCGCAGCCCGGCGCGATCCGCCGCGGATCCAGGCTGCACCTCGGTCACCACCACCCCACCGCGCACCCGACTGGACACGTCGAACTCGTCGCGAAGCTCGGGCGTCAGGGGCGCGACGGTCAAGCCCCCGAGCGATCCGGCGTCGACGGGTACATCCGTGGCCTCTTCCAGGCCCGGGAGCCCGCCCAGCGTGCCACGGAGCACCCGCTTCTTGCCCTTGCGCAGCACCTCGACCTCGAAGGGGCGCTCGCTGCCGCTGGCGGCCACCAGGTTGCGCAGCCGCGCCGGCGAGCGAACCGCGTGCCCATCGAAGGACAACACCACGTCTCCGGCGCGCAGGCCCGCCTTCTCAGCAGCACTGCCCTCCGAGACATCGCTCACCAGCACCCCCTCGACGTCCTCCAGCCCCATGGCCTCGGAGATCCCCGGCTCGAGCTCCTGGATGCCCACCCCCAGAAAGCCCCGGTCGACCTTGCCGTCGTCGAGCAGCTGGCGGCTGATGCCATCGGCCATGTTGCTGGGGATCGCAAAGCCGATGCCCTGGTAGCCGCCGCTGCGGCTCATGATGGCGGTGTTGATGCCCACCAGCTCGCCGCGCAGGTTCACCAGAGCACCACCCGAGTTGCCCGGGTTGATCGCCGCGTCGGTCTGGATGAAGTCCTCGTAGTCCACGATGCCCACATTGGCGCGACCCACGGCGCTCACGATGCCCATGGTGACGGTCTGACCGACGCCGAAGGGGTTGCCCACGGCCAGCACGGTCTCGCCCAGGCGCAGGGCATCGGAGTCGCCCAGGGGGAGCACATCCAGGTCGTCTGGAGGGTCGACGAGCCGCACAACGGCCACGTCGGACTTGGGATCGGTGCCCACGATCTCGGCCTCGAACTGGCGCCCGTCCTCGAGGGTGACCTCGACCTCGGTGGCTCCATCCACGACGTGGCTGTTGGTGAGCACCACCCCGTCGGCCCGCACCAGGACGCCCGAGCCCAGGCTGCTCTGGTGCCGGGGACCGGCATCGGGGCGCATGCCCGGCGGCCCAAAGAAGTGGCGAAAGAAGGGGTCGGACTCGAAGGGCGACCGGGGCAGCTTGGACGACGGCACCTCGCGGGTCGAGCTGATGTTCACCACCGCCGAGACGACGTCCTCGGCCACATCGGGCACGCCCTCATAGGCAAGCTGCACATCGCTGGCCCGGGCGGGCGCCTCGGCATGGCTCGGCGGCGTGGTGACGGTCTGGAGAGGGAGGCTGCAGGCATCGCCCAAGAGCGGCATGCCCGCCACCACCCCAAGAAGGGCAACGGAACGCATGTTTCACCTCTGCGAGAGGCGAGTTGTGCACAGCCCGGCGGGGCGTCAAGGGGTTGACGAGCAAAAAGTGGCGCACACCCTAGCGGCGTCAAAGGGCACTCCCGCCCACAACAACGGAGGAAACCATGCTGCTGTTTCGCAACGACCCCTTGTGGCGTGACCTCGACACGCTGATGGACACCCTGACCGGGCCCACCCTCGACGGCCTTCGCTTCTCGGGCGACCACGGCCTGCGCTGGCTCCGCGAGCGCCAGCTGCCGGAGCCCGCCTGGCAAGACCGCGGAGAGGTGATGGCGCTCGACCTCGAGGTTCCCGGTGTCGATCCCCACGACATCGAGGTCGAGGTGCTGGGCCGCACGCTCACCGTGAAGGCCCGCCGCGAGGTCTCGGTCCCCGAGGGCTACAAGGCGCTGCGCCGCGAGCGCTCGCCGTGGGAGTGGAGCCGGTCATGGACGCTGGCAGACACCATCGACGCCGACGCCATCGCCGCTCAGCTCGACAACGGCGTGTTCACCATCACCGCGCCCAAGCGTGAGAGGCCGGGCCCACGGCGCATTCAGGTGACCAAGAACGTTCCCCAGATCGAGATGAAGGAGGAGGAGTGATGAGCAACGACAAGACCTGGACGCTTCCCCCGGTGGACGTCTACGAGAACGCGGACGAGTACCTCGTGGTGGCCGATCTGGCCGGGGTCTCAGCCGATGACCTGGTGGTCGAGCTCGAACGCGGCGAGCTGAAGGTCGAGGGCACCCGCGGTGAGCGCGGCTTCCGGCGTCGATTCAGGGTGCCCGATGGCATCGGCGGCGACACGGTTCGCGCCGAGCTGCACGAGGGCGTGCTCTCGGTGCACCTGCCCAAGCCACCCGAGGCACGGCCGAGGCGCATCGCGGTGAACGTCGGGTAGGCGACCTGCCTACTCGTCGTCCTCGACCACCCACACACCGCTCGTGAAGGTGTAGAAGGCCCCCTCGTCTCGCACGTAGACGGTGCCCCCTTCACGGGCGGTGCGCAGCTTCAGCTCGTCGAGCGACTCGACCATGCCCGGGGCCTCGCCCGGCTTCAGGACATCGGTGTGCTCGGGCTCTCCCCAGTCGTCGTCGCCGGGCATGCGCGCCTCCGAGCGAAGTGTACAACTTGTCGGCGCGCCTGCTAAGACTGACCACGATGACCACACACGTCGTCGAGCCCGACCACATCTCCCCCGCCTCCCTCGACCACTACCTCGAGCGGGGTTGGTTCCGGGTCGGTCGGCACCTGATGACCCGGCGATACCAGGTGATCGAGCGGCGGGTTCGCGGAGTGGTGTGGACGCGCTTGCCGCTCGGCGACTACGCCTTCCGCAAGGGGCTGCGCAGGCTGCTCGACCGCACCCGCAGGGACTTCCGCGTCAGCGTGGGGCCCATGGCCCTCGACGAAGCAGCCCATGATGTGTTTCGGCGGCACCGCCAGTCGCGCTC
This sequence comes from Myxococcota bacterium, assembly GCA_965216925.1. Classification (GTDB taxonomy): domain Bacteria; phylum Myxococcota_A; class UBA796; order UBA796; genus CAYYHT01. The sequence goes on along the minus strand of CBDCGT010000001.1, from coordinate 6,573,734 downwards.
CTGGGGCCGGGATGGGGCCGAACTGATCGACTTCCTGGGCGGCGAGGCCGTGCTCGACCACTTCCCCACCCGCGAGATCCGCATCCACGACGGCGACCGCCTGGCCGCCTATGGCCTGTACGATCAGGGAGCGGTGGGCATCCAGAGCCTGGTGGGCGCCTTCGACCCCGCCTACGAGCGCGCCAGCCTGGGCTTCGCCACCCTGCTCATCGAGATCGACGAGGGCATGAAGGCCGGACTGGCCTACCACTACACCGGCGATGTGGTGTTCGAGCCCAACATGATGCAGCACTACAAGTGGCGGGTCGGGCACCTCGAGATCCTGCATCCCGACACGCTCTCGTGGTGCTCGCAGGACCTGCTCACCACCGTCGAAGATCCCGCTCAGCAGATCGAGCGGGCCATCGCCTCCGCGCGGGCGGCACTGTCAGCCAGCGGACTCAGCGCCCAGGTCGAGCTGAACCCCTACTACGAGATGCCGCACTACAACCCGCAGCTCCTGGGCGCGGTCGATCAGCCCCTGGCGCTGGTGTGCGCCCCCAGCGACGATCGCACCTCGTGGGTGGTCACCTGGGATGGCGAGACGCGGGAGTACACCCTGCGTCGCTGCGTGCGCGCCGTCACCGAGGCCCGGCGCGAGGGCAGCGAAGAGACCACCCGCATCCCCCTGCTGTGGACGCGAGAGAACAAGGGTCGCTACCCCACGCTCGCACAGTTGGTCGCGGCCCTGAGCTAAGCGTGCGAGCCGTCTGCCTCGAGCTCGCGCTCGCGGTCGAGCTTGCGCTGGTACCGCCCCTGCGCGATGTCCACGATCACCATCACGCTGATGCTGAAGTAGAAGGTGGTCTTGCTCATGGCCTCGACCGCGTAGCCGCCCAGCTTGAGGTGGGCGAGGTGGCCTCCCTCGGACAGCAGCATGATGCCCACGATGAGCAGGATGAACAGGCCCAGCACCTCGTACAGGCGGTTCTTCTTGAGGAACTCGGACACCGTGTCGGCCAGGTAGATCATCATCAGGCCCGAGATGATGATGGCCGTGGCCATGACCGGCAGCACTTCGGTGAGTGCTATGGCCGAGAGGATCGAGTCGAAGCTGAACACCAGGTTCATGGCCACGATCCACGCGATGGCGGTGCTGACGGCGCGGGGCTCGGAGTCGTGCCCGCCGTGCTCGAGGTGCTCGATGGCGAGCATGTGGTTGATCTCTTTGATCGCCGTGTAGACGATGAACACGCCTCCGGCGAGCACGATCAGGCTGTGCACGTTGAAGTGGGCCTCGACCAGGTTGCCCACGTGGGGGTTCCAGAAGGGCTCCTGGAAGTAGCCGATGGCGTAGACCACCACGAACAGCAATGCGATGCGCAAGAAGATGGCCATGCCGATGCCGTAGCGGCGCACCATCTGCTGCTTGTCTTCGGGCACTCGCTTGGACTCGAGCGAGATGTACAGCAGGTTGTCGAACCCGAGCACGGCTTGCAGGAAGATCAGCATCAACAGGGTAAACCCGTTCTCGAGCGTCAGCAGGTCAGCCACGTTTCACCTCTCCACGCCGCCGTGTAATGCGGCCGCAACGGGCGTGTCCCGGGTGACGTCATTAGGGCTCGGCTCCACGTGGAGGAGTCCCCATGCCCGAGCTCACCCCCGAGCTTCTTGCCGTGTACATCGACCTTGCCCGCCCGATCGTGGTGGGCATCCTGCTCGCCATGTTCATCATGGCGCTGGGCTGGATGGCGTCCAAGTGGGCCAACCGGGCCGTGCTGGCCTCCACCGCACGCGCCAACCTCGACGCCGCCCTGGGCCGCTTCTTGGGCAGCATGGCCCAGTACACCGTGCTGGCCGCCAGCGTCATCGCCGCGCTCGACCGCGTGGGCGTCGAGACCACCAGCCTGGTCGCGGTGCTGGCATCGGCCGGCCTGGCCGTGGGACTCGCCCTTCAGGGCAGCCTGGCCAACTTCGCGAGCGGCGTGATGATCCTGTTCTTTCGGCCCTTCAGCCTGGGTGACGTGGTCAAGGCCGGGGGCGAGCTGGGCAAGGTGACCGACATCGGCCTGTTCTTCACCACCATGACCACCCCCGACAACCAGAAGATCATCATCCCCAACAGCGGCATCACCGGCGGCGTCATCACCAACATCGCCAGCCAGGGCAGCCGCCGCCTCGAGGTCGACGTGGGTGTGGCCTACGGCGAAGACCTCAACAAGGTGCGCGATGTGCTCCTGGGCGCGCTGCAGGGCCTCGAGGGCCTCCACGAAGAGCCCGCCCCCGACCTGGTGTTCACCGAGATGGCCGCCAGCTCGCTCAACTTCAAGCTGCGCGCGTGGTGCGCGCCGGCCGACTTCGGCGCCATGAACCACGCGGTGCGCTCGGCCGCGTACAACGCGCTGAACGCCGCCGACATCGAGATTCCCTTCGATCAGGTCGTGGTGCACCAGGCCGACGCCGCGGCGTGAAGCCAGGAGGCCACGCATGATCCCAGCGCCTCTGCCCGAAGGCGAAGCGCGTCGGCTGGCGGCTCTGGTGAAGACCGGGCTGCTGGACAGCGCTCCCGAGACGGGGTTCGACGACTTGGTGGCGGTCGCGGCCCACATCTGCGGGGTCCCCATCTCGCTGGTGAGCCTGGTCGACTCCCATCGCCAGTGGTTCAAGGCGCGGGTGGGCCTGGACGCCACCGAGACCCCTCGCGACGTCGCCTTCTGCGCACACGCCATCCACTCCGATTCTCTGCTGGTGGTGCCCGATGCCCTGCAGGACACCAGGTTCTACGACAACCCGCTGGTCACCGGCGGGCCCCTGATACGCTTCTACGCAGGAGCGCCCATTCACGCGCCAGATGGCGACCGCATCGGCACCCTGTGTGTCATCGACAGGGTGCCTCGGCAGCTCACCGACGAGCAGCTCGAGGCCCTCGCCCGGCTGGGGCGGCAGGTCGAAGCCCAGATCGCGCTTCGCGCCGCGCTGGCGGACGCGCAGTCCCTGGCCCGAGCCAGATCCAACCTCATGGCCATCGTCGCGCACGAGCTCCGCACACCCCTCACCGCTGTCAAGGCCGCCCTGGGGCTGGTTCTGGGAGGTGCGGCGGGTGACGTGCCGGCGGCGCTGCATCCGCTGCTGGCCTCGGCGGGCGAGAATGCCGATCGCATGACCCGGTTGGTGACCGACTTCCTGGATCTGGCGAAACACGCAGACGCCGTACAGACGGGCATCACCACCGAGCCGCTCGACGTCGACAGGCTCCTCGAGCGGGCGCTCGCATCGCTTCGGGCGCTCGCCACCGACCGGGACGTGACCCTTGAATGCCAGGTCGATCCCGATGCCACGGTCCGGGGCAATGCCGATGGCCTCACCCAGGTGGTGGTGAACCTGGTGGGCAACGCGCTGGCGTTCTCACCCCCTGGCGGCACCGTGTCGATCCGCGCCCGTCGGCAGGCCGACGAGGTGCGATTCGAGGTCGAGGACTGGGGGCCCGGCATCCCCACCAACGCGCTCGAGCGCGTCTTTGGTGCCTTCGAGCAGGTCGAAGGAGCCCAGCGCCGCGGCTCGCGCGGAACCGGCATGGGGCTCGCCATCTCCAAGGCCATCGTTGCCAGCCACGGCGGCCGAATCGGGGTCGACTCGGTGGTGGGCGAAGGCTCCACGTTCTGGTTCACGGTGCCGACCCCGGCTCCATGACCATGCGGCAAGGCGGTGTGCTCACCGCTCGCCGAACAACGCCAACACCTCGTCGGCCAGCGTCATCGGATCGTACGGCTTCGCGATGACGCCGACGGCACCCAGCGCCCGGTAGCGCGCCGCCGCGGGCGGCTCGAGCCCGGCCGTCATGAAGGCCACCGGCGCTCCGTGCAACACCCCCCTCGCGACCGCCTCGGTCAACATTCCCTCGCCGTCCAAGCCGGGCATCATCACGTCCAGCAAGACGCCATCAAAGCGCGTCTCGGCCAGGGCTTCGAGTCCCTCGAGGCCATCGGCGGCCACGGTCACGCGCATGCCGCCCCGCTCGAGCGACATCCGGGTGAGCATCTGGAGCGACGGGTCATCTTCGACCAACAGGACGTGCATGTGTCGAGGGTACCCCTGGGCCGGTCGGGCCCGCACCCCGGCGAACGGCTCAGCCGCGATCGTCGGTCGAAGCCGGACGCTGACCGGCCCGGATGTCCATGTGCCGCTGAAGCAGCCTGGCGGCCGTGGAGCACTCGGCGACGAAGCGTGCGGTGAGCTCTGTGCACAGCCGCTCGTCGCCCGCGTGGGCCGCAGCCTCCAATGAGGCGCAGAGTTCCCCCAGCGCTGGCGAACCGAAGGTCGCGGCGGTTCCCCGGACCGAGTGCGCCTCGCGGGCCAGGTCGCTCCACTGCTTGGCGCCAACCGCATTCTGGGCCGCCTGGCTTCGCTGCTCCAGGTTGTCGCGGGCGACCCCCAGCAGCTCACGCCAGGCCGCGATGTCGGGTCCCACCATCGCCCAGAGCTCATCCAGCGCGGTGGTGGATGGGCACGTCGGGGCAGCGCCGCCCCGCTCGATCGCGGCCCGGAGCGCATCGAGGGTCAACGGCTTCTCGAGGAAGTCGTCCATCCCGGCGGCGGCCGCCCGGCGGCGATGCTCGATGTCCGTGTTCGCGGTGTGCGCCACGATGCGCGGCCGCGCTCGTGGCTCCAACGTCTGCCCGATGCGCTCGGCAACCTCGAAGCCACTCAAGCCGGGCATGTTCAGGTCCAGCAAGACCAGGTCGAAGCGGCGATTGCCAACAAGGTCGAGCGCCGCGAGGCCATCGTTCGCGGTCTCGGCGTCGTACCCCAGCTGCGCCAGCATCGCCGTGCAGACCGCGAGGTTGGCAGGGTCGTCGTCGACCACCAGGATCCCGAGGGCATGCGGCGTCGCGGGGGCAGCGCCCGCCCTTTGAGCCGCGAACCCGGTGCCCGCCGGCGGCTCGCCATGGCTGGGCGTGGGCACCCCTTCGCCGGGGACCGTCAGCTGGAGGGTCACGGCGCCCGCGACCTCCCGTACTTCGAGCGCGCCCTGCAACGCATCCGCAACGGTCTGCGCCAGGGCGAGGTCGGCCCCCCCGGCCCCCACCGCAGGACGTGGCCCGGCGTACTGCACCGTCGATGCGAGCCCCGCGGGTGTGATGGTGATCCGGACCTCCACCACGCCGGCCTGGGCAACGCGAACGGCATGACCCACCAGCGAGATCAGGGCGTGCCTCCAGAGGTCCGGGTCGGTAGAGAACCACCGCGGTTGGGCCTCGCCAATCGCCGACTCCAGCCGCAGGCCGCAGTCTTGGGCCGACGACGCGAACAGGTCGAGCACATCGTCGACCACGGCGACCACATCGGTCGGCCGGCGACGGTCGCCTGGCACCAGCGCGCCGTCCCGCGCATAGCGCATCACCTGCTCGAAGACGCCCAGGATGTCGAGGCCTCCGCGACGGAGCGCCGACGCCAGCTCCCGCTGCCGGGGGTCCAGCTCGGTTGCCGCCAGCAGCTCGGACATGCCCACCACGCTGTTCAGCGGCGTCCTCAGCTCATGGCTCATCGAGGCCAGGAAGCGCTGCTTGCTGGCGGCGGCGGCGGCGGCGGCCTCGAGCTGCTCGTCGTGAGCGCGGCGTCCCAGCGCGGCGATCAGGGCCGCCACCGTCACCAGGATCCATTGGCCCGCCAGCAGCTCGGGCCCGGCGGCCACGAACTCCGGCTCGATGGGCGAGGCCTCACCCCACACGTGCACCATCCCCGCCGCGACACCGGCCACCAACCCCCAGGCGACCGTAGCGTGGCGCCCGTAGTGAACCGCCGCAAAGAGAGGGATGCACACCAAGAACCACAGCGACATGGCGGCTCCCTGGCCGCTGATGAGGCTCGCGACCACAAGCCCCGCCGCCGACAGGGCCAGCGCCAGATGCCCCGACATCGCCAGGCCGCGCTCCGAGTGGCGCGCCCAGGCCAGGGCCACCAGCGTCGCAGCGCCCACCGCGAGATCCAGCTGAACCGTGCGCCAGCGCCCCAGCCACGCGTAGTGCAACGCGAACATCAGCCACGCCAGGCTCACCAGGGCCAGGGCCGCCGTCATCTGCCTGCGGGTGATCTCGATGGAGCGAGGCTGCGGTGCCGGACTCATCCCTTCTGGGCGCGCTCGGTCGAGCCCCGCCGCAGCAGCGCCAGCACGCGCTCGCGAAGCTCCGCAGGCCGAAAGGGTTTCACCAGATAGTCCACAGCCCCCAGGTCGAGCCCCAGCCCCACGTGCTCTTCGGAGCCCTTGGCCGACAGGAGCGCAACCGGCAGATCCCGCTCGGCAGGCCGCGCCGACATGCGCTCGAGCACGTCGTAGCCACTCGCCTCGGGCATCACGACGTCCAACAACACGGCGTCCACCTGCACGGCTCGGGCGAAGAATGCGTCGGGGTCTTCGAAACCAACCACCTCGATGGCGGTGCCGGTCAGCGCGGCCTTCACAAGCAGCGCGACGGTCGGGTCGTCGTCGATCACGGCCACTCGGCGCCGAGTAGGCGCTCCTTCCATCGTGGCCACCGCGACATGCGCCGGTCCCTGACTCTTGGCCGCAGCCAGCGTGCGGCCCAGGACGACCAGGAGGTCGCGGAGCGGTTCGCGTCCACCCTCCACGACACCGGCGCACAGCGTGGGCAGCACGCCGCGCGTCGACCCGAAGCAGGTCGTGCATTCCAGCCGTTCCTGCAAGGGCAGAGCGACCGGCCCGGCGCCAGGCTCGAAGACCACCATGAGCGTGTCATCGTGCCAGCGTCCGATCTGCCCGACGCCCTCAAGCCCGGAATACAAGCCCGCGACCACATCCGACAACGCCCCTTCGCGTTCGGAGGCGGGCAGGTTCCGCACGTGAACCAGCGCAACCGCCACCCCGTCGCTGGACGACTGCAGCAGTCGCTCCCGAAGCGCAAAGCGCAGCCTGACCCGCTCTTCGGACAGGCCGTCCAGCTGCCGGGAACGGGCGATCTCCCGACCGATCAACCGACGCATGTCCGCCATCGTGACCGGCTTGCGGGCGACCACCGTGGCCCCGGCCCCATCGTACACGCTCAGGTCGCGCGCATCGTCGGTGAACACCACCACCGACAAGCCCATCTGCACCAAGCGACGCAGCAGCGCCAGCCCCTGCCCTCCGGGGAGCATCGGCTCGAGCAAGACGCAGCGAGGCCAGTGGCGCTCGAGCACCGCGTCGGCCGACGTGGCCGTCGCGCACACATCCACGGTCAGGTCGGGCAGCGCGAGCTCCAGCATGCCGGTGATGCCCTCGTCGGGATCGATGACCAGCACGTCGAGGTCGTAGGCACGTTCCTCGTGGTCGAGCAGCATGGGAGCACCGCCGACCTCGCCCGGCAGCTCATGCGCGTGTTCGGGGGGAACACGATCTTTGGGGGTCATCCTCTCTCCTCGCCAGAGCAACATAAACACCAAGCCGGCGACCCGGTCCGATGCCTTGGACTGCGACCCACGAAATGCGCTACGCAGCTAGCGCGTACTGCAGCCCGGAGGCCCCCTGACCGACAATCCTACTCCAGCCGTGCCCCCATGGGCCCGCCCCGGATGCCTGCTGTCCCTCGCCGCCGCCCTCCTGCTGCCGCTGGGGGGCATCTGGTGGTGGCAGTCCCGCACCGAGCGCCTGGCCATCGAGGCGGCCGAGGCCCAGGAGGTCGCCGCCGAAGAGGCCTTCGAGCCCGCGATCAGCAAGCTCTCAGCAGCAGAGGGTGACTACGACATCGACAAGACCATCCGCGTCATCCACGAGATCGACCGAGCGGTGCGTCGCGAGGAGTCCCTGGACGGCTACCTCGCCTACATGGCCACCCAGGACTACCGCGGCGTGGCCCCCGAGGTGCTCGAGGCGCGGCGCGAGATCCTGACCGTGTTGGCCCAGCTGTATGCCAAGCAGGTCGAGACCGAGCAGCAAGAGGCCCTGTGGCAGAACGCCGCCGAGCTGCTGCTGTCGGCCGGCTCGCTGGTCTCGGGCGACATGGATGCCGGCGTGATGGGCGGCGAGGTGGCCGTGGCCTGGGACGGCGAGCAGGCCAAGGAGCTGCTGCGCGACTGGAAGGAGTCCCAGGACCGCCAGCGCGAGCTGGTCACCGACATGGCCCTGCTCGAGACCGAGCTCTTCGACGCCATGATGAACTACACCGAGGTGTACTACCGCTACGTCGACGAGTGGGACCAGCTGTCGGTGATGCGCGACCGCGGCTACCTGGCCGTGCACAACGGCGACTGGGACTCGGCAGCCGCGGCGGCCGAGCTGGCCATCAGCAAGGCGCCCAGCGAGAAAGAGGCGCACCTCATGCTCGCCCACGCGCTGATCGAGCAAGACAACCCCGAAGACGACGAGCGCATCAACCAGCTGCTCACCGACTACATCGAGCAGCACCCCGGATCCACGGCGCCGGCCTTCACCCTGCTCGGCGTGCAGCACGCGCGGCAGGGGCGTCGCTCCGAGGCCATGCTCGCCTTCCAGCAGGGCGCCGCCTACTACCCCAAGCAGGCCGAGCAGCTCACCGACATGCTCGATCCCTACAAGATGAGGCCCTTCCTGCGTCAGAGCCGCGAAGGCAACTTCATCCTGGGCCAGTACAAGTCCACCATGCTGGGCGCCGGCTACTACAGCCCCGACCTTCAGATGGCGAGCGTGCTGTTCCAAGAGGGCGACCACGACGCCGCCACCAAGAAGGTGCTCGATCACTTCGCGCGCCGCCGCGCCCAGAAGCAGTGGGACCTGCTCATCAGCGACATCCGCTTCTGCCACGAGCTGCTTGGCCCCAACTTCTGGCAGATCTTCCCCGAAGACCACTACCTCGACCTCATCGCCGAGCCGGGCGGAATGCTGTCCAGCGGCACGCTCAACGTCGCCCTCAAGAACCGCAGCAGTCACACCCTGCGCAACGCCACCCTGGTGCTGGTGCTGCACTTCACCGACATGTACCCCGACGACTACGAGCCGGTTCACGCCGAGACCATGCCCGCCGTGCTGCCCAAAGAGACCACCGACTTCGGCAGCCTGGACGTGTCCTTCGTGTACGGCGGCGAGAAGAAGACCATCGAAGACATCGTCGAGACGCGCGCCATCTTGATCACCAACGAGGCGGTGCTGTGGGTCGACACCGAGCCCTACAAGCTGGCCGAGCTCGACGAGGTCAAAGAGGCGCGCAAGAAGGCCCAGCAGCGCAAAGAGGAGTACGTGCCGCCCACCGCCGAGCGCTTCCCCGAGTTCGACAGCAAGGTCGACGAGCTGGTCGCCCTGTTCGGCACGGCGGCCTCGATGGAGCTCGAGAGCCGCTACGGCAACGACTCGGTGCTGGTGACGCTGCCGCGCGAGCTGTCCATCCTGCACCCCATCTTTCGCCTGAAGTACGGCGACACCCTGTACACCGCGTCCGACAACCTGATCGAGGGCGACCAGATCCAGCTGCGCTTCGACAGCGTGGCCAACATGGACGGCGCCGACGCCCAGCGCGAGGATCTGGAGCTGATCATGGCTAGCCCCTTCGGCGACGTGGTGGTGAAGTGGACACCCGAGGGCGACGTGAGCTGGAAGGTGCAGCGGGTGGTGAAGGAGGAGTAGGCGCTTGTCAGAGCCTCTTGCGCAGCCGTTCCTTCGCCGCGCGCCCCCGGCGCTCGAGCATGGGCGCCAGCAGCGACCGCAGCCCCGGAAACAGGTAGCCGATGGTCGCCAGCTTGCCGCCGATCCTTGGGTAGTCGCGCTCCCAGCGGCCGTCGCGCGCGCACTCCACCACCATCTGGGCCACGTCGTCGGCGGTGCACATCGCCTGGCTGAAGGTGATGTCGCTGACGGTGTCGAGCTCGTCGAGGATGAAGCCCGTCTCGATGGGGCCGGGGGACACCGCCGACACCGTGATGCCCGTGCCGGCGAGCTCTTGGGCCAAGGCAAAGCTGAAGGCACGCAGGCCCCACTTGGTGGAGCTGTACACCACCGAGCCCGGGAGCGGGATCTTGCCCGCCAACGAGGCGACGTTCACCACGAAGCCGCCGCCCGCAGCGACCACATGAGGCAGCGCCAGGCGGGTGAGCACGATGGGCCCGCGCAGGTTGACGTCGACCATGGTCGAGAAGCGCTCGACGTCGACGTCCTGGAAGGGCCCACGCCCGTGCGCGCCGGCATTGTTGATGACCCCGTGGATGGCGCCAAAGCGATCGATCGCGGCATCGACCAGGGCCTGGAGTGCCGCGTTGTCGGCCACGTCGGTGGGCACCGCCAGTGCCCGCTCGCCCAGGGCATCGGCGGCGGCGCGCAGCTCGACGGCGCCGCGGGCGCACAGCACCACGTTGGCGCCCTCGGCCACGAAGCGGCGCGAAACCTCGAGGCCCACGCCCTTGCTGGCCCCGGTGACGATGACCGTCTTGCCCGCGAAGCTCATCCGCAGACGTTGACCTGGGCGCCGTCCTGGCAGTCGAAGGCCGCCGTGTCGTCGCAGGCCGGGCGACAGGCCGGGCCGGTCTCGAGGCAGCCGTCGTCGGGCCCGCACTCCAGGCACATCGACTCGACGTAGACCTGGCCGGTGGCGCAGGAGTCGGGGGTGATGGCGGTGATGGGCTCGCAAGCCGCGACGCACACCAAGAAAACGCCGATGGGTACGATGAAACGGGTCATGGCCCCCAGCTAACACCCCCGCGGGGTGACAGTGAGGGGTCAGAGGCAAGCAAGGATCGTGTGATCCCAAATGTCAGGCACCTGTGGCAGAGTCCACATGTCCTCGCTAGAAGCGAGGGTCCGTCCCGATCCGGAGCCGCCACATCCGCACCCTGCTTGCCAGCATCATCACCCTGGGATTCGCCGCTTCTACCCCGGCGATTGCCCAAGATGCCGGCCCCGCGGTCGCCGACTGCCCGGTCGACATGAAGCTCCCGGCCCGCGAGCACGTCAAGAGCATCGACTATGGCTGGCGCGACCTGCAAAACGGCGTGTGGGGCGAGTTCGGCCGCATCGACGAGATCGACAACGCGCTGGTGATCTACGACACGTTCAAAGAGTACGGGTACTCCGACGCCGTGGCCTTCGCCGCCCTGGTGAACGCCCGCGCCGAGTCGGCCTTCGACAACACCGCGGTCATGAACGAGCCCTTCGCCTACCGCGGCCGCTACTACCCCAACGGCTCCAGCGCGATCGGCCTGTTTCAGCTGCTGCCCAGCAAGTTCGGCGCCGGCGGCCCCACCGGCCCCGAAGAAGGCTACGACCGCGTCTTCCAAGACCGAAAGTTCGCTGGCAACAAGTGGCAGGCGCGCCGCTACGGCGACAAGCCCGATGCCCGCGGGCGACGCTACTACGACGGCACCGACCCGCGCATCAACACCGAGCGCATCATCCTCGAGGTCGAACGCGACGGCACCAAGCTGCTCGAGGCCGACCGCCGCGGGGCCTCCATCGCCGACCTGTCCTACATCTTTGGGCGCGACATCGAGCGCCCCCAGAAGTCCAGCTGGTACCGGCGCCGCCTGGCGGCCGAGATGTTCGGCAACGACATCGCCTACACCCGCCACCCCAACGACGTGCTCTTCGCCACCGAGGCCGAGGTCCAGGCGGTCTTCGCCGCCGGTACCCGCCCCGAACCGGCCCCCGAGGTTCGCGTCAGCGTGCCCGCGCCGGTCGCCAGCTCGCCCACCCCCCGCCGTGCCGGTCAGCCACTGTTCTTGGCTTTGCTGCTGATGGCCATCAGTGGTGGCGCGAGCCTGCTGGGTCGCCGCGAGTAGATTCCGCCGCGCGGAGCCGCTGCAGCTCGGCCTGCGACGCCTCATCGGTGCCCTCGAGTCGAACCCGCTCTGCCCGCGCCCGCAGCACACCGGCGATCACCCGCGTGTCGTGTCGCCGCAGGTCGGTGCGCAGCCGAAGCACGTCGTCGCGGTCGTAGAAACAAAGCGATCGCGAGTCCCCCTCGATGCGAAGGGCCTCGAACAGAATCCTGCGGCCGTTCACCACCACCCCGGTGTCGGTGACGTCGACGCGGTGATGCATGCGACCCGGCAGCAGAACCAGGGCGCCCGCCACCAGGGACAGAAGCATGGCGCCAAACACAAAGCCAAAGGCCGCCATCTGCCCCGCACACGCCGCGGACACGCCCAGCGGCAGCATCACGAAGGTGGCCAACACCGCCAGGCGGAGGGCCAGGGCCTCGCGCCCTGCCGGGATCATCCAGACCTCGGTGTCCAGCGTCTGGGTGACGGTAACGCCTTCGATGCGCAAGCTCGGCTCCATACTGAATCCTATACACTCCCGCCGGAGGGCACATGCGAGCATCCTGGCTCTTGGCCACCACCTTGGCGCTGGGCCTCGCCTGCGGCGGCGGCGATGCTCCGGTCATCGTCGACCACGACCCGGTCGCCGCCGTGCCCACCACACCGGCCTTCGACATCGAGGTCACCCTCGATGCCGCCGCCAAGGCCGAGCTGGTGCAGCGCAAAGAACGCATCGTGGTCGACTTCACCGCCTTCGACCGCGACGACGACGAGGGCACTGCCGTGCGCCACGAACACACGCTGCCGTCCGAAGGTGGCGTGGTGAAGGTGCCGTCGCTGACGTTGACCCCAGGGCCGTCGGGCGAGCCCCTGCGCTACGGCTCCATCAACGTATGGACCGCGCGGGAATCGAGCGAGCGCAACCTGCTGAGCTGCGACTATTGGGGAGGGGACACGGCCCAGATCCCCGACAAGGTCACCATCCACTGCACGCTGATCTGAAGGTGCGCGCGGCGGGCGGACTTCGGATCGCGGTATGATCCCAGTCGTGAGCAGCCGTCGCGACAAAACGGCGACCCCGGTTCCTCACCGGGTCCGCTACCCCCCAACCGAAGAATTCGCCCCTTACGAGGACGAATCTGGTCCGGGCGCCCTGTCGCCCGAAGACTACGCGCTCATTCCCACCGGGCACCTGTTGTCCGAGCCCCACGCGGTGCCACCGGGCCACCCCCTGCTGTCGGTGTGCCGCGAGACCTGCGCCATGGGCGGCAAGCTGTACCAGGTCGAGTGCGGGCGCCTCGATGTCTGCCGCGCCGACACCGGCGAGCGCCTGGACACCGTCGATCTGGCCGCCTACGGCCTGTGGCCCGTCGGTGTCGCGGTGGTTGCCGACTTCGTCTGCGTGGCGTTGCGCGACGGCACGGGGATCGGCTTCCGGGCCTGAGCGGCGTTTCAGGGTGGTGTCAGGGCGGGGCGCGGCTACCGCCAGCCCACCATGCGGCTGGCCGCCAGGAACCCCGGCAACGCTGATTCGCCGCCCATGATGCCGTCCGCGACCGCTCGTGCCGCCGCCGGCGCGAAGCTGGCGCCATTGGCCCCCAGCCCGGCGATGACCAGCCGACGCGCGTCGCCGGGCATCGGGCCCACGATGGGCAGGCCGTCCTTGCTGTGCGCGAAGGTCCACGCCCAGCGCTGCAGCACCGTCGTGCGCGCGAAGCGCTGCTCGGCGAAGGCCTGGAGCTTGGCCTGGATCCGAGGCTCGATGACGGTGTCGTCGGTCTCGCCCACCTCGAGGTGGGGGGTCGCCCAGCGCGCACCGGTCACCGCCAGGGAGCCGTCGTCGAGCCAGCGCCAGCTCGTGTACCCATGCCCCGCCCGGCCCAGGCGAACGGAGGGCACGGGGCCGTCGCCCGCGACCCGCAGGCCCTGCTCTCGCACGGTGCTCAACGCGTCGGCCAGGCGCCGATCGAGCTGCTGAGCGCCGGCTCCCGCCGCGATGACCGCGATCTCGGCGCTCACGACGGCGCCGTTCACGGCCAGCGCCACCCCATCGGTCGCCGAGGCATCGGCAAAACGGGCCTGTCCGGCGTAGAAGCGGGCTCCAGCCTGGGTGGCGCGCCGGGCGACCTCGGCCGCCGCCCTCCCCGGCTGCACCGCCCCGTCGCCGGGCAGCCACAGGGCGGGCCCGAGTCCTCGCGCCCCGGTGCGCTCGGCCACCTCGGCGGGCTCCAGCCGCTCGGCTGGGACGCCCAGCTCGCTCAGGGCGGCGACGCTGGCGTCGATGTCATCGGGCTCGCGCGCATCCTGGGCCGCCCACAGGGCGCCTGTCGGCTCGAACAACCCCTCCTGCTCGAGCAGCGAACGGCTGTGAGCGGTGACCTGGAACAAGCTGCGCGCCCGCTCGGCGCCCAGGCTTCGCACCGTGCGGCAGGGGTGCTCGACGACCCCGGTCTCGACATGACCCAGGTCTCGGCCCGAGCGCCCGGCTCCCACCCGCCCACGGGCCTCGAGCACCACGACCTGGGCCCCCTCGCGAGCCAGGTACAGCGCGGTCAGGGCGCCGGCCAGCCCTGCGCCCACGATCACCACGTCGGCGGTCGTGGCCTCGATCGGCGGAAGGGCCCCTCCTTGCTGGTCGATGAACGGTCCCACGGTTGGTCGCCTGATCCTCGTTAGACCCCCCCACCATGTTGACGGTCCACGAGCTCGGCAAGTCCTTCGGCGGTCAGACCCTGTTCTACGGGGCCTCGCTGCAGTTTCACGCGGGAAACATCTACGGGGTGGTTGGCGCAAACGGGTCGGGCAAGTCCACCTTCCTGCGCATCCTGACCGGCGAAGAGATGGCGTCCGAGGGCGAGGTCACCTTGCCCAACAAGACCGTGGTGGGCGTGCTGGAACAAGATCACTTCCAGTACGAAGACGTGCCCATCATCCACGTCGTGATGATGGGGCACGAGGCGGTGTGGTCGGCCATGTCGCGCAAAGAAGCCATGCTCTCGGGGCCCGAGTCCGAGTTCGATGCCGATCGCTACGCCGCCATCGAAGACCGCATCCTGGAGCTGGGCGGCTACGCGCTCGAGTCCAAGGCGGCCGAGATCCTGGAAGGCATGCAGATCCCTGCCAAGCAGCACTACGAGCCGCTGTCGACGCTGTCGGGCGGGTACAAGCTGCGGGTCCTGCTGGCGCGCACCCTGGCCGGCGACCCCGACCTGCTCTTGCTCGACGAGCCCAACAACCACCTGGACATCCTGTCCCTGCGCTGGCTCGAGAAGTTCCTGAACGGGTTCTCGGGCTGCGCCATCGTGGTCAGCCACGACCACCGCTTCCTCGACAATGTGTGCAGCCACATCGTCGACGTCGACTACCAGCAGGTTCGGGTCTACAAGGGCAACTACTCCGCCTTCGAGAGCGCCAAGGTCGAGGAGCGCGAGCGCCAGGAGCGCGAGATCGACAAGCGCGAGAAAGAGATCGCCGACCACAAGCGCTTCATCGAGCGCTTCAAGGCCAAGGCCACCAAGGCCCGGCAGGCAAACAGCCGCCAGAAGCGCGTCGAGAAGATGGTGATCGAAGAGCTGCCCCGCAGCTCGCGCCGCCACCCCAAGTTCCGCTTCACGCAGTGCCGGCCCAGCGGACGCAAGGTGGTCGAGGCCATCGGCGTGTCCAAGAGCTACGACGACAAGGTCGTGCTCACCGACGTCGATCTCGAGGTCGAGCGCGGCGACAAGATCGCCATCATCGGGCCCAATGGCATTGGCAAGTCCACCCTGCTCAAGGGGCTGATGAGCAAGATCGAGCTCGATGACGGCATGGTGGAGTGGGGCTACGAGACGCACATCGGCTACTTCGCCCAAGACCACCACGAGTCGCTGGGCACCCTGGACACCTCGGTGTCCGGCTGGCTGTGGAACCGCATCCCCGACCTGGACATCGGTCAGGTCTATGGCCGGCTGGCGGCGGTGCTCTTCAGCCGCGACGACTGCGACAAGCCGCTCGACGCCCTGTCCGGTGGCGAGGCGGCCCGGCTGGTGATGGCCGCCATCAGCGCCGAAGAACCCAATGTGCTGGTGTTCGACGAGCCCACCAACCACCTGGACCTCGAGGGCATCGCGGCCCTGTCCAAGGCGCTCCAGAAGACCGAGGCCACCGTCATCCTGGTGAGCCACGACCGCTGGTTCGTGAGCCAGGTCGCGACCCGCATCATCGAGATCACCCACGATGGGGTCGACGACTACCGCGGGACCTACCAGGAATACCTGGCCCACACGGGCAATGACCATCTGGACCGCAACGTGTCATGATGGGGCCTCTGTTCGGAGGTTCCCATGCTCGCGCTCGCGCTCCTGACCCTGATCGGCCCGGCCCAGGCCGCTGAAGTCCCCCTCGAGATGACCCACCAGGGTCGGCTGATGGACTCGGCCGGCGTGCCCCTGGACGGGCTGCACGACCTGGACCTCAAGCTGTACGACACCCCGTCGGGGGGCACGCCGGTGTGGGAGGAGTCGTTCAGCAACCTGGTGTTCGACGGGGGCTTCTACGACATCACCTTCGGGCAGACGGGCGGCAACGAGCTGAGCGCCGGGCTGTTCGACGGCGGCGAGGTCTACGTGGGCCTGGCGGTCGACGCAGGCCCCGAGCTCACCCCGCGGCCACCTCTGGTCTCGGTGCCCTACGCCATCGTGGCCGACACGGCCGCCAACCTGGACGGCGGCACCGTCAACGCCACCGAGGTCTCGGTGAACGGCACCACGGTCATCGACAGCAGCGGCAACATCGACTGGGGCGCGGTCAGCGGAGCCCCATCCGGCATCACCGACCTCGCCGGTCTGGGCTGCGCCGACGGCGAGGTCATGCTGTACGCATCGGGCGCGTGGACCTGCGGCGTGTCCAACGCCCACCTGCACAACGCCGCCGACATCTCGGCAGGCACCATCGACATCGCCCGCCTGCCCGTGGGCATCGGCACCACCGACGTCGCTGCCGGCGACCATGGCCACACCGCAGCCGACGTGGGCGCCCTGCCCTCGGGCACCACCGCCGTCGACATCGGCGGCCTGGCCAGCACCACCACCGCCGTCGACATCGGCGGCCTCGCCGATACCACCACCGCGGCCGACATCGGCGCGCTGCCCGACAGCGGGGGCCAGCTCACGGGCGATCTGCACCTGACGCGCACGGGCACGGCGACCGCCTTCGACGACACCTACCCCAGCCACAGCATCCGCTTCGAGGCCAGCACCTGGGACTCCGACGCTTCGCCCACCAACGGCTCGTTCTACGTGCGCGCCAAGGGCCTGGACTGCACCGTGGCCGGCGAGTGCCTGGGCATCAGCCCGGACGTGGGTCCGCGCGCCTTCGAGATCATGGGCTCCACGCCCGGGGGCGCCATGGACGAATCGATCATCGAGATTCGCGACGGGTACAACCAAGACGACCACACCACGATCTTTCACGGCGAGGTCATCTTCGAGGGCGACGTCACCGTGCAGGGCAACGCCGATCACCAGGGGCTCGACACGTACAACGCCTTTGGCACCTACGGGCAGATCCTGGCGCAGGCCGCGTGCACCGGCATGGCGCCCGCCGGCCAGATCCGGGCCATCTACCGGACGTGTTCCGGCAGTGCGCCCGACTGCAGCGCGGTCTGCGCCGCCGAGAGCCGAACCTGCTTCAACTCCCTGCACCTGTACGCCAACGCCCCAGCCGGATCGGTGGGTGTCTCGGGCCTGCGCACCCATCGCTACGACAGCTGCGGCGGCGGCTGCGGCCCCAACTACTGCTGCTGCCGGTAGCTAAGCGCCCCTCCACGACCTCGACAGCGCCGTGCCCACCGCACGGGCCACGTCGATCTGCCACGGCTCGAACAGCACCTCGGTGTTCAGCAGCTCCAGGACGCCGTCGTAGCCGGCCTCATCGCCGATGGGAACCGCCAGCAGCGCGGTGGGCCGGTACCCGGTCTCGTCGTCGAGCGCGTGCAGGTGGGTGCCCGACTGGGTCAGGTCGTTGAACAGCACCGCGCGGCCGGTCTGGTGCACGAAGCCTGCGACGCCGCGCCCCTTGTCCAGGGTATAGGCGGTCAGTCCCTCGGAGTGGGGCCCCCGGGCAGCCACGAAGCGCAGCCCCGCGGGCTCGGCGCGCAGCACCGACGCCGACTCGCTGCCGATGAGGGCATCGGTCGCCTGGAGGGCGCGGTGGGCGGCGGCCAGCTCGGTGGGTGCCCCCACGATCGCGTGCACCCAGCGCGCGAGCTCGCCGGTGGTCGAGGCCGGGGCCTTGCCCAGATCCAGGCGATGCACATCGGGCTGTGCTCGCTCGAGCACCGCCGCCTCGTCGTCGTCGTCGCGCATGGGCCACATCTCGACCGGGTCGGAGCCGTGCACGCGCACGGTCAGGCCGCCGTCGTCTCTCTGCAGCGCGAACAGGCTCTGGTAGGCCTCTTGCGGCAGGCCCAGGTCTTCTTGGGCGGCGGCGAGCGCCCACAGCCAGTTCTTGGCCAGGACGACAGCGCTGCCGTGGGGGTTGCGGGCGAGCCAGCGGGGCATGGTGTGCTCCTGTGTCATTTCACACAGATCGGGTGTGGGTTCGCACCGATCGCCGCTCCGTCGATCCGACGGTGGCGATGGCGTGCTCGAGGGCCTGAGCAACGGCCTCGAACATCGGGACGAGCTCGCCATGGCCGCTCAGGCTGGGCGCCACCGCGGCCAGCGCCTCGCGGTTGTAGCGAAGGCCGATGGGCGAGCCCTTCTGCCGGTTGAGCTGCACCGAGGTGGCCAGCAGCTCCAGCGCGGCGGCCAGCTCGTCGCGCTCGGCGGCGAGCTCCGACAGGGCCCCGGCCGTTCGGGCCAGGCCGATGCCATCGCCCAGCTGTTGCTGCAGGGTGGCGGCCGTCTGCAGGTGCTCGGCGGCGCTGACCGTGTCCCCCAGGCGCACGCGCAGGCGGCCCACGGTCTCTTCGGTGCGTGCGAAGGCCTCGGGCATGTCGAGGTCCTGGTACAGCTCCCCGGCACGCTTGCCGTGCTCGACCGCGCGCTCCCAGTGCTCGATGCCGGCTCCCTCGCGCGCGGGCACGTGCAGGGGCAGACGCGCCAGCGCGTGCTCGGTCTGGGCCAGCTCGACCGCCGCGTAGGGGTCGACCACCGCCTGCGCAGCGAACACCTCCCGGCTCTCGCGCAGCAGGTGGGCGGCGCGAACCCCGTCGCCCAGGCGTATCCACACCTCGGCCTGCTCGTTCAGGAGCCGCGCGGCCTCGACGGGCTCGCCAGCGTCGCTCAGCGCCCGGGATGCCTCGGTGTACAGAGACAGCGCGCGATCCAGGGACTCGTCGTCACCGAGCTCATAGAGCAGGCCGGCCACGTGCGCCTGCATTCCGGCACGCAGCTCGACGTGGGCCCCTTCGGACAGCGAGGCGAGTGCTTGCTCGGCGTAGGCCAAGGCTTCGACCAGCGGGCGCGAGCGATCGGCGCGGGCCTCGTGCGAGGCGGACAGCAGGCTCAGGGCGGCCGTGTCGCCCAGGGGCTCGCTTCGATCGGGATCGCATGCCGGTGCCAGGGCGGCAGCCAGGGAGCGTAGCTCGGCGGCGTGCAGCTCCAAGCTCTGGGCCATCGCAATGAGTCGTGCGGGGTCGGACATCGGGCCTCCTGGGATCGACATCTCGTGCAATGCGTGTGCCGTGCGCCTCGGTTAGGTGAATGAATACTCATTCAGTCGCTGGGCCCGCGTCCGGCGAAACCCCAGGATCTTCGATGAACACCTACGCCGCCCCACTCAACGACATCCGCTTCGCCCTGGACGTGTTCGGCTACCGCGATCTCACTGCCCAGATCGAGCGCTTCGAAGACTTCGACCTGGACACCGCGATGGACCTGGGCGAGGCCTACGCCGCGTACTGCGTCGACGAGCTGCTGCCGCTCAACGGCCCCGGCGACGCCGTGGGTGTCACCTTCGACGCCGACAACGCGACGGTCACCATGCCCAAGGGCTTCAAAGAGGCCTACGAGGGCTGGCGCGACAACGGCTACACCACCATCCCCTACGATCCCGAGCACGGCGGCATGGGCGCGCCCATGGTGCTCAAGATCCTGCTGGGCGAGGTGCTCATCAGCTGCAACAAGAGCTTCTCGATGTGCCCGGGCCTCACCGAGGGCCTGGTCGACGCGCTCGAGGTGTGGGGCAGCGAGCACCAGAAAGAACACCTGCTTCCCAAGCTCATCAGCGGCGAGTGGACAGGCACCATGTGCCTCACCGAGCCCCAGTGCGGCACCGACCTGGGTCTGCTCTCTACCAAGGCCACCGCCTACGGCGACCACTACAAGCTCACCGGCACCAAGATCTGGATCACCTTCGGCGAGCACGACATGGCCGACAACATCGTGCACCTGGTGCTCGCGCGCCTGCCCGACGCTCCTCCCGGCATCAAGGGCATCAGCACCTTCGTGGTGCCCAAGTTCCTGGACGACGGCACGCGCAACCCCATCTTCTGCGGCGGCACCGACCACAAGATGGGCATCCACGCCTCGCCCACCTGTGTCATGAACCTCGAAGACGCCGAGGGATGGCTGGTGGGCGCACCCAACCGCGGCATGCGCACCATGTTCACCATGATGAACGCCGCCCGCCTGAACGTGGGCATCGAGGGCGTGGCCTTGGGCGAGGCCGCCTACCAGGCCGCCCTGGCCTTCGCCAAAGACCGCCGCCAGAGCCGCTCGCTGCTGTCCAGCAAGCAAGACCGCGACCACGCCGCCGACAACATCCTGGTGCACCCCGACGTGCGGCGCATGCTGCTCAACGTCAAGTCCACCACCCAGGCCCTGCGCGGGCTGGTGGCCTGGATCGGCATCAACTACGACATCATGCACAACCACCCCGACGAGGCCGCCCGCGAAGAGGCCAGCGACCTGGTGGCGCTGCTCACGCCCATCATCAAGAGCTACGGCTCCGAGCGCGGCTTCCACAACGTCAGCGACGCCATGCAGGTGTGCGGCGGCGCCGGCTTCACCAAGGACTGGCCCATCGAGCAGCACATGCGCGACGTGCGCATCGCGATGATCTACGAGGGCACAAACCACATCCAGGCCCTCGACCTGGTGGGCCGCAAGATGCCCATGCACGGCGGGCGGCTGATGCAGCGCTTCGCCGGCAAGATCACCGAGCTCATCCGCAAGCACTCCGCCGACGAGCGCATGGACGAGTTCCTCGAGCCGCTCAAGAAGGAGTCCAAGCGCCTGACCGCCACCACCATGGAGCTGGGAGCCAAGGCCGGCGCCGACCCCGAGATCATCGGCGCCGTGGCCAGCAACTACCTCAACCAGTTCGCGCTGGTGTGCCTGGGCTACATCTGGGCGCGTCAGGTGGCCGCGGTCATCGACCGCGACGAGAGCGACCCTCTGCGGCGCGACAAGCTGCAGACCGCCCGCTTCTTCATGCAGCTGGTGCTGCCCGAGGCCGCCGGCTACGCCAAGAAAGTCGCCGTGGGCAAGGGCCCGATGGTCGACATCGACATCGACCTGCTGTAGCGGGGGCCGCCACGAAGTCCATCCTGGGCATGGCCTACGACGTGCATTGGCGCACCGAGCGAGTGGGGTCCACCCAGCTCGACCTGCTGGTGCTGCGCGACTTCGAGGCCACCGTCGACGTGGTCTGGGAGCGGCTGTGCCGCCAGCCAGACGGCGACCAGCAGTTCGAGACGCTGGTGCCGATGTTCGGCTGGCTGTGGCCGTCCTCTCGGGTGCTGGCCCAGGCGGTGGAGCCCTGCATCCAGCCGGGGCAGCGGGTGCTCGAGCTCGGCTGCGGACTGGCCTTGCCCAGCATGGTCTGCGCACGCCGCGGAGCCCAGGTGCTGGCCACCGACATGCACCCCGACACACCGGCCTTCCTGACGCAGAACCTGGCGCGCAACCGCCTGACCGGGGTGCACTTCGAGCGCTTCGACTGGCGCGAGCCGCCGTCCGAGCGCATCCCCGCCGGCGGCTTCGACCACCTGCTGGCCAGCGACGTGCTGTACGACGCCGCCCTGGCCGACCTGCTCGCCGGCACCATCGACCGGCTGCTCAGCGACGGTGGGACCGCATGGGTGGCCGATCCAGGGCGGCCCTGGCTCGAGCGCTTCGAAGAACGGTGTCAGGCAAGTACTCTGACGATCGACATGGACGTGCACAGCGCGAACGACGCCGAGGCGTTCATCTTGCAGGTTCGACGGGGATAGACCGGGGCACCACCCCGTGGCCCGCCACCACCCCGCCAACGTCGAGCACCGCTCCGCGCTGCACGAAGCCCCCCAACACCGGCGGGTTCGCCATCCACAGGTGCGTGTCCAGGTCGACCACCTCGAAGCCGCCCATGCCCGCGGCGAAACACGCGGCCGCCGACAGGGCCAGCGGGCTCTCGACCATGGCCCCCATCATCAACCGCAGGCCCGCGGCCCGGGCCACATCGGCCATGCGGCTGCACTCGACGACGCCCGACTTGGTGAACTTCAGGTTCACGATGCGGGCCGCGCCCAGCCGGGCGATGCGCTCGACGTCGGCTGCGGTCACCGCCGACTCGTCGGCCGCCAGCGGCACCGTCGTCTGCCCCGCCAGCTCCGCCATCCTGGCCTCGTCGCCCCGGGCAAAGGGCTGCTCGAACAGCACCAGGCGAGGGTCCAGCAGCTCGATCAGGCGCAGCGCGTCCTCGACGCTGGCCACCCCGCCGTTGCCGTCCAGCAGCAGGTCACAGCGGGTCGCACCAGCGATGGCACGCAGGCGCTCGATGTCCCGGGACAGGGGGCGTCCTCCGACCTTGATCTTGAGCAGGGAGTAGCCCTGCTGCTCGCGCTGCACCGCCTGCAGGGCGCCCTCGCCCGTGGGGATGGTGACGTCGGTCACCACCGTGGTGCCCGCGCCGCCAAACCAGCGATGCATGGGCACCCCGTCGCGCCGGCACAGCGCGTCCACCAGCGCCATCTCGGCCCCACACCGCGCCGACGCCGAGCCCAGCGCGCGGATCTGCGCCGCACGATCGGCCCAGGCCTCGGCCGACTCGCCCACCCAGCGCACCTCTGCGAGCGCCCGCGCCGCCGCTTGCACCGTGTCCCCGTTGGCGGCGGGAAACGGCGCAGCCTCGCCCCAGCCCACCGCCCCGTCGTCGAGCTCGATGCGCACCAGCAGGTTGTGCGCGACCGTCTGCTGCCCTCCAGCGATGCCGAAGGGCGCCGTCAGCGGGATGCGAAAGTCGTGCACATCGAGGGCGACAATCCGGCTCATCGTGGCTGGATGATAGACCGGACCTGGAGGTTCGCGCGTCATGGTCTGGGTCACCGCCGTGCTGGTGTTGGTGCTGCTCGCCGTGGGCGGGTGGTTCCTGGCCCACAGCCCGGAGTCTCGGACCATTCGGCTGGAGTGGGAGCGCACCACCGCGGCGTCGATCGAGGCGACCTGGGGCCTGCTGCACGACACCGACCGCTTCAGCCAGGTGGTGCGCAGCGGCAACCGCATGACGCGCCAAGAAGTGAGTGGCCGCGTGCAGACCGTGGGCTCATCCAAGATGGGGGGCACGCTGGCTCGCTGGGTCGAGGCGCCCTTCGACTTCGAGAAGCCGCACTGGCTCAAGATCGAGCGCCACATGGATGCGGGCCCCATGCTGGTGTACCGCACCGACCTGGCGCTCGAGGCCACCGGCGCCGGCACCCGCGTGCGCTACGGCATCGAGCTGGTTCCGCGCACGCCCTGGGCGTGGCTGGGGCTGCTGTGGTTCAGCCGAAACAAGGTGCACCCCTTCGTCAGCCGCAAGGTCGACGAGGCGCTTCAGCTGCTCGAAGGCTCCGATGTGGCGGGCCTCTTTTCGGCCAAGGTGCCCGCGCTCGAAGCACAAGCTGCGACGCTGCTCGACCAGCGACTCGACGGAATCCCCGAGCCCTTCGCCGGCCACCTGCGCGAGTGGGTCCGGCACGCCCCGCTGACCGAGCAAGAACGCCTCATGCCGCTGCGGCAGGCACGCCTGTGGGCAACCGACCCCGATCAGACGGTGCGCGCCGCGCTGCAGGCCGTCGAACAGGGCGTGCTGGTGCTGCAGTGGGAGCTGCTGTGCCCCAACTGCCGGGGCGCCGAGGCGATCACCACCGAGCTGCCCGACGGCCCGGTGGGCGTGCACTGCGGCAGCTGCAACATCCGCTACGACGGGTCCTTCCTGGACGGCGTGGGCATCGCGATGCACACCTCACCCGAGCTGCGCGAGCTACCCAGGACCGTGCACTGCGCCATGAGCCCCAGCCGCACCCCCCACGTGCTGGCCCGCGCCGAGCTGGGCCCGGGCAAGGCGCTGGGCTGGCGCCTGCGGCTCGGGCCGGGCAGCTACCGCATCGACGCCGACCAGACCCCTGGCGCGGCGACGCTCGAGGTGCGCGAGGGCTACGGCCCCGAGCGCGTGCGGCTCGATCTGACCCAGCGCGGCATGGCTCCCCAGCGCACGGTGGTGCGAGCCGGCTGGGTCGAGGTCGAGGTGCGCAGCCGGCTAGGCGCGGCGGACACGGTGGTGCTCCAGGACCGGGCCTTCCCGTCCACGGTGCTCACGGCATCGCGCTTTCTGGAGACGCCAGGGGCGCGGGAGCTTCTGCCCAGGCGGGCGATCACGCCGGGCATCACCACCGAGGCCCGCCACGGCTGGGTGATCGCCGTCGACATCCTGCGCGGCCGGGATCCGGAGCGGGTGAGCGAAGTGATCGCGCGCCACCAGCCCCTGCGCTGCAGCGTGGGCCCCCACCGCGCGCTGGCGTCGTGGGGAACCGGCGCGCCCGCCGTCGCCGCACTGGCCGAGCTGGCCGAGCTGGCCGGCGTCAGCAGCGCGCTTGCCGAGGGGTCGCTGCTCGAGGTGGGCGAGCACGGACTGGGCGGCCGCGCGGTGCAGTGGGCGACGGACACCGCTCGCCTGGGCGGCGTTGGCCGCGCCCTGCTGCACCGCAGTGCCGTCGAAAGCGAAGCGGTGACCCAGGCGCTGCAAGACCAGGCGCTGGGCACGCACCCCTTCGTGGCCCCTCACCGTCAGCTGGTCGCCCGCGTGCCTCCCAGCCTGGACCTGGAGCCGCCCGCCGAGGGCGACCGCGTCGGCAGCTTCACCCTGCAGACCCCCCTGGCCCGTGGCGGCTTTGGTGCCGTGTGGGCGGCGCGCAGCGACGATGGCACCGCCGCGGCGGTCAAGGTGCTGCACCCCAACCACGCCGCGTCTCCCGACTACGTCGAGCTGTTCTACGAAGAGGCACGCCTGCTGGCGCAGCTGCACCACCCCTCGCTGGTGCGGGTGCTCGACTGGGGCTTCAGCGCCGACGGCCGCCTGTTCTTGGCGATGGCCCGGCTGTTCGGCGAGAGCCTCGAAGAAGAGCGGCGCCGTGGGCCCCTCGACCCAGTGCGGGCCGCCATCGTGTGCATCTACGCGCTCGAAGCACTCGATGCGGCGCACTCGGCCGGGGTGGTGCACTGTGACGTGAAGCCCGCAAACCTCGTGGTGCACGCCGACATCTCTTTCGCGGACAGCCGCTTGAACCGCGAGCGCGTCACGGTGGTGGACTTTGGCATCGCCAGTCCGCTGGCCGCGCGCTTCGACCTGGTGCCCAACCGCGACAATGGCTTCATGCCGCCGGAGCAGCTGCAGGGGCACGAGCTCGATCACCGGGTGGACATCTTCGCGGTGGGCAAGGTGCTGGGGGCGCTGGTGGAGCCCGGCAACGAGGCGCTGGAGGCCATCGTGAACAAGGCCACCGCCGACGACCCCAGCCAGCGGTATGACAACGCCGGCGCGATGATCGCGGCGCTCGAGCGGTGGGTGGAGGTGGGACCATAGGGGGGTCAGTGTTCCCCCCTCTCCTATTGGCGATCGCTGCGGACGTGGATTGCACCGGTCTCTGGAGGGGGTCAGTGTTCCCCCTTCTCCTATTACAGGCCATTGTGAAGGTTCGACCGTTCACGCCTGTCAACGGTCAAACGCCAGAAACGGGGCACAATAGGAGAAGGGGGAACACTGACCCCAGCTGAACCCGCCCACAAAGCCAATCCGCGCCAACACCCAATAGGAGAAGGGGGAACACTGACCCCCACCCGGGACCCCCACCGGGGACCCCCACCGGGACCCCCACCGGGACCCCCACCGGGACCCCCACCGGGACCCCCACCGGCGCCCTCACCGGCGCCCCCGGCGCCCCCGGCACCCCCACCGACCCCACCTCCACCGAGCCCACCCAGCGACTACAGCCGCCGGCGAATCGCCTCGTAGCGCTCGGGATGCGGCGGATGCGTCGTCACGAAGCGCAGGGCCCACTCCCGCAGCTCCGGCGGCCAGCCATCGAAGCGCGCATCGGGGGGAACGTCCTCGACGTCGGTGGGGTCGAGCGCTTCGAGCGCGCCCTTGGGGTCGAAGCCGGCGCGGCGCACCAGATCCAGTGCGTGCGCATCGGCCTGGTACTCCATGATCACGCTGTACCCGATGCGCTTGGCGACCTCCATGTGGGCGGTCAGGTGGTCGAGGTCGTGGTGGGACATCTCGTGGGCCAGCACGAAGGCCAGCGCATCGTCGGACAGCCGCGCCGCGAAGTCGCGGTGCACGTAGATCCACCGACCGGGGGCGGTGACGGCCTGGTGCTCGCCGCCCCACAGCACCACCGCGTGCTTGGGGCTGCGCTTTCGATGGGCGTTCAGCCGATTGCAAAGGCCGATCGCGCGGTGGGCCATGGGCCCCGTGTCGATGACCTGGCTGCCCGCCAGCGCCCGATGGAAGCCGCCCCCCTGGGACAGCGCCCAGTCTCGGGCATCGTGGATGAAGTCTCGGATCAAGCAGCGCTCCGGTCGATGGCACTAGCCTGCGCGCGCCAGCGGCGACCGTCAAGACAGCCGCCCGTGGGAGTGCTATTTGGCGCTCATGTCCGCACGCCTCCTCGCCCCGCCCTTGATCTTGCTGCTCACCACCGGCTGCTGGCCCTTCATCTGGGAGCTGCAGCAGACCGACGCCACCTGGCACGGCGACTCCGGCCTGTTTGGCGAGGCGTGGATCGAGGTGCACAGCCCCTTCGACGAACAGGCCTTCGAAGCGGGCGACAACATCTACTTCGAGGCCGCGTTCGACGCCCCGGGCTTCGACTTCGTGGACATCCGGTGGTTCTCGAGCCTGGACGGCGAGTTCCTGCAGGGCGAGCAAGGCTACGCCACCCTCAACCCCGGTCGGCACGAGATCCTGGCCACCTTCGACGCCGGCGCGCACTCCCCTTCCTACACGCTGAACATCGAGGTGGGCGAGGCCATCCCGCCCGCTCCCATCGCCAGCATCGACCTGCTGCACATGGCGCTGCACGTCAGCTACGAGGGCCCCACGGTCGAACACCAGGAGTTCTGCCAGCGCGAAGACTGCGGCTGCAAGGCCACCGCGACCGGGGCCGACCTGATCGTCACCGAGTTCAGCGAGAACCAGCTCACCTTCTGGGGCCCGACGGCGGTGTCGGTCGGCGACTGCGATCCCGCTGAGCTGGGCATCTGGTACCCCACCTCGGGCAACGCCTACCACACGCTCAACTCGTCCAACGGCTTCGAGACCATCAACTCGTGGGTCATGCACCAGAGCTCCGAGCCCGAGACGCTCGGCGCCACGCCCGAACAGCTGGGCCTGCTGATGCTGGGCACCGACTTCTGCCCCGAATGCAGCACCATGGAACGCCACATCGAGACCCCCACCGCGTCACCCTCCAGCCTGCCGGGCACCCTGTCGGTCGACCTGAGCGCGAACTGGGACGGGTACCAGAGCGCGGTCTCGTACCCCCCAAGCGATCACGGCGACCTGCTGATCACCGAGATCATGTTCCACTCCAACGACCTTCCCGGCGACCAGGGCCAGTGGATCGAGCTGTACAACCCCACCAGCAACAACTTCGCCCTCCACGGCTGCGAGATCGGCAACGGCCCGGGCCAGACCATCGTGCCCGGGGTGGCGTTCATCGGAGCCGGCGAGTCGCTCACGCTGGCCGCCCACAACTACCCGAACTTCAACCCGGACATCGAGTGGGGCACCCTGCCTCTGGCCGCATTCCCCGGCGGCATCACGTTGATGTGCCGCGATCTGACCGACCCCAACAGCTTCAACAGCATCGATCAGGTGATCTGGCTGGACGCCAGCTGGTCGCTGCCCAACCAGGCGTCTCTGCAGCTCGACGGCAACAGCTACGACGCCACCGTCAACGACTCGGCCGGTGCCTGGTGCCCCTCCGAGCTGGCGTTCGGCCCCAGCGATCGGGGCACCCCCGGCACGGTGAATCCCACCTGTCCCTGACAAGCGGGCCAATGCGGTGCTAGAGAGCGGGACATGAACGTGCGCGTCCCTGCTGTCTCCGCCCTCCTCCTGATGACGACGGGCTGCTGGCCCTTCATCTGGGAGCTCCAGCAGACGGATGGCACTCAGGACGGCTTCGACTCGGGGCTGTTCACCGACCTCCACTTCGTCATCGACGAGCCCAGCAACGGCGCCACCTACGCGTCCGGCACCGACATCTCGTTCGGCGGTCACTTCGAGGGCAGCTACCCCGAGGGGGCCTACGTCGAGTGGTACTCAGAGAACCAGGGCTACCTGTTCGAGGGCGAGTACGGCTACTCCGGGCTCGACGACGGCACGCATGTCATCCGCGCCGAAGCCTTCGGCGGCGGCAACAGCGCCCTGGACACCGTGACCATCACGGTCGGCGGCGGAACCATCGACGACCCCGACCCGCCGCTCACAACCATCGACCTGATGGTCGGGCACTGGGAGTTCAACTTCAGCGCCGACACCAGCGAGAACCAGGCGATCTGCGGGCGCGACAGCTGCTCTTGCCGCGCCACCGTGGTGGCCCGTGACCTGGTGCTCACCGCCCAGACCGAGAACCAGCTCACCTTCCAGAGCAGCACGACGTTCACGCCAGGCGCGTGCGACTGGATGAGCGGCGACATCTGGTTCCCCACCACCACGACCCACCACACCATCGAGTTCGATCCCGACTCGGCACCGTTCGAGGTCGTGCTGGGCTGGATCCTGCACGAGCGCCCGCAGACCACCGGCGCCGCCGACCAGATCGAAGAGAGCCTGGGACTGTACGCCGGAGGCACGTCCCTGTGCCCTGGCTGCAACGAGTTCAGCGGTGCCGGCTCGCTGCCCATCATCGGGCCACCCAACCTGCTGCTGGGCAACACCATCTACGCCTCGTGGAACGGCTTTGCCGGCAGCAAGCACCTGGTGCCCAGCCCCGGCGACCTGGTGATCACCGAGGTGATGGTGGACTCGGCGCACAATCCTGGGCACGGCGGGCAGTGGTTCGAGCTCTACAACCGGTCGGGAAGCAGCCTGTCGCTGTGGGGCTGCGAGTTCAGCAACAGCGTCGGCGATAGCTTCGTGCCCGGCGACTACTACATGCCCGCCGACAGCCATGCCACGCTCGGAGTCGCCCCCGAGGGCTTCAACGTCGGTGGCCTGTACCGGCACGTGCGCTTCGAGGCCGGCGACAGCATCCGCGTGGACTGCCAGGACGTCGACAGCGGCAACCCGCGAACCATCGACACCGTGGCGTGGACTTCGGCCTGGCCGTCCGCCCCGGGGGCCAGCATGCAGCTGAACCGCGACCGGACCGACACCACCCAGAACGACGACCCCAGCAGCTGGTGTGTCAGCACCATGCCGTTCAACCCCGCCGACTACGGCACTCCCAACCAGCTCAACGACACCTGCCCGTAGATCAGCGCCCCAGGGAGCCCTCCAGGAGCTCGCTCCACCCCGGCTCGCCCGCTCGCGCCGCCACCTCGGGCATCAGCGCCAGTCGATCGGCAGCGAGCAACGGCGAATCGGCACTCTCGATCGCCATCCGTCCGTGCTCCAGGGCGTCCTGGGCACGTCCCTCGGCCAGCGCCAGCCTCAGCAGGCCCTCGTGCGCGTCCTGGGCGCCGGAACCGCCGCCCGGCGCCGACGCGACGCGCTCCCAGTCCTGACGAGCCGCCCCGTCATGCCCGTCTTCGAAGGCGCGGCGCGCACGGGCCAGCAGTAGC
Organism: Myxococcota bacterium; assembly: GCA_965216925.1. Classification (GTDB taxonomy): domain Bacteria; phylum Myxococcota_A; class UBA796; order UBA796; genus CAYYHT01. Next base: position 6,544,026 of record CBDCGT010000001.1, on the reverse strand, counting down.
ACGCGCCCGGCCTCGCTGTCGCCGAGCGGCCCGTCCAGCTGGTCTCGCAGCAGGCTCATCAGCTCGGCGAACTCGACGTCGCCGCGGTGGTTGTACATCGGCACGGTCCACGCCTCGAGCAGCTGCTCCAGCGCGGCCTCGGGCCCGATGCGGTCGCCGAGCCTCTCCAGCGCATCTCGGGGTGCCAGGCGTAGCGCCACCAGGTCGCTGGCATCGTCGGGCACGGCGCCTGGCCCGGCCGGCCGAAGCCCAAACAGCTCCAGCTGCTCGATCGACAGGCGAAGCAGGGCGCCGGTGTAGTCCTCTTGCAGCGGCTGGATGACCAGCTCCCAGCCGGCCCCGGTGCCCGCGGGCACCACCACCTCGACCTCGCCACCCTGTCCGCCCAGCCGTCCCATGCACACGCCCGATCCAGTGCTGGGCTCGCCCCACACCGTGGCCACGATGGGGGTCTGCGTGTTGGACGTGGGCATGGGCGCGGTTCCGCCGCTGGTCAACCCACAGCCCACCTCGGCGAAGTAGCCCCCGCCCACGCCGCGCCCCAACACGCTGGCCTCGATGACGGGCTGGCCCGCGCGCTGGATCTGGAAGCGCAAGCCGCTGCCCCACTCGATCACCCGCGCATCGGCGGCCAGACGGAAGCCCACCGGGCCTGAGCCCCGCACGAGCGGCACCCTTGCGATGGTGGGCGCCTCGGTGATGGCGTCGATGTCGAGCCTTCCTCGCGCCTTGTTGATGCGCGCGGTGTCGGCCCGGCTGGACTGGGCCAGCAGCTCGAGCGGCAGCGGCTCGGCAGCGAGAGAGGCCAGCGCAGAGACGTCGACGGGGGTGTCGGCCGCCGGATCGCCCGCCTGCTCGAGCCCCAGCCAGTCGACGATGCCCGGCCAGTCCAGCGGCGGCGGCTCGGACAGCGGCGCGACCGGCTCGAAGGGGAGCACAAAGGCGTGCAGCTCGCCGCTGGTGTCCTGCAGCACCGCCCCCTTGCCCAGGATGCGGCCCCGGGCGGCGGCCACGAACACCAGGTCGTCCCGGCCGTTGCGGTCGAGGTCGTGCACGGCGATGTCGCGGAACTGGATGGGGTCGTCGCCCAGCGACAGCGGCCCCTCGATGTGCGCCGGGCCCGCCAGCGTGCCGGCCACCACCTCGAAGCGATGCAGGCCCTCGGGCGGGCCGTACGGGGTGTCGGCGCCAAAGATGCCCGGGCCCTCGTGTTCGTGCACCGTCGACACCACCACCGTGTGCCCGTCGAGCACCGCCAGGCTGTCGGCAAAGCCGATGCGGGCCCGCGCCACCACATCGCCCTCGGGCCCGCCGTCGTAGACGCGCAGCTCGAAGCCCGCGGGGGGGCCGATGGCGGCCACCAGATCGGGCTCGCCGTCGCCGTCGAAGTCGAGCTGGTCGAGGCCCAGGATGTAGCTGCCGCGGGCCATCAGATCGGGGCCCACGACGGTCAGCACCCCCGTCTGGGGGTCGACCTCGTACAGCCGGCGGTCGGTGCCCGCCGTGGACACGAACATGCGGTCGCCGACCACCTCGCCCGTCCACACCGCCGCCGGGAAGGTGACCGCCGTGTCGAGCTGCCCGTCGACCCGGCGCCGAACCGAGCGCGTGTCCCGGTCCAGGAACCACCCGTCCACGCCGCCCATGGGCTGCAGCTGGTGTTCGTCGCTGCCAGGAGCGAGCCCGTGCGCCGGCCACCGCGGGCCTCCGCTGCGGGCCCAGTCAGCCAGCAGCTCGCGGACGACCGGGTTGTGCGCCCGGTCGGCGGCGCGGCGCAGGTCACCGTTCCACAGCGCCATGTCGCGGTCGACGGTTCCGCCGACAACGATGGCGCTGCCCTGTGCCCACGGCGACAGCTGCGACAGCCGCTCCCAGTCGCCGCGATGGTGCAGCACCTGGGCCATGCCCTGCAGCGCCAGGCCCCGCTCCTGCGGCGTGGCCGCGCGCACCCAGGCCCGGGCCGTGTGCTCGAGCGCCAGCTGGCTGTCACGGTCGACCACCTGCTGGGCGCGCTGCAGGTAGGCCGACGGCAACAGGCTGCTGCCGGCCTGGGAAGGGTGGCTGACGAAGCTCTCGAAGGCGAGGTCGGCCTCGTCGAAGCGGCCTTGCTCGTCGAGCGCCTGCACGGCGGCCGCGGTCTGCGCCCACGCCGTCTGGGACGACGCCTCGGAGCTCCACTGCCACCCGGTGGCGACCCCGCCCACCGCCAGCCCCAGCGCTAGGCCCACGCCCACCGCCAGCCCCAGATCGTCGCGGTACTTGCGCCACCAGCGCCGAAGTGGCCGCGCACGGGGCGGACGCGCCGCCTGGCCCCGCTCCAGGCGCTCCAGGTCGGCGACCACCGCGGCCAGGCTGGGGTAGCGCTCGTCGAGCTCGGTGCGAAGCATGGCGTGCACCACGCGGCCCAGCTCCACCAGATCGGGCCGGGTGATGGGCTTGGGCACCGTTCGGTCCATCAGCTTCTCGCGCACCCGCACGCCGGTTGCAGCCTCGTACAGCACCGCCCCCAGCGACCACTGGTCGGCCAGCTTCCAGTCGACGTCGTCGTGCACCCCAGCCAGCACCTCGGGGGCCATGTAGGCGGGCGTTCCCAGCTGCTGGCCAGCGATGGTCACCGCGGTCAGCGACTGGCGGCTGACGTCGCGGGCCACGCCAAAGTCGGTCAGCAGCGGCAGGCCCGACCCATCCATCAGCACGTTGCCCGGCTTGATGTCGCGGTGCACGATGCCCGCCGCATGCACCGCCGACAGCGAGCGCGCCAGGCGACCAGCGATGGCCAGGACCTGCCCCGGCTCCAGCGGTCCCCCCTGGGCCAGCACCGTGCCCAGGTCGTCGCCATACACGCGCTCCATCGCGTACCAGGGCATGCCCTGCGGGGTCTCGCCGGCGTCGAGCAGTCGCACCACACCGGGCACGTCGAGCTCCTTCATCGCCGCGGCCTCGCGCGCGAAGCGCTTGCGCTCCCGCTCGCCGGCGTTGCTGCCCGACCGCATCAGCTTGATGGCCACCGCCTTGCCGCTGCGCGTGTCCCGGCCCGCGTACACCACGCCCCAGGCCCCCGCCCCCAGCTCGCCCTCGACGCGGAACGGCCCGAATCGCCGGGCAATGCCGTCCACACGGGGTCGGGGGTCGTCGGGCTCGTGTTCCAGAGGGCCTCCGGACCCGCGGTTGCACGCGCAGGCTACCCGCCGAGCGCCTGCTCGTGCGTGTAGAAATCGCTGTCGGCGGACAGGGTGCCGGTGTGCTCGGCCACCACGGCGCCGGACTGCAGCACACGCAGGGTGTAGCTGCTGCTGGGCGGCGGGTCGGCGACAAAGTCGCAGGAGCCGTAGTAGTCGACCTCGATGTCGTAGCGCCCCAGCGGGGCCTCGCCGCCGTAGTCCCAGTAGATGTTCTCGTTGGGACCTTGTTCGCAGTTGTCGCTGCCGCCCGAGTCGAACCCGTCGAGGTTGCAGTAGCAGTCGACGTCGAGCTGCCCCCCGTCGCCCTCGACACTGTCCCAGGCGATCTCGACGCCGTTGGGCGTGGTGACGCGGAGATCGAGATCGACCTCGTCTTCGTTGTCGAACACCAGGTTGAAGCGCAGCACGCCATCGCGACCGGCGAGCTCGACGTGATCGTACTCGTTGGTGCAGGCGAGGCCGGTGCAGAGGGCCAGGACAGCGATGGACACGATGCGGGTGGGATGCATGTCCCGGGGATTAACCCGTCTCGCCCTCGATTCGCTTGAGCGCCGCCGCCCGCCGCTGCATCGCCAGCTCGCGAAGGTCGGCGACCTGATCGAACTCGTCGACGATCTCTTCGCCCAGGATCTCTTCGAGCACGTCCTCGAGGGTGACCACGCCGGCAAAGCCGCCAAAGCCGTCGACCACCATCAGCATGTGCAGCTTGTGTTCGAGCATGGTGTCCAGCACCACGTCGACAGGCTCGAGCTCGACCACGAACTCGCCAGGACGCACCAGATGACCCAGCGGTAGGTCGTTGTCGCTGGTGGCGAGCACGTCGCGGCGAAAGACGAAGCCCATGATGTCGTCGATTCCGTCGTCGTAGACGGGCACGCGGCTGTGCACCATGAGCTTCTTGTGGGCCGCCGCCTCGCCGACCGAGATGCCCGCCGGCAGCGCGAACACCACCGTGCGCGGCGTCATGATGTCCTTGGCGCGGCGCTTGGACAGGCCCAGGATGTTCTGGATGACGCGGGCCTCGCCCTCGTCGATGACCCCACTGCTGCTGCCCGCGCGCGCCATGGACACGATCTCGTCGGGGGTGATGCCGCCCTTCTGGCCGCGGCTGATGAGGCGCGTCACAAAGCCGATGAGCAGCACCACCGGCTTGAGCACGAACACCATGCCCGTCAGCGGGCCCGACAGGATGGGCGCGAGCGCGCGGGTGTACACCACACCAAAGGTCTTGGGCACGATCTCGCTGAACAGCAGGATGGCCACGGTGAGCGCCGCCGAGAACAAGATGACCTGCCCTTCGCCCAGCGCCTTGGTGGCCAGGGCTCCGGCGACCGCGGCACCGGCGGTGTTGGCCACGGTGTTCACCGTCAAGATCGCGGTGATGGGCTCGTCGACGTGCTCGCGCAGGGCAGCCAGGCGCAGCCCGGCCTTGTCGCCCTTCTCTTTGAGGCGGGCGATCTCGGAGGCGGGCACCGAGTACAGCACCGCCTCGCACAGCGAACAGAAGGCGCTGATCAGGACGACGGCGGCAGTGGTCAGGGCGAGTGGGAGCAAGGATCCTCGAGTGCGTCACGCGGCAGCGGACTGTATTCCCTCGCGCGCGTGTCCGCCTAGCTGACTAGGATGCGCACGGACGTTCACGTTGATCCTCCTCTTACTCACTCCACAAATCCATGCGGCACCCTCGACCGAGGCGGTGATGAACGCCCTGTGCGAGGGGCGGCAGCCGTGTGAGTTCGTGGGCAGGACCGACGGCGGCACCGACCCCAGCGGCCGCGGCCTGATGGTGGTCGAGCTCGCCCTGGCCGAAGCAGCGGTGCGCGGCCCCTCCTTCGGCGACGAGTGCACCCCCTTCGAGCACCACCTCGCCCGCTTCGAGGGCGACACGCTGGTGGACCACCGGCTGCTGCTCGAAGTCTGCAACGACGGCTACGGAGCCAGCGGCGTCGGCGACGACCGCGTCGAGGTGCGCGACAACCGCTTCATCCACGAACAGAGCGGCGGCTCGAGCTGGCGATGGAGCCGTGGAACGGTCGAGCAGCTCTGGCCCGCCAAGCTCATCGTCGAGACCACCAGCAGCTACCGCAGCCCCATGGGCCACGAGTCCACCAGCCGCTGGAACTGGGAGACGATGTCGGGGGTCACCAGCTGGAGCTTCGTGCGCTGTGGCGACGAAGAGGGCGCGCCCCTGGAGGGCTCCGCGGTGCTGCTGCCGCTGGCGCCGCCGGTCGAGGGCTGGCCCGACAAGGGGCTGGGTCGATGCGCGGCCCGCATCGACAGCTCGGGCACCGGCCACATCATCCACGGCGTGCCGGCCGAAGGGCCCGAAGACGCCAGCCTCTCAGCGAGCCTCACCCCGCTTCAGCAGCTGCGCATCGAGGTGCTCGACGACACCTTCGTGCGCGAGGCCGACAGCTGGCTGTTCGTCGACCACATCGAGCTGTGGCTGCCCCAGGGCCAAGACCCGTCCGACCTGCACTGCATCGACCGCTGGCCGGCCCAGCAGTGGGGCATCGACCTGGACGGCAAGGTGTACCCGGCCCGCGGCGAGCCCGATGCCAGCGCGCTGTCTGCGACGGTGCAGGTCGAGCAGGGGCGGGCGCGCTTCACCATCCAGCTGCCCGAGGGCGAGCACGAGCGCATCACCGTGGTGTACAGCGACAGCGACGACGGCAAGACCCAGGAGCGCCTGCTGGCGACCAGCGCCCTGGACTTCGGCAATGCCCACAGCCTGGGGCCGCTGCGCGACCTCACCAAGACCCCGATCTGCACCCCCGAGTCGGACATGCGCCGATTCTGGGACCCGACCTTTCGCGAGCTGCTGGGCAAAGAAGACAGCGAGGCCCTGCTCGAGGCGCGCCTGGCCATCGACCGCATCACCACCAGCACCGAGCTGCTGGCCGCCTTCGCCCAGGCCCAGCGCACCCTGCCGGCGCTGAACCGCGAGTCGGCCAAGTGGCTGGCCTCGCACCCCGAGGTCCAGGGCAAGGCCTTCGACTGGGCCACGCGGCAGCTGCCAGGCTGGTCCGAAGACGCCGGCGTGTGGTCGCTCGACCTCGAGGTGTGGCTCGATCGCGCAGGGCAGACGCCCAACACCGACGACGACGCCTTCGTCAAGCGCCTGCTTCCCGCCCCGGACGCGCCCGCACCGAAATGAACCGGGCCCGGCACCGCGAGCCTGGTCTATGCTGCCGGGCCATGCCAGCCGCTCGCCGCCAGACCCTGGAGCTGGATGTCGAGGCCTTTCGCCGCGACATGGACGAGGTGCGTGCCGATCTGGACGCCGCCCGCGGGCCCGAAGACACCGCCCACCTCCGTCGCATCGTGTTCAGCACGCACATCGCGTCGTGGCTGGGCTGGGGCCTGTCGGTGGTGGGGCCCAATCCGCTGTCGGTCCTGCTCATCGCCTACTCGCGCAGCGTGGGCTGGACGTGTGTGGCCCACCACGTGCTGCACAAGGGCTACGACAAGGTCGAGGGCCAGCCCGCCCGGTGGACCAGCCGAGGTTTTGCCAAGGGGTGGCGGCGCTGGGTGCAGTGGCCGGACGTGCTCGAGCCCGACGCCTGGGACCGCGAGCACAACCAGCTGCACCACTACCGGCTGGGCGAGATCCACGACCCCGACGTGGTCGAGCGCAGCTCGGCCGAGATCATCCAGCGTCCGTGGATTCCCATGTTCGCGCGCTACGCGATGGTGGGCATCGTGGCCAGCGTGTGGAAGTGGCTGGTGTTCGCGCCCAGCAACCGCCGCGAGCTGATCGACACACGAGACGGGCACAAGCTGCCGCCCCAGCGCGAACCGCACATGGACGTGCACGTGCTGATGCCCTGGAACCGCTACGGGCGCGAGATCTGGCTCACCAGCTACCTGCCCTATGGCGCGCTGGTGTTTGGCCTGATTCCGGCCCTGTTCGGGGTCTTTGGCTGGTGGGCCGCGCTGTCGGCGCTCATCAACAGCGTGCTCGCCGAGTGGCTCACCAACCTGCACACCTTCTTGATCGTGGCCACCAACCACGCCGGCGGCGACATCGCCGTCTTCGAAGACAAGAGCCACAGCCGCGGCGAGTTCTACATCCACCAGATCGCCGGCTCGGTGAACTTTCGCACCGGCGGCCTGGCCAACGACCTGTTTCACGGCTGGCTGAACTACCAGATCGAGCACCACGTCTGGCCCGACCTGAGCATGCGCCAGTACGCGATGGCCCAGCCCCGGGTGAAGGCCGTGTGCGAGGCCCACGGCGTGCCCTACCTGCAGCACTCGGTGTGGTTTCGCCTGGTGATGCTGGCGCGGGTGATGGTGGGCCTGGAGCGGTCTCCCGTGCTCGAGATCCGGGACACGGCGGTGGCCGCGGCGAAGTGAGGGGGTGGGCCGCGCGCGCCACCCCCTGACACACGGCGACGCGCTCGATGGGGCCCATCGCGGCCGCATCGACACGGATATCGCGCCGATTACCGTGCATGAAACGATATCCGCGCCAACCTCCGCTGAGGCCTTCGCGCTGAAAAGCAAGGACTTACCTGCATCTTATCCACCCTCCGCCCCTTGGCATGCGGCTTGCTCTTGTCCTGGTCGTCCGGCAAGACGCCGGCGCTTTCCTACAACAACAAGGCAATCCCATGAAGCTCCACAACTCCTTTGGCATGAATCCCCGCACCGTCCGCATGTTCCTCCTCGAGAAGCAGGTGGACCTGGACACCATCGAGGTCGACCTGCTCGGCGCCGAGAACCGCCAGCCCGCCTACCTGGCCAAGAACCCGTCGGGCCAGCTGCCGCTGCTCGAGCTGGACGATGGCACCTGCATCGCCGAGAGCGCGGCCATCTGCGAGTACCTCGAGGCCGCCTTCCCCGACGCCCCGCCGCTGATCGGCGACAACGCGAAAGACCAGGCGATCACCCGCATGTGGTGGCGTCGCGTCGAGCTCGAGATCGCTCGCCCGATGGTGCACGCCTTCTACTACGCCGAGGGCTACGACATCTTCAAGACGCGGGTGCACTGCATTCCCGAGGCCGCCGACAGCCTCAAGCAGAAGGCGCGCAACAACATCGCCTGGCTCGAGGACCTGCTGGAGGAGGGGGGCTGGATCGCTGGCGACCGCTTCACCGTCGCGGACATCTGCCTGTACTGTTACGTCGACCAGCTGCGCACCGCTGGCCAGCCGCTCGATCCGTCGCTGCCCAAGGTCAACGACTGGTTCCAGCGCGTCGCGGCCCGGCCCAGCGCCGAAGCCAGCCTGTTCCCCGTGCAGCCGATGGGCATGCGCGGCTGATCGCAACCGGGGGCGTCGACGTATACTCGGCGCCTCCGTGGTTTTTGGGAGGTCCCTATGCTTCGCTTCTCTTCTTCTCAGAACGACATCGTGTCTTCGTCACGGGCCATCCGCAGCGCCATCGAGGGTGCCGTCGCCGACCTGGACGGCAGCTGTGATCTCCTGGTCGTGCACGCCACCATCGGGCACGACTTCCACGAGCTGGTCGCGGCAGCCGCCGAGGCGCTTCCAGACGCCGCGGTGGTCGGATGCAGTGCCTGCGGCGTGGTCGGCAACCAGGGCGCCAGCGAGCGCATGCGCTCCATCGCGGTCATGGCTGTGAGCGGCACCGAGTTCGCGGTCGCCAGCGCCGACACCATCCGCGGCAGCACCTCGTTCGACGTCGCCGCCAAGGTCGCGGCCGAGCTCAAGGCGCAGTCGCCCGACATCCGCATGGTGAACATCCTGGCCTCGGGCATCGACATCGCCGGAGACCAGGCCCTGGCCGGAATCGCCAGTGTGTTCGGCCCCGACGTGCCGGTGTTCGGTGGCACATCGGCCGACAACATGCGCGCTGCGGCGACGCTGCAGTTCGCCGGCGGGCGGGTCTTCGAGCGCGGCATCGTCCTGGTGGGCTTCTCGGACCCCACGCTCGAGCTGTGCACGGCGGTGCACCACGGCTCCAGACCGATCGGTCGTCCCTTCGAAGTGACGAAGGCCAACGGCAACCAGATCCAGGAGCTGGACGGCAAGCCCGCCTGGCCGGTGCTGATGGACCGCGTCGGCATGGCCATCGACACCGACGTCTCGGCCACCATTCCGGTGTGCGCGCTGGGCCAGAAAGTGCCCGACGCCATCGCGCCGGCCTACGCGAACAGCCACGTCATCCACACGATCTTCAAGGTGGCCGACGATCTGCAGTCCTTCTACCTGCCGGCCAGCTGCCCCACCGGCACCCAGCTGTGGCAGATGCAGCGCGACGAGATGCTGATCTTCTCGGGCACCGAGCAGATGGTCGAGGGCCTGGTGCAAGAGCTCGCGGGCAGACGACCCGTGGCGGTCTTCCACACCGACTGTGGGGCGCGCGGCAAGCTGATGTTCAACAAGATCCTCAAGGACGAGATCATCCTGAAGCTGCAGTTTCCGCTCACCGGCGGCGAGCCCATGCCATGGTTGGGCCTGTACGGATTCGGTGAGTTCACGCCGGTCGCCGGGCACAATCACTTCCACACCCAGACCTCCTCGTTGTACGCGCTGGTGCGCCAGGCCTGAAGGGGAACACGTGGGCACGCCCACCTACGAAGAGCTGGCTCAGATTTGTGATCGCCTGGAGCGGCAGGTCTCACGCCAGATGCGTGTCCAGCAGCAGCTGATCGATACGCGTGCGCAGCTGGACCGGGAGCTCCATCGCTCCCGCGTCCAGCACCAGCTGCACGAGCGAGCGGTCAGCGCGACGGTGCCCTCCGAGCTCGCGGAGCTGTGTGTCGAGGCGCTGGTCGAGGCCTTCGAGCTCGAGATCGTGCTGATGTACCTGGTGCCCGAGGACGGCTCGACGCAGCTGCTGGCGCAGTTCGGGGCGAAGCAGGCGCCCACGGCCCTACCGGGGGGCGCCGCGATGGCGGTGCCCGACGACAACGCCCATCTGGTGGACACCGGCCACGCCGTCATGGAGGGTCTGACATCGCTGGACCTCGGGCAGGCGGTGGTGTGCCGCGTCTGCCACAACCGACGCCCCCTGCTGATGATCTACGGGGCCACCAGCCGCGCGAGGACGACCTTCTTCCCCGCCCTCACCGCCGACACGCTGGCGCCCTTCGGCGCGATGGCTCAGCAGGTGGGGACCGTGTGGCTGAACCACCACCTGAACCTCGCCGTCCGCGAGCGTCGGTACAGCGTGCTGTTTCACCGCAGCAACGACGCCATCCTGCTGGTGAACCCCGAGGGCGCGATCGTCGACTGCAACAACAAGGCGGTCGAGCTGTTTGGCTACACCCAGACCGAGCTCACCCAGATGAAGGTGTTCGATCTGACCCCGGCCGAGGAACTCGACCAGTCGCGCACCATCTTCGACCGGCTGCGCGAGGCGGGCTCGACCCGCGCAGAACGAACGTGCGTCACCAAGTACGGCGAGCGCTTCCCGGCCGAGCTGAACGCGTCGCTGTTCGAGGTCGACGACGGCGTGATGATCCACAGCATCATCCGCGACCTCACCCAAGAGAAGCGCGCGCAGCGCCAGCTCATCGAGTCCGAGCGACTCGTGGCGCTGGGGCAGCTCATCGCGGGCATCGCCCACGAGATCAACACGCCGATTGGCGTCATCTTGGCGTCCATCGGCAACATCGAGGGCGCGCTGGGCGACACGCTCGAGCAGCTGCCGCGCATGGCCCGAGACTTGCCGGCGCAGCAGGTGGCCCCGTTCTTCGCCCTGCTCACGCGCGCCCGACAATCGCGCGAGGTGCGAAGCTCCCGGGAAGAGCGGGCGCTGCGCCGCGCGACGCGCAAGGAGCTCGACGAGCTGGGCGTCTCAGAAGCCGAGTCGCTGGCGGATGCGCTGGTGGACATCGGGCTCGTCGACGACCTGTCGGCCTTTGGCGAGCTGTTTCGGGAGCACGGTCAGGGCTCGGTCGAGGTGGCGTACAACCTCGCTTCGCTGCGCCGCAACAGCAGCAACATCCGCATGGCGGTCGAGCGCGCGAACAAGGTCGTGTTCGCCCTCAAGAAGTACGTGCACCACGACCACTCGGGCGAGCGCAAGCCCGCCGATCTCATCGAGAGCCTCAACGTCGTGTTGACGCTGTACGAGAACAAGCTCAAGCAGGGCGTCGAGGTGGTGCGCACCTTCGAGGAGCTTCCGCCGGTGATGTGCCTGGTCGACGAGCTCAACCAGGTGTGGACCAACCTGGTGCACAACGCCCTGCAGGCGATGCAGAACAGCGGGCGGCTCGAGATCGGCGCGAAGCGAGCGGGCGATAGCGTGCTGGTCAGCGTGATCGACGACGGGCCGGGCATCGATCCCAGCGTGCGCGCCCGCATCTTCGAGCCCTTCTTCACCACCAAGGCCTCGGGAGAGGGCAGCGGACTGGGACTCGACATCTGCCGCCGCATCATCGAGCGGCACCAGGGCACGCTGTGGTTCGAGAGTCGGCCCGGTCGCACCGCCTTCTTCGTGTCGCTGCCGCTGGGAGGTGCGGCGTGAGCCGACCGGTGGTGTTGTGCGTCGACGACGAGAAGATCGTGCTGGATGGTCTGAAGGAGCAGCTGCGCCGGCGGGCGGGCGGCGAGTTCAGCATCGAGAGTGCAGAGAGCGCCGAGGAGGCTCTCGAGATCCTGGCCGAGCTGGCCGAAGACGGCGTGGATGTACCGGTCATCGTGTCCGACCACATCATGCCGGGCATGCGGGGTGCGGACCTGTTGGTGGCGGTGCACGCGGCCCACCCGCGCACCCTGAAGATCCTGCTGACGGGGCAAGCCGACGCCGACGCGGTGGGTCTGGCCCTGAACGAGGCCGACCTGTACCGCTACATCGCCAAGCCGTGGGCCGAAGAAGACCTGGTGCTGACGGTGCGCGAGGCGATTCGGCGCTTCTACACCGATCGCAAGCTCGAGCAGCAGAACGCCGATCTGACGCGGCTGAACCGCGAGCTGCGGCGGGCGCTGCGCGAGGTGAAGTCGCTGCGGGACCGGCTTGCGGCAGACAACGAGTACCTGCGCGACGAGATCGCGTCGTCGGCGGGGGTGCGCCAGATCGTCGGGCACAGTGCGGTGCTGCGCACGCTGCTCGATCAGATCGCAATGGTGGCGGTGACCGACGCCAGCGTGCTGATTCTGGGGGAGTCCGGCACCGGCAAGGAACTCATCGCGCGCGCGGTGCACGGCAGCAGCAAGCGCGCCGACCGGCCGCTGGTGAAGGTCAACTGCGCGGCGCTTCCCGCCAACCTCATCGAGAGCGAGCTGTTCGGGCACGAGAAGGGCGCCTTCACCGGTGCGGCCGCCCGGCGCATCGGCCGATTCGAGCTGGCAGACGGCGGAACGATCTTTCTGGACGAGGTCGGCGAGATGCCCATCGAGCTGCAGGCGAAGCTGCTGCGAGTGCTGCAAGAGGGCGAGTTCGTGCGCCTGGGCGGCGGCAAGACGCTGACGACCGACGTGCGCGTCATCGCGGCGACCAACCAGGATCTGCGCAACGCGGTCGCCGAGGGGCGGTTTCGCGAGGACCTGTACTACCGACTCGCCGTGTTCCCGCTGAGCTCGCCACCGCTAAGGGATCGCCCCGAGGACATCGCACCGCTGACCCGTCACTTCCTGGCGCGCTACGCACCCAAGATGGGCAAGCCCGGGCTGCAGATCACCCAAGGCACCCTGGACCGGCTGGCCGCCTACGCGTGGCCCGGCAATGTGCGTGAGCTCGAGAACATCGTGGCGCGCGCGGTCATCCTGTCGACGGGGCACACCCTCGAGGTCCCGCGACTCAGCCAAGACCCGTCGGCACCCCAGACCGGCGCGCCACAGACCCTGCGCGAGGCCGAGCGCGCCCTGATCGTCGAGGCGCTCGAGGCCTGCTCGGGCGTGGTCGGAGGGCGGAACGGTGCGGCTAGACGCCTGGACGTGCCCGCCAGCACGCTGCGGGATCGAATTCGGCGGTATGGGCTGTGAGGACGGCCGTCGGGGAGGCAGAGGACATCGGGCTGCCCGCCCGGCGATGAGTGGGTTGCCGATGATGGCGGTGACGGTGGGCAGTCATGCCGACGGAGGCGGGAGTTCCGGAAGGTTGAACCGGGACTTGACCGCCTCGGCCATGCCCATGCCCAAGAGCGCGAAAGACATGGTGAGCGAGCCCAATCCCGAGACCCCGGCCGCGTCGGCCGCCACTGAGGCGAGCAGCGCGACGCCGGCCAGCAGGAGTGCTCGGTTGCCATGAACCTCTGGTTGCGCCGCGATCAGGACGCACGAACACCAGACCGACAGGACCGCGGCCAGCTCGGTCGGGGCAGTCCCGGCTTGGGCAAGCCGAAGAATGGCCCACCCGGCGACGACTTGATTGCCGATGATGGCGGTGACGGTGAGTTGCTGCGCCAAGTGAGCTGCCTCCGATGCCACCGCCTCATGGGTGCGGCTCCATCACTCATGGTACGTGACAACCGCGCTCACCGCCTTGCAGTCCGAGCAGTCTGCGAACACCGACATTCGTGCGGGACCCACAGAGAGCACCGCTGGGACGACCACCCGTAGGTTCGCCGAGCTGTGGCCACAAGACGGGCACCGCCACGGGCTTGGGCAAGTCTCGGGAGTGTGGTCTGCGACCACTTGCAGCCCATTGTGGGTGAGCTCTGTCGCACGCAGGATCGATCGCTCCAGACGCCCCCGTTGAGAACCGAGTCGAGCTGCAATGCCCAGCATCACCGAGACAACGTGGGTCACAGCAGGGGAGTGCGTCAAGAACGCCAGCGAGTCGGCATCAGAGCGGGGGTCAATCGCCACCAACGTGCGACCGCAACCCAAACATCGGACCAGGAGTGTCGCATCGGCGCCATCGACCTGGGCACCGAGGAGTGGCTCCAGGGAGGCATGCGGACAACACCACAGGTCAGCTACCTGGCCATCTACGGTCACAGAGGGTCGTCATCGCTGGAACCCAGGTACCCATCGAATTCAACAGCGAGATGAAGCACCGCAACGAACAGAGCAATTGCCGTGATGGCCAAGAAACGCGTACGCCAATGCGGATCGACCAGGGCATCGCCCAATCCCAGCTGCACGCCCACGGCCGCGCACGCAGCCGCAGCCAAGAACACCACCAAGCCTCGCCAAGGAGCCTTCAGGCCGCGGTACCACGCGGCTGTGCGTCGTAGGATGGGTCCGCTCTTCATGAAGAGCAGCTCGCTCGAATGATGCGCGTACCTACCTGCATGGGCCCGTCCTCGCTCGCTGGGTCTCGTCACCCGCTTCATCGTAGCTGAACCCCGTGATGTGCGCGCTTTCACGCGCATAGCTGTCTCTTCATGAAGGCTGCTTGGACTGCAGGCGGAGAACAATGCAAGCAAAGAACGGTACGAGTCCAGACAGTTGGCTCGCAGCGAAAACAGGACGAGAGGGCTCCGCCAGTAGCGCAAGTGCGCCGATTGCAAGCGGCCCAATGGCGCCCGTCGCCGTCAAGAAGTGACTCGAACGGGCTACCGGAGAATGTGTGGTGGCCGTCCGAATCGCGACCAGCCATCCAGCCGGGTATAGCGCAAGAAGCACCGCAGCAGAGAGGTCAATCGCCGCAGTACCAAAGGAAAGTGCCCGAACCCCGTTCGCGAGGAACACAACCGCAAGGACAAGCATGAGTGCAGCCTCAGGAGCGGCAAGCACGAGCAACCCGGGCACGAGTCTGGAGCCAGCGTGATCAGGCATCGTGTTCATTTGGTCAGCTCCCAAGAATGGCCGCCGCGCCAAGGCAGCCCAAGACGGCCAAGGCCGGACCGATCACGCTGGCATTCTCCCCAATCACAGCTGACGCATCGTAGAAGCCATTGGCCAAGTCACGCGTGACGCTACTGTCGGTGAAGGACAGCTCATCACCGATGGACTCCAGCGCCCCAGTTACAGGGGCGGTCGCCAGAAAGACCGCCACGCCGGTAGCGCACGCGCTCGCCGCGATGGCAGCAACAAAATTCGCGCCAGCGTTTCGACCTGTCGCGTCACCGGTCACGCTCGGTCGCAGATACGCATACCCATACCGCGGCTCTGTCCAAACCGGATCCTCACTCACCCACCCCCCCTTCGCCGGACAGTAGTACCGCGCCCGCCCCCAAACCAACCCCGTCCCATCTTCAGCATGCCCGGTGTACCCGAACGGCTCCACCCCCACCGGCAGCGCCTCTCTCACCCCATAGGCATCCCGAAGCACGACCTCCGCGACCGCGCCACCCCCATCGACCCACCCGACCGTGCTCCCCAGCCGGTCCCGCAGCGCAAACTCCGTCGCCCCGTCCACCCGCGCCAGAACCTCCCCAAACCCAAAGCCCGTCACATACGCGCTGTTCAGCGTCCCATCGGTGCCATAGCTCGCCCGAACCGTGTCGTTCCCGTCGTACACGAACGCCTCGCCATACACCTCCGCTGAGGTGCCGGTGTCCTCCGTCGTCACCAGCACCCGCCGGTCCATCGCGTCGTACACAAACCGCCACGTCGTGCCCTCGGCCTCGTCTTCGACCGCCACCAGCTGGTCCAGCACGTTCCACGTGTACGTCGTGACCTCGCCGCTCACCCGGTCGGTCCGTGTCGTCCGACGACCCTCGTCGTCGTAGTCGTAGGTGAACTCGGCATCCTGCAGCAGCCGGTCCCCGTCGTCGTAGATGACCTCGCTCGCCGGGTCGCGGTGGCTGCTGGTGCGGCGGTTCGCCTGGTCGTAGGTGTACGCCTCGTCGTCGAAGGCGCTGCCGGCAGGATGGTCCACCCCGATCAGGCGCCCGCGCTCGTCGTGCTCGTAGTCGAGCGTGCCCTCGGGGTCGGTCTGCGTGTCTGGGAGCCCGCGGCTGTCCCAGGTCGTGCCGACCTCGTGAATCAGCGCATCCAGGGCATCGAAGGTCGCGGTGGACGTGGTGCGACCGGCATCGTCGTACGTGGTCGTGGTGATGACCCCGTTCGGACGCACCAGCTCGTCCATACGACTCGCGGCGTCGTAGCCGAAGGTGAAGGTGCCCACACCGCTCTCGGTGAGGCTGTCCAGGCGCCCACGATGGTCGTAGGTGTGCGTCGTGTCCATGGCGTCCACGCCGCCGACGTTCGGGCCAACGAGGTCCACCAGCCGACCAGCCCCGTCGTTCACGAAGCTCCAGCTGGCATCGACGTGTCCAGCGCTGTCGGTCGCGTACGCGTGCACCGTGGTGACCCCCGCCTCATCGTAGCTGAACTCCGTGATGTGCGCGCTTTCACGCGCATATACAGTCCGACCCAGCGCGTCGTAGTCGAAGGCCCGGTCACACCCCGGTGGGCGACTGGTCGGCAGCATCGCGGCACGGGCTCCGACCGGACCGAAGTGCGTCGCCGCTGGAAGCTAGCGTGATACCCGCAGCAACCGCTGCGAATAGCCATGGCGCATCAACCCAAACCATGACCGCCGCAGCCAACAACCCAATAACTGCCCAGCGCCTGGCCCGATCACCGTCACCATTGTGGCGAGTAAGTAAGATCGTCCACCCCCACCCCATGAGAGCCAACAGCATGGCTTGTCGATTCGGGCCGGGAGGGACATTGAGCAAGGCAAATAGAGCGAGTGGCAGGGCCGTGGCGTTGAGGAGTAGCTGACCGGTCATCGACTTGCCTCGTTAGTGAATGCGCCAACACCCGTCGCTGCAAGAATGACTGGACCGCTACCGCCGAACGCACCGCCGACACATCCGGCGGCCGCGCCTCCCTTTGCAGGGCCCGTCGAACCACCAGCGGCGGTGCTACCGACCGCCCCACCAACGGCGCCAATCAGGGCGCCGGTGCCGCAGCCGAACGCTGCAACGCCGACGCGGACAAGAAGACTAGTCTCAAGCGCGAGTACGAACTCCTCCGAGGCGACCACAGCCCCAGAAGGGTCAGTCAGAAAGTGGGGAGACAAGCGAGAGTACCCATACCGCGGCTCCGTCCAAACCGGGTCTTCACTCACCCACCCGCCCTTCGCCGGGCAGTAGTACCTCGCCCTTCCCCAAACCAACCCCGTCCCATCCTCGGCATGCCCCGTGTACCCGAACGGCTCCACCCCCACCGGCAGCGCCTCTCTGACCCCATAAGCATCCCGAAGCACCACCTCGGCCACACCCCCAGCACCATCGACCCAGCCCACCGTGCTCCCGAGCCGATCCCGCAGCGCAAACTCCGTCGCCCCGTCCACCCGCGCCAACACCTCCCCAAACCCGAACCCGGTCACGTACGCCGCGTTCAGGTTCCCGGCCGTGTCGTAGCTCGCCCGAACCGTGTCGTTCCCGTCATACACGAACGCCTCGCCATACACCTCGGCGCCGCTCAGGGTCTCCTCCGTCGTCACCAGCACCCGCCGGTCCATCGCGTCGTACACGAACCGCCACGTCGTGCCCTCCGCCTCGTCCTCCAGCTCCACCAGCTGGTCCAGCACGTTCCACGTGTACGTCGTGACCTCGCCGCTCACCCGGTCGGTCCGTGTCGTCCGCCGCCCCTCGTCGTCGTAGTCGTAGGTGTACTCGGCATCCTGCAGCAGCCGGTCCCCGTCGTCGTAGATGACCTCGCTCGCAGGGTCCCGATGGCTGCTCGTCCGCCGGTTCGCCTGGTCGTAGGTGTAGCTCTCGTCGTCGAACGCGCTGCCAGCAGGATGGTCGACCCCAGTGAGCCTCCCTCGCTCGTCGTGCTCGTAGTCGAGGGTGCCCTCCGGGTCCGTCTGCGTGTCCGGCAGCCCGCGGCTGTCCCACGTCGTGCCGACCTCGTGAATCAGCGCATCGAGGGCATCGAAGGTCGAGGTCGCCGTGGTGCGACCGGCATCGTCGTAGGTGGTCGTGGTGATGACGCCGTTCGGGCGCGCCAGCTCGTCCATGCGATTCGCGGCGTCGTAGCCGAAGGTGAAGGTGCCCACACCGCTCTCGGTGAGGCTGTCCAGCCGGCCACGATGGTCGTAGGTGTGCGTCGTGTCCATCGCGTCCACGCCGCCGACGTTCGGGCCAACGAGGTCCACCAGCCGACCCGCGCGGTCGTTCACGACGCTCCAGCTGGCATCGACGTGTCCAGCGCTGTCGGTCGCGTACGCGTGCACGGTGGTGACCCCCGCTTCATCGTAGCTGAACTCCGTGATGTGCGCGCTTTCACGCGCATATACAGTCCGGCCCAGGGCGTCGTAGTCGAACGCCCGGTCGATACCGGGGCCGGTGAGCGTCTCCAGGCGGCCGGCGGCGTCGTAGGTGCGGGTGAGCACCTCGCCGTTGCGGTTCGTCTTGGTCAGCTCGCGGCCGTCCAGGTCGTAGGTGTAGCTGGTCGTCTCGCCGAGCTTGTCGGTGTAGCTCTCCATGCGGCCGAAGGTGTCGTAGGTGAACAACATGCTCTGCCCACGCGGGTCGATGATGGCCTCGCGGTTGCCGTTGCTGTCGTACACGTAGAAGGTGGTTCCGGCGCCGTCCGGGTAGTCTGCGGTGACCGCTTCCAGGCGGCCCAGGCCGTCGAAGTCGACGTCCACCAAGTCGGGGGTTCCGCTGAAGTCGGGCAGGGTCATCGTGTCGATGAAGCCGCGGCTGTCGTAGGTCAGCGTCAGCGTCTCGCCGGTGCCGCTGGTCAGGCTGGTGGGGCGGCCCTGGGTGTCGTAGCCCACCTGCCGCAGCAGGGTGCCGTCGCCGCGGAACACCTGCTCGGGCAGGTCTTCGCTGTTGAACAGGGTGCGCTCCACGAGCTCGCCGCCCTCGAAGCGGTTGCTCGGCTGGCTGTTGGGCCCGTACTCGGTCTCGCGCACCACGCCGGCGGCGTCGGTGTAGCTCGTGACCCGGCCTTCGCTGTCGTAGTCCCAGTCCTCGACCGCACCCGTGGGCAGCGTGCGCGTGTCCAGCAGGTAGTCCGCGGTGTAGGTGCTCGTGGTGACGTACACCTGGGCGATGCCGTCGGGGTCGGTGAAGCGCTGCTCTTCGCGCACCATCAGCCCGTCGTCGTCGTAGGTGGTGACCGTGGTCAGGCCCGGGTCGGGGCCGGTGACCGTGGTGGTGTACGCGCTGGTGTCGACGTCGGTTTCCATCAGCACGCCCGCCGCGTCGGTGCGGGTGTCCAGGCGGCCTTCGCTGTCGTAGGTGATGGTTGCGAGCACGCCCTCGCCGGTCTCGGTGAAGGTCTGCAGGCGGTGCTCGGCGTCGTAGCCGAACTCCACGGTGTCGCCGCGCTGGTCGCGCGCCGGCCGCCCTGGCCGTGGGGGGAGGGAGCCTGCGACCGGACGGGACCCCGCGGCCAGCTCGATGGCGGCCGGCGGTAATGGGAGACCAGCACGAGGTCGCCGTTGGTGTCGTAGTCGTAGAGGATGACCTCGCCGTCGGGCAGGTGCATCTCTTCGATTCGGTCCTGGCTGTCGCGGATGAAGACGACGCCGGGGGTGTCGTCGGGGAAGATGCCGTCGCGGCCGTAGGTGGTGCGGTTGCCGCGGAAGTCGACGGTCTCGACCAGGCCCTCGTCCTTGTCGAGGGTGTACCGGGTACCGAAGATGTCCGTGAGCACGTAGCGCTGCGGGTCGTAGACGCCCTGCTCGCCAAAGATGCCGCCGCGCAGGCTGGCGGGGTCGAAGAACAGGGCGCCCTCGCCGGGAGCGGGCTCGAGCCGGCTGAAGGCGCCGGCGCGGGGGGTGAAGGCCGCGGTGCCGAGGGTGGAGAAGAAGGTGGTGGTCGCCGTCGGCGTGAAGTCGAAGGCCTCGACCCGGCCGTCGGGCCAGCGCACCGTCGCGATGTGCGGCTTGGTGGTCACGAAGCACAGCTCGGTCCAGATGAAGCCGCCGCCGCACGACTCCTGGCCCCAGCCACCGTCACCGAGCGGGCCGTTGGTCTGCACCGTCATGTCGCCGAACGACAGCTGCCAGCCAAAGCCGAAGTCGCCGGGCTCGTTGCGGCGGATGGTGCGGTAGCTGCGCACCAGGCTCATGTTGGTGATGGCGCTGGACCATTCTGCGTCGGTGAAGGCGATGTCGAGGGAGCCCAGCTTGGCCTGGCCGTCGACGTAGATGCCCTGGGTCGCAGCGCAGGTGTCGCCGTTGCTGTCCGTGACCTCGAGCTGCAAGGAGTGCACGCCGTTGCGGACGAGGGTGGGGTCGAAGGTGCCCAGGTTGGCGGGGATGTCGCCGGTGCCCTCGGTGATGACCGAGGCGCTGACGGCGGGGTCGAGGCCCTCGGGCACGGACACCAGGCGCCAGGTGGAGACTGAGCCAGGGGCCAGGGTGACGTCGGCGGTGATGTCGACGAGGCCGGCCACGCGCACGCCCTCGCCGGGCGCGGTGAGCGCGATGTCGGCGGGGTCGCAGTCGGCGTACCGAACGATGATGTCGCCGCCGCTGGTGACGCCCAGCGGCGTCTCGGTGGCGTCGTCGGGGGCCGCGGTGCCCGGGTCGTCGGTGACCGCGCTGGTCTCGTTGGCCGTCAGCTGGCCCTGGACCGCCACCATGGTGCGGGTGGCGCTGCGGCTCTGGGTGACCAGCAGGTCGAGCTGCACCATCGCGAAGGAGCCGGTGCGCTCGCCTCAGCTCCTGATGGACGACATCGGTGTTCCCGTCACGCCTCCGGAACTGACGCGAGTACTGGACCAAGCTAGGGAAATGTGACCAGCGCAAGATAGAGGAGTACGAGTGCCAAGCCATTCAGCACGGTGGCGAGCAAGGTGGCTGAGTGCAGTAACGTCGCAAGAAACAATGCCCCACCTGCCCGGGTGCTCCGAAAAACCCAGACGGTACCTCGTCTTTCGACTAGAGCAGTGACGGCGCCGACGAGAGCAATACAGGCTGTGCCCAGGGCAAGTGCGCCGCCGAACACGCCCAACTCGTGAAGCCAGTCGAACTGATGGTGCCACAACAGCCTTCCGAAGAGATTCGCCCAAAACAGAGAGCTTCCAAGTATACAGCCGATGCATGTCAGCACAGCGGTCACGAAGCTTAGCTCTGCGCCGCGCTCCTGCCGATGAAAATGAGGAGGTTCGTTCGCGTCGGTTCGTCGACCGCCGTCTGCCAGGGATCGGGGGTCGGGCTCAATCATGCGAATTCGCCATGTTAGCCGAGCGCATCATCAATGGCGGCATAGAAGGCCTGAATTAGGTAGTTGGCGCCAGGAATACCAAATTCGAGCGCAACCACAGTGCCGACTCCGGTGCCTACAAGCACCGCAAGACCATAATCGAGCGCCGTCTCAGTGCCGGTCGGGTCAGCGGCGAACGACGGCCCACCCATCGCGTACGCATACCTCGGCTGAGAGGCCAAAGAATCTGCAGAGAGCCAAGCTCCTGCTCCAACATCCAAATACCGAGCCCGCCCCCAAACCAACCCCGTCCCATCTTCCGCATGCCCGGTATACCCGAACGGCTCCACCCCCACAGGCAGCGCCTCTCTCACCCCATAGGCATCCCGAAGCACCACCTCGGCGACCGCTCCACCCCCATCGACCCACCCGACCGTGCTCCCCAGCCGGTCCCGCACCGCGTACTCGACCACCCCGTCGATCCGCGCCAGGACCTCACCAAACCCGAACCCAGTCACATACGCCGCGTTCAGGTTCCCGGCCGTGTTGTAGCTGGCCCGAACCGTATCGTTCCCGTCGTACACAAACGCCTCGCCGTACAGCTCCGCGCCCGTGCTCGTCTCCTCCGTCGTCACCAGCACCCGCCGGTCCATCGCGTCGTACACAAACCGCCAGGTCGTGCCCTCAGCCTCGTCTTCGACCGCCACCAGCTGGTCCAGCACGTTCCACGTGTACGTCGTGACCTCACCGCTCGCCCGGTCGGTCCGTGACGTGCGCCGACCCTCGTCGTCGTAGTCGTAGCTGTACTCGGCATCCTGCAGCAGCCGGTCCCCGTCGTCGTAGATGACCTCGCTCGCCGGGTCCCGATGGCTACTCGTCCGGCGGTTCGCCTGGTCGTAGGTGTACGCCTCGTCGTCGAAGGCGCTGCCGGCGGGATGGTCCACCCCGGTGAGCCTCCCGCGCTCGTCGTGCTCGTAGTCGAGGGTGCCCTCCGGGTCGGTCTGCGTGTCCGGTAGGCCACGGCTGTCCCACGTCGTGCCGACCTCGTGAATCAGCGCATCCAGGGCATCGAAGGTCGCCGTCGACGTGGTTCGACCGGCATCATCGTAGGTGGTCGTCGTGATGACCCCGTTCGGACGCACCAGCTCGTCCACGCGGCTCGCGCCGTCGTAGCCGAAGGTGAAGGTGCCCACACCGCTCTCGGTGAGGCCGTCCAGGCGCCCACGATGGTCGTAGGTGTGCGTCGTGTCCATGGCGTCCACGCCGCCGACGTTCGGGCCAACGAGGTCCACCAGACGACCCGCCCCGTCGTTCACGACGCTCCAGCTGGCATCGACGTGTCCAGCGCTGTCGGTCGCGTACGCGTGCACCGTGGTGACCCCCGCTTCATCGTAGCTGAACTCCGTGATGTGCGCGCTTTCACGCGCATATACAGTCCGGCCCAGGGCGTCGTAGTCGAAGGCCCGGTCGACGCCGGGGCCGGTGAGCGTCTCCAGGCGGCCAGCCGTGTCGTAGGTCCGCGTCAGCACCTCGCCGTTGCGGTTGGTCTTGGTCAGCTCGCGGCCGTCCAGGTCGTAGGTGTAGCTGGTCGTTTCGCCCAGCTTGTCCGTGTAGCTCTCCATCCTTCCGAAGGTGTCGTAGGTGAACAGCATGCTCTGGCCGCGAGGGTCGATGATGGCCTCGCGGTTGCCGTTGCTGTCGTACACGTAGAAGGTGGTTCCGGCGCCGTCCGGGTAGTCCGCGGTGACCGCCTCGAGGCGTCCCAGGCCGTCGAAGTCGACGTCCACCAGGTCGGGGGTTCCGCTGAAGTCGGGCAGGGTCATCGTGTCGATGAAGCCGCGGCTGTCGTAGGTCAGCGTCAGCGTCTCGCCGGTGCCGCTGGTCAGGCTGGTGGGCCGGCCCTGGGTGTCGTAGCCCACCTGGCGAAGCAGGGTGCCGTCGCCGCGGAACACCTGCTCGGGCAGGTCCTGGGCGTTGAACAGGGTGCGCTCCACGAACTCGCCGCCCTCGAAGCGGTTGCTCGGCTGGCTGTTGGGCCCGTACTCGGTCTCGCGCACCACGCCCGCGGCGTCGGTGTAGCTGGTGACCCGGCCCTCGCTGTCGTAGTCCCAGTCCTCGACCGCACCCGTGGGCAGCGTGCGCGTGTCCAGCAGGTAGTCGGCGGTGTAGGTGCTGGTGGTGACGTACACCTGGGCGATGCCGTCGGGGTCGGCGAAGCGCTGCTCTTCGCGCACCATCAGCCCGTCGTCGTCGTAGGTGGTGACCGTGGTCAGGCCCGGGTCGGGGCCGGTGACCGTGGTGGTGTACGCGCTGGTGTCGACGTCGGTTTCCATCAGCACGCCCGCCGCGTCGGTGCGGGTGTCCAGGCGGCCTTCGCTGTCGTAGGTGATGGTTGCGAGCACGCCCTCGCCGGTCTCGGTGAAGGTCTGCAGGCGGTGCTCGGCGTCGTAGCCGAACTCGACGGTGTCGCCGCGCTGGTCGGTGACCAGGACGAGGTCGCCGTTGGTGTCGTAGTCGTAGAGGATGACCTCGCCGTCGGGCAGGTGCATCTCTTCGATTCGGTCCTGGCTGTCGCGGATGAACACGACGCCGGGGGTGTCGTCGGGGAAGATGCCGTCGCGGCCGTAGGTGGTGCGGTTGCCACGGAAGTCGACGGTCTCGACCAGGCCCTCGTCCTTGTCGAGGGTGTACCGGGTACCGAAGATGTCCGTGAGCACGTAGCGCTGCGGGTCGTAGACGCCCTGCTCGCCAAAGATGCCCCCGCGCAGGCTGGCGGGGTCGAAGAACAGGGCGCCCTCGCCGGGAGCGGGCTCGAGCCGGCTGAAGGCGCCGGCGCGGGGGGTGAAGGCCGCGGTGCCGAGGGTGGAGAAGAAGGTGGTGGTCGCGGTGGGCGTGAAGTCGAAGGCCTCGACGCGGCCGTCGGGCCAGCGCACCGTCGCGATGTGCGGCTTGGTGGTCACGAAGCACAGCTCGGTCCAGATGAAGCCGCCGCCGCACGACTCCTGGCCCCAGCCACCGTCGCCGAGCGGGCCGTTGGTCTGCACCGTCATGTCGCCGAACGACAGCTGCCAGCCAAAGCCGAAGTCGCCGGGCTCGTTGCGGCGGATGGTGCGGTAGCTGCGCACCATGCTCATGTTGGTGATGGCGCTGGACCATTCTGCGTCGGTGAAGGCGATGTCGAGGGAGCCCAGCTTGGCCTGGCCGTCGACGTAGATGCCCTGGGTCGCAGCGCAGGTGTCGCCGTTGCTGTCCGTGACCTCGAGCTGCAGGGAGTGCACGCCGTTGCGGACGAGGGTGGGGTCGAAGGTGCCCAGGTTGGCGGGGATGTCGCCGGTGCCCTCGGTGATGACCGAGGCGCTGACGTCTGGGTCGAGGCCCTCGGGCACGGACACCAGGCGCCAGGTGGAGACTGTGCCAGGGGCCAGGGTGACGTCGGCGGTGATGTCGACGAGGCCGGCCACGCGTACCCCCTCGCCGGGTGCGGTGAGCGCGATGTCGGCGGGGTCGCAGTCGGCGTACTGAACGATGATGTCGCCACCACTGGTGACGCCTAGTGGCGTCTCGGTGGCGTCGTCCGGGGCCGCGGTGCCCGGGTCATCGGTGACCGCGCTGGTCTCGTTGGCCGTCAGCTGACCCTGGACCGCCACCATCGTGCGCGTGGCGCTGCGGCTCTGGGTGACCAGCAGGTCGAGCTGCACCATCGCGAAGGAGCCCGTGGCCAGGGTGGCCACGTCGATGTCGACGGTGGTGTCGCCCGCGGTGTTGCCTACGTCGACCGTGCCCAGGTCGGTGAGCACCGAGCCCACCACCACCGCGGTGCCGATGTCGGGCGCCAGGGTGAAGTGCACGCCGGTGAGCGAGCCGATGCCGCGGTTCTCGACGGTGGCGGTGTAGCGCAGGGTGTCGCCCTCGCTCACGGTGTCGTCGAGGTCGGCGTCGACCAGCACCGCGTCCATCAGCACGCCGGCCAGCGAGGGCAGGGGCTCGGTGATGGGGGTGGTGGTGGGGTCGAAGGCGCCGGGCAAGGCCGGGTCGTCGGTGAGGGCGGGGCCCAGCCCGGTGCCGGTGACCGTGCCCTGCACCGACAGCAAGCTGGGCGTGCCGGTGACCACGGCCTGGAAGGACACCGTGGCCGCGCCAAAGCCGGGCAGGCCGCCCGTGTCGACCACCACGGCGGTGTCGTCGGCGCTGGTGACCGTGCCGGTGTCGGTGGTGGCCGAGCCCGGGGCGTAGGTGGTGTTCGGGTCGAGCGGCAGGGTCAGGACGGAGCCCGGCAGCGGCAGCGAGCCGTTGTTCTGCACCACCGCGCTGTAGCGAACCGTGTCGCCGGGGGTGACCAGGCCGTTGCCGTCGGCGTCGACGGCGAGCGTGTCGACCAGGGTGGCGAGCACGGTGGCGGGCAGATCGACCTGGGTGTCGGCGGCGCGGCCGACCGGGCCGTAGTTGTTGCCCGCGGCGTCGGACCAGCTCCACAGGGCGGTGGTGCGCGCGGTGCTGCCGGTAGCCGCGGGCGGCAGGGCGATGGAGGGAGCAGCGCTGGCCTGGCCGCCGCTGGACAGGGACGTGGGCAGGTCGATGGGCGTCAGGCTGCCGTCGCTCTCGACCTCGATGTCTGCGGCCAGACCGACGGCGTCGGCGCTGGAGGTGTTGGCCGCATCGACCAGGGCCACCAGCGGCTCGCCCGAGACCAGGCTGCTGGGCACCTGAGCGGTGAGGTCGACGACGGGCAGGTGCAGGGTGCTGGTGTCGATGGCGGTGATGGCGAGCACGGGGCCCAGGCCCGCCGAGGCGCGCCCGGTGACCACCGAGCCCAGGGTGGCATGGTCGAAGCCGTTGAGGCGCGCCAGGTAGGCGTCGGCGGACTCCGAGGACCCGATGGGGGCCGGCGCGGGCGCCAGGGCAGCCACGGCGACGTTGGCGATGTCGCCGGGCTGCAGCGAGGCCAGCGCGGCGTCGGTGGTGCCGTCGAGTGCGGTGAGCCGCCCGTCGACGGTGGCGACGGTGAGCTGCAGGTCGTCGATGGAGGCGCCCTGGGCGCGCAGCGCGGGGGCGTGGTCGTCGCCAAAGCGGTACAGCGGCCGAGCGGTGCCGCCGGAGGTCTGGAAGTCGACCTGGGTGCGCACCGCCTGGGTGGTGCCCGGGTCGAGCAGGTCGGTGAGCTGGGCCGGCGTCAGGGTGCCCTGCAGCTCGATGCCCCAGCTGGCCAGCTCGCCCGGGTTGACGGCGCTTCCTGCGATGCCCGAGGTTCCCAGGGCGGTGACCGTGGGCAGCGCCGACCAGGTGCCGGTGCCCGCGTCGAGCGCCTGGACGGTGACGGTCACGGCGTCGACGGTGAGCACGCTGCTTCCGACGTTCTGCAGGCCGATGACCTCGGGAACCACCAGGCGCGCGCCGGTGTGGGTCGCTGAGACCAGGGCGTCGACGGGCTCGGCGGGCAGGGCGTCGGCGGTGCTGTTGACCAGGGACAGGGCCAGCTCGGGCGCCAGCAGCGGGTCGGCGCCGGTGCGTGCGGGACGGCTGCAGTCGGCGGCATGGGCCTCGACCGCTCCCTCGAGGGCGATGGTCTCGCCCACCAGGCCGCAGGTGAAGCGGCTGCTGGCGCCGTCCACCAGCACCCGGCCGCTGCCGGTGTACACGAAGCCCGAGTAGGCGCCGCTGCCCGCCGACAGCCGCACCGCGTCGGGCTCGCCGGCCTGGTTGTCGCTGACCAGCAGGGCGCCGTCGATGTAGCTGGTGAGCGCGGCCGACGGGCCCTGCACGGTGATGGTGCCCGACGAGGCGATGGTGACCGGGCCGCTGGCGATGGGGCCGCGTGCACCGCCGGCGCCGGGCTCGCACACCAGCAGGGTGTCCAGGGCGCCGCTGCCGCGCAGGTTGACGTCGAGATGGCTGACGCCGCAGCCGTCCATGGCCACGAACTCATACGAGTTGTCGCCTCCGCCGCCCGCCTCGACCTCGAACAGCTCGGTGCCGCCGTCGTCGTAGCCGGTGAAGCGCGCGGGCTTCTCGCTGTCTTCGACGTCGACCAGGTCGGCGCCGAACACGCAGCGCGGGGTGTCGAAGTCGAAGGTGAGGATGGCGCCGCTGGCGTGGTCGTCGGGGGTGTCGACGAGGCCGTCGCCGTTGCCGTCGTGGGTGTTCTCGGCGCGCACCAGCACCATGCCCAGCGCGATGTCGTTGCTGGCGCCGCCGCTGCCCACGCCAGGGCCGCCGTAGCTCTGGTTGGGGGTGCCCAGGTCGTTGTCGCCGCCGGTGGGGCTGGACGAGTCGAAGGTGATGGCCGTGCCCGGGCTGCCGTTGCGCGCGGTGGCGCCGATGAGCACGCCCTCGGTCGCGTACAGGTCGCTGGCGTCCATGCCGGCGGGCGCGCCCTCGAAGTCGAGCGCCTGGCAGTCGGCCAGGGGCGAGGGTGTGCAGCTGCCGGTGTCCACGCTGTGGGCGGCGAGCTCGCTGTACTGCCCGGCGTCGTCCCGCACCTGCAGGGTGATCTGATGAGGCCCGGGACCCAGCTCGAGCACCGCCACCATGCCGCTGGCGGCGAAGCGACCGTCCACGAACCAGCTCGCGCCCACCAGATCGCCCGCCATGGCCGCTGAGTACCGGGCGTCGACGATGGCCTCGCAGCCCGAGCTGTGGCGCAGGTCGATGGCGGCGACGGGCGCGGATGGGTCGGTGGACGGCGGCTGCGCCACCTCGGGGCCCTCGAGCACGATGTCGCAGTCGGCGTAGTGCACGCCGGTGGCCAGCGCATCGCCCGGAGCCCAGGTGCCGCTGTCGCACTCGGCGGTGTGGTCGTACCACTGCGTGCCCGCGGTCAGGGCCGCTCGGCCGCCGGGCGCGTAGTCGGCGAGGGCGAAGCTCACCGGCGAGGGCTCGGCGCTGACCAGGGTGGGCGGCGGGTCGAAGGTGGCCGGGCCGGTCACGTCGAGGGTGCCGGCGTACTCGGTGCTGCCGTCGACCGACTTGGCGGGCCCGGACACGGTCAGGCCGCCGTTGCTGTGAACCCGGCCCACGACGGTGCCGGCGCTGGTCCACGACAGGGCGTCGGCGCCGGTTCCGGTGGCCCAGATGGCCAGGGCCTCGGTGATCAGCGCGTCGACGGTGGTGCTGTCGATGCCGTCGTCGTCGTCGATGAGCTCGAGGGTGACCGAGGCCGGCCCTGCATCGCCGAAGACATGGGGCACCACCAGGGTGCCCGTGCCGCTGGCCTGACCGCTGACGTCCACCAGCTCGACCGCCGAGCCGTCGCCCCAGTCGATGCGCGCGGTGTGGGTGTCGACAGCGCCGGGATCGGTGAACGAAGCGGTGAGCAGGGTGGCGCCGCCCTCGGTGGTGCCCGAGAGCTGGGCGGACGCGATGGCGGGCTCGCCGTTGGTGACCACCACGTCGACGGTGTCGGTGTCCTGGAAGACGCCGTCCGAGACGGTCAGCTGGAAGGTGTACACCCCGTCGTCGAGGGTCTGGACCGGCAGCTGGGCCAGGAAGGACGTCGGGATGGGAAGCACGGGGCCGTCGTAGTCGATGAGCTGCCAGCGGTAGGACAGGGGGTCGCCGTCGGGATCCGAGGAACCGGCCGCGTCGAGCAGCGCCACGCCGCCCTCGGTCACCACCACGTCGGCGCCCGCGTCGGCCACCGGCGCCGCATTGCCGCCCACGTCGACACACTCGGTCACGCTGCCCGACGGACCGCTGCCGCCCAGGGTGGCGGCCACGGCAGTCACGCAGATGCGGTGCTCGCCCGCGTCCAAGCCGGTGAGCACGGTGGACAGGTCGAGATCTCCGCCTCCTTGGAAAGGCAGGGCCGGGCTCACATCGGCGCTGACGTCGAAGGCCGGGCCACCGTCGATGGTGTAGTGCACGGACTGGACCTGAGCGGCCACCGTGTCCTCCAGGACGCCGGTCAGATCGGCGGCGTTGGCCACCTCGGTGCAGGTGCCGCCCGACAGATCGGCGATGTCCTGCAATGTGCCCACGCGTGAGACGCCGTCGGTGCACGAGGCGGCCGCGCCGACGGCGACCGTATGAACCGGCGTCGGCACCGAGCAGGGCAGCTCGCCGGCGACCGATGGACCCACGTTGCCGATCCCGTCCGAGACCATGATCAGGGTGACGTCGGGGGATGCCGTCAGCGCCAGGCTGTCGCACAGCCCACGCACGCCAAAGGCGAAGTTGGTGCCGCGAGGCGCGCCGATGCGAGCCAGGCTGAACTCCTCGGCACGAATGCCGCCGTCGAGCACCTCTTCGCTGCGGAACGAGCGCAACACGGTCTCGAGATCGCGCACGCCGTCGCCGTCCAGGTCGGCGTCGGGGGCGGTGAAGGCCTGCACGAGGGGGTCGGGCTGGGTGTCGGTGGTGCGCGACACGAACTCCCAGATGTTGACGCCCACCTCGCCCACGCCCAGCGGGGCCAGGCCCTCGATGGTGTTCAGGACGGCCTCGGACTGGCAGTCCAGGATGGTGTCGCTGCGCCCGTCGCCGTTGAAGTCGCCGGTGCAGCCGCCGGCTGGGTCGAGGGTGGAGATGGACAGGTCGAGGCCGAAGACCACGGCGCGGTTGCTGCCGGCGTCGATGCCAAAGGTGGCCTCGAGGGCCACGTTGCCGCCGATGACCGGGTCTCCGTCATCGGGCGCGGTGATGTCGAGGTTCAGGCGCGAGCCGTCATCGAGCACGGTGAAGGAGGCGCTCTCTTGACCGTCAAGCTCGGGTACCGCGGCCGCTGCGATGGGCTCGGACTGCGGCTCCTGGGGCCAAGAGGCCCAGGCGAGCGCCGCCAGTGCCGCAGTCGCGACCCCCGAGAGTCCACGTCGCATCGTCGTTCCACCCATGGCTACCTCCTGCCGATCTGGGCGCGCACCGGTCCTGCCCGGCTGCAGCCGGAACGCGAACCGAAGTCGGCCGTTCCCCACGATCCAAATTACCAGCCATAGGTCTGGACAAAGGTCGGCAATATGCGTGCCACGTACAGTACCGACGCCAATCCGCCGGTTCGCGAAACCGCCATTTCTTGGGCGCCCGCACAGGAACGGAAATCTAGGGCCGTTGGTACTCGATCGGCTTTGAACCTGGGATATCGATATATCGCGAAATCATCCGTGGGCCGGTCTCGGGCCCGATCCAGGCGCGGCGCGCCCACCGCAAGGAGGGTTTTCCCCACCCTGAGGAATGGGCACCGGCCCTTTGACCGACGGGGTCCCGATCGGTACCGTCGATCCATGATCTGCTTCCTGAACACGCCCAACCATGCCGAGGCACACCTCACCCAGCAGTTCCTGGAACAGGCCGGCATCTACGCACAGCTGCGCGGCTCCACCATTCCGCAGGGCTTCGTGGCCGAGATGAACGCCCAGGTGTGGATTCGCGCCGAGGACCTCGCCGAGGCCAAGAAGGTCATGGGCATCGAGACGCCCGTGTCCGACGGACGCCTGTCGCTGGTGAAGCTGGCAGATGAGCAAGGCGCGCTGTCCGAGCCGGGCAGCCCGTCCATGGCCAAGACCTGCCCCGAGTGCGGCGAAGACTGGGAGCCAGGCTTCGAGGTGTGCTGGAACTGCCAGCATGCGTTGGAGGGGTAGGGCGGGCAGGAACTCGGTCCCGGGCCCGAGCCCGTGCCCGTGCCCGGGCCCGACCTCTCCTGCTCTCCCTCCCCGTTCCACCGGCGCGGAAGTCCGCGCCCGTTGGTCGTCCGGGCTCTCCCGGACACCGATAGCTTGCCCCAGCGGCCTGACCGAGCTTCGGCCGTGAGAGGAAGCCATGCCGGTGTTCGACTTCGAGAAGCTGGACGTGTTCACCGTCGCGGTGGACATGGTCGATTGTGTCGATGCCATCGCCCACGCACTTCCGAGTGGCCGCTCGTACATGCGCAACCAGCTCCGCCGGGCCGCCAACTCGGTTCCGCTGAACATCGCAGAGGGTGCAGGAGAGTTCGCACCGGCAGAGAAGGCCCGGTTCTACAGAATCGCGAGGCGGTCCGCCACGGAGGTGGCGGCGCAGCTCATCGTGGCGAGGCGCCTCGGGTTGGCCACCGGCCCGGAGATCCCCAAGGCAAGGGAGCTGCTGCACCGCTTGGTCCGCATGTTGGTGCGGCTGGCTGCGAACGCCGAACGACGGCGGAATTGACGTCGGGAACGGCGCTGTCCCGCCGAAGAAGACGGAATGGGGCACGGGCACGGGCGCGGGCACGGGCTCGGGCTCGGGCTCGGGCTCGGGCATTGGAGTGCTCGGTCACCGACGCGGGCCCCCTCAGTACCCACACGAGTGCTCGTACCCCAGACCACAGCCCTTGCGCATCAGCTCGACGCCCTTGGCCTCGTCGGCGGTGACCCCGAAGCCCTTGACGTACATGTAGCCCAGGTCGGCGCAGGACTGGCCGTGGCCCTTGTTGTCGCAGCCGTCCTGCAGCAGGGCCCTGGCCTTGTTGTAGTCCTGGGGGAGGTGCTCGCCCTGGATGTAGGCGAAGGCGAGGTCTCGGCAGCCTCCCTGCTCGCCCAGCTCGCATCCGCGGGTGTAGAAGTCGACGGCCTTTGCTGGATCCTTGGAGACGCCCAGCCCTTCGAGGTGGAACGCCGCCAGGTTCACGCAGGCGAGCGCATCTTCGAGCCGGCAGGCCTTGGCGTAGAGCTCGGCGGCCTTGCTGTCGTCGCGCGCGACCGCCTCGCCCTCGCCGTACATGGCTCCCAGGTCGTTGCAGCAGGCGGCGTGGTCGCCGTCGCAGCCCTTCTGCAGGAGCGGGACGGCCTTGGCCGGGTCGATGGCCGTGCCCTCGTGGCCAAAGCGGTAGGCCGATGCCAGGCGAAAGCACGCCTCGAGGTCGCCCTTGTCGCAGGCGGGGGTGTCGAAGAGCTCGACCTGGGAGGGGACCGCGGCCCCGGTGCAGGCGAGGGCGAAGGCGGCACAGACGAAGAGGAGGGCGGGAATGGGTCGCATGCGGGCGACTATCGTCTACGGGCCCGGAGGTGCCGGGATGTGCTCGTCTTCGTCGCCGGGAACGACGGGGAACTCGCCTCGACGCCAGCGCTCGGCCTGCTCGCGAAGGCGATCGCGATCGCTGTGCACCAGGTTCCACCACATGAAGCGCTCGCCGATGGGGTCGCCGCCCAGGATGATGGCCATCGTGTCGGACAAGGCGAGCAGCTCGTGGGCGTGGGCATCGAGCACCAGCATCTGGTGCGCGTCCGCACGGTGGCCATCGACGGCGAGCGGACCGGACTCGGCGTACACACAGCGCTCGGGGTGGTCGGGCAGGGGCAGGCGCTGACCCTGCCGCAGGTGGGCGATGGCGTACACCAGGGGGCTGGTGACCTCGACCGGCGACTCACTCCCCCAGCCCGCTCCACAGAGCAGCTGAACCCGCACGCCCTGCACGTCGAGCTCGGGCAGATCGAGGTACGAGTCGAAGCGCGGCTCCTGCTCTTCTTGGCCGTCGGGATGGGCGCACCACAGCTGGATGCCGTGGCTGCGGCCCTCGCGCGCTCGCTCCTGGTGCGGCGTGCGCTCGCTGTGCACGATGCCGTGGCCCGACCGCATCCAGTGCACCTCGCCCGGTCGCACGATGGCGTGGCCGCCGGTGGAGTCGCGGTGCTCGACCGCACCCTCGAACAGGAAGCTCACCGTCGACAGCCCGCAGTGCGGGTGCGGCCGAACGTCCATGCCCTCGCCCGCCGCCCGGGGCAGCGGGCCGAAGTGGTCGAAGAACACCCACGGACCCACCTTGCGGCACGCCGCCTGCGGAAGCACACGCCGAATGGGGGCCCCCGCGACGGTGCGATCCCGGGCCGGCAGGCGAAGGATCAGATCGTCCACTCGCCGACGAGCTTCTCGGTCTCTTCCCACAGGCGCTTCCAGTCGTCCTGCACGAGCGCCTGTGGCGCGATGTTGGCCTCGCCCACGGGGCCCCGGTAGTCCATCAGGCCGGTGGGGCCGTAGTAGCCGCCGGGCTTGGCGTCGGGGTCGACCGCGCACAGCACCGTGGGCCAGCTGCCCAGCTCGGGGGACTGCGCCACGACCTTGTTGGTAATGGCGTACAGCGTCTTGAAGAAGCCGCTGCCGCCGTCCATGCCCACACCCGCGGTCTGCAGGTTGGTGGCGCTGTAGCCCGGGTGGCAGGCGTAGGAGGTCACGCCGTTGCCCGCCGCGGCGCAGCGCTTGTTGAGCTCGAAGGCGAAGAGCAGGTTGGCGAGCTTGCTCTGGCAGTACACCCAGGTGGGATCGTAGCCCTTGGTGTACATCAGGTCGTCCCAGTTCATGCGGCCCTGCTTGTGGGCGATGCTGGACACCGAGACCACGCGCCCCTTGCTCTGCACCAGCTTGGGAAAGAGCGCCCGGGACAGGCGAAAGTGGCCGATGTGGTTGGTGCCGAGCTGCAGCTCGAAGCCCTCGGCGGTGCGGCGCTCGGGCGTCTGCATGATGCCGGCGTTGTTGATGAGCACGTCGAGCTTGTCGTGCTCGGCCGAGACCTTGTCGGCGGCGGCCTGGATGCTGTCGGGATCGGTGAGGTCGAGCAGCACCCAGCTGATCTGGGCGTCGGGGGTGATCTGCAGCACCGTGTCGACTGCGCCGGTGGCCTTCTTTTCGGACCGGGCGGCGACGATCACGTGCGCGCCCTTGGCACACAGGATCTTGGTGGCCTCGAGGCCGATGCCGCTGTTGGCGCCGCTGATGAAGAGGGTCTTGCCGGTCAGATCGCCGACACGTTCGGGGGTCCAGTTGTTCATGCGGGAGTGTTTAATCACCGCCGCCACGAAAGCCCGCCCGGGTTGCCGCGAAGGCCAAGACCGCTGCGGCCGCGCTCTTGACCACGGCCCCCGCCAAGAAGGGCGTGCAGCCCTTGTCGATGGCTGCCTCGACCCCCAGGAAGCGCGACAGAACCGCCACGCCGAGCAGCAACACCACCGCATGCCCGGCCACACCCGCCCCCAGCAGCCACCACCGCTCTCGCGCACCCAGCCAGCCCGCGACGGCGGCGCCGGGGATGAAGCCCACCACGTAGCCGGCGGTGGGCTGCGCAAAGAAGTCCAGGCCGCCGTGGACGCCGCCGTCCGAGAGCACGGGCAGGCCGCCCAGCACCATGAGCAGGTAGATCGCCGCTGCGGCGGCCCCCCGCCACGGGCCCGCGAGCAGGCCGACCGCGATCACGCCCAGGGTCTGCAGCGTCATCGGCACCGGCACCATGGGCACGGTGACCTGCGCACCGGCCGCGATGGCCAGGGCACCCAGCAAAACGATGGCGGCGTCTTCTCGGGTCATGGCTGCGACGTATCCTGTCGGCATGCCCTTGCTCAGCCGCATCGCACGTTCCGTGAAGGCGCGCACCCTGCTCGGCGATGTGCACGACGGGATGCGCATCCTGGAGGTGGGGTGCGGCGACGGCTGGCTTCGGGACTGGCTGCATCGCCGGCATCGCTGTCACTACGTCGGTCTGGACGTGGTGCCCCCCGCCGATGTCGTCGGCTCGATCGAGGACTGGCAGCAGCTGGGCCTGCAGCCCGGCAGCTTTGACCGCGTCGTCGCCTTCGAGGTGCTGGAGCACGTCGCCTGCCTGGACGCGTGCTGGCAGCTGCTGCGGCCCGGGGGCGCGCTGGTGCTCACCACCCCGGTTCCCGAGCGGGACCCCTGGCTGCAGCGGCTGGAGCGCATCGGCCTGACCCAGGCACGGAGGAGTGCCCACGATCACCTGGTGGACGTGCGGAGCGTGCCGTGGGACGGATCACGGTGGGTGCGACGTCCGCTCGGCCTGTCGCAGTGGGCGCGGATGGAGAAGGAATGAGCGCTGGCGGCCGGCCGTAGTCCCCGCGAATGGACGGGCGCCGCACCGTAGTCGAGGTGAATGGACGCCTGCGCCGATCCCGCTCGCCAGCCCGACGATACAACCTGGACAATGAGGGCGGCGAGGGCCCAGGCAGGCCCGGCAGAAACCAAAGTGTCCATTCACCTCGACTACGCAGGCCCGAGTGTCCATTCGGGCTGACTACGGTGGGTGGCGGTACCATGGGACGGGCAGCGAGACGCGTCGGGCAGGCGAGACGCCTGCCCCACGGGCCAACCTCCTGTCGGGCAGGCGAGACGCCTGCCCTACGGGCCAACCTTGTGTGGGGCAGGCGTCTCGCCTGCCCGCCCCTCCATGCTCAGCGAGCCCCTTCCCACAACACCTCTCCCAGCCGCACCTCGCTGCTGCCCGGCTCGACCGAGCGCTGGGCCGACCGCAGCCGCAGCCGAACCGACGGCCCCAGCGCCTCCTGCACCGCTGGCCGCAGGCGCATGCGGGCGGCGAAGTGGGCCAGCGCTGCGTCTTGGGTGCTGCCGTACAGGCCGGTGAGGCCCCAGGCCTCGCTGTAGAAGGACTGGCTGTGGCGCGCGTCGGCCAGGGCGCGCTCGGGCACGGGCCACACGCCGCCCGAGGCATCGACGCCCTCGACCGCGATGGTGGGCATCCAGCGCCCGACCGGCTGCTCGAAGGTGGGGTAGCACGCGAAGGGCCAGCCCTGGGTGGTGGCGGTCGCGCCGGCCAGGCCGATGCCCAGCAACAAGCCCGCTGCCATCAGGGTCGCGGCGGGCTGGGGGCCGGAGGGCTCGGTGTCCTGGGCATCTTGGAAGGGCCACATCACCACGAAGCAGATCCACAGGCTCCAGAAGTGGATGTCGAACCACAGCGCCGTGCCCAGGTGAAACAGCCCGGCGAGCACGGCGAACGCTGCCCGCGACCACCGGTGCAGCACCAGCAGCGGCGCCCCCACCTCGAAGGCCAGCACCGCCAGGCCACCCAGCCACAGCAGGGTGGGGGTGTGGTCGAGCCGGGTGAGCGGCGTGAAGTCCCAGTTCTGGGCCCACTTCCAGTACATCAGCCAGGTCAGGTTGTCGCCGGCCCAGTCCAGGCGCTGCACGCGCAGCTTGTGCATCCCGGGAAAGAAGTAGATGGCGGCCAGCACCAGCCAGGCCGTGTGGGTGGGCAGGCCCCAGCCCAGCGAGCGGCCCGGCGCGGGCTGCCAGCGCTCGACCGACCAGGCATCGCTGGCCGGGCTCACAGCGAGCAGGGCAGCGAACCACAGCAGGTGGTGGGCGTGCTGCACGCCGCCGTGGAACTGCGGAATGGCCAACAGGTAGAAGCCGCAGGCCGCCACCAGGGCAAAGGCCGCGCGGGCGTGCCAGCCCACCAGGCCCAGCACCGCGCCCAGCAGCACACCCACCTGGGCGGCGCGCGCGAGCGTGGGGTCGAGCCAGGGCAGCAGCCAGCCGCTGCCGATCGGGCTCGACACCGCCGGAATCGCCGCCCAGGCGGGCGCCACCCACACCGCGGGGAGCGTGAGCCACAGCAGGGCGACGGCGATGCGCAGGGCTGCGAGCGGACGGGGCCCGCACGCGAGCCTGTTCAGAGCAGGGCTCGGTCGCGCACCGCGAAGCCGCGCTCGCGCAGGGGCTTGATGACCTGGCGCTCCAGCGAGCGGCGCGCCAGCTGAAGGTAGGCGTCGGTCTGCATCCAGCCCAGGTCGTGCACGTGGCGCTCGTCGGCCTGGGGGCGCTCGCGGATGGCTTGCCAGTTCAGCATCACGCCGTCGATGGCGAGGTCGGCGGTGGCGGCCAGCGCGTCGAAGTCGTGCGGCTCGAGGTGGGGCAGCACCCAGTCGAGGTAGGCCCAGCCAAAGGTGCCGTGGTCGGCCTCGTCTTGCACGATGCGCTTGAGCACCGCCCGGGTGAGCGGGTGGGTGCACGCCTTCCAGGTGCCGTGAAGCAGCGGGATGGACAGCGCCTCGCCCACGCAGAAGTAGGCGACCACCTGGTGCGAGGCCCGCATCAGCGCGTCGTCGTTCTGGCCGATGGCCGAGACCATCTCGTCGGGCTCGTAGGCCAGCGGGTAGGCGCCGCCGAACTCCATGGCCAGGCGTGAGCACAGCTCGACGTGCACCATCTCGTCGAGGGGAAAGCGGCTGGCCAAGGCGATGAGATCGAGCGGCGCGCGCGCCTCGATGAGCGACTGCAGGGTGGCCGCGCAGGCAGCGCCGGTGCGGTGTTCCTGAAAGGCGGCGCCCGTCCACGCCTTGCGGGCCGCCTCGACCAGCTCGGGCGGGTACAGGCTGGGATCGATGGTGCCCCACGGCATCTCGGCGACCTCGGGCCGCTGGGCGCGGTACGCCGCCTCGACCGAACCGCCGAGCATCTCGAGCTCGAACAGTTCTTCGCTCATCCGGGAGGCGTGGGCTCGGGCTGGGGCGGCGTCTCGGGCTCGAGGACCGGACTCGGCTGGGGCGGCATCAGGTTGCCGACGGGCATGGGCGGCGGCGGCGCGACCTCGGGCTGCAGCGCCACCTCGAGCTCGACCTTTTCGCTCAGCTGCACGACCTCGGTGTGCGTCGTGTAGCCGGGGGCCGACGCCTCGACCGTGACCCCTCCGTACGACTCGAGGGTGGTGCAGCGCTCGGTGGTGGCCTGACCGTCGAGGGTGACGGCGGCCTCGGGCGGCGTGACGTCGATGCACACCTCGCCCTCGACCATGGGCGGCGCAACCAGGTTGCCCACCACCTCGACCTCCGGGGTCTTGCCGCCGGAGCAGCCCAGGGTCATGGCCATGGCGGCCCCGACTGAGGCGACCAGCAGGGGCTGTCCGTGAAGGGGGCGACGCTTGGCCATGGGAGTCCTCGCAGAGAGCGTGGAGGGTAGCACTTCTGGGGTGGGCAGGCCCTCATCCCGGACCGAAGACGCGCTTCCAGGCCCGGATGTAGCGGACCTTCTGCACCATCATCCAGCCCACAACCACGGCAGCGGCGCCGAACAGGCCTCCGGCGCCCAGCACCACCAGCAGCCGGGTGGTGTCGCGCTGGATGGCGCGCCAGTCGGCATAGCCGAAGGCCAGGACGCCGCCGAACAGCAGCAGGACGCTGATCGCGGCAGGCAGGTCGGCCTTGAGGTCCCTCCAGAACAGCGGCCGCCCGTCCAGCCGCGCCGAGGTGTCCCAGTCGAGCGTCTCGTACTCGGGCAGGTCGCGGGCTCCGTGCAGGTGCACGCCCGTGGACACCACCAGCCCGAGCGGGAGCACGATGGCCAGCGCCCAGGTGAAGGTGTCGCTCGGCAGCACCGCATTGAGCAGGGCCAGCAGCGCACCGGCGGCCAGCACCGGCACGACCGTGGCCGAGCTGTGATCGAGGTAGGCCACGGCCTGTTGCTCGGACGCGAAGCGGATGGACCGGCCGTAGGGGGTGTAGACCACCACGGCGCGGCCGTCGGGCTCGAGCACGATCTGCTGGTTCATGCGCGGCTCAGCGCGCCAGGTACCACGCCCACTGGTAGGCCCCGTAGCCCGCGCGGTTGCACTGATTGACCGCGTAGGCCTGGGCGCACCAGCCCTCGGGGCTGTGGTAGTAGCCGCAGTACCCGTGCCCACCGCTGCCGCCGGAGGCACCGGTCGCCAGGGTGTCCCAGAACTGGTTGAAGGCCGAGTACCAGGACGTACAGCTGGCGCCCTCGCTGGTCTGGACGGCCCAGTTGGAGGTGAAGCCCGACGAGCTCAGCTGGGCGAAGTGCTTGGGGCCAGTCGTGGACTGGTAGTCGACCCACACCTCGAAGGTCTGCCCCGTCTGCGGGATGCTGGGCTGGTCTTCGACGTAGCTGTAGAAGCCCCGGAACGTGTCGAACCAGGGGCTGGTGACGCTGGTGAAGGTGCCGGTCTGGTTCCAGCCGTTGGTGAAGTCGGCCACCGCGTTGCGGTCGGTGCCGCGCACGAAGTAGCCGGCGGCCTGGTGGCTTGGAGCGTGGGCCAGCACGGTCCAGCCCTCGCCCGGGAACTCGCTCATCAGGCAGTAGGCCTGGAAGGGCGCCTGGCCCCCGCTGCCGTCGGGGTCGATCCAGTAGACGCCGTCGCCCGTCGCGGGCGCCTTGCCGAGCAGGTCGTCGCAGTCGTCGGCTGGGCGGTCCTGCGTGCCCCAACCGAACGCGAAGTCGAAGGTGCGCACACTGGACGTCTCGTTCACTCCGTAGCCCGTGCCGGTGACCCGCCAGTACCAGGTGCCTTCGGTGAGCGGGCTGGTGCCGGCGATGAAGTCGGCGAGCGTGATCTGGTTCTCGCTGACCGACAGCGACTGCGGGCTCGAGAACGCGCTGTCGGACGCGACCTCGACGATGAACGGCGCTGAGACGCCCGTCCACGCCAGCTGATCGGTGTCGGAGACGGTGGCGCCGTCGGCGGGCGCGTTGAGCTGCGGAACGAACAGGCCGCGCAGCCCGGCGATGAAGTTCTCGTCGAGCTGTTCGCCGCCGATGGTGATGGTCTCGCCCGACGGCAGGCTGACGCTGCCGCCCGTGATCTCGCTGGCCGCGTGGGTGTGGGCGAAGTCGCTGACCTGGCTCTGGGTGTGGGAGTGGTTGGAGATGCTGGTGATCTGCGTGATGTCGTGCGTGTGATCCGACGCGTCGTGGCAGTTCCAGGCCGACCCGTCGTACTGCATGACCTCGCCGCTGGAGCAGGTGGAGGGAGGGCTCCAGCCGCCATCGTCGACGCCATCCGCGAAGCCCGTGGGGATGCCGGTGAGGTCGGACCAGTCGACGTCGGGGCCGGTGGAGTCGATGACCGTGGTGCCGTTGATGCGTACCTCGGTGGCGTCGACGACACCCCCCGAGACGCTGGTGGCGGTCTGTGCGTGGAACGCCCACGGAACCGAGCTGAGCTTGTGCCGCGTGGGCAGCTCGGCGCCCGAGTCGACGGTGAGCGCCAGGTACAGCTCGTCGGTGTCGAAGTCGTCGGGGTCGAGGGGGGTGCCCGAGCCAAGGCGCACCGTGAAGTACCCGTCGTCGAAGCCGGTGCTGAAGGTGTCGGTCCACACCGGC
Source organism: Myxococcota bacterium (assembly GCA_965216925.1). Classification (GTDB taxonomy): domain Bacteria; phylum Myxococcota_A; class UBA796; order UBA796; genus CAYYHT01. The sequence continues at coordinate 6,504,114 of CBDCGT010000001.1, read as the reverse complement.
GTGCCACCCGCGGGGGCGGCGTACAGGCCGAGGGTGAGGTCGTGGGTGCCGTCCAGAGGCACCGCGCTGCTGTCGAAGAGCCGGCCCTGGTGCACCATCTCGACGGGCACGGCAAGGGCGGGGGCGGACAGGCCGAGAGCGGCAAAGAGGACGAGTCGGGTCATGGGTCACCTCGATTGAGGTGCCGGTATAACGCCGAGGAAGCGAGGATCCTGGAGAGAAATGGGCAGGCGAGACGCCTGCCCCACTAGTGCCGCTCGGCGATGCCACCCTCGACCCAGGGCTGGTTGACCAGGCGTCCGCGCTGCACCGCCGGCCGTGCTGCGATCTGGTCGGCCCAGCGGATCACGTTGGGGTACTCGTGCACCGCCAGGAAGGTGCCCGCGTCGTACAGCTTGCCCTTGGCCAGCCCGCCGTACCAGGGCCAGATCGAGATGTCGGCGATGCTGTATTCGTCGGCGACGAACTCGTGGTCGGCCAGGCGGGTGTCCAGCACGTGCAGCAGCCGCTTGGTCTCCATGGTGAAGCGGTCGATGGGGTACTGCTGCTTGGTGGGGGCGTAGGCGTAGAAGTGCCCGAAGCCACCGCCCACATAGGCTGTGGAGCCGATCTGCCAGAACAGCCACGACATCGCCTCGGTGCGCCGGGCCGGGTCGGTGGGCAGCAGGGTTCCGAACTTGTTGGCGAGGTACAGCAGGATGGAGCCCGACTCCCACACCCGGGTGGGTGGATCGGTGCTGCGGTCGAGCAGGGCCGGGATCTTGGAGTTGGGGTTCACGCCCACGAAGCCCGAGCCGAACTGGTCGCCCTCCATGATGTTGATCATCCAGGCGTCGTACTCGGCCTCGCTGAAGCCGGCCTGCAGCAGCTCCTCGAAGGCGATGGTGATCTTCTGCCCGTTGGGCGTGCCCAGCGAGTACAGCTGGAAGGGGTGCTCGCCGGTGGGCAGCGCCTTGTCGTGGGTGGGGCCGGACACGGGCCGGTTGATGCTGGCGAAGCGGCCGCCGCTCTCGCTCTCCCACTTCCAGACGTCGGGGGGGGTGTAGTCGGACATCGAAACCTCCAGACCGGCTAAGCTAGCCACATGCCGAGCAAAGGCGAGCGAACCCGCCGACATCTGATCGACGTCGCCATGGCCGCCTTCGAAGAGGCCGGCTTTCACGGCACCACCATGCGCACGATCGCGGCCCGGGCAGAGGTGTCGGTGGGGCTCGCCTACCGGTACTTCGACAGCAAGGAGGCCATCGTGCTGGCCTTCTTCGAGCAGGTGTCCACCGAGCTCTCAGCGATGCCCATCGACGGAGACACGCTGGGGCAGCGCTTCGTGAGCGTGATGCGCCACCGATTCGCCCTGGTTCACGGGCACCAGCGCGCACTGGGCTCCCTGCTGGGCGCCATGCTCGACCCGGACGGGCCGGTGGGCATCCTGTCCCCCAAGACCGCGCCGGTGCGCACCACGACCCGGCTTGCGCTGCGCCGGGCGATCGAGGGCGCGCAGGGAGTGCCCCAGGCCGCGGTCGAGCCGCTGGTGCGGCTGGCCTACCTGGGCCACGCGCTGCTGCTGCTGGCGTGGGTGCAGAAGCCCGCGGCGGCCGACGCCCTGCTGGATCAGGTGGGGGCCGCGCTCGACGCTGCGGTGCCCTGGCTGGGCTCACCCCTGGGCGAGGGACTGCTGCAGCGGGTGGTGGGCGCGCTGGAGGGGTTCGACGGCGGGTAGAACGGCGTCGCCGGGCAGCCGGGGCGCCTAGCCCACGGGGGCTGCTGCCAGCTCCCACCACCGTCGACGCGGGGCCCGGTGGTGGGCGGCGTGGGCGGTCTCGCCGGCCCCCTCGCGGTGGGGCAGCCAGGTGAAGGTCCAAGCCAGCGCCACCAGTGCCAGCCGCGCGGGGACCATCCACCCCAGCAGCAGCCCCCGCAGCCAGCCGGGCCCCGCCCAGGCGGCCAGCAACGCGGCGGTCACCCACGCGGCGCCCACCACCCCGAGCTCGGCCCACTCGCGCCACGGGCGCTGGTGCCGGGCGTAGAACAGCAGGTACGCCAGGTCGATGGTGAGCCAGCGCCAGGGCAGCGTGTACCAGGCGCCCTGCACCCACAGATCCGGGTCGCGGCCGGCAACGCCGGTGTGGCGGTGGTGCTGGCCGTGCATCCAGCGGTACGGCCTCAGGGCGCCGCCGATGAGCCAGGCGCCCACGTGCCCCATGCCCTCGTTCAGCCAGCGCCAGCGCGCCAGGTTGCCGTGGGCGGCCTCGTGCACGGGGGTGAACGCCGCGTAGGTGCCCAGGGTGCCGACTGCCACCACGACGGGCCACGGGGTGCCTGCCGCGCCCAGCGCAACGGCCGCGGCGATGGTGGCCCAAGCGCCCAGGGCCAGCCCGACGGTGGGCAGGTCGACGCGGCGGTTGACCCAGCGAGCCGCTGTGTTCGCCGCGAAGAGCACCAGCTGGCCATCGGCGAAGGCGCGCAGCACGGCCAGCAGATCGGCGAGGCCCACGCGCTGGTGCGCGGCGAGGTAGACGGGCTCCCAGTGCCCGGGAATCAGCTTGTTCCGGAAGCGGCGCAGGCCGTCGAAGTCGTACAGCGGCCGCATCCAGCGGCGCGCCCTCGTCAGGATGCCGGCCAGGGCGTGGTTCTGGTGCTCGACGCCCGCCAGCGCCACCATGCCCAGGGTCACCAGCTCGGCGCCATCGTGGGCCAGGGCCCGCATCAGCCCGTCCACCAGGGTCTCGGTGGTTCCCGCTGGGGCGTCGCGCACCGCCAGCAGGTGCTCGACCAGCCATCCCCGGCGGCCGGGAACGGGCGCGCAGATGGCGTATCCGACGGCGTCCTCACCGCGCCGGGCCACGAACAGGCGCCTGCGCTCGGCATCCAGGGCGGGGTCGACGCTCACGACGAAGGCCATGGGCGGCAGGATGCGTGCCTGGGCCGCGGCGAGGGCCACGTGCCCGATGCGGTCGACGTGGCGGGCCAGGTGCTCCTCGACCACCACGATCCCCTCGCGCCGGCCGCGGTTCAGGCGGTTGCGCAGCTTGGCGCCGGCGGCGACCGCACGGTCCCACTCGCGGGGGGCCCACACCGGGGCCCGCCCCACCTCCAGGGCATCCCACCCCGCGCCGAGCTCCCGCACGAAGTCCTTGCCCACGCCAAAGAACACGGCGCGGCGTCCCACCGCGGCGGTGTCTGCGGCGAAGGCCCGGGCCAGCCCGGCCCGGTCGGGGCCCAGCGGCGCGCCGGCCGCCACCCGGTGCGCCCCGTGCTCGACGAAGGCCACGCCACCATCGGGGGTGCCGAAGACGCGGTCGGTGCCTGCCGCCGCCAGGGGGGCGTGCAGCTCGGTGCCGTGCTCGTTCAGCAGGGGGGCCAGGTCGGGCTCGGGGTCGAAGTCCATCGGCGCCGGGCCGTGGGTCACGCACTGCCTGCCCAGCAGGATCTGGGTGGTGGTGTACCAGCTGCCCACCGCGGCGAAGAACCAGTCCTGGTCGATGCTTCGGTGGGTCTTCTCGAAGAGCAGGTGCCCCAGGTAGGGCGGCCCCAGCTGAAACCACACGCCCAGCATGAACAGCGTCTCGTTCAACAGGACGAGGCCGGCAGTGCACAGGGTGAGCGCCGCGATGTTGCTCAGGAAGTGCACCCAACGATTGGCCGGGGCGGCGTGATCGGGCACGTAGACGCGCCAGTAGAAGTCGAAGAAGCGGCGGAGCATCGGGACCTCCTAGAAAGTGAACTTGTTCACCTAGGTGAACTTGTTCACTTTTGTGGAGGAGTCAAGCGCCGCCGAAGCCGGCGCCACGCAGAACCTCCCGCCATAGCGCTACTTCGCGCCGATCTCTTTGCAGATCGCGTCGCCCACCAGCTTGGAGCTCACCGCGTTGTCGAGCAGGATCGGGTTGGGGCCGTCATCGGCCACCACGTTGGTGGTGACGTTGCAGGGCACCAGCTCTTTGACGTGCACGCGGATGGTCATCTCGTGCTCTTTGTCTTTGCGGGTGTACGGGACGGCGATGTCAATCCAGCGCTCCTTGGTCTTGCTCAGCGACAGCGGTCCGTGGCTTCGACCGGCCACCTTGCCCTCGCCGCACTCGGCGTTGGGGTGGCCGATGGAGCACATCTGGTTGCCCAGCTGCCGGACCGCCTGGTTGTCGAGCAGGGTGTCGGAACACGCCGTTGCGAAGAGGGCTGTCGAGAGCAGAACTAGGTTGCGCATGACCCCTTGCTAATTCGCCCGCCGTGGAGCCCCCATGAATGCCGCAGAAGTCGCCCGCCTCGCCTCCCTCGACGACCGCGTTCCGGCGTATGCCCTGGTGGCCGGCGTCGACCTGGTGGTGGTGCGCGCCGACGACCGGGTGACCGTGCTGTACGGCCGATGCCTGCACCGCGGCGCGCTCATGTCCGACGGCCATGTCCAGGGCGACAACCTGATCTGCGGCGTGCACGGGTGGGACTACCGAATCGACACCGGCGTCAGTGAGTACAACAACGACGAGGCGCTGCACCGCTTCGAGAGCTGGGTCGAGGACGGTGTGGTGTACGTCGACCGCGACGCCGTCGCCGCCTGGGCGAACGACCACCCTCAGCCCTACGACCGCGACAGCTACCTGGGCCTGTACCAGGACGTGCACGGCACGGTCGACGAGCCCCACAACGCCCACATCCAGCGGCTGGCCCGCGAGGGCCTGTCCAAGGTGGGCCACCACGGACCGGTGAGCGCGATGGGCGTGAGCCGCACCGAGCTGCCCAGCTGGGACCGCATCCAGTTCGTCACCGCGCAGCTGGCCCGTCTTCCGCGGATGGAGGACGTCGAGGTGGCCACGGCGCTGACCATCGGGCCGGCGGCGGCCAAGCCGCTCACCATGCGCATCCCGGTCTTTGTCAGCGACATGAGCTTTGGCGCGCTGTCGGCCGAGGCCAAGACCGCGCTGGCCACGGGCGCCGAGATGGCGGGCACCGGCATCTGCTCGGGCGAGGGGGGCATGCTCCCCGAAGAGCAACAGGCCAACAGCCGCTACCTGTACGAGCTGGCCTCGGGTCGCTTCGGCTGGTCGATCGACAAGGTTCGGCAGGTGCAGGCCTTCCACTTCAAGGCAGGCCAGGGCGCCAAGACCGGCACCGGCGGACACCTGCCCGGGCACAAGGTCACGGAGCGCATCGCACAGGTTCGTGGGCTCCAGGTCGGGCAGCCGGCCATCTCGCCGCCCCGTTTCCCCGATCTGAACGGCATCTCGGACTACCGGCGTGTGGCCGACGAGGTGCGCGAGGCGTCCGGAGGCATTCCCATCGGATTCAAGCTGTCGGCCCAGCACATCGAGCTGGACATCGACTTCGCGCTGGCCGTCGGCTGCGACTACATCATCCTGGACGGCCGCGGCGGCGGCACGGGCGCGGCGCCGAACATCTTTCGCAACCACATCTCGGTGCCCACCATCGCCGCGGTGGCTCGGGCGCGGCGTCACCTCGATGCCCGCGGCAAGGGCGAGGTCACGCTGATCGCCACTGGCGGGCTGCGCACCGAGGCCGACTTTGCGAAGGCCATGGCGCTGGGCGCCGACGGGGTGGCGGTGTCCAACAGCGCGCTGCAGGCCATCGGCTGCCTGGGCATGCGCGCATGCCACACCAACAACTGCCCCGTGGGCATCGCCACCCAGAAGGATCACCTGCGGGCTCGGCTCGAGATCGGCGCCTCGGCGCGCCGCTTGGCCAACTGGTTCGAGGCCACCACCGAGCTGATGGCGGTGCTGGCCCGGGCGATGGGGCACGCGCGGCTGGCAGACTTCTGCCGCGACGATCTGACCACCTTCGACCGCGACCTGGCCTACCTCTCTGGCGTGCCCTACGGCGGGGTGGTGCCGTTGTAGCATGCCTCTGGGGGCCGCCAGCAGGGTTAGCACCTCGACGGAGGCTCCTACGTGCTGATTCTCGCCCTCGCCCTGGCCGCCTGCGAGCCGCCCCCCGATGACTGCGTGGACATGGACGGAGACGGCGTTGGCGTCGGCGAAGACTGCGACGCCATCGACTGCGACGACACCGACCCCGACGTGATCACCTGCGGCGGTTCGGACTCCGGGGACATCGAGCTCGACGACGACGGCGACGGCTTCGATCGTCCCGAAGACTGCGACGACGACGATCCCGACATCTTTCCCGGCCAAGACGAGCTGTGCGACGGCATCGACAACGACTGTGACGAGGCCGTCGACGAAGACGCGGTCGACATGGGCACCTGGTACACCGATAGCGACAGCGACGGCAGCGGCGACCTGGCATCGCCCATCACGGCCTGCACGCAGCCGGCCGGCACCAGCCAGACCTCGGACGACTGCGACGACACCGACGCCCTCGCACATCCAGGCGCCGACGAGTACTGCGATCTGGTGGACAACGACTGCGACGGCGATGTCGACGAAGACGCGATCGACCCCACCCCGTGGTACGCCGACACCGATGCCGACTCGTACGGCGACGCCGCCTCGACGGTCGACGCGTGCACGGCCCCGGCCGATCACGTCGCCGACGCCACCGACTGCGACGACTCGGCCGGCGCGGTGTTCCCCGGTGCCGACGAGCTGTGCAACGGCATCGACGACGACTGCGATGGCACGGCGGACGAAGACGCGATCGACGCCGTCGACGTCTATGCCGACGCCGATGGCGACACGTACGGGTCTGGAGCGTCGACGGGGCGGGCTTGCCTGCCCATCGCCGCGGGCTCCGCCGACAACGACCTGGACTGCGACGACACCGACCCGGCTCGAAACCCCACCGCCTTCGAGTACCCCGGCGACGGCGTCGACAACGACTGCGACGGCGTGCAGATCCCCACCGGCGATTCGCCCAACGACTTCTACGTCTCAGCAGCGCTGGGTGACAACACGACCGGCAACGGCACGATGTCGCAGCCCTATGCGTCCATCGGGCGCGCCGTGACGGCATCTCAGCCGGGCGACACCATCCACATCGATGCCGGCGTGTACAGCGAGACCCTGTCGGCCGCGCGCTACTACATCGGCAGCTACGACGCGTCCTCGGCCTGGGCTCTCGATCTCACCGCCCGCAGCACCGTCCTGGACCCCGCCGTGCCCGCCATCTTCGCGACCATCGGTGCGGGGCAAGGCCTCACCGCCGCCGGCTTTCAGCTGGCCCCGGCCGACGCCGACGCGGTGAACGTGATCTCGAACGACAACGGCCTGCTGGTGCTCGACGAGTGCACGGTCTCGGGCCGCATCGACACCACCGGCGTCGACCTGGGGCTGCGGAATACCGACATGACCGGCACGCAGTTCGGCCTGCGTGTGAACGGCGTGGACGGGGTTCGCGCCGAGGTGCTGGGGGGCACGTACACGGGCACCGTGGCGGGTGCCTGGTTCGGCGGCGACGCGCTGGTGGACGGCGCGACATTCATCGGCCCCGCAGGCTTCCTGGCGCGCGGCGACACCGCCAACCCGCCCCAGCTGCTGATGCGCAATGTGACCGCGCGGGGAGCGCATCGAGGGGGGACACTGGCCTACGTCGATGGGCGCATCGAGGACTCGCTCATCACCAACGACGCCATCCCCGGTGGGGGCGGCAACGAGGCCAACGGCCTGGAGCTGTCGCAGGGAAGCACCCTGGAGCTCGTCCGGTCCGAGGTCTGGGCTGGGTACCCGGGGCTGTCGGCCAGTCCGTACTCCTTCTTCGCCGCCGTGCACGCCGAGGACTCGGACATGACGGTGGTGGGCTCGACACTGGTGGTGGTGGCGGGCTTCGAGGCGAACACCCACGCCCGCGGCGTTCACACCACCTTCGGCGGCAACACCACGGTGATCAACAGCTCGATGTACGTCGACACCCAGGGCGGCGTGGTCGCCACCGGTGTGGCGGCCTTCGACGGGGGCGAGACGACCGTGGTCAACACGGCCCTGCGCACCGAGGGCGGTAGCTTTGGCAACAACCGGGGCCTGTGGATCGACGACACCAACACCATCACCCTGCACCACAACCTGGTGCACTCCACCGCCGACAGCGTGCTCGCGCTCCAGCACACGTCGGGCATCACCGCGCTCGACGCGGCCGGTGTCGACGCCTGCGACTGGGCCGGCTGTGCGGCGGCATCGGTGCACGCCGTGGACGACGTGATGTACACCGATCCGTTCACCGGTGACCTGAGCCCGATGACCGGCAGTCCGCTCATCGACGGCGGCGTCGACCCGCTGGCCATCGACCCCTCGTGGAGCGTCCTGGGCATCGACCTGGACATCGATGGCAACCCTCGTCCCATCGGCAGCTGGGACATCGGGGCCTACGAGCGGTGAGCCTCGATCGCCACTCGCCGGCGCGGGCCGCGTGGTGGCTGGCGAAGCGTGTGGGCATGAGCCCGCTGCTGCTGCGCTATGGCATGCACCTGGTCAGCTCCGAGCGCATGTTGGCGGCGTCGTTCGCCGGCTACGTGCCCACCCAGCGCGACGTCTTCGTGACCACCTACCTGAAGTCGGGCACCAACTGGGCCATGCAGGTCGCGCTGCAGATCGCCTGGCGCGGTGCCGCCGAGTTCGACCGGGTGCACGACCTGGTGGCCTGGCCCGACAGCCCGGTGCCGACGTGGGCCGTGCCCCTGGACACGGACGTGTGGAGCGCCTGTCCGACGGGCCGGCGCGTGATCAAGACGCACAACCCGGCCCCGTCGGTGCCCATCGCTGCCGAGAGCAGGTACATCACCGTCATTCGCGACCCCAAGGAAGTGATGGTCTCGAGCTACTTCTTTGCCGGCGGGCTGCTGGATGTGCTGGACAGGCTGAGCCCGCAGGACTGGATGCGCATCACCCTGAGCGGCAAGCCGATGTGGGCGCGCCACACCCTGAGCTGGTGGCGGCTGCGGGACGAACCCAACGTGCTGGTGCTGACCTTTCCGCAGATGAAGGCCGACCTGCCCGCCGCGGTCGATCGCATCGCCGCCCACATGGGCGTCGAGCTCGACGGGGCCGAGCGGGCTGCGGTCATCGAGCGCGCCGGCCTGCCGTGGATGAAGCAGCACGAGTCCAAGTTCGCGCCTCCGCGCCTGCCCTTCGTGCCCGAGGCCCCCATCCCCCGCATGGTGCGCCGGGGCGCGGCCGGCGGCGCGGACGAGCTGTACACCCAGGCCGAGCTGGCCGAGATCGACCGCATCATCGAGGGCCAGCTGGACGCGCTCGGTGGGGGCTTCCCGTACCGCAAGCTGTTCGGGTTGTCCCCCAGCCCCTGAGCTACCCTCGCCCCCATGCCCACCCTGCTCTGGCTCGTGCATCCCTTCGGTCCAATCGGCCCCATGGCTGTGCGCACCGCCGAGCTCGACGACGCCTACCCCGACGTGGTGGTGGCGGCGCACTCGGGGGTGCACGTCTTGCGCGGGCCCGACTGGCGCGATGAGCGCATCTCGACGGATGCGGCCACCGACGTCGAGCTGGCCGACATCGACGGCGACGGCGACGTGGACATCGCGGCAGCGCACTACTTCGCCGACACCGTGAGCTGGTACGAGAACACCGCGGCGGGGTTCACGCGGCACGACATGGCGCCCGGCCTGGGCCCCTTCGAGATCGAGCTGGTGGATGTGGACGGCAGTGGCTCGCTCGACATCCTGGCCACCCTGTCGCGAGAGGACGCGGTCGTGGCCTACCGGACGGGCGGCGGAAGCAGGACCGTGCTCGACGAGCTCGAAGCGCCGCGCGGGCTGGCCTGGAATGGAGAGCCCGTGGTGGTGCATGGCGACGGGGTGCCCGCGCCCATCGTTCACCACGGCTTCGACGGCGGGCCCGACCTGCTGCTGGTGAGCGAGCAGGGTGTGTCTTGGCTGCAGCAAGACAAGATGCACCGGGACGGGCTGAAGTTCCGCGACCCGCGCCTTCTCGCCGAGCTGCCGGGCATCGTGGACCTCGATCTGGGCGACGTCTCAGGCGATGGCAAGCCCGACATCGTCGTCGCCACCGATCGCATCGCGTACATCGACTACCTGGAGCTCGACGTTCACCCGCTGATCGGGCCACCCCGGCTCCCCCCGGTTCAAGCCAAGAGGCGGTGTGGCACCAAGGGCGAACGCCTGGAGGGGCCCACCCTCAAGCACCTCACGGCGACAGCCTGGTACGACGCGGAGTGCCGCGAGCATCCCCTCCCCGACGGCCTCACCCAGGCCCGCGCCATCGACATGGACGGTGACGGCGACCTGGACCTGGTGGGCGCCGACCGCTGGTACGAGCAGGGGGGCGAGCCCAGGCCGCTCAAGGCGGACATCGTAGACGCCCCGGTGCGCGTCTCGCTGCCCCAGCGGGATTCCTGGCCGCCGCTGGCCACCGTGGAGCCCGTCGCCCAGCACGATCCCGGCGACTTCTGCCCCTCCCGCTTCCCTGCCAACTCCAACGTGCCCCGCGAGACCATCGGCATGTTCGGCAAGCAGATGAAGGTGTCGTCGCGGTGGGAGCGGCTGGACAACAGCGCCATCGGCAAGCCCGACGAGCTGCGGCTGTTCTTCATCACCGAGACCCTGTTTGGGGGCACCGACGACCTGGGCCACCCCATGGGCGGCGAGGGCGTCGACGAGCAGCGCCACGTGTGCAGCCAGCTGCTGGTGAGCGAGGGCACCCCGGTCGCGTTCCTGTGCACCGACGGCATCGTGCGCTGCGACGACCGGGTGCCGGTGATCGTGCGCGACGGGGGTGCCGGCCCGCAACACACCGAGCGCTTCGCGCACTGGCTGGTGAGCGACGAGCGCATCGTCGCCATCGGTGAGCCGGCGCAGCCGGTGGAGGGGGTGCTCGTCCGCGGGCTTCCAGCCGTGAAGGGCCAGCTCGACGAGGCATTCCGGGGCGTTCGGGTCACCCACGAGCCGCGGGGGCTGGGCGAGGTGATCGTGGGGGACGTGCTCGAGTAGGCCAGCGGCGGCTATTCGCCGGCCAGCTCGTCGTCGGTGGCCTCGATGATGTCCTGGTTGCCCTTGGCGATCAGGTTGATGCGGGCGTCTTCGCTCAGCACGCTGTCGGCCTGGGTCACGACCTCGAGCCACACCGCGTACAGGCGCAGCGTCTCGCCCTCGTGCTCCACCAGGGCCTCGAGCGCCCAGGACTGGTGCACGCAGTTGTTGCCGTTGTCGCTGCAGCCGGACTGCTCGAGCCACCCGCGAGCAACCACCGCGCGCCGGCCGTCAGCGGTGACCACCCACCGGTAGTCCTTGTCGAGCAGGTAGGGGATGGTGACCCCGAAGGCGCCGCTCTTGATGATGTCGTTGCGGGTGCGCAGCACGTCCTGCTGCTGCGCCACGAAGGCGTCGGGGTCGCTCTCTCGGAAGGTTCGCTCGTAGAGATCGAAGCTGCCGGGATCGACGAAGGTCTGGTCTTCGCGAACCATGAGGGCGACGTGCTCGTCGAGGGCGAAGGGGCTGGCCGCGGCGACCGCCAGCCCGCGGTGCGCGTCCAGATCGTCGTCGGTGGGCAGGGGCGGGGTGAGGTCGTCCAGCGTCAGGTTGCTGAGCAGCAGCCCGTCCCAGGCGGCCTGCTCGCGCCCATCGGCGTCGAGCCACGGGTACAGGGCATCGATGTGCTGGGTGACCAGCTCGGTGTCCTCGAAGTCGCGCATGAGCCCACGGGACAGCTCGTCGAGGGTGGGCGGCGAGGCCTCGGGACGGGAGCACGCCGCGGCGAGCATGAGACTGGCGAAGAGCACGGCACGCATCGAGACCCCCATTGCGAACGACATTCGCGTAACCAAACGGGACCGCGACGTCCCATCCACAGGCGCGGAGGACTGTGCTGCTTGGGGGGCTCAGCTGTCTAGTTGCAGCCGGTCAGCGGCGTGTAGTCCATCGTGCCGCTGGGAGTGATGGTGGCGCTGGGCCAGTGCAGCGTGCCCACCTCCCACACGTCGCCCTGGTCGACCAGGGTGCCGGTCTCGGTGTGCACGAGCACCCCATCGATCCAGAAGTCCACCTTGGCCTGGCTGATGGGGCAGTCCCAGTCGATGCACTGGAAGTCGCCGTTTTGCCCGTAGTAGTGCACCAGGATCTTGTAGTCGCCGGCCGACGGGTCCTCGATGGTTGTGGTCTCGGGGCCCTGCCCGTCGACGTCGTCCCAGTCCAGCGATGGGTCGTCGAGCGCGGACGGCGTGCCCCAGGACGGGTTGGTGTTGCAGTAGGCACAGTCACCAGGCGTGTCGAAGATCGGCACCGATGGCGTGGCCAGCACGTGCAGGTCCAGGTCGCTGTCGGCATCCCAGGACAGCTGCACGTAGAAGCGGTCGCTGGGCTCGGCGGTGACGGTGACCAGGTCGGGGGTGCTGTCCCAGATGCCGGCACTGTTCATCACCTCGAGCTGGAAGGTGTAGTCGCCGGCGACGTCGAACCACAGCCGCGGGTTGCGCTTGGTCTTGTTGAAGATGAACAGGCCCGACTCGGTGGGCTTGCTGGTGACCGACCAGCGGTAGGACAGGGGCTCGTAGCCGCCCGGATCGTAGGACGCGATGGCGTCGAGGGTGTGCCAGTCCAGGGGGTCGATCAGCACGTCGGCGCCGGCATCGGCCACGGGTTCACCCGGCGGCGGAGGGTCGTCTTGGACCGGCGGCTCGTCGGTGCCTTCGTCGTCGGCGGGGTCGTCGACGGGCAGGTCGGCGGGGTCTTCGACGGGGTCCTGCACGAGGTCATCGACGGGCTCGTCCACCGGAGCATCGGGGCCGACCTGGTGGCTCTGCAGATCGAACTCGCTGCACGCGGTGCCGGCGACCAGAGTGACGCAGATGAGAAGACGGCGCATCGAAACCTCCTGTGGTCCCACCCATGTAGACCGTCCCGCGTCGACACCCCCGCTCCAGACTGCGCCAGGCTGCTTCACCCGTGTCAAGGACGCGACCACCCCGCCGGTCCGTTCGTCTCGAATCGTCTTTGAGTATTGTTTGAATACCTTTTGCGGATATCATGGCTCCAGGAGGTCCCATGATCACTGCCCTGATGCTCGCACCCGCCCTCGCCGCTTCTCCAGACGCCGACGACAGCCTGCTCCAGGCCGCCGACGCCGCGGTCGCCCTTCGGCTGCACGCCGAGTTCGGCACCGTGGCCCAGCCCAGCCATCGCCTGCAGATCGGCTCGGACGGAACCGAGGTGCGCATTCCGCGCGACCTGGGCCAGAACCTGCTCTACCCCTTCGCGCGCTTGCAGCTGGACCTCGACCTGGGGCGCAACCGCCGCAACACGGTCTCGTTCCTGTACCAGCCGCTCGACTTTCGCTCGACCGTCGCTCCCGAGACCGACCTGGTGGTGGGCGACCAGACCTTCGCCGCCGGCCAGGCCCTGGAGTTTCGCTACGGCTTTCCCTTCTACCGCGCCACGTGGCTGCACGACCTCGCCAGCGCCAACGACGCCGAGGCCGCCATCGGACTCGGGCTGCAGATCCGCAACGCCAACATCCAGTACAGCGCCGTCGACGGCAGCAAGTCGGTGGCCAGCCGCAACATCGGTCCGGTTCCGCTGCTGGCGTGGCGGTCGCGCACGCCGCTGGGCGACGACTGGTTCATGGGCACCGAGGCGCAGGGCTTCTGGGCCCCCATCCGGCTCATCAACGGCTCCAACAACGACGTGGAGGGGCTGATCATGGACGCCAACATGCGCGTGGGGCTGGAGCGCAAGCATGGCTCGGACGTGCACCTGACGCTTCGCTACGTGGGGGGCGGTGCCGTGGGCACCAGCTCCAACCCCGATGCCTTCCAGGACGGGTACACCCTCAACTGGCTGCACCTGACCGCGCTGAGCGTGGGCGCGACGCTTCGGTAGCCCTCACAGACCCAGGATGGCGGCCCAGCCCCATGTCGATGCCGCGCGCAGGTCGCTGGGCGCCTGGTTGCTCATCACCACCAGCGCGACCTCGTGCTGCTCGAGGTAGTAGGCGTAGGTCTGGAAGCCGGCGATCCCGCCGGTGTGGCCGTAGATGGTGAGCTCACCGTCGCTCTCGTAGAAGGCTCCGCGGCCATAGTCGGACTCGCCCTGGCCGGTGAGCCCGGCCGGCAGCACCATGTACGCATGCCGCTCGTCTGAGAGCACGTCGCCGCCGTGCAGGGCGACGGTCCATCGCGCGAGCTGCTCGGGGGTGCTCTCGCCTCCGCCGGCGGCCCAGCCCATGGAGGCATCCTGGTTCCAGGTGATGTCCTGGCCGAGCTCGTCGTAGCTGTGAACCAGGGCTTCGGGCTGTTCGCCGGCCTGGGCGATGCGCGTGGCGTCCAGGCCGAGCGGGCCGGTGAAGCGCTCGCTCACGACCGCTTCGTAGCTCTGGCCCGTCGCGCCCTCGATGATCAGCCCCAGCAGCACATAGTTGGTGTTGCTGTACTCCCAGTCGGTGCCCGGCTCGAAGTGCAGCTCGGGCTCGAGATCCCAGGCCCACTCCACCAGCTCGGTTGGCGTCCATTGCGCGCTGCCGTCGAAGTTGCCGATGTAGTTGTACGAAGCGATGCCGCTGCTGTGCCCCAGCAGATCGGCGATGGTGGGGCCCTGCCAGTAGCCAGGCACCCACTGCTGCACCGGGTCGTCCAGGGTCAGCGCGCCCTCGTCGGCGAGCTGCAGGATGGCGGCGGTGGTGAAGGTCTTGGTGACGCTGCCGATGCGGAAGAGGTCGTCGTGCGCCCAGGCCCGGTCGGTGGCCGTGTCGGCGAGGCCCGTGGTGCCCACCCACACGTCGTCGGGGGTGGCCACGGCCATGGCCAGGCCGGGCAGGTTCTGCTCGGCGCGGGCGGACTCGAGGGCGACCTCGAGCTCGGCGATCTTGGCGTCGTCGAGGCCGTTCCACGAGCCCGATCCAGACGAGCAAGCCGCGAGCAACAAGATGGGCAGGGCACGCACGAGCACCTCCGAGACAAGAGTGTGCCCGAAGGCGGCGGGCCATGGATCGCATTCAGCGATGGAGCTGGCGTGGCCGGCAGTATGCGCTCCAACGCGGCGACTGCATCAGGTCGCCGGGGCCGAGCGCCTGGAAGCGGGCGTCGCCGAGCACGCGCGCAACAAGGGCGGTGCCGAGACGGCATCGATCACCTGCAGGGGACCGGCCCGCCCCCAGCGATCGCCGTCGCCGACGGGCAGCCCCGGGTCGTCGACGTGGTCGTCGCGGCAGGTCTGCTGGTGGTAGTCGTGAGGCCTTGGCGCGCGGCGGCGCACCGGCAGCAGGCTGAGACCCAGCGCGTCGCGGTACGTGGACAGCGGCCACGCCAGCGGCGACCGAACCAGCGCCGCCCGGCACGGGTTCTTGTGCACGTACTTCTCGTCGCGCCAGCGCTTCAGCTTGCCGGTTGGCGTGGTGGGCGGCGGAAGGGCCTGCCACACCGGTCCGGATTCGCCTCGCCGGGCGTTTCGCCAGCGGGCGTAGGCGCTCATCGCCGCGCGCAGCGACGCGGTGACGTCCCGGGCGTGCAGCACGTGGATGTGGTCGGGCATCACGCAGATGGCGATGGCACCGGGCGCGGCACGGACCAGGCGGTGCCACAGCTCTAGGCCTTCTTCCCAGGTTCGGAACAGCAGGGTGTGGGGCAGGGCCTTGACGGCGAAGTGGTGCATGGGACCTCCGCGGACCGCACGAGCGAGAACCGCGCCAAACGAAATTCCTGGTTCTACCGTTGGGTGTCGACGCCGGGTGACGGACGTCCGTCACCCAGCGCGTCCATGGCGGGCGCCGGCGGCACCCAAGTACCCTCCAATGTCCGCCGCGCAGGACCCAAGTGGGTGCGAGTGTCCGCTTGCGCATCCGAGCCGCCGGACGGCCCTTCGATTTCAGGCTTTCCATCGTGACCGCGAGGTCCAGCGCGCCCCGAGACGGACACTCATGGGGGTACATAGGGGTGTGCCGCCGGACATTCGGCGGGACTTGGGTCGTGCCCGACGCATCGCAGGCAGCCGCCCCACCGCCCGCGGTACCATCGGGCCGTGGACGACGAGCTGGCATGGGAGTTCTCTGCGCCCTTCCCCGTGGTTCGGGGCGCGGCGGTGATCGCCGTGATCGGCTCGGCGATGGCCGCGTACAGCATCGGCTGCCTGGCGCTGATGTCGCTGATCTTGCTGGGCATGTGGGGCCTGGCGCTGACGACCTACCTCACCCCGATTCGCTGGATGGTGCTGCGGCGCGAAGGCTGGTTCCTGCAGACGCCGTTCGGCGAAGAGGCCCTGCCAACGGACATCCGCTTCGTGCACGGCGACGGGGCCGACCTGGTGGCCGAGTACGGCGGCCGGCGGCACCTCATCGGCGACCACCACGGCAACGCCGAGATGGTGCGCGCCCACGCCCAGATCGACCGCGACGATACCCGCGCCTGGCTGGCGGCCATCGCCACCCAGGCCAGCATCGGCGACCAGAGCTCGGAGCTGGAGCCCGAGCCAGGCGCCACCCTGGACCGCCAGTCCTGGAAGCTGGAGCCGCCCAGCGGCCACCGCCACTCCCAGCACGAGGCCTGGACCGTGCGGGTGATGCTGGGCCTGGCGCCGGCGGTGGGTCTGTTGTGCTGTGCTCTGGCCGCTGCCGTGCCGTCGATCCGATGGGAGCTGCTCGCTCTGGCGCCCACCATCGCCGCCGCCTCGGCCATCGCTGGCACGATGGGGCTGATGGCGGTGGGCTCGTGGCTGCCCGATCCCCGGCGCGGCGACCGCCTGCTGACCCTGGACAGCAGCACGATGCACGTGCACGGCCGCTCCCTGGATCGGCGCATCCAGCTGTCGGGTGCGAGAACGCGGGTGCGCTGGACCTCGCGCTACGACGCGTGCACCTTGTCGGTGTGGGACGCCCGCAGCCAACAATGGATCGAGGTGGGCGCGGGCCCGCACAAGGGAATCGCCAGGCTGCGGGAGCTCATCGACGCGATGGCGGTGGAGCGTGGCGAAGGCGAGGAGGTGCCCGAGGGGATCAGGCGGCTGCGGGGGGTTCGGGAGGGGTGAGGGCCTCGATCAACCGGGGATCCCCGTCCAACGTGCCCGTCACCCACAGCAGGGTCCGCGCGCGGGTCATGGCGACGTACAGCGGTGCTGGCCACAGCTCGCCGCCCTTCTCGAAGTGGGTCGCACCGGACACCACCACGATCTCGGCGTCGTAGCCCTTGAACGAGTGGGGCGTGGTCACCACCACGGCCTCGGCCCCGTCGTCGAAGCCCTGCGAGGTCCGCCACAGCACCCGGAAGGGCAGGCGCTCGTTCAGCTCCTGGGCCAGCTTCTCGCCCAGGCGGGTACGCGGCACCAGCACGCGGATGTCGGCGGGCGACACCCCCTCTTCGCCCACCCAGGCGGCCAGCTGATCCTCGATTGCCTGCCGCTCCTGCTGGCGGTCGGCGAACAACTCGATGCGCGGCTGCTCGCCGTCCGCTCGTGCAAACTCCGCCCGCCACCCGGACGGGCCTCGGGACAGCAGCGGCGGCTGGAGCTGCATGAGCTCGCGCAGATCTGCGTCCTGCTCGAGCGGGCGAAGGCGGTCCAGCACGTCCAGCGCGCACTCAGTGATGGCCCGGGTGGAGCGAAAGCTCTCGCGCATCACCGTAGAGCGGGCGCCGCGTACGTCGATGCCGATGTCCTTCCACACCGGAGCGCGGCGCCCATACACGTTCTGCGCGTTGTCGAAGAACACCAGCGCCAGCCGCTTGCCGTCGACGGACGTCACCCGCGAGACCAGCAGCCGCAGGGGCTCGTGACCGAGGTCCTGGGCCTCGTCGACTAGCAGCGCCGCGAAGCGCTCGGCGCTCACGCCCGCTGAGAGCACGGCCGCCGCCTGGGATTCGTAGTCCCAGCGCGCGTCCCCGATCGGCGCGGGCAGGCCTGCCGCCTTCAGCTCGTCCAGCAGCAGATCCCGTATGTGGTGCAGCCGAACGCGGTCCTGGGGAAAGGGGCGGCGCCCCTCGGTGCGATGCCGCCATGCCGCATGCAGCATGCGGCGAAGCATGGGCTCGAGCGCGGCGTTCGCGAACACGATGTCCACCGCCGGCACTCGCGCCCCCAGCAGCAGGCGCACCGCCCAGTGCACGAGCACCAGCGTCTTGCCGCTGCCCGCGACCCCGCGAACCAGCCGTGCACCACCGTCGGTCAGGTCCAGGTCCACCAGGCGCTTCTGCTCGGCCGACAGCAGGGACACCAGGGCACCGCGCGCGGCGAGCTGGTCGCCCAGCCGGTCCCCGACAATCGGGGTCACCTCCTCGGGCGTGGACTCCTGAACAGCGAGCAGGCTCGTCTGCGCGTGCCACCGCGTCTGGGCGTCGGACCACTGCAGGGCCTCTCCGCGCCGGCGCAGCACCCGGGGCGCCAGCCACCGGCGCAGGGGCGCGAACCAGGGCTGGCGCATCTCGTCCTCGCTGGCGATGAGCACACACAGGTGCCGCGCCCGCGATACCCCGACGTTGACCATGCGTCGCCACTCGCGGTCAACCCAGCCCAGGCTGGACGCGTGCACCGTGTCGAAGATCACCACATCGGCCTCGTTGCCCTGCTGGCGGTGAACCGTCGATGCCTCGGCCCTCAGTCCCAGCTCATCCAGCCAGGTCCTGGCCGCCCTGGCCTGCCCTCGGTACGGCGTGACGAACAGGATCTTCTGGGTGCGCAGCTCGGGATGGCGCTGCACCAAGGCGTGAAGCACCCGCCGGGTGCCACGCCGAACCCGCGAGCCCCCCGGAGCGGCCTCGCCGGTCACCTCGGTCTTGGGCACCACGTCGCCATGACCCACCACGTACCAGGTGAGGCGCGGAAGGTGGCGCAGCTCCCCAGAACGACTCCAGTCCCGGGCCCGCACGTCATCGTGGCTGACCAGGCGACCGCCATACATCAGCGCGCTGATCCCGCTCGCGATGTCCGGGTGCATGCGCCGCTGCTGGTCCAGAAAGTGCACGTGCACCGGTCGGTCGCGGGGGTTCAGGTGCTCCAGCGCCGAGTTAGCCAGCCACCGGCGCACCGGCGTGGGCATGGACCGGGCCTGCTGCACGATGGGCGAGAGCTGGCAGGGGTCCCCGACCAACATCACCCGACGGCTCGCCAGCATGGACGCCACCGCTGTGAGGGCGCGCCCCACCAGCCCGGCCTCGTCGATGACCACGGTTGTGAACGGCGGCCTGCCGCGCTCGAGCAGCGCGATCGTGCCGTCATGGGCCAGCTGACGGACGGCGGTGAACCGGGTGGTCACGATGCAGCGGACGTCCGCGCGCCCGCTGTGCTCCGAGAAGCCCGGAATGCGCTGCCGAAGGCCGTCGACACGCTCTTGGATGAGCGCACGCAGCTCGGGGTCGGTCTCGCCCGCGTGGTCGCGCTCCATGTCCTCGAGCTCGCGATGCAGGTGCAGCTCGGCCGGCAGCATCGCGGTGCGGGGCCCCAGGAAGTCGCCGCTGTTCACGGTGCCCACACGCTTGATGCAGCCCAGGGGTACCCCCGCCGCTGCTGCATGCCCGCCCAGCTCGTGCGCCGCGCCGTCTGCGGCCTGGTTGGTGGGCGCGATGACCAGGACCCGCTCGCCGGGGTCCTGCAGCAGCCGCGCGACCTGCTGCCCCAACTGGAAGGTCTTTCCGGTGCCGGGTGGACCCCACACGACGCCCCAGGAGGTGTTCCACGGCCCCTCGGGCTGCGACGCAGCAATGCGGACGCCGCTGGCCTGGCCACTGGCGGCCATGAGCCGGCGCTCGAACTCGGGCAGCACCGCCACCGACGCGCCCGCGTTCAACCACTGGTGCGGCGCCGCCAGGAAGTCGAAGGGAAGAAGCCGGGCCGGGCCAGTGCACGGGTCGACCGAGCCGGCGCGCACCCACAGGTTGTTGCCGCTCACCTCGACCACAGCGCCGCTCCACGGAGCGCCCCCCTCGCCGTCGGTCAGCTCGCGAAGCGCCCGCGCACCGATGCGCAGGTCGCGGGGCCGCAACGGCGCGTCAGTCTGCACCACCAGGTGAAACAGGCGCTCGGTCGACGGAACGGGAAAGACCCCGTCGACACGCATCTGAACCGCGTTCAGGCCTCCACGGCGCTCGATGCGGATGGCCGTGCGAACCTCGTCCAGCAGGTTCACCGGTACCGGGATGTGCAGGTTGAGCGGGAGAGGATGGACGGGCACGGATAGAGAGTAGCGGGCTCGCTCACCAGAAGGAAGCCCTGTCGTCGCCCCTCACCCCACCCACCGATACGCCCCCACCAGCGCCTCTGTCCCGCCCTCCTCGATGACGTCCCCATGGGCCAGCACCACCCGCTCGGCGCCCCACTGAACCATCCTCTCGAGGTCCGTTCGGGCCTCGGCGCGATGGATCAGGCAGCGCTCCAGCAGCGTGCAGCACACGCCGGGGTAGCCCAGGCCCGCCCACATCACCGCGCGGGTCAGCCAGGGCGCCGTCGGCGCGATGTTGAACAACAGGTCGGACACGATGAGCGTGCTCGACGGCTGGTGGAAGAACACGGCCTCACCGGTGAAGGGGATGCACGTGGTGGCGTGGGCTTCGAGCTCGTCGGGCCACGGCACCGCTGAGCCCAGGGTTCCTTCGAACTCCAGGTCGGGGCGCTTGGCCTTCAGCACATGGGCGCCCCAGATCTTGGCGCCGTCATCGGCCCAGGGACCCAGGTACAGGTGGTGGAAGCGGTTCGGCCCCACCACCCAGCGCACCCGCCCCAGGGCCTCGAGCTCGGCGCGAAGGGCGTCGTCGGGGGTCACCGGCGAGTGCAGCAGCAGGTCGCGCCCAAAGCGCACGACGGTCATGCGTGTGCCCACCTCCAGGCCCAAGAAGCGCTGATCCCGCTCGAGCACCCACAGGTCGTCGTGAAGTTGGCGGAGTTCCGGCATGAGGCAGCGTAGTCACGCCGTGCCGGCCGCCTCGCGCAGCAACTCGCTGCGCAGCGCCGTGCGGCGACGGGGGTACGCTCGGGCATGGACCCACGCCACTCGCTCAGCGCGCAAACCCGCACCTGGCCCGCGCTTCATCAGCTGTTGTGGCGGCTCTCTCCAAAGCACCCCTTCTGGATGCGCGCGGACTTCCGCCAGTGCTGGCTGCTGACCTTTCGGGTGCAGCCCGATGCTCTGGCGCGTCAGCTGCCTCCGGGCATCGAACCCTGGATCTTCGACGACTCGGCCTGGCTGTCGATCGTCGTCGCCCGCATGGACGACATGCGGCCCCTGTGGCTGCCCAAGGCGCTGGGCGCCAGTTTCGACCAGGTGGTGTACCGAGCCATCGTGCGCTGCGGCGACCAGCGCGGCGTGTGCTTCCTGCGCACCGAGGCGAACCACCGCCTGTACGCCTGGGGCGGCGACCTGCTCACCTTCTTTCACTTCCACTTCCAGCCGATTCGCTTCGACGCCGACGCCACCGGCACCACCCTGAGCGTCGACGCCCAGGATGGGGCAGCGCTCTCTGTGCGCTTCGACCACAGCGGCCCCCCCGACGAGGTCCCGGCGTCGCTTGCCAGCCTGGGCCACGCTCGCACAGAGCTGTGCGACCTGTTTCACGCGTGGTCGGTGCACCCCAGGATCGGCCAGCTGGGCCGGGTCAGTGTGGAGCGGCCCGAGTGGGGCGTGCGCATGGTTCGAGCCATGGACGTGCACGCCCCGTGGATGACCGAGCAGCGCTTCGCCGGCGCCTGCGAGGTGTCGCACGCGATGTACGTGGCCGACGTCCCGTACCGTTGGACCCCGTGGGCGCCGCTCACCGGATGAGCAGGCCCTGCACATCGTCGCGAACCGCCGCGCTGACGTGGCCCCAGCCCGGCTCGTAGGCGAACACCTGCTCGGCTGGCGTGGACTGGTAGTTCGCGTCCAGGATCTCGAAGCGGTCCAGGCCCACCAGCGCCGGGTGGGGCGCGCCGCAGGCGTTCGCGAGCGCCAGCATCTCTTTGCGAAGCACCCCCATGTAGTTGGCCAGGCGCGCCGCCTTGTCGGTGGGGTCGAGGCCGCGCACCAGCCACTTGTTCTGGGTCGCGACGCCGGTGGGGCAGTGGCCGGTGTGGCACTTCTGGGCCTGGATGCAGCCCACAGCCATCATCGCCTCGCGCGCCACCGCCAGCATGTCGCAGCCCATCGCCATGGCCAGCATGCCGTTGTCGGGAAAGCCCAGCTTGCCCGAGCCCACCCACACCACGTCCCGCTCCACCGAGCGCTCGGCGAAGGTGCGGTAGACGCGGCTGAACGCGATCTTGAAGGGCAGGGCCACGTGGTCGGCAAACACCAGGGGCGCGGCACCGGTGCCGCCCTCTCCTCCGTCGATCTGGATGTAGTCGACGCCGCGGTCGCCCTTGGCCATCAGGTCGGCCAGCTGGGTCCAGAAGATCAGGTCGCCGACTGCACTCTTGATGCCCACGGGCAGGCCGGTCTCGGCGGCGATGGACTCGGCGAAGTCGAGCAGGCTGTCGGCGTCACCGAACGCGATGTGCGCCGACGGCGACAACACCGTCTTGCCCACCTCGACGCCGCGGATGGCCGCGATCTCGGGCGTGACCTTCTCGCCGGGCAGCACACCACCCTGGCCCGGCTTGGCGCCCTGGGACAGCTTGATCTCGATGGCGCGTACATCGTAGCGATCGACCCGCTCCTTCAGCATCGACATGCTGAAGGTGCCGTCCTTGTTGCGTGCCCCGAAGTAGCCCGTGCCCAGCTGCCAGATCAGCCCGCCGCCGTGGTCGTGGTGCGGCGAGATGCCGCCCTCACCGGTGTTCTGCAGGCAGTTGGCGGTGGCACACCCGCGGTTGATGGCCTCGACGGCGGCCGCCGAGAGGGAGCCGAAGCTCATCGCCGACGTGTTCACGATGCTGGACGGACGAAAGGCCTTGGCCCGGCCACGCTTGCCGCCCAGCACCTTGGCGCACGGGATCGCGTACAACGGCCCCTCGAAGTGGGTCGGCGGCAGCGGAAAGGTCGCGTGCTTGAGGATGAGGTACGAGCTGGTCTGCTCGAGCTCGTTGTCGGTGCCAAAGCCGAAGTAGTTGTTCTGCTGCTTGGCCGAGGCATACACCCAGGTGCGCTGGTCGCGCGAGAACGGGCGCTCCTCGTCGTTGTTGGTCACGATGTACTGCCGCAGCTCGGGCCCGAAGCGCTCCAGGATGTAGCGCAGGTGCCCGATGAGCGGGAAGTTGTGAAGGATGGCGTGCGTCTTCTGGGTGACGTCGTAGATGAAGACGCCAATCAGAAACGCCGCGACAAGCAGCAAGATCGCAGGAAGCATGCCGGGAGTCTACTGCTCGGCGGGCCCGATGTCCCAGGTGACCCCGGCGGGACGGGGGTTGCCGTAGTAGTCCAGCAGCGGCTCCTCGAGGGCCGTGGGCAGCACCGTGTCAGGGTCGATGCCGGCGTCGATGGCGGGGCTGCCGGTCATCAGGTTGAAGTCCGAGACCCCGGTGAACAGCGGATCACCGTCCACTGCCGTGCCGGTGGTGGTGCAGCCCCAGCCCCAGTTGCTGCAGCTGTTCAGGTCGGTGACGGTGGCCAGATCGGTGGCCGGAGAGCCGTTGGCCCACTGACCCGCGAGGTCGAGATTGTCGGTGAACAGCGAGTGGTGCACCGAGGCGGTCGCGGCGTTGCCCGACAGGCGCAGGCCGATGCCCGTGGACGCGGCGTCGGCATCCAGGATGGTGTTGATGAGCGTGACCGTCGAGTCGGTGGGCTGCACGGCCACCGACGAGAAGCCGCCAGGACCGCCGCGAAGCAGGCTGTTGACCGCGGTGAGCTCGGCGCCCTGGCTCAGGTAGGCCGCCATCGAGCTGCTGGTGCCCGCCGTGCACTCTGGCCCGATGATCACACTGTCGCGCACCAGCGCGCGCACGTTCTGCTGCAGGTTGAAGGCCGCACCCTGGGTGCCGCCGGTGTGCACCAGCCCGTGGATGTTGGACCGTGTGACGAACACCCGGGCCGGGGCGTTGGGGTTGTTGATGTCGATCGCGAAGGTGTCGTATTCCCAGTTGGTGTCGGTCACGTACAGCGTGCCGCGGTTGGCCTGAAAGCCGTAGAAGTGGCCGTTGGCGCGCAGGGTGCTGTTCTCGATGCGGGTCGTGGCCTGGGGCACGCGGATGGGCCCCTGCACCGTCGAGTCGCGGATGGTCATGTTGGCGTTGGCAAATAGCGCGATCTCGGAGTCGGGCTGAATCAGCGAGCTGGCGCGGATGAGCAGCTGGTTGAGCCCATAGGTCGACAGGCGCGAGCCGGCGATGCCGACGGCATTGATCTTGTGCAGCTCGACCACCCGTCCCTGCAGCTCGAAGGTGCCGCGAATGGTGAGGTCGGACGCCCACAGGTCGTTGGCCGATGCCACCTGGAGCCAAGCCTGGCCAAGAACGGTCGGCTCAAGCCTGAGCCCCACCAGGGTGACATCGCCGCTGTTCACGGTGAGCAGCTGCTGCACTCGAACCGGCGTGACGGCGGGATCCCAGGTGGCGAAGGTGTCGTCGTAGCCGCCGATGATGTTCATGGCGTCGACCACCGGCGCCTCGTCGTAGTCGCCCTGGGCCACCACAACCCAGCTCGCCGCGCCCGGATTGGCCAGCGCGTGGCCGATGGTGAGGTAGGGATTGGTGGGGGTGCCGTCGCCGGTGGTGTCGCTGCCCCACTTGGCCACGTAGGCGCCGTTGGACGCATCGACGATGGGGTAGTCCTGCCCATCGCAGTCCCAGTCGATGGTGTCGCCCGGGATCTCCGTCGCGCCGGGCTTCACCCGGAAGTCGGCGTCGTTGCAGTCGCCGGTGCAGGTGAGGAAGCCGTCGGAGTCGCCGTCGACCACGCCGTTGACCGGGTCGCCGTCGCAGTCCTGGTCGATGGCGTCGCACAGCTCGACGGCGCCCGTGTAGATGGTGGCGTCGCCGTCGTCGCAGTCGCCGTTGCAGGTGGCCACGCCGTCGCTGTCGGCGTCGAAGCCGTTGGTGGGGTCGCCGTCGCAGTCACGATCGACGGCATCGCACAGCTCGGTGGCACCTGGGTAGATGGTGGCGTCGCCGTCGTCGCAGTCGACGTCGTCGGCGAAGCCGTCGCTGTCGCCGTCGACCAGGGGCGTGCCCGTGTCCCCCGTGTCGGGGTCGGTGTCCGAGTCCGAGTCCGAGTCCGAGTCGGCGTCCGAGTCCGAGTCCGAGTCGGCGTCCGAGTCCGAGTCCGAGTCGGCATCGGCATCGCCGTCCGCATCGGCATCCGCGTCCGCATCCGCATCGGCGTCGCTGTCCGCGTCGGTGTCGGCGTCGGCGTCACCGCCCCCGCCCGAGTCATCGGTGTCGGAGGTCTGGGGGGCCGTGCAGGCCAGCAGGAAGAACAGGGGCAGCAGTCGTCGCATACGGCCCCGCTAACCGGGTACTCCCGACTACAGAATCCCGGAGCCCAGCGCCGCGTTGAGCCCGGCCCAGTCGATCTCGAGGCCATGGTCCAGAATCCAGGCATTCTCGACGCCCAAGCCTTCGAACCAGTTGTTGCCGTCGACGTAGCGGATGCGGATCTCGTGGGCACCGGGGGTCAGCGTGAACGCCGCCGCCTGGGTGCAAGCGCCATCGGCGTCGCCGCCCGAGGCCACGGTGGTCGCATCGACCGTGAGCGTGACCGTGTCGCCGCGGCAGAAATCCCAGGTGACGTCCACGTCGGCGTTGGTGGGGTTGGTCACGTAGAAGGTGACGAACCAGGCGCGGTCGCTGGCAAAACCACTGGTGGAGATCCAGCCCGAGTAGCGGAAGGCACCGCCCGACGTGACCATCAGGTGCCCGCCGTGACCCTGGTTGTACTGGGCCTCGTAGGCCGGCCGGCTGAACTCCAGCAGCGCTGGGTACATGCCCATCAGGCTGGCGTCCATCACCGATGCGATGGCGGCGGCATTGGCCGCGATGTCGGCGCTGTTGGTGCCGATGTCGGTCGCGTTGGAGGCGATCGCGCCTGCATTGGTGCCGATGTCGGTCGCGTTGGTCGCGATGTCACCGGCGTTCACCGCGATATCGGCCGCGCTGGTCGCGATGTCGGCCGCGTTGGTCGCAATGTCGGTGGTGTTGCTGCTGATGTTGCCCGCGTTCACGCCGATGTTGGACTGGTTGGTGCCGATGTTGACGGTGTGTACGGCGATATCGGACTGGTTCTGGCCGATCTGCAGGGCATTGGCCGCGATGCTGGAGGTGGCCAAGCTGATGGCGCTGCCGTTGGCGGTGATGTTGGTGGCGTTGGTGGCGATGGCCGTGCTGTTGGCAGCCACGCTGGCATTGGTGGTCTGCAGATCCGCATCGGTGGCGTATCCCTGGTCGAGGACCCACTGTTCGGTGGCGTAGCCGGCCGTCTCGACCGAGGTGAGCCGGGCCTCGTGGTCGTCGATGGTGTCTTGCAGATCGGTCAGGTCGACCTCGCTCAGCGCCACGATCTCTTCTTCGAGAGCCGTGATGCGCGTGTCCTGCGAGGCGTTCTCGGTCTCGAGCGCGGTCACCCGATCGGCGAGCGCGATGTTCTCGGTCTGCAGGGTGGCCACGTCGTCTTGCAGGGCGGCGATGTCGGGGCCGTAGTCGGTGGGCTCGCGGCAGCCGACCAAGAGAGCGAGGGTGACAGCAAAGGTGGATACGCGCATGGGGGGACCTCCAGAATGGGGTCAGCTTAGCCTCTGCCGCCGCCGAGCCAACAGGACAAAAGCCCACAACGCCGGCAGCACCGGTCCACGGCCATGCGCTTGCGCGGCGCAGCCGCATCGGCCCACATCGGGGCCCGTCACGATGGTGCTGGCCAGCTCGCCATCGCAGTCGTTGTCGATGCCGTCATCGAAGACCTCGGTCGCATCGGGGTGAACGCTGGCGTCACTGTCGTCGCAGTCGGCGGCGTCCTTGACCCCATCCGCCGGCTGCGCACAGGCATCGACGACCGAGTGGGCATCGCCGAAGCCGTCGCCATCGGCATCGGTGTACCAGGAGCTCACCGGCACCCCATCATCGACGACGCCGTCGCAGTCGTCGTCGATCCCGTTGCACTGCTCGACCGCGTCGGGCGACCGGCTGGCGTCGGTGTCGTCGCAGTCGCCGTCCTCGACCGAGTAGCCATCCAGATCGTCATCGACGTAGGGCGGCTCCTCGGGCTCGAGCTCGGGGGGCTCGTAGACATCGGCCGGGGTGATGGCCACGTCGTCGAAGGCGGCGTCACCGGGACCCCAGCCGAAGTCGAAGACCGTGCGAAGCGACAGGGTCTGCGGCCCGGTGCCGGGAACACGGAAGGTGCACTCGTACAGGCGCCACTGCGGCGCTGCGGTGAGGTTGGTGTCCACCGGGAACTCGATGTCCCCGTACGTGCCATCGAGGTGCTCGACCGCCTGATCCCACAGGTCGATGTACATGCGGCCCGCCGTGGCGTCGTAGTACAGCATGGCCGACGCCGTGTACCACTCCCCTCCCTGGAGGGTGACCGACTGGTGGTGGAAGGACGGCCCACCGGCCCAGGCTGGATTGGTGCGGCCCATGGCGTGGCTTCCGTCGTACACCAGGTGGGTGTCCGAGATGCGGCCCATCGCGTCTTGGTTGGCGCCCCACTCGGCCCAGTGATCGGCGGCGTCTCCTGCGCCGTCCTCGAAGTCGCCGTTGACCACCAGATCGTAGGTCCCGCTCCCCGGGATGAATGGGCCCTCCTGAAGATCGGGGCAGGCGGCGTGCGTCGTGTGCATCACGAGCCAGGTGAACAGGGGAATCATCGTGCGATCGACTCCGACGAGAAGATGGCCGAGGGCGTGGCGCCGCCTGCGGCGGGGTACAGGTCCACGGTGTCGCCGAGCGCCAGGCCGCCGGGACCGCCGTAGTAGATCTGGTGGTTGTTCACGAGGTCCGGGTACCCATCGCGGTTCAGGTCGGCGATGTGGCTGACGATCCCGTACCGGGGCAGCGCGAAGGCCGGATCGACGGTCCAGCCGGCGGCGCCGCCGCGCACGTACTTTCCGGACTGGCCCGAGCTGGGCCCGTTGAGCACCAGGTCGTCGTAGCCATCCAGATCGAAGTCGGCGACCAGCACCGTGTGGTTGCTGGACATGCCCGGCAAGAAGAGGTCGGAGGTGCCCGCGTCGAAGGGCCCCCACCACGTTCGGATCTCGGTCACGCTGCCGCAGCAGCCCGTGTCGGCGCCCGTGATGAAGTCGGTGTGGCCATCGCTGTCCAGGTCGCGGATGTAGAACGGGCCCTGCGGCGCCGACATGGGCGTGTAGTCCACGCTGGCCGGCCCCGTGTCGCTGCCCCAGAAGATGCGGGCCTCGCAGTAGCCGCCAGGGGTTCGGCACCCCACTGCCACGTCCACGAAGCCATCGTCGTCCAGGTCGCCCGTCGCGTGGTTGTAGGTCTGGCCACCCCAGGCCGAGGACGTCGGGAGCGTCACCGCATTGCCCCCCGAGAAGCCCGAGAAGCTGCCGTAGTACACGGTGACGCCGCTGGGGTTGTTGACCACCAGGTCGTCCAGGCCGTCGGCGTCGACGTCGGCGATGGAGCCATTGCCGACGGGCCCCGTGCTCAGCGTGCCCTCGGCGCTCCAGGACGCGCCGTCGAAGGGCCCGTACAGGATCTCGGTGGGGTCGCCCAGGATCACCAGGTCGTCGTAGCCGTCCCGGTCCAGGTCGGACGTGATGACCGAGCCGATCGCCCCGGACAACCCCGACTCCGGGGTGGTGTCCTGAAGGCCGCTGCCCTCGTCGGTGCCCAGGTAGAACGAGCGAAGCCCGCCACCATAGGTGGTGACCACGTCCATGCGGCCGTCTCCGCTGAAGTCGCCCACGCCGCCTCGGGACAGCGACGGAGCTCCGCTGATCACCAGCTCGGTCATGTGGCTGTCCGAGAAGCGCGCCCCCACGCGCTGGCCGTGGTAGATCCGCAGCGCGTGCACGCCCGCACCCGAGACCAGCGCCATCAGGTCGGGCTCGGTGTCGCAGTTCAGGTCGGTGCAGAAGTCCAGCGCGTCGCAGTCCAGGTCCACCCCGTCGCCAGGAATGTCCGCGAAGGGGTCGGGAGCGGGATGCATGGTGGCATCCCCGTCGTCGCAGTCCCCCGCGCTGCCGGTGAGGCCCGTGGGCTGGGTGCAGGCCGCCACCGCCGAGGCCGAGCTGCCGTACCCGTCGCCGTCCTGGTCTTCGAACCACTGCAGGCCGTCGATGGGGTCTTCGTCGGTCAGCCCGTCGCAGTCGTCGTCGGTGAAGTTGCAGAACTCCAGCGCGCCGGGGAAGGTGGTGGCGACGGTGTCGTCACAGTCTCCCGGTACGTTCACCCAGCCGGCGGGGCCCACGCACGCGATGGTGGCCGTGAGGATGTCCCCAGAACCGTCGCCGTCGACGTCGGGGTACCAGACCGGCGCGTCGACCGGCGTGTCGTCGACGACGAAGTCGCAGTCGTTGTCCAGGCCGTCGCACAGCTCGTCGGCATCGGGGTAGGACAGCGGCTCGGTGTCGTCGCAGTCGTCGGTGTTGTCGGCAAATCCGTCGGGCACATCGCACCCCACGACCGTGGTGCCCACCACCGCGCCGTAGCCGTCCCCATCGAAGTCCGAGTAGGACTCGCGCTCGCCGAGGGCCCCGCTCTCGTCGACCTCACCGTCGCAGTTGTCGTCGATGCCATTGCACACCTCGGCCTCGGCCGGGCTGACCGCCGCTGAGAGGTCGTCGCAGTCGCTGTCATCGGCCACGTGGCCGTCGGGCTGGTTGCACCCCAGGACCAGCACGGCGGGGTCGCCAAAGGCGTCCTGGTCGACGTCACCGAACCACTCCAGCTCGGTCAGGCCATCGTCGGCCGAGCCGTTGCAGTCGTCATCGACGTCGTTGCACACCTCGCTGGCATCGGGGTTCACAAGCGCGTTGTTGTCGTCGCAGTCGCCGGCCAGGCCCACGAGCCCCGCCGGCTGCGCGCAGGTGGTGACCTGGGTGGACAGATCGCCAAAGCCATCGCCATCGCCATCGGTGAACCAGGGCACGCCGTCCACGCTGCCCGCCTCGTCGATCTCGCCGTCGCAGTCGTCGTCGACCGTGTTGCACAGCTCGTCGGCGGCCGGATTCACGCCGCTGTTGGCATCGTCGCAGTCGGTGGCGTCGGCCACGAATCCAAAGGGCTCGACGCAGCTGCGCGTCATGCTCGTGGGGTCGCCAAAGCCGTCGCCGTCGAGGTCCTGCCAGTACTCGGTGCCGTTGTTGGCGAAGCCCTCGTCGACCTGCCCGTCGCAGTCCTCGTCCTCGCCGTTGCACAGCTCGACGGCCCCCGGGTGGATGTCGTCGCGGACGTCGTCGCAGTCGCGGGTGTTGCTCACCATGCCCTCGGGACGGTCGCAGGCGAGCGTGGGCGAGCCTGGCTCTCCGTACCCGTCCGCATCCTGGTCCAGGAACCACTCGCGGCGGTCGATGGCGTCCCCTTCGTCGGTGGCGCCGTCGCAGTCGTCGTCCTGGCCATTGCACAGCTCGGCTGCGCCGGGAGCGACGTCGCCGTTGAAGTCGTCGCAGTCCCACGTGTTCTCGACGTAGCCAATCGGCGCGATGCAGGCCCTGACCGTGTCTTCGTCGGTGCCATAGCCATCGTGGTCCTTGTCGCCATGCCAGGTCGGGACCTCGCCCGCGAGCTCCTCGCCCTGGCCTTCGTCGACCTCGCCGTCGCAGTCGTCGTCGATGCCGTTGCACAGCTCCAGCGCGCTGGGGTTCACGTAGGCGAGCTGGTCGTCGCAGTCGATGTCGCCCTCGCCTCCATCGGCACCGTAGCCATCGATGTAGCCGTCGCCGTCTCGGTCGATGGGCGCCGGCGCCGACGTCTCGAGCGGTCGACAGGCCACTCCGAGTGACAGGGCGATCAAGACGGGCGGAACAAGTCTAAGGACAGGCATGGGGACTCCGGTGAGCATCAGGGAAGATCGGGTGAGGCGCAGCTGCTGACCTCGGCGTACGAGGTGGGCAGCGAGAACGAGGCGCCGGCATTGCCAGCCGCGAGTCCATCGGGGTCGACGAGCTCCATCGTGGCCGAGGGCGCGCTGTAGAGCTCCACCGAGGGGGACACCGTCTCGGTGGCAAAGCTGTTGCCCGACGCGGCGACACAGACCCGGTTGTCGTCGTAGTTGTCGACGCCCACCGCCGCGGGCACGGTCGGGTGGTATTGGGTGAACGCATTGCCGCTGAGCTCGAGGTCGACGGACTGCACCCCTGCGGTGGGGTTGGTGCCGATGCGCACCCCCCAGTACCCGGCCCGGATGTTCGAGTTGCGCACACGCAGGCGCACATCCGAGTCACCGTCGCCAAGGCCGTCCCAGGCCACGCCGAGGGTCGTCGTCGATCCGGCGTTGCCGGGGTCGAAGGTCAGGCCGTCGACGTCGATGTCGAAGGTCGCCGTGTCCCCCGCGGCGGGGTTCGAGAACAGCCCCACGGCCTTGTCCAGATCGGCCCCATGCAGGGTGCTGTCCACCACCCGCACCCCGGTCCAGCCACGGGTGGTGGTGCCGCTGATGCCGGCGGCCGCGTCGTCGCCGGTCATCGTGACCCTCTCGAGCACGATGGAGCCCATGCCGCCGGCCGTGCGGAACAGCCCGATGTGGGTGTGCTGCCCCGGGTTCACCAGCTCGCTGTCGCGCAGCAGCACCAGGCCATGGTGGCTGTTGAGCTCCAGGCCGCCCACGGTCAGGCTGTCGATGACGGACAGGTCCTCCAGCAGCAGGAGCCCCAGATCGCGGTCGAAGTGGAGCATGCGGCCGTCGCGGATCGTCAGGTCACGGGCGTGGGCGTTGCGCGCCAGCAGCAGGTTGGCGCCCACGACCTCACCTCCGCCGCACACCGCGCCGCGGGGGCCCAACGACAACGAGCCGCTGGTCGAGATCGTGTCCTGGACCACCAGCGTGTCCTCGGCGGCCCCAAAGCGCCCCAGGCCCGTGCCCAGGTCGCAGGGCTGAGCCGCGGTGCAGGCGGTGCCCGAACCGCTGGCCGCCACGTGGCTGACGCGGCCCCGCTTGGGGCGGTTGCAGGCGGTCGGCCGGTGGCAGCTGCTCTGCCACTGCAGGCACGGGTAGGACTCCCCCGCCACCTGCTGCCAGGTGGACGTGAAGTCGTAGGCCGAGAACGGCCCCGACCCGGTCAACGACACCGAGTCGTAGATGTTGCCCATCGGGCTGGTGCCGGTCTCGGCGGCGGTCATGTCCATGAGGGTGTCGGCGTTCGTGCCGCCATCGATGCGGCCGGCCGTGCCCGAGGCGGCGCGCGCCGCCGCCCACACCCGCTCGATGTGCCCTCCCTCCTGCAGCCCGACGATTCCGCCCGCGAGCGCCGAACCCTCCACGATGCCCACCGCGTAGGCATCCTGGATGCGCTGCCCGGTACCGACCGAACCCAGTGTTCCCACCAGGCCTCCGGCCCAGCCGGCCCCGCCGGTTGCCTGGGCCATGACCGTGCTGCTGGACCACACCTGGTCGAGCACCGCCCCCTCGTACATCGTGCCCACGATGCCGCCAGCCGTCGCCCGCCCGCGAACACCCCCCATCGCATAGCTGCGCTCGATCCGGGCGCTGGCGAAGGCCGTTCCAGCGAGGCCACCGGCGTGGTTGCCGCCCGCTCCGGTGACGTCCACATCTGCCCAGGAGTCGGCGATGACGGCGTCGTGCCGCAGCTCGCCGGCGATGCCGCCCACGTCTTTGCCCCCACGCACCCGGCCCGTGACCGACACGTGCTCGACGCGGGCATCGTTGCGCACCACCGCGGCCAGACCGCCGGCGTTCTGCGCGCCCACGATGTCGACGTCGCGCAGCTCCAGGTCCTGGATGGTGACGTTGTTCACGGTCTGGAACAGCCCGCCAGCCGCCGAAGCCCGCACGGTCAAGCCCGTGATGGCGTGCCCGTTTCCGTCCAGGTTGGGGGCATTGGGCAAGGGCTCGAAGCCGCTGCCGCCGTTCCAGTCGACGGTGGCGGCGCAGTCCACGTCGGCCACCAGGCAGTAGGCCTGGCTGTTGGACATGGCCTGCAGGTCGTCGCAGGTCGCGATGGGCAGGGCCCCGGTACCGCAGTCCGGTGGGTCGGTGTCGACACCGGTGTGTCCGCTGTCCCCGGTGTCTCCGCTGCCACCGGTGTCGCCAGTGTCGCCAGTGTCGCCAGTGTCGCCGGTGCCCGTGTCACCGGTGTCACCGACACGCCCGGTGTCGTCTGCGAGCCCGGTATCTCCGGTGTCATCACCGAGCCCGGTGTCGGTCAGGTCGGCCTCGCCGGTGTCGTCGCCGGTGGCCTGGCCGGCGATCCGGTCGGTCTGGGCATCGTAGAGGTCCGAGTGCACCAGGCACGCGGCCAGCATCATGAGCAGCATGGCCACCTCCTACAGAGCAAAGCTGAGGCCCAGGAGGACGGCGCCGGCCGCTCCGAGCCCGTAGCTGGTGAATCCGAGGGCCTTCTGCCGCGCGAAGGCGGCATCGAGCTGGTCCTGGGTCTGGGCCGAGCGCATGACTCCGTCCTGCGACACCGCCAGGCCGGCCAGGCCTCCGGCCACCACCCCAGCGGCCACCGCGCCGCCCAACACGCCCAGCCTGGGCCCCTTGGACCGCTGTTCGCGGGCAGGTGTGGCGACCGGCAGAGCAGGCGCGCTGGCCACCGACGCCGAGGACGGCGCGGGCGCGGGCTCGGGCTCCACCAGGCCGGTGGAGAGCACGAACTCACCGCTGGGCACCAGCAGGGTGCGGCCAAACTGCACGTCATCCCCAGGGCCCACCTGCAAGGCGTGAAGCCCCGGAGGAACCGGAGCGCTCGCGGGCGCGGGTCGGCCGTCGATCCAGACCGACCAGAGCCGCGGCGCGGGACGAACCACGATGGTGGCATCGGCGGGCACCTCGACCGCGCCCAGGGCGGCGTGCTCGGCGCGAAGCGACTCGCCATAGGCGTCGACCCAGAACTCGGGGGCCACCCGGGCCGCGGCCGCGAGTGCCTCGCGAGCGGCGGTGGGGTCTCCTTCGAGCGTGTACACCAGGCTCTCGGCGAGCCACAGGCGCGCCAGCTGCTCCGGTGTGGCCCTGGGCCCACATCCGAGCGCCTGCTCAGCGGCGCCGAGCGCGTTGTGGGCATCGGCGACGCGTGCCTCGAAGGCCGCGTTCTCGGCCAGCTCGGTGGCGGCGTCGATGTCGCCACAGCCGGCCCAGACGGACCCGGCGACTAGAAGCCAGATTCCCATGTGGTGCCTCCTTTCCAGACGAAGCGGGTGGGCGCGCGCCGCCCGACGTGGATGGTGGTCTGGATGCGGTCACTGCCGCGCTCCAGCAAGATCTCGTGGCTTCCCGGCGACAGCAGCAGCCGGCCCAGCGGCGTGCGCCCCGCCGCCTCGCCATCCACCGAGACGCTGGCGCCCAGCGGAATCGAGGTGATGGCGATCGGCACCGGCGCGGCCGCCGGCCTGCTCGGAGCGGCCGCCGGCTTGCTCGGAGCGGCCGCCATCACCGGGGCCTCCGGGCTCTTCATCGGGCTGCGCGCCCGTCCACCGCGCCGGCCCTGCGACGGCCGGGCAACCGCCGTCGTGGTGGCCCGCTGGGGCCTGGACTGGCCGCGCGGCGTGGGCTCGTCGGCCTTGCCGGCCGGAGCCGCGGCAGCGGCGCGCTGGGACGAACCGCGCAGGTCGGCCAGCACCGGCTTCATCGGTTCCAGCACGACGGGCTCGTGCTCGGCCTCCTGCGTGGACAGGTCCTGGGCGGCCGCGGTGGAGGGGGCGCCGAGCAGGTACCAGGCGCCGCCCCCCGCACCCAGCAGCACCAGGCCGGCCACCAGCCCCAGGGCGACCATGAAGCCAGCGCCCCCGGCAGCCATGGCGATGCCCCCGGTGGCGAGCGGCCCCGTCGAGTAGGGACGGGTGGTGTCCACGTCTGCGGGCGGAGGCAGATCCGCCGCCAGCCGAATCGGAGCGGTGGGCTCGGTGTGCGACACCCCCAGCAGCAGCGCGAACTCCCCCATGGACTGTAGCCGCTGCTTGGGGTCCGAGGCGGTGGCGCGCCTCACGAGCGAGCGCACCTCCTCCGAGAATCCCTCACCGGGGTCCAACGCCTCGATCTCGAGCTTGCGCCGCAGGATGAAGGCCATGCGCTGGCTCTCGCTCATCTTGCTGTCCCGCGGGAACGGGTGCCTGCCGGTGATGGCGACGTACAAGGTGAGCCCCAGGCCATACACATCCCCCAGCCGTGGGTCGCAGTCGCTGTCGTCGAACTGCTCGGGCGCCACGAAGGCGAGCGTTCCCGAGAAGGAGCCGTTGCTCGTGAGCCGCTCCTTTCCCTCATCGAGGGCAATGCCGAAGTCCAGCAGGCGCCCCGAACCCTCGGGAGTGATCATGATGTTCTCGGGCTTGATGTCCCGGTGGGTGATGCCCTGCTGGTGGGCGTGCCGCAGCCCATCGGACAGGTGCCGAAAGACACGCACCGCCTCGGCCTCGGGCATGGGTCCGGCACGCAGCCGGTAGGCGAGCTCGTGCCCCTCCACCAGCTCCATGGCCATCCACAGCTGGTCGTCCTGCTCTCCCCACCCGGTGACCCGGACGACGGCATCGTGGCGCAGGTTGTACAGGGCCTCGACCTCGCGCACGAAGCGCTGCCGATCCTGGCCGACATTGTGCGGCTTGAGCACCTTGACGGCGGCCAGGATGCGCTCGCTCATGGCGTTGTGGCACCGGTATACCGACCCCATGCCGCCCTCACCCAGCGGCGCCTCGACCACCCAGTCTCCGATTCGGCTCCCTGGCTTCATCCGGGACCTCCTGCCTCCTGGGGCAAGCAGGATCCGGGCCAGGCGACCCACACGTTGGAACGCCGCGAATCGTCGCGCGTCCCTCGCGGCGGCGGCCGTGGGACGTCCCATGGGACAGTCCAGGATGGGCTACGCTCCACCCATGGCGGAGCCCCACGACGACGACGTCACCCGCACGCTGCCCGATGCGCCAGCGCCGGGCGGCCGTGGCGAGCCCCCGCCCCAGGTGCGTTACGACTTTCGCGGCGCCCTGGGCAAGGGCAGCGGGGGGGAGGTGCGCCGGGCCTACGACCAGGTCTTGCGCCGACACGTCGCCCACAAGCAGCTGCACTGGAAGGCGTCGGAGGGCGCTGCCGAGCGCTTCGTCCAGGAGTCGCAGGTCACCGGGCAGCTGGAGCACCCGAACATCGTGCCGGTCTACGACGCCGGAACCACCGACGACGGGCGTCCCTACTTCACCATGCGCGAGGTGCAGGGTCGGTCGCTGGCCGACCACCTGAAGGAGGGCACCCTGCCCGCTCAGGCCCAGCGGCTGCGGATCTTCTCGAAGGTGTGCGACGGCGTGGGCTTTGCGCACGCGCGCGGCGTCGTGCACCGCGACATCAAGCCCGCCAACATCATGCTGGGCGACCACGGTGAGGTGCTGGTGGTGGACTGGGGCGTCGCCAAGCTGCTCGACGCCGACGACGAGGGCAGCACCTGGGGCGAGCGCGACCCGGTGACCTCCGACCTCGACGAGAGCCAGGGCTCGCTGACCCGGGTGGGAACGGTGATCGGCACGCCCGCCTACATGGCGCCCGAGCAAGCCAGCGGCTCCATCGCCGATATTGGACCCCGCACCGACGTGTACGCGCTGGGCGCCCTGCTGTACCGGCTGCTCACCGACGCACGCCCCTTCGACAAGGGGCCCATGCTGCTCGAGCGCGTGGCCGCTGGCGCCTGGGTTCCAGCCCGCCAGCGGCGACCCGACCTGAGCTGGGAGCTCGACGCCATCCTGCAGCGCGCCATGGCCGCCGATCCAAAGGACCGGTACCCCTCTGTCGAGGCCCTGCGCGCCGATGTAGAGGCCTGGCTCGATGGCAAGCCCGTCTCCGTCGCCCGCTACTCCCTGTCCAGCCGGCTGGCCAAGGCGATGGCGCGCAACGCTCAGGTCACCCTGGCCATCGCCATCACCGGCGGGCTGGGGGCGATGGGCCTGGCGGGGGCCGGCGCGCTGTACCTGCGCGACGTGGCCGACGCCCGCGACCTGGCGCTCGCGGCCGAGGGCGAGGCCAACACCCGCCTGCTGCAGAGCCACATCGCCATCGCCCGCATGCTCATGGAGCGCGGCCAGCACGTCGATGCCCGCGAGCGCATGCAGGCGGCGCGTTCGTTGGGCCTCGACGAAGGGCTGGACCTGCGTCCCCTGGACTACGTCGACGCCTTCGCCAGCGCGCGCTGGCCCCAGCCCCTGCTGACCGCCTGGTCGATGGGGGTGTCCCGGGACGGCTCGGTGCTGCTGCTCAGCGACGAGGTTGGCTTCTACCGGGCAGATCCGCGCACCTTCGCCGAGCTGGAGCGCCTGGACGAGGGGCCCTGGATCGCCCTGTCTGCCGACGAAGACACCGTGTTCTGGGCCGATCGAAAAGACCAGCGGTGGCGCGTCTTCGACGGCGGCACCGGCGATCTGCTGGCCTCGGCGCCCGCACCCGACGGCATGGCGCAGGGCCTGCTGTTCGGCGGGCCTACCCTGGTGGCCGCCGTGGGCGGTCACCCAACCCAGCTCATTCGGCCGGGCGCGCCGCCGCTGCCGATGCCGGCGTTCTCGCCCGAGGCCGCCAGCGACGGCACCCGGGTGCTGTACGGGCGCGACCTCACCGGCGTCGACATCTTCACCCAGGCCGAGCACGGATGGACCTTCGACGGCACCACCGGGACGCCCATGCGGTCGTGGCCGTGGCACCGGGGTGCTGCGCTCTCGCCGTCCGGTGACCAGCTGGTGGGCACCGCGGTCGGCGGCCCGGGGGTGGTGGCCTACGACACAGCCACCGGGCTGGTGATGTGGTCGGACACCGAGCCCGTCGAGGGCACGTGGACCTACGATGGCGAGGACCGCGTGATCGGGGTGCACGCCACAGGCTGCATGGTTCGCGACGCCGACACCGGGGCCGTGCTCGACGCCTGGGAGTGGCCCGAACCCTGGGTGCGCTCCCAGGCCACCTTCGTCTTTCCCTCCCGGGACCTGCTGGGGCTGCTTCGCACCGGCCTGGCCCAGCTGTGGCCGCGCCCCAGCCAGCCCTGGCAGCACCGTGTCGACCAGGGCCAGGGCCTGGCGTGGTCGCACGACGGTGGCCTGCTGGCCATCGCGGTCGCAGAGTCGGGCATCGAGCTGCGGGAGGGGCGCACGGGGGCCCTGCTCCAGACGTTGCCCGCACAGGGATCCCTGCGCCGGCCCGCCTTCACGCCGGATGGCACGCGGCTGTGGGCGACGTCGAGCACGGGCGAGCTCGCGGGCTTCGACCTGACCGCCGGCACACCGCTGCCGTCCCTGCCGCCTCGACCCGGCCACGGAAGCGCCATCGATGTCGACATCCTGGCCGGCGGCAAGCGCGCCGTCGTGACCTACCGCCAGGGGCCCACCATGCAGTGGAGCCTCGAGACCCTCGGTCCGGTGGGCCCGGTCGCCTCGCCCATCACCTATGGATGGAGCGTCGCCGCCGATCGCGACACCGTGGTGGTCGCCGGGCGGCGCAACCAGGAGCCCCTGTGGGCCGTGGCCGACGCCTTGACGGGCGAGATCCGACACCGCTCCGACGAGATGCACCCCGCCTACGGACTGGCCCTGCACCCCGATGCAGGGAGCTTTGCCGTGACGGCGCACGACGGGCGCGTGCTGGTGGTGGACACCGGGGACGGAGGGGTCGTTCAGGTCGATCAGAGCGAGGCGGTGGCCTTCGCCGTCGACTGGTCGTCGGATGGGGCGCTGCTGGCCGCCGCCTTCCTGGACGGGCAGCTGCGCATCTACGACACCGACACGTGGTCGACGCTGGCGGACTGGAGCTTCGAAGGGGGCATCGCGGACCTGCGCTTCGCCCCGGGGGGGCACCGGCTGGCCATCCTGTCGGGCCGCGGCCTGTCGCTGGTGGACCTCGATCACGCCCAGCAAGAAGCCCGCTGGACAGTACCGGCCGATGGACAGCCCCGCGACATGCGAGCCATGGCTCGGGCGGCAGAGCGACGAAGGGGCTGGGCGACTGCGGCTCGGCTGTGGGGTGAGCTGCGCGATCAGGGCCTGGAGGTCGACCCCATGACCGAGGCCACCGCGCTGATCGGCGCGGGCGACCTGGACCGAGCGGGCGAGCTCCTGCGCACCGCGCCGCCCTCGGCGCGCAGGGATGTGCTGCTACAGGCGCTTCCGTAGCTCCACCAGGTCGATCTCGAGCTCCTCGATCCAGCGGTACAGGGTGGAGCGACCGACGCCCAGCGAGCGGGCCAGTGGCGTGACCTTGCAGCGCGCATCGAGCAGCATCTGCTGCAGCTCCTGGCCCGTCGGTCGGCTCACCGGCACCGGTTCATCTGCCGCCACCGGCTCGGGCGTGGGGCTGGACACCGCGTCGAAGGCGGCAAGTTGGGTGCACAGGGCATCGTCGAGATCCATCGCGGAACCCTGCCCGGCGGTGATCACCGCGCGCTCGATGACCGCGTCGAGCTGCCGCACATTGCCCGGCCACGAGGCCCCCAGCAGGGCGGCAGAGAGCTCGGCGGTGGGCGGCAGGTCGCGAGCGGCATGGCGTCGAGCGAAGTGCCGGGCCAGCACCGGCAGATCCTCGATGCGGTCGCGCAGCGGGGGGATCTCGATGACCCAGCGCGACAAGCGGTCCAGCAGATCCTGCCGAAAGGAGCCGGCCGCGACCATGGCGGTGAGGTTGGCATTGGTGGCGGCGACACAGCGCACGTCGACCTGGACCGACCGGTCGGCCCCGACCGGCCGCATCTCACCCTCCTGCAGCAGTCGCAGCAGGGCTTGCTGCAGCGACGCCGTGGCGTTGCCGATCTCGTCCAGAAAGAGCGTGCCGCCCTCGGCACCGCGAACCAGCCCGCGCCGCGCACTGCCCGCCCCCGAGTAGGCGCCGCGGTGGTGGCCGAACAGCTCACTCTGCAGCACGCCGTCGGCCACCGCGCCGCAATCGACGGCCACGAAGGGACCGGCGCGACCGCTGCGACGGTGGAGCTCCCGCGCCACGACCTCTTTTCCGACGCCCGGCTCGCCCAACAACAGCACCGAAGTGCCGCGGGAACCTACCTGATCGAGCTGCTGCCTCACGGCGGCCATGGCAGGGCCGATGCCCAACATGCGCTCGTCGCCGATGGGCGTGAAGTCCTCGGGCACGGGGCGGGCGACCAGCAGCAGGCTGCCGATGCGAACCACCTCGCCGGGGCGCAGCCGCCGCTGGCGGATGGCCGCCCCGTCCACCAGCGTGCCATTGCGCGAGTCCAGGTCGCGCACGGTGATCACGCCCTTGTGCACCGCAAACTCGGCATGGTTGCGCGACAGGTGCGGATCGTCCAGAACTTCGGGCCAGGCGGCGCCGCGTCGGCCCAGCACCAGCGGCTCCTCGAACACCCGCACGCGCCCGACCAGCTCGGCTCGGGGATGGTGGGCCAGAAAGAGAGCGCCCACCGACCGGGTCTGCACGGCGCGGCCGGGGGTGAGGGTCGCGGTGACGGTGTCGTCCATGGCCCCAGCTTACCGCCTGGGCGGGCTATGGGGCCCCAGGAACCAGCGGACTCACCGTGCCACCCAGCGTCACCGCCAGGCGCTCGGCGAGGGTCCTGGCCATGGTCATCACGCTGATCTGCGGGTTTCGCCCCACGTTGCTGGGCAGCACACTCGCGTCCATACAGTACACGCCGGGCACGGCCAGCAGCTGGCCATCGGCGTCGGTCGCGGTGCCCAGCCGGCAGCTGGCCTGGGGGTGGGACGAGTACAGCACCATGCGCGCCGACTCCAGGGTGGCGATGCGCTCGCGGGCGCTGGGCAGATCGCGGTACAGGCTGCGCCCAAAGATTCCCAGCACCACCCACTCGGCCTGGGCCCCCTCGAACCAAAGGCGGGCGCCGATCTCGAAGGCCCGCTTGAAGCGCTCACGGTCTTCTTCGATCTGGTTGTAGGTGATGCTGGCGCGGCCGCCGCTGCTGCGCCCCACGACGCCATCGGTCCGGTCGCGCACCAGCAGCCCGGTGTTGGCGATGTGGTTGGCCTTGGTGCACACCTCGATGAGCTCCCGGCCCACGAAGGGCAGCGCCGCAAAGGCCGAGCCGAAGGTGGGGTTGGCCTCGATCACGATGTCGTCGTCCAGGAACTCGGAGATCCAGTGCCCCTGGGTGGCTCCACGGCCGAAGACGGTGCGGTGCGGAAAGTAGCCGAACACCGAGCAGACCGGCTGCAGGCGCAGGCCCTGGCCGATTCCCGTGCTGGCGTCGGCGCCCGAGTCCAGCAACAGGGTGGGGGTCGCGATGGCGCCCGCGGCCATCACCACCGCGTCGGCGGTCACGCTGAAGCGCTCGCCGCTGTGCAGCCGCCCCTCGACGCGACCGGTGCCCACCCGCTCGACCCGGCAACGGCTGTACACCCGGGCGCCGGCAGCGACCGCACGAGGCAGCAGCTCGCGGTCGACGCTGTTCTTGCCGCCGATGGTGCAGCCCTGGTTGCAGCGCCCGCAGCCCGCACACGAGGGGGCGTTGCGCCGCAGCACGTCCTCGCGCCAGCCCAGCTTGCGCGCCGCATCGCGCTGAATGCGGTCATTGCCCGACAGCAACGCCTCGGGGGTTGGCGCCACGTGCATCACCAACTCGACCTGGGCGATCGTGCGGTCCCAGTGGGCCTTGTCGAGCGCGCCGCCCGACTGTTGGTTCCACTCGTCGATGCGCTCGTCGGGGGGCCGGAAGCACAGCGCCGAGTTGACCACCGTCGACCCACCCAGCGCGCGACCGCCGGTGACCGGCAGGGCAGGCTTGCCATCTGCGGTGCGGAAGCCGCCCTCCATGAAGTGCTTCTGGAGCGTCTGGCCCTGATCGTAGCGCTCGCCCTTGTAGACGGAGCCGTCCTCGACCACGACCACGTCGATGCCGGCCTCGGCGAGGGTGAGCGCCGCAAAGGCCCCGCCGGCGCCCGACCCCACGATCACCACCTTGGCGGTCTCGTCGAAGCCGTGGGTGGGGGTCAGCCACCACATCAGCTGCACCCCGGGGCGACGCGCATGGCGCGCATCACCTCGTCGCGCTCGAAGTACATCTGCCCCACGATGGTGCGCAGGGCCATGAACAGCTGCGCGCGCACCAGATCGTCGGCCTGGGCCCACTCGTTCAGGAACTCGACCCGGCGGTCGGCGGGCAGGTGGTACAGGCTGCGGGCGCCATAGCGGCGCAGGGCGGTGGCGTGCTCGAAGGCCATGGGCAGCGCAAGCAACAGGGTGCGCATGCGCTCGGGCATGGCGCCCAGCATCTGGTCGAGGCGGGCCAGGCTCTTGGCGTCGCCGCCCGAGCCGGGGAGCAGCTCGGAGGGAGGCGCCAGGAAGTCGCCGAGCAGGGCGTAGATCGCGGCCGTCTTGGGGCCCAGGTGCTCGAACTCCTGTTCGGGATCGGGGTACGCGCCGACCTGCCGCACCAGCGGGTACGCCGCCAGCAGGGCTGCAACGGCTGCTGCACCCAGCACGATGGCGCGTCTGCGCGTCAGGTCGAACGTCGGCAAAGCACCAACCCAAACAAGTGATTAGTAGGCTGGCGGAGAGTGCGAGATGACCCAGTCTGCCGATACCCGTCCCGAGCCTAACCTGCAGCGCAAGGCCGCCATCGCCTATGCCGGCGCCACCGACTTTCGCGGCAAGGTGCAGATTCAGAGCATCCCCGACTTCGACCTGAATCGCACCATCTTCCAGACGCTCGAAGGCCGCGCCGCCCGGTACATCATGACCAAGCGCGTGGGCAAAGAGGTGAGCTGGGCCGACTCGGCAGCCCAGAAGGTGCAGTCCGACTACGACGCCGCGACCGAGGGCCTCACGCTGCCCCCCATTCCGCAGGCGCTCATGACCTTCATGGTCAACGAGTGCGACTTCGACGTCGAGCACGCCGACGGGTCCTTCCTGGACCACCTCTACTTCGGCTACGAGTACACCGCGCAGCACTACCCCGAGGGCTCGCCCACGGTCATGCTGCTGCATAGCATCCTGGGCACGGGCACCAACACCTTCGCCATGACCGCCGACAAGATTCCCGCCTTGAGAGAGCGCCTGTCGCCCACCGACTGGCTGCAGGTCGAGGCCTTTCCGACGGTTCTGCGGCTGCTGTACTCGGGCGAGATCCGGGCCGA
The DNA here is from genome assembly GCA_965216925.1 of Myxococcota bacterium. Taxonomy (GTDB): domain Bacteria; phylum Myxococcota_A; class UBA796; order UBA796; genus CAYYHT01. The sequence goes on along the minus strand of CBDCGT010000001.1, from coordinate 6,461,207 downwards.
GCTGCACGACAACCCCGGCCGCGACATCCAGGCCGTGCGCATGCGTCGCGTCATCGACAACGAGCCCATCGAGATGTCGGGCGAGGCCTTCTGGGAGGCCATGAACTACCAGCTCATCCACCTCGTCGACTTCTTGCCCGTGGCCAACTGGCCCGCCCACCTCAACGACACCTCCTACATCCTGTTCCGCGACGTGTACGACCTGATGGAGCGCGCCGGAAAGCGGGTGGCCAAGGTGGGCCCAGCGCCTGCCGACGGCGCCAAGAAGCTCGTCGACGAACACACCGGGTGGGGTGGGTGGCTGGCCACCAAGATCCCCGTCACCCTCAGCGAGCGCCTGGCGGCCAAGTCGGTGCGGCGCTTCAGCGAGCAGTGTGGGCACTCGCTCGAGTACGAGATCGACTGGGCGTGAACGAACGCCAGCGGGACCTCCTGCTGACCGCCGTCATGCTGGGCATCCTGCTCACGCCGGCCTGGCTGCTCCCGTCCTGGCTGTCGGTCGCCTGGCAGCTGGCTGTGGCGGTGGTGGGCCTCCCGGCGCTCTGGTACAGCTGGCAGCACGCGCCCTGGCAGCCGACCCCCCGGTCGGAGCTCGACCGCCTGTTGGCCGCCCTCCAGCTGGGTCCTGACTCGCGGTTCTGCGATCTGGGCGCGGGCGACGGGCGAGTCGTGTTGTGGCTGCATCAGCAGACCGGTGCCGACTGCACCGGCATCGAGGCCGCGCCCTTGCAGTGGGCCATCGCACGGCTTCGGCTGGCCGTGCGGGGCACACCGCGAACCCGGGTGCTCCTGGGTGACCTGTACACCGCCGATCTCTCGGGCTTCGACGTGGTCTATGTGTGGGGAACGGCCTACTCGGTCGGGACCGAGCGCTTCGCCGCCCGCATGCGGGAGGGGCTGCGGCCGGGGGCTCGGCTAGTGAGCTACCACACACCGCTGGTGGGGTGGTCGCCCGAGCGCGTCGACGAGGGAGGGCAGCGGCCGCTGTACACCTACGTTCGGTAGCGCACCGGCACCCTACAGCGCGCGCACGAACCAGCTGCGACCCTGCTTCTCGAACTCCACCAGGCCCTGCTCGTGCAGGATGGGCATGATGTAGTTGGCGAAGCGGCCCCGGTAACCCTTGCGCAGGCCGTACCACCCGCCAACGGGGTTGCTCTCGGAGCGCGCCCAGTGTTCGACGGTGCCCTCCTTGGTGTCTTGCTTCTCGTCCTTGTTGCCGAGCTCCATCCAGTCGCCGTGCGCTTTGAGCATGGCCAACACGTCATCGAGTGACTCGGGACGGTAGTGCAGCCACGTCTTGCCCACCTGGCAGTGGATCACGTTCTTGTCGGTGTCGCGCCAGATCTCGTAGCCAGACTTGCCAGGCGGGGTGGTGAGCTTCCAGGGGTCGTCGGGGGTGCCGGTTCCGCTCATGGGATCTCCGAGGTTGGAGGGGCGTTCTACCATTGGCGGGTGGGCGGCAGGAAACGCAGAGGTCGGCGGCCGCCCCCGCAGCACGGGCACGGGCACGGGCACGGGCACGGGCACGGGCACGGGCACGGGCACGGGCACGGGCACGGGCACGGGCACGGGCACGGGCACGGGCACGGTCACGTAGAGGTGGACGTCGACGGTCACGTGGACGTCGGACGTGAGACATTGGACGTGGACGTGGACGTGGACGGTCACGTGGACGTGGGACGTGGACGTCGACGGTCACGTGGACGTCGACGGTCTCGTGGACGTGGACGTTTACCCGTTCGGTGTTCTCGGCGGCAGGAAACCCGACGTCGGCGGCAACCCCCGCGTCGGCTGCCGCATAGCGGCAGGAAACCCCGAGGTCGGCGCCGACCCCCGCATCGGATGCCGCCCAGCGGCAGGAAACCCCGAGGTCGGCGGCAACCCCCGCATCGGATGCCGCCGGGCGGCAGGAAACCCGGAGGTCCGCGGCACCCCCCGCGTCGGCTGCCGCATGGCCGCGTCGCCCTCTCCAGCACTCGTGAAAGCGACGGGTGAGTCTCGGGGCGTCGACGTGGGACGTGGACGTGGACGTGGACGGTCACGGGCACGGGCACGGGCACGGGCACGGTTCAGTAGAGGTGGACGTCGACGGTCACGTGGACGTGGGACGTGAGACATGGGACGTGGACGGTCACGTAGACGTGGCACGTGGGATGTCGACGTGGACGTGGACGTCGACGGTCACGTAGAGGTGGACGTCGACGGTCACGTGGACGTGGACGTTTACCCGTTGGGTGCTCTCGGCGGCAGGAAACCCCGAGGTCGGCGGCAACCCCCGGCCTCGGCTGGATGGAGCGCAGCGCCTGGTCTTTGACCAGTGCGACCCCGAGGACATCGAGCTTCTCGTGCGAGAAGGACATGGTCGTTGACGGCGATTCGTCGACGTCGACGTCGAGTCTCGGGGCGTCGACGGTCACGTAGACGTGGGACGTGGGACGTGGGACGTGGGACGTGGGACGTGGGACGTGGGACGTGGGACGTCGACGTCGACGTCGACGGCCACGGGCACGGGCACGGGCACGGGCACGGGCACGGGCACGGGCACGGGCACGGGCACGGGCACGTAAAGGTGGACGTCGACGGTCACGTAGAGGTGGACGTTTACCCGTTCTGTGCTCTCGGAGGCGTCAAACGCCGACGTCGGCGCCTACCCCGGCCTCAGCCGTCGTCGGCGCCGTCACCGGGCAAAGGACCGAGCTTGTCGCGCACCCAGTCCTCGAGATCTTGTCGCCACACACCGCTGCCGAACAGAGCCCAGCCGTTGTGCATCGCGTCCACGATGCCGTCGTTGTGAGCCGGCTCCTGGTAGACGGCGATCGGTCCCGTCTTGGTCTCGATGCGGATCCAGTTGTAGTTCCCGTAGCGCCGGCCGCGCTCGATGCCCCGCAGGCCGTCCGCGGGTATCCACAACGAGCACGGATTCGCGAAGGCGGCGAGGGCCTCCTTTTCTTCGGAGCCCATGAACTGGCGCGCCAGGGCGACGGTCTGGTCGAGCGAGAGCTGAGTCGAGACGTTTGCCTTGAACGACTCGAAGATGTGCTCGGGGAGGGTCATGCCAGGCCTATACCCCGGCGGCCCGACACCGGTGCCCGCGATAGGCACCCACCATGATCAGCCCCCTGTACCTGTTCCGCGATGGCGGCCCGTTCGCCTACTTGTTGATCATCGGCGCGATGACCGCCCCGGTGCCTGTCTTGCTGTGGATGGCGCTGGGCGCCGCCAAGGCCCGCGTGCCGACGGCCTTGTACGCGATCTGGCCAGTGGGCATCGTGGTGGTCGGCATCATGGCCACCATCTTGGGCCTGGACCAGGCGCTGGCCGCCGTGGCTCATGCCAGCGCCGAGATGAAGGACACGCTGATGTGCGCCGGCACGTCGGTCGCCCAGTACACCTCGGCGCTGGCCGGCATGCTGGCCGTGCCGATCCTGCTGGTCACCGCCGTGCTGGCCCCGCTGCCCCGCCTGGCCCGCGGCGGCGACGACGCGGCGTTCACCCCCATGCACGCCATCGCGCCCGTGGCCCTGGGCGTGCTGGGCGGCATCGCCCTGTCGATCGTTGCCGGGATGGCCGCGGGGCTGGTGGCGACGGTGGGCGGCATCGCCATCGCCGTCGCTTCGCTGCGCACCTCCGAAGACGACGACGACGCCGCTCGCATCGTGCCCATCCGCTTGGGTGTCACCGCGCTGGGCGTGTTCGCCGGCCTGCTGGCCGCGTGGACCAACCTCACGATGAGCCGGGTGATGTTCTACGACGCCGTGGCCCACGCCTCGGCCGAGACCAAGCAGGCCATGCTGCACCAGCTCGCCGAGGCGGCGGCCATCAGCGTGGTGGGGCCGCTCCTGGCCGCGGGCATCCTGGTGGTCGCCGGCCTGGCCGCCGCGGCGCCCGTCGCGAAGCACCTCGCCACCGGGCGCACGGCCGTGCACGCGGCGCTGTTTGGGCTGCCCCTCATCGTGCTGGGCGCATCGATGGGGCTGCTGGAGTCCAAGCTCGCCGTCGCTGTCGAGCTCACCAAGCCGTGGGAGGAACAGCGCCTCACCGACCTGCGCGACATGGGCATCGAGCTGGCGCCGTCGACGGCCCTCAAGCGGCCGCGCCTGGCGGTCACGCTGGCCGTCTCTCCAAGCCAGGTGTGGCTCGATGGCGTGGGCGTGGACACTCGGATGTCCAACGGACTGCCCGCCACAGTGTACGACGGCCTGCTCGCCAAAGCCGGGGTCGCCCGGGATCTGGGCGCCCGAGCCGGCAGCTCCGACTTCGCCTTTCAGGGCCAGATCAACGTCGAGGCCGACCGCCGCGTGACGCTTGGGCAGCTGCAGCCGCTCTTCGCCGCCGCATCGGCGGCCGGCTTCGGCCAGGTCCGAATGGTGACGGCAGACGGCGCCGACCGCATGGCGGTGATCGACCTGGAGGTCGTGGCCCGGCCCCTCTCCGACACCACCAACCGCTTCCCCGCCTCCAAGCACATCCCGCTGCCCAGCCAAGAGCCCGAAGGGGACTTCGTCGAGATCCCCGACCGCTTCGTGGAGCTGGTGATGACAGAGGAGCCGGACCCCGCCGACACCGACGCCGCCGAGCCTCCGCCACCGGCCCTGTCGCTGGTCCTCGATCCAGCGGGTGCCGCGCTGGGAGGAACCCTGGTGCCCGAGCCCCGCTCCATCGCCAGCCCGGACGCGGCGGGAGCCGTCCTGGACGGCATCAAGGACGCCGCGCCAGACCACGAAGAGGTGGCGATCTACGTCTCGGACACGCTGACCGTCCAGCAGCTGGTGCAGTGGCTCGACGCCACCCGCGAGAACCCTGCGCGACCCATCGAGGGCCGCGCGCGCCTGCTGTTTCCGGCGGTGACCCTTCACTATGGCAGGCCTCCCGAGTCCGAGCCCGCCGTCGACACCCCACCGGCCGGCGGCTGATCCCTTTGGGTGGGCGGTCGCCTTGCCGACCGGTCCGACGCCACGGCATCATCCACCCCAGACCGGAGCGACCATGCGCCCCCTTGCCCTCGCCCTCGCCCTCGCCGCCTGCAACCCGGCGCCCGAACCCCAGGACACCCAGGCCGACGCCGACGCCGACAGCGATGCCGACGCCGACAGCGATGCCGACGCCGACAGCGATGCCGATGCCGACAGCGACGCCGACAGCGATGCCGATGCCGACAGCGACGCCGATGCCGATACCGACAGCGATGCCGACGCCGATGCCGACGCCGATGCCGATGCCGATGCCGATGCCGACAGTGACACCGACACCGATCCTCCCGGGCCGTCGCCGGTCCTGTTCGAGGACTTCAGCACCTACACCTCCACGGCGGATCTGCTCTCGGATCCGCGTGGCATTTACCGGCTCGCCGACGATGGGATGACCAGCGCCATCGTGCTGGACACCACGGCTGGCTACGGGTCCAGCACCCAGTCGATGCGGTACGACTACCCCGCAGGCACGGCCACCGACTTCACCATCACCCGCAGCATGCAGATTCCCGATCTCACCGAGGTGTGGACCGAGGTGGTGGTGCGGTGGAGCACGGACTTCACCGTGCAGGGCAACGGGCAGGGCGCGGGCGCCGCGCAGAAGCTGCTGCATCACCAGACCTGGGACGGCACCACGCCGGGGCGCTTCGGCCTGAACATCGAGGGCTCGACCCTGCGCGCCGAGGGTCCGAACGACGCCTACGACGACCTGTACATCTTCGGCACCGCGAACACCGGCCAGCTGTTCGACGGCAGCTGGCACGTGATCCGCCACCACATCCGCCTGTCGTCGACGGCGAGCGACACGCACGAGTTCTGGGTGGACGGCGTGTACCAGGGCTCGGGGACGGGCCAGACGTCGATCCCGCACGTGTGGGCGATCGCCCTGGCCAAGAACCTGAACATGCTGTCCGACCACGACATGGAGCTGTGGTGGGGACAGATCACCGTGTGGGACGTCGATCCGGGTTGGTGACGTCGTGCCCGTGGAGCACGGGCTACCCGGCCTTCTTCAAGAACTCGGTCTTGAGCATGATGGCCATCTTGTTGACCCGGCCCTCGACGTGCGTGGGGTCGTCGCCCAGGCGGATGCCCTTCACCATCGTGCCGCGCTTGGCGGTGAAGTTGGCGCCCCGGACCGGCAGGTCCTTGATGAGGGTCACCGAGTCACCGTCGCGCAGCGGCGTGCCGTTGCTGTCGACCACCGGAGGGCGATCGTCCTGCCCCTCGTTGGCCCAGGCCAGCACGTCGTCGTCGATGTACAGCTGCTCGCGCAGGTCGTTGGCCCAGCTGTGCTCGCGCAGCCGCGCCAGCAGACGCAGCGCGACCACCTGAACCGCGGGCTCTTCGCTCCACGCCGCCTCTTGCAGGCAGAACCAGTGCTTGTCGTCGAGGTCGGCGCCTTCGATCTGCGGCAGGCAGGCGCCACAGACGGAGATGGGTTCGCCGCGGGAGGGCACTTCGTAGGTGGACAGGGCGTCGGTGGCCGAACAGAGGTCACAAGACATCGGGGGCTCCAGCGAAGGGACTGCACATAGCCCGCCATGGGCTACCGAACCGTCGCGCTGAGCTCCATGTCGCAGTTGCCGCATTCCATCGGAAACTCGCTCATCAGCTGGCGCCACTGGAAGCGCAGCTGGGTGGAGAACTGCTGGTCTCGCGGGTTGATGTGAACCACGAAGCGCACCGGACAGTCGGTGTCGTCGAAGCAGTAGCCCGACCAGCACTCGCCGGTGCTGGGGTGGCACTGCTGACGAGTGGTGACGTAGGACTCCGCCACGCCGTCGATGCGGGTGCTGTTGTACACCGTGTCCACCCCGGCCACCGCGACCTCCTCCCAGTCGTTCTCGGGCGCACCCAAGCCAAACACGATCACGCCCTCATCGGGGTCGGCGCCCGCGTCGGGCGTCGAGGTGACGCGCACGATGGCCGTGCTGCTGACCCTCGCTCGCGCATGCCCCATCCAGGCGATGACATCGACCTCGGTGGGCCCGTCGACCGCCACGTCCAGGGTGGTCTCGACGTCCCAGAAGGGCTCCGCACAGCCCACCAGCAGCCCCAGCAGCGTCATGGCAGCACCACCGACTGGACGAGGTCGGCGTAGCGAAGGACCTGCCCTGGGTTGGGCTGTTCGTAGGTGTGGGAGTCGTACATGAATGCCGTCACCGTACCGTCCGCCTCTTCGTGCAGGGCGTGGATGCCCTGGGTCATGCCCCCGTGCGGGCGCGCTGCGATGTCCGTCCAGCTGGATCCGTCGGCCGTGAACAGACGGATTGTCGCGGCATCTTGGTTGGCAAGCTCGCCGGGCGCTACGTGCGAGAAGGCGATGCGGCCATCCGAGAGCTTGAGGGTGGCCGCGCACCAGCGTGAGCTGATCGCCTCGTTGCGCAGGCCGCCGCACCAGAGATCGTCGGCCAACACCTCGTAGGTCTGGAAGTCCGAGGTGCGCACCAGCTCGACGCCGTTGTTGGTTCCCTGGTGGTGGCGCATCGCCAGCCAGTCGCCACCATCCAGGCGATGCATGGCATTGGTGAACAGCACCCGCTGCGTGGGCATGGGCTGCGGGGCGACAAAGGCATCGAGCACCGCACCCGACGGATCGTACTCGGTCACCACCAGGTCACCGCCATACTGCAAGAACGTCATCACCGAGCTGCCTGCATCGCGGATGCCGAAGTGCTGGGGATCGGGAGCAGGGCCAGACGGCACCAGCCCCGCCGTCGACGTCCAGGCCACCGGATCGAGTACGGGGTCGTCCCAGATCGTGACGCTGCCTCCATAGCCATCATTGGTCAGCACCCACACCGAGCCATCGTCCCGCAGCAGCGGCACCCGAACGTCCGGGTAGAAGTCGGGCACCGACGCCAGCGCGAAGAAGTCCTGGCAGTTCGTCGCTCGTTTGACCTCGAGCGGACCCGCCTGGGTGACCGCATAGACCGCGTCACTCCGGGCGACCAGCCGCTCCGCCACGAAGGGGTACTGCGACACCAGCCCCATCAGTGCGCCATCCGACCACTCCGTGTCGCGGCCCGGCGCCCACTGCGGCGCGGCCACATCGGTGCTGGTGTCCAGGTTGTTGACCGCCAGCCTGCAGCCGTCGGTCACCAGCGCGTCGTGTGAGAAGCGGGGGGTGGGTGTGCGCTGGCCCAGGCGTCGCCCGAGCGCGTCCGAGTCGTCGTGCCGCAACCTCAGGCCGTCGTAGACGATCACGTGGGTGCGGTCGAGCAGCTCGTCCGGCAGCGAGTCCCAGGGGTGCGTCAGGCCCACCCAGGTGCCGTCTCTCCAGGCTTCGTCGTACAGATCGAAGAGCCGGTCGTTGGTGGCGGCCACGCCCTCGACAGGCCCATAGGGGTCGCCACCCACCGTCAGGCGCGGATCGTAGCTGTCGGGACCGAAGACCGGCGGCTCGTGCTCGGACTCGCTCCACGAGGTGCCGTCGAAGCTGAAGTCCATCCGCGTGCCGCCCAGGAAGGGGTCTTCCACCACCGTCAGTCCGGGCAGGCCTCCTGGGCCCTCGGCGTGCATCCACACCCGCTCCAGCGGGTCGACGAAGCTGGCTGGGGAGACACCGGTGGAGCTGCACCCCGCGGGGTACTCGGTGCGCTTGACCTCGTGCAGCTCGGTGGTGCCGTCGGGCATCACGTGGGCGAGCCGAACGATGCGCCAGCAGTCGAGCTCGAAGGCGTCTTGCGCCCAAACACTGGCAGTGTACGAGGCGGTCTGGCCCATGACATAGGCCTGCTGGTAGGCGACCCAGGCGCCTCCACGGCTGGACGCCGACAGGCCCAGGTTCACCACCGGCCCGATCACCGCGGGCGCACCCAGGTTCTGGGGGGGAACCTCGGCCCCACGATCGAGGTCGGGCCGGACGGGCAGGTGCACGCGCTCCCAGGGCTCCCCCGCGGCCGCCCGATGACGCAGACTCACGCCAAAGGCCCTGTTGGACTGCACCTGAGCGACCCATTGGCGTCCGGTGCCGTCCACCATCAAGGTGGCCTGATGGGGGTAGTCGAGGTTGGACTGGCTGAGCCACTCATAGCCGAAGCCCGTGCCCGTCCAGCTGGCCAGCACCGCGGTGTTGTTGGCGAGCCACAACGCCGGGTCGGGCCACCGGTGCGCCTGGGTGCGGATCAGCGCGGCTGGCGCACCGTGGTGATCGAGGGTCACATTGGACAGGCCAAGCGCACCGGGGCGGTTGATGCCGTAGGGGCCGAGATCCAGCACACCGCGGGGGCTGGCAGCCAGCGCCTCGTCGGTGACCTCGACCCGCACCGACGTGGACGCGGCGCCAGCGGTGACGTGCAGGGTCGTGGTGCCCACAGACACGCCAGTGAGGGTGCCATCGTCGTCCACGCTGGCGATGGTGGGGTCGTCGATGGTGTACTCGGGCGGCTCGAGGGCGGCCACGTGGTCGACCGTCGTGCCGGGAGCGCTGTTCTCGGGGTAGCGCCCAAAGGGGTACTCGGCGACCGGCAGCGCTTGGAACGGGCGCCGCTCGCCCACGGCGAGCACCGGCTCGTCCGGGAAGGTGAACAGAGCCTCGGCGGTGCTGCCCAGGTAGGCGAAGTCGGGACCCTGGCCCAGTTCGTAGCGACGGAACTCCTGGGCGGGCTCCAGCGCGCAGCGCTCCACACCGCACAGCGTGATCTGGAACGGCAGCTCGTTGCTGCCCCAGGGCCGGATGCGTCCGATGAGCGCGTCGTCGGTGAGCTCGAGCTCGAGGTCGGGGGTGTTGCCTTCCCCATCGGCCCCGGTGCCCGCGAAGAAGTGGGGGTAGTCCAGCGCCACACCATCGGGCCAGCTCACCGACGCTCGGTACTCGATGAAGTCGTCATGGGGGTAGGGCACGGCATGCTCGCCCGTGCCGTTCCAGTACACACCCGGGCCTTCCCACTGCCCGATATCGGGGTACACGGGCGGTCCGGGCTCTGGGCAGCCGATCAAGCCCAGTGTGAGCAGGATCACGGCGCCTCCGTGGTGAACACCCGACTGCGATCGTCGACCGCCAGCGGCCGACCGCACTCGGTCGAGGTGAGGCCGCCATCGATCCACAGCTCGTATTCCGTGCTGGGAGCAAGCGGCTCGACCGGCAGGATGCGCACCGTTTGGGCATCGAGCTGGGTATGGATCGCGGGGACGGCAAGGCCACCCGCGCGAAGGCCCATGTAGTTGGGGTCGACGTACAGGGGCGGAATGGCAAGCCCGAAGGACACCACCACGGCCTGGTCGAGGGCGACGTCGACTGCGCCGGCAGCCGGAGTGGACTCGACGGTGAGGTTGCCGACGTCGGCCGTGAAGGTGAGCCCGGCGCCCTCATGCACGGCGTGACCCAGCATGGCGTTCTCGGCGGTGACGCGCACGGTGTAGTCGGCGCCGACCACCAGATCGTCGCTCCAGGTGATGTCGAAGCCCCGGTACAGGGTGCCCGTGGCGGGCTCGAAGAGGTCCTCGTCGATCACCGGGCTCACTGCGATGAGCGAGACCGTGCTGGGCACCTCGTTGCCGCTGGCATCCTCGAGCCAGACCTGGGCGTCGGTGACCCCCACCGCGAGGGCGTCGGCGCCGGCGTCGAACGAGCCATACCAGCTGGAGCCCGCGGCGGCGTTGTGGTGGCACTCGTGGTCGGGGCTGTGCAGCGCGGCCACCCCGGGGCGCGGCGGCGGCTCGGCGCCCTCGATGTGGTAGACGACCTGCGTCGGCGGACGCATGAGCCCAAACTCGGCAAAGCCCGCTGCCCCGTGGGGCCACGTCGCCAGGGTGACCTCGCAGTGCAGGTCGTAGCCCGGTGCCGCGCAGTCCCGATCCAGGCACACGAAGTCGTGCGTGGTGCGCAGGCACTCGTTCGCGGACGGGCCGCTGGCGTAGTCGTCGCAGAGATCGGGATCGTACTGCACCAGGCCGTCTGCGAGCTCGAACGAGCCCAGGTCCTGGATGCGGTTCTCTCTGCGCGCCAGCCGCTCGACGGTGCGGCAGCTCAGGTAGGCGTTGCCAGGTTTGTCGGTGGTGACCCGGATCCACTCGAGCTGGGGGGCCAGGGTGCTGCCGCTGGGTGGCTCGATGGTGACCACCCCAGGCAGCTCATCGGGGGGCACGTAGGAGATGACGCCTCCCAGATCGCGCGCGACCGGACCGCCGTCGCCGTGCGCGCGGTAGCTGCCGTGGGTGTGCACCTGCCCCGCGAACACGACGTTGTCGCCCACCCAGTAGGGCGACTTCTCGAAGGTGCAGACGTTGGGGTTGTCGGGCCCATCGAAGCCCGTGCCACAGCCCGACTCGGTCCACACGCCGCCGCCGGTCTCTTCCACGCGGCCGTTGCCCAGCTCGACCCGAACGGCGACCGAACGCGTCTGGGGATCCCGAATGGTGCGCTCCCAGTTGATGTCCCGCCGGCGGTAGCCCTTGCCAAAGAGCACGTGGTACTCGTGGTCGTACTCAGGCTCACCCCGCGGCAGCGACGGCGAGATGAACACGCGCCCATCGGCATCTCGTGCGATGTCGTGCCGGCCATCGCCGGTGGCCGCGACGTCGACCCACACTCCATCGAGCCTGGCCCGGTACAGCGCCCCGCTCGGCGCGGCCTGCCCGTGTACGGTGCCCACGACCGGACGACCGTCGGGCAGCAGTGCGCCGAGCGTGGCCCAGATGCCGTGCTCGGTGCCCCCCTCCAAGGCCTCGAACACCGTCTCGACCGTCCAGCTGCCGGCCTGTCGAAGCGCCATGCGTGTCTGCAGACGTCCGTCCGGCGCCTGCCCCGCAAAGGTGACGAGCACGCGGTCGTCCAGCGCGTCGACAAACAGCTGCCCTGCGGCGATGGCAGCTCCAGGCGACGTAGGCGGCGGGGGGCCGAGCGGGCCATCGATGGGGATGAGCTCCCCGGTCGCATCGAAGCCCGGTGCCCACTCGTAGAGCCACAGTTCGCCCGCGCTGGTCTGCGCCACCAGCAAGCCCACCTCGCCTGGCCCCATCACCGCATCGGCCGCCACCAGATCGCCCGGGCGGGGAGGGTCGAAGTCGTCGACGCCCCAGGTGCCATCGCCGGGCTGGCCCACGACGAGGTGCCACCGCTGGCTGGCGGTGTCCTGCAGCGGAAGGCCCAGGGCGTCGGGGTGCGCGATCGCCGGTACACGATGCCCGGCCGCCTCGAAGGGGAAGGCCCCCCACTCGGGCCAGGCCGCCAGGGCGGGATGGTCGGCATTCACCGCAGCCTGTGGCGTCTCCCAGAACCGAGGGGCCGAGCCCGGGGTGCAGGCAGCGAGCAGGACGATGGTGAGAATCAGCGGCATCCGAGCCCGCACACTACCGTGAACTCGGTACCCTGGCTGGCTCACACCATGACGCGGCCCTGACGGCCGAGGGGCCGCGCCATCGCTATGGCGCCTTGTCCCGAGGCTTCGCCAACCCCTCGGCCAGCCAGTCGAACACCAGCCGAAGCCGGCGGCTGGTCTGCAGCTCGCGATGGCACACCAGCCACAGGGGCAGCTGGATGGAGGGGAAGGTGGAGAAGACCCGCACCACAGCGGGCTCGTTGGCACCCACCTCGTCCATCATCATGCAGACACCGGCCCCCGCCCGGCACAGGGACCACTGCACCAGGTGGTTGCCAGTGACGATGGGAAACTGGTCACTCCGCACCTCGATGCCCATGGCGCGCAGCCCCTCGGCCATCACGGTGCCACGGTCGAAGGCCATCAGGTGGGCACGCGCGAAGTCCTCGTGGGTCTCGAGTCCGCCCAGACGCTCGACATAGGCAGGCGACGCGTAGAAGCCCGCGGTGAAGTCGCGCACCTTGCGGGCGATGAGGTCGGGGTGCTCCGGGCGGTAGTTCCGGATGGCGATGTCGGCCTCGCGGCGGTGCAGATCGTGGGACTCGTTGGACACGGCCAGCTCGAGCTCGATGCCCGGCTGCTCGACCCGAAGGCGGGCCAGCAACGGCGGAAGCAGGAAGGCCGCGATGGCCTCGCTGGCGGTGATGCACACCGTGCCCTCGATGGCCTCGGCCTGGCCGGTGGCCGCCAGGGACACCCGGGTGGCGGCCTCGCCCATCACCCGCACGTGCTCCACCAGACCCATGCCGCTGTGGGTGAGCTCGAGCCGCGTGCCCACCCGCTCGAACAGCATCACACCCAGCTCCTCTTCTAGCGCCGCCACCTGCCGGCCGACGGTGGGCTGCGTGGAGCCAAGAGCCCGAGCAGCCGCCGAGAACGACCCCTCCTCGGCGGTCACCAGGAAGGCGCGGGCCCGATTCCAGTCGAAGTTGACGGCGTCCCAATTCATACAAAAACGCATAACACGAGTGCGTTGTTTGGCGTTCACCAAACGATTCGGCATGCATAGATTCAGGAGGAACCCAAACCCCGGAGCCTCGCATGCGCGTCGCAACCACCCCTTCCTACGGCCCTCCCTCCATCCTGAAGCTCACCCAAGCCCCCGACCCGATCGTGGGCGAGACCGACGTGCTGGTTCGAGTGCACAGCGTCGCGGTCACCGCTGGCGACCGCCGCCTTCGCGCCGCCGACTTTCCCGGCGCCTCGGCAGTCCTCGGTCGGCTGATGATGGGTGTCACCCGTCCACGCCATCCGGTGCAGGGCACGATGTTCGCCGGCCACGTGGTGGCGGTGGGCCCGTCGGTGACGCGCTTTGCGGTGGGTGACGACGTCTTCGGAAGCGCCGATCACGGAGCCAATGCCCAGTTCATCGCGGTCGCCGAGGACAGCCCCCTGGCCCACCTGCCCCAGGGCGTGTCCCACGAGGCCGGCGCCGCGACCCCCTACGGAGCGGGAACCGCCCTTCACTTCCTGCGCAACCTCGCCAAGGTCCAGCGCGGCGAGCATGTGCTGATCCTGGGCGCCTCGGGCGGGGTCGGCCGCTACGCCATCCAGGTGGCCAAGCACCTGGGCGCCGAGGTCACCGCGGTGTGCAGCGCCGCCACCCACGAGCTGGTGCGCTCGCTGGGCGCCGACCACGTCATCGACCACCGCAGCCAGGACTTCACCACCAACGGCCAACGCTACGACGTGGTCTTCGACATCGCCGACGCGTCCAGCTTTGCTCACAGCCGTGGCTCGCTCACCGACACGGGCCGCTACCTGACGCTGTACATCAGCCTGCGCGCGATGCTCGCGATGGCGTGGACGGCGCTGGTGGGTGGGCCCAGGGCGCTGTTCGACGTCGCCATCGGCAACCAGGAGCAGACCCGCGAGCTGGCCGAGCTGCTGAAGACCGGCGTGATTCGGCCCGTGATCGAGGCGCGCTACCCCTTCGAGGACATCTCCGGTGCGCACGCCCTGGCCGACGGCGGCACCCACGGCGAGGTGATCGTGCAGCTGGTGGCGGCGCCGCCGGTACTGGTGGCGAGAGCCAGCTAGCTCACAAGGAGAACGGGCCTCCGTGCCCGTTGATTCGGCGCCAAGGCACAGGCACGGAGGCCTGTGCTCCTTGCGAGCATCCAAGGAAAACGGGCCTCCGTGCCCGTTGATTCGGCATCAGCCACAGGCACGGAGGCCTGTGCTCCTTGCGAACATCCAAGGAAAACGGGCCTCCGTGCCCGTTGATTTCGGCATCAGCCACAGGCACGGAGGCCTGTGCTCCTTGCGAGCATCCAAGGAGAACGGGCCTCCGTGCCCGTTGCTGGGATCAAGGCACCACCTGAATCCGAACCTCGTTGGAGCTCAGGTCGCCGAACACGACCTGCACCGACAGCGTGTACGGCCCGTCGGCCGGCTCCGGCGCGCACAGGGCCATCGGCAGGTTGAAGGGGCCTCCCGTGGCCGACACACCGTCGGGCCGCTTCCAGGGTGGGCCCTCGGCCGGGGACTCGTCGATGCCCACGGCCTCGTACTCGTAGTCGTCGATCCACGCGTCGATCGACATGCGCTTGGAACCCAGGGGCCCGGTGACGACCACCTGGATGCAGCGGGTGGGCTCGGCGGTGAGCTGCTGGATGAGCGGCCGGTCGAACAGGTAGTAGCCGGCCACGATGAACTGGGGCAGCGTGCGAAGGCTGAACAGGCCACTGCCACTCATCGCCTCGCTGTACGAGACGACGGCCGGACCGGCCAGGAACATGCCGGGCTGGGCACGGGGCAGGCCGCAGTCGAAGTCTGGGCGCGAGAAAGAGGGATGATCGCCCAGGAAGCGTCGGTCGGCGTCGGAGGGTCGGGGCACGCATGCTCCTCGCGAGCGGGGTGCTAGGGTACCGCCCGCGGCCGCACCCGTGTGGAGACCATCATGTTCGAGACCCTGGCTTCGCTGTGCTTCTTCATCGTCATGGGCACCATCATCGGTCTGCCCGTCGCCATGTACGGCGGCTACTTCGGCTGGATGTGGCTGCGGCAGCGGCGCATCCGGGCGCGCATGCTTCGGGAGGCCTGCATGATCTGCGACGGCGACGTCAACGAGGCCTTCGATGGCACGTACACCTGCCCGGGGTGCGGCTTCGACGCCAAGTGGCGCGATGACGCCGCCAAGAAGGCCGGCGTCGAAGAGGCCCGCGAGCTGCGCCAGGCCGTCAGCGAGTTCCAGATGGGCCTCGACGAGCTGGAGCGCTCGGTCCTGTTCGCCAATGCCAACGTCTGGGGCCTGGGCCGCGCCGACCAGAAGTACCTGGCGCTCGAGTCGGCCGAGGGGCACTTCATCGAGGGCCACCGCCAGCTCGACCACCTGGTGCGCAAGCACCCCGAGCTGCAGGACTTCCCCTTTCCCACCGAGGCCATCTCGGACCTCGCCAGCGGCGACCGCGACGGGGGCGGTCTGCTGGGCGTGATCTTCATGGCCAGCCGCAAGCGCGCCGTGCGCGACCGCATCGTGGGCGCCCACCGGGACGCCACCGCCGCCGTGGGCGTGCTCACCGCGATGCTGTCGACGATGGGCGACGAGATCAAGGCGGCCTAGCGCTCCCAGGGGGCTTGGGTTCGCGGCAGGTAGCGCTCCCCTCGAGGGCCGGTGTCCCAACCGGCACCAACCTGGAGGTCCCCATGCGCACCACCGCGCTGCCCCTGCTGCTGCTGTCGGCCTGCGGCCCTACCACCGACTTCAACGGCTACACCTCGCTGACCGGCACCCTCACCTTCGAAAGCCTCGTGGACGGTCAAGACACCCGCTGCGACGTCGACCTGGAGCTCACTGGCGTCCCGTACACCAGCCACTGCAGCGACTGCACCTTCGCGTTCCACGTCGACCCCGTGACCGTCCGGGACGACGGCACCGAGGAGTGCGCGCTGCCCTCGCTGTGGACCTACGTCGACGACGACTTCATCGGCAACTCGGGCCTGGGCTACGCACCGGCCACCGCGACCTTCTACGGCCAACCCCTGGACAACGCGCTGGTGGCGGTGGGCGATCTGAATGGCCGCCGCGCCACGGCAGCGGGCATCATCGGCGACGGCACGCCAGAGACCTCGGTGGTCTGGGATGGCGTGGACACGTTGACCTGGACGCACACCTTTGAAGAAGGCACCGGTGGCCAGCGCAACTTCCCGGTCACGGGGGCCTGCGATCCCGGCGAAGACTGGCTCGACGAGCTCGATGGCTCCCACGGCGAGGGCGCCTACGCGGTCGAAGAGGAGCTGGCCTGCAGCGACATGGAGACCGACACCTGGACCTTCCAGGCCACCGCCGGCGACGAGCTCACGCTGTACATGGACACCGTCGCCGCCGAGAGCGCCTTCGACGCCGCCTTCTACATCATCGGTCCCGAGGGCTGCGTCATCTACGACAGCGACGATGCCTTCAACTGCTCGTTCCGACCGCTGGAGTTCCAGTGTGCTGGCGGCAGCTTCGAGGCCCAGACGAGCGGAACCTACACCTTGGTGGCCGAAAACTACGGCTCGTGCAACGACCCCGCCGGCGACTACGGCACCGGCGCCTACCGCCTGTCCATGGACGCTCCCCGCGATCCGCAGTGGACGCTGATCGAAGACGATGGGGAGGCCTATGAGCACCGACTCGTCTCCACCGTGAGCGCGTCGGTGCACGTGACCCACGAGGGAGGTGAACCATGACCGCGCTGATGGCGCTGGGCCTGCTGGCCGGCTGCAACGATGCGCCCCGCAAGGTGACCTACTACGAGCACGTCAAGCCCATCCTGGAAGACCACTGCGTGCGCTGTCACCAGCCCGGCGGCATCGGCGGCCTGGACCTCACCCCGCCGGACAGCGCCGTGACCTACGCGGCGGTGATCGCCAACGCGACCGGGCAAGGCATCATGCCGCCGCCGGTCGCCGACCCGGAGTGCCGCGACTACGTGGGCTCCGAGCACCTGGCGCTGTCCCGTCGCGACCAGAGCATCCTGGACCGCTGGGTCGAGCTCGACGCACCCCTGGGCGACCCCGCCGACGCGCACAGCGGCACCTGGGAGCCCGCCGAGCTCGACGATGCCGACCTGTCGGTGCGCATCCCCGCCTACGCACCCAGCTACGACGACGAGCGCAACCCCGACAACGAGTACCGCTGCTTCGTGCTGGAGCATGGCCGCGACGACGACTTCTTCGTCACCGCCCTGCATCCGCTGGTCGACAAGGAGTCCATCGTTCACCACATGGTGCTGGGCGCCGTCGACCGCGGCAGCCTGGGCGCGGACTTCGACCGAACCACGGGAGAGGACTGCATCGACGACGACATGGGCGCGGTCGAGAACATGCTGGCGGCGTGGGCGCCGGGTAGCCAGCCGTCCATCTTCCAAGAAGGGTCGGGCATGCGCGTCGGTGCCGACCAGGTGCTCATCCTGCAGATGCACTACTTCTTGCCAGGCCCCGAAGCAGACGGGCTGATCGACGAGTCGGGCTACGCCCTGCGCACCCAGCCCACCGTCGACACCCCGCTCGAGGTGATGACCCTGGGCTCGACCTCGTTCCGCATCCCCGCCGGTGACGACGACTACCGCTTCGCCGAGGGCTACCGCCCCGAGCGCGAGCTGAAGCTGCACGGCGTGTTCCCACACATGCACACGCTGGGCCGCAGCTACCGCATGTGGCTGGGCGACGACGGGCCCGGAGACTGCGCGGTGGCGGCCGACCGGTACGACTTCCACAACCAGCTCACCTACCTGTTTCGCGAGCCCATGACCGTGCAGGCGGGCGAGTCGATCTCGTGGGAGTGCGGCTGGGACAACTCGCCCACCAACCCCGATCGGCTGATCGACGAGTCCCAGGACGTGTTCTACGGCGAGCGAAGCGACGAAGAGATGTGCTTCTTCTTCTCGATCGTCGAGAGCGAGTAGGCACGAACCTGTCCTTGCCCTGATTCGTGGGATGCACGTGGGATCCGCATAGCGCCGGCGCGGGCTAGCGTGGGATCGGAGGATCTCCATGCGACTCGCCAGCATCGTGACCGCTGCCCTTCTGGGCGCCGCCTGCACCGTTGAACCGCAAGACAGCGACACCGTCGAGACCTGCGACGGCAGCCAGCTCGTGTGCCAAGGCGAGCAGCGGGTTTGGGTCAACTGCGAGGGGGACACGCTGTACCCCGAAGACCGCTGCATGGGCACCACGACCTGCATCGACGAAGACGACGACGGCGAGCCCATCGAGGCCGTCTGCTTCGAGCAGTGCGGTGTAGAGCAGGACCACACGATCTGCGACCCCGACGAGCCGGGCGAGATCTACTGGGTGGATGGCTGCGGCGAGGTCACCGGCATCGCCGAGACCTGCGACCAGTGGTCCACCTGCGACGACACCGGTGGGACGCCCGCCTGCACCTGCGAGCCCGAAGAGATCCTGTCTTGCGAGACGCTGTCTGGCGGCGGCGCCGGCCTGTACGACGAGACCGCCATCGTGAACGCGGGCGCCTGTGACGCCGACGACGTGGTCGAGGAGTGCGGCTTCGGCACCAAGTGCTACCAAGAGACGGGCTTCTTCGACGACGAGCCGGTGTGCGCCCGCTCGCTGACCTCGGCAGCAGCGCTGTCTCCCTACTACGACAACGGCTGCTCCTTCGCCGACTGGGTGCGCGTGCCCACCAACCTGGACATCGACTGCCGCTGCCGCACCACCGGCGACGGCGGCTCGGGCGGCGGCTACGTCGACCCCATCAGCCAGGCCAACCCCGGCAACGCCATCATCAACTGCCGCCCCCTGGGCGAGCTGGTGGGCCAGCAGTGGCCGCTCGAGTGGGGCTCCGGGCCCAGCTTCAAGCCGTACCACACCGCCAGCGGCACGGGCGGCGACTTCTTTGGCGGCGCCTTCGACCCGGTCAGCCGCGAGCTGTACAACGTGGTTCGCTGGGGCAACAGCGCGTACGTGCGCACCGGCGCGGTGGTGGCCTTCCAGGTCGACACGGGCGCCCGACGCGTCGTGAGCGGCCTGTACCCCAGCAACGCGGGAATCGTGGAGTACGGCTCGGGCTACGACACCCCACGTCCGCTCGGCAACGCCGGCGACCCCCAGCCGCTGACCGGCGCCTCGTCCATCAAGCTGGGTGCCGACGGCATGCTCTACGTCGTGGGCGGCGGCCTGGGCGAGACCTCCAACAAGCAGCGCTTCATCGTGCGCGTGCACCCGCAGACCGGCGAGCGCACCCTGGTGTGGATGGCCCAGCACGCGGGATCGGCCGGCCAGAACAGCACCGGCGACCTGACCGACACCTACGGCCAGTGCACGCGCCCCGGCAACGAGACCATCCCCGGTGTGCCGGACAGCGTCGCCTTCACCCCCAACGCCTTCACCCTCGACGACGACGGCAACTTCTATATGACCTACCACGGCGTGCGTGAAGGCGACGGCCTGGTGCGCATCTCGGCCGATGGCTCGACCTGCGAGGTGCTGTCGCAGTTCGGTGGCGACGAGGGCGACGTGGGCGGCGGCTTCACCCCCCAGAACGGCGCGCTCGAGGGTCTGATGCTGCACGACGGCAAGGCGTGGACCGTCTCCTTGTGGGGCGACCTGATCACCATCGACCCCGCCACCGGCGACCGCACCGTCGTGGGGGCCAGCCCGTCCTCGGGCTACACCGGCGTCGGCTACCAGAACCTGTTCTGGGACGACACGCGCGACGTGGTGTGGGCGGTGGGCAACCACTCGGCCTACACGGGCTCGGTCATCGACCCCACCAACGGCCAGCGCGAGTCGATCTTCGGCGACAGCGATGACTACGCGACCCCCATCCTGCAGTCGGACTATGGCTACACCCGCAGCGTCACCTCGAGCATGCTGGGCAACGGCAACGGCGTCTTCCACGGTGCCGTCGTCCTCGACCCGCTGGACAACGACATCGTGTGGTTCACCATCCAGGGCGGTGGGCTGGGCAAGCTGGAGCTGAGCACGTTCAACACCTACGTGCACTCGATGTAGGTCACTGCACCGAGAGCCCGCCGTCGGCGTTGCAGAACTGGGGCTGCTCGGCGTCGGGGGCCAGCGCCAGCTCGAAGCTCAGCGTGTAGTCGCCGGTGGGGAGGGCGTCGTTGCAGTCGCTCCCTCCCACGTACAGCTCGGCCTCGAGGTCCATCGACTCGCCGGGCTGCAGCTCGTACTGGGCACTGTCCCAGTCGTCGCACACCGGGTCCACAAGGCACGTCTCGTAGACGTCGAACCCGTCTGGAAGCCCGTCAAACACCGCGTGACCGCTGGGGCATGCGTTGGAAAGGGTGATGGTGACGGGCTGATCAGTGACGTTCGTCGCCGTGGTCCCGATCAACACGGGCGATTCCGACGAGCGGTCCACGGAGACCCTGGCGGCCCCGTCCAGGGTCAGCACCAGCTGAACCTCGCACCAGTCGGGAGGGGGCATCACGCCAAACTCCTCGCACTCCGCCTGCACCCAGAAGGGACCTGGAGAGCCGCACACATCGTGGCAGCCGGTCAGCGCAAAGAGGGCAAGAAGGGGGGCGAGCACTCGCATCGGGTCTCCAGGGATGCCGTCGGAACAGCAAAGTGCGTGCCACCCAGACGATCCGCATCCGACCTGCATCACGGCGAAGCACCAGCGGCAGAGGCCTTGGATGTACGACATCGGTGTCAGGCAAAGACAGCTGCATTCTTTGCCTTTCTGGATCCACGATGCGGACTCCACGTTACCTGCGGCGAGTCTGAAGCCAGTCGAATGACGACGGGCCAAGACGGGGATGCCAATCGGGCGTCCACAGTTCGGGCCTCCTGCCCGGCACGCGACCGAAGGGTCGCACAAATGAACGAGAAATGAGATGAGCAACAAGCTCTTTGTAGGCGGCCTTTCCTGGGGCACCGATGACAATGCCCTCCACTCCGCCTTCAGCAAGTTCGGCGAGATCACCGAAGCCAAGGTCATCAACGAGCGCGACACCGGTCGCTCCCGTGGATTCGGCTTCGTGACCTTCGTCCAGGCCGACGACGCACAGTCCGCAATCGCTGCCCTCGACGGCGCCGATCTGGACGGACGCACCATCCGCGTCAACGTCGCGCAAGAGAAGTCCCGCGGCGGCGGCGGCGGCGGCGGCGGCCGTGGCGGCCACCGTGGCAACGACCGCGGCTGGTAGCCAGATGCGGTCTGTCTGACCGCATCGAAACACGAGGCCCTCGTCCTTCGGGACGGGGGCCTCTTGTGCTCAGCCCTCGCGTTCCAGCCCGCGCTCCCACACAAAGGTGCCGAAGGGAAGGAACGACGCCACGAAGCCGAGCGCCACGGTGGGCACGCCCCAGCCGAGCTTCACCAGCCCGACGCCGAGGCCCGCCACGAAGCTGATGAACAGCAGCCCGTGCGCCCAGCCGGCGACCTCGACGAAGATGGGCATGCCAGCGCCATACTTCAGCGGCATGGCCACGAAGAACAGGAACAGCAGCGACACGCCCTCGAGGCGGGCGACCCACACGACCAGGCTGTGCATCGACGAGTCCGACATGGGCCAGTAGATAGCCCCGTGCCCAAGCCCAGCCAATACCTCGCCGGATTCCCACCCCAGATGGTGCAGCGCGCCTGGGAGCTCAAGGAGCAGGGGCAGCTGCTGGAGCGCGTGCTCGAGCGCTACCCCGACCCCAATCCCATCACCAACAACGCGGCGCTGTACACCTTCGCGATGTACCTCAAGCGCGCCCACCTCAAGAAGTCCGACCCGGTGTCCAAGGTGCGCTTCTCGGACAAGATCAGCGCCCTGAACAACGCGCTTGGGCTGCACACCTACGCGACGCGTGTCCAGGGCAGCAAGGTCAAGCGCAAGAACGAGATCCGCATCGCCAGCGTGTTCAAGGAGGGGCCGCCCCAGTTCCTGCGCGCCGTCGTGGTGCACGAGCTGACGCACCTTCGCCACCGCGACCACGACAAGGCCTTCTACCGGCTGTGCGTGCACATCGAGCCCGACTATCGCCAGTACGAGCTGGACATGCGGCTATGGTTGTTCGCGAGATCGTAGACATCAAATAAGTATCCGCTTATACTTCACGCATGCAGCGGGTCGCCAACGAGCAACGCATCTTTCAAGCCCTGGCCGACGGGCGTCGCCGGGCGATCTTCGAGTCGCTCACCGCCGGCGAGGCCCGGGTGAAGGAGCTCACCGCGCGCTTCGACATCTCACAGCCTGCGGTGTCCCAGCACCTCGCTGCCCTCAAGGCGGCCGGACTGGTGCGGGGCCGCCGCCAGGGACGCAGCGTCTACTACTGCATCGACCCCACCGGGCTGCGTCCGCTCGTGGACTGGGTCTCTCGGTACGAGGCCTTCTGGACCGACCGCGTCCAGGCGCTCGAGCAGCTCCTCGATGGGATGGATGAGTGAGCATGCACGACCAGACGGCTCGACGTCAGCACGCGAGCCTCACCTTGGTGTTCGACCTCGCCCACCCGCCGGCCAGGGTGTGGCGGGCGCTGACCGAGCCCGCCCTGATGTCGCAGTGGTTGCTGAGCGTGGCCCAGCTCGATCTGCGTCAAGGCGCGGCGTTCACCCTGCAGGCGCCCCCGCAACCTGGGTGGGACGGCACCGTCCAGTGCCGCTTCGTCGAGATCGAAGCCCTACGCAGGCTCAGCTACAGCTGGGTGGTGGGCCAGCTCGACACGGTGGTGACCTTCACGCTCCACCCGACCGCGTCGGGTACCCGGCTCACCGTTCATCAGACCGGCTTCCAGGACCATCAAAAGCCAAACTTCGGCGGTGCCCGCTACGGCTGGAAGCTCATGGGTGGCCGCCTGATCGATCTGCTGGCCCACGCCAGCGAGGGTGACGCATGAACATCGCGCTCTGGCTCCTTCAGGCCCTCATCGCGTTCCACACCGCAACGGGCGCCGTCTGGAAGCTGTCGAACTCGGAACAGACGGTGCCATCGCTGGGGGCCATCCCGCACACAGCATGGCTGGGCCTCGCGGCGGCGGAGCTACTCTGCAGCGTGGCCTTGGTGCTGCCCGCGCTGGACAGCCGCCTCGCGCCCCTCGCGCCCGCCGCCTCGGCCGTCATAGCGCTCGAGATGCTGGGCTTCGTGGCCGTGCACCAACGCTCCGGAGACGGCAACCGCGGCCCCATGGTGTACTGGCTCGTGGTCGCGGTCCTGTGCGCCATGCTCGTCGCTGGCCGCACGCTGACCCTGCCCGGATAAGGCCCCATCATGAGCGACCCACCCAAGCTGCTGTCCGGCGGCAACCCCCAGATCCCCAAGGCCGACGGTGATGAGCCCGTCCAGGCCTACATCTCAGCGATGCCAGGGTGGAAGCAGGGCGTGGGGCGCCAGCTCGACGACCTGATCACGGCCACGGTGCCGGGGGTGGTCAAGAAGGTGCGGTGGAACACGCCCTTCTACGGCGTCGAGGGCAACGGCTGGTTCGTGGCCTACCACTGCCTCACCAAGTACGTGAAGGTCTCGTTCTTCAAGGGCACCTCGCTCACGCCGGTGCCGCCGGTGTCGTCGAAGCAGGCCGAGGTCCGCTACGTGCACATCTTCGAGGGCGACGAGCTCGACCAGGCCCTGTTCACCAGCTGGATTCAGCAGGCGGCGGCGCTGCCGGGCGAGCGGGTGTAGCGAGCGGGTCCCTCCAAGGCCCAGGCGCGGAGTACACTGCGCCGCCCTGGAGGATCCGTGATCAAGGACGCGCTGAAGTCGCTGCAGAAGTTCGCCACCGCGAGTGTCGCCGCCAAGCTGCCGCTGGCCGAGATGGACCGGCGCGGCAAGAACCGCCGAGCGTCGCGAAAGCTGGCTCGCAAGCAGCTGGCCCGCCGCGCCAACCTGACCCACCGTGCGGTCGGGCGGCTCGTCTTCCACGACAGCCCCGACAAGCCGCTGACCCACTTTCGGGTCGAGCTGTGGGACCGCGATGTGAACGCCGACGACTACCTGGGCGAGGGCATCACCGACGCCACCGGCCGCTTCTGCATCGAGTACGACCCCGCCGATGCGGGCCCGCTGGACACCCCGGACCTGGCGCTGCACCTCGTCGACGACGTGCGCGGCGTCGAGGTGCTGGTGTTCGAGATCCGCGGCGCGAACAACGTGACCGAGGTGGAGTACGACTTTGGCACCCATCCCGTGCCCTACTACGCCTACCACCCCGACATCCCGCTGCCGCACGTGCTCACCTTCGACTACGGCCAGGGCCGGCTGAACCTGATGCCGCAGAGCTACCCGGTGGGCCGCAAGCTGGCGCTGGCCCAGGTGGCCAAAGAGGTGCTGGACATCCGCCTGCGCCACTACATGGGCGGCGCCGACCAGACCGTGCAGCAGATCCAGGACGCCTACCGCGGGCGCACCACCTACACGCCGCCCGGCCCGGGGCCAGGTGCCAGCGACGACGAGATCCTGGTGGAGCGGCTGCTCAACGGCGCCGCCCCGGCCGTGTTCACCACCACGTCCGACGGTCGCGTGCACCTGATCTACCGCTGGGACGACGCCCAGATGGACGGCGTGCACTGGCTGCCCAACGTGCACGGCGTGTTCGAGGCCCAAGACGGCACCCTGGTGCCACGGTCGATCACCGTGCAAGAGCGCAAAGACAACGGCACCGAGCCCGGCTCCGAGCTGGCCGCGCCCGTCACCAGCAAGCCCGGCGAGCCCGGCTGGCCCTCGGCCCGGCACACCCTGCTGTTCGTGAACTACCTCGACTCCCAGCTCTCCAATCACCTGGCTCGCGGGCACTTCAACGCCGAGCAGTGGGCGATGGGCGCCTTCCGCAACCTGCACGCGAACCCGTTGCGCGAGCTGCTGCTGCCGCACCTGCAAGAGGTGATGGTGATCAACGTCGAGGGCGAGGCCGCCATCTTTGGCCCCGACGGACTCATCACCAAGAACAGCGCGCTGACCTCGACCTCGGTGGTGCAGCGCATCCGCCGAGCCGCGCAGACCCTCGATTGGTACGGGTGGTCGCCGCGAGCGCCCATCGGGCCCGGGCACCGATACGCCCGGGTGGCCAACCGCTACTGGGAGCTACTGGGCGCCTACATCGACCAGTGGTTCGACGACAATCTGGTGGATGTGATCCGCTACTGGAGCGAGGTCCAGGGCTTCTCGAGCGACGTGGTTGGCCACTCGGTGCCGCACGCACCGGCCACCCTCCCCGAGGGGCACGCCTGGGCCGATGCCAACGAGGTCGCTCGGGCCGACGCTCCCCGGGTCGAGGTGGACGGGCACGTGCGCACCATCACCCCGTTCGCGCCGGCTGGGGAGTGCACTGAAGAGCACGTCGCCCACCTGATGGCGGCCTGCCGCTACGCCATCTTTCACGCCACCTTCTGGCACGCCTGGGTCAACGACACCACCGATGCGCTCGAGCCCAGCTACGCGCAATACAGCGCGCTCGACCGGGCGACGCCCAAAGAGATCACCGACCACATCAGCATCAACCTGGCGCTGTCTCAGACGCGCTACGGCCTGATCGTGGCCAACGAAGACGAAGACGTGCCCGAGCTCTTCGTGGACATGGTGAAGGCCGCGGCCTCGGACTTCGAAGCCCTGGGCTACGACGTGCGCAACCTGCGCAGCCGGATCAACATCTAAGCAGGGCCCTGGCCCCCAGCGCGCACCACATCGAAGGCCATCGCCATCGCCCGGGCCGCGCCGGGTAGCGCTTGCTCGCCCAGGAGCCGGGCAATCAGCGGTGCCAGCGCGGTGAGCTCCGCCTGGCCGGCCACACCGGTGTCCACCAGCTCGTCGTGCGGGTGCTGGGCGACGTGGTGCAGCGTCCACCGCAGCAGGATCTGGGCATCGCCGCGCGCGAGCAGCGCTGCCCGGGCGCACACGCCAAACAGGGCCAGTGGACTGCGCACGTCGTGCTCGGGAGGCGGTGGTCCTGCGAAGACCCTGGCTGCGACCCCAGCAACCGCCTGTGTGGGGAGCCGGGACAGCAGGTGCAGCGACGGCAGCGACCCGCGCGCGAGCACCTCGTCCACGACGGCTTGGAGCCGGCCCTCGGGCAGGTGCTGCAGCGCCGCGGCATCGTCTATGGGGCGGCGCCCCGCAAGGGCCGGATCCTCGCCCTGCGGGGAGCGCGTGGCCAGATCGGGCACCCGTGCCCAGCCATCCAGCAGCCGGCGTTCGGCGTGGGGGGAACGCGACAGCCGGTCGGGGTGGACGTCATCGGTGTCTTCGTCGTGGATGGACAGGAAGGCCGAGGTCGCCACCGCAACCGCGAGGGCCCGAATGGGCTCGGCCTGGACCCCGGATTCAGCAAGCCGGGCACGCAGCGAGTCCAGGCTGCGTCGCAGGTGCGGATGGTGGGTGGGGTCGTGGGTGGTCACGTGGGCGGGCCGGCCGAATCGAACAGCTGGACGCACAGCTGGTCGAACGGCGGAAGCTCCAGGCGACGCAGCAGACCGGGAGCGATCTCGGCGTCGGCCAGCCCCATTGGCGAGCAGACGGCGCGCCGGCTGGCGAGGTCGGCGATGTGAACCACGTGCGACAGCTCGATGCCCTCGGCGGGCGGCTCGCGGTGCCGCACCACGGCCTGCACCACCTCGGCCGGGAGGCCCCAGGCGCCCAGCAAGAATCCCCCCACCTCGGGGTAGGCAGCGCCCAGCACCTCTCGCTGGACATCGACCAACGGCCGCGCCTGGTCCCGGGCCATGGACAGCGTCTTGCGAAGCTCGTCGGGCGTGCGCAGGGCCAACACGGTGAGCCCGACGGTCGACAGCAGGCCAGCGGTGAAGGCGCTGGACCGCCCTGAGGCCTGTCCCGCGAGACGGGCCGACGCGTTGGCGGTCGCGACGGCGTGCCGCTGCAGGCGGTCGATGGACAGTCCGGCAGCACCGACGCGCGAGGGGTCTCCTGCGCAGAGGGACGCGTGCAGCACCAGGCTGCGCACCACCGAGAAGCCCAGGCGGGTGACCGCCTCCTCGATCGAGTCGATGCTGCGTGGCAGACCGAAGTACGCCGAGTTGACGGTCTTGAGCACGACGCCGCACAGCGCCGGGTCGCGCATCAACACCCTCGCCACCGTCTTGGTGGAGCTGGTGGGCGCATCGAGGGCTCGGCTGAGTTCCTCGAAAATGCCCGGGGGACTGGGCAGCGCGCCCACCGCTCCTGCCAGCTTGCGCAGGCGTCGTCGACCCAGCAGATGGCGCGCCTGCAGGGCGCTCTCGACCGCTTGGATGAGCTGCTCGGGGTCGCACGGCTTCATCAAGAAGCGATGCGAGATGGCGGTGCTCTGAACCCCCACCGACCGATCCACCCCACCCGACAAGAACATGCGAATCACGTGCGGGTGCTCGTCGGCTACGCGGCCCAGCAGCTGGGCACCGTTCATGCCGGGCATGCTCATGTCGGTCACGATGAGGTCGAAGTCGCCCTGGGCCAACAGCTCCAGCGCGGCCGCCGCACCCACGGCGGTGTGCAAGCGGATGCTGTCTCGCATGCCACGCAGCGCAGCAACCAGCCCCACGAGCAGTCGCTCGTCGTCGTCGACGAGCAACACGCCAGGTCGATGGTCGGCTTCTTTGGTCATGCACTCATGGGGGGCGAACGGAATAGCGTCGAGTATGCCGGATCCCGATAAAGCGACGGAACCGGTGATCCGAAACGAAGGTGGGGGTCGTCCCTTTGCGCGCCACAGAAGAGATCTTTCACGCCAAGCCCAGCAGCGGTCGCGCGCTGCTGCTCGCGATCAACGGCCACGACGTCGGCCGGCGATGGCGGCTGGCCGGTGACATGTGCATGGGTCGTGGCCGCGACAACGACATCGCACTGGCCTCTTTCGACGTGTCGCGCAGGCACGCGCTGCTCGAGCGCCGCACCACGGGCTGGTGGGTCCGAGACACCCACAGCCGCTTCGGCGTGTTCGTCAACGACGAGCGCGTGACCGAGACCATCCTGCGGCGCGGCGACCGCATCCGCCTGGGGGGCTCGGTGGAGCTCATCTTCACCACGGCGACCGAGTCCGAGCTGCACGAAGAACGGGCCGAGCGCATGCACGCGCTCGGACGCCTGGCCGCCGGCGTCGCCCACGACTTCAACAACGTCCTGGCCACCGTGATGATGGGCATCGAGGTGCTGGCCACCGGCCAGGACGCCGACGCCGACGCCATCGCCACGACACGCCAGGCCATCGAGCACGGTCGCCTGCTGGCCCACCGCCTCACCCGATTCGCGAGCGACCAGGCCATTCCCCACGAGCCCGTCCCGGTTCAGCCCCTCGTGGGCGAGGTGCTCCAGCTCGTGAAGGCCTCGGCACCCGCAGGCATCACCATCCACAGCGACGTCGAACCCGACTGGAGCGTTCGCGGAACCCGGGTCGAGCTGCTTCAGGTGCTGCTCAACCTGTGCGTGAACGCCGTCGATGCCATGGACGCGCCCGGTGCCCTTCGTGTGACGGTGCGCGCGGCCACCGAACGCGAGCAGCGCCGCGTGGGCCCCGGGGTGGTGATCGAGGTCCAGGACACCGGCACCGGCATCCCGCCCGAGCTGCTCGAGCAGATCTTCGACCCCTACTACACCTCCAAGGGCGACGAGGGCAGCGGCATCGGCCTGTCCACCGCCGACACCATCGTGCGCAACCACCAGGGCTTCATCGACGTCGAGTCGGTGGTCGATGTGGGCACCACCTTCCGGGTGCTGCTGCCGGCGCAGAAGGACACCATCGGCCAAGAAGAGCTCTTCGAAGAGCCGACGCAGCAAAGCCCGATGTCCTCGCTCCTCGCGAACGCCTTCAGCAAGCCGTCGCCATCGGACGCCGAGGGGCCCAAGACCGGAGGATAGGCTACCGCCGGCGCTTCGAGCGGCCTCGGCCGCCGTCGAGCCCGTTGTCGAAGTCGCGCACGAAGTCGCGGGGGATGGTCTGGCCGATGGCCGCCTCGATCTTGCTGAAGTCGCGCTCTTCGTCCGGGGCCACCAGGGTGATGACCTCGCCGCGCTCGCCCGCTCGGCCGGTTCGGCCGCTGCGGTGGATGTAGTCCTCGGGAGACCGCGGCACATCGAAGTGCACCACGTGGCTCACCCGGTCGACGTCGATGCCGCGCGCGGCCACGTCGGTGGCGATCAGGATGGGGCACGTGCCCTTGCGAAAGTCCTCGAGGGCGGCGACACGCTCTTTCTGGGTTCGGCCGGAGTGGATGCTGGCGGCCTCGCGACGGGTCATGCGCCGCACCCGACGAGCCAGCTTGTCGGCCTCGCTCTTGCGCTTCACGAACACGATGACCGACGCCATCTCGTCGTCGTCGAGCAGCACGCCCAGCATGTCGGCCTTGCGGCGCTGGGCCACCGGGATGGCACAGTGCTCCAGGCTCTCGGCGGGCTTGCTGGGGTCGACCGCGACGGTGGTGGGGTCGCGCAGGATCGAGTCGGCCAGCTTGCGGACCTTGGGCGGCATGGTGGCCGAGAACAGCAGGGTCTGGCGGTCTTTCTGCAGGCGGGACACGATGTGGTGCACGTCGGGCAGAAAGCCCATGTCGAACATGCGGTCGGCCTCGTCGAGCACCAGGTACTCCACGGTGCCCATGTCCAGGTACTTCTGCTTCATGTGGTCCATCAGCCGGCCCGGCGTGGCCACGATGATCTCGACGCCCGAGCGAATGGCGTCTTCTTGCGGGTTCATCTTGGTGCCGCCGATGATCGCCACGCTCGAGAAACCCAGGTGGTAGCCCAGCGCCAGCGCCTGTTCGTCGATCTGCAGCGCCAGCTCGCGGGTGGGCGTGAGCACCAGGACCTTGAGCGTGCCGGGCTCGGTGCCCGCGAGCTGGTGCAGGATGGGCAGCAAGAAGGCCGCGGTCTTTCCGGTTCCCGTCGATGCCGATGCGATGAGGTCTCGGCCGGTCATGGCCAGGGGAATGGCTTTTTCTTGGATGGGGGAGGGCTCGCGAAAGCCCATGTCAGAGACGCCGCTCAGGACGTCTGTCGCCAAGCCCATGGATTCGAAGGAAATGTGTGCTCCCAGGTGTGGCGCACGAGTAACCGGCAAGCGCACCAACGCAGCGAACGCATGCCCCTTGCGGCGCGATACCCCCCACCCCATGAAGCTCAACATCCTGTGCCAGTCACCGGTCTCGGACGGCATGTCGCCGGCCCAGGCCATCCGCAACACGGTCCAGCTCGCCCGGCGCGCCGACGAGCTGGGCTACCACCGGTTCTGGTTCGCCGAGCACCACAGCGACCCGGCGCTGGCGTCGGCCGCTCCCGAGGTGATGATCGCGCACCTGGCCGCCCAGACGCAGCGCATCCGCCTGGGCTCGGGCGGGGTGCTGCTGCCCTACTACGCGCCGCTGAAGGTCGCCGAGCAGTTCCGCTTGCTGGCCACCCTGTGCCCCGGCCGCATCGACCTGGGACTGGGCCGCAGCGGCGGCTCCGAGGGGCACGCTCCTCAGGCGTTGGGCATGCGCCCCCCCAGCTTCGACGCCGTCGACGAGCTGCTGGGCTGGCTGAAGGGCAAGGGCCCCTACGACGACACCGTGGCCAGCCCCGTCACCGACGAGCACCCCGAGCCCTGGGTGCTGGGAACCAGCGAGGCCAGCGCCCGCTACGCCGGCTCGCGCGGGCTGCCCTACGCCTTCGGCGGCTTCCTGGACCCGCGCGGCATGATGGGCGCGCTGGCCGCCTACCACCAGAGCTTCCAGCCCGGGTGGCGCGACACGCCCTACGTGAACCTCGCGTGGTACGTGCAGGCCGCGGACACCCAGGCCGAAGCCACCGCTCTGACGCGGTCTTCGGAGCACTGGTTCGTCGAGACCTTCCTGCGGGGCCGCACCAAGCCCTTCCCCAGCGCTGAGACCACGGCCGCAGCGAGCTACTCGCCCATGGAACAGATGGCCATCGGCATGCGCCGCCAGTTCGCGCTGGTGGGCACCGGCGAGCAGGTGCGCGAGGGGCTGAAGACCATGGCCGAGCAGCTGCGGGTCGACGAGTTCACCCTGGTGACCATTCCGTTCGAGCACCAGGCGAGGGTGCGAAGCTACGAGCTGATCGCGGAGGGGTAGCGCACCTCGAATTCGTTCGACCCCACAATCATGCGGGGCACGATGCCGCTTGCTCGGTTCAAGGGGCATTCTGGGGACACCGTGGAGGTCCCCGATGGTCGTCACCCCTCGCAGCTTGGGCAGTGCCCGCGAGCTCACCGCCTTTCTGGACGAGGTGGGACTGCGCTGGAAGCAGCCGGACGTCAGCGGCCCCATCGCCGTGTTCAACTGCGGTCCCCGCGCCGATACCACCGTGTACGTGGTCTGGCAGCAAGTCACGGGGCTGCTGCGGGCCTCGGTTCCGGTCGTCGACGATGTGCCGCCGGCACGGCAGCCGGATGTGGCGGCTGTCACCTGCGCGATCAACGCCGGCCTGACGGTGCCCGGCTTCGTGCTGGATGCGGGTCGCGTGTACTGGCGTGCCGTGACCTTGCTCGATGGCGATGGGCGCGTATCCAGCGACGTCATGGGCGCCTTGCTGCACATGGGGGGCCGCGTGGTGGGTAGCTACGCAGCTCGGCTGCGCGACGCCGCGGCACCCGACCACGACGACGGACTCTCCGCCGACTCCTTCTTGGGCGCTGCATTCGCGTAGCCGACGTTCGACCTCCACTCCTCGGGAGAATCCATGAGCAAGGGACTGATGCCACCGGCGGTTGGCCACCAAAAAGAGAGCATGCCTCCGCGGCGCGCTGCATCCGCGGGGCTCGAGCCGGCGGTGGCGAGCTCCAGTGACGCCGGACAGCAGACCGCCGTCGCCGCGGCGTCGCTGTCGACCATCCCGGCGGCGGCTCCACCGTCACCGCCACCGTCCGGCACCACGCCCGAGATCGTGCTGCCGCCGCCCTCGATCGAGATCCACGATGCCGATGCCGAGGCCGCCGCGTTCAACGGACCTGCCGTCGACGTGGAACAGGACCCCAACAAGCTGTATCCGCCGGCTCAGCCGTTCACACCCCTGCACGACGCCATGCCCGAGGCCGGCCGGCCGGCCCCGACGATCACCACCCTCGAAGAGTCGGCGGCCTCGATGCAGGTCGCGACGCCGGTGGTGGACGCGCCGACACCCGTCCCTACTCCTCCACCGTCGAGCCAGACACAACGGACGCCGCCGCGGCATGGTCCGGGCTCCAAGGATCCGGTTGTTCCCGCTGCCCCGGTGCTGGTGCCGGACATCAAGCTCGGGCCAGGGTCGGTGCCTCCGTCCCCCCCGAAGAAGCCGACCCCAGGTCAGCCGGTTGCCTCTTCGTCGCACACCCCCGCGGCGAAGGCGCCGCCACCGTCGGGTCCCACGACACCCGCGGGTCCGACGGCCGCCACGCATCACGATCTGTTCGGCACGGCACGGGCGCCCACAGACGCCAGCCAGGGCTCTGCAAACGAGATGGAGAAGGACGACGACGCTCCTGGCAAGACGGACGCCGTGGGCGAGCTCGCCGACGGAGGGCCGGACACCGCTGGCGGCCACGGAAGCTACGCCGACATGGACATGTGCAGCAAGCAGGGTGATGGCAGCTGGCAGTTCTCGGACGAACAAGCAGCCGAGCTCGACAAGCTCGAGGGCGGCATGATGGTGGCCGGCGGCTTCGTCTCCGCGGTGCTGGCCGGCAAAGACGCCAAAGAGAAGTACACCGCCTATCTGGCGGCAAAGAGTGCCTGGAAGAGCGCCATGGCCAGCGCCAAGGCCGCCCCCACCCCCGCGAACCAGCAAGCGGTGGCGTCCACGAAGGAGGCCATGGCCGACGCCTGGAACGACTTCTTGCAGGCTGCGGCCGAGGCCGCTGCGGGCGGACTCACGCTGGGCAGCGGCGGCGCCAAGATCGATGCAGCGGTGAAGTCCGTGGCGAAGGACGACTCCGGGGCCGCCACCTCGTCGGCAACGTCCGAGAGCCTGGGGGCAGCGGGCTCGATCGTGTCCGGCGTGCTGGACGTCATCGAAATGGTGAAGGACGCCCGGTCGTTCATCAAGGACTGGGGCACGACCACCCGGCGGGACCGGGCCGACAAGGCAGCGACCGTCACCGAAGACGTGGCGGCCGTGGTTGGCGACGGCCTGGACACCACCCAGGGCATCGCCAAGGCCGCGAGCGCCTCTGGGGGCGAGGCGCTGAAGGGTGTGGCGCAGGCCTCGGGCATCCTGTCGGTGGTCGTCGGCGCCATCGAGCTGGCTCATGGCGGGTTCCAGATGCACACCGCGGGCAACGCCGTCGACGATGCAAAGAAGGGCATCACCGCCCTGAAGGCCGCACGAGACGGAGTGAAGACCGAGGCCGAAGGGGCCACCAACGAGGCCAATCGACTCCGGCTCAACACGCTGTGGGGAATGCTGAACGGGCTCATCGCCGAGCTCGAGCCCTCGCTGGAGCAGCTGTCGACACTGAGCCGGTCCAAGTTCGAGAACGGGCGCACCAAGGCGGCCGCCGGCGCGCTCGCCGCCACATCGGGGGTGCTGATGATGACCGGAGTGGGCATGCCGGTCGCCATCCCCCTGGCCGTCGCGGCGGTGCTGCTGAAGGCCGGTCATGCGGGCGCCAAGTACCGCCGCAGCAAGAACGTCGAGAACCTGCAGCAGCTGGCCAGGACGATCGACAACGGCAGCCAAGACGGCTGGGAGGACGTCGGCTACCGGGACATGGAGTCGACGCTCAAGGGCAAGTACTACGAGCAGATCCAGACGGTGGTGGCCGACAAGAACGGCGTGCCGAAGATCCTTGCCAAGCAGGCCGACAACGAAGAGATCCGCAACTTCGTGCAAGAAGAGAAGCTGAACAAGGGCAGCGGCAAGGAGTCGGCGCCCTACGACCGGCTCACGGACATCCCCAAGTCCGAGTCCCCCGACTGGGCCCGCACGCACGACCAGACCGAGAAGCCCAGCAAGTACCGGCAGGCGAAGCTCAAGTTCGTGCCGGCGGCCCGCAAGAGCAAGGCCTCCATCAACGCGTCGGTGGCCGAGCTGACCGCCGCGGTGTTCGCGATGGGCAAGTCGGCGTGGGACCCAGCGACGAAGGGCTTCGTGTCGGCCTCGGTCACGGTCTCCAAGGGAGACGACGCGGGTCCGGAGCTGACCGACGCCACCGCAGGAAAGTCCACCGTGGACTTCTTGCTGGCAGTGGGCATCACCGAGGCCACCTGGGGGGCGATGACCCAAGCGGCCGGCAGCGACGACAAGAAGCTCGAGGAACAGGTCGCCAAGCGCGTCGCCTCGCTGGCGGGGTGATCGGCTAGATCCCCCGCAGCCAGTTCACGCCCTTCAACGGCTCCATCGCCACCGCCGCCAGCACCCCGCCCATCATCGCGCCGATGACGCCGACCGTCGCGACCTCGGATCCCGCGAAGTACAGGCCGGGGATAGGCGATCGCGGCTTGAGGCCGTCGGTGGCGAAGCGCTCGGGCGTGGGCTCGATGCCGTAGATCGAGCCGCGCATCGGCCGCGCGAAGTGCTCGGTGGACAGCGGCGTCGACAGCTCGACATACCGCACCTTGTCGCGCAGCCCGGGCATCTTCTGCAGGAACTGCTCCAGCAGGGCGTCCTGGATGCGCGCCTTGAGCGCGTCGTACTCCGGTCCACGCTTCTTCCACTTCGTGCCCACGAAGGGCTCGAAGGTCTTCCAGGGCACGAAGGTGACCACCTCGCCGGTGTGCAGCTGGTCGGGGCCGGGGTCGTGCTGGGGGTCCTTGAGCGAGGGGAACGAGCAGTACAGGCAGCTCGCCGGGCCAATCTCGTCGCCGTCGACCTCCCAGACGTCGTCTTCCATGTCGAAGGTGTTGTAGAACCACTTGTTCGCCGAGCCGGCGCCGGCCTGGGTGATGTCGCCCTCGAAGCCGATGTACAGGCACACGTGCGCGGATGCCGGATTCAGCGCCTCGACCTGCCGCGACCACTCGCCCTTGGCCGACTCGGGAAGCAGCCGCCGGATGGTGGACATCACGCCGGCCGCGCTGACCACCCGGGGTGCGCGGATCTCTTCGCCGTCCTTCATGCGCACGCCCACCGCCCGGCCGCCCTCGATGACGATCTCGTCGACATCGGCGTAGATACGCGTCCACCCGCCCGCCTCGGCCACGGTGCGCAGCAGCTGGATGGCGATCTGCCCCGACCCGCCGGTGGGGTAGTAGCCGCCGTGCCAGAAGTGCCGCACCACCAGGGCCTGCATGGCGAAGGACGAGCGGCTGGGCGCCGAGCCGTAGTAGCCCCACTGGGCCGCCAGCACGGCGCGCAGCTTGGGGTCGTCGGTGAGGTCGGCGATCACGTCGGCGGTGCGGGCGTGCAGCCACTTCTCGGCGGGGCCGGCCATCATCGCGCGGGTGATGCGCCGCAAGCCCGGCGGAGCCACACGAGACAGGTAGTACCCACGCATTGACTGGCCGACCTCTTTGACCAGCGCCAGGTAGCGGTCGATCGCCGCGACCTCGTCGGGGAAGGCGTCGATCAGGTTCTGACGGAAGGTCTCTTTGCTGTCGGGGAATGCCAGCTGCAGGCCCTCGGGCCACTCGAACTCGTCGTAGGTGGGCCCCAGCGACGTCCACCTCAGGCGGCCGTCGGTGAGCTTGTGGAGCAGGCGTCCGGGCATCGCGCGATCGCTCACCTCGCCCACCGCGTGCACCCCCACGTCCCACTCCCAGCGCTTGCGCTTGAAGGTGTGGGTGAAGCCGCCAGCGGTGTAGTGCTGCTCGAGCACCAGCACCTTCTTGCCCCACTTGGCCAGCATGGCCGCGGCGGTCATGCCGCCGATGCCGCTGCCGATGACGATGACGTCCCACGGACCCTCACCGCCGCGCTTGTCCCAGTACCGCTCTGCCTTGCTGCCCATCCGCGCTCCTCGCGGAGGGGGTCTATCGCTCCGGGACGACACCCGGTCCATGGAGCCCCACGCGGTTCTCACGGGGTCACGAGCATTTCAGCAGCCTGCTTGGTGGGAAGTCCGCAGAGGGCACGCTAGCCACCTCCAGGAGGTGCTCGTGGTTCCCTACCTGCTGGCTGCGCTCGGGCTCTGGTTCGCTCAGGTCTTCTTTGCGGCGTCGTTCAAGACGGTGCTCACCGACGAACCCAACGCCGCGATGCTGGATCACATGCGGGGCAAGGACAGCACGCCGGAGCTGTCCACCATGGGCGCGCGCGCGAGCCGGGCGCAGAACAACCTGCTCGAGTCCCTCATCCCCTTCCTGGCCCTGGCCATCCTGCTCGAGATCAAGGGCGCCCCCGAGCTGGGAATCACCGGCGCCGGGGTGTTCCTGGTTGGGCGCGCGCTGTACGTGCCGGCCTACCTGCTGGCCGTCCTGGGCCTTCGAACCGCGATGTGGACCATCGGCTTCGTGGGCCTGGCGATGATGGGGTGGGCGCTGGTGGGCGGGTGAGTCGGGCTCGCCGCCCAACCCCGAACCTACCGCCGATCCTTGCGAATCACGTACTTCAGCCCGCTCCAGGTCTCGTCGACCGCGCACACCTTCACGTCCACCAGGTCACCGAAAGCATCCTTTCGATGCAGCACATCCTTGGGGATGTCGTGGGGCACGCCGCTGGCCTTCTTGGGCCACGAGATCCACACCTGACCGTCGCGGGCCATGGTGCGGCTCATGTGCGCCATCACCCGGGTCACCTCGTCGACCGAGGTCGAGAACAGGTGCACGTGGGCGGCGCCGTCGGGCACTTCGGTGACGTCGGCGAGCGTCTGGGCGGTAAAGCCCTCACTGGCCAGGTAGGCGGCAAAGCCGTCCGGTGGCCCCAGCAGGTACACCGTGCGATCGGGCTTGCACCCGAGCTTCTTGTGCAGAGGGGTCTTGCTGTATCCGGCATCGAAAGCGGGCATGCCCCAGCGTAGCAGGCCTGGTGCGGTACGGTGGCCTCGAGGACCGCGCGTGGCCGACGACGAGCCCGAGTACACGATCGAGAGCTGGTGGCCCATCCGCCGTGCCTTCCTGGAGCTGTGGCCCGGGATCGACTCGGAGCGGGTGCACATGGCGCTTCGCACCGCGTCCGACCTGGGCACCCCCGGGGTGCAGGAGCTCTTGAGCCGCGCCATCGAGCTGGGCGGGCCCCAGGCCGCTGACCTGCTGATGGCGCCGGTGGCGGCCACCTTCCCGCTGCCCGACTCCCGAGACCGGGCCGACACCATGATGGCGCTCGCCACGCTGATCCGCGCTGGCGGCGACCCCACCCCGGCGCTGCCCGCCCTGGCCCAAGCCCTGTCCGACCGCCACTGCCGCAGCGCCGCCGTGACCACCCTGCGCCGCGCCGCCCTCGCCGGCTGGCCCCTCGACCCGATCCACCCCACCCTGCAGGCGCTGGACGACCCCCGAGGCGAGCTGGCCACCGTGCGCCGCCTGGCCTTCCTGGAGCACCCGCGGCGCGAGCACGCGATCGCCGCGCTGAAGCAGGTTCACGCCAACCAGCCCGTGGGCAACCTGCGCACGGGCATCGGCCTGGTGGAGCAGCTGCTCGCGTCGAGCGAGTCCCAGGCCCTGGCCGACGCCGTGCTGGCCGAGCTGCTGGCCGCGGGCAGGGACGCCTACAAGACGTGGTTCGCGCTGCTGCCGGCGCTGCGGCACGTCCTGGCCGAGGGCCCCGACGACCAGCGGGTCCGAGCGCTGAACACCCTGAGCCAGTTTCGCTTCGTGCCCGGCTACGCCCTGGAGCTCGACGAAGAACCCGCCCGGGTGGCGGCGCTACCCACCCTGGAGCGCTGCCTGCTCGACATCGCCCCCCACCTGGCGGCTCCTGCTGCGCGCGTGGCCATCGCCGCCGCCGAGGCCGTGCAGGTGCTGACGCGCGCCGGCGCCTCGCTGGACGGGGTGCGCGCCCAGGTCGACGTCGCCCTCGACCACGCCCAGGTCTCGGTGCGCAGCGCCTGCTCGATCGCCCTGTCCCAGTACCTGCGCCGTACCGGCGACGAACCCGAGCTCGGCGAGGGCGCCAGCTACCGCCGCACCTACTCGCGCTCCGACGAGCCGGTCACCGACGGGGACCCCCGGGTCTGCGGGCTGTGCGGCGCCCAACAGGTGCGCATCATCTACAGCGAAGACGACGGCGCCCAGTTCTACCGCCTGTACACCTCCGAGAGCCACTGCGGCGCATGCGGGCGCTACTTTCCGGAGCTGTTCCGGGCGTCGGGGTAGCAGGCGTCGGGCTGTGGCATGCTCGCTTCATGAGCGATCTGCACGACCTCGTCCGCCGCATTCCCAAAGTCGAGCTGCACCTGCACATCGAGGGCACGCTGGAGCCCGAGCTGGCCTTCGCCCTGGCCAAGCGCAACGGCATCGAGCTGCCCTATGCCGACGTCGAGGCCCTGCGAACGGCCTACGACTTCGACGACCTGCAGTCCTTCCTGGACCTGTACTACGCGTGCTGCGACGTGCTGCTCACCCAGAGCGACTTCTACGACCTGACCATGGCCTACCTGAGGCGGGTCGCGGCCGACAACGTCGTGCACACCGAGATCTTCTTCGACCCGCAGACCCACACCGACCGCGGTGTGCCCTTCGAGACCGTGTACACGGGCATCCGCCAGGCGCTCGCCGACGGCGAGTCCGAGCTGGGCATCACCTCCGAGCTCATCCTGTGTTTCCTGCGGCACCTGCCCGAGGCGGCCGCCTTCGAGACCCTCGCCCAGGCCGAGCCCTACCTGGACGGCATCATCGGCGTGGGCCTGGACTCCGGCGAGCGCGGCAACCCGCCCTCCAAGTTCGAGCGGGTGTTCGCCAGGGCCCGTGAGCTGGGCCTGCGCGTGGTGGCCCATGCCGGCGAGGAGGGGCCTGCGGCCTACATCGTAGAGGCGCTCGATGGGCTCCGGGCCGAGCGCATCGACCACGGCGTGCGCTGCCTCGAAGACGACGCGCTGGTTCAGCGGCTCGCAGCGGACGCGGTTCCGCTGACCGTGTGCCCCAACTCCAACATCAAGCTGCGCGTCTTCGACACGATGGCCGACCACAACCTGCGCGAGCTGCTTGCCGCCGGGCTGTGCGTGACCGTGAACTCCGACGACCCGGCCTACTTCGGCGGCTACATGACCGACAACTACACCAACGTGGTGCAGTCGCTGGGGCTCGATGCCGCCGACGTGTTGGTGCTGGCGCGCAACGCGGTGATTGCGAGCTTTGCCTCCGACGCGCGCAAGGCCGAGATGCTGGCTGCGATCGACGAGGCGTAGGCGCCCGAGCCTACCCCTTCCATCCGATGTCGACGTGCGAGCCATCGCAGTACGGCTTGTTCTTGGACGCGCCGCACCGGCACAGCACATACTTCTCGGGGTTGGCGCCCTTGGCCAGTCGCGCGTCGGCCAGCGGCACGCCGGTGACCCGGTATGGGCCGTTCTTCTCGATCAGGATGCCGTCCACCTCGGACCGAGCGAAAGCTGGCTCTCCGCCGGGTCGGCTGAGGCGCAGGGCGCCGGACGGGCAGGCCTTCACCACCTCGGCCATGCCGTCGGCGGGGGCGTTGTCGGGCACGATCCAGGGGGTGCGCTTGGAGTCGAAGGCAGCAGCCTGGCGCCGTCCACACTCCGCGGCGTGGGAGCACAGCAGGCGGTTGTAGTGCACGGTGACCTCTTTGCCCTCGTAGGTCAGGATGCCGTCCTTGCTGCGGTCGTCGGACGGGGTGCTGTCGAAGCCGATCTCGAAGTGCGTTCCATCGCAGAAGGGCTTGTTCTTGGACTGACCGCAGCGGCACAGCGCCATGACGGCGCCGTTCTTCAGGTTCTTGCCGTCGGGACCGGTGAGCGCGGGGACTTGGTTGACCACCAGCGGGCCGCCGTTGCGCTCCACGATCACCGGGCCCGTGGCGCCCGCCGGAGCGATGCGGCCAGACAGGGCCAGGCCGTCCCGAATGTTCAGGCCGATCTGCACCATGCAGAAGGTCAGGGCCGCGAGCTCGACCCCCTGAAGCACGTAGAACAGGGTGTCGAATTGGCCCGCCGAGGACCGCCACCACAGCACGCCTGTGGTGGGTAGCAACACCAGCAGCGTGGTCATGAACGCCCGCGGTCCGCGCTTCTGCTTCTCGAGGCCCAGCGAGTCCGTGCGGGTTCCCAGCAGGGACATGCCCGTGGCGCCGGCGCCGGCCAAGGTCGGGAGCTGGAAGAAGATGGTGACGAAGTGCAGCCACATCACCGTGGCGACGGCAGCCGCGCTGCCCACCAGGTTCACCACCACGGTCGACGTGAACAGGGACGCGGCCACCAGGAACCCGAGCACACCCGCGATGGCGTGAATGGGACGCTTCATGCTTACCTCCGACGAGGGAGGGGAGTAAGCTCTGATGTCCATGGATGAATATCCCAAATCCGCCGTGATTTTGTGCTGATCGTCCAGATGAATCTGGTCTGATAGGATGACACGCACAGACCGGGGGGGAGCTGCATGGACGTGCTGTCGGATGTGCTGAGCGCGCTTCGGGTGAAGGGCACCCTGAGCCGTCGGTCCGAGTACACGGCCCCCTGGGGAGTGGCCTTCGAAGCGAATGACCTCGCCTCTTTCCTCATCATCGAGCGGGGCAGCTGCGCGATGTCGATGGACCAGGAGCCTCCGGTCATCTTGGAAGCGGGCGACCTGGTGATGTTTGCTCCCGGGGGCGCCAGCTGGCTGGCCGATCAGCCCTCGACACAGCCGGTTCCCTACGCTCGGGTCCGAGCGCAAGCGACCCTCGTCGAAGAGGACGACGCCGCTCCGATGCAGGACTCGTACCCGACGCTTCGGTACGGAGGAGGCGGGCGCGCGACGACGCTGCTGGCCTGGGGGCTGCGGTTCGAGGGGCGCGATCACCACGCGCTGTTGTCGCTGCTTCCACGCTTCGTGCACCTTTCGTACGAGGAGCGCAGCTCGTGGCCGTGGCTCGAGACCACCCTTCGCTTCTTGCTGCACGAGACCCGCGACCGACGGCAGGGCTCGGACATCTTGACGCTGCGACTCATCGAGCTGCTCTTCGTGCAGATCACCCGAGCGTGGTTCGAACAGCAACCCGAGGGCGAAGCCGGCTGGGTAGGTGCGCTGCGCGACCCCTCGATCGGCCAGGCCCTGCAGCTGATGCACCGCCGTCCGGCCCACGACTGGACCGTCGACACCCTCGCCTCGGCCATCGGGATGTCGCGCTCCAGCTTCGCGGCCCACTTTCAGTCCCTCGTGGGCTCCCCCCCCATGCGGTACCTCACGCAGCTCCGCATGAACATGGCCGCGAACGCCCTGACCACCGACGCCGGCGCAAGCCTGGCCCAGGTGGCCAGCGACGTGGGCTACGACAGCGAGTCCTCGTTCGGTCGCGCCTTCAAGCGCCACTTCGGCCGGTCACCCGGGGCGTTCCGGCGCGGGCGCTGAACGCTGCACAGCCGCGCCAAGACCCCGACCTACCCCTCCGAAACGCACCCCTCCAGTTGCTCTGGCGTGGACGTGGCCACCCCCTGGTAGCGAGCCCCCCGGGCGCTCGCGGGCTCGCTGACGCCCAGACAGGCCTCGAGCGCCGCCAGCGGCAGCAGCCTGAACTCGACGCGCTGCTCGCCGAGGCCGTACCAGCCCCGGGTGGTCTTGGTGGACGCGAAGTCGAAGCGCACCGTGCTGGAGCCGTTGAAGTCGCGACCCGTGTTGGTCATGCTGCCGGTGTACTCGTACACGAGCGTCTGGTTCTTGGCTTCGACCGAGACGACCTGGCTCAGCGTCCACTCGGCCAGCTTGGGCGCCAAGATGGCCCGCCCAAGACGACTTTGGGGTCTGCCTCACTCCATCCACTCCAGCCGATCCCGCGCCAGCAGCTCCGACGGCGCACAGGCCACCCCGGCCTCGCCCAGCCGCGTCGCCTCCGTCGGGTCTCCGCGCCGCCGGGCCAGCCGCACCAGGCCCTCGTGCGCGCGCATGCACTGCTCGGGCGTGGCCAGCGGGTTGTGGGCGACCCGGCGCCAGTCCCGATCGGCGGGCTGAACCCGTCCCTGAGCCGCCGAGCGGGTCGCCCGGGCCAACAGCAGCCCCAGCCCGCCCTCGCTGTCGCCCAGAGGTCCGTCCAGCTCGACATCCACCCGATCGAGCAGCTTGCTCACCTCGGCACTGTCCGGGTGCGAGCCGATGGTGGCGGCCCAGGCGTCCACCAGGGCGCGGGCACCGGCCTCGTCAGCGCCGCCCTGTCTGAGACGCCGCAGGGATCGGGCGGGCAGCAGGCGAAGCGCCGTGTCCTGCCCGGCGGTCCCGGGCCGATCCAGCCGAGCCAGCAGCGCCTCGTCCGGGTCGTCGAACACCACGGGCTGACGGGGCTCGAGGGCGACCGCGCCGTGCAGGGACAGCGAGCGCACCGCGACCCGCATCAGCGCCCCCCGGATGCTCTGGTTCGCCGGTCGGATCACCAGCTTCCACGACGCCGTGTCGGGCACGGGCGCGACCCCCGGGTGCCGCAGCACCGCGCTGTCCCCCAGCTCGACGAAGCAGGCCAGCTCGGTGCCCGAAGGCTCGCTCACCAGCTCCAGGCGCGCCGGGATGCGGGCCCGGGGGTCGGTGTAGTCCACCTTGGCGGCCAGGGCGAAGGGCGCGCAGTAGGCCTCGGCAAAGTAGCCCGAGCCCAGCCCGCGGCCGATGAGCTCGGCCTGCATCCAGCCCGGACCCGGCTGGGCGTCCACGGGCATAAGCTGAACGGCGACGCCGCTGCCCCACTCCACGGTGTCGATGTCGAGCTCCACCGCCGCGCCGAGCGGCCCCTCCACCCGCTTCAGGGGAATCTCGATCAGCGCCTGATCGCCGTTGACGACGTCGAGCTCGACCGTGCCGGCCGCGGCGTCGTGGCGAACCGTCGGCACCCGCGCCCCCCTGGCCAGCAGCGCCAGATCGACGGGGTGGGGCTCGGCGATGCGCAGCAGCCAGTCCCGCTTGGCGCGCACCTCGGCCGCCGCGTGGTCGGGCAGGTCGTCGCGGGCCTGCAGGCGGGCCGCCAGCTCTGCCGCCCGCGGGTGGTCCCGGGCCTGCTCGGCGTAGCGAAGGGCGTCCAGCAGCGGCCCCACGGCATCTCCGCGATCGGCCGCGCGCTCGGCGGCCAGCGAGGCGGCAGCGGGGTTTCCCGACTCGGCGTGCAGCTCGGCGGCGGCCAGCCAGTGCTTCCGCGCCGTGGCCGGATCACCGGCCGAGGCCGCCACCTCGTGGGCCGCCGCCGCCGCGGCGCCCAGGCCCAGCCACTCCAGCATCTCGGCTCGGTCGGTCGGTGGAAGCCCGGTGCTCGGGGGCGGCGGCGGCGGCTCGCCTCCAGCGCCCAGCAGCTGCACATCGTCGCCGCCGCTGCGCTTCACCAGCAGCTCCACGGTGGGGTCGGCGTCGACCGACTGCGCCGACTGAAGCACCATCCCGCCCAGCAGGTGGGTGCTCAGCGCCCCGTCCGGGGCCTGCACCATGACGCCCACATCGCTGGTGCCCTGGTCGGTCTCCGGGTGAAAGAGCACGTCGTCGAGCCGGTCGCCGTTCAGATCGAGCACGTTGGTGAACCGCACACGCGTGGGCCCTCCCCACCGGTCGCGCGGCGCCGGAGCGAAGGCCCGCTGCTGCAGCTGCCCCTCGTGCAGCGCGAAGGTGTACAGCCCAGCGTCGGCACCGTGCGGACGTGCATCCCCAAAAATCCCCGCCCCGGCGTGCTCGTGCACCACGCTGGCGAACAGCAGCGGCCCGTCCGGCCCCTGCCCCACGTGCACCGCCGGTACGAAGCCCAGCCGCTTGCGGGCCACCAGCTCCACCCCGCCCGGCACCAGGTCGTAGACGCGCACCTCGAAGCCCTGCGGGGGCCCCACCGACAGCACCAGCTCGGGGTCTCCGTCGCCGTCCAGATCGCCCGCGTTGGCATCGAGCACAAAGCTGCCCCGGGCGCTGAGGTCGGGGTCGATCGGCGTGAGCGCCCCACTGGTCAGGTCCAGCTCGAAGGCGTTGCGCTCGTCGCCCGCAGCCAACATGAAGGCGCGCCCCTGCACGGCCACCGCGGCAATCCAGTTGGTGCGCTTGTCCGGCTCGGCCACCAGGCGCACCCGGTCGCCCTCGAACCGGTAGAGCGCGGGGGCCTCCCCCGGACGAAACATCCAGCCCGGCTCGCCCTTCGCAGCGTGCAGCAGCGACCCGGACGGAGCGGGAATGGCGATGGGCTCGTCCTGACTCGACAGCTGCAGCCAGTGCGCGCCGTCGTAGCTGATGCGGTCCACGATGCCGTCGCCATCGAAGTCCGAGATGTCCCGCGACCCGGCGGGCAAGGGCGCAGCAGGCAAGGCGTGGGCCCACTCCTCCAAGAGCGCGGCGGCGCCGGGCGGATCGGTGAGCGTGGCCGCGGTCGCCAGGTCCCCTCCGTGC
Source organism: Myxococcota bacterium (assembly GCA_965216925.1). GTDB lineage: Bacteria > Myxococcota_A > UBA796 > UBA796 > CAYYHT01. The sequence goes on along the minus strand of CBDCGT010000001.1, from coordinate 6,416,697 downwards.
AGTGCGGTGCGGCGCCGCAGGTCCCGGTGGCCCGGCATGGTCGGGGGCAGGTGCGGCATCAGGGCGGCGAGCCGGGTCAGGTCGTCCTGAGCCGACAGACCCAGCGCCAGGGCCACGAGCGCCGCGCGCCCTTCGGCCGCATCGGTCGCCGCCACCCAGGCAGCCGCCGCGTGCTGCACCGCTGCACCGGCATCTCCGCGCTGCAGCGCCGCCCCACTGCGGTGGGCGTAGCCGTCGCTGGCCGCGCCCCGTCCCTCCACGCGCGGGTCCGACGCAAAGACATCGAAGACCCGGGCGGCCTCGTCGACCTTGCCCGCCTGATCGAGCTCGCCCAGACGCTGCTCGGTGCCCGCCCACAGCCGCTCCGCCTGGGCCTCGGCCCGGGCATCGGCGCTGGCCGACCACAGCCACCCTCCACCGGCGAGGCCCAGCGCGAGCGCCGCGGTGATGCCGGCGCCGGCCGCCGCCCGCCCCATGCCGCCCGGCTGGTCGAGCCAGTGCAGCGCGCGCCGCAGCACCCCTCGCCGGGGCGGGGACGCGGTGTCGCCGCGGGCCAGCCGCTCCAGGTCACTGGCCAGCAGCCGGGTGTGCGTGTACCGCGCCCGCGGATCGAGGCTGAGCATGGCGTCGAGCACCGGGTTGAGCGGCACGAGCTCCGGCTGCTCCAGCGCCGGCGGCCGGCTGGTCTCGCCCAGGCGCTCGCGCAGGCGCCGGCCCGTCGCCATCTCGAAGATCACCGCTCCCAGCGACCACTGGTCGGCCAGGCGCCAGTCGGGATGCGTGCCCGGCGACGACAGCAGCTCGGGCGCCATGTACACCGGCGTGCCCAGCAGCTGGCCGGTCTGGGTGAGCCGGCTGCGGGAGTCGGTCAAGAAGCTGGCCACCCCGAAGTCGGCGATGAGCGGCTCGCCGCCCTCGGTCATCAGGATGTTGGAGGGCTTGATGTCGCGGTGCGCGACGTCGGCCTCGTGCACGGTGGCCAGCGTGTGGGCCAGAGCCGCGCCGATGCGCAGCACCTCGGCGGCGGGCAGGGCCCCGCTGCGGTCGATGAGCATGGCCAGCGACGGGCCGCGCACCCGCTTCATCGCGTACCAGGGCAGCCCCTCGTCGGTCTCGCCCGTGCCCAGCACGGTCACCGTGCCGGGTAGGTCCAGGCGCGCCATGGCCTCGATCTCGGTGGCAAAGCGCCGCCGCTCGCGCTCGGTCGCCGCAGCGCCGCTGCGAATCACCTTGAGGGCGGCGGGCGTGCCGTCGCGGGTATCGGTCGCCGCGTACACCACCCCCGAGCCGCCCTGGCCCAGCTCTTCGTGGCAGCTGTACACCCCCCAGCGCTGGCGCTGCACCGCCCCTGCGCGAGCCGGGGGCAGGGTGTCCCGGGAGTCGTCGTTGGTGACCGAGACCCCGCTGCAGTAGAACCAGGCGCCGCTGTTCTCGGCGCCGACGGGCACCGCCTCGCCGCACAGCGCACATGGCACCGCCCTCTCGCCCCCACGGGGCGGGCGTGGGTACCGACCGCAGGGTGCTGGCAACTGGGCTAATCTCCGGGTCGAGCATGCACGACGAGACCACCTACGATCCGGGACAGCGAGGGCGACGAGCCGTCGCAGACCCCTCGCGGGGCGTCACGGTGACCATACTGCACCATCCCGATCCCGCCCGCGTGGGCGATATGGCCACCGACGCACTCGATGCCCGCGTCGGCCTGCGCCTGTCCAGGGGCGAGCCCGCCTTCGTCGGCCCCGACGGCCGCGAGTGCTCCCTGGCGACGCCTGGTGTGAGCCGCTCGGCGCTCGAGGTCGTGTCCACCCCCGAGGGCGTCAAGCTGTGGCCCGGGCGGCCCACGCTCAGCTACACCGTCGACGGCGCTCAGGGCCGCGGCGGCGAGCTCGTGAGCCAGGAGCAGCTGGCTCGGGGCCTGGCCATCGGCCTGAACGACCGCGTGCTGCTGTGGATCGAGGGCGGCATGCGGGCCATCGAGCCGCGGGAGCGCTTTGGCCTGGTGGGGGTGAGCCCCGCCATGGCGCAGCTGCGCGAGCGCATCGAGGCCCTGGCCGACGGCAAGGCACCGGTGCTGGTTCGCGGGCCCACCGGTGCCGGCAAGGAGCGCGTCGCAACCGCCCTGCATGGATCGGGAGCCCGGTCCAAGGCCCCGTTCATCTCGGTGAACGCCGCCGCCATTCCCGAGACCACCGCGGTGAGCCAGCTGTTCGGGCACGCCCGCGGCGCCTTCACTGGCGCGGTGGGGGCCTCGCGCGGCTACTTCGGCGATGCCCACGGCGGCACCCTGTTCCTGGACGAGATCGGCGACGTGCCCCTGGACCTGCAGCCCATGCTGCTGCGGGCGCTGGACACCGGCGAGATCCAGCCCGTCGGCGGCGCCGCCAGCCAGGTAGACGTCCGGGTCATCGCTGCCACCGACGTCGATCTGGAGCGCCTCTCAGCCGAGGGACGCTTTCGCGACAGCCTGTACCACCGCCTGGCCCAGCGCCGCATCGCCGTCGCCCCGCTGTGCACCAGGCCAGCGGACATCGCGCTGCTGTGGAACCACTTCGTGCGCCTGGCCCTCCAGGCGACGGGAAGCGAGGCCTGCCTGGTGCCTCCCGACGGCCCCGACGACCCCTGGATGGGCATCGAGGTGACCGAGGCGCTGCTGGCCTACTCCTGGCCCGGCAACGTGCGCGAGCTGCAGGCCAAGGCCCAGGCCTTCGCCGAGCAACACGCCCGCAGCGCCCGAGCCACCGTGCCCGAGGGCCTGACCACCCCCCAGGACGCGCCCTCGGCCACCACCCCGGCACCGGCCCCCTCCGCCCGCGCCGACCTGGCCTCGCTCACCTCCGAGGCCGTGCTGCAGGCCCTCGATGCCCACGGCTGGGGCATCATGCCCACTGCCGAGCACCTGGGCATCAGCCGCAACAGCCTGCGCAAGGTGATGGCCCGCGAGGGCATCCGGCGGGCGAGCGAGCTCTCCCAAGACGAGATCGCCGCCGCCCTGTCCAAGGCGAGCGGCGATGTCGATGCGGCGGCGAGCGCCCTACGGGTGGGCGCCCACGCGCTACGCATGCGGCTGTCCGAGGGGTAGGCCCAGCCCACCCCGGGCAGCCCCCCGTCAGCGGCCCGCCGCGCCATCCCGACGCCGGCGCAGACCCAGCATCAGCAGCGCGAAGGGCACCACGCCCAGCGGCCGTGGGTCGACCGACGAGCAGGCGCATCCGCCTTCGAAGGGGACGTCGTCGGAGCAGTTCCCCGCCGAGTCCGCCGGACCCGTGCAGGTCTCGTCACAGTCCAGGACGCCGTCCGCGTTCGCGTCCCCCTCGTCGTCCCCGGCGCTGCCGTCGCAGTCGTCGTCCAGGCCGTTGCACACCTCGGTGGCTCCGGCGTACCGATCGCCGTCGGTGTCGTCGCAGTCGCCTTCGCAGGCGCTCTGGCCGTCGCCGTCGTCGTCCAGCTCGTCGGCAGGCACGACATCGTCGCAGTCGTCGTCCAGGCCGTTGCACACCTCGGTGGCACCCGGGTTGCGGTCGGCATCGGCGTCGTCGCAGTCGCCCTCGCAGGCGCTGTGGCCATCGCTGTCGCCATCCAGCTCGTCGGCCGGCACTTGGCCGTCGCAGTCGTTGTCGAGGCCATCGCACAGCTCCGGGGCCCCGGGCAGCACGCTCGCATCGGCGTCGTCGCAGTCGGCGCAGGCGGGGCTACCGTCGCTGTCCCCGTCGTCCTCGTCGCCGGGCACGCTGCCGTCGCAGTCGTTGTCGAGGCCATCGCACAGCTCGGCCGCGCCGGGCAGCACGCTGGCGTCGCTGTCGTCGCAGTCGCCCTTGCAGCCGGTCAGGCCATCCAGGTCGGTGTCCAGCTCGTTGGCGGGCAGGGTGCCGTCGCAGTCGTTGTCGACGCCGTCGCACAGCTCGGCCGCACCGGGGAACACGGCGGCATCGGCGTCGTCGCAGTCGCCGTCGGCGGCGGTGACCCCGTCGCCATCGTGGTCGATGCTCTCGATCACACAGGTCGCGCTGCAGCCGTCGCCGTCCACCTGGTTGCCGTCCTCACACTCCTCGAAGGCCTCGTGCACGCCGTCGCCGCACAGCTCTTCGCACACCGACGGCGTGGTGAAGGCGTTGGTGCTCACCAGCAGACCGTCGGGGTTCCCTCCCGAGCCGAAGCCGTTGTAGACCTCGACGGTCACCGTGTTGGAGCCGGCCCGGTACCAAGCGCTCGGCCAGGTGCCGAAGTCGACACCCGGCCCCGTGTAGCCGGCGGGCCCAAAGCTCACCCCGGTGGAGTGGCCATTCACCACGATGTCGTCGACGGAGTTGTCGGCCCAGATCTTGCCGGTGAGCACGGTCTTGCTGGCAGCGGCGGCGCTCTGGATCTCGAAGGTGGCGGTGTACAGCGTGGTGGCGCCCTCGGGGGTGACGGTCGAGCACCCGTAGCGATTCACCCACCGTGCATCGGCCGGCTCGGCGACCCACTGGGCCGGAGCACAGCTGCCTGCCACCACCGCGGGCTCCGCCGCGGTGGGAGCGTCGGCATCGACCCAGCTCCAGGTGTCGTCGTCGTCGCCAACGGTGGCCTGGCCGCCGATGCCGTCGGCGCCGGTGTTCAGGATGGGCGCGTTGAAGCAGGTGTAGCCAGTCTCGATGGTGCAGCTGGCGCTGCAGCCATCGCTGTCGGCCAGGCCTCCGTCGTCGCACTCCTCGGTGGCAGATTCCCACACCCCGTCGCCGCACGCGGCAAGCGCCGGGGCCGAGGTGAACGAGAACAGGGCGAGCACGAGCGCGCCGGGACCGACGCGGTCGATGCATGCTTGTGTGGACATGGGTCTTCCTCCAGGTGTCTGGACTGGATGAAAGCAAGGGGCGTGCCAGGGATCGGGCGCGGCCTCGATGCCCTTGGTGTGGCCATCGGGCTCTTGTCGGGCAGGGGTGCCCAAGCCCGTGACCGGTCGTGTGACCGGTCGCGTGACCGGTCGGCGCCGGGTTAGCCGCGCCACTTCGAGGAGGGACGATGCGAAGCGTGCTCTGGATCGGGATCATGGCCGTGACCGGCTGCGGCGACACCGAAGGCCCCACCACGACGGTGAGCGGCGTGGTCTCGGTCGACGGCATCGGCATCGCCGACGCCCAGCTCTTCGTGAGCGACCAGGCGGGCGACCGCAAGCACGAGCAGACGACGGGGGCCGACGGACGCTACAGCTTCGATGTCGTCCTGCAGACGGCGAGCATCGCGCTCGAGCCCGGCACCATCGATCGAGCAGACGCCTGGAACCAGACCTCGGCGCTGCTGACCCTCGAGGGGGGCGAGCAGACGGTCGACTTCCTGGGCACCACCGACACCGGCGCGTGCACCAGCCCCGTGCCGCTGGTCAAGCTCGACGTCGACATCGAGGACGCCACCGAGCTCACCGGGATCACCGCCTGCTCGGGCTCGCTGATCGTGCAGATCCCGGTGCAGTGGACCGCCAACGAGGGCGACGAGGTGCAGCTCATCGTGAGCGGGGCCGGCACCTCGGGCTCCACCAACGTGGTGCTCGACGTGGGCGTCGACAACCAGGGCAACAGCGGCGCCCAGCTCTTCGACCGCAGCACCTTCGCCAGCCTGGCCTCGCAAGCGATCACCGGCGACGCCACCTCCGACCCGGCCACCATCACCGCCCCCATCGACGTGGGCCCCGACGGCTCGGTCACGGCCACCGTCGACGGCACCGAGGCCAGCCTGGACACGCTGGACATCACCGTGCAGGTGGGCGCCCCCAGCCAGGACCCCGACTTCATCGGCCTGCTGCCCGTCGATCTGGTGGCCCTGGGCGCGGCGCTGCACGGCGAATGAGCGCGCCGAGGCGCATCGTCATCTTCGGGAACTCCGGCGCCGGCAAGTCCACCCTGGCCCGCCAGCTGGCCCAGGGCGAGGTCGCGCACCTGGACCTGGATGTGCTGGCCTGGCAGCCCACCGACCCGCCGCAGCGCACCCCGCTGAACCAGGCCCGGGCCGCCATCCGCACCTTCACCGACGAACACGAGCACTGGGTCATCGAGGGCTGCTACGCCGACCTCGCCCAGCTGGCCCTGAGCGAGGCGACCCAGGTCATCTTCCTGGACCCGTCCGTGCAGGTCTGCCAGGCCCACGCGCGTCAGCGCCCCTGGGAGCCGCACAAGTACCCGAGCGCCGAAGCCCAGGACGCCAACCTGCCCATGCTGCTGGAGTGGATCGCCGGCTACCCCACCCGGGAAGGTCCCCTCGGACGGCCCGCGCACCTGGCACTGTTCCAGGCCTTCGAGGGGGACAAGGAGCGCCGGGGGTGAGCCGGGGGGCTACCCCGCGGCGGGCCGGCCTTCGCTGTGCCAAGCCCAGAGCCCAACCGCGGCGAACACCACCTCGACGGTCAGCAGCCCGACGTTCACCGCCGTGGGCCCGTCCAAGGCCATGCCCAGCAGCCGCACCAGGCCCAGGCCCACCAGGCCGGCGACCGAAGCCGCCAGCCCCACCCGGGTCTTGTCGGGGTCGGCCGCGCACCAGGCGACAAAGGCGCCCACCCCAAGGTCGAGTCCGCCGTAGGTGGCGCGCACATCAGTGCGGGCCGCGGCGCTCATGCCCTCGATCTCGACCAGGCCCGCCATGAAGTCGGGCGCGGCGACGAAGCACAGCCCCACGCTGACGTAGAGCACCGAGGACAGGATGAGGAAGCGGCGGGGGAAGGGCATTGGAAGGGGCTATCGTGCGGGTTGCCCCGCCCTACTCGCACTTCGACAGCGTCATCTCGTCGATCACATTCCCGTCCAGATCGATGCTCTGGAGCGCGAAGGTACAGCCATCGGCGCGCACATAGGCGAACTGGTTCACGGACTGCCGGTAGGCCACGCGGTCGTCGTCGGGCGGGTCTTCCATGTCGCGCACCTCGGCCCCACCACCACCGGTCATCACGTAGTGCACGGCGCGCGCGTCGCCGGCCTGGGCAATCGCCTCGTCCACGAGCGGGTGGTAGCGCACGTAGAAGTGGTCGTGGCCCATGAAGGCCACGTCGACGTCGAGCTCCTGGAGCACGGGCATGAGGCCCAGCCGCACCACGGGATCGCCCGCCCGCTCGGGGTCTTCGCTGTAGGGCGGGTGGTGCCACAGCACGATGGTCCAGGGCTTGTCGCTGGCCTGGATGTCGGCCCGCAACCAGTCGAGCATGTCGCCATCATCGGGGTCGTCTGGCGTCAGCTGGAGCAGCTTCTTCTCGCTGTCCAGCCCCACGATGTGCAGCGGCCCCCAGTCGGTCGACCAGTAGATCTCCCGGTCGTCCTCGCGCCCCGCATTGTCGGGCAAGAAGAAGTTCGCGACGTAGGCGTCCAGCCCGTAGTCGTCGTTCCAGTCGTGGTTTCCGGCGGTCGGGAACACCGGCGCCCGGCTCCACAGCTCGGGGTACATCGCAAACACGTTGCGCTGGAACTCGTCCCACTGGCCCGAGCCGTACGCGTTGTCGCCCACCGTCAGGTGCAGGTCGATGTCGTCGATGTGCTCCTTCATGCGGTCGCGCACCGCCGCCTGGGTCTCGTTCGCCTTGCCGAAGTCGCCGATGACCGTGAACGTCACCGGGGCCTGGTCGCTGGCGGGTGCCGTACGGAACTTCATGCCCGACGCCAGCGAGGTGCCGTCGACGTCGATGGCGTAGCAGTACTCGGTGCCCGCCTCCAGGCCGCTCAGCTCCACGTGCATCAGCTGGATGTCGGCCCCGTCGCCCGCGATGGTCTGCTGACTCGCCGTGCCAGAGCTCGCGACGGTGGCGTCAAGGCCCCAGTGAAGGGTGCCGACCAGCTGGGCATCGGCCTGAGGCGCCGCCGGGCCCCACGCGATGACCGCGGCATCGGTGGTGACGCGCTGCACATAGGGCGTGCGGATGAGCGCGTCCGAGACCACGCGATCACCGCACTCGGCGTCGGCCGCGTAGAACGGACCGGTGTCGCGCGGCGCGGCCACGGTGGTGTCGTCTGGGGTGGAGGTGGTGCAGGCGATCAGGGCGAGGAGAAGGAGCATACCGAGCGGCTAACCCCTCGAACCTATCGCCGGGCGCGGCGCTCGATTCGGTAGATCTGGCTGTTGGCGTCGCGCTCCTGGGTCGAGCCCGCATGCGAGGTCTCGAGCTTGTCCAGGGCCTCGACCAGCCGACCCACGAACTCGGCACTGTGGGCGGTGACCCAGCCCAGCAGCTCTTCGTGCTCGGGCAGCCGCTCGCGGCGCGGTGCCTCGCCCGGAGCCTTCTTGGGCGCCTTGGGCACCTTGCGCTTGGGCGGAAAGAGCGCATGAGCGGCGTACACATCGGCGGCCTCGATATCGGCCCAGTCCAGGCTGGAGAACACCGCCCAGCGCAGGGTGTCGGACGAGCCGTTGCGCACGTAGGGACGCGGCTCGAGCCGGGGCTCGGCGCGCTTGAGCGCGCTCATGGCCAGGGCGGCCTTCTTGGGGTCCTCGGGGATGGGCCAGCGCAGCTCACCCTGAAGGTCCTGCAGCGCGCCGTCGCGAATCTGAATCCCCAGCCCATACGTCTCGACGACGTGCTCCACCAGGTCTTGCATCGCCGGGTAGGGTGGGAAGTCCGGTGGAAACGAGATGACGTGCTTGCTGGCACCGAGCGCCCGATCGATGTCTTCGAGCGATCGGTACTTCTTGAGCTTCACCAGGAATGAGCGGGCGAACACGCCGACCGACTTCTTCTCGAGTTGATACGACCAGTCGACTTGTCGCCAGAGTTCCATGACGGGCGGGTATCCGGGTGGGGTGGGCTTGGCATGGTTGGGGCGCTCTGGCGTGCCAGGTTCCCTGTTTGGCGCCCCGCGTCCCCGGTGCCGGCGGCCATCGCGAAGATCGTGACCGGGCCTTCACCCGGACCAGACGGTGGCCGCTACTCCAGCGTCCACCCCGCCTCGCGGTAACCAGGGCCCGTGTTGCGGTCGATGGGCGGAACCGACCGGAGGTACCGGTAGATCGAGCGCATGTCGTCCTCGGTCATGTTCTGGTAGTTCTCCCAGGGCATCGGTGAAGGCTCCACGGTGCGACCGGCCTTCATGCGCGCCACGAAGGTCTCCTCGTCCCAGATCCCGGTTCTGCCAGTGGGGTGCGAGGTCAGGTTCGGCGCCATGAGCTCCATCGACGAGTCGTGTGGATCCGGGTCAGCAGCCGCCTGGCCGCCGAAGTAGGGCTTCGACACCGTGAGGTTGCTGCTGACGTCCATCGAGCTGTGGCAGGCGAAGCAGAACGCGGGACCTTCGGCGATGTAGCGGCCGCGTTCGATGCTGATGCTGCCCTCCTGCACGAAGGGAGGCGCCTCGATGTCCCTGGGCAGCATGAAGCCCGGCATCGCCATGGCCAACATCGGCGATGCCATCATGCTGAGCTCGGTGGGCGGAACGTCGTTGTCGACCGGCGGCAGCGAGCGGATGTAGGACATGACGGCGATCACGTCTTCGTCGGCCATGGGCCCGACCGCGATCATCAGGGCCGCCGGGTAGCCATCGGCGCCGATGCCGGTACGGATGGCACGCGCCAGGTCGGCGTCGGACATGTCGCCGATGCCAGCCGGCGTGAGGTTGGGCGAGCGAACGGTGCCCAAGGGACCCATCTGCCACACGTGCCCACCCTTGGGCACCATGCCTGCGACGTCCTTGCCGATGAACTCCTCGGCGGGCGTGTGGCAGATGGTGCAGTGAACCACCGCGTCGACGAGGTACTGGCCGCGGGCGATGACCTCGGGGTCTTTGCTGGCCGTCAGATCGGGCCGCGGCGTGTCGTCGTGGTTCGCGGGGAACGTGAGGTTGAAGTAGGCGACGATGCCTACGAGCAGCGCAACGAGCAGGCCGAGCAGGCCGCCCGTTCCGAGAGCGATCTTCTTGAGCATGGGGGACATGGGCTGCTCTTAGTACGAAACGCAGAAGTGTGCCTCAATCCTGGCTAGTCGCGCAGGGTGGGCGCGCTGCCGCAGGTCCATGGTCGAGGTCTCTCCGATGTCAGCCGGCCGCGGACTGTCGACGCACCATCTCGGCGATCCACACCGGGGCGTAGGGGGACGTGCAGCCCTCCATCTCGGGCAGATCCCCATAGATCCCCAGCGCCTCGCCGATCGCAACGGCCCGTTCACGCTTGCTCGGGTGGTGGATGCCGATGTTCACCAAGGTGGTGTTCATCGTCCACTGCGCCCGCCGGTCCGCGCTGGCCATCTCGGCTTCGATGCGATCGAGCAGGCCGTCGAGGTCCAAGCCCTCGGGGTGTTTTTCGACTCGCTGGGCGGTGAGGCTGAAGCCGGCGCGCAGCGACCACGCATCCGAGGCTGCCAGCCACTTCACGCGCAAGGCCTCGCGGTCGGGATGCTTGCCAGCGATGTAGTTCAGCAGCCAGTCCGACACCCAGTCGGCGGTCAGCGTGCGAACCCACTGGTCGAGCTCATCTGCCGTCAGTTGCTTGGGTGATGAGGAGGATGGCCAGCATCTGGGCGTCGATGTGGTGTTCAGCCCACAGCTGCTTTGCGAGGTCGGGGTCGTTGCCGATGGACTTCGCGAGCTTGCGCAGGTCCCCGTTCTTGACCCCAAACGTCGGCGCCGTCGCCTCCCGCTTGGCATGGAACGCCACGCGCGCCGGGTCGCCCAGCTGCTGCATCTGTTCCATCACTTCGGTGGGTGTCATGGGTGCTCCTGTGGTGCACCCGGAATGGTGGCGTTCGTGGAGCGGGCCCCAATCGTGCCATCACGGACAAGAACTGCTTCCCCGACTGCACACGTCGTCGCAGCTCGCCCAGCCATCCGGGGTGTCGTCGTCCGAGCAACAGAACCCACCGGGGCATCCGTTGGTGCACGAAAGGTGCAGCGGCACTTCGCAGTGCGTGCGCTCCCACTCGTCCCAGGCGTCCCACGCGGCCTCCCGAGCCTCCTGTTCGACGTCGTTGTATGGGTAGTCGTCGTGGCCATCGTGGTCGCCTCCAGCGCCATCCCGCGAAAGCGCCGTGACGGCATCGTTGAAGCCCTGATCGATTCGGGCACGGTTCTGGCCGGTCGGCTTGTTGGGCCGACATAGACGGTGGGCACGAACCTCGTCCTCGACCACCCCTCGCATGACTTCGTAGATCTGCTCGGCGTGCTCGATCTCGTGAGCCGCAACAAACCAGCGTGGAAGGGCGTCGATGGACGTTGGCTTTCCTTCCGCTCGACGACGCTCCCCAACGGTCGGCGAGTCGGGGTCCGGGGTTTCAGGAACGGGCTCGGTGAACGGCTCTCCCAGACGCGAAGAGTTGATTGCGACCGTGGTCAACACGGTGATCGCGAGCCCGTCCGTCTGGTCATCGGCGCAGGTGAGCACGTCGATGTCCCACTGAATGCTCTCGACCTTGCCAAAGGGGCCGTCCTTGCCGAGGCGTTTGTCGACGGTCCGAGTACGGTAGTCGAAGGTGATCCGACAAGGGCAGGTGGGCGTCCGACCGTCTGCAATCACGTCGGAATGATTGCCTGCGATCTGGAGGGTCATCGCACCGTCCGCGTTCTGCTGGAGCCATACCTCGGTCGCGCCCCCTGCCACTTCCAGCAGGGCGTCCGGCAACCGCATGCCAGGCAGATCTCCCGCGAAAGGGCCACGATAGAGCGTCGACGTGCCAGCGCGCGGGGCCGGTTGCTCGACCCTGCCGAGCGGCTCCCCCGCGATCGGACCTGGACCCTCGACGTCGACCGGCACGTCAACTGGCTCTGGTGAGTCGACTGGCGTGGAGTCGGTGCACGCCACGGCGAGGCAAAAGAATCCAATCACAATGCGCACGGGGGATCTCCTTGGCTCCCCCACAATCCCGCATGGGGGCAACACTCGGCGTTGGTCCTTCGAGCTTGGAGTACCATTCGCCGCCCCGGAGGGTACCGCATGCCGTCTTTCGACCTCGCCCTGTCCGGCACGATGGGTGCCGACCGCCACGCCACACTGTTGGCGCGACTCAACGCGTCAAGTGAGTCCGAACTGGAGCCCGCCATCGGTTCAGAGGCTGCGCGAGCCATCGTTCGGCGTCGAGAGGAAGCCGGAGACCTCGTCGCGCTCCGCGAACTCCTCGACATTGAAGGTGTGGACGCCGAGCCGACGCTGCGTGCGCTGCTCGGCGACGATTCGCGCGCGCTGCGTGCACTCGACATTGCCGCTGTCGAACTCGACGAAGAACTGGTCCGTCGAGGCCGGTTCACTCGATCCGAGCTGGCGCGCGGGCTCGCGTTCGTGAACACGGCCAGCGAGACCGACCTGGTCGCCGTTGCGGGCGTCGGCGAGGGCATTGCACGCGAGATCGTCGCCGAGCGGCGAGTGGAACCTATCCGACGCCTGGTCGACCTCGAGCGCGTTCCCGGGGTCGGACCAGGGCGAAGCGCAGCATTGATCGAGGCCGCCACGAACCGACCGGACAACGACTCGAGCGGCACACTCGACGTTTTCGAGCCAGCCACACGCCGCCTGCTCGATCGCGTGAATAGCGGCGAAATGCTGCCCGAGCTCGGCCCCACCCGGGGAGCTGCACTCGCGGTTGGCCGCCGGACTCTCGGTGGCTTCGCCAGCGTCGGAGAGCTTCTGCGAGTACCAGGCTTCGGTCTGTCCACGCTTGCAGAGATGCTCGAAGAATCGAGCCCCGGGGCTGGGGCTCGCCTCCGCGAGTCCGTCGAGGGCCTCGAGGAGGAAGAGGTAGCCACGGTCGTCGAAATGCCCGCCAACATCCGAGCCGCGACCCTGCGTGCTTTGAATCTCGCGCCGGACGCGGCCACGCTGGCTCGCTCGGTGCCCGGCCTCGGAACCGACACGGCCAGCGCGGTCCTGGACACGCGCGAAGCCCTCGGAGGCCGCTTCCCCGACCTGTTCTCGGCGCTGCGAGCCCCCGGCCTCGGAGGCGCGAGATTGGCAGCAATCGGTGCGACGGCCCCGCACACCGACCGACCCGAGCTGTTGACCCTCACCTGGGTCCGCGAGATCATCGAGTCTGGTGGTAGTCCCCAAGACCGCGCAGAACGCGTGTTCGCGTTGGTCCCCCGCGTCGCCGATCTCCGCTCCGTGCAGTACATCGCCGCAGCGCTCGCCCTGCTCGACGCCGGGCCGCTCATCGCAGAGCTGCTGCCACTCGTCGAACCCGGCACCCTGGGCACCGTTCCGGGCCTGTGGGCACCGGTCGAAGGCAGCTTCGCCCTGGGAAGCCCCGACAGCGACCCAGACGCGCGAGCCGACGAGCGTCCGCAGCGTGACACCTTCGTGGGCCCAGGCGAGCTGTTCACCACGAGCGTGACCGAGGCGATGTGGCACGTCTTGATGGGACCACGATCGGACGAGAGCGTCGAGCTCATCGTGCCGGTCACCGTCGTGACCCATGAACAGGCGACGGAGTTCGCCCATCGCCTCGCCGCACTCCAAGGCAAGCCTGTTCGTCTGCCGACCGAGGCCGAGTGGGAGTTCGGGTGCCGCGCCGAGACCACCAGTCGCTGGTTCACCGGCGACGACGCTGCGGCGATCGAGCCGGTCGCTTGGGTCGCCACGACGGGTCGACCTCGGCCCGTGGCTCTCAAGGCGCCCAACCAACTCGGCTGTTTCGACACCCACGGCAACGTCTGGGAATGGACCCAGTCGAGCTACGCACCCTACGACTCCGGCGCGACGGACGGTCGCATGGTCCTTCGGGGTGGCTCGATCCTGGACGCCATCGAGCGGTCCCGCTCCGCCGCCAGGCTGGCGGCCGCACCCTCTGCGCGTAGCCCGCTGTGGGGCTTTCGATTGTTCCGCACCCCGGAGCCCTCGCCTCCTCCCGGTGGCGGCGGTGAGCCGCCCCCTCGCGAACCCCCACCCGAAGGCGGTGGCGACGAGCTCGAGGACTGGTTCCCGGAGCTCGGGCAGCCGCTCTCGGAGCTTCCACCGGTTCTCGAAGAGCCCCCCCGACCGGTCACGCAACCCGGGATGTTCCGCGACGAGCCCGTTCCGACGCTCTTCGACCCGTTCGGCCCCGTTCGACCGTCCGAGCTCGTCGATTGGTTTCCACCGATGCGGCCGCCGGACTGTCCTCCCTGCCCACAGTGCAATCCCTTGGCGGGGGGCGACCTGTCTCCACAAGACGAGCGCGCCATCGAGGAAATCGAACGCGCCGCAGAACAGGCAAAGAAGGACGAAGACGGAGACGAGCGCGACGAGGTCGAAGACGCCCAGGAGCAGGCACAGGACGACCAGGATGCCGCCGACGAAGAAGAAGAACGGCGTGAGGACGATCCGCCGCGACGTCGGCGAATCGAGGCCGAGCGACAACAGGAGGAGGAGGCCGAGCGTCTCGAGGCCGAGCGCGAGGCCCAACGCGCCGCTCGCGAGGAGCTCGAGAACGACCAGGCTGACAACGCCCAGGACGAGCGCGAGCTTCGGGAGCGGGAACAGGAGCTACGCGACCGCGGCGACCCCAACTGCCAGCGGCCCGAGTGCAGGGACATCCGACGCCAACGGGAAGAAAACGCAGCGGAGCGCCGTGACCTCCAGCAGCGACAGCGGGACGTGGAGTCCGCCGAACGCCAGACGAGCCGCGACACCCGCGAGTGGCAGCAACGGCAAGACCAGCTCGACGACGCGATGGATCGCGGATGGGGCCAGACCCGCGGCGAACACCGCATGCGTCGGATTCGTCAGGAGATGCAGCGACTTGGCGCAGAGCGCGACGCGATCCGAGACCAGATCGACGGACTCGAGGACCGGCGCGACCGACAGGGCGGCCTGTCGAACAACGACGAACGCCTGTTGGAGCACCTCAATGATCAGGCCAACGCCCTCGACCAGGCGATCGACGGAGGCATCGACGCCGCGCGACAGCAGGCCGCAGACATCCAGGCGCAGCTGGGTGCCGAGGAGCAAGCGAGCAACCAACGCCGAGCCGAGATGGGCCGCCTCGATGCAGAGATCCGCGAGCTCGAGAACATGGACCGCAGTCCGCAGCAAGACGAGCGCTTGTCCCATGTGCGCGACCAGCGGGAGGACCTGCGACAGCAGCAAGAAGACGGCCAGCAACGAGAGGGGGAGCTGCACGAGCAACTCTCCGACGTTCACGACGGATACCGCGACAGCCTTGCGGGTCGTCTCGACGAAGCGATGGTTCGGGAGACGACACCCGCAGGCGAGCTCGACGACGAAGTTCGGCGGGGCCGGAAGCCACTACGCGACGTGATGACCCCGGAGCAGATCCGCGATGCCCGCCGCGAGATGGCGATTCGCGGGCTCGGCTCAGAGGAGCTCGACCAGTTTCGAGCCGACCTCGATCGCGTGCTCGGCGCTGACGGTCAGTCCGGCCTGCTCCGAGAGGTTCACGAGGGGGTCGGACGCCCCGGCCACCCTGCGGATCTTCTGGACGCATCCGAGCGCGACGCTGCACGCGGGCGCCTGGACGCGGCCGAGAGCCGCCTGGAAGAGCTGCGGGATCGCCGCGCAGTCCTCGACGAGCGCATCGAAGGCGCCGAGAACCTCCTCGACGATCGGCGGCAAGAGCTCGATCGGGTGCGCGGCGAGCTCCGCGGTCTCGGACACAACGAACACAGCACCCCGACCGGTCCCGATGCCGATCGAGTAGCCGAGCTCCAGGACCAGGCGCGAGCCCTCACTGACGACGCAAACCGACTCAGTCGAGCCATTCGAGGTGACCGCTCGGAACGTCGCTCGATCGGGTCGCAGCTCCCCGGAGCGAGGCGAGACGCGTTGACCGCCAAACCACTCGGCTCCGCGGCGCGTCTGCAGCTCGACATGGAAGACCGCAATGCCCGCCTGGCGGGCGACTTCGACGCACAGGGCAACATGGTACCGGGTGCCCTGCGCGACGACGCCATCGACGCCTGGATGGGGTGGGTTCGCCACGAGAACCTGCGCATTCGCGAGGCACGTCTTCGGGCCGCCGCCGAGAGTGGCGAGGCTCCGGCCGGCACGCTCAGGCGGCTGCAGGCAACCCGATCGGAGCTCGCACAGGTTCGAGGCAACCTGCCAGAGTCGGTCGAGGTCGACGACGAGGGGCGGGCGCGTCCCGCCATGGACACGTACGTCGGGGCGGGCCTGCGGTCGGCGCTCCGCCAGGCGGTCGACGACGCCGAGCAGCGACAGCGCCAGACCGAGCGCGAGCAAGCAGAGCGGGAGGCGCGCCAGCAAGAGGGAAACACGCGCCGCGGTCGGACTGGTCAGCAAGCCGCCGCCCAACCGGCCGCCGACGCTGACCCAACCGTCGTGCGTGGTGCCTCCGAGGGGGCTGCCCTCGGCGATGCCGCTGCAGAGCATGCCCGTGACCTCCGGGAGCAGGCCGACGCCGAGCAGGACGCGAGCCAACCCGACACAGCCACCGTGGCTCGACGACTCGTGGCCGGACTGCCGCGCCCCGCGCTCGAGGCCTTCCGCACCGCCGGCAGCATCATCGGCGGCCCGGTGATGGCCGGACTCATGGCCGCGGTGTTGGCCGGGCGCTCTGGCGTCCGTACCGCCGAAGACGAAGCCATCGACGACACCGTCGCCCGCATCGCGACGGCGGCGACGAGTGCTGCGGGCCCAATCGGCTCGCTGATCGCCGTGAACCTGCGAATCGCGATGAACGTGGCGATCGCCACGGCACGCGCTGCCGAAGACGACGCCACGCGACAGCGGGAGGCTCGAGAGCAGCACCTCTCCGATCTCCGCGACCTGCGCGACGAATACGAGATCGAGCGACGCCGCGCCGCCTCGCGCAGCGACTGGACGCGTGTGGCACAGCTCGACGCCCTGCTGTTGTCGACCGAGGCACAGATCCGAGCGGCAGAAGGCGAAGACGTCGATACCGAGAGTGTCCTTCGCCAGATGGAGGCGACCCTCGGCGTAGAGGTCGACATCGCCGAAGCCGCGTCCGACGAACTCGCCACGGAGATCCTACGCGGTACCCTTGTGCAAGCGCAGTCATCGCTGCTGCATGGCCTCCTGGTGGCGGCACAGCACGCCGGTGACTCGCCACGGGCGGCAGAGCTGGCTCTGGACATCCGGCCCGTGGGCAATGCCCTCGGAGACTCCCTCGGGCAGCTGGCCGAGGCCGCCGAGCGGGCTGCCGAGGCCGCTGAAGACGACGAGGCGCGAGAGCAGGCCGAAGAACGCGCGACCAAGGCACGCCTGTCTGCTGCAAACGCCTACATTCACGGAACGAACTGGCAAGGCGCCCTCGACATGCTCGACGCCGCGAATCCAACGCGGGACGAAGATCGCGACTGGATGACGGCCCTGGCTCTGCAGGGCTTCGCCGGGGCGCGCGCACACGAGAACGACTCCGAGGACGGCGTCACCCGACCTGGCCGGGCCACGGTCGACGAGCGCATCGAAGCCCAGGACCGATTCCTTCGCCACGTCGAAGAGCTCGCCGGTGACGACCCCGAGCTCGCGGCAAGGGCCAAGCGTGAGCGTGCACAGAACGCAGCGCGGCGCGGCGACCGCGACGAGGCGACGACCCTTCTTCGCGACGCTCACGAGCTGTTGCCGACCTCCCCGTCGATCGCCAACGACCTCGTCGGGCATCTGCTGGCCGAGGCCGACCCGAGCGACGCGGCGCTTCGCGAAGTAGCCGACGTGCTCGCAGATCTCCCGGAAGGCGAGGCACAGCAGCAGAGCGACCGAGCGACCATGGCGCGACTCATGGTGGTGCTCGATCCCACCGACGTCGACCGCCTGATGGACACCATCGACGCCTCGTCGTTGTCCGATGCACGAAAAGACACGTGGCACCTCTTCTTCGATCTGCCCATGCTCGTGCAGGACGTCCAAGACGGCATCTCACCGGCGGACCTCCAGACCCGCATCCGCGAGCTGGAAGACCGCCTCCAGACGGCCGACCTCGACGTCGGTGCCCAGGAGCTCGAGGTCTTCGAGGCCGACCTTGCGCGGCTGCAGCAGGGAATAGACTCCTTCGCAGACGAGAAGGCCAACTTCGCGGCCGACCCAGGCGCCTACTCCACCGAGCGTGCACTCGATCTCGCGCTCTGGGCCATGCAGTTCGAAGACGTCGATCTTGCCGAGAGCGCGCTGCGTCGATTCGGCGAGGGCGACCAGGAGCTGGGCCGACTCGGACTGCTCGCCGCGTACAGAGAATGGTTCGCGACCGCCGCCGCCCAGGCGACAGAGCTGGGTGACACCGCCGCAGCACAGCGCTGGGAACGCCTCATGGTCGTCGCGGCAGAGGTCGTGAACGACCTCACCGACCGCCGTCGCGACGAGCTCGAGAGTGCCCTGCGCGACATCGAGCTCGACCGGCCGATCGACGTCGAGTCCGGCCGCGAAGCAACCGAGGTCCGCTCCCATACCATCGGGCAGCCGTTTCCCAGTCAGGTGCTCGTCGTCGGCCGCCATCTTCACGAACAGGTGCTCCAGACCATGGGGTCCAGCGCCGGACCGACGTTCGCCAACGCGGCGCTGGAACGCGCGACCCGGACCCGGGCGATCTACTCCGAGCTCGCTTTGATCGAGCAGATGCGCGCGAACGCCCTGCTGGCCGGCCTTACCAAGGGCGAGCGAGCGGCACTCGTCCGAGCCCAGGCAGCTCACTGGGCAGAGGAGTCCGAGGCCCGTGGGGAAGGCGCGCGCAGACGTGCCCGCACGACCACGACCGAAGACGCCGGCGATCGCGAGTCGATGGCGCGAGCCATGGCCGAGATGGCATCGGCGAGCATGGCCGAAGACGCCTGGCGCCACATCGCTCTCGTCGAACGCGTCGATGTATTCGACGACCGGAGCCGCGGATTCGGGCAGGCGAACGGAATCGAGCAGGCCATCACGACCGAGCTCCAAGCGCTCGATGGCCGGTCGAGCGGAGCCACCGACGGCCTGGTCAACGAGCTCGACATGCTGGAGCACTACAGCGATACCGAGGCCACCGAGGTGCGATGGGAGACGAAGGTCGTATCCCTCGACTACGAGCTTCACGAGTTCCGCCTCGGTCGGCTGATCTCGATGGCACCGACGGTCCATCAGGACCTGCAGGGCATGTCGCCGCAGCACTACCGCATGCACCTGTGGGGCCGCGTGCTTCGATCTCGTGAGACCCGTGCCGAGAACGTGGCGCGCACGCTGCGCCGGTGGGACCGTGAAGACGGGCTGGACACATTCAGCGAAGACATCGAGCGCTGGGAACGCCGCGCCGCGGAGTTCTCGACAGCGCTGGCAGACGACCCGGCCCTCAATGGCTTCGCCCGCATGAAGCCTGGAGACGACGCCGCTGCATTCCTCAACGGCCTCGCGACCGGTCTCGACCGGATCACCGAACAGCAATTCGCGGCGTACGACGAGTACTTTCCGGAAGGCTTGCTCGACCGCGGGCTCATCCAGATGTGGAACCTCTACTACATCGACGAGTGGGACCTGCGAGGAACCGCCCTCGACACGGGCATGAGCAACGAGGCCGTGCTCGAGCGCATCTCAGCGCTGAGTGACCGCGTTCAGGACATGAAGCGCGCACTGTGGGCCGCGGCGCGGGGTGACGAGCTCACGCCAGAGCAACGCGAAGGCCTGCTTCGTATGGGCGTCATCGAAGAGGTACCCGACGCGAGCGGCACGAGTACGGGGTACCGAGTCGTCGTCCCCGACCGCATCGACCTCGAGCCCATCGACGCGGACGCGGTGAACCTGCCCCAACGGTCGGCGTGGGACGACGTCATCAACGTCCGCAACCTCCTCGAGGCGGGTGCCGTGGTCCTCACGGGCGGCATCGCGTCGGGATTGATGGCCGGAAGAATCGGGCTGCTCATGGCACGTTTGGGCGCTGGCCGCTTGCTCACCTCTCTGGTCACCGTCGGTGCGGAGTCCCTGGTGTTCACCGCCGCGAACCGGGCCGTCGGCGCGGCCACCGACGCCGCATGGGGCGAGCCTCCCGGCGGCCGACCGCAGACGAGCTTCTGGACGGAGTGGGGGCACAGCTTCGTGATGTTCGGCGCCTTCCGACTGCTCAGTCGCGCGGGTTCGAGCATCAGCAATGCCACAGGCCTCGCGTCGAACATCCGCTCACTCGAGACCGCCTCGAGGTGGAGACGCCTCATCTCGCCGTCGATGAACCTGGCGTATGGCACCGAGTACCTCAGCCAGGCAGCACTGGCGACCGGGATGGACGCGCTTCTCAGCGGCCGAGCCATCACGCCGCAGGCGTTCGTGCAGAACCTCATCGACTTCCCGCTCTTCAACCGAATCTCCCAAGGGGTGGGCAACCGATGGGGTGGGGTGCCGCGCCCGTCGAGCCGACGCGGGGTCGCCGACGAAGCGCCCATCCTGGGAGACCTCCCGACGAACGCCCGGCGAGCGGCAGAGTGGGATGCCCGACTCGAACCGCTCATCGACCGGTTCGGTGAGACCGCGCGACTCGGTGACCCGATCGCGACGGAGATCGACGCGATTCGCGCAGAGCTCGAGGCCATCGGAATCGACCTGCTGCCCACCCAGGAGGGCTGGGGAACCTCTCTCGGTCGTACCGAGAGTGGCGACCTCCGCATCTTCTACGACTCCAGCACGACCCGGGTCGACATCCTCAACGAGGCGTACAAGGCACGCGAGCTTGCAGCCCGAGGGTTCCACCACACCGCCTCGTTCACCCGCGAGATGGAAGCGATGATCGAAGTGGCTTCGTACCGCAGCCTGGAACGCCGGCTGTTCGAGGGCGAGTCCATCACGGGCCGCTTCGCCGACGGCATCGGCCGTTCCGTTCAGTGGCAGAGCCGGCTCAACGCCATCCGGGCCGGGCGAATCCCCAACACGGTGCTGCACCGGGGTGGCGAGGGCATGGTGATCTTCGCCCGCCGGCCGGTCGACGTGACCGCTCTGAGGCAGCGGATCGCAAACGAGATGGGCGCCACCTTCGACACGACCCGCAGTGCGGACTTCGACACGCTCCACACGCGTGCACACGAGCTGCTCGACTGGCACGTTCGTGTGCTCGAGAGCCGACGACGACGATTGAACGAGCAATTCGGTCGCCAGAAGACCGAGACCGACCCCGCTCGCCTGGCCGAAATCGAGGCGGAGATCGCGCGTCTGGAGCGCCTCGAAGACGATAGTCTGCGTCACATCGTGCGGCTGCTGGACGGCAAGCTACGAAGCAGCCAGCTTCCGCCGGACTTCCGCGCTGACGTGCTGACGGAGCGCGCCGAGGTCATGGAACGCGACCCGACGACCGACCCGGCGGAGATGGCGGCTGTCGCGGCCGAGCACGCCTGGCAGCGCGATCGGCTGGCGGAGCTCTCGCGCCGCGCCGAGACCGAGACCGGAGCCCAACGGGCAAGAACGCTGCAAGAGATCAAGGAGCTCCGCCAAGAGATGCGCGAGACCTCCACCCGACTCGGCGAAGTGGGCTCGGACACCATCGTTGGCCGACGCTTCCCCACGGCGATCGAGATCTTCGCCGGCGTCGGGAGCGGCGTCACCGACCGTGTCTACGACGTCGACGGGCGCATCGTGGTCGTCGAAGAGAAGGGCGGCGCCGGAACACTCATCACCAAGGACATGCTGGGTTTCCGTGTTCAGCAGGGCACAATCGAGAACCTGCAACGAACCGCCTACGAGATGGGCATCCGCGGACAGGAGCTGCTGCGCAGCGACTCTCCCGTCGACCGGTACAACGGTCAGCGCTTGGTCGACACCTCGCTACGCATCTTCGAGGGCATCGGCAACGGAACCCTGGAGTTCTACATCGCGCACACGCCGTGGACAGCCGACCACCGCCCGGGGAGCACGACGCTCTACCCTGTTCGCCTGCACTTCCGTCGCGCGCCCGACATCAGGACCACCATCCACCGCATGACCCAGCGCGGCGACGGGTCGGGGCCTCGGCGCCAGCTCGACGTCGGCACCTTCCGCCTTACCCTGCAGCAGCAGGTCGAGGCGGTCTCGGGTCCACATCCGACGGGCACGGAGAGGCAGACCCTCGCGACGATCGAGGCCATGGCCGCCGCTGCCGCACGCAACGGCGACGACATTGCCGTATTCCCCGAGCACGCCGTCGTCCTGCGTCGCACCGACGGCGAGACGAGCCTGGCGAAGCTGCGCGCAGACCCTCACCTCACGGCCCTGCGCGAGATCGCCCGCGACCGCGGCATTCACATCGCTCTGGGCGTCGACTTCCCGAGCCGGGGTGTCGGCGCCAACCTCGGGGTGATCGTCACGCCAACGGGTGACCTGCACATCGTCCACCCCGAAGCCCGCCTGCGCCGAGAGGCCTCCACCGTCGACATCGATGGCGTGGCCGTCGGCCTGACCGTGTGCAGCGACGCGTCATGCCGTCCCATACCCGGCGCAGACCTGACCATCGTCATCTCGCGGGCAGCACCCGAGGTGGAGAAGGCGCAAGCGTCGCGCTCGAACACACTGGTGGTGAACTGGCAGCAAACACTCGGCACTCCGGCCAGGGAGGGAATGCGTCCTCGCCACCACCCGAGACGCGAAGGCCCGGCCGAATACGGGGCGGTGCGCAACATCTGGGGAGGCAGACCGTAGAGGCGTCGTGTTGCGACTGCGGTCGATCTCCAGGACCTAGTCGCAGACCGAGTCCGGGAGAGCCGTGTCCTTGCGGTAGCGGTCAAAGAAGTTCGCGAGCGTCTGGTCTCGCACGGTCGCAAGTCCGACAACGTCCTCGGCCATAGTCTCGTAGATCGACGCGCTCGCGGCGTTTGATCTGGACTACCGAGGACTCTAAACGTTGAACCGTAGGTCGTTGTATTGAGGGTAAACGCCGAGGATGCGGCGTTGTGCGGGTCGGGTTGTGCGGGTCATGGGTCCAGCTTGAGGTGGGCCGGTGTCACGCCACCCAAGAAGCTTGCCACCTCGGCTCGGAGGGCATCGAACATCTCGGTCTTGGAAGCGAATCGATAGGCGAGACACTGGGCCTGTGCGACATCGTCGACGGCCAGAGCGGAGACGATGGCGTATGCCAGAGCACTACCCTCCGGCGTTCCCGCAGCGACCGTGCCTGTGGCGGGGCCGGGCCATTGCGTCGCGATCGCCGCGATGTGCTCACAGCCTGTTGTGATGACTACCTCTCCTGGAGTTGTCGGCTGTACAAGGTGATTGTTCGCACCTGCGTGACGACGAGCCATGAGCCGAAGAAGAAGTCGAGCTGCTTGCCAATCAGGGTACTTGCCGGTCTCGGGGCAGGCACCAGGATTCGTCGGGTGCACACAGCAGAAGCCTGAATGGTGTCGCACGAAGTCCATACCGCCGACCTGTGGCAATGGAAGGTCGCTCTCGACCATGATCTCCAAAGTGAAGGTCTGATGACGGCCACCAGAAACTGAGCCATCTGGCCACCAGAAACTGAGCCACCTCCAGCAACCCCAGACGCCCGCTACGACAGCTTTGCAACAAGCGAAGTCAAGGCGGGCCGGAGATGCTGAAGATGGCTGATGTTCATGTACTACGGCACTTGGTCCACGCGCAGGGGAGATCCCAGCGCTCGGTGGCCAAGGAGCTCGGAATCTCCAGAAACACGGTGGTGCGCTACCTCGACGACGCCGTCGAAGCGGGCGTGAGAGTCGAGGCGGAGGCACGACCAAAGCCGGTCTACGAAATGATCGAGGCGACGGTCTTCGAGCTGATGAAGACGTCGAGGACGACGAAGAAGCAGCGGCTGACGTCGCCGACGATGAAGCGGCTGCTCGCCAAGCAGGGTCTTGAGGCGTCCTCACGGACGATTCGCCGCGCGATGGCCGAGTACCGGCGCCGCGCCAAGGAGGCGCACATCCCGCTCGAGTACCACCCGGGTGACCTCGCAGAAGTCGACTTCTTCGAGGTCCGCGTCGTCATCGACGGCGTGGAGCAGAAGGCGTGGATGTTCGTGATGCGGCTGATGTACTCGGGCCGCGACTTCGCCTGGCTCTACAAGTGGCAGGACCAGGCCTGCTTCCTCGATGGCCATGTGCGTGCCTTCGAGCACTTCGGCTTCGTGCCCAAGCGCATCCTCTACGACAACCTGAAGGCCGCCGTGCGCAAGCACCTGGCGGGTTCGCAGCGGGAGCTCACGGTGCGCTTCCAGGCGCTGGTGGCCCACTACGCCTTCGATGCGCGATTCGCGCGACCGCGCGAAGGCCACGACAAGGGCGGCGTGGAGTCGCGCGGCAAAGCAATCCGCTGGCAGCATCTGACGCCGCTCCAGGAGGCGGACACCCTCGACGAGGTAAGCCGCGAGCTCCTCAGCGGGCTCGATGCGTCCATGGATCGGCCTCGTCGTCGCGGAGATCGAAGCATTCGTGCGTTGTGGGCCGAGGAGATCGCCGAGATGCTGATGCTGCCCAGCATCCCGTTCGACCCAGGGATCCTGTTCGACGTCGGTGTCGATCGGTCGTCGAAGGTGCGCGTGAAGACGGCATGGTACTCGGTTCCGTGCGAGTGGAAGCTGCTGCCGGTGCACGCTTGGCTGTACGCAGATCGGGTGGTCATCGCCCACGCCGGTCGCCGGGTCACGCACCCTCGCCAGCCTGGCAACGGCAAGTCCATCTGGTACCCGCACTACCTGTCGGAGCTGGCGAAGAAGCCGCAGGCCATCGAACAGGTAGCCGAGACCTTGATGGGTCAGCTGGGACTGGCCTACGAGCGGGCCTGGAAGATTCTGGTCGTCGAGCGAGGACGCCGGGCAGCCGCCCGGAGCTTCAAGATCGTGCTGCGGTTGGCGGACGAGCGCGGGATCGAGTCAGTCGGTCGAGCGCTGGAACGGGCAATGGACGCCGACGACGACGTCGTGCTGGCCTTGCGGGGGCCGGTCCCGAAGGCGACGACGATGGTGCCTGTCGCGCTGGCGCATGTACGGGTCGAGTCGTCCTCTCTGACCGTCTACGACGGGCTTTCGGGAGGTCCCCGATGAGCCGCGAGCGCATGTTGGAGGAGACCATCAAGGGCAAGCTGAAGGAGCTGCGGATGCCGGGAGCCGCACGCTGCTTTCGGGATCGGGCCCGGCAGGGTCGGGAGAGCGGCTGGAGCCATGAGGAGTTCCTCCTGGAGCTGCTCGAGGAGGAGCTGCGCAGTCGTGCCGTCAGCTCTGCCCGCAATCGTCGTCGAGAGGCCCACTTCCCCCTCGACAGGACCCTCGATCAATTCGACTTCTCCCTCCAGCCGGAGCTGTCGAAGGAGGAGATCGTGCGGCTGTCACGCTGCGAGTGGATCGACGCCGCCGAGCCCGTGCTGCTGGCAGGGCCCGTCGGCACCGGCAAGACGCACCTGGCCATCGCGCTGGGGATCGAGGCCACGCAGAAACGGTACCGCGTCCGCTTCTACCGAGCGGACGACCTGGTTCGCGAGCTGACGGAGGCGAAGTCGGAGCACCACGTCGGTCTACTGATGAAGCGACTGGATCGCCTTCACGTGCTGATCGTAGACGAGTTGGGCTTCGTGCCGTTCGACCGAACGGGGGCCGAGCTGCTGTTCAACGTCCTGGTGAAGCGGTACCAGCGCCGCGCCACCATCGTGACCACCAACCTGCAGTTCAGCGAGTGGTCACGGGTGTTCGGCGACGAGCGGATGACCGCCGCGTTGTTGGACCGCCTGGCCGAGAACGCCCACGTGATCACCACCTCAGGCCGTAGCCACCGCACCCGCGGCCGCCTCGATGAGGACGAAACGCCCTCACCACAATGAGCGAGAGGGGGCTTCCCCCTCTCGCGCTCTCCCCCTTTTCGATAGACTCCTTTTACTGGAGCGTGGCTCAGGTTCCGATGGCCAGAGCGGCTCAGAATCCAGTGGCCAGCATCAAGGTCCGGTTGAAGTAGTGGAGGTCGTTGCTCTTGTCCCACCACCAAGGCCCGTTGCCGGTGGTGGGATCGTATGGCTGCAGCCCCAGCGAGCTCCGATTCTTCTTGGTGAGGAGAATCCGGGGAGCAGGGGGTGAATATGCCATCGCCTCCACCCAGTAGAACCTGTGGAACTGCTGGACGAGGAGCTTCCAGTCGAACCTGAACGCCGTCCCGCCATATCGGTAGCCATTCACCCAGGTGTTCGGGGACAGCCAGACAACCCTGATCCGTTCGGTGTTGAGTCGGCTCGTGTCGAAGACGAGGTCCGCCCGGATCTTTCCATCGGCGATCACTCGGGCTGCCGACTCAAGGTGCGTGATGTGGGTGACCTCATCGAAGTACGAACACTCAAGGTCAACTGCTGGATTGCCGGAAACCGCGTAGTTGCCAGGTGCTGCGTTCGGGATGGGAGTACTCATGGGATGACCCTCCTGTCCAGGGGCTCGCTGCGGCATTTAGCCGTCAGTCAAAGCCCTACTGTCCGGGCATAGTCAGCCATCTGGAACACGAGCTCAAGCAGGTCATCATCGAGGTCGATGTACTCCTCCCGAATCGCCTGCCACGCCCCCACCGCCTTCTCGTCGTCCACTCTGGTGCCCAGCAGGTCTGCGACGAGAACGAGCTCGGCGGCGTTCCAGGCGAGCGGGAGGGCGACGTGCACGGGCATCGAGGAGCGTCCGATGTCCTCGAGAGCGTTGAGGGCGTGGCAGACAGCCTTGAACCAGCCGGGGTGACCGTCGATGTTCACGGCGTCGTACATCACTCACCCCCTTCCTTCTTGGCCTTGTCGAAGGCGACGACGTTGCTCTCAACCGGCTCCCCGATGCCCGCGAGGGCCACGGCCCGCCGCTTCGTCTGCCCTGTGGACTGGCGGTAGTACTTGAGGGCGACCTTGGGACTCTGGCCGAGCTGGGCCGCTACGGTGCCCACGTCCACGCCCTTGTCGTAGTACTGATCGATCACCATCCGGCGGATGCCGTGCGGCGTGAAGTAGCGGACGCCGGCCCGCTCGCACGCCTCCTTCAAGTACCGCTGGGTGATCGAGGTGCGGACGGTGTCCGCTCCCGCCGACAGCACCCGTCCGGTTCTCTGGTCTGGACGGACGGCGGCGAGGTGCTCGACCATCGACTCGGGAATGATCACGTCGCGGTAGCCGGTCTTGCCCCGGACGCGGACTTCCCCCGCGTCGAGGTCGATGTCCTCCCACCGCAGGCTTGCGATCTCGCCGATGCGAGCACCCGTGCTCGCCAGCAACAGGACGCACAGCTTCGGCCACCCGGACATCTCGCCGACGACCTTCCAGAAGTCCTCGCGGCTGGGGGTGTGCTTCTCGCGGGCGGACTTGATCTTGATGTCGGGCTTGGGCAGGCGGCGGTTCTCGCAAAGGCCCCGTCCCACACCCCACCGCCACGCCCGGCGGAGGATCTCCACGTCGAGCTCGACAGTGCGGGTGGCGTTCCCGGCACGCAGCCGGGCGTCGCGGAACTGCTCGAGGTGCTCCAGGCCCAGGCGAACCAGGAGTACATCGCCGATCTCGCCGATGACGTGACGGGCCGACAGGTGGTTGATGGCGTGGGTTCGCTTCGACAGGTCGGTGCGGAGGTCCTGGGCACCGACCCAGACCTCCAGCAGGGCGGCGAGCCGCTTCTCGAGTTCCTCGCGGGTGGCCCAGCCGGTCCACACCGTGGTGGAGCCACCGCCCTCGTACCGCTCGGCCCGCCAGTACCACTGGATCCCCTCCCTCGGTCCCCGGATGGCCCGGACGCGGATGGCACCCATTCCGAAGTTCTTGGGCTTCTTCATCGCGTCACTCCTTCGGCTCGAGGTTGGCACGCACCAGGGACATCTCGCGGGGGCGACGCGGCTCGGGTGCCCGTCCACGCAGGGTCTCGAGCACGTCGGCCCAGATGACGACGTTGCGACCATCGAGGTCGAGGACGAGCTTGTGGCGGCGGAGCCAGTGGCGGGCGTCGTGATCGGCCATCGGCATCAACGCGACGGCCTGCGGGAGCGGGAGGATGGCAGCGTCGCCCAGGGCGAGGCGATCCTGGTGGCGACCCGACGTGGCGTGGGACTTGGACTTCTTCTTGCGGGGCATGACGAACTCACAGGTCGGGCTCCAGGTGGAGGCCCGATGGCTGTGAGATCGGCCAGTTCGCGGTCAAAGCGGGTCACTCGACACCCCATGTCCTGACGTGCAGGGTGTCGAGCTCGTCCCAGCGGGACTTCTGCGTGGTGCAGCATTGAGGACAGGCTCCGCGACGATCTCGGGTTGATGTTGAACGTGGCGGCACGGGCCACCGAGGAGACCCTACCCACGAGGTGGCGGGAGTTGACGCGACTTGGCGAGATTTCGCACCGAGAAGGGGGTTCGGGTTCGGGAACGCAGTTTCCATGCGGGTTCAATACGGCCCCTACGGCCTCGGGTCGGAGTCCCGGCCAGGTAATCGTCCGGTTCTGGTGCCTCGGGGTTTCAACACCCCATCCGCCGCGTATTGGGTTGAGAGAACTCGGATTCCCTCAACCTCATGGAGCACCTCATGGCCGCCTCGCAGACCACCGCCGTCGTCGCCTTCCCCGAGTCCCGCGTGGGGCTCACAGACGCCTTCCTGCGGGGCCTGCCCTCCGAGTCCACCCGCAAGGTCTACCAGCAGGTCATCGGGGCCTACGAGGGATTCCTGGGCCATGTGGATGTGCTTGCGGCCACCCGCCGAGACATCGAGGCGTACCGAGCCCACCTGGAGGCTCTCGGGAGGGCACCGGCTACGGTCGCCAAGCACCTCGCGGCTATCGCTGGCCTCTACGGCTTCGCAGAGGACGAGGGGCTTGTCGAACGCAATCCGGCCCTCCGGGTTCGTCGGCCTCGCGTGCCCGACGAGTCGCCGAGGCAGGCGTTGAGCCCCGCCGAGGTGGCCCGGCTGCTCGACGCCATCGACACCACCACCGTCGTCGGCGTCCGCGACCACGCCATCGTCGTTGCCCTCGCCGCCCAGGGCTTCCGGGTGTCCGAGCTGCTGGGGCTCCGGGTCGAGGACATCGGTGAGGAGAGCGGCCACAAGGTCGCAACGATCACCGGCAAGGGGTCGAGGAGAGTTCGGGTGACGCTGGCCGCCGCCGTGTGGGCCTCGTTGAATCAGTGGCTCGGCGTCGCCGGGCTCGAGTCCGGCCACATCTTTGTGTCGGTGTCCAGGTCCGGCGTCGTGGCAGGCGAGGACGCCATCTCGCAGCAGGCGCTGTGGAAGCGGCTGCGTCTCCACGCCCGTCGAGCGGGCATCGACAGGCCCGTTCATGCCCACTTGTTCAGGCACACGGCGGTGACCATCGCCCTCGAGAACGCGGTGCCGCTGCACAGGGTGCAGGACTTCGCCCGGCACCGCTCCGCCGACACCACCCGTCGCTACGATGCCCATCGCAACGCCCTCGACAACCCCTCCGCCCACGTCATCGCCGGAGCTCTCGGGTTCCGGGCACCGCCAGAGCAAAGGGGTTTCGGTTTTTGAGTTTGCCCAGTCTCACTACGTGTTCGACCGAATCCGACCCTGGCTGGACTTGGCACCGCACCAGCCCCCTCAACAAGCAGCTCACGACCCTGTTCGGCCTCGTACCAACGGTCGGAAACCCACCCCTTTCGCCGGCCCAACCCCCTTTCACCAGGACACCGTGGGATTGCGGTACAGGCGGCGACCAGGCAGGCCCTCCACTTCGTCCTTGATGGCGACGACACCCTCGGCCTCGGGCACCGCGAGGTATCGCTGGTGGGCGTGGTAGCGGCCTGCATCACCGACCCAGGAACGGACACGCCCGTCTCGGAAGAAGTGGGAGCGTCGGAGATCGCCGCGTCCGTGGTCGGGCCGGGTGTCGGTGGTGACCATCACCATTGTGAGGCCGGTCTCCTCGCAGACCTTGCGGCTCATCTCGGCCCAGTTCCACAGCCAGGCCGCCATCGAGCCGCACATCCGGGGGAAGTAGTGCCCGCCCTCGGGCTCCTCGTCGCAGACCCACTTGTGCACCGCCATCACCGCGGACGTGTCGACCACGATGGCCCAGGTGTTGCTGTTGTCCACGGTGGGGTTTTCGGCCATCAACGCGAGCACGGACATCCAGGCATCGAGCTCGGTGAGCTTCACTGGGTCCTTCGGGTTGTCGGTCTCCCGGTGGCACAAGTGGCTGATGCCCACGGAACGGCTCTTGTCGGCAAGCAGGGCTTCGAGTGCATCGGCGGGGTCAGCATCTCCATCGAGGATGACCTCGACAAGCAGACCTGGCGGGAGGCGACGGAACTCCTCGGCCAGCGATCGCCAAGCCCCGTACCTGGACAGGCGGAAATCAGGTCTGCTCTTGTGGGCCACCGGGGCCCGACCACTTGGGAGCACGACCCGAGGTTCGTAGACTCCGGAAGCGACCTTCTCGTTGTCGTCGTTGCTGCCACCCCAATGGTCAATCAGGTCTTCAAGCTCTGGAAGCTCTCCATGAACACCTTCTCTTTCCTTCCGGTGGTCTGGGGGTTCCTGTAGAAGTTTCCTAATGCGGGTCTGGTGGGGGATAGTAACCGCCCCAGGCGGAACATCGACAAGAACAACGGCCTTGGGGTTGTGACACTTATCGGCCTCCTTGATCCAGGCTGGCTTGAGGGCACGTCCGCGGAGAGCCTTCTGCCCCAGCTTCTGCATGTTGGCGTCGAAGTCGCCACGTTCGAGGGTGGTGTTGAAGGTCCGAGGCTCCCATCGAGCGGGCTTGTGCAGTGGACGCAGTTCGCCGCGTTGGACAAGGTCCAGCAATACCTCATCGAGCACGCCGGTGTCGCCGGGCCCGAAGGTGCTGCGGTCCCGTCGCCTTCCCTCGAGGACGGCTTCGCATCGGTACACGCAGGTTGCTCCACGGCTCACCCGGTAGACGTGCACCTTGACCTCGGCGGGGGTCCGCTTGCGGATGGTCACCGGCACCGTGTGGTCCCTGACGAGGAACTCCTTGCGGGCAAGGCGACCTCGGCCCTGACCCGGTTCCGAGGCGGTCAGCTCGGCGACGCGATGGGCGTCGGGAGCGGACAGCGTGATGTACCGCTCCAGCCTGCGGAAGTACTCGATCTCCACGTCGTCCATCGAGAGGCCGAGCACCTCCGTGACGAAGCGTTCCACGTCCCAGATGCGGACGCCGTCCAGCCCGATGTGCCACTCAAGGTTCTTGTCGTACTCGATGGACAGCCCGTAGAGCTGGGTCCGCCACACCTTGTTCTTCTTCGCCAGCGGCAGGCTCTTGTTGCGGGGTGACCGCCCCGTGAGCCACGCCGTGCCCTTCATCACCCACCGACCGACGAAACCCCGTGGGGCGTAGTACTTCCAGATGTCGTGGTCCCAGTCCCACGCCCAGCCGCAGTTCTCAAGGTGACGACGGGCCACCTCGTCCTCAACGAGAAGACGGAGACGGAGACCGAACCCGTGGGGGTAGATCGGGACGGCACCACCCGTCGCGTCGGTCGCCGAGCGACGAAGCAGGTCGTCGGTCGGCTGGTCCGTCCATGTTGTCGCGGGTGCGGTGCTCACCGCTTCGCCGGCGCAGATTCGGCGAGTTCCATCGTCGCGGCTACGGCCTGGCGGACGAGCACCGCCATCGGCACCGCCTCGAGCTGGGAGCGTTCCTTGAGGCCGTCGTAGATAGGGCGGGGAAGGCGGACAATGAGGCGGACGAGATCGGTCTTTGTGGCGTCTTTCATGGTGAGGTCTCCGAAGACGCCGGAAGGGCGTCTCATAGACCCCTACGCCATAGGGCTTCTACCGGAACCCCCTCACCGGGGAACATCGAACGCGAGCACGGTAACGAACAGCTCCCGGTCGTCGTCGCCGGGGTGCTTCAACACGGCTCTGCACCCGGTCTCGGAGGGGAACTCGAGAGCCCGGACGAAGGCGGCGTGCTCCTGTAGGAGCCTCGGCAACTGCCCCACGACCGCCGTGAAGTCCTTGTTCCGATTGAACAGCAAGATCGCGGTCTTGCTGTCTCTCCAGGATGTGTACCCGAGGAGCTGATCGACCGTCTCGATGAATCCCGCCGGCCCCGTCCAGAACTTGCACTCGGCGATGAACAACACCTTGCCGTCGTAGCGGATGAGGATGTCGGTCTTGCCCTGGCTGTTGAAGGTCTCGCCGGAGGCTCCCCCCTCGTACTGCCCGTTGAGCTGCACAAGGAAGTGGGTCCGCAAGTCCTCCTCGCCCATGCCCTCGAAGGCACTGGGGCTCCGCTCCATCACCTCAACCATGTTGGAGCACACCGACAAGATGTGGTCGTACTCCGCCATCTCGAGAGCCGGCTCGGGCGGGCGGTTCTTGCGGGCCTCGCCGGGGCCGATTCGGGGCTTCCTGCGGACACTCGGCACCGCATACGTGGCCGGGGTCTCCCCCTTGCGACGCACCGGGAACCCGAGATCGGCGACGACAGCTTGTGTGCTCTCGAGCCGCCCGCGACGGGCCTCGATCCACCTACGGGCCTGGTCCGGCAACGTGGCGTTGAAGGCCACTACGTCGGCTCCGCTCCACTCGACATGTTGTTGGATGGAAGCGAGCTGCTCCTTGAATCGCTCACCGACCTTCCCCTTCTCGGCCTCGGTGGCCTGGAGATCGACGACAACTTCGCCCCGGAGGATTCGACCAGAGGGTGGGTTTAAGTGCTTGCGTGATGGCGAGCATCGCAGGAGAACTTCGTCGCCGGTGAACGGGATGTGGAACGAGACGGAGATGCCGGGAGCCATCACGGGTCCAGAACCTCGAAGTCGCCCGCCGTAGCGAATGTCCCCGGTCACATCGACACGCGATTCTCTTGGCTCGTCGGCGTAGATGGCGTTCTCGTCGATCTCCAGTGGATTGCCCGAGTGCTCGGCCACGAAGTACTCCACCAGGGAGTCAACCGTCGCCGAGAGGAGCTTGTCCGCAGGGTAGGCGGCGATGGCCTGCTTCATCTTCTCGGCCTGGCTTCGCAGGGTCGCCCCGAGGTCGCCCTCGGTGAACAGGTACTCGCGGATGCTGCTGCCTCGTCGCCTCACGCCGCCCTCGCCCAGTCCTTCGCCACCCGCTCGGCCTGCTCCAACACCGTCAGCACCGCCTCCTCCCGCCTGTCCGGCGGATACCCGTGCTTCCGCAGCAGCCGCTTCACCTTCCGCCGCAGGTCGGCTCGCACCGACTCCTTCTTCGTCCAGTCGATGGTCACCGACTTCCGAATCGACTCCACCAGGTCGTGGGCGATGGCGGCGAGCACGGTGTCGCCCATCACCTCCTTCACGTCGCCGTGGTCCACCAGGGCGTCGTAGAAGGCCAGCTCGTCCTCGTTGAGCCCGAGGGCGTCACCCCGCTTGGGGGCGTCCCGCATCTGCTTCGCCAGCTCGATGAGCTCCATGATGACCTGGGCGGCCTCGATGGTGCGGTTCTGGTAGCGGAGCAGGGTGCGTTCCAGCAGCTCGGAGAACTTTCGGGCCTGCACCACGTTCTTGCGGCCCTGGGTCTTGATCTCGTCGTTGATGAGCTTCTTGAGGAGCTCGAGCTGTAGGTTCTTGTGCTCGGACTTCTTCACGGTCTCGAGGAACTCGTCGGAGAGCACGGAGATGTCGGGCCGCTGGAGCCCCGCCGCCCCGAACACGTCGATGACGCCCTCGGACGCGATGGCCCCGCTCACGATCTGCCGGATGGCGGCGTTGAGCTCGGTGTCGGTCTTGCCGGAGCCGCCGACGGTGTACTTCTGGATGTTCCGCTGGACGGCCTGGAAGAACCCCAGCTCGTCGCGGTATTGCCGGGCTCCCTCGAGGTGCAGGGCGATGCCCGCAGCCTTGTTCAGCGAGGTCATCGCCTCGATGTACCGCTTCTTCGCGGCCTCGGGGTCGCCGGGGTCGAGCCCGCAGATGTGGTCCACGCCACCGGACAGGGCGGACAGCCTCTCCGTGGCCTTGGTGGAGAAGAAGCCGGTGCAGTCGAAGCCGTGGAACATCGCCTGCACGACCTCGAACTTCTCCTGCAACACCGCCAGGGCGACCTCGACGGGCACGCCGGGCTTCTCGCCCTCGCCGCCGCCGTAGTGGGCGATGGCCTTGCGGAGCTGGTCTGCGAGGCCGAGGTAGTCCACGACCAGGCCCGAGGGCTTGTCCTTGAACCGCCGGTTGACGCGGGCGATGGCCTGCAACAGCCCGTGCCCCTTCATCGGCTTGTCCACATACAGGGTGTGGGCACAGGGCACATCGAAGCCGGTGAGCCACATGTCGCGGACGATGACGAGCTTGAGCGGGTCGTCGGCGTCCTTGAACCGCTTCTCGATGTCCTTCTGGCGGGCCTTGCCCCGGACATGGGGGTGGAACTCCACCGGGTCTGAGGCGGCTCCGGTCATCACCACCTTGATGCAGCCCTCAGCGTCGTCGTCGGAGTGCCAGTCGGGTCGCAGCCGGGTGATCTCGCGGTACAGGTCCACGCAGATGCGGCGGGACATGCAGACGATCATCGCCTTGCCGTCGATGATCTCCAGTCGGCGGCCCCAGTGGTCGAGGATGTCCTCGGCGATGAGCTTGATCCGCTTCTTGGTGCCGACCACCGCCTCGAGCTTGGCCCAAGTCGACTTGAGCTTCTCGCGGGTGGGCTCCTCCTCGTCCTCGGTGAGCTCCTCGAACTGGTCGTCCACGCGGGGCTTCTCGGTGTCGGGAAGGCTGATGCGGGCCAGCCGGGCCTCGTAGAAGATCGGCACGGTGCTGCCGTCCTCGACGGCCTGCCGGATGGTGTAGGTGTCGACGTAGTCTCCGAACACAGCCGGGGTGCTCTTGTCGTCGAACTCGATGGGTGTGCCGGTGAACCCGATGAACGAGGCGTTGGGAAGGGCGTCGCGGAGGTTGCGGGCGAGCCCGTAGGTCACCTGGCCGGTCTTGGGGTCGAGCCGGGTGTCGAAGCCGTACTGGGTGCGGTGGGCCTCGTCGGCGATGACTACGATGTTCGTCCGGCCCGACAGCACCGGGAAGGGGTCGCCGAGCTTTCGTTCCTCCTCGGACAGCGAGAACTTCTGGATGGTGGAGAACACCACGCCGCCGGACGCCACGTTCAGCAGGTCGCGGAGGTTCTCGCGGCTCTCGGCCTGCTTCGGGGCAGGGATGAGCTGCTTGGCGGCACAGAACTGCCCGAACAACTGCCCATCGAGGTCGTTGCGGTCGGTGATGACCACCAGCGTCGGGTTCTGCATCTCGGGCTCGAGGATGATCTTCCCGGCGAAGAAGCACATCGAGATGGATTTGCCCGAGCCCTGGGTGTGCCACACCACGCCGATGCGGCGGTCGCCGTCCGCGCCAGCGGCCTCCAGCGTGGCCTGCACGGCCTTGTTGACGGCGTAGAACTGGTGGTAGCCCGCGTTCTTCTTGATGTAGCCGTCGTCGGTTTCCCACAGCACGAAGTGGTAGAGGAAGTCGAGGAGGCGACGCCGCTCGAACAGGCCCTCCAGCAGCACCTGGAGCTTCGGCACGGCGTCGGGGGCCTGCTCGGTGCCGTCCACCGTCCGCCACGGGCCGAATCGCTCGAAGGGAGCGGTGAGGGAGCCCACGCGGGCCTCGGTGCCGTCGCTGACGACGAGGATCTCGTTGGTGTGGAACAGGGCGGGAATCTGGCTCTTGTAGAGCTGGAGCTGATTCCAGGCCCCCTCGACGGTGGCGTGCTCGTCGTCGGGGTTCTTGAGCTCGACCACGCCGACGGGCAGACCGTTGACATACAGCACCAGGTCGGGGCGGCGGTTGTTGTTGCCGTCGATGACGGTGAGCTGGTTGACAACGAGCCAGTCGTTGTTGTCGAGGTTGTCGTGGTCGAACAGCCAGGCGAGATCGCCACGGACGCCGACGTGCTTCTTGACCTGCACCTCGATGCCTTCCCGCACCATCTTGTGGAAGGTGTGGTTGTTCTCCTCGAGGGAGGGCGAGTCGAGCCGCAGCACTCGGCGGGCAACCTCGTCGAGGGCGGAGGCGGGCAGGTGGTCGTTGATGCGTCGGAGGGCTTCGCGGAAGCGGCCTTCGAGGATGACGTGGCGGTAGCTCGCCCGCTCGGGGGCCTCGCCATCGGGGGCGAGAACGGGGCCGTGCTTGTAGGTCCACCCGATGGCCTGGAGCCACTCGATGGCGGCCTCCTCGACGATGGACTCGGTGAAGCTCACAGCGATGCCTCCGCCATGTCTTCGGCCTCGGGGACACGAAGCTCGCCGGAGAT
The DNA here is from genome assembly GCA_965216925.1 of Myxococcota bacterium. Lineage (GTDB taxonomy): Bacteria > Myxococcota_A > UBA796 > UBA796 > CAYYHT01. Next base: position 6,380,756 of record CBDCGT010000001.1, on the reverse strand, counting down.
GAGCTTGGGGAGGAGGGTGTCGCGGAGCTCGGCGAGTGTGCTCGACTCCATCTCATTGGTCACCACCCGCCTATGAAGCGGACCAGCAACCGCGTCGAACCGCTCGAGTACGTCGGCAGGCGGCAGGACAACAGGAATGGGGCGGAAGCTTCGCTTGCTGATCTCGGCGAAGGTCGTGCCGCCTGCACGGGCCTTGATGCGGTCCATGTTGGCCTTCGCCCACTGGAGGAGCCAGAGGCTTGATGCACGCCCACCAGGTGGCATTGCGATGTACCCCTGGTTGACCGAGATCGGAACCTCGGAGATGGCGAGGTAGCCGACGGGGGCTCGCGATGAGAGCAGCAAGGTGCCCTGTGGGAGAAGGCCCGAACTAATCTTGGCGAGTCCGGCGTCGGTGATCTTGCGTCCGGTGTCCAAGAGCACTGCGGTGGACAGCGACGACAGGTCTTTGGGAGTCGTCCAGTGGATGGTGCCGCCTTCCCAGAACTCTGGTTTCTTCGTGCTGGGGGTTGAACCTCCCTTGATGGACACGACCTCGGAAATGGGCAGTACCTCCCACCCCCTGGGAACCGGCCCCTGCTCGCTGTCCACGAGGTCGTCGTGGCCGTCGAAGTCGATGAACCAGGACTTGAATAGGGCCTGGGCCATCTCCTCGAGCGTCCGGTTCATCTTCCGGTTCAGCTCGATCTTGCTTCCGAGGGCGAACAGCAAGTCCCCGATGGCATCCGCCTCGTCCTTTGGCGGCACGGGCAGCCACAGCTTGTTGAAATCCCCCTTCTTGAAGTGGGGAATGGTGGTCCCGACAGAGCCGTTTCGAATCTGGTGCTGGGCGACCGGGGAGCGGATCGCCGCATGAAGATACCGGCCGGTCATCAACTCGGGTTTCGGGCGGAGGGCAACCATGTCCTGTGCGATGCAGAAGTCCACGGGGTCAGGCACCAAGCACGCACAGCCAGGAGTACCCTTGTTGACGAACAGCACGTCGCCCGGCTCGGGATGCGAGCGAAACCAGGAGTCGTATGCCTCCTCCGGGACGTACCGGACCTTCTCGTAGACAGGGTATAGGCCGACGTTCTTGACGCAGTTTGTGGCAATCAATGGGATGCCGGTGTCGGCGGTTGGGGCCGTCTTTCCACGGTTGTCGACAACGAAATCCAGGACGGCTTCCAAGGTGAGCCAATCCCAACCATCTGGCAGGCCCGGTAGCCAAGTCGGGTGTTCAGAGGCCAAAACCGAGGCTCCCCAGTGCCGATACGATGGTTTCGTCGAGCTCACTCGCATTCCGTTGCTGTTCGCCCAAAATCGCTACAAGGCGGTCCATCTTCTCGTCGAAGGGCTGGTCGTCTTCATCGAGGTCTTCGGCCCCGACGTACCGGCCCGGCGTGACTACAAAATCGTGTGCGGCGATCTCCTCCTTGCTTGCCGACTTGCAGAACCCCGCCACGTCCTCATACGCCCCATCCGCGTTCCGCCAGGAATGGTAGGTGCCAGCGATCTTCTCGATGTCTTCTTGGTCGAACACCCGGTGCACCCGCGTCTCCATTCGTCCGACCCTGCGGGCGTCGATGAACAGCACTTCGTTTCGCCGGTCTCGGAACTTCCCGTTCCGTTTGTCCCTTGCCAGGAACCACAGGCAGACCGGTATTTGCGTCGCGTAGAACAACTGCCCCGGCAAGGCGACTATGCAGTCCACAAGGTCGGCCTCGACGAGTCGCCGGCGGATGTCCCCCTCGCCGTTCTGCATCGAGGACATCGACCCGTTTGCCAGTACGACGCCTCCTGTCCCGGTCGGAGACAAGTGGTGAACGATGTGCTGAACCCAGGCGAAGTTCGCGTTTCTTGCAGGTGGCACGCCGAACTGCCACCGCACGTCGTCCACGACTCGTTCACCGCCCCACTTCGAAATGTTGAACGGCGGGTTCGCGAGCACATAGTCGGCCCGGAGATCTGGGTGCACATCGGCGTGGAAGCTGTCGGCGTGCTTGGCCCCGAGCTTGGCCTCGATGCCTCGAATCGCCATGTTCATCCGGGCCATCCGCCACGTCGTCGGATTGCTCTCCTGCCCGTAGATGCTCACGGCGTCCCGCTTGCCGTCGTGGGCCTCGATGAACCGCAGGGACTGGACGAACATCCCGCCCGAGCCGCAGCAGGGGTCGTACACCCGTCCCGAGTAGGGCTCGAGCATCTCGACCAGGACGCGAACAACGCTTGAAGGTGTGTAGAACTCTCCGCCGCCTTTGCCTTCCGCCGACGCGAAGCGGGACAGGAAGTACTCGTAGACCCGGCCCAGGGTGTCCTTGTCCCGGTGCTCCTTGCTGCCGAGCCCGATGCCCGAGATCAGGTTGATCAGCTCGCCGAGCCTCCGCTTGTCGAGGCCAGGGCGGGCGTAGACCTTCGGCAGGGCTCCCTTGAGGGCCGGGTTGACCTGCTCGATAGCGTCCATCGCATCGTCCACGAGCTTGCCGATGACCGGCTGGGTGGCCTTGGCCTGGAGGTGAGACCACCGACCCTCCTTCGGCACCCAGAACACGTTCTCGGCGATGTACTCGTCCCGGTCCTCGAGCAGGTCGGCGAGCTCCTCCTTCCGCTCCTCGGGGTCGTCGATGTAGTCGTCGCTATCGGGGTCGGAGACCGAGGCGATGAGCTGCTGCTGTCGCTCCTCGAAGGCGTCTGAGATGTACTTGAGGAAGATGAGGCCGAGGACAACGTGCTTGTACTCGGCGGGGTCCATGTTGTTGCGGAGCAGGTCCGCCGCCGCCCAGAGCTTGTCTTCGAAGCCGAGGGAGCCGGTCCTGTCGTTGTTCTTCTTCTTCGCCACGTCGCCGTCCTGGGTGGGGGGCGACGCCGCTGCGACGCCTCCAATGGGCCACGAGACTACCGATGCCGAAGAACGCGGACAAGCCGAGGAGCGGAAGGACCGTCAGGCCGCTGATAGCCGCCAGAGCTGCATCATCAGGTGGTGGAGCACCTGCCCTGCCGGAGCCCGCTCGGTGTCCGTGGCCCAGGCCAGCTCAAAGGACAGGGCATCGGCCAGGTCGGCGATGCGACGGGCCGGGTCGGCGTCGAGCTCGAGGACGTGGACGCCCTCCTCGGTGAACCAGTCGGGGCGATGTTCGGCGGTGAGTCGTGGGGACATGAGGAGCCTCCTACAACACCGTACCCATCGGACTTCTACCGAGATCGGCGGGGTGTCGAGGAGGCTGTGCGGGTTGTGCGGGTGACCGGCTGGAATCGGCTGGAAATGGCCCGCACAGGTCTGGAGGAGTCAGCGAAAACCGGGGAGGGAAGGGCTTCGGGGATCGGGCTCAAACATTGAACCTATGTTTGGTGACCGAGGTAGAACGCCGAGGATGGGGGAGGTTGTACCCGGTTGTCCCCACTCCTGTCTTCTCCACCCCCGCGAGAGATGTCGTTGTAGGCTCGTAGCGGAGGCGGCGACTTGAGCAAGCCAGGGGCCATCAGGAAGCAGGGGCGGGTCGCGGATGCCACAATCAGGGGCTTCTTGAGCCAGATCCTCGTCTGCTCGCTTCGATGGTTGGAGCTGGGTGCAGATGATGTCCTCATCACCGAAGGCAACGAGGACGTAGATGTTCACGTCGTCACCGGTGGTCGGCTGACCGAGGCAACCGAGGAAAGCGTCAAGGACCTCGCGGGGAAGATCTCCGCCCGAGACAAGGCCATATACGAGACCTTCGCCAACTTCGCGGAAGCCTTTTATGCCTACGATTCCAAGGGTCTTCCCTGCCGTCTCGTGTTCACCACAACAGCTTCGCCAGCGAAGCAGAGGGTAGGCGACAGCTACGACCCGCCGCTGGAGTTCGACTTGCTGGCTGAGTGGGGCAGCCTCATCAGTGATGACACGAATTCCAGGTCGGCGGACGACATCTTCGATGCTGTGGTCAAGGTCATCAGGGCGAAGATCCCTCATGGCGAAAGCAAGACACTAGACGCGGCCCTTCTCTACATCACCTGGAAGGCGAAGGAGCGGTTCCTTCGGGCCGTGGAGTGGAACTTCTCCGCTCGCAGTGTTGAGGACCTGCAAGCGGAACTGGTCTCTCAGCTTCGAGAGACCCACGGTGGGAACATGGCGAAGGCCCTTACGTTGGCGGAGGCCATTGTCGCCAGGCTCTGGGCCGCATCCGCGTCTTCGGATCTGTCGAAGCGTACACTGCTCCAGTCAGACCTCAATGATCTGGTGGGTAAGGTCAGCGAGCGTTTCGTAGATTGGCAGAGGTGGGAAGCGATGGAGTCCTTCACATCCTGGGCAAGCTGGAAGGCCGACCACCTCCACATCGGCTTCGTGGAGAACGACAAGGGAGCCTGTGGCGTCCTCGGGGTGAACTTCCTCCCCATGGTGGAGGAGGCCATCATCGAGGACGTGTGGCACGGAGCATCGTCCGACCCCGTCGTCTGCATCGAAGCCCGTGAACTTCTTCGCGAAGGGCGTAGGTGTGAGGCGTTCGAGCAGGACGCCGTGCTCCGCATTCGCCTACTCGATGCTGTAAGGCAGACCGCTCTCCAACTCTACGTGGTGGTAGCGACGGACGAGAAACCCGCCCTGACAATCAAGCGTGTTGTGAAGCTCCGAGCTGGTACGAAGGGCCGCCGCGTGATGGATATCGCTGCCGAGGAATCAGTCTTTCAGCATCAGCCCGGCCTCCAGAAGTTGCGGTCGGACCGTCCGGCGGTGGTTGCTCTGCTGCGTTGCATCGCATTCGAGTTCCAGAGGTGGCGGCTGGACAACCACCCGGACGCGGAACGTGCAATGCAATGGATCGCCCCACGGATGAAGCTCCTGGTGGATGAGGAAGGGGGCCATCATCCGAGCGACAGCGTGCTCTGGGAGCAGCTCGTCCGTCAGTAGAAGTCGTCGGGGTCCAGCATGCTCCCGTCGTCATCTTCCAGCATGGAGGGGAGAGACGCCAATAGTGGGCGGGCGAAGGACGGCTCGATCGAAGCGATCTGCTGGAGCTTCCCATGCAGCCACATGAGGTGGAGGTCAGCTCGATCAACGCTGGTTCTATCGCAGTGGTCTTCGAGCCCATACTTGTCGATGAAGTAGACCTCTTGCCGGAGCAACCGCTTCACGTCCCGAGGGACGTGAGGTCCGTGAGCGTGGTTGACCAACAGGCCGGTCACGAACTGGTTCCGGTTCTTGCGGACGGCGAAGTAGCTGCCTGGCCTAAGCGTGAAGCCCTGACTCGCCAGCACCTCTTCGACTTGGTCCCTCGTTGGCAACTCGTCTGCCCCGGACCAGGCCAAGTCGTCGGCGTAGCGACCGAAGTTTGCCGACAGGCCGAGGAGGGAGGCATCGAGCGTTCGAGCCACTACGTTGGCAATGATCGGGCTGCACCTCGTCCCTGGTGGCAGATGTCTGGCGAACGTGGCCAGATCCGTGAGGAGTGCGGCGACTTCGCCGTTGGCCCCCAGAAACATGAAGGCTTCACGCACTTCGTCGGGGCCGATGGAAGGAAAGAAGTCCAGAATATCGGCGGTGATCACCCACTCCTGGGCGAGATGGGCACGGGCATGCGTTGCGATAGAACGGCCCTTGCGGAAGCCGTGGACGCAGTCTGGGGGATCCCATGAGTCTCGAACCCACAACGCGATCTTCCTGTGGATCGGTCGGACGGAGTCGTGAACCTCGTACACGGTTCGGCGACCCCTTCCTCCTCGCTTCCGCACGTCAATCGCGGTGAAGAACCGCTCCTTAGCCTCGATGACATCTCGAAGGAAGCCAGGGGTGGTGCCTGCTTCGTTGGCGACGGCGTGTATGTCCGAGAGCTTGTTGAGGTGCAAGGGTGGCTGCCCAGGATGCGGAAGTAGTGTTGTTCACTAACGAGACGCGACTCGCGCTCTACCGAACTGGTGGAACAAGGTATCCCAGGCAGCCAGGGACGTCGTAACACCGGGCCGGGTGGTTCGGCAGGCTACTGGTGGCCCCAATCTCGTTGCCTGCAAGGTCTGGTGCTTCAAGGCTCATTGGCCGCGTGTGTGCCGCCACGAGGTGGAACACGGACGGGACGGACCTGCCTCGGGGAAACGTCTACTCGTCGTCGTCCGTAACGTCGTCGTCGGACGCCTTCTGGAACGCCATCCGAAGGTCCTGTTCCGACACGGCTGCGTAGTGCCTGAGAGCCGTCTTCGGGCTGTGGCCCATCATCCGCCCATAGACGTGGAGCGGCGTGCCAGCGTTGAGGAGCCTCGTCGAGCGAGTCTTGCGGAAGTCGCCCAGGGTGAAGCTCTCGACGTCGGCGGCGGCGATGGCCATCTGGAGCCGATGCCGCCAGTAGTGGTAGGTCCGATCGACCTCGGGGACGCCGAAGAGTGTGCCGTCGGCCTGCTCGTCGAGCTCCGCGAGGGCGGCCATCAGACGGCGAGAGATCGGAACGATCCGCTTGGAGTGGGAGGTCTTGAGGGTGTGCCCGTCGTGTTCGCGGAGGTGAACGACGGCGTCTTCGACGTGGAGGTGGCGATTCGGGATCCCGAAGGCCTCGGACGGACGCATCCCGGTCTCCCACAGCAGCCGAAGAAGGAGTGGCAGTCGGACAGGTTCGTCGGTCACCGCCGCCTGTGCGAGCACAGCCTCGTATGTGCTCTTGGGTATCCGCCGGACGTCGGAAGGAGGAACACGGAACGCCGGCTTTGGGGGGGCTCGGTGAATCCACTTCGACGACTCCGCCCACTTCAGAAGCGTCCTGGCACCGATGAGGGCGTTCTCGATGGTCTGCGGCTTGTAGTCCTTGTGCTGGAGCCACCCGAGGTACTCCTCGAACACCACCACGTCGAAAGCATCGGAGAGCAGGTCGGGGTGTCGTGCGTCCAAGAACTCGCGGAGCTGCATGGCGGTGTAGCGGCGGTTCCACCTGGTGTGCTTCCTCTTCGTGGTCATCCGACCGACGGCGTGCTCGTAGGCGTCGAGAAGCTGGGTCATCGTGGGAGAGCCCCGACGACGCGGACGTCCTGTTCTCGATGAGGCCCAGGTCGTGAACGCCTGCTCTGCCTGTCGGCGAGAGGTGAACCAACCGAGCACCCACTCGCCCTCCATGCCCTTACGGCGGCAACGAGCGGTCCAATACCACTCCGAGATGCCGTCCTCGGTCCGTGGGCGACGAGCGGTGGCGGTGTAGGGGGCGATCTTGATCGGACTGGGTCGCTTCGAGCTCATGCGACACGCTCGAGATGTCGGAGAACCTCACCCCATCGAAAGACCTCCTGACCGCTCGGGAGCCGGAGCCGCGGGACATGGTCGAGCCAACGGCGATTGACCTGGACACGGCCAGGAATGAGCTCGGCGACCTCCTCCGCGGTCAGGAGGGCGGACTCGGTGATCGAGGCCCGCCACATCCGGCGACGCCACCGGAGCGACTCACGGTGGTCGGGGCTGTCGATCGAGGGCAGGTTGACGTCGATGAAGCTGGTTGAATCGGTGTCCGGGAGGTCGTCGTCGGGCATGGGATCTCCGCGGTGCTGTCGCCGCTACTGGAGATACGCGGAGTGATGGGGACATGAACCCCCGAGCCGGATGAGAGCCCGCGATCAGACCGGTTTCGGATTGCCCCTTCCACTTTCCATACAGGTTCAATCCGGCTTTCACGCGATCACAGGGCCGCCCGTCGAGTTTTCTCCGCGGATCTGACGAGCCAGGTCCGAACCCTGGTATGGTCCAGTCCATGCTCTACCGCTTCGACCCGGACGGCCAACGACTCGACGCCCTCGTCCAGGTTGACGCCGCTGGTGCCGGAGTCCTGGAGAAGCAGATCGAACTGGCAGTGGCGAACCAGCCCCAGGCCATCTTCGAGACCGGTGCCGCCGGCGACCCTGTGCTTGTCCTTCGCACGTCCGTCCCGGGTCGCAAGATGCCCGACATCATCGCCCTGGACGCCGAAGGACGACTTGTACTGGTCGAGTGCAAGCGGGGCTGGGCCAGCCGCGATGCCCTAGCCCAGTTGCTCGACTACGCGGCGGACTACGCCAGCGATGCGGCGAACCTCCTTCGGCGTGATTGGGAATACGGACGCGGTCGGGGAACGGGTAGGGCACTCATCGACGCCTTCCGAGAGTTCGCCGACGACCCTGGGTTCGACGAAGCCCGGCTTGGCAGCGAGCAGGTCCTCGTGGTCGTGGCGTCGGGAGAGGCCCCAGGCTTCCGAAAGATCGCCGACTACCTCGAGGGCCGGGGGGTGCCGGTCTACGTAGTGACCGTGAAGCTCTACCGCCGAGATAGCGGTGACCTCTACCTCGATGTGGAACCCATCGAGCTGGCCCCATCTGGCGAACTCGCGACCGGGGATGCCGAGGATCGCGCCTGGCTCATCAACACCGATGAGACGCACTCCCCTGGTGCATGGAAGCGGTTCCTCGAGCACGACGTGGCCGGCATCTGGGGCTATCCGAACCATGGGGCCACCCTCGAGAAGGGAGCCCGAGCGGGCGACACGGTGTACGCCTACCTCAACGGTCGAGGCATCATCGCCATGGGCGAGGTCGTGGACGGCGATGTGCTCAACGTGGCCGAGTCCTCGGGGTCTGTGTTCCCGGAGTGCAAGGACGACAACGAGTGGCACCTGGCGGTGAAGTGGACCCCACTTGGTGACGGCAGGGCCGTGTCGAACCGCGAGGTTCGGGAGACGGCAGGAGCCGGTCTTCCAGTCCGCAACACCTTCTGCCGCCTCTGGAACCCGGCGGTTCGGGAGTACCTCGCATCCCGGTGGACCCCTCCGGCGGCGTAGGTCTCAGGGACGCCGTGGAGGACCGATGGAACTGAGGTCGACCCACGGCTCGAATAAGCCGTCGACGTCCGGGCCCGGAAGCACGACCTCCTGGTGGGCCATCAACAGGTGGGCAGTGTTGATCTTCCGAACGTAGCGGTCATCCACGGATCCGTGGTTGCCGTGCGGCATGAGTTCGTGCCCGGCGACGAACGCACAACAGGTCGGCGACAAGGGGTAGGTCGCCATCGCCGCTGGGTTGCCGAACCCAGGGTCGCCCTCGGCAGCGATGCTTCCCACGATGTCGATGATGTAGGGCCGCATCGGGTTGTCGCAGGTGACGAAGCGGAGGTCCCCGGTGGCGTGGAGGAATGACACGCGGACATCGTGCTTCTTGAAGAAGTCTGTGTGACCGGTAGCCGCCAGGACTGCCCCAATGACGAACAAGTTGTCGTCGAACACGCTGAGGAGCGTCTCGAGAGTGTAGCCATCCGCGTGCAGGGCCTCTTTGTCGATGATGTCGTACCCCCTGAGCCGCTCCTTCGCCCTCGCAACGTGCGTCGCTTCGATCTCCGGGTGCCGCACCGCCCGCCATGCTGGAGTCCGAGAGCGAGCGAACACGAGGCTCCGTCTGAGGGCGTTCAGCTGGTCTCCATTCAACCGCTCCTTCCGCCGAGCAGACGCGGCGACGGCGGCGAAGGGTCCATCGAGCTTCCCTACGAAGCGGCTCTCGATCTCCTCCACATCGAGCGGCTTGGCCCCGAGTCTCCGAAGGCCGGCTACATCCAGGCTCGCGATGGTCTTGTTCGCGATGCCGTCGATGGTGTTTCGGAGCACGCCTCGGAGGACGGGATCCTCGTACTGGACGAGGCCGTAGAACCCGTTCGTTGAGCAGGTCTCCCTCACCGTCCCCCGCGTGAGCCTGGTGCCGTCCGGCCCTTTGCGAAGCACGCACAGAGGTAGGTGCTTCGCCTTCGGGTTGCTCACCGATCGGGCATCGTTGTGCTTGATGTGCTGAAGCCTGGCTTCGTCCAGGTCCCCCCGCATCAGCATCCAGGCGTCTGCCGACACGAACTCACGGAGCACGGACTGAGGAACGTAGTGGTGCCGGGCCATCAATGGCTCCTGCTGATCCAGCCAACGGGGACTCTTGTTCTATCCGGCAGGTCGGTAGAACCCCCAGATGGATCACGAGGGGGTTCCAGGAGACCCTTGAGCGGCGTTGTAGAAGTGTCCGCCAATCGGGGTTGGTGGACGCGGAGGACGCCACATGAAAGCCCTGATCGCTCATCCGAACCACGCCATCTCGGGCGAACTCGTGGATGCCACTCGTGGCTACCTCGATGCCTCGCTCTCGCTCAAGACGAGGAAGCTCTACTCCACCGCGTGGTCGCAGTTCACCTCGTGGTGCCGGGCGACTGGCTTGCCGTCCCACCCGGCTTGTGCCGAGACCGTGGCCCTCTACGCCGTTCACAGGGCAGAGCTTGGCAGGAAGGTCCCCACCATCAACATCGACCTCGCCGCGATCAAGCTCGCCCACGAGACTGCTGGCCTCGATGACCCGACGCGGACTCGCGGCGTCCGGTCGGTGATGCGGGGCATCCGGCGAGAAGTTGGCACTCGACCCACCCGCAAGGCTCCCCTGCTCGTCGGCGATCTCCGCCGAGCTGTGCGGGCCCTCCCGGACAGCAACAGGGGCACCCGCGACGCAGCCCTCTTGGTGGTGGGGTTCGCGTCGGCGATGCGGAGGTCCGAGATCGTGGCCATCGAGGTCGAGCACATCGACAACACCGAGGACGGCATCCGCCTGCTCATCCCCCGGAGCAAGACCGATCAGGAAGCTGAGGGGCGTGTGGTCGGCTTGCCATGGGGTTCGCACCCCGAGACGTGCCCCGTCCGTACCCTCCGCAGGTGGATGGCCGTTGCCCGCATCGACCACGGGCCCGTCTTCCTCACGGTGGACAGGGCGGACAGCGTGGGTCGAGTAGCCATGTCCACGAGGGCGGTGGCGAGGGCGGCCAAGAGGGCGGCCCGTTCCATCGGCCTCGATCCGTCGCGATTCTCGGGACACAGTCTGCGGGCGGGATTCGCGACGTCGGCGGCCGCGGCCGGAGCTTCGGAGCGGAGCATCGCGAAGCAGACCGGCCACCGGAGCCTCGAGGTCCTCAGGACGTACATTCGCGACGCAGATCTCTTCCGCGAGAACGCGGCGGCCATGGTGGGGCTGTGACCGAGGACGAACCCCAGCTCCCCTGGTTCATCCGCATGACCCGGCCTCGCGTGTGCGACATCCCCATCGACGATGCCCACCGTGCGGCAATGGACGTGCTCATCGCCGAGTACGGCACCGCGGTCGGCTTCGTCGCCAATGGTGACGGCGGGGTCGAGGTAGTTGTCGTCGACACCGAGCGGGTGGACCAGGGCGTCGTGGAAGCGGAGTTCGGGGGGCTGGTGGCCGCCCTGCCGCGGCCCCTACCCCGGTAGCGCAGAAGGTTGCTCGGATGTCGATGTCATGTCCAAGACCTCAACCCGGTCGAAGCCGCGGGTGACAGCGTAGTCCCGTGCGTGTTGGAGCACCTCTCCATCGATCTCGACCGTGTCCGCGAACCCAGAGCGGGGCGAGCCATTGCAGGTAAGCAGTAGCCACCGCTCCTGGAACGGTCCGCCCGTCCACTCAGCAAGTTTCTCGGCCTTGCCGTCGATCACCGTCTCCAGGTCCTCACCGGAGAGGTGGGGGACCACCCAGGCGGTGTGCGTCTCGACCTTCCAGTGGCCGAGAATGAAGTTCTCGAAGGTCGCTTCAGAAGGGGCAACATGGAGCCGTCGCCGATCAAACCGCTCCCTCATCGATTGCTCGGTGCTCACCCTGACGCGAACGTGGTCGAACGCCACAGGGAAAGGCCCGTGGCGGTCCTTCTCCCACTGTTCGAGCTCGGAGGGCGAGGGCCAGAAGGGAAACCCCGTCAGATCAAGACGCCGGTGAACCCCGAACTCGCCGAGATCGCCAACAGCAAACTCCCTGGCCGTGGCCTCGATGAGCGGCAGCAACTCCGCCGTCATGGCCCTTCGCCGTGAGGCGGGCAAGTCGAACCCTGAGGGGAAGACGGCGTCTCCGAAGAGGTCGACTGGACTCGTCGAGACAGCCACCTCCACCGCAACGACGAGGCCAGGCGGCTGGTCGTAGGCGTTGAACAGGGCCTTCGCGATGGAGCTGAACCCCTGCTGGTTCCTTCGAACGTCTTGGTCGGTGAGTTTGCGAACCTCAACACCGACCAAGCCGTTGTCGAGTTCGAGCACGAGGTCGGGAGGATCCTCGTGAGGTTGATGGATGATGGCCGCCATCCCGAGGTTCCTCACCAGCCGGTTGCCTGCCTGGAACTCTCCCCACCGCTTCCACGCTTCCTTGGTGCTCGTCACAGGTGCTCCGCGGGGAAGTCTACCGCTCGTTCGTCGGATTCGACTTGGCCTCGGTGAAGCGGGCATCATCGATTTACCGCTGGTCCATGACGCCGAGCCGGGAGTGGTGTGGATGCGTCCGAGTTCCCCGTCGCGGACCTGGAAGCTCAGCTCGAGGACGGGTAGTTCACACTGATGGACTACGAAGAAGCACGTGGCCTCCGCAGCGTCGGGTTCACCTACGAGGTGCCCGTCCCCCTTCCGGATCTTGGGCATCGCTTCGCGACCCGGTTCGAAGTGGAGGGCCAGCAAGCGGTGCTCGCCGTCGTTCAAGTTCCTCAAGACGAACCCGTGGGCGGCATCACGATGTCAGGGCCCGGGCTCCGAGATCACGGTCGGGATCGGTTCGGGGTTTTCTCAAGGTCCCAGGTGGAGTTGCGGTTCCCCGGGGGACCGCCTGTCGTGGAGGAACTGGGGCTTGTCGCCACCATGGCTGCGGTGAAGATGCCCGACGGTCAGATGGGCGGCATTATCGGACCCACGGATGAAGGGCGGGAGTTCTGCACCCTGGTCGTGAACAACCTCGTCGACGCCTACACCCGAGCCCACGGCACCTACTGGCTCGCCAACGTCACCCCCGACGACATCATGTCCCTGCGGTTGGTCGACTGGGACGACCCGGCAGCTCCGAAGGTGATGTCCATGATGCTCGGCACCGGGACCACGCACACCATCCGGTTCGGGAGGGCCGAGGGATACCCGGCCACCACGCCCGACAGGCTGTTCTCCGAGCTTGGCCGTCAGCCCAGCCTCGCCGAGGATCTGCTCCTATCGGCACGCCGCGACATGGCAACCCGGCGTCACCGAAGTGCCCTCGCCAGCGGATGCCTCGCGTTCGAGGTGTTCGTGCGAGGCCTGCTCGCGGCGAACGCCGGTCGAGTCCCCGACCAGCACTTCCGCCGTCGCACCCTCAAGGAGCTCTGCCAGAAGAAGGGATGTCTGCCGGCCGTCATCGGGAGCCCCCTCAACAACGGCCTCCATGGCTCGCGGGCAGAGAGCTACACACGCATCGCCGCCCTTCGCGACCACCTCCTGCACCAGGGCTCCCCCGCCTACGACATCAACGGCGAACGCGTCGAGGTCGCCGACGACAACGCGGTTCAACACCACCTCGACCTCGTCGTGGACCTCGCCGGGTACCTGAACCGCACCGTGGTCGATGGCGGCGGTGTTCCGGTTCGCTTCGGGTAGACCTTCGAGGAAGGCACCTCGCCCGCAAGCGGACCTCGACCAGTCCAAAACCACCCCTTGAAGGGGTTGCCCGAGCCGCCCCCACAGCTACTCGCAGCCACCTCCTGCAACGGGCGGCTCACCCCGGATCACGGGATTGAGGGATTGAAAAAAGTGGAGCCCGATCCTCTTCCTTTTGTATTCAAGGTTTCGCACCGACCGCTCCCTCCTGCTCCCCACGGCTCCACTCGGTAAACGTTGAATACCAGCAGCTCTCTGAGGCTCCCAAGACCTCGGAGGTGCACATGCACGACAAGCTCTCGACTTACGACAAGGCCCGTTGGGTCTCCACCGGCGAGCTCGCCGAACACCTCGGCGTCTCCGTCTGGTCGATCAGACGGGGGATCAAGATGGGCCGCTTCGTGGTCGCCGAACCCCTGCCCGGGCTCATCCGCATCGACCTTCGGTCTGTCCCGATCGGACGCACCCGGCGGGACCGGAGCGGGCGGTGATCGCCGGGGGGCTCCTCGCCGACCTCGGTGGGTACGTTGGAGGGTCGGCCCGCTCATGTTGGCCGACAACCTGCTCGTCGTCGCCCCGGAGGAGGCATCCTCCGGGGCCAACGCGGCGGTCGAGCAGAAGGTGACAACGACGATGATGACGACGACGAAGCAGGTGACCAATGCCACGCACAGGCCCACGTAGGGGTCGAGCCAGAACCCGTGCCGCCCTCGACCGGGCGGTACGCCTTCTCCATCAGATCCGGGACGACTTCGAGGCCCGTGGTCCAGACCCGAACCTGAACCCCGGGCTCGTCGACCTCCGCACCCAAGGCGGAACGCCCTTCTCCCTCTTGGTCGTGGAGCCGTGCTCCCTCGAGGCCGAGGTCCACGTGCTCGTCGACCGCCTTCCCGTGGCTGACCGCATCAAGACCAAGGTGTTCCGCCGTGCTGTGGCCCTCGCTGAGTGGGGCCTCCTGCACGACACCCGCTACCTCGTGTGTGCGACCTTCGCCGTTGAGAGGGCATGGCTCCTCGACGAGCTCAAGCTGCATCTCGGAACGCCGGCGGGAACCGCTTGGCGTGCCGGTCGTGCTGTCGAAGACGTAGAAGCGGAGGCTCCCTACGCCGATGTCGAGATGGAGGCCTACAGGCCCGCCTACGACGACATGGGCGACCGCCAGACGCCAACCCTCGAGGCCCTCCGGCGGCGGGCCAACAAGGCAATGCAGACGGCCCTGATCGTCGAGGTCGAAGGGCTCCGCCCTCCGTTCCACCCGACCCGAGAGGGCGACCCCATCCGCACCGAGCCCGAGGTCGCCGTCCTCGTCGCCGAGTTGCTCCATCATCGGGTGCCCGTCGTCAGCAACATCCTGCTCGTCGAGGGCGGACTCGGAGCCACGGCCCAGGTGCTCTCGGCCTCCTTGCCTCTTGCGACCGTCCGGTGCGTCAACTCGTCCGCCGGGCACGGTCGCCGGTACTACCCAGGGCCGAAGCCAGACGCGGTCGTCATCAACCTCCCGGACTTCCGGTCGTGGACGCTCGCCACCCGTGCCGGAAGCGAGGACGCCCGTTGGCATCACCTGGACAAGGTGTTCCGCGACCACGTCGGCCAGGACGACCAGGCTCGATGCGTGAGGACCATCCTCGACCTCGCCGAGCCCCTCATCGTCGCAGGTCGTCCCGTCGTCCTCCTCGCCGACAAGAACTCCGGTGCCCACGCCCTCGCCGTTCAGTACATCGAGGACCGCGACCTCGTAGCTCCCGTCGCAGTTCGCGGGCTCAAGGATGGGCGACCCATCCTCGTCCGCAACACCTCCCGACGACCCGGCTACTTCCGCCACCGAGTGCCCGACCCCACGGACAGGCTGGTCTCCATGTGGGTGGCTCGGAGCATCTCCCGCCTCGGTGCCCCGACGGGAAACCAGGTGGGCGTGGCCTTGGCGGTGTCCACCGGTGGCGACCCGCTCGCAACCAGGGTCAACCGGCTCGGCGTCCATCACGGCCACCCGGAGTTCGTGGACAGCACCGAGACCACCAAGCTCGAGGTCTACGACGCCGTCCACGGGGACATCGAGTCCCGCATCGCGTTCGCCGACGAGCTCAACCGGAAGACGAGGAAGGGGTCGATCTTCCCCGACGGTCTCCGGGTGTTCGTGAAGAAGAAGGACTCGACCAAGAGGCGGCCCATCGACGTGCCGCCCGAGGCCAAGAGGCCCTACGCCCTCCTCGATGCCCGCCGCCTCCAAGGTGTCGTCGCCGAGGTCAATTACATCCCCGACACCATCATCGGGTTCCGGTCGGCGGGCGACATCCCCGAGTGGGCCGGCTCGCCCCCGAAGGGCCGCGGCCAACAGGCCACCATCCAGGATCAGTTCGCCTCGTGTGTCCATGGTGTCGCCTGCAGGTACGGCCCGTGGGCCGTGGGCGTCGATCTCACCAACGCCTACGGGCTCCTCACCCGCGAAGCCGTATACGCGGCCACGAAGGACCTCGGCCTGTGCCGAGGCGACCGCCGCAGAGCGTGGAACATTGCCAAAGTGAGGTCGAGGACCAAGTCGGGGAAGTCCATCCGGCACCGGGACTACGGGGTAGAACAGGGGAACGCGGTCTCCCAGATCCTCCTGAACCTGGTCGTCACCTACCTGTACAGGCGGATGCGGGGTCGTGGTTCGAAGGTCGTCCTGTGCTCCTACGGGGACGACCTCGTCATCGTCGGGCCCACCGAGGACAAGGTCATCGAGGCCTTCAACATCCTCGTCGAGGAAGCTCGTGCCGTCGGGATGACGAACATCCGTCCCATCGACTCCGATGACCCCAAGTCCTCGAAGGTGTACGACCTACGGGATCCCAGGCAGGCCATCCCGCTCATCAAGACCTACACGGTCGACGTCGTCCGCGGGATCGGGCTCATGAACTCGAAGATGAAGAACATCGAGAACGCCATCCCCTTGAAGAAGAGGAACGCCAAGACCATCAGGGCCGAGGCCGGTTCGGCGGTCATCTCGAAGAAGTGGATGAAGGCCTCGGGCCTGATCTCGAACATCAACAAGACCCCCAAGAGAGGTGACCCCCAAGACCCAGATGATGACCTCAAGTCCACCGAGGGAGCGGCCTCGGTGGCTGGTGGGCGAGCTGTAGGACCTGCGGACGTCGGCCCCACCGAACCATCCCTACCTCGGGCCTCCCGCAGGAGAGCTTCCCAGCCCGAGGTAGAAGGTGACCTTCACGTAGATGAACGGTCACAAGGTGTTCCCCATCCCCAAGAGGAACACCACCGAGTCGATGTCGACACCCGAACCAGAGGACCCAAGGGTGACGACCAGGAACATGGCGGACACGACCGTGGGACGGACCTACTACAGGACACCCCTACCACGTGTGACCTCGACCTGGACCTGCTCGATGAAGATGATGATGATGACCATGTTGTTGTTGTCGTCCATCAGACCGACTCGGGGAGTACCCCGATCGCCCCCGCATCGACCCCGCCGTCACAGGAAGGGGTAGGCGATCTCGACAGCGGAGAGGGAGAGCCCCGAGCTACTCCCGGAGCCGGGGTCACACCCGGTGGAGCCGGCGTGGCCGGACTGGACCTCGCGAACTGGAGTCCAGCCACGCCGGGACCCGTACTCCATCCCCCGCACGGGGTGATCGACCTGCTTGGTCGTTCCGGGAGGAGGGCGGTGAAGGTGGGCAACGCCTGGAAGGGGCATGCGGTCGATCTTCGGACCGTGACGGCCCGCCGTGAGGATGTCCGTCATCGAGTTGCCCGGGGCCTTGTCGAGCTCGTTCGCGTGCGGCGGGTGGCGTGGGTCCTCGTCGACCCGACCGACCCGGCGACCGAACTTCTGCTCGCCGAAGCCCTCGCCGATCACCTCGTGCGTCGTAGGCTCCCCCATCATCTCGGCGAGTTGGTGAAGCTCGTCGTCCCGGCGGCGACACCGGAGGTCCACCAGCCGAAGCCCCCTGACGCCGATGTCGTGCTCGTGAAGGCCCGGCGACTGGTCCAGGGTCGGCGATGGGAGGTGACGGCCCTCGTGCGTGGACGCCGCAAGCTGCACCGGGTCGATGTGAGGACCGAGAGCACGGTCCCGGCGAGAGCACAGGCTGCCGCCGCAGTCGCTGACCTTCACGCGGGGGCGTCCATCGGAGTGCCAAGGGCGTGGTTCGCCGGCGTTCTCGGCGAGAAGCGACTACCTCGGGACACAGGGAGGTTCATCGCCGCGAGGATGCTGGGCGACTCGTGGGAGGCCGGGGGCGACTGGTGGGTTCGTCGTCGCTCCAGCGATGAGAGTTGAGGCCCCCCGCGGAGTCCATCGGGGCCATCAAGGTCGCAACACGCCAACCGTTGCGGCGCGGGATCCCGCCTTCGATCTTGAAGGCGGGAAGACGGTCATGCGATGGCCGTGGCTCCGAGTTTCGCGGGGGCGGTCATCCGGACCTCAGCAGCCCTCGCGATGTCGGCGGTCGTGGGGTACCGATGGAAGGTCTCGTCGACGATGCGGTCGTGGTGTCGACCTTCACCCGGCGAGGCGATCTGCTGGGCGATGGCCTTGGCGAGTGCGAGCGAGAAGCGATGGGTCATGGTGATGATGCGAACGGCAACGACCTCTCCCGTTGCGGAGTCGACCAGGATCATCACGAGGGGATGCCCCTGACCAGGGGGAAGGTCCACGTCCGGCGAACCCCGCTCCTCGCGAGGGACTCGATGCACCGAATACGTCGCGTCGTGCCAGTACGACGTGTCGCCGTGCCGGAACCGGGCTGTAAAGAACACGGCCTCAGTCCGCACCATGAGCCCGAGATCGACACGGCCACCTTCGAAGGCGACGATCTCGGCAGCGTCGGGGGTCCGCATCGCTACGGTGAGGACATGGCCGGCGGCGTTGAAGTTGTAGTGAGCTCCATCGGGAATACCGACGTACTCTTGAAGGCGATCCCCCACCTGGATGCCGGTAGAGGTCTGCACACCGACCACCGCCAGGAACATGTCCACCTGGTTCTTGTGGACGATGATGGCGTCCTTGTCGGCAGGCACGATGCTTTGGCCTCTACTGAAGCACTCCGCAAGGAGCGGGAGCTGGCGGCGAAGCTCGGTGGAGGCCGCTCCGGCGGGATTCGCGGTCCACAGGTGCATCTCGGTGCCGAGCAGCACGGCCACGGGCACGGCGGAGGACTGCTCGTCAGCGAGGTGGATGTGGACACCGTCGCTGGGCCGGCCCTGGAGCACTGCTCCACGAACAGTTGCATCACGGTCGTCCGTGACGATGATTGCGGCGGGCGTCCCCGACATCTTCGTGACCATCGCGATCTCCGCCGTGATCCGGTCGGGCTGAGCGTTCTGGGCGTCGGTGCGAACCTGCTTCGCCGCCTTGCGGTTGCGACGACGAGTCGCCTTCTTGCGGCGGTCGTTCTTGCTCCGGGCCATCAGACACCTCCTTCGAGCTTAATGCGGCGGGCGACAAGGCCGCCGAGGACCAAGGCGGCCTCGGGCAGGCGTTCGTCTGCGGTCCACTCGCGGAGAGGGCGGGAGGTCTTGACGCGATCGTCCACGACGTATCGGACGGTCACGAACAGGGAAGAGGCGTTCATGCTCATCTTTGGGCTCCTACTTGGATAGTGCGAGGAGCCTCATGGCGTCCTCAGCCCTCAGTACTCGGAGCGGACGCCGCCTAGACCCCCCAGCGGCGAACAAGCGGTGACGTTGGGCGTTGCACCAGGAGCGTGTGCGACTCCGAACCGCAGATGATGCCCGCCTGCTACCCTGGCTCGGCAGGTCGGAGCGAAGCATGGGGAGCAAGGCGGACTTCTACATCGGACGCGGCAAGAAGGCCGAGTGGCTCGGCTCCATCGCATGGGACGGGATGCCCGCGATGCTCCCCCGCGACATCATCGACGCCACCACCGAGGACGCCTACCGACGGGCCGTCCTCGGGTTCCTGAACATGAGGGGCGACCGCGTTCTCCCCGAAGACGGGTGGCCATGGGAGTGGGATTCGAGCTCCAAGACCAAGTACGCCTACGCCCTTGATGAGGGCAAGGTGTACGCCTGCTGCTTCGGTTCGAGCTGGTGGATCGCGGCCGACGCCGAGCCCGACCACACGACGCTCACGTTCAAGGCCGCGAAGTTCCCCAAGATGAAGTAGGTCACGCGTCGGACTCCCCCGTGAAGACCTCCACCTCGGGGAACCGCTCGGCCATCGACTCCGGCTCGTGAATCCCGAGATCGTCGAGTCCGAGAGCCTGCTGGCGGAGAGCGTTCTCGGCGGCCCAGGGATCAGCCTGGTCGGGGTCCATGCCGAGGAACTCGACGTTCTCGACCCGGCCTGCAAGAAGCTCCAGGGGATCGGTGGCGACATAGACGCCATGGCCTTTCCGCGTCGCCTCCACCTTCTCCCCGGCGAGCCACCGGACCTGGCGATCGGTCATGCCCCCGTTCTGCAGGAGGGCGGCGACGTACCTGGCATAGAAGACGGCGGCGGAGACCACCACCCCATTGCCGAGAGCACCGACGCGAGCTCTGGCGAGCCGCTTCTCCCCGCGGGTCATGTCGTCGTGCAGGGCGGGCTGGGCGACTTCCGCTTCGGTCGCCCAGATGGCCGGCCCGGAAGGTGGCGGCTGCAGCTCCGGCGGAAGTCGGTCGTAGGGGGACAGGGGCGTCCAACCTCGAGCCCGCCAGGCGATGCAGAACCACCGGTCCCGATGGTGGTCCTGGCCAAAGGCGTACCCACTGAACGCCCTCGCCCAGGCCATGTCGTACCCGAGGGACGCCATCCGCCTCATGAAGATGGTGGAGTAGTAGCCCTTGACGTCACGCTTGCTGACGGCGTCACCGGCCTTGATCGCCTCGTTGGCGGCCTTCTTCGGCATCACCTTGTCGGTGCCGTCGGGGAGGGTGACGACGATGCTGGTGCCAGTGTGGAAGTCCCGGACGTTCTCGAAAAGGCACACCTTGGGGCGGAGTCCTGCCACTAGTCGGAACACCTCGTCGACCAGGTACTGCTTGTGGTCCTCTCCTTGTCGGTCGCCGGCACCAGAAAACGGCTTGCAAGGGTACCCGCCGATGAGCACGTCGCAGTCGGCATATCCTCGTAGTCGGGCGTAGTTGTCTGGGTCCTCGTCGGTCGGGGGCGACAACGTGGTGGTCGCCAAGTCCACGCCCGGAAACCGAAGACCCAGGATGTCCCTACAAAACGGGTCCATCTCGACCATGGCGTCGAACTCCGCCACCATGCCGGAGGCGGCGAGACCCACGGCGAGGCCGAGGTCCATGAGCCCGACCCCACTGCAGATCGACACGACGCGGGCCGTGCCCGCGGTTCCGGCCCGCGGTCGCGGCACCCGCAGGTCCCGCCGCTTCGGGTCGGTCCAACCGTCTGGGGCACGCATCGCCCGCTCGTAGGTCCACGCCTCGGGTAAGTGGTAGCTGGACCGGTCGGCCTCGACGTGATGCGTCCGGTTGCGGGACTGACGCTTCTTGCCTGTCGTCTTCACGTCGCGTGTGTCCCAGAGGCCTCGCATGTCCCACTGCTTGGGCGTTGCTCGTGCGTCCGACTCCTCGGTGGCAGCCGTCCACACCGGAAGCCTCAAGAGGGGTGCCGCTCGCACAAAGCCATCTCGGACCAGACCGTGCCAGGCAAGGATGTAGTCGCGAGCTGCTTCGTCGTGGATGTCCACCCCCGGGGGAAGCTCGGGTAGCGGATTGTCGATGAGCCTCGTGGCGGCGTCCACAACCTCGTGGAGCCACGCGTCCCAGTGCTCGGGGCCGACCTTGCGTTCCGCCCCGAGGAGCCACCGGTGGACCTCCCACATCTGCTCGGCTTGCCTGTCGGCCAGTCCATCGGGTGCGGCTCTGCGTCGGAGCCGCCCGGCCAAGGCACCGAACGCCCGCTCGTGGGCTTCACGGCGATCTTCGACGGACCAGTCATCGGTGGTCGCCAGGAGGGCCATCAGCGAGGCCGTGAACTCCTCGACCGAGGTGGGAGTGGTCGATGGCGACGTCGCCACGGGTGGACTCGTCGGCGTCGATGGGACCTCGACGCCGGCGGCCTTCTTCGCCTGCTCGAGCACGTCGGACGCTCGTCCCTTCCTACCCGAGGCGAGCACCCTGGTCGCCGCGAGTTGTCCCTCCACATGGCCGATGTTCGCGACGTCCCGTAGGGCTCGCGTCCGGTTCTCCCATGGGGTCCCTCGAAGACCATCCCGGACCTCTCGTGGCAACCGACCGATGGTCCGCCGGATCTCGACGGATCTCCTCGACATGCCCAGCTCCTGAGCCGTCTCCTGTGTCTTCTCGAAGTGCGCAACGGTTTCGCCCTTCGAGCGATGGGGCGGGTGGCGGGCGACAAGCCGGTCTCGCTCTACGATGTGCTCCGCCTCCTCGAGCACCGTCAGGCCCTTGCGGAACAGGTTCTCCTCGATCTCGGCGAGCTTGGCGGCATCCTCGTCCGGGAGCACCCGGGCCCGGATGTGGGGTCGCCCGAGTAGGCGTGCGGCTTGGAGCCGGTGGGCACCTGCGGCGAGGTGGTAGTCGCCGTCCTTCTCGTGGACGAGGATGGCCGAGAGCTCGCCGCCCGTCTTCTTCATCGACGCTGCAAGTCGGGCGACGTGCTTGTCATCGACAAGGCGAAGCCGCTCGCCGACGACGATGTCCGCCACGGCGAGGAGCAGGGTGTCGCCTACCGCGGTTGGAGAGGGACGGCTCATCTCGACCGAGGCTACGGAAGCGGAGGGGTCGAGTCCAGGGTCCGATCGTAATGCGAGGTCGGACCTCGCCTGGTGAGGCACCCCGCGAAGTTGTACCGAAAAGCGACCCGAAGGGACGGATTTCGGTACGAATCGGTCGGTTTTCGGGTCACCTCATCCGCAGAACGCGTCCCCACGTCGCGGGCGGCTCGCCCCCAGGGGTGAGGCACCAGAAGGTCCGCACGCGAGGAGCCCGTTCGGGAGCCGGTCCGAAGCCATCGGTGAAGTAGACCACGACGTCAGGGTGGTGGGCCGCCATGAACTCTGGTTCGAAGGGCGGACGGAGATCGGTGCCTCCTCGCCCTCGCACGTTCTGAAGCCGCTCGGAGTAGGGGTACACGTCGTGGATCTCGGCATCACACTCGACGATCGTGATGTCGGCCCAGGGCGACATGGCGTCCAGCTCGGCAGAGATGTCCTCGAGGATCGAGGTCGTGATGGAGCCGCTGGTGTCGATGACCGCGAGCACCCTTGGACGGACAGCCACGTGAACCCGGGCCGGCACGATGCCTACAAGGTGTGGATAGCGGCGAGGGGGTCGCCCGAACCTGGACTGTGTGCCGACCTCCGCCGCGATGATGTGACGTAGCGCGCCTCGCCAGTCGACATGGCTCGTTCCCGTACCGACGAGTTCCTCCAGTCCGCCGCCTGGTGCGACCCCGGCGGTGTTCTCCACGGCAGCCTGAAGCTCGGACGGAAGTGCCCTCCATCCGCGTTCACCGCTGGCCTCTGCAGCGGCCCGTATGGCCTGGAGCACGGAGAGCTTCCCCGCCTCGCCGCCGCCGCCAAGTTCATCTCCTGCCCCACCGTCCCCGCTCCACACCGAGTGGTCATCCGTGGTGCCAGGCATGGCGGACATGGTAGGTGGCAAGAGGCGTTCCAGGCGTCGGTACCGGGTGCCGGTGTCCTCGTTCGGCGGGAGGTCTGGGAAGTCACTCAGGACGATGGGCTGACCCGGCAGGGGCTCCGGGACCCACTCGTTCACCGTGACTTCCTCAGCGATGATCCGAGCCCGCCGATCCGGGAAGTCGTCCGGGTCGGCGAGAATGTGGCCGAAGAGGACGTGGTTCAGCTCGTGGTGGAGCACACCGAGGAGTTCATCCTCCCGGATGGCGAGTGCGAACTCCGGGTTGACGATCAGGTACACGCCGTCGCCCCTTGCTGTGACGCCGGCGGTGTCCAGGACGCGGTTCGTGACCACGCTCCACTGGGAGAGCAGGGCCGCGTGGAATGGGTATTCACGGGCGAGCGTCCGACCGACGGCAAGCACCACCGTGAGGGCTTGGCCCGCGGCCCGGTCGCGATCTGCAACCAGGAGGGTACGGGCTCGATGCGTGCCTGAGGTCATCGCCGTCCTCCCCGACGCTTCGGCTTCCTACCGGTGATGCCCTCGGTGGAGAGCCACTCACCAGCCTCCGTTCGGAGTTCGGCGTGCATGTCCTCGATGAACTGCTCGACGTTCCCGATGCACATCGGATCGCTGACAACGTCTTGGCGGAACGAGGCCTCTGAGAGTCCGGCCTTGAGCGACAGCCAGGTCGCGGTAACCATGTCCAGCCGACCCGCTCGGACCCATGCCCTCACCTTCCTCCGCCACGCCCGGTAGTCGTTGGCGATCTCGGAAGCTGCAGGAACCCTGGGCCGTGTCTGGTACACCTTCAGGAATGCGTGGGCCCAACTCTCGTCCAGTAGGCCGGCGAGCAGTGTGACGAGGTCATCCTCTTGGCGGTCGGGACTCGACTCCCAAGCGTTGAGCACGCGAGACGCGTATGTCCACGAGCGAGGATTCGACGTGGGCTTTTCGAACACCTTGGGGGCCTGTCCAACGAACGCGATGACAGCGGGGTGCACTCCAGCACCCGAGGCCCACGAGCACCAGGACCGCGCGTCGGCCACCACGCGGATGTGGGCGAACCTGGACATCAGGGCCGGGTCGAGGTCATCGACGCTGTAGCCATCGGTGGCGTCATTGACTGCGGCGACCGGGAGCCAGCCGTCGGGGAGCACGTAGTCGTTGAGTTCTCGGGCGGTCAGGAGCTGGAACGTCGGAGCCTGCATGTACCTCGGACACCGGTTGAGCTCCTCGAAGACCAGGAGTCCGCTTCCGGTGGTGGGAAGACAGGCTGGAGGACGGAAGTGGGTGCGGCCTCCGTCCACCTCGGGGATGCCCACCAGATCGGGTGGCTCCATCAACGAGAGGTCCCTGACCAACAAGCCGACGTCGAGCTTCTCGGATGCCTGGGCGAGGATCTCGGACTTCCCGACTCCGTGGAGGCCGTGAAGCATCACCGGCACGTTCGACCTGTACGCGAGCACGATCCGGCGAATCAGCTTGGGGCCGGCAGGAATCGCCATCACAGCTCACCTCCTTCGACGTCGAGGTCGGTGGCGAGTCGCATGGCCTTGGGTGTGAGGCACCGACCACGAGGCTGGAAGTCGAGCATGCCTTTCCGGATGAGGCGTGGTTCGATCTCATCTCGCACGGTGCTGAGGTCGCGACCAATCGCGACGGCGAGGGTCCGCTGGGCCATTGGTCCGCCATCCTGTGCGAAGAGGGCACGCAGATAGCTCCGGTCCCCAGGTTGGAGTCCGTGCTCATCGAGACCCAGATCGTCCACGAGAAATCGTTCCACCATGTCCTGGTTGATGCGAGCAGCCCCGGCGTAGTGAAGCCCAAGCCGCACCAGGTTCTTCTTGATGAGCCGTGGCGAACCATCACACGTCTCGGCCATCCTTCGTGCTGCCTGAGCCGTCATCGAGAGGCCGTCATCCTCCGCAACGGAGATGACGATGGCCTTGAGCTCGGCCAGCGTGTACTCCTCGAGCACCAGTTCCTGGAAGCGAGAGCGGAAGGCCCGGTCCAGCTCGCCGACACGATTCGTCGCGATGACAAGGGTGAACTCGGGCACATCGATGAGTTCCGTTCCGAGCTTCCCGCTTGGGTCCGGCACGAGGTGGTCGTCCAGAGCCGTGTTCAGCATCATAAGCACGTTGGGGCGGAGCGTGTGAGCCTCGTCGATGAACACGAAGTCACGAGCTTCGGTCTCGGCAAGGACGGTCGAGAGACCACGCACCTTGACCTCGGTGGCGGGGACGCGACGCAACATCGAGCCGCAGGCCGACGCGACCGCCTTTGCAAGCCTTGTCTTCCCGCCACCGGGCCGGCCCACGAAGAGCAAGTGGGGCATCGGTCGGTCGAGTTGGAGGCTGCCCGCCACCATGCGTTCAAGCGATGTGACGAGCCTCCGCTGTCCGTAAAACCCCTCGAGGTCCTTCAGGGGGCGGGGCATGGGTCACCCTCCTTGTCGACGGGCAAGCCGAGCTCGGCCTCGATCTGCGGCAGGCCAAGTGACACGGCCCGGCGGAGAACATCCGCCACGGTGACGGTGCCGTAGGAACGAATAGTCGCGGTCGATGCGGCACGCTCGACCCGCTCGGCGAGATCATTCGCGAGGCTGAGAGAAGTACGACGCGTAGTCGTGGGGTCCATGGTCATCTCCTTCCCCAGGTGATGGGGAGTATGGAGACGACCGAACGGGGCGGCGTTCTCGGTCCGGTACGTCGGATTCGTTGATGGGTGCCGCACCGTCAGTGTACCCGATGGTGGTCTCAGGTGCTGCTTGCACCTCAAAGCGCTGCGTGGTGCAGCCGGCATCACCCACCCCCCTGACGTTCGGCACGCTCACCATCGAGCCGACCCAGCTCCGCGATCACCAAGACCCGAATCCAGACCCCGAGGCCCATTCCCATCCGCTTGGCGGCCTTGGCCGCCCGGTCGCGAACATCACGAGGGAGTCGCACAGCCAGGCGAACCAGGCGGGCCGGGTCGTCTTCGATGGGATCACTCATACACACCTCCACGGCCCCTCCGAGGGGCCTCCCGCCTACTACGCGGAGGACCGGGTGTTGAGCCCCCCCCTCCGTCGATCTTCCAGCCGAACGCTCCATCCCCAGCGTCCGAGGCCCCGCCCACGATCGACCAGAAGGCACGTACAACGTCGCTGCGTTCGCAGACCTTCGGGCGTCCCCTGGACACGAGGTTGGCCTCGTGGGACTTTGGCCGGCCTGAGGTCTAGATGATCCCTTCAAATCTCCGGTCGGCGTCTTTGCTGATTCCCCGTGTGGCGGAGCAGGCGTGAAGCTCGAGGACCTGAAGACCGGCAGCATCGTGAGTGGTCTCACGCCAGGCGGCTCCGTCACGGTGATGAGCGTCTCGTGGAAGGGAAGCCACGTCGTCGAGGTCATCTTCCGCGACACCGCGGGCACGCTTGGCGAGCGGCTGCTCTACAGAGACGACGAGGCAATGCTCGAGGTCGTCCACTCAGGGCGTCCCTGGTCGTTCGATGGCGACGGAGCCCTTCTGCGCGTGGTCTCGGAGGCCATGCGGATCCAGCTCGCGTGGCTGTTCGACCCATACGTGGCGATCACCACGAGCGTCATCGAGCCCCTCCCGCACCAGATCTCGGCGGTGTACGAGGAGATGCTCCCCCGCCTCCCGATGCGGTTCCTGCTCGCCGACGACCCAGGAGCCGGGAAGACCATCATGGCGGGGCTGCTGGTCAAGGAACTCGTTGTCAGAGGCGACCTCCGACGGTGCCTCATCATCTCGCCCGGCTCCCTCACCGAACAGTGGCAGGACGAGCTGTCTGAGAAGTTCGGCCTGTACTTCGACCTGCTCACCCGCGACATGATTGCGGCGTCCCGCACCGCCAACCCGTTCGAGCACCACGACTTCCTAATCTGTCGGATGGATCAGCTCTCGCGGAACGAGGACATCCAGGCACGCCTCCTCGACGCTCGCGAGTGGGACCTGGTCATCGTGGACGAGGCCCACCGCATGGCGGGCCACTTCTTCGGAGGCGAGGTCAAGCTCACCAAGCGGTACCAGCTCGGCCAGACCGTCGGGACCCACACCCGCAACCTCCTGCTCATGACCGCGACACCCCACAACGGGAAGGAGGAGGACTTCCAGCTCTTCCTCGCCCTGTTGGACAGCGATCGGTTCGAGGGTCGGTTCCGCGATGGCGTCCATGTGGCCGACCCTCACGACATCATGCGGCGGCTCGTGAAGGAGGACCTCTACCGCTTCGACGAGACCCCGCTGTTCCCCGAGCGGCGGGCCTACACGGCTCAGTACGAACTCACCGGGCCAGAGGCCGAGCTCTACGCTCAGGTTACGGACTACGTTCGCGAGGAGATGAACCGGGTCGAGCGGAACGTCAACGCCGAGGACGGGCAGCGGCGAGTCAACGTCGGCTTCGCCCTCATGGTGCTCCAACGCCGCCTCGCGTCGTCCCCGGAGTCCATCTACAAGTCCCTCAAGCGACGCCGGGAGCGGCTCGAAGCTCGTCTCGCGGAGCAACGCCTGCTCCTTCGTGGCCGCACTGCCGGAGCCGCCATCCAGGTCTCCGTGCTCGACGACCTGATGGACGAAGACGATTACGACGACGTGTACGAGGAGGGCGACCAGGAGGAACGGGAGGACCTCGAGGGGCGGCTCATCGATCACGCCACTGCGGCGGCGACCATCGAAGAGCTCGCGATCGAGATCGACCGGCTCAAGGAACTCGAGGCCCTCGCCAAGAAGGTCGTGAGGGCCGGCCACGACGCGAAGTGGGCCCAGCTCGACAGCATCCTCGACGACCCGCTCATGGTCGACGAGGAGGGGAACCGCCGGAAGCTCGTCATCTTCTCGGAGTTCAGGGACACGCTGGCCTATGTCGCCCGCCGCATTCAGGACCGACTGGGTCGCGAGGAAGCCGTCGTCCAGATCCACGGCTCGGTCGCCCGCGAGGAGCGTCGTCGTGTCGTCCACGCCTTCATGAACGACCCCGAGGTCGTCGTGTTGGTCGCCAACGACGCGGCTGGCGAGGGCGTGAACCTCCAACGGGCACACCTGATGGTCAACTACGACCTGCCCTGGAATCCCAACCGGCTCGAACAGCGGTTCGGACGCATCCACCGCATCGGACAGCGGGAGGTGTGCCACCTGTGGAACCTCGTCGCGAAGGACACCCGCGAAGGCCACGTGTACGTCAGGCTCCTAGAGAAGCTGGAGCGGGAACGAGAGGCCCTGGGCGGCAAGGTCTACGACGTGCTCGGTCAGCTCTTCGATCAGGCCGCCCTCCGTGACCTGCTCATGGACGCCATCCGGTACAACACCGACCCCGAGGTCCAGGCACGCCTCGACCGAGCTGTCGACGGTGCCGTAGACCACGAGCGGCTGGTCGCCCTCCTCGAACGCCGGGCCCTGGTCAACGAAACCATGGACACCACCCGCATCCAGGCCCTTCGCGACGAGATGGAGCGGGCCCACGCCCGACGGCTCCAGCCGCACTACATCCAGGCCTTCTTCATCGACGCGTTCCAGCGGCTTGGCGGTCGGATGCACGCCCGGGAGAAGGGCCGCTGGGAGATCACCCACGTACCTGCGGACATCCGCCATCGGGACCGAGCCATCGGGATGGGTGCCCCGGTTCTGAAGCGGTACGAGCGGGTCTGCTTCGCCAAGGACCACATCAACCAGACGCCGAGGGCGGAGCTCGTCTGTCCCGGCAATCCACTGCTCGAGGCGGTCATCGACCTCACACTCGAGCGGCATGGGTCGGTGCTCAAGCAGGGTGCCGTTCTCATCGACGACAACGACGAGGGCGACAAGCCGCGGCTGCTGTTCTACCTGGAGCACGCCATCCAGGATGGCCGGCGTGCCCGCACCGGTGAGCTCCTGGTGGTCTCCAAGCGGCTCCAGTTCATCGAGGTCGACGCCACCGGCAAGTGGCGGACTGTCGGCCCCGCCCCCTACCTCGACTACCGACCGCTCACCGACGAGGAACACGCTGGCGTGCAGGACCAGCTCGACGCGGAGTGGCTTCAGAAGCCCTGGGAGGACGAGGCCCTGGCCTTCGCCATTCGCGAGGTGGTGCCGGCCCACCAACGAGAAGTTCGAGAGGTCCGCGTCCCCCAGCTCGACAAGGTCGCCCAGCAGGTTCGCGACCGACTCACCAAGGAGATCCAGTTCTGGGACCGCCGGGCACGCGACCTGAAGGACAAGGAGCAGGCGGGCAAGCGGACGCGGCTTCCTGCAACGGTGGCCGAAGACCGAGCCGATCAGCTTGCCGACCGTCTCAAGGGCCGGTTGGCGGAGATCGAGAAGGAGCGGCACATCATCCCTTCGCCGCCGGTCGTGCGTGGAGGGGCCCTGGTACTCCCCGGCGGCCTCCTCACCAAGCTCGGCATCGGTCGACCCATTCGCGGTGGCGGCATCGAGCCAGAGCCCATCGAGGACGAAGACGCAAAGAAACGGGTGGAGCTGCTCGCGATGAACGCTGTGATGGAGGCCGAGCGGGCCCATGGTCGAGAGCCCGAAGACGTGAGCGACACCAAGGGCATCGGCCACGACATCCAGTCCAAGTGCCCGGACGGGACGCTGCTGTTCATCGAGGTGAAAGGCCGCATACGCGGGGGCCGCACGGTGACCCTCACCGTGAACGAGATCCGATGTGCCAACAACGTACCGGAGTCCTTCATCCTGGCCGTGGGCATCGTAGATGACGACGATACCGTCGAGCTCACCTACGTGAGGAACTTCGACTACGGGCTTCCGAGCTTTGCCCAGACCGCCGCAAGTTACTCGCTGAACGCCTTGATCCCGGCGGGAGGTCCTCCCTCATGAGGAAGCGATACACAGCCACGTTCTACCTGGGCAAAGAGGGAGAACCAGGTCCCCCGCTCGCGGACGTCTCGGAAGTCGCCATCCAGTGGATCCTCCGAGGCGGCAAGACCAAGCTCCTTTCGGGGGCCATCCCAACGCCCGGGGAGAGTCTTGCACGGGCTGACCTTGGCAACGGAGCGTGGCTCGAGGCCATCGCGGTGGAGACCGATGGCGAGCAACACTGGGGCATGCGGTTCGGGCACCCCGACGAGTCCGACGACCGCATCGAGTGGCACACCGAGATCAGCACCACCAAGCAGCCCGATGGCCGCACCACGTTCTCGTGCTCGAACCTCGTAGGTGCGGTCGGTGGCTTCATGGCCCCCGCAAGGCGGGAGGCGAGCCGTCCGAAGGTCGTTCCCCACGTCCTCCGCAAGTGGGGCGGATACCACGGGTTCGGGCTCTCCCATCGAGCCCGAGTGCTGAAGTCTACAGACGTGGACGACTTCGTAGACATGCTCACGTCGAAGGACCGTACGCGTCCGGTCGTGTTCCTGGCCGCTGAGAACGGCCCCGACAAGCCGGTCATCGATGCGTTCCGACTGGCGGACTGGCTGGCCGGGATCGCCCACGTTGTGGTCGGGGCGGACCGCTTCGTGTCCATCTGGGGCCTACGCGATCGACTCCCTAAGGCGTTGAGCTGCTGGGATGGAGCCGTGCGTGTGTACTGGCCTGGCCTCCGCCTTTCCGACAACCCGTTCCCGCATCGGAACTGGAGACCCCGAGCGGTCCGTGAGATCGAGTCTGACCGCCGCAACGGGTTCCGCGAGTACCTCTTGGGCTACGTCAGCCAACAGGCCGTGTTCGCGGGTCACCAGCTCGCCGCATCCTGGACGACGTTGGAAGGGCTCAGACGACAGCAGCTCATCACGAAGGCAAGGGCCGAAGGAAACCAGGACGACTTGCTCACCCTGGCCGACGAGCTCATCGCCGATCAGTCGAAGGAAATCGCCCAACTGAACGCCCATGTCGAGCAGCTCGCGGCGGACCTTCACGAGAAGGACGCCTTGGCAGAGACCTGGAGAATCGCTTACCAGGAACTCCGTCGCACAGGTGCAGAACTCGCTCCCGAGGAGCAGGACGAGCTGGTTCCCCTGGACTCCGTGGCCGACGTGCTCGAACGCGTGGGCCGCGAGTTTTCAGAGCAGGTCTCCCTCGCGTTGAACAGCAAGTCCGACGGGGCCAAGAGCCACTTCCAGAACCCTCAAGCCATCTACGCCGCCTTCCGCTTCCTCGCGGGCACCTACTTCGATGCCCGCACCGGCACGAAGGCGTGCGACGACTTCGATCAGGCCATCCGGGAGGAGGTCGAGGGCTGGACCTACGACCCCCACCAGTCCAAGAACACCATGAAGAAATACGATAGCTGGTACTCGACATCGTGGGACGGCCGGAAGTTCTACCTCCCCGAACACATCGGCACCGGCAGCGGGAAGAACCCTCACCACACCATCCGCATCGCCTTCACCTGGGACGATACCCGGAACATGGTCGTCGTGGGCTTCCTGGGCCAGCACCAGAAGACGGACGCAACGTGACTTACCGACGCAAGCTCATCGAGGTGGCCCTGCCCCTCGAAGCGATCAACAAGGCTTCTGCACGCGAGAAGTCCATCCGGCATGGGCACCCGTCGACCTTGCACCTGTGGTGGGCCCGGCGGCCTTTGGCAGCCTGTCGGGCGGTTCTGTTCGCCCAGCTCGTCGACGACCCTTCGGCGTGGCCGGACCTGTTTCCGACAGAGGCCGAGCAGGACGCGGAACGCCAACGACTCTTCGACGTCATCGAGGACCTCGTACCTTGGGAGGCCAGCACCGACACCAAGGTCTTGAACCGGGCTCGACTCGAGATCGCGAGGAGCTTCGCGAGGGGTCGAGTGGCGGACGGCAACGCCGATGACCGCGACCACGGCGTGCTCGCCGTTGGAGTGAAGGCCCAGACCGTGCGTGAGTACCTCGCTGAGGTGGTGCCCCCGGTCCACGATCCGTTCGCCGGCGGCGGGTCGATCCCTCTCGAAGCCCAGCGGCTAGGGCTGAGGGCCATCGCGACCGACCTCAACCCTGTGGCTGTCCTCATCAACAAGGCTCTCATCGAGATTCCTCCGAAGTTCGCGGGACGAGCTCCAGTGGGGCCGGTGCCAGAGGGTGAAAAGCAGCCGAAGTTGAACCGCAAGTGGCCGGGAGCCACAGGGCTCGCTGAGGATGTGCGGCGGTATGGGGCGTGGATGAGGGAGCAGGCGTGGGGCCGGATTGGTCACCTGTACCCGGAGGTTGACCTGCCCCAATCGGAAGGTGGGGGGAAGGCCACGGTGATCGCATGGCTTTGGGCCAGGACCGTCGAGAGCCCGAACCCAGCCTTCCGCGGTGTCCACGTTCCGCTTGTGGCGAGCTTCTGGCTCTCCAAGAAGAAGGGACGAAAGACCTGGGTAGAACCAGTCTTTTCGGACGATCGCCGATCCTGTCGGTTTGAAATTCGGAAGGGAGCAAAGGGACCGGAACTCAAGGAGACAGTGAACCGCAAAGGAGCGATCTGCCTGGCATCGGGAGAGCCGATCCCGTTTTCATACATCCGCGAAGAGGCCAAGGCCGGACGGATGAAGGCTCGGCTCATGGCCGTAGTCGCAGAGGGAAATCGGCGAAGAGTCTACCTGGCTCCCGATAAGGTAAGCGAGGATGCGGCTCTATCCGCGGTGCCGGATTGGGAGCCGGACACGAACCTCCCAGACAAGGCCCTCGGCTTCCGGGTTCAACAGTACGGTATGGTTCGTCACGCCGACCTGTTTACCTCACGCCAGACCCATGCACTGGCCACCTTTGGCGATCTCATCGGGGAAGCTAGACTGGCCGCGACGGCGGCGGCAACAGCCGCGGGCTGGACAGACGACCACTTGCCGCTTGTCGCCGATGGCATTGGACCGGTGGCATATGGAGATGCCATTGCGACATATCTCGCCTGCATGGTCGACAAGTTGGCGGAGGCGTTGTCCACTCTGTGTACTTGGAGTTCTGCGGCCAAGAACGAGCTGGTCGTGAGCACGTTTCGTCGCCAAGCCCTGCCGATGACTTGGGACTTCGCTGAAGGCAACCCGTTCGCTTCGTCAAGTGGCAGCTTGGTGAAGGCGAACTCCTACGTCGTGAAGGCCATCAGAACGGTGCCAGCGACACCACCCGGTTCCGCACATCAGGCGGATGCCGCGTCCGACAGAGAGTCCATTAGTATTGGTGCCACCGACCCGCCCTACTACGACAACGTCCCTTACGCTGACTTGTCTGACTTCTTCTACGTGTGGCTAAGAAGGGCCCTTCGGACCATTCACCCCGACCTCTTCCGCACCCTCTTGGTGCCGAAGGCGGATGAACTGGTGGCGGAGCCAGCTCGTCACGGCGGAAGGTCCGGAGCGGAGAAGTTCTTTGAGGACGGCATGTCTCTCGCACTGGCACGCATGGCTGAACGAGCCGCAAACGTCGCACCCGTCACCATCTACTACGCCTTCAAGCAGTCGGAGACCCGCGCGGAGGGCACGTCATCAACGGGATGGGAGACCTTTCTACAGGCCGCACTGAATGCTGGCTTCACAATCGACGGTACTTGGCCGATCAGCACCGAGCGGTCAGGCCGAACGAGGAGCATCGGCTCGAATGCTCTGGCATCATCCGTCGTACTCGTGTGCCGTCGCCGTCCCGAGAACGCCTCAACCATCACCCGTGGCAGTTTCCGTCGGGTGCTCCGGTCGGAGCTTCCCACAGCCCTCCGCACGCTCGAGAAAGGGAACATCGCTCCCGTCGATCTTGCCCAGGCCGCCATTGGTCCCGGCATGGCCATCTTCTCCCGCCACGCCCGGGTACTTGAGGCCGACGACAGCCCGATGAACGTCCGGTCCGCACTCCAGCTCATCTACGAGGTGCTGGACGAGATCCGAGGAGAGGAGGAGGCCGAGCTCGACCGAGAGACCCGGTTCGCTGTGACGTGGTTCGAGAGCCATGGCTTCGATGCCGGCCCCTACGGTGAGGCGGAGGTTCTCGCCACCGCTCGGGCCGTGTCGGTCGCAGGGGTAGCGGAGGCGGGAGTCTGTTGCTCATCGGCGGGCAATGTCCGACTCCACACTCGGGACGAGCTCCCCCCTGCATGGGATCCCGCCTCCGACAACCGGCTCACGGTGTGGGAGGCCACCCAGCACATGATCAAGCGGCTCGAGGAGAAGGGCGAGCCCGCCGCCGCGGAACTCCTCAACAAGCTCGCCCTCGTCGCCGACGATGCCCGCCTGCTTGCCTACCGCCTCTACACGGTCTGCGAGCGGAAGGGATGGGCCGAGGAGGGCCGTGCATACAACGGGTTGGTCGTCGCATGGCCAGAGCTGGAGCGGCTCGCCGGCACACTTGCTCCCGCGACGCCCTCGACCTCTCAGGAATCCCTGTTCTGATGCTGTGGTATCCGGACCATCGCGACCGCCTCCTCGGGCTGCTCAGGGAGGCCGACCAGGTGGTGATCGCCACTGCCATCCTGGGCGGCGGCCCCGTCCTGGACGCTCTCATCGGCATCGCCGGTTCCGTACCGGTTCTCGTAGCGACGGGGTGCGGCGGCGGGCTCACAAGACGAGAGAGCATCGAGTCCCTTCGGGATGCGGGGGCAGAGGTTTTGGTCATCGACGACCGAACCGGAGGACTGTTCCACCCCAAGGTCTACGCGATGAAGACCGGGCTCGGTTGCGTGGCCTTGGTCGGGAGTGCCAACCTGTCCGCAGGCGGCTTCGGCGAGAACCGCGAGGCCATGGTCGAGACGGCCATCGGTGCCACGGATTTGTCCGGACTGGAGGCTCGCCTGCGAGCTGAGGGGCCGCTCCTCGAGAACCTCGATGACCTGCCCACTCCACCTCGTTCAACGGGTCACTTCAAGCCGACACGCAAGGACCGCGTCGCCCTCTCCGACGTCCTCGGGATGTCATGGGACGACTACGTCGTAGCCGTGACCGAGATGGACGGGTGGTGGAAGGCCCGCGATCTGGACGTGTTCGGCCATTCCGTCGGGTGGTTGCCTACGGTGGACGCCCTCCAGGCCCACACCCGGAAGCCACTCGCAGCTCTCCCGGTCAGGTCTCGCCGCATCCTCGTGGGCAAGCGAGCAGGAGAAGATGTCGCCTACTTCGGCGACTTCAACCCGACGCCGGCCAGGGACGTCATCCTCAACCCCGACAAGCCCGGGAACACTCCTGCTGTGAAGGCGATCGACACAGCCAGGGCCTCCGTCGGGAAGGTCGGCGACCCCCTGGACATCGACACGGCAATCGAGCAGTTCCACCGGCTCACGGCTATCTCGGGGGTCTGGCTCGGCGTCGCGGGGCGTCTGCTGCTCTCGGTGCGTCCGGACGTGTTCGTCTCGGTCAACGAGGGCTCTCGGGCTCTGCTGGTAAGCGAGACCGGGCTGACGCTCCCTCGACAGGCGGGACGCCGAGACCGAACCTGTCCTGGCTACCGAGACCTGCTTGCTCGGATTCAAGAAGCCCCGTGGTACACCGCAACGCGACCGTCCGATCCGACGGGCGACGCCATCTGGAGGGCACGAGCAGCCCTCATCGACATCTTCGTCTACGAACCTGGAGAGAGCCGATGGGCCTGAGCAACCGAGAACGAGTCGGGAGGGGGCTCGAGGAGCTGGTCGCTGGCTTGGTGCCCTTCGTGGAGCGGGAACTGAAGGCCCGGGTCGGTGCGTACTGGAAGGAGGAGCTCCTCAGCCGGATGAAGAGCCTCGAGTCCGACGGCAACGGTATCCACTGGGATGAACAGGCCGTCCTGAAGTCGATGATCGACAACTGGCAGTCGTGCTTCCGGTACGTCCTGGGACACACCGAGAGAGCCTACGTCAGCGAGCTGCTGGATGTCCGCAACGACTGGGCTCACAAGAAGCCGTTTACCTCGGAGGACGTGTACCGGACGCTAGACACCGTCCAGCGGTTGCTCCAGTCGGTCTCAGAGGGCGAGCGGGCGTCCATCGTGGGCGAAATGAAGGCGGAGCTTCAGCGGCAGGTGTACGCCGAGCAGGCTCGCAACAAGACCCGGTACCAGCTCACCATCGATGGCACCCCTCAAGCAGGGCTCAAGTCGTGGCGAGAGGTCATCACCCCCCACGATGACGTGGCCTCTGGCCGCTACATGCAAGCCGAGTTCGCCGCGGACCTCGCCCAGGTCATCAAGGGTGAGGGCTCACCAGAGTACCGGGAGCCGGTCGAGTTCTTCCGCCGCACCTTCGTCACCGCCGGCCTCCGGGACCTGTTGGTCGGAGCCCTCCGGCGGCTCACGGACAACGGCGGCGATCCGGTGGTCGAGCTGCAGACCAACTTCGGTGGCGGCAAGACCCACTCCATGCTCGCCCTCTACCACCTGTTCTCTGGCGTCTCGACCAGTAGCCTCGACGGGCTGGAGCCGGTCCTCAAGGCCGCCGAGGTAGGCGTCGCTCCGAAGGCTTCTCGGGCCGTCCTTGTCGGCACTGCCATCTCGCCCGCACAGCCGAGTGAGAAGGCCGATGGCACCGTCGTGCGAACGCTGTGGGGCGAGATGGCCTGGCAGCTCGGCGGAGCCGACGGGTACGCCATGGTGGCGGCCTCGGACGAGGCGGGGACGGCTCCCGGCTCGGACGTGCTCTCCGGCCTGTTCCGCCAGTGCTCGCCCGCCATCGTCCTTATCGATGAGTGGGTGGCCTATGCCCGCCAGCTGGTGGGTCGCACGGACTTGCCCGCCGGCTCCTTCGAGGCCCAGGACTCGTTCGCCCAAAGCCTCACCGAGGCCGCCAAGCGGGCACCTGGCACACTGGTCGTGGCCTCGGTCCCGGCGTCCAAGATCGAGATCGGCGGCGAGAACGGCCAGCTGGCCCTCGACGTGCTCAAGAATGTCTTCGAGCGAGTGGGCAAGCCTTGGCGACCGGCGACCGCAGACGAGGGGTTCGAGATCGTCCGCCGACGCCTGTTCGA
Source organism: Myxococcota bacterium (assembly GCA_965216925.1). Classification (GTDB taxonomy): domain Bacteria; phylum Myxococcota_A; class UBA796; order UBA796; genus CAYYHT01. Next base: position 6,344,003 of record CBDCGT010000001.1, on the reverse strand, counting down.
GCCCATCGAGCCGGGACACCACGCCCATCGCGACGCCGTGGTGAACGCTTTCAGCAAGCTCTACAAGGACAACCGGGGCGACTTCCCGCCAGAGTGTGCAGAGGGCACGTACCGCGAGGACATGCTCGCCTGCTACCCCGTGCATCCCGAGCTATTCCGACGCCTGTACGACGACTGGTCCACCCTCGACAAGTTCCAGCGGACTCGCGGCGTGCTGAGGCTGTTGGCCAAGGTCATCCATCGGCTGTGGATGGCCGGAGATCCCGGACTGCTGATCCTCCCCTCGTCGGTGCCGATGGACGACGCTGCGGTGAAGTCCGAGCTCACCAAGTACCTCCCCGACGTGTGGGAGCCCATCATCAGCCAGGACGTCGACGGTCCGAACTCGACGCCGCTGAAGCTCGATGAGGAGGTGAGGCACCTCGGTCGCTACTCGGCGTGTCGGAGGGTGGCACGTTCGCTGTACATCGGCACAGCCCCAGGCTCCGAAGGCATGACGCCAGGGGTTGGAGCCGAGCGAATCCGGCTTGCATGTGGCCAACCCGGGGAGTCGGTCGCCACCTTCGGTGATGCCCTTCGCCGCGTGTCCGACCGAGGCCGCTACGTCCACCAGGACAGCAATCGCTACTGGCTCTCGACACGCCCGAACCTCAACCGGACCGCCGACGACCGAGCCAAGGGCCTGTTGCGGGAGCCAGAGGAGCTGTACGCCCAGCTCGTGTCGCTTCTCGAGGGCGACCGCTCCAGAGGTGAGTTCGCAGGCGTTCACATCTGCCCGCGAGACTCCTCCGAGGTTCCGGACGAGGCCGAGGCCCGGCTCGTCATCCTGCGGCCCGAGACGGCCCACCGGAAGGGGAAGGACTCCAAGGCGAAAGAGAACGCCGTAGCCATCCTGCAGGCACGCGGAGGGCAGCCTCGCCTCAACCGGAACACCCTCGTATTCTTGGCTCCGGACGAGAAGGAGCTCGTGAAGCTCCTCGAGGCCACGGCATCCAGCATGGCGTGGACATCGATCCTCAAGGACCGTGTGTCCCTGAACCTCGACGAGTTTCAGAAGGCCCAAGCCGAGGCGAAGCAGATCGAGATGAACCGCACGGTCGAGCTCCGCATCGGAGCGACCTGGGTGTGGGCGTTGGTGCCACTGCAGAGCGACCCGGCGGGCGACATCGAGTGGGACGAGATCAAGGTCTCCGGGTCGGGTTCCCTAGCCAAGCGGACCGCGGCCAAGCTCGTCAGCACCGAACACCTGCTGCCGAGCTACGGCGGAGAGCGGCTCCGCATGGTGCTCGACCGCAACTTGTGGACGGACCGGGACCACGTCTCCTTCGAGGAGCTGTCCGAGTGGTTCCCCCGGTACCTCTACCTGCCGCGGGTGCGGAACCGGGAGACGCTCTCTGGAGCGGTCCGCGACGGGGCCGGTGTACTCACGCCCGCCAAGACCTTCGCCACCGCCGAGCTCTACAACGAGGAGACCAAGCGGTACGTCGGGCTCAAGGTGGGGGCAGCCCCGCTGTCGGTCACCAACGGCACCTTGGTCGTGAAGACCCCGGTGGCCCAAGCCCAGCTGGAGCTCGAGAAGAAGGAGGCGGAGGCCGATACCAAGCCGACGAGTCCGGACGACGGCGATGGCGACGTCATCGACGACCCCGTCCCGCCGACAGACCCGCCCGAGCCGGTGGCGACAAAACCCACCCGCTTCTTCGGGTCGGTGAGGTTGGAAGGGCTCAGAGTCGGACGAGATGCCGGGAAGATTGCAGACGAGGTGCTCTCGCATCTCATCGGCCTCCCGGGGGCCGAGGTGAACGTATCGCTCGAGGTGCAAATCCGCGTCCCGGACGGTGTGTCGGACGACGTGGTTCGCACGGTCAGTGAGAACGCCACGGTGCTCGGGTTCCAGCACGCGAGCTTCGAGAAGGAGTAGGGATGTCCTACCAGATCGGTGACCAGGTGCTGTTCGGGCGGCCCGGGGGCGAGAAGACGCTCGGCGAAGTGGTGGGGGCCACCCGGACCGGCAAGCTCAAGATCCGTCAGCTCGAACGTCGCGGACGCGGCGGTCGACATGCAGAGGGTCAGGTGTGGACCGTGCCTGCGGAGCTCGTCATGCCCGCGGACGACGCTTCAGGCGAGGTGGAGGACGAGTTCGACCTCGATGACCTCCGCATCGCCTTCGCCTACCACCACGTGCAGATGATCGCCCAGGCGGACGGTCACATTGCCGATGAGGAGCTCGCCCTCATGGAGCGGGCATTCCCGATGGAGACCCTTGAGGCGTGCGGCTTCTTCGACCGCGACGCCGGCGGCTTCACCGACCGGTTCGGCGACGCGCTTCGCTCCGCGTTCATGCTCCTACCCGAGATGCTGACGGAGTCGGGGAAGTACGAACTCCTTTCCTTCTTCTTGCAGGTGTGCATCGTGGACGGGCACTACCACCCGCGAGAAGCAGCGATGCTCCTCCAGGCGGCGAAGAAGCTCGGCATCCCGGAGAGGCACTACTTCAACTGGGTCTCCATGAACCACGAGGCCTTGCCAGAGGCGATGGTCGCTAAGCTAGCGGCTGCCACCGCCGACTTCGATGAGATGCTCTCGGGACACGGCACCCTGCTCTACAAGGCGACGCAGGCGTCGGTGTACGCCGCCGCCCATGGCGTGGACCTCGCCGAGCGAGAGCGGCTGGCGAAGCTGTTCAGGAGTGACGGAGGGGTTCTGGCCATCATTGCGAGCCGAGAAGAGGTCGAGGCCGGCGACATCTCGGGTTGGGACGCCCTGGTCCAGCTCCTCATCTCCGAGGGGCTCATGCTGGAAGCGAGTGGCCGGCTTGTCCTCGCCACCGACGGCTTCGACGCCGACCCACGACAGCTCTACGACATCCCCGAGGCCAAGGCCTGGTTGCTCCACATCCAAGAGACGTTCCCCTGGCTCGGCGCATGGCTCGAGCCGACGATGGGCGGCGAGCTCCAGTTCGTGTGCTGCTGGATCCAGCCCGAGTTCGAGGAGGGCGGTGTCGTGCTCACCAACGAGCTGATCAACGTCCTCGTGAACATGGCCAACTACGGGGCGGCGTTCGCAATGAACCTCGGTTCGCTCGACTTCACCCATCAGCGGGAGTTCCTCGCCAAGGCCGGGTTCACCGACCTACCGGACGACTTCTTCGATGGGCTGGAAGGCCTGCAGGCGAAGCTGGATGAGAACGGGCGGTTGTTGGGTTGACGGGCCCGATCACCGCACCGCCCGCAACGCCTGCACAAGAGCACCACCATCGGCAATGCGTCGGTCAACGTCCTCGACGCACGCGAGCAGAACCTCGACCTGAGACGCGTCGACCCCGGCAATGGAGGCCAGCGTTTTTTCGAGGTCGCGGCCAGCAGGTGGTCGACCGACGAGCATCTCGTACCAGAGCACTCCGAGCGAGTAGATGTCGGAAGCAGGGTTGACGAGCCGGGGGTCGGCCACGAGTTCTGGAGCCGTGTAGTGGCCCCCGACCACGCCTTGACCGGTCTTCGTGATGCGAGAGACAAGGTCTCGTTCGATGAAGACGCCGAGGCCGAAGTCAATAAGACGAACCTCAGCGTCGGGGCCCTGCCCACGAACCATCACGTTGCTCGGCCTAATGTCCCGATGAACGACTCGGACGTCGTGGTGGGCATGGCGTAGGGCGTCAGCAAGGCGACGCACCAGCCACAACGCCCTGTCTGGTCGAACGGAGCCATGTGTGCGAAGGATCTTCGTCAGGTTCGTCCCGTCGAAGAACTCCATCCGGATGAAGGGCCGCCGTCCCATCATGCCGACGTCGTGGACTTGGATGATGTCTGGATGGCGGAGGTCGAAGAGGATTCGGGCTTCCCGAAAGAACCGATCCAGATGGCCCTCACCACCCTCCGAGAATGCGGGTGCGAACACCTTGAAAGCGAAGAGGCGATCGAGCAGGCGATGCCGGTACTTGTAGACCTGCCCATACCCGCCTTGCCCGATGGGCGGGTCGATCCGCTCGTAGGCCGTGAGCGTGACCGCGTCGCCGAGTTCCAGGCCATCGAGGATCGGGTTGAACTGCTCGGCAATGAACCTCCGGCGTTCGGCGTATGTACTGAACTTCGGCTTGATGAATCCCCAGAACTCGTCCGGGGTCCGGCACGTCTTCACGAACCGTGGGAGCTGGCTTCCGATGCTCGGATGGCCGACGAGAGTCTTCCGGATTCTGGAGTAGTCTGACTCGGCCATGTCCCCGCCTGTCGCCCGGGCGGTCAAGCCGTTCTTCATCTGTTCGACAAGGAGCAGAACGTCATCCTCCTCGGGCGGATCGTCCATTCGATACGGGTCCACCGTGCCTCCCAGCTCACTGAGGTCGGCGACCCCTGTGGGCACGGCCTCCGCCTCGTCACGGGTCAGGGAGTCCAGCTGGTCGCGAACCCCCGACCAACGCTCGGCGAAGCCCGATGGAAGTCCATCGAGTTCCTCGCGGAGTAAGACCAGCACCCCCTCCCAGCCAATCGGTTGCCTTCCCAAGCGGTCGAACACCATTGCTAGGTCTCGAACCCGCCCGACAATCCGAGCCACCTGGGCATCGTCGGCCTCGTCCTCAAGGATGGCCTCGGCATCCCCGATCTCATCGGCGAGCCATTCTATTGCTCGACGGAGCAGCTCCCTACGCTTCTTCGTGAAGCGGTAGCGATACTGCTCCAACGAATGCCCCTGGGCTCGCAAGATCTGGTCGATCGATGCCAGTGCCTCGGGCTCGCCGATCTCGTGGAAGTCAATCATCATGGGAACGACCGCTTCCGCATTGAGCATTTCGTCTGTGAGCTCGAACCCATCGATATTCGGCATCACGGCTACCAAATCGCTCAGGATTCGGTGCTTCGCTCTGTACGCATCCTCACCATCGACTCCCGACGGGCCGCTTCCGGGAGCGGGAAGCATCTGGTCGATCTCCGCCCACACCCGTTCGAGCTTCACGAGGTTCCCCTCGACGATGTCCATCGTCGAGAGCGCCTCCATTGGAGTCATCGAAGACAGCCTCCACGCTAGGATGGGCCGAGGCCCCATCGACCCTGGCCCAATGCATCACCAGGGTCGCAGCCCAGAGGCGGAGATTCAAGTACACAATGCGACGGCCCTCAGGACGGCCCTCAGAACGGCACGTCGTCGTCACCAGCAGCCTCGCTGACCAGCCGGTCGATGGCCTGTCGAAGACCCTCGAGGTGATCGCGGGCGGCGTCGGCGGGCACGCGGGGCTCGCGGTAGACACGAACGCTCAGGCCGTGCTCGGCAGCGAGGAACCGAATTGCGACGCGGATCGCGGTTTCGGGATCATCGAAGTCGCGAGCCCGGCTCGAGACGAGCCGAAGCACGTGGTGTAGGCGGGGCACGGGGTCACGCATAGCTCTCCCTCCACCCCACCGGAGGTATAGGTCCGTCAGTGAGCTCGCGTGCCCATCAAGACGGCGACCAACTCGTCCGGCGTTGAGAGCTCGACGAGCTGGACCCCCAGGTGATCCGCGACGAGGACGGCCTGGTCCGCATCGGCGTGGACGAGCTCGGAGAGGGCATCGGGGGTCCCATCCCACCACGCGGCACCGCCGCGATGCCCCAGCCGCTTGAGGAGCAGGTCGATTCCGACCCGCACCACCACCAAATGGGAGCACCCAAGACGCTCGAACACCGCGGGAGGAATCCGGGCAGGGCCTTCGCCGGTGGGCACGGCGTAGTGCCCGTCGATGAGCCAAGGCCCGTCATGACTGGCACGGACCGCGTCGAACTCCCGGATCAGGACCTCTTGGAAGTGGGCCGCTCGGTCACGATCGGCGACCGGTGGCCGCGTGTAGTCTTCGTTCCGGCTCAGGCCAGCCTTGATGAGCTTCCCCGCCGTGACCGCCTGTAGACCATCAACCCGACGCATCGCCTGCTCGGCCATGGTCGTCTTCCCGCCTCCCGGCGGGCCACCGAGGAAGACAACAACGCTCACTTCGCGGCGAGGGCCTCGTTGACCTGTGCGGCGTCGTCACCGACGAGATCGGAGAGCTCCCCCCGCCACCACTGGTAGCTCTGTGGCGGACGGAACCCGGTGATCTTGGTGCGGAGCTGGTCGAGGGACACGGGTTGCACCTCGACGACGTTCCCCACCCGAATCGCGTGGCCGGTATCGGAGCCCTCGAAGTAGTCGAGGTAGTCCGCCTCTTCGATGCCGAACTCCCCGGCGTACTCCTCCCAGAGATCGCTCGGGCTACCCCTCTCGACGCCTGCGACCAAGAACACGCCGACGACCGCCTTCACAGGGGATGACGCATACACCACCACTCGATCTCCGGGCTCGAGCTTCACCGGTGTTCGCCGGAGCTCGAAGGACTTCTCCCGGGACAGGATCCGGTCTGAGTACACCGGCTTGATCGACATGAGCACTGTTCTCACCAGGTGACGCCTCCCTCGGCCAGAAGTCTCTCATACAAGGCGTAGTCGATGCCGGTGATGGTCATTGGGGCACCGAGGTCGAAGTCGGAACGCATCTTGTCGAGCAGGATCGGCTTGGGGAAGGGCACCCACCAGGCGAAGCGGACGACCATCGCACAGCCGGAGCGAACGTGGCCCCGGATGTTCTCGAGCCCGTAGATCCCCATGCGATCGAACTGGAGGAACAGGTCCTCCGGCTCGGCGATGCGTCGAGCGACGATTCGGGCGAAGCCGGCGATCATCATGTCGGGCTGAGAGACGTAGAACAGGGCGGGGGAGCCCTCGACCTTGAGATCCGCGTACCTCGGCGTGCAGTAGTAGGCGTTGTCGGTTCGGAGGGCGAGCTTGTCGGTCGACGCGAACATCGCCACCTGACTGCGGGGCACCTTCATCATCGAGTCGGCCCAGGCCGGCTTGATGGGGATGAGGAAGGCCTTCCGACCGGTGGTCGCGATGCGGGCCGGGTAGACGAGCTCCTCGAAGCGATCGAGCGTCATCGACCGGGTCTGGTTGGGCGACTGGACCTCCACGCTCCGAGGGATGCCGTCGTCACCACGGATGGCGACCAGTGGCCCGAACATCGGCGGCAGGAACCAGCTCGATGCCCGCCGCACGGACGCATCGTCTGGGAGGTCGAAGATCTGCGAACCCACATCGTCGAGGAACGCGTCGAGGTCGCCGTCCCCGACCACCCGGTAGAACAGGTGCTTGCCTAGGACGAACTCGACGGCGTCGGACTTGTACCGGCGGGCCGACGAGCCCTCGATGCGGAAGCCGTAGGTCAGGAAGAAGCTGAGAGCCCGGAGCCGCTCGCTCGACACCGTGACGAAGACCTTCTTGTAGCCCCGCTCCACCCACAGCCGGAGCTGGTGGAACAGCAGGTGGCCCCCGAGCCCTCGCCCTTCGAAGTCCTCGCCGACGAAGAACGTGGCGAGCTTGACGGTGGACGCGGTCTTCTCCGACCACACCGCCACCGCACAGATGTGGCCTTCCGCGTGGGCGACCCACATCTCCTTCTCGCCCATGGCCTTGGCCAGCCAGGCGTCGAAGTCGTCGTAGCTTTCCTTGATCGGTTCGAGGAGTCGCTTGATCTCCCCCTTGTCGTCGTCCTGCGCCTTCCGGACGACCTGGTCCCAGGCCGGGCTCCTCTGCGAATCCGACGGGTCGGGGGAGAGGCGTGCGATGGCGTCGGCGGGACTGAGCACGTCGACCCCGACATCCTCGCGGTTCGCCATGGCCTTGGCGGCCAGCGGACCGTCCCGCGTCACGAAGATGTCGCCGCCACAGATGCGATGGGACGCCAGATGCTTGCAATCCCGTAGGGAGTTCCCGTGCTTCCGCGAGCCCTCCTGGATGTTCGGCCACAGCAGGTCGAGGAACTTGGCGGCCTGCACGTCGCGTTCTGCTTCCCGTGTGGTGCTCAACGTGGCGACGGGGAACTGCTCGAGGCTCTGGCGGATGAAGCCACGACGTTCCACGGTCTCCTCGCCGTCCCCGTCTGGGATTTCGATGTCCACGATATCGGTCACGTTGAGTCGGATGCGGCCATCGAGGGCCAACCGCACGAGCTGAAGGAGCTCGGCGTCCGTGGGCTCACCATGGGACAGCAGGTTGATGACGCACGACGTATCGAGGGCGACTTGCACTGGGCCTCCGTGGTCAGGGTAGCGGAGTAGGCCCCAGAATCGGTGACTTCCTAACGTACTGGTGGGGTCCACCGACGCTGAGGCCGCGTAGTAAAGCGATGCCCAAGCCCCTCGACCATCAACTCGACACCGTCCTTGTTGCCCTCGTGGGCGTCGAACTCGACCGCTATGACCCCGTGGTTGTCCTCGATGCAGTCGAGCGGGCCGGGGATGTGGTGGACACCGAGACAGAAGCCCTTGTTCGCCGTCTCGATTGCCTGCTCGCGGCAGGTGCCGACGGCTTCGAGGTCGTGCGTGTCGGATGACCTCGCCGAGGCCCTGGGCCACGCCGTCGGGTCCATCGTCCGAGCTCGGCTCGTCGCCGGGGTGGACGTGGGCCGAGAGGTGCCGCAGGAAGTCCTGGACTTCGCACTACAGCTCGACGGTGACGCCACTCGGGCCAGAGACCAGGTCATCGAGGCCATGGAGCGGCTTCGAGGCGAGCTCGACCGAGCCGCGTGGAGGGACGTGTTGGTCATCGAGGCGGCGATGTTCGACCTTAGCCAACGAGCCCTTGCGGTCGGGTGGGCGTTGGGCTGGGACGCACGTGGTGGTGCCACCCGCCATCGGCCACCGACCAGGAGGAAGCAAGTGGATGACGACACCCTTCTCGATGCTCTCGACGCCGCTGTGGACGCGGTACTTCTCGCCAGACTCCAGGCTGGGCCCATCACCATCAGGTCCGCCCCTGTGGAGGCCCTGGAGGCGGCGTTGAGGGGCCACGAGGAGTACCTGGCCAGGCGGGAGGCGGCGACGGCGGCCTTCGATGCTCTGCGAGGCGTGGTGCCGCTCGAGCATCTCACCCTGCTCCTCGACTACGAGGCAGCGAAGAGGGCCGAAGCGGCGGTGGCTGATGTCGCGTTCTCCTTGGGCCTCACGACGTCTGGTCGCCAATGAGCTCGACGATGCCGACCGCGAGTGTCAGTCCCTTGTCGTCGAGGTCGTCCAGCACCCGGATTGCCCGATCGATGGGTGGGCGGTGGAGTGGCTCTGGCACAGGGCGGTCGTCTGCGACGAGGTCGGCCATCGACACGTCCAAGGCATTCGCGATGGCCGCCAACGTCGTAAGAGACGGGCCTCTGGAACCGCCTTCGTACCGAGTGAGGGTCAACGGCTCGATCCCGACTCGCTCGGCCAGCGTGGCCTGGGTGAGCTCCCTCGCACTGCGAGCGTCTCGGATGCGGGATCCGATTCGGGCGAGGAGGACGGGGTCGTTCTTGATGGTGGGCATCGGCACCTCGGAGGTTGCCGAAAGCGGACCGACTTGCAGATGACCGACATGCCGATGCAAGTTGATCATGTCCGAGAATGCCGCTAGCAGCGGTGGGTATGAGGTGCTTGCAAGTGAAACGAGTCATCCGACGTGCGACCAGAGCGGGTGCCACGCTCGTGGCATTGCTCCATGTCCCGGTGTGCCACGCATGGGAGCCGACAGGCCCGGAGGGCGGGTCAACGTTCAAGGGGCACCGAGGAGCTCTCGCCAGCCTGGAATGCGAAGAAATTCTCCCGGGGGCGTTGCGGATGTACGAGCATCGCCGAACTGACATGACGATGCTTGGAAGACGCCCAGAATCGCCGTTTACCGTGTGGTGCGGGAGCGTGAGCCGTCTGGTCATCTCCCGAGAGCCTGACCTCGTGGACGGGCCGTTCGCCCGCTTCGCCTACATCGACGCGGACAAAAGGTGGCACGTCGAAGCCACCGGCTACTACTCGCGGGGCCTGCCCGCCGGGACGTGGACGTGGCACGCCAAGGACGGCAGCTTGGTGAAGTCGATCTCTATCGAGAGAGTCGGTCACCAAGGGAGAGTCCTCGCCTCGATCACGGGCGTTGAAGAGACGCGAACGGCGGAGATGGCGTGCCCAACCACCGGCGTGACCTCACCGTCTTCTGACCCCCTTCACGCCTGCAGAAGCCAGGGTCGTCAGGTGGTGGAAATGGCGGACGGCGGTGTGTCGGAGGAGTTCGTTGCGGGCGAGCGACGCCTGGAGTGTCCCCCTGCAACCAGAGTCGTGTTGGCCGAGATGCCCCAGAAGCTCTGGTTGTACGACAGGTCGTGGATGCTCCGGACCGTGTCGTGCGTCGGGTCGACCCGGGAGGGTGAATTCTGGGCCTTTGAAGACGACCCGACGAAGCTGACCGTCCTCGGCTCATTCTCGGCTGGCGAGCGCGTCGGCGTTTGGAGGACCATCGACCGCCAACGTGTCGTTGAGGTCGTCTACGACGCCGGCCACCCAAAGAAGGTCGTTGCCGTTGAGGATGGGAGCAAGACCATCGTGATGTGGATCGAGGGCTCGAAGTTCAAGATCGAGCGACGTCGAGTCGGGTCGGACGCTGTGTTGGAGGAGGGGCCGGCGTCGCTGATTCAAGCCGGGGAACCAGGACAGATGGTCTTACGCCGGACTGGTGATTGGGTGGAACGGGACATGGACGGGCAGATCCAGGCGACCGGGCCCTACGTCGATGGCGAACGCCACGGTAGATGGATGATCTACGAGGGAGGCCAGGTCTCACGAGTGGCCATCTTCAGGGAGGGAGTCACGGAGGAAGCGCAGTCAGAGGCTGACACCTTGCTTGCCTTCCATCCCGACGATCCGCGTGTGCTCAAGGGACTCGTCTGGTGTCGGTTGTTGGCGGCACAGACCGGCGATGGCTGTGACCTAGGCGAGAACTCAGCAGCGGCATCGAAGTGGTGCTCCGAACACTGGCGGCCCGCCGTGGAAGCGGGCGGAAGAGCTACCGCTCGCGAGGTCCGAGCAGAGTTCTGTGGGAGTCCGAGCAATGCCCACTCCATGACCAACAGCCGCACAGGAACGTCGGCGACATGGACCAGCGACGAGTGCATCTCGATCATGAAGTCGTGGTGCGACTGATGAGACGGAACACCATCCACACGGCACTCGTTCTGGCTCTGGTCTCGTGCGGAGGTCCTCCGCCGCCCGAAGACACCTCGGCAGAGGCCACCGACACCGAGGACACGGGCTCCCTCGACGTGGACGACGATGGCGACGGCCTCACGGAGAACGAGGGCGACTGCGACGACGCCGACCCGGACATCTCTCCCGCGGAAGACGAGACACCCTACGACGGCATCGACAACGACTGCGACCCGCTCACGCCAGACGACGACCTCGATGGGGACGGCTTCGACGTCGCCGATGACTGCGACGACGACGTGGCCGCCATCAACCCCGTGTCCACCGACATCGTCGGCGACGACATCGACCAGAACTGCGACGGCATCGACGGCACCGACGCCGACGGTGACGGACACGCGAGCGAGGCGTCCGGTGGCGACGACTGCGACGACGCGGACGCGACCATCTCGCCCTCGGCACCTGAGGTCTGGTACGACGGCATCGATCAGCAGTGCGACGGGGTGGTCGACGACGACGACCAGGACGGGGACGGCTACGAGTCCCAGGCCGATGCCGGTGGCGACGACTGCGACGACACCGACCCGCTGGTTCACCCCCTCGGCGTCGAGGACAACTCAAACGGGATCGACGACAACTGCAACGGCACGGTGGATGGGTTCAAGCTCCACCTCGAGTGGGGCGTGGGCTCGACCTTCACCTACTGGGCCGAGGACTCGACCTCTCCGGGCGAGCTTCTCGTGAAGGTTCCGGGAGACAGCAGGCTGTACGCCCAGGGTCTTGGCGACGACCACGCCGCTCCGAAGGTGTTCACCGACAACGGCGGCTACTTCACGCTGTCGGCGGAGCCGTCGGACATCGGGTACGTCCTTCGCTACAACTCGGGCTCGTGCTGGGCGTGGGGGCCGAACCCAGACGTGGTGAACCTGTTCGACACGCCGCCCGCCTTCGCCGACATCCACTCGTGCGTGCTTGCAGACCCGACGTTGTAGAGCACGCCCCATTCGATGTGGGAGATCCGCCGTGCACCGCAGTTGTCGACAGCCTCGTCCCCACAGGCGTGTATCTCCACAGCCGATTCGGAGCCCTAGTTCCCCCTAGTTCCCAGCTTCCGGACCTCGAGCCGTGGTACGTCCGCCCAGGCCTTTGCAGACCATGAACCAGTCGACTCGAGTCTTGATGTCGAAGTCGTCGCCGCCGAGCGGCGTCAGATCGGCCTTCACGGATGTCTCGGCATTTCGGTGTCCCATCGTAAGCACCATCGACCCCTCCAGCGTCCAGGGCCCTGTAGCAAACGCGGACTGGACCTTCACATCGACAGAGCTCTGCGGCTCGAAATCCAGCTCACAGTATGTGTTTACGGTCTCCCGGGTCACGGCCTGCGTCATGGCGTCGGACAACACGCTCTTCAAGTCCGCGGGCGACAGTAGCTCAAGGCCTGCCTGGTCGGGCGGAGCTGGGCGGGATTGCCAGGTGCCCGCCGGGTGGTTGTCGATTTCGCCGTCGGCCTTGGGGCGTGGGCTGTCCTTTTCTTCCGAACTGGGCTCTAGGCATGGCGGAACGCGCTCCTTCGGGATGTACGTACCGATGGTCGTCTCCACCCACGGCCCTCCATCTCGTAGGATCTCTTCCTCGGTTCCGGTCCTGCAGAGGCTGCACGCCCGCACCAACGCTACTCGTGCCGCAAGTTCCGCGTCCACGAGATCCTGATGCCGTGACGGATTCGTCGCTCTGAGGTCGCCTGAGAAGGTGACGCTCCGCGAGGCGTCGGCGTGAATCTCCTGGGCCTGACCACAGGTCGGCGGCTCGCGGGATCCGCATCCCGAGAGTATCAACGCCACGACCGCAAACACCATCCGTCCTCCATCTCCGCATTCTACAGGTTGCTCTGTACTGGCTCCAACGAGGGCAATGTCTGGGCCGAGCCGTACAGCGACCGGACCAACTGGCAGGCCGTGAGGGACGGGTATGACGCCGGTGTTCCGGCCACCGCTGGCTCGGTAGGTCTACGGCAAGGGGCGGAAGGACCTGGGGAGCCGGAAGGCGGCAGACCTCCACCTACGGCTCAGACGGGTCGCGGAACGGGTTGGGTGGCTCCACAAGCTCCGCTCAATGCTCATGAAGACGGGATCTCTGGGCACGACGCCGCGGCCTTCGATGGGCTCGACGAGTTGTTCTGTAGTCCAAGTCCGACGACGATTGCGTGTCGAACCCGCATGTTGCCGCACTTCAGGGCTCGCGTTCAGCGTCGGGGTGCACGACCAGGTCGGCGACGAGGTCATGGAGCTTCTCCTGCGTGGAATGCACCATCGGGACCAGGGTGTGAAGCGGCTCGTCCTCGACAACGTGGAGCCGCTTCAGGGCCTGGATGGCCACCCACATGGCGTCGAGAGCGGCCCGGGTGAGCCGGTTCGGGTCGGCCTCCGACTCGATCGCACGCTTCGTGTCCCTCCCCCACGGGGAGATCGCACCGCCACCGGGATCGAGTACGGGAGCGGAAGACAGCATCTCGCGGTCGTCGGTGTGGTCTCCGCCCTGGTCCTCGTCGGTGAGGAGGTCGTCGAGGTCGATCTCGGTGACCGGGCCGTGGACGTGGTGGACCGTTTCGACATCGGGCTCAGCGGTCTCGACCGAGGGCGTCGGTGCCTCCGGCGTCGACGCACGCACCTCCGAGGTCTCGCCCGTCGTCTCGGGGGTGGCCGTCTCGCCGACCGCGTCGTGGAGCACCTGGCCCTCGGTGGGAGGTGGTGCCGACAACGAGGTGGAACGCGTCGGAGCATCAGCCTTGGCGTCCGAACTCTCCTCGACGGCGGCCCGACGCAACCCATGCACGCGGGTGTAGACGGCGTGGATGCTCCTTTCGCCCGACTGGAGGGCCTCCCGGTCCTCGTCGGTGCCGTACTCCCAAGCGTAGACGGCCTTTTTCGCCCGGCTCGGACTGCCGAGACCGGCCACCCGAGCGGCTTCCTCCCGGATCCTCTCCGGCGACCACGGAAAACCAGGGTCATTTGACCCCTGTTTTCCGGGCCGCCCTTGTCCCCGCCCGAACTGCTCCTTGTAGAGGTTGATGGCCCGGATGTAAAGGTTCACCCTCTCGCCCATCGATGGGTCGCGGCTCGAGGACCAGCAGTCGAGCAGATAGAGCTCGATGTCGAGGTCAGCCTCGAGGCCGTGGACGACGACGACCTCGACCTCCTCGTCGCCTCGATCGACGTGGTCGTGGTACCGCCGCTCGCCGTCGAGGAGCATGAGCTGGGGCGTCACCTCGACGGGATGGCGTCGGCCATACTTCGCGGTGCTCGTGCTCACCGACTCGAAGTCCTGGCGGGACTCGGGGAACAGGTCGGCGTTGGCGGGGTTGAGGGTGATGTCGGCGAGCCGAACGGTCCGTCGCTCCCGACGGATCACGCCGGAATCGCCGAACATCTCCAGCACGTCGTCCGTCGGCATGGCCGCACGGTCCTTGTCAGAGCCAGACAGGGTCGGCCTGGGGTGCTCACTCACAGGGCACCTCCACCGCGGCGACCGCGGGCAGGCCGAGCTTCTTGGCGTACTTCGCGGTCCAGCTGGCGACGAGTTCCGACACGCCGACTCCACTGAGTGCGGCGATGGCACGGAGCGTGTTGCGGTCGGACTCGCGGACATGGAGATGAACGACCACCTTCGGGTCGCGATCGGGAGTCGGGTCGGGCATGGGGCACCTCGTAGGCGGAGTTGGCCTTCTGCACGGCCCACACGGCTCGTGCCTTCGACCCTACCCACCAACTCACGCCATCCCGCGGAGATTCTGCTCACCGTCATCGGCTGCCCCAGCCGCCCGAACGGAGTAGAGGACCGAGGCTCGCTCTCGACAAATCGGCGGGCGAGGGAGCGAGATGGCAAGGGACTGGAACGAGCTGTTCAAGGCGTGGTCGAAACCGCCGTCCGACTCGGAGGAGGCCAAGGCCACCCGAGCCGCAGGGATGATCAACGACGCCGTTCGACAGACCGGGATCTTGAACGCCCGGGACTTCAAGGTTTATGCGACCGGCTCGTACCGCAACAACACGAACGTGAAGGGCGGGAGCGACGTGGACGTGGCCCTCGTCCTGCAGTCAGGCTTCTTCTACACCCTCCCGTCTGGTGTGACCGCCTCCATGGTCGGGCTCGGGAATCAGCCGACGGCTTTGCTCTCTCAGTTCCGGTCGGAAGTTCACCGGGCCCTCGCTCAGAAGTTCGGCAACGACGTGAAGCCCCGCCCCAAGACCTTCAACATCGTCGGCAACTCCGGGCGGCTTCCTTCTGATGCCACCCCGTTCCTGCTCCATCGCCGGTACACCGGCAAGCGAGGGTCCAACGGCTCGTGGCTCTACCTCGAGGGCGTCGAGACCCGGTCGGCGAATGACCCGTCCAAGCGGGTGATCAATTGGCATGACGAGCACTACGACAACGGCGTCGCCCGCAACACCGAGACGAAGAAGCGGTTCAAGCGGGTCGCCCGAATCTTGAAGCGTCTCAGCGACGACATGGCGAACAACGGCAACGCGACGGCCAAGGCGGCTGCCGCACCGATGGCCTCGTTCCTGATCGAGTGCCTGGTGTTCAACGCCCCCGACAAGTGCTTCAACCGCGAGGAGAGTGGCTACTACAGCGACGTCCAAGAGGTCGTCGCCCACTGCTGGCGAGAGACCAAGGACGACGCCAAGGCCGGCAAGCTCCTGGAGGTCAACAAGCGGAAGTACCTCTTCGGAAGCCACCAGAAGTGGACTCGGGCCCAAGCACACGAGTTCATGTTTCGGGCGTGGAACCACGTCGGGTTCAAGTCGTGAAGGTCCCCGGCAAGTTCCCCATGTCGATCCTCGTTGGCATGGCGGCGTTGACCTGGTTCCTAGTCGCCGTCGGGTTCTTCGGTGCTCCGGCCTCGATGGCCTTCTTCAAGCCGATGTCGATCGTCGTCGGAGTTCTCACCGGTGTCCTCGCCGGGTGGGACCGGTGGGTGTGGCGGATTCCGAAGCTGTCCCTCGTCCACGGTGTGCCCGACCTCAACGGCACGTGGAAAGGGCAGCTAGCGAGCTTGTGGACCGACCCCGAGACCGGCGAGACGCCGCCAGCCATCGCCGTGGTGGTGGTCATCCGTCAGACCTACACCTCGGTGACGGTGACGACGTTCACCGAGGAGTCGACCTCGGTGTCGGTGGCGGCGGGACTGACCACGGAGCCCGATGGCCGGCACGTCCTCGCCTCGATGTACCGGAACGAACCGAAGCTCACCGCCCAGGAGAGGAGCCGCCCTCACCACGGTGGCGTCCGCCTGAACCTCGCCGGCGACGAGGACAAGCTCGAGGGTCACTACTGGACCGACCGAGGCACGAGCGGCGAGATGAAGCTCGTGCGAGCCGGGCGGAAGCATGTCCTCGACTACGCGACGGGGGCGGCTCTGCAGTGCGGTGAGGCCCCCAAGCAGATCGCGGGGCCCGCACCCGACACCGTCGCGTAGAAGCGATCACGCGGGACAGCGTCCACCTGGACCGCCTCGCCCCCCATGGCGTAGAAGCCAACGTGTGGTTCGCGGCGGCATCAAGGGCCTCCTGCGTGTTCGTCCTGGGGAACGGGCCCGAGCTCGACCCGCGTGCGGTACGAGTGCCGGTCATCCGGCGTTGATGTCGTGGCTAAGCCACAGGGAGAGTCTCCGGAGGTCCTACGCTGGACGTCGGGTCGAATTCGTCCCCATCCCTGAGTCATCTCCATCGTCGTCACAGGCGACGAAGCCTCGGACCTCCGCTGTCTCGTCGTCCACGGAGGCCACGGCAAAGCGGCCGTTGTCGAGCTGCTGATCGGTCGTGCCCACGTACAACACGGTAGACCGGTAGCAGTCGCCCATGTCGACCTCGAACGTCAGCCTACACCTTGGGTGTCGAGGAGGGAAAGAGCCTATTCGCGTAGGCCTTCTGCATCTCGACCCAGGCCTCTTCGTTGGCAGCACGTCTTGACCCCAGCTCAAGGTGATGAAGGTGGGCGGCTTCTTCCGTGGCCAGGCACTCCTCCACGCCTATGAAGCAGGAATCAACCTCGTCGATGGAGTCAGGACACTCTCGGTCACGACCCACGGGACACCTCCAGCTCGGCAAGCCGGTCGGCGTTGCAGGCGACCCACTCGATCGCGTTGCGGTCGACGTACCGGGAGAGCACCCGGAGGGCGTGGTGCTCAGCGACTTCCAGAGCACGGACCACGGCCTCGAGGTCGGTGTGGTCCGCCTCGGGCATCAAGCTCTCCTCCGACCAGCCCTCCGCCGTCCGGATCAGGCCGATGATCGCCAGAGCGATGTGGGTCTTGTCGCCTCTCGTCTTCCGCTTCTTCGCCTTGAGGGCGTCGTCGCCGGCCAGCCGCCGGCGGATGTTCTCTTTGAAGGGTGTACTCATTGTCGACTCCTTGTCGTCGTGGCTCCCCAGATCGGGTGGCCTGAGCCCCTCTACGCGGATGGGTTCGAACTCAGACCCCCCACGTGCCGAAGAAGATCGTGATGTCTGCGATGATGGCGTCCATGGCCTTCTGGGACGCCGCCAACCTCGATCCCGAGGACGACATCAACCGGAGCATCTGGACGACTTCCAGGGCTGCTCTCGATCTCCCGTGGGTGCCAGACCTCGCTGGGTCGCGATGGAGAGACCCCGGCTCGGTGTTCGTCGTCGGCTTGGCGTACTCGCCGTTCGTGACGGGCCACGCCGGTCGGTTGAGGTCGATGAAGCTTGCCGACTACGACCCGAGCGCCGAGCCGTTCGAGTTCTAGCGGAGGTTCGTCGAAGCTGTCGTTCACGGCGACACCGACGGCCTGGTGTGCTGCAGGCAACGCGGCGGGGAAATCTTGTTTAGCGACGGGGCGAGCGTCTCGTACCAGCGAGTCTCCTCGCACCTCGGGCAGATGTCGGGAGCTGTGTACCAGCCGAGGTAGAGGTCGCCGGGCTGGACACCGTGGTCGTGGCACCATGCCCAGAGGCTCTGGCCGCCGCTGCTGTGGCCGGTTGAATCGCCGTAGAACCCGAACATGTCGATGATCAGGTCGCCCACGCGGGTGCAGAACCGGGCTGATCTCCCGGTGGTCGAGCCCACGTAGAGCGGCTCGCACTTGCCCTTCGGATTGCCTCTCCACCGCTTCCGGCTCACCAGGTACACTCCGAGGCGTTCGGGTGGCCAGTCGTGTCCGTCCTCGATGGCGGCCCCGAGCAGGTCCAGGACTTTGAACGGGCCGAACCATCCGCTCGTGACCGGCGGAATATCCACCGGCAGCGACCTCAAGACGCGGACGATGACGCCATGGGCCGTCGCGTTCTCGGGGTCGCGGAGCATCGAGACCGTGAGCGTCCTCGGGGCACCGCTCCTGGACCGTTCAGATTCCAGTGTGATGGTGCCACCATGAGGATCGACGTGCACGATGAGGTTCTTGATCCCCGTGGGCGTCGTGACCGGCTCCCCGACCTCCCTCATCTCCTCCAGCTTCTTGCAGAGCGGCCCCCACCAGTCCGGCCAGGGCCAGTCGGGAGAAGCCAGCGGTTTTAGGAGGTAGCCGTCGCCGTCCAGCCCAACCTCCTCCGCGAGCCGTAGGGAAGCACGGACTACGTTGGACTCGGTCAGACCGGTCTGCTCCACTAGGGCGTCGAGGGCGGACTTGTCGTCCTCGTCGAGATGCACTTGAAGTCGCTTGGCTGACATATGGCCCCCAGAGTAGATGCAGATTTACTGTGGTCTGCATCTAATGTCAATGGACAACTACTCCTTTTCCCATCAACTCAGAGAAGACGCCTGTCGGACCTCCGTCACGACATCGTCTACCTTCCCCTTGTCGGTGGACCTGAGTAGTGCCGGGATGACTGACCCTTGGTTCTCGCGCTAGACGCCGGAGCGCCGCAAGGGGGCACGTACCTCCCACCAGTCAACGCGGTCGGCTACCGCTTGGCGTTCCCTACGACATGAAGCGGCCGGCGAGAGCGGTCAGATCGGCCACCTTGCCAGCCAGCTCGACGACGCTGCCGGCCGCCGTCGCCGCCTTCTGCAAGAAGGACATCGCCTTCTGAGCATCGGGTTCGGCCACGAGCATCGCCCCGGCATCGTTCACCTCGGCCTTGGTGGTGGCGGGGAGGTTCGAGCCCTCCACCATCTTCATCACCTCCGCCACGACGGCGAGCTCGTCGGGGGTGAGCCCCCGCTGGTTGTTCACGGTCACGTCGGCCTTCCCGCCGGTCGTGTTGACCTGGACACCAGGACCGGCGTTCACGAACGTCGTGTTGGTCGTCGAAGGATTCGCCATCTTCTCTTGCTCCTCGAGCAGCCGCTCTCGCAGTCGCTCCTTGAAGTTGTCGAGGGCCGGCGGCGGCTCGTACCGGACCCACATCATCACCCGCCCATCCCACGCTGAGACTCCGTGGACGGTGATGTCGTGCTGGGCCGCCAACGCGAATGTGACCGCTCGCACATCGAAGCTCTCCGTGGCGAGCTTCCCGTGGAGGTCCACGTCCATCCGCTGTCCGATCCGCCAGACCTTGTGGTGGACCTCGAACAGGAAGTGGTCCACGGCCCCTTCCGCCTCCGCCTCCATCTTGTGGATGACCGTGCCGAGCACCTCCCGAGCCGCCTGCCGCTTGAACGGGTCGGCCACCTGCCCGTAGTCATCCCGTAGCGAGTACCCGACGATGTGGGTGGCGAACCGCCGAACCTCGACGGCGTTGCACTTCAGGGCACGGGCGAGCTTCTTCACCGCCGCCGTCGCGATCTCGCTGTCAACAGGGGCGTCCAGTTGGATCATGTCGTATCCGGTGTCGCGAGGGGCCATGGGAGGGACCTCGTTGGGGTCGATGTTGTCTAGGTCGTTGGCGAGGCTGCCGGTGAGGGCGTCGAGATCGAACGCGTGCTGAAGCCGGAGCCAGAACTCGGGCCCGGTGCCGAGGAAGCGGCCGAGCCGGATGGCAAGGGCAGGCGTGACCGACTTCCGCTCCCGCACGAGCTCGTTCACCGTGGGCCGGCTGACGCCGAGGGCGTTGGCCATGGCGTAGGCGGACAGCCCCATCGGCTCCATGAACCGTGAGCGGAGCACTCCACCGGGATGTGGCGACGCCATGGCTTCTCCGTAACGATAGAGATTACGTAACGGATGAGATTACGCCTGCCAAGTGCCGAGGCTAACTTTCATTCTCTCCACTGTCCCCGGTTCTGTCCCCGACTCGGGACGAGCCTGGACGATCCGGGACGTTCCACCGTCGTCCCGAGAACCGGCCCCAGAACGACGAAAGCCCCGACAACGCGGGGCTTTCAGACCATCCGGGGACACCGTCTCAGACATTGAACCTAAAATGCATCACATCCCCATCCTTCACCACATACCCCTTCCCCTCGATCCGCAGCTTCCCCGCCGCCTTCAACCCCGCCTCGTTCCCGTACTCTTCCAGATCCTCGATCGTGTACACCTCGGCCTTGATGAAGCCCTTCTCGAAGTCCGAGTGAATCACCCCGGCCGCCTGCGGTGCGGTCGCGCCTTCCTTCACCGTCCAGGCCCGAATCTCCTTCTCCCCAGCCGTAAAATACGTCTGGTAGCCGAGTAGCCGGTACACCTCACGAGCCATGCGTGCCAGGCCGCTCTCAGCGAGGCCGATCTCTTCCAGGAACATCGCGCGGTCGTCTTCGTCGTCCATCTCTGCGATCTCGGCCTCGATGGCGCCGCTCAGCACGATGCAGCCCGCCCCTCGCTCGGCGGCGTAGGCCGCGACCTTCTCGCTGTGGGCGTTGCCGGTGGCGGCGCTGCCCTCGTCGACGTTGCACACGAACAGCACGGGCTTGATGGTGATGACCTGCACCTCCCTGACCGAGACCAGCTCTTGCTCGGTCCACTCGACAGCGCGTGCGGGAATGCCCTCTTCGAGCGCAGCCAGCAGCTTCTCGGCCACGGCGAAGTGGAACTTGGCCTCCTTGTCGCCGCTCTTGGCGAGCTTGCTGAAGCGGGTGACGCGCTTGCCCGCGGTCTCCATGTCGGCCAGCAGCAGCTCGGTCTCGATGGTCTCGATGTCGCGCAGGGGGTCGACCGTGCCGTCGACGTGCTCGATGTCGTCGTTGTCGAAGCAGCGCACCACGTGCAGGATGGCATTGGTCGCCCGGATGTTGCCCAGGAACTGGTTGCCCAGCCCCTCGCCCTTGCTGGCACCGCGCACCAGGCCCGCGATGTCCACGATCTCGACCACCGCCGGGATGACCTTCTTGGTGTCGATGAGCGCCTGCAGTCGACCCAGCCGCTCGTCGGGCACGGTGATCACGCCCGTGTTCGGCTCGATGGTGCAGAAGGGGTAGTTCGCCGACTCGGCGCCAGCGGCGGTGAGCGCGTTGAACAGGGTGGACTTGCCCACGTTGGGCAGCCCGACGATGCCGGCTTGCAGAGCCATGTGATCCTCCGGACCGGCCGGCTAACGCCCCGACGCGCCCCGAACAGGGCGAAGTCGCGACCCGAAGCCCCCCTATGCCCTCCTGGCGGACATCCAGCACCCCATGGCCCCGATCTGTAAGCTCTCGCCCGCGAGGGCGTTCCCTCACCACAGGAGGCCCCTTGCTCATCACGCTCCTCGCCCTGACCGCCCTCGCGAACCCTGGCCCGCTCGGCCCTCAGCCCGACCTGGCCCAGGACGCCATCTTCTTCACCAGCGGCCTCGCCTGGGCCCCCGCCGCCCAGGGTGCGTCGCCCATGTCGCTGACCGCGGCGGACGGCACCGGCCTGGTGCTGCGCGAGATGAACGTGTCGGCGGTGGTCGACGACCCGCTCGAGTTCACCGAGCTGCACCTGGTCTTCGACAACCCCGAAGACCGGCAGATCGAGGGCCGCTTCGAGATCACCCTGCCACCGGGGGCCGCGGTCAGCCGCTTTGCCATGAAGCTGGGCGACCACTGGCAAGAGGGCGAGGTCGTCGAGCTGCAGGCCGCCCGCCGCGCCTACGAGGACTTCCTGCACCAGCGCACCGACCCGGCGCTGCTGGAGTACGACGCGGGCAACACCTTCCGCGCCCGCGTCTTTCCCATCGAGGCCAAGGGCAGCAAGGAGCTGATCATCAGCTGGTCGCGCGACCTCGACGCCGACGAGCCGTGGAGCCTGCCCACCGGCGGCCTGCCCCAGCTGGGCAAGCTCGACGCCCGGGTGAGCATGGGCGGCGAGACCTACACCATGACCGCCGAGCACGCGGTGCCCGAGGGCGACCTGTCGCTGCCCATCGAGCGCACCACCACCGGCCTGGCCATGCGCGGCGGCGACTTCTCGGCCATCCGCGTCGTGCCCGAGCTCACCGTGGGCGCCGACCCGCTGGACGACGTCACCATCCTGTTCGACACCAGCGCCTCCCGCGCCTTGAGCCTGTCGCAGGACCTCGCCACCCTGGCCCAGGTCGTCGCCACCTTCCCGGGCCGCGCCAAGGTGCGCGTGCTCGCCTTCGACCAAGAGGTCTTCGAGGTCTACGACGGCCGCGCCAGCGGCTTTGGTCCTGGCGAGTTGGCCATTCTGGAAGCGCGCCAGGCCATGGGAGCGTCCGATCTCTCCGCCGCCCTCACGGCGGTGCAGGGCGCTGAGCGCGTGCTGGTGCTCACCGACGGCGTCGCCACCGCCGGAGACACCGAGCGCGGCGCGCTGCTGGACGCCGTGCGCTTTACCCGCGCCGACCGCCTGGACGTCATCGTGAGCGGGGGTGCCCGCGACGAGGCCTCGGTCGAGAGCCTGGTGACCGCGGGCCTGAAGGACTTTGGCGTGGTGCTCGACGCCGACCGCATCGACGCCGCCGAGATCGGACGCCGCCTGGCTCTGGGCGCCTCGGGCGAGATGGCCGTCTCGGTGCCCGGCGCCGAGTGGGTCTGGCCCACCACCGTCAGCGGCCTGCAGCCCGGCGACAGCGTCACCATCTGGGCCGAGCTGGCCGACCAGCAGCCCCTGTCCCTGAGCCTGGGCGACCGCCCGGTCACCGGAATCACCGAGGCCCCCGCCAACGGCCCCCTCCTGCAGCGCGCCGCCGCCCAGGCCGAGATCGGCCGCCTGTACCACCTGGAGGGCATGGCCCAGACCGCCGAGCAGCGCGAGGCCCTGGCCGCGTCCATCGTCGACCTGTCCACCCGCTTCCGCGTGCTCTCGCCGCACACGGGCCTGCTGGTGCTCGAGACCGAGGCCGACTACGCGCGCTTCGACATCCCCCGCGACGCGCTCGCCGACATCCTGACCATCCGCGACGGCCAGCTGCAGCACATCGCGCGCAAGGAGCCCGTCTTCATCGACAACCCCAGCACCCTGCAGGTCCCCGAAGACGACAGCCGCGACGCCGAAGAACCCGCGTCCGACGTAGACAAGAAGATGAAGAGCGCCGAGAGCGAGCACCTGGACGGCATGGCCGCCGATCCCATGGATGGGCCCGTCCCGGCTCCCCAGGCCATGGCCCAGGACGTGACCGTCGAGTTCGCACGCAGCCGTCCTCCCCGCGAGCGCCGCATGATGGAGGCCGAAGAAGAGGACGAGGAGCCGATGCCCTCGAAGCCGGCCAAGCTCGACCCCCTCGACGCCTGGGAGGGCCCGTACCGCGAGGTGATGCAGCACCTGCTGGCCGGGCGCCTGACCAAGGCCGAGGCCCGCGCCCGTGCCTGGCGAGCCGAGTCGCCAGCAGACCCCCTGGCCCTGCTGGCGCTCGGCGCCGTGCTCGAGGAGCGAGGCCAGCTGCAGGAGGCGGCGCGTGTCTACGGCTCGCTCATCGACCTGTTCCCCTCCCGCGCCGACCTGCGCCGCCTGGCAGGCGAGCGCCTACAGACCCTGGGCGAGGCCGGCCTGCCCCTGGCCACCGACTCGTACACCAAGGCGCTACTGCAGCGCGACGACCACCCCGCGGGCCACCGCCTGCTGGCCTGGACCCATGCGCGGCAGGGCAACCACCCACAGGCCATCGAGGTGCTGCGCAAGGCCCTGGACCAGCCCTTCGACCGCTTCGCCAGCGCCCACCGCATCCTGCGCGAAGACGCCGCCCTGATCGCAGCGGCATGGGCCGCAGACGGCGGCGGTTCCCAGGTCGGCGAGGCGCTGCAGGGCATGGATGTGCAGCCCGCCGACAAGCCCGAGCTGCGCTTCATCCTGAACTGGGAGACCGACAACAACGACGTCGACTTCCACATCTACGACGGCAAGGGCGGCCACGCCTACTACTCCAGCCCATCGCTGGACAGCGGCGGCAGCCTCTACGCCGACATCACCACCGGCTACGGCCCCGAGTGCTTCAGCATCCCCAAGCCCAGCGCCTACCCCTACGAGCTGCAGGCCCACTACTACAGCCGCGGACCGATGGGCTTCGGCATGGGGCTGCTGCAGATCATCGAGCACGACGGCAAGGGCGGCCTGGTCATCGAAGACCGCCCGTTCGTGGTGATGACGGACGGCGCCTTCGTGCCGCTGGGGGTGGTGGGGAGGTGAGTGGGGCGGGGCGCGGGCGGAAATCCAAGGCGGTTGGTCGGTAACGGGATGCCGAGGTCGGTTATCGTCGCCTCTCGATCTGGAGCCCCGATGCGCCTCATGCCCGTACTGCTTCTGTTGTCGACCGCATGCATCACCAACGTCGACGAGCTGCTCGACCGCGACGGCGACGGGTACGGCTCGAACGAAGCCGACTGCGACAACTGCACCGATTGCGACGACTCCGATGTCGCCGTGCACCCCCAAGCCGACGAGATCTACGACGGCGTCGACAACGACTGCGACGGAGACGTCGACATCGCCGCCATCGACGACAACGCCTACTTCGTCGACGAAGACGGCGACGGCTTCGGGTCCATCGAAGTCCGCGCCTGCGAGCAGCCCGACGGCACCGCTATCGCTTCGGGGGACTGCGACGACGCCGACGACCGTGCCCGGCCAAACGGCAACGAGGTCTGTGACGGCGTCGACAACGACTGCGACGGCGACGTCGACGATGCCGATCCGGGGCTCACCGGCGTGCCGACCTGGTTCGCGGATGGGGACGGGGACGGGTATGGCGACGTGGGCGCCGTCGTCGAGGCGTGTACGCAACCGAGCGGGTATGCAGACAACGACGGGGACTGTGATGACGGGGACCCAGCGGTGAAGCCCGGTGCCTCAGAGGACTGCAACGGCATCGACGACGACTGCGATGGCGACGTCGACTCCGACGACGATGACTTCACCGGGGTCCTGGCCACCTGGTACCAGGACACCGACGGCGATGGCTTTGGGAGCGACACGTCTACGGAATCGTGCACGCCGCCCATTGGGTATGTCGCGCTGGACGGCGACTGCGACGACACCGAGGACGAGGCCTTCCCGGGAGCCTTCGAGTGGAACGACGGGTTCGACAACAGCTGTGATGGGGACGTGGATGAGATCGATGCGGACACCCTGACGTTTTGGCCAGGCGCCGCAGCCGGCGACGAAGCGGGAAGTGTATGGAACGCCGGAGACGTGAACGGAGACGGGGTGGCTGACCTGGCGGTCGGCGCCTCGATGGCCACCCCTGCCGGGCCTGGTTCCGGCGCGGTGTACCTTGTCACGGACATGACGGCTCTCGGAGCATTGCCCGACATCGGAGTCTCCTTCGCCGGGTCTGCTGGCTCCCGCCTCGGCGTCGTCTCGAGCGGCCACGGCGACATCGACAACGACGGCTACGATGACCTCCTGAGCTGCGCCTTCGCCGAGGATGGAGGAAGAGGCGCCGCGCACCTGGTGTATGGCAGTCCGAACGTTGTTGGAGGTCCGATCCAGTCCGTCGGGGCGTCGTTGACCGGTGACGTCGGCGACAGCCTGGGTCTGGGCTGCACCATCGCAGGCGACGTCAACGCTGACGGCTTCGACGACATCTGGCTCGGTGCCACGGGTGCAGATTCCGGTGACGGCATGGCCAGCCTGGTGTTCGGCGGCAGCGGCCGCTTGACCGACCAGGCGTTGGCGGACATCGCCAACGCCACATTCACGGCCGAACAAAGCGGCGACGGGGTGGGCAATACCCGTTCGGCCGGCGACATCAACGGGGACGGCTTCGACGACCTGTTGGTGGGAGCGTTCAGCCAGGGAACGGGCGGGACGAACGCTGGCGCCGGCTACCTGATCTTCGGAAGGGCAACCATCGGCTCTCAGAGTCTCGACGACTCCGACGCGCGATATCACTCAGAAGAGCCCAATGGCTTCGCCGGGGCGCTGGAAGGCGCGGGCGACCTGAACGGCGATGGCCTGTCCGACATCGTGTACGGCGTGCGCGCACACGACGCGGCAACCGGAGCCGCCTTCATCTTTCACGGCCATTCGGCACCAACATCTGCCGGCACCTCTGGCGCGGATGCTGTAGTGCTTGGCGCCGAAGCGGGTGGTGAGGCGGGGTGGGGGGCGTCCGGTGCCGGCGACATGGACGGCGACGGCACAGCAGATCTACTCGTCGGGGTAATCTACGATGCCAACGCAGGAGCCTCGTCCGGGGCCATGTACATCTTCCAAGGGCCAGTCTCGGGTACGCAGACAGTCGACAACGCGGATGCAGCGGTACTTGGCCCGCACGCCGAGGCAAGGTTGGGCGTCCGGACAGCCGGAGGTTTCGACTTTGATGACGACGGATTCAGCGACGTTGTCGTCGGCTCCTTCCGCGCCGCAACCACCGGCGGCGCGTTCCTGCTACTTGGCGGTCCGTGACCGATCCACCAGCCGCTGACCGCACGCCCATCTGGGCCGCCTTCTGCACCGCCCTGGTGCTCCGGTGTGGGCTGCTCGCATTGGCTCCGGCTGTAAAGTTCGGCGATTCTCTGGCCCGCTTGGTCGAGCCCCACGAGGTGGTGAAGAACCTCTGGCTACCGGGCGTGCAGGTCGTTGTTTCCCTGATGTGGTCGCTCTTTGGCGACCCGCTGCCGATACAGGCCGCGATGGCCGTCATCGGCGCTGTTGCCGCAGCGGGCGTCGCCGCCGTGGCGACGGATCTGGCAGGCCGCGAAGGCGGTTTCCTGGCCGGACTCTTCGTGGCGGTCCACCCGGTCTGGGTCTCTGTCAGCGTCGGGGTCTACCAGGAGCCGCTCACCCTTGCCCTGCTGACCTGGGCGACCTGGCTGGCGACTCGGGAGTATTGGCGGCCGACCGTCGTTCTTGTCGCGATGGCGACCATGGTCCGGTACGAGGCCTGGTTCGTAGCTCCAATGTTCGCCTATGCCCTGTGGGCCGCGCGGCGGCCTTGGCTAGCCCTGTCAACGCTCACTCCCGCCATCGCATGGGTCGCCTATTGGGCAGGCCCAACCCCGATGGGCCTGCAGACGGCGCGGCCGCCCGTGGACGTGATCGCACTGCTGGAGCACACCAAGGCCACTGCCCGGCAGTCGCTGTTCCCCGCGGGCTGGGTCCTCGTCGCCCTGGCCTCCCGCGGTCTGTGGACGCGCCGTCAGAACACGGTTGTGCTGGCCTGTGCCATCTTCCTCACCCTCGATCTCCTATTGCTGCTTGGGCTGCACCCCCACAGCGGCGCCGTGAACATCCGGCAGGACCTCCTGCTCCTCGCAGGACTCTCGGTCCTGGCCGCAGCGGGAATCTCGGATCTCGAGCGCTCCCGGTGGCTCACGGGAGCAACCATCCTGTTGACGTCCACAGGGCTGCTGGCCATCACGCAGCAACACCGTCGCGGCGGCCACGCCGAGGTCCGCAAGCTCGTCTACGGCATCGCCGATGGTGCCGACAGCCTCTACGTCTCATCCGAGGACTTCCGCGCCTTCCCCAACGCGGCAGCGGCCGAGTGCGACGCCGCCAAGCTCTACGGCGCCAGCCGAGGAATCGCGGTGCGGTGCGACTACGAAGGTGGACCCGTCGACGCCGACGTGGCCGTTCGTTTCGGCCACTTCCAGTCCTGGCGACAACCTCAAGCCACCGATTGGTACGGACAGGGGCTCACCACCCGACGCCAAGGGGACGGCTGGACGCTGTGGGCCCGGCCCGAGGTGCCCCTGCCCCCGACCTGGGAACCGACCGAGTTCCCTTGCACCGGGCCCGCGCCCATTGGGCTCCCGTTCGAACAGATGCAGGTGGGAGCGGGCGCGACCAACGAGGGCTCACGGCTGTTCTTGTACGCCAACAGCACCATCGAAGTGACCGCTCCCTCATCCGGTGAGGTGGTCCTGTGGGCCTGCGGAGTTCCGGCCAGTGGCGTGCTGCCTAGGCTCGAGTGGTCCATGGGCGAATTGAGCGGTGCCATCCTTCCCAACGCCCAGATGCGGGCTCACCGCCTGGGCACCGTTCGCAAGGGCGTGGCCATCCGGGTTCGGTACGCCAACGATGCCCAAGACGAGGCGACCGGTGAGGACAGGAACGTGTGGATCGGCGGGGTGGAGATTCGGTAGGGCGTTGGTCAGCGCGAGTGGAGGCCGTCGAAGGTGACGGAGTCGAGCCAGGCCGCCCCCAACGCGATGTCGGATTCAAAGGCGATCGCCGCTGCGTAGTACAGACTTCCGTCGGCAGCGACGATGCGAAGCTGGCGATTCAGCTCGTTGCCGGCGATCCAAACAGACTGGACGTGCGCAATCGATTCCACCTTCGAGAGGTCAGCCACAGCGGTCGACGCCGTCCCGGCTCGCTCCACGTATGCGTTGAGGGCTACATCCGAGTCCACCCTGGCCGTCAGGTCTGGAACGGACGCGCGACTCCATCCAGCGGCCAGCAGGACGTTGCCAGCGGCGTCCTTGCACTCGACAGTGCTCCAGGTCTCCCCGGGATGGGCGGCCAGACCGCCGCCGAGGGACAGCGTCTCTCGCTCAGACGACCGCACGGCGACCTTGCGCTCCTCGCAGGAGCCGCCGGCCGGAACATCCACCGAGAGGCCACCTCCGGAGAATCGCTCCTGCTCGGGGACGCCCGCCAGCAGGTTGCAGCCGAACGCGAAGAAGGCAATCAGCATCATGTCCATCCCCAGGTGCTGCCGACGGTGTCAAACGGCCCCAAACCGCTACTTGAAATCGTCGAAGGTGACGGAGTCGAGCCAGGCGTTGATTTCGGTCTCGTGTTCCGAGAAGACCTCGGGGCTGGTGGTGGCCAGCGCCACGTACGCCTGCCCGTCCTTGACGACGATTCTCATCCTGCGGCGAACTGGCCGGGGTACAAAGATCTCGTGGTCTTGCTGGACCGCGCTTCGGCCGCCGAGCGTGCTAGCCGACCTATCGGCCGTACCACCTTCTCGACCGCCGTATTCCCCTAGGGTCGCCACGAATTGCTCGTAGAGGTGGTCCTCATCCCGGGCCGAAACGCCACCGAGCCGGGCAATTCCGAAGACGACTTTCCCGTCGGCGGAACCGCATCGGGTTGTTGTCCCGGACCAGCCGGGAGCGGCGGCTACGTAGCCCGGAATTCCGTGATCCCCATCGGCGAAGCTGCTCGTCTGTGGATCCACACACGGCGACGCGGCGTAGCGGCCTTCCACTTTGACCGGAGCAGATCGATCAGGCGAGCCACCACAGGCGAAGAGCAAAACGCAATGCGCAACAAGAAGGGCTCTCATTGTTGCCTCCAGTATTCGTATTCATCGGCAAACATCGTCTGCGGGCCGTAGGTGCCCATCGTGTAGGTGGGCCAAGTAGCGGAGCACAATGCTTCTACTGCATCCAGATCGGGGGCTGGGCGGCCCCTGGCGCTGGATTCGTCTGTGGACAACGCCGCGGCGCGCATATCCGCGCTGCGCCACTTCTCGTAGAGGGTATTCAGAGCAATCTGAAAGTCTTCTAAGCCGGTGTCCGAGCTATCCCCTGCTGCCTTCCCCAAAATCCCCGCTTCCACCTTCTGATACCCGCTCATCGTCTCCATCAGCGTCCTCAACTCGGCCTGCTGACCGTCCACGACCAACCCCGTGTCGGCCGCGCACTGGTCTGGTCCGCCCTCGCTCATCAGCGCGAACAGCTCCAGATGGTACCCGACGTCCACCAGCTCCTCGCCGAGCTCGTCGAGGATGCGCGTCTGCGCCTGGTGATCGGCGGTAGGGGTCGAGGCGACGCCCTGCTGGATCATGCGGAGGCCCACCTGCACGCTGGTCGCCAGCTGGATGCCCCCGGTGGTGTCGCCGTCGGCGGTCAAGGCCGAGAGCTCTTCTACGAGCGTGTCGACCATGGGCCGGACCGTGCCGTTGTAGACGTTGTACAGGTCTTCCATCTCGGGAGGCCAGGTCTCGAGTGTGCCCAGGTCTTCGTGCTCGCCGTCCTGGCCGAAGCGCTGGGTCAGGTTGTGCACCACGTGGTGCGATGCGGCGCCGTGGTCGGCCACGAAGTCGGCCAGGATCTGCATGCGCGTCACCAGCACCGCCATCTCGGGATCGGCCGCAGACCACTCGGCGGGCGGCTTGGCTGCGCGCATCGCCGCGCCGGTCTGAACCCAGGGGCGGTTGGTGTCGATGGTGCGCGCGCACTTGTCCCAGTTGCCCACGTCGAAGACCCGGTTCTGCACGATGTCCCGGATGTCGCTGTCGTTGAACTTCACCCCCGTCAGCCGGTCGTGCTCGTGCACGAAGGCCTCTTTGAAGGCGGTGGGCCAGTCGCGCTCCTTCACCGACTTCAGCGACGGCCAGCCCATGCCCAGGGTGGTGGCCGTCTGCTGCGTCTGGAAGGTGGCGGTGATCTCGCCGCCGTGCACCGACGCATCCAGGCTGCTGCCGTCGCTCAGGCCGACCAGCGTCTCGCCGCCGTAGCCCACGCTGAACCCATCGCCGCCCTGCCCGTGGATGCTCGTGCCATCCATGCCATCGACGCCGTGATGGATCTCGTCTCGCCGCTCCTGGGTCTGGTCCCAGCCCGCCTGGAAGTCCCCTCGCGCGATGCCCTCTTGGGAGCTCGTCGTCTCGCCGTCGAGCTCTTCGGTCACCCTGGGCGAGACCGCCAGCTCGCCCGAGATGCGCTCGAGCTCGCGGCGGTCGGCCGCGGCCAGGACCCGATCGGCCAGGTGCTTCTCGGTGTGGGTGAACGTGTACTCGAGGGCGAGGCCGGCGAGCACCTCGGTGGCGACGCCCCCAGTGAGCTGCACCACGCCCAGGTCGAGCTCACCGTCGGCGGTCAGGGTGGTCATGGCGCTGAAGCCCACGCGAACCTCGTACATGCCCGCTGAGGTGAAGGCGATCTCGCGCTCGGCGGTGCCCTGCTGGGCGGCAGAGACCTCGACCGACGCCACGCCCCAGCTCGCTGGAATGCACAGCGCGCCCTCGATGCTCGTCTCGCTCTTGCGCACCTCGCCGGGGCTCAAGCCGTCGGTGTCCACGCTGACGGCATTGCCGCTGGCCAGCCGCTCGATGATCGCCGCCGCCGAAGACAGTGAACGCAGCGCCGACATGTAGTCGCCGCCCTCCCAGCTGCTGGCGATGAGCTCGCCCGCCGGGCCGCTGACGAACTCGGCGGTGGTCCAGCTGCCCTCCATGCCCGCCGACACGCCCAGCCCGCCCGAGAACGGCGTGTTCTTGCCGCCCTGGCTGTCTTGCGCGAACTGCGTGGACGCGTCCAGGCTGGCGCTGGCCACGATGGTGACCGTGACCCGGCAGCCGTTGTCGGCGCTGGCATCGCTGTGCAGCCGCTCGACGTGCACCGCGGCCGACACCCCGCCGCCCAGCTGCACCGACGCCCCCGCGGTGAGGCCCTCGCCGTTGTCGCTGTCGGCGCCCGCGCCGCCGCTGGCCTGCGCCGCCAGCCCGTTGTCGAGCACGCTCACCCCGGACTCGAACTGCGCGCCGGAATCGCCGGCGTCGTAGCCCTCGGCGTCGACCTCTTTGCTGTAGAAGTCCATGTCGAGCTGGCCGGAGCCGGCCTCGACCGGGTCGCCCTCCGCCGCATCGGGACCGGTGGGCGGCGCCGCGGTGGCCTGGCACGGACCCGGACCGGCCGACGACATGGGCTCGCCCACCTCGTGCTCGCCCTCGAAGTAGAAGCCGTCCATCGGGCTCGCCGCCGCCCACTGCGTATCCTGCGCACCGCGGGCTGCGAGCGGCTCGCCGTGGACCTCCTGGCTCGCCGCCTCGAGGTTGGGTGTCGCCTGCCCGCCCTGGACCGCCGCCGAGTCGAAGGGCGCGTAGGCCTGGACCGCGGGCTGCTCGCCCTCGGGCGCCCGGGTCTGGCGCTGCTGTACCGCGCCCTGGGCCTTTCGCTGCTGCTTGCCGCCGGTCTCGTGGGCCATGTCGTGCTCCCGGACCCGCCGCGAGAGGTGCGCAGCGAGGTCTGGGATCGACGGTAGAGATCGCCGCGCAGGTCCGGACTACCAACGGCCCTGGATTTCCGCCTTCAGACGAAAACGATGATTTGCCGGTGCGATGTCGGGGACCTCATCGGCCTCGCGGGATCACCGGCGCGGCGCGCAGCAACAGCGCCACCCGCTTCTTGCCCTCATCCGTGTCCTGCTGCCCCACCTCCCGAAAGCCGAGTCGGGCGTGGAAGGCCAGCGAGTCGGGGTTGGGCGGCTTCACGTTCACCTCGCAGCACGTGGGCACCCCCGGCGCGAGCGCCGCCAGGTCGTCGTACAGCTGCCGACCCAGCCCCAGGCCGCGAGACGCCGCCGCGACCACGATGCGGTCGCAGTAGGCGAACCGGTCGTAGCGTGTGTCGAAGTACTGGTAGTTCGGGCTGTGGTAGTCGGCGCCGGGGCCAAAGCCGATCAGGAAGGCCGCGAGCGCGCCGTCACGCTCGACCACACGCGCGTACCGGGCCTCGGCCAGCAGGCGATCGAGCTGCGGGCCCGTGAGCGTTCCCACGTGCGGCACCTCGCTCTGGTTCAGGGCGAGGATCGCGTCGCGGTGCTGTTCGCTGGCATCTTGGATGAGCATCGGGTCTCCGAGGGCTATCTTCGGAGCTGGAGGCGGAATGGACAAGCCGGGCGCAGCACCCCTGGATCGCGAGCGGGTCGGCGAGGCACTCCGGGCATGCAGCGCCCACGCCGCCCAGGGCGAAGAAGCGCGCGCGTGGATGGCCCTGCAGCCCCTGATGGCCGCCGCATCGAGCAACGAGGTGGCCGCGCGGGGCCTGGCCACGGCCATGGGTCTGCCCGAGCTCGACCGCGACGGACGCCTGGCCGTCGCCCGGGATCTGCTGGCGGACTGGCCCGACCACGGCCCCGTCCTGAGCCTGCTGGGCGAGGCCACCGAGTCGCTGGTCGACCTGCGATACCTCAACGCCGCCGCGCCCGACGAACCTTTCTTCGCCGACCTGGTCGCGGCACTTCAGCGCCTCGTCGACGGGGCTTCGGACGAGGGCACCCGCATTCGCGCCGCCCGCGCCCTCACCACCGCATCCCGCATCGCCGGAAGGCGCTTCGACACGGTGTGTGAGCAGGCCCACCAGCTCCTGGTCGCTGCCGAGCCCGACAACGCGGTGTTTCACTACAACTGGGGTCTGTTCTGCAAGAACCGCGGTCGCTTCGAGGACGGCTACCAGGCCAACCTGCGCGCCGAGGCGCTCTTCGGCGAGCCCAACGAGGCGGTGCTGTGGAACCTGTCGATCTGCGCGACCGCGTGCGGCCACGGCGAGGCCGCCCTGGAGCGCTGGCGCTCCATCGGATGCACCCTCGATCTCGGCGAGGACGGGCTTCCGCAGGGCTCCTGGCCCACGATGCAGGTGCGCCTGGCCGAGCGCCCCGTCGCCGAGCGCCGCGCCGACACCGACGACCCCGGCGACGAAGAGACCGTCTGGGTCGAGCGGCTGTCCCCGTGCCACGGCCGCATCCGCAGCGCCCTGGTGCACGACCTGGGCGTCGACTACGGCGACATCGTGCTCTTCGACGGTGCGCCCATCGTGCACCGCACCTTCGGCGAGCGCCACGTTCCCGTGCATCCCCACCTGGCCACGCTGCGCCGCGAGGGCTGGCGCACCCTGCCCTTCGCCGGCACCCAGTCCGAGCGCGGTCAGATCGCCGAGGCCGGACTGAGCTTGCCCGGCCAGGCCGACCTGTACGTGCACACCGAGCAGTTCCGCACCCTGTGCCGCACTTGCTGGGAGCGCCCCGAGCAGCACGAGCACGAACCCGTCGATCGGCGCGTGGTCACCGGCAAGCTGGTGCTGCCCCCCGACCTCGATCTCGCGGTGGCCGGCGCCGCCCTCGATGCCGCCGCAAGCGGCTCGATGCGCGTGTTCGTGCCCGAGCTGTGGGCCGAGCTCGGCGAGGTCGACCGCGCCGAGGTGGAGCGGCGCCGCATGGGCATGCTCAACGAGTGAGGTGCCCTACTTGCGCACACGTCCGTGCGGCATGCCCTCGCCAAAGCCCGCGACCGTCTGCACCCCGATCACCGCCTCGGCGTGGAACGCCTCCAGGCTGCGCGCGCCCACGTAGGTCAGGCTGCTCTGCAGGCCGGTGATGATGTCCACCAGGATGGCGCCGACGCTCTCTTGCCCCTCGCGCAGGTAGATGCGGCTCTTGCTGATGCCCTCGCGAAAGAAGCCCTTCTTGGCGCGGTCGAAGGCGTCCAGGTGGCTGGTGCGGTCGCTCACCGCGCGCGCGCTCGCCATGCCCCAGTTCACCTTGTACAGGTGCCCCTCGGGGTCGACCTGGATGTCGCCCGGGCTCTCCCAGGTGCCGGCCATCATCGTGCCCACCATGACCCGGGCCGCGCCGGCCGCGCAGTAGATGGCCACATCGCGCGGATGCCGAACCCCGCCGTCGGCCCACACGTGCTTGCCCAGCCGCCGCGCCTCGGCCGCGCACTCGGCCACCGCCGAGAAGGTAGGACGACCCACGCCGGTCTGCATGCGCGTCGTGCACATCGCGCCTGGCCCGACGTTCACCTTCACGATGTCGGCCCCGGCCTCGATCAGCTGGCGCGTGCCCCCGGCGGTGCACACATTGCCCGCCACCAGCGGCACGCCCGGCCCCACCCGCTCCCGAACCGCCGCCACGGTGTCCAGCATGCGGCGCTGGTGCCCGTGCGCGGTGTCCAGCACGATGGCGCCCACCCCCAGCTCGGCCAGCACACCCGCCCGGTCGACCGCATCGGCGCTGATGCCCACCGCCGCCGCGACCATCAGGCGCCCCTGGGCGTCGAGCGCCGGCGTCAGCAGGTCCAGGCGCACCGCGTCGGCGCGGGTCATCACCCCGGCCAGGCGACCATCGGCATCGACCACGGGCACCGACTCCACCCGCGTCTCGGCCATGTGCAGGTAGGCGTCGCGGTTGCTGGTGCCGACGGGCAAGGTGATGGGGTTGGGGGTCATGACGTCGGTGACCGGCGCGTACTGGTCGCGCTCGCGCAGGTCGCCGGGCTTCACGATGCCCACCGGGCGGCGCTGCTCGTCGACCACCACCACCATCTTGTGGGCACGCTTGCGGATGATGCCGTCGACATCGCGCAGGGTGGCGCTGGGGCGCACCCACAGCGGCGTGTCGTAGCGGGGGTCGGCGGCCTGGATGTGCTTCACGATACGCTCGACGTGCTCGAGCGCCATGTCCTGCGGCAGCACACCCAGCCCACCAAAGCGGGCCATCGCCTCGGCCATGCGCTTGCCGGTCACCGCGTTCATGTTCGCCGCAACGACGGGATGGCTGCCGCCGGCGAAGTCGGACGGGGTGAGGTCGGTCTCCATGCGCGAGCCACCCTCCCAGCACCCGGGCACGATGAACACGTCCTGAAGGGCGAGCTCGAGGTGGGCGTCGCGGTCGGGGTTCAGAAAGCGCATGCGGGGGCTCCGGGGCGGTAGACTCGGCGCATGCTACCGCTGCTCACCCTGCTGGCCTGCTCGGGATCGCCCGCCCGAGCCATCCCCCACACCGAAGCGACGGTCGCCACCGCCTACAAGGCCTGGCTGGGGCGCATCCCCGGCGGCGCCGAGCACACCAGGCACCTGAAGGAGGAGGGCGACGTCGTGGTTCGCAAGGCCGAGCTGCCGGGCACGCCGAAGGGCGTCACCCTGTGGCACGGCGGGGGCTCCTACGAAGGGGGGCATCGCTTCTACCCGTCGATCTGGATGTGGGAGCAGGCCAACACCCTGCACTTCTTCGACCGCGCCAGCGTCCAGAACCTCGACGAGCGAGGAGCCAAGCACGCCCTGAAAGAGGCGCGCTTCTGCGATGCGGGCGGAACCTGCATGGACGTCCTGCCCAAGCTCGGCGACGCCGCTCCCGCCGAGCTCACCGGGCTGGTGCTGCGCTGGTCGCACGACGGGTGGACGGCCGAGCCGGTGGACGCCGGCACCAAGCTGAACCCCTACGGCGAGGAGCTGCGCTGGTGGGGCGACGCGCGTCCGGGAGACATCCAGATCCGCAAGGATCGGATGGACGCCGCGTGGCGCGTCGGCGGCACCGAGCCGGGCCGGACCATCGTGCAGGCAAGTGTGGCCGTCGACCCGATGCAGGTGACGTGGACCACGATTGGGGAGGTGGTGGTTCACATCGAGTGAGACCGGGGGGATCGGGGGGGATCGGGGGGTCTGGCAACCAATGGTCGCCGGCGCATCCGCTCACAATGCACATGCACAGGGATCACCTCCTCCCGATTACCAATGGTCGTGCCCCGTCCGAGGGCGCGCCGGCATGCCCAGCACAGACCCGGTCCCCCGCATGCCACGGTCGCTGTCCATGGCTGCGCGATCGACAGACCATTGGTAATTGCACCAGGGCGATCCTCGTAGACCGTCCCGAAGTCGACATCTACGAGGGACCATTGGTTGCCAGACCCCCCGATCCCCCCGGTTCCCGCGCTCCCTACCCCGCTCGAAGCACCTCGAGCAGACCGGCGACCAGCACATCGATGCCACTGCGCCCGTCGCGGCCGTAGAACTCCCCGTCATCCAGGTCGAAGGCAAGCTCGGCGACGGTCACTTCGAGCTCCTGGCCGACCGTCCCCCCATGCTCGTGATCTTGCTCGCGCAGCATCCCGCGGATGACCGACCCCGCTCCGCTCCGAATCCGGAGATTCAAGTTTTCCCGTCGAAACGACCAGCAGTCCACGTTGGACCCGATCAGGGGCTCGCCGGCATCCAGGCCGTAGCGACGCATGAGGTCGACGGCGCGGTCCAGCAGCCGCCGCCGGCTCCGCTCGCGTTCGACCCACCGCTTACCGAGCTGCTCGGGGTCTTCTTCGACTTCGAGGTGGAGATTCCGCAGCAACATGCGCGCGTGCTTGTCATCCGACATGGCCTACTCCACCTCCAACGTCGGCGCCGTCCCATCACACTGCGCGTGGCACTGACGCTCGATCTCTTCCCAGGCAATCGCCTCGGCGCGGCGGCCGTCCAGGCACTCCTTCACGCAGGGGTCCTCGTCGGCCTTCGCCGGCTCCGGGGTGGCCACCGGGGGCGCCTCGGCGGCGGGCTCGGCCGCCTCGGCCGTGGGCTCCGGATCGGCATCTTTGGCGCCTCCGCAGCCAAGCAAGACAAGGGTCAGCAGCACCGACATCGTCACCTCCACCCCCGTTGTACTACGCTGCACCCATGTTCTGGCTGCTTTCGATGCTGTTCGCCTGCAACGGCGCCCCGACCCCCGGCGACTGGGTCGAGGGCGACTACCAGTTCACCACCCTCGCCGTGCACGACACCTGCCTGGACGGCGCCCTCGAGGCGCTGTTCATGCCGGACGGGCCCGCGAACGAATGGGACTTCGAGTTCCCCATCTTCGTGCCCCACCCCAACAACACGCCCAACAGCTACAACGTCGACTTTCGCGAGCCCTTCGTGGGCATGCCGGTCACCGTCGAGGCCGGCGAGGCCGCCCTGGAGGTGCGCGGCGGCGTGATGGAGGCGGTGCTGCTCAACGAGGCCCAGTACGGCGACTGCGTCGCCACCATGTCCGTCGACGCCGACTTCGTGGCCGTCGAGGCCGGCCTGCTGGCCGTCGAAGGCCGCATCGCCGTCTCGAACCTCCGCGGCGACGAAGGCCGCTGCCCGGCCCTCGACACCGACCCCTGCCAAGTCACCCTCGACGTCCGAGCCGAGCTGCTCGAGTAGCTCGAGCCCAGAGCGCCACCAGGGCGCTCAGCCGCCTGGCATGTGGGCTCGACAGCGCCGCGATGCAGCGAGGACGCGTACCTCCGTACGCCACGAGCAAATCGCAAGCTGTCGAGTTCGCAGAGCGACAGCGCCACCAGGGCGCTCAGCCGCCTGGCATGTGGGCTCGACAGCGCCGCGATGCAGCGAGGACGCGTACCTCCGTACGCGACGAGCAAATCGCAAGCTGTCGAGTTCACAGGCCGGCGGATGAGCGACCTAGTACCAGTCGTCGCCCTCATCCCACTTACCGCCACCTTTGCGGCTCGCGGGCTCTTCGCTGCCCTTCTTCTTCTTGCCCTTCTTGCGGCGATCGTAGCGGTCTTTGCGCTCTTGGTCTTCGGACCAGCCCGTCGACTCTTCGTCGGTCGGGGCGAATCCTCCGCCGCCGGGTCCAGCACCGCCGCCGCCGCCGCCGCCGTAGCCGCCTCGACCACCACCGCCGCCGCCGTAGCCGCCTCGACCACCGCCGCCGCCGCCGCCGTAGCCGCCTCGACCACCGCCACCGCCGCCGCCGTAGCCGCCTCGACCACCACCGCCGCCGCCGCCGTAGCCGCCTCGACCACCACCGCCGCCGCCGCCGTAGCCGCCTCGACCACCGCCGCCGCCGCCGTAGCCGCCGCCGCCACCACCGCCGCCGTAGCCGCCGCCACCGCCGCCATCACGGCCACGGTAACCACCGCCGCCGCCGCCGCCGGGACCGCCAGGTCCGCCGCTGCCGTAGCTCCCGCCACCGCGTCGATGCACCGGCGGTGGGCCGCCAGGACCTCCACGGGGGGCGCCGCGCGGCGGGCCTCGGCGATCACCGCCGCGAGGGGGACCCCCGCCGCCGCCTTGGCGCTCACGAGCCTCGCTGACCTTGATGGCGCGCCCTTTGACAAGGGAGCCATCCATGGCAGCGAGCGCGGCCTTGGCCTGCTCTTCGTTTTCGAACGTCACGAAGCCAAAGCCTTTGGACCGACCGGTGTCCCGGTCTCGAATCACACGGGTGTCGGTGACGGTGCCAAAGCGAGAGAAGGCTTCGGAAAGGTCGCTCTCCTCAGCGGCCCACGCGAGACCTCCGACGAACAGCTTATTGGACATGGAACTGATACCTGGGGACGGACAAGAGACTCGCTATCAGTACCATGGATCCGGCGCTAGCTGCATCGGCTCGACAGCGGCCACCGGGCTACATCTGCGCCAGCAGCGCACGCAGCGCGTGCCGATCGACTTTGGCCCTATGCCGCCTGTCCACGGGGATCCGCGGCACCCGCACGGCGCGGTCGACCTTGCACACGTCGCTCACCATGGACTCGGTCGCCGTGCCCTCGAAGGCGACCACGGGCGCGCCCCCGATCGCGATCAGCGCGGCGCGGTCCACGCCAGCGACCTGCTCCGCGTGTGCCTCGACCACAAAGGGGTACAGCCCCGCTACCCGGGCGCTCACGCGGCCCACCAGCCACAGCCTGGCCTGCTCGTCCTGCCACGCCGCGTCGCCGGTCCGGTGCCACACCCGGTCGCCGTCGTGCACCTTGTTCTCGGCGTCGGCAGCGGGGTTTCGGTAGTATGACCGGTTCACGTGCTCGCCTGCCACCAGCAGCTCGCCCACCGCGGTTCCCGTCAGCTCGGTGCCATCGTCGGGATCGACGATGCGCACGTCCAGGCCGGGCACCGCGCGCCGACGCAGTTGCCATCCGTGGCCTCGCGCGCGGCGGTCTCGCCCAGCACGGTGGCCGCGTCGATGGTGGCCATCGGCTCGGCCTCGGTCGACCCATAGAGCACCTCGATGCGGGCCGCCGGAAAGGCCGCGACCATCTGCTCGAGCACGGCGGGCCGAACCCGGGCGCCGCCCACGAAGATGCGCTCCACCTCGCGCGCCGGCCGCCCCGCGTCGTTGAGCCAGACGGCGAGCGGCTCGAAGAAAGCCGGGCTGCCCGAGATGGTGGTGATGCGGTGCGCCGAGATCTGCCCGGCGACGCGCGCCGGGTCGAGCCCCGAGACGTCGCGCAGATCGCCGTCGGGCAGGATGCATCGCGCGCCGGCGGCCAGGCTGTTGAGCAAGAACACGGGCAGCGTGGGCAGGTCGACGTCGCCGGCACGCAGCCCCATGTGGTCGGCCAGGATGTGGTGCTGGGCCAGCAAGAAGGCATGGCTGCGCCCGATGGCCTTGGGCGTGCCCGTGGTTCCGGTGGTGAAGGTGATCAGCGCTGGCTCGCCCGGCGGAGGGTCGGCCGCCACCACGGGAGCCCCGTCGACGCGGGACAGGCGCCGCGCTGGCGGAAAGCTCGGCCCCGTGGACAGGTACACATCGCCCCCGCGCAGCGCCGCCACCCGCAACCTGAGCAGGTGCGCCTTGCCCACCCCGATGAGCCCGTGCACCCCCACCGACGCCAGCGCCGCCTGCATGTTGTG
The DNA here is from genome assembly GCA_965216925.1 of Myxococcota bacterium. Taxonomy (GTDB): domain Bacteria; phylum Myxococcota_A; class UBA796; order UBA796; genus CAYYHT01. Next base: position 6,303,686 of record CBDCGT010000001.1, on the reverse strand, counting down.
CAGGCCCGCCTGCGGGTCGACGAGCACCGCGGTGGCGCCGGCGTGGAACACGCCCAGCAGCACCTCGTACAGGTCGATGCCCATGGGCAGCAGGATGACGATGCGCGAGCCGGGACCTACCCCTTGCTCGGCCAGCCCGCCCGCCAGCCGACGCACGCGCCGATGCAGCGACGCGAAGGTGTGCGATCGGCCTCCGGGCTCGAGCAGGGCGAGCCGCTGCGGAGCGTCGTGGGCCCAGCGTGCGAGCAGGTGCGAGGTGTGGGTGGCCCGGGACGTCATCGTGGGAGAGACTATCGCCATGAACACCGAAGAACAGCGCTGGATCGAAGCCGGCGGTAGCGCCGATCTGCTCGCCCTGCTGCGCCTGGTGGGCCGGGTCCGGGTGTTTGCCGACGGCGACAGCCGCATCCTGGCGGGCATCCACCCTGATCTGCCCCACGTGGGCGCCCTGAGCCACTGGGTCGGCGGCTCCGCGATCCTGGCGCGCGCCGAGGCTTGGCTGGCCGAGCAGGGCTGCACCGTGGTGCGCGCCCCGATGGAGCTGTGCACCTGGTTCACCTACCGCGTCAGCCTGGGCCCCCACGACGACGCGCCCTACGGCTTCGAGCCCACCGAGCGCCCCGAGCGGTGGACCGAGGCGGGCTACCACCCCACCGACAACTACGTCAGCGCGCTGATCCACCACGAGGAGCAGATCGAGCGCGCCATCGATCCGGCCAGCAGCCTGTCGGCCAAGGGCTGGCGCGTCGAGGCCCTCAACGCCGGGCCGGACGGCACCATCAGCGACGGCACCTTCCTGGAGGTCGTCGAGATCCTGCACCGCATCAGCTCGGCGAGCTTCAGCCAGGCCCACGGCTATGCCGACATCCCGCTCCAGGCCGCCGTCGAGCTGTACCGCCCGTTCAAGCGCGTGGTCGATCCGCGCCAGACACTCGTCGCCTTCGCCCCCGACGGCAAGCCCGGCGGCTTCTGCTTTGCGGTGAGCGACTGGCTCCAGCCCGAGCGCAACTGGCAGCTCATCAAGACGCTGGCGGTGCACCCCGACCACCAAGGGCTCGGGCTGGGCAACTGGCTGTTCGGACGCGCCCACAAGGTCGCGCGCGACCTGGGCATGCCCGCCAGCGTGCACTGCCTGCTGTGGCAGGGCAGCAAGTCCAACCTGTTCACCCGCCCGGGCGACCGCGTGTTCCGCAACTACACGCTGCTCGAGAAGAAGCTCACGTAGGCCCAGGTCAGCACGCCGGTCACCGAGGTGGCGAACACACGGCGGCCCACGACCGCCGGCTGATCGATGAGGATGAACAGCGCGAGCGCCAGCACGCTGCCCGCGACCACCACCGGCCCCGCCCCGGGATCGTAGAGCAGGGCGGGCACCAGCGGCACCGCGACACCGGCCAGGGTGCCCGTCCACTTGTCGGTGCCCTCGAAGTTGGTGCCCACCATCCAGCCGCCGATGCCCCCACTGGCCGCCACCGTGACCACGAAGGGCCGGTACAGGACGGGGTCGTCGGTGTGCGCGAACAGCAGCAGCACGCCGATGGACGCGGCGGTGGTGGGAAACACCTGGTCGAGGTCGGTGGTGAGCCGGGCGGGCCGGCCCAGCAGGTACAGCGCGTACAGCGATGCCAGCGGCAAGAACCAGCCAAGGCCTCCCAGCGCCCAAGCCAGGGTGGCCACCAGAAAGATGGTGACGCCGCCCGCGGTCGACACCTTGCCCCGCGCCGTCGTGGCAAAGAGCAGGCCCATGCCCAGCATCATGCCCAGGATCCAGTCGCCGAGCTCGTCGAGGCCCAGGCGCATGGTGCGCTCCAGCGCCATCCAGCCCGCATAGGGGATCAGGATGTTGTCGCTGCCGCGCACGCTGATGGCCTCGACCGCCGTCGTGAGCGCGGCCACCACCAGGGTCACCAGCAGCAGGTCGGGCCACGTCGGTCGTCCGGCGATGGCGCAGCCCATCAGGCACAGGCTGAAGGCCAGGCTGAAGAAGGCCATAGAGCCCTCGACGCTCCGCGTTCCGTCCATCACCTTGAACTGCGTCTGGCCAGAGCGCGTGCCCACGATCGCCGCGCCGGTGTCGGCCACCGCCATGATGGCCAGCGGCAGGCAGTACAGCAGGGGATCGCCGCTGGACAGCACCCACACCAGCAGCACCGCGAAGGGGTAGTAGTACACGCCGCCCGTGCTGCGCTCGACGTTGTGGATCGAGCCCAGCAGCCCCGTCACGCGCCCGAACACCAGCACGCTCGAGAAGCTCAGCGCCAGCATCAGCACGCTCACCGTGTGGCTGACCAGCCAGGGGAAGGCGAGCACACAGAAGCCCGAGCCCACGTGGGCCATCTTGCGCGTCCACTCGGTGGGGGCGTCGGTGAAGCGGCCCACGAGCTCGGTCGTGCCAAACAGGGCCAGGATGTAGATCGAGATGGCCAGGGAACCCCAGGCATCCTCGATCAGCTGTGCGGCGAGCAGGTCCACGGAGCGAATGGTACGCTCCCCGCATGCGAAACGCGTGCTGGACTTGGCTCGTGCTGGCAGCCATGGCCTGCAACAGCGAGCACGACCTCATCGACGATCCCGATGTCCCGGACACCGACGTCGAGGTGCCCGATCCGCCTGTCCTTCCCGGGCTCGAGATCACCGAGCCGGCGCGGGCGGCGTGGTCGGCGGGCGCGTTCACCGTCGCGGGCCAGGGCACCCCGGGCGACGCCGCACTGACCGAGCTCACCATCGACGACCAGGACGTGCCCCTCGACGGCTCCGGCGCCTTCTCGACAACCCTCGATCCGCCCGCGGGCATCGCCCTGATCGGCGCACGGCTCAAAGATGCCGAAGGCGAGCGCGCCGTCGACGGCCGCTCGGTGCACGTCGGCCCGGTGAATCCGCCGGGCGCCACCATCGAGCGGGCGGTGGGCATCCAGCTCACCGACGTCTTCCTCGACGACGACAACCCCGACATCGACGACATCGCCGGCTTGCTCGAGGCGGTGATGACCCACCCCGACTTCGGCGATCTGGTGGCCGGCCAGCAGACCACGTCGGGCAGCATCACCGTCACCATCGACGACATGGTGGTCGACGATGCCGAGGTCGACATCTGGCCCGGCACCGGCGTGATGGAGGTCGACCTCACGATGTACGACGTCGTGTCCGACTTCACCGTCGACGGCTCCATCGTGGACACGACGGGCACCATGACCATGGACGAGCTCCACATCGAGATGGACGTCGTGGTCGTCGAGGGCAGCACCGGCGTGGTGGTGCAGGTGCCCTACGTCAGCGCCGAGATCGACGGCTTCGATCTGTCCACCAACTCGGCCTTGGTTCCCGACTCGCTCATCGAGCCCATCGCGGAGCCCCTGGTCGAGAGCAGCCTCGAAGATCAGGCCCAGACACTCGTGGCCGACCTGCTGGGCGAGCTGCTCAACGCCTTCGCCTTCGACATCCCGCTGGGCGAGGGCTCCCCGGTCACCCTGTCGCTGGCCATGGCATCGATCGACGCCCATCCGGCGGGCCTGGTGATGTGGATGGACGGCTCGGTCACCGCCACCGTGCCCGGGCTCACCCTGCCCGACGGTGCCGGCTCGCTCACCACCCCCGGTCCAGCCCCCAGCCTGCCCATCACCACCAACCGCGGCCTCGTCGCCGCGGTCGACGACGACTTCCTGAACCAGGCCATGTTCGCGGTGTGGCACGCGGGCCTCGTGACCGACCTGACCTACACCGGCGACGAGCTCACCGCCCTCACCGGCGAAGACCTGGCCCCCCCGCTGGGGCCCGTGCAGAGCGCCACCATGGGGCTGCAGCTGCCCCCGGTGATGACCCCGCCCGCCGACCCCGCCGAGCACGGCATGGACATGTCGATGGGCGAGTTCTGGTTCGAGATCACCCGCACCGACGGCATCCAGGTGCGCAGCTCGCTCAACGTCCGGGTGGGCGGCGGCATCGCGTCGACCGACGAGTCCATCGCCATCGAGCTCGACAACCGGCCACGCTACGTCACCGTGCACGCCGGAATGATGGACTGGCCGCCCAACCTCGATCCCGGCGATCTGGCCAGCCTCTTTCGCCTGGCAGCCCCCACGCTGATGGGCCAGGCCGGCGCCATCTTCCCAGCCTTCCCCAGCCCCAGCTTCGACCTGGGCGAGTTCGTGGACACCCCAGCCGTAGACGGAATCGTGCTCAAGGTATCCGGATTGGAGCACGAGCTGAACGAAGACGGATGGGCGGTGATTCGGGCGGATCTGGGCGAATAGGCCCCTACTTTGGCTTGAGAAAGGTCACCGGCCACTCGCCGCCCTCGAATCCGCCCATCGGCTTCGGGAACTTCATCCTGCCAAATCGCTCGACGATGCACGCCTCGACGGCCGAATCCTGCAAGGTGTTCGATTTGAACTTCGTAGACGATACAGAACCGTCTTCGCCGATCTTGTATTCGATCACGAGCTTGCCGCTGCTGCCCGCCGCCGCATGTTGACGAAAACAATAGCGAAAGGCGTTGTCGTGGGACTGGATGATGCCCTCGACCTCGTCTTGGGACAGCTGCACGAGCTCGGGCGCGTGAAAGTCGTCGCCCATGCCCACGCCCTCGAGCTCGGTGTTGGCCCTGGGAGAGACGCGGATGCCCACGCCGCCCAGGTCCCAGCAGGCCTGCAAGCCCGACACCGTCCAGCCGAGCTGGCCGTCCGCGGCGGGTGAGGCCGCCATGTCCAGGTTCATGCCGGCGCCGTAGCGGGTGCGGCAGGCGGCCTGGTAGCCGTCGGCCGACGCCGAGGCCGGGGCCTTGGCCGCCCAGGTGCAGGCAATGCCGCCGTCGTAGGTGCAGCCGGTCAGGGCGGACGGCTCCGAGAGCGACAGCTCGGCGCCAGCCACCAGGCTGACGTCCATGCGCAGCTCGGCGAACCCGCGGGCAGCGAGCTCCTTGCCCAGCTTCTTGGGGCTCTTGGCGACGGCGGCCAGCGCGTTCACCTCTTCGAGCACGGCACTGAAGCCCTCCTCTTCGGCAAGCACGGGCAAAGGCCGATCATCAGCGAGGGCAGCGGACCCCATGGGGCCCGCGGAGAACAGGAAACATGCGAGGTAGCGACGGATCATCCCGGGCATGGTAGCCTGCGCGCGAGGAGAGCGCCCGAACCCGCGATGAAGCTCGATGAACTCCAAGAGGATGAGCTCCTGGCCTTCATGGCATTGCTCAAGCAGCTCATCCGCGCCGACGGCGAACTGTCCGAGAGCGAAGTCGACCACCTGGCCGCCCTCGGCGAGGCCCTGGGCGAAGAGCGCTGGCAGCGCTCCTTCGGCGCGGTCAAGGGACGCTTCAAGAGCAAGAGCGACATCCCCGAGCTCGCCGCGATGGTGACCCGGGCCGAGGCGCGCATCTGCATCCACAAGGCGCTGTCCACCGTCGCCCACTCCGACTCGACCACCAAAGAAGAAGCCGAGATCCTCAACGCGCTCGACACCCTGTGGGGTCTGCAGCGGCGGCGCGGCGTGCGCCGTCGAAGGAGCCTGATCAAGTGAAGCTGTCCGACCTCGAAGACCACGAGCTCGTCGCCTTCATCGGCCTGGCCAAGCAGGTCATTCGTGCCGACAACACCGTCAGCGACGACGAGAAGGACTGGCTCGCCGCCACCGCCCAGAAGGTCGGCGCAGAGCGCTGGACCCAGGGCATCCGGGCCGCGCAAGACCAGTTCGACAACGCCGACGACGTGCGCGCGGCCGCGCTGGCCTGCGAGCGCGAAGAGGCCCGCGAGGCCATGCACAGCGCGCTGGTGGGCCTCGCCGGCACCGACGAGTACGTGCTCGAAGAAGCCCAGATCCTCGACTGGCTCGCGCGGGAGTGGGACATCGGCGACCACGTCCCGATGCGCAAGTTCTAGTCGACGGGGGTCCGACGGGGGTCAGTGTTCCCCCCTCTCCCATTGACCGTCCCGGCAGAGCCGCTGACCAGGCGGCTTCAACCGGGGTCAGTGTTCCCCCTTCTCCTATTACCGCCGATTTTCGGCGTTCACCCGTTTGGGCTCACCGCCGACGCATCCATGCACGGGCAAACGCCGGGAATACCTGACAATAGGAGAAGGGGGAACACTGACCCCCCTGCAACCCGGCACCACCCCACATCGACACGGATGCCTAATAGGAGAAGGGGGAACACTGACCCCCCTCAGATCCCGCAATCCTCCCACTCACCCGCACCCTCCGGCACCACCGCCGCCGCGCCGCTGTCGCGGCTCTGCAGGAAGCACCGGTACTGCATCTTGGGCGCCTGGAGCTGGAACATGACCTCGTGCCCGTCTTCGACGCCATCCTCGGCGTGCTGCACCACCACCGCGGTGTGTTCGCCGGCATTGCCGCCGACCGGGTAGGGCACCGTCGACCGCCCCACCAGCGGCAACAGGTCGTGCAGCGGCGTGAAGTGCGCCACCTCGTCGGTCTGGGCGTCCAGGCTGGGCCCAGCCAGGTCGAGGCCGTAGGCCAGGCTGGTGCTGTTGGCGATGGGCGGCAAGATGTAGCGGTCCACCATGCCCTGATGCATCAGCACGTCCACCATGCGGGTCTCGCGCGTGTGCTTGGCGTACACCGGTGGGTCGGCGAGCTCGCCGCCGAACTGCAGAAGCGACAGGATGGGCTCGTGATCGTGCAGGGTTCGGCCGTAGTCGCCGAACTTCAGCATGGTCTCGGCCAGCGGACGGACCTCGAGCGGCTTCTGCTTGTACGTGATGTTGTGGATCCAGCTGCCCCCGGCGCCAGACAGCACCAGGGCCCCGTAGGCTGGCTCGTTGGCGATCACCAGCGGAGCGATGGTGGCCCCCATCGAGTGGCCGAACAGCGCCATGTCCGCCGTGTCGAAGCCCGACGAGGCCGGCGCGCCCGGGCACCCCGAGGTGTCGATGGTGATCGCATCGATCACATCGGGCAGCAGCGCCAGCTCGAGCGCGGACTGGCGCACGTTGTCGCGCATGGCCCCGGGGTTGGCCACGTTGAACATCAAGAACTGCTCGTCGGCGTTGGTGATGTTGCGCAGTCCGCCGTGGGGCCCGTCCACGCTGACCCCCGCGTAGCCCGCCGCCGCCAGGTTGCGCGCCGGGCCACTGCCCGGCTCGACGGGCGCGCCCGACGCGTCGCGCACCCCGCGCTCCACCAGAGGCCGATCGCCGCCGCCGCCCGTCCGGATGAACACCGCCGTCGGCCACCCCTCGCTGCCGGTCGACGCGCGCGGGATGGTGACCAGGATGCGGGCGGTCTCGGAGCCCTGAAGCACCGGCACGCCCGCGCCATCGAGCTCCCAGGTTCCTCCCTCGCTGGTGAAGGGCGGCTCGCCGGTCTGGTACACCGGCACGTCGACGCGGTTTTCGTACACGCAGAACTCGTCGAAGGTCTCGGTGAGCGCCCAGGCATCGAGCGGCACGGGAAGCGGCTCGGTGCGCGCGGCCGCAACGGCGGTGGCCATGTCCTGGGTGGGGCTCCACGTCGTGAAGCTGAAGTCGGCGGCGTCGGTCGTGTCGTCGGCGTGGGGCACCAGCGGGCGGCCCTGGGTGTCCAGCACCCGCTCGGTGACCACGACGCGGTAGGTGGACTCCGGCTCGAGGGGAATGCCCTGCAGCGGTAGCAGCGACAGCAGGTCATCGGTGCCGAAGGGGCCACCGTCCTCTTCGAAGTGCACCAGCACCGGAACCCGGGAGCCATCCGGCGCCTGCAGGTACACGCTGGCATCGTCGCCGAGGCTTGCCTCCAGGTCGGGGAGCGTGCTGGCGTCGACGGCGCCACTGAGCGGCACGAAGATGCCCGAGGTCGTCCCGAATCCCTGGGCCCGCCCGTCGATGAGCGCCACCAGCCGGCTGACGAAGTCGACGTCATCGGGGTTGGGGAAGCCGTCCAGGCTCACCGTGCCGTCCGCGCCGAGGCGTCGATCGTCGGGGAAAGGACCGCCCCAGAATCCGGACGCGCCCGACGGGTCGTCCAGAACCCGGACCCCTCGAACCACGGGGGTCTCACCGGTGCAGGCCGACAACAGGAGGACGAGGGGAAGGGATGCTCGCATCGTGCCCCTATAATGGCCCCGTGAGTTTCGAAGACGCGAGCAACGATGGCCAGGAAACCGAGCTCTACGCAGACGAGCTGTCCTGGCTCAAGCCCGTCGAAACGGTGAAGGAGCTTCCCCAGCGCGGGGTCCGCATCGGAGCCTTCTGCTTCGTCGGCAGCGAGGGCGCGGTGTACAAGTACACTGCCAATGGCTGGTTCACGACCAAGAAGCCCAAGGAGGAAGGCTGATGGCCGACCGCAAGAACGACCAGGCACCCACCGAGCTCTTCGACGACCTGAAGTGGCTGCCGCCGGTGGCCACGACCGACCTGCTGCCCACCGAGGGCGAGCTGCGCGAGGGTCACCTCTGCTTCGTGATCGGCGAGGGCGCGATCTACGAGTGGAAGGAGGGCACATGGGTCAACACACAGGCCGAGAAGGACGCCTGATCGCCCTGGCGGCGCCCCTGCTGCTGGCCGCCTGCGCCCGCTCTACCCCGCCCGTCGACGTCACGCCTCCCGCGGCCGAGGGCCCTCCCTTCGTCGAGTTGACGAATTCAGATGCCGTAGACCAGGCTGTTCAGTCGGTTCAGAGCGAAAACGGCTATGTCGGAATCGCCGTCGGAATCGCCGTGGACGATAAAATCGTCTTCCTGAACGGATACGGTTTCGAGGACCGCGAAGACGAAATCCCGGTCGATCCGAGATCGACCATGTTCCGGTGGGCATCCCTGTCCAAGGGCCTCACCGGTGTAATCGGCGTGCTGGCCCAGGCCGACGGCGACATCGACCTCGACGCACCGGCCCGCGATTCGTTCACCGCATATCCCGAGCCTGACCGATATCTCCCCCAAGACTGTACATCCGTATCGTGTTCGCTGGAGATCCCGCCCGACCAGCGCACGGTGACCACGCGTCAGCTGCTGGCCCACATCGGCGGCGCGCCGCACTACGGCAATGGCACCACCTACCCGGTGCCCTCCGCCGACGACGTGAACGATCCCGACGTGAACACCGGCATGGAGTGGGCGCTCGACCTATGGACGGACGAGCCGCTCATCGCAATCCCAGGCACCCGATACAGCTACTCGACCTTTGGCCACAACCTGGCCGGGGTCACCCTGGAGCACGCCACCGGCGAGTCCTTCGCCAGCCTCGTCGACGAGCGCGTGGCCACCCCGCTGGGCATGCACACCCTGCAGCCCGACTACGACTGGGTCGACATCGAGCACCGGGCCACGGGCTACGTCGGCGACGCCTCGAGCTCGGTCGAGCAGCCGATCGCCCCAGACGTCAGCTGGAAGCTGGCCGGCGGCGGCTTCATCTCGACGGTCGAAGATCTCACCCGCTACTGCGTGGGCCTCAACGAGGGCCTGATCGTGCCCACCGACAGCCGCGACGCAGAGCTGTGGCGTGTGCCCGACCCCGACCTCGGTGACTACGCGCTCGGATTCGGGGTGAACCAGACCGTCAACGGCTTGAAGATCAGCCACACCGGCGCCCAAGAGAAGACCCGGACCGCCATCGCCATGTGGCCCGAAGAGGGCCTGTGCATCGCGGTGATGACCAACAGCGAGTGGGCGGGGCCGATGGGCATCTTGAACCGGGTCGAGGGGGCGTGGCGGGGGTAGGTCCGGCGGCGGTAGGCGGGTCCGGCGGCTTCGGGCGTTGGGTTTCGGTTGTTGAAGTCACCGCGATCGGAGTATGACTTATTCATACCCAGAGGTCAGCGATGGCACACGCCAAGAAGCGCACATTCAGTCTCCCGGACGAGCACTCGGACTTCATCGACAAGCAGGTCGAATCGGGCACGTACGCCACAGCCAGCGAGGTAGTGCGAGCTGGGCTGCGCGCGTTGCAGGAGCGCGACGCGGCGATCGAGCGCTGGCTTAGAGAGGAGGTCGCCCCCGCGTACGACGCGATGCTGGAAGACCCTACGCGAGCGCAGAGCATCGAGGATGTCTTCGGTGCGATTCGTGTTCGGCATGCCCAGACGCTGAAAGACCGCTCATGAAAGAGCGACGCGTCGTATTCGCACCCGAGGCGGCAGAAGACCTCAACGAGCTGTACGACTGGATCTCTGGTGAGGCCTCCCCGACCGTGGCCCTAGCCTACCTCGAACGAGTCGAAGCCTACTGTAGTCGGTTGAGTATCGGATCGGAACGTGGACACCTCCGGTCCGACATTCGGCCGGGCCTACGGATCGTCGGCTTCGAGCGTCGACTGACCATCGCTTTCGTGGTTCAGGAGGAGACGGTGCTGGTTCTCCGTGTGTTCACCGCCGGGCGCAACTGGGAGACCTCCTTCTGATCCCCTGGCGGGGTGCTGAAAAACCCGGCTTGCCGGGTATTTCGGCGCGCTGCGACCGAGGCATCCGCTGCCCTCGGCAGGTCCGGCTGCCGAATCGGCGATTCCTCGAGAAGGGGAAAACGACCGGCCAAACCCAATCGTCGAGTCGGCGGCCGGACTTGCCGAGTCTGAAGGCGGCGGTGCCGGCAATGGTAGAAGCAGGCCGCTGAAATGCGAGGAACGAGCATTTCATCGGCCTGCTAGGCGTCGTACCGCGTCCCCCGCTTCCTCAGCGTTCCCGTCTTCTCGATGCCCGTGTACACCATGCCCGGCTCGCCGCTGCGGATCTCGGCCGCGTTGGCCTCGTCGGTGTCGATGTGCATCTCGAGCGCGTAGCTGCTCTTGACGCGCACCATCACGTCGCCGAACACCAGCGCGCGACCGCTGCCCTCACCCACCGCGACCTCGACGATGTCGCGGTCTTGCACGCCAAAGCGCACCGCATCGTCGGGGGTCATGTGGATGTGGCGCCAGGCGCAGATCACGCCCTCGTGCAGGTTGAGCTTGCGGCCCTCGGTGCCGATGAGGGTGATGCCCGGGGTGTTCTTGACGTCACCGCTGGCCCGCACCGGCGCGTCGAGCCCCAGGTGGAACTCGTCGGTGCGGCTGACCTCGACCTGGCACGCGGGCCGGGTGGGCCCCAGCACGCGCACGCGCTCGATGTTGCGCTTGGGGCCCACCAGGGTGCAGGTCTCTTCGCAGGCGAACTGCCCGGGCTGGGACAGGGGATTGCGCGGCGTGAGCGTGTGCCCCTCGCCAAACAGGGCCTCGACGGCCTCTTGAGTGAGGTGGATGTGCCGGGCGCTGATGGCCACGGGGATGGTGAGCTCGCCGCTGACCCGATCGGCCTGCTTGACCAGCTGAGCGGTCTGCCGGCCGATTGCCCAGCTCTCGTCGGTGCGGGCGACCAGCAGGCGGCAGCGGCTGTGCGGCTCGCTGATCTCGGCCACCGGGTGGTCGAAGTCGACGCGGGCCTCGCGGTTGCGGTCTTCGTGAAGCCGGGCCCCCAGAAAGTCCAGACGCTGGGCGATGCGGTGACGCACCAGGGCCGAGTTCTCGCCGATACCCGCCGTGAACACGATGGCGTCGGCGCCCCCCATCACGGCGGCGTAGGCCCCGATGTACTTGCGCACGCGGTGGCAGAAGATGTGGATGGCCAGGCGACAGGCCTCGTCGCCGTCGGCGGCGCGCTCCTCGATGTCGCGCATGTCGTTGCCGCACTCCGAGAGGCCGGCGAGACCGGCCTCCTTGTTGAGGATGCGGTCGATGTCGTCGGCGGACAGGCCCTCTTCGCGCATGATCGAGATGAGGATGCCGGGATCGACGTCGCCGCTGCGGGTGCCCATCACCAGCCCCTCGAGCGGGGTCATGCCCATCGACGTCTCGACGCTGCGTCCGTACTCGACGGCGCACACACTGGCCCCGTTGCCCAGGTGGCAGGTGATGATGCGCAGGTCGCGCGGGTCGGCATCGAGGTGGGCGGCGGCCTTCTTGGCCACCCACTGGTGGCTGGGACCGTGAAAGCCGTAGCGACGAAGCCCATACTTGGTGCGCAGGGGCGCAGGCAGCGCGTACTCGCGGGCACGGCGAGGAAGGGTCGCGTGAAAGGCGGTGTCGAAGACCGCGATGTGGGGAACGTCGGGCAGCAGCTCGCGCGCCGCCCGAATGCCAGCGAGGTTGGCCGGGTTGTGCAGCGGCGCCAGGGGAATGAGCCGCTCGATGGTGGCGACGACCTCGCCGTCGATGCGCACCGGCTCCGAGAACTCGGCGCCGCCGTGCACCACACGATGGCCCACGGCATCGATCGGTCCAGCTGCCTGTAGCTCGGGCAGCGCCTGGGACAGCGCGACGCCATGGTCGTCGACGCGCTCGACGCGCGCGCTGGCGAGGCGCCGCCCCGAGTCGGCATCGAGCACATCGGCCTTGAGGCTGGAGCTACCGCAGTTCACCACGAGCACGTTCATCGGACCCTCCACATGGTCCCGAGCGGTAACCGGCGCGGGGGCCTCGCAGCCATCCGCGGCGCCGACGTGGCCCGCTACCCGCCCGACAGCTCGGTCAGCTCGCCCTCCCACTCGTCGATGCTCTGCTCGGCGAGCTCCTCTTCGCGGCTCCACAGCAGGTTGTCCTGCGCGTCTCGGTGTTCGATGTGGCGCAGGTAGCGATCGCGCGCCCCGTACGACTCGACGATCGTCGCGTGCACCCGGGTGTACTGCCCGGAGCGATCGCCATCGAGCCAGAGCCACGTCCACGTCCACTCGGTCCAGTGGAAGGGCTCGCCCAGGACGAAGTCGCCCACGATGGCGTAGCTGCCTTCGGGGGTGGTGCCCCGGGTGTCGGCGTCCTGTCCCACCACGTCGATGTCCCACAGCTCGATCTCGAGCCCGCCGTCGTCTCGCCAGATCTCTTCGATCACCTTGGACTCGGGTGAGGAGTAGTCGGCGCGGATGAGGATGCGGCCACCGGTGCCGTCCTGGACGCCCTCGGCATCGTGCTTGAGCGTGGTTCCCGCCCAATACTCGGTGTGCTCCCCTCCCAGAAAGGAACAGGCCACCAGCCACGTGAGTGCGATCGTCATTGGGCCATTGTAGCCGTCATTGTAGGATTGCCGCCTTTGGAGGGAAGCCACGGGATGGCCGACAACGACCCTGCCAGCAGCAGGAGCCTGGCCGACCAGGCCATGAGCAACCTGGTGAACCAGTTCGCGCGCCCCATGGACTTCCTGCGTGAGCTGGTGCAGAACAGCATCGACGCCGGCACTCCCCGCATCGACGTGTACCTGCAGTGGGCACCTCCCGCGGCCGGTGACACCCAGGGTGTGCTGCAGATCCACGTCGACGACTACGGCGAGGGTATGGACGAGAACATCGTCGACAACCAGCTCACCCGGCTGTTTTCGTCCACCAAAGAAGACGACCTCACCAAGATCGGCAAGTTCGGCATCGGCTTCACGTCGATCTTCGCCATCCGGCCCGACCTGGTCCAGCTGCTCACCGGCAAACACGGCGAGTCGTGGGAGCTCGTCTTCCACACCGACCGCAGCTACGAGAAGCGGCGCCACGAAGAGCCGGTCTCGGGCACCAAGATCACGCTGTTCAAGCGCCTCGACCCGGCCGAGATGGACCGAACCGTGCAAGAAGCGCGCTTCATCCTGACCTACTGGTGCGAGCACTCCAACATCCCCATCACCTTCGACGACCGCACCGGCGCCAAGGCCGCCCCCTCGCCCGCCGGCGACGCCGAGCTCGACCCCTTCGCCGCGTTCATGGAGGCCGCCGGGGCCGACAGCGACGATCCGGGCGCCTCCGACACGGCCGTCACCATCAACCGCCCGCTGTCGATGATCGGCGCCGATGTCGAGGTGTCGGTGCGCACCGACGAGATCCATGCGGTGGCGGCGTATACCGAGCGCCCCCGCTACGGCTACTTCAACGGCGGCCTGACCCTCATCAGCAGCGAGCACGTCGACGTGCTGGGCGCGTATGCCAGCCAGCTGTCGCACATCGCCTTCAAGGTGAAGTTCGACGGCCTGGAGCACACGCTGACCCGCGACAACGTGCTCCAGGATGCCAACTGGGAGACCGCCATGGGGGCGGTCATCGAGGCATGGCACAGCCTGCGCACCCGCCTGCTGCACAAAGCCGGCGACGCCCAGCTCGACGCCCTGGGCGTGCTACACCAGCACCTGGCCACCGAGACCCGTCTGGCGGGCGGTGTCGGCGGGGTCTCAGACTGGTGGCCGGCTGATCTGCCCGTGTTCCGCAACTTCGACGGCACCCCGCTCTCCCGAAAGCAGGTCGAACAGCAAGAGAGCGAGCTCGGGGCCGTCCTGCTCGACCCCGGTCCGGGCCCGCTGCGCGACGCCGTGGCGGCCCAGGAGCACCACATGCTCTACACCAGCCCCGGCACGCACGAGCTGCTGCTGGCGCTGGGCCGCACCAGCCTACTTCCCTGGGCTCGGACCGACCGCCAGCTGGTGCGCGCCGATCGCTACTTCGTGCTGCCCGAGCTGCGCGATCTGCTGGGGCTGCCCTCGGCCGAGCGCATGCTCATCGAGGCCACCCAGAAGCTGCTCGATGCGGTCACCCACGGGCGCATGACCCTGCTCGTCGGCGACTTCGGCGGCCGGCGCGTCGCCACCGAAGAGCCCCTGGCGCTCGAGCGCGATCAAGACGCGACCCTGTTCCAGCGCCCCACCGATCCCTGGTTCCGGCGCCAGCTGCCCTCGTTCCTGCGGTGGCGAACGCTGCTGGTCAACCGGCACCACGCCCACTTCCAGGCCCAGGTGGTCGCCGCCGCCGAAGACCTGGATCTCGCCGCCGTGGCCCTGGCCCAGGCGCTCATGATGACCGAGGACATCGAGTCCGACGCCGCCTACGACACCTTGATGGGGGCCGCCCTATGAGCCAGCTCGACGCCCTGCTGGCCCGCAGCCGCGACCCCGGCGCCATGGTTCAGCGACGCAAGTTCACGCTCTCGCGCGAGAAGGCCATCGAGAAGATGCGCGAGTTCTCGCTGCGCCACCCCAAGCAGTACGTGCTCGAGATGGTGCAGGCCGCGATCTTCGCGGGCGCGAGCTGGGTCGCCGTCGACATCTCCGACGAGGCGATGCTGCTGGGCTACGTCGGCGGCAAGACGCTGCAAGAGCACGAGCTCGAGAACATCTTCGACTACCTGTTCGCCGATCAGGCCAACCTGCGCGACCGGCACCTGATGCAGCTGGCCATCGGCATCAACGCGGTGCTGCAGCGGGCGTCGGCCATCCGCATCGAGTCCGGCGACGGCGACACCACCATCCGCCTGGACATGAACGCCGAGGGCCACGGCGAGCTGGGAAGGCCCGAAGAGCCGCTGGCCGGCACCTACGTGCTGGTGGAGTTCCAGCGATCCTGGCTGCAGCGCTTCGTGGGCGGCGACGGTGGGAGCGAAGAGACCTCGCTGGTCGAGACGCGCTGCATGTACTCGCCGGTGCCCATCCTGCTCAACGGCGACGCGCCCTTCGGCTTTCGCGCCCAGCGCAAGCTCAGGCTCTTTGGCGTGCGCAGCCAGCACCACTTCGAAGACGAGGGCCGCCGCGGGGTGCTGGGCGTCGCCCCCGCCAACATGACCCCCGAGTTCCGGCTGGTGGTGGGCGGTGTGTGGGTCAGCAGCCGTCGCATCGACACGCTCGGAAGCCCGCTGACCGGCGTCATCTGCGACGACCGCCTGCGAAAGACGGCCGACATGAGCGACGTGGTCGAGGACGAGCGCTGGGTGGCCATGCTGCACTCGGTCCAGCCGGTGGGCACCCAGGCCCTGCGCGAGCGCAACAGCGACTACGCGCCTCCGCGCCTGCCCAAGCTCGAGCTGCCGCCCGAGCCCGATCCCGACACCGAAGAGGCGGCGCCGCTCCCGCTGGCCGTGCCCACCGCCGCCGCCGAGCCCCTCCCCGAGCTGATCCCGCAGGTGGGCGCCCGCGCCGACACCACCCTGGCCGAGCTCACCAAGCTGGCCGCGCGCACCCCCCTGTTCTGGGTCAGCCCCGATGCCGAGGGCGATCTGGCGGCCTCGGTCGACCCGGCCACCTTCCCGTACCGCGTGCTGGTGATCAGCGAAGGGCAGGCGGTCACCCTCGAGGCCGCTCTGGTCGAGATCACGGCAAACCGGCTGAACACCGCGGCCGACGCGGGCTTCGTGATCAACATGCTCACCCGCCGTGACGAGGTTCGCGACGCGGTGATCGAGCTCGACGGCCGCTTTCCCGGCACGCTGCGCATGAGCCTGCACCTGCAGGGGCGCATGCCCGCCTGGGGCACCGACTCGTGGGGGGTTCCCCTGGCCACGGTGCACGACGGCGTCACCCAGCGCACCTCCAGCCTGCCCACCATCATCAACGGCGTCAGCGCGGTGTTCACCCACGCCCCAGACACCGTGGTCGAAGACGTCGATGCGGCCGCGCTCGACACCGTGCTCACCGATCGGGTCGCGCAAGAGGCCTGGCGCCTGCTGCCGCTCGACGACACCCTGGACAGCGACGCGCGCTTTCGCCCCTTGCTGGCGTCCCTGCTGGCCCTGCACAGCCGCCCCTGGTTCGAGCTGCGCGGCACCGACAAGGTGCTGCATGCCTCGCTGCCCGACCGCTGGGAGTCCGCCCGCGACCGGCTGCGCAACGCGACGCTCGCCCAGACCGAAGACGGCCCCCTCACGCTCACCGACTTCTTGGCGCTGCAGGGCACCGAGCGCTGCGTGCGCCTGCAGCGGGCCGAAGATCTGCGCGTGATGCACGGGCTCGAGGCCATCTACGGCTTTGGGCACCTGTGGCACACGTCCATGCCCGAGCGGCCGCTGGCCTGCGTCGGCCTGGTGGGCGGAATCTGGCGCGCCTTCGACGTGCCCCAGAGCCACGCCGACCTCTACGTGTGGGTGCAGGGCAGCCTGGCCGACAGGCCGCTCACCCAGTGGCAAGCACTGCCGTCGCCCCACCCGGTGGTTCGCATCGTGTGCCCCTTCGGAAGCACCTTCGAGCCGTCCGTCATCCGCGACGGCCTGATGGCCCTGCACCAGCAGATCGCTACCAAGCGACATGCCGAGGGGCCGCCCATCGCCGGCGTGTCCCCCGAGCGCCGCCGCGCCATGCTGAGGGTGGCCTGGCTGGCGGTGTCCATGCACCTCGACGGCGGCACCCGCATCACCCTCGACGACACCGCTGGCCACGCCGTGCGCCTGATCGACCGGGACCGCCCCCTCCCGCTGCGCTTCACCGCGCAGGGAGGCGTGCAGGTGGTCGAGGAGGGCACCGTCGCGGTGACGCGCGACGAGCTGGCCGCCCTCGAGTCGGGCGGCACCACCCGGACGCTGCGCTTCGACGATGCCCCAGAGCTGTGGCAGTCCCTCGACGACGACCCCGAGCACTGGCTGCTGCGCCAGGAGGTCCGCATGCCCGGCCTGGAGGGCTGGCTGGGCCTGCGCCATCCCTTCGACCCGACGTCCGGGGTGCTGGTCGAGACCAGCCGCCAGATGGCCGCCCTGCCCGAGCTCGACCACCGCCTGCCCTGCCACGGGCTGATCTGGATGTCCGGCGGCGGGCACGAGATCACCACCGGCCAGCTGGAGCTGCTGCAGCTCGACGGGCTGCAGCTGTACCAGCAGCTGGCCGAGGTGCTGCTGGGCCGCGTCCAGGGCGACAAGCGCGAGACGGCCCTGCGCTACGCCGAGCGCTTCGCCCGCCTGGCGTGGGTCAACGCCGGCGAGGAGCTCTCGGGCACCGCCCTCGATCTCGCGCGCAGCGTGCGCCTGGCCGCACCCGACGGCAGCGACTGGGGCTCCCTCGAAGACTGGTTCGACGCCCCCGAGGAGTCGCGGCCCAGGCTCGCGCCGCTGCCCTTCGCCGAAGAGCGCCGCCAGCGCCTGTACCCTCCCGGGCTACCCCCCCGCTCCGACGACGCCCTGCTCGAGGTGTCCGACCGGCTCGCGCGCGCCCTGTCGGCCTTCGTGCCCGGCGTCGAGGTCAACGTCTACGAGGCGTCGGGCAGCAAAGACGACGTCGAGCCCGGGCCCATCTACATCGACCCGCTCGAGCAGCGGCACCTGCGCAAGGCGGTCTTCGCAGTCAATCCCCACCACGAGCTGGGCAGCAAGGCCCTGGCCAACAACCGCCGAGCGGTCGAGCTGCTGCTGCTGGCCGGCACGCGCGAGGCCCACGGCTGGGCCGCCGCCCGGGGTCACCGTATCGACTTCTTGGAGCTGCAGCGCGTCATCGTCGCGCAGCGGCTACAGCGCGGGGTCGGATGGGCACGACGTCCGTCTTGACCCCAGCCGCCTCGCACCAGCGCAGGGTGGCGTCCATCAGGGGCAGGCTGGCCGCCAGGCGCCGCTCGCGAAACACCCCGTAGCCCTCGGGAATCAGCTCGACGGCGGGCGGCGGCACCCAGGGGTCGCGGTGCCCGGAGTGCTTGATGTCTTCGCCCATCATCTCGACCGAGGTGTGCAGCAGCAGGCCGGTGCCCAGCTGCGGCGGCACGTCGCCGGGCAGGTCGGACTCGGGGAACCAGAACGGGCCGATCTGGCTGCGCGACAGGCGCACCACCTCGGCGTCGACGGCGGCCTCGACCTGCTCGCGAAGCAGCATCAGCGGCGTGAAGCTGTGGCGCGCGAGCAGGTGCCGCAGCCCTGGCTCGGCGTGCACCTTGGCGCGCTCGTCGATGTACAGCGCGCCCAGCTCGGTGCGGCCGTCCATGGTGGCCAGCTCGACCCGCATGCGCACCCAGAAGCCCATGGGGGCCATGCGGTCGTAGGTGATGGCCACCCGGGTGCTGCCGCGCAGCTGGCGCACGACCGCGAGCAGGCGGGTGGTGGGCAGCAGGTCTTCGCGGCGCAGGTGGCGATGCAGGGTGCGGCGCGCGACAAGGCGCTCGCCGAGCTGTGGATCGAGCCGCCTGGCGTTGGCCAGCGCGTCGTCGGTGGGGTCGTCGTCGTCGTCGCGCTCGCGGGCGACGGTCTGCTCGGCGAGCGCGCGCTCCATCCAAGCAAAGCCCGGCATGCCCGAGCGAGGGTCGATGCTGGGCGGGTCGAGCAGCTGGCCGGACATGGCCGGGTCGAGCGCAAAGACGTGGGCCAGCGCCGGGCGCAGCGGCACGAAGTCTTCGTTGGGGGCCAGGGCGTGCAGCCCCGCCGCCAGCGCTCGAAGGTAGGGGCCGACCTTGGACTCGAGACCCATGGCTACAGCGTCTTGCCCGGCTTGTGGTCGTCGCCCCGCAGGCTCGCCTCGACCTCGGCCTCGGCGGCCTCGCGCAGCGCCCGCTCGGCTGCCGCATGGGCGCGCTCGCGCGTGATGTCGTCGACCTTGTACAGGCCGTCGATGGCGTTGACCTCTTTGTGCGCCTCGAGCTGCGCGGTGAGCTGGGGCAGCACGGTGCCCACCAGGCGCCGAGTGTTCTCGACGTACTCGGTGGTGACCTCCATCGCGTCTTGCAGCTCGGCCAGCGACTCTTGCAGCTCGGCCACCACCGCGGGCGCATCGGCGGCCATGCCCAGCGCCTGGATGCGCCGGCCCGACTGGTTGACCGTGCCCGACGCCCGGGTGACGAACTCGGACAGCTCGGCATGCAGGCTCATGACGGTGTCGCGCAGCTCGCGCGCCGGGCCCACGTTCTCGCGGCAGACCTCGGCAGCAGCCTGGAACAGCTGCAGGTTGACCGTCGCCTGGCGCAGCTCGAAGGCCAGGGTGTCGAGCACCGCGCCCAGATCGTCGTCGCTCGAGTTGCCCGACTTGGCCTGGTCGAGAGCGGTCTCGATGTCCAGGATGCGCTTGGCGGCGAGCTGAGCGTTGTCCCGCGCGTTGGTGTACTCGACCGACAGCTGCTGAACGTCTTGCTGAAGCTCCAGCGCGCACAGCCGCAGCTCGTCCGAAAACGCGCTGGCCCGGCGCAGCCGCACGCTCACCTTCTCGTACTGGCGCAGCAGCTCCTCGGTGGCCGACTTGCGGGTGAGCATGGTGCGCCGGCGCGTGAAGCGCCGCACCAGCGAAGTGATGAAGGTGGCATCGGCGGCGTCACGCTCGATCTCGTCGAGCGCGTGCCCCTTGTCGGTGAGCAGCACCAGGTCGGTGCGCAGCTCGGTGGCCACGTCCTGCTGGTTGTCGGCCAGCTCGGCCACCGTGTTCAGGGCGTCTTTTCGGCGCTTCGCGAGCGCACGCTGGCGCTCGACGACACCTGCCTGTGACGGCGGGCCCCCCTTGTAGGCCGCCGGTGGAATGTGCCGAGACATGAGCAGAGCGTAATCGCGGCGGTGCGCGATGTCTGCTCAGCTACACGATCGCCCGGCCGAGCGCCTCGAGGCTCTGCACCTCGCGCTCGGGGCCCAGCAGCGTGGCCGCGGCCACCAGATCGCGCGCAACGACAATGACCGCATCGCCGCCCTTGAGGCTGGCCTTCCAGGCGCGCATGCCGATCAGCCGCTTGGCTGCGGGCTTGCTTGATGCACGCGCCACGGTGGACTTGCGGCCCTGGATGGCCGGAGGCGGCAGCGGAGCGCCTTCGCGCTCGGCCCGGCGACGATCGCGGAGCGAGGGAATGCCATGCCGGCTGCGAAAGACGCGCACCGCCTCGGCCGAGATGCCAGCCAGCTCGGCGATCTCGCGATCGGGAACCGTGCCCAGCCGATCGATGTAGGGATCGATCTTGGAGCTGCGCCGGCGCCGGGTGCTGCCCCGCTTGCGGGTGGAGCGCGCCTTCTTGGGACGCCCCGCCGCCGCCACGCTGGCGGCCTTGCGCGAAGCGCTGAACTTCTCTTGGTGGCCACGGTAGGCGGGAATGCCCAGGGACTTGCGGTACTTCGCCACCGTTCGGGCGTTCACGCCGGCGAGCTCGGCAATCTCGCCATCGGAGCGGGTGCCGAGCTGGTCTTTGAAGGGCTCGATCATGGGCGCCTTGGACGGCGCGCCGCCGCGACCCTTCTTCTTGCGGGACTTCTTGGCCTTGGCGGGCGGTGCCGCCGCCGCGGCCGTTGCCGTCTTGTCTGGGCGGACGTAGCGCTTGGCGCCCTTGGTCTTGCTGCCATCACCGGGCTCGGGCGGGAGCTCGGCAACCGCCTGGACCGCAGCCTTGGCGGCGTCGAGATCCTTCTTGAGCTTGCGCCCGGGCTTGGCCGGCTTGCGCTCGATGCCACTGCGCTTGAAGGCATTGTTCACCGCCGCGCTGGAGACACCATAACGGTCTGCCAACTGTCTAAGTGACAGGTCGTCTTTCAGTGCGACGATTTCGGGCCAGTACGGGCGATCCTCGATCTTCTTGGACAAGCGTTCCTCCGTTGACGCTGCCACGTATACGAAACGCTCCCAACCGTCCATGTGTCGCATTTCCAGCGTGGTCCCAGACGGTTCCCCCCGTGGTAGCGTCCCGCCAGACGGAGACCCCCCATGCTCACACTCGTCCTCGCCCTGTTCGCGCCGGCCGCGCTGGCCCAGGAGGCCCCCGAACCCGCTCAGGAGGATTCCCCCGTCCAACAAGACGAAGCCGACGACGACGGCGAGGCCGACGAGATCGAGGACGAAACCGACGACGACGACGACGACGAGGACGACGACGAGGACGAGGACGACGACGACGACGACGACGAGATCGAGGACGAAACCGACGACGACGACGACGACGACGACGACGACGAGGACGACGACGAGGACGAGGACGAGGACGACGACGACGAGGACGACGACGACGACGACGACGACGACGACGACGAAGCCAACGACGACGACGACGAAACCGACGACGACGAAACCGACCCCGAAGCCAAGAAAGCCAGCTGGGAGCGCACCGGCCTGGGCTTCGGCGGCGTGCCCGCGCTGAACTACAACAGCGACGAGGGCTTTGGCTACGGCGTGTTGTTCACCGTGTACAAGTACGACGGGCAGACCGCACCGTACAAGTGGGCCCTGACCACGCAGCTGTTCATGACGACGCGCGGCGTGCACTCCCACTACCTCGACCTCGACGCGCTCAAGCTGGCCAAGGGCAAGCTGCGCCTCAACGCCCGAGCCCGCTTTGGGGCAACCAAAGCCGAGAACTACTGCGGCGTCGGAAACAACGTCAGCTGCGACCCCGAGCAGGCCGTCGCCCGAGCCGATTCCATGGGCCTCGTCGACGACCCCGACGACAAGAACGACGCCTACGATCAGTTCGTGCGGCGCTACTACTTCAACCGCATCTTCGAGCCCTTCGTCTTCGTCAACGGCCGCTACATGCTGAGCGACAAGCCGCATCGCGTCGAGCTCATCGGCGGCTACCGGCTGACGTACCTCGCATCGGGTGACCTGACCGAGTCGGGGCCCTTCCCGGGCAATCTGTATTCCGAGACCTATCCCGACGGCGAGAAAGCCCGAACCGGCGTGGTGCAGGCCGGCATCATGTTCGACAACCGCGACAACGAGCCCTCGCCCCAGTCAGGCTACTGGGCCGAGGCCACCCTGCGGGGCTCTCATCCGGTGCTGGGTTCCACCCAGGGTATCCAGTACGTCGGGTTCAATACGACACTACGCGGGTATCTACCGATCGTCTCCGAGGGGCGTCTGGCCTTCGCCGACCGCCTGATGGTGGACGGCATCGTGGGCAACGCGACCACCCAGGAGCTGGGATGGGTCGGTGGAAGCTCCATTTTGACGGGTATCGGCGGCGCAGAGCTGGGCCGCGGCATTCGTCAGCGCAGGTTCCGTGGCCCGCTCAAGGCCATCAACCAAGCCGAGCTTCGCTGGCGTTTCGCCAACATCGACCTTGGGTTCCCATTCGAGATGTACCTGGTCGGGTTCGCCGATGTCGCCATGGTCACCGACCCCCCCACCCTCGACCCCAACGCGCCCACCGACGACCGCTCCTTGCCGCTGCATGTGGGCCAGGGCGCCGGACTGCGGCTGGCCTTCGACAAGAACTTCATCATTCGCGTCGACACCGGCTTCTCGGCCGACGAGGACTACGGCATGGGTCTGTACATCACGACGGGCAACCTGTTCTAGCGGGGAACCGTGAACAACGGGCACGGAGGCCCGTTCTCCTTGCACGACGGCCCGTTCTCCTTGCCCTACTCGCAGCTCAGCTCGTTGTTGGACAGGATGCCCTCGGCCTCGCGCACCGTCTCGATATCGGTCGTGGTGCGCAGGGTGGCACACAGGTCGACGCGGGCGCCCTCGGTGTCTCCCGCCTTGATCTTGGCGTAGCCCAGGCCATACAGCACCGGCCCGCTGCGATCGCCCGCGGCACGGGCCTCTTCGAACTTCGCGATGGCGGCCGCATAGTCACCCTGCGACACCAGATCCCAGCCCTCGGTCACCGAGCTTGCCTTGCGTAGCGCGGGCTTGGGCTTGGGCTTGGGCTGAACCTCGGGCTCTTCAACCGCAGGAGGGTTGTCCTGCGAGAGCACCGCCGGCTTGGCCTCTGGGGGAGGTGCAGGCGGCTCGGCCGGGGTCATCACATCGCCCAGGCCCGGGGCCACGGTCTGCTCGGGCGCCTGCGGCTGCATGGTGACCAGCATGGCCGCGCCCCCGCCCAACACGGCGATGCCCCCGGCCAGCACCACCACGAACACCAGCACCAGCACCGCCAGCCACATGCCGCCCGACGCCTCTTCGCGGGGGACGGAGTAGGACGCGCTCTCGGTGTGCACGGGAATGGCCCCGATGCCGTGCATGGAGCCGGTGGCCCACTGCTCCTCGAGCTCGAACAGCGCCTCGCCCAGAGCCCGGCACGAAGGCCAGCGGTCGTCGCGATCGCGCTGCAGCGCCTTGAGCACGATCGCTTCGAGCTCGGCGGGGATGCCCAGCTCGGGAAAGGCCTTCGAGAAGGGCTTGACCTCGTGCATGACATGGGCCTGAATCATGGTTCTAAGGTCTTTTCCGGGCAGGTGACGCTTGCGGGTGAGCATCACGTACATCATCGAGCCCAGGGCGTAGATGTCGGCCCGCTCGTCGATGTCGGTCTCGCCTCGGATCTGCTCGGGCGACATGTACGAAGGCGTGCCCAGCACCTGCCCCGGCGTGGTGAGCTGGGCCTCGGCGTCGAGCTGCTTCACCAGCCCGAAGTCGACGACCTTCACGAAGTCCGGGTCGTTGCGGCGCTCGATCAACAGCACGTTGCCAGGCTTCATGTCGCGGTGCACGATTCCCTGCTCGTGGGCCTCGGACAGCGCGCCGCAGATCTGCCGAATGATGTGGATGACCCGCCGATAGTGCAGCGGCGCCTCGGTCTTGATGACGTCGTAGAGGTTCCGCCCGTCCAGGAACTCCATCACGATGTACATCACCCCACCGTCGGGGGTGGTGCCGTAGTCGTACACGCGCACCGTGTTGGGGTCGTTGAGGCCCGCCGACAGCGCCGCCTCGCGCTCGAAGCGGATGCGCAGGTCTTCGCGCTCGGCATGGCCCGCGTACAGGGTCTTGATGGCGACCGTGCGGTCCAGGCCGATCTGGCGGCCCTTGTAGATGCTGCCCCCCGCGCCCTTGGCCACGAAGTCGATGACCTCGTAGCGGCCGGCGAGCGTCTGCCCGATGATGCCTTCGGGATCGGTCAAGCGACGGCTCCCTGGCGAAAGGCCCGCACCAGCGCAGCGGCCGCCTGATCGATCTGCTCGGCCGTGGTGCTGCGACCCAGCGACAGCCGAACCGCTCCCAGTGCCGCCTGGGCAGGAACCCCCATCGCCAACAGCACCGCCGAGGCCTCGTAGCTGCCCTCGTGGCAGGCCGACCCGGTCGAGGCCGCGACCTGGGGAGCGCGCTGCAGCAGCTCGGCGCCGATGACCCCCGGAAAGCGGACGTTCAGGGTGTTGGGAAGGCGCTGCCCAGCGGGACCGTGGAGCACCAGGCCCTCGATGTCGGCCTGCAGGCGGGCCCATAGACGGTCGCGCAGTGAGCGCTGGCGCCGCGCCTCGCTGTCCAGGTCTTGGGCGGCCAGCTGGGCGGCGGCCCCCAGGGCCACGATGCCCGGCACGTTCTCGGTGCCCGGGCGCAGGCCGCCCTCGTGGCCTCCGCCAACCACCAGCGGCTGCAGCTCGATGCCCTCAGCGACCACCAGCGCGCCCACCCCCTTGGGAGCGTACAGCTTGTGCCCGGCCACCGTCAGCAGGTCGATGCCGAGCGCTTGAACGTCGACCGGAACCTTGCCCACGGCCTGGGCGCCGTCGACGTGCACCACCGCACCCACCGCATGGGCCTGGGCCGCGAGCTCGGCCACCGGCATGATGGCGCCGGTCTCGTTGTTGGCGAGCATCACCGTAAGCAGGGCCGTGTCTGGCCGCAGCAGGGCCGAGATGTCGGCGAGGCGACCATCGGCCCCGACCGGCGCTCGGCTCACGGTCCAGCCGTGGGCGGCGCGGCGCTCGAGGGCCCGCACCGTCGCCGGATGCTCCACCGTCGAGGTGACCGCATGGCTGCGGTCGGTGACCAGGCCACGAATGGCCAGGTTGCTCGCCTCGGTGCCGCTGCCCGTGAACACGATGCGGCCGCTGCCGGCGCCCACCAGGCTGGCGACCTGCTCGCGAGCCCGATCGACGGCCGCGCGAGCTCGCCGGCCCCAGGGGTGCGCCGAGGACGGGTTGCCGAACTCCTGGTGCAGGAAGGGCAGCATCGCCTCGACCACGTCCGGATGTACCGGGGTGGTGGCGTTGTGGTCCAGGTAGATCGGGCGCGGCGGCATTCTGACGGAGTGTACCAGCCGGACGACGCCGGTGCCCCCGCGATGGTCGACCGCCGATCGCGGTGATACGAAGGCGAATCACGCCGGAGTACCAATGCTCATCCGCCGACTATCCCCGCTGCTTATTTCCGTACTCATTCCCATGTCTGCTCACGCGGACTGGCCCGACGACGTGCTGTACATGACCGACCCCTACGACGTGTGGGTCGGTGACTCGCCGACGTCGCTTGCGGTGAACTCTGCTTTCCCCACGGGCGTACTCGCCGAGGCAGCGGGCGTTCTCTACAGCTTGGACGTCGGCAACCAGGAGATCGAAGTACGCGACCCCATCACCGGCGCAGCCACCGCGCTGTGCTCGTTCGGGGGGGGCGCGCCGACGTTCAAGCATATCTCTGGGTTGAATGTCGACATCTTGGACTCGAACGAAGACGTGCTGTTCGAGGCTGGCACCCTCTTCGGCACCGCTGGCGGGCAGCATGTGTACCAGCTGGACACTTCCACATCGACGTGCGGGTACACGTCCGCGCTGGATCTGGGGAGCGGTGAGACAATCTACGACGTTGCCTTCGCGCCGGACGGCCGGATGTTCGCATGGACCACGCGCAATCCTACCGAGCAACTGGACATCGAAGTGGTCGATCTGAGCGGTCAAATCTCTCCGAGTTTCTTGAGCGTCGGACCCGTCGCCGGCTCGAGCGCTAGCATTGCATTCTCATCGGCCGGTAGCCTGTGGACACACGCTGATCTGACCGCCAACACGCTCCAACAAGTGGATCTCACGGACGGAAGTATCCTTGACGAAGTTGAGGTCAACGCGGGCGCGGGTCTCAACCTCCTCTTCCTCGAAGACACCGACCCCGCCAACGGCTACCCCGACATCGCCGAGTCGCACAGCGACGGCCTGCACTTCGAGTGGCCGGCCTGCGACACGGGCGTGCTGTGGGACCTGGCGCCCAGGTTCACCCACGCCGACGGCGACCCCAACAAGGCCGAGGCCGTCACCATCCTGCCGACCGAGACGCCCTTCGTCGCGGGTGCCGGGGGGACCCGCGGTCTTCCCTACCCAGGCGCCGGACCCTGGGCCTACGGCTGGCACATCATGGACGTCACCGACTACCTGCCCCACGAGTGGACGGGCTCGGAATGGGTGCCCGTCTGGGGCGTCGATGATCGACTCGCGATCCAGCGCGCCCTGGACGCGGCGGTCGCCGAACGTGCCGCGTATCCAGGCCGGTCGGTTCGGGTGTTGCTGCCCCACAACCCCGACGCCGATCCGGGTGAGCCCGACTACGTTCTGGACGCCGTGGACTGCTTGAACGCGAGCGGCACGTACAAGTGGGACGTGGACGGCACCTGGGAGGACTTCTACCCGTGCACCACGAGCGAGGACGTCTCGTTCTACGAGGGCGCGCCCTACGGTGCGCTCCTCACGACGACTGGCCTCACCAAGTTCGAGGTGACCGGCGTGGCCAACAACGCCACCGTCGTCGAGGGCGAGGGCTTCGACTACACGGTGGTGCAGATCGAACCGACGCTGGACTACGACCTCCTGTACGGCTGGCGGATCGAAGACGGCCGGGACTTCCGATTGACCAGGTTCGTGTTCGATGGTGGGCGCGACGGCCAAGACCGAATCACGGACACCGTGCCCTTCCCCGGCAAGAACGGCGCCGGTCGCGACAACATCCGTATCTACAGCCCCCGCCGCTTCGAGCTGCTCGACTTTCAGTCCAACAACAGCCCCGGAAGCGGGCTCACCATCGACGTCCTCGGCGAAGCGCTCACCAGCGAAGACCTGGGCGAAGCCAACGATCGCAACAACAACGACCCCTCGATCTACATCGACGCCCACATCCTGAACTCCCGCTTCGTCGGCAACGCCTACCTGGGCGTCTCCGTCAGCGCCGGTCGGCGCATCCACATCGAGCAGAGCCACCTGTCGTTCACCAATGGCATCAGCACCATGGCCGGACTGTCTCTGGAACGCAGCGACGCCTCAGCCATTGCGGCCGAGCCAGCGGTTTCGGACGTCTTGGTCCACCAAAACCAGTTCGCCGGCAACTGGAAGGGCGTCCACATCAACGGCCGCTGGGACTTCGGCAACATCTTTGTCATGGCGAACGCCTTCTACGGCGACAGTGGCTATCCCGACGACGACGAGCTGCAGCAGCTCAGCGCACAGCCCCTGACCCAGACCGCCATGACCTGTGCCACGATGGAGGACCGGTGCAGCGTGCAGCCCGTCACCGGCTGCTCCCAGGCCACCAAGGCGTGTGTGCCCGTGAGTCCGGCAGAGTGCGTCGACCCCCAAGACCCCCAAGACCCCTGCTACGGGGTGACCTTCGATACTTCCGAGCTGTTCTACACCGACGGCCAGTGTTGCCTGGAGCGCATGGCCGTGTTCGACGCGAACACCGGCTTGTGGCCCGCCCACGGCCCGAACGGCGGATGGTCACGCGCGATCGCGTCGGGAGCGCAGCGGCAGACCTTCCGTGGCAACACCTTCGTGGGCTACACGTCAGACACCGACGCTCTGCTGTCCGACGGCGTCATCTCGATCCTCAGCACCGAGGGCTGCAACCTCATCGCGGGCAACGAGTTCTACGACCTCGAGCGCGAGCACACGTTCTTGCTGCGCGGTCCGGACGGCACGCCCGAGGACCTGCTGCCGACCTGGTATCAATACAACCTGGCCATGGCCGGAATCAAGGTGAGCAGGACGGGGCCCGACACCTACGTCGGCAACAACACCTGGTTCATGAACGGTGGCCAGACGGTGGAGACGTCCGGGGATGACTGCTTCACCTACTTCCCTCCGCCGCCGAGCGGCTACTCGTCGGTCGGGGAATGGAACAACGTCGCAGACGACGGAACCACGAGTGTGAACACCGGAGACTGCGAGGCTCCGTAGTTCGTCGACGGGGTCGTGGTCCGGGCGATTGCGCCCGGGCACGCCCCAGCCGCGCCGTCAGTCCACCGTCACCGAGATGGGACCCGCCACATTGTCGTTCTCGTTGCTCTCTTCGACCTGGTCGTACGAGTCGATGAGCAGCCACGATGTGCACCCGGCGGTGCAGTCGGTGGCGATCAAGAAGTCGGCACTGGTGGTGGCCCCGGCCTGCAGCGAGCTGACCTCGATGTACTGCTGCCCGTCCGAGAACAGCGGCGGCGCCGAGGCTTGGTCGACGAAGGCGTCGATGAAGAAGTTGCCGGCGTCGGCCCCGCCCGAGTTGTACACGTCGACGAAGTAGTAGACCTCGGTCTCGTCGGCGATGAAGTCGAAGTAGGTGATCTTGAGGTTGGGCACCGTGGGCGTGTCGTCGGCGATGGTGAAGGACGCGCCCATGCCGTTGTTGTTCTCGTTGTCTTCGTCGACCGAGTTGTCGGTGTCGACCAAGACGTAGAAGTCGTGCGCGCCCGGGTCGACGTCGAACGAGAAGCCGATCTCTTCGGTGCTGTTGCCGCCGATGTAGGTGATGGGGCCGTAGTACTGGCCAAAGTCGCCCGCGGTGGGCGTCGAGGGCGGGTCGACGAACACGTCCACGTACACTTCGTTCACCCCGACGTTGCCATCGTTGGCCACCGTGACCGTCAGGGTGATGGAATCGGAGGTGGTCTCGCCTTCGAGCTCGGCGATGCGCAGGTCGGCGGTGGCACCGCCCACGACCGTGACCGGCACATTGCCCGACGACTGCCCGTCCCACTCGGCGTGGATAGTGGTGCTGCCCTCGGCCACCCCGGTGAGCAGACCGCCCGACTCGAGGCGCGCGACCGACGGATCGCCGGTGATCCACTGCACCTGACCGGACGCATCGGACCGCTCGCCATCCGAGAAGGCGGCCTGGGCTTTGAGCTGCACGGTGCCGTTGGCCTGCACCTGCACATTGTTGGGCTCGATGGTGATGCCCAGCAGCTCGGCCTCGGTGACCTGCACGGTGACCTCGGGCGAACGAACGCCCGCCGACTCGACCCACACCTTGGTCTTCCCGGCCTTCAAAGCGGTGAGCTCGCCCTCGTGGTCGAGCGCGTTGCTGACCTCGACAATCGAGCTGTCTTCGACACTCCACTCGGCGACATTGGTCATGTCGACGCTGTCGCGGTCGCCCTTGAGGCCCGTGGCCTTGAGCTGCGCGGTGTCGCCCAGCGGCACCACCACCCGGTCGGGGGTCACCAGCATGCCCACCAGATCGGTGGGCGTGTCGGTGTCGGTGTCCGTGTCGGTGTCGGTGTCGATGGGCGTCAGGTCGTCCTGCGGCGGGCAGCCGGTGAGCAAACCCAACAGCAGCGAGACCGCCCCCAGGGCGCGGAGGTGCCGGGCTCTGAACGCGGTCTGTGCAAGCATCTGAGGGCTACTCCCGATCGAAATCGTCGCCGATGGCTTCGAGCAAGTACTCGTACGAAGTGTACTGGTTCTCGGAGCCCCTGCGCGGGAAACCGAGCGGGTTGTTGTACGGAACCCAGGCGAAGTCCGGGTGCTCGCGGTCGTTGTCCCAGGTTCCCTCGAGAACCTTGCCCTTGGCGTCGGTCACCAGGGTGTAGCTGTACTCCTCGGTGAAGCCCTCGGGCGCGTTGGCATCGGCGTCGATGTGCTCTTCGCCGACCGCGTCGGTGCTGAAGGTCATGATCGCGGTCACGTCGAAGGTGCGGCGGGTGGGGGCCGCGCTCGCGGTGTCCTCGACCACCACGCGATCCTTCAGATCTTCGTAGGTGGCCTTGCTGATTCCCCAGTTGTCGCGCAGGTCTTCGACCGACTGGTAGGGACCGGCGTACAGGCGCCACTCGTAGATCCACCAGGCGGTGTCCTCGTCGATGGCGAGCTTGGTCTGCAGGTCGTCCATGGACGCGGTGTTGATGTTCACCATGTCCGAGTCGGCGCCTTCGCCGGCCGGGGTGGTCTCGGTCACGCTGACGTCGGCCCACCACACCGGGAAGTTCCACACGGCCTCGGAGGCGGTGGTGTCGAACACGAAGGGCACCTGCTGATCACGCAGGTAGAACTGGATGATCTGGTGGAAGTGCTTGGGCGACAGGTCGGCGATGTCTTGCTCTTCGCCGTTGTAGCGCTCGCCGTAGAAGCGGCTGTAGGTGCTGTAGTGCGTGTTGGACAGCAGGCCCTTCACGTCGCCCACCGAGAACGACATCGTCTCGCCGCCGACGTTGGTCTGCACCGCATCGCGGGGCTCGTTGGTCAGGATGGCGGCCGCCGCCCAGCCGTTGCACTTGCCCCACCAGCTCTCGCCGCCGGGGTTGTACTGGTTGAGGATCTCCCAGCCCGGAGCAAACCAGGGGTTGGGGCTGGTGTGGCCGTTTTCGTAGGTCTGCAGCGCGTACTTGTCGAGCGGGGACAGATCGTCGAGCTGGTAGCTCCAGTCGTTGGCGTGGCCGAGGTCTTCGCCGTGGCCCGTGTGCACGATCTCGCCGCCGGTGATGACCACCGAGCCGCCGTTGAGGTCGGACAGCATGCCGTTGTAGAAGCCACTGATGATGTCCACCAGCTCGCTCTGCTTCTCGCGGTACTCGGTCTGCTTGGCGGCCCGGCCCTCGTCGTCGGCATCCATCTCGCGGATCTCGGCCGACAGGGCGTCCATGGCCTCGAGCAGCGGATCGACGTCGGCCTTGATCTGGTCGGAGACGGTGTCGCGGTCGTTCTGGCCCCAGATGAGCTCACCCTTCTTGAGTGGCCACCACGAGCCGGCCCACGGCCGGTAGCCCTCGGGCGCGCCGCCCTCCCAGCCGCCAGCCATGGTGGCCTCGTCGAGGTTGAGTGCGCTGTCGAGATCGATCGTGGATGCCAGCGCTGCGCGGAAGTCGTAGTCTTCGGGGGGGTCGGGCAGCAGGCCCGGCAGGCGGCGTGCGTCGACCTCGGCGTCGGTGAGCAGGCGGCTCTTGACGTCGGGCGCGTCGGTGTAGGCCGGCCACGGGTCGCCTTCGTTGTAGCCCGACACGATGATGCCGCCGCCGAGCTCGTCTTCGTAGGCCACCTCGACCGAGCCGGGGCCCATGTCGAAGGTGCTCATCGTGCTGCCGTTCTCGAGGCGGGTGGTGGCATCTTCGTACTTGGCGGTGAACGGCGCCAGGTAGGTGGGCGCAGCGGTGAGCATGGACTGCGACAAGGCGCTGTAGGACTTGTCGAGGTCGCTCACGCTCCAGGCCTGCTCGACGCGCTCGCCAGCGACGTTCGAGAAGGACACGATGGCCGCCAGGCGGTCGCGATCGGAGCGGAACACCATGTAGACGACCGGATCGGCCTCGGAGAGCTCGGGATCGGTGTTGAGCGAGCTGTCCAGGTAGGCCCGCAGCACGGTGATGGGCGCAACCTCGCGGCCACTGCCAACCACCGCGTACTCGTACAGCTCGTCGCTGGCATCGGGAACGTAGTCCTCTTGCACGGTCTGGAAGCTCCACACCACCTCTTGCGACCAGTTGTCGTCGAAGGTGTCGGTGCTGCGCAGCGACTCGTCGAGGTCGACCGCGGTGTGCTCGGCCTTGTTGGCGACCGCCCGGTAGGTGGACGCCACGTGGAACTCTTCGCCCTGGGCCCAGTCGAGGGTGACGGCGTTGTCGGGGACTTCGATGTCGCCGTTGTTGCCGCAGGCGGCCAGGAAAGCGAGGCCGAGAATCAGGCTACGGTGCATGGGGTTCTCCATTCTTGCGCCGGCATCATAGACGACCGGCAAGCACAAACGCCCGCTATCGTTGCCAGACGGCAAGATAGCGGGCGTTCGATCGTTTGGGTTCAGTGACGGTCGTAGTCGCCGACGGCGTCGATGATGTACTCGTAGGACAGGAACTCGTTCTCGGAGCCGCCGCGCGGGAAGCCCATCGGGTTGGAGTACGGCACCCAAGCGAAGTCGGGGTGCTCGCGCTCGTTGTCCCAGGTGCCCTCGATCACCACGCCGTGGGCGTCGGTGACGAGCGTGTAGTCGTAGATGTTGGTGAAGCCGCGCGGCTCGTTCATGTCGGCGTCGATGTGCTCTTCGGGCACGCCGTCGGTGGTGAACTTGACCTCGGCGCGCACGTCGAAGGTGCGGCTGGTGTCGGCCACCTGGACGGTGACCAGGTCTTGCAGACCGGCCAGCGTGGACGAGCCGATGCCGCTCACGTTGGTGAGCTCTTCGATGGTCTGGAAGGGACCGTGGAACTCGCGGTAGGCGATGATGGCCTTGCCCTTGGACTCGCCGATGCCGGGCAGCGCGTCGAGCGTGGCGAGGTCGGCCGTGTTGACGTTGATCAGGCTGGCCGCCGAGGTGTCGGTGGTCTCGGTGACGGTGACGTCGGCCCACCAGGCCGGGTAGTTCCACACCGGCGCGTCGGCGGTGGTGTCGAACACGAAGGGCACCTGCTGGTCGCGAAGGTAGAACTGGATGATCTGGTGGAAGTTCTTGGGCGTCAGGTCCTTGATGTCCTGCTCTTCGTCGTTGTAGCGCTCGCCGTAGAAGCGGCTGTAGGTGCTGTAGTGGCTGTTGGTGAGCAGGCCCTTGATGTCACCGGGCGACCACTCCATGTCCTGGCCACCGACCTGGGTGGTGACGGACACGCGCGGCTCGTCGGTCAGGATGGCGGCCGCGGCCCAGCCATTGCACTTGCCCCACCAGCTCTCGCCACCGGGGTTGTACTGGTTGAGGACCTCCCACGCCGGAGCGAAGAAGGGGTTGGGGCTGGTGTTGCCGTTCTGCCAGTTCTGCAGCGCGTACTTGTCGAGCGGGGACAGATCGTCGAGGTCGACGGTCCAGTCTTCGTCGTGGCCGACCGTCTCGCCGTGGGCGACGTGCACCATCTGGCCGTCGCTGAAGGTGATGGAGCCGCCGTTGACGTCGGAGAGCATCTCGCCGTAGAAGCCACGGATGACGTCGAGGACTTCGCCCTGCTTGGTGCGGTAGGTCTCGACCTTGGCGTTGTACTCGTCGCTGCCGCGGTCCATCTCACGCAGCTCGGCGTTGATGCCGTCCATGTCCTGGAGCAGCGGGTCGACGTCGGACTTGATCTGGTCGCTGTAGGTGTTGCGGAAGTTCTGGCCCCAGATGAGCTCGCCCTTCTTGAGCGGCCACCAGGAGCCGGCCCAGGGACGGTAGCCCTCGGGGGCTCCACCGCTCCAGCCGCCGCCGATGGTGGTCTCGTCGAGGCGCAGCGCCCGGTCGAGGTCGATCGAGCTCGAGAGCGCGCCGCGGAA
Organism: Myxococcota bacterium; assembly: GCA_965216925.1. Classification (GTDB taxonomy): domain Bacteria; phylum Myxococcota_A; class UBA796; order UBA796; genus CAYYHT01. The sequence continues at coordinate 6,270,000 of CBDCGT010000001.1, read as the reverse complement.
GTCGTAGTCTTCGGGCGGGTCGGGGAGCAGGCCGGGCATGCGCCGGGCATCGACCTCGGCGTCGGTGAGCAGGCGGCTCTTGACCGAGCTGGTCTCGGTGTACGAGGGCCAGGGGGCGCCGTCTTCGTAGGTGCTGAACACCAGGTCGCCGCCCATCTCGTCGTCGTAGGACACGGTGACCATGCCATCGTCGACCACGTCGGACACGAAGGTCGAGCCGTTCTCGAGGGTCTTGACCTCGTCGCGGTAGCCGGCCGAGAAGGGGGCCAGGTAGGTGGGTGCCGCGGTGATCATGGACTGGGACAGGGCGGAGTAGCTGGTACCCATCTCTTTGGTGCTGAAGGCCTGCTCGAGGCGCTCGCCGTCGACGTTGCTGTACGAGACAATGGCCGCCAGACGATCGCGATCGCTGTGGAAGACCATGTACACGACGGGGTCGGACTCGAGCAGCTCGGGGTCTTCGTTGAGGGAGCCGTCGACGTAGGCGCGCAGCACGGTGATGGCGGCGATGCTGCCGTCGGCCTTGACCGCGTAGTCGTAGAGCTGATCGCTGGGGACGGGAACGACCTCTTCTTCGATGGTCTGGAAGGTCCACACGACCTCGCCCGACCAGTTCTCGTCGACCGGGAGGGTGATGGAGTCGCCATCGAGGCTGACCGCGGTGTTCTCGGTGCGGTTGGCGACCGCGCGGTACTCGGTGGCCACGTGGAACTCATCGCCCTCGGCCCAGTCGAGAGTGATGTTGTCTTCGGGCATTCCGTCGACACCGTTGTTGCAGGCGGCGAGGAAAGAAAGGGTCAGGACCAGCGTGCGCATGGGGCCTCCAAATCGGCAAGATACAGCGGATAGAGCGTCAACGTGACGAGAGCGTCACAGCGCCCGCCAGATATGAGGTTGTGAGGGGGAAGTCAAGGCCTGGTGAGGGCGCTTTCAGCATGGGAGACGGCAGGCGGGACGCCTGCCCCACGACGGCACCCCGAATCTCGAAACGTGGGGCAGGCGTCCCGCCTGCCCAGGCACTTCCGTCGCGCGGTCAGTCGCGCCGGCGCCGCACCAGCAATGGGGCCAGCAGCAGGCCGAACAGCCCGACCGGGGCTGGAGCGGTGCTGCAGCCTCCACTGGACCAGATCTGGGTGACGGCGGCGTCGGGGCCGTCCAGATCGTTGGCGTCGATGAAGTTGGGGATCTCGTCGCCGTCGATGTCTCCGGTGCCCTCGTCGGCGTCGAGCTGCGTGTCGCCGTCGGCGTCGTCGTCGAGGTAGTTCAGCACGCCATCGCCATCGACATCCCAGCCCGGGGTCTCTTCGTAGCCGGGGAGCATCTCGTCGCGGGTCTCGATGCCGTCGCCGTCGTCGTCGGTGTCCAGGCGGTTGCTGATGCCGTCGTCGTCGGTGTCGGCGTCGAGCTCATCGGCATCGGCCACGGTGTCGCCGTCGGAGTCGAGGTCGAGGTAGTCGGGCTTGCCGTCCTCGTCGCTGTCGACGGCGGTCTCGACGCTGTCGCCGTACCCATCGCCGTCGCTGTCGGTGTCCAGGTAGTCGGGGGTGCCGTCCTCGTCGGTGTCGGGTGGGCTCTGGCCGTTGTCGGGGTCGTAGCCCTGAACCTCGGTCAGCGTCGGAATGCCGTCGCCATCGTCGTCGCTGTCGAACACGTCGGCCACCAGGTCGCCGTCGGTGTCGGTGGGGTTCGCCACGCTGCCGATCTCGTCGCCGTCGGGCACGCCGTCGCCGTCGGTGTCGTCGGACTCGGGGTCGGTGCCCAGCGAGATCTCGTCTTCGTCGTCGATGCCGTCACCGTCGGTGTCGACGCCGTCCTGGTACCCGTTGCAGTCGTTGTCCTTGCCGTCGGGCAGCTCGGGGGCACCCGGGTACACGGTGTTGTCGTTGTCGTCGCAGTCGTTGGCGCCGGCGACACAGCCGATGGCGTTGAAGCCGTCGCCGTCGGTGTCGCACTGATCGGTTCCGCTGCAGTCTTCGTCTTTGCCGTTGCCGGGGATGTCGGTGGCGCCAGGGAAGACCGTGCTGTCGGTGTCGTCGCAGTCGGTGCCCCCGGCCGACTCGGCGGCGACGCCGTCCCCGTCTTGATCGGTGTCGTTGCCGTCGCAGTTCTGGTCGGTGCCGTCGTACCAGATCTCGTTCTCGCCGGGGTTGATGTCCTCGTCGAGATCGTTGCAGTCGAGCGGGTCTTCGAACCCGTCGCCGTCGGCATCGTCGTCGCAGGCATCGCCGTCGCCGTCTTCGTCGAGGTCGGCCTGGCCCGGGAAGTTCGCCGCATCGCGGCAGTTGTCTTCGGCGTCGCGCAGGCCGTCGGCGTCGGAGTCCATCTCGATGGCCATGGCGATGACCGAGAAGTCCTGCGAGCCACTGCCCGTCAGCGACAGGTTCATGGTGCCCGAGTCGTTGTAGTCGACGACGTAGACCTCGTCGTCGGCCCGCGAGTTGCTGGAGCCGCCGCTGGAGGGCACACCGTTGGTGCACGACGAGGGGTCGCCCCAGCCGTTGCCCAAGCAATCGCCGTCGGTGCTGGTCCAGGTGTCGGTGTTGTCGAAGCCGAAGGAGCCCTGGGTGAACAGCGAGTTGTAGTCCTGCGAGCCACAGGCCGTGTTGAAGTCGGCCCCGTCGTCGCGGCCGCCGGCGCTGGACGAGATGGTGGAGCCGTCCACGACGACGGTGCTGCCCTGCTCGTCGCTACACTCCCACGAGATGCCCAGCGACAGCGCGGCTTCGCCCGTGGTGGTGTTGCCCGTGGGCAGCCCGGTGATGTCCCAGTCGAGCGAGCTGTTCTCGTGCACCGCGAGCGTGACGTGGCGGCGACCGGTGAGGGTGGGGTGCTCGTAGATGACCGCCAGCGTGGTGCCCGAGACGCCCAGGCCACTCTGGTAGTCGCTCTCGGCGGCGCCGGACTCGCGGTAGGCATAGGAGCCGGCGGTCTCGATGTTGTAGCCGCCACCGCTCTCGGGGGCGAGGGGCGGGAAGGCCGCCGGGTCGAGCTCGAAGATGCGCACGCCGGTGACGCTGGTGGGAAGCTCGGTGGCGCCCACGCCGGACAGGCGCTTGCCGTTGATGGCCACGTGGTCGGTCACGTCTTCGGAGCCCGAGTAGGTCGGGAAGCCCGGGAACTTGCTCTGCACGACGGCATAGATCTCGAGCACCACGGCACCGGCAGGAATCTCGACCACCAGGTCGTCGCCCGGTCGCAGCGTCGGGTCGCCGTTGTAGGGCGTGCTGACTCCCGAGCCGTCCACCGAGATGCCACCATCGACGACGCCCGAAAAGAGAACGTCCTGCGCCGATGCTGAAAAGCCCATGAGGGCAAGGAGAAGGGTCACTCCGGTCTCCACTGAGGTTGGCACAGCCTACCAGTGGGATAGGAGCGCCGCCACCCTGGAGCAAAACCATGGATATCACCGCGATTGCCGACCTCCTCGGAGACGAGGCGACCCATCTGCTCGAACACCGAAGCACCACGGTCCCCCGCGACCAGCTGCACCTGCCGGGCCCCGACTTCATCGATCGTGTGCTGCTCCAGTCCGACCGCAAGTCCGGTGTGCTGGCCAACCTGCAGCGCATGCTCAACACCGGCCGCCTGGCCGGAACGGGCTTCACCAGCATCCTGCCTGTCGACCAGGGCATCGAGCACAGCGCCGGGGCCAGCTTCGCGCCCAACCCCCGCATGTTCGACCCCGAGGGCATCATGGAGCTGGCTGTCGAGGGTGGCTGCAACGCCGTGGCGACGACCTTCGGGGTGCTCGGGCTCATGTCGCGCCGCTACGCGCACAAGATTCCGTTCATCGCCAAGCTCAACCACAACGAGCTGCTCTCCTTCCCCAACACCCACGACCAGGTGCCCTTCGGCTCGGTGGCTCAGGCCTTCGACCAGGGCTGCGCCGGCGTGGGCGCCACGGTGTACTGGGGCAGCGACGACTCCAGGCGCCAGCTGCAAGAGATCAGCGCGATGTTCCAGGAGGCCCACGAGCTCGGCATGTTCACGGTGCTCTGGTGCTACGTGCGCAACGGCGCGTTCAAGACCAGCACCGCCGACCACAACGCCAGCTCCGACCTCACCAGCCAGGCCATCCACCTGGGCGCCACCATCGGCGCAGACATCGTCAAGCAGAAGATGCCCGCCAGCAACGGCGGCTACACCGACCCCGAGATCGGCAAGTGGGGCAAGACGCACCCCAGCGTCTACAGCAAGCTCACCACCGACCACCCCATCGACCTCACCCGCTACCAGGTGGTCAACGCATACATGGGTCGGGTGCCGCTCATCAACAGCGGCGGCGCCAGCGGGTCCAACGACCTCGCGGCGTCCGTGCGCACCGCGGTCATCAACAAGCGTGCCGGTGGCATGGGCCTCATCTTGGGCCGCAAGGCCTTCCAGAAGCCGCTCGACGAGGGCATCCGCATCCTGAACGCCGTGCAGGACGTGTACCTGTGCGACGACGTGAGCGTCGCCTAGCCATGTAGTACGCTTCCGCGCGGAGCCGCCTTCTTGATTCGAACCGGGTACGTCATCGCCATCGTGCTGCTCGTCTTGTCATCGACGGGCTGCATGCGGCGCATCGGCGCGAACCTCGTCGAGGGCGCCTTCGACGAGCTCGCCGGGCCCGGCGAAGACCCGGGCGCCAAGCGCTTGCTGCGCGACCTCGAAGAAGACCGCGTGGTCAAGGATCTCGCCCGTCAGGTCGGGCAGGGCCTGACCGCCGGCATCGAAGACTACGATGGCGTCACCGAAGACCAGCAGAAGAGCTTCGAGCAGGCGGTCGACGCCATCATCACCGTCGCCACCACCAAGGCCGGCACGGGCTTGCGCGACGAGGTCGGCCCCCAGCTGCGCGAGGTGATTCGCCAGGACCTGGTGAACACCCTGACCGAGGGCTTCCGCGGCGACCTGGGCGACTCCCTACAAGAGACGGTGCGCCGCATCATCAACACGGTGATGGTCACGCTGCGCCTGCACATCGAAGACCCCACGCTTCGGGACACGCTCGGCGAGCTCATCCGCGACTCGGTGTACATCGCCATGCGCGAGGGCGGCGCCAGCCCCGCGGTCGGCGACACCATCGAAGAGACGCTGTCGGGCAACGTGCTCACCCCGATGGAGCGCTCGGTCTCGGGCATCGCCGACGAGGTCGCTGGCCGCGTCGACGAGAGCAACAACCGCATCGAGCAGATGCTCCAGGGCATCATCAGCTTCCTGGTGGTCGTCGTCGGCGTGGGCATCCTGGTGTTGTTCCTGATGCGCCGCCAGCTGCTCAGGGCGCGCGCCGAGTCCACGCGGCAAGAGCAGCGCTCGCGCGCCATGGGCGTCGCCATCCAGATGCTCGACGAAGACATGCGCGAGAACCTGCTGCACGCCGCCGAAGACTTCGTGGGCGAGAAGATCGACCTGCCCACCAAGCCCAGCGGCCACCGCATCGAGAAGCCCCGCAGCAACGAATACGTGCGCGACGCCCTGGGCGAAGACAAGCCTCCCGACAAGCCCGACCGCGGCGGCGGCTACGAGCGTTGACCCCAGCCGAGCGCACCGCTGCGTTTCGTGAGCTCGCGCGCGGGCTCGACCGCATCGACGTGGACGTGTACCACGAGTATGGCCTCGATCCGCTGGAGCCAGTCATCGGAGGCGGTGAGCGCGGGCTGGCTCTGGGCGTGTTCGGCAGGGACCCCGGGCGCCACGAGATCCGCCACCGCCAGCCCTTCGTGGGTGCCGGCGGCCAGAAGGTGCGCAAGTGCCTGTACAGAGCGGCCCACGGCGCTGAGATGCCCGACTTCGCGGCCTCACTGACCATCGGGCAGCGGGCGTTCTGGGCCAACACCGTGCCCTACAAGCCCATCGGCAACAAGGCCTGGGGCATGCGCACAAAGCGCGACTTCGCCCCCATCGTGCGCGACCTGTTGGTGCACGGATGGAGCGGGCAGGACCTGCTGTGCCTGGGCCGGGTGGCCTTCGACTGGTTCGCGCTGGGCGACAAGGCGGTGAAGGCGGCCTTGAAGGAGCACTGGGACCGCGAAGACCGCTTCGACGCCAGCATCGAGGCGCCCGTGACGGCCCCCGATGGCGCCAGCCGCGTCATTCGCCTGCACCCCCTGCCGCACCCCAGTCCCCTCAACGCGACCTGGGCGCCTCACTTCGAGAGGCTGACCATGGCCGCGCTGCAGCGCATCGGGTGGGCTGGGTAGCACACACAGGCACGGAGGCCTGTGCTCCTTGCACCCAACTCAAGGAGAACGGGCCTCCGTGCCCGTTCCACAGGCCACACACACAGGCACGGAGGCCTGTGCTCCTGGCAGCTACACACAGGCACGGAGGCCTGTGCTCCTTGCACCCAACTCAAGGAGAACGGGCCTCCGTGCCCGTTCCACAGGCCACACACACAGGCACGGAGGCCTGTGCTCCTGGCAGCTACGAGCGCCGGCGCCTGAGGATCAACGCCAGCGGCGCCAGCGACAGCCAGCCGATGGGGGCACCCGAGCTGGCGTCGCACTCACATCCGCTTCCGGTGTACTCGCCCTCGAGGTCGATCACGCCGTCGCAGTCGTTGTCGACGCCGTCGCCGTCGACCTCGGTGGCGAAGGGGTTCACCGTCTCGTCGCCGTCGTCACAGTCATCGCCGCCGGCGTCTTCGCCATCGACGCCGTCGCCGTCGCGATCGCTGTCGTTGCCGTCGCAGTCTTGATCGACGCCGTCGTACCAGACTTCCTCGGCGCCGGGCCGGATGGTGACATCGCTGTCGTCGCAGTCGGTGCCGCCGACCTCGATCGCGTCGTAGCCGTCGCCATCGACGTCGGTGAGGTCGAAGCCATCGCAGTCCTGGTCGACCCCGTCATACGGAGCTTCTTCGGCGTCGGGGTTCACCGTCGGGTCGAAGTCGTCGCAGTCGGTGCCACCCACCGCCGTGCTCTCGAAGCCGTCGCCGTCGGCGTCGGGGTTCCCCAGGTCGGCACCATCGCAGTCTTGGTCTATGCCGTCGTCGATGATCTCGGGAGCGCCGGGGTACACGCTGTCGTCGTCGTCGTCGCAGTCATCGGCCTCGACGAAGCCGTCCTGGTCGAGGTCGTCGTCGAGGCTCGCGGCGTCGCAGTCGTTGTCCTGGCCGTCGTAGGGAATCTCGGCCTCGCCGGGGTTGATGTTGGCGTCGCCGTCATCGCAGTCGGTGCCCCCGCAGGCCAGGTCGGCGAAGGTGTCGTTGTCGGCATCGTCGCAGGGCACCACCGCGTCCGAGCCATCGCAGTCTTGGTCGATGCCGTCTTCGGGGATGTCGACCGCGCCAGCGAAGATGGTGTCATCGAGGTCGTTGCAGTCGGTCCCGCCGTGGTCTTCGCTGTCGATGCCGTCGCCGTCCTGGTCGAAGTCGGACCCGCCGTCGCAGTCCTGGTCGACCCCGTCGTACCAGACCTCGGTGGCGTCGGGGCTCACCGCGGCATTGTCGTCGTCGCAGTCTAGGCCCCCCACGGTGGCGGCATCGTAGCTGTCGCCATCGACATCGGTGAGGTCACCGTCGGCGCAGTCCTGGTCGATCCCGTCGTAGGGAATCTCGGCCACAGACGGGCCGATGGTGTCGTCGAGGTCGTTGCAGTCATCGCCGCCGAAGGACTGGTCGTCGGCGCCATCCATGTCCTGGTCGAAGTCGGACGCGCCATCGCAGTCTTGATCGATGCCGTCGTAGTAGACCTCGGTGGCGTCGGGGTTGACCGTGTCGTCCAGGTCGTCGCAGTCGGCAGGGCTGTCGGTGCCGTCGCCATCGGCATCGGCATCGCAGACGTCGCCCAGGCCATCGGCGTCCAGATCGCCCTGGCCGGAGTTGGCCTCGTTGGGGCAGTTGTCATCGATCCAGGCGACACCATCGGAGTCGGCGTCGTAGATGATGCTCACTGCCAGCAGCGGCACGTTGGCGCTGTTGGTGGGGTGGGCCAGCTCGAGCTCCATGGAGCCCGCGCCGCTGTAGCTACCCCCGTACAGCTCGTCGGACTGGCGCGAGTTGGAGGGGGTGGCCCCGGCCGGCTCGAGGAAGGGTTCATCTCCATCGGTGCCGGTGGGCTGCCAGTCGTCGTCGTAGCCGAAGGAGCCCTGAGTGATCAGCGAGTTGAAGTCCTGGGCCGGACAGCCACTGGTGACGTCGGCGCCATCGTCGCGCCCGCCGACACCGCTCGCGATCGATGCCCCATCGACGAACACCTCGGCGAACTGCTCGGTGCTGCACTCCCAGGACATGCCGTAGCTGACGGTGTACTCGCCGGGCACCGTGGGCAGACCCGAGAAGGTGATCGTGTCTCCGGCCGACGAGCCTGAGTGCAGGGAGATCGAGCGCCCACCAGCCTTGTCGGGGTGATCGAACAGCACCGCGAGGGTGAAGCCCTGCACGCCCTGCCCGGCCTTGAAGTTGATGTCGGCGGCGCCGGTCTCGGCGTAGGAGTACACCCCGGCCCCGGTGATGCCGAAGGTCGCGGGGTCGAGCTCATACACCGCAGTGATGGTGTCGTCTTCGAGCAAGGTCGCCGACGACAGCGGGACCCCGTTGATGAACATCTGGTTGGTGTAGTCGGGCGGGAAGCCCAGGTTGCGGGTGGCCGCGGCGAAGCCCAGCACCCGGCTGACCACCGCATCGGCCGGCATCTGCACCACCAGGTCGTCGCCTTGGTGCAGGTCGGAGCCCCCGTCGAAGGGCGTGCTCACACCCGAGGCATCAACGCTGACACCACCGGCCTGGGTCTGGAGTTCGAAGTCGGCTGCAAGCGCGGCGGCGCACACGAGAGATAGGAACCACATGTGCGCAGGTTACCCAAAGGTGGCGCCGGCCGTGCGAGTGTGTGATCAACAGTGACATGATCCTGCTCGCCCTCACCGCGCTGTCATCGGCACAAGAACCCTGTACTGACGTCGCTCTCACCGACATCACGGATGTGCCCGCGCCGGCGGTGCTCGTGTTGGGCGAACGACACGGCACCCAGCTCGATCTCGCCAGGGCCCGGCGCGTCGTGAGACGCCTCGCCCAGACCGAGCCCGTCACGGTGGCCCTCGAGGCGGTGCACGTCTCGAAGCAGGGCGTGCTCGACGACTTTCGCGACGGCTCCTTGTCTGTCGACGAGCTGCGCAGCGAGCTGTCCTGGGACGACAGCTGGGGCTTCGCATGGGGCCCATACCGCCCGCTGGTGGGTGGTGCGGCGCTCGGGCTGGACGTGCTCGCTGTCGGCCCGACCCTCGAGGCCCCCCCCAAGAACAAGCGATTTCCAGTGCCGCCGGGGTACGCGCGACTTCTCGAAGGCGCCATGGGGGCGCACCCCATCGAGAAGGGCATGGAGGAGCGCTTCGTGCGCTCGATGGCCTGGCGCGACAACCGAATCGCCACCTACGCCCAGCAAAACTGGGACCGCCGCGGCTATCTGGTGGTCCTCACCGGGCGAGGCCATGTCGAGGGCGGTCTGGGGGTGCCCTGGCAGCTCGATCGCTTGATGCAGGGCGTCCCGGTGCACGCCTTCGTCCTGGCCCATGGCAACGAACCCACGTGCGAGCCCGGCGACCAGTACTGGCGGCAGGGACCCATCGAGCGCCTGCTGAAGTAGCCAGCCAGCGGCCGCACCGGCCATCGCCCGTGACCAGCGGTGTCCAGTCGGCGCAGCGGTTAGACTGCTGCCAATGCCCGCCCTCACCACCACGCTCAGAACCCTGCTCGAGACGGCCGATGGCTATTTCTGGGAGGGACGGCTGGCCGCCGCTCGCAAGCAGTACGACTCGCTGCTCGAGCGCTCCCAGGAGCGGACCGACCGGGCCATGGAGGTCATCGCGCGCTCGATGCTCGCTCGCTATTACCTCAAGCGAAAAGAGCTCGAGGCCGCCAGCGACGAGCTCGCCCTGGCATCGCGGGTGCTCGACCCCATGCACATCGAGAGCCACAGCCGCTACCGCGCGGTGCTCGCGCGCCTGGCCGTGGCCGAGTCCGACCCCGACGTCGCCTGGCGCGAGCTCCTTCGCTACCTGTCCTGGGCCGAAGAAGCGGCGGCGGGCGGCGCCATCGTCGACGCCTCGCTGATGCTCGCCAACCAGAGCATCGATCCCGAAGACGCGATGGACTGGACGCGCCGCGCCGTCGAGTCGGCCCTGGACCACAAGGTTCACGATCCGCTCCCCGGCGCCTACAACGGTCTCGCCATCCTGCTCGATCAGGCGGGCGACCCCGAGGGCGCGCTCGAGGCATACGAACAGGCCCTACACTGGGAGAGCCAGGGCGACAACACACGCAAGATCGTCGCCCTGCAGTGGGCGGTCGGCGCTGCGGCGGGCCGGTGCGGCGAGTGGCCGCTGGCTCGCCAGAAGCTCGAAGACGCCATCGCGACGGCCGAGCAGCAAGAAGACTGCAGCGACTACCTGTCCCTGGCGCTGGCCGAGCTGGCGCAGGTCATGGAGTCAGCCGGCGACGTGATCGAGGCGCGCCGGCTGCTCATCCGCTCCCTGCAGATCGCCGAGGACGAGGGCTTCCGCGCGTTCTTCCCGCAGCGATGGCGCTCGATGCGGGAGTACGCGAAGAAGCTCGAGGTCGACTAACTACGGCCGAGCCGCCTTCACGTCCTCGGGCAGGCAGATGCCGTAGTCGTTGCCCCAGCTGTTGCGCTCGTACGTGATGACGGCGGCGATCTCGAAGTCGGACAGCGACGGGATGGGCGGCATGGCCCCGTTGTAGGTCACGCCCTGCACCACGATCTCGCCCGTCTGGCCGTTGATGACCTGGCCCGCGTGGGTCTTGCAGTCGCCCATCTCTTCTTTGCTGCCGGCGAGCGGCGGGAAGATGCCCTCCTGACCCTTGCCGTCCTCTTGGTGGCAGGTGGAGCAGGCCACGCCAGCCGATCCGCCGGTCTTGTAGACCTTCTCGCCCCACTCCATCAGAGCCGCCTTCTTGGCGTCGTCGTCCATGGTGGACAGGTCTGGCTCGGCCGGAGCCTCCTCTTTCTTGGGCTCCTCTTTGGGCTCTTCGGCCTTGGCCTCCTTTGGCTCTTCGGTCTTGGGCGGCGGGGTCTCGCCACCGCCGCAAGCGGCCAGGGGGGCGATCATCATCAGCATGGCAAGGGTGCGCATGTGGAACTCCTTTCTCTTCGTGCCGCTGCACTAAATCGACCCGGCACGGACGGGTAGGCAACGAAGCGCTGCGGGGCGCGATAGACTGCGCGTTCATGCGGCCGCTCCTGCCCCTGCTTCTCCTTCTTCCGACCGTGGCCTCGGCCGCAAACCGCGATGTGTGCCCGGGGTGCACGTACACCTCCATCGCGGCCGGCTTGGCGGCAGCCGGAAACAACGACCACGTTCGCATCCAGCCGGGCACCTGGTCCGAGTGCCTGTCGCTGCCCAGCCAGAACATCACCATCGAGACGCTTGGAGCCGGCGAGGCGGTCATCGACTGCCCCAGCATCCCGCTGCAGACCAGCACCTCCAACAAGACCTACACCCTGCGCGACCTGCACCTGATGTCGGGTGGGCAGTACGCCATCAAGACCCAGTCCAGCGACCTGGTGCTCGATCGGGTCACCATCACCGCTCAGCAGCGCGCGATCTACGCCCGCAACCTGCAGGGCGATGACGTGCACGTGAGCGCCGGCGCCACGGGCGGCTCCACCAACTTCGCCATCGCCACCGACGAGTCGCTGACGCTCACCGACAGCACCATCCACACCGACGCCTTCTGGGCGGTGTGGGCCGACGCGAGAGACGGCGGGCCGGTCGAGCTCACCGATGTCTCGGTCACCGGCACGCGCGGGGTGCTCGTGAACACCGGGCCCTTCCAGGCCACGCGGCTGGACATCGACACCACGGGCACCGCGCTCACCATCCAGAGCAATGCCGACTCCGCCATCCGCGACTCCCGCCTGGTCAGCGCCACGGGCGACGGCATCACGGCCGTCTTCGCCACCAAGCGCCTGACCGTCGAGCACAGCTTCGCGAGCGGAGGCACGTACGGCATCAACACCTCGGGGCGCAACCTCGAGGTGCACGCCAGCCAGTTGGTGGGGGGCTGGGGCAACCTGTCGTCCGGGCAGAACCACACCTACGAATACGCCACGCTCTGGGCATCGGGCTCGGGCCACCCCGGCCTCGAGATCGCCGGCTCGGTCGACGACGTCGACATCGACCTGTGCATCCTGGGTGGCAGCCCTCCCTTCGACCGCGGCACGGCGGCCACCAACGATGTGGCGGTCGACGACTCGGTGGCCACCGGCAGCACCGGCGATGCCATCACCGGGCTGGGCGGTGGCAACGTCATCGGCGGCCTGCTGCTCGACGTGAACCTGGTGCCCGAGCTGGGCTCCAGCAACATCGACCTGGGCCCAAGCGACGGCGGCTCGGTCGACCTGGCGGGCGTTCAGCGCAACAAGGGCGGCGCCGCCGACGCCGGTCCCTGGGAATACGCCGACACCGATGGCGACGGCATCACCGACGCCGTCGAGGCCACCTACGGCATGAACCCCAACAGCACCGACAGCGACGGCGATGGCATCGGCGACGCCGCCGAGTTCGGCACCGGGGCCACCCCCATCGACAGCGATGGCGACGGCATCGCCGATGCGGCCGATGTCGATGACGACGGCGACGGCGTGGACACTGTCGACGAAGACCGCAACAACAACGGCAACCCCCTCGACGACGACACCGACGGCGACGACATCCCCGACTACCTCGATGTCGATGACGACGGCGACGGCGTGCACACCGCCGACGAAGACCGCAACAACAACGGCAATCCCTTCGACGACGACACCGACAACAACGGCGTTCCCGACTACCTCGACCTCGACGATGACGGCGACGGCATTCCCTCCGCCGACGAGGTGGCGGCCGGCTGCGACCCGGCCAGCCTCGACGGCGACCAGGACGAGGTGCCCGACGCCGACGAGTGGAACGGCGGCGTCGACACCGACGGCGACGGCACCGCCGACTGCGGCGACGACGACGACGACGGCGACGGGGTACTCACCTTCGAGGAGGGCTCGGGCGACCCCGACGGCGACGGCATTCCCAGCTACCTCGACGACGACTCCGACAACGACGGCCGCAGCGACGCCGAGGAGGGATTCAGCGACGACGACGGCGACGGCATCGCCAACCTGCTCGACGCCAACGACCAGGATGGTCCCCGCGGCGACCTGGACGGCGACGGGCTCGACAACCAGGGCGAGGCCGCCACCGGGGCCAACCCCAACAACCCCGACAGCGATGGCGACGGCGTGCCCGACGGCGCCGAGGTGCCCGACGCGGCGGCGCCGCTCGACAGTGATGGCGACGGCATCATCGACGTGCTCGACGGCGACGACGACGGCGACGGCGTTCCCACGGTCGCCGAGCTCGCGGGCACCACCGCCATCGACACCGATGGCGACGGCACCCCCGACTACCTCGACACCGACGACGACGGCGACGGCATCGACACCCTCGCCGAAGACCTGGACGGCGACGGGAACCCGCGCAACGACGACGGGGACTGCGACGGCACGGCGGACTACCTGCAGGCCGGTCGCGAGCAAGAAGACGGTCCCTGTGGCGACCTGGATGGCGACCGCCTGGACAACACCACCGAAGACGCACTGGGCTCCGATCCCGAGAATCCCGACACCGACGGCGACGGCATCGCCGATGGCCCCGAAGCCAACGGAGGGCCGCCCGACGAAGACACCGACAGCGACGGCATCCCCAACGTGCTCGACACCGATGATGACGGCGATGGGCTTCCCACGGCGGTCGAGGGGGCCTCGGACATCGACGGGGACGGCATTCCCAACTTCCTGGACACCGACGCCGACGGCGACGGCGTGCTCGACGGCGACGAGCCCGACCAAGACGCCGATTGTGACGGTGCCCCGGCATGGGCCGATGCCGACGAGGCCGACAACCTATGCGACACGAACATCGCGCCGCCCGTCGTGGACGAGGGCTGCGGCTGTGCGAGCACCCCTTCTGGACTCGGTGGGCTGGTTTGGTGGTTCCTCGCCGCTATACTCCCGGCCATCCGGAGGAACGATGACCCGAGCTCTCACCCTGATTCTTTGCGCGAGTCTGGCTAGCGGCTGCGTGGCCAAGGCGATCAAGGCCAAGAAGGTCGAGACCGCCATGAACGAGCTGTGGGTCGAGAAGAACCTCGACTCCATCGAGAAGTACTACACCGAGAACGCGGCGGGCGAGGTCGAGCAGTTCATGCGCGAGAGCCTGGCCGCCTGGCCCGACCCCAAGATCACCATCGACGACATCATCATCGACGGCGACCGGGTGGTGGTGGAGTGGACCGTGGTCGGCAAGCACCGCGACCTCGACCAGGTGGTCACCCTGTCCGGGGTGAACGTCGCCACCATCAAGGGCGTGAAGGTCGACCACGAGGTGCGCTATTTCGACAACCTCGTGGTCATGGACCAGCTCGGCTACCAGATCGTGCCGCCCGACATGGGCGAGAGCGACGATTGGGCGCCGGCGCCCGAAGTGCCGAACCGGTAGGACGCCGAGTCCTACTCCTTCAGCTTGATCTTCAGCACCACGTCGACGTCGTCTTTCACCTTCAACGCCCCGAATAGCGCGCTGAACGGGTTGTAGCCGAAGTCGCTCTGCTTGAGCTGAAACTGGCCCACCGCCAGTGCGGTGCCGTCGCCGTTGTCGGTGATGGCCATGGGCACCACGATGGACTTGGTGACCCCGCGCAGCGTGAAGTCGCCCGTGACCTGCACCTTGTCCTTCGTGCCCGTGATCGCCGTGCTCTTGAAGGTGATGGTGTTGTATTTCTCGGCCCAGAGCTGGTACTTCGCGTGGATGTGCGAGAGCACCTCTTCGCGCTGCCCATCGGACAAGAAGGTCTTGAGGCCGACGCTCTTTCGCAGGTCGTCGGTGTCGGTGATGATGCCCAGGACGTCGACGGTGACGTCGATGTTGCTCTTGGTGATGTCGTCGGCGTCGTAGACGGCGGTGCCCTCGATCTTGGTCGCGTGCACGACATGATCGTGCGCCACCGCGCTGGCCATGCCCGCTTTGTAGACCAACGCGTACACAAAGCTGCCGGACGGATCGACGGTGAGGTTCTTGGGCTCGGCGAACGCCGTATTCGCCCACATGAGGGTGGACAGCAGTGCGGCGGTGACGATGCGCATTCGGTCTCCTGATCGGAATTCGGGTCGGGCGGACTGTACCACCGCCCGAGACCCCCACAAAGGGGTGTATGTTCCTGCCCGAATCACTCGGAGCACCAATGGATCTCGTGATCAACCTCTTGCTGACGCTCATCTGGGGCCCCTTCATCTACCCCCTCGAGTCGGCACTCATCGTCTTCATGCTGGCCTTCGTGGCCATGGGCCTGCGCGACTTCTTCCAGACCGAGAACGCGATTCGGCGCAACTTCCCGCTCCTGGGCATCGCCCGGCCGATGATCAGCCGCATCGGTCCCGAGCTGCGCCAGTACCTCTTCGCCAACGACAAAGAAGAACGGCCCATTCCGCGGTACGTGCGCAACTGGATCTACGCCAGCGCCGGCAACGAAGACGCCACCGTGCCCTTCGGCACCCAGCTCGACATCGAGGCGCCGGGCACCATCCTGATGCGGCACAGCCCCATGCCGCTGATGGACAAACCCAAGATTCCGCGCGTGCTCGTGGGCCCCGACCGCAAGCAGCCCTACGAGACCTCGATGTTCAACATCTCGGCCATGAGCTTCGGCAGCCTGGGGCAGAACGCGCAGACGGCGCTCAACAAGGGCGCGGCACAGGGCGGCTTCTACCACAACACTGGCGAAGGCGGCATCTCGCCCTACCACCGCAACGGCGGCGATCTGGTGTGGCAGCTGGGCACCGCCAAGTTCGGTGCCCGCAACAAGGACGGCACCTTTGACGAGGGCGCCTTCGCCGAGAAGAGCCAGTGGCCCGAGGTCAAGATGATCGAGGTCAAGCTCTCGCAGGGCGCCAAGCCCGGCAAGGGCGGCATCCTGCCCAAAGAGAAGATCACCAAGGAAGTCGCCGGGATCCGAGGCGTGCCCATGGGCGAAGACGTCATCAGCCCGCCCAGGCACCAGGAGTGGTCGACGCCCGAGGGCATGTGCGAGTTCATCGCCAAGCTGCAAGAGACCAGCGGAAAGCCCGTGGGCATCAAGTTCTGCCTGGGGCGGCCCGAGTTCCTGGACGAGACCTTTCGCGCCATGGCCAAGCTGGGCATCCACTGCGACTACATCCAGGTCGACGGCGCCGAGGGCGGCACGGGCGCCGCTCCCCTGGCCCACACCAACTTCCTCGGGTACCCCATGCGCCACGCGCTGATGCTCACCGAGAACAAGCTCATCGAGTACGGACTGCGCGACAAGATCAAGCTGGCCGCCAGCGGCAAGATCTGGACCGGCGGCGACCTCGCCATTGCCGTGGCCTGTGGCGCCGACTGGGGTGTGTCGGCCCGCGGATTCATGCTCTCGGTGGGCTGCATCCAGGCGCTCAAGTGCAACACCAACCACTGCCCGGCCGGCGTCGCCACCCAGAGCCGGTGGTTCCAGCGCGGTCTGGTACCGCACGTCCGCGCACCCCAGGTGGCGAACTACCAGCACGCCGTGCTCAAGGAGTTCGCGATGGTGCTGGCCTCCTGCGGCTACGACCACCCGCGCAAGCTCACCCGCGACGATGTGATGAAGGTGGTCGCTGCCTTCGACATCCGCGCGCTCAGCGAGCTGATGCCCTACCCACAACAGCTGACCGGACGTGGCGGGGCGGGTGCCCCCTCGGCTAAGGATGCTGAGGCCCTGATCGGCAATTAGATCCGGGGCCATTGTGGTACCCGGAGGCTCCATGCGTTTCTCGATCTCCTCGACACTCGTCCTGATCGCCCTGGCGGGCTGCGACGGGGTCGAGTGCGGCCCTGGCACCACCCTCATCGACGGGGTCTGCGAGCCCGACGAGGGTGGCGGCGGCGGCAACGAGGGCGAGGACTTCTGCGGCGCGAACACCGAGTTCGTCGACGGGGAGTGCGTGCCCGACAGCAGCACCGTGGGCGAGTGCGGTCCCGGCACCACCCTGGTGGACGGCGAGTGTGTCTCCACCACGGTCGAGGTCGAGTGCGGCCCCGGCACCACCCTGGTCGACGACGAGTGCGTGCCCGACGCCACCCTGGCCGAGTGCGGCCCCGGAACCGAGCTGGTGGGCGACGAGTGCGTCTCTACCATCGAGTGCGCGCCGGGAACGCTGCTGGTGGGCACCGAGTGCGTGCTCGACTGCCCGGTCGGACAGATCGCCCAGGCCGGCGAATGCCTGGAGCCGGCCGAGGTCGACGCCACCAACCCCGATCTCACCGAGACCGAGCCCAACGATCCCGTCTACGGCGGAACCCCAGAGTCCACCACCCTACCGCCGGCCGGCACCTCGGTGATCGTGGTCGGCACCATCGGCACCCCCGTCGACCTCGACGCCGACACCGTGCCCGACCAGGACTTCGACGTCGTCGACTTCGACGTCAGCCCCGGCGACGTCGTCCAAGTCACCCTCACCCCGCTCAACGGCGCCGACATCGGCTTCGCGCTGCGCGAAGACACCGGCGGCTACCTGCGCAACGCCCCTGGCTGGGTTCAGACCTCGCCCCACCGCGAGTTCTTGATCACCCAGGGCGGCACCTACTCCCTCGAGATCGCGCCCACCGGTCACATCCAGGGCATTCCCCTGGGCCCGGTCGGTGGTCCGGGCTGGGACTACGTCGTCACCCTCGAGCGCCGCACCTACCCCACCGCTCAGGTCCTCGCGGTCGACACGCCCACCACCGGCGACCTGCTCGACAGCAACAACAACCTGTACCAGGTCCAGGCCGCGGCCGGCGTACCCACCACGGTCGAGGTGGTCACCGGGCCCCATGCCAGCGCCATCGCCACCAACGTCGACAGCGCCGGCACCGCCCGCGACCTGGGCAGCGGTCCCACGTTCACCTACACGCCGGCCACCGACGACGACTTCTACGTGTTCGTCGACTTCTTCAGCCTCAACGGCGCCGACGACGACTACTCCCTCCTGGCCACCAGCCAGACGTCGATCTGGCTGGGCACCATCCCGTCCGACGGGCTGCTGACGCCCCCAGCTCAGCCGGGGACGCTCGCGCAGGTGGCGACGTACAGCTTCGACATCGACGCCAACCACATCCTGAGCATCCAGGCCGACCAGCAGTGCTGCGAGCCTCCCGTCGTCACCGAAGTGCGCGACCCCTCGGGCACGGTGATCTACCAGCCCGTCGGCGAGCCCAGCGGAACCCCGAACATCTGGGCCGAGCAGGCCGGCACCTGGGAGATGGACGTCCGGCCCAACGGCAACGGCGACGTCGACTTCTACCTGCGCAGCCACAGCCTGATCGACCTCGGCACCGCCGACGCCACCACCAACACGTCGCTGTTCCACGACTTCGGCACGCTCGCGGCCTCCGAGCGGCAGTGGTACACCTTCGACGTCGCCGACGACATCGCCGTCGACGTGTGGACGCTGCAGACCTCGGGCAGCTTGCTGGGCCTGTTCGTGTACGACCAGGCCTTCGATTCCCTGGGCACCTCCTTCCTCACCGCCACGCCCAACGTCACGGTGCCCTCGCTGCTCACCGGCGAGCGGGCCTTCTTCGAGGTCAACAACCTCGAATCGACCGCCGACGTGCAGAACCTGCGCGTGAACGTCGACGTCACGGTCGCGCCCTTCATGGAGGTCGAGCCCAACGACGCGCTCAACCCCACCGTCATCCCCGACGGCACCACCAAGGTCGGCGGCCTGATCACCACCCCCGACACCGACTGGTTCGAGTACACCCCATCGGTCGGCGGGCTGTACTCCATCGAGGTCACCCCGGCGGCGGGGGCCGGCGCGGGGCTGTACTTCGACATCTACTCGGGCATCGACCTGATCGAAGCCAGCTACCACTTCGCGCCCACCGTCAGCATCGTGCTCGAGGCCGGCCGCACCTACCAGTTCAACCTGTACGCCGAGTCCGAGCCGCCGGGCGGTCGCACCTACGAGATCGACATCCAGAAACAGGATCCCAAGCACGAAGAAGAGGTGGGAGACAACGACGACCCCACCAACCCGCCGCTTCCGGTCGCGCTCACCGCCGTGGGCCCACACCTTGCCTCGGCCACGGGCACCCTGACCGGCGCAGGCGACACGGCCGATTGTTACACCCTGCTGGCACCGTCCGACGCCACGTACACCATCCACCTCGACGGTGTCGCCGGATCGCGCGGGCCACAAGTCCTGGCTTCGAGCGTCGACGTCAGCTTCTTCGAGAGCGACGGGCTGACCCCCATCTCGCGCACCGCCACCGAGGTCGATCTGACCACTGCCCCCGCCTACGCCTGCGTCAGCGGCTACGCCAACGGCGGTGGCAACACCTACACCTTCGAGCTCACCAACGACTCGGCCGGCGGCGGAGGCCCCTCGGTGGGCACGCCGTTCACCACCACGGCCATCCCCGACGGCGACTCGGGCGGCGTCCTGGTGGGCGGCTTCTTGGACATGCCCTGTACCATCGCCGGCATCGATGTCGACGTGGACGTGACCCACACCCAGCGTCTGGATCTGCAGATCGACCTCATCTCGCCCAGCGCCACCGAGTTCGTGCTCAAGTACCCGGGCGCAGGTGGCTTCGGCGCCGACCTGATCGGCAACTACCCCGCCGACTTCACGCCGGCCGATGACTGGAGCAGCCTGGTCGGCACCGAGGCCAGCGGCAACTGGTACCTGCGCTTCACCGACGACTTCTCGGGCGACAGTGGCAACATCAACAGCTGGTGGATCAACTTCAGCTGCTTCTGATGGCTACGGCCGCTTCTTGGCCGCCACATCAAAGCTGACCGCGACCTCGGGGTACATGCGCGCCAGCGGAATGCTGGGGTCGGGCAGCTGGAAGTCGGTCCACAAGAACTCGTACTTGCCGGCCAGCTTCACGGTGTCGCCGTCCCACTCGTAGGTGCAGGGAATCGAGACCTCGCGCTCGGTGGTGCGCATCATCATCTGGCCTTCGAGCACGATCTCGCCCTTGCCCTCGCCGCTGGTGAAGCCCGCCTTGTCGCCGGTGACATCGCCCACCTTGATGGTCATCGTGGGGTACTTCTTGGTGTCGAGCACGTACCCCCACAGCCGCTTGTCGCGAAGCCCCAGGCCGGTGGTGATGGCCTGCGTCTGGATGGTGAGGTCGCCGGTGATGGGGTTTTCGCCGTCGACGTTGACCTCGCCCGAGAAGCTGTTGGCTTGCCCGGGAATGCCGTGCAGCGACGAGGTGGTGTCGAAGCCGATGGTGCCGCTGCGGTCGTCGAACGCGAAGCGGTCGGCGCTGGCCTGGGGCACGAGCAGGGCAATCAACAGAGCAACGGTCATGGGGAACTCTCCAAACTCGGGGCGGACTGTACCAAAAAGAGAACAGCGGCCGCGGGGAGAACCCCACGACCGCTGTTCTTATTCGTGCCGACCCGGACAGCCGGCCCGAACGGTCAGCCGCTGATCCAGCCCTCGATCATCTGATCGTTGATCTTGGCCGGGTGGCCGCGCCACACGATCTTGCCGTCCTTGACCACCGCCGCGGCGGGGATGCCACGCACGCCGAAGCGCTGCGACAGCGAGCCGGTCTCTTTGGCGATCGGGTAGGTGAGGTTGTTCTCGCTGATGAACTCGGTGACCTTTTCGTCGGTGCTGGTCTTGGTGATCTTGGTGAGGCCCACCAGGTTCAAGCCCTTGCCGTTGTACTTGTCGAAGGTGGCCTGCACCTTGGGCACCTCGCGCCGGCAGTGGGGGCACCAGACCTCCCAGAACACCAGCAGCGTGGCCTCGCCGTCGGCCATGGCCGTCTTGCCCTGGAACCACTTCTCGACTTCCATGTCGCCGGCATCTTTGCCGATGATCTCGAGCTCCTGGGCCAGGCGGCGCGCCTGACGGTTGGAACGGGTGTCGGGGTACTTGTCGTTGAGCTGGGCCAGCTTGGCCTTGGCGCCGTCGTAGTCCATCTTCTCGTTGAGCTGGCTGGCCTCGCGCAGCAGGGCGCTGGCGGCCTTCTCTTGTTCGGGGTCGACCTGGGCCTGGCGAGCGGGACCGGCGGGGCGGCTCTCGAGCTGGGCGACCTTCTCTTCGAGGGCCTTGGTACGCGTCTCCATCTGGGTGAGGCGCTGCTCGAGCTCGGGGTCGGTGCAGCCAGCAAGGGCGACGAAGCTGGCAAGGGCGAGGGCAACACTGCGGTTCATTCGAACTCCTGAGATCTTGGCCTGGGCGTATAACCAGCCCCGGCCAACATGTGCGCGATGGACGGTCACAAGCTGTCGCCCACGTCCCAACGAGGACACCAGCCGGCGCTGAAGGTTTCCGCCCACTCGGCTACACAGGGAGCGGAGGTACCGTGTCCACCTTCCTGGTCACCGGCGGCGCCGGCTTCATCGGGTCCCACACTGCAGCGCTCCTGTGCGCGGGCGGACACCACGTTCGCGTGCTCGACGACCTGTCCAGCGGCCATCGGAGCAACCTCGATGGGCTCGCCGCAGAGCTCGTTCAGGGCTGCATCACCGACGCGCCCCTGGTCGAGTCGGTCGTCGCGGGCTGCGACTTCGTGATCCACCTTGCTGCCAGGCCGTCGGTGCCGGGGTCTTGCGACGACCCGGTCACCTACGATCGCGTCAATGTGCACGGCACGGTCACGGTGCTCGAGGCCGCCCGCCGCGCTGGGGTGCGCCAGGTCGCGCTGGCCTCGTCGTCGGCCGTGTACGGCAGCTCGCCCGAGGTGCCCAAGCGCGAGTCCATGCCGCTGGCCGCCGAGAGCCCCTACGCGGCCGCCAAGGCCGCCAACGAGCTGTACGCCCAGACCTACAGCCGCACCCTGGGGCTGCCGGTGGTGGCGCTGCGCTACTTCAACGTGTTCGGGCCGCGGCAAGACCCCAACGGCCCCTACGCCGCCGTCATCCCCAAGTTCGTGGAGCGTGCCCTTCGCGGCGAGCCGCTGCTGGTGTTCGGCGACGGCACCCAGAGCCGCGACTTCGTCAGCGTCTCGGACGTGGCCCGCGCCAACCTGCTCGCGGCGACCGCGCCGGGGATGGGCGGCCATGTGTTCAACATCGGCACCGGGCGCCAGACCACCATCAACCAGCTGGCCGCCTGGGTGCGCCAGCACGTGGCCGACACCGGCGTCGAGCACCGCCCTGCCCGGGCCGGGGACGTGGCCGTCAGCGTGGCCGACGTGGCGGCCGCAGCCCGCGAGCTGGGGTGGACGCCCTCGGCCGACTTCGAGGCCGCGATGGCCACCACCATCGCCAGCTACTCGGCCGTGCAGCCCGGCAGATAGAGCACGTTGTAGTAGGTCTGCAGCATGCCGCTGACGATGGTGAAGCGGATCTCGTCGGTGGGCAGCGTGGGCAGCAGCGGCTGGTTCAGATCGGCCATCTGCAGCATGGTCATCGCGCCTCGGTGGCAGTCGCCGCCCTGGCCGGTCGCCTCGTCGGCCCCCGCCCTCATCAGGGCCATCGCCTGGTCGACGCTGCTCACCCGACCGGGCTTGGCGGCGATGCAGCCAAAGTCGACCAGACGCACCACCTGGGTGGCCTCGAGCGCGCCACGGGCGGGCAGATCGGACACGGCGAGCGCCGAGGCCGGCGGCGAGAAGTAGGTGATGGCCCGGCGAGCGTCGGGCACCACCCAAGCGCAGTAGGGTGAATCGGTGCGCAGCACGCCACCGCTGTCGTCGTCCGCCAGCAGCGCGTTCCACACGTCGACGAACTGCGCGGGGGTCAAGCCGAAGCGCATGCGCTCGTCGCGAGCGCGGGCTGTAGCTTGAAGGCGCTCGCGCTCGGCCTCGCGCTTGCTCGCCTCGGCCTCGCGCTTGCTCGCCTCGGCCTCGCGCACGTAGATCTCGCCGGCCCTCACCACGTCCCCGACGCGCCGCTTGGCCCACATGTGCGGATACAGCTCGTTGGCGCGGTCGTCGGTGGGGTGGCGGTCGAGCAGGGCATCCAGGTCTTCGCGAATGCGATCGGTCATGCCGCCGTTGCGCACGGCCAGCTCGGCCTCGAGCGCCACGAAGCGGTCGCTCAGCGGAGCGTTGTAGGTCGTGGCGTCGACCAGGAAGTCGCCGTGGCCCGCGTCGAGCACCGACTTGCGAAGCTTGGCGAGCTCTTCGGACTGCTCGTCAGGCGGGAAGCACCGAAGCAGGCTCTGGAACATCCGGTAGCCGCGACCGTCGAAGGACGAGCCCTGGGTGTAGCCGATGGTGAAGTGGCCCACGTCGAAGAACAGATCGTTGGTGCGCGAGACGCCGGTGTCGTCGTTCATGGGGGGCGACAGGTAGCGCTCGGGACTCGGGTACATGCCCGAGGCCTCGGCCTGCAGGATGATCTCGATGAAGAAGGGCGCGGTACGGTTGTCCGACGGCCGCTCGATGCGTCGGCTGTTCTTGCCCTTCTTGGGCGTGTCGATGTTCCAGCCCAGCTTGCTGCCGTAGGCGAACATCTCTTCGTAGCGCTGGCAGTGCCTGCCCAGCTTGTGCAGCGCCTGAAAGCGCACCGCGAACTGAGCCGTGCTCACCAGATCGGTGGGGATCTCGCCGAGCTCCCGGGGATCGGGCGCCGCCGCCAGTCCCTTCATCAAGCGCTTGTCGAAGTCGGACAGCCGCGCCTCGGCCTCGCGGGCGTTCATCGCTTCGATCCGGCCGCGCAGCCCCGAGAGTGCCGAGCGAGCCTGGGCGAACTCCGGGTCGGCTGCCAGGGCCTCCTTGTACCGCTCGCCCGCCACGTCCAGCTCGCCGCGACCCTCGGCGGCGAGGCCACGGCCGTAGGTGCTGAACGCGGTGAAGTTCTCGGTGGGTGCCTCGGCGATGATCTTGCGCCGCTCGCCGCCGCTCACCTCCACGGCGAGGTCGTCGATCAGGGCATCGATGAGGTCTTTCTCGACCGTCACGAAGTCGCTGATGTCGCCGTGGGCATCGGCCGCCTCGACGATCTCGGACTTGGCCACGTCCACCAGGCGCGCGTCGAGCAAGAAGGTCGTGCCCACCACCGAGTAGCTACCCATCACCACCAGCTCGGCGCCCACGCCGCTTCCGACGGTGGCGGCGGTCTTGGGGTCCAGGTAGCCCTGCTCTCCGAGCTCGATCTCGCTGAGGAGCTCGTCCAGACGGGATCGCTCCACCAGCTGCAGCGCCTCGACCCGCGACAGGTCGGTGGTCATCATGCCCGCCAGCGCCAGCCCCAGGCCGTCGTATTCCTCGCTGCCCGCCCCCTTGTCCAGGGGCAGCACGGCGACCGTGCGCGCCGCGTGGGCCACCGGAGCCGCGAGCAGGGTGGAAGCAAAGAGGGCGGTGAGACCGAGCGAGCGCATGGCGTCTCCATAAGATCGGGCTACGCTCCCGGCGATGCGCATCGTCCAGGTCGTGCCCACCCTCACCGTCGCCGGCGCCGAGACCTTCGTCGTCCAGCTGGCGCAGCACCAGCTCGACACCGGCCTGGACGTACACCTGCTGTGCCTCACCGACGGCGGCCCCCTGTGGGAGCGCATGTCCGGCGCCCTGCGCGAGCGCACCACCATCATCGGCAAGAAGCACCGCTGGGACGCGCGCGTGCTGCCCCGCGCGGTGCGCCACCTGCGCAAGCTCCGCCCCGATGTGGTGCACACCCACCTGTTCACGGCCCTGTCGTGGGGAGGCACCGCCACCAAGCTGGCCAGCGGCGCCGGCTGGGTGCACACCAAGCACGCCGCCCACGAAGAGGAGCTGCGCTACGTGCGCGTCATCGAGCGCACCCTGTGTCGCGGCGTCGACCGGCTGGTGGCGTGCTCGCCCAGCGCCGGCGAGCTGCTGCGCACCAAGGGCTACTCCGACCGCGTCACGGTCATCGAGAACGGCATCCCGCTGTCCGGCCGGCCCACCAGCGCGCTCGCCGGAGATCCGCCCGTCGTCGGCACCGTGGGAAGGATGGTGCCCATCAAGGGCCAGCGCACCCTGATCGAAGCCGTCGAGCTGCTCCGCGACCGCGGGGTCGACGTGCAGCTGGTGATGGTGGGCGACGGCGAGCTGCGCGCCGACCTCGAAGCCCTGGTCGACAGCGCGCGCCTGCGCGACCGGGTGCGCTTCGTCGGGCGCGTCGCCGACGTGCCGCAGCGGCTGGCCGGCCTGGATCTGTTCGTGCTGCCCAGCCTGTCCGAGGCGCTTCCCCTGGCCCTGCTCGAGGCTTGCGCCGCCGGCCTGCCGGTGCTGGTCACCAGCCAGGGCGGCGCCGGCATCGTGGTCGAGCAAGGGGCGGGCGGCTGGACGGTGAACCCGGGCGACCCCGGAAGCCTGGCCGAGCGCCTGGAGCGGTTCACCCGCCTGTCCCCGCCCGAGCGGGCGGCGCTCGGCCGCAAGAGCCTGGACCTGGTGAACCAGCGCTACAGCCTGGAGGCCTGCGCGGCTCGCTATCGGGCGCTGTACGAGGGGCTGCGCTAACAGGCCGCTGAAATACTCGTTCCTCGCATTTCAGCGACCTGCTTCTACCATTGCCGGCACCGCCGCCTTCAGACTCGGCAAGTCCGGCCGCCGACTCGACGATTGAGTTTGGGCGGTGGTTTTCGCATTCTCGAGGAATCGCCGATTCGGCAGCCGGACCTGCCGAGGGCGGCGGATGCCTCGGTCGCAGCGCCCTGAAAAACCCGGCAAGCCGGGTCTTTCAGCACCCTGCTAAGCGGCCACGTCCTCGGTCTGCTCTTCGAGCCGCCGCATCATCTTGACCGGCTGCTGATCGTCGGGGAGCGCCTGGCGCATGGCGTCCCAGATCTCGTACAGGTGGTCGTCGATGGTGTCCTTGCTCCAGCCCTCGGTCGAGATGGGCGGCAGCACCTGGATGTCCATGGGCTCGGGTCGAACCGCGAGCCCATCCGAGGCCCAGGCCTTGTGGGCGCCGGCGACGACCACGGGAACCACCGGAAGGCCGGTGGCGATGGCCTGATGCACGATGCCCTTCTTGAGCGGAAGGAGGCGACCATCGCGGGCGCGGGTGCCCTCGGGGAACAGCCACATCGACAGCTTGAAGCGCTCGACATCGGCGGCGAGGCCCTGCAGGCTGCGGATGGCGGCCTCTCGGTTGGTGCGGTCGATGCGAAGGTGGCCGGACAGCAGGTACATCTGGCCAAAGAAGGGGTAGTAGATGATCTCTTTCTTGACCACGCCGACGGTGCCGATGGGCGACAGGAAGAGCGGCAGGAAGGCGTCGAAGACGCTGGTGTGGTTGCACGCGTAGATCGCCTGACGGTCGCGATCGAGGTGTTCCCAGCCCTGAACGCTGATGGGGCAACCCGACAGCCACATCAGGATGCGGCCCGTCACCTTGCCCCAGTAGTTGCACGAGCGGATGCGCAGGTTGCGGCTGGGCAAGAGCACGATGAGGATGCAGATCTGAACAAAGACGGCGGACGCCATCACGACGCCACCCAGCAGGATCTTCACGACGGCAACGAGGGTCTGCACGGGCGCTCCTGGTTCGACGGAGGCACCTTATCGAGTCCGCGTCACCGATGCGTAACGAGACCCTGGCTTTGCACCGTCGTTTCACACCACGTTCAAGTCGCCCCGTCGCCCTACCGACCGCGGCCCTGCCCCACCAGGATGGCGGCGCCCAGGTTGGGCTCACCAGCAACCAGCCGAGCCTTGGGCTCGAGCAGCACAAAGACGCGGCGGCCGACTCGCGTCCAGCTCTGCGACCAGCCCATGCGCACCGACACCGACGGCCCCAGGCCCGGGAAGGTGCCCACGCCACCCATCTGGTGGATCATGATGGCCGGACCTACCGACGCCCCGACCTGAAGCCAGTTGCGGATGTAGTCCCAGCTCGCCATCGGCTCGAAGGCGACGGTGTAGTAGATGGGCACGGGCCCCTCGACCGCGGCGCTCACCAAGAAGCCGACCCGGCTGTCCTTGAAGTTGCGGCCCCACGCAAAGCGCACGCCTTGACCCAGGAAGGGCCCGCCGTACGTCTCTTCGTTCTTCCAGTAGGTGATGTCGCTGAAGCTCACCGACAGCGCGAACTCGGAGCTGTAGCGGGGGGGCAGGCGCTCGAGCGCGGCCCAGGCGCTGCTGTCGCTCAGCTCCTCGCCGCTGGCCTGCGATCCGACGGTGGTCCAGCCGCCCGTGTTGGTGTCCTCGTCGTCGTCATCTTGCGCAAGTGCAGGACCTGACAGCATCAACGCGGCGATGAGGAGATGGGGGAACGCGTGCACGGGCACCTCCGGCTGGCGTCTGGTTATCCGCTGTGCACAACCGCCTTGGCCAACAACTCGCCAAATCCCACGCCCGAGACAAACGATGACGAGCTCGCTCTAGCCGTACTGGTGAAGAGGCTTGCCCTTGGCATTGTGGTTTTGTTCTCTCTTGTTGTCGTACTATCGCTCACACTCCGCGAGCCTCTGGAGGTGGTGTCCGCATGGTTCGTCGACCAGTTCGGGCTGGCCGGTGTGCTGGCCAGCACCTTCTTGCTCGACGCCATCCCGTTCACGACCCATGAACCCATCCTGTTCTTCGCGTTCTCGGGAGGGCTCGGGTACTGGAAGATCTTCGCGGCCGCGGCGACGGGCTCGTTCTGCTCGGGCACCCTGGGCTGGGCCATCGGACACGGGCTGGGCTGGCATCCGCGCATGAAGCGCATGATGTTGCGCTACCGCATCGGGCCCTTCCTGCACCAGTACGGCGTGTGGGCGATCGCCGTCGCGGCCACCACGCCCTTTCCATTCGCCATCGCCACCTGGGGAGCGGGCGCAGCGGGCGTCCCGTGGCGCGATGTGCTGCTGGGCAGCTTGTTTCGCATCCCCAAGGTGCTCTTCTACCTGACGCTGATCTCGGTCGGATGGTCCGTCGGGGGATAAGCTGCCGGCATGGCCGCTCTGACCAACGACAACCTCGCCGTGTTCAACCGCGCTGATCGCGTGGTCGAGGGCTGGTATTGGGCCCTTCCCGCCGCCGACGTCAAGCCCGGCACCGCGCACTCGGTCAACCTCATGGGCCGCGAGCTCGCGATCTACAAGACGGAATCGGGGCAGCTGGTCGCGCTCGACGCCCACTGCAGGCATCGCGGCGCACACCTGGGGCTCGGCACGGTGCAGGGCGACTGCATCAGCTGCCCCTACCACCGCTGGACCTACGACAGCTCTGGCAAGTGCGTCGACGTGCCCGTGCTCGACGAGCCGCCCGCTTCGGCCCACGTCCAGGCCTGGCCCGTGCGCGAGAAGTACGGCCTGGTGTGGGTGTACACCGGCAAGCACCCCAAGTCCGACATCATCAGCGTGCCCGAGCTGCACGACCAAGAGACCAGCGCCAGCCTGGGCGGCCGCTACACCCTGGCATGCCACCCCAACGTGGTGATGTGCGACGCCATCGACGTGCAGCACTTCGAGTCGGTGCACCGCATCGGCTACCTGCTCGACATGACCTACAGCGAGGTCGAGGCCGGGCGCATGGAGTTCCGCAACCAGCGGCACGCCCCCGCCGACAGCGCCATCGGTCGGCTGCTGCGCACCGTCTACAAGGGCCCGGTGACCTACTCGCTGAACTACCACAACGGCATGATGGGCACGGTCACGCTGGGCCCCGACGCGCTGCACTTCCACACCCTGTTCGCCAATCGGCTGGGCCCCAACGGCACCACCGAGGGCCAGATCGTGGTCATCACCAAGAAGCGCCGCGGCGTCAAGCGGCTGCTGTCCCGGGTGGCCCTCGAGGCCAGCAAGGCGGTCGTCAGCTACTTCGGCATCGGCGACACCCCCAACTTCAACAGCATGCGCATGAACTTCGAACATCCCGTGAAGGCCGACAAGCAGCTCATCGCCTTCATCAACCATGTCGAAGGCCTGCCGCTCGCCGACTGGGGCTACGGCGCCCGCACGTCCGCCAAGCCCGAGACCGTCGCCCTCGTAGGCTGATGCGGTACCGCTGATGCCTCGCTCCTTCAAGCTCCTCGAGACCCTGGGCGAGGGCGCCTTCGGGGCAGTGCACCTGGCCGAGGTGCGTGACGACGACGACTTCGTGCAGACGCTGGCCGTGAAGTGGCTGCACCCCCGCTGGAGCGCCGACGCCGACCTCGCCGGCCGACTTCGCGACGAGGCGCGCCTGCTCGCCTTGCTCAACCATGAGCACATCGTGCGGGTTCACGGGCTCACGCGCCTCGAAGGCCGCCTCGCCATCCTGATGGAGCCCGTGGACGGGGCCGACCTGTCCCGGCTCGACGGCCAGCCCATGCCTCCGCGCGCCGCGCTCGAGGCCGTGGCCGACGTGGCCGAGGCGCTCGAGGCGGCGTGGAACACCACGCCCGCCGGAACCGACGAGCCGCTTCGCGTGGTGCACCGCGACATCAAGCCATCCAACGTCATGGTCACCGGGCGCGGGCGGGTGAAGGTCATGGACTTCGGCGTCGCACGCGCCCGCTTCGATGCACGCGAGGCGCACACCCAGAGCCAGCAGTTCGGCACCGCGCGCTACATGGCGCCCGAGCGCTGGCTGGACGGCGTGGCCGAGGCCCCCAGCGACGTGTTCAGCCTGGGCATCACCCTGCTCGAGCTTCTCGCGGGGCGGCCCATCGAGCGGCCGCGGCTGTCTCCGGGGGCGTTCAGCAGCGACATCGCCGAGGCGCTGACCGTGGTCGACGCCTGGCCCGAGGTTCGTGGCCTCGTGCAGGTGATGGTGGCCTACGATGCCGAAGATCGGCCGTCAGCCGCCAAGGTGGCCATCGAGTGCCGCGACATCGCGAGCCGGATCGAGGGTGCCTCCCTCCGAGACTGGGCCGAGACCTGGGTCGACGAGCACCGGGGTCACTCCACCTCCGACGGCACCATCGTGCCCGAGGACGCCTCGGCCGAGACCTTCCAGGTGCTGCCCTCGGTGCAGCAGCGCACCGCCGACACCTCGGGGCTCACTGCCCCGCTGACGGCGTCGAGCCCGCTTGCACCGGGCGTTGGCGGGCTCGTGCTCGGCATCGCCGGGACCCTGCTGGTCATTGCAGGGGTGGTGTGGCTGGTGCCAGGACCCGGTGAGCAGCCCGCCGCCGACGCAGTGGCCGACCAGGCACCCGCGCCCGAACCGCTGCTCGAAACGCCCCAAGGCACCCCGCCCGAGGCCGACGAGGCGAGCACGCCGGCTCCCACCCTGGACCCCGAGCCCATCGTGCCACCGCCTTCGACCGCGCCGGTCACGGCCCCGGTCCGGCAGCCCGAAGCGCCCCCTCCAGCAGAAGCCGCACCCGACCCGCCACCCCCCGAGCCCGAGCCCGAGGTGACGCTCACCGTCAGCGCTGGACCCGGCCTGGACATGGACCTGGCGGGCCTGGGGGCCATCCGAAACCGCGTCGGCAAGCTGGTGCCCACCGGGTTCTACACGCTGACGGTCTCGGGTGCCGGGGAGCCTTTCCAGTGCACGTTGGACGTCGACAGCTCCGTGACGCGCTACAGTGTCGACGGGGCCAGACGGACGTGTGAGCGACAGTGATGTGGACACTCCTGTTTGCGCTCTCTGCCCTGGCGCAAGAGCAGCCCGACCCCCCACCACCTCCCCCTTCAGCGGCTCGGCTCTGCGCCGACGCGGCCCGCGGCACCGAGGTCGAGGTGTGCATGGAGCTGGCCGCCCAGTACCCCGATCAGCTCGACAAGGTGGTGGCGGCGCTCAAGGCGCACGTCGACCGAACCTCGTCCGTCGACCGCGACTTCCTGGCCGCGCTGCTGCTGCTGCTCGACGAGCAGACCGGTCCCGACGGAGCAGCACGCCTGGGCGATCTGGGCGACCTGCGCGCGGTGCCGCCGCTGACGCACGCAGGCGAGACCCGCTCGGCGGTGGTGGCCGCAGCCGCGGCGCATGCCCTGGCCCGCTACCCCGAGGGGCTCGATCCGCTCGCTCGCTGGCTCACCGACGAAGGCCTGGCCATCGAGGTGCGCATGGCCGCCGCCGAAGCCCTCGGTGAGCTCGGGCGCATCGAGGGCGGCGATGCCATCGTCACGGCCCTGCGCCGACGCGGTCTGCCGGCCGATCTTCGCCGCAGCATGATCGGGGTGATCGAGCGCGACTTCCCCCAGCTCGCCGACAGCCTGGACAACCAGGTCACCCGCGACGGCACCCCGTGGCTCGTCGCGGGCGGTGCGGTGGGGCTCGGCCACGCGCTGGGCATGACCGGGCACTTCGGCCGAAGCGACTTCGGCACCGGCCTCGGGGTCGCGGCCGGCGCCGTGGGCGGGGGCACCCTGGGCTGGGTGGCAGGCCGTACCTGGCCCATCGAGGCGGCCGACGCCAGCTTCCTCACCAGCAACATCGTGGCGGGCCAGGTGGGCGGGGTGCTCATCGGCACGTCCATTGTGCAGCCCGGTGCCCCAGGAACCGACCGGGTCGCCAACGCCGGCTGGGTCGGCGGTTTTGCGGGCGAGGCCGTGGGCTTCGGCGCCGGCATGGCGCTGCGCAAGCTGCACAAGGGCAGCGAGATCGACACCCTCGAGGCGGCGATGGTGGCCGGCAGCACGTCCCTGCTGGCCTTCAGCATCGCGCAGCAGGTCGACTTCAACGCCATCGACCCCAACCCGTCCGCGGTCCGCCTGAGCGCGGGCATCGCCTTGCTGGGCGGGCAGGCGCTGGGGCACACGATCAGCCCGCACATCGCGCTCGAGCGCGCCGATGGCTGGATGATGGCGCTGGCCACCACCTACGCCGGGGGCGCCGCGCTGCTGTGGCCGGGCGAGCGCGCGGCCGGACTGCCGCTGCTGACGGGCGTGTCCACCGGCCTGCTGTCCAGCTTCGCCGCGGCGCGCTTCCTGGACCCCGACAACCAGACCGTGTTCGGCGGGGCCGCGGGCATGACCTACGGCGGCGTCATCGGCCTGGGCGTCGGCATGCTGCTCGATCCCACCCTGCAGCACGACTACAACGCCTGGCGTGGGGCCACCCTGGGCTTTGCGACCGCCGGGCTGGCACTCGGCACCTACTCGGGCTGGCGCGCCTCCGAAGAGATCGCCCGCCCCGATGTGATCAGCACCGCGCTGGTCACCGGCTGGGCCACCTGGAACAGCGCCGTCCTGTACCGGGTCACCCTGCCGCGCGTGCAGCAGGACGGCTGGTTCGTGCTGGTTCCGGCAGCGGCGGGCCTGGCCATGGCAGCCAGCACCCCCATCGTGGAGGTGCCGCTCGCCTACTCGTTCTCAGCAGCATCGCTGGGCATGTGGGGCGGCTTCTTGGGCGCCTCGTCGGCCCAGCTCGCCCGAAAGGACGTGGGCATGCCCATGTTGATCGCGTCGGATGTGGGCTTCGTGGCCGGCATCGTGCTGGCCGCGCCCCCACTCTCCATGCCGCCGCTGGTCATCGGCATGGCCGACGCTGGCGGCATCCTGACCGGCGCCGTCTTTGCGCTGGGCGCGACCTTCGCCACGCGCGACCGAGACCCCATCCTGGGCGCCGCCCTGGCCGGCAGCGGCGTCGGCTTCGTGGGGGGCGCGCTGCTGGGCAGCCGGCTGCATCGCAGCGGACGCGCCCGGGACACCGCTCGGCTGCGTCCAATGAAGGTTCCGGGACAGTGGGCCGTCGCACCGCAGATGATGCCCACCGACAACCGCAACATGGCCATCGGCCTGTCCGTCCAGGGGCACGGTTGGTAGCGGCGCTGCTCGCCGCCGTCGCTGCCGCCCTGCCGGTGCAGTGCGACCCCATCGAGGCGGCCCAGCTGCTGCAGGATGCCCGCATCGAAGAGCAGCGCGCTCCGGTCAGCCACGCCGAGCTGCTTCCCGGCCTGGCGCTGGCCTCGTCGACCACCGACCAGCCCCTACGCGACGCCCTCACCGCGCTGTGCGCCGCCGACGGCGAGCTGTCCCTCGCCCGCGCCGAGCACTGGAAGGGGCCCGACTGGGGCGCCCACACCTTCCTGCTCTCGAACACGGCGACGTCGGGCTGCGAGCTGCAGACGACGTCCCTGGCCATCACCGTGGCCGTCGACGGCGACAAGGCACCCCACTACGCACTCCGCGGGCGCCCCCCGCTCGAGCGCACCCCGGTGGGCGAGTGCGGGACCGCACCCGAGTGGCGCGACGAGGTCACCGTGGCCGGCGGCGAGGGGCCGGTGCGCGTCGTGCTGGTCAAGGACATGGCCGACGCCGGTCTGGTGAGCAGCCAGGCGATGGTTCGACGCGCGTCCCGCACCCACGGGTGGACCGAGCAGGAGCTGCTTCGTCCCGCTCCCGAGCGCCTGCTCACCGGCGGGTCCGGGCCGGTGATCGGCATCACCGACCTGCACGACGACCCGTGGGTGGTGGCCTACGGCAACCGCACCGGCGCGCCTCCCGGCTGCGAGCCGCGCCCCGGTCAGATCGTGTGGACGTGGAGTGATGACGAAACCGAGTGGGTGCCCCACACCAAGCGCGACGCCCTGGGCCTGCTCGCCCAGCGCGGCCTGTGGCGCCTTGCCGGACAGGATGCATGGCTGTTGGTCATGGCGGTCGAAGACGAAGACGAGTACCCGGAGCTGCTCGACCAGACCCAGCGCCGCATCCAGAAGCGCAGCGCCGAGAAGGTGCACAGGTGGCGCAGCAGCCAGTTTCCGGGCCTGAACCCGGGCTTCTGGGTGTTCACGCCGGCCCCCTTCTCGAGCGAGCAAGAGGCCAAGGGCGCCAAGAAGCGGTGGTTCAGCTGGCGCCGAAGCTACGTGAAGCAGGCCTGGACCGCTCCAGATCCCTGCCGCGAATAGGCATGGGAAGCGGGATCAACCCGCCCGCCGACATTTCATTGCACAGCATCCTTTACAGTTCTCTGCAACCCAGATACATTCTCGGTGTCAGACGGGCAGCACCACGCGCCCCCTACTCGGAGTCACGCCTTCAATGTCCACAATCTTCAGCCATTGCTGCCAAGCACCCGAGTGGCCCCAGCGGCCAATGCTCGCCTGCTTCGCACGACCTGGTCAGGTCGATATGGCTGTCCCGATGGGCATCGCCACCATGAATACGGTCAAAATCCACGTGCGTGATGCACGAGATTCCTCCAGCCGGAGGTGTTCGACGTAGACGGATCAACCGCACGTCGAACCAAGCCCCCGGCTCCCCAGTGGACCCGGGGGCTTTGTCGTTTTGACCCCCACTTCCCGCGTCACTCGACGCAAACCCACCGGTGCGCTTGCATTGTGTTGCATTGCATACCGTGTGGAGATCTATGCCTCGCCGCAGGCCTCTTGCCTGCCTCGCTCCTTGTCAGCTCGAAGATGTCTGGTTCCACCGGGTCCTGCCAGAGCGCGGGCCCACATGCGTTGGAAGCTCAACTGGAAGAGCACCGCCCTACGAAGGCGGGGGTTGCAGGTTCGAATCCTGCCCGACGCGCCACTTCACACGCCTGTAGCTCAGCCGGCAGAGCAGCGGATTCTTAATCCGACGCGCGAGGGTTCGACCCCCTCCGGGCGTACCACTTGGAGCCGTGGTCCAATGGCTAGGATCCCTCGCTGTCTACGAGGAGGCACGGGTTCGATTCCCGTCGGTTCCGCCACCTGGCCGCGTCCGCGTCGGCCGTGGGGGGAAGCGAGGTACGAGCGCACGGGACCCCGTGGCCGACCAAAGGCGGGCGCGGCACCGGAGCGCGGGCAGGGACCCGCGCGCCAGTCGGAGCCGGGTTCGATTCCCGTCGGTTCCGCCACCTGGCCGCGTCCGCGTCGGTTCCGCCACCTGCGGTGTGTGTCGTCTAAAGGCAAGACGCCGGACTGTGGCTCCGGCGATGGCGGGTTCGATTCCCCCCATACACCCCACACTTCTGATCCCCGTAGCTCAGTGGGAGAGCACGTCAACACCCTGAACCATCACCTCGTCCGAGATTCGGACCGAAGGAGCAGGGTTATCGATCCTTCATCGCGAGGTCGCGGGTTCGAATCCCGCCGGGGACACCACATGGGCGGCACATGCCGCCACAACGGGGGCGACTCCACCGCCCCCACCACTGTCGCGGAGAAACTCAGAGGCAGAGTGCCGGGTTCATACCCCGGAAGTCGCGGGTTCGAGTCCCGCCTCCGCTACCATATCCGGCTTTCAATCAGGGGAATGTAGCTCAGAGGCAGAGCGCGCGGCTGTTAACCGCGGCGTCGGTAGGTTCGATTCCTCCCTTTCCCGCCACTCATCGAGGTGTAGCGCAGCTGGAAGCGCGGGGCGTTCGGAACGCTCAGGTCGCAGGTTCGAGCCCTGCCACCTCGACCATTCCATTCTGGAGGGGGTCAGTGTTCCCCCCTCTCCTATTGGTCATGGGTGTAGACCGGCCTTGGGGGCCCTCTCATACGGGGTCAGTGTTCCCCCTTCTCCTATTGCGGCGAATAGTCGGGGTTCACCCGTCACCCCACGTTGCTGCCGCGGGGTCCTTCCGACCGGTCCGCCACCAGCTACGGCCAGGCAATCGCTGGGTCCAATAGGAGAAGGGGGAACACTGACCCCGCCCAGCCCGGCCTTTCATCAATGTTCACGGACTTCCCCAATAGGAGAAGGGGGAACACTGACCCCCGTGGGACCCCCCGTGGACCCTGTTCTCATGCCGGTGACCGGAAGGTCCGGAGACGCGGCTGCAACCCGCGTCGCGGAGGTTCGACTCCACCCGCCGGCTCCACTTCACCCGCTCACCCAGGAGGGCACCATGTTGCTCCGCATGCAGCGCGTCGCGCCGTACCGCCTGGTGTTGCGGTTTCGGTGGCCGACGCTTCCACGCTGGACGTGGTTCCGGGCCGACCCGGTCGATTCGCGCGACAAGCTCGTGCGCCTCGACGACGTGGCCTGGACCCGCGTTGTCGACCGCTGACCCGGTCTGCCGGGGGGCCTCCGCGAGGGGGCCTCCCGGCGCTCCGCGCTCGACTCCCTCCCATACCGACATTAGCATCACGCATGGCTGCAAGCTGGTTGCCCAGCTCCAGCCCCCGATGTGGCGGCCATGCGCCGCTCAGCCCCCCGTGTACCCGAGTTCGATACCGCGACAACCCGAAAGGAAACTGCGGCCCGGTCACACGCAGGGCAACCCACTTCGCCGCGCTACCTCAGGTAGATGGCGTAGTCGTAGTCCTCGCCAGAGTACGAACCGTAGGCTGTTCGTGAGTCGATGTCCGTGCCGATGGTGCCGCTCGCCCAGGTGCTGGTGTTCGTCATCTGCGCGTCCGAGCAAGGCCGGGAGCACTGCGCCGTCGATGTGTCGTAGAAGGTGCCCAGGCCGCCTCCAGCATTGTCGCTGTGGGGAGCACCGTTGTTAGCGAACCTCTCGCGGTCGACGTTGCCGTAGTGGTAGTTCACCACAAGCTCGCCGACGTCCCCGATCATCGGTTCACGGCTGTCCAGACCCGACAAGACCGACTGGTTGGTGGTGCCCGCCGTGATCACCACGTTGTTGCCGCCCGAGAAGCGGTTGAGCAGCGGAACGTTGCTGGCAAGCTGGTTCCAGCTGCGCCAGGCCAGCTCGGTGCCTTCTTCGTGCACCTGAATCATGATCTCAGCAGCGCCCTGGTTTTCGAACAGATCGCCATCCTTGAAGTCCGCGGTGCGCCCGGCCGTCGCTGCCCCAACGCCGGCCGGATCTGTCCAATAGCTGGCGTTGTACCACTGGATGTTGCCGTCGCTCGTGTCCAGGTTCATCGCCAGCATCCACCCACCGCCGTCGATGTCCATCTCGCAGTACACGTCTCGGGTCGGACGGGGCCCCGGGCCGTCCGGATCGATGGAGTACAGGCCACTCGGAGGGTTGTCTCCACGGTCGCGAACGTGCATGCAGCTGGTTCCCGGCGTGCCCGGCTCTCCCGTGGGCGCAGCCAGCGCGATGGTCACGCTGCGCGTCGGCGAGACGGCCGACAACCCAAAGCCGGTGCCTGTGACGCGCCAGTACCAGTCGCCGTTCGACAGCGATGCGCTGGCGTGATGGAGCTCGCCCACGGAGATCGTATTGTCGGTGGTGGTCGCCGTGAAGGGATCGCCGAAGCTCGGGTCCGAATCGAGCTCCACCAAGAAGGGAGCCGCCGCCCCCGTCCACATCAGCCACGGCGAGGCGCCGTCCAAGGTGCCACCATCGGCTGGGGCGTGAAGACCCGTGTCGAACAAGGCGGTTAGCCGCCCCAAGAGGGCCTCGTCGAGGGTCTCGCTTCCCAGCGCCAGCTCGCTCACCGCGATGTCCCCACTGATTAGGCCGGCGTCGATGGTGCCGCCAAGCAGGCTGGCGT
Source organism: Myxococcota bacterium (assembly GCA_965216925.1). Classification (GTDB taxonomy): domain Bacteria; phylum Myxococcota_A; class UBA796; order UBA796; genus CAYYHT01. The sequence continues at coordinate 6,232,877 of CBDCGT010000001.1, read as the reverse complement.
CCAGGGTTCCCGTGATCGATCCGGCATCGATCGCCCCGTTGAGCAGGCTGGTGTCGATGCTCCCGCCAAGCAAGCTGGCGTCGATGGTTCCGGTCAGCTGGCTGCCGTCAATGGTGAGCGAGCTATCGTCGACGCAAGCCCACCCCCCGCTGGCCACCATCGCAAACTGCCCGTCGCTGCAGCCCAGATCGTCGAGGCTGTTTGGGAGGTTGCTCACCCGGCTCGAGTCGATCATTCCTGTGCTTCCGATGATCTCGGTGCCATTGACCGAGACACTGGCGGCATCGATGGCCGCTCCAGCTTCCAAGCCATCGGCGATGCCGGCCCGAAACGCGTAGGGCGCCGTAGTGATTGCCACGCGGTCGAGCTCAGTGCCGCCATTGACGCTGATGCCCAGCCAAAGCTGGGTGCCATCGAACACCGCCTCGTCGAGCGCGGTCAGGCGGGTGGCGAAGTAGCCGTTGTCGAAGTCCAGATCGTCCTGCGTCTCGGTCCACACCGCAGTCCCTCCAGACGCCGTGTCGTACAGCGCGAAGACGACGTCGTTGGGTCCGTCGAGCGGCAGCGCTGTTGCATCGAAGAGTCGTCCCTGGTGGGCCACCTCTAGAGGAATAGCGAGGGCGGTCGAGGGCAGCATGGCCAGCAGCATCAGCAGGGTGCGCATCGGATTCTCCGGGTGGGAATCGCAGCTTACACCGCACAATTTCCGGAACCGCATCTTCGAGCTGGCATGAGCCGAACCCCAGCCTCGCGGGCGCCCAACGTGTCCGCGCGGAGGTGCGCCATGTTGTCCACGCTCCTGCAGCACTTCAGCACGCGATTCACGCCGCAGACCGAGCCCATCCCGGGCACGGCCCAGGTGCCGAACTCCGCGGGCGGCTACGCCTGGCTGGTCGACGACTGGGCGCGTCTCGATCGCTTCCTGGTGCTCGGCACCGAGGGTGGCTCGTACTACGCGTCCGAGCGCAAGCTGACCCGAGAGGCCGGCCAGGTCGTGTTCCGTCTGCTCTCGGTGGACGGTCCGCGACTGGTCGAGCGCATCGCGGTGATCAGCGAGGCCGGCCGCGCGCCCAAGAACGACCCGGCCATCTTCGCGCTGGCCATGGCGCTCAAGCTCGGCGACGAGTCCACGCGTCGGACCGCCGCCGAGGCGGTCCCGCGGGTCTGCCGCACGGGCACGCACATCCTTGGGCTGGCGGCTGCGGTCAAGGCCTTTGGCGGCTGGGGTCGCGTGACCCAGCGAGCCTTCACCAGCTGGTACGAGCACCGTCCACCGGGCGGCCTCGCCTACCAGGTGGCGAAGTACCGCCGTCGCCACGGTTGGACCCACCGCGACGTGCTGCGCAAGGCCCATGCACGCCCGGCGGATGCCGAGCGTGACGCGGTCTACCGCTGGGCGGTCCGTGGCTGGGAGGGCAAGCTGCCCAAGGCGGCTCCTACCGATGCCACGGCGATGCTGTGGGCGGTCGAGCGTGCCCATCGTGCCGAGCGTGCCGGCGACATCGTTCGTCTCATCGCGGAGCACGGCCTGGTGCGCGAGGCCATCCCGAACCGCTGGCTGGACAAGCCCGCGGTGTGGGAGGCCCTGCTCGACAACCAGGGGCGCGGCATGCCAATCACGGCCTTGCTGCGCAACCTGGGCAAGCTCTCGAGCGTCGGCGTCCTGGCACCGATGAGCGACACGATCCCCAAGGTCGTGGCGCGCATCACCGACCCGGATGTCCTCCGTCGCGGCCGTGTGCACCCAATCGCGGTGCTCGCGGCGCTCACCACGTACCGTCGGGGCCGTGGTGTGCGGGGCTCGCTGTCGTGGCGCCCGGTCCGAGCCATCGTCGATGCCTTGGACACCGCCTTCTACCTGGCCTTCCGTGGTATTCGACCGACGCACCGGCGCCACCTGTTGGCGATCGACGTGTCGGGCTCGATGGCCTCGGGCAGCATCGCTGCTTTGCCGGGCATCACGCCTCGAGTCGGTGCGGCCGCCATGGCCATGGTCACGGCGCGCACCGAGTCGGTGTGGGATGCCATGGGCTTCAGCAGCCGCTTCGAGCCGCTGGAGCTGTCTGCCAAGATGCGGCTCGACCAGGTGGTCGCGGCCACCTCGCGCCTGGCCTTCGGCGGCACCGACTGTGCGCTGCCGATGGTCTGGGCTCGAGAGAACCGCGTCCCGGTCGACGTCTTCGTGGTCTACACCGACAACGAGACGTGGTTCGGCAACGTGCATCCGGTGCAGGCACTGGCCGCGTATCGCCAGCAGATGGGCATCCCTGCGAAGCTCGTCGTGGTGGGCATGGTCAGCAACGGCTTCAGCATCGCCGACCCGAACGACGGGGGCATGCTCGACATCGTCGGCTTCGACACCGCCGCGCCGGAGCTGATGGCGGACTTCGTTCGCCAGACGGGGACGGGCCGTGTGCGATGACCCAGGTGGGGTCCGCTCCGAGGAGGGGCGGGCCCCACCTCTAGTGATCTGACCCCATTGCCCGCCGCTCCGGGATAGACCCCGCCCCATGCACCGCACCCTCGATCAGCTGCAAGCCGCCTTCGACGCCATGCCCGAGCCCACGGGCACCGTCACCCTCCTGGTTCGACGCCTGCCCGACGAGGGCCGTGAGACCCCAGACCGGGCCCGGCTCTCCGCGGCCGACGGCTTCGAGGGCGACCGGTGGAACCCCGAGACCAGCCACCCCGAGGCGGCGGTCACGCTGATGGATCACCGCGTCGCTCAGGCGCTCCTGGGCGGTCGCGACGTCGAGCTGGCCGGCGACAACCTGATCGTCGACATGGACCTCGGTGAGGACGCGCTGCCCATCGGCACGCGCCTCAAGGTCGGTTCTGCCGTCCTGCGCATCACCCCAGAGCCCCACACCGGCTGCAAGAAGTTCGCCCGCCGCTATGGCACCGAGGCGCTCAAGTGGGTGAACTCCAAGGCGGTGCGGCACCTGCGCCGACGCGGGGTTCACGCCGTGGTCGAAGTGGATGGCGAGGTCGCCGTGGGGGACCGCATCGAGCGGGTCTGAACACCTACCCGCTGCGCTTCTTCTGCTTCCTGAGGGTGTTCAGCGTCCCGGCCGCCCCCGGTGACGCCGCCTCCCACTTCTGATCGTCGGCCTTCAGCCGCTCGCCTGCCTTGTTGCCGATGAACAGCGTCCACCCGCCGATGAGCACCAGCACCCACCACCCGATGAACGGGATGAGCGCACACAGCGCCACCCCCACCAGGAACCACAGGGCGAACATGTCGACGTGCCACTTGCGTCGGGGCCCGTCGGCGACCTCGCGCAGTCGACGCTTCGCGTAGCCGCTCGTCGGGTCCATCTTGACCGCGCGGTGGAAGGCCCGAACCGCCTCTTCGCGCTCACCCAGGCGGTCGTGGCAGTCGCCCAGGCGCTCGAGCAGGTAGGCCGCCTCCGGATCGAGCTTCACCGCGGTCTCGGCCGCCTCGACCGCCTGGTAGAGCCAGCCCAGTTCCAGCAATACCCGGCACTTCGTGTCGTACACGCTGGCGTCCTCGGGGTCGAAGGACAGCGCCTTGTCGAGCGCCTCGATGGCCTCGCGGTGCCGCCCGAGGTTGGACAGGCAGGCGCCATAGCGATGGTGTGCGTACGGGTGCTCCGGCGTGATCTGCAGCGCCCCCTCGGCCGCAGCGAGGGCTTCGTCGTGGCGGCCGAGCTGGGTCAGGATTCCGCTGCGCAGCCGGTGCGCCCACGCGCTCTCGGGCTCGTGCGCCAGCGCCTTGCCCACGACGTCGAGCGCCTCTTCGCCGCGGCCTCCCTGCCGATGCAGGGCCAAGCCCAGGTGCAGCCATCCCTCGGCCTGGCCGGGATCGACGGCCACCGCGGCCCGGGCCTCGCGCTCGCCCTCGGTGTAGCGGCGCAGCCCGATGAGCTGGTCTGCGCGGCGCACGTGGGTGCGGAAGGCCTGGTTCGCGGACACTACAGGCGCTGCTCCTTCATCCAGGCGGCCAGCTCGTCGTAGGCGCCGCCCTCGTTGGCGTACAGCGCGTAGTTGCGGGCCGTCTCGACCCAGGGTCCGATGCTGGGCTTGACCTCGGCCAGGGCGGCGGCGAAGTGCGCCATGGTGACCGGAGCCATGGTGCCCGAGGCCATGGCCTCTTCGAGCGCCTGGTCGACGGCCGAGTCGCACAGGTGCACCAGATCGGCGCCCGAGAAGTGCATGGTCCTGGCCGCCAGCAGCGGAAAGTCCAGGTCGGCGGTGGGCCGGTCGCGCATCGCGCGCTGCAGGATGTACAGCCGGCCGGGCCGATCGGGCGGCGTCACCAGCACCGTGCGGTCGAAGCGGCCCGGTCGCTTGAGCGCCGAGTCGACATCCCAGGGATGGTTGGTGGCTGCGATGACGTACACCCCGTCGCCCGAGTCGAGTCCATCGAGTTCGACCAGCAGCTGGTTGACCAGGTTCCGCGCGCCGGAGCTGCGCATGTTGGCGCGCTTCTGGCCGATGGCGTCGAGCTCGTCCAAGAAGATGACCGTGGGCGCCTGCCGGCGCGCGGTCTCGAACAGGCCGTGCAGCTGCTTCTCGGACTCGCCAATCCACATGTCCAGCACGTCGATCAGGCCGATGCTGGTGAAGCTGGCGCCCACCTCACCGGCGGTCGCCCTGGCGATGTGCGTCTTGCCGCACCCGGGCGGGCCGTACAGCAGCAGCCCACCCTTGATGGACTTGCCATAGGCGTTGAACAGCGCCGGGTTGCGCACCGGCGCCAGGAACTGCATGTCGATGCGCTTCTTGACGTGCTCCAGGCCACCCACATCGTCGAAGCGCACGGCGCCATCGCGATCATCGGGCTGCACCAGCTGGATCACCTCGCCACCGCCGATGGGAATGGGCTCGCCCTCGGTGGCGAGCGGCTCGCGCACGGGCTCTTGGGTCTCCGCGCCTCCGAGTGCGTCGAGCAACCGCTGGTAGCCCGCAGCCCTCTGCACCATGCCCGCCGCGCGTGCGGTGGCGGCGGCGCGGCGAAGGGCGTAGATGTTGGCCGGGTCGGCCGCGAGCACGGGCTCCACCGCCTCGAGGGCCTCTTGGTGGCGGCCGAGCTCGGCCAGGCGGTCGGCCAGCGAGCACGCCACCTCGGGTGCCGAGTCGGCGGCCCAGGCAGCACGCAGCGCGGTGACGACCGGATCGTCCATCAGCTGTTGGCCAGCTCTCGCGCCTCGGCGAGCGCGATCCAGTAGTCGTACAGGTCGATGTCCAGCGCAATGGCCTCGAGCTTGGCGACGTTGGCAGCGTAGGGCGCGAAGTCGACGAAGACGTCGGGCACGTCGCGGATGCCGTGAGCCACGCGCTTGGCGGCCTTGCGCACCAGGTGCTGCCGGTCGGTCCAGATGGCCGCGGCCACGAGCTCGTCGAACTCGAAGATCGCCTCTTCGATGGCCTCGTCGGACGCGCCGCCGGCGCACACCGCCTCGAGCGCCTCGACGGCCTCTTCGATCTCGGCCTCGGCCCAGCCTTCTTCGAGCAGCTCTTCGCCGACGCCCTCCTTCCACTGGTCGGCCTCTTCGAGGTCGGCCTCGGTGGCTCCCAGGCGCGCAGCCATGCCAGCCACGGTGGCCAGCTCGATGGCGTCGTCGCCGTCGGTGGGCCAGTCGGCGAGCAGCTCGCCGAGCTGCTCGATCAGCACGTCCAGTTCGGACTTCACGGCATCCCCCAAGGTTGCTCCGCAAAGGCTAAGTGCGGAGTACGATGCCGTCCATGTCCGAGCGCGCTCCCATCGTCGAAAAGCAGACCGTGGCCATCTGGGGATGCGCCGGCCTGATCCTCTTCGGTTGCGCGAGCCTGGTCACGATCATCGCGTACGGCATGCTGGCGTGGAGCCAGCTGCAGTGAAGAAGACCGCAGCCATGGCGCTCGTCTTGCTGGGCACGGCCAGCTGCCTCAACGCCCGGGTCTTCCGTCAGCTCGCTCCCGAGCCCATCCCCGCCAAGCAGCCCTCTGCCGGCCTCGACAGCCTGTCCGCCGCCTCCTGCGGAGCGTGCCACGGCGAGGTCTACGCCGAGTGGGCAAGCAGCTCGCTGGCCACCAGCTGGACCGATCCCGCCTTCCAGGCTGCCTACGAGCACGCCGGCCAGCCCTACGACTGCGCCAGCTGCCACAGCCCGCTCGAGAACCAGATCCCGGCCATCGCCCGCGGGCTGACGAGCGTGCGTCCCGAGCTGGTCGCCCGCACGCGGCCCAATCCCGACTTCGACGCCGAGCTGCAGGCCGAGGGCGTCACCTGTGTCGTGTGCCATCAGCACGGCTCGGTGCAGCACGGCCCCTCTCCCGCGGTCGACGCCCCCCACGTGGTGGTGCACAACCCGCTCATGGGCCAGGGCGCCAACTCGTGCCAGCACTGCCACCAGGCCCAGGAAGACCCCCTCGGACGGCTGCACCGGCCTCGCTACGACACCGTCATCGAGTGGTTCGCCTGGGGGGCCATCACCGGACGGGAGGCGAGCTGCGCCGACTGCCACATGCCCATCGCCATCCGCACGGGGCCCGACGGCGCGGTCAAGACGGGCCGCCAGCACAGCTTCGTGGGCGCCTGGGACGACGAGACGGTGCGCTCTGGGCTCACCCTTCGGGCGCCCGAGCCCGTGTCCCGCGGCATCAGCGTGCGCCTGGCCAACAAGGCCGGTCACCGCTTCCCGAGCGGCAGCACCGCCCGCGCCCTGCAGGTCACCGCAATCGCGCTGAGCCCCGACGGCACCGAGCTGGTGCGCAAGAGCGAGTGGATCGAGCGGCGACTCGACGCCGACGGCACCGAGCTAAGCGACAACACGCTGCTGCCCGGCGAGGTGCGCGAGCTGCGCTTCCGCTTTGCCCCCGACGAGGTCTCGCGCGCCAGCCGCATCCGCGTCAGTGCCGTCTACCACCGGCTGCGCGGCCTGCCCCATGCCGCGGGCGCCGCCAGCCGACCCCAAGACCTCACCGTCCAGATCACCAGCCGAGAGATCGCATGGCCTCCCTCCGTCCCGGTCTTCTGATCCTCGCACTGCCCCTGTGCGCCTGCCCCTCAGCAGATCCCGCCACCCTCGATCTCGACGGCGACGGCGTGATCGGCGCCGACGACTGTGACGACGACGATGCGACCGTGTTCCCCGATGCCACCGAGCTCTGCGACGAGGTCGACCACGACTGCGACGGCGCCACCGGCCTCGAAGACCCCGATGGCGACGGCTCACCCGACTGCGAAGACTGCGCCGACAACGACGCCAGGCGCGCGCCCACCAACCCCGAGATCTGCGACCCCGGCGACCTGGACGAAGACTGCGACGGCCTGTCCGACGAGGCCGATCCCGACGTCGACTTCGGCCCCGCCCTGTACCCCGACGCCGACAACGATGGCCTCGGTGATGCCAGCGCCAGCGGCCTGCGCTCCTGCGACCCGCCCGACAGCTTCGTGGCCGACAACAGCGACTGCGACGACACCACCAGGGCCATCCCCGCGCCCCGCGAGCAGTGCGGAGACGGCCGCGACAACGACTGCGACGGCACCACCGACGTCTGCGCCGACATCGACATCCAGGCGGGCCCTGGGGTGATCGGCGACAGCACTGGCTGGGCCAGCTCGATCGATCTGACCCACGACCTGACCGGCGACGGCCTCGCCGACCTGCTGGTGGGCTCGCCCGGCAGCACCCCAGGCGCGGCCTACGTCTTTGCCGGGCCCCTCACCGCGACCACCATCTCGGACAACGTCGCGGTGATCCTGGGGTCGGGCAGCTTCGATCGCCTGGGCGAGCACGTGCTCACCGGCGACGTGACCGGGGACGGCGAGGCCGACGCCGTGGTGTTCCGCGACGCAGGCTTCGGCACCGTCGAGGTGCGCATCTTCGCCGGGCCGGTCTTGGGAACCTACGACGCCTCCAGCGACGGCATGCGCATTGCGCCACCCGAGGCATCGGCGCTCATCGGCGGCACCATCGCCCTGTCCGACCTCGACGACGACGGCAGCGACGACCTGGCCACCGGCGCGCCGCTGATGTCCACCCAGACCGGCCGAGTGCACGTGCTCCTGGGCCCGATTGCCGGCGACTCGACCATGGCCGACGCCGACGTGGTGCTGCATGGCCTGGCCTCGGGCGACCGCCTGGGCGACGCCATCGCCGGAATCGGCGACGTCGACGGCGACGGCGATGACGACCTGGCTGCCTGTGCCCCCAGCGGAGACAGCGGCAACGGCTACTGCGGGGTGCTCACCGACCGCGACGTGCCCGGCGAGAGCGACATCGACGAGCTGACCCGCTTCTACGTGGGCGAGGGCGGCGAGGGGCTGGGCAAGGCGGTCGCCGGAGGCGGCGACCTGGACGGCGACGGCGAAGCCGACATCGCGCTGGTCTCGAACACCCGGGTGGCGCTGATCTCACCAAAGCTCGACGCCGCCGTCACCGCGGCCATGGCCACCATCGATGGCTTCTCGGGCTTCGACGACGTCTTCATTCCCGGCGACATCGACGGGGACGGCGTGGGGGATCTGTGGCTCGCGGGCCGCGGCGACGACGGCACCACCACCGCGTGGCTGCTGCACGGACCGTGGAACGGCGGCACCATGGACCTCGCGGACCTCAACGGCTCGGGCGGCCCCACGGGCACCCGCTTCACCTCCACGCTGCCCTGGACGGCGAGCGAGCCGGCGGCCCTGAGCGGCGGGGGCGATGCCGACGGCGACGGCACCGGCGACCTGGCCATCGGTCTGGGCGACGACCTGCTGGGCGAAGTGCGCGTGTGGTCGGGGTGGATGGGCGCGTTCTAACATATTCAAACCTTTTGCACTCCCCACCCAATCCAACTACAACAGAGGAAGAGAAGAGGGTGTGCTTTGTCCTACCGCATCAAGACCGTCGCCGACATGACCGGGGTTCCTCGACAGACGCTGCTGTCCTGGGAGCGCCGGTACGGACTGCCCAACCCAGCGCGCCTCGACAACGGCTACCGGGTGTACTCCGACGACGACATCGCGCTCATCGTGCGGGTGCAGCAGATGCGGGGCAAGGGCTACTCCATCAGCGAAGCGATGACGCTGGTGGGCGAAGAGGCGCCCGAGACCACCGACGCCCCCAGCGAGGGCGCCACCGAAGACCTCGTGCGCGACCTCATCTCGGCGTTGCTTGGCTTCGACCGCCAGCGGGCTGAGCAGCTCGATGCCCGTACCACCCTCATGTCTTTCGAGCAGCGCCTCGATGACATCTACCTCCCCACCCTACGGGCGGTGGGTGACCGTTGGCACGACGGCAAGGCCACCGTGGGCCAAGAGCATTTCGCCAGCTACTTCCTGCGTGAGCGCCTGATCGGCATGCTCCGCCAGATCGGCAGCGGGCCCGCGGCCGGACCCGTGGCGGTGTGCGGTGGCTACCCCGGCGAACAGCACGAGTTCGGGCTGCTGTCCGTCGCCCTCAAGATGGCGCTGCGCGGGTACCGTATCGTGTATCTGGGCCCCGACATGCCCCCCGAGGACCTGGCGGCCGTGGCCCGTGAACGAGACGCCGCGCTGGTGTTGCAGTCGGTGATGAAACAAACCGCCAGCGCCGCCCTCGAGCTGTACGCCGAGCGGCTGCTCGACCAGCTGCCCCCAGACACCCTGCTCGCGATCGGCGGCCCGGGTGTTCACAACGGCCCCAGCGACAACGAGCGCATCGTGTTTGCGTCGTCCTTCGCCAGCCTTCAGGAGCGGCTCCTGGACGATGGGTCCGCCTAGGCAGGGCTCCGGGTGCTCGGCCCGCAGCCAGAGTTGTCCGCGAACATGAGAAAAAGCATATGCAAAACCTGTTCAACCTGTATACACTGTGTGCATGCTCGCCTGGATCCATCTTCTCGCCCTCGCCTCCTTCGCCGGCACCCCGGTCGCGGGTGAGGTTCGCGTAGACGGAGACGTTCCGGGCACCGAGCTCACCGTCCGCTTGCTCGGCGCTGGCGGAGAGCTGGCCACCTTCACCGACGGCGACGGGGCGTTCACGATCGCCGACGTCGACGACGGCACGTGGACCCTTGTGGTCAGCGGCCCCGACATCTTCACCGCCACCCTGGACCTGCAGATCGCCGGCACGGCACCTCGGCTGCAGGTCGACGTGGAGGGCTTGGGCGACCAACTCCAGGACGAGCTCGTGGTGTTTGGCGAGCGCAGCCCTCCCGAGATCACCGAGCGTGTGCTGGACGTGCAGGTCATTCAGGTCTTGCCGGGCACGAACGGCGACGCCGTGCGCGCGGTGCAGAACCTGCCCGGCATCGGGCGCCCGCCCCTCAACATCGGTCAGCTGTTGGTGCGCGGCACGGCCCCCGAAGACTCGGCCTACTACATCGACGGCGCGAGGGTTCCGCAGGTCTTCCACTTCGCCGGCCTCAGCACGGTGCTCAACAGCGACTCGCTGGCCGAGGTCGCCTTCCTACCCGGCAACTACGGCGTACGCTACGGCCGCACCCTTGGGGGGGTGGTCGATCTTCGCACCAACCGTCAGCTTCCGGCCGAGTCCCGGCGCTACGTGTCGTTCGACCTGTTCCAGGGCACCGCATTCCTCGAGCAGAGGCTCTCGCCTCGCACCGCGCTGACCGTCTCGGGGCGCCGTTCGTGGGTCGACGCCGTGCTCAACCCGGTGCTCAAGGGGGCCACGGGAGGAGGTGTACAGGCTCCTCGGTACTACGACCTGCAAGCGCGCCTGCTGCACAAGTCGGCGACCGCTGGCACCTTCGATGCGCTCGTTCTGCTCTCGGACGACAGCTTCCGCTTCATCGGTCCTCCCGACGAGGGCGAGGAGCAGGGGGACACCCAGATCGGCCTCGAGACGACCTTCCAGAAGCTCCGACTCGCCCACGTGTACACCACGGGCCAGTGGACGGCCGAGACCTCGCTCATCGGAGGTCCAGAGGCGCAATCCTTTGCCATCGCCCCCAGCGGCGAGGCGTTCGAGAAGCGCATGCAGATGGCGCTGCGCCACGAGTGGGCCAACGACAGCTACGGCCCGGTCTCGTGGAGGCTGGGTGTCGATGCGCAGGTGACCCGCTTCAGCTTCTTGTACGACGTTCCGGCCATCAGCAGCCGCGAAGAAGGAGTGGTGTGGACCGTGGCGCCAGCAGCCTACGTCGAGCCCACCATCGAGTTCGGTCGCTTCAAGGCGATTCCTGGCGTGCGCATGGACGGGTGGTGGGCCGACTCGGGCTACAAGCGCACCCCCATCGACCCCCGCTTCGCCCTCGTCTACAACGACGGAGGCGCCACCAAGCTCAAGGCGAGTGCCGGGCGCTACTCCCAGTTCCCGCTCGAGCGGCAGGTCATCGAAGATGGCGGGGCCGGAAACCCGAGTCTCGATCCGCCCTGGAACCTTCAAACCAGCTTGGGGCTGGAGCAGAAGATCGGGCCCGATGTCACCCTCGAGCTCACCCGCTTCGACAGCATGCTCGAAGACCTGATCGTCGGCCGCGAAGACGCGTTCCAGTTCTACACGGGGCCACCCCCGACAGGGCCCCTCGACACCGACCCCTACGCCAACGACGGCGTCGGAAGGGTGTACGGCTTCGAGGGCCTGCTCAAGCTGCAAGACGAGAAGAACACCGCCTGGATCGCGGCCACCTGGAGCCGCTCGACCCGTATCAAGCGCCCGGGCCTCGATCGTGAGCTGTTCCGCTACGATCAGCCGCTCGCGATCACCGCCATCGGAAGCCGCCAGCTGCCCAAGAACTGGCGACTGGGCTTTCGCGCCCGCTACGGCTCTGGCAACCCCTACACCAAGGTGGACAACCGCATCCTGGACTTGGACTCTCGATCCTTCGTGCCGGTGTACGGGCCCATCGACGGCGATCGCCTGCCGGCCTTCTTCAGTCTGGATGTGCGCATCGACAAGCGATGGGAGTTCCGCCAATGGGCCTTGTCGGCCTACCTCGACATCCAGAACGCGACCAATCGGGCCAATCCCGAGCTGATGGCCTGGAGCTACGATTTCGAACGCGAAGAGCCGATCACGTCGATTCCGACGGTGCCGGCCTTCGGCATCAAGGCGGAGTGGTGATGGTGCTGCTCGCGCTGCTCGCCGGCTGCATGCCCGGCCCCAACGAAGAGACCATCATCGACGACCTGCGCGTCGTAGCGGCGGTGGTCGAACCCCCAGAGATCGCACCCGACGAAGCCGCCACCGTCGACCTGCACATCGCCGACCCGCTCGGCCTGAACCCAGACGTCCTGGTGTGGACGTGCACGCGCACCGGACCGGGATGCGCCGAGCGCGACCAGCCACTCGATGGGCGTTCGTGGGCAGCCCCCGTCACCGATGGCATCGCGACGGTCGACCTCCCAACCACCGTCGGCCAGGCCGCGGCGGCGTCCGACACCGTGCTGGCGGTCGAGCTGTGGACGTTGGCCTGCGAGCCCGGTGCCTGCGACATCTTCGAGCGCTGGCGCAACGCGGTGCCCGGCACGGGCCTCTCCCACGACGTGGCCATCGAGCTCGAAGACCCGGGCTCGCTCATCTCGGACGTCGAGTTCGAGAAGGCCGCTCTCGCCGTCAAGCGCGTGTTCGTGAGCTCTCGCCCTGCCGAGGAACGCGCTCGGAACCCGGTGCTCGACGCCCTGGGCTCCGAGCCGGGCGATGAGGAAGGCTCCCTGACGATGTCGTTCTCGATCCAGGGTGACGCCGACGTCGAGCTGTGGGCGTACGCCACGTCAGGTGGCTTCGCCTCGACCCGGGTGCCGGTCGATGGAGGGGTCGCCGAGCTCGACTTCTTTCCCGGCGAGACCCGTGACGGGGAAGTCTTCGTGGTGGCCGTCCAGGACGATGGGGGCGCAGCCGTGTGGCGAGGCGCGGCGCCGGTCAGGGAGTAGGCGCGGGCTCGAGCCGCCGCACCAGCAGCCACTCGTTCAACAGCACCGAGGTGGCGAGCCGGCGACCGACCGCTGCATCGGGGTCGACGACGGTGCCGTCGGGCAGGTAGCTCGGCAACACGGGGACCTCGAACACGTCATCCTCGGTCAAGGTGTGGCCAGCGGGCAGGTCGCGAGCCACGACCAGCGCGGTCACCGGCTGCACCGGGGCCAGCAGCCCAGCGGCCTCGAGCAGGGGCCGGGAGTTCAGCGCCACCCCCGCGAGCATCGCCGAGGCAATCAGGTTGGCGAGCAACAGCCATGCGGTGCGGGCGGTCACTTCAGGCGCTCCTGTCGAACCAGCTCGCCCTCGGCGATCCAGGTGTCGGCGACCACCCGGCCGACCGGCGCCTCGTCCACCAAGAAGATCGGCTCGGGCACGTAGTCCACCTCGAGCTCCCGCGGCTCGAAGTCTGCCGCAACCAGCACCTCGCCCGGCTGCAGATCGCGGCTCGCCGCCAGGACGACCATGGTCTCGAGCCTCATGCGTTCGTCGGCCATCGCCTCGCGGAGCTGTAGATAGGCCAGACCCCAGCCCGCCAGGATCAGCAGCTGCACCACCAGGACGGTGCTGGCGATGCGGTGCATCAGCTGCTGGTTGGCCGATCCCTGGGATGCCGCTTCGCTCATGCACGCAGCATACGCCACGCCCTCGTCAATGGCCGAACTCGCTCCACAGATGCTTGCGCTCGACGACCGTCCTGGTGAATGCCAGGGCCTCCTCGTCGCTCACCCCTTCCGGCATCTGCAGCTCCAGCAGTCCGCCACCACGCAGCTCGACGTACAGCCGGGGGCCCGGGTCGGCCTGGAAGAGCTGCACATCGAAGCCATAGGGCAGCGCCGACGGCTGCACACCCGACCATGTCGGCGGCGCCTCGCGGATGGCCCGGTCGAAGGCGCTCTCGTCGCCCCAGCTGTACGCGTCGATCTCGAGCCGACCGGCCGTCCGACCCTCGGCGTCGCCGTATCGGCAGCTGCACGATCGCCGGCTCTCGCGGCACTCGGCCCAGAGCTCGACGCCCGCCATCTGACCCAGCTCGCTCGGCGAGGCCACCTGCACACACACCGAGTAGCGGCTCTCGTACCAGTCCTCGACCGGGTCCTCGGTCAGGGCGGCGCCCAGTCCCCCGACCACCGCGAAAGGCAGGACCTTCAGGCGAATCAGGTGCAGGTTCAGGTGCCCGGTGACCCAGAGCAACGCCAGGCCGGTGCCCATGGTGGCGGCGAAGAAGACGATGAACCACACGTCTTCGAGTGGGAAGCTCGCTGCAAACGGAATCATGAGCGCATCAACTCCTGGATCATGCCGTAGGTCAGGCCCCAGATGGTGCGCCCGTCCTTATCCCAGGCGGGCATCGGCACCTCCAGCCAGCCGAGTCTCCAGGGCCGTCGCGTGTCCAGGCCTCCGGAGCGCAGCTCGCGCAGGCTCACCCAGAAGGCCTCGGCGACCTCGTGGTTGAGGACCAGCTGCGGGCGCGCGTCGAGGCGAAACAAGAACGGATCGATGGCCATGGGCCACCAGCTGTTGTGCTCGCGGGTGAGATGGGCGCCCAGCCGGCCCACGTGGCGACCGCGGAGATCGACGCCCAGCTCCTCGCGGGTCTCGCGCACCGCCGTTTCGAGCATGCTGGCGTCGTGGGCCTCGGCCCGCCCGCCGGGAAAGCTCACATGCCCAGACCATGGATCGCCCGCACGCGCGGCCCTGCGAGTGAGCAGGATCTCGTCGCCATCGGGTCCCAGGTGCAACACCACGGCGACCGCAGCGCGGGACCGAGCATAGCGATGTCGGCGAATCCTCATTCCAGGGGGCTATTGCGGCCGGGGGGGTGGGACGAGAGACGGTGTCAGGAGACCACAAAAGGGAAATCTGGGGCCGTTGGTCGGACGAGAGACGGTGTCAGGAGACCACAAAAGGGAAATCTGGGGCCGTTGGTCGGACGAGAGACGGTGTCAGGAGACCACAAAAGGGAAATCTGAGGCCGTTGGTGCACGCCGTAGCGGGGGCACCAACGGCCTCAGATTTCCGGAAAATGGTCTCCTGACACCGTCCTAGAACTCCGCCATCAACATCACCCCACCGCGGTCGATCGCCCCCCGGTACGTGCCGTTCATCGACGGCAGGCGGTACCCGTCCGGTGCCTGGTTGTCGGGGTCGAGGGTCACTCGAAACACGGTGTCCTCCTGCACCCGCGTCTGCTGAAAGGAGTGGCTGAAGCTGCCCCCCAGCGTGACCCGTTCGCTGACCCGGAGCTGGCCGAACACCGCCGCGATCAAGGTGTCCGTGTCGAAGTTGTTCGGGGACAGGTGGCCGTCGGGGATGGCGTGCCTGTCGAAGGTGACGCGGGTGCCCAGCGACAGCTTCTCGTTGACCCGCCCGCGCACGTCGCCGGCAATCCACACCGTGTCGCTGAAGCCACGCGCCATCGTCAGATCCTGACCCAGGAGGTTGGCCGTGGCCTGCCGATCTTCTTCGCGGTCCAGGGCGACGCGGTCGGGGTCGACCACCGTGGTCACATCGACGGTCTGGTACCGCGACCACTGCGTCAGGCCGCCATACACCTCGAAGCTCAGCTCGTCCCGGTCACCGGTCGGCGACACCCGAGCAAAGCCGACATACCGATGCGGCAGCTGGAAACGCACCTCGGCGACCGCTGGGATTTCGACATCGCAGATGCCCGTCAGCTGGCTGCCGAAGCGGCCATACACGTCGTCATCGGGGGGGCAGCTGAAGTCGAGGGTGGCCTGTCCACCATTGCGGATGGAAGCCCCGTGCACGTAGCTGAAGCCAAAGCCCGCGTGCTCGTTGGGCTCGAAGGCGGCGCCCACCGTGAAGCCCGCGGAGATCCCGGACAGGTCCAGCTCGACGAGGGCACCGTAGTCCGGGTCTTCGATCTGGCTGTCGTCGTACTGGCCACACTGCCCCTGGTTGCACAGCTCGGCGTCGAGCGCCGTGAGCACCTCCTTGTCGGTCGTCGCCTTGTAGAAGGACGCGATGCCGTGCACCGCCCCACCCACGATGAAGCCGGACTCGTGCCGGTAGGCCACCCCGGGGGCGACGTAGACATTGGTGATGGCGCCCGAGCGCACTGCGTAGCTGGCGCTGCCCTGCTGGTTGGCCGACCTGCCGGCCTTTCCGTACGGCGCGAACACGGCCAGCCCCACCCCCAGCCCCTTGACGCCCAAGTCAGAGCTCACCCCGCCAAAGGGAACCACGCCGCCGCCCTGCAGCAGGTCGAGCCCTCCGTTGTGCGGGTCGTCCCTGTCGAACGAGACATACCCGCGCGCGGGCGCCACCTCGGCGAGCAGCGTGCTGCCCTCTCGGTAGGCCAGGCCCGCCGGGTTGAACCACACCGCGCCCGGCCCTCCCAGCCCAGGAGAGGCCCACGGCCCGCCCACCTCGATCAGGTCGAGTCCAGCGGCATTCGCGGCGATCGCGGCAAGCAACAGGAGCACGGGCAGACCCTACAGCGAATCGACGCGGATCGTCGGGTCAGATGTCGATGTCGAGGTTGGTGTGCAGGCCGCCCGCATCCCGGGCCACCCCCACCTCGACGATCTGCATGCCCTGGATCGTGGGCACGGGCACGGTGACGTCCGAGAACACGGTCATCACCGACTCGACGGGAACCGCGACCTCCAACAACCGGGTCAGGGCCTCGTTGTCGACGGCACCCCAGTCGTTGTACCGCGTTCCCAGCGACACGCTGGCTTCTTCGAGGCCCAGGATCACGTCGGTATCAGCCACACCGAGGTCGACGCCGCTGGTGACGGCAGCGGCAATCTCGACGCGTTCGCCGAGCCCCCCGTCGGGCGTGTCGAGCACCACGCCCAGCTCGCCCACCATCGCGCTGACCACGTCGCCGCGCTGCACGACCACCGGTGGAAGGTTCGCCTGAACCAGCACCGTGCCGTCGCCGATCATGTCGAGAGCCGAGGCCTCGTCGTTGGTGTCGCCGGCCAGCGCCGAGGTGTCGAGCTCGAGCGCCATCGCGCCGGCCTGCCAGGCGCGGAACAGCAGCAGGTTCACGAGATCGTCGGACAAGCCCACGCTGGCATCGGAGTACACACTGGGCCGCGGCGAACCGCCCCCCACCAAGTACCCAGGGGCATCGCCGGAGCCCGTGACGGGCCCGCTCACCTCGAGGTCGAGCCCGGCCACCACGCCGTCGGGGTCGATGCTCACGCTGCCCCAGCGGCCGTCGATCTGCATCGAGACGCCCACGACATTGAGCGGGAAGCTCAGGTCGAGGGTGTCGAGCTGGCTCTGCACCACCGGGGGAACCTGGTTGATGACCAGGGTGGGCAGCATGTTCTCGATCTGGTTCTCGATGGCGTTCCGGATGAGGCCAGAGTCCAGATCGATGGGCAGACCCGAGGTGTCGGTCTGCATGTTGATGACCTGGGCAGTGACATTGGTCACCGTCACCACCGGGCTGCCGTACGCGCCCACCTCGAGCAGCAGATCGCCGTCGATGAACACCTGGTCGGCCGTCGCCACCACCACCGCGTCGAAGGGGTCGAACAGCAGATGTCCATCGACATCGAGCGTGGCCACGACGTTGGGCAGCACACCATGCATCTGCAGGGCGCCGGTCGTGGGCTCGCCCCACAGCTCCAGGTCGTCCATGACCAGCGAGGTGAGGTTGGCCTCGACGGCCAACAGGCCTGCGTTCTGCTGGTAGATGGGGTTGGCCGTGGTCGCCGCCGCCGCGAGGGTGTTCACGTCGATCTGCGCCTCGGCGCCGTCGATGATGAACTCCAGGGCCCCGCGGTTCAGCCGAACCACCGCGCCGTCCCGAACCGCGTCGTCGGGGTTGGCCCAAGTACCCGCCAGCACCGACTGCCGGATGAAGCGCTCGTCGCCATCGGCATCGCGGCCAGACAGCTCGAAGGCCACGACGCCCGGCCCCACCGGCATCTCGTGCACGAAGGAGCCGTCGGACCCGACGCTGACGGGCTCCCCGTTGAGGCGCACGTCGATCAGGCCGACAGCTTCGCCCTGAACGACGAGGGTGCCCTCGTCGACATAGGCACCCGCGGCCGGCGAGACGATGCGCAGCTCGGGATCGACCTCGACCACCTCGGGCGCCTCGTAGGGCGTCGGCTGGAACAAGCAGCCGGCGAGCAGAGCCAGCGGAAGAACAGCCGCGACGCGGGAAATGGAGAACGACGAGAGCAAGTGCACACCTGGCGACAAGAACAACATGCCACAGTCCACGTCCGGGCGGACCGATTGGCACAACCTGATGCAATGCACCAATGGTGCCAGGCTATTGGATCGGACCAAGGCGGATCTTCGCCCGAGGCTGCGGCATTGATGTCCCACTCGGGTCACCCACGGGTGCCCCGGCTACTCGCAGAATCCGTTCACGCTGGCCTCACAGCTGAAGTTCGCGACACCGCCCACCTCGTACGAGATGTACTCGGCATTGAAGGGGGTGCCGATGCGCAGCACCACGTCGATGGCCCCGTTGACCCAGGCGCTGTTCACACTGTCGAGCGTGCTGCCCTCGGACACGAAGATGCCGTTCGACGCTCTATCGGTGGTGTCGGACGTCGAGTTGTCCACGATGTCACTGTCGGTGAAAGTCAAGAAGCCTGGGTCTGTCTCACCGACGAAGGAGGCGGTCACCATCACGATGGGCGCCACGTCCGAGACGTGGTTGTCCTGCACGACCACACGGTCGAAGGTGCCACGGCCATCGGTGTGCCGAATCGCCGCCTCGGACGAGCCAGAGATGCGCACGTCCACCAGGCCCCCTCCAGAGAGCGTCCGAGCTCCGATGCGCGCGCCAGAGACGTCACAACCCGTGACCCGGGTGCCCTCGCCAAACCCACCCGACACCATGCCCACGTCGGCCCCGGTGATGCTGGTGCTGCCAAGGCATTGGGCGTCGCCGCCGTAGTCGGCCACCACTGCGGTGGCCACACCGTTCAAGGTCACGTCCTCGATCTCGCCCACCAAGCTGTCGACATGCACGCCGACGGCGCACCCCTCGATCGTGGTGTCCTCGACACGTCCACCGTCCATCTTCACCCCTCGGCGGGAATCCACGCACGCGATCGAGACCCCCGACACCAGCACGTCGCCACTCCCTTCGACGGCGAATGCCCCGCCGATGTTGTCGCGGAATTCCGAGTCCATCACCGTGACGTCACCGCCCTCGGCAAACACGCGCCCGCGCTGAATGAGCACGCTGTCCTGCACCAGGATCGAGCCGCCCTCGATCTTCAGTGTGTCTCGGATGTCGCTGTCGATGACGATGACGTCGCTGTCGACCGCTCGAACGCCGCCGTCGTCGTCACCCTCGCCGTCGGTGATGGTGACGCCACGAAGGGTGAGCTGGCTGTCGATGGCCCGGACCGCGTTGCCCGCGTCGCCCGCGCCCGTGCCCCGTATCGAGAAGCCCGCCAGTTCGACCGTCGCGTTCTCGACGCGCACCGTGTCGCCACTGCTCGCGTTGTAGGCCGCCAGGCCAGTGCCCTCGATGATCACGTCGGGCAGGCACTCTCCGGAGCCGGTGATCTCGAGGATCACGGTGGACTGCACGTCGCAGACCGTGATCACCGAGCCTGCCGCGGCGGCGTCGAGCGCGTCTTCGAGGAAGGTGTAGGACCGCACGCCGTCCAACGCCACCAGCGGCTCGCCGAGCTCTCGTTCGTCGTCGTCGGGGCACACGGATGCGTAGTAGAAGCCGTCTTCGTCGAGCTCGGGATGAGACCCCGTGAAAGCCGGACAGCCATCGTCCACCTCGCCAGAGCCAGAGCAACCCACGACCAACATCCACAGCAGCATCGCCACTCCTTGCAGCCGACGACCCTAACAGCGACGGTTACTCCACGGGCATGGACTTCGACCTGCTCGTGCTCGACCTCGACGGAACCACCCTGCACGGCGAGGGGCAGCTGGGTGAGGTGGACATCGAGGCCGCCGCGGCCCTACGCGAAGCCGGCGTGCAGATCACCATCTGCACGGGGCGCCTGTTCGGCGGCTCGCAGTGGGTCGCCGAGCGACTGGGAGTGACCGGGGGCATCGCGCTGGCGAACGGCTCCGAGATCCTGGACGCGCAGACCGGACACGCCCTGCATGCCGACTACCTGGATCGCGACGTGCTCGCAGGCACCCGGCGCCTGATGGAGCGCCGCGGCGTGGCCCCTTTCCTGTTTCGCAGCCGCGGCATCCACTACAACCACGCCCATGCCCACCACGCGCCGTATCTGGGCATCTGGACGCCCGAGCTCAACGCGCACGCCGACGTCTACGCCCTGCCCGACTGGGACCACGCCGACGACGTGATCGCGGTGTGCGCGCTGGGCAACGACGCCGACGTCGACGCCCTGATGGGCGAGCTGCACGCCGAGATCCCCGACGATCACGGCACCTTCCGCTTCCACACCTTCGACGGCGACGCCTTCCTCAAGCTGCGCCACCACGGCCGCGACAAGGGCGACGCCCTCGAGCTGCTCGCTGCCGAGCGAGGCACCACCGCCGCCCGCACGGTCGCCGTCGGTGACTGGCTCAACGACCTGCCCATGCTGCGCCGCGCCGGACGCGGCTACGCGATGGGCCACGCCCTGGACCCGGTCCGCGACGCCGCCGACGAGGTGCTCGACGCCACCCGGGTCGAGGGGGGTGCCATCGCCGAGGTGGCAAGGCGGGTGTGGGGCGTCGAGGTGTGATCGAGGGATCGGGGGGTCTGGCAACCAATGGTTGCTGCTGAACCCGCCATCCATCCCGCTTCAGGGGGCCAGGGCCGGCGAATTACCAATGGTCGCCGATAGACCCCGAAGAAGCACCGTTATCCCGGACCATTGGTTATTCCATGGGCCCTGGCTCGTAGATTCGGCATTCATGCCGTTCGACAGGGACCATTGGTTGCCAGACCCCCCGGTCGCCCCCCCCGAAGCCCCCAGGGCAATCACCCCCCCCTCAACGCCTCATCCACCGTCGCGTCGCGCTTGCCCAGCTCGAGCTCGAGCTCCGAGCACGGCGCAAAGTCCACCACGGTGATCAGCTGCTCGGGGGGCTCGCGGAACGGAACGCTCGGCCCAGACAGCTCCAGCTTGCCCGCCCAGGGCACCGCCTGATGCGGCGATTGGCCCGGGGCGGTGACCGTCGCCACCACCGCGCAACCGCCCCCGTCATGCACCAGCACCGCCCCCAGGCTCGGCCCCTTGCAGCCCGTCGACCGCGGGCACACCCGCTCCGGTGCCGGGCGCTGGTTCACGGCCAGCCCGGAGGTCGCCGCGCGGCTCGCCATGCGATCGTGCAGCTTCTTGGCCAGCGCCAGCACATCGGCATCCTCGCTGGGCGGCGTGATGCGCGGGTACAGCACCACCACCTCGGACGACTTGCCCCTGGAGGTGCTGATCTCGGCGCCATCGGCGCCCGCCAGGGCCAGCGAAGCCGCGAGCAGCAGCATCATGGGCGCCGTGCCCGGCGGCGGGCCAGCATCAGGCCCAGGCCGACCCACCAGCCCCAGCCGGCGCCAGTGCCTCCGGTGGAGCAAGACAAGCCGCCCTTGTAGAAGCTCGCGTACAGACCGTCGGGGTCGAGGTAGTCGGGCACCTCGTCGCCATCGGTGTCGCCGGTGCCCTCCTCGGCATCGAGCGGGCCGTCGCCGTCGGCGTCGGTGTCACGCCAGTTGGGGTCGCCATCGCCGTCGACATCGCTGTCTGGCCAGGCGGCCTCTTCGGCGGTGGGAATGCCGTCGCCATCATCGTCGTCGTCGAGCCAGTCGTCGATGCCGTCGCCGTCGGTGTCGGCCATGGGTTCGTCGGCGGTGGGCACCGTGTCGCCGTCGTCGTCGCTGTCCACGTAGTCGGCCTCGCCGTCGCCATCGGTGTCGACGGTGCCCTCAAGCTCGTCGGGGTGCCCGTCGGCGTCCGAGTCCAGGTCGAGCCAGTCTCCGGCCCCGTCGCCGTCGGTGTCGGTCTCGCCCTCGCGCTCATCCAGGATGCCGTCGCCATCGGCATCGGTGTCCAGGTGATTGGGCGTGTCGTCGCCGTCGAAGTCGTCGTCGAATCCCCCCTCGGTCTCGGTCGGGATGCCGTCGCCGTCGTCGTCGTCGTCGAGGTAGTCGGGGTCGCCATCGCCATCGCTGTCGGTCTTGGCTTCGTCTTCGGTGGGGATGCCGTCGCCGTCGTCGTCGGGGTCTTGGAAGTCGGGAATCCCGTCACCATCGGTGTCCCCGCTGCCCTCCACCGAGTCCAGGACGCCATCGCCGTCGGAGTCGTCGTCGAGGTAGTCGGGAATGGTGTCGCCGTCGGTGTCGTCGGTGCCCTCGATCAACGAGTCGATGCCGTCTCCGTCGTCGTCGGCATCGAGGTAGTCGGGGATGGTGTCGCCGTCGGAGTCGTCGTTGCTCGGATCGCCGTCGCCGTCCAGGTCTTCGTCGACCGTCGAGATGCCATCGCCGTCGTCGTCGGCGTCGATGTAGTCGGGCTCTCCGTCGCCGTCGGTGTCGTCGTTGGTCGGGTCGCCGTCGCCGTCGATGTCCTCGTCGATGGACAACACGCCGTCGTCGTCGTCGTCGACGTCGAGGTAGTTGGGGATCGTGTCGCCGTCGGTGTCGTCGTTGGTCGGGTCGCCGTCGCCGTCGATGTCCTCGTCGGCGGTGCTCGCGCCATCGCCGTCGTCATCGGGGTCGAGCACGTCGATCACCGTGTCCCCGTCGGTGTCCTGGGGGTTGCTCACATCGGCGACCTCGGCGCCATCGGGCACCCCGTCGCCGTCGGTGTCCGGGTCGTTGGGGTCGGAGCCGACGAGCCAGTGCTCCTCGCCATCGCCCAGGCCGTCCCCATCGGTGTCCGGGTCGAGCGGATCGCTTCCCACCAGGTTGATCTCGCGGTTGTCGCGAACCCCGTCGCCGTCGGTGTCCGGGTTGTTGGGGTCGGTCCCGTGGGTGCACTCCTCGTCGACGTCGGGCAGGTTGTCGCCGTCGGTGTCGGTGGCGGGGTCCTTGACCTCGATCTCGAAGGGCTGGCTACGGTCCTCGCTGATCCAGGTGTAGGTGTCCAGCAGGCTGACGTTGCCCTTGGTGTTCACCGTGCCGAAGCGGCCCCAGCTGCGCGCATTGACGTTGGGTACGTTCGCCGCCGCATACAGGCCCGAGTCGACGCCCAAGGGACCGCTGGCCTCGAGCGACACGGCGCCGTTGGGCATGGTGCCCGCCTTGTACTGCACCGCCGCGTCATTCCAATACATGGGCAGGCCCGAGCGGCCCATGCTGCCATCCACCTCGAACAGCCGGAAGCCGGTGTACATCGCCTCGATGTCACTGGCGACGTAGTGGAACTCGCCCACCGTCAGCAGGATGATGCACTCGTAGGTGCCCTCGGGAACCGGATCGCCCACGTTGTCGGTGCCGTCCCACACCGTGGCGTTGGGCCCCGACAGGCTGTCGGCCGACAAGATGTGCACGTCGTCGTCGCTGGTGACGTCGAAGAGGCCGTCGTCGTTCAGGTCGCAGACCACGTGCCAGGCGCCATCGACGTTGGCCGTCCAGGCGAACTCGCCGTCGATCACGCCGGGTGACAGCAGGTCACAGGTGCCGTTGTCGGAGGTGAAGCTCGCGTCGGTGATCTGCGGATCGAGCGGGTTGTAGGTGCTGATCTCGGGCGGGTTGAGGTAGATCGGCAGCTCGATGGTGGCAAAGATGCCCGAGCTCGGCGGTGCGTGCACGCTGCGGCCGTTCTGCCCCACCACGCCCGCGCTGCTCGCGGCGAAGAACCATACGCCGCCGCCCAGGCCCTGGGCCGCCAGCTCGACCACCCCGTTGCGGTCGTCGGCACCGCCGGGAACCAGGGCGTACATGCTGCCAGACCAGGCGTAGGTGCCGCTGAAGTCGCAGCTGTTCGCGCCGCCCGGGCCACACGCCTCGATGCGCCAGGCCAGGCTCGAGATGCGGCCCATGCCGGGTGCAGTCCCCGACACCGTGACGTCCCAGTCGCTCTCGTCCTGGTGGGGAACGATGAAGTAGGTGCCGGGACCCACCGTGGGGGTGATGGTGGTGCCCGGGGCGAAGGTGCCCACGAAGTTCGCGCTGAACACGGTGCTCGCGGGCTCGTAGAAGTCGACCGAGCCGTCACCGTCCCAGGTGATGGTCTCGCCCGCGTTGAGGACGTCCACTCGGATGATGGTCTCGGAGTCGCCTCCGGTGACGGTGCCGCCGCGCACGATCTGGCCGGTGCCCAGCTCCGAGGTGCCCTCGGCCAGGGCGAGCGACGCCAACAAGAACAGCACAGAGGGGACGGTCATGGTTCACCTTCCTCTTCATCCTGCCTGTCCATCAGCAGAAACTCTACTCTTCTGTTCTGTTCGCGGCCCTCGGGGGTGTCGTTGGTGGCGATGGGCTTGGTCTCGCCGTATCCAGCCGCCTCGAGGCGGTCGGGACTGATGCCCCGGGCAATCAAGTACGACCGCACCGACGAGGCCCGCCGCACGGAGAGGCCCAGGTTGTAGGCATCGCCGCCCTGCGAGTCGGTATGGCCGCCGATCTCGACCCGTCCGACGTCGGGGTTGTCCATCACCACGTCGGCGATCTCGTCGAGCAGCCCGTACGACTCCTCTTTGATGACCGCCTTGTTGACCTCGAAGTAGATCTTGTCGTCGATGCGAATGCGCTTCTTCTCGATCTTGACGCGGGTGGGCGCGGCCTTGACCTCGACGATGACCACCGGGGGCGGAATGCGCTCGAGCACGATGCGGAGCTGGGTGGGCTCACCGGCGGCCACCTCGAACTCGGCCTCGTGGATCTTGAAGTCGGGCGCTCCGGCGGTGACCGCGTGCGTGCCCGGGCCGATCGGCGCCCGTCCGCGACTGGCGTCGTCGAGCAGCATCGCGCCCTCGGGAATGCACAGGGGCTGGTCGCTGTGGAAGGTGACGGTGGCGCCAGGAACGGGCTCATAGCCGTCGTCGATCGGGGCCTCGCCGTCGGCGGGCACGACCTCGGCGGGCGGCTCTTCTGAGGTCCCGTCGGCGGGCGGCTCAGCGTCGTCCTGCTTCTGGGTCACCACCTCGACCTCGACCATGCCGCCCAGGACACGCTTCAGGTCGACCCTCAGCTCGGCCGGGCCCTCGCCCACCTCGACCTCGCCCTCGCCCTCGAGGCAGGCCTCGGTGGTGGCGGTGGCATGCACGATCGTGCCCGGCATGGCCTTGTCGAAGGTCAGCGGCTTGCCGGCGTACAGGTGCTTCTGCGGCGTGGCCTCGATGCCCTCGATGGCGAGGGTCGCCTGGCTCCAGGGCTCGTCCTGGTACAGCACGCGCACCGTCAGGCTGCCCAGGTCGTCGGCGCAGCCATCGTCGTCGAGCCAGCCATTGTCGGTCTCCCACTCGGCCGGGCAGGCGTCGAGCACGGCGAGCGGCGCCTCGATGCCGTCGAAGTCGGGCGGACGAGGCGGGTCACGGTGCCCGATGCCCCAGCCCACGAAGCCGCGGAAGTCGGCCGCACCAGCCCCCGCGGCGAAGGCCTTGGCGAAGCCGAAGGTGAAGTAGGTGTTGGAGGGACCCTGCTGCTTGAGCGAGAGGATGGCCTCGCCGGGCATGCCCGCCCCGGCGAGCTCGTTCTTGGACAGCTCGGGCGCGACGCGGGCCTCGAGGTTGATGCCGGTGGTTCGGCCGGCCAGCACGCCCGCGGCGATCGAGCCCACGAAGGCATCGCTGCCGGTGAGGTTGCCGACATCGGCGCCGGGGTTGAACTGGACACCGGCACCCGCGGTGACGTGGGCCACGTCGGCCTCGTAGCCGACCGTGGCCATCAACCCGCCGGCGATGCCGCCTCGACCGAGGAATCGCTCGTCGGAACCCAGGGGAAGATCGAGGTTTCCGGTGAGCCCGACGCCCAGACCCGTGCCTCCCTCGATGTGCTCGGGGCGCAGGAGGTTGACCGTCGACTGCAGGCGAATGTCCCCCGGTGCAGGATCGCCCACCGTGCCCTCGGCGTCGGTGCTCACCACGTAGACGGGAAAGGACACGTCCAAGCGCCAGTGATCGAGCGGTGCAAAGCCGCTGGACACGTTGACGACACCCAGGTCGCGAATGACGGCCCGGCTGGTGTCGGTGGCCTCGCCGCCGGCGGTGATCACCTCGACCAGGGGCTTGTTCGCGTACTCCAGCAGGGTGCCGAAGTACACGTCGCCACCGTGCCAGGGCGCGGGCCGCACCATGGTGAGCGAGTCTCGCAGGTCGCCATCGTGGGTGGCGAGCTGAAAGCCGTGTGCGTCGAAGCCCTGGGCAAGCGCCGGGACCGGGAGCGCGAACAGGAGGATGAGGGGAAAGGGTCGCATGATGCGTTGACCCGCACGGTACCACCGCTCGACGCGAGCGGCGACGCGCACCGCCGATTCAGTCCAGCGCGGTCGACCACGTGGGCCCGCGCGCCCCGGCATGGTGATCTTCGTGGCGAAACCAGTGCATCTCGACCGCCCCCAGCTCGGGGAGCAGCTCGTCGACTGCCGTCAACAGCCGCTTCCACTCGCTCAGCTGCACCCCAAGCACCGGCAGCTGCTGGGGCCGCGCCAGGGTGAGCCAGGGCCCGTCGCCGTTGTACCCGTGCGCCACGGTGATGCGCGTGCCGTCCATGGCGACGTCGAACTCCCAGGCGTAGTCCAGGTCACGGCAGGGCTCCACGGCAAAGCCGCGCTGTCGCAGCGCACTGGCCAGCCCATCGGCGGTCTGTGCCCCTGGGGTGGTGTCGTCCGACTCGGGCACCACCGGTCCGGCCCACTCGACCACCGACCGCACGCCGGGCGGGTCGGGCGGCGCCGATTCGACGCCGTTGCGAACTCTCCAGAACACCAGCGCCAGCACGAAGAACGCGATGCCGGGAGCAATGAGCATCCAAGACATCGGGTTCAGCTATCCTGCGCCGGTGAGTCCCTCACCCCATCGCCGGCCGCCGAACCGTTTTGTCGGACGCAAGGCCGAGACCGCCAGCGCCCTGGCCGCCCTGGAACGCTCCAGGCTGGTCACCGTGCTGGGCCCGGCTGGCGTGGGCAAGACGCGCCTGGCCAGCGAGATCGCCGCCAACTCGGACTCGGCAGTGCTCATCGAGGCCGCCGATGTGCGCACCGTCGAGGGTCTGGCCGGACTGGTGGCCGCCGCCATCGGCATCGCGTCGTCGGGGCACCAGTCCACCACCGCGCTCAACGCCGCCATCGGGCGCAGTCTCGGCGAGCGCGGACCCGTGCTGTTGGTGCTCGACAACCTGGAGCAGGTGGTCGAGCCCGCCGCAGCCGCCATCGGTCGCTGGCTCGAGGCGACGTCCGAGCTGCGGGTGTTGGCCACATCGCGCGAGCGCCTGAACATCACCGGCGAGACGGTGCTCGAGCTGCCCCCGCTCGATCCCGCCTCGGCGGTCGAGCTGTTCATCGAGCGCGCGCGCGCCGCCCGGGTGGGGTACGACCCGGCCCACGACGACGCCGACGCCATCGCGGCGATCGCCAGCCGCCTCGATCACATGCCGCTCGCCATCGAGCTGGCCGCAGCGCGCATTCCAGTGCTCTCACCGGCCCAGATGCTCGAGCGCCTCGACAAGCGCTTCGAGCTGCTGCGCAGCAGCGCTCGGGATCTGACGCCTCGGCAGCGCACCATGCGCGGCGCGATGGACTGGGGCTGGGACCTGCTCGAGCCCTGGGAGCGGGTGGCCCTGGCCCAGTGTGGCGTGTTCCACGGCGGCTTCGACCTCGACGCGGCCGAGGCCGTCTTGCAGCTGCCCGACGGCGCGCCCCCTGTGCTGGACGTGGTGCACGCCCTGCGCGACAAGAGCCTGGTGATCATCGACGCCGCCGACGATCTGCGCTTCGCGATGTACGAGACCGTCCGGGACTACGCGCGAGCCCGACTGCACGACCTCGACCTGGACGACACCCTGGCCCGCCACCGGGCGCACTACCTGGGCCTCGGCGAGCGGCTGGCGGCTGGCGCGGTGGGCCCCGACGCCGAGCGTTGCCTCGCCCGCCTGGCCACCGAAGAGGCCAACCTGGTGGCCGTGCACCACGCCGCCGACGGCGCCGAGACCGCCACCCGGTCCGCCCTGGCGCTGGAGCCGCTGCTGTCCACTCGCGGGCCGTGGGAGGCGTGGCGCCGGCTGGTGGACACCACGGTGCGCGCCGCTGCCGACGCGCCTCCGCTGCTGCATGCGCGCGCCCTGCTGAGCCGAGGCAACCTGGTTCGCCAGCAGGGCCAGATGGACGCCGCGCGAAGCGACTTTGCCAAGGGGCTGGAGCTGGCGCGCGCCGCCGGCGATGCCCCCACCGAGGCCTACGCCCTGGCGCTGCTGGGCATCGTGGCCCGCAGCGTCGGCGACAAGCCCACCGCCGACGCGCAGCTCACCACCGCGCTCGAGCTCGCCCAGCGCATCGGCGACAAGCGCACCGAGGCCGTGGCGCGCGTGTCGCTGGGCTTCTTGAGGCTCGAGCAAGACCGCCCGAGCGAGGCCGAGGACCACAGCCGGCGGGCGCTGGCGTTGGCGCGGGCCATCGGCGACCGCAACGTCGAGGGCATCGCCATCGTGCAGCTCGCCAACCTGCTCGTCGACGCCGGCCAGCTCGAAGACGGCGTGGTGGTGTACACCGAGGCCCTGCAGCTGGCCGAGCGCACTGCGAACCACCGCACCGCCGGCATGGTGCTGGCCAACCGCGCCCACGTGCGCATCGAGCAAGGGCAGCTGGCCCGGGCCGAGCCCGAGCTCGAGCGCGCACTGGCGTTGTCCCGGGCCGTCGGCAACCGCCGCTTCGTGGGCATCGCGCTGGGCTACCAGTCGCTGCTGGCCCGCGAGCGCGGTGACCTCGCCGCGGCGCTGGTGCTGGTCGACCAGGCGCTTGCGGTGCACCGAGACATGGGCACGGTGCGGTGGATCAGCGAGGAGCTGCGCAACCGCGGCGTCCTGCACTTCCTGAAGGGCCAGCTCGATGCCGCCCTGGCCGACTTCAGCGCGTCCCTCGCCGAGTCCGGCACCAGCGGCCTCACCCTGCAAGACGGCCGCGCCGAGGCCCTCATCGCCACCGCCCAGGCCGAGCGAGACGACATCGGGCAAGCCGAGGCCACCCTGAGCGCTGCCCGCACACGCTTCGACACCATCGACGACAACCAGGCCCCCGTGCTGCTGGGCCTGGCCGAGGCGCACATCGTGTTGGCACACGTGCGGGCCGGCACGTCGCAGCCCACCATCGCGATCACCCGCCTGAGCGAGGCCACTCCGGCCGCCGCGTCGTCGGCCGAAGTTCGCGTCGCCATCCGTCTGTTGCAGCGTCGTCTCGACGACATGGACATCGCCCATGGTGAGGGCCCCGCCGGCACCGACGCCCTGATCATCGGGCCCGCCGCGCGGTGGTTCCAGCCCCCCCACGAGGCCCCGGTCGATGTCAGCCGCCGCCGCATCCTGCGCCGCATCCTGGGCGGGCTGGTCGACGCGCGCGAGAAGCACCCCGGGGTGGCGCTCGCCATGCCCGACGTGCTCGAGGCCGGCTGGCCCGGCGAGAAAATCCTCCCAGAAGCCGCCCAGAACCGGGTCTACGTGGCCATCGCGACGCTGCGGAAGCTGGGGCTGGGCGATGTGTTGCTCACGCGAAAGGACGGCTACCTGCTGGACAGCACGGTGCCCCTGGAGCGGTCGAGCTGATGGACGCCGGCTCCGAACCGCCGCGTCGCATGTTGGAAGGCCGGTACCTGGTGGGGGAGCTGCTGGGCCGTGGCGGCATGGGCGAGGTCCACGCCGGCGTCGATGTGCACACCGATCAGCCCGTTGCCATCAAGCTCCTGGACGAGTCGGCGGCCAAGAGCAAGGCGTGGCGCTCCCGCTTCCTCAACGAAGCGCGGACCATGAGCATGCTGCGCCATCCCCACGTCGCCCGCGTCTTCCACGTGGGCGAAGAAGGCCGCTCGCTGTACTACATCATGGAGCTGTCGGACGTGGGCTCCACCTACGACATGATCGCCGGGGGAACGTCTCCCCCGGGGCCCCTGTGGCCGTGCCGCGTGGTCTTCGAGATGCTGATGGGTCTGGCGGTCGCCCACTCCCGTGGCATCACCCACCGCGACATCAAGCCCGCCAACCTGCTGGTGACCCGCCGCGGCATCGCACTGACCGACTTTGGGCTTGCGCGCGCCAGCGATCAGCTCGCCGCCCACCGCACCCGCACCGGCGAGTCCCTGGGCACCATGGGCTACATGGCCCCCGAGCAGCAGGCCGACGCCAGCCGCGTGGGCCCCACCGCCGACATCTACTCGGCCGGCGCCACGCTCTTTGCCCTGCTCGCGCAGCGCTCCCCGGCCGACCTGTCGGCCGTCGACCGCAATCCGGGCATGCTCGACCCGCTGCCCGAGCCGGTGCGCCCGGTGGTGCTGCGCGCCGTCGACCGCGACCCCAGCGCCCGCTACGCCAGCGCACGCGACATGGCCCAGGCGGTGGCCCAAGCGGCCAGCGCGATCGCAGCCCAGTGGGACCAGCCCGCGTTCACCGATGCCTGGATGGCCGAGTTCGACAGCAAGTCCCGCGAGGTGACCCAGGTCGACGAAGACGCCCACGACTACGAAGACAGCCGTGGCGACACGCTGGACACCGACAGCATCTGGGACGAGGTCACCGCCATCTTGCCGCACAACATCGACCCGTCCCGAGACCTGGACGTGCCCGTTCCGCCCGAACCCAGCGCATGGCGAAGGCGCGAGCCCGTGCTGTGGATCGTGATGGGCGTCGCCTTCGCGCTGGCGGTGTTCGGGGTCAGCCTGGGCCTGGGCTCGGTGCTGTAGCTGGCTTGCCCTATTTGCAGTGCTCGGCACTGCCCAGAGCGCACGCCTTCTCGAAGCGCTTCGCTGCCTCCCGGGCATCCTTGTCGACCGTGATGCCCATCTCGAAGGCGTTGCCCGCCGAGATGCAGCCCTTGACCTCGCCACCGGCACAGCCCTTGTCGAACAGCTCCACCATGCCCGCCTTGCGCTCGCCCGGTGCGCGTCCCTGGTCGATCAGGAAGCCGGCCTGGTAGCAGCACTGCGCGTTGTCCAGCGCGCAGCCCTTGTCGGCGTAGGCCAGCGCCTGAGCGTCGTCGCGCGTGGTGCCCGCGATGTCGCCCGTGTGCCACACCGAGGCGTTCTGGCACGCCACCCCGTGCCCCCCCTCGCAGCCGCGAATCCAGTGGGTGCGCGCCTCGGCGAGGTCTTTGCCCATCCAGCTGCCGTTCAGGTAGGCGTTGCCGATGTTGTAGCAGGCGTACTTCGACCCGGCCTCGCAGGCGGCCACCATCATCAGGCGCCCGACGTCGACATCGGCGGGAACCCCGTCGGTGCCATCGATGTAGGCCAAGGCGACGTCGCTGCACTTGTCGTGGTTGCCCTCATCGCACTGGGCCGCGCGGCCTCGGACGTCCTGGTTGGCCGACTCGGGGAGCGCCTTCTCGACCGGACCTTCCGGGGGTCGGCACGCGAACTCGAACAGCACCGTGTTGCGCGAGCCGCAGCCGTCGTCGTTGACCCCGATGGTGCCCAGGCACACATCGTCTCCCTTACGGGCCTTGTAGTCGAAGGAGCCGCCCTCGTTCGCGGTGAGCTCGACATCGACGTAGCCGCGGGACTGCAGCTCCTCGACCGCGAGGGACTCGGCACGCCCGCAGGCCAGCAACGACACCAGCAGGGTGCAGGACACGAGCGCGGGGCGGGTCATGGGGGGCTCCGGGAAGGCGCCCAGCCTACCAGCCGCGCGACCGCCTCATCAGCCGCCAGCTACTGCCAGCAGTTGGCGGGCTGATCGTCGATGTGCGTCCACAGGCGCTCGTCGTCGGGAACGACGCCATAGGCGTACCAGCCCCAGCCGCCGCCGCCGTCGTGGAACTCGGCCATGCGCCAGCCGACACCCAGCTCTGCGGCGCACCGGTCGTCGGCGGCCTCCAGGCTCGTGAGCGCGCAGCCCGACACCGGAGCCGTCGCATCGATCGTGCCGCCCGACCAGCCGTTGTAGTAGTCGGTGGTGAAGCCGGGGTTGGGCAGGCCCTGGTCCAGGATGCACAGCACGGGCAGCTGCTCGGTGCACGGGGTCTCGCCGCCATAGGGGTCGCAGCCCTCGCAGGCCACGCGCGTGGTGCCCAGCGCCGGGTCGACCGTGTCCACCCCAAAGGTCAGGCCGGATCCGGCGCAGACCGGGGGAGCTGCGCAGTCGTAGATGCCGTCGCCATCGGCGTCGACCTCGTCGACGGGCACGACGCCGTCGCAGTCGTTGTCCAGGCCATCACAGAGCTCGACATGCCCGGGATGCATGGCCGCCTCGCTGTCGTCGCAGTCGCTGTCGTCGGTCAGGTGGCCGGCAGGCGGCTCGCATGCCGCGACGGCGCTGGCCGGGTCGCCGTGGCCATCCAGATCGTCGTCGGCGAACCACCAGGGCGCATCGGCGGCATCGACGTCGATGTGGCCATCGCAATCGTTGTCCAGGCCATCACAGAGCTCGGGCAAGCCCGGATGGGCGCTGGCCTCGCTGTCGTCGCAGTCCAGGTCGTTGATGGACACGCCGTCGCCTAGCTCGCAAGCCACGATGGGCCAGGCTGGGTCGCCATAGCCGTCATCATCGGCGTCGAGGTACCCGGTCTGCCGGTCCACGGCGTCGTTGTCGACAACGGCATCGCAGTTGTCGTCGATGCCGTTGCACACCTCTGGGGCATCGGGATGAACCCCGGCGTGCGCGTCATCGCAGTCGCGGGCATCGAGCACCCAGCCGGGGCTCAGCTCGCAGGCGGCGTCGACTGTGCTGGCGTCGCCAAAGCCATCGCCATCGACGTCGGCGTAGACCACGATCGCGTCGCAGGGCTCGGCCTGAGGGGCCTCGATCACCGAGATGTCAGGGGTGCAGGCAGCGCTGGCCAGCAGCAGCGCAGAAAGGGGGAGGATTCGTGCAGTCAATTCAAACACTCGATTGAAAACATGACAGGGTCGTCATGAATCCCGAATATCGACGGTGTTCCTTCGAATGCGAGTCCGATGCCCCGCTTTTAAGGCGGTGAACATTGCTTTAAGGGGATGGCAGCCGGACGTGGCAGCACCACGACCGGCTGGCTACCCTGCGCCAACCGTCTGGAGCACCCATGCGACCCCTCGCCGTCCTGCCCCTGCTCGCGCTGCTGTCCTGCAAGGGCGAACCCGAGCCCGATCCCTCCCCCCTGCTGGGGGTCGAAGAGTCGGCCAGCCACGAGATCCCGGGCCTGCACGCCCGCGGCTACGTGCTGTACACCGACATGGGCATCCCCCATATCTACGCCACCAACGACGAAGACCTGGGACGGCTGACGGGCTTCACCATCGCGCGTGACCGCTTCTTCCTCATCGACATGGTGCGGCGCCTGTCCACCGGCCGGGTCTCGGAGCTGTTCGGCGAGCTGGGCATCGACGCCGACATCGAGAGCCGCGGGCTGTCCAGCAAAGAGGTCGCCGACGTGGTGTTCGCGGCCTTCGACCCCGAGCAGCTCGCCTTCGCCGAGGCCTACGCCGCCGGCGTCAACGCCTACATCGCCGAGGTCGAGGCGGGCACGATGCCGGCACCGGCCGAGTTCGAGAACGACGTCTTGCAGCTGGCCCTGGGCTTCCAGGAGCCCGCCGAGGTGATGGAGCCGTTCACGTCGTACGACGTCGCGGCCATGATCAGCACGGTCATCTTCCGAACCAGCTTCGAGACCAAGGATGCCCGCCTGGCGCGCGACTACCAGAACCTCCTGGACTCGACGGTCTACGAGGGCGCCGACCTGCAAGATCTGCGCGAGGCCGGCCAGTGGGGCGACAACTGGGAGCGCACCGCTCCGGTCTTCCACATCTCGTCCACCGACGGCTTCGGCATCAGCGGCACCCCACCTCGCTCGACGCCGCGACGCATGGAGCTTCCGCTCATCGCTCGGTCTGCCCTGGAGCGGGCCGCCGACAAGGACGCCCGCATCCAGAAGCGCCTGGGGCGCGACGACGACATCGGCTGGGGCAGCAACTCCTGGGCCGTGGCCGGCTCCAAGACCTCCGACGGGCGCGCCCTGTTGGCGGGGGATGGCCACCTCGAGCTCGAGCTGCCCTCGCTGATGTACCAGATCCACATGGACACGGCGCACCTGGGCGACGGCACTGGCGACAACCTGTACGGCGACGTGCTGGTGGGCACGCCCATGCTGGCCACGGGTACCAACGGCAAGGTGGCCTGGGGCTTCACCCAGCTGTCGGGCGACGTGTCCGACATGTACGCCGAGCAGGTCCAGCTCGACGCCGACGGCATGCCCATGGCCACGATGTACCAGGACGAGTGGGTCGATCTGGTGCGCTTCGACGAGGAGTACAACATCTCGGCCGCACTGGGCGGAACCGCACGCACCGAGGTGTGGCCGCGCTGGGAGACGCCCGACGGACGCTACCTGTACGAGATCGAAGGCGAGTCCGCCGACTACGGCGACGATCCGGGCGCCGGAAAGTCGCTGATCAACGTCGCAGGAGACTGGGTCATCCCCGGAGACACCGATGGCGACGGCGTGATCACTGGCATCACCTTCGACTTCAGCGCCCTGGACGGCGGAAGCCTCTTTGGCATGCTCTGGGACCGCCGCAAGTCGGTGGACGTGGTCGACGTGGCCGAGACCACCAAGAAGGCCCAGGCGCTGTCGCTCAACACGGTCGCCGCCGACGCCAACGGCGACATCTTCTACTCCGGCTACCAGCCCACGCCGTGCCGCGGCTACCTCGAGCGCAACCCCGACGGCACCTTCGCCGACGGCGCCCATCCGCAGATGCTCATCGACGGCAACACCTACAAGGGCTTCACCGTGCCCATCGGGGCTGACGGCGCCGTCGACGAGTCCCAGGGCGAGGCCGACCCCTACAGCTGCGTGATTCCGTGGTCCGAGATGCCGCACAGCTACACCAACGAGCGCGGCTACCTGCTTTCGGCCAACAACGACCCGGCCGGCACCACCCTCGACGACGACTACATCGCCGCGGAGCCCTGGTACATCAGCGGCCCCTGGGAGCCCGGCTGGCGCGCCGACGCCATCGACCGCCGCCTGGCCGCCGCCACCGAGGGCGGCACCGCCGACCTCGCCGAGATGTCCGCCATCCAGGGCGACCACCAGTCGCTGGTGGCCCGCATCTGGGCCCAGTACCTGCTCGACGCCATCGCCCATGCCCAGGCCGTCGACGCCCAAGACTTCGACCCGCCCGCCGACTCGTCCGAGTTCCGGCTTCGCGAGCTGTACCGCAGCCGCCCCGCCCAGATCGACGACGTGAAGACCCGTCTAGAGGCCTGGCGAGATGGTGGTTTCCATGCCGCATCTGGCGTGGACACCTTCTACCACGACGCCACCGGCGAGAAAGAAGACGCCATCGCGACCATGATCTGGGCGGTGTTCCAAGGCGACCTGTACACCCAGTCCATCGGCGACGAGCAGTTCCACGCCTTCAACGGCGGCGGCGGCACCGCGCGGGCTCGCATCCTGAACCTGATGCTCATGAACCGCGGCAACAACGACGACAGCCTGGTCAGCTACAACGACGCCACCCAGGAGTCCGCCTACTGGGACCACCTGTCCACGCCGGGTGTGATCGAAGAGTCCGACGAGATCATGCTGATGGCGCTCAACAACTCGCTCGACTTCCTGGCGAGCGAGCCCACCGACCCGGGTGAGGGGGGCTTCGGCACCGACGACCCCAACGAGTGGATCTGGGGCCTGCGCCACCAGGTCGAGTTCGACTCGCTGATCGCGGGCTTCGTGGGCGAGCCCATCTCGAGCATCTTCGACGACTTCGCCATCACCACCGACCGGCTGCCCCTGGCCGATGGCCTCAGCTCGGACGACCCGCGCTCGGACCTGCGCTGGTTCCCGCGCCCCGGCGACAACGAGGGCATCGACGCCGCCAACAACGGCGAGTCCGGTCGACGCTTCCGGCACGGCAACGGCCCGGTCATGCGTCAGGTCTTCGCGCTCGGCGCCGACGGTGTCGAAGGCGTCGACGTCATCCCCGGAGGCCAGTCGGGCATCCCCGCCAGCGACAACTACGCCGACCAAGCCGCGCTCTGGCTCGCCAACGAGGCGCTGACCGTGCACTACAACGTCGACGACGTCATCGGCAACGCCACCCGCCGCGAGACGTTCACGCCGTAGCAGGTTGCTGAAATACTCGGTCCTCGCACTTCAACAGCCTGCACCACCATTGCCGCACTACTTGATCAATCCTAGTGGTTGAGTCAGAAGTCGGCCCGACAACGGCGGCGTCACCTCCCCTTCAGGCGCTGGAGCATCGCGCCCACCCGCCGCAGCAGCTGCTGCTTCTCGGCACCGCCAGGAAGCTCGATGGGGTCGAGTACCGCCAACGCCTCGCCGGCAGAGCCCTGCGCGATGCGGAAGTGGTTGCGGCCGGGCTTCCGCCGCGGCTCAGCCGCTCAGCGACGTTGAGCACCACGCTGTCGGCGGCGCGTGTGCCTTGGTCTCGGAG
The DNA here is from genome assembly GCA_965216925.1 of Myxococcota bacterium. Classification (GTDB taxonomy): domain Bacteria; phylum Myxococcota_A; class UBA796; order UBA796; genus CAYYHT01. Next base: position 6,196,590 of record CBDCGT010000001.1, on the reverse strand, counting down.
ATGGGCGGTGCCGGTTGGCCAGTCCCCCGAACCTCTGGCCGGCTGGAGTCGAGAGGCTGGACTTTGGATTCGAAGCGCGGCGGTCGATTCCTCGGTCTCGAGGTCGACTTCTCGGTCTCGAGCTCGACTTCTCGGTCTCGAGGTCGACTTCTCGGTCTCGAGGTCGACTTCTCGGTCTCGAGGTCGACTTCTCGGTCTCGATGTCGGTCTCGGCGAGAACGACTTCGACCTCGAGTCGCCTACGAGACCGAGGGCGAACGGGAGAGTCGCCCTCGAGCGCGCGCACCCACAAGGAGGATCGCCGGAGCACGGGCTGAGGATCTGAAACGGACTTTGGACTCAACCCGGTAGCGCACCCAAGGAGAACGGGCCTCCGTGCCCGTTCCGCAGCCACTCACACAGAGGAGCAATCGGCCCGCTACGGGTTCGCCTGCATCCACGCCTCGATCTCTTCCGGCGTGTAGTAGGTGCGCCGCTTCGCCTCGGTGGCTTCGGGACCGATGCGCTCGTACAGCCACTCCCGGTAGGCGATGAGCCCCGTTCCGCAGCCCAGCTCCAGGGCGTGCTCGTCGGTCTCGCGCTCGTAGGCCGCCGTGTCTTCGGTGGCATACCACAGCGCGAACTCGGCCAGTCCGGCGCTGTCGAGCTCGGTGTAGTCGACGACGTGCTTCAGTTCGTGGGCCAGGATGGCCACCACGGCGTCGTGCGGCGGCGGCACCTCGAAGATCGCCTCGTTGTGCAGCACCAGGTAGCTGCGCTCGAGCGGCGCGTACTCGAAGGTGTCCAGCTCCAGGTTGCTGACGAAGTAGTCGGTGTCCGAGGTCATGCTGCCCAGGGCGATGTCGACGCCGTCGAGCTCGGGGAACAGGTTGGCCTGCACCGCGCGCAGGCTCGCCTCGATATCGGCCGGGCTGGCTGGAGCTCCGCGGTCGGCCATCAGCTCGACGCAGCCGAGCGCCTCCGGAGCCATGGGCTGAGGCTCACAGGCCAGCAGGGCGAGGATCAGCAAGGCGAGCCCCCTTCGGAGTACACTCGTCGCATGCGCCTCTTCCTCCCTGCCATCTTGGCCGTCGCCCTCACCGGCTGCGCGCTGGTGAGCCAGCAAGATATCGCCGAACAGAAGGCCTTGTTTGCCGGTGACGACACCGGCGACACCGACACCGACACCGACGACTGCACGCTGGTGAGCGGCTACGCCGATGGTGACGGCGATGGCGTCGGCATCGGAGACGCCGTCGAGCACTGCGAGGGCGAAGCGGGCTTCGTCTCAGAGACGGGCGACTGCGACGACAGCGATGCCACCGCGCTTCCCGGCGGCGCCGAGGTCTGTGATGGCGCCGACAACGACTGCAACGGCACCGTCGACGACAACCCCACCGACGGCACCGTGGTCTATGTCGACAACGACCTGGATGGCTACGGCACGGGTGACGCCGTCACCCTGTGCGACACCACCGGTCATGCCGACAACGCCCTCGACTGCGACGACAACAAGCTCGCGGTGAACCCCGACGCCATCGAGACCTGCAACGAGCTCGACGACGACTGCAATGGCCAGGTCGACGACGATGCCCAGGGCGCCAGTACCTGGTACCTCGACTCCGACTCCGACGGCTTTGGCGACGACGCAACCGCCGTCACCGCCTGCAGCCCGCCCGACATCTTCTACACCGATGTCGGCGGTGACTGCGACGACACCGCCGTCGACACCAACCCCGCCGCCCAGGAGCAGTGCGACAGCATCGACCACAACTGCAGCGGAGAGCCCGACGAGACCGAGCCCACCTGGTTCGTCGACGACGACGGCGACGGCTTTGGCGAGATCGGCGGCATCACGCAGACGGGGTGTGCGCAGCCCACGGGCTACGCGCCCAACGAGCGCGACTGCGACGACAGCGATGCCGCCGTGAAGCCCGGCGCCAGCGAGGTGTGCGACGGCGCCGACAACGACTGCGACGGCCTGACCGACGACGCCGACCCCAGCGTGGGCGGCGAGCCCACCTGGTACGCCGACGCCGACAACGACGGCTTCGGCGACAGCACCACGCCCATGACCCAGTGTGCGCAGCCGTCCGGGTTCGTGTCCGACAACACCGACTGCGTCGACAACAACCCCGCCGTGAACCCCGGCGAGACCGAGGCCTGCAATGGCGTCGACGACGACTGCGCCAACGGCGTCGACGACGGCATCGTGTACGTCGACTGGTACCTCGACACCGACGGCGATGGCTACGGCGACCCCGGCAGCACCCCCGTCAACGACTGCGCCACCCAGTCGGGCCGGGCCAGCAACGACACCGACTGCGACGACAGCGACCAAGACATCAACCCCGGCGAGACCGAGGTCTGCAACGACATCGACGACGACTGCACCGGCGGCCCCGACAACGGCTTGGCCACCAACGACTACTGGCCCGACACCGATGGCGATGGCTACGGCGACGACCAGGCAAGCCCCACCAACGACTGCGCCCAGCCCACCGGTTTCGTGCCCGACGACACCGACTGCGACGACAACGACGACACCCAGTTCGTGGGCTCCACCGAGACCTGCAATGGCGACGACACCGACTGCGACGGCACCCTCACCGACCAGCCCGGCTGGCAGACCTGGTACGCCGACACCGACTCCGACACCTACGGCGACAGCGGCTCCACCGTCGAAGACTGCGCACAGCCCAGCGGGTACGTGGCCGACAGCACCGACTGCAACGACGGCGACACCGACATCAACCCCGGCGAGACCGAGATCTGGTACGACGGCACCGACCAGGACTGCGACGGCAACGACCTCGACCAGGACGAAGACGGCCACGACGCCGCGACCGAGGGAGGCGACGACTGCGACGACACCGACGATACGGTGAACCCCACCCTCGGGGGCTGCTGGCGGAGCTGTGCCGACGCCTACGACGACGGCAACACCGCCGACGGCACCTACACGATCGACCCGGACGGCCCGGGCGGTGCAGCCCCCTACGCCGTGGACTGCGACATGGCGGACGGCGCGTGGACGCCGCTGGGGTGCGACGACATGAACCCCCCCGACGCTGGGTGGAGCCGAGCGCAGTACACCTGCGGGTCGTACGGCGAGATCGTCGGCGGGACCCACATCCCCGAGGACGGAAACCTCACTCGAACCCTCGATCTGGGCAGCGTTCCCCACGACACGATCCGCATCTCCTTCGATCTGATCATCATCGCCTACTGGGACACCGAGCCCGTCTGGATGGACATCGACGGCAGCGAGGTCTACCGCGAGACCTTCAACGGCTCCAACTACTCGGGCAACGAGTGCGGCAACGGTGAGCAGGACACCCGGGTGAGCCGGTCGGTCATCGCCTCGAGCAGCTCCAACGCCCCGTTCATCGAGTACGACCAGGACGTCAGCTCCGGCGGCGAGGAGTACGGCATCGACAACTTCTGCGTGTGGGTGACCGACGCCGACACCGCCCCACCGGGCAGCCAGGTGAATCCAGGCAGCTCGTGCAAGGACATCCTGGACGCAGGAGCCAGCACCGGGGACGGCGTGTACACCATCGACCCGGACGGCAGCGGCGGCGCCTACGACGTGTACTGCGACATGGGCAACGGTGGCTGGACGCTGCTGATGAAGGGCGACGGCGACTGCGACTACCAGTACAACGACGCTGTGTGGACCAGCGGGAATACCGAGAGGTCCTGGGACACCGATCTGTCCGACGACGACGCCAAGTTCCAGGCCTTCAACGACCTGGACATCACCGAGCTCTGGGGCGAGTGGCCTGACATCAGCCACGACATGTTCGCCGACATCAGCGCGCAGACCGCGCTGGAGCGCTTCCAGGACAACGAGAGCATCACCAATCCGGGCTGGTCGACCTACCACTACTCGGGCTGGCACTCGTCGAACGGCTACCAGGACTGGGGCTTCAACCTGACCTGCAGCAACCACGACGTGCGCTGGGGCTGGAAGTTCAACAACGAGAGCACCTGCACGAGCAACGACGTGGCCGTGGGCATTGGCTTCGAGTGTCGAGGCAGCACATCGGCCGGAAGCTACGCCTCGTGCTGCGGCAATCACGCCAACGGCGAGCGGCGCGAGAACTTCCGCATCTGGGGTCGGTGAACGGCGCCTGAACCGGGTACACTTCGCCCATGCGCTTGCTCCTCCCCGCCCTGTCCGTCCTGGCCCTGTCCGGCTGTGCCTTCGTCAGCACCCAGGACGTCGCCGATCAGAAAGCCCAGTTCATCGGTGACGACACCGGCGTCACCGACACCGACGACTGCACGCTGGTGAGCGGCTACGCCGACGGCGACGGCGATGGCGTCGGCATCGGAGACGCCGTCGAGCACTGCGAGGGCGAAGCGGGCTTCGTCTCAGAGACGGGCGACTGCGACGACAGCGATGCCACCGCGCTTCCCGGCGGCACCGAGGTCTGTGACGGCGCCGACAACGACTGCAACGGCACCGTCGACGACAACCCCACCGACGGCACCGTGGTCTATGTCGACAACGACCTGGATGGCTACGGCACGGGCGACGCCGTCACCCTGTGCGACACCACCGGCCACGCCGACAACGCCCTCGACTGCGACGACAACAAGCTCGCAGTGAACCCCGACGCCACCGAGACCTGCAACGAGCTCGACGACGACTGCAATGGCCAGGTCGACGACGATGCCCAGGGCGCCAGTACCTGGTACCTCGACTCCGACTCCGATGGCTTTGGCGACGACGCAACCGCCGTCACCGCCTGCGACCCCCCCGACATCTTTCACACCGATGTCGGCGGTGACTGCGACGACACCGCCGTCGACACCAACCCCGCCGCCCAGGAGCAGTGCGACAACATCGACCACAACTGCAGCGGAGAGCCCGACGAGACCGAGCCCACCTGGTTCGTCGACGACGACGGCGACGGCTTTGGCGAGATCGGCGGCATCACGCAGACGGGGTGTGCGCAGCCCACGGGCTACGCGCCCAACGAGCGCGACTGCAACGACAGCGACCCCACCGTGAAGCCCGGCGCCAGCGAGGTGTGCGACGGCGCCGACAACGACTGCGACGGCCTGACCGACGACGCCGACCCCAGCGTGGGAGGCGAGCCCACCTGGTACGCCGACGCCGACGACGACGGCTTCGGCGACAGCACCACGCCCATGACCCAGTGTGCGCAGCCCACGGGCTTCGTGTCCGACAACACCGACTGCGTCGACACCAACCCCGCCGTGAACCCGGGCGAGACCGAGCTGTGCAACGGCGTCGACGACGACTGTGCCAACGGCATCGACGACGGCATCGTGTACGTCGACTGGTACCTCGACACCGACGGCGACGGCTACGGCGACCCCGGCAGCACCCCCATCAACGACTGCGCCACCCAGTCGGGCCGGGCCAGCAACAACACCGACTGCGACGACGGCGACGAGGACATCAACCCCGGCGAGACCGAGGTCTGCAACGACATCGACGACGACTGCACCGGCGGTGCCGACAACGGCCTGGCCACCAACGACTACTGGCCCGACACCGATGGCGACGGCTACGGCGACGACCAGGCCAGCCCCACCAACGACTGCGCCCAGCCCACCGGTTTCGTCACCAACAACGAAGACTGCGACGACTCCACCAACGCCGTCAGCCCCGTCGACGCCGAGGTGTGCAACGGCATCGACGACGACTGCTCCGGCGTGCCCGACGACGGCCTGCCCGGCACCACCTACTACGTCGATGGCGACAGCGATGGGCAAGGAAGCGACGGCGACTCCGGCACCGAGTTCTGCCAGGACCCGGGCGCCGGCTGGTCCACCAACAACACCGACTGTGACGACGGCGACAACACCGAGTTCCTGGGTGCCACCGAGGTCTGCGACGGCAACGACACCGACTGCGACGGCAGCCTGACCGATCAGCCTGGCTGGAAGACCTGGTACACCGACAAAGACAACGACACCTACGGCGACCCACTCGACACCACCGACGACTGCGCGGCCCCCGCCAACCACGTCTCCGACGACCAGGACTGCGACGACTCCGACCCCGACATCAACCCCGGCGAGGCCGAGGTCTGCGACGACGGCGAAGACAACGACTGCGACACCGACGTCGACGAAGACTGCGGCTGGCCGGTGCCGCCGCTCAACATCGACCCCGACGACTACACGCCCACGGGCGCCGTGGACTTCACGGGTTGCGCGGCCAGCCTCAACAACGACTACCGCTTCGTCACCAACGACAGCCCCGACTACGACGACGACTGGAAGAACTGCACCCACACGCCCACGCCCGTGTCGGTCACCCTGGACACGAACTACGAAGCGTGGGTGCTGCCCGTGACCGGCTGGACACAGCCGGCCGGCAAACATGTGCGGTTCTACGGCACCCGACCGGTCATCGTGCTGGTGTACGGCGACGCCACCGTCGTCGGAAACCTGTACGCCTTCTCGACCTTCGGCACCCCCGGAGCCGGCTCCAACGGCCCCTACTGCCTCAATGGCAACATCGGCGCCAACGGATCCAGCAATGGCAACGGTGGAGCCGGCGGGGGAGGCGGCGGCGCCTACACCGGTGGCGGCAACGGCGGCACGGCGCACAACGGCGCCGTCTCGGGCGGTTCCGGAGGCGCGTCCATGGGCATCAACATGGTGGAGCCCCTGCATGGCGGCTGCAACGGCGGCCATGGCGGAAGCCGCGGCGGGGACACCGGCGGGCGGGACGGCCTGGGCGGCGGGGCGCTGCAGTTCTCGGCCGAGGACTCGCTCACGATGGCGGGCAACATCTACGCCGGAGGCGGTGGCGGCGAAGACGCCGCCGAGACGGGCGGCAACGCAGGCTCCGGTGGCGGAGGCGGCGGGGGCACCGTGCTGCTCGAGTCCGACGTGCTCGTGATCTCGGGCGGCATCGGCGCCAACGGCGGCGGCGGCGGCGGTGCCGGCGATGGCGACAACCACGGCGAACACGGAAACCGCACCAGCGAACCCCAGGGCGGCGCGGGCGTGAACGGCGGCGGGAGCGGCGGAGACGGCGCAGACGTCGACTCGGCCGCCGAGAATGGCGGCAACGGCAACACCCAGGACGGCGGCGGCGGAGCTGGTGGCGGCGTCGGGCAGATCTGCCTGCGCCACAGCACAAGCGTCAGCACGGCGGGCGCCACCATCAGCCCCACCCCCACCTGCTCCGCGCCATAGACGGCGAGGCCGGCTACACTGTCGGCATGCGCCTGCTCCTCCCCGCCCTGTCCGCCCTGGCCCTGTCTGGCTGTGCCTTCGTCAGCAGCCAGGACGTCGCCGACCAGAAAGCCCAGTTCATCGGCGATGACACCGGCGACACCGACACCGACACCGACGACTGCACCCTGGTGAGCGGCTACGCCGATGGCGACGGCGATGGCGTCGGCATCGGAGACGCCGTCGAGCACTGCGAGGGCGAAGCGGGCTTCGTCTCAGAGACGGGTGACTGCGACGACAGCGATGCCACCGCGCTTCCCGGCGGCACCGAGGTCTGTGACGGCGCCGACAACGACTGCAACGGCACCGTCGACGACAACCCCACCGACGGCACCGTGGTCTACGTCGACAACGACCTGGACGGCTACGGCACGGGCGACGCCGTCACCCTGTGCGACACCACCGGCCACGCCGACAACGCGCTCGACTGCGACGACAACAAGCTCGCGGTGAACCCCGACGCCATCGAGACCTGCAACGAGCTCGACGACGACTGCAACGGCCAGATCGACGACGACGCGCTCGGAGCGGGCACCTGGTACCTCGACTCCGACTCCGACGGCTTTGGCGACGACGCAACCGCCGTCACCGCCTGCAGCCCGCCCGACATCTTCTACACCGATGTCGGAGGTGACTGCGACGACACCGCAGTCGACACCAACCCCGCCGCCCAGGAGCAGTGCGACAGCATCGACCACAACTGCAGCGGAGAGCCCGACGAGACCGAGCCCACCTGGTTCGTCGACGACGACGGCGACGGCTTTGGCGAGATCGGCGGCATCACGCAGACGGGGTGTGCGCAGCCCACGGGCTACGCGCCCAACGAGCGCGACTGCGACGACAGCGATGCCGCGGTGAAGCCCGGCGCCAGCGAGGTGTGCGACGGCGCCGACAACGACTGCGACGGCCTGACCGACGACGCCGACCCCAGCGTGGGCGGCGAGCCCACCTGGTACGCCGACGCCGACAACGACGGCTTCGGCGACAGCACCACGCCCATGACCCAGTGTGCGCAGCCGTCCGGCTTCGTGTCCGACAACACCGACTGCGTCGACAACAACCCCGCCGTGAACCCGGGCGAGACCGAGCTGTGCAACGGCGTCGACGACGACTGTGCCAACGGCATCGACGACGGCATCGTGTACGTCGACTGGTACCTCGACACCGACGGCGACGGCTACGGCGACCCCGGCAGCACCCCCGTCAACGACTGCGCCACCCAGTCGGGCCGGGCCAGCAACAACACCGACTGCGACGACGGCGACCAGGACATCAACCCCGGCGAGACCGAGGTCTGCAACGGCATCGACGACGACTGCACCGGCGGTGCCGACAACGGCCTGCCCACCAACGACTACTGGCCCGACACCGATGGCGACGGCTACGGCGACGACCAGGCCAGCCCCACCAACGACTGCGCCCAGCCCACCGGTTTCGTGCCCGACGACACCGACTGCGACGACAACGACGACACCCAGTTCGTGGGCTCCACCGAGACCTGCAACGGCGACGACACCGACTGCGACGGCACCCTCACCGACCAGCCAGGCTGGCAGACCTGGTACGCCGACACCGACTCCGACACCTACGGCGACAGCGGTGACGCCGTCGACGACTGCACTCAACCCAGCGGCTACGTCAGCGACGATCAAGACTGCGACGACACCACAGCCGACGTCAGCCCCGCCGACGCCGAGGTCTGCGACGACGGCATCGACAACGACTGCGACACCGACATCGATGAGGACTGCAGCTACCTCGACTGCATGGACATCCTGCAGAACGAGCCCTCGTCGACCAGCGGCACCTACGACATCGACCCCGACGGCGTGGGCGGAAACCCCGCATTTTCGGTCAACTGCGACATGGTCGAGGACGGCGGCGGCTGGACGGAGGTGTACAGCGAAGACTTCGGCTCCGGCGCCAGCGGCTGGAGCAGCACCTCCCGGTACAACTGCAACGGCGACCAGATCCTCGGGCGCTTCAACACGACCACAGTCACGCGCACGGTCGACACCCGGGGCATCCGCGACAGCAGCGTGCGCGTCGACGCCGACGTGTACCGCCTCGACAGCTGGAACAACGACGACTCCTTCTCGCTCTCGGTCGACGGCACGGCGCTGTACATCGCCAACCAATGGGACGCATGGGACGGCAACCCCGGACCCGACATCTGCGGCAACAGCGGCCAGAGCTGGAGCTCCGACTACATCTACAACCAGCGTGTGTTCCTGGCGGGGCGCTCCTCCGGCAGTGTGTCGCTGTCCTTCTCGGGGGCCACAGACGGCGACGTCAACAACGAGAGCTGGGGCATCGACGACGTGACCGTGTGGGTCCGCGGCAGCGCCTGGACCTCGGGACTCGGCCTCAACGTCAACAATCCCGGCACCGACTGCAAGGCCATCCGCGACGCCAACTTCATGCCTCAGACCGGCATCTACTGGATCGATCCCGACGGCGTCGGAAGCGGGCAAGACCCGTACGAGGCCTACTGCGACATGGATCGCGATGGCGGCGGCTGGACCCTGTTCTGGTGGTGGCTGAATCCGTCCTCGCCCGGGTTCCCCTCGGACATGCTGGGCATGAGCTTGAACCAGTGTGACGCGCGCAACGACACCTACTGCCTGGCCCGTATCCCCGACAGCTCCCCCGACGACCTGATGGTCTACAACCAGGATGGTGCCTGGGCCGTCTGGGAGTTCGACAACAGCAACGACACCGCCACCAAGGCCAAGAACGCCTTCGTGAGCCGAACCGCGACCACGCTGAGCTTCGCTTGTGGCGACACCTGGAATCCCGTCGCCCAGGGCGGCCTGTCCGATGATCCCTACCACTGTGACGAGTCGAACAACGACGGCGGTCAGTGCAGCTGCTTCTTCTACGGTGGCCTTTGGGGCACCGAGTCCTTTGGCCTCGACGACGACACCTACTACGGCGAGACCGCCTTTGGCGCCGGTTGGGACTGGGGCGGCACCGAGACCTTCGGGGTCGACTCCCTCGAGACCGGGTACTGGTGGCACCACTCCACCAGCAACTACATGAGCCTGTACTACCGGTGATCTGACACGCGTCCTGGGCAGCGGGTAAGCTGGTTGCATGCGCTTGCTCGTCCCCACCCTGTCCGTCCTGGCCCTGTCTGGCTGTGCCTTCGTCAGCAGCCAAGACGTCGCCGATCAGAAAGCCCAGTTCATCGGTGACGACACCGGCGACACCGACACCGACACCGACGACTGCACGCTGGTGAGCGGCTACGCCGACGGCGACGGCGATGGCGTCGGCATCGGAGACGCCGTCGAGCACTGCGAGGGCGAAGCGGGCTTCGTCTCAGAGACGGGCGACTGCGACGACAGCGATGCCACCGCGCTTCCCGGCGGCACCGAGGTCTGTGACGGCGCCGACAACGACTGCAACGGCACCGTCGACGACAACCCCACCGACGGCACCGTGGTCTATGTCGACAACGACCTGGATGGCTACGGCACGGGCGACGCCGTCACCCTGTGCGACACCACCGGCCACGCCGACAACGCCCTCGACTGCGACGACAACAAGCTGGCAGTGAACCCCGACGCCACCGAGACCTGCAACGAGCTCGACGACGACTGCAATGGCCAGGTCGACGACGATGCCCAGGGCGCCAGTACCTGGTACCTCGACTCCGACTCCGATGGCTTTGGCGACGACGCAACCGCCGTCACCGCCTGCGATCCGCCCGACATCTTTCACACCGATGTCGGCGGCGACTGCGACGACACCGCCGTCGACACCAACCCCGCCGCCCAGGAGCAGTGCGACAGCATCGACCACAACTGCAGCGGAGAGCCCGACGAGACCGAGCCCACCTGGTTCGTCGACGACGACGGCGACGGCTTTGGCGAGATCGGCGGCATCACGCAGACGGGGTGTGCGCAGCCCACGGGCTACGCGCCCAACGAGCGCGACTGCGACGACAGCGATGCCGCCGTGAAGCCCGGCGCCAGCGAGGTGTGCGACGGCGCCGACAACGACTGCGACGGCCTGACCGACGACGCCGATCCCAGCGTGGGCGGCGAGCCCACCTGGTACGCCGACGCCGACGACGACGGCTTCGGCGACAGCACCACGCCCATGACCCAGTGTGCGCAGCCCACGGGCTTCGTGTCCGACAACACCGACTGCGTCGACACCAACCCCGCCGTGAACCCGGGCGAGACCGAGCTGTGCAACGGCGTCGACGACGACTGTGCCAACGGCATCGACGACGGCATCGTGTACGTCGACTGGTACCTCGACACCGACGGCGACGGCTACGGCGACCCCGGCAGCACCCCCGTCAACGACTGCGCCACCCAGTCGGGCCGGGCCAGCAACAACACCGACTGCGACGACAGCGACCAGGACATCAACCCCAGCGAGACCGAGGTCTGCAACGACATCGACGACGACTGCACCGGCGGTGCCGACAACGGCCTGGCCACCAATGACTACTGGCCCGACACCGATGGTGACGGCTACGGCGACGACCAGGCCAGCCCCACCAACGACTGCGCCCAGCCCACCGGTTTCGTCACCAACAACGAAGACTGCGACGACTCCACCAACGCCGTCAGCCCCGTCGACGCCGAGGTGTGCAACGGCATCGACGACGACTGCTCCGGCGTGCCCGACGACGGCCTGCCCGGCACCACCTACTACGTCGATGGCGACAGCGATGGCCAAGGAAGCGACGGCGACTCCGGCACCGAGTTCTGCCAGGACCCCGGCGCCGGCTGGTCCACCAACGACACCGACTGTGACGACGGCGACAACACCGAGTACCTCGGCGCCACCGAGATCTGCGACGGCAACGACACCGACTGCGACGGCAGCCTGACCGATCAGCCCGGCTGGCAGACCTGGTACGCCGACACCGACACCGACACCTGGGGCGACGACGCCTCGACGGTGGACGACTGCGCAGCCCCCGCCAGCCACGTGGACAAGGGCGGCGACTGCGACGACACCGACACCGACATCAACCCCGACGAAACCGAGGTCTGCGGCGACGGCGAAGACAACGACTGCTCCGGCACGCCCGATGACGGGTGCGCCTACCTCGACTGCGTCGACGTGATCGAGTCCGGCGACTCGGTGGGCGACGGCAACTACGACATCGACCCGGACGGCGCTGGCCCCGAGCCCACGCGCAGCCTGTGGTGCGACATGAGCAACGGCGGCTGGACCGAGGTGTGGTGCGACACCATGGACCCACCCGACGGCTGGAGCGCCAGCGAGACCACCAACTGCGGAACCTGGGGCACCATCCTGGGTGGGTACAACAGCACCGGCAACAGCCAGAATGTCGACAACGCCGTGGACACGTTCGGCATCACACACACCCGCGCCCGGTTCGACTTCGACTTCTACTACCTCGACGATTGGGAGAGCGAGACCGGCAATCTCTACCTCGAGGGCGCCCCGATCTGGAGCCAGGGCGCACCCCTCGACTCCGGCAACCAGTGCGGGGGAGCGTGGTCGGATGGAGCCCGACAGGGCCAGAGTGCCCAGGCCGACCACAGCACCGACACCCTGAACATACGCTTCCGTACCAGCTTCGATGGCGGCTACACCAACGAGTCCTGGGGCGCCGACAACTTCTGCGCGTATGTGTGGCGCCCACCCAGCACGTGGATCGGAGTCGACAGCGGCGATCCCGCCGACGACTGCCAACAGATCCATGACAACAGCCAGCCGAGCGGCGTCTACTGGATCGACCCCGATGGGGCGAGCGGGGTGGCTGCCTTCGAGACCTACTGCGAAAACGACGAGGCCGGCGGCGGCTGGACCCTCAACTTCCAGCAGCGAGGTGGCACCAACACCATCTCGGGCCGCAGCGACCTGAACGATTTCATCCAGAACCGCACCGGCAGCCCCGGCTCGATGGCTTACGGCGACAGCTTCTCGATCGGCGCGTCGAACACACCGGCGCACACCGAGTACATGGTGCTGTTCTACGACAGCTCGCTGAACCACGACTCCGACGACAGCTACCGCATCGCCACCGCGGCCAACCTGTTCCCCGACGACGACGATGGACACAGCACCAACGTCACCAGCGTGTGCAGCCTCGACGAGTCCACCTGCGACACCACCAACGTGGTCTTTCGGTACATGGGGCGCGGCTACTTTGGTCCCGGCGGGCAGACGACCTGCGACGACCCGTACGTCGAGAGCGGCACCTACGCCGGGCAGTTCGGCTACTGCCACGATGGCACCTCCAGCGTGTACCTGACCAGCAGCTTGATCGGCAATCGAGGCGGCTTCGACGAGGTGAAGGTCTGGAACTACAACGGCAAGGCCGGAGACAGCTACATGCTGCGCGTGTTCACCCGCTGATCCCCCGCCAAGGATCACTCCGGAACCGCTGAAATACCGTTGGGGTCAGCCGGGTTACCACCCCGCCATGAAGACTCCCGCCTTGTTCCTTCCCCTCCTCGCCCTCCCCCTCCTCCTCGCCGCTCCCGCCTCTGCTCAAGAGGGCAGCTGCCGCACCCCCGACGCGACCGAGGAGTACAAGACCGCCTACAAGCTGGTGCACGCCGGCGAGTCCACGGCGTCGCTCGAGCACTTCGACAGCTGCCTGCAGCTCGACCCCAAGTGCCTGGAGTGCCACTACGAAGTGGGCTGGGCCTACTGGACGCTCGCGCAGTGGGACAACGTCATCGCCAGCTGGGAGAAGGTGCTCGAGCTCGACCCCGACAACAAGGCGGTCACCAGCTGGATGCCCCAGGCCAAGGACAACCAGCGCGGCGCCCGCACGCCGCTGACGCCAGACGGCATCCGCGTTCCCCTGGGCATCACCAGCAAGCCCGCCGACTCCCCGATCAAGCTCACGCTCGCGGGGCGCTTCCAGAACTACCGCACCAAGACGCCGTTCCCCGATGTGCACGACGAAGACGTGTTCTCGCCCAAGTCGGCGCGCTTCACCCCCGATGGCTCCAAGGTCTACGTCAACAGCCTCGAGGGCAAGCGCACCATCGTCTACGACCCCAAAGAGATGAAGAAGCTGGGCGTCATCCTGCACATGTTCGACGAAGACGACGCGCGCTACTTCGTGGACGGCGAGACCACCGTCTTCGACTACCCGTACTACACCACCCCCAAGCACGGAAACCTCAACCGATTCAAGGGCAAGCCGGTCGAGAGCGCCATCAGCAACGGCGGGAAGTACCTGTGGATTCCGCACTACCGCCGCGACTGGGACTACGGCGCTCGCTCGCCCTCGGCAGTCACCATCATCGACACCACCACCGACGAGATCGTGCGGGTCATGCCCACCGGGCCCATCCCCAAGTACATCGCCGTCTCGCCCGACGGCAAGCTGGTGTCGGTCACCCACTGGGGCGACAACACCGTTGCGCTCATCGACGTCAGCAGCGGCGACGCCCGCTCCTTCGAGTACCTGCCCGACCGCCTGGTGGTCGAGGGCAACATCCTGAACCAGAAGTCGCTCACCGGGAACCGCGACGCCCAGTGTGGCTTCTGCTTGCGTGGCACCACCTTCACACCCGACAGCAAGCACCTGCTGGTCGCCCGCATGGGCGACAACGGCATCGCCGGCTTCGACGTGGCCACCGGCAAGTACCTGGGCACGCTGCTGGGCACCCACGAGTCGCCGCGGCACCTCGAGGTGAAGGACGGCTGGCTGTACTTCTCGTCCAGCTCGTCGGGCTACGTCAGCCGCATGCGCATCGACAAGGTGCTCGAACACCTGAACGCGGCCAACGGCCAGCGGGTGAAGGTCGACGGCTGGGAGACGGTGTACGTCGGCGGAGGCGCGCGCACCATCGAGCTGTCCCCCGACGGCAAGTGGATCTACACCGCGGTCAACGGCAAGGCCGAGGTCGTCGTGGTGCGAGCCAGCGACTTCCAGGTGGTCAGCCGCATCCGCGCCGACTCGTACACCGTCGGTCTGGGCCTATCCCCCGACGGCAAGCAGCTGTGGACCACCAGCCAGGGCCGAGGCAAGCGCGGCGGCAACAGCGTCTGCATCTACGACATCGAGGTCAGCGAGTAGCTGCATCTCGCTGTCCCGGGACGTCCCACAGGACGATCTCGGGACGTGCAACCCGGCTGAGAACAGCCTGTTGGGCGTCTGATCCAGTGGCACGACTCTTGCTTTTCGTTCAGAGCAGGAGGGTCCATGTCTCGGTCCACACTGCTCATCGTCCTGGCGCTGTCCGCTTGCGGAAACGACACCCAGATCGCCGCCTACACCAACGTCGAACCTACGGCCCACATCGCCAGCCCCAGTGGCGAAGAGACCGTGTTCTGGGGCACCGAGGTCACGGCTTGGGGCCTGGTGAGCGACCCCGAGACCCCGGCCGATCAGCTGCGGGTCCGGTGGCTGCTGGGCTCCGAGGTTCAGTGCGAGGGCCTCGCCGATGCCGACGGCAACACCGAATGCACGCTCCCGGTTGCGGACACCGCCGACCTGCACCTCGAAGTTCGAGACGACCGCGAAGGCGTGGCCATCGACTCGGTGATGCTGGACATCGCGCCGCCGGGCATCCCCGTTGGCCAGATCGACGCCCCGGTGGCAGGCGGGGACTACCCCTCGGATCGGCTGGTCACCCTGCGTGGACGAGTCTGGGACGCCGAAGACGCCCCGGGCGACCTGACGGCGACCTGGGAGAGCCAGCTGGACGGCCTGCTGTCCGAGGAACTGGCAGACGACCTGGGCAGCGTCGAGGACCACGTCACCCTCAGCGAGGGCGAGCATGCCATCACCTTGACCGTCACCGACACCGACGGTCGCCAGTCCACCACCAGCGTCGTCGTGCTGGTCGAGGCCCCCAACGAGGCGCCCGTCCTCGCGGGCGGAACCCTCGAGCCGGCGCCGACCCGGGTGGGCGACGTGCTCGAGTGCCAGCCGGGGGCTTCCTCGGACGCAGATGGCGACGCGGTCACCATCGAGCTCTCTTGGACGGTCAACGGCGCCGCCGCCACCGGGACCCCTCTCGCCGTCGGCAGCTTGTTCGATACGGTGGGACTCCGGCGCAACGACCGCGTCGACTGCACGCTCATCCCCTGGGACGGCACCGAGTACGGCGCTCCCGTGGTGCTCTCGAGCACGCTGGTGAACACGCCCCCCAACGTCAGCCAAGTGGAGATCGGGCCGACAGAGCCGACCACCGACGATGACCTGCTGTGCGCCTGGTCGTGGAGCGACGCCGACGGCGACGCCGAGTCAGTGTCCGTCACCTGGCTCGTCGACGGTGTAGACACCGGCCTGAGCGCCAATCCGTTGCCTGCGGGCAGCGCACCCGGGGGCTCGTCCGTCGAGTGCCAGGTGACCCCCAACGATGGCGTCGAAGACGGAGATACCGTCATCTCCGCGCCGGTCTCGGTGACCCAGGCCAACTCGGCGCCCACGCTCTCATCGGCCGCCCTCAGCCCCACGACGGGCACCGTCGCCGACACCTTCTCGTGCACGCCTGGGGTCGCGACCGATCCCGACGGTGACCCGGTCGGCTTCACCTACGCCTGGTTCGAGGGCGCCGCCGTGCTCGCCGGGCACACAGGGCCGACCCTCGCCGGCACCGTCGTGTCCAAGGGAGCCACGCTCCGATGCGAGGTCACCCCGAACGACGGCGTGGTGGACGGCTCGACGGTGGCGTCGAACCCGGTCACCCTCGAAAACGCGCCGCCCAGCCTGGCGGGGGTGACGCTCAACCCCACCGCGCCGACGTCCACCACCCCGCTCATCGCCACGCCTGGTGCCACGCAGGATCCCGACGGCGATGCGGTGCAGATCGACTGGGCTTGGAGTCGCCACACCGGAGCCGCTGTCGGCGGAAACAGCCCCACGCTGGCGTCCTCCCTCTTCTCGCGCGGGGACCGCCTGCGCGTGACCGCCACCCCCATCGACTCCGCTGGGCTGTCAGGTGGGCCGGTGCAGAGCGCGGAGGTGGTGATCGGGAACACGCCGCCCGTCTTCTCGAGCCTCACGATCACGCCACTGAACCCCACCAGCGCGGACGACCTGACGGCCGTCACCTCGGGGTGGTCGGACGCCGACGGCGATGCCGAGGGGTACCAACACAGCTGGAAGGTCAACGGCATCGTCCGCGGCTCGTCCCTGACCCTCCCGGCCACCGAGTTCGGTGCCGGCGACACCGTCGAGCTGGTGTCCACCGCCCACGACGGCCTTGACGCCGGAACCCAGCTCACCGCGGCGGTCACCCCGGGCAACGCCGCTCCATCGGTGGCGTCCGTCCAGATCCTGCCCAGTCCCCTGCGCACCACGGACACCGCGTCGGCGAGCCCTAGCGGCTGGGCGGATCCCGAGGGAGCCGCCGAGGGCTACCACTACGCCTGGACCGTGGATGGCGCCCCGGCCGGAACCAGCCCCACGCTGTCCCCCAGCGCATTCGCCTTCCCGCAGCAGGTCTCGCTCACGCTGACTCCCTGGGACGGCAGCAGCACCGGCGCTCCCGTGTCGGCGAGCGTGGCGGTGGCCAACAGCGCCCCCAGCATCATCGCAGCGTCCATCTCGCCCGCGGCCCCCACCGCCACCGACACGCTGTCCGCCTCGGGCTCCGGATGGGCCGATGCCGATGGACATGCCGAGGGCTACGACGTGGCCTGGCAGGTCAACGGCGGCAGCACCGTGGCGGCACCCACGCTCTCGGGTCTGAGCAAGAACGACGTGGTCACGCTGACGCTGACCCCCAACGACGGCTTCGACACCGGAGGCGCGCGCACCGCCACGGTGACGGTGGGCAACTCGGCCCCCTCCGCGTCCAGCGTGGCCATCCAGCCCAGCGCGCCCAGGATGGACGACACCCTGTCGGCCGACGTCACCGGATGGTTCGACGCCGACGGTGACCTCGAGGGCTACGACTTCGTGTGGCGCGTCAACGGCTCCGTCGCCGGCACGAGCGCCACTCTGCCGCCAGCCGCCTTCGATGGAGACGACACCGTGTCCGTGCAGGTCACCCCCAACGACGGCAGTGACACCGGCGCCCCGCTCACCGCGTCCACCACCATCGATCCGACCATCGACTGCGGCGGATGGCCTGGCCGCCCCATCGCCACCTGCCAGGACCTGTACGACATCACCGGCGCCCACGACTACTGCCTGGTGCAGGACGTGGACTGCAACGGATTCCCCTGGAGCAGCGCGCCGACCCTGGGGGGCAAGCTGGACGGTCGCGGCCACACCATCCGAAAGGTCCAGTCCACAGGCAACCAGGGGGGCGTGTTCGCCGCCCTGGACTCGGCCAGCGAGGTGGCCAATGTCCACATCGAAGACGTGCAGGTGACCGGCATCACGTCGGGCGGCCTGGCAACCCTGGCTCGGGGTTGGGTGCACGACGTGACGGTGACGGGCCTGGTGAGTGGCACCAGCAGCGCCGGCGGCCTCGCGGCATCCAGCAACAGCGTGGTCATCGAGGACTGCCACACCGACGTCGACGTCCACATGACCGGCACCGGAGGCTTCTCTGGATTGCTCGTCGCGCACGCCCAGAACACCGTGATTCGTCGAAGCAGCGGGGTGGGCTCGGCAGACGGCGGCTACGCCGGCCTCGTGGGCTACGGAGCCGCATCGTTCGAGCTCGAAGAGAGCTGGGCCGACGCCGACTTGGACGGCACGTACACGGGCCTCGTGGGCGGCAACCTGGGAGCGATTCGCGACAGCTGGTCGATGGGAACCTCCTCGGGCACCCGTCGCGGCGGGCTGGCCGGCGTCAACGACGGCTCCATCGAGCGCAGCTGGACCGCCATGAAGGTTCCCGGAACGGGAGGCGACGTGGGCGGCCTGTCGGGCTTGGAGCGGGGAGTCGTCACCGACAGCTACTGGGACCTCGCCATGTCCGGCCAGACCACGAGCACGGCGGGCACCGGCCTCTCCACGCTGCAGATGGTCACCACATCGAGCTACACGGGGCTGGACTACGGGTCGGTCTGGCGGCAGCAAGACGGCGTCACCTACCCCTGTCACCAGTGGGACGCCGGTGCCTGCCCCGAGCCACCACCCCACGAGTACACCCTGCTGGCCTGGTCGAACATCGATCAGTACCTGGACGTCGAGGTCACCATCCATGGGGACTGCACGCCCGCCGCCTACTCGAAGCACAGCGCTGGCTACTCGACCACGAACGTGACCTGCCTTGGACCCATGCCCAGCATCACGGTCCACAGCGCACACTGCCCGGTCGGCTCGATGAACTGCCACCTGTTCGTGAACGAAGGCCACAACATGGGGTGGCACCAGAACAAGCGTCTCACCTGCCGATGGATCAACGGCGAGCAGACCGAGACGTCGCAGTGGGCGGACTGCGGAACGGGCAGCATCGTGGGCACGTGGGCCGTGCCCGACTGAGCTCGGCTATCGCCGCGCCACGAAGCGGTAGTCGATGCTGCAGGTGTCGTCGGGCGCATCGTAGGTGTACTTGTTCGCGCCGATGGCCGACGTGGCGCTCAGGAAGCGGCCAACGAGCACATAGTCGTGGTCGTCCTCGATCCCGCTGCGGTTCTGGATGCTCTCGAAGTACAGGCACGTGAAGACGCCGTCGTCGCCGTACGAATCACACTCGTACTCCACTCGGCCGATACGCCAGGTGAACTCGGTGTCCGAGTGGCAGGTGATGCTCGCGTCCGACGCGAAGAAGGACTCGCCCTCGTCGGCAAAGCAGCTGTCTTCGACCACGGTGTCGCCGTAGGACCAGGCCGCGTCTTCGCACACCCAGGCCGTGCGGGAGTCGTCGTCGAAGGACACGGCAGAGCGCGCTGGGGACGAGTCGGGAGCGCAGGCAACGAGAGTGGACAGCACGGCGGTAGCAAGAAGGACACGCATCGGGCACCTCGGGGCGGACGGGAGGTGCAGGTTGTACATCCGCTGCCCGAAACAGGTCTGCGCCAGGCTGACGCAGACTGTTTCTGAGATGTCAGGGCGATGTGGAGCGCGCTCTACTCCGCCGCGTCACCCTCGGGCGCAGGCGTATCGCTGCCTTGCACGTCGGCGGGGTCGCCTCCCTTCATCGACACCTTGGCGCGGGCCAGCTCGACCGCGGCTCGCGCCTCCTGGAAGTCGATCTCGGCCTTGGACTGGGCGGTCTTGTACATGTTGATGTCGATCTCCATCTCGTGGTCGAACACCGCCTGCGCGCGCTGCGCCTCGACCGTCGCCTCTTTGAGGCCGATCTCGGCCTGGATCAGCTTGACCTCGGCCTTGGCCAGGTCGTGCCGGGCTGCCGCCGAGTCGGTGTCGGCCTGAGCCTCTTCTTTTTCGGCCTTGGACGCCTCGATGGCGGCCTTCGCGGCCTGCTTGGCCGACTTGTCGCCGGCCTCCTTGGCGGCCTTGAGCGCGGCCTTGTCGGCCTTGATCTGGGCGGCGGTGGCCTTCTCGTCCATCTTGTCGGCCTTGATGCCGGACTTGGCCAGGTCGGCCTGCATTTGGGCGTTCACGAGCTTCTTCTGAAGCTCGGTGAGCTCTTCGAGCGCCGGATCGAACTGCGCCTGCACCTCGGCCGGAAGGGCCTTGACCTGGTTCTTGGGAACGCTGGGGCCAGCGACCGCGACCGTGCTCGCGAGCAGCGCAGCCAGCATCATCATGGGGATTCGAGCTTGCATGGTTCCTCCGTGTGCCCGACAGGGTACATCCGCCGCCAAGCTACCGCACTCGCAACCCGCTCTCTTCGGGGTATCGTCCCCGCCATGAGCAAGGTCAACCGAGTTCGGCCCGTCGCCAACGCATTCTCGGCCTTCGTCGTTCTCGCGATGGCGGCGCTGTCTCTGTATGGCGTGGTGTGGTTCCTGGACTTCTGGCAGCAGCCCACCCACCCCGGCCCGTTGGACTTTGCGCGCGACCCGAAGATCAGCGACGTGCTGGGCGGCGTGTCCGAAGTGACCGTCGCGGTGCTGGGCATTGCCATCACCGTGGTGGCCATCATCGTCGAGCTGGCGGCCAACCGGTACACCCCCCGAATCAGCGAGATGTTCATCCGCGACCCGGTCAACGTGTCGGTCATGGGCTTCTTCGTGCTCACCACGGTCTTCGTGTTCTGGGGCACCATGAGCCTGCACGGCGAGCACCACCCCACCGCGCTGGTCTTCGCGATGATGATGGTGATGAGCGTGAGCCTGCTCGCCATCCTTCCGTACTTCGCCTACGTCTTCGACTTCCTCACGCCCAACCAGGTCATCTACCGCATCCAACTCTCGTCGATGAACGCCCTCGATCGGGCGCCGCGAGGGCTCGTCCCCGAGCTGCAGATCCAGGCCCTCGAGGGCGCCGAGCAGCTGGGCGAGCTGGCTCTGAACGGCATCGACAACCACGACAAGGGCATCAGCATCTCGGCGGTCGACGCGCTGGCCGGCCTGGCCATCCACTCCATCCAGATCAAGCCCGCCCAGCCTGAGCCCTGGTTCGAGACCACCGGCCCGGTGAGCACCGATCACGACTTCGTGGCCTTCCACCGCAGCATCCTGATCGCGCTGCAGGGGCGCCGCAACTGGGTCGAGATGAAGGTGCTGCGCCAATACCAGGCCGTGTTTGGCGCAGCGCTGAACCGCCTGGGCGACGTGGCCCACATGGTGTCCATCCAGACGCGCCGCATCGCCCGAAGCGCCCACAACCACGGAGACGAAGAGGCCCTCATCCTCGCCGTGCGCTTCATGAACACCTACCTGCGGGCGGCGATCAACCGGCGCGACGTGCGCACCGCGTACAACCTGTTCAACGAGTACCGGGCGCTGGCCGAGTCGCTGCTCATCGAAGACCGCAAGGAGCTGGTGATCGAGCTGGCCGAGTACTTCAAGTTCTACGGCCAGCTGTCCTTTCAGCGCGATCTGGCCTTCATCCTCGAGACCACCGCCTACGACATGTGCACCCTGCTCGAGCGCGCCCACGCCAGCGGGGTCAGCTACCACGACGAGCTGCTCACCATCTTTCTGCAGCTCGACCGCGAGCCCGACCGCACCGCCAAGCAGCAAGAAGCCAGCCTGCGAGGCGTGCGCAAGGCCCAGGTCAAGCTCGCCACCTACTACCTGGTGCAGGGCGAGGAGTTCCACGCCCGCCGCATCTTCGAGGACATGAAGACCGAGTCGGTGGAGCGCCTGCAGTCCATCCGCGAAGAGCTGCAGATGATCACCGAGGCCGAGTTCTGGGAAGTGAGCGACCGCGGCATCAACTTCGACTACCTGCCCGGTCCCCAGCGCGCGCAGCTGGCGGTGTTCTTCGGCTGGTTCGGAGGGGTGGTGAAGGCGCCGTAGGGTCGCTCACACCCTCGGCAACGCACACGTCCCCGTTCGCAAGATCTCGGGCACCGCGCGCCGCACCTTGGGATCGAGCGGCAGGTTGCTGTGGCTATACCCCACCAGCCAGCCGGTGATGCCGCCGGCAACCGCCGAATACAGCGGCACCACCGAGTCTCCCGGGGCCGTCTTGTTGCCGGGAAGCACCTCACCGTTCACGACGTCCACCGACTCGACGGTGGGGATGCTGTCGGTGGCCAGCGCATGGGTGACGGACAGCAACGGGCTCGTCAGCAGGCGGCTCTTGAGGGCGAGGCTGTGATCGAGCACCGTCTGGGACGGGCCGATCCCGTCCCGCCAGCTGGGATTGGCGTAGATGGCTGCCGTAGACGGGTCGAACAAGCTGGGGTTGGGCAGCATGTCGGCCATGCCGGGGAAGCTGGCCGCGGCGCGGCGCAGGTCGATCAGCTTGTTGGTGGGCAACCAGTGCGTGAGCGACGCCATGAAGGGGTAGGTGCCGGCGTAGCTCTGCACGCCGGTCATGCACCCTCCGACCGGCACCCCCAGGAACACGGCCCGCTCGATGTGCTGGCGCCAGTCGGCGTGGTCGGCAGCCCACAGCAGCGGAATCAGCCCCCCCATCGAGTGCGCAACCACCGCCAGCGGTCGGCCTGGCGCGCGGCGGGCGCGGACGAAGGCGTCGAACTCGGCCACGGCGAGCTCGGCGTGCTTGCGCCAGTCGTAGACGAACACGTGGATGCGAAAGCCCTGCAGCCGCCACTGCAGCCGGGCCAGGGAATACACGAACCACAGCGGCGCGCCGGCCACCAGGTGCTGGTGGGGCCACCGGTCGTGCAGGCCGTCGGGCATCAGCTCGGTCCTGGGCCCCACCCGCCCCCGCACGAAGGTGACCGGGTTCACGTAGACCCAGTCCTTGAAGATCGAGCCTCCGTTCAGGCCGATTCCCATGAAGCCAGGGACGAGCACGATGTCGCGGACGGGAGTCACCACAGCACCCTAGCAACCGTCGCGACGCGCATGACATGCATTCACGCCCCGAGGCCACCGCGGTTCTGGTAGGCTCCCTGCGACCGGAGTTCTGTTTGTTCGCACGTGCAGCGCTGATCCTGGCTCTCCTCGGCCTCGCCACGCCGGCGTGGAGCTACGACGAAGAACAGCACGCGGAGTACCTGCGCCTCCGCGAGCGCATGACCACGCTGGCGCAGAAGAACCAGTGGACGGGTGTCGAGCGCACCTACCTCGAGATGGTCGACAAGAAGCTCGAGATGACCCACGAAGACCACCTGCTGGCCGCCGATGCCGCGCGCACGATGGGCGATGTCGGCGCGCAGCAGCGCCGCTACGAGCGGGCACTCGCCAGCTGGCCCAACATCGAGATCACGCAGAAGCTGGCCGAGATCCAGCGCAAGTACGGCCAGGTCATCCTGATGGGCAAGGCCGGCAGCACCGAGCTGGTGCCCGATCAGCGCCCGTTTCAGCCCGACCTCGCCGCAGCCATCGACTTCGCCGCCGACAAGGTGCAGGCCGAGGGCCGCTACGAGGGTGTGCTTCCCTTTGGCGGCTACAAGCTCAACACCGAGCCCTTCGTGGTCGAGCTGCTGCAGCCGCCGCTCACCGTAAAGGCCAAGGGCGCGGTCGAGCTGCCGCCACCCGACATCACCGGCCCCGAAGGCCCGGCCGAGCCGGGCGGACAGGGCATCAGCGGCGCCAAGATCGGCCTGTTGGGCGGCGCGGGAGCAGCGCTGATCGGCGCTGGCGTGCTGCAGCTGATGGCCAACGGCGCCAAGAAGGACTTCCAGAACTCGGGCCCCGGCGACGCCGAGATCGAGGCCGCCGCCGCAAAGGCCAACACCCTGCAGTACGCCGCCATCGGCACCGGCGTGGCCGGCATCGGCCTGGGCGTCGGCGCCGTGTTCGTGGTGGACTTCTAGAGCACCGAACGGCCAGGCTCGGGCGACCACAGCTCGAGCGCTACCGCTTGAGCCTCCAGAGCATCTGTCCCACGCGCCGCAGCTTGGCCTGCTGCTCTTCTGCCCCTTCGAGCCGACTCAGCCGCAGAGCCGCGTTGGCCTCGCCGGCACTCGCGAATGCGATGTCGAGCTGGTTCTTGCCGGCCCTGCCCTTGCGCAGGAGACCCTCTGCGGTGTTGAGCACCGCCGACTGGATGGAGCGCAGCGCTTGGTCTTTGAGCCAGTGCGACCCTGAGTGCCACTTGGCATCGGCGATCCAGTCGGCCACCTCGGTGAGTAGACGGTAGACATCGAGCTTTTCGTACGAGAAGGACATGGTCGTTGACTCCAGGCCGGGCCGGTGTGGCCTGCGACCGATTGCGCCGCCAGCCGTCGAGCTGACCGCGGGGTCCCGTTCGGTCGCAAGCTTCCTTCCCCCCACGGCCAGGGATGGCGGCTGGACCCTGATCCGCCCTGGCCGCGCCGACGGCGCCGGGTCAACCTCCGCGGGAACCCCTGGCAGGCGGGAGGCTAAGCCGACCGCCGAAGGGGTCGCGGAGGTTGACGCGGGGCCGGCGGTGCGGCATCCCAACGGCATGGTGACGGGGCCACACCGGCCCGGCCGGCGACGACGATTCGTCGACGTCGACGTCGAGTCGCGCGGACGTGGACGTGGACGAGGACGTGGACGAGGACGAGGACGTGGACGTGGACGGGGACGGGGACGGGGACGGTCACGGTCACGGTCACGGTCACGGTCACGTGGACGTCGACGTTCACGGTCACGTCACGTCACGTCACGTGGACGTGGACGTTTACTCGTTCGGTGCTCTAGCAAGCCGATGCACAGGTCTCGGTGCCTGTGCCGCTCCACCCTTCACACCTGGTAGGCGCTCTTGTCGCCGACGTCGTAGTGCACGGGCATGCGGAGCTTGGCCACGGCGAGCACCCCGACCACCAGCCCGCTTGCGCCATGCAGCACCGCGGTCAGGGCGTCCTGGCCGGCCAGTGGACCTACCAGGCTCGCAGCCAGGAACAGCGGCACCAGCCTCAAGAAGGGCACCTTGAAGCAGAACTGTTCCTTGAGGGCAAAGCCCGACAGGCTCACGAAGACGAAGCCCAGCCCCGCGGTGCGAACCCAGATCTCGGCGGGCCCGTGCAGCAAGCCGGCGCCGAGCTGCAGCACCACCCCGACCCAGCAGGCGGCGCCGATGACCCAGCGAATGGTCTTGGCGTACAGGTGCATGTTCTGGACCGACAGCGCGACACCCGCCGTCACCGCCAGCCACAGCGCCGGCTGCAGCTCGCGGTGTCCCAGGCCATGCACCACCGCCGAGGCCACCAGGGCCACCGAGGCCAGCACCAGCCCCGACCGGTACAGCCGCACGGTGGCGATGTCGAAGCGGTCGAGCACGGGCACGTGCTGGGGGTCAGCCACGCGCCAGCTCGGTCAGCGCGGTGATGCGCACGTCGGCCCCGGCGGCGTCGTCGAAGCGACCCGCCCGGTCGACCAGCACCGTGGCCGTTCCCGCGGCACGCCCGGCCTCGATGTCGAAGCGCCAGTCCCCCACCATCACCGCGTTGTTGGGCTCGGCCGCCCACTCGCGCAGCAGGAACTCGACGCCCTCGGGGGATGGCTTGGGCGCCGCATCACCGCGTCCCAGCACGAAGCGTGGCGGGAAGAAGCGCTCCAGCCCGCACAGCTCCAGGGTCTTGATGGCGCTGCGGCGGGTGTTGCGCGTCAGGATGCCCATCGTGGTGCCGCGATCTTCGAGGATCTCGAGAAAGGGCACCACATCGGGCGGTGCCGTGGCCCGGTTGGCGTGCTGCTCTTCCCACGCGGTGACCGCCGCGATCACGCGATCCCGCGCGTCTTCGGGCAGTCGAGCCACCGCCTCGATGACGCCCATTCCCCGCGGAAGCCCCAGGGCATCGCGCAGCGAGTCGAAGTCCATGGTGGACACGGTGAGGGTCCCGTCCAGGTCGAAGACCCAGTGCTGGCGTTCGAGGAGCGACATCGGTAGCGCAATGGTAAGTGCCCGAGAGGGCGGTGTCGTGAGCGACGGTCTATTCCCATTCGAGATCCTCGAGATTCCCGCGTCCGGCGCCTTCGCCACGCTGTGCCTCGCGCGCGCAGCCGACGGGCGCATCGTCGCGTGCAAGGTGCTCAAGAAGGACTTCGTCTCCAACGCCGACGCGCTCACGCGCATGCGCGACGAGGCGCGACTGCTCACACGCCTCGACCACCCCGGCATCGTCGACGTGTACGACCTGCTGAACCTCGACGGCCGCCCCGTGTTGGTGATGGAGTACGTCGAGGGCCTCGACCTGGGCACCCTGCTGCGGGCCCTGCCCGACGGCGTCCCGGCGCCCGTCGCTTGCGCCATCATCCGCGGCGCGGCCGAGGCCTTGCACGCGGGCTACAGCAACCCCGGCCGCGACGGCACGGCGCTGCATGTGATCCACCGCGATCTCAAGCCCGACAACCTGATGATCGACGTCACCGGGCAGGTCAAGGTGCTCGACTTCGGCACGGCCAAGGGCACCTTCACCGACCGCGAGTCGATGACCACCGCGATGGTGATGGGCAGCCGCGGCTACATGTCGCCCGAGCGCCTGATGGGCGAACAAGACACCAGCGCCGTCGATGTGTACGCGCTCGGGCTGACCTTCCTGCAGCTGCTCACCGGCAAGCTGCCCGTGATCTCGCGCCACCCCAAGAAGCACGACCCCGCCGTCGAGAAGGCCATCGCGCGGGTGCACAGCGACGAGGTGCCCGACCTCGACGCGCTGCATGACCTGCTTCGCGCCATGGCCTCGTTCGACGCTGCGGCCCGCCCCACCTGCAGCGACGTGGTCCGTGAGCTCGACACGGTGGTGGGCGCTCAGCCGGCCGATCTCGTGTCCTTCGCGCGCGCCGAGGTGCGGCCGCGCGTCGACGAGCGCCCGCGCCACGCCCCCGAGGCGCACCCCGACTACCACGACCTGACCTTCCTGGGCACCGCCGGCAGCTGGGAGACCCTGTCCAACCCCGACGTCACCGAAGAACAGAGCGACGGCGCGCTGCGGGCCTTTCTGAAGCACCCCGACTGGGCCGAGCGCGTCTCGGACCTGCAGCTGCTGCTCACCGGCAGCGCGCGGTGGACGCCCGGGCCCTTCCTGGAGGTGCTGCACAAGGCCCACACGCCCTGGTGGCAGGTCTGGCAGAAGCGTCCCAGCGACGCCCAGCTGGCCGTTGCGCTGGAGTTCCTGAAGCAGCGCAGCGACGAGCCAGCGGTCGTCGCGCTGGCCGAGCCCTTCCTCGACCACGCCGACGAGAGGATCCGCAACGCGGCGAGGTCGATTCACAGCGGGTGATTGCAACGTGACAAGCGGCGAGGCCGGGCGCTACGGTGTCGCCTCACCAACCCGTCTCTGTCCCGGAGCCTCCATGCGCCTCACCACGTCCCTCGCTCTGCTCCTGTCTTGCTCGGTGGCCTCCGCCGTGCCCCTGGAGTTCACCCACCAGGGCCGGTTGATGGACACCAGTGGCGTGCCGATCACCGGCGACCACAGCATCGAGTTCCGCATCTACGACGACCCCGCGACGGGCACGCTGCTGTGGAGCGAGACCCACGCCACCACCTCCTTCGACGGTGGCTACTACGCAGCCGAGCTGGGCACCATCACCACCCTCGACGCCGCGACCTTCGACGCCGATGACCTGTGGCTCACCATGAGCATCGACGCCGGCCCCGAGCTGCCCGGCCGCATCAAGCTGGTGAGCGTGCCCTTCGCCATCCGCGCGCTGAACGTCGGCGGCGGGGGCATCGTCGACGCCAGCGAGATCCAGATCGACGGCACGACGGTGATCGACAGCAGCGGGGCGGTCTCGGCATCGTGGAACGACCTGACCGACATTCCGGCCGAGTTCGCCGACGGCGCTGACGGCGACACCCTGGCCTCGCTGGCCAGCAGCTGCACCGCCGGCCAGATCACCAGCTGGGACGGCACGGCCTGGGGCTGCATCGACAACACGCATGATGCCTCGGCCATCGTCAGCGGCACCCTGGCTATCGAGCGCTTGCCCGTGGGCGACGACGACCAGTCCGTGGCGGCCGGCGACCACCTGCACCCCTTCACCGAGGTCACCGGCATCGCGAGCGACGCCCAGATCCCCGACCTGGATGCCGCCCGCATCACCAGCGGCACCCTGGCCTTCGGCCGCTTGCCGGTGGGCACGACGGCCGGCACCGTGGCCGAGGGCAACCACAGCCACTCCGACGGCGACCTTCCGAGCGGTGACGTGCTCGGCACGCGGCCAGTCATCGACATGATCGTGACCCGCGACAGCTGGACCGACGGCACGGTCACCTGGACCGACGCCAACGAAACCTACAGCGCCGAACCTGGCTGGATGGACGTTGGGGGCAGCTTCGCGTCGAGCGGGCCCATGTACCTGCGCTTCCCCATCGTCGGCGCCGGCGTGCTCGATGATGCCCACACCTACGAGGTCGAGGTCGAGTGGGTACGCGACTGCCGTTCCGGCGACTGCGACACCGTCACCCGAATCCTGGACGGGTCGGGGAACGAAGTCCGCATTGGTACATACGACAACGAGGGCGGACGGGTGAATCCCGCCGACAGCGACGGCTTCAACGAGGACTGGGAGCTCGGCAGCCAGGGAACCCCGCAGCACGTCAAAGCCATCTGGACCATCGGTGGCGGGAACCCGTCGCAGCTGGACTGGCAGACCTGGGACCTCGACGGCCTGTCCTTCGCGGACCGCGAGCAGCTCAACACGGTGATCGAGCCTGCGGCAGGCCTGACCTACCGCGTCAGCGGCGGCGACCCGGGCGAGGCCTATCGAGAGCGCTTCGTGCGGGTGCGCATCACCCGCATTCGCTGAGCCCGGGTTAGACGGCCGCCCATGAACCTGTCCCGCCTCGAGAAGAAGCTCCTGAACCAGGCCGCCCGCGCCAGCGACGAGCACACGCTCGTCGAGCCTGGCGACCGCATCATGGTGTGCTTGTCGGGCGGCAAAGACAGCTATGCGCTCATGCACGTGCTCGACCTGATGCGCCGCAAGGCCCCCTTCCCGGTCGAGCTCGTCGCCGTGAACCTCGACCAGGGGCAGCCGGGTTTTCAGCAGCAGGTCATCGTGGATTGGTGCGAAGAGCGTGGCTACGCCCACCACATGGTGGTCCGCGACACCTACAGCATCGTGCTCGACAAGGTTCCCGAGGGCAAGACCTACTGCAGCCTGTGCAGCCGCCTGCGCCGCGGCATTCTGTACGACACCGCCGTCGACCTGGGCTGCACCAAGATCGCGCTGGGCCACCACCGCGACGACACCATCGAGACGCTGCTGCTCAACCTGTTCTACGCGGGCCAGCTCAAGGCCATGCCGGCCAGGCTCACCAGCGACGACGGCCGCAACGTGGTCATCCGCCCGCTGCTTTTCTGCGCCGAAGAAGACATCGCCGCCTTCGCCAAAGAACAGCAGTTCCCCATCCTGCCCTGCGACCTGTGCGGCTCCCAAGAGAACCTGTACCGCAAGCGCATCAAGCGCATGCTGACCGACCTGCAGGCCGACAACCACAACGTGAAGGGCAACCTGCTCAACGCGCTCGGCAACGTCAAGCCCACCCACCTGCTCGACCTGGGCCTGCGTGACGCCCTGAACCTCGACGAGCAACGCCAGGACGATGAGTCCTTGCTGGCGATCGAGGGTCCGGGCTGCGCATTCGGCGAGGCGATGGCCAGCGCGAAGTAGCGATCTGACCGCCCAGTCGGTTTGATCCGCCTACGATCCGCCTAGACACGGGTAGATCGACACGATACCCGTGCCTCCTTCCCCGAGTGTGACTGGAGGCGCCATGCGAAGCCAGAAAGAACTCATCCTGGCCACCAAGCCCTACTGCGACGAAGACCGGCTGCTCACCTGGCGGCTGTTGTTCACGACCTTCCTCGTCTTTGGCATCACCCAGGCCGCCATCGCCCTGGCCCCGTTCTGGTTCCTCAAGCTGCCGCTGGCCATCCTGGCGGGCCTCATCTGGGTTCGGGTGTTCATCTTCTTCCACGACTGGCTGCACAAGGCCATCTTGTGGGACAGCAAGCTCGGCCACGGCATCATGACCGCTGTGGGCCTGGTCACCCTGGTGCCGCCCAGCGTGTGGCAAGAGACCCACGACTACCACCACCAGAACAACACCAAGATGCTGGGCGCCAGCATCGGCAGCTACCCGCTCATCACGGTGGGGATGTACAAGGCGCTCAAGCCCAACCTGCAGTTCTGGTACCGCTTCGCCCGCAACCCGCTCACCATCCTGTTCGGGTACTTCACCATCTTCATCGGCGGCATGTGCATCTCGGCGTTCTCGCGCAACAAAGAGAAGCACTGGCAGGGCCCGGCCAGCCTGGTGGTGCACTTCGGCCTGGTGGCCGGCGTCACACTCTTCTTTGGCTTCGCGGCGGCCTTCTGGCACGTCATCGCGGTGGCTTTCGTGGCCTGCGCGGCGGGCGGCTACCTGTTCTACGCCCAGCACAACTTCCCGGACATCAAGCTCAAGGGGCGCCGCGACTGGAACTACGCCTTCGCCGCCCTGTACGGCAGCTCCATGATGGACATGAACCCGGTGCTGCACTGGCTGACGGGCAACATCGGCTTTCACCACGTGCACCACCTCAACCACAAGATCCCCTTCTACCGCCTGCCCGAGGCGATGGCCGCGATCCCCGAGCTTCAGGAGCCGGGCCGCACCAGCTGGGCGCCGTCCGACGTCATGCGCTGCTTGAGCCTCAAGCTGTGGGACCCCGACAAGCAGCGCATGGTGACCTGGGCCGAGGCCGGCCTCTGAGCGGCACGTGACCTACCTGTGGGCGCTCGCGCTCACCGTGGGCATCGAAGTGCCCTTGCTGATGGCGGCGGTGTGGCTGCTGCGGACCCCGGACGAGCCGCACCTCGGCTGGGCCGGCGTGGTGGGCCTCTCAGCGAACCTGTTCACGCACGGCACACTGTGGACGGTGTTTCCGCTGGTGGCGCTGCCGTATGCCTGGGCGGTGGCGGCCTGCGAGGCCGGCGTCGTCCTGGCCGAGGCCGCAGCCTTCGCCGGTCTGGGGGTGCTCAGGCCGCGGGACGCGCTGATCGTCTCGCTGGCCCTGAACGGGCTGACGACCGGGATTGGCTTGGTGCTCGGCTAGGCCGCACCGGAGGGCCGGTGAATGGCACAGGGCCTCGACCGCAGCGGGCATGAATGGCACCGATTTCGCTGGGTGCCCGGAAAGTCCGCCCGGCCCAGCCGTCATTGTCGGCGTTGGCGCGTCGACGGATGGAGGCACGACGGCACCATGTGCCACTCACCCGGACTGCGGTCCGGGGGAGGTGCCATTCGGGGGCGTTGCGGTACGCGCCGCCTATGGACGCGGCGGCGCCGGTCCGTCGTCCACCAGGTTGTTGCTGTCGACGACCGTCGCGCCGGTGGCCAGGTTCAGCGTCGTGCCCGGGCGCTTGGTGATGTCGCCCCCATCGGCGGACAGCAGGCTGTCCGAGTCGACGTTGACCGTACCCATGTGCAGGTCGATGGTTCCGCCGGCACCGTTCGCGGTCACGTCTCCGCGGATCTCAGCGAGCGAGCCCAGATCGAGTGGCGGCGTGCCGCCATCGTGGTCGCCGTGCAAGTCCTCGCCCACGTAGACGAAGCCGCCTGGACCTTGCGCCGAGCCACTCCCACCATCCGCGTGCACATCAGCGCTATCGAGCTGCAGCGTGGTCAGGCCCGCGTTCCACTCCTGCAAGAAGACCAACCCGCCGGTCCCGCCATCCACACCGGCGCCGTCACCCCCGGACGCATCGATCTCGACCCCCGACAGGCGCATCCATGGCGTGAGCGCCGCAATCTCTCCCCCTCGAGTCGGCGCTGCTCCGTCGCCGCCGCGAGCGACCATGCTGCCGCGCACCACCAGCAGGTCCGTGACGGTGAGGTCGATCGTGCCCGCACGGCCAGAACCCGAACCAGAGACGTCGAGCACCGCACTGGTGCCCAACGCCAGGTTGTGGGCACTCATGACCACCAGGCTGCGGGCCGTGCCAGAGCTCTGGCAAGCAATGCGGCCATTCACACGAATGGCAGCCCAGGGGTGCGTGGATCCGGCGGTGAAGCGACCGTCGTCGAGCTCGATGACGCCAGAGACCGACAGGCGACTGCGGTCCGCGAACACCGGCGCGATCACCAACCGTGTGGCCAGCGTATCGGCCTCGATCCGACCCGCGACCTCCATGTCGTCCAGCACCTCGAAGGTGGCGGTGCCACCACCCGTGATGCGCAGCGTGCCGTCGATGCGCACCGAGGTGTAGCTGTGGTCCAGGTCGGCCACGGTCATCGAAGCGGTCGTGCCCGCCGGTACGTACAGCACGTCGCTGCCGGTGATGGTGGTGGCGGTGGACCCGTCGTACTCGGTGGTGGACCCGGCCGTCACCGGTGATGCGTCGGCAACCACATGCAGCTGGCTGGCCGGATCGGTCATCAACAGCGTGATGCCCCCGCCGTCCCGGTCCGAGCCCGCACCCGCGTTCGCCAGCAAGGCCGGCGGTGCCGGCGCCGGATCGACCGAGCTCCCGGTGTCGCCGGTGTCGCCGGTGTCGCCCGTGTCGCCCGTCTCGCCGACACCGGTTTCCGAACCGCCCGTGTCACCGGCACCGGTGTCCGACCCGCCCGTGTCACCGACGCCGGTGTCCGAACCACCGGTGTCCGCACCGCTCCCCGTGTCCGAGCTCCCCGTGTCCGAGCTGCCTGTATCCGTACCGCCGCCGGTGTCCGAGCTCCCCGTGTCCGAGCTCCCCGTGTCCGAGCTCCCCGTGTCCGAACTCCCCGTGTCCGAACTCCCCGTGTCGGTTCTGCTACCGGTGTCGTCGGAGGCAGCGCCTGTGCAGGCTCCCATCCCCAGCCACACGGCGACGGAGATCCGTCGAACGCTGCGCAATCTAGCGCCTCCGCCTCAGCATGATCAGCGGCACCGCGAAGGCCAGCAGCCCCACAGGAACCCCGCCGGCCGAGCATCCGCCGCCGCTGCAGCCCGTGCCCGAGTCGCCCGAGCAGTCGCAGCCGCTGCCGGCGCCGTAGCTGACCTCGCCGACCGTGGCCGATCCGGTGAGCCAGTCGTTCTGCGACCCGCTGGTGCTGAAGGTCAGGCTCTCGAGGCCGACGCCGTCTGCCGAAGGAAGCGTGAACGACAGGCCATCGATGGCGTCGGCAGCGACGCTGTCGATGATGGTGTCGATGAGGCCACGGAAGCTGGTCTCGATGTCGGTGCTGGCCTCGGGGACGAGCTCGTTGTTGGCCGCGCTGACCCGCAGCGCATCGCCCGCGAGGTCGAGGTTCACGTCGAGCTGGCCGGTGCTGCCGTCGAAGTCGAGGTCGGCCCCGACGTCGCCGTCGATGGTGACGCCCAGCGCCCGGGCCTGCCGGTAGTCGAGCTCGGCGTAGAAGTTGAGGTCGAGGTCACGCACGTCGACCTCGACGTCGTGATCGCTCTGGTAGTCGACCATCAGCGGCGTGTTGGGCGCGGTCTCGATGACGATGGGCTGCGTCTCGGGGAACAGCTCCGAGAAGCCGTCGCCGCCGCCCACGAGGCCCAGCAGCGAGGTGTTGAGCGGGATGGGAAGGTCGCCAAACGAGGACTCGCCGGTGGGATCGGGCAGCGTGAAGCACAGCACGCCGGCATCCCAGATGGTCCACAGCGCGTTGTTGGCCATGTCGTCAGACACCTGCAGCACCAGCTCGGAGCCGGCCGGAAGCGAGCCGATGGCCGGGATGGGCGTGTCGGTCTTGAGCGAGCCCGGCGAGCCGTACACCTCGACGCAGGGGCTGGGCGGCGCGCTGAAGGACGAGCCCATCACGATCTCGAGCCCGGCGGGCGTGATGTTGGTGGCATCGGGGTAGATGCGCACGTCCATCGGCACGCCCAGCAGGTCGATGGTGTCTTCGAACACCGTGGCCACCAGGGCGTCTTCGAGCTGGGTCTCGATCTCGCCGGTGAACTCGCCGGCGAGGTCTTCGACGAAGGGCAGGATCAGGTCGGTGATCAGGCCGTAGAGCGAGATGCCCAGGTAGTCGTTGAGGAACTGCTCGACGTCGGACCCGCAGCCGGACTGCATCTGGATGTAGCTGCCGAGCGACGGCGGGAAGTTGATCTCGAGGTCGGCCACGGTCACGTCGATGGGCAGATCCGGGTCGAGGGGGTCGGTGACGGCCATCGAGATGGGCGCCTTGACGTTGACCGGGAAGGGATCGACGTAGCCCTCGCACTCGCTGTCCAGGCACACGGCCGAGAACGCGACGTTGAAGGGATCGGCCGCCTCGTTCATCCACAGGTTGAGCGTGAGGTCGAGGTTGAGCACGTCGTTGCCGGGCACCAGCTTGAGCTGATCGACCTCGAGCCCCACCCACATGTTCTCGACGCTGTAGAAGTAGTCGATGAGGCAGAAGCCGTTGTCGGCGCCGTCCGAGATGTCGTCGATCGGAATGTCGCCGGGAATGACGGCGCCAGCCACGCCGCCGAGCGAGTCGAGGCCGGCGGGGGTCAGCTGGGCCGCGACGCTCTGGTCGATGGCCTCGTCGCGGTCCCAGTAGTTCTGGGCGTTGGCGGCGTTGGTGGACAGCAGGGCTGCCAGGAGGAAGCTGGTCATGTGAAACTACCCGATCGGAGGCCCGTTTTACCTGATACGAGCGGCACCTGCGGGAAAAAACCTCGCCAAGGGGAATGGCGCCAGCGCATGCCCGTAGGTTGAGATGAGATGACCACCACCTTCGACCGCAAGCTCGCCGCCCACTATGCCCGCGTCCATCGCGCGGCCCTGGGTTTCATGCGCGACGAGCAGGAGGCTCGCGAGACGGCGCAAGAGGCCCTGCTCAAGGCGTGGCGAGCGCGCGACCGCTACGACGCCAGCCGCCCCTTCTACCCATGGCTGTACCGGATCGTGCGCAACACGTGCTTCGACGCGCTCGCCCGCCGCAAGCATCGAGCCGTCTCGGGGCTCGACGCCGGGCGCGTGCCCGCCGCCGAGGTCGACCCGGGCACACGCCTCGACGAGGCGCGCAGCATCGAGCACATGAAGCTGGCGCTGGCCGGGCTGTCCCAAGAACACCAGGAGATCCTGAACCTGCGGCACTTCCAGGACCTCTCCTACGCCGAGATCGGCGCGATGCTCGACCTGCCCGAGGGCACCGTGATGTCGCGCCTGTACCGGGCTCGCAAGGCCCTGGCCCGAGCCATGAAGCACAGCGAGGAGGCGGCATGAACGACGATCGACTGGCCGAGCTGATGGTCAAGGTCACCGACGACCTCGCGACCCCTGCCGAGCGCGAGGAGCTGATGGCCTTCATTGCCGACAAACCCGACCTTCAACAGGAGCTCGACATGCACCGTGGACTCAAGGCCACCACCGATGGGTGGGTGGAGCGTCTCGAGGCCGATCTGGCCGAAGACCGCTGGCGCACCAGTGGCCTCACCCAGATCTGGACCTGGGTGGGCGTCACCCTCGTTGTCACCGGCATCGCCATCTTGATGGCCGGGGGCCTCGTGGAGCTGGTGCTCGACCCCGAGGTGCCTGGCTGGCTCAAGGTTGGCTACACCGCGATGAGCGGGGGCTTCGTGGTGCTCCTGGCGGCGGTAGCGCGCTGGCGGTGGACCACCATGCACAGCGACAAATACACCGAGGTGATCCGATGAGCACCGAGCTCGTGAAGTCCGCAGCAGATCTCGAACACCGTCCTGGCGACATGACGGTGCTCACCATCTTCGACGCGCCGCGGGGCTACCGCATCGCCAGCGTGAAGGGACTGGTGCGGGGCAACACCATCCGCGCGCGGCACGTCGGCAACGACATCATGGCCGGCATCAAGAGCCTGTTCGGAGGCGAGCTGTCCGAGTACACCAAGCTCATGGCCGAGAGCCGCG
This sequence comes from Myxococcota bacterium, assembly GCA_965216925.1. Lineage (GTDB taxonomy): Bacteria > Myxococcota_A > UBA796 > UBA796 > CAYYHT01. Next base: position 6,160,255 of record CBDCGT010000001.1, on the reverse strand, counting down.
AGCAGGCGCTGGATCGCATGCGCGCCGAGGCGGTTGCGAGAGGCGCCAACGCCATCGTGGGCCTGCAGATCACCACGAGCATGGTCATGCAGGGATCCGCCGAGATCCTCTGCTACGGAACGGCTGTGGTGCTCGAGAAGGAGTAGACCGCGCCGAGGCTTGCGTCCGTCGCTGTGCGGTCGTGGTGGTGGCGCGCCACCAGCCGCGCCCGGCGGGCCTCGGCGTCGATCATGGGCATGTCTCCGAAGGTCACGCAATCTCACGTAAGGGCGGGCGGCAAATGGAGAGCGACATGGTGCGTCCACTGCCCCATCGAGACCAGGAGACGCATCGATGACCGGCCAGACCTACGCATTCGCCGCCATGTTCGTGACCACCATCGCCTTCACCTTCGTGTTGTAGCAGGGTGCTGAAAGACCCGGCTTGCCGGGTCTTTCGGCGCGCTGCGACCGAGGCATCCGCCGCCCTCGGCAGGTCCGGCTGCCGAATCGGCGATTCCTTGAGAATGCGAAAACCACCGGCCAAACTCAATCGTCGAGTCGGCAGCCCGGCCTGGTAGCGCGCGGGGGGCACTTCAGCGCTCGAAGCTGAACAATTCCTGCAGCTGCATCAACGCCGGCACATTGTTGGTCTTGAACCGGCCACGAGCCACGTCCAGAGCGCCGGGACGGGCCCCCTCGAGCACCATCTTGCTGAAGATCTTCTCGGTGGTCTTGAGCACACAGTCGCAGCTGTCGTTGGTCCTGCCCGGCTCGACCGTGCAGGCCTCGGCCGTCATCGTGACCGTGTACTTGTGCGGGCCAATCGAGAAGTAGTAGCTGCGCGGCGCGGCGAGCACGCCGGCGTTGTAGTGGTCGGCCATCTGCTCGAACATCTGCGGCACGGTGATCGCCATCGTTCCTCCGGAAACCGAGCCTACATTGTGGCTGTCCGCCGCGTCACCGTGGTACACCGCCACCCATGATCGCGCTCCTGGCCCTCGTGCTGTCCGCCCCTGCTCAAGATCTCGTCATCGACGGCGAGACCGAGGTCATGTCGGGCTCGCACACCTTCCGCACCGTGCTCATCACCAACTCCGGCATTCTTCGCATCGCCGACTGGGACGGAAGCACTGGCGGGCGCCTCGAGATCGAGGCCGAGGCCATCATCATCGACTCGTCGTCGTCCATTCGCGGCATCGGAGCCGGCTACCGGCCTGCAAACCCCACCGGCGAAGGGCCTGGCCCCGGTGAGTTCGGCAGCGACGCCGGCGGCGGCGGCGCCTACGGGGGCATCGGCGGGCGCGGCGTGATGTCCGACGGCGTGAGCGCCGACGCCTTCGGGGGCACCGCCTACGGCGTGCCCGGGCTCGACGACCTGGACATGGGCTCCCCGGGCGGCGGCTCCGCTTCCGGCGCCTTTGGCGGTGAGGGCGGTGCATCGGTGGTGCTGCGCGCCGCGTTCATCGACATCGACGGCTTCATTCGCGTCAACGGCGTTCCGGGAACCGACGCCGGCGGCGGCGGCGCGGGTGGCAGCATCGCGCTCATCGCCGACGAGCTGCGCTGCGCTGGCGCCCTCGACGCGAACGGGGGCGACGGAGGCACCCGCGGGTCGGCCAAGGGCGGCGGAGGCGGCGGCGGCATCGTGATGCAGCTGCACGACCGGCCCAGCAATCCCTGCTCCAACGCCGAGGCCTCGGGCGGCGCCGGGCTGGGAACCTGGAGCGACGGCGACCCCGGCATCGCCACCATCGGCGAGGTCGACTTCGACGGCGATGGCTACGGCTGGTACGACGGCGACTGCGAGCCGTCCGTCGCGACCGCCTTCCCGGGCCAGCCCGAGGTGTGCAACGGCATCGACGACAACTGCGACGGCGTGGTCGACGAAGAATGCGTCGTGATCGACCCCGACAACCCCGACTCGTTCGGGCGCCCGCAGTTCGGCATCGAAAGCGGAGGCGGGCTCACCTGCAGCCAGGCCCCCGGCAGCCGCTGGTGGGCCGCACTTGGCGTGGCCCTGGTGTTCACGCGTCGTCGACGGGCTGTGCCGACCGCGCGGTGAGCGCGCCCATCCACACAGCGATCAGTCCCAGTCCCAGCAGCTCACGGACGACCTCGTAGGCGAGCACGCCGCCCGGACCGTGGTCCATGGGGGCCCCCACGTCCGAGGTGGTGGCCAGCAGCGCCACTCCCCACAGCACGCTCGCGCCCAGGATCGAAGCCGGGACCCACCGGGGCAGGGTCACGCCTGCCGCATGGGCCACCGCCACCCCTGCGGCCACCGCGTACACGGTGAACCACCGCACCGGGTCGGGGTCATTGAGCTGAACGACGGCGCTGAGGCCGTAGACCAGCGCGAAGCCAGCAGAGAGCAGTCTCAAGCTGCCGACATAGCACGCGCCGGCCCAAAGCATCGGTTGACGGAGCGCACCTGTGCACACGATGCTGTGCCCACGGAGTCCCCATGCTGAGCCTGTTGTGGTTGGCCTTGCCGGCGTTTTCGGCGCAACTCGAGCTGTCGGCGCCCGAGCTGTGCGGCCTGTCCACGCACGTCGTCGTGGGCGAGGTGACGTCGACCGAGGTGCTCTGGTCGAGCGGACCCGAGGGCGGGCTCGAGACCCACGTGTGGCTCGCGGTCGAGGCCGTGGTTCATGGAGAGCCCGTCGACACCGTCGAGATCGTGTTCCCCGGGGGCGAGCGCGACGGCTGGAAGCACTGGGTCGAAGACACCCCCGAGCTGGTGCCCGACCGCCGCTACTCCCTGTTCGTGCAGCAAGGCGAGCACGGGGCGCAGGTGGTCGGCGGCGACCAGGGAGCCATGCAGCTCAAGCGCTCTGCCGATGTCGATGCCTTCAGCCAAGACCTGCAGGCGGTCATGGGGGCGTGCCATGCGCCGTAGCGCCGCCGCCGTGCTGCTGACCCTCGGCGTGGCGGTCACCGCCACCGCCTATGTGCCCACCGGAGACGACTGGACCTGGCAGGGCACACCCATCTCGGACCCCTTCTTGATCAACGCGGCTTCGTTTCCCGGCAGCGCGGGCTCCACCACCGCGGTGCGCAACCGCATCGCCGAGGCGATGGACGTGTGGGGAACGCAGGGGGGCGCCGATTTTCGCTACGTCGACGGCGGCAACACCACGTCGCTGTCTTGGAATCCGCCCGACACCCAGAACATCCTGCAGTGGCACGCGTCCACCACCAATCCTGCCGCGGTCGCCCTGGCGCAGACCTGGGTGGCCCCCCCCGATGACACCGTCGAGTGCGACATCCGCTTCTACGGCGCCAACGGAACCGGCCCCATCACGTGGTCGTCCAAGCCAGCCGGCGCCAACCCCGGCGAGATGGACATCGCCAAGATCGCCATCCACGAGCTGGGGCACTGCCTGGGCCTGAACCACAGCGCCGACCCCACGGCCATCATGTTCGCCAGCACCCTGGACGGCAGCCCGGCGTCGGAGCGCGTGCTCGCTCCCGACGACATCGCTGGCCTGCAGGCCATCTACGGCGTGCTCACGGCCGATCTGGTTCAGGCCGGCAGCTCGATCGTCGATCTCACCGACGGCGACGGCATCCTGGAGCCCGGCGACTACTTCGACATGACCCTGGACGTCGAGAACATCGGAGACGCGCTGGCGCCCGGCGTGACCGCGACGGTGTCCTCGCCCAACCCCGTCGTGCGCGTGATCACCGACACGGCGACCGTCGGAGATGTGGGCGTGGGCAGCGTGGTCACGGCATCGACTGATGTTCGCATGCGCGTGCGCACCTGGTGTGCCGTCGACGCCACCATCGACCTGGACATCCTGTTCCAGGACACCAACGGCGACAGCTGGACCGACACGGTGCCGGTCGATGTCGACTGCGCGGTCACCGACGACGATGGCGATGGCTACGACATCAACAGCGACTGCGACGACACCGACGCCGCCGTGAATCCCGGCGCCACCGAGGTGTGCGACAGCATCGACAACGACTGCGACTCGGCGATCGACGAGGGCTGGACGCCCGACGGAACCTTCTACTACCGCGACGCCGACAGCGACTCCTTTGGCGACGCCTCCATTCGCCGACGGCGCTGCGTCGAGCCCGCGGGCTTCGTCGACAACGACCAGGACTGCGACGACACCGAGCCCACCACGTACCCCGGCGCGCCCGAGGCCTGCGACGGCGTCGACAACGACTGCACCGGGACGGCCGACGACGGCCCGGGCGCCATCTGGTACGCCGACACCGATGGCGACCTGTTCGGCGACCCCGCCAACACCACCTTCGCCTGCACCCAGCCCAGTGGCTACGTCGACAACGACTGGGACTGCTACGACGCCGACCCCTTCGTGAAGCCCGGCGGCATCGAGATCTGCAACAGCCTCGACGACGACTGCGACGGCACCGCCGACAACGGCTGGGTGCCCGACGGCGACTTCTACTACCGCGACTTCGACAGCGACGGCTTTGGCGACGCCAACGTGCGGCGGCGGCGCTGCGCGGCACCGGCCGGCTTCGTCGACGACGACACCGACTGCAACGACCTGGACGACACCATCCACCCCGGCGCGACCGAGCTGTGCGACGGGGTCGATCAGGACTGCGACGGCGTCGCCGACAACGGCGGCACCGGGGGCCCCTGGTACGACGATGCCGACGCCGACGGCTACGGCGACGCATCGGTGACGGTGCCGGGCTGCACGCAGCCCGCGGGCACGGCCGCCAACGGGCTCGACTGCGACGACGGCGACGCCACCGTGAACCCCGGCGCCTCCGAGGCCTGCAACGGCGTCGACGACGACTGCAACGGGGCTGTGCCCGGCAACGAGGCCGACGCCGATGCCGACAGCGTGCGCCTGTGCGCCGGCGACTGCAACGATGCCGACCCAGACGTGCGTCCCGGCGCCGCCGAGCTGTGCAACGGCACCGACGACGACTGCGACGGCGCCATCCCGATCGACGAGGTCGACAACGACAGCGATGGATCCGCCATCTGCGAGGGCGACTGCAACGACGGAGACAGCGCCATCCACCCCAGCTCGCCCGAGATCTGCAACGACATCGACGACAACTGCGACGGCGTGCTGGGCACCGACGAGCTCGACGCCGACGGCGATGGGGTCTCGGCGTGCAATGGCGACTGCAACGACGCCGACCCCAGCCAGCTTCCCGGCGCCATCGAGCAGTGCAATGGGCTCGATGACGACTGCAGCGGCACCCTGGGTGCGCCCGAGGCCGATGTCGACGGCGACGGCGTGATGGCCTGCGACGGCGACTGCGACGACAACGAGGCCCGCGTGTACTCGGGCGCCGACGAGGTGTGCGACGGCCTGGACAACGACTGCGATCTGAACGTCGACGACATCGGCTCGCTGACCGTGTACGACGACGACGACGGCGATGGCTACGGCGCCATCGGCACGGGCCAGACCATCTCGAGCTGCGCGAGCCTGGCGGGCCGCGTCGACAACGATCTCGACTGCGACGACACCGACCCGGAGATCTACTACGGCGCACCCGATCCCGTCGGCGACGGCATCGACCAGGACTGCGGCGCCACCGATGACCCGCCGCCCGACACGGGCGACACCGGCAGTCCTGGCGACACCGGCGACACCGATACCGACCCGACCGACACCGCCGACCCCTGCGATGCCGACGGCGACGGCTACACGTCGCTCGACTGCGGCGGAGACGACTGCGATGACGGCCACGACGGCGTGTACCCCGGCGCCAGCGAGTACCTCGACGAGCGCGACAACGACTGCGATGGCCTGGTCGACAACAACGGCAGCCGCGACACCGGCGTCGACGACACCAACGACGGCACGCGGGCTGCCTGCAACTGCGATGCATCCTCGAGCGGGTGGCCACTGGGCTGGTCGCTGCTGCTGCCCCTGGCCGCGGTGCTGCGCCGCCGGCGGGCCACCGGGTGAACCCCAACCCACGTTGGCTGGTGGGAGGCCCGTTCGCGGTGACCACCACCGCCGACGACCTGATGGTGGGCCGTCTACGCTTCTCGTGGACCGGCGTCGAGCGCGCGATGGCTGGTCCACTGCAGCGGCAGGGAGGGCGCGCCGGCCTGTCCCTGAAGCTGCGCGGCGAGGCACGGGGCCGCGTGTACCTGGTCGACAACGACGACGAGGCCAGCCTGCTGGCGCTGCAGCGTGCCCTCAAACGGTGCGGCGGCGGCGACCCCGACGCCGCCCCGCCGGGCACCCCCTTCTCGTTTCGACCGTCCACGGTCGTGGGCGAGCCCGGCGCCGACGTGCTGGAGATCATGGCGGCGTGGCCGGTTCCGGGCCTGGGCGGGCAGCTACCCCCGGTTCAGGGGGGAAAGCTCAGCCTGCGCGAGGAGGGCCTGGTGCAGCCCGCACAGCCTCTGCTTCCCTGGAAGTCGATGGCGGCCCTCAGCGCCGACGACGGCACCGTCACCCTGGCGCTGCACAGCGGCGAGCTTCGCCGGTGGCGAGGCATCGTGGCCCGTTCCCCGCAAGACGTCGACTGGCTGGTTCACCACCTCCAGGACCGGTTGTCGGACTGGCGCGACCCCGATGCCACCGCGAATCGCAGTCACATCGAGGCTGGCATCGCTGAGATGAAGGCGCGAACGGGGAGCTAGAGCAGCCGTGTCTGCGCCGATTCAACGGGCACGGAGGCCCGTTCTCCTTGCAACCTTGCCAAGGAGCACAGGCCTCCGTGCCTCTGCAGCTGGCCCGTTCGCCTTGCGAGCACCCCAAGGAGCACAGGCCTCCGTGCCTCTGCAGCTGGCCCGTTCGCCTTGCGAGCACCCCAAGGAGCACAGGCCTCCGTGCCTGTGCATCCCCACCCGATCTACGGCTTCTCCAGACACAGCGGCCAGTGCGACGCCGTCACGATGGTCTCGACCCCGTCGAGCTCGGCGGTGAGCTGGATGTCGTCGCGCTCCCACTTGTGGATCTGGTCTTGCACATCCACCAGGTTGCGGCCCTCCTTCAGCTTGTAGGTCTTCGTCTTGACCTTGCGCTCGTTGAACTCGGGCAGCTTGCACGCTTCGTCGCAGCCGCAGTTGCGCGGCCCCATGTCGAAGGTGACCAGCACCTCGCCGGGCCCCCAGGCCTCGAACATCAGGCGATGCCCGGTGGGCTCGTCCATCAGGTCGCGGAAGTTGAAGGGGTCGAGCTTGTTGCCGTCGAAGGACTCGCAGATGTCGTTGCTGTCGCACAAGCCGACCCAGCGCAGCTCGCCAGCGGCCAGCTCGGGCCCGGTGTCGACGGATCCGCCTCCACCGCAGGCCAACGCCATCACTCCCACAATCGCCACCAGCCAAGGCGCCCGCATCTCACCTCCTGCAGAACGCTAACACTGAAGGATTCGCGGGCCCCGTGTTACCAAGAGGGGTGCAGATGTCCCCTGCTCCCAGAGGCTTCGTTTGAACGAAAACCCGAGTTCGATTCGCGAGAAGCTGTTCGACTTCGAGATCTGGGACGTCTGGCCCATCTTGAGGAAGCAGAGATCCATCGTCTTTCTGTTCCTGGGCACCGTCGTCATGGCCACCCTCATCGGGGCCCTGCTGACCGACAAAGAGTACGAAGCGACCGCGCTCATCCACCTCACCCCGCGCACCGGCCAAGAGGTCAACATGCGCGAGGTCATCGACGTCAACCAGTCCGGCTACTACGAGATGCTGCAGTTCTACCGAACGCAGGTGCACATCGTAAAGAGCCGCAGCGTGCGCGAAGAGGTGGCTCGGCGCTACCAGGCGCTCGGCCGCGACGACATGTGGCAGGACTTCGACGCCGACGGCTTCGAGGGCGGCAAGAAGCTCGGAAGCCAGCTGCTGGTCGTGTCCAAAGAGCAGTCCCAGCTCATGAACATCCACGTTCAGGACACCGACCCCGAGCGGGCCGCCATCCTGGCCAACCTGGTGGCCGAGATCTACGCCGAACGCAACCTCGAGCTGCGCCAGGGCAGCGCCCGCGAGGCCAAGAAGTGGCTGCAGGGCGAACAGGCCAAGTACGCCGAGAACGTCGACCGCCTGCAGAAGGAGCTGCTCGACTTCAAGTCGGCCAACAACCTCATCGACGTCGAAGAGAACATCACCTCGCTCGAGTCGATCATGAGCTCGCACAACCGCCGTCTGGGCGAGGTGAGCACGCGGCGTGTCGTCGCCGAACAGAACCTGCGCTCGTACGAGCGGCTGCTCGAGTCCAAGAACTACGACGAGCTCGCCCGGGTGATGGCCTCTCCACTGCTCAACCAGCTGGCCTCCGACCGCGCCGCGTCGGTGCAGAAAGACGCCGACCTGGCCTCCAAGTACGGCGAGAAGCACCCCGAGCGCCGAGGCATCGCCGCCAAGCTTCGCAGCATCGAAGACAACATCGAGCGCGAGGTGCGCAAGGTCATCGACGGCAAGCGCGCCGAGGTCGCGGTGGTGCTGGCCGAAGAGCGCACGCTCACCGCCGAGGTCACCGCCCTCAAGCAAGACCTGCTGCGCTCCCAGGAGCTCGAGACCGAGTACGGCGAGCTCAAGTACGATCTACGCCGCAACGAGAAGTTCTACGAGAAGCTGTCCGAGCGCATGGACGAGGTGTACCTGACCTCCCGCACGCAGCTCAACAACGTGTACATCATCGACGCGGCCATCGCCCCCATCCAGCACATCCGACCCAACATCCCGGTGTCGCTGGGAGTGGCGGTGTTCATCGGCCTGGTGGGCGGCTGCGCGCTGGCGCTGATGCGCGAGTACGTCGACGACACCATCACCTCCCACATCGACGTCACCCGCCACCTCGAGGTGCCCTTCCTGGGGCTGGTGCCGGCCCTGCCCGACGGCGTGACCGGGCGGCAGGCCGACCTGTTCACCCACCTGCAACCTCGAAGTTCCGTCGCCGAGGCGGTGCGCGGCCTACGGGCCATGCTCGACCTCAACCCACAGGGCATCACCCCCCGCCACCTGCTGGTGACCTCGTCGGTCGCCCGCGAGGGCAAGACGTCCACGGCCACCCGCATCGCCGTCGCCTACTCCCAGATGGGCCGGCGCGTGGTCATCGTCGACGCCGACCTGCGCAAGCCGCGCCTGCACAAGGTCTTTGGCGCGCCCCACGACATCGGGCTCACCAACTACCTGCTGGGCGCCGCCGAAGTCGACGACATCCTGCACAACACGGTGGTGCCCAACCTGTTCGCCATCTACTCGGGCCCGGGCACCGACCACCCCACCGAGCTGCTGTCGAGCCCGTACATCGACCGCCTCATCTCCGACCTCGACGAGCGCTTCGACATGGTGCTCTTCGACACACCGCCGTCGGTCGCGCTGTCCGACGCCGTGGCGCTGTCGCCCAAGGTCGACGGCGTGGTGTTGGTGGTGCGCGAGCACGCCGTCAGCAAGCACGTGGTCAAGCGCACCGTCGACACGTTCAAGCAGGTCAACGCCACCATCCTGGGCGTCATCCTCAACGGCGTCGACGTGAACCGGGGCGGTCTGGCCTACAAGTACTACTACGCCTACCGCGACTACCACTACAACTACGAGCCCCGCGAGGGCGATGACAACAGTGGAAGCACCGGAGCGGCGGCCAAGTGAACATCCGCTCCGTTCTCGGAGAGGGCTTCCACGGCATCACGCTGGTGGTCGGGGTCTTGTGCGGCCTGGCGGCCCTGCACACCACCATCACCCCGGTCTTCTTGCTCGCCGGCATCTTGGTGGTGGGCGCCGGCTTCTACGCGCCCACGCTGGTCATCGGCCTGGTCTTTGCGGGCATCGCGCTCGACACCACCGGCCGCATCGGCATCAACATCGCGGGGCTGCCGCTCACCGCGTCCAAGGTGGCGACCGTCGTCGCCTTTGGCGTGTACATCGTGCACGCCGTCATGCGCGGCAAGCAGCTGGTGCGCTTCAGCTGGGTGCTGCTGGGCTTCGGCGGCATCGTGGGCACCATGATGGCCAGCGTCGTGGTGTCGGGCATGCTCGGCCCGGCGTACCGGTACATCGCCAGCGTGATCATGCTCACGGCGCTCACCGCCCTGGTCAGCAGCGCGGTCGAAGAAGAGCACCTGCCCCACCTCATCCGCTTCATGGCGGTCATCATGATCGCGGTCATGGCGTGGAACCTCAACCAAGACCACTCTGCCGTCGTCATGCGGCTCGACCACGCCTGGCAGGAACGAAGCGCGGGCGCGTTCGGCGACCCCAACTTCTGGGCGGCGTTCCTGGTCTTGTCCTGCCCCATGATCCTGGGCGGGCTCATCACCGACGAGAACCCCGCCGCACGCGGACTTCTGTTCCTGGTGGCGGTCCTGTACCCGGCCTCGGTCATCCAGTCGTACAGCCGCGCCGGCCTCATCGGCATGATCCTGACCGTGCCCTTCCTGCTCTACATCTTTCGCAAGCAGTGGCAGTACATCGTCGTCGCCTTCCTACTCATCATCCCCATCGTGCCCTTCGTGGTGAACCTCGAGGCCGCCCTGCTGCGGTACGGAACGCTGTTCGACCCCACCCGCGAGGCCGAGCTCGGCTACGCCTCACTCTCCGAGCGCACCGAGCTGCTCAAGGCCGGCCTGTTCCTCATCCAGCAGCACGGACTGCATGGCATCGGCGTGGGCATGTTTCCCGCCTATGCCAGCTACGTCACCGCCGGCGGCGTGTGGAAGGTGGCCCACAACACCTACGTCACCATCTGGGTCGAACAAGGGGTGCTCGGCGTCTTCAGCCACATCCTGCTCTTCGTCGCCATCGCCCACACGGGCTGGCGAGCGGCGTTCAAGACCGAGCGAAGCACGCTTCAGAACATCGGAACGGGTTTCATGGGCGGCATCGTCGGGGTAGGCTTCATGGCAGTGACCCTCAACATGATGGACTTCGCCATCATCTACTTCTGCCTTGGCCTCGCGATCGCCATCGAAGGCACGACCCACCGCGCACCCGAGCCCGAGCTGTCGCTCCGGCCCGCGCTGGAGGTCCGATGAGCACAGCCGAAGACCCGCAGCGCCAGAAGGTGTTCGAGTACCTGGCCCGGCGGCAGCAGATCGCCGCGGCCACCAGCGGTGTGCTCGCCGAGCGTGCCGAGGTGCAGAAGATCGACCCGCTCGAGGGCATCGACCCGGCCTTCGTCGAGTCGGTCGAAGAGGAGTACTACGCCTCGCAGGGGCTGGTGAAGTACGTCAGCAGCAACGGCCGCGTGCGCTGGCTCACCCCCGAACAGGCCGACCAGCGCCGACGCAGCAAGCGAAGCACCAAGCGCACGTCCCGCTACTACGGCCCCACCGCGATGTCCGACCAGCGCGACATGATTCGCTGGGGATTCAACATCGGAGCGGTCGTCCTGGCGGTGTTCATCGTGTGGATGATCGTGCTGTAGCGAGGTGCCGAAATACCCGGCTCGCCGGGTTTTCAGCGCGCTGCGACCGAGGCATCCGCCGCCCTCGGCAGGTCCGGCTGCCGAGTCGGCGTACCGGGCCGTCTACGACCCGCACCGCGCCATCAGCGCCGCCGCCCGCTGCTTGTGACCGGGGTCCACGAAGCCCGCGTCCTCGAGCCGAAGCACGCAGTCACCCGGCCGGCCCGCCCGCAGGTACAGGCGCGCGGCCTCGAGGTCGATGCGCGGGTCATGCCGAATGTGCACGTCGATGCCCTTCACCACGGCCAGCGCCCGCTCTGGGCCCCCGGCACGGTCGGCGGCGCGCACCGCCCGCAGGGCGAGGTCGGGCTCGCGGCGGTTCTTCTCGAATCCGCGCAGGTACAGCGCGCTGGCCTTGTCGTACTGCTCCTGGTGCTCCAGCGCAGCACCCGCCGCCTTCCAGTTGTACGGGCGCTCGGGATAGTCGGTGATCAGGCGCTCACCGAAGGCCTCGGCCTCGGCGACCCGGTCGTTGGCCAGCAAGACGTACACCCAGATCGCTGAGTCGTCGTAGATCTCGGGCTCGAGCCGGGCCGCTTGCTCGATGGCCTGCAGCGCCAGCTGGGGCTCCCCGGCGTCGAGCATGCGGTCGGCGAACTGCCAGGACCAGTAGGCCGGCGCATCAGCCAGCGCCTCGATCCAGAACTCCCCCAGCGGAAGCAGGCGGTAGGCCTCGTCGAGGGGCCTTCCCTTGTCGCCCTGCTCGTCGGGCCAGTGGCGTAGGGCCTCGGCGAAAGCGGTCGCGGCCTCGGCGCCGCGCACGTTCTCGGTGTGGATTCGGCTGATGGCCACCCAGGTGCGGAAGTCGTTGGGGTCACGGATCGCCGCGCGATCCAGCAGCCGAAGCGCATCGTCGTCGGCGTCGGCCCGCCACAGGACCAGCGCCGCCCGGCGCAGGGTGCGCGCGTCGTGGGCGTGGGACGACTCGATGGCCAGGGCCAGCGCCACCGCCTGCTCGGTACGACCGTCGCGCTCGGCCTCCCACACGTGGTGCAGGGCGAGCGGGCCCGACCCGGGCGATGTCCAGGCGAGGGTACGCGCCGCCCGGGCCTTGTCGTTGGGCGCCGTCTCGGGGCGCTCCAGGGTGGCGACCGCGCGCTCGGTGACCTCGGTGCGCACCTGCCAGGCGACCGCCGGGAGCTGCAGCAGCGCCAGGCCGATCAAGGCCCCCCGAACGCGGCGCGCCGGAACCAGCTCGGACACGTCGAAGCAGGCGTAGCGCACCGCGAGCACCCCCGCGAAGCACAGCGCGATGCCCGGGACCTGCAGGGGGAAGTTCCACATCGCCGAGGCCAGCGCGCCCCACAGCCCAATCGACCAGAACCGCCGGCGGTCGCCGGGCGCGCTCTTGGGAAAGAGCAGCCAGGCCGCGAGCAGCGCCGCGATGCCCACAATCCCCGTCTCGACCAGCCACTCCAGCGGGTCCATGTGCATGTGGGTGAAGTGCATATAGGCGATGACGCTGCGGTACGGCGGATAGGCCTGGGCGTAGGCGCCACCCCCGGTGCCGGCGAGCCAGTGGTCCAGCAGCATGCGGGGGGCGTCGGCCCACTGCAGCGCCCGCGGCTCGACGCTCATGCGCCACCAGTCCGGCTGCAGGTAGAGCATGACGACAAAGGCCAGCCCCAAGGCCGCCAGCCCGCTCAGGCCCACCATCGAGCGGGTGCCGCGGGGCACCCCGTCCAGGATCCAAAGCAGCATCAGCAGCTCGACCCCAAGCGCCAACAGCGTGCTGAACGAGCCCAGCGCTACCATGAAGCACAGCAGCAGCACCGTCAGCACGGCGTAGGGGGTCATGGCCGCATTGCCGCCCTCGCCGCGGGCGCGGATGGCCTCGCCCAGCGCCAGCGGGAAGGCCAACAACAGCACGGTGCCAAAGAAGTTGGCGTTCACGAAGGGGGCGAAGAACAGGCTGGGCGGGTCTTTGACCGGCAGCACGCCCAGGATGGCATCGGCGCCGGTCCACAGGTGCACCGCCGCAAAGGCCATGAAGCTCAAGACCCCGATGAACAGGGCGTTCTCGGCCTTGACGGCCTTGCGCCCGCGGCCTCCCCACACGCCCACCGCCACCGCATAGCCGACCACCAACAACCACCAGGCCAGCTCGCTGACCGTGCCCGCGGGGCTCATGCTGAGGGTGTGCCAGCTCGCATCAGGGTGAGCGGCGGCGATGCCCGGCGCAACCAGCCGCACGACAGCCATGGGGAGCGGCAGCAGGCCAATGGCGACGGCGGCCACCAGGGGCACCAAGGCCAGGCCGAGCTGCAGGGCACGGCCCCCGTAGGCGAGCGTGCGGTCGCTGTGCCGCGAGATGAGCAGCAAGGTCGCCGCCAGGAGCACGTGCAGCACCGCGAGCTGCCACGCGCGGGTGGAGCCCGCCAGCGCCAGCCCCACGGCCGGAACTGCGGCGAGTCCCACCGCCATCGAGGTTCGCACGTAGCGGGGCGTGCGGCGGCTGTGGCTACCTGTGCTCGGGGTCTCGGTCATTCCGTCGCATCTGTGTTCCGACCCGACCGATCCCGTCGCCATTGGCGCTTGATTCTTGCCTGCTCCCACCTGGACTTGCCACCAAAGCGGTACGAGAACTCGAAGGCCTGGGTGAGCCAGGCGGCCGGGAGCTTGGAGACGCCCAGGCCGAAGCGGATGTCGATCTGCCGGAAGCTGATGTTGTAGGCGAGGCTCGCCACATAAGTCGAGCTGATGGGCACCGCGCCGTCGTGCTTGAGCGCCTCTTCGAGGCCGGCGATGGGCGGGATGTACTCCTCGTCGACGTAGTACTGCTGCACCTTGGCGTAGTTGATCCACGAGCCCTGCAGCACGATGGAGTCGCGCCGGTTGAAGCGGATGTCGGCAGCCAGGCGAATGGTGGTGGTCTGGGCCTCGAAGCGTGGGTCCTCGGGCAGCAGCTCCTCGGGGATCTCCCAGCCGTCCAGCTCTTCGCCGGTGACCCGGGACAGCAGCGGCGACAGGCTGGACAGGTCGGGGATGCCATCGGCGGTGATGCGCTGCCAGTCCATGCCCGCGTGCAGGCCGAAGGCCTTGCCCAGAATCAGGCTGGTCTGGCCGCCGGCCCCGATGTACTGGGCGTTGAAGGAGTCGGTGGGCAGGCTGTAGTAGCGGCCGTTCGCCGACACATCGATGAACTTGAGCCGCAGCGGGTTCACCTTGGCGAAGCCGTTGGGCACGCCCACTGCCCACAGCAGCGGCTGGGTGCCCACCTGGGTGCGCGGCAGGATGCCCGCCACGATCGAGCCCATGCCCAGCTTCACCTCGCCCCACTCGAGCGTGTAGGCGGTGAAGTCGACCTGCTGGCGCGGGTTCGGATCTTGCCGGGCCAGCTTGGGCTTGAGGAAGCGGTACTGCTTGTTGGTGACATCGTCGAGCTTGGCGGCCGCTGAGAGGTCGATGGGAGGCAGGTCACCGCCGAGCGGATCGTCGGGGTCGGGCCCCGGAGGCGGCGGATCGTCGGTGCCCTCGTCGGTCACGCCGTCCGGCGGCGGCAGGGCGGGGTCGGAGCCCTCGGGCGGAGGCGGCGGGGGAGGCGCGTCGACGGGCGGGGGAGGAGGCGGCGGCAGCGCGGCGCCGGTGGACACGAGCGGCAGGTTCTCGGGGTCGAAGTTGCCCCCGAGCCACACGGGCACCCACTGGTCGAGGTCTTCTTCCATCCCGGTCTTGACCCGGGTGGTCTCGCCAGGCTCGGCGAACACGAAGTCGGCGAAGCGCTGCTGGCTGCCGTCCTTCATCTCGATCTGGATGAAGTGCAGGCCGGCGGGCACCTTGAGCGGGAAGATCGCGTTGATGCCGTTGATGCGTCCGTCGTACTGGATGTGCTCGGGCGCCAGGCGCAGCACGCCGGCGGAGCGGGTGCGCGCCTGGGCCTGATCGTAGTACCGGCGCGCCTTGGCGGGGAAGTCGTCGCGCCACTGATCGCCGCCCACGCGATGGGCCGCCGCAAAGTACTCGTCGGCGGCCTGCAGCTCGCCGTCATCGACCGCGATGATGCCCGCCACCTGCCAGTAGCGGGTGAGCATGGGCGGGCTCACCGTCTCGGAGCACCGAAAGGACTCGTCCAACATCGGGATGGCCTTGCGCGCCGTCTCGATGTCGCCGTCTTCGACCGCTCGCTCGGCCGAGATCAACACCCGCGCCGGGTGCACACACTCCGCTGCAGCGGGGTTTGACAGCAGGAGTGCCAAGGAAACCAGGATTGCTCGCATGAGTCCTCATCTACCGCGCTCGTACACTACCATTCCTACGTCATGAGCCAGCAGATCAGCTACATCGCTCTGGGCGCCGCCACGACGGCGCTGGTGGTTTCGGGCTTGAACCTGGCGATCACGCTGCGCGGTCCATCGGCCCCAGAGCCCGTTCCACCCATCGCGCAGTGCATCGAGCTCGACGAGCCGCGCCTGACACCGGTGCCCGACGCCGTGTTCAGCGGATCGCTGTGCCGCGAGGACGGCACCCGCGTCGTGCTGCACTACCGCGCCAAGGGCGCCACCGATTGGCACCAGGCCGACATGGCGGTGCGCCTGGGCAAGCGCTTCGTCAAGCTCGAGCTGGGCGACGAGTACGCGGGTGGCGTCGAGTATTGGGCCACCACCGTCGAGGCCGCGGCCGGCAGCGCCGAGCAGCCTCACGTGGCGCAGCGGTAGTCACAGGCCTCAACGGGCACGGAGGCCCGTTCTCCTTGCGACTCTACAGCGCGTCCATCACCGCATCGACATCCGGCGGCGCCAGCGGCTCGGGCCGCAGCGGAATCTCGACGGTGTACACGCCCTTGATCCGCGGCAGCTCGATCTCGCTGGTGGCGCGCTCCAGGCAGCGCCGAAGCGGATCCCCGCGGGCGATGATCACCACCTTCACGCCGTTGAACTCGCGCGGATCGCGGTGCACCTCTACCAGCGCGGGCACGTCGTGCTCCCCCTCGTACAGGCCCTCGTGGTACGCCAGGCACGCCTGCACGGCCGAGTTGCCGTTGTACAGCTCGGACACCTGCTCCCAGCCGGCCGGCGCCTCTTCGGCGTCGTTCAGCCGGCCTGCGAGTCCCTGGGGCTCGGCCACCAGGAAGCCCACCGTCGCGCCCAGCACGACCGCCGCCACTGCTGCCAGCCGGCTGCGCTCCCGGGCCCACTCCCGCACCCTGGCCAGCGGCGCGAAGAAGCCTGGCTTGCCCGGTAGCTCCGGGTTGTCGTGGGGCTCGAACAGGCGGCGCACCTCGCTATCGGGTGCCATGGCGACCTTGACGGCCGAGGCCGGTCGCAGCGAGTCGCGTTGGCGGTCCAGGCGCTCGCGGTCTGGGGTGCCGGTGTCGGGCTCCATGGCCACGAAGCGCGCACTCTGCACCAGGTGCGCCGCGTCCGAGGCGTCGCGGGGTCGCTCGTCGGGATCGGGGTGAAGCAGGCCCTCCAGGAGCTGACGGGTGCCCAGCCGGACGGCGACCACGTCTTGCCAGCGCAGCACGCCGTTGGCCCCCACCAGGGTGTGCGGCGGCCGGCGTGACAGGATCGCGACCAGGGTGGCGCCCAGGCCGTACAGGTCGGTGGGCGGCGTCGCGGCTCCGGTGAACTGCTCCGGCGCCATGAAGCCGAAGGTGCCGGCCACGGTGCTGCCGCCCATCACCGAGTCCTTGAGCGCATCGCGCACCGAGCCGAAGTCCACCAGGGCCAGCCGGCCGTCGGGCCTGCGCAGGATGTTCGCGGGCTTCACGTCGCGGTGGATGACCGGCGGCGACAGCGCGTGCAGGTAGGCCAGGATGGACAGCACCTCGTCGGCCAGATCGAGCACCTCGGCCTCGCTGAGCCGCTTGGTGCCCAGCTCGCTGGCCAAGGTCTCGCCCTCCACGAACTCCTGCACGATGTACAGCGCCCGTGAGCGGCCGGCTCCCAGCTCGAAGTGCTCCTGGTACCGGGGAATGCCGGGGTGATCGAGCTCCCGCAGGATGCGGGCCTCGCGGCGAATCAGCTCCCGCGCCTTGGGGTCGCGGGCGCGCCACAGGCTCATCTCTTTGATCGCGAAGCCGTGGCCAGCCTGGTCGGTGGCGTACCAGGTGGTGCCCGACCCGCCCTCGCCCAGGACGCGCAGTAGGGCATAGCGACCGTCGAGCCGTGGCTCGGCGCCGCAGTGCATGCCCTCAGCGCTCTCTCCACAATGGGCGCAGATCACGACGACTCCCTCGGAACACCTTGGACATTGTGCACCGAGGGGGGTTCGGTCGCTGATTCACTCGCCGGACAGCTTGGCCGCGGCCCGAATGAGGCCGACAAGCTCGGCATCCTCGTCGTACTCGGCGCGCTGGGCACCCAGCGCGATCGGCAGGATCTGGCGGTAGCTGTGATGGTGCAGGTGCGGGCTGCCCCGCAGGCGCTCGGCGAAGCTCGCGGCGGCGAAGGCCAAGCGGAAGTCCTTCGACGTCTCCTGGAAGTCGTCCTGCAGCACCTCCCGAGCCACCGTGAAGCTGCGCTCGACCGCCGGTGAGTCGGGCCCCGGGGCCTTGTTGCGCACCCGGATGGTGCCCAGCGGACCCTGCCCGTCGGGGGCCAGCGCCACCTCGTAGATGGCCGTCACCTGGTGGCCGCTGCCAATCTCGCCCGCGTCGACCTTGTCGTTGCGAAAGTCGCGGTCGGCGACGTCCCGGTTCTCGTACCCCACCAGGCGGTAGGCCACGACCTGGCTGGGGTCCCAGTCGACCTGGATCTTCACGTCCTTGGCGATGACCTGCATCGTGCCCGTCAGCTTGTCCACGAACACCCGGCGCGCCTCGCGCTCCGAGTCGATGTAGAAGTAGTTGCCATCGCCGTCGTTCGCGAGCTGCTCCATCATCGTGTCGTTGTAGTTGCCCGAGCCGAAGCCCACCGTGGTCAGCGTGACGCCCTTCTGGGCATAGCCGCGAATGAGCTTGGACAGCTCGCCGTGGCGAACCTCGCCCACGTTGGCGTCGCCGTCGCTGCACACCACCACCCGGTTCACCGCGCCATCGTGGTAGCTGGCCATCGCCTGCCGGTAGGCCAGATCGATGCCTGCCCCCATCGCGGTGCTGCCCCCCGCCTCCAGCCGGCGCAGGCTCGCTCGGATGCTCTGCTTGTCGCTCATCGGCGTGGGCGGAAGCACCAGGCCGGCACTGCCTGCATAGGCGACGATGCTGACGGTGTCGCCGTCCTCGAGCTCCTCGGTCAGCAACGTGAGCGTGCGCTTCACCAGGCCCATCTTGTCGGGGGACTGCATGGAGCCGCTGGTGTCCACCAGGAAGGTCAGGTGCACCGGCTTGCGAGCGAGCTGGTTCACCCGCTTGCCCTGCACGCCAAAACGCACCAGCTGAGTGCGCGGATTCCAGGGGTTGGGGCCGCCCTCGATGTCCACCGAGAACGGGTCGCCCTGGGGCGCGGGGTAGTCGTAGGGGAAGTAGTTCACGAACTCCTCGACCCGCACCGCCGCGGCCGGCGGCAGGTAGCCCTCGTTCAGCATGCGGCGGACGTTGGTGTACGAGGCGGTGTCGACGTCGATCGCAAAGGTCGACAGCCGATCCTCACCGGTGTGCACGAAGTCGTGGTGCCCGTAGTCGGTGTAGTTCTCGGTGGTGGCGTCTGCGGGGTCGTTGGCAGGCGCCTGAGCGCGCACGCCGTTGGCCTGGCCTTCGTCGTAGCGGCCGTCGCCGTCCTTGTCGTCGCCATCGAGTGCCTGGATGTAGCCCAACGCCGCCAATTCTTCGCCACGGCGATTGGCATCGGCCTTGTTGTCGGCCTCGGTGATGACACGCTGCCCGCCGCGGATGATCACGGGACCGCCGGTGGTGCTGCCCGACGACGACGTGGCCTTGTCCCGCCCCTTGCCGCCCGCCTTGGTCTGCTCCAGCGGCGCGCCGGGGTCGCGGGTGTTGCCGGCGACGATGCCGTCATCGCCGGCGGGGTAGGCCGGGCCCCAGGGACGACCGCTCTGGATCGTCGGGGGTGCCTCCGAATCGCCCGCAGACAGCATCAGCACCGTCGTCGTCGATGTCACCGTCAGCCCGACGAGGGCCGCAGCAGCGACCGCGCCAAGCGCCCCGAGCCAGCGCCGGCTGTTCGCAGGCCTGGGCGGGTCATGCGCAGGGGACGTCGCTTGGGCCACCAGGTCGCGAGCCAGCGTCGCATCGAGCTCGGGGGCGGTGGCCTCGGCCAGATCGACGGGAGCGAAGCGGGCGTCGAAGGCCGCGCGAACCTGCTCGTCGTCATCGAGCATCGCGGCCACCGCATCGGGCAGGTCGCCCTCGTCGGGGTTCCACTGCTTGAGGAGGGCCAGGGCTTCGGTGCGGTTCATCGGATCACCCCCTGCTCGCGCGCAACATCGGCGAGCGTGGTTCGGAGTGTGGTGCGGGCACGGGCGACGCGGCTGGCCGTGGTGCCGATCGGCACGCCCAGCACGCCGGCGGCCTCGGCAAAGGTGAAGCCCTGGCCGTCCACGAGCCAGAGGGCTGCGCGCTGCGGCTCGGGCAGCGCATCCAGGGCAGAGGCCAGGCGAGCGCCGAGCCGGGAGCGCTCGGTGAGCGCCTCCGGGCTCGTTCGGCGCTCGTCGAGCTCGACGACGTGTTCGAGGGTGCTTGGGTCCACACTGGACTCCACCCGCTTCTTGCGGCGGTTGAGGTGGGTGTGGAACAGGATGCGGCTCGCCCAGACCTTGAAGGCGCCGTCCTCTTTCAGCTGCCCCAGCTTGCGGAAGGCCGCGAGCAGGGACTGCTGGAGCAGGTCGTCGGCGGCCACCGGGTCGCGCTCCAGGCGATGCGCAAAGCGATGGAGCGCCTCCAGTGTCGGCTGGATGAGACGCTCGAAGCGCTGTGCGGCTGGCCCGTCGTGCATGGGGTGAGCGTTCTCCTGTTCCTCACCGACACAGACAACGGGTGGGCGGATTTTTATCCAACAAAGCCGGGAAGGAGTGCTGCGGCCGCCGCAGGCCTACATCTTGACCGCGACCACCGTGTACGCGTCGCCGCCCTGATCGGCGTTGGCCGGGCGGCTTCGACGCACGAACTCGTGGGTGCGCAGGTGCTCGCGCACCGCAGCCTTCATGGCCCCGGTGCCGTGGCCGTGCAGGATGAACACGACGGGCATGCGGGCCACCAGAGCCCCGTCCAGGAAGCCGTCCACCTCGTCCAGGCCATCGAGCACGCGCTTGCCGCGCAGATCCAGCGTGTTGGACGGGATGCGCAGTGCCTCGGCGAGCTCTGGCTCGGGCGGCGCCGCGGCAGCAGCGACGCTCGCTGCACCCCGGGGGCGAGTGGGCTTCTGCGGGCGACCGGGGGCCAGATCTTCGGGTTTGGCCTGCACCGTGAGCGCGCCGACCCGGATCATGATGCTGTCGCCTACCGAGACCACCTCGCCCTTGCCCAGCGAGCCGTGAACGACGGGGTCTCCCACCTCGAAGCTACGGACCTCGGCGGCCGCGGGGGTGGGCGCGGGTTCGTCGGGAGCCAGCGCGCGGAAGGCCCCGAGCGTGGCTCGGGCGGCCGCGACGCCGTCGTGGCTGGGCGCGCGCTGCAGCTCGGCCACCACCGCGCCGATGGCCTTGTCGGCCCGCTCGAGGCGCTTCTTGAACTCGGCCGCCCCCTCGTTCTCGAGGCGCTCGGTGCGCTCGGCCAGCCGGGCCTCGCGGTCCTGGATGCGCGCCTCGCGGCTGGCCAGGGCCTCCTCGCGGCGCTCGACCTCGGCCCGCGCTTCGTCGATCTGTTCTCGTTGCGCATCGAGCGCGCCCAGCGCGTCGGCCAGCGCGCCCTCGGCCCCCGCCAGGAGCGAGCGCGCCCGCTCGACCAGGGCCGGGGACAGGCCCATGCGCAGCGCGGTATCGAAGGCGTGGGACTCGCCGGTGGCGTCGCGCACGACCCGGTAGGTGGGCTGGCCGTCTCGGTACTCGACCGCCGCCATCGCCACCCGCTCGTCGCCCAGCGCCAGGGCCTTGAGCGAGGCGTAGTGGGTCGTGATCACCGTGGTGGCGCCCGAGTCGAGCATGCCCTCGATGACGGCCCGACCCAGCGCAGCCCCCTGACTGGGGTCGGTGCCGGTGCACAGCTCGTCGAGCAGCAGCAGGGCTCGGGGGCGGGCCTGGGCGAGCATCGCGCGCAGTGCCACGAGGTGCGCCGAGAAGGTCGACAGATCGCCGCCCACGGTCTGCGCGTCGCCGATGTCGGCGAACACCGCGTCGAACAGATCGACCCGGGACTCGGCGGCGGCCGGCACGAAGCAGCCCGCCCGAACCAGCAGCGCGCACAGGCCGATGGTCTTGAGCGCGACGGTCTTGCCGCCGGTGTTGGGCCCGGTGAGCACCAGCGCGGCCAGGTCACCGCCCACCGCCAGGTCGTTGGCCACGACATCGACCCCGCGCAGCACCAGCACCGGGTGGCGCGCGGCCTTCACCGACACGCGCCCTTCATGGCCCACGATGGGCCGCGTGGCTTCGAGCCGCATCGCCAGCGCGTGGCGCGCCACCGCAAGGTCGATCTGCGTCGCCGCGTCGAGCGACTCCAGGGTGGCCGCGGAGTCTCGCCCCACCCAGGCCGACAGCTCCCCGAGGATCCGCCGCTCCGCCGCGCGCAGCTGGCCCTGGGCGACCCGGCGCCGGTTCGAGAGCTCCATCACCTCGTGGGGCTCGATG
This sequence comes from Myxococcota bacterium, assembly GCA_965216925.1. Classification (GTDB taxonomy): domain Bacteria; phylum Myxococcota_A; class UBA796; order UBA796; genus CAYYHT01. The sequence goes on along the minus strand of CBDCGT010000001.1, from coordinate 6,138,291 downwards.
AACACGGTGCGACCGGAGCCCGAGGTGTCGTGCACCATGCCGATGTCCCAGCGCTTCGCGTGCTCCTTGATGGGCAGCACGTAGCGGTCGCCCCGAAGCGCGACGTAGCTGTCCTGAAGCACGTCGGCGAGGGCATCGCTGGCCAGCAGCTCCTCGAGCTTGGCGCGGGCGCGCGCGGCCAGATCGGCGATGCGCCCCCGCAGCTCGCCGAGCTCTGGGTATCGCTCAGCAGACAGCTGCCCGTGGGCGTCGAAGGCCTGGTCGAGCTCGTCGACCAGGTCTTCGTCGACGGTGATGCTGTAGGCCATCGACGCCAGCACCGGGTACGCCTCGGCCTCGTCGCACAGGCCATCGTGAAGGTCGGCCAGCGCCATCATGGTGGTGGCCACCTGGCGCAGCTCGTCGCGCTCGAGCACCTCGCCCTTGGCGGCGCGGCGCACGTCGCCGCCGATGTCACCGACGCCACCGATGGGCATGCGCCAGTCGGTGTCGTACAGCACCGTGAGCTCGTCGATGGCGTCGTAGCACCGGGTCACCTGCGGGGGCGCGGTGAGCGGCTCCAGGCCGTGCACGGCGCGCACACCCATGGCCGTGCGCGCGCCCTCGGCGAGCGCCTCGACCACGACAGCCCAGTCCAGGGCATCCCGAGTTCGCGCGAACAACTCCATGCGCCTCGCTAACAGGCCGATGAAATACTCGTTCCTCGCATTTCAGCGACCTGCCTCGCGAGCCTCTTGCCCATGCGCACGGCGTCTCCAGCGGTCACCGTCCACGTCAGGCTGCCCGGCGGGGCCACCAACACGACGGTCGAGCCCAGGTGGAACACGCCCAGCTCGCCCCCTCGCTCGAGATCGTGGGCGCAGGCCCGCTCGATGCGCTCCCGAGGCCCCGCCAGGTTGGTGATGACGTCGGCGACCGGCGAGCTGATGCGCCCCACCCCAAAAGCCCCCACAAGCACCGCGGCCATGGGGCCGAAGGAGGTGTCGATGTGCACGGTCAGGCGCTCGTTCTTCGAGAACAGGCCGTCCACGCGACGCACGGCCGCGGGGAACACCGGCCACAGGGTGCCCGGCTGGTACACCCACCGGCACGCCGTGCCCTCCCGAGGCACGTGCACCCGGTGGTAGTCCTTGGGCGACAGGTACAGCACGGCCACGTCGCGCTCGCCCTCCACCGGCTCGTCGAGCAGGCGGGCCACGTCGAGCTGCTTGCCACCCGGCAGCGCGATGCAGCCGTCGACGGTCGTGCCCACGGCGGCGGCCTTGCCGTCGACCGGCGAGACCACCGCGTCGGGTGCGGCGTCGATGGGGCGCGCGCCCGGCTTCAGACGCCGCGTGAACAGGCCTTCCAGCGAGGAATAGTGGCCGGGCGGGTGCTCGGCCTCGGACATGTCGACGCCATAGACCCGCACGAACAGGGACTTCATGGCGCGACTGACGCCCGTTCGCGCGAACCAGCCCATGCCGCGGGCGGCGCGATTGCGGGGCACCAACGACAGGACGCTGACGATGAGGGCGTCTTTCATGGGAGGGGGGCTATCGTCTGGGGGTCTGGCAACCAATGGTCGCCCGCAGGCGCACACCCCAAGGCGATCTACAGCTCTCGCCCCTGGGAAATACCAATGGTCGACCGCGGAGAGGCGTCCCCAATGCCAATGAGGAATGCAGGGGGCTCGGCAGCGAACCATTGGTAATCGGCGTGCCTTGATCTCCGCGGACGACCTCTACCGGGGGATCGACGGGCGACCATTGGTTGCCAGACCCCCCGATCCCCGCCTCCACCCCAACACCCCGACCACGCCCAACACCCACAGCGGCGGGAAGCCAGACCCGGTGCTCGTGCAGCCACAACCCTCGCCATAGACGACCGGCTGGCCGCCGACGGGCTCCGCGGCACTCACCGCCCGATCGCTCGCCGCTGAGACCCCGTCGGTATCGGCATCCGCATCTGCATCGGCGTCCGCGTCGGCGTCGGCGTCGGCGTCGGCGTCGGCGTCGGCGTCGGCATCCACATCCGAGTCGGCATCCGCATCGCTGTCGGTGTCGCTGTCCGAGTCCGCATCGGTGTCGGCGTCGCCGCCGCCCGTCGTGGCGTCTGCGCCGCTGCAGTCCTGGTCGATGCCGTCGTCGGGGATGTCGTTGCCAAAGGGGTTGGTGCTCGCAACCAGGTCGTCGCAGTCGTCGCCAGAGCCACCCGGTGTGTCCGCCTCGCTGTCGAAGCCGTCGCCATCCTGGTCGTAGTCGGACCCGCCATCGCAGTCGCCGTCCACGCCGTCGTACCAGGTCTCGGCCACGTGCGGGCCCACCAGCGCGCTGGCGTCGTCGCAGTCCCCACCGCCGTAGGCATCCGAGTCGTGTCCATCCGCATCCTGGTCGTAGTCCGACGCGCCGTCGCAGTCCTGGTCGACGCCGTCGTACCAGACCTCGACCGCCAGCGGATTCACCGTCGCATCGGTGTCATCGCAGTCGCTGGTGGTGTACCCGTCGCCGTCCTGATCGAAGTCATTGGCATCGTCGCAGTCCTGATCGACGCCGTCGTACCAGATCTCGTCGGCATCGGGGTGAACGGCGGGATCCTGGTCGTCGCAGTCCAACCCACCATCGGCCTCACGGCCAAACCCGTCGCCATCCTGGTCGTAGTCGTCGTTGCCCGCGCAGTCGCTGTCCACCCCGTCGTACCAACTGTCCGGGGCACCGTCGTAGATCGCGCTGTCGGTGTCGTCGCAGTCGGCGCCCCCGTGCGCATCCGAGCGCTGGCTGTCCCCGTCCTGGTCGTAGTCGTCGTTGCCCGCGCAGTCGCTGTCCACCCCGTCGTACCAGCTGTCCGGGGCACCGTCGTAGATCGCGCTGTCGGTGTCGTCGCAGTCGGCGCCCCCGTGCGCATCCGAGCGCTGGCTGTCCCCGTCCTGGTCGTAGTCGTCGTTGCCCGCGCAGTCGCTGTCTACCCCGTCGTACCAGCTGTCTGGGGCACCGTCGTAGATCGCGCTGTCGGTGTCGTCGCAGTCAGCGCCCCCGTGCGCATCCGAGCGCTGGCTGTCCCCGTCCTGGTCGTAGTCGTCGTTGCCCGCGCAGTCGCTGTCCACCCCGTCGTACCAGCTGTCCGGGGCACCGTCGTAGATCGCGCTGTCAGTGTCGTCGCAGTCGGCGCCCCCGTGCGCATCCGAGCGCTGGCTGTCCCCGTCCTGGTCGTAGTCGTCGTTGCCCGCGCAGTCGCTGTCCACCCCGTCGTACCAGCTGTCTGTTGCGCCGTCGTAGATGGTGTCGTCGGTGTCGTCGCAGTCGGCGCCCCCGTGTGCATCCGAGCGCTGGCCGTCCGCGTCCTGGTCGTAGTCGTCGTCGCTCAGGCAGTCCTGATCGATGCCGTCGTACCAGATCTCGTTGGCCCCCGGGTGAATGGCCGCGTTGCCCTCGTTGCAGTCCCCCTCGCCGATGGTCCAGCCGTCGCCGTCGTAGTCCACCGACTCGCTGGTGGGCTCCACGAAGCTACCGAGCGGGGTGATCGCGATGTCGTCCCATGCCGCGTAGGACCCTGCCGCAATGGTCCCGTCTACCACCACCCGCACGTTCACCGAGCTTCCCGTTGCCCGAAACGAGCACCACAGGAACTCCCACTCCGCAGCGCCCCGGGTCGCGCCGATCGAGCAGTCCCCCGTGGCGCCATTGCCTTGCAGGTAGGGCTGGTCGGACAGGTCGATGTACACGTTGCCGGTGCCGATGAGGTCGTGAAACGCGTACGCCGACAGCACGTACCACTGGTTGTTGGTGACGCTGACGCTGCGTCGGTACGCAGCCCCCGCACCGCTGTTCACCCAGGTCTGGTCGACCATCGCAGCGCACGCCGAGCCGTTGTAGCTGAAGGTCGCGTCGCGCCCCAGGTGCGACCAGGCGCCGATGCCCGTCCAACCATTGGGGCTGGCCCCGCCGTTCTCGAAGCCTCCGTTGGCCACCACATTGTAGGACCCCGTGCCGCCCACGAAGGGGCCAGGCAGCTTGTCTTGCGCTGCCGCGGGTGTGCCCGCGACCAGCACCGCGAGGAGGAGGGGTCGCATACCCCCAGCATAGAGGGATACACGCCTGGCATGTCGACCTTTGGCCACGCGCTGCGCATCACGACCTTTGGCGAGAGCCATGGCGGCGCCCTGGGCGTCGTCATCGAGGGGCTGCCGCCCGGCATCCCGCTCAACCTGGGAGCGGTCGAGGCCGAGCTCGACCGCCGCCGACCCGGCCAGTCCAAGCTCACCACCCAGCGCAAGGAGCCCGATCACGCCGAGGTCTTGAGCGGCCTGTTCGACGGCGAGACCCTGGGCACCTCGCTGGCCATGGTGGTGCGCAACAAGGATGCCGACCCCAGCGCCTACGCCGACTTCCGCGATCGCTACCGCCCCTCCCACGCCGACTTCACCTACGACGCCAAGTACGGGCGCCGTGCATGGGCCGGTGGCGGCCGCGCGTCCGCGCGCGAGACCGTGGCACGGGTGGCGGCGGGAGCCGTGGCTCGCCAGGTGTTGGCTCACCTCGCCAGCGCGACCGGCCGTCCCGCTCCCCAGGTCGTAGCCTGGGTCGACCGCGTGCAGGACATCCCCAGCGTCGTCGACTCGGCCACCGTGGGCCACCAAGACGTCGACGCAAACCCGGTGCGCTGCCCCGACCCCGTGGCTGCAGCCGCGATGGAGGCGCGTATCCGCGAGGTGCGCAAGGCCGGAGACACCATCGGCGGCGTGGTGCGCGCCGTCGCCCGCGATGTGCCGGCCGGCCTGGGCATTCCCGTCTTCGACAAGCTCGAGGCCGACCTCGCCAAGGCCATGCTCTCGCTGCCTGCCGCCAAGGGCTTCGAGTCCGGCAGCGGCTTCGCGGGAACCCTGCTTCGCGGCAGCGAGCACAACGACATCTTTGTGCCCGACGCCCACCGCGGCATCGGCACCACCACCAACCGAAGTGGCGGCATTCAGGGCGGAATCAGCAACGGCATGCCCATCGAGCTCGCTGTGGCCTTCAAGCCCGTGGCCACGCTCTTTCAGGAGCAGCCCACCGTCGATGTCTCAGGCCAGGCCACCACTGTGCGCCCCAAGGGACGGCACGACCCCTGCGTGCTGCCGCGCGCGGTGCCCATGGTCGAGGCCATGATGTGCTTGGTGCTGGCCGATCACTGGCTGCGCTGGCGTGGCCAGGTGGGGGCGGCGCCACCGGTGCCGCTGGGCGGGTGAGCGACGGCGGCTCGAGCCGCTCGCCTACTCCTCGAACGTCGTCGTGATGTCCCAGCGAGAGCGGATGTAGTTCCCGCCGCCCAGGTCGGACACCACCTCGTGGTCGACCGTCAGCACGGCGCCGTTGACCTCGCCCGGTGCCCAGTCGAAGAAGCTCCCGTCGACCGCGGACTTCAGCTTGAGCTGCACGGTCCCACTGGTGCCCACCATGCCCACCGTGTGGCCGGTGTTCAGGTGCAGACCCGTGCCAGCGCACGTCCCGTCGTCGGTAGACAGCGCGGCGTTGTAGGTAAAAGCACGATCGACCACGACGTCACACGACGGACATCCCGCGCTCGTCGGGTCGAGCACCGTGCCCACGGTGTCGAAGTGCAGCGCGCAGTTCTGAACCGTCGGGCTGGTTCCCGTGCCGTACTCGAAGATGGTCGTGCCCCAGCTGGAGGTCGCGTTCACGGGGTTGAGGGGCACCACGTAGTCGTCATCGCAGATGTTGCCGATGCCGTCGCCGTCGTCGTCGAGCTGGGCGCCGTTCTCGTGCTCGGGGCAGTTGTCGCACGCGTCGACGACACCGTCGCCGTCGGTGTCCGGACCCGAGACCGGGTCCTCGGCGCTCGATGCATCGTTGTCGTCGCACTCACACGCCGCGCCCACACCGTCGCCGTCGGCATCGACCTGATCGGGATTGGCGGTGTTCGGACAGGTATCGCAGATGTCGGCCCAACCGTCTCCGTCGGTGTCATCCCGAAAATCAAGCGTGCCGTCGGTGGTCTCGTTGGGGTCGTCGTCATCGCAGTCACACGCGGCGCCGACGCCATCTCCATCGGCATCGGCCTGGTCGGGATTCGCGACCTCCAGGCAGTTGTCGCACGCGTCGAAATACCCGTCCCCATCGTCATCCTGGTCGCCCTCGAACGGGCTGATGGCAATGGACGCGTCGTCCGGGGCGCAGTCACAGGCATCGCCGGTTCCATCGCCGTCCCGATCGGCCTGATCGGCGTTGTCGACGCCAACGCAGTTGTCTTCACTGTCGTCGACCCCGTCGTTGTCGTCACCGTCTTTGCAGAAGGCTCCCATCAGCAGAGCGATCAGAGCGGGCAAGGCCAGCTTTTCGTAGCGCAAGGATGAACCTCAGGCGGTGTCGAGCGCAGCACTCGGCAAGGTCAAGACGTCGCACTCGGAGTTGAGCACGACGTGTTCTGCCACGGAACCAAGCACATATTTCGCCAGCCCGCCACGCTCCCGCGTGCCCACCAACACCAGATCGTAGTCGGCAGACATCGCCACGAGCACGCTCTCGGGCTCGCCCTCGGCGATCTTGCAGCGCCCACGGTTGGGGTGCGCCGCCACCTCGAGCAGCGTCTCCATGCGCTGACGGTCGGGCTCGTGGGTCTTGAGCCACTGCGCCTTCGCCGCCTCGCGAATGGTGGCGTCGCCGATGTAGGGAAGACCGTGCGGATCGGCAAAGACCGCGTCCAGGCGCCCGTCCACACGCTGCGCCCAGACGGCCGCCTTGCCGATCAACCAGCCCGGATTGGTGCCCTTTAGGTCGATGCCCACCACCATTCGAGGCCGCTCGGTCAGAGGGCGCTTGCGCTCCAGGCGCGGCACGAAGACCGAGCACGGTGCCTGGCGAATGGTGCGCACCGCCATGGTGCCCAGGACATAGCGCTCCAGGGCACCGTGGGCGCGCGGCCCAACCACCAACACGTCGTAGCGCTCGGCGGTCTGCAGGATGGTGTCGAGCACCTTGCCCTGGCGCACCAGGGTGGCTCCCCGCTGAGCCTCGGGGCCGCGCTCGAGCAGGTCGCGCAGAGCGCCGTTGGCCTTGGGATCGTCGCCCACGAAGAGCAGATCGACCACTCCGTCGTAGGCCTTGCCAAAGGCCAGGGCCTGTTCGGCCAGCCATTCATGCCCGCGGGTGGACAGGTCGATTGCGGCGAGGATCTTCATCGCTGCATCTTACGCTAAGCCTCGTAAGGGGTCTCGCCGTCTCCGAACACCGCACGGTAGCCCTTGGTGACGAACACGAACCACACCATGGTGCCCAGCACGGGGATGTAGGCGCCGATCATCGCGATCACCAGGCTCAGGCCCCAGAAACCCAGGGACCACCCCGGTTCTTTCATGAGCTGGCCGATGGACATGCGGGCCCCTTCGAGCGGGCCCACCCGGTGCAGGGCGACGGCGGGCACCATCAGGTGCAGCAAAGCGTGCACCACCAGCGCGCCGATGTAGAAGAAGAACAGCCCCATCGTGCCCAGGAGCCCAGAGAGCAAGCCAGCCAGAATGATGGAGACGATGCCCACCGTAGCGGTGTCGAAGGCCGAGCCGATGTGCATGGTGCGCTCGCCCAGCTGGTGGTCGCGCACCGCGCGGTACATGCTGCCGGTCATGGGCATGAATGTCGCCGTCAAGATGCCCACGAAGGCAAACATCGCGCCGAACATCGCCAGGATCATGAGCAGCGTGCCCAGCAACACGCCGAGGTCTTCGTTGCCGATGGCCGCACCAAAGCCAAAGCCCACGAACATGCCGCCGAACATGCCGCCGAAGATCGCGATGTACAGCACCGGAATGCTGATCATCGTCACCACCATGCTCGCCAGCCAGAAGCCCAGCCCGCCCATCGCCCACCCACCCATGTCGTCGGTGATGTCGGTGATGGTCTCGCTCATCAGGTCGGTGACGAGCGGCAGCTCACCCCCGGGCAGGCGCTGGCTGAAGTCGGGGCCCCGCCGCACCCGGGGCTTGGGGGTCTTGCCCGAGGGGGCGGGCAGCTCGCCCTCGGTGTTGTCGTCGGTCTTGTCGTCGGTGGTGTCGGCCATGAGCTGCCGCTAACTGCGACATCCCGCTCCGGCCGCCCAGGCACAACATTCCAGGCCGTGACGTGAGACCTGCTACGGACCCGTGATGTCCAGAAGCAGCTCGTATTCACCGTCGTAGAAGGACGGGGCGCTGGTCGCATCGACCACCACGTAGACGGTGCCGTCGGACGCCGGCGAGTAGGTGACCGACTCGGCGGCGCCGCCGGTGGCGCTGTCGGCACCGGTGATGCAGGTGTTGGTGGGGTCGGTGCAGTCGGTGAGCAGGTAGATTGCGATGTCTTCGCCGTCGAGGGTGCGTGCATCGGCCTGGAGCGTCTGCCCCGCAGCCAGCTGCACCGGCACGAAGCCATCGGGGCCGCCGGTTCCGGCACCGGTGCACGAGACGGTGTTGGCGTGGTCGGTCAGCCCGTTGAGCCCGCCCAGGATGTCGGTGCTGGCAGCAATCGGAGTCAGCGCGATGGTGCCGTCGCAGTCGTCGGACATCGCGGAGATCGCCAAGGAGGGCAGGTTGCGGAACTCGACCAGCACCGACTCGGAGGTGCCGAGCGTATCGGTGGCGTTGTAGGTATCGAGCCCCAGGACCACGTCGACATCGGCCGCGCCGGTGTTCTGGTACCAGAGGATCTCGCTGCCGCCGGACACATAGCCGTCGGAGCCCCCGTCGCAGGTGGACAGGTCGCTGCAGTCGTCGGTCACGTACAGCACGCCATCGGAGCTGGTGGACCACGTCGCGCGCAAGGCCATTCCGGCTGGGACCGTGAACTTGGCAAAACCGTCGGCTCCGTCGGCCGAGAAGACGGTCTTGCCGCAGGCGGGGCTGGCGTTGCTGGTGAAGGCCGCGCCATCGAAGCCGTGGGTGCCGGCGGCGAAGGCCGTGCCCGACATCGCGGCGCTGCAGGTGTCCATCACGGCGGCCGGATCGACCGAGGAGCCCGTGTCGCCGGTGTCACCGGTTCCCGTGTCGCCGCTGCCCGTGTCGGTGTCACTGTCGGCGTCGGAGTCGGCATCCGAGTCGGCGTCGGCGTCCGAATCGGCATCGGCGTCGGCGTCGGCGTCGGCTTCGAGCGGCGTGCCGCCGTCACCGCCGCAATCGAGCTCGTCCCAGCTCGTCTCGGTGAAGGGCAAGGCCTCGCTGCCGAACTGGCCCTGGATGTGGGCCCACTTGGTGGCGAACGAGGGATCGACCGTGGGGCACACATCGGAGCGCACGCCATCGAGACCGTCGCAGTCGCTGTCGACGCCGTCGCCGGCCACCTCGTGGTGGCTGCAGGGGTAGATGGTGTCGTTGTCGTTGTCGCAGTCGGACGAGTCGGGCCAGTCGTCGCCGTCGCTGTCGAGCTCGAAGCCGCAGTCTGAGTCGCAGCCATCGCCCCGCACATCGGGGGCGCCTGGGAAGGTGAGCGTGGGATCGCGAGGATCGTCCGACGTGGCCACGTCGAGGCAGTCCCAGTTGAGCTCGTCGCCAGCGTCGACCGTCTCGGGCTGGCGCAGGAACCCGTCGCCGTCCTGGTCGAGGGCGTTCGCGAGCTCGTCTTCTGTGATGTACGCACAGCCAGCGAGCGCAGCCGACATGATGAACGCCACGGCCACGCGAGACCTGATGCTCATGCATCCTCCGACGCGCAGTGTAGCTGAGGGAATGGGCGTGTCCATCGGTTTGTCCATCGCATGGGGCCCCTTCATAGCGGATCGACCAGGGCCAGCGCGAACCGAAGCTCTGGGACCCCCTTGCCACCGGGCTCTTCGTGTCGCCAGGCCTGCGCCACAAAGGGGCGCGGCTGGCTCGTTCGCCGGAACTGGATCATCGGGCCTCCACCGAGCGCCAGAGGCTACAAGAAGGCCAGCCACTCGGTGAACCTCGCAACCAACACCGCAACCGCGATCACGGGACCGAACACCATCATGGTCTGCTCTTCGGGAGGGGTCGCCTCTTTGTCGCCCTGCGCCTTGGCCACCGTGTACTCCAGCGTCTTCTTGAAGTTGCCGAGCCGACCGAGCACCACAAGCGTGAGCAGGCCGATGGGCAGCAACAGCACCAGCTCCCACAGCGTGGTCTCGATGAGCTCGGCGCCGCCGACCACGGCACCCACCCCCATCATCAGCTTGGCGTCGCCGCCCTTGACCACACCCGCGGCCCACAGCCCGAAGTGCAGCACGAAGGCCACCACCAGGCCGGCGAGCCCAAAGACCCAGCCCTGGCCCGCGAAAGCGTGCAGCACCAGGCCCGCCGCGCACATGGGAAGGGTGAGCCCGTTGGGGATCTTTCCCGTGGTGATGTCGGTGTAGCAGGCCGCACCGCAGCCCAGCACCAGCATGCCGTCGGCCGGGGTCAGCATCACTCCTTGGCCTCGTCGTCGGCGCGCTTGCGGGGACCGGTGGCGACATCGAGCCCCAGCGCCACCTCGACGCGCTCCGCGACGTCCCGGATCGGTGGGGTGAGGGCACGGGCCCCAAAGGTGACGACCGCCCACAGAACCAGCAACAACCCCACCACTACGCGAGAGGCCGTGCGCCGAACGACTGGTGGGCGAGCCTGCGAGGTCGCCCTTGCCGTAGACTGCGGATCGGCGGTGCGCTCCGACATGCGGGGGGCGGGTCCTAGGGAAGTGGGTGAGTTTGGCCAAGCCAGCGGTACAGACCTTCGGCAAGTACCAGATCCTGGAGCGTATCGCTACGGGGGGCATGGCCGAGATCTACAAGGCGCGGCTCGAGGGCATCGGCGGCTTCCAGCGAACCTTCGCCATCAAGCGCATCCTGCCGCACCTCTCGATGAACGCCGAGTACGTCAAGATGCTCGTCGACGAGGCCAAGGTCGCAGGCCTGCTGTCCCACGCCAACATCGTGCAGATCCTCGACCTGGGTCAGGTCGACAAGGTCTGGTACATCGCGATGGAGTTCGTGGACGGGCGCGACCTGGGTGCCGTGCTCAAGCGCGCGGGGGAGCGGGGCCTCAAGCTGCCCGTTCCGCACGCCTGTTTCATCGCCATCGAGCTGCTGAAGGGCCTCGAATACGCGCACCAACGGCAAGTGATGCGTGGAGGCCGGCCTGTTCCGCTCAACATCATCCACCGTGACGTCTCGCCGCCCAACGTGCTGCTGTCCTTCCAGGGCGAGGTCAAGCTCACCGACTTCGGCATCGCCCGGGCTGCGCTGAAGGCCCAAGAGACCCAGGCTGGCGTGATCAAGGGCCGCTTCGACTACATGAGCCCCGAGCAGGCGGCCGGCGCCAAAGACCTCGACCAGCGCAGCGACCTGTTCGCCGTGGGCGTCGTTCTGTACGAGATGCTCTGCGGCAAGCACCCGTTCCGCGCCGAGTCCGAGCTGGCCACCCTCGAGTCGGTGCGCACGGGCAAGTACACGCCGGTCAGCGAGCTGAACCCCGACGTGCCCTTCAGCCTCGAGACCATCGTCGACAAGAGCCTGCGGGTGAACAGCGACGAGCGCTTCCCCACCGCGACCGCCATGAAAGAGGCCCTCGACCGCTTCTTTCACGAGTCGGGCTTCGTGTTCACCCACACCACGCTCGCGACCTACGTGAAGGGCCTGTTTCCCGAAGACAAGCCCGGCAAGCAGTCGGCGCGAAACAAGGGCGGTGGCTCCCCCCGGCCGCTCGAGCCTCGGCCCGACAGCCTGGACGGGCCCACCGAGGAGTCCATCACCGACGGGCCCACCAAGCTCGTCGACCAGAAGGCGGTCACCGCCGAGCTGCAGAAGCGCGGAATCGACCCCGGCCGCTTTGGCCTGAAGCCCAGCGAAGAGGCCACGCAGATCCGGCGCAATCCCCTGCTCGACGAGGTCGAGAAGAAACACTGGACCGTCAAGACCGACGAACAGCCGACGGTCATTCGAGCCCAGCTCACGCCGCTGCCCATGTCCGAGCGCAGCGAGCAGCCCGAGGTGTCCCAGGACATCCCCGAACAGGTCAAGCAGCGCGCCAAGGCCGCCGAGCTCCGTGCGGCCAGCTCCCGAGGCGGGGTCAGCACTGTGACCGCCATCTTGCTGGCGCTGCTGGCGGCATCGCTGGGCTTCTTTGGTGGAGCGGTGATCGGCGGCGGTGCCGTGGGCGTCGGCGTGGCCGTGACCCAGCCCCAGGGCAAGCCCCAGCACAGGGCCAACCCCACGCTGCGCATCGTGGCCCCCGGCGCCAAGGTCAAGCTCGACGGCGAGGCCCTGACCACCGGCGCCCCCGTCGACGTCGCTCCCGATCTGCCCCATCGCGTCGAGGTGAGCATCGAGGGCCACGAGGCCTTCGATCAGGAGCTCACGCTGACTCCGGGCGAAGACCGCGTGCTGGTGATCACCCCCAGCACCGTCGAGCCCAGGGGCGAGTAGCCGGAGCTACGAGGCCAGCGACGCGGGCGCGAACTCGAGCACCAGCACCGCGGTGATCACGTACAGCAGCCCCGCCGCCAGGATGGGCTTGTCTTTCAGCAAGGTCTCGTCGGGCGCTTCGCCCGCGCCCTCGCGATCGACCAGGTAGATGTAGCGGAACACGGCGTACAGCACGAAGGGCACGGTGAGCGTCATCCACGGCGTGGGCCCAAGCACGGTGTACAGCACGTAGGACAGCACGGTGTTGCCGGTGACGATGCTCTGGAATTCCTGGATCATCGTGGGGCTGTAGCGCCCGATCACCTTGCGGGTCTCGCCCCCGGCGCCCACCGAGGCCAGCTCGGCGCGCCGCTTGTTGAAGCCGATGAACAGGCTGATGAAGGCCGTACACAGAAACAGCCACGGACTCACCGCAACGCCGATGGCCACGGCCCCGCCCACGACGCGCCACACGTAGCAGAGGGCCAGAACCATCACGTCCAGGATGACCTGGTGCTTGAAGAAGAAGCTGTACGAGAGCGTGGTGGCGAAGTAGGCCAGCAGCACCGCCAAGAACAGCCAGGAGCCATTGCTCAGGCTGATCCAGACGCCCAGGCCGATGCCCGCCGCCGTGGCCGCAGCCAGCAGCGCACCGGCCGCCCAGGAGGGCAGCGCACCACTGGCGATGGGGCGGTGCTTCTTCTTGGGGTGCTGCCGGTCGGCCTCGGCGTCGAGCCAGTCATTGAGCACGTAGCCGGCCGAAGCCACCAGGCTGAAGCCCGCAAAGGCCGCCGCGACCAGCAGCAGCGCGTTGGTGTCGGTGTAGCTGCGCGAAAAGATCAGCGCAGCGAGCACGAAGACGTTCTTGGCCCACTGCTTGGGACGCAGTTGACGGATGGCGGCGATGGGCAGGCTCACGATGCCGCTGGCTAGCGGGTGGACGGAATGCTGACAACACAGGACAGGCGAGAAAGGCCGATCGTCAGGTAGATGGCGCCCGTGATGTCCGTTGGTCGCCGGCTCTTGAAGGATCGTGCACGCACCCACACCCATGTGGGCGTGATGTTCCTGCTTGCCAGCCTTGCTTCAAGCCCGGCCATCGCCGGCGGCTACTCCGGCGACATCGAGCTCGTCAGGCCCGTGGCCGGCCCTGGCTCGCTGGTGGCCATTCCTGGCGACGCCGACCGCCGCCCCGGCACGCTGTCCTATGGCCTGGTGCACACCTACAGCACCAATCCCCTGGTCCTGGTCGAAGACGGCGTCGAGCTGGGCAGCGTGGTGGGCGGCCGACACACCCTGTGGGGGCTGATGTCGGTGATTCCCGCTCGCGGGGTACAGCTCGACCTTTCGCTCCCGCTCATGCTCCAGACCGGCTCCACCGATCCCGAATACAGCGCCGACGGCGGCGGCTGGGGCGACCCCTTCCTGGGCCTGGGCTACACCCGGCAGGTCGGCCCGTGGCGCTTCGGCGGGCGCGCCGAGGTGGGCTTTCCCATCGGCCGGCAGGGCGTGTGGATGGGCGAGAGCGCCATGCGCTTCTCGCTGGCCGGCGTCGCGCACCGGCAGGTCGGACGCCTGGGGCTGTCGCTTCGCGTCGGCACCATGACGCGCAACAAGGCCAACGGCCCCGAAGATTTTCGCCTGGGGCGCGAGCTTCGCCTCGATCCCGGCGCCCGCTTCGACATCGTGGCCGACAAGGTCGCCGGGTGGATCACCGTTCCCATGGCCACCCACCCCAGCATCGACGGCGCGCTCTTCGCCGTCGAACCGGTCATCGGCGCCGACGTGCGTGCCGGCAGCTGGATGATCGGCATGGGCGTGGGCCGGGGCGTCACCGGCGGAATCGGCGCCAGCGACGGGCGTGTGCTCCTGTCGCTCAGCCGGGTTCGAGAGCCGACCATTCCGCCGCCGCCACCGACCCGCATCGTGCACGACCCACCCGACCTCGTCGACGCCCCCGACCCGCCGAGTCCCCAGGTGGTCGAGGTGCCCACCCCGGCCGCCCCCACCGCCAGCCTGCTTCAGGTCGGCGAGCGGCTGCAGTTCGCCCAGGACTCCCACGAGCTCACCCCCGAAGGCTGGGCGGCGGTGGCCGAGGTCGCCCGCATCCTGCGTGATCACACCGACATCTTCTTGGTGATCGAGGGCCACACCAGCGTCGAGGGCAGCCACGACTACAACTGGGACCTCTCGCAGCGGCGGGGTCGTAGCGTCTACGAGGCGCTGGTCACCATCGGGGTCGACGCCACCCGCATCGCCTACCGCGGCCGCGGCGAGCTCGTTCCCGAGTCGGCCGGCACCGAAGACACCCCGGTCTCGGGCAACCGCCGGGTCATCTTCGACGTGCTGGTGAACCCCACCCAGGCGCGCCCCGTCGAGGGCGAGCTGAACCAGCTCACCCAGCCCAAGACCGAGTTCGACCAGAAGTGGGACGAGCTCCCATGACACTCCGAGTCCTGCTCCTGGGCCTGCTGGCCAGCCCTGCTTTCGCCGACGACCACGTCTGCGGCGAGCTGCTGACCCAAGATCTCAACTGCAACACCATCGACGTCGCCGACGAGCTGCCCATCGACCCGTCCGCCGAAGGCTGCGCCGGCTACGACCCGGGCACCCCGATGGACGAGTTCTACGACTTCGCCAGCTTCGGGTGCATGTTCCCGGTCCAGTCCTACGACGGCGACGGCGACGGCTTTGGTGCCGGCACCCTGCAGCTCGCCACCGATCCGGCGCACCCCGAGATCATCGACCTCATCGCCACCTTCGAGTGCGACAACTGCCCCAATCACGCCAACGCCGACCAGCTCGACTCCGACTGCGACGACGTGGGCGATGTCTGCGACAACTGCATCGACGTGCCCAACAAGCCCCAGGCGAACAGCGATCGCGACCCCTTGGGCGATGCCTGCGACAACTGCCCCGCCGTCGACAACGCCGACCAGGCCGACGAAGACCAGGACGGCTTCGGTGACGCCTGCGACCTGTGCCTGGGCCTGCCCGACAGCGGCATCGACTCCGACTGGGACGGCGTCGGCGACGACTGCGACAACTGCCTGCTCTTCCCCAACCCCAGCCAAGAAGACCAAGACGGTGACGGCGTCGGCGACGCCTGCGACGCATGCCCCGATCACGCCGACGACGACCTCACCATCGACACCGATGGCGACGGATACGGCGACGCCTGCGACAACTGCCCCTTCGACAGCAACATCGGCCAGACCGACGCCGACGACGACGGCGTGGGCGACGTGTGCGACATCTGCCCGCTCGACCCCGATCCGCTGCAAGAAGACCCCGACTTCGACGGCATCGGGAGCGCCTGCGACATCTGCCCCGACGACCACAACCCCGAGCAGCTCGACGCGGACGGCGACGGCTTTGGCGACCCCTGCGACCTGTGCGAAGGGCCCCAAGACAACAACGACGATCCCGACGGCGACGATGTCGGCGCGAGCTGCGACAACTGCCCCGACGTCGCCAACTTCGACCAGGCCGACCGCGATGAGGACGGCCTGGGCGATGCATGCGACCCCGACCGTGGGCTGCGCGGGGGAGGCCGCTCGTGCAGCAACAGTTCTGTGCCACCCGGGCCATTCCTCGGCATCCTCACGCTTCTCACCCTGCTGAACCGCACCCGAACCCGCAGGAACGACCCATGACCTTCCGCATGCTCGCCGCAACCGGGCTGTTCCTCGGCCTCACCGCCTGCCCCCAGCCCGGTGACTTCGAGCTTCAAGACCAGACCGAGGTGCCCAACCCCAAGCCGAACATCGTCATCGATCCGATGTCGGTCGACTTCGGCCCGGCGCTCGTCGACGAGGTTCAGACCGAGAGCGTGCTCATCAGCAACACCGGCGACGCGCTGCTGCACATCGATGCCCTCGAGATCACCGACGGGCCCTTCGTGCTGCTCACCCCCGCTCCCATCCAGATCCCCGTCGGCGAGAGTGTGCCTGTGGGCATCGAGCGCACGGCCCTCGATCCCAATGACGTGGGCTGGATCACCGTGCACAGCAGCGATCCCGACGACGGCGAGCTGGTCGTCGACCTGACCGGCCAGACCCTCCAGGCAGCGCTCGAGATCACCCCGCCGGTCGTCGACTTTGGTGCCGTGCAGGTCGGCACCCCCGCCACCGAGTTCGTCACCGTCACCAGCGTCGGCGAGGCGCCGGCCAGCCTCGATCTGCTGCTGCACCAAGACGTCTTCGAGTACCAGCCGCCTCCGCTGCCGCTGCCGCTCAACCCCGGCGCGAGCGTGCAGGTGGCGGTGCGCTTCCAGCCCACCCTGCCCGTGCTCTACGGCGACGTGCTGCGCGCCCAGGGCACCGGCGACCAGGCCCTGCAGCCGGTGCAGCTCAAGGGGCGCGGCTACATCCCGGGCATCGGATCGGGCAGCCTGGTGGGCCGCATCTGCGACCCCAGCGGCAACGGCTGGGTGGTGGGCGCCCGGGTGTGGGTCGACGACGGCGGTGTCATCGTCGAGACCACCACCGACGAGAACGGCGCCTTCCGGCTCGATGGACTCACCGGCGGCACGCACGACGTGCACGTCGAGAAGGGTTCCTGGTCGGCCGTGCTCGAGGACGCCGATGTGATCGACGGCGTCACCATGTCCCTGCCCGACGACCTGTGCCTCTCCGATGACGACGTGACGGTGGGGGTGATTCCCGGCCTGTACGACTCGGTCGAGGTCCTTCTCAACGATCTGGGCATCGACTACGAGTCCATCAACGACCCGCAATCCCTGTGGAACGATCCCACCGAGCTCGAGCGCTTCGACGTGATCTTCGCGAACTGCAGCGAGGGCGAGTTCGGCGTGGCCAGCTGGAACCAGGCCAACGTGGCCGACTGGGTGCACCAGGGCGGGTCGCTGTACGCATCCGACTACGCCTTCTGGCTGGTGGAGCAGGTCTACCCCAACATGATCGAGTTCGCCGGCAACGACAACGATCGCTACGGGCCGGCCACAGGCGCATCGGGCAGCACGACGGCCGATGTGCTCGACCCCGCGATGCAGGGTGTCGTGGGCGGGCCCACGGCGCACATCGACTACGACCTGGGCGCTTGGATGCAGATGGACGCGACGGTGTCCTCGCAGACGCTCGTGCAGGGCCAGCCGCCCGCATTCTCGGGCCACAGCGGCCTGCAGCCGATGGTGTCGCGCCAGTTCGTGGGTGACGGGCAGGTCATCTACACGACCTTCCACAACGAGGCTCAGGTGACCGCCGACATGGAAGTGCTACTGCACGAGATCATCCTGAGCCTGTAGGCGTCCTTCAACGGGCACGGAGGCCCGTTCTCCTTGCACGGAGGCCCGTTCTCCTGCCCTACACCGGCAGCGACAAGCTCCCCGCGTACCTTCCTCGCTGCACGCGAAACAGCGCGGTGGCGCGGTGCCGCGACTTGGCGTGGGTCACGACCCGGCGCAGCTCGTCGACGGTCTTCACGCGCTGCCCGTCCACCGCCACGATGACATCGCCGACACGCAGGCGCGACCGGGCCCAGGCCCCCTGCGGGGTCATCGCGTCGACCACCAGCCCGTTGGTGGCGGCACGCACCTGGATGCCCAGGGTCTGCTCGATTGCCGCATCGACGATGGTGTCGGGCATGCCGATGGTGGTGACCGGCGCCGACCGCTGGGCGCCGTCTCGCTGCACCCACCCCACGTCCAGGGTCACGCCCGGCTTCATCTCGGCGAGGTGGGCCATCAGGTCGGCCCGGGACAGCGCGCGTCGCTCGCCCACCGACACCACGAAGTCGCCGGCAGCCAGCCCGGCCTTGTGGCACGGCCCGCCCGCGTGAACATGCTGCACCAGGATGCCGCCGCTGTGGTTGGGGTCGTAGTAGCGCCGGCCCAGGTCGCGGAAGTCGCAGCCCATCCACGGCAAGCGCACCTGCCCGTAGCTGAGCAGGTCCGAGGCGACCTTCATGGCTCGGTTGGCGGGAATGGCCCAGCCGATTCCCTCGCCTCCGGAGCGGATCATCGTGTTGATGCCGATGAGCTCGCCGTCGATGTTGAGCAGCGCTCCTCCGGAGTTGCCCGGGTTGATGGCCGCGTCGGTCTGCACGTAGGACTGGTACAGGCCCGCCTCGACTTCGACCTCGCGCATGGTGGACGAGATGATGCCGGTGCTGACCGTCTGCCCCAGCGCAAAGGGGTTGCCGATGGCAATGGCGGGCTCGCCCAGCAGCAGCCCATCGCTGTCGCCGATGGGAATGGTGGGCAGCTTGGACGCTCCCTCGAGCTGAAGCACGGCCAGGTCGAGGTCGGACTCCAGGGACATGACCCGGGCGGTGAAGCTGCCGTTGCGCTCGGTGTGCACCTTCACTGCGACGGCGTTGGCCACGACATGCGCGTTGGTGAGCACGACGCCAGCGGGGTCGATGATCACACCGCTGCCCTCGGACACCGAGTTTCGCGGGTCTTGGAACCAGAAGAACCCGCCCTGGGTGGGCACCTCGACCTCGATCGTGACGACGGCTGGGGCCGCCCGCTCGACGGCGACGACGACATCGGTGCGTCTTTCAGCCGAATCCGCCACCGAGGCCCATGCGAGCAGCAAGAACAGAAGGTGGAACCGCATCGACCGTGCTATAGCCCATAGGACATGCACACGTCTCGTCTCATCCTCGTCGGTTCGGTGCTCCTGACTGCGGCCGCATGCTCGTCCGAGTCGGGCATTGGTGGGCTGGACACCCCGACCGACACCGGCGACACCGGCCAGGGCGTGCCTGGAGAGCCCGTGGCCCGCGCGGGTGACGACCAGCTGATCCAACCGCTCGACGTCGCCCAGCTCGACGGGTCGGCCTCGTACGACCCCGACGGCGGCACGATCACCGCGTATCAGTGGTCGATCTTGCAGCAGCCATCGGGCAGCGTGGCCGACATCGTTCCCGGCAACATCGCGCGGCCGGTGCTGCAGACCGACGTCGCGGGCGACTACGTCATGCAGCTCGAGGTGCAGAACGACGCCGGCCTGTGGGACAGCACTCCCGACACCATGACCGTGTCGGCCAAGCCCACCGACAACTTCTACGTTCAGCTCACCTGGGACACCGACGAGACCGACCTCGATCTGCACCTGGTGCAGGAGCCCGGCCCCTTCTGGCACACCACCAACGACGTGTACTGGTGCAACCAGGAGCCCGAGTGGGGCGTCGCCGGACTCGACGACAACCCCAACCTCGACAACGACGAGTTCGACGGCTTTGGCCCCGAGACCACCACCATCCCCACCCCCGCCGCGGGCACCTACCGAATCGCCGTGCACTACTTCGGCGAAGGCGGCGGCATCCTCGAGTGCAACGACGGCTGCGGGCCCACCAACGCCACGGTCCGCGTGTTCGTCGACACCGTCGAGGTCGGCACATGGACGCGCACGCTCACCGGGCTGGGCGACATGTGGACCGTGGCCACCATCGAGTGGCCCAGCAAGGCGGTGACCGAGGTCAACGGCGTGGCCCAGGACATGAACGAGGGCTGCTAGCGGTCCTCCCTTCCCCCCACGGCCGAGGGGCCGGGCGCGCGACCCATCCACGCGCACCGCGGCGGCCGGGCGCGCTTGTAGCGGCCTTGCTACCTGCGGGATACCCTGCGCGGCGTTCCCACCAGGAGCTGTCTATGGCCACGCGTGATCTGTCCCTGCTCTCTCTGATGTTCATCCTCGTGGGCTGCCCACCGGGTGTCGACACCTCTGACACGGCTGGTGACGCGGATGCAGACGCCGACGCCGACGCCGACGCCGACGCCGACGCCGATGCCGATTCTGATGCCGACGCAGACGCCGACTCCGATGCCGATGCCGACACCGACACGTCGGCCACCGGTCGATTCGGGTCCATCGTCATCGAGGGGCGTCGCGACGGCATCCTGATGCCCGACGGGCCGCGCGTCCTGGTGCGTGGCTCGTTCATGGACACCGATCCCGCCATCCCGGCCGCCACCGACTGCCTGTTCGACGGCTTCTGCATCGACGACTGGCCCGCGGCCGGCTCGTCCGCCACCATCAGCACCACCGGCTTCCCCACGGGCCCCGTGCTCGATCAGATCGGCGGCAACTTCAGCATCTCGGGCGACGCAACCTTCATCTCCAGCTGGAACCTCGACACCGCCAACCCGGCGTACGAGTTCACCAGCGCCGCCGGCTACCCCAGCAACGGCTCGCTCGACCTGTCCTTCGGTCCAGGGGCCTGGGGCGACTACAGCGGCAGCGACGTAGTGACCGCCGCCACGGTGCTCAACAACATCTCACCGTCGCCGGCGGGTGTGCTGTCGGCGCTGAGCAACGAGGAGCTCACCTTCGGCTTCGACGCCGGCAGCGACGACACCTACATCGCGGTGCTCGACAACTCCACCGACCCGTGGACGCTGCTGAGCCTCGAGGGCGTCGACGGCTCTGGCGGCCAGGCCACCGTAGACCTCGAGCAGTTCGGCCTGGCCAACAACACCGAGCTGGTCGTGTCGCTGATGCGCCAGAAGGTCGACTCGGTCTCGGCCAACGGCGGCGACATCGAGTTCATCACCCGCAGCAGCCAGCAGTGGCTGGTCAACACCATCGGCATCACCGGGCGTACCGAGATCGTGCCCGCCGACGACTGCGCGACGGCCGGCGGCATGACCGCCCTCGGTGCCGGCCAGTTCTACGGCCGCGTCACCTCGACCACCAGCAACCTGAACCCCGTGTCGTCGGGCTGCATCGACACCGGCGCCAACGAGCCCGAGGGGCTGGTGAAGGTCAACGTGCCCGCCGGAAACCTGATGTCCGTCACCTACGACATCCCCGGCGACGACGACAGCGGCTTCCCCGCCGGCTACATCCTCACCAACTGCAACGACATCGGCACCTGCGTGTCCGGCGACGTCGAAGACGACACCTTCGACCCCAAGCCGGCCGAGTTCATCTACTACAACGACAGCAGCTCCGCGGTCGACATCTTCGTGGTGCTCGACTCCACCGACGCCGCCGGCCTGTTCACCCTCGACATCGAGTTCCAGGCACTGGCCGGCATTCCCAGCGCCGACACCTGCGGCGACGCCACCTCGGCCTCGGCTGTGGCTCCTGGCGACTACGTGGGCAGCCTCTCGAGCCTCACCGACACCTTCGACGCCTCGTGCACCAGCTCCAGCAACGGCGCCGAGAACTTCGTCAAGGTCGACGTACCCGCCGACAAGGCCCTTCGTGCCCACTACCTGATGCCCGGCGCCGACGCCGCCATCGCGGTGGTGAGCGACTGCGGCGACGAGAGCGTGTGCCTGTCCGCCGCCGACGACGAGGGCGACGACGGCGAAGAGGTGCTCACTTGGTACAACGACACCGGCTCCACCGCGTCGGTGTTCATGGTGCTTGACGGCGACGGCGGTCAGCAGTACTTCCTCGACTTCGACGTCATCGACATCAACTGGCTGAACCTCGCCGACAGCTGCGCCAACGCGGGCACCGTCGCCACGCTCACCCCAGGCAGCTACGTGGGCGATCACCAGGGCCTGACCAACCTCATGGAGCCGGGCTCTGGCTTCGGCGGCGGATGCACCGGCTGGGATGCCAGCGGCCCCGAGGGCTTCGCGCCCGTCACCCTGCAGGATGGCGAGACCCTGGAGGCCGACTACATCTTGCTCGACAACGATGCTTCGCTCTACCTGATCGAAGACTGCACCGTGGTCGGTAGCGTCACCAGCACCTGCCTGGTGGGCGCCGACAGCACCGTGACCTCGGGCATCGAGTCGATCACCTACACCAACAGCACCGGCGCCGCGCAAGACCTGGTGCTGGTGCTCGACGCGTGGTCCAGCTCGGTCACGGGCGGCTTCGAGCTCGAGATCGACATCTACTAGCCCGGAACCCCGCTCATCAGCTCCAGCGGCGTGACGTCCATCTCGGCGGTCATGTCCTGCTCGGGCGGGGTCGTGATGCGGCGTCGCGGTGCCGGCTCGATGGGCTCGGCCACCAGCTGGCTGCACTCGAAGCCGGCGCGGTGGATCTGCTGGGCACGATCGAGGGCAATGCGAATGCGCCGGGCTTCGCGCTCGGCTCGTTCACTCTGCCCCGAGAGCACTGCTGGCCGAAGGTCCCGGGTGGCCTCCTCTGTGGCGGCGAGCAGGCTGACGAGCGCGGCCTCCTGCCCCTGCATGCACTGAAGGCGGGCTTCGTCGCCGCGAAACAGCGCATCGGCCCAACGCGCCGCCGCATCATCTCGATGCGAGCGCATGGTCGCCGCGGCCGCCTGGGCCAGCGCCAGCCGCTGCGCCGGGGAGCGGTTGGTCTCGTCGACCACACGAATGTCGGCGGCATCGTGAGCGGAAGCGGTGGGAATCAGGCCAAAGAGCAGCAACAAAACAAGAGCACGGGACATGAGGACCTCCTCGCACCCTGTATGTGCCAGCAGCCGCCCAGATCCTTCAGCCGCCACCCGCAACCGCCCAAAAGACGGCCTCGGGAAAGCGCAGCGACCGCCCCCCAACCGCCCTCCGCAGGAGCTGAGGGTCGAGACAGGCAGAGCCGCCGTCAAGCGAGCGAAGCGACCGCCCTGAAACCGCCCTCCGCAAGGAGCTGGGAGTAGAAGACCGCAGAGCCCCCGTCAGGCGAGCGAAGCGACCGACCGACCGCCGCGACCGCTCCCCAAACCGCCCTCCGCAGGAGCTGGGGGTTGAAGGGGGCAGAGCCCCCTTCGAGGGAGCGCAGCGACCGACAATTGGACTAGTTCGCGTTCTTGTTCAGCATCACGTCGGTCGGTCCGCCGACCACGTAGTACCAGCCCAGTGCGTTCAGGCGGTAGAAGAACACGATCTCGTCGCCGGTCTCGACCTTTCCACCAGGGCTGCGCTTGCTGATGGAGTCGCGAACCTGCTCGTAGGGAAGGTCGGACAGGCGCAGCGGACGGGGCTTGAGCTGGCCACCGCGCACCGACACGTCCTTCTTGGCCGAGTCGACCACCACGCGGCCCTCGTTGTCGACGAGGTAGAAGCGCACGCGGTCTTCGACGTCTTTCTTGGTGGTGAACAGGTCGTCGATCTCGAGCAGCTTCTCGATGATGTAGTCGAAGGTGACCTCGACCGCGACGACGCCCATGAACGCGCCGGACTTGTCGTACAGGCCCGCTGCGCAGGGCAGGATGCGACCCAGATCGAAGTAGTCGGGGTAGGGCGCTCCCCACGTGGGGACCTTCTTGTTCTTGGCGAGCTCGTACCAGGGCCGCTCGCGCGGATCCCACTGCTCGGGGTAGCCGCCGTGACCGGGGTAGCCCGCGTACATGCCGTTCTCGAGCCCGACGTGCACCCAGGCGATGGGGACACCGATCTCGGCGATCAGGCGTTCGGCACGCTTCTGAACGGCCTGCTGCTCTTTCTCGTCTTTGCTGCGAAGCACGATGTTGCGGTAGTGCCGCTCCATCGGAATGAGCGTTCGCAGCGAGTACTCGGCACCTGCGGGGTTGTCGACATCGGGCGGAATCACGTAGGCCGGGTGGTCGACCGACAGCATCATGTTGGGGTAGCGCTTGGCCTTGACCAGGTCGGTGAACTTGCCCTCGACGTCGTAGTCCTTGCCGTAGCGAATGGCGTAGTCGCCATCGGGCGTCTCGCCCTCTCGCAGCAGATCGGTCGCCGTGGCGCGGGCCACACCCAGCAAGCCCGTGTAGTGCACGAAGGTGCCGTCGATCAACGCCGACTGGGCCGCAACACTCGTCTGGATGTCGCTGATGCGGGCCTCACGGGCGTAGGCCAAGCGGCTGCTGTACGCGTTCCAGCCCATGAGCATGATGATCACGAGGCCCAACAGCATGAAGCCGCTCATGATCACGAAGGCGGTGGCTTCGCGGTGCCGCTGCAAGAAACGGAAGAAGCGCTGCAGGATGTTGTCGGGCTTGGCCCGTGTCTCTTCGCCGCGCATGTAGCGGCGGATGTCTTCGCCGACGGCGTGCACCGACTTGTAGCGGTGATGCTTCTCTTTGGCGCAGGCTTTGAGGGCGATCGCCTTGAGCTCGGGCGGAATCTTCTCGCCCTTCTTGTAGTGGGCGATGGGGTTCTTTTCGCCGTCCTGCTGCCGCATGACGATCTTGAGCGGCGCCTTGCCGGTCACCGCCTGGCGAAGACTGATGAGCTCGTACAGGATGAGCCCGAGCGCGTACTGGTCGGACAGGCCGTCCAGGTCTTCGTTCTGGCCGTGTGCCTGCTCGGGCGACATGTACTGGGGCGTGCCGATGATCAGCTCGCCCTCGTCTTCGGGCTCTTGGGACAGGGTGACGGGCTGCTCGTCGTCGGTGGCTTCGCCCGAGAACACCTTGGAGATGCCCCAATCCATCACGTAGACCTCGTTGTACGGGCCAACCATGATGTTTTCGGGCTTGAGGTCGCGGTGCACGACACCGCGCTGGTGCGCGTAGTGGATGGCGTCGCAGACGTGCAGGAACATCTCGAGACGGTGGGTCAGGCTATGGAACTCGTCCATCTTGGCCTTGCCGTCGTAGATGTCGTGACAGCCCAGGATCACGTCCTCGAAGGTCTTGCCGCGCACCATCTTCATGGAGTAGGCGAGGTTGCCTTCGTGCGTCGCCTCGAGGCTGTAGATCGGGATGATGTTCGGGTGTTCGAGCTGGGCGGTGATCTGCGCTTCGCCGATGAACTTGCTGGACAGCGGCGTTGCCGCGATCTCGGACGACATCGTCTTGAACGCGACGACCCGGTTCAGGTCTTTGTCGAGGGCCTTGAGCACAGCGCCCATCGCGCCCTGGCCCAGCTCGCCGATGAAGTCGTAGCCCTTGCCCGCGATGAGTGCGGTGCTGCTGGCGCGACGGACACGGTCACGGCGCTGGTCGGCGTTGCGGCGCCTGGCGCCGGTGTCGGTCTCGCCGGTGCCACGCACCTTGCGACGGGAGCCCGTGCGGGCCCCGGTGCGGGTGCCTTCGCGGCGGCGCCGCCGGGGCGCATCGCCATCTGGATTCGTGTTGGACCCGTCTTCGCCCAGCACGTAGGTGCCCGAGGGGGTCTCGCGATCGCCGTCGCCGCCTTCTTCTTCGTCGTCGGAGTCGCCGTCATCGTCGGAGTCACCGTCGGTGTCGGCACCGTCGTCGTCATCGGCGGGGGCGGCCCCGGCAGCCGTGTCCTCGTCGCCGGCGTCTTCGTCGGGCTCTTGGGACTGGGCTTCGGGCTCCTGCAGCGGCGTCAGGGCGGTGGGGTCTTCTTCGATGTCGGGCGCGTCGTCGGTGGGGGGAGCGTTGAGGCTCTTGCGCCGCTGCAGATCGCCCGGAATCGGAGGCGGCCCGGCACCTCGAGCCGGGGCCCCTGGCGAGGTGGCGGCGGCCTTGGCCTCGGCCTTGGCCTCGGCGCCCTTCTGAGCTTCGAGGATGGCCGAGATGAGCTCGGACTTCTTGAGCCGCCCCGGGGTGGTTCCGGTGAGCTTCTTGTAGCGCTCCTTGAGCTGCGCCACCTTGAGCTCGGACAGCTCGTCCTCGGTCCAGGACTCGCCGCCGGCAGCGCCGCCGCCGGTGGCACGGGCGATCGCCTCGTCGAAGATCTCTTCGGTGATGATGCCGCCCTCGATGAGCAGCTTGATGAAGCCCGGCACGTCCTCGGAGCCTGTTTCTTGGACGTAGGCGCCGTACAGCGCCTCCAAGTCATCGTCTACCGAAGGCTGGAGGGCTTCCTTTACTTCTTCGAAGCGCATGGACCGAAGAGACTCCTGTCAGACCACCGCACAGCGGCACACACCGCCATTACACGCGAGGTCGAAACCCTACCACGAGGGGGCGAAGTCCATCGCTCGGTCCGACACGAAGAGCCGCGTACAGAGCCGACTCGCCGTCGCCTGAGGCGTCGTATCGATGCTTCCCGCCACGATCCGTCCGTGCTGCAACTCGACGGCCACGCGGGGCAGCTCCGCGAGTCGCGCTTTGTCCACGAAGCCCCACCAGGCATGGCGGCCGGGCGCGACCCGGCCACGCAGGCCCAGCGCCACACGCCCCATGGTGTTGCGCGGGTTCAGCTCGACGATCGGAACCAGCGCAAGGCCGTCCGCCGCCCGCACCACCATGGCATCGATGCCCGCAGGCCCGCGGAAGCCCCGAGAACGAAGCGCGTCCCCCACCTGCTGGGCGACCTGCTTCAGGCGCGCCGGGACCGACCTGGCGGCATCGCCATCGCCCGCGACAAAGCGCCGCAGCGGGGCAGGCAGCCCACGATCGACGGGGCCGCACCAGGCGCCGACGAAGCGGCCCTGCGGGTCGGTGGCGAAGCGCACGATGCCGTCCACGCGGATGCGGTTCGCGCCGACGGTGAGCTGCACCGACAAGTCCAGCACCCGATCGTAGCGAGGCTCCACCAGAACCGACCCCTGCCGGCGAAGCGCGCCGTCCAGCCAGGGGCCGAAGGCGGGATCCTGGGCGCCGCGTCGAACCGACCGACGGTGACGACCCGACGTCGACCAGGGCGCCTTCACCAACGCATCAGAGTGTGCTGAGAGCACGCTGTCGAGCGCCTCGTGCACCTGGGCCGCGCTGGTGCACAGCCGAACCTCCGGCCGCCAGGGCAGCACGAAGGCCTTGCTGTACAGCTCGGGCGCGACGTCGGGCCCCCACGGGCGATGCTGGCCCACCCGTCGGCCCGTCAGCTGCTCGGCCGTCGCGAACTCGGGCAGATCGAAGCCTGCCGCGTCGAGCTGGGCCAGCCAGTCCACCGGCGGGGCCGCGTCGACCAGCACCACGTCCCCTGGGCGGGCCAGAAGGGCCGGCAGGGTCTGAAGATCGGCCGTCACCGTCCGGGCCACCTTGGACGGCGAGTAGCCGTCGCCCGCCGCCATGCGCTCCTCGATGTCGGGCTCGAAGCTCCACACGTCGGGCACGCGCCCCTTCGAGCGTCGAAACAGCCTCACGCGGTCGCAGAACGCCGCATCGAGCCCGGCCGCCTCGCGTCCGGCCTGGTCGAAGACCGACCCGCGAGCCCGCGCTGGCGACAGCCGGCCGGACAGGTGCGCCGACCAGACGGTGAAGCGGTCTCGCCCCGCCTCGCCGTGCAGGCGATCGAACCAGTGCACGCCGCTGCGCACGTGCCCGACCTCGTCGCGGTACACCCGCATCATCAGCTCGGCGGTCGCGGCGTCGCCCATCTGCTCGAAGTGGCCCGCCCACATCAAGCTGTGGTCCAGGTTTGCCGCCTCGAAGGTCAGCGACATTCCCGCCAGGAAATGGGCCAGCGACGGGGTCTGCGCCAGGCAGTCCCAGAAGAAGCGATTGACCGGCACCCGGCCCGGCTTCACGCCCAGCTCGCCCATGCGGTGCAGGTACAGGCCGAGGTGCTGCTGCTCTTCGGTGATGGTGTGCACGAGCCCGCGCCGAAAGGCCGGCGGCGCGTCTGGAAAGCGCAGCAGCATGAGCGCCATCAGCTCGAGGGCGAGCAGCTCGTGGTTGGCAAAGAAGTGCAGGACCTCGCCGCGCCTCAGCGGGTCGTTCGCCTGTGACGCCGTCGGGAAGGGCATGCGCTCGCCCGTGGGCCTCAAGGAGTCCGGGCGCGCCGGGAAGGCGGGCACCCCGCTGACCTCGCCTGGGCGCCGATCGGTGAGCTCGGACGGGAGGCACAGCTTGTCGTCCAGTGTGGTGGCCGACAGCAGCGAGGTGGCCCAGTCCCGGATCTCCATTGCCATGATCCAGACGTTATCCGGCGACCGTCACGGAGCACCGATGCGCGCCTGGATCTACGACCGCTTCCTCCTCCCGCTCACCACCGACTGGTACAAGAACGTGCTCGATCGGCTGCCCGAGGGCGCTCGCATGCTCGACGTGGGCATCGGCACCGCCGGTGCACTGGTGGGCAACGCCGACCTGGTCAAGCGCAAAGACATCCACGTGGTGGGGGTCGACATCGATGCCGACTACGTCGAGCGCGCCAAGGTGTACATCGACGAATACGAGCTCGAAGACCGCGTCACCGTCCTGCACCAGAGCATCTACGACCACGCCGACGGGCCCTACGACGCCATTTACTTCGCGGCCAGCTTCATGCTCATGCCCGATCCACCCGCCATCCTGCGGCACTGCTACGGGCTGTTGTCCGACGACGGGCGCATCTACTTCACCCAGACCTTCCAAGAGAAGAAGTCCAAGGTGACCGAGATGATGAAGCCCATGCTCAAGAAGATCACCACGATCGACTTTGGCACGGTCACCTACGAGCAAGACTTCGTCGATCTGGTCACCGGCGCCGGCCTCACCATCGACGAGATGACCACCATGAGCCGCAGCCGCAGCCGCACCTACCGGGTGGTGGTGGGGAGCCCGCCGTCCGCATCGAGCCCTAGTACGTCTGCTTGACGTCGACGGGGCCCATGGGCTGCCAGCTCTTCTGCGCACCGCAGGGCTGCCAGTAGTCCCGCCGACGCAGCCGGGACAGGTCGGTGACATCCAAGAAGATGACACCCACGCGCTGGATGCAGTCTCCCTTCCCGGGCTCGCTGAGGTTGTCCTTGTAGACCTGCCCGAAGTCGGCCACCACCGCGGGCCTCGCCGGGTCCGGCGCGAAGCGGATGAGGTGCGCGCCGGCAACGGTGGTGCCCTGGAACGTGCCTCCGCCGGACAGCACCACCTCTGAGAGCCCGTCAGAATCGAGGTCCTCGATGTGCTTGACCTCGGACGGGCCCCGCTCGAACTCCGCGGCGGCCACGACCTTGTCACCGGCGGTGATGGCGTAGCTGAGCTGCGGGTGCCGGGGGTTGTCGGAGCAAGCCGTGACGTGCAGGACCTGCGGGCCATCGCCCTTGGCGAAGTGACCGGCATAGGGAGCGATCTGGCCGGGCCAGCCTTCACCACACAGCTCGGTCAGGATGGCCTTGGCGGCGTCGACCGGGGCGGCGCGCTCGACCGGGGCCGGGTCCGAGAAGTCGACCACCACCGGGTTCGGCCGCGGCGCGGGCTCCCCCATGGCCAGGGCGATGCACGCCAGGAGCAGGGTCACTCGGCCACCACGTCGACGGTGTGCCAAGCCACCAAGGAATAGTCGCCCTCACCCACCACCACGGCGATCTCGGCCTGGCCCACGTGGTTGCCCAGGGTCCAGCCCACCTGGTACAGCCCGTTGCCCGCCACGAAGACGAAACAGCTGCCCGACTCGGTCACACAGGTCGCGCGAAGCCCGGTGGGCCCGGGCCCCGCGAAGACCACGTCGTACTCCAGCAGGCTGCCCGCGATGGGGGTGGCGGCGTTGGTCTGGGTGACGGTCGGCTCGTCCATCCGAGGAAAGCCGCTCAGGTAGCCGGCGGTGTTCACGCCCCAGGCGGCCGATCCCGTGAGTGCCAGGGTGTCGATGCGCCCCCGCGAGGCCCAGATGCTCTGGAGCTTGCCGCTCTGGGCCGTGGGGAATCGCCCGGATCGCACTGTGCGGCGCACGTCTGCGCCCCAGGCCTCGTCGATGTCGGCGGCGATCGCCGAGGTATCGCCGCCAAGCGGAAAGCCGATGCCCTGAACGGGTGTGGCGGGATCCGAGAAGTCGATGGGCTGCACCCCGTGGGCGCCCATGTACAGGCGCCCTCCCGACAGGAAGGGAAAGCTCACCCCGCCGCCGCCGAAGCTGATCGAGGCGTTGTGGGGAACCACGCTGGAGGGGTCGCTGGTGTCCCAGGTTCCGACCGTGGAGTCGTTGATCGCGACCCACAGCAAGTCGTCGGTCCCCGTCAGGCCCACGATGCCGCCCGTGGCCACCGTGGCCAACGGGGTTGCCGTGCCCACCTGCACCAGGGCGACCTCGTTGGTGGCCAGGTCACCCACCAGCAAGCGATCGTCGCTGGTGAAGCGCACGAAGTCGGGGAACACGCTGCCCGTCGCCCAGGTGTCGATGAGGGGGGCGCTGTCTTGGGTGCCGTCGCGGATCTCGACGCGGTCGGCATAGGCAACAGCCAGCCGATCGCCGTGGGACGCCATCGTCACGATGGCCTCGCCGTCGTTGAGGGTGCCCACCGGCGAGATGGCGTAGGGGTCGGTGGTGTCGACCACGAAGACCGCGTCGTTGTCGATGTCGTTGAGGAACAGGCGGTCGCCCACGGCCACCGCAGGCTCGCCAAAGGCCGGCATCTCGCTGATGGGCCCGATGTGATCGGCCGGATTGCTGACCACCTGAACGCCCGTCAGACGGTCATCGACCGACCACAGCACGCCGCCCTTGACACCCACGAGCTTGTTGCCCTCCACCATGAGCAGACCGGGCTCGGGCAGAGCGACCGAGAGGTCGGACACGTCGTAGGTGCGAACGCCCCAGTTGCGGTCGAGCATGAACAGCACGTCGTCGCCGTACACCGCCGAGTGGCAGCCCCAGGACAGGTCGCGCCGGTTGGCCAGCGTGTCGGCATCGACGACGTCAAAGATGTAGCCGCGGTCGGCACCGGCGCAGGCCGCGACGTACAGGTTGCCGTTGCTGCCCTCCCACATCTCGACGACCGCCGCCTCGGTGGTGAGCAGGTCGAAGTTGGCGCCCCAGGCCGGGTTGCTAGGGTCGGACAGGTCGATGAGGTGCAGGATGGAGGTGCCGCCCTGAGGCAGCGCCATCGCGGCAACGTCGGCATCGGCACCGCTGATCGAAGTTGGCGGTGTGCCCGACAGCGGGAGGGTTCCCGTCACGCCCGCGCCACCGAGGCTGGGCTCGATCACGCCGAAGTTGGACTGCGAGGCCGCGAGGGCGCGAAAGCCATCGTTGGTGATGACACCCAGGGTGCCCCCGAGCGGCGAAGACAGCGCAGGGCCCGTGGGGACCGGGCTCTCGGGATCGCTCGCATCGACTTGCTGGATGTCGGTGGGGAACAGGAAGCCGGTGAGCACCAGCGCGTCCTCGCCCACCATGACGCCGTTGGAGCCGCCGCCCGCGGTGCGGGTGAGCGTCTGCGGAAGCTCGGGGTTGGACAGATCGAAGAAGCCGTAGGTGGAGCCCGAGAACACCAGCGCGACATCGTCGTGGATGTCGGCGTTGAAGTAGGTGTCGTCGAGCCCGTACAGGGGGCTGTCGAAGAGCACCACGTAGCGGTCTTCTTGCAGCAGCAGGCGCACGGTGACCGTCTGGGTGGTGGTGTGCACACCATCGCTCACCGTCACCTCGAACACCAGGTTGCCACCCCCGGCACCCGCGGGCGCGGTCACCGTCTGGCTCTCGGCGTCGGTGTCGAAGGTGACCGGGGTGCCGCCGACCTGGGTCCACTCGACGGTGTACGACGCGCCTTCTGGCTCGTCGACCGCGATCTCCAGCGTGAAGTCATCGCTGGTTCCCACCTGGGTGGACCCGGTGATGGTGATGGTCGGCGGTAGATCGTCGTCGGAGGCGTCGTTGGGATCTCGGCCATTGCTGACCTCGTCGCCGTCGTTCATGCCCCCGTCGTCGCTGTCGGGGTCGTTGGGGTCGGTGTTGGCGGCCACTTCGTCGCCGTCGCTCAGGCCGTCGTCGTCGCTGTCGGCATCGTTCGGGTCGGTGCCCATGCCGATCTCGACGGCATCGTCGAGGCCGTCGTCGTCGCTGTCGGCGTCGAGCGGATCGGTGCCGTGGGTGTTCACCTCGTCGCCGTCGCTCAGGCCCTCGAAGTCGCTGTCGGGGTTGTCGGGGTCGGTCCCAAGGGCGGCTTCTTCGTCGTTGGTCAGCCCGTCGTCGTCGCGGTCGGGGTCCCCCTCACCGGTGTCGGTGTCCGTGTCGGCGTCGGTGTCGGCATCGCCGCCGCCCCCCGAGTCGTCGGTGTCATCGGGACCCGGCGAGTTGCAGGCAAGCAGGGCGAGCGTGAGCAGGGCGGTGATTCGCATGAAAGGGGAAGGCCTCCGAGCACACCGTAGAGTGCTCGGAGGCGGGTCGCTGCGCAAGTTCTGTGCACGTCAGGCGGCGGCTTCGACACGAGCCGGGTCGGGCTCCAGCGCGTTGTCGAGCACATCCGCCATGTTGTCCAGCAGGATGAACTCCATCTCGTCGCGCACGCTGTCGGGCAGCTCGTGCAGGTCGAAGCCGTTGCGCTTGGGCAGCAGCACCCGCTTGAGGCCCAGTCGATGAGCTGCCAGCACCTTGGACTTGATGCCGCCCACCGGAAGCACCCGCCCCCGAAGCGTGGCCTCGCCGGTCATGGCCGTGTCCTCGCGCACTTTGCGCCCCGTCAGCAGGCTGGCCAGCGCCGTGAACATGGTCACCCCCGCCGACGGCCCGTCTTTGGGCACGGCACCGGCGGGCACGTGGATGTGCACGTTGTTCTCCTCCAGCAGCTTGCCGTCGATGCCCAGGGCCTGGGCATTGGCGAGCACGTAGGTCAGGGCCGCGCGGGCGGACTCCTTCATCACGTCGCCCAGCTGCCCGGTGAGCACGAGCTGGCCGTTGCCCGGCAGGGTGCTTGCCTCGACGTACAGCACGTTTCCGCCCACGGGCGTCCAGGCCAGGCCGGTGGCGATGCCCGGGCGGGTCACCGCGTCGTGGTGCTCGTCGTGGAAGCGACGCCGCCCCAGGATGTCCTCGATGTTGCTGTCGTCGATGACCAGCGGCGGCTGCAGCTCGCCCTTCGCCTTCAGCACGGCGGCGTGGCGGTAGCCCTTGCCGAGCACACGCTGAAGCTCGCGCACTCCCGCTTCGCGCGTCCAGCCGCGGATCGCGGACGAGAGCGCCTCGTCGCTCCAGGCCACGTCGGCCTCTTCGATGCCGGCGTTGCGGGCGACCCGCTCCAACAGGTGTTCCCGGGCGATGACCGCCTTCTCGGCGGCGGTGTAGCCCTCGATGTTCAAGATGTTCATGCGGTCGCGCAGCGGTCCCGGCACCTGGGACAGGTCGTTTGCCGTGGCCACGAACAGGGCGCGCGACAGGTCGAAGGGCACCTCCAGGTAGCGATCGACGAAGCTGTCGTTCTGCTCGGGATCCAGGATCTCGAGCAGCGCGCTGGCGGGGTCGCCCCAGCTGCCGCGGCCCAGCTTGTCGACCTCGTCGAGCAGGATGACCGGGTCGGCGGTTCCCGCGCGGCGAATGCCCTCGACCAGGCGGCCGGGACGCGCTCCGATGTAGGTGCGGCGATGCCCGCGCAGCTCGGCCTCGTCGCGCACGCCGCCCAGGGCGACGCGCACCAGCTTGCGGCCCGTCGCGTCAGCGATGGCCTGGCCGATGCTGGTCTTGCCGACGCCGGGGGGGCCCACCAGCAGCAGCACGTCCGCGCGGCCCGAGCCCGCGAACTTGCGCACCGCCAGGTGCTCCACCACCTGCCGCTTGACGTCCTCGAGCCCGTAGTGGCTCCTCTCGAGGGCGGTCTCGAGCGCCTTGAGGTCGGGGTCGACGGCGCTGCCCTCGTTCCAGGGCATGTCGGCGATCCAGTTGAGCCAGTCGATGGCGACACTGCGCTCCGGGCTGGTGTTCCCCAGCCGCTCCAGGCGGCGCAGCTCACGCTCGACGACGTCCTGGACCTCCTCGGGCAGCTCGCGGGCAAAGATCCTTTCCTTCAGCCGCGACAGCTCGTCGTCCTCGTCGCCGTCGCCGAGCTCCTTCTTGATCGCCTCGAGCTGGCGACGCAGGTAGAACTCGCGCTGCATGTCGCGCGTCTCGGTGTTGACGCGGTCTTGCACGGCCTTCTGGGCGGCGACGGCCTCGCGGGTCTTCACCAGGGCGCGCAGCACCTTCTCGGCGCGGATCACCGGGTCGTGGGTGGACAGGACCTCGCGCTTGAACTCCTGGGGCTCGTCCAGGAAGCCGGCGACTGCATCGACCAGGATCCCGGCGTCATCGAAGCGCTCCAGGAAGGGCTTGATGCGTTCGGTGCCGCCCAACAGCTCGGCGGTCTCTTCGACCACGCCGCGGAACTCGCGGCGCAGGCCCTCCGCCTCGGAGGTGTCGGGCCACGGCGAGACCACGCGACGAAAGCTCGCCTCGAGGTGCGGGCGGGTGGTGGGGAAGCCGCTGAAAGCCACCCGGGTGAGGCCCTGCACCAGCACGCGGTAGTTGCCGGCCTTGTCGCGACGCTTCTCGACCACCCGGGCCAGCACCGCGCTGGTGAGCAGATCGGATGGCGTCGGGTCGCCCACCGGCTGGCGTTGGGCGGCCACCAGGATGAGGCCCCCCTTGGCGGCCTGTAGCGCGCTGACCGAGGGGGCACGCCCCACCGCGAGCGGCATCACACCGCCGGGCAGCAGCACGCCTCGACGCAGGGGGAGGACTGGGAGGGAAGAAGGCAGGTTCTCGGGGACAAAGAAGTCCAGGTCCACTTCGGCCATGACGGGCTCTCCGTAGGTTCACACACGTTGTTCGACGGTCGCTGGCGCGGGGGTGCGGGGCGGCGTCGCTGTCTGGTGGAACGGTAGACCCGTCATCGCGAGCGTCAACGAGACGGCGCGTCTTATTTTGTGGATACGCTCTGAAACCGCATCTACAGCCGATTCTCACGGGATGCGGCTAGCGAGGCTCGAGCCTGGTCGGGTGTGGTTGGCGCGTGGGGCGCCGGTCAGGCGGGACCTGGCGGCAGGTCGGTCTTGGTTGACGCGTGGGTCCCCCCTCAGCGCTCGTCCACCCCCATCCGCGTCCATCCTCCTTCGTGGTTCATCTGCCCGGCGCGGTCCCAGGCCTGGGCCCGCAGCGTGTCATCGTCGATCTCGAACCAGAAGAAGCCCTCGGTCTGATCGTCGGCGTACACCGTGGGCTGTGCCTCGTCGAAGTCGCGAAGCTTGGCGCCGGCGCCGCTCACGATGAATCGGGTGCCCTCGCAGCGGGTCTCGTGCCACTGCCGGTCGTGGTCGTGCCCGGACAGGTAGAGATCGACCCGACCGCAGAGCTTGTCTTCGACGAAGCTCTTCACGTTGACCCCGGCGAGCAAGGTGCCCTCTGGCAGGCTGTCGTAGATGCCGGCGTTGCCGTGCCGGCCGTTGGACAGGTAGGGATGGTGGCCGTAGGCGATCCTCCAGGCCGGAAGGTCGTCGCGGTCGGGGTCGAGCTGCTGGTCGATCCACGCCTGCTGCGGTGCCAGGAGATCGGGCTCCATGGCGTCGGGCGACAGCAGGATGCCCTCGGTGTCGAGCCCGTAGAAGCCCACGTTCTGGCGCACGAAGCTGTACCAGCGGTCGGGCATGTTCCACTTGTCGGACACGGCCGTGTACGCGACCTGGTGGCCCGCCACGTCGTAGTTGTTGAAGTTGGCGTAGTCGTGGTTGCCGAGCACCGCGTAGAAGGGCAGGTCCACGTTCGCGTACGGAAGCTCGAACTTCTCGTCCCACTGCGCGTCCATCGTACCGTCCACGCCCACGTCATAGATGTTGTCGCCCAACAACAGCACGAAGTCGCAGCCCTGGTTGGCGCACACCGTCTCCATGACCGCGGCCACCTCGTGCTGTGCGGTGTTGCCCTCGCCGGTGTCGCCGATCGCGATGAAACGAACCGGCTCGTGGTCGATGGGCTCGGGAATGCAGGCCAGCAGCGAGATTAGAAGCAGCATGCGTCGAGTCTACCCGAACCCGGCGTCGAGCACGTCCAGCAGTCCATCCGGATCGTCGACGTGCACCCAGTGCCCCGAGTCCGGCAGCACGTGATGGGTGACGGTGGTGGCGAAGGCGAACCTGGCTCGCAGCTCTGGCGTGTCGCGCTCGCCCTTGCCGGCCCACACGAAGTGCACGTCGATGACCGTGTCGTCGATCCAGGGCACCAGGTCCACAGCGGCGTAGTCTGCCAGCATCTGCTGGACGGCGGGCAGGTCGAATCGCCAGTGAAAGCCGTCGTCCTCGCGGTGCAGATTGGTGGTCATCCACTGGGCGAGGCCACGGCTTAACCCCTGCTCGGTGAGGATGCCGATGATGTCGCTGCGAGCGGCGAGCGGCATCGCCACCCCGACGAGCGCGTCGATCACCCGCACGACGTCGCTGCTCAGGCCGGCCGACAGCGACACCGGACCCGGGCTGCTGTCGAGCACCCACAGCTGCGCGAGCTCGTCGGGGTAGGCGCGTCCGTAGGCCAGGGCCACCTTGCCGCCAAAGGAGTGGCCCATCACCAGCTCGGGCGGATCGCCCAGGAACTCAGCCAGCTCGTGCAGGTCGTGGGCACAGGCGTCGAGGCTGTGCGGGGGCTCGGCCCCGGTGGAGTCGCCGTGGTTACGCAGGTCGACCAGCACCAGGCGCCAGCTGGGCCAGCGCTCCACGATGCGCCGCGCCATGGTTCGCCAGTTGCGCAGCGAGCCCAGGATGCCGTGCAGCACGAAGGCCGTGCGGGTGGGCACGGCGTCGCCCGAGATCACGATGCGGTGGCCGGGCAGCATCAGCCCAGCGCCTCGACCGCCCGCTCGAACCGCTTCTTCCGCGCCCCAGACGCGACCTTCAGGATGGCGCGATCCCGCTGCCAGCGGGCTGCCCACGCGGGCTCCACCTGGCTCCACAGCGGCTCGATGTCGGCCAGGAGCGAGTCCTGATGGGCCAACACGCCACCCAGGGCCAGGTGGGTGGCCACAGCGTTGGGGTCGCGCCCTGCCAGGTCGCGCAGGGCGGCCAGCTGCGCCGCGATGCGCCCCAGCACCGGACCGGGCCAGCCATGCCGCCGCCCGGTGTTCAGCCAGAACCCGCTGAGCGCCGCCGTCACATGGATGTCTTCGACGGTGCGGAAGGGCTTGACGTAGTGGGCATAGCCATCGCCGGGCAGCACCATCTCGGCGTCGACGCGCACCCCGTCGAAGGCCAGCGTGCAGTGACCCACCTCGGGCACGAAGGGCGTGGGCGGCATGGGGGTGACCGTGACTCCGGGCGCGTTGGCGGGCACGCGCACCAGCACCAGGCTGGGGCGCTCGCCGTCGACGGGCAGCCGGGCACACACCAACAAGACCTGGCCTTCGGCCGCTCCGGTCGACCACGCCTTGTTGCCGCTCAGCCGCCCGTCGCTCAGGGTTGTGCGGATGGCGCGGGGGTGGTTGCCCGCCTCCTCGGTGACACACAGCACGGCGGGCGCATCGCCCAGGTCGGGCACCAGCGCGCGCAGGGCGGCGCGGTAGGCCGGCAGGAAGGCTTGGGCGACGCGGTCGGCGCCAAGGCCGGCGGCAATGGCCACGTCGATGGTCATGGGCCAGGAGCCGGCGGCGCGAAGCACAGGTGGATGTGGTCGTCGTGCTTGCGCTTGGGCACGACCGCGTCGAAGGCCTCGTGCACGGCGGGGTCGTTGAAGTACACGTCGCCCAGCTGGGCGTGCTCGACGGCATAGGCGACAAACGCCTTTGTGAGTGGCCCGTTGTAGGCGCGGCCAAAGCCCTCCCGATCGTCTTCGCGGTCGATCCAGGCCTCGTAGCGGGACCCATCGGTGCGGAACAGCCTCAGGTCGGTGCACTCGCCCCGGTAGTGGTCGTAGTGGCCCAGGGGATCGGGCTGCTGGGGACCGAAGTAGGCGATGTCGCCGATCTGCAGGGTGCAGTTGGCCGGGTCGGCCTTCAGCTCGGGCTGCTTGGCCAGCTCGACGACGCAGTGGCGGTACCAGCCGCTCGCCAGCGTGATCAGCGAGGCGACGGTGTGCGGCTTGCCCCACAGATCGGTGAAGCGCGCGTCGGCGCCCAGGAAGTGCGTGTACACGACGCCACCGTCCAGCTCGGGGCCCAGGGCGCTGGTGGCCTTCTCGCGCTGCTCGTCGGTCAGCATGCGCTCGGCCTTCTGCACCGCCTCGCGCTCTTCGAGGGTGAGAAAGCGCTGCATCGGCAGGCTGACGTAGCCCCAGTCGGTCCAGCCCACATGGCCCGGCGGCAGGTCGGCTCCGGTCGCCGCCTTCCAGGCACCCGCGACCTGCGCAATGCCGGCCGCGACTTGCGGTGGCGGTGCATCGGTGCGCTCCCCGCACGAGGGCGCGTCGGGCGTCACGTTGGACGGCAGGGTGACCCCGAGTGTCGGGCACTCCGGCTCGTTCTCTGCGGCGAGAGCGGGCATTCCGACGAGCCAAAGCCACATCAGGGTGGACTGGCCTCGCCCTCCGCGGGTGCCGCTTCGGTCTTGTCGGTGGATGCGGGCTCCTCTTGGGTCTCGGTCTTGGACTCGGCGGGTACCCTGCAACGACCCATGATACCCACCCGGCCGTCCTTCATCTTGACCCACTCGCGCTTGCCGGGGTCGCAGTACAGCCCGGGCTCGCACTTCTTGGTGTTGTAGCTGTAGTCGCACTCGCGCCCCGTTCCACGTGGGCCTTGCTGTCCTCCGAGGATCGCGGTGAGCATCTTGCCGATCGCCTCGAAACCCGAGAGCGACTTGTCGTCGACCGAGCCACAGCCCGATGACAGCGTCAGTGCCAGCGCAACCAAGGCGAGATGATGGGGTCTGGGCAACGGCATCTCCGCGAGGGTTTGGTGACGAGGTGGAAGTCTGCGGCTGTCGCAGGGTATCTGAGGACATGCTTGCTGCCACGTTGGTTCTCGTCCTCGCTCTTCCTGCTGCCGCTCAGCAGGCGCCTCCTCAGACGGGAATGCGCCTGCTCTTCCACGATCCGCTGCAGTACGACAAGCCCGATGATCGCTGCGCGACCGACCTGTGCAAGTACGCGGTTCGCATCATCGACAACGCCCAGACCAGCGTCGACTTCGCCTTCTACGGCGTGCGCAACCAGTCGGCCCTGTTCAACGCGATCGTCAATGCCCAGAAACGCGGCGTGCTGGTGCGAGGCGTCGTGGACAAGGACT
Organism: Myxococcota bacterium; assembly: GCA_965216925.1. Taxonomy (GTDB): domain Bacteria; phylum Myxococcota_A; class UBA796; order UBA796; genus CAYYHT01. The sequence goes on along the minus strand of CBDCGT010000001.1, from coordinate 6,099,370 downwards.
CCGACGGCAACAGCTACTACCACGACACCTTCCCGCTCATCGCCGCCCTGGGCTCCGACAACGTGCGCGACGACTACGAGCACGACCGCCGCGAGGCCGCCTACCAGCGCATGTGGGACCCCGAGTTCGACAAGTGCGAGCGTCCGTTCGGCTTCGAGGGCCCGCTGCAGTGCCTGGGCTACCGGGTGGGTGGCGAGTGCATCGTGAGCGCGCACGCCAGCCGCGAGCCGCTGAAGTACTCGGGCGACATCATGCACAACAAGTTCATCGTGGCCGACGGGCGCTACGTGTGGACGGGGTCCACCAACGCCAGCGACTCGGGCACCGGTGGCTACAACGCCAACATCGCCGGCATGATCGACTCCACCGTGGTGGCCGGCTGGTACACCGAAGAGTTCGAGCAGATGTTCGAGGGCCGCTTCCACAAAGACAAGGCGGCCAGGCCGGGTCGCCGCAACACGGTGCTCGCCGATGGCACTGCCCTCGAGCTGTACTTCACGCCCCAGGACGACCCCATCGAGTCGGCGGTGCGCCCGCTGCTGCAGAAGGCCAGCCGCAGCATCGACATCGCGGTGTTCTTCCTCACCCACAAGTTCATCACCAAAGACCTCATCGAAGCCCACGAACGAGGCGTGAAGGTGCGCATCATCCTGGACGCCAACGGCGCGCGAAATGGGTACACCAAGCACGAGATCCTGCGCCTGGCCGGCATTCCCGTGAAGGTCGAGAACTGGGGCAGCAAGATGCACATGAAGACCGCCGTCGTCGATGGCGAGCACATCGTGATGGGCTCCATGAACTGGACCAGCGCGGGCGAGCGCACCAACGACGAGAACACGCTCATCGTGCACAGCAAGAAGAAGGCCAAGGAGTACCAGGTGCACTGGGACAAGATGTGGACGGCCATCCCCGACCAGTGGCTCACCGCCAACCCCGACCCCGAGAGCCCGCAGTCCATCCACTCGTGCACCGATGGCTCCGACAACGACCACGACCACCTGCGCGACGCAGAAGACCCGGGCTGCGGCGACAATCCACCGCCCCTGCCCGATCTACCGCCGGTCAGCCGGGTACAGCGCGGCAAGGGCGCCAACCTGGTGAAGGCGGTCAAGGACGACAAGGGCGACCGCCTGTTCTTGACCTACGGCGCGCCCGGCTACGAAGACGCCTGGATCAACGAAGAGGCCGGCGAAGAGTGGTTCTGCAGCCAGATGGAGGCCGAGGCCGCAGGTTGGAAGATGGGCTGGGAGCAGCGCCACAAGTAGGGTGCTGTGCCGCTACTCGTTCCAGGTGATCTCGAACACCAGGGGCTCCTGGCTGTCGATGGGCACCGGCGCGAAGCTCATCCAATACTCGCCACCCGGCGCCTCCTGCAGCTCGCCCCAGGACGGGCCAAAGCTGCGGATGTCGTGGGCCTGAGGTGGTGCGGGCAGGTCGACGTCGAGCCGGAAGGGCTCGGTGTCGGTGGTGCTGAAGGTGACGATGAGGTGCTCGGCCTCGTAGCGAGAGGTGTAGCTGAGGGTGTGATCGCCCACCCGCAGCCCGTCGACGGTGATCTCGGGCAGCTCGCCGACGTGGTGGGGGCGCAGCGCCATGCCGTCGGCGGTGGGCTCCAGCCCGGTCAGCCACGCCAGCATGGCGTCGGCGTTGATGGCGGCCTCCCAGGGCCGGTAGCGTGCCGGGGTGTCGCCCAGCCCCCCCGCCGCGTCGTAGATGACCTGCAGGGCGCGATCGTCGCTGTGAACGATGTACTCGGGGTAGCTGCCCGTGGGGGTGGCGATGGTGTGCAGCGCGTCGAAGGCCGCGTAACCAGCGGGGTCACCGACGACAGCCAGGTCGTACAGGTAGAAGCCAGGCACCATGCCCGTGCCGATGCCTGCTGAGAGGTCGGCGCCATCGAGCGAGAGATCGAGGGGGATCTTGGCGGGGCTCTGCACCGTGCCGTCGCCCACGGCGGCGTGGGCCTCGACCGCTCGCAGGTCGTCGAGCGCGCCCGCGGCGTCGGGCTCGACCAGGCCCAGCCACAGGGGCTTGAGGTTGACGTCTTCGAAGGGCGTGGCGGCCACGTCGCCCTGCGCGTTGGCGGTTCCCGCGGTGTGGAAGACATACGGAGCGAGCCAGCCGTCGGTGGTGCGGAACTCGGTGTCGAGCGCCGCGGAAGCCAGCGCGGCCCGATCCGCGAGCTCGGTGGCCTGGCCGGTGCCATGGCGCACCGCGGCCGCAGACAGCCAGTCGGCGCTTGCGACCGTAAGCATGGAGGTGTTGGCCGACCAGGCAAGCTCCTCCCACCCGTACTCGATGGGCAGGCCCGCGTTGGAGCCCAGCGCGGCTCGAAAGGTCTCGTCGCCACTGAAGGACTGCAGCCCCGTCTCGGTGGGCTGGGCCAGGACCGCGCGGGTGAGGTAGTCCATGCGCTCGGCCACGCGGCCGTCGTCGCCGGTGAAGGCGACCACGTCGCGGTAGGCCAGGGGCACCCAGCTGGGCCCCTCGGCCGCGGCTCGGCCGCTCAGGTCGGGCAGCGCGGCCCAGTTGGGCTCTTCGCCCTTGTCGGACTCGGTGAGGCCGGCATCGCAGGAGTTGGCGTAGTCGCCGCGCACCGCGTGGCACAGGTGCAGGTAGTCGAGTGTGGCCCAGGCATCGTCGAACAAGCCGGCGCGTGCGTAGAAGCGCGCGGGGCCGTAGGTGTCTCGCAGCCATACCCGGGTGTAGCGGTTCATGGGGGCCACGCCGCCAGCGACGGTCTGCTGAACGCGAATGGCCACGCGCATGCCCTCGTACAGGTCGTCGATGCGCGGGTCCGACGTGCGCACGGTGACGCCGGTGTTCAGCCAGTCGGCCCAGTGATCGGCGGTCTGGCCCATCCACTCGTCAGGGTCGGCGGCGGCGATGCGATCGGCCATGGCATCGAGGCCACCCGTGTCGACGGCGGTGCCAAAGAGCATGGCGGCCTGCCGCCCATCGGGCTGCACGGCCCAGGTGTCGCCGTCGGCCACCAGTTCGCCCTGCCAGGGCAAGAAGCCCAGCAGACGGGTGCCGTCGTCGAGGCTCTGCACCACGTGGTCGTCCATCAGCTCGAGGTTGGCGGTGCTGTGCAGCCGCAGCGAGACGTCGCCCGGCCCATCCACCACGAAGATGCGCGCGATGCCCGGCACCGGATCGCCGCCCACGCCCTGGGGTGCGTAGTCGAAGGTGGTCAGGGTGTGCGCCCCGGCCTTGGCCACGGTGACCACGACGTTGGTGCCGCGCGCACGGGCGATCCATTCCTGGTCGGGCTCGAGCTCTTGCCCGTCGACCACCAGGGTGAACCAGTGGTCCGAGAAGTAGCCCGACGACCCCTTTTCGTAGGTGGGACCCACGGTCCCGTGCATACGGTTGGCCGGGTCGGACAGGCCCAGGGTGGTGAAGGCGAGCCCGTTGCCGACGCCCATGGCGCCTCGCTCGCTGAAGTGCGGGCGCTCGCTCACCGCGCCGCTGACGTGCTGGGTGTACAGCGACAGCTCTGAGAATCCGAGCACATCGAGGTTGTCGGCAAAGTCGGTGGGTCGCTCGTCGGATCCGGGCCAGGGGGTGGGCTGGGGCGGCTCGGGGGAGCGACAGGCGCCCGCCAGGAGCAACAGTGCGATCGGCCCCAGCTTCACCGGGAAGTCAGTTGGCAACGAGGTCTTCCATGGTTTCAGGGGCCGACTAAGCCCGACGGCGGGGTGGCGCAAAGGCCCGAAACGGCCTAACTAGGGACGGTTGTTCTGTGTCTCGCACGTCGAGATCCTTCGATGAGGAGGTCGGATTTTGAAGGCGTTGACCCGAAGGCTGGATTCCTGGATCCGGACCAACCACTCCGAACTTCGCGGCGAGCTCAAGCGCGGCATGATGCCGGGCCGGCTCAAGCAGCTCGAAGAGGAGTCCGGGGCCGACCTCTCCGAGGACTTCCGTCAGCTGCTTCGCTGGCGAAACGGGCAGAAGCCCAACGCCGAGCAGTGGTTCTGCCCCGAGGGCTTCCTGCTGGGCGAAGACGGCATCAACGAGCAGTGGTCCAAGTGGATGGAGCTCGAGTACAACGGCCGCTTCCCCGCCGCCGACTGGTTCCACCCGTCGTGGGTTCCCTTCGTGGGCGGTGCCAACGGCACCTACCTGTGTGTCGACGCCGCAGGCGCGTACGACGGCGTTCCCGGTCAGGTCATCGAGTTCCACCCCGAGTCCCCAGAGCGCCGCATCCGCGCCGAGAGCCTGGCGGCCTGGCTCGAGGTGCACGCTGCTGCCATCGAGAAGGGCATCATCGAGCAGGTCGACGGCAAGTACCAGGTGGTCGACGGCCGCGACGCCGACTACGGCGCGCTCTGCGACGAGCTCACCCCCGGCTACCCCATCGAGATCGCCGCCGGAACCGAAGAGAAGCCCGCCTTCTACCGGCTGCTCGACGCCATCCGCGACGCCAAGCCCGCCGCCGTCCAGAAGATCCTCGACGAAGAAGAGGTCGAGCTCGACCGCACCGGCCCCGACGGGCGCCCGCCGCTCGTCACCGCGTCGATCAGCGGCAACCCCGACGTCGTGCGCATCTTGCTCGACAAGGGAGCCGACCTGCACTGGCACGACTGGACCGACCACCGCCAGGCCATCCACTGGGCCTGCGAGTACGGCCCGCTGGTGGTGCCCGTGCTCATCGAGGCCGGAGCCGACGTCGACAAGCCCCTCGAGTACAGCGCGCTCACGCCGCTGATGCTCGCCGCCTGGTCGGGCCACGCCAGCAGCGTGCAGGCCCTGCTCGACGCCGGTGCCGACCCCACCCGCAAGAGCAGCCTGGGCGAGACGGCCTTCAGCAAGGGCGAAGGCGACGACGTCATCGCCGTGCTGCGAATTGCCCTGGACCGGTAGCAGGCGGTCGCGCCCGCCGGCGACTCACTCCGGAATGGCCACCACGACCGCCGTCGTGTTGTGCCATCCGTCGAGCTTGCCCTTGTAGCGAGCGATCTCGCCGTAGGTCAGGAAGCCCGTGATCGGGGTGTCGGGGAACACCTCTTTGATGGCGTCGATCTCGCGGTGGAACTCGTCGTCCAGGATGATGCCGCGGCAGATGCAGTCGAACAGCAGGATGCCAGCCGCCTTCTTACCCCCCAGGTTGCGCTTGGCCTCTTGGGCGGCGGTGAGCGCCGCCGCCGCGAGGTCATCCTTGCCCCCGTCCAGGATGCTGACCATGGAGCCCTCGGGGATGCCGGCGGCGCAAGACAGCTCGCCGTTGGCGCCGACCGACAGCGGCGCGCGCGCCTTGTCGAGCTCGTCCAGGAAGTGGATGCCCAGCTCGTGCGCGATCATGAAACCACCGGCGGTGTCGGGCTCCAGGTCCTGGCCACGGGTCTTGGCGAAGGCGCGGTAGGCCTCGAAGGCGGGCCTGCCGTCGATCTCGTGCACGACATTGCCCTCGCTGCGCGTCACCTCCATGGTGTCGGTCGCCGCGCGAAGTCCGTGGTGCACGCCCACCCCCCACATGTCGGAGCCGAAGGTGTGCACGACCGCTGCAGCGCCGGTGCGCGACTGCTCGTTGAGCCCGACGTAGGTGGCCTCGAACTTGCCGTCGTCGCCGGCGGCGCCGCCCACGATCTGCTGAACCGGCGAGGTGCCCTTGCGAACGGCCTGCACGAGGTCTTCGCCCACGCCGGCAAGCCCGTCGACCAGTACGACCGAGGTCGATGCCGTTCCCCCCGATGCCGCTGCAGCGGACTTGGTGGCCCGGTAGCCCTCGGACAGGTTGGCCGCCGCCGCGGCGACATTGCCAACATCACTGAAGGCGGCGTCGAAGTGGCCGTCGATGTGCGCCAGCATCACCGAGATGCCGCCCTTGACGAGGCCCTGCTCGGTGAGCTCACCGGCGGTGGTGCAGCCCAGGATGTCGGCGCCGGGATGCGCAGCGCGCGCCGCCGCCAGGGCCGCACCCAGATCGTGGTTGGACCCCACGAAGACGAAGCCGAGGTTCGGCGCGGTACCGCCAAGACGGGCGGCGGCTTGGGTGAGCGCCTCGGTGATGGCAGTGTTGGTGTCGGTGGCCGCGGACAGACCCGAGGCAGTGTTCGATGGCATGGGGACCCCCTTCTGGTAGAACGGGAATCTAGACCGGAGCCGGGTTGAACCCCAGGAACGACGCGAGGCCGCCGGCCGATCCCGCACTGGTGGTCGGCGTGATCTGCGGATTGACCGCCGCGGGATCTGCGGCGATCGCCGGGGCGATTGGTGGGGCGCCGGGAATCGTGGCGGGATCCCTGGTGGGCGTCGCGGGCGCCGCCGGTGCGCTGCTGTGGATGCGGTCACAGCCCAAGCCCAAGCCACCTCCGCCACCACGCCGAACGCGACCCGCGACCCTGCCCGAGATGCCCATGGACGCCGACGAGGTGGCCAAGGAGCTGCGTGAGCTGCGGGACGGCATCATCTTGCTCACGCGCACCGAGAAGATGGGCATTCAGGAGCGGCAGCAGCAGGCCGAGGGACAGGTGGTCACCGTCGAGCAGGCCATGCGCACCATGACCAGCCTGGTGGCAGCGGCCGACAAGGTCTCGGAGGCGGCGCGGCAGGTGTCGAGCGCGGCCAAGCAGGCCGAAGAGAGCAACGAGGTCGCGCAGACCGGGACCGCGGCCATGGCCGAGACCACCGTCAAGATCAACGAGCTGCTGGCCACGATGCGCGAGATCTCCCGCAAGGCCGAGGTGATCTCGCTCACAGCCGCGCTCGAAGCCATCCGAGCGGGCGACGCCGGTCGAGGGTTCTCGCGCTTGGCCACCGAGATGCAGACGCTGACCGCCCGCTTGGGCGAGCTGGCGTCCGAGGTGGGCGACCTCAACGACGAGATCGGCTCGAACACACGCTCGCTGACCAGCTCGGTCTCCAAGGCCGTGCACGCCGCCACCACCACGTCCGAGGCCGCGAGCCGCATCCGCAAGATCAGCCGCCAGCAGGTGGGCGCCACCCAGAAGGTGACCGCGCACATCGAAGAGATCCAGTTCTTGCTCGCCTACTCGGTCGAGTCTGCCGGCAACAGCCTGGAGTCCACCGCCAAGCTCGAGAAGCTGGGGGCACGCATGCTCCGCCTCGCCGAGGAGCTCGACGACGAGCCCGAGGGCCACCAGACGGGCATGATGAAGGGGCTGGACGTGTAGCCGACGCCCGGCGGGCAGCCTGGGCGGATGGGCGCCCTACTCCGGCAACACGCGGTGCGTGAACACGCGCTCGCCGCTGCTGAACATCGCGGCGGTCTGGCCCTGGCCCTCGAGCTTCCATCGCGTGGTGAGCAGGCCGTCGACGCCGACCGGGCCCCGCGCATGGATGCGGCTGGTGCTGATGCCCACCTCGGCCCCCAGGCCAAAGCGGTAGCCGTCGGCGAAGCGCGTGCTGGCGTTGTGGAAGATGGCCGCCGCGTCGACCGTGGCCAGGAAGTGCTGGGCGATGGCAGGGTCGCTGGTGAGCACCGACTCGGTATGACCGCTGCCGTGGGCGTGGATGTGGTCGATCGCGGCGTGCACATCGTCGACCACCTCGACCGAGAGCCGGTGATCGCCGTACTCGGTGCGCAGGCTGGGTGCGGCAGGCAGGCCAAAGGCGCCGACCGCTGCCGGCCCACCGAGCAGCTCGACACCGGCTTCGCGCAGGGCCGCCAGGATGGCGTCGGCCCGGCCATCGTGCACCAGCTCGCGGTGCAGCAGCAGCGTCTCCATCGCGTTGCACGCGGCGGGGTAGTCGAGCTTGGCGTCGATGAGCACCGGGATGGCCATGTCCAGGTGGGCGGCGGCGTCGACGAAGACGTGGCAGATGCCGTCGGCGTGGCCGAGCACCGGAATGCGGGTGTTCTGCTGGATGTGGCGCACCATGCTGCCCGAGCCGCGCGGAATCACCAGGTCGATGACGTCGTCGAGGGCCAGCAGGTCGGCGACCTCTTCGCGGGTCTGAACCAGCGCGATGGCGGTGGCAGGCACGTCGGGGGCGAGCGCCTCGGTGATCACGCGGTGCAGGACGCGGTTGCTGTGGGCGGCCTCGGTTCCGCCCTTGAGCACCAGGCCGTTGCCCGACTTGAGCGCCAGGGCCGCGATCTGGGGCACCGCGTCGGGCCGGGACTCGAAGATGACCAGCAGGACGCCCAGCGGCGCGGTCTCTTGCCGGAGCAGGAGCCCGGGCTCGAGCTCGGTGCGGCGCAGCACCCGGCCGATGGGCTCGTCGCTGTCGGCGATGCTGCGAATGCCCTGCGCCAGCGTCGCCAGCTTGGCCTCGTTCAGGCCCAGGCGCTTGCGCAGCGGCGGCGACACCTCTTTGGCCAGGTCTTGGGTGTTGGCGGCCAGGATCTCGTGCTGTCGGGCGAGCAGGGCATCGGCCACGCGATGCAGGGCCGCACAGCGCGCCTGGGTGGACAGCGAGGCCAGCGCCCGGCCCGCCTCGCGGGCGGCGCGCGCCTGTTCTCTCGGCGTCATGTCGACTCCCTCAGGATCACGATGTCGTCGCGATGCACCATCGGCTTGCCGCGCTCGTCGCCGCCAAGCACCCCGCGCGCTTCGCTGCTGGACATGCGCACGATGCCCCGGGCGAACTCGCCGCCTTGCTGCGTGCGCACGCTCACCACCGCGCCGCGCTCGAACTCCCCCTCGATCGACTCCACACCGACGGGCAGCAGGCTCGCGTTGCGATCGACCATGGCCGACCGCGCTCCGGCGTTGACCCAGACCCGCCCGACGGGCCGCGTGGCATAGGCCAGCCAGCGCTGCCGCTTGTTGCCCACCGCGGCCGCGGGAAACACGGTGCCCACGTCGCCTCCCGACACAGCGGCCACCAGCGAGTCGACGCGCATGCCGCTGGCGATGACCACGTGCACGCCAGCGTTGTTGGCGATGCGCACGGCCTCGAGCTTGGCGCCCATGCCGCCACGGCTCCAGGTGCTGCCGGCGCTGCCGATCTCGAAGCTGGCGGCGGGCTCGAACACGGCGATGCGCTCGCTACCGGCCTCGCTGGGGTGCTTGGTGTGCAGACCGTCGACGTCGGACAGGATCACCAGCAGGTCCGCGTCGAGGCCCGCGGCAACCAGGGCGGACAGCCGGTCGTTGTCGCCAAAGACCATCTGCTGGTCGAGGGCCAGCTCGGCGGTGCTGACGGTGTCGTTCTCGTTGATGATGGGCAGGGCGCCCAGCTGCAGCAGCCGCTCGAGGGTGGCGGACAGGTTGAGATAGCGGGGCCGGTGCAAGAAGTCGTCGTCGGTGAGCAGCACCTGAGCCGCGTGAAAGCCCGCCTGGCGGCACAGGGTGTCGTAGAGCGCCACCAGCGCCCCCTGACCGGCCGCCGCGCAGGCCTGGCGCTCCACCACGTCGTCGGGGCGCTGCTCGAAGCCCAGGCGCTGGGCCCCGAGCCCCACCGAGCCGCTGCTGACCAGCAATACCTCGTGGCCCGCGTTGCGCAGGTCGAGGATCTGCTCGACCAACGCGCCCAGGCGGCCCAGCGCCAGGCCACCCTGGTCGCGGGTGACCACGGCGGTGCCCACCTTCACGACGATGCGCTTGGAGCGGGTCAGGGCCTGGCGAGCGGGGTGCATGCCCCCGGCCCTATCCCGTCCACACGCCGACGCGCTCGCCCACCGGTTTGCCGACCACGTTGCGCACCACCCGCCACCCGTCGACCGCGTCTGCCGGCAGCAGCCCCGGGAACCAGCGCGCGAGCACCTCGCTGACCGCGATGGCCCGGGCATCGCCATCGCCGCTGCGCACCTTGAGCACGAGCCCCAGGCCATCCTGGGGCAGGGCCATGCAGATCAGGCCGGCGGCACCGACCTTGCTGATGACCGGGCGGCTGGCGTGCGCGGTCACCGCGGCATCGATTCGACCATCGCCGCTGACGTACCAGTAGCATCGGTGCATGGCCCAGCCGATGCGCCCGAGCGGGGACTCCGGGAGGGCCATCGCGGCGGCGAGCTGCGCCCAGGCGGTGGCGAAGCCGTCGAGGCTGCTGACCCAGCAGGGCACCCCGCAGCCGTCCACCACCACGTTCGTGACCTGGTTGCCGGTTCGGGACTCCATGCAGGCTCGGATGCGCTGCTGCAGGGGATGATCGGGTTCGCGGTAGTCGGGCTCCCAGCCCTGGGCGCGGCTGGCGGCAGCCATGAAGCTGTGCTTGCCACTGCAGTTGTTGTGCAGGGGCAGCAGCGCGTGCCCATCGCGGCACAGCTGCCGCCCGGCTTCTTCGTGCATGGGCCAGTGGGCGCCGCAGAACAGGTCGTCGGTGTCCAGCGCAAAGCCCGCAAGCAGGCTGCGCACCGCCTCGATGTGGCGGGGCTGGGCCGAGTGGCTGGCGGCGCCGATGGCCAGGTCGACGTCGGTGAGCCCCTCCACGACATCCGCCGCCAGCAAGCCGAGCGCCACCTCGAGCTGGAAGGGCTTGGCGGCGCTGCGCATGGTGGTGGTGAAGGCCTCGCCGACGCGCTCGATCACCGTGCCGTCGGGCCGGACCAGGACAGCGTGGATGGGGTGCTCGCTCTCGAGGGAGCCGCCGCGGGTCTGCTGGATGGTGAGGGTGGGCATCGTGGGAGGGTAGCGAAAGAAAAAGTGTGACGGTTGGCCGCGTACTCGGACTACCCCGATCGACATGCTTCACCCCGACGCCGAGCAGCGCTTTCGCGACACCATCGACCGTTTCGGTCCGGCACTGCAGCGGCTGGTGCGCGGCTACGAGACCGAACCGCAGCGGCGCGCCGAGCTGGGTCAGGACATCCTGCTGGCGCTGTGGCGAGCGCTGCCCACCTTCCGCGGCGACGCCAGCCTGCGCACCTTCGTGTTTCGGGTCGCGCACAACACCGCGATCACCCACGTCAGCCGCGAGGCTCGTGTCCAGGAGCCCGAGGTGCTGGACGAGACGGTGCACGCCACCAGCGAACCCGGCCCCGCTGCCGCGGCGAGCCGTAGCCAGCAGAGGGCCAAGCTAGAGGCCGCGATCCGCACCCTGCGGCCGCTCGATCGAGAGGTCGTCCTGCTGCACCTCGAGGGCCTGTCGAACCACGAGATCGCCGAGATCACCGGAACCAGCGCCACCAACGTCGGCACCCGGCTGTCCAGATGCCGCGACCGCCTGCACCGCGCCGTGGGAGCCACGCCATGACCGAAGACCCGCTCCAGGACCTGTGGTCCGACACCCCCGAAGAAGAGGAAGCCATGACCTACGACATCGCCGCCTTGCGCGCCGAGGCCACCCATTTTCACTCCACCATCCGACGCCGCAACCTGGTGGAGTCCTTCGCCGGCGGACTGGTGGTAGCCAGCTTCGGGCTGATGGCGCTGTTTGGCGGCCTGCCGCCCCTGGTGGCCACCGGTGCGGCGCTGTGCTCGGTCGCCGGCCTGTTCGTGGTGTGGATGTTCGTCGCCCGCGGCGAGGGCCCCGACCCGGTCCTGCATGCCAACACCGCAGAGTTCGTGCGGGCCCAGCGCGAGGCCCTGGAGTACCAGGCCAGGCTGCTGGACGGGGTCGCGTGGTGGTACATCGCACCCTTCGCACCGGGGGTCTCGCTCATCACGATCGGCGCGATGCTGAACACGGGGGGCGATGCCCGAGGCCTCGCCACCGTTGCCGCTCTGTCGATCCTTCCAGCGGTCGTGGTGACCGTGTGGGTCTTGCGCAGCAACGCACAGGCTGCGCGAGACCTTCGCGAGCAGGCCGACCGGCTGCGGGAGTAGCGGCGGCGTGGAGCGGTTAGCCCCCCAGCGTGACCCGCCTGTCCACCGATGCCCGCAACTGGGCGATGATGGCCCACCTCGCTGCCGCCGGCTGCGAGTTCTTCATCCCGCTGTTCGGCTTCATCGGGCCCGCGATCGTGTGGGCGCTGCGGCGCGATGATCGCGATGTGGTGTGGCACGCCAGGCAGGCGCTGTTCTTTCAGCTGGGTACCAGCCTGGTGTGCTGGTCGCTGGCGGCTGTTGGTGCCGTGTTCAGCTGTGCAGGTGTGGGGTGGCTGTTCTGGCTGATGGCGCTGCCTCCCGCCCTCGGCGCGGTGGTCATTCCGCTGCTCGCCGCCGCCAGGGTGAGCAACGGCGACGACTGGAGCTACCCGGTGACGGGAAGGCTGATGCGCAAGGATCCGGATCGGATCGGGTAGAGCACCGAGGCCGTTCAGCGCACGCGCCAAACAGCCTCGACCTGCCGACAGGTCTCCCCCAAATGGCGCCCTACGCGCCGAACAGCCTCGACCTGCCGACAGGTCTCCCCCAAGCGCCAACAGCCTCGACCTGCCGACAGGTCTCCCCAAAACGGCGCCTCACGCGCCAAACGCGCCGTCCTGCGCTCTGCACACGCGCCCCCCGGCCCCCGCCCGGCCCCCGCCCGGGCCCGTGCCCGTGCCCGTGCCCGGAACGGCGCCCCACGCGCCAAACAGCCTCGACCTGCCGGCAGGTCTCCCCAGAACGGCGCCCTACGCGCCAACCAAGCCAGGCCTACCCACAGGTCTCCCCCAAATGGCGCCTCAAACGCCAAACAGCCTCGACCTGCCGGCAGGTCTCCCCAGAACGGCGCCCTACGCGCCAACCAAGCCAGGCCTACCCACAGGTCTCCCCCAAATGGCGCCTCAAGCGCCAAACAGCCTCGACCTGCCGACAGGTCTCCCCAAAACGGCGCCTCACGCGCCAAACAGCCTCGACCTGCCGACAGGTCTCCCCAAAACGGCGCCCCACGCGCCAAACAGCCTCGACCTGCCGACAGGTCTCCCCAGAACGGCGCCCTACGCGCCAACCAAGCCAGGCCTACCCACAGGTCTCCCCCAAATGGCGCCCCACGCGCCAAACAGCCTCGAGCTGCCGACAGGTCTCCCCAAAACGGCGCCCTACGCGCCAAACGCGCCGTCCTGCGCTCTGCACACGCGCCCCCCGGCCCCCGCCCGGGCCCTCGCCCGGGCCCGTGCCCGTGCCCAAAACGGCGCCCTACGCGCCAACCAAGCCAGGCCTACCCACAGGTCTCCCCAAAACGGCGCCCTACGCGCCAAACAGCCGCGACCTGCCGACAGGTCTCCCCCAAACGGCGCCCTACGCGCCAAAACGCGCCGACCTGCCCACAGGTCTCCCCCAAACGGCGCCTCACGCGCCATACGCCTCGACCTACCCACAGGTCCCCCCCAAAACGGCGCCCCACGCGCCAAACAGCCTCGACCTGCCGACAGGTCTCCCCCAATGGCGCCTCACGCGCCAAACAAAGCCTCGACCTGCCGACAGGTCTCCCCAGAACGGCGCCCTACGCGCCAACCAAACCAGGCCTACCCACAGGTCTCCCCCAAATGGCGCCTCACGCGCCAACCAAGCCAGACCTGCCACCAGGCCTCGCCCGAACTGGCGCCCCCTACCGCTCCAGCCGCTCCCTCACGATGGCCAGGCCCGCCTCGCTCAACCCCAGCTCGGGCAGCGTGGCCTCGGTGGCGTCGTCTCGGTACCCGGCCAGGTAGCCGTTGATCCGGGCCGCCGCGGTGCTACCGACGAAGTCCTTCTCGCCCGGGTACATGCGCGCCAGCTCGGCCATCAGCGCCTTGTCGCCCTGCAGTCGGTACTTCTGGTGGTAGGTCTCGGCGCTCCAGAAGCGCGCGCCCTCTTCGATCGCCGTGTAGATCGTCTCGCCCGTGACCGCCTCTCGGCCCTTCATCGAGCGCCGCGCCGCCTCGGCCTGTTCGGCATCGGCGGGGAAGATCGCCGAGCGGTACTGCACGCTCCACGGCTCGTTGTAGGGGCGGTGGCTGGCCCAGAAGACGGTGAGCAGCTGCTCGTAGCTGACCACGTCGGGATCGTAGGTGATCTCGATGGCCTCGGAGTGGTCACCCATGTCGCGGTAGGTCGGCGACAGCTTGTCCCCGCCGGCGTAGCCCACTCGCGTGTGGATGACCCCGTTCATACTCCCGAACCGGGAGTCGGGGCCCCAGAATCAACCCAGGGCGAAGGTGGCGGTGCGCAGATGCGCGGCCGGCCGCCGATCGATGGGGGGCGGGCTGGCGTCGTCGGGGGTGACCCACACCAGCGTCTGGGGGTCATGCGGGAACGGGCAGGTCAAGGTGTCTCCAGCGGTTGCGGTCAGCGACAGCAGCAGTCCGATGATCATGGCGGCTCCCCCTCCAACGTGGTGTACTACGCACCCTCTCGCAAGTGGTTACCCGGGTTCCTCATGCGCATCCTGTCTCTCGCCCCGTTCGTCACGCTGCTCGCTCTGGCGACGGCATGCCCGCCAACCCCGTTTGTTGGCGATGATACCGGCCCGCCAGACACCGGCGACACCAACACGCCGGCCTGCGAGATCGACACAGAGAGCCCCACCGCTGATGCCGATGGCGACTTGCTCACCGACGCCGAGGAGGTCGAGCGCGGCACCGATCCCTGCCTTCGCGACACCGATGGCGACGGGGTGGCCGACGGCGCCGAGGTGATGGCGGGGTCCGATCCCGAGTCCAGCAACATCAAGCCAGACACGCCGCACATCGAGCTGAGCGACGGGCAGACCGACGAGCTCACGCTCACCTTCACCCTCGAGATCGCGCGCGCCGACATCGGCTTCTTGATCGACACGACCTACTCCATGAACGAGCTGGCCACGGCCATGGCGTCCGAGTTCGCCAGCATCGTGGCCGACGTGTCGCCCACCCTGCCCGATGCCACCTGGGGCGTCGCCACGTACGACGACTTCGCCTACGGCGCCTTTGGCTACCCCGCCGAGGGCGACAAGCCCTTTCGCCTGCTGCAGCAGCAGACCACCGACACCAGCCTGGTGCAGTCGGCGCTGAACTCCAGTGTGCAGATCCACAACGGCGGCGACCTTCCCGAGTCCACCATCGAGGCCCTGCACCAGGCCCTGACCGGCGCCGGCTTCGACCAGGGCGACGCCGCCTGCGGCACCTACAACGACGACCGCGACGTGCTTCCCTTCCGCGCCGGGCCCAACGACCCCTTCGGCGGCACCGGCGGCGAGCACTACGACGGCACCACGCCCGGCACCGGCACCGGCGGCGGCATGGGCTTCCGCCGCGGAGCCCTGCCCATCCTGGTGTACGCGACCGACGCCGAGCTGCGCGATCCCGGCGGCGTGTACCAGGGCCCGCCCACCTGCAGCGGCAGCTTGGGCACCAGCACCACCGTTGCGCAGGGCATCAACGACCTGGGCGGCCGCCTCATCGGCGTGCACGTCGAGCGCGTCGCCGGCCAGACCCCCGGCCTGGCGCAGATGAACACGCTGGCCGCGGTCACCAACTCCGTGGGCGACATCGACGGCAACGGCACCGACGAGCCGTTTGTCTTCGTCTGGAATCAGAACACCAACAGCGCCGGCTTCCGCACCCTCATCGCCAACGCGATCAACGACGTGGTGGGCGCCATCACCTTCGGCTCGGTCGAGCTCACCTACGAAGGCGATGGGGCCGGGTTCATCGACTACATCGCCCCCGCTTCGTACTCCAACATCGGCACCGCCGACTTTGGCACGCCGCTCGACTTCACCGTGCACTTCAGCGGCAGCGCACCGGCACTCGCGCAAGACCAGCTGTTCACCATCCAGTTCACCCTGGTGGGCGACGGCGCCGTCGAGCTGGGCAGCCGCAGCGTGGTGATCGTGGTGCCGGGCACCGGCACTCCGTAGGCGCCCTACTCCTCCGCTCGCCGCACCCCGAACACGAGCCCGGCAAAGCCCAGCAGGCCCAGCGCCGTGTAGCCCACCGTGCTCACCACCATCTCGATGGGCACGCCGTGCTCGCCGCAGCTCCAGCTGTCGCTGATGATCGGGAACAGCACCAGCTGCAGGTACTCCACGCCGGGAATCAGGTCTTCGAAGGCGAACAAGAAGAAGGGGAAGGTGAAGAAGCCCGCCACCAGCACGATGTTGACCACCCAGGCCACTCGGGGCGGCCTCGCCAGCAGGGCCACCAGCAGGCCCACCGTCGCCGTCGCGAGCCACACCGAGCCCAGCCAGGCGATGGTGAACAGGTTGCGCGCCCCGGGGATCTGCAGCACCAGCAGGTGGTAGGGCCCGTGGGTGTAGTGCGTGGGCTCGTAGCCGCCCTGGTAGTAGTCGTACCAGCTCTCCCACTGCCAGAAGGGCAGGGTGAACACGGCGAAGGCGGCCAGGGCGAGCATCGGCCAGGTTCGCAGCGCCACGCCCTGCAGCTTGCCGGTCACGATGCGCCAGGACGGGAAGGTGGTGATCTGTAGCAGCGACAGCACCGCCTCGCGGCGCTCCTCGAGCATGCTGCCCGTGGCCGCCATCGCCGTGAAGCCGATGGCCGGCACGAAGGCCAAGGACATGAGCATGGCGTGGCTGCCCGGCTCGAACAGGTCGTTGTCCCAGCCCAACAGGGCGGCCAGGCCCATCCACGCCAGCATGGTGAGCCCGACGATGATCCAGGACGGGCCGTGGGCCCGGGTGGACAGCGCACGCCAGCCGACGGGGTTGCCCCAGACCCGGCGTGAGCGACCCTTGTTGCTGGGATCGGCCGGGTTCACCACCTTGGCGCCGGTGCGCAGCAGCTGCATGGCCGAGTGCAGCACCACCCCCGTCCAGGTGTACAGGATGAGGCCGCCCCACAGTGCCGGCACCAGGGAGCGAATCGCCGGGTCGAGGCTCTGATCGACGGTCACCCAGCCAATGGGCAGCAGGCCGGCGATCACCGCGAAGGCACCCAGCAGGTTGAACAGCTGCAGCCGGTCGATGGCGCGGTGCTCGCGGCTGCCCACCCAGGCGCTGTTGCTGGTGGCGTAGCGGAACGAGGGAACCGCCAGCATGGCCACCACCAGGAACACCGGCAGGTGGGTGAGGATGGGCAGCAGGCCCCACCAGCCGCCCACTGCCAGCGCGGCGGGGGGCGAGAAGTGGCCCAGGACCTCGGGCCCGCCCAGGTTCAGCGCCAGCACGATGCCCGAGTACAGACCGGGCAGCGCGACCCAGGCGCCAAAGCCCCAGATGGCAGCGACGATCACGGGCGCGACGACGTTCTTGGCAAACAGGCCCACGTAGCCGCCGACCACCCCGGCCATCGCGGCGGTGAGCATCGTCATGGCCACGGCCACGACGACGTCTGCGGTGCCCACGCCTCCCATGCTGGACACCATCACCAGCAGCGGCGCGGTGCCGGCGACGATGGTCATCAACACCAGCAGGCGGCTGGCGAGCTTGCCCCACAGGATCTGGCTCGGCGACAGCCGGCTGATGGCCAGCAGGTCGAGGGTCTTCTCCTCGCGCTCCTCGATGATGCCGGTGCTCGCGAGCACCGGGGCCAGCAGGGCCACCAGCGCGTACTGGATGCCGGCGAAGGCCCAGAAGGTGTAGCGCCCGTACTCGGCGTACCGAGAGGCGTCGGGGCTGTCGAGCCACAGCGCGAAGCGCATGAACACCACCGTGCCCAGCACCACCGCCGAGAACAGCAGCCGCAGCCCCCACGTCTGCCAGCGCCGGCTGAAGCGGGTCGCCTCGCGAAACAGGACGGCGCCGGCGGCGGCTCGGGTGACGCCCCTCATCGAGCGGTTCCCCAGCCGCGCAGGCGGTGGGTGAGCCAGGCCAACAGCACCAGCGCAATGCCGGCGTGCAGGGCCGTCGACGCCACGAAGGTGGGCGAGACGCCGCAGACGGGAATGCCAAAGCCATCGATGGTGATCGGGAACACGAGCTCTCGCAGCCAGCTGGCCCACTCTACGTCGATGAGTGCCTCTTCGAGAAAGAGGGGGCCCACGAGCCAGGTGGCGACGATGCCGATGTTGGCCGCCCAGGCGAGCCGCGGCGGGTTCAGTCGCATGGACACCACCAGGCACATCGACAGGAGCGCGAAGCCCACACTCGAGGCCCAGGCCGCGCTCCACACCAGCTTGGACAGCGCGCTGCCCTGGCTGATCGTGTGTTCGCCGCACCAGGCGTAGGGCTGCCAGCTGTCGTAGACGTGGGCGTAGTAGCTGTCCCAGTACTGCACCACGCCGGCGGTGAGCAGCAGCGCGCCAGGAATCACCAGCGGCAGGCCGTGGGCGAGCACGGCGAGCACCTTGCCCCACACGATGCGCCAGGGCTTCATGGTGGTGGACAGCAGCACCGGCAGGGCCCCGCTGCGCCGCTCCTCGACGATGCTCGCTGTGGCTGCGAGCACCATGACCAGGGCTCCGAACCCCAGGCCCAGCATTCCGGCGGCCAGGTTGATGCGGTCGTTGTCGACGCCCTCGCAGCTCCAGGCCGAGAACACGACGACGCCCAGGAAGGCCAGACCCAGGCGGTTGCCCAGCCTGGCGGCGCCGTGCGAGCGCGTCGCCAGCTCTCGCCACGCGACGGGATTTCCCCAGACCTGGCCATCGCGGCGCAGCACCCAGGCACGCAACCGCTCCGTGGACCCGCGCCAGACACGCTCCTCGCGCAGCTCGTCGAGCAGGCGCTGCTGCTCGGCCCGGGCCGCCAGGTACCCGCTGAACAGGCGCACACCCACCAGGAAGACCGCGGTGCTCGCGTAGATGCACGCGGCGCCCAGCAGCCAGGACACGCCCACCACGGCTGCGACCTCGACATTCCTGGGCGCGAACTCGGCCAGCAGCGCGAACACACCCCACAGCAGCGGTGGGCCGCCGATGAACAGGGCCAACACCACCGCCCAGGTGTGCTGGCTGAAGCGCTCGATGGCCCAGATCTCGCGCGACAGCAGGTCTTCGCCGTAGTTGTCGCCGGTGGTGGTGGCCATGCGGAACACCGGCACGCTCAGCCACAAGATGGCGATCACCGGCGCCACGAAGGCCAGCGGCGCGTACAGCACCGTCCACGACTCGGCCATCAGGCCGAACAGCGGCGACAGGTCCCAGGGCCGGGTGACGCTCAAGCCTTGGGTCAGCAAGGCGTAGGGAAACAGGCACAGGCAGAACACGATGAAGCCGTACACCCACGCCCCCACCGCCGCCGCGACCGCATTGCGGGTGTACAGCGCGAGGTGCCCGCCCATCAGCCCCAGCACCACCACCACCACCGCCGTTCCCAGGGTGGCGCCCACGATCTCGTGGGCCGCGACCCCGCCGAGCGTGCTGATGAGCCCCAGCATGGGCATGCCCGCGAACACGATGGTGAGCATCACCAGCAGCCGCGACGTGGCCTTGCCGAACAGGATCTGGGTGCTGGTGAGCCGGGTGAGCGCCAGCAGCTCCAGGGTGCCGTCCTCCTTCTCTTCGGCGACGCCCATGGCCACCAGGACCGGTGCCAGCAGGCCCGCGAGCACCACCTGCACCGTCGACCAGCCCCGGTACATCTCGTGGCCCCACTCACCGGCGCGGGCGATGTCGAAGTCCTGGGCCAACATGCGGTTCCACGTCCAGCCGAGCGCCAGCAGGAACAGGCCGGTCACCAGGACACGAAGTGCGTAGGTCTGCCACCGTCGCGAGCTGCGGATCGCTTCGCGAAGGAGGACAGCGCCGTTCATGTCACTGCACCAGACCCTTGGTGAGCTTCATGAACACCTGCTCGAGCGACGGGTCCTGCCGCTCGAGGTAGCGAACCCCGATGTCGCGCTTGACCAGGTGCGTGCTCAGCGCGGCGAGGTCGGTGCCTTGCACGACCCGAACCTGGATGTGGTCCTTCTCTTCGTCCTGATCGGCGGTCTCGACCTGGGCGAGCTCGCGCAGCACCACGCTTGCGCGAGCATCGTCGGTGGTTCGCAGCCAGACCTCGGCCTCGTCGCGGGCCTGGTCCATGATGTCTTCGAGGCTTCCCTGGGCCACCAGCTCACCCCGCTCCAGGATGGCGATGCGGTTGCACACCTCGGCCAGCTCGCTCAGGATGTGGCTGGACAGCAGGATGGTCTTGCCCATGCGCTGCAGCTCGCGCAGGATCTCGCGGATCTCGATGCGGGCGCGCGGATCGAGCCCACTGGCCGGCTCGTCGAGCACGAGCACCTTGGGATCGTGCACCAGGGTGCGCGCGAGTCCCAGCCGCTGCTGCATGCCGCGCGACAGCGTGTCGATGAGCGCGTCCTTCTTGTAGTCCAGGTCGGTCAGGTCGAGCAGGCCGCTCACCAGGCCCGGCCGCTCCTTGGCGGCGATGCCGTAGGCCGCGGCAAAGAAGTGCAGGTACTCGGTGACCGTCATGTCGCGGTACACGCCGAAGGAATCGGGCATGTAGCCGAGCACCCCCCGGATCTCTTCTTTGTTCTCCCACACCGACAGGCCGTTGACGTAGGCCTCGCCGCTGGTGGGCTCGAGCAGAGTGGTCAGGATGCGGATGGTGGTGGTCTTGCCGGCGCCGTTGGGGCCGATGAAGCCAAAGAGATCGCCCTCGTTGACCTCGAGATCGATGCCCTTGAGCGCTTGCATGCCGCCATACGCCTTGGTGAGTCCGACGGTGCGGATCATGGGTAGGCTCCCTCGAAAGTGGTCTGCTGGATGTTGAGGTACGAGGTGGATTCGGGCCAGGGATCGAGCTCGGTGGGCATCGCGAAGGGCGCGCGCACCAGGGTGACCGACTGCGACTCGGGCGCCAGGCCCTCGATGCCCAGGTCTTCGACGCCGCCACGCACGATGCCGGCCACCATGCCCCAGCCCTGGTGATCGAAGTGGCCGCGGCCCTCGTCGGGGTAGCGCATCAGGTGCGTGAACACGGGCTCGCTGGTGGGCAGGCCATAGCCCTCGTCCTGCCCCCACTGCACCACCCGGGACTCCCCCGCCTTCAGGGTTCCGATCTTGAGCGGCATGGTGCCCAGCCGCACCTCGGCATCTTCGAGGTCGAAGGGCAGGGTGCTGACGATCTTGGCGCCGCCAGGGGCGGGCAGCACCGTGATGGTTCCTTGCCCCGGGCCCACCCAGCGGCTGTTCGCATAGGCCAGCGTCCAGGTCTCGGCGTGCCAGCGCAGAGTGCCCGGCCCCTCGGTGGCCGTGGACTCGGGCCGCGTCATGAAGCCCGACTCGGCGAGCGGCATGACCAGGCTATCGGGCGCGCCGCCGCGCACGGT
Source organism: Myxococcota bacterium (assembly GCA_965216925.1). Lineage (GTDB taxonomy): Bacteria > Myxococcota_A > UBA796 > UBA796 > CAYYHT01. Next base: position 6,078,456 of record CBDCGT010000001.1, on the reverse strand, counting down.
GACCGTGGTGCGCCGCGTGGTGAACAGGCCCAGGTAGGTGTCGCCGCGCCACAGGTCGGTGCCGGGCAGGATGTCGACCACCTCGAGCCGCTGCGCGATGGCCTGGTTGCCCTTGATCATCGCCGTGCCCACCAGCGCGACGGCGCTGAACACCGCGATGGTGATGGGGAAGGTGATCCAGGTCCACGGCTGCTTCTTGATGAGGCGCAGCAAGAAGTAGTCGGCCGGCCCGATGGCCAGCAGGTACAGCAGCGAGAACCCGATGAGCCACGAAAGCGGCAGTGGCGCGACCCCGGGCATGTCCGAGAGCGAGGCGCGCAGCTCGGACTCCCAGCCCATGTCCGAGTTGCCCCACATGTTGTAGTTGTACTGGTTGCTGGCGGCGAGCGGCGAGTCGTAGGGGATCTCGTGCATGCGCAGCGCATGCCCCAGGTCGTAGCCCAGCGCGTTGGCGTCGCTGCTCTGGGCGAGCGCGTTGTTGAGCCACTGCGAGCCCGTCTGCTCGGCCGGCGGCAGCCACAGCAGGCGCCGCCACAGCTGCTCGCGGGTGAGCTCGGACGACAGGGGCGCCAAGGCCGGGGACGCGGTGATGACGTGCACGGTGCCCAGGCCGTAGCTGCCCACCGCCCAGGCGGGGCGGCCGTCGTCGAGGGTGGCGATGGTGTCGCTCCAGCGCCCCGGAGCCTCACGAAGCTGCGACTCGGCGACCGGCGTGGGCGGCTGGGCCTCGACCGTCGGCTGCACCAGAGCGGTCTGGCCCCAGCCGCCCTTGTCGTCGGCGCTCAAGGCCTGCAGCAGCTTGGCGGTGTCGGCATCGGACACGCCTGAGAGCTCGATGGGCAGCATGTCGTGCAGCTTGGAGCCGCGCACGATCTGCCACTTGTCGGAGACGCTGACCAGCAGGTGCCCTCCATCGGCCACCCAGGCGCGAAGAGCGTCGAGCTGCTCCGGGTCGACGCGGCTGGGATCGGCCTCGGGCCAGGCGATCCAGTCGAGCGCCGCGTAGCCCGTGCTGCGGCTGGGCAGGTTGGCCAGCGGGATGAGGCCCATGCGCACCTGGCGCTCGGCGTCGTTGTAGGGGCGCGGCGCGCGGCCCGGCACCGGGCGCATCCAGGTGTTCTGCACGATGGGCAGGCCAAGCGGGTCATCACCGATGACCCCGATGGTGACGTTCTCTTCGGACATGGTGGTGGTGAAGAAGTCGAAGTCGACGGGTGCCCCGCCGTCGGGGATGATCAGCACCTTGCGCGACCGGGAGTTCCACCCGGGCCGGTAGTACAGGTCGACCGCCTTCACCGTGCCCTGGGGCAGCTCGATGTCGCGGCCGTAGACCATCGTCTCGCCTTCGTTGATGTCGGTCTCGCGGATCTCGACCCGGGCCGAGGTGCTGCCTCGGCCATTGGCCACCTTCACCCGCACCACGGCCCACTCGTCCTGGCGAATCAGGCCGTCGGCCAGGGGCTCGATGCGCACCAGCGTCTTGCCCTTCTTGGGGGTGAAGGGCCCCTCGGTCTCGACCTCGATGTCGGACTCGGGCTTGTCGGTGTCGCCTTCGCCGGCCGGGTCGACGGGTGGATCGGCGGGCGGGTCCGGATCGTCCTGCGCGAGCGCGCGCGGGGCGGCCACGACCAGCAAGAGCAGGGCAAGCAGCAGGCGAGCGAGGCTACTCATGCTCCAACCCCCAGACCCGCAGCCGCAGCGTGCACACGATGAGTCCGACCAACGCCAGGAAAGCCATGCCACCTCCTGACAACGTCAGCTCCCACCAGGTTGCGTGCGGCGAGAGCACCGGCATGAAGAGCCGCGCGGGCCACACGATGAAAGGGACCTTGGGAAAAAGGATCTCGGCGAGCGGCGGCACCGCCACCAGCACCGTGGCAATCGCCATGTTCACTCCGTAGGTGGCGCGTGCATTCTTCATCTTGAGGGCCACGATGAAGGCGACCACCAGCAACAACCACTGGAAGGGAACCAGCCAGACGCAGATGAACAGGCCGCGAATGAAGGACTCGCCCAGCATCTTCTCGTCGATGACCAGCTGCAGGTGCGGCACGCCGAGCACGATCATCGGAAAGCTGATGAACAGCATGGCAAAGGAGGGCGCCAGCACACCCATCGCCTTGCCCAGCATGATGCGCCACGACGACAGGGTGGTGGTGAGCACCAGCGGCAGCGTGCCGTCGTGGCGCTCGCGCTCGATGCTGCTGGTGGCCATCCACACGGTGAGCATCATGGCCGCGGCGGCGTTCACCCCGCCGATGGCCAGCAGCCCGCCGGGAATGACCCAGATGCCCATCTGGAACACGACCACCAGCACCAGCAGCCAGCCCACCAGGCCGGGCACCGCGACCCGCCAGGCGGCCGGACGCACCTCGCGCCAGATGATGGGGTTGCCTCGGATGTGGGGAGGCCCCTTGCGCTGGTTCTTCTTGCCGCCGCTGGGCGACAGGCTGGCGTCGACCACCATCACCATGTCCATGGCCAGGCGCATGTACACCCAGGTGGCGATGTACAGCAGGGCCACACACCACACCCAGATGCTGGCCACCGACAGCCCCTGGATGCCGCTGTGCAACCAGGTGCTTCCCCGCATGTTGGGGGCCATGGCGTAGAACCAGCTGCCCGCGATTCCGGCCGGGAGCACGGTGCACGCGTACACGATCACCCCGATGACCACGCCCCAGAACCACTTGGTGGCCCACAGGTCCTTGTCGAAGAAGCGCCGCAGCCGGGCGCCGCTGACCCGCAGCTGAAAGCACTCCGCGCCCACGCGCACGATCAGGGCGGTGGCCGGAAGGTACGCCAGCACCGGCAACAGAGAGAACCAGTCCTGCGATGCGGTGCCGTACAGCGGGCTGATGTGGGCCGCGCCCTTTGGAAGGCCCGTCAGCGGCAGGTAGATCAGCGGGCTGCCCACGAAGGTGATGAGCGCGAAGATGAGCGTGGCCGCCGTAGCGATGAACGGGCTGCGGGTGAACACCGCAAAGAACCCACCCAGCGTGCCCAGCACCACCACCGCCACCAGCGTGTGCAGGGTGACGGCCACCACCTCGACCACGCTCACGCCGCCCAGGGTGGTGACCAGGGCCAGCACCGGCAGCGCGCCCAGGATGATGGTCATCAGCACCAGGATGCGCGACAGCACCTTGGCGCCCAGCACGGCGGTGGGGGTGAGCCGGGTGAGCACCAGAAGCTCGACGGTCTTGTCGATGCGCTCTTCGATGATGGCGCGGCTGACCATGAGCGGGGCGAAGATGAAGCCCAGCAGCGTCTGCACGACCGCGTAGGCGATGAACAGGCCGCGGCCCAGCTGGCCCATGCGGGCGGGATCCCAGGCGCTGATCTCGGTGGCGACGTAGATGCCCACCACCGTGAAGCCCATCAGGATGGCCGAGAACATGGCGCGGGTGGCGTAGGTCTGCCAGCGGCGCGAGGTGCGGGCGGCCTCGCGCATCAGCACGGCACCCGAGATCACGGTGTTGAGCCGTTGGGTCAGGGTGGCGATCAACGCGCGCGTTCCACTTGCAGGGGCCAGGTCACGGCGACGTGAGACACCGCACAGAACGTGCAGGTTGCGTGCAAAGCGTCAACGGCGGTCAGGGGCCTGATCATGAGCGGGGCAGTATCGCATCTTCTGGGCATCCATGCGGGCGCACCCGTGCTACCCTTCGCCCCATGCGATCCACTGCGACTTTCCTGCTCTTCGCGGCGATCAGTTGTCCCCGGATGGTCCATGCGACCCCCTCCGAGGCAGCCGCCCTCGGGGCACTGGACATGGTGCCGGGCTCCTCGCTCGACACCTACGCCTACCTCGACAACGACCTGAACATCTTCACCAACCCGGCGTTGGCGCACCAGTACACCAACCAGGTGCAGGTGAACCTGGGGCACGCCGGCGGCGGCCTGTGGGAGGGCACCGGGCTCAACCCACGCGGTGTGGTGCTCGTGGCCATCGACGACGACACCACCCTGGGTCTGGTGCTCAACCGCCCCACCACCGAGCTGGGCGAAGAGGCGGCGCTGCGGCCGGTGCTGCAGAGCAACCTGAGCGGCTATGGCGGCGGTCTGTCCGGGCAGTTCGTCGACCCCGTCTCGCAGGCCGGCCTGGCCTTCCCCCAAGGCGCCGTGGGCCTCGCTCCACCCGTCGACCTGTTCTTCGCCCGCGACCTGGGATCGATGGTGGTGGGGGCCAACCTGTACGCCGCCTTTGGCCAGTCCCGCTCCGACAACGTGAGCGAGAGCGGCCCCGACCAGTTCGCCCGCAACCGCTTCGTGCGCCGCTCGTCCTGGGTGACGCTCAACGTGGGCCTCGCCAGCACCAACGGCATCGGCTTCAAGCCCGAGGCGTGGGTCAAGTACACCGGCGTGAGCTCCTGGGCCGACGTCCAGAACTGGTTGGGCGACAGCGCCGACGACTGGCAGCCCGAAGACGCCATCGCCGACAGCACCGTGGGCCTCAAGGGCACCATGCGACTGGGCGCTGGCTTCCGCGGCACCATTCCTGGCGACACCATCGACGTGGTTCCGCTGGTGATGGTCGACTACGCCCGCGGCACGACCTTCGCCAACGACCGCATGTTCAACGATCCCGACGCGCTCACCGACACGCTCGTGGTTCGAGCCGAAGACGACCTCATCGCATCCAGCACGCTGCTGGCCCGAGGCGGCGTCGGCGTGGTGTACAAGGCCAACGAGCAGCTGAAGGTCATCGGCGCGGCGCACCTGCAGGGCCAGCTCTGGCAGCGCGTGACCGACAACCGCGCCGAAGATCTCGAGCTGCCCGGCAGCGTCAAGCAGCGCACCCAGACGGGCACGATGACGCTCAACCTCCCGGTCCTGAACGTGGGCGCGGAGTACTTTCCCTACGACAACTTCGGCATTCGCGGGGGCATGCGCTCGGCGGCGGCGGTGAACTCGGCGCGCAGCCGCACCCGGCTGTACGCGGGCGAGGCCGGCAGCGAGTTCGAGCTCGGCGACGCCGACGTCGACTCGGTGAGCTCCAACAGCCTGGGCAGCCAGCCCGGACTGACCGGCGCCTTCGGTCCCAGCATCAAGCTGGGCGACGCCACCATCGACGCGGTCATCGGCGGGGCCTTCGTGGGTGCCGGCGGCGATCTGTTCAGCCGAGTCGACGCCAGGATGGAGTGGTGATGCGCAACTGGATGTTCCCCCTGATGTGCGTGGGCCTGGTGGCCTGCATCCCGCCCAGCCGCGACGACCTGCCTCCGGGCGACCCCATCGAAGATGCCGATGAAGACGGCCTCTCAGACGAGGACGAGCTCGCGATGGGCACCGACCCCGACAACCCCGACACCGACGACGACGGCCTGCCCGACGGCGACGAGGTGGTGTTCTACGGCACCTCTCCGACCAGCCGGGACTCCGACGGCGACGGCGCCAGCGACGGCGACGAAGTCCTGGTGGACGGCACCGACCCGCTCGACTTCAACAGCGTGGGGCCGTCGGGGGACTCCGACTACGACGGGCTGAGCAACGGCGAAGAAGAGGCGCTGGGCACCGACCCCAACGACCAGGACACCGACGACGACAACCTGTCCGACGGCGACGAGGTCAACGAGCACGGCAGCAACCCGCTGCTGCAGGACACCGATGGCGACGGGCTCGACGACTACACCGAGGTGTGGAGCTACGGCACCGACCCCGCCCTGGCCGACACCGACGGAGACGGCCTGAACGACTACGACGAGGTTCAGGTGTACTTCACCGACCCCTTCGAGATCGACACCGACAACGACGACCTCACCGACGGCGACGAGGTGAACACCCACGGCACCGACCCCCGCGACGCCGACAGCGACAACGGCGGCACCGACGACGGCGACGAGGTGCTGGCAGGGACCGACCCGAACGACTCGTCGGACGATTAGCGGGTGCTGAAAAACCCGGCTGGGTAGGACGGACGGGGCCTGGCTAGAGCTTCTCGGCCGTCCTGGGGCCCACGATGCCGTCGGCGCCGAGGCCGAGGGCCTGCTGCACCGCGATGACCGCAGCCCGGGTGCGTCGACCGAAGTCGCCGTCGACCTTGATGGACTGTCCCATCTCGACCAGGCGGCGCTGCAGCTCCTTCACCACGTCGCCCTGCGAGCCTTTGCGCAGCAGCTGGCCACCATCGAGCACCGCCTGCCACAGGCGCGCCCCCGGCGACTCGACCTCGACCTCGGTTGAGGCCTCCGGCGCCTGCTCGGCCGTCTGGGCTGGGTCGCAGTCGGCGACCGCCGGCGCCGACCCCGCCTTTTCGAGTGCCTCGGCGGTCTTCGGGCCCACGCGTCCATCCGCTTCGAGCCCGTTGGCGGTCTGGAAGGCCAGAAGCGCGCCGCGGGTCCCATTGCCGAAGTGCCCGTCGATCCCGGTGGCATGGCCAGCCGCGGTGAGCTTCTCTTGCAGTGCGCGGACCTCGGGTCCTCGCTGACCGTGACGCAACACCTGGTGGCCAGCCAACACCGTCTGCCAGGCCTCGTCGGTGCTCTGGGTCGACGCCCACTCGGGGCTGGTCTCGACGCCTTCGACGGCCATCATCAGGGCCATGACGCCGGGGTTTCGATCGTGCACGCTGGCGTCGTAGACCCCGTCGCGCACGTACTTGCCACCGGTGTACACGTCGGTTCCGGCGTACACGTACGGGCTCGCCGAGCCCCGGTTGTGGTAGCCCAGGCCGTTGTACCGCTCGGCGTAGGTGGCGAGCGCCGCCGGATCTTCGGTGGTCTGGTCCATGTTGAGCGAGTCGCGGATGCTCGACTTCTGGGTGAGGGCGTGGATCGCCGCCTCTTCCCACACGTGAAAGATGGGGATGTTGGCCGGGTGGTTCACCGCTGGACGGCCGAGCGGATCACCCTGGTGCAGGTACGTGCCGAAGTCCATCGACGACTCGCGGAAGTGCAGCGCGGCGATGAGCTTGGCCGGCATGCTGGTGGCGGCGGCCACCGCCTCGTAGCGACCCCGGTTGGCCTCGTAGGTCTTCTTGAAGAAGTTCAGCGACCAGGCATGCTCGGCCGTGGCCCGGCTGCCCATGCGCTGGGTGTCGTTCTGGTGCTTGTCGTACACCACGCCCAGCTTGCCCCCGGGCCGGGTGGATGGCGTCGCCTGCGGCCCCTGCTCCTCGGTCTCTTCGGCGGCGCCGTCGAGCATCGAGGTGGCTTCTTCTTCACCAAGGCTCAGACCGGTGATCATCTCGATCATGCCGGCATTGCCGCTACATTGCTTGGCCTCTTCGGCCCAGACGGGGCTGTCGCTCTGCGTCGAGGACTCTGTCGATGCGGACTCGGGGGCAGGACCTGAGGAGCGGCGCTGCTGAATGGCGGGCATGGGTGCCTCACAGAACTGAGATGGAAGAACGAGGCCACAGAGGTGACCTCGAACAGTGTTTCATCTCTACGGCTCACCCACAAGTGTTGAACGTCGACGGATCAGCACCAACAGTAGGATTGCCGCGATCGAGGCCGGCTGTCGGCCACCGGTCGTGCAACCACAGCCGTCCACGACGGTAGGATCGACGCCTGCGCCGCCGCTGTCGCGATCCCCGGTGTCTGCGGTGTCCTCGCCGCCCTGCCCCGTCACGGTCAGCACGCAGTCGGCCTGGTCGGCGTCGCCCTTTCCGTCCACGATCGACACGGCGAAGGTGAACTCCCCGGCCACGGTCGGCGTGCCGCTCAAGGTGCCGTCCACCAGCTCGACGCCGTCGGGCAGCCCCCCCGAGGCGATGGACCAGCTGTGGTCGCCGCCGCCCGGGTCGAAGCCGAGATCCTGGGTATAGGGCTCGCCCTGGGCGGCGTCTGCCGGCTCGCAGCTGTGCAGCACCGGCGGCGGCACCAGGGTGCTGCTGAACACCGTGCCCCCGTCCCCCACGGCGACCACACGGCCCGCCTGGTGGTGCACGCCGCGCAGGATGACCCCGGTGCGGCTGGTGCGAAGCCGAAGCTCGCCAGCGCGGTCGCTCCAGATCGAGCCCGCGCGGCCCACGGCCACCAGCTCGCCGTCCACGTCGACCCCGTCGTAGCCCACCGCTGCCGGCGGCTCGCTGTCGAGCGTCCAGGTCACGCCATCGGGCGACGTGTACCAGTTCACGCTGTCGGCATCGCCATCCGACAAGAAGAAGCGACCACCCCCCGCTCCCAGGTTGTACAGCTCGGCGTCATCGATGAAGCCCGGAACGAAGGTCGTGCCGTCGGTCGACGTGCCGAAGTGTGTGTCCGACCCATCGAAGCCCGAGACGACCCAGGTGCCGTCGAGGTGAGCCACGTCCAGCAGATTGCCCAGGCCGGCGCTGTTGGACACGGTCCACGCGACGCCATCTTCGCTGCGCATGATGACCCCGCCGTCGCCCACGGCCACCCAGCGCCCATCCGCCCACGCCACGGCGTTGGCGCCGCCCGGCGGTGTGCCCGAGACGGGGGTCCACGTGATCCCGTCCGTCGACTCCACAACGGCACCCCTCGACACCGCCACGTAGCGCTCCGAGCTGCCGGCGATGCCGCTCCAGTCTTGCTCTGACGGCATCACTCCTGGTGACCAGCTCAGTCCGTCAGGGCTGCGGTGCACGCGGCTGCCGTGAGCCACCGCCAGCCAGCCGGCCGGCCCGTAGGCCACCGCAAACAGGTCGTCGCCACCCGAGACCGTGGCTCGCTCCCACACGTCGAGCAGCTCCGGATCCTGGCCCACCGCCAGCGCGCGAAGGCCAAAGGCCTGCCCGCCGCGGCCACCGCTCTCGACGATGCCATTGGCGAACCACAGCTCGTGCCGCGCAGCCCCCGCACTGGTGGGCACGGTGATCTCGTGGCTCACCAGGCCCTGATCGCTACCGGTGTAGTCGTCCAGGACGCCCAGCGAACAGTGCCAGGTCGAGCCCGGGCGAGGGTGTTCCGTGCTCATGAAGTCGGTCTCGCCAGCATCGGGGGTGCCCGAGCCCGAGACAGCCACCCCGCCGGCCGTTCCACTCCAGCTCATGGATGGAGCAGGCCAGCCATCGGGCAGCGCGACACACGCGATGGGTGTCTTGGGGTCGGTGATGCTGGCTTCGCCCTGCGTCGCCACTTCGGCCACGAACACGTCGCCGGGCTCGACGCGATCGGGCATGAGCAGTGAGTTGAAGCGGCACTGGGTGAGCACGATGAGCGCCAGCGGGACAGCAGCCAGGCGCGCCTTGGTCACGAGCGCCTCCGCAGGCCGAGCAGCGGGAGTGCCAGGGCCAGCCAGAGCGGGGCCCCGTGCGTGGCATCGCAGCTACAGCCCAGCTGGGTGTTGTCGACAAGGCCGTCGCAGTCGTTGTCCACCCCGTCGCCATCCACCTCGATGGCATCGGGGTGCACCAGCTCGTTGTCGTCGTTGCAGTCGAGAGCGCGGGTGTAGCCGTCGCCGTCGCAGTCCTCGCAGCCGTCGGTGTCGCTGTCGGCATCGGCATCCGAGTCGGCGTCGGCGTCGGCGTCGGCGTCCGCGTCCGCATCGGAGTCCGCGTCGGCATCGGCGTCGCTGTCGGAGTCGCTGTCCGAGTCGGTGTCGGCGTCGGCTTCGTCGCAGTTGTCGGGCGGGAACTGCGCGGCGTCCAGGTCGTTGCAGTCCTCGTTGTTGCCGGCGGGGCCCTCGTAGCCATCGCCGTCGGCGTCGTCGTCGACGCAGTTGGGAATGCCATCGCCGTCCAGGTCACCGAAGCCCTCGATGATGTTCCCGTCGCAGTCCTGGTCGATGTTGTCGCACTGCTCGGGCGCGCCGGGGTAGGTGCTCTGGCTGGCGTCGTCGCAGTCGGTCTGGGTGGCGGTCTGGCCGCTGTCGGTGCAGTCGCCGTCGGGATCGGTGTGGGTGCCGGTTCCGCCGTGTCCATCCAGATCGTTGTCGCTGAAGCAGGTGACGAGGTCATTGCCATCGCAGTCTTCGTCGATGCCGTTGTCGGCGATCTCGGTGGCACCGTGGTGGATGTCGGGGTCGCTGTCGTTGCAGTCGGTGACGTCGGGGTCGCCGTCGCCGTCGGCATCGGGGTCCCCGCAGCCCTCGGTCAGGTCGCCGTCACAGTCCTGGTCGACGCTGTCGCACAGCTCGAAGGCGCCAGGGTGGATGGCGTTGTTGTCGTCGTCGCAGTCATCGCCGCCGCAGTCCTGGTCGTTGTGCCCGTCGTTGTCCAGGTCGAAGCAGGACGACGTGCCGTCGGCATCGAACAGGATCGCCGACACGTCGGTGAGCACGGCCTGATCGCTGCTTCGCTGCAGGTAGTAGCCCGAGGTCAGCCCGCCGGTCGTCTGCTGGATGCCCACGGTCGCGCTGGCGCCGCCGTTGGCCAGCGGGTTGCCGAAGTCGACGTCCAGGTAGTGAAAGGCGATGTCGCCGTTGGGGTACAGGTGCACCTGCACGCTGATGCCGCTGATGGACGACACCGACGCGTGGGGCATGTCTTCCCACGACACGATGAAGCGGTCGACGGTGGTGTCGTGGTAGGTCCACACGCCATTGCTCGAGTTGCTGACCTGCGGGTCGAGGTCATCCCAGAACGGCGCGATGTCGGGCGCGGTGTTGGGCACAGGCCACGGGAAGGAGTGGTTGGTGAAGCCGATCGAGCCCGTGTCGACCAGGCGAATGCCCCCGTTGTCGCCGATGCGGATCTCGTCGTAGCCGCCGCCATAGAACGGGAAGGTCCACGGCAGCGTGACGTCGGACACGCTGTCATCGGTGAGCGGCACGCTGGTGCCGATGAAGCGCAACACCAAGAAGTCGTAGGTGGTGTCGTTGTAGACATAGCCAAAGGCGTCTGGACCGCCGCTGGCGGCGTGAGAGGAAGAACAGAGCGAGGCCAAGAGGAACAAAAAAACAGGCATGAGGACTCCTGGCGGCGCCACTAGCTCGCCCCCGGGGCTGCGTCACACGATTATTAGCCTTATACCTGCGTAATTAGGAGTGAGTGGGCGCTCACTCAACGATGTGGACCCTCTTGGATCCGGCCTTTCACATGGGCGACCCCGGTGGCATCCTGTCTGCGATCTCACCCCCGGAGTCCCCATGCGCACCGCCCTCGTCCTCGCCTTGCTCGTCGCCGGCACCACCGCCGCCGCCGTCCCCACCGAGCTGGCCCACCAGGGCCGCATGTTCGACACGACGGGGCTCCCGATCGATGGGTCCCACGACGTGACGGTGTCGCTGTACGACACCCCCGCGGGCGGCACCGCCACGTGGACCGAGTCGCACAGCGGCGTGGCGTTCACCGAGGGCTACTACGAGCTCACGCTGGGCGAGACGCTGCCGGTCGACGTCGATGTCGTGGACGTCAGCTCCCTGCACATGACCCTGTCCATCGACGGCGGACCCGAGCTGCCCACGCGCATCACCCTTCGCAGCGTGCCCTACGCCATCCTGGCCGGGGATGCCGATCGCGCCGCCCAGGCCGACCACTCGACCACCGCCGACCAGGCCACCGAGGCCGTGACCGCCACCAACGTGGCCGGCGGAACGGTCGACGCCACCAGCATCCTCATCAACGGCACCACCGTGATCGACGCTTCCGGCGCCATCACCGCCACCTTGCCCGCTCACGATCACGACGCCAGCCAGATCACCACGGGCACCCTCGACATCCTGCGCCTGCCCATCGGAACGTCCGCCGACAGCGTGGCCGCGGGCGATCACGTGCACAACATGTCCGACCTGGACATCGGGCCGCACACCAGCGATGCCGCCGCCCACCACGCCGCCTACACCGACTCCGACGCCCTCAGCGCCCTGTCCCCGCACACCGGCGACGCCGCCGCCCACCACACGGCCTACACCGACTCCGACGCCCTCAGCGCCCTGTCCCCGCACACCAGCGACGCCGCCGCCCACCACGCCGCCTACACCGACGCCGATGCCATCGCCGCGGTCACCGGCGACTGCCCGAGCGCCGGCGCGCCGGCCGCTCACGGCTTCTGCATCTGGCACATCGGCGGCTACAACAAGACCTACCGTCAGGCCGCGGCCGCCTGTGCCGCGGCTGGTGGTCGCCTGTGCGCCACCGCCGAGGTCGAGTCGGCCTGGGCCACCGGCGCCCAGTGGTGCAGCTGGGGCTGGGTGGCCAACCAGGTGAACAACTCGACCGCACACCGCATGTTCCCCATGCAGAGCGCGTCGGGGGGCTGCGGCAACTCGGTCTCGGTCATTCGCAGCACGGCGGCGATGACGGCGACCTACGGGGCCAACTGCTGCAAGTAGGGGCAGCGGGAATGCGCCCTTTCGGAGGGCAGGGACAGCATGGCATGGTACCCGGTACCCTCAGCCGGAGTCCTCCATGCGAAACCTCGTCCTTGCCTGCCTGCTCGTCTCGTCCTCCACAGCGATGGCCGTCCCCGGTCAGCTCACGCACCAGGGCCGCCTCCTCGATCAGGTCGGTGTGCCGCTGGACGGTGCCCATCAGGTCGACGTAGCGCTGTACGACACCCCGGCGGGAGGAACGGCGAGTTGGTCCGAGTCCCACTCCGCCGTCGACTTCAACAACGGCTACTACACCATCACGCTCGGACAGACTACGGCCATCGACGTCGACGTCGTGGACGTCAGCTCCCTGCACATGGCTCTGGCCATCGATGGGGGGCCAGAGATGCCCACACGATGGACGCTGCAGAGTGTGCCGTACGCCATCCTGGCCGGAGACGCCGACCGAGCCGTCGACGCCGACCACGCGGCCAGCGCCGATCACGCCACAAACGCCGACAACGCCACCAATGCCGAGACGGCGACCAACCTGTCCGGCGGCACCGTCGATGCCACCAGCATCATGGTGAATGGCACGACCGTCATCGACGGCTCCGGCGCCATCAGCGCGGCGCTGCCCTCCCACGACCACGACGCGGCACAGGTGACCACCGGCACCTTCGACATCCTGCGCCTGCCGATTGGGACGTCGAGCGGCACCGTAGCAGCGGGAGACCACCTGCACACGATGGCCGACCTCGACATCGGTCCACACACGAGCGACGCCTCGGCCCACCACGGCCGCTACACCGACAGCGAGGCCGTCAGCGCGCTCTCGGGCCACACCGGTGACGCTGCAGCTCACCACGCCGCCTACACCGACTCCGACGCCGTCGCAGCCCTCTCGGGCCACACCGGAGACGCAGCCGCGCACCACGCCGCCTACACCGACGCAGATGCGATCGGCGCACTGGGACTGGCCACAGGGCACACCATCCCCCGCATCTTCCGCAGCCAAGCCACCTCGGGCAACTTCGACTGCAACCCCACACGAACCCTCCCCGGTCAGCTGTCGTTCCAAGGCAACGCAGGTGACGAGGTCACGCTGCACTTCTCGTTCTCGTACCGACCCAACGCAAACGGGCACTCGTACGTTCAGCTCTACCTGAACGAAGCAGGCGCAGCGAACCGCAGAATCGGCTCGTCCGGCGAATGGGCCAACAGCACGTGGCGTCGCACCGACAACGCGACCATCAACGTGACGTTGGCCAGCTCCGGCACGCACGTGTTCTATGCCCAGGCCTCGTGCGGCAACGGCACCGGATCCATGAACGACACCGGCGGAGAGTGGCCCGACGGCGGGCTAAGCTACGTGGCCACCGTAGGCGGCTGACACCCGCGTGCACGGGCGTCACCCCTCGTCGTCGCTCTCTTCTTCGCCCCGGCGCTTGCGCGCCTTCTTGCGCGCCGCCAGCAGCCCACCCACGTAGCTGCCGTCGGCCGCCTCGGGCTTGTTCACGATCTCGTCGGGTTCCTTCTCGACGTCGACCTTGCCCTCTTCTTCGACGGCGAGGTCGGCGGCGGGGGCCGCCCGCAGCTTGGGCTTCTTGGCGCGGCGCTCGGGGGCCGGCGCCTTGGCCACCTCGGTGGTGCCCTTCTGCTCGCCACCGAAGGGCCAGTCCAGGCGGCGGGCGCCGATGTCGGCCAGCAACAGGAAGCCCGCCAGCACCAGCAGCGCCGGCCACAAGGGGTGGGGCACCTGGCGGGCCACCGCCGGACGCGTGAACGCCTCTTCGGGGTTGGCGATCACCCCGCCGCCGCCCAGCCGTCCGAGCTCCTCCATCACCGAGCGGCCGGCCCCGTGGCTGCGGTACTCGGGTGAGTAGGGCTGCACGGCCTCGGCGACCGACTGGCCCACCACCTCGTCGCCCTGGTTCAGGCTGACGCCCACCAGCCAGCTGCCGTCCTGATCGACGGGCACCGCGGCCTGGTAGCGCCCCGGCGAGACCTGGCGCAGCTCCAGCGGCCGCACGGTGAGATCGGGGGCCACCACCCGGGCCTGGCCGTCCAGGAAGTTGCGAAAGCCGCCCTGGGCATCGAAGGCGTCGACGGTGACGATGAGCTCGCCCTCGCGGATCTCGGCCGCCACCTCGAGGTTCTGGTCGTCGGTGTTGCCCGCCGTCCAGCGGATGACCTGGCTCCAGAACTGCGTGTACTCGGCGCTGCCCACCCAGTTGCGACCCCAGCGCGCCTTGGCATCGCTGGTGAACGCCGCCGAGCGACCCAGCCCGTACCGCCAGTGCGCCAGGATGGGCAGCTGCTTCTGGTCGGGACCGGCCGGCGCGACGATGGGCACCACAGCGCGCTTCTTGGCCTCGGTGCCCACGTAGCCATGCAGCAGAGGCATGTCGTCTTGGCTGATGCCCGTGAGCACCTCGCTGTGGCGCACGATCTGGGGGGTGAAGTCCTCTTCGACCAGGAACGACTTGGTGGCCAGCATGAGCTCGCGCGTGAAGATGGCGGGAATGCTGTTGGCGTCGGTCACCAGGTAGTAGTTGCCGCCGCCCCAGGTGGCGAAGTCCTGCATGGTGGCGCGGTCGGCGCTGCTGCCGATGGCCACGGTAGTGACCGTGATGTCCTTGGCCTGGGCCGACTTGAGCAAGGTCTCGTAGTCGGCGCCCGCCGTCATGCCGTCCGACAGCACGATGATGTGCTTCAGGCTGGCGTCGGTGGCCTCGAGGCCCTTGATGCCGCGGTTGATGGCCGGGTAGATGTCGGTGCCACCGCCGGGCCGAATGCTGGCGATCTTGCGGGTGACCTCGTCGCGGTTGGTGAGCTCCATCAGCGGGATGATCCAGGCCGCCGCCGAGTCGAAGCCGATGACGCCGATCATGTCACGCTCGGACAGCAGCTCGGCGGTCTGGATGCTGGCCTCTTTGGCCATGCCCAGCGGGCTGCCCCCACCGCTGCCCATCGAGCAGCTCTTGTCGATGGCCAGCACCATGCCCAGCTTGGGGAAGCGCGTCTTGTCCTGGATGTCCATGTTGACGGGCAGCGCGGCCTCGACCGGGGTCTTGTAGTACCCGCCCAGACCAAAGCTGCGGTCTCCGCCCAGCATGATGAGCCCCCGGCCCATGTCGCGCACGTAGGCCTGCAGGGCCTCTTGCTGCCGCCGGGTGAGCACGAAGCTGGGCACGTCGCTCATGATCACCGCGCTGTACGGCCGCAGCCCGGCGGGGCCCGCTGGCATCTCTTCGGGGCGCACCACGTCCACCACGAAGCCCTGCTCCTCCATGACCTTGCGCAGGTACTTGGCCTGCTCCGGGTAGCCCTCGGCGTACAGGATGCGCGGGCGGCCGGTGACCTGCACCGTGCTCACCACCTCGTTGTTCTGGTCGATGTTGTCGGCGGTCTCGTCGTCGACCTCGATGGTGGCCCGGTAGCGGTACAGACCCGCCGAGGTGGCTTCCTGGCGAAAGCTGAAGACGTCGGCGCGGCCGCCGCGGAACTCGACCGGCATCTCGCCCAGGTACTCGTCGTTGCGGTACAGGCGCAGCTTGCCGGTGGTGGGCACCTCGGAGCGGGCCACCACGCGCACCTCGTAGGCAGCGCCCTCGTCGACGCGCGCCGGGGCCAGCAGGTCCTCGAGCAGCACGTCGGGGCCGGTCTCGCGCGCGATGGGGTGCACCGCGATCTCGACGTCTTCGCCGGCGGTCAGCAGCACCTGGGCGCTGGCGTCGCCGCGCGTCTCTTCGCCGTCGGACAACAGGATGATGCGGCCGGTGCGGTCGGCCGGCAGCAGCGCCGAGGCCAGGCGAATGCCGCTGGCGAGGTCGGTCTGGTGCGGCGAGGGCTTGGACTCGGGCTGAAAGAACTCGAGCTCGGCCTGGGCCTCGGCCTCGACGTAGGCCTCGCCGCCGAACACGACCACGCCGGCGACGTCCTCTTTGCCCTGCTCCTGCAGCGCCTTGCGCACGAACTCGTGGGCCTTGGCCTGGCCGGCATTGCCCATGGATGCGCTGTCGTCGATGACAAAGACCACGGCCAGCGCGTCGGCATCCCGGTACCAGGTGAGCCCGCCCAGCGCGAGCGCCAGCGCGGTCAGCAGGGCCAGGCGCAGCGCGGTAGCCAGGGCCATGCGGGTGCGGCTGAGCTGGCGCTTGGTGGCGTACACGCCCAGCAGCACGGGCAGCGCGATGAGCAGCGTCCACAGGTAGACGGGCTGCTCCATGCCAAAGGTCGGGATCCAGGAAAGGAGCGCGTTCATGCGATGCGCCTCCGGTTCCAGACCACCCACTCGACCAGCAGCACGAACAGGGCGAACAGCAGGATGTAGCGCCAGATTTCCTGGCGACCCACCAGCGAAGCCTGGGTCGCCTCGACCTGGGTCTCGGAGAGCGAGAGCGCGCTGCGCGGCGCGATGCGCGACTCACGCACCGACATCAGGTTGGTGGTGAAGCGGTCGGTGGTGCCGCCGGCGCGCACCTTGTAGACGCCCACCTGGCCGGTGTCGCGCACCCGGATGAGCCCGCCCGAGATCTGGGCGTCCACGGCCGAGCCGTCCGGCGCCGTCACGCGCACATCCTCGGGCGCCACGCCGTCGGGCAGCCGCCGTACCCACGCGGTGCCGGCCGGGAGCTGCTGCACGCCGCCGCCGCCCTCCTGGTCTTCGGTGAGCCAGCCCACGGTGTTGAGCAAGAAGACGGGCCAGGCGACCCGCAGCGGCATGTCGGACTCGAGCGGGTCGAAGGCCAGCTGCACGACGCGCGCCCCACCCCGCTCGCCGGCCAGCACCAGCGGCCCGCCATCGGAGTCCACGATGGGGATCAGCGCGCCCATGTCGCCCACGGTGTGCGCCCGGGCGATGCGAATGCCGCTCCACTCGACGAAACGCAGCACCGGGTGGGTGCGCCGCCAGCCCAGCACGCGCGGCACCTTGTACTCGGCGCCAAAGGTGACGGGGCTGTCCGGGTAGGGGCCCAGCACCGCAAAGTGGTGCCCGATGGCCTGGGCAGGGGGCTCGGTGGCGAACAGCGTCGCGTCGTGCTCGTCGAGCATGGCCGACTCGAACTCGCCCGCCCCCACCGCCGTGAGCTCGACCCGCGGATCGTGCGCCAGCGCCTTCACCGTGAGCCAGTCGCCGCCCACCAGCAGCACCTTGCGCTTGCTCACCTGCCCAACCACCGCAAAAGCGACGTCATCGGCGGGCAGGTAGTCGTCTTCGGCGTCGAGCTCGACGCGCAGCAGGCCCGAGGACTTGCCGGCGATCTCGAACACCAGCGAGAGCGGCTCGTCGGACGTCACCGTCTCGTTGCGCAGGCCCACCAGCTTGCTGTCCAAGAAGACCTTCACCTCGGCGGCGACATCGCCCCCGCCGAAGTTCTGCACGGTCACGAACAGCTGCCGGTCGAGCTCGTTGGCCGGCGAGCGACGCAGGTCGATGGCGGTGATGCCGGTGTTGCTCGCGGTTCGACCCACGGGCACGTACTGGATCTCGGTGCCGCCGGTGGGCAGGTCCTCGAGGCCCTCACCGCCGCCATCGGACAACACCACCACGCTGACGTCCTGGCGCGACTTGGCCATCGACAGGGCCAGCTGCAGGCCCTGGCGCAGGCTGCCCTCGGCGCCGGTGACCGCCAGGCGATCGAGCTCGGCCTCGATCAGGTTGGCGTCGCGCGTGAAGGGCACCCGCACCTCGGTGCGCGGACCGGCCACCACCAGCATGACCTCGTCGCCGGGGCCGAGATCGCTCAGCACCTCGCGGGCACCCGAGATCGCGGCGTCGAGCCGGTTGGTGCCGATGCTGACGTCGGTCGCCGCCATCGACGCCGAGGTGTCGACCAGCAGCACCACGCTGGCGCGCGTCGAGGCCTCGGTCTCGAGGTAGGGCCGGGCCAGGGCGAACATCACCGCAAACAGCAACAGCAGCTGAAGCAGCAGCAGCAGGTTGCGGCGAAAGCGATCGAAGGGACGCGCCGCCTGCTCGGACTTCTGCACCACCTGCCACAGCAGCGTGGACGGCACCACGATGCGCTTGCGGCGGAGCTTGAGGAAGTACATCGCCAGGATCGGCAGCGACAGCGCGCCGAGGGCGAAGCCGAGCGGGGCCAGGAAGTTCACGGGGCGCCACCACCCAGACGTGGGGCAGGCGTCCCGCCTGCCTGGCCCAGCCGACGTCGGGCAGGCGAGACGCCTGCCCCACGGTTGCCGACAAAGGTCGTCATCCGATGATCCCCAGTCGGCGCAGATCCTTGAGCACGAACTCCTCGAGATCCGCCGTGGTCAGCACCCGGTAGTAGCCCACACCCAACTTGCGGCAGGTCTCTTCGACGCTGGCGGCCCAGTTGCGCACGGCCAGCTCGTACTTGTCGAGCACGTCTTCGTCGACGGTGACATCGACGGTCTCGCCGGTCTCGCGGTCGATGAGGCGCAGATCACCCTCGACGGCGGGCCGCACGTCGACCGGGGACAGGATGTGGAAGGCGTGCAGCTCCATGTTTCGGCCGGCGAGCCGCTTGAGGGCGCGATGCACGGACTCTTCGGGCGTCAGCTCGGCGTCGCCCGGGTAGAAGAAGTCGGTGAAGAGCAGGCCGATGCCAGCGCCCTGCTGACGCGGGTAGCTGTCGAGCGCGCGCACGGGATCGGTGTTTCCGCCCGGGTTCACCGCTTCGAGCGACTGGAACAGCGCATGAGCAGCCCGGCGACCTCTGCGCGGCGGGGCATAGCTCTCGAGCTTGTCGGACAGGCCCGCCACCGCGACGCGATCGCTGTGCCCCAGCGCGATGAACGACAGGGCGCCGGCGACCTGCCGGGCAAACTGCAGCTTGTCGCCCTCCATCGAGCCCGAGCAGTCGAGCAACAGCTGCACCGTGCGGTCCTGCTCCTCTTCGAAGAGCTTGATCCACAGCGTGTCCAGGCGCCCGTACAGGTGCCAGTCCAAGAAGCGCAGGTCGTCACCCGGCACGTACGGCCGGTGGTCGGCGAACTCCTGGCTGCGGCCCCGGCGCTGGCTACGCCGCTGGCCCTCGCGCACACCCATGGCACGACGGCGCGACCCCAGGGTCAGACGCGTGAGCTTCTGCATCAGCGACGGCGGAATCAGGGGCAAGCGCGGCTAGGCTCCGAGCTCGGCTTGCACGCGTCCGCCCACCTCGGGCACCTCGGCCAGCAGCTTCTGCACCACGGCATCGGCGGACAGGCCCTCGGCCTCGGCCTCGAAGTTCAGGCCGATGCGGTGGCGCAGGGCGGGCATCGCCACGGCACGGATGTCGTTGATGCTCACGTGCATGCGGCCCGCGAGCAGCGCTTGCACACGACCCGCGAGAATCAACGTCTGCGCGCCACGGGGGGAGGCCCCGAAGCGGATGTACTGGCGCGTGACCTCGGCGGTGTGCTTGGTGCCCTGCTGGGTCGCGAGCACCAGCCGCATGGCGTACTTCATGACGTCGGGCGCGACGGGAACCTCGCGCACCACGCGCTGCATCTCCTTGAGCTCGTCGAGCGTCAGCACCGCGCTGGCGTCGGGCATCTTGTTGCCCGTCGTGCGCGCCATCACCTCGATCAGGTCGTCCAGGGTGGGGAAGGGCACGATGACCTTGTAGAAGAAGCGGTCGAGCTGGGCCTCGGGCAGCGGGTAGGTGCCCTCCTGCTCGAGCGGGTTCTGCGTGGCCATGACAAAGAAGGGCGGCGGCAGCTTGTGGCGCTTGCCCGCGATGGTGACCTGCCGCTCCTGCATGGCCTCGAGCATCGCCGACTGCGTCTTGGGCGTGGCGCGGTTGATCTCGTCGGCCAGCAGCATCTGTGTGAACACGGGCCCCTTCTGGAACTCCATGCGGCGCTGCCCGCCCTCGCTCTCGGTGAGGATGTGCGTGCCCAGAATGTCGGCGGGCATCAGGTCGGGGGTGAACTGGATGCGGTTGTAGCCAAGGTGCATGCACTGGGCGAGCGTGCGCACCAGCAGGGTCTTGCCCAGGCCGGGCACACCCTCGAGCAACACGTGCCCATCGGCCACCAGGCACGTGAGCACGCCGTCGATGACGTCTTTCTGTCCAACCAGGACCTTGCCGATCTCGGCGCGAAGACGCTCGATGCGCTCCGAGAACATCGCGAGCTGCTGTTCCATCTGGGGGGCCTCACTCCATGGAGTCGAAGTAGTTCTTCACCGCATCGCGGTAGCCGGGCGGCACACGCTCGTTCGACAGCGCGTCCTCGGCCGCCTCGCGGTAGCCCCCGGGAAGGTTGACGAGTGGCGCCCCGGCGTCTTCTTCGGCGCCGGTGAGCCGCGTAGGCATGGTGTCCATGTGCCCCTCGCTGTCGATCTTGCCGTCGACACCGGTGAGCAGGGACTGGGAATTTTCGAGGCGCAGGGGGTCGTAGAGCTCCTGGAAGTCGTCGACCTCCCAGCCCTGGTCGGTGCGGTTGGGGTCGTTGCGGAACTCGTCCTGGTGGCCCTGGGCCATGCCACCGCTGCCGGTCTGGTCTTCCCAGGTGTGCCCCTGCCCGGCATTCGGACCCGGTTGGGTGCCCTGGCCCTGCCCTTGACCCTGACCCTGGCCTTGACCCTGGCCCTGGCCCTGGCCCTGGCCTTGACCCTGGCCCTGGCCCTGGCCCTGGCCTTGACCCTGACCCTGGCCCTGACCTTGACCCTGCTGGCCCTGCTGTTGACCGCCCTGGCCTTGCGGCTGGCCGCTCTGGCCCTGGCTGACCTGCTGTTCGCCACCCAGGCGTTCCTGAGCGCCTTCGAGGGCGCCGTTCATCTGTTGGGCGCGCTCCATGGCCGCCTCGTCCTGGGCAAGACGCTCGGCGAGCTGCTGGTTGCGCTCGAGCTCGCGGGCCAGGTTGTCCATGGCGCTGTTGCCGCCGCCCTGCTGGCCCTGGGAGCCTTGCTGGCCGGACTGCTCGCCATTTTGGCCCTGCTGGCCGGACTGCTGACCGCCCTGGCCCTGCTCGCCGTTCTCGCCGGTGCCCTGCTGGCCGGACTGACCGCTCTGGCCCTGCTGACCAGACTCGCCGTTCTGGCCCTGTTCGCCCGACTGACCCGACTCACCGCTCTGGCCCTGTTCGCCCGACTCGCCGTTCTCGCCGGACTGACCGTTCTCGCCGGACTCCCCGTTCTCGCCCGATTGGCCATTCTCACCCGACTCGCCGTTCTCGCCGGACTCGCCCTGCTGGCCCTCCTGGCCAAGCTGCTTGCCGGCCTCCTCCATGGCGTTGCCGAGCTGCTTGACCGCCTCGTCCTTGCTGTTCTGCAGCTCTTGCCCGGCGTCCTGCAGGGCCTCGGCGATGCGCTCCTTGTCTTCTTGGGACAGCTCGTTGACCTGCTCGGACAGGTCCTTGGCGGCCTCGGCGGCGCCCTTCATGTCGCCGTTCTCGAGCGCGTCGGCCATGTCGTCGAGCTCTTTGCTGTCGGCGAGCTCCTGGGCGGCGCTCTCGAGCTCCTTCATGACGTCCTGGGACTGCTCGAGCTCTTTGGTGAGGTCGTCGAGCTGGCTCTGCAGCTCGTCCATGCGCTCGATCGCCTCTTCGGGGTCGAGGCGATCGTTGGCGAGGTCTTCGGCAAGCTGCTCGACCTGCTGCTCGATGTCCTCGGGCAGCTCGACGCCCATCTCTTCGTCGAGCTCGGCGATCTTCTCTTGCAGCTTCTCGCCTTCTTCTTGCACATCGGTCTTGTCGGGGGGCTGCAGCCAGCTGTCGACATCGCGCTGCGGCAAGAAGAACACCACCACGGCCACCGCCGCCATCAGCCCCAGCCAGCGCTTGCCGCCCGGCGTCCTGACCGAGACCTCGT
This sequence comes from Myxococcota bacterium, assembly GCA_965216925.1. Classification (GTDB taxonomy): domain Bacteria; phylum Myxococcota_A; class UBA796; order UBA796; genus CAYYHT01. Next base: position 6,056,507 of record CBDCGT010000001.1, on the reverse strand, counting down.
CGGCCACCGGCGGCAGCCTGTCGAGGGCGACGCGCACCTCTTCGAGCACGGCGTCCTCGCCGTCGCTTCGGTCGTCTTTTCGGGACAGGTACAGCGCGGTGACCAGGCGTTCCTGGCTACCCAGCGCTCGATCGAGGAACAGGGCGGTCTCGTGGTCGTTGAGCGCCGGCAGCACCATGCCCACCACCGCGCCCAGGCCCAGCCCCAGGAACGGCAGCGGAATCGCGAACCACGTGGGCGACCAGGGAATGGGCCAGAACACGCGAGACACCAGCGCTAGCAGCAGCACGGCCCCAAAACCGGCCCACAGCCCGTAGACGAGCCCCCGCAGCACCCGTCGCATGCGCAGACGGCGCTGCCCGCGGGCGATCAGCTGGCGGACCTGGTTCTCGACGGGCGGCGGAGGGAAGGTGCTCATTGGGGCTGTCAGACACTAGCCCATGCGGGTCGGTTCGTCGGATTGAGGTCACGGATTCGTGCAGGGGATGTGCAGGGGTCGTGATAGCCACCGGGCCATGACCACCCGCCGCCGCCTGCTCAGCCTGGGCGCCGGAGGCACCGCCGCCCTCGCCGTCGGCAGCTGCCTCGGCTGGTTCAAGCTCGGCTACCGCAACCGCGAAGGCGACGTTCCCATCGGCCTCTCAGCCAAGCAGCTGGTGATCGTGCGGGCGGCGGTCGAGGCGATCGTGCCCGCCGATGGGGATCTGCCCGGCGGCATCGAGCTGGGCATCCACCAACGCGTCGACGAAGAGGTCTGGGCCCAGAGCGACGACTTTCGCGAGGACTTCGCATCGGCCCTGCAGCTGCTGGAGCACACGCCACCGCTGTTCGGCTACCTGGGCCGCTTCAGCCACCTCTCGCTCCAGCAGCGCGAGGCCTTCTTGAACCGCATCCTGTCCCGTGGGCCCCGTCTGGCGAGCCAGGCCCTCAACGGCCTGCGCCAGCTCGTGCTCTTCCTGTACTACAGCCAGGACCCCACCTGGCCGGCCATCGGCTACGACGGGCCCTGGATTCGCACCGAGAGGCCGCCCGAGAGTGCGCGGGCCTACGCGGAGCTACTCCATGCTGCCCGCTGAGCCCACAGGCACGGAGGCCTGCGCCCCTTGATCAAACAAGGCCACGAGTGGACGGGCGACGCCACCGAGAGCTGCGAGGTGCTGATCATCGGCTCGGGCTGCGGCGGCTCGACCGTCGCCAAGGCGCTGTCCGAGCAAGGCCACAGCGTGGTGGTGCTCGACAAGGGCGGGTACTACACCGCCGCCGACCTCGACCAGCGCGAGGCCAACATGGTGGCCAAGCTCGACGGCGGACGCGGGGTCGACAGCACCGACGACGGCGGGGTGCAGCTCACCTACGGCAACAACGTCGGCGGCGCGTCGATGCACTACTGGGCCGACAGTTACCGGACCCCGGCCGACCGGCTGCAGCTGTGGGAGGAGGAGTACGGCATGCAGGGCCACGACCTGGCCACGCTCACCCCGCACTTCGAGCGCATCGAGCGCGATCTGCATGTGCACCCGGCCCCCAACGCGCTGGTGAACCGCATGAACGAGCTGGTGCGCGACGGCGCGCGCCAGCTGGGATGGCGGGTCGAGCGGGTTCCCCAGGCGCGCAAGGGCTGCGTGAAGAGCGGCCACTGCATGCAAGGATGCGCCTACGACGCCAAGCAGAGTCAGCTGGTCACCCACCTGGCCGCCGCCCGTGCGAACGGCGCACGCATCTACAGTGATGTGCAGGCTTCCAGGCTGGTGTTCGACGGGCGCGACGTCTCGACGGTGGCGGCCATCGTGCTGGACCGGGCTACCGGGCGGCCGCGGGGTCCCAAGCTCACCTTCCGGCCCAAGGCGGTGGTGGTCGCGGCCGGCGGCTACGGCACGCCGCTGTTCCTGCTGCGCCAGCGCCTGAAGGCGCGCCTGCCCTCGCTGGGTGAGCACCTGTTCGTCAACCCCTGCCCCATGGTGCACGCCCGCTTCGACGAAGACATCGTGCAGTGGCGCAACATCCCCGCCAGCTGGGGCGTCGAGGAGTTTCGCCTGGCCCGGTACCAGGGCGACGCCTATGTCGAGGGCGGCTACCTGTTGATGGCCAACCAGCTGCACCCGGGCATGTTGGCGGCCGCGCTGCCCGGTGTGGGCGCGAAGCACAGGGCGCTGATGCGCGATCTGCCGCGCCTGGGCGGCACCATCAGCTGGGTCGACGATGTCGAGCGCGGCAGGGTCACCCTCGAGCGGCACGGGGTGCGCTTTCACGTGCGTCTGAGCGGGAACAATGAGCTGCGCATCCGCGACGCCTGGCGCAAACAAGCGCAGCTGCTGCTGGCCGCTGGCGCCCGCGAGGTGATCTTCGGCGACCTCGCCGACACGCGCATCACCGCCGCCGCCGAGATCGACCGCGCCGTCGCTGGCATCGACCTGCGCCCTGCGCGAAACGTGCTGGCCGCCCCGCACCCCGGCGGCGCCGCCAAGATGGGCGAGGACCCCTACGCCAGCGTCGTGGGCTTCGACCACCGCGTGCACGGCACCGACAACCTGTTCGTGGCCGACCCCAGCGTGTTCCCCAGCCCGCCCAGCGTCGACCCCAGCGTCACCATCATGGCGTTCAGCTACGTGGCGGCGGGGTTCGTGGGGCAGATGCTGTAGGCCCCGTCACCCCATCGCAGCGACCATCTGCTCGATGCTCGCGAAGCGGTCGCCTGGCGACTTCTTGAGCGCGCCGTCGACCACGCGGCTCACCCACATGGGCGCCATGGGCGCGGCGAACATGGGGCTCTTGTACTTGCAGCCGAGCGTGGCGTTGAACACGTCCACCTCGCTGCGCCCGTCGAAGGGGGCCACGCCGCAGCACAGGTAGTACAGCATGCAGCCTAGGCTGAAGATGTCGCTGCGCTGGTCGACGCCGCCGGCGCTGGTGATCTGCTCGGGCGACATGAAGCCGGGCGTGCCCAGCGTGGCGCCCGCACGCGTCAGGCCTCGCTGCTCGCCCTTCACCAGACCAAAGTCGATGATGCGTGCCCGCGGCCCGGTGTCTTCGTCGGTGATCAGGATGTTGGCGGGCTGCAGGTCGCGGTGCACCAGACCGGCGTCGTGCACGTGGCTCATGCCCGCCAGCACCTGGCGAAACACCGACTCGCGGTCGGCCATGGACGGATCGTCGTCTTCGACCCAGTCCTCCATGGTGACGCCGTCGATGTACTCCATGACGATGGCGGGAAACTCGCGCCACTCGAGCAACTCGAACACCCGCACCACGTTGTCGTGCTGAAGCGACGTCAGCACCTTGGCTTCGCGCATCATGCGCTCGCGGATCTCGTCGCCCCGAACCCGCAACAACTTGAGGGCGTACTCGGCGTCGGTCTGCACGTGCCGCATGCGGTAGATCTCGGCGCTGGCCCCTTCGTCGATCCAGTCGAGGGCGACGTAGTCTCCGATGCGGTCGCCAGGCTTCATTCCCTGCTCCAGTCGATGAGCCTAGCAGCTTCGCGAAACCCGGTCGCGGCGTCTTTCAGCAGGCCGCCAGCTGTGCCATCATCGCCCGTCCGGGAGGGGTCCTCGATGGCGAAAGCGCAACAAGGCAAGGCAGACGACGTCACGGCGGGGCCCGAGCCCACCACCATCGTCTACTGCGATCAAGACAGCGCCTTCCTCGACCAGCTCGAGGCCGCCCTCAAGCCGCTCGTCGACGACGGCGTGCTGCGGATCGACTACCGCCGCAAGATCACGGGCTCGCCAACCAAGCCCTTCAAGGGCCGCCGAAGCGCCAAGGCCGACGCCTCCACGGTGCTGCTGGTGGTGCTGTCGCCCTGGATGATGGCCAGCGACTACCTGTACAGCCCCGAGCTGCTCGAGGCCGCCGGCCGCAACGAGGGCGGCGAGTGCAAGGTGCTCCCCGTGTTGGTGCAGCCGACGCGGTGGAGCGGCTCGTCGCTGGCGGCGATGCCCGTCCTGCCCGATGCCGGCGACGCCGTGTCCCGGTGGGAAGACCCCAGCGCCGCCTGGGACGAGGTGATCGAGGGCGTCAGCGGCGCCATTCGCTCCCTGCAGCGCGACCGGAGCAAGGGCAAGAAGCGCCGGCGGCGGTTCCGCACCCTGGTCAGCTCGGCGCCCAATCCCCGCTACGACGACGACGACCATCGCCGCCTGGGTGAGCGCCTCGAGGCCCTATACGGCCTTCGCGAGCTGGTGCCCAAAGACAAGGCGGTGGCCAAGGCCATCCAAGAGACCTCCCACGAGCTGGGTGGCGACGGAGCCCTGCGCCCCGGCGAGATCCTGGTCGACGGCCGCTTCCGCCTGGTGATGCCCATCCGAGAGACCTCGCTCGTGAACGTCTGGCTCGCCCTCGAGCGGGCCTCCGACGAGCTCGTGACCGTCGAGGCGCTCAAGGCCGCCCACCGCAAGGGCAAGAACGCCGATGGCTACTTCGCGGCGATGGCCCAGTCCCTCGACCACCCGCGCATTCCGCGCACCCTCGTCGAGCGGGCAGAGCACCGGGGCATTCCCGTCGCCGTCACGAGCTTCGCCGGCGATCGCAGCCTCGAAGACGCGATCATGGAGGGATTGTTCGACGAAGAGACCGCTCTGCAGGTGCTCATCGACGCCACGCGCGCGGTGGGCGCGCTGCACGGCGCCGATCGGGTGCATGGATCCCTGTCGCCCGCGAGCGTGCTGCTGGCCGACGACGGCGGCGCCTTCCTGGTCGACGCGGGCAAGCCCGACCTCGCCGCACCCGGCGCCCTGGGCTCGCTCTACGCCGCGCCCGAGAGCCTGGAGTCCAGCTTCGAGCCCGACGCGGCCGCCGACGTGTACTCGCTCGGCATGACCGCGCTGTTCACCCTGCGCGGAAGCGCGCTGCCCGCCTCGGTGCTCCGCAACCCCGAGTCGGTGATCGGCGTGCTGGAGTGTGCCGAGCCCCTCAAAGAGGCCATCCGTGGCGCACTCGAGTGGGAGCCAGGTGCGCGCCCGAGCGCCGAAGACTTCGCCGCCGCCATGCTCGACGACCCCGCCGTGGTCGAGCGCCTGGCCATCTCGGTGCGCCACAGCCGCCCCGATGCCGCCACCTTCTACTACCGCCGTCTGCTGCACCACGCGCCCGAAGAATCGCGCTGGAAGCTCGCCCTGGCCGAGTGCGAGGCCGCCGCCGGACGCACCGCCGAGGCTCAGCGTGTGCTGGCCGACGTGCTCAACGACGACGACCTCGACCCCACCGCCGCCGCCGAGGCCCTGCGCCGGCTGCGCCACATCGCCGAGAGCACCGGTGAGTGGAACGCGCTCATCCAGACGCTGCGCAAGCGCCTGGCCAGCGCCAACGACGCCGACCCCGAGCAGCTCGCCGAGCTTGCCCGCCTGCACGAGGAGCAGTCCGGCGACCTGTCGGCGGCCCGCGCCACCTGGCAGCTCGCGCTGGCCAAGCACCGCAACCCCGATCAGGCCCGTCGCGCCCTGCAAGCGCTGATGCGCTACGCCGAGAACGACGGCGACTGGCTGCGCTGGTCGGCGCACGCGGCCGAGATCGTGCCCTACCTCGACTCGGCCAAGCGCGCGGCCCTGGCCTTCCGCGTCGGCCGCATGAGCCTCGAAGAGGTGCACGACTCCGAGATGGGCCTGGCCTGGGCCGAAGAAGCCCTCGCCACCGGCCTCGAAGACCCCGAGCTGCCGGTGGTCCTGGAGCGCCTGCGCCTGGAGCGCGGCGACTGGGCCGAGGCCGCGCGCCTGATGCAGCGCCGTGCCGCGGGCCTGAGCAAGGCCAAGGCGACCGAGACCCTGGCGCGCGCCGCCCGGCTGCTGGCCCTGGCGGCGGGCGATGCCAACGCGCTTGGACGCGCCTACGCCGAGCTCCGCGACCGCGATCCCAAGCACATTCCCGCGTGGCGCTACCTGGCCCGGCAGCACGAGTGGGCCGACGACCAGGTCTCGGCCATCGAGGCCTGGAGCAAGGTCGTCGAGCTGCAAGAGCCCGACCCGCTGCAGCAGTCGGCCGACCGCTTGCGGCTGGCTCAGCTCCAGGCTCAGGCCGGCGCCCCCATCGACGCGCTGAAGCAGCTCGACCAGGCGCTCGCCATCAGCCCGCAGCTGCTGCCCGCCGTCGAGCTTGCAGCGGCCCTGCGCAGCGAGCTGGGGCAGTGGAGCGAAGCGCGTGCACACCACCAGCAGCTCCTGGCGACCGACCCCACCCCGGGGCGGCACACCACGGCTGGCGACCTGGCCTTCCTGGCCAACGACGTGGCCGGTGCGCGCGCCCACTACGAGGCCGCCATCCGCATCCAGCCCGGCCACAACCGAGCCTGGTGGGGCCTGGCCAAGGTGTGCTTCGGCGAGATGAACGACGAGGTGGCCACGGTGGTCACGCCCGCCATCTTCACCCCCCACGAGGCGCTGACTCGCCTGCTCCTGGCCCTGTTCGGCCCCGAGGCCCTGGGCGAGTTCGCCAGCCTCGACCCCATGGGTGAGCGCCTGATGTCCCAGCTCGCCGACCGCAGCTCACTCGAGCAAGCGGGCGCGATCGTCGACCTGCTGCATGCCCGCGGCGCCATCGGCCCCAAGCGCTTCACCACCCTCGAAGATCGATTCCCCGCCTGGCAGGCGGCGATTCAGAGCGTGCGCGACCTGTGGTGCGGGGGGTCGTGGGACTCCACCTTCGCCGTGGGCGAGTCGTACCGCTGGGTGCGCATGGCCCGGATGGCGGCGATGGAAGGCGAGTTCGACGAGCGCCACAAGCGCCGCGTCGTGCGCCTGGGGCACCCGCTCACCCGCGAGCCCGAGCGCCCGCCGGCCCCCTTCGATGCCTTGCATGCCGACGGCGCCTGGGCCGGCCTGTTCAAGGCGGCGGCCGCGGCCTTCCAGCCTCCCCAGATCACCATGGCGCCGGTCACGTCCAGCCGCATGGCCGCCCCGCCCAAGCGCGCGATGGCCGCCGTGGTGCGCAACGAGGGCACGCCGTCGCAGGAGGTCATCCGCTTCGACGGCGAGCGGCTGGTGGTCGACGAGGGCGACAGCAGCCTGGTGCTGTCGATGTTCGGCCGCAGCGTTTACCTGACCGAGGTCACCCGCGGGCCGCCCCCCACGGTCCGAGGGAGTGCCGTGCGAGAGGCGCGGCTGCGCGAGGGCGACGTGCTCTCGGTCGACGGCAACGCCTACACCATGCATGTGTGGAGCGAGGGCGACGAGGAGCCCTTCCGTCGGCGGCCCACCTACTCGGCGGTCGACCTCAGCGCCGACGCCGACGACGACGGCATCGACCTCGACGACAGCGACTTCATCGACCTCGACGACGACGACGACACCGAGGCGGTGCCCAAGCCCGCCAAGCCCGCGCCCATGCGGCTCACCCCCAGCCTGGGCGTCAAGGCCATCGCGGCGTCCAAGCCGGTGCTCATCTTTGCGTCGGGCACGCTCGAGGGCCAGATGTTCGCCATCGACGTCGAGAACTTCCGCATCGGCCGCGGCCGATCCAACGAGCTGCAGATCAGCGACGACGGCAAGGTCAGCCGCTACCACTGCCGCCTGCAGCGCGAGGGCGAGACCTTCCGGCTCTACGACCTGGGCTCGTCCAATGGCGTCGCGGTCAACGACGAGCGCGTCGACGAGAAGCTGCTCAAGGCCGGCGACCGCCTCACCGTCGGGCGCGCCAAGTTCGTGTTTCGCTTCGCGAGCGAGGCCGAGCTGCTCAAGCACGAGGTTGTCACCGAAGAATTGCTGCCAGACGGCTTCTAGCGGCCCCCGGGCGTGACATCCCGCGACACTTGGATCCTCGACGCCTCCGCCCGCGGTTCATAGCTACCGATCGGTAAGTCCACCTACCTACCGGTCGGTAGGTCCCGCTGGACGCCCGCGAGTACCCCATGTCCCAGGCCCCAGCCGTCGATCCCAGCGGCGTTCGCTCGCAGATCATCCAGGCCGCCACCCGGCTGTTCGCCCGCAAGGGCTACGGAAGCACCTCGGTTCGTGAGGTGGTCGAAGCCGCCGGTGTCACCAAGCCGACGCTCTACTACTACTTCGCCAACAAAGAGGCCCTGTTCCTCGAGATCGTGAACACGCACATCGACGGTCTGGGCCAGCTGGTCCGCGCGGTGGTCGACTCCGACGGCACGGTGCGCGAGCGGCTGCAGCACTTCGCCACCCTGTACACCCACGGCGCCGCCGAGAACAAAGACGCCGTGCGCCTGCTTATGACGCTCAAGCACGACTCGCTCGACCAGCCCGCGGTCGACCTCATGTCCATGCACCAGCAATCCATCCAGCAGTTCGGCGTCCTGCTGCAGCAAGGGGTCGAGGCGGGCGAGCTGCGGGCCGACATCGACATCCCCATCTCGGTGATGGCCTTCATGGGCAGCCTCAACCTCATCTGTGCGGCGACCGTCGAGGGCATGTCTGTGCCCGACGGCGCCACCGAACGCATCGTCGACATCTTCTTCAACGGAGTGGGTTCATGACCCGCAGTCTCCTGGTCCCCATCCTCACCGTCTTCGCCCTCGCGGCGGGAGTCGCCTGCACCTCGGCCGACGCCGAGAACGCGACCCCCACCAAGGCGACGGCACCTGCCAGCGCCATGCGCGTCGAGACGGCCGTGCTGCAGCCCAGCCAGGCGTCGATCGAGATCGACCTGCCCGGCGAGATCGTGGGCAGCCGCGACGCCAACCTCGCCTCGGCGCTCGGCGGCTACGTCGAGTACGTGGCGGTCAAGCCGGGCCAGCGCATCGGCGCCGGCCAGCTGGTGGCCCGCATCGACAGCGACCTCTACTCGGCGGGCGTCGCCCAGGCCGAGGCGCAGCTCGCCCAGGCCGAGGCCGAGGCCGAGCGCCTGGACAAGATGGGCGACCTCGCCACCGGCCAGGCCCGCCTGAACACACAGACCCAGGTCAAGGTCGCCGCCGCGGGGCTGCAGTCGGCCAAGGCCCAGCAGAAGCGCGCCGTCGTCACGGCCCCGTTCGCCGGCACCGTCGCCGACACCTTCATCGAACAGGGCGAGGTGGCCGGCCCCGGCACCACGGTGGCCCGGCTGGTGACGCTCGACCCCATCAAGGTCACGCTGTCGGTGCCCGACCGCGACGTCGTCGCCCTGTCCAAGGGCATGCCCGTCGCGGTCACCGCCAACGCCCGCGCCGGCATCTTCATGGGCGAGATCACCCACATCGCGGCCGCTGCCGACGCCAAGACCCGCAGCTTCCTGGTCGAGGTCGACGTGCCCAACCCCGATCGCAAGCTGCTTCCCGGCATGATCGCCCACGTTCGCGCCAAGAGCGTGCTGTCCGAAGACCAGCTCATCATTCCCCAGGACTGGCTGGTGACGCGGCTCGACGGCCAGGGCGTGTACGTCGTGGGCGCGGGCGACAAGGCCGAGTGGCGCCCGCTCGAGCTCGGCAGCATCGTTCGCGACCAGGTGGTGGTCGACAGCGGGGTCAAGCCCGGCGACCGCCTGGTGGTCAACGGCCACCGCAACGTGGTGGCAGGCGATCTGCTGCTCATCTCGCGCGAGGGCCAGTGCTGCGCCGATGGCCGCGCCGTCTGGCCCACGGAGTAGACGATGATCAAGTGGCTCGTCGATCACGCCACGACGGTACTGCTGGCCTGTGCCGCCCTGACCCTGTTCGGCGCCATGGCCTACCGGTCCCTGCCCCGCGAGTCGTCGCCGGACATCACCATTCCCGTCATCCTGGTGAACACCTACTACCAGGGCGTGGCGCCCGAAGACGTCGAGTCCTTGGTCACCATCCCGATCGAGAACGAGCTCGCCGGCCTGAAGGACGTCAAGGTGATGAGCAGCACCTCGGCCGAGGGCGCCAGCATCATCAGCATCGAGTTCGAGCCCGACGTGGTCATCGAAGACGCGCTGCAGAAGGTGCGCGACCGCGTGAACCGCGCCAAGTCCGACCTGCCCGATGACGTGACCGAGCCCAGCATTCGCGAGATCAACTTCAGCGACATTCCCATCATGCTGGTGACCATCGCCGGCGATGCCGACGAGCAGACGCTCAAGAAGCTGGGCGAAGACCTGAAGGATGACGTCGGGCGCATCCCCGGCGTGCTCGACGCCAAGGTGTCGGGCGGCCTCGAGAAAGAGATCCACGTGATGGTCGATCCCACGCGGCTGTCTCACTACGGTCTGGCCTTCCACGACGTCACCGGCGCCATCCGCGACGAGAACAGCAACATCCCCGGCGGCGAGGTCACGGTGGGCGACGGCAGCTTCTTGCTGCGTACCCCGTCCGAGTTCACCGACGCTCAGCAGATCGCCGACGTCAGCATCAAGCGCGTGGGCGACCGGCCTGTGTTCGTGCGCGACGTGGCCCGCGTCGTCGAAGGCTACGAAGAGCGCGCCAACTACAGCCGCATGAACGGCGCCCCCTCGGTGACCCTGTCCATCACCAAGCGCCCCGGCAGCAACATCATCGAGATCTCGGACGCGGTGAAGGCCAAGGTCGAGGACACCTCCAAGGCCTGGCCCGCCGGCGTCACCCACCGGGTGCTGGCCGACCAGAGCATCCAGATCCGCAACATGGTGAGCGAGCTCCAGAACAACATCATCACGGCGCTCATCCTGGTTCTGGGCGTGATCATCCTGTTCATGGGCTTCCGCCCGGCCTCCTTCGTGGCTCAGGCCGTGCCGCTGTCCATGCTGCTCACCTTCGCGGTGCTCGAGGCCCTGGGCTTCACGCTGAACATGATCGTGCTGTTCAGCCTGATCCTTGCCCTGGGCATGCTGGTCGACAACGCCATCGTCATCGTCGAGAACGTCTACCGCCACCTCGAAGAGGGCAAGACCGCCTACCAGGCCGCCATCGACGGCACCGAAGAAGTCGCCGTCGCGGTGGCCGCGTCCACCGCCACCACCGTTGGCGCCTTCTTCCCGCTGGTGTTCTGGACGGGCATCATGGGCGAGTTCATGGGCTTCCTGCCCAAGACCGTCATCATCGTGCTCATCTCGTCGCTGGTGGTGGCCATCTGCTTCTTGCCGGTGTTCACCAGCCGCATGCTGCCCGACATGGTGAGCAAGCAGAGCCTCGGCGAAGAAGAGGACACCCAGCCCCGAATCGAGACCATTCCGGCCGACTCGGAGCTCGGGCTGCTGATGCGGGCCTACAAGCGGGTGCTCGAGTGGTCGATTCGCTGGCGCTACGTCTCGGCGCTGGGCTTCGTGGCCATCTTCCTCTTCACCTTCGTGGCCTACGGCATCGGCAACCACGGGGTGGAGTTCTTCTCGGAGACCCAGCCCGATCGGGCCACCATCGGCATCCGCTACCCCGACGGAACCGACCTCGAGACCACCGACCGCCTGGTGCGCGACATCGAAGCCCGCCTGGCCCAGGTCGAGAACATCGACGTGTTCGTGGCCGAGCCGGGCGTCTCGGGCTCCGGTGACCCCCTCGCCGGCATCGGCGCGGCCACCAACGAGGCCCGCATCACCCTGGACTTCCTGAAAGACCGCAACACCGCCGAGCCCGGCGAGAAGGTGCGCGTCGAGGACACCCGCGACACCATCCGCCGCCTGCGCGAAGAGCTGGGCGCCTACCCCGGCGTCGAGGTCTCGATCGAGAAAGAAGAGATGGGCCCGCCCGTCGGACTGCCCATCTCGGTCGAGGTGACGGGCGAGGACTACCACAGCGTCGGGCAAGCCGCGCAGGCGCTCCGCCGCGAGCTGCGCAGCATCGAGGGCGTCAGCGAGGTGAAGGACAACTACCACGTGGGCCGGCCCGAGCTGCGGCTTCAGGTCGACCGGGGTGCTGCCGCGCGCATCGGCGTCAGCAGCGCCCAGGTGGGCAACACCGTGCGCACCGCGGTTGCCGGCTCCAAGGCCAGCGCCCTGCGCGACGGCGAAGACGAGTACGACATCGTGGTGCAGCTCGCGCCCGAGTTCCGCGAAGACCTGCAGCAGGTGCTCAACCTGCGCCTGCCCGGCAAAGAGATGACGAGCCCCGACACCTTCCCCGTGCCCATCTCGTCGGTCGCCCGCTACGAGCTGGCTGGCGGAACCGGCTCGATCCAGCACAAAGACCAGGACATGGTGATCACCATCGAGGGCGACGTGCTCGAGGGCGTGAACGAGCCCGAGGTGCAGGCCGCGGTTGCCGCCTTCATCGCCGAGTGGAAGGCGCCGCCCGGCGTCTACGCCGAGCTCAAGGGCAGCAACCAAGACCAGCAGGAGTCCATGGAGTTCCTGAGCAAGGCCTTCCTGGGCGCGTGCATCATCATCATGCTGGTGCTCGTCACCCAGTTCGACAGCATCGCCATCCCGGCCATCATCTTTGCCACCGTGGTGCTGTCGCTGGTGGGCGTGCTGTGGGGCCTCATCATCACCGGCACGCCCTTCGGCATCATCATGACCGGCATCGGCGTCATCAGCCTGGCGGGGGTGGTCGTCAACAACGCCATCGTGCTGCTGGACTATGTCGGACAGCTCGAAGAACGCGGCATGTCCGTGCACGACGCGCTGATCAAGGCCGGTCTGACGCGCTTCCGGCCGGTCATGCTCACCGCCATCACCACCGTGCTCGGGCTGGTTCCCATGGCCATCGGCCTGTCCTTCGACTTCGCCCGGCTGCGTGTGCTCATCGGCGGGAACTCCGCCGCCTGGTGGGGTCCCATGGCCTGGGCGGTCATCTTTGGCCTGTCCTTCGCCACCGTGCTCACGCTGGTGGCGGTTCCCACCCTGTTCAGCATCTACGACGACTTCCGCGGCCTCTGGTCGCGGGTCTTCAAGCGCTCGCCGGTGCGCGCCGCGAAGGACACCGTGCTGGGGGCGGCCGGCGCGCTCGCCAAGGTGGCGCTGATCGGCCTGCTGCTCGCCGCGGCCACCATGCCGGCCTGGGCCATCACCCTCGACGACGCCTTCGCGGCGGCCGAGAAGCAGAACACCGACCTGGCCCTGATGCGCGAGGCCACCATCCAGACCGAGACCCTGCGCGGCCAGGCCTGGGCCACCATGCAGCCCCAGGTCAACGCCAGCGCGAGCTACGTGGTGAACCAGTTCGAGAGCGAGCTCGACTTCGCCGAGAACCTGCCTCCCGAGCTCCAGGACTTCGTGGGAGACTCCGAGCCGGTGGTCGTGCAGGCCAAGGAGTTCTGGTCGGCCGAGGCCACCGTGCGCCAGCCGCTGTTCTCGGGCACCGCCCTGCCGCTGCTGCGGGGTGCCTACGGCAGCGTGGCCGCCGCCCGCCTCGAAGAAGAAGACGCGCGCGGCGACATCTACGCGGTGGTGGCCCAGTCCTACTACGGGCTCATGCAGGCGCGCGAGGCGGTCACCCTGGCCGAGCAGGCCGCCGAGACCAGCCAGGGTCAGCTCGAGCTGGCGCAGCGGCAGGTCACCGCCGAGATGGCCGACGAGCGCGCGCTGCTCAACGCCCGGCTGGCCGTGAGCCGCGCCCAGCGCGACATCGACGCGGCGGTGCAGCGGCGCATCCAGGCCGAGATCACCTTCCAGCAGCTCACCGGCCTGCCCCCCGACGTGCCCCTGGACCGGCCAGACGTGCCGGTGGTGCCCCCCAGCCTCGAAGAGGCGATGACCACCGCGCTGACCGAGCGCCCCGACATTCGAGCGGCCGACAAGCGCATCGAGGTCGCTCGGCTGCAGCACGTCGGCACCAACATGGGCTGGGCGCCGCGCCTGGACGGCACCTTCCGGTGGTCGTGGAGTGAAAACCAAGGCTTCAACCCGCAGAAGTCCTCGTGGCTGCTCAACGTGACCGCCTCGTGGAACCTGTGGGACGGCGGCACGCGCATCGCCAACGCCAAGAACGCCGCCAGCCAGGTACGCGTGTCCGAGCTACGCGCCGTGCGCACGCGCTCGACCGTGGCGCGGGAGGTGCGCACCCTGTGGGAGCAATACACCCGCGCCGAGAGCAGCCTGGCCACGGTCGACCGCGAGGTCGAGCTGTCCGAGCGCAGCCTCGAGCTCACTAAGCGCGCCTTCTCTGCGGGCAGCGCCACCTGGCTCGAGGTCGAGCAAGCCGAGCTGTCGCTGCGCGGGTCGGAGCTCAACCGAAGCGTCGAGCACATGAACCGCGACCTGGCCGCCGTTCAGCTGCTGATCGCGGTGGGTGGGTAGGGGCGGGGCCGCCGGGCGGTGCGAGGGCACCGCCTACTGCTCGTGCGCCCCAATGTCGGGCGCGCCGCCGCTGGGCCGTGCCGCGCCATTGTACGAGGTCTCGAGGAAGGCGGCCGGCACGATGGCACTCGCATCGAGCCCGCCGTCGATGAGCGGGCTTCCACTGTTGGGCTGGTAGCCCTGGCCGGGGTCGTAGCCGAGGGGATCGCCGAAGCCCACGGACTCGGCCGCGGTGCACCCGGCGAAGGCGCACCCCGCGACGGGTGTCAGCGTCGTGTGGCAGGTCGTTCCGTCGTGCACCAGGCAGTCCCACGCCGCCACCGAGGACGCCTCCTCGGCAAACCAGGTGGCGTGCAGATCGACAGACGCGCCGGCTCCCAGCTCGATGCCGTGGCGCGTGCCCACGTCGTTGCTGTTGAGCAGCAGGGTGTTCCACAGGCTGGCGGTCGCCCCGTCGGCGAGGCGCAGCGCGGCGGATGGGGTGCTGGGCGCGTCGGGACCACGAAGCACGCTGTGGGCGATGGTCGCCGAGCCTCGCACCAGGATGGCCTGCCCGCCGTCGTCGGTGGTGAGCTCGGCGTCGACGATCTGGGCGTCGCCGCCTACATCGATGAGCGCGTCGTGGTTCGTCTCCATGCGCACGTCGTCCATCTGCAGCAGCGTGCCGGCCCCGGTGCGCACCAGCGGCGCGGCCACGAAGCTGGTGGTGCCGCTGATGTCGGAGTAGCCACCCCGCAGGGTCACGTCCCCCTGCCAGTCGATGCCCCCGGCGCGCACGCGCAGGTTCAGCTCGGTCATCGACAGCTGCCCCACGGCGGCGGTGCTCACGATGCCCCGGGTAGCTCGCAGCGGAGAGATGTCGTGCAAGGTCACGGTGGTGGCCGCGCCTGACGCCTCGATGCCGGGCTCGTCGGCGGCCTGGCTGTTCACCATGGAGCCCCGATACAGGTGCAGCGACGAGTCGGTCAACGTGATGGACGGCCCTGTGCCATCGGTGTCTGCCGAACACAGCACGCAGAAGAAGGCGCTGTCGGTGGCCGTCATGTAGGTGGGCAGGCCCAGGCCCAGCAAGCCGTGCGCTTCGACGTTCGACGCGTTGCTGAGCGCGATCGCCCGGTTGCTGCTGTTCTGGTACAGGCTCGCCACGATGATGCGCTCATCGGTGTCCGAGATGGTGACGCCGGTGCCGCTGGGCGGCTCGATCCACGTCGGGGAAAACCCCTGGTTCCACGCCGAGAAGTCCGCCGTCCAGCTGCCCATCAGCGACACGCTCGAGAGCACCACGTCTTCGGCGTAGGTACCCTCGCCCACCATGACCCAGGTCTTGCCCTGCAGCTCGGCCTCGGAGATGCCCTTGCCGATGGTGGCGAACGGCAGCGCCATGGTGCCGTCGCCGGTGGTGTCGTCGCCGCCCTGGCTCACGAAGATGACGTAGTTGTCGTCGCGGGCGGGGAGCTCCGAGCCGTCGCAGTCTTCGTCCAAGAAGAACTCGGCGAGCACGTCGGGAAAGTCCGGCGCGCCGGGGTACACGTTGGCAGCCGCGTCATCGCAGTCGTCGGCAGCCAGCACCCCGTCCTCGTCCAGATCGTCGTCGCGCGTGGTGGGGTCGCAGTCCTCGTCGACCCCGTTGTAGGGCACCTCGGTGGCACCGGGGTGGATGGTCGCATCGGTGTCGTCGCAGTCGACGTCGTCGTTGTAGCCGTCCAGGTCGCCGTCGATACCGGGGTCGGTGTCGGCGTCCGAGTCGCTGTCCGAGTCGGAGTCGCTGTCCGAGTCGGCATCGGCGTCCGCGTCCGAGTCGGCATCCGAATCGGCGTCCGAATCGGCATCCGCGTCCGCATCCGAGTCCGCGTCCACATCCGCGTCGCCGCCACCACCGCTGTCGTTGGTGTCGGCGTCCGGAGGCGGATTGCAGGCCAGGATCAGCGCAAGCGCGACCAGCATCGAGGATCGCATCGGCACAGGCTCCTGCCGCCGGCTACGGCGTGTAGATGGCGTCGTAGCCCGGGAAGTTGGCCCCGTCCGACAGCGTGCCCGGCGTGAACGAGCCGGCGGCTCCGGACACGGCGGTGTGCGCGAGCCAGGTGCTGCCCGACACGTCGGGGCTGCGGTTGGTGGACTCCTCGTCGCCCAGCGGCACGCTGGTGTCGTCGACGCCGTAGGCCAGGCTGGTGATCTCGGTGGTGAGGTCGGAGGCCCACAGGCGGATGGTGTCGCCGTCGTCGTTGAGGTTCAGGCCGAACTGGATGCCCGGATCGAGGTTCTGGGCCGTCTGGAACGACGCGTTGGCGGCGCTCAGCGACGACGCATCGCCGCCACCGAACACCACGATGGCCTCGCCCGCGTGCAGCACGGTGCCCGCCGGGAAGGTGTGACGGGCCAGCCCGCTGTAGTTCTTCTCGGTGATGGTGGCGCCCTCGAGGTCGACGGTCACATTGGACGCGTTGTAGATCTCGATGAACTCGTCTTCGACGGCGTCTCCGTGGGTGCCATCGCCGTTGGGGTCGCCCTCGACGGTGGAGTTGGCCAGGAACTCGTTGATGATCAGGTCGCCAGCGCCCACAGCGGCGAGGCTGACCGTGAACTCGAGCGTGCAGCTCTCTCCGTTGACCATGGCGGTCAGCTCGACCGTGCCCTCGTCGATGGGCTGCGCGGTGCTGCCGCTGTACACGTTCATGGTGTCGGCGTCGGCGGTGCTGAAGGTGGCCGAGCCGGTGACGTCGGTGCCGCCCTGCATCACGGTGAGCGCAGCGGTGTCGCGTGTGGTGATGGTGGTGGCGTCGGCCGTCAGCGTGCACGGGCCGTCGACACCGGTGTCGCCCCCGGTGTCGGTGTCGGCGTCAGCGTCAGCATCGGCGTCGGCATCGGCATCGGCATCCGAGTCGGCGTCGGCGTCGGCATCGGCGTCGGCGTCGGCGTCGGCATCGGCGTCGGTCTCGACGCCGGTGTCGTCACCGTTGTTGCCCGGGCAGCCGAGCAGCACGAGGGGAAGGGACAGGAAGATCAGGTTTCGCATGTTCATGTTCCTAGGGGCAGGAGGCGGCGCCAGCGGTGTTGCCACCGTTGCAGCTGGTGTCGACCCAGTTGCTGCCGATGTCGCCACCGAGCGGGTCAGCCTTCTCGCGGCTGGTCGCATTGCCCGGGTTCGCGGGGTGGGTGTAGGAGTCGATGAGGGTCAGGCCATCGGGCTCGAACAGGTAGACCGCCTCGCTGGTGGACAGGCCCGAGCCGATGGTGGTGTCGCTGGTGGTCAGCAAGATGGGCGCGCTGGACAGGCCGTACTTGTCGCCGATGATGTCGTACTCGGCATCGATGATGACCGCGTACTCACCAGGCGCCACCACGGTGCCCGTGCCGCCGTAGAAGTCGTGGATGGTGTCGATCTGGTCGCCGTCCCAGACGGTGAACAGGGACACGTCGATGGGGGCGCTACCCCAGTTGTAGATCTCGATGAATTCATCGGTGTCTTCGTCATCGGCGTTGGCCATGACCTCGGTGAGCACCAGCTCGTACAGGCTGGTGCCGCTGCCGCCGGCGGTGCCGCCCGTGGCGCAGTTGGCCTGGCCCGGCGAGCTGCCCGTGGCACAGGTGGATGCGGTCCAGTTGGCGGCCGCGTCGGAGTTCCACACGCCGATCTGCTCGGCGCTGATGCCGTTGCCCGGGTTGAACGGGAAGTTGTAGATGTCCAGGCGGCTGTCGCCAATCCACAGGCTGATCTCGTCGTTGACGCCCAGGCTGTTGCCCAGGCTGGTGTCGCCGGTGGTGAGCAGCAGGGCGCCCGACGGGATGTCGTACTGCGCGTCGTCGTACTCGGCGTCGAGGATGACGGCGTACTCGCCAGAACCCAGCATGGTGCTGCCACCGCTGTATGCCTGCAGGGTGTCGATCTGGATGTTGTCGCGGATGGTGAGCGTGGAAACGTCGACGGCGTCGAGGCCAGCGTTGAACAGCTCGATGAACTCGTGCCGGTCTTCGTTGATGGCGTTGGCCATGACCTCGTTGATCACCAGCGGCGAGCAGATGCCGCCGGCCGGCTGGTTGAGGCGACCCGGGGTGATGCCCGTGGTGCAGTTGGTGTCGCCTTCGGTCCAGTCGCTGGCGGCGTCGGTGGTGCCCGCGGTGCTGTAGTCGATGCGCGACCAGCTGACGCCGTTGCCGGCATCGGTGGGCGAGAAGGACGAACCGAAGGTCGAGATGACCGTGGTGCCGTCGGCCTGGAACAGGGTGATGGACTCGCCGGTGTTGGCCAGGCCGCCGCTGCCGAGCGCGCTGCCGTCATCGGTGGTGAGCAGGCGGATGCCGTTGGGCAGCGCGTACTGGAACTCGAAGCCCGAGTCCAGGATGAGCGCGTGCTCGCCGGGGGCGATGAGCGTGCCCGAGTCGGCGAAACCAGCGAGGGTGTCGCTGCCGTTGCCGTCGCTGAACACCAGGCCGGCGGCGTCGATCTCGAGGTTGCTGCTGTTCCACAGCTCGATGTACTCGCCGGTGGACTCGGTCTCGGCGTTGAACAACACCTCGGTGATCACCAGGCCCGCCGGGTCGCCCGATGGCGGGAAGCACGGCGCTTCGCCGGGCGATGAGCCACCGGTGCACTGGCTGGCGCGCCAGTTGCCGGCGGCATCGCCCTGAGCGAGCAGCACCATCTCCATGGACACGCCGTCGCCCGGATCATCGGGGTAAGAGTAGGTGGAGATGACGGTGCCGTCGGTCTCTTTGAGGGTGACGCGATCGGCGGTGGTCAGGCCGTTGCCCACCTCGGTGTCCTGGGTGGTCACCACGGTGCGAGCCACGTCGATGTCGTACAGGCCGTCGTAGTCGGTGTCGACCACGACCGCGTACTCGCCGGGCTGCACGATGGTGGTGCCCGAGCCGAAGGGCGTCAGCGAGTCTTCTTCGTCGCCGTCGGTGAGCACCAGGCCGTCGAGATCGACCGCCGTGCTGCCGTTGTTGTAGATCTCGACGAACTCGTGAACCGTCTCGACCTGGGCGTTGGCCATCACCTCGGTGATGATCAGATCGAAGCCAGACTGGCTGAACTCGGCGAAGCCCAGGTCATTGCCAGCACCGCTGGGGCGGCTGGAGCCGTAGAAGTCGTCGGTGACGCCAAAGGTGCTGTTGGCGGCGTCGATGGCCGGCGACTCGGCGGTGAGCCGGAAGTCGAAGTTGCCCGGATCGGCCATGCGCGGGTCGATGCTGACGTCGTCGGACTGCTGCGAGGCGTCGTTGCTGTAGTTGGTGAAGTTGCCCCACACCAGGTTGCTGCTGAAGCTGTTGTCGCAGCCCTGGCAGTTGATGCCAAAGAAGTTGCTGACCACGATGTTGTTGAGCACCGACTCGGTCTCGGTGCTGCTGCCGAACTGCAGCGCGCCGCCGAAACCCGTGACTGAGCTGGCCTGGAAGGCGTTGCCGATGAGCGTGTTGTACGCGACGTGGCCGCCGTCACCGAAGTAGTTGGTGATGCCCGCGACGTCGTTGGACTGCACCAGGTTGTTCACGTAGGTGGCGTTGTCGGTGTAGTCGGCCCACACGCCGTGCTTGTTGAGGTTGATGTTGTTGCGGGCGATGTAGCTGTTGTCGGCGTCGTTCAGGTGGATGCCGCGATCCCAGCCGCCGACCGAGGTCTGGGTGATCGAGACCCGAGCACCGTTGGTGACGTCGATGCCGTAGCCCGTGCGATCGAGCGCCTGGTTGGTGACCGAGAACTGGGTGAGGGCAAAGTCGTCGATGTTGGTTCCATCGACCGTGATCTTGCCGTACAGGTTGGTCTGGTAGATGCCGGCGCCGTCGAGGGTGATGTCGTCGACGGTGATGTTGACGTCTTCGTAGAAGTCGCCGCCCTGCACCTCGATCACGTCGCCGGGGTTGGCGAGGTCGACCGCGGCCTGGATGGTGCCGGTGATGTCGTACAGCTGGTCGTCGTTGAGCTCGGGGCTGTCCCACTCACCGTTGAGCCCGGGGGCCACGATGATGGTGCGGCCGTCCTCGGAGACGGCGTCGGGGGAACAAGCGGTGAGCGAAGAGAGCGCGGCGAGGGTGACCGCGGCCGTGGTGAGGCGCATAGGCGTGGCTCCAGACATAGAGGGGGCCCCGCCCATAACAGGGATGGGCTGACGGGCGATCGAGGTACAAGATCTGAGGCGCGAATTGTGGGTAGAGACGGGCAGGCGGGACGCCTGCCCCACGTGCAGCAGGGTTGCCGGCCTGCCTGCCATTCTCTCTCTCTTCCGAAGTGGGGCAGGCGTCCCGCCTGCCATTCCCTGCCCACGCCTCGACAGGCAACCCCTACTTCGCCGCGCCTTCTTCTTCCTGGTTCTCTTCGGCCACGATGCGGCTGAACACGATCTCGTCGGTCTCTTTGTTCAGGTCGACCTCGATGGTGTCGCCCGACAGGTAGCCGCCGCTGATGATGGCCCGGCTCATGGGCTGCACCAGGTACTGCGTGATGGCGCGCTTGAGGGGACGGGCGCCAAAGATGGGGTCGAAGCCCGCATCACAGACCGCCGTCTTGGCTTCGTCGGTCATGGCCAGCGACAGCTTCTTGTTGGCCAGCAGCCGGCGCACACGAATCAGCTGGATCTCGAGGATCTTGTCCATGTTCTCGCGGGTGAGCGACTGGAAGATGACCTTCTCGTCGATGCGGTTCAAGAACTCGGGGCGCAGCTTCTTGAGCAGCTCGGAGTTCACGGCGTCCTTGGCCTCTTGGTGCGTCTTGGCCTCGAGGATCTTGTGGGCGCCGATGTTGCTGGTCATGATCATGACGCAGTTCTTGAAGTCGACGGTCTTGCCCTTGCTGTCGGTCAGGCGGCCGTCATCGAGGGTCTGCAGCAGGATGTTGAACACATCGGGGTGCGCCTTCTCGATCTCGTCGAGCAGCACCACCGAGTACGGGCGTCGCCGCACCGCCTCGGAGAGCTGCCCGCCCTCGTCGTAGCCGACGTAGCCGGGAGGAGCGCCGATGAGCTTGGCGACCGAGTGCTTCTCCATGTACTCGGACATGTCGATGCGCACCATGGCGCCTTCGTCGTCGAACAAGAACTCGGCCAGGGCACGCGCCAGCTCGGTCTTTCCGACACCGGTGGGACCCAGGAACAAGAAGGACCCGATGGGACGGTTGGGATCCTGCAGGCCGGCGCGGCTGGTGCGCACCGCATTGGACACCGCCACGATGGCCTCGTGCTGGCTGATGACGCGGTTGTGCAGGTTGTCTTCCATGCTCATCAGGCGAGCCTGCTCGCTGGTCTTGAGCTTGTTGACGGGCACACCCGTCCAGCGCGACACGACGCTGGCGATCTCTTCGTCGGTGACCATCTCGGCCAGCAGGGGCACGTCGCCCTGGATCTCGGCCAGCTCGGTGCTGCGCGATGCGATGCGCGCCTTCACCTCGGGGATCTTGCCGTGCACGATGGCAGCCGCGGCCTCGTAGTCGCCGGTGCGCTGGGCCTTCTCGCCTTCGAACTGCAGGTCGTCGAGCTCGTCGCGCATGTCGGCGATGTCGTTGAGCACCTCGCGCTCCTTCTCCCACTGGGAGTGCAGCACCTCGAGCTCGGCCTTCATGCCGTCGATGACCTCGCGGATGTCGTTGGCGCGCTCGACCGCGGTGTCGGCGTCGTCGCGGCCGATGCTGGCCAGCTCGACCTCGAGGCTGGCGATCTTGCGCTCGAGCCGGTCGATGGGGCCGGGCTTGCTCTCGATCTCGATCTTGATGCGGCTCGCCGCCTCGTCGACCAGGTCGATGGCCTTGTCGGGCAGCATGCGCTCGCTGATGTAGCGCGAAGACAGCGTGGCGGCGGCCACCAGCGCGTCATCGCTGATCTCGATGCCGTGGTGGGCCTCGTACTTCTCTTTGATGCCGCGCAGGATGGCGACGGTCTCTTCGACGCTGGGTTCTTCGACGTAGACCGGCTGGAAGCGGCGCTCCAGCGCCTTGTCCTTCTCGACGTACTTGCGGTACTCGTCGAGGGTGGTGGCGCCGATGCAGCGCAGCTCGCCGCGGGCGAGCGCGGGCTTGAGCATGTTGCCGGCGTCCATGCCGCCCTCGGACTTGCCCGCGCCCACCAGGGTGTGCAGCTCGTCCATGAACAGGATGATCTCGCCCTGGGCGTTCTCGATCTCGGTGAGCACGGCCTTGAGCCGCTCTTCGAACTCGCCCTTGTACTTCGCGCCGGCCAACAGGGCGGGCAGGTCGAAGGCCAGGAGCTTCTTGTTCATCAGCGACTCGGGCACGTCATCGGCGGCGATTCGCAGCGCGATGGACTCGACGACGGCGGTCTTGCCGACGCCAGGCTCGCCGATGAGCACCGGGTTGTTCTTGCGGCGCCGCGCGAGCACCTGCAGGCAGCGCCGGATCTCTTCGTCGCGGCCGACCACCGGGTCCATCTCGCCGTTGCGGGCCGCCTCGGTGAGATCGCGGGTGTAGCGCTCGAGCGCCTCGTACTGGGCCTCGGGGTCTTCACCCGTGACCTTCTGGCCGCCACGAACCTCGTCGACGGCGGCCTCGAGGCGCTCGAGGGTGGCGCCGTGATCCATCAGCACGTCCTGGCCCTTGGACTTTCCGCCCGCGATGGCCAGCAGCATCATCTCGACCGAGATGTGGGTGTCGCCCATCTTCTTGGCGAGCAGCTCGGACTTGTCGATGACCGCGTCGGCCTCGCGCGAGAACCGCGCCTTGGCGGCGCCGCTCACCGTGGACAGCGACTTGAGGGCCTTGGCGCAGCTGGTGAGGATGTCGTCGAGCTCGATGTGGAGCTTGGCGAGGATGCGGATGGTGATGCCGTCTTCTTGATCGAGCATCGACATCAGGAAGTGGGCGGGCGTGATCTCGGGGTTGCCCAGCTTGCCCGCCATTCGCTGCGATTCAGCCATGATCTCGCGCGCACTGACGGTGAACTTCTCGAACGCTCTGGCCATGTCGGGCCTCCGTTGGACGGAGGAGTATCGATCATGTGGCCGCGCCGGTCCACCCGAAGTCCGGGCTAGTCACAACCCCCGTCGACAACCAGGTCTCCGCCGATGTTGTCGACCCCGATCGTGTCGATGAGCGCCTGGATGTCGCAGGGCTCGATGAGGCCGTTGTTCTCGACCTGAAACATGCCGCTGATCTGGGTGATGCTCTGGAAGCCAGACAGGTCTTCGAGCAACGGATTGCCCTTCACCACGAACATGCCGTCCACCACCAGGGGGTCGCCGCTGTGCACGACGCGCTCGAGCCGGGGGTTGTTCTCGACGGCATAGGGCAGGGTCTTCCAGTTGCCGATCTTGGACACCGCGCCCATGTCGACCTGCACCAGGTCGCTGTTGCGCCCGATCCAGATCGGCCCCGTGAGCTCGAGCAGCTGCGGGAAGGCGACCTCGGTGATGCCGTTGTCCTGCACCTTGGTGCGCCCGACGACGTGGCCAAGGGCGGGCATCTCGAGCGGCGCGCCCATCTGCACCTCGAGCACCTCGAAGTTGCCCCCCACCGTGGCCACCAGCGGCAGCTCCAGGCTGTCGAGGCCGGCCAGGTCGATCACCAGGAGATCGCCCGTGGTGCCCTGCAGCAGCGGCGCCGAGATGTCGGCCAGATGCGGGCTTCTGCCCACCACCAGGCCCCCGGCCGACGTGAGCGCCGGCAGTGCGACCCGGGTGGTGCTGTCGCCCAGCGGCTGCACCAGCAAGGTGCCGTCCACGGCGGTGAGCTCCGGAAGCACCACATCGCCCGCCACGCGCCCGTCGATCTCGACGCCGACGGCGGTGCCAAAGGCGAAGTCGGACACGTCGAGCGCCCGGTTGTCGCCCCAGATCTCGACCGCTCCCACCGCGGTGTAGCCGGTCAGCCCGCTGATATCGGACAGCAGCGGGTTGTCCGACAGGCGAATGCCCACGCCATCGCTGGCCCACGACAGGTTGGGGGCCACCAGGGCGGTCAGGCGCGGGTTGTTGTCGAGCTCGACGCCGCCCCCGGCCCAGGCCAGGTCCGGCAGCTCGATGCGCTGCAGCAAGGTGCCGTCGCGAAGATCACCGGCGACCACGCGCCCGCCGATGGCGCGGATGCCGGGAACCACCACGTCGTCCAGGCCGACCCCGGTGAACACCAGATCGCCGGTGATGGTGTCGATCCCGTCGAGCACGGCCAGATCACCGAGCTCTTTCACCACCACATCGCCCTGGTGAATGCCCTCGAGGCCCACCGGGGTCTCGCCGTTGCACAAGTAGCTGCTGCGGTCGATCTCGTCGTCGGACAGCTCGCCGTCGCGGTTGCCGTCGACCCCCTCGTGCAGCACGATGCCGCCCTCGGCGCAGTTGTCGCCGGCAAACTCGGGCTCGACCCGGGTGAGGGTGTAGACGCGAACGTCGCACGCGAACAGCAGGAACAGCAGAGACATGGCGCTTGCTTAGAGTGGCTTGGGTCGGTTGACCTTCACCGACTTCTTGAGCAACTCGCTACCGTCGATCTCGTCGGGGGTGGCGCCAAAGAGCACCCAGGCCCCGGCCACACCGGCATGAAAGGCGCCAGCGACAAAGAAGCTGGGGATGACCAGCAGCCCGATGCCCACCACGAAAGCGGCTCCGCCCACCAGGAACACGGCGCCGACCGTGATGGGGTGACGCAGGGGCACGATGATGGACTGAAGCAGGGCGTACCGGGCCGGCAGGTCGTCGATGGCAGCGGCCCACAGGCCGGGCCGTGTGGCCATCCAGGCGAGCATGGCCACGATGACCGACAGCGCCGACATGAGCAGCGCGGCGGGCTCGTTCTCGACGTAGCCGGCCAGCATGCCCATGAGCAGGAAGGGCGCCGCGACCGCCCAGGTGAGGGCCGCGGCCATGAACTCGTAGAGCACGCCGTTGAGGCCGGTCTTCCAGTTGAGCACCAGCTCCATGGGGTCGGGGGGGCCTTCGCCGCGGCACCAGTAGGCGACCTCTTTGCAGAAGTTCGAGATCACGTACGAGCCGAACACCATGCCCAGGTGCACGGTGAACACCAGCTGGTGGATGGCCACGCCCCACACCGTGCCGATGATGATGCGGTCGTAGAAGCGCGGCAGGGGCATCTCGATGCCGCAGCGCATCATGGTGGCCACGATGATGACCAGCCCGCAGCCCACGATCACCACCGGGTTGGCCTTGACCATGCGCTCGGCGAGCTTGACCACCGTGAACAGCGAGAAGGCTCGCTCGAAGGGCACCGCGAAGCCGTACTCCCGGTCGTCGGCGGGTTCTTCTTCGACGGGCTTCTTGGGCACCTCGTCGGTGCCGTAGACGCCTTCTTCGAGCCACTTGCTCATGCGTTCTCCATCAGTCCGGCCTCGATGGCCTTCTCGACGATACGCGTGCCGCGATCGACGACCAGCTCACGCCAGTCGAGCTCGTTGGGAGCAAAGACGTCACGCAGGCTGCGCTTGGCATCATCCCACGCGGGGTCGCCCGGCTTGCAGTGGTGGTGGGCTTGGTTCTCGGTGCGCAGCGCCTTGATGACGCTCAAGATCTGCCGGGTGCCGAACTC
This sequence comes from Myxococcota bacterium, assembly GCA_965216925.1. GTDB lineage: Bacteria > Myxococcota_A > UBA796 > UBA796 > CAYYHT01. The sequence continues at coordinate 6,030,991 of CBDCGT010000001.1, read as the reverse complement.
GGCGCAAAGCACGTCGTACGAGATGTCCGGGAAGCGCGCCTGGCACCAGGTACCCAGGCCCCCGCGGATGGTGTACGAGGTGCCGTCCTTCTGCCACGGCTCGACGACGTCGGCACCGAAGTGCCCGGCGATCCACTCGGCTTCGGGCGAGCCGGGCTCGCGATCGATGAACAGCTTGTACGTGCCCCACTTGCCCAGGCCGGTGTGAAAGTCGACGTGCAGCACGCGCTTGGCGCCACCCAACCAGTCGGGCAGGTGCGCATCGAGCAGCTTCTGGGTGGTGGATGGCCCCGACCCGCCAAAGAACAGGCCGAGCGGGAAGTCGTATTGCCCACCGGCCACGGAGTCCTTGAGCGCCGGCAGCCCGTGCTGGGCGATCATGGCGACGGCGCGCAGCCGAAAGAACTCGAAGCGCCCCGGCCCGTGGGGGGGGTTGAGCAGCGGGTCGAGCTTCCAGTAGCCGTCGGGCGCCCCCGCGTATTCTTCGCCGGGACGCAGGAAGTTGCGGTTGAGATCGATGTTGTCTTCGTTGACCCGGCGAATCCACGAGAAGCCGTACGGATTGAGCGCGTGCAACAGGACGAGGGCGGTCCCTTTGGGGGGAACCCAGCCGCCCAGCCGATCTTCGAGCATGTTGGCCTGGATGGCCGAGCCAAAGAAGCCCTCGACGCCGTGCAGGCCGCTGCTGACCACCACCGCACGCTCGGGCCGCTCGGCCCCCAGAAAGGCGGCGTCGATGGTGAGATCTTCGCCATCGGGCCCCTTGTGGCCAATGGGCAGGGACACCAGCCGGCAGCCGAGCGCGAGCGAAGACGATCGGAAGCGGGCGCGCGCGGCGGTGTAGTCAGGCGAGAAGGCAGCAGCGAGGGACATGTGGGCACCGGTGGGATGCGCGGAAGTAACGCCCGACACCGCGATCGGCCCCTTCCCTTCGAATGACTCGCACGGTACCCTCGGCCGCCTCAGGGGGAGAGGCATGCCGAACGTAGACGTGATGTACAGCGCCGAGCAGATCCAACAGCGGATCACCGAGCTGGGGGCCGAGATCCGCGACGCCTACGGCGACGAGACCATCACCCTCATCGGCGTGCTGAAGGGCAGTGTGCTGTTCATGGCCGATCTGATGCGGGCCATCGACGGCGACGTCACCATCGAGTTCCTGGGCGTCTCGAGCTACCGGGGAACCCAGAGCAGCGGCGAGGTGCGCATCACCCACGACCTCAACGTGCCCATCGAGGGCCGCCACTGCCTGATCGTCGAAGACATCGTGGACACCGGACTCACCTTGTCGTACCTCCTCAAGTCGCTGCGGGTGCGCAACCCCGCCAGCCTCAAGGTCGCCAGCCTGCTCGACAAGCCCAGCCGGCGCACCGTGCCCGTCGAGGTCGACTGGGTCGGCTTCACCATCCCCGACGCGTTCGTGATCGGCTACGGCCTCGACCTCGACCAGAAGTACCGGAACCTGCCCTACATCGGCGTTTACAAGGGATAGCGCGCTCGACGCCGCAGCCGGCTACAATCCGGCACGCATGGGCTCCCGAGTTTTCTACCTGGTTCTGGGTCTACCGCTGTGGCTGTCCACGGTCGGCTGCGCATGGATCGGCCCCGACGATCAGGAGCAGCGCTACGACGTCGACGGCGATGGCGTGCCGCGGCCCGACGACTGCGACGACAGCGACCCCTCGATCACCCAGCCCCTGGAGTGGTGGGCCGATGCCGACGGCGATGGGTTCGGCGACGCCGGCCAGCCCCAGACCGCCTGCGCCGCCCCCGATGGGTACGCCAACAACGACGACGACTGCGACGACACCCGGTCCGACGTGTCTCCCGCGGGCGCCGAGGTGTGCGATGGCCACGACAACGACTGCGACGGCCTGACCGACGACGATGACGAGCTCGGGGCCGACGCGACCTGGTGGATCGACGACGACCAGGACGGCGTGGGCGGCGGCGAGGGGCGCTCCACGTGCTCCCCCGGCGCCAACGAGGTGCCGACGGCGGGCGACTGCGACGACACCGACGCCACCCGATCGCCCGAGCTCGACGAGCGCTGCAACGGCATCGACGACGACTGCGATGGCGTGGTCGACGAAGACGACGCCGTGGACGCCCAGACCTGGTTCCGCGACGACGACGGCGACGGTTTCGGGGACGGGGCCCAGAGCCAACTGGCCTGCTCGCGGTCCGCGGGCTTCGTGCCCCTGGACGGCGACTGCGACGACGCGGCCTTTGGTGTGAACCTCCTGGCCCCCGAGTTCTGCGACGGCATCGACAACAACTGCAACCTCGCCGTCGACGCCGACGATCCCTACGTGGTCGACGCCGTTCGTGTGTACCCGGACGCCGACACCGACGGCTACGGCGACACCGGCGCGTCGATGCTGGCCTGCACCGTTCCCACCGGCATGGTGGTGCTGCCCGGCGACTGCGACGACACCGACAGCAGCGTGCGGCCCGGAGCCAACGAGGTCTGCGGCGGCAAGGACGACGACTGCGACGGCCTGATCGACGACGACGACCCGCAGCTGGTGCCGCAGTCGACCCCGTCCTGGTTCCTGGACGGCGACGGCGATGGCGCGGGCCGCGATGTGTCGGGCCCGGCCACCTGCGCACAGCCAGCCGGGTACGCGCCCACCAACGACGACTGCGACGACGGCGACCCATCCGTGCATCCGGGCGCGCCCGAGCTGTGCGACGGCCGCGACAATGACTGCAACGGCACGGCGGACGACGGCCAGCCCACCTGGTACCAGGACGACGATGGCGACGGCTACGGGCGCACCACCACGGCGCAGGCGGGCTGCACCGGCGCGCCCGGCACCGTGCCGCTCGGCGGCGACTGCGACGACACCGACCCGGCGATCCATCCGGGTGCGGCCGAGAGCTGCGACGGCGTCGATCGCGACTGCGACGGCCTGACCGACCATGATGACCCGGACAGTCCCGCGCCCACGGGCTTCCTGGACGAGGACCTCGACGGATGGGGCGGCCCCATCGCGACGAGCTGCGCCGTGGGTGTGGTGTCGATTGGCGGCGACTGCGACGACACCGACGCCGCGGTCTCGCCCGGTGCCGACGAGGAGTGCGACGGCATCGACAACGACTGCGACGGCCGCTTCGACTCCGAGGACAGCAGCCTGGTGGGGGGCTCCACCTGGTACTCGGACGCCGACGGCGACGGCTTTGGCGGCGACACCGTGCGCACCGGCTGCGTGCCCCCTCCCGAGTATGTGGCGACCGCCGGCGACTGCGATGACGGCAGCGCCCAGGTGAACCCCAGCGCCATCGAGTCCTGCAACGGCATCGACGACGACTGCGATGGCGACGTCGACGATGCCGACGCCGACGTGGACATCACCACCTTCACCGACTGGTTCGCCGACAGCGATGGCGATGGCTGGGGCGATGTGAACGCCGTCGCGGGCGCCGCTTGCGAGGGCCCCGCCGGCAGCGTCGACAACGATCAGGACTGCGACGACAGCCTGTCGACGGTGTCACCAACGGCCTTCGAGATCTGCGACGACATCGACAACGACTGCGACGGCGACGTCGACGAGAACCTGCCCCACACCTGGTACGGCGACCTCGACGGCGACGGCTTCGGCGACCCGGGCCTGCCCAGCCCCGAGCTGCGCTGCCAGCCCGAGCCGGGTGAGGTCCAGGACAACACCGACTGCAACGACGGCGACCCCCTGGTGAACACCGCCGCCACCGAGGAGTGCAACGGCATCGACGACGACTGCGACACCCTGGTCGACGAGGACGACCCGGGCATCTTTCTGACGGCTTGGGGGGCCGACCAGGACGGCGACGGCTTCGGCAGCACCTCGGGCAGCGTGCTGACCTGCACAGGGCCCACGGGCTGGCTGCCGGACACGTCCGACTGCAACGACGGCCGCGACGATGTGCACCCCGGCGCGCCCGAGGTCTGCGACGGCGCCGACAACGACTGCGACGGCAAGTCCGACACCGACGACCCCGACGTCGTGGGCGCCAACACCTGGTACGGCGACCAGGATGCCGACGGTTTCGGGAGCGGCGCGGCCATCATCAGCTGCGCACCCGCCAACGGTCGGTCTGCCAGCGACGACGACTGCGACGACACCGACTTCAAGGTGCATCCCAGCGCCACCGAGCTCTGCGACGGCACCGACAACGACTGCGACGGCCAGATCGACGAGGGGTGGACCCCCGACGGCTCGTTCTGGTTCGCCGACACCGACCAGGACGGGTTCGGCGACACCGACGCCGCGCTGCGGCGCTGCGAGCAGCCCTCCGGCTATGTGCTCGACGACAGCGACTGCGACGACAGCGACCCCTGGCTGAACCCCGGCCTGCTCAACTGCGTGTGCGGGTCGTTCACCGGCGCCGACAGCTCGCTGGCCTTCGCCTCGGAGCTGCTGCTCGGTGACGACGCCGACGCCGAGCTGGGGCACGCCTTGGCCGTGGGCGACCTGGACGCCGACGGGCGTGTCGACCTGCTCGCGAGCGCCCCGCTGCACGACGGGGGCGGGCTGGACGGCGGGCGCGTGTGGCTGATCCCGGGAGCGGCCGACGGGCTGGACTTCGACGGCGCGCTCGTCTTCGACGGCTACCTGCCGGGCCAGCAAGCGGGCATCGCGCTGGCTGCCTACGACGTCGATCTGGACGGCATCGACGACGCCATCGTGGGCCTGCCCGGAGAGGCGCCCAACGACGCGGGCGAGGTCGCCATCCTGCTGGGGCCGCTGCTGACCGGCGCCTCGCTGGCCGACGCCGACATCTCCCTCACCGGTGCAGCCCCCAGCGTCGAGACGGGGCACGCGACCCTGGGCGTCGGCAGCCATCTGGCCGTCGGCGGCGACATCGACAACCCGGGCTCCCAGCAAGGCGCGGTGGCGCTCTTCGCGCTGCCCCTCGTGGGCTCCACCACCGTCGACCAGGCGGATGTGCTGTTCATCGGCGAGAGCGCGAACGACCGCGCGGGCGAGCACCTGACGCCGGTGGGCGATCTGGACGGCGACGGGCTCGACGATCTGGTGGTTCCTGCCGGAACCTACGGCACCGGCAACCCCGGCGCCGTCTACATCGAGCTGGCCCCCTTTTCGTCCGGCAGCAGCAGCCTGGCCGACAGCGACGGCTTCATCCAGGGCAATGTGACCGACGGCCTTCGCTTCGGCGAGGTGCACGCAGGGGCAGACACCGACCAGGATGGGCGCGCCGACTTGCTGGTGGAGGAGTGGCGCCTGTCCGAGGGCGCTGTCAACCGTGTCGGTGCCGCCCACCTCTTCCGCAACCCGCTCACGGCCGCGGTCTCGACCGATGCCGAGCTGCGCATCGAGGGCACGGCGGCCCTCGACCGGGTGGGGCGCTCCCTCGCGAACGTCGGCGATCTCGACTGCGACGGCGCCCCCGACTTTGCTGTGGGCGCGATCGGGGCAAGCGGCGGCGGAGCCGTCTACATTGTCACCCAGCCTCAAACTGGAGTGGTTCCCCTGAGCAGCCTGTCCGCCACCACGTGGAGCGCCTCGGCAAACGGCGAACGCGCGGGATCCTCGGTGATCGCGCTGCCCGATCCCGATGGCGACGGCGAGCCCGAGGTGGTGGTGGGCGCGACCCGGGCCGGTCTGATGCGCCCCGGTGCGGTCTACCTGTTGCCGGGGGGCGCGCTTTGACGGTGCGCGGCGCGTTGATCGCGCTGACCTTGTTGCTGTCCGGCTGCCCCTACATCGGCTCTTCGACAGTGGACGATCGCATGGACGTCGACGGCGACGGCGTCCCGCGCCCGCACGACTGCGACGACCGCGACGCCACCGTCGATGTGCTCACCTTCTACCGCGACGCCGACGGCGACGGCTTCGGCGACCAGGACGGTGCCCTCGACACCGCCTGTTCGCGCCCCGACGGCTACGTCGACAACCGCTCCGACTGCAACGACGCCGACAGCGACGTGCACCCCAGCGCCGACGAGCAGTGCGACGGCATCGACAACAACTGCGACGGCATCGTCGACGGCGACGACCCCTCGGTCGACCTGCCCAGCTGGTGGCCCGACGTCGACGGCGACGGCTATGGCGACGACGATGCCAGTCCGGTGCAGGCCTGCGTGGCCCCCGAAGGCCACGCGCCCCAGGCCGGCGACTGCGATGACGTTTCCGCACAGCGCAACCCCGGCGCCGACGAGCTGTGCAACGACATCGACGACGACTGCAATGGCATGGTCGACGACGAGCCCAGGGACGGGGGCCACTACCATCCCGACACCGATGCCGACGGCTTTGGCGACGAGAACGTCGACACTTTGGCCTGTGAGCGTCCCGAGGGACACGTCGACAACAGCCTGGACTGCGACGACACCAACGCCTCGATCAACCCCCTGGCCTACGAGGTCTGCGACAGCCTCGACAACAACTGCAACAGCCTGATCGACGCCGCCGACCCCTTCATCATCGACGCCGTGCGCTACTACCAGGACAGCGACGGCGATGGGTCGGGCAACCCGGTCAGCTCGGTGCGCTCCTGCGATCCCGTCACGGGCTACGTGCCCGATCGCTTCGACTGCGACGACAACGACGCCACCATCGGCCCCAACGCTCCAGAGCAGTGCAACGGCATCGACGACGACTGCGATGCCCTGGTCGATGACGACGACGACGACGTCGACCCCCAGGCCGCCCCACCCTGGTTCGCCGACGCCGACGGCGACGGCTACGGCGACCCCGACACCCTGGGCCCGGTGCAGTGCTCGCTCCCGCCAGGGCACAGCGCCAACGACCGCGACTGCGACGACACCGACGCGTTGACCAACGAGGACGCGCAGGAGCTCTGCGACGGCATCGACAACGACTGCGACGGCGACATCGACAACGGCATCCCGCCCACCTGGTACCACGACGGTGACGGCGATGGATTCGGCGACCCCACCGACAGCGAGGACGTCTGCGACGCGCCCACGCCCGAGCACGTGCTCGAGGCAGGCGACTGCGACGACACCCGCGTCGACGTCAACCCCGACGAGCTCGAGCTGTGCGACGGCATCGACAACGACTGCAACGCACTCGCCGACGACAACGACCCCGACCTGCAGGCCGACCGGGCCTATGCCGACGGCGACGGCGACGGCTTTGGCACCGGGTCGGGCATCATCACCTGCTCGCCGCCGTCGGGCCACGCCGCCTTCACCGGCGACTGCGACGACACCGACGTCACGGTGAACCCCGGCGCCGACGAGATCTGCGATAGCAAGGACAACGACTGCGACGGCCTGTTCGACACCTACGACACCGATCTTCTAGGAGCGAACACCTACTACGTCGATGCCGATGGTGATGGCTTCGGCCACCCCAGCCAGATCACCCTCGCGTGCTTCTTGCCGCCAGCGCACTCCGAGATCGCCTCGGACTGCGACGATACCGTGGCTGCGGTGAACCCCACCGCGGCCGAGATCTGCGACGGCATCGACAACAACTGCGACGGCGACATCGACCTCGACGACGACGACGTCGACACCTCGTCTGCGCACCCCTTCTACGCCGATACCGACGGCGACGGCTTCGGCGACCCCTTCGCCCCGTCCGCCGCCGCATGCGAGGCCCCCACGGGCTTCGTCGACGACGCGTCCGACTGCGACGACAGCTCCGACCTCACCTTCCCGGGGGCCACCGAGCAGTGCGACGGCGTCGACAATGACTGCGACTTCGCCGTGCCCACCGACGAGGTGGACATCGATGTGGACGGCCTACGGGTCTGCGACGGCGACTGCGACGACGGCGACGCGAGCATCGGCGGCGCCACGAGCTGGTACGCCGATGCCGACCTCGATGGCTACGGCGACAGCGACGTCGGCCTGACCGCCTGCATCTGCCCGGCCGGCTACACCGCCGACGCTACCGACTGCGACGACAGCGAGCCCACGATCTCGCCGGGCGCATCCGAGACCTGCAACGGCATCGACGACAACTGCGACAGCGTGCTCCCGGCCGACGAAGTCGACGCAGATGGCGATGGCTACTCCACCTGCGAGCTCGATTGCGACGACGGCGAGGCCGCCGCCAACCCCGCCGGGGTCGAGCTGTGTGACGGCATCGACAACGACTGCGACGGCAACACCGACGAGGGGTGGACGCCGGACGGGCTCTTCTTCTACCAGGACTCCGACTCCGACGGCTACGGCAACCCCGCCATCCGCATCCGTCGCTGCTCCATTCCCTCGGGCTACGCGGCCAACAACCTGGACTGCGACGACGACCCGGCGCTGTGCGGTGCCGGCTGCACACCTGTCGGCACCGAGGGCCCCACCGGCACGGCGTCGTGCACCGATGGCTGGGACAACGACTGCGACGGCGACATCGACTTGGAGCAGGCGCAGTGCCAGTCCATGCCGTGGCAAGACCTGTCCTGCAACCACCGCGTCGAGATCAAGACCGCCGTCACCGGCCTGCAGACCCAGACCGACGTGCCGGTGCTGGTCAAGCTCGACCCCTCCCGCATCGTCTACGGCGACACCGCCATCGACGACTTCCGCTTCTACACCGAGGGCGGCACGCCGATGGCCCACGAGGTCGAGAGCTGGAACCCCTCGTTCGAGTCGTTCATCTGGGTAAAACTACCGGCTGTTTCCGGCAGCACCAACGACGTCTTCCACCTGTACTACGACTGCTCCAACACCTCGAGCGAAGACCCGGGCAGTGTGTGGGACGACTACGCGGCGGTGTGGCACCTGGGCCCGTCCCTCACCGACTCCTCGCCAGCGGGCAACGACCTGACCGATGACGGCACCGCCAACGTGGCCGGCGCCATCGCCCGCGCTCGCTACGCCGACGGCCAGGGCTCCACCCACCTCGATGGCGGAAGCGACGCGTCGCTGAACATCCACGGCGACCTCACCATCACCGCGTGGGTCAACCTGACCACGCTGCGCAGCGGAACGTGGGAGAACACCATCATCGGCCGGGGTGGCAACGCGGACAGCCCCAGCGTGAACTACGCCTACCACCTTTATTTTCTGGACGATGGGCGGCTCGAGGCCTTCTGGGAGCGGGCCAGCGGGCAGGACACCTACCTCACTTCCACAGCGTCGACGGGCGTCACGCCGGGAAGCTGGCACCAGGTCGGCATTCGACGAGACAGCGCGCAGCGCGACCTGGCTTTCCTGCACAACGGCGGTCAGCTGGGCACGCCGGTGAGCTACACCGCCGACCCCACCCACGGCGCGAGCGCATTCCTGGCACTGGCACAGGACCCTTGCTGCATCGGCGGAGGCTCGTACGCGCTGGACGGCACCCTCGACGAGGTGCGCATCAGCGCCTCGGCGCGCAGCGATGACTGGCTCCAGACCCAGTACCTGTCCATGACCGACGCTCTGCTCCTGTACGCTGCTCCCGAATGAGACTCCTGCTCCCCCTGAGCTTGCTGCTGCCCGCCGCGGCCTTGGCGTGCGACGCGCCGGTCCCCCTCGACGACCTGGTGGTGACCCTCGACGACGCCGAGCAGGCCTTGTCGGTGGTCGACATCGGGGGCTTCAAGGCCGCGACGGTGCGCGCTCAGGGTCAGCTGCGCTGCCTCGACGAGCCGCTGACGCGCCACGCCGCCGCCCAGCTGCACCGTGTCGAGGGCCTGCGGGCCTTCGGCGAGCGCGATCCCGACGCCAGCCTGAGCTTTGCCGCCGCCCGCCGCATCGAGCCCCGCTACCGCTTTCCAACCAGCCTGGTTCCCAAGGGCAGCCCGATCCTCGAGTCGTACCACGCCGGCGACACCGACGTGCCCGTCGACGTCGCGCCCCTGCCCGAGCGAGGATTCGTGAACATCGACGGGCGCACCACCCGAGAGCGTCCCGTCGGCCTGCCCAGCGTGCTGCAGCGCCTCGACGACGACGGCGGCATCGTGGACACCCACTACCTGCTCGCCTCCCAGCCCCTGCCGACCTACCCCACCCGCCCCGAGCCCACGGGGCCCGACTCCGGCACCGACGTCGGCCCGACTGGCCCGCCGATTGTCCCCGACCCCGAACCGCCGCGCGCCCGACGAGCGCTGTTGGTGGCGGGCATCGGCGCGGGCGCCGCCTCGGGGGTTCTGTACGGTGCAGCGCTCGCCGGGAAGGCCCGGTACAAGGACACCGAGACGGGTCTGAGCGACCCCGAGCTCGACTCGCTCAAGCGCCGAACCAACGCGATGGCCACCGCGTCAGGCATTCTTGGACTGTCTGCGACGGGAGCCCTGGTGGCCGTCGCGATACCCTGGTAGGCGTTGCTCGAACCCGGTGCCATCGTCGGTCCGTACAAGGTAGAGACGCTGCTCGGAAAGGGCGGCATCGCCGCCGTGTACAAGGTGCGCCACCGCAACCTGCGCAGCGCCCACGCCCTCAAGGTGCTGTTCACCACCGACCCCGACAGCAAGGATCGGCTGCTGCGCGAGGGCCGCGTGCAGGCCAGCCTGCGCCACCCCAACATCGTCGCCGTCACCGACGTGATGGAAGTCGACGGGGCCCCTGCGCTGGTCATGGAGTACGTGAGCGGCCCGTCGCTCTTCAATTGGCTCGGTGAGAACCGGCCCGACGAAGACGTTGCCCTCGAGCTGTTTCGCGGCATCGTGCTGGGCCTGCAGGCGGCGCACGAAGCGGGCGTGGTGCACCGCGACCTAAAGCCCGAGAACGTGCTGCTGGCGCCCACGAACGACGGCCTGATTCCCAAGGTCTGTGACTTCGGCCTGGTGAAGCTGCTGTCGGGCCGCACCAACACGCTGTCCGGGGTGGGTTTCGGGACTCCCGAGTACATGGCCCCCGAACAGATTCAAGATGCGGCGAACGTCGATAGCCGTGCCGATCTGTGGGCACTGGGCTGCCTGCTCTACGAGATCGTGACTGGGCGCAGTGCCTTCGTGGCCGACGACGTCGCCAAGATCTACGACAAGGTTCGAGCTGCCGACTACGACGACCCCACGCGGTACTGCCCCGACCTCGACCCGCGCATCCAGGAGTGCATCCGCTGGCTGCTCGAGGTCGACCCCGACCGCCGCATCGGCAGCGCGCGTGAGGTCTTCGACATGCTGTACGAGCGCTCCGCCACGGGGCAGCTCGGCTCGCCGTCCAACCCCGCCACCCGCAGCCTGGACACCAGCGCCAGCAACCCCCCGGTCGTGCGCTTCACCAGCCGAGAGGCCCGCCGAACCGCCCGCGTGCCGGTCTCGGTGTTTGGAGCCATCACGGTCCTGGTGGCGCTGGCCACTGCGGGCATCACCATCTGGGCCATGCGCGGCGCGCGACCCGAGGTGGTGATCATCGAGCCGCCGCCTCCCGCCCCTGTCGAGGCCCCGGGCGACGTCGAGCCCAGTGAGCGCCCCGACGCGGTCGAGCCCGAGCCACCCGCGCCCCTCGAGCCCGAGCGGCCCCCCCCGAACGTACCCCCCACCAACGCCGAGCCCGTGGTACCGGAGCCCCCACCGGTTCGCCGACGCACGGTCGCCAAGGTCACCCCCACGGGCGACGCCCGCGAGGTGGTGCTGCTCGGCGATGACGGCGCTGCGTTCGTGCTTCCCGGCGAGGTGCCGGCCGGCCGCTACGACATCCAAGCCGACTTCGGCGAGGGCAGCCAGGTGCCGGCAGGCAGCGTCGTGGTGCTGGCCGACGACGACTTGACCCTGCGCTGCTCGAGCTTCGTGTTCCGGTGCGCACCCGTGCAGGAGGACCCATGAACCGGCAGGAACTCCTGGCCGCCATGCTGCAGACCCTCGACGACCGACGCCTCTCGCGCAGCGAGCGCGCCGCACTCGACGCCGTGCTGGCCGACCTCGCCCTGTCCGAGGCCGAGCGAAAGGCCCTGCGCGCCGAGCTGTTCGGCGCGATCCGCACACGCCTGCTCGATCGGCGCGACCGCGAGCTGGTGGACTGGCTGCACGACGTGGTGAAGGTGCTCGACCCGCAAGAACGCCGCACCCTGCCCACCTCCCGCGCCCTGTTCGGCCCCGAAGACCCCATGGTCGAGACCCTGGTGGGGCTCATTCGCAGCGCCAAGACCAGCCTGGTGGCGGCCGTGTTCACCATCACCGACGACCGCGTCGCCGCCGCGCTGATCGACGCGCACAAGCGCGATGTCGCGGTCCGCATCCTGACCGACGACGAGAAGTCCTGGGACCGCGGCTCGGACATCGAGCGCCTGCGCCGCGCCGGCCTCGACGTGCACGCCGACCACAGCGACCACCACTTCCACCACAAGTTCGCCGTGTTCGACGACGGCCCGCTGCTGTGCGGGAGCTACAACTGGACACGCAGCGCCGACGCCCACAACCGCGAGAACTTCCTGATCACCCACGAACCGGTGCTCATCGACCAGTACAAGCGCGCCTTCGACCGCATGTGGGCCGAAATCGTCTAGTCCACATCGGCCGGATCGGCCTGGGCCACCGAACGGACCGACGCCATCGCGGTGCGGCCGTCCTCGTCTTCGACCGACAGCGCCAGCTCCAGCGTGTGGCCCACCAGCAGCTCCGGCGGCGTGTCGGCCTCGCCGTCGACCAGCTCGCTCACCCCCAGGATTCCGCGCAGATCGGCATAGGTTCCCACGCAGCCCTCGGTGCGTAGCGCCACATAGAAGGTGTTCTCGCTGACGCGCACGTCGGTGTCCAGATCGTGCACGGTGAACCTCAGGGCGACATTGGCGCTCATGTGGTGCACCAGCGCCTGCGCGTCGACATGCCAGCCCCCCTGCGGACCGTGCACCATCACGACGGTCTCGCCCACGCCAGCGACCTCGACATAGGGCGCCTCGGCAAAGCAGTCGGTCGCCGACGTGTCATCGGTCGCGGGGGGGCAGCCCATCAGCAGCAGCAGCGCGAGCATGCCCGGAGGGTAGCTCGCAAAAAGCCGAGCGGGTCTGGAATTCCACAGCTAGGTTCAGGCCACAGGGGCACGGACCGGAGATCTCATGCGAACGAGACTCTCGCGGTCGACCGCTGTCGTGGCCGCGCTCACCGCCCAGCTCGCGCTGTCGGCCCTGCCCTCGACCGCCCAGGCCTTCTGCGGCGCCTACGTTGGCCCTCCTGGCGGCGACATCAAGAACGAGAGCAGCCAGATCATCCTGGCCCGTTTCGGCCAAGAGAGCGTGGTGACCGTTGCCAACGACTTCCAGGGCGACGCAGGGGACTTCGCCCTGGTGATCCCCGTGCCCCACGTGCTCGACGCCAGCCACGTCGGCACGGTGCACCCCAGCGTCTTTGCCCAGCTCGACGGCTGGTCGGCGCCGCGCTTCGCTCAGTACACCTGCGAAGAGGCCTTTCGCGAAGAGCACATGCTGGGCATGGCGCCCACCTACGGTCCCGGGTGCACCATGATGTTGGGGTGCAGCAGCGCCGCGGACATCGGCGCCACCGACACCGCCTGGAGCTATGGCGTCACCGTCGAAGCGCAGTTCCAGGCGTCCGAGTACGACATCGTCATCTTGTCCGCCGAGGGCGCGGAGGGGCTGGACGGCTGGCTGGCGGCCAACGGCTACGCCATCCCCGCCGGCGGCGAGGACATCTTGCAGTCCTACATCGACTCGGGCAGCTACTTCCTGGCCGCCAAGATCAACCTGGACACGCTGCCCGAAGGGCGTTCGTGGCTGTCGCCGCTGCAGTTCCGCTATACCAGCGACAGCTTTGGCCTGCCGCTGCGCATCGGCACCATCTCGAGTGCCGGCGAGCAGTCCATGACGCTGTACACCCTCGCCGGCAGCGAGGTTCGGGTGGCGAACTACCCCGAGCTCACCGTCGAGGCCGACTGCATGTGGCGTCCGCCCGAGAGCGATGGCGAGGCCATCGACTTCGCAGGCTTCTACCAGGACGTCGTCGACAGCAAGCGCGACGAGCTTGGCGGCGCCGCCTGGCACGTCGAGTACAGCTGGGGCCTGCAGACCAAGTGCGACCCCTGCACCGACACCGGGCCCATCAGCCAGCAGACGCTGGCCGATCTGGGCTGGGACGACCCCTGGTTGCCGGCGCACGTCACCCGCATCTCGATGAACTACCGGCCCGAGGACATCACCGAGGACCTCGTGCTGTACGAGTCGAGCATCAATGCCGTGCGCCAGATGCGGTTCCTGGTCTACGACCGGCAGATGGAGTTCCTGTTCCCGGTGTGTGGCGAGGGCATGGTGGCAGAGCCCGGCTACTGCGGAGACGACGAAGAATCCGGGTCGGGGTGCAGCGTGCCCGGCGGTCCGGTGGGCAGCGCCTTCATCCTGGCCATCGGCATCGTGATGATGCGCCGGCGGAGGGACTGACATGCTCACCCTCCTGCTGACGATGTCCGCCCTGGCCGCCACCCCGCCCGACTCGGTCTCGCTGAGCTGGCAGCAGCCCTACGTGCGCTCGCCGCCGCTGACCTTCAAGGCCGGAACCGACACCGTGGACGCCTGGGGACCGACCACGACCTGGGAGGCCCAGAAGCCCAACGAGTGGCACTCGTACGGCGGCGCGCAGGTGGAGCTGCAGTGGAACACCGACGCCGACAAGCTGCCGGGCTGGACCTTCAGCACCGGGTTTCGCAGCTTCGGCGCCGACTGGAGCTTTGGCCCCCTCGACTTCAGCGCCACGGTGTGGGACGTGCACGTGAGCGGTGGCGTCGTGCGCTACCTGCACGACCGCATCCGGACGCGCGACCCCGAGAACCTGGTGGTGCGGGGCTACGCCGTGGGCGGCGGCGGCCTGAACGTGTCGATCTTTCGCCCCACCTATTGGCCCACGCACATCTCGCCGGCACCTCGGGTGTACGGCGGCATCGGGGTGATGATGGGCCGCGGCGCCATCCGCGTGCCCATGGACCTGCGCGTGCAGTTCGCCACCCGGCTGGACCACTACCTGGGCCACGCCGAGGTCGATGGCGGCGCGGTGGAGTGGCGGTACTTCCCCGGCTCGGCGGCCATCGCCCTGACCATCGGGGTGCAGTGGTGGCGGCCGAAGAGGGAGGCGGGCGAGTAGGGCTAGCCAGCGATCACCTCCCCGCCCCCCACACCTCGATGGTCCCCGCTCCGCCTTCGGCCCGGGCCCGCTCGATGGCCACCTGCGCGTCCGCGCGCCGGCCGGCTCCCCACAGCACGCGGGCCAGCTCCGTCGCCGGCACCGAGGCCCCCGCCTGCTCGGCCTGCTCCAGAGCGCCCAGCGCGCTGTGCCAGTTTCCGCGCAACACCTGCATGCGCGCCAGCTGCAGCCAGTCGGCGCCGGAGGCCTCGCCGCGCCGCGCGCCGCCCTGCGCCGAGGCGAAGCGCTCACCCAGCTCCAGATCGAAGGTGGCCACGGTTCCGTCCCCGGCCGCCGCCACCAACACGCTGGAGTCGGCGACGAACTCCAGGTCCACGACACTGCTGTCCAGCAGCGCGAGCTCCTGAAGCTCGCTGTAGTCCGTGGTGTCGTACAGGTGCACGCGCCCGTCGTACGTGCCCATCGCCAGCAGGGAGCCATCGTGCGAGAAGGCCACCGACTGCGACAGCACCCTCGGCGCCGCCACGCGTCGGTGTTCGCCGGTCGCGACATCGAACACCCAGGGCTCGCCATCGTAGCTGGCCACGGCGAGCTCGAGCCCATCTGCCCGAAAGGCCGCCCGGTAGGCGGCAGAGTCCGGCGCCTTGAACCGGATCCGCCCGGCCTGCAGGTCCCACACCTCGACGGCGGGATCGGTACGCGCGCGGCCGGTCACCGCCAGCAGCGTTCCGTCCGGCGAGGCCACGGCGTGCCAGGCATTCGCGATGTCGCCGCGAAGCTCGCCGGTCTGCGCGCCGGTGCCGGCGTCGTGCCGGCGCACCACCCCGTCGCTCATGAGCACCAACACCTCATCACCGGCGAATGCACCGGCCATGGCTCGGCCACCGGCGTGCCCGTCGAGGGCGCGCTCGACCGTGCCGTCCACGAGGTTCCACAGGCGCGCGCGCCCGTCGTGGTCCGCGCTCAGCAGCCGAGTGCCGTCGGCGCTGAACACCGCATCGCGGGACCCCCCTCGAGCGCTCGGGAGCGACCTCAGCTGCCGCCGCCCGCGCCACTCCCACAGCCGGGTGTCGCCATCGCTGGTGGTGGTCGCAAGCAGCAGGCCGTCCGGGGACAGCGCGATGCCGGTCGCGCGGGCCTCGCCGCTGACCACCATCAGCGGCGCTGACCCAGGGCCGGGCTCGAGCGTCCACGCCCGCACCACGCCGTCTCGGCTGGTGATGACCCGCTGCCCATCCCCGGAGATCACCGCGGTGCCGTGCGAGGAACTGGGCCCGCCCCGAATGGTGCGCCGACCCAGCTCGGCGCCCGTGCTGGCATCGAGCAGCCACATCGAGTGATCGGCCCCCATCAACACCAGGCGGCTGCCGTCGGCGCTGAAGCGGGGGCGGGCCGACGGCGGCGCGGGCGCCGTCCAGACGACCGTGCCCAGCTCCAGATCGTACAGGCGAACGGTGTCTTCGAGCTGCACCGCGTAGTGGCGACCGTCGCGGGCGATGTCCCCGTGCCCCAGGAAGTCCAGCTCCAGCAGCTTGTCGCCGCTGTGCACGTCCCACACGGTGCTGCCGCTCCGGTACCGATGCAGCTCGCCCGCCGACTCGACGCCCAGGGCGCGGCTGCCGTCATGGCTCAGGGCGTGGATGAGCGCCGTCGGCAACGCATGCACCCGGCCATCGCGCACATCGTGCACCCTCGTGCCCCAGCGGGCGTCCGAGATGGCCACCGCTCCGCCATCGCCGGACAGCATGCGGCGGGTCTCGCTGGTGCGCTCGCTGGCGTCCATGACCTCGGCCACCACCGCATCCGTGGCGACGTCCACCAGCCGGTAGCCACCTTCGATCGGGTAGAGCACGAGCAGGCGCTCGCCCACGAAACGAGCCTCGATCCGGCCCGAAGTCGGCACCGTCCACACCCGCCGCACCTCGCCGAAGGGCAGACCGATCACCCGCACCTCTTCGGCCCCCCACACCGCGAGCTCTTGGCCGCTGTCGGCCAGCGCGACGGCCGCATCGCGGCCCTGGTCGACGCGCAGCTCCAGCTCGGGGGGCTCGAACCGGTCGTCCAGCTCCGAGGTGGCGATGCGCGAGCGCAGGATCTGTCCTCCGTGCTGGAGGTACAACTCGCTGGCCGCGCCCAGGTGCTCGCTGGCCTCTTCGAGCCGGCCCTCGCCCGCGAGCGCTCGAGCCACGGCGACCTGGCTGTCTGCCAGCCGCAAGCTGGCGTCGCGCTCGGCGGCCAGCGCCCGGTCGCGGGCGCCGGTCACCCGCACCGTGTGGGCGCCGAGCCCCGCCAGCGCGAGCGTGCCCACGGCCAGCAACACCGCCGCCGCCATGCCGAGCGGGCGCCGATTGCGCCCCGCCCACTTGGCCACCCTCTGCAGCGGCCCCACCTCGAGCGCGCTCACCGGGTGGCCCTCGACGAAGCGCTGGATGTCCTCGCGCAGCGTTCGCACGTCCGGGTACCGCCGATCGGCCCGGGTGGCCATCGCCCGCAGCACCACGGCGTCGAGCTCGGGAGGCACCCCCGCCACCCGCGAGCGAGGCGGCACGAACTCGCCCTCGATCACCCGGCGCAGCATCTCGGGCCCGCGGCCCCGGAACGGGCGCTTTCCCGTGACGAGCACGTACAGGATCGCGCCCAGTGCGTACACATCGGCACGAGCGTCGACCTCGTCGGGCTCTCCCACCGCCTGCTCCGGCGCCATGTACTGAGGCGTGCCCATCAAGGCACCGTGCCGGGTGAGCGGCTCGTCGCCGGTGTCACTGGTCACGCGTCCGCTCGCCGAGTCGCTCGAGCTGTCCGGCCCGGAGCCCGCCCGCGTGGGAAGCTCGGGTTCACCGACGAGCTTGGCCAGGCCCCAGTCCAGGACGTAGACCTCGTTGAACTCGCCAACCATGATGTTCGACGGCTTCAGGTCGCGGTGCAGCACCCCTCGAGCGTGAGCAAAGGCGACGGCATCGCACACGCTCATGAAGATGCGCAGCCGCTCGAACAGCGAGGTGTCGGCATGCTCGATGAGCGCCGTCAGCGTGCGCCCCTGCAGCTGCTTCATCGTGAAATAGACCACGCCGCGAGGGCCGATGCCGATGTCGTGCACGGCGGGGATGTTGGGGTGGTCGAGCTGCCCCGTGACCTGGGCCTCCTGCAAGAATCGGCGTACGTCCCCGGTCGCGCTCATGCGCTTGAGCGCAACCACCCGTCGCAGCCGGCGGTCGGTGGCCGCCAGTACCTCGCCCATGCCGCCCTTTCCCAGCAGCTCACCCACCTCGTATCGGGGGGTGAGCTCGTCCACGCCGGCGTCCATTCCGCGACGAGCCTGCTCCAGCAGATCGCTGAAGCCCCCAGCAGAGCCCGAGTACGCGTCGGTGATGGTCTCGTCGTCGTCGCGGTCGCGCGCGGCCATTGGCTTCCCACAGAATGTGCATCGTACGCCGAAGGATCTGCCCGGCACCGACACCCAATCGTCGTGAACACCCTCGTTCCCATCGCTGCCCTGGCCAGCCTGTCCCGTGATCGGTACCAGCTGCATGCCCAGATCGGAGTCGGCGGCGGAGCGCGCGTGTACCGGGCCACCGACACCGCCATCGGGTGCGTACGCGCCGTCAAGGTGATGGCGCCCAGCCTGTTCCGCCTGCGCGAGGCCCGCCAGCGCTTCTTGCGCGAGGCCCGCACCATGGCTCAGCTCGAGCACCGGAACATCGTGCAGCTCTACAACGTGGGCAGCGACGGCAATCAGCTGTTTCTGGTCATGGAGCTGGTGGAGGGAGGAACACTCGCCGAGCGGGTCGAGCGCCACGGCCCCATGGACGCCAGCGCCGCCGTTCGCGCCGTCCTGGACGTGTTGTCAGGCCTGGCCTTTGCCCATCGACACGGGGTGGTGCACCGGGACGTGAAGCCGCACAACGTGCTCATCGACCGCCACGGCGGACACAAGCTGGCCGACTTTGGCATCGCGCACCTGTCGCGACCGGGCGACTCGATGACCGAGACCGGCATGCGCCTGGGCACACTCGCCTACATGAGCCCCGAGCAGCGCATCGACAGCAAGGCCGTGTGCGCGCAGTCCGACCTGTACTCCACCGGCGCCACCCTGTGTGCCCTGCTCACCGGCCGCAACCCGGGCAGCCTGTTCTTCCCCGAGAGCCACCGCGAGTGCCTGGCCGGGGTCCCCGGTCCGCTCGCCCGCGTCATCGTGCGCGCCACCGCCTACAACCCGACCCTGCGCTACCCCAGCGCCGATGCCATGGCCGATGCCCTGCGCCAGGCGCTGAGCGAGCTGTCCATCGCAGACGCCCCCACCCAGCCTCGAGCCGAGCACGCCGCCCTCTCAGCAGACCCAACGGTGGTTCAGCTGGGCGGGCCCGAGGTCGAGCACGACTTCTTCTTCGGTGGAACGCTCAGCAACGAGGTGTCCGAGCCCACGGCGCCTCCCACCGAGGACTGGCGAGCCTGGTTCATCTCGGCGGCCTTGCTCACCCTGTTGGGCATCAGCGTGGGCATCGCCATGGGCATCCTGCTCGAGGCGTAGGCGTCCCGGATCAACGACCACGGATCGCCCTTGGTATCTGCTACAACGATGGCATGACGATGCGGCTTGTTGCGGTGGCCAGCGTGGTGCTGTCGGGGTGTTCCGGTGCGGGCTCCCAGGCGACCTTCGACTTCTTGTTCGACGACGAGCTCGGCGCACAGGTGATCATCGACGACGCGGGCACGCTGACCGCCACCGCCGAGGGCAACGGACGCACCATCGAGCTGGTGGTTCAGGACGCCCGGGACGGCCGGCTGCTGTGGAACGATGAGCTTCCCGGCGGGCTGGCCCTCACCCACACCTTCGACGGCACCACGACCACCGAGGCCGATCTGGACTGGTATGTCTGGGACCACTGGAGCAGCCCCGCCGAAGGCTTCGAGGGCACCACCTCATGGGAGGTCGCGGGCTCGACCCAAGGCTTCACGCTGCACGTGGGCGACGAGCCTCCCCCCTCGAATCCCTGGTCGTGCTGGGACCCCGAAGAAGCGTGGTGCGCCCAGGGCCACGCCCGAGACGAGGCCCTGGACGGCCCCGAGCAACGATGCATCACCAACGGCGGCGAGTTCGTGCCCAACGATGACAGCTGCACCTCGGGGCCCCAAACATCCACCGGGCACTGCAGCACGCTGTACTTCTACGACACCTGCGCAAGCGGCTCCGAGCCCTGGGTCGAAGAGGTCTGTGCGCGGTGGGGCGACCTGACCTACGTCCCGGCGGACGGCTGCTCGCCGTGACGCTGTTGCTCGCGCTGGCCTGTTCGCCCCTGCCGGCCACCTTCACCTTCCCCGATCAGGAGTGGGAGGGGAGCGCCCGCCTTCGCGGCGAGTCCCTCACGGTGACCGCGGAGCACGAGGCATCGCTCATCGAGCTGGTGGTCGCACAGCCCGACGTCGAGCAGCCCTGGACCCAAGGCGAGGGCGCCGCCGATCGCATCGAGTTCACCTACGTCACCGACGAGCAAGCTGTCACCCAGATCGACGTGATCGGCTTCTCGTGGACGGTCGCCGCAGAGGGCTGGGAAGGAGAGGTGTTCTGGCCGGGGGAGCGCGTGGCCGTGGCCATCGAGCGGTAGCTCGTCCCCGGTCGTCCTACCCCGCGAAGGTCACGGTCTTCTTCACGGGGAGATCCGCCTTGATGGACTCGAAGCGCCACCCCTGGACGTGGTCGAACAAGCAGTTCTCCACCTCGGCGTTCGAGGCGCCCACCGGCTTGATGTCGACGTCGCCGGTCGGGCCGGCCTTGGTCACCGTGAAGTGCAGCTCCCACCGACCAGGCGAGCCCACGTCGCAGGCGCTCAGCTCGGCGACCCCGCTGGCCAGGCGCTCCTGCACCATGGCGATGATGGCGTCGTCGTCGGTGATCGGGGCCGCCGTCGGATCGGGCGGCGGCAAGGCCCCACCCTCGGACTCGGCCTGGGCCTCGGCCTCGGAATCCGATCCCCTCTCGGGCTCGGGCTCGGCCGCTCCGTCGGCCTCAGGCGTCGGTGCCACCACCGGGCGCTCGACCTGCTCGTCGCCGCGCTGGCTCGGCGGGTCAGCCAGGACGGCCGGCGGCATGGCGCACGCCAGCAACCATGCCAACCACATCATCCCAGCTCCTTCAGGACATCCACCGTCAGCCGAGCCATGTGCTGCGGCACGCGCCAGTCCGGCGCCCACCCTGCCACGAAGCGTGCAAAGTCCGCTACCGCCCAGGGAAACAGCGCGCGCCACTCCTGTTCCACGGCCGGCTCGACGCCGCGGCGGCGCAGCTCGGCAAAGTACACGTCCAGCCCGCGCTCGGTGCCCCGCCGATCCTCGCCCCACAGCAGGTAGGCGACGTCCTTGACCCCGACCCCGCCGCCGACGTACTGAAAGTCCACCGCCGCCACCGCGTCATGGCCAAAGCAGAAGTTCGCGGGCTTGGCGTCGCCGTGCACCAAGGTCTGGTGCGCGGCGGCCGTCAGCCGCGCGTCGATGGCGCCCGCGGCTCGCTTCAGCGGCCCGGCCGCCATGGCCCGGTGCTCGTCCGGGCGTGTCGCCACGTGCCAGTAGGTGCCCACCTTCCACAGCCCGCGCGGCCGCTGCCCCAAGAACGAGGCGTGCAGCGCCGCCAGCCAGCGCAGGCAGGCATCGAGCTGCGCATCCGACAGCCGCGACCCACGCCCCGCAAAGCCCGCCGCGTCAAGGTCCTCCAGCACGAACAGCCACTCCCCGTCCGCGCGCTCCGCTGCCAGGCACTCGGCCACGCGCGCCTGACAGCGAGGCGCCCACTCGCGGTACCAGGTCGACTCGACCTCGTAGGAGCGCAGCTTGCGGTCATGCCCTCGCCCGCGCCCTCTGGGAGGTCGCACGTGCTTGGCGATGACGGTGCCGCCGTCGGGTCGGTGGTAGCGAACCACCTCGCCGTAGCCGCTCCACAGGGTCGCGAGCCTGGCTCCGGGGTGCGCACCGGCCAGCGCAGGCGATGACGCCGTCAAAGCGGAAGCTCACACCCGTTCTGCCGGCACAATGCCCTTGAACTTCCGACCGTTCGATCAGAACGCACTCGAACTTCCGCTCCAGCACCTCGTGCGTCGATCGACCGCCCGATTCCCGACGTTTTCCCGTGGGCCACGGGTCGGTCTGACCCCTGATGCCACAGAAAGCGGAAGTTCAGGTGGTCTCTGTTCGAGGACGCGGAAGCTCGACCCCACTCTGGCCCCACACATGCCTCCAACTTCCGCCCCCTACCCACGCAGCTCCACCAGCCCCCGCCGCGTCTCGACCCGCGCCATCATGCGCCGCCACTCCGGGTCTCCCTGGATCGATGTCTGCGGCTTGGCCTGCTTGAATGCCAGCTCGGCGACCTCGTCGATCACGTCGTCGGTGAGCGCCTTGCCCACCACGTCGAGCTTCTTGAGCAGCCGCGGCTGGGGCATCAGCGCGCTCAACACCACGTCCAGGCTCGTCACCACATCACCCTCAAGGCTGCCCGCGATGGCCACGCCCAGCTGCGGGTAGTCGACCGCGCCACGGCTGCGCACCTTGCGGTACACCGAGCGATGCCCCGGCACCCTCGGCGGGATGACGATGGCGGTCACCAGGCTGCTGCGCGGGAAGGCGAGCATGCGGTCGAAGCGGCCGTCCTGGCCGAAGGCGTCGCGCAGCCGAAAGGTCGTGCGCCCCGCATCGGTGATCAGCTCGACGCTGGCATCGAGCGCCATGAGCATGGGCACCGAGTCGCTGCTGTGCGCCGCCACGCACACCTTGGTGGAGTTGATGACGTGGCACAGGTCGCCTTCGCGCTTCAGGCAGTAGCCCAGCGCCTGCCGCCAGCCCTCGGTCTGGTTGTAGAACAGGCAGCGCGTGTCGAGCAGCACGTTGCCCCCGATGGTGCCCTGGCGGCGGTGCTGCGGACCGGCGATGCGGCTGGTGGCCGACGCCAGCCCCGGCACCTCGCGCTGCACCACCGACGAGTCGGCGACCGTCTGGATCGCCGTGCCGGCGCCGATCCTCAACGTACCGTCGGCCGAGAGCTCGATGCCGCGCAGCTCGTCGAGGTGCGACAGGCTCACCAGGTGCTGCGCGTCGTGCAGACCGTGCTTCAGGTTCACCAGCACATCGGTGCCGCCCGCCACATACATCGCCTCGGGCAGCTCGTTCACCAGCTCGAACGCGCCTTCGGCGGTGTCGGGCTGGTGCATCTGGACCGGAGGAAGCCTAAGCATCGGCCACCTCCGCGCGCGCCTGGTGAATCGCCGCCAGCACCCGCTCCGGGGTGAAGGGCATGGTGCGCATGCGGGCCCCGGTGGCGTGGAAGATCGCGTTGGCGATGGCGGGGATCGCCGGATGCAGGGGTCCTTCGCCGGCCTCTTTCGCGCCGTAGGGACCGCCGGGGTCGACGCTCTCGACGATGAAGGCCTGGATGTCGGGGGTGTCGACGCTGGTGGACAGCCGGTAGTCGAGCAGGCTGGGGCCCAGGTGCACGCCGTTCTTGGCCTGGCGATAGTCCATGTCCTCGTACAGGGCCTCGGACATGCCCATGTACACGCTGCCCTCGATCTGGCCCTCGACCAGCACCGGGTTGAGCGCGCGTCCGCAGTCGTGCGCCGCCCAGATGTTCAGCACCTTCACGATGCCCGTCTCGTCATCGACCTCGACCTCGGCCACGTGCGCGGTCGCCGAGTAGGCCGGTGAAGCGCCGATGGTGCCGCCCTGGTAGTCACCGCCCACCTTGCGCGTGCGGTAGCCGCCGGTGGCACCCAGCGTGCCGGAGTGCGCCTCGGCCAGGCGCAGCACATCGCGGGTGGACAGGCTGCGGTCGGGGTCGTCGGCATCGACGTACAGGCCCAGGTTCACGACCACCCGCTCCGGAGCGACCTGCCACTCCTGGGCCACCGCCGCCACCATGCGCTCGCGCAGCTTGCGGCCGGCCTCTTGTGCCGCGATGCCCGCCATGTAGGTGACGCGGCTGGAGTAGGCGCCCAGGTCGACGGGCACCAGGTCGGTGTCGGCCGAGACGACGGTGATGTCCTCGGGGGGAACGCCGGTCTCTTCGGCAACCACCCAGGTGAGCATGCTGTCGCTGCCCTGCCCGATGTCGTTGGTGCCGCTGAAGATGGTGATCTTTCCGCTGCGATCGCCGCGCAGCTGCACCGCACTCTGGGGCATCTCGTTGGGGTAGATCGGGTAGGCCGTGCCCGAGATGTACATGCTGGTGGCCACGCCCAGGCCGCGCCCCGTGGGCATCGAGCCATGGCGAGCCTTCCAGCCGCTGGCCTCTTCGACCTTGTCCAGGCACTCGCGAATGCCACAGCTGGGCACGTGCATGCCGTTGATGGTGGTGTGGTCGCTGGCGGCGATGGCGTTGCGGCGCCGGATCTCGATGGGGTCGAGGCCCAGCTTGCTGGCCAGCTCGTCGACCGCGGTCTCGAGGGGGAAGCGCGGCTGCACACTGCCATGCCCGCGCTTGGGGCCGCAGCAGGGCTTGTTGGTGTACACACGCCGGCTGCGAAAGCGGTAGCTGCCAAAGTCGATGGGCCCCGGCAGCAGCTGACCCGAGTAGTAGGTCGTGACCAGCCCGAACGAGTGGTAGGCGCCGCCATCGATGACGATGTCGTTGTCAACACCGGTGATGCAGCCCTGCTCGTCGGCGCAGATGCGGAAGTCGAAGTCCATGGGATGGCGCCCGCGATGGCTGTAGAACACCTCTTCGCGCGTGTAGAGGATCTTGACCGGCCGGCCCGCGCGACGCGACAGCTCCACCACGCAGAACTCCAGGTCGAAGGGCTCGGACTTGCCGCCGAAGGCCCCGCCGAGAGCGGGCTGGATCACGCGGATGCGCGTCTCGGGCATGTCGAACATGCGCGCCAGCTCGCGGTGCAGGTAGTGGGTCACCTGGCTGGCCGACCAGATGGTGACGTGGCCGTCGGGGCTCCACTCGGCCACGGCGCAGTGCGGCTCGATGGCGGCGTGCGTGCTGCCCGCGTAGTGCCACCGCCCCTCGACGACCGCGGCCGCCTGCTCGAAGGCGGCATCGACATCGCCAAAGGCGAGCTCGACGCTTTTGCAGATGTTGTGCGGCCGGGGGCGGTCCTTGTGGTCGACGTCGTGCACCAGCGCGGCATCGGGCGCCAGCGCATCTTCGGGGCTCATGATGGCGGGGAGCAGCTCGTAGTCCACCTCGATGAGGCGCAGCGCGGCGTTGGCGGTGTCTTCGTCCCTGGCGGCGACCGCGGCCACCCCGTCGCCCACGTAGCGCACCTTGTCGCGGCACAGCGGGTACTCGTCACGCGTCCAGGGGATGACGCAGAAGCGCTTGTGGAAGTCCTGGCCGGTGACCACGGCAAAGACACCGGGCAGCGCCTCGGCCTTGGTGGTGTCGATGCTCCGGACGCGGGCATGGGCATGGGGCGAGCGCAGGATCTTGCCGTGGGCCATGCGCGGCCGCACGATGTCGTCGGTGTAGGCGGTCTGCCCGGTGGCCTTGCCGATGGCGTCGGCCTTGCGGCCCGGCGAGCCGATCAGGTTGAAGCCCGGGGTGGGCGCACCCAGCGCCATGGGCAGGTGCCGCGCGGGGTCCTTGGCGGCGCGCTGCACGGCCTCGTAGATCTTGGTGTAGCCGGTGCAGCGGCACAGGTTGCCCGACAGCGCCGCCTTGATCTGGTCGAGGCTCGGGTCGGGGGTGTCTTCGAGCAGGGCGGCCGCGCTCAGGATCATGCCGGGCTGGCAGAAGCCGCACTGCAGTGCACCGGCTGCGTCGAAGGAGCGCTGGATCGCGGCGGGTCCGTCGCCGTCGGCCAGGCCCTCGATGGTGCGCACCTTGCGGCCCTTGGCCGCCAGGCCCATCATGCAGCAAGAAAGCACTGGATCGCCGTCGACCAGCACCGTGCAAGCACCGCAGTCGCCCTTGTCGCAGCCCTGCTTGGTGCCAGTGAGGCCCAGCTCGTAGCGAAGGACCTCGAGCAGGGTCCAGTGCGGTTGTGCGGCGACCTCGACGGCCTCGCCGTTGATGTCGAGCTCGTAGACGCGCTTCATGGGGCTCCCGACGCAAGAGAGCGTGGCTAACGCGCTACTGTGAGAGGCTGCTCAGCTGGGCCGCGTTGCCCATCGCGCCGAGATCCAGCACCTGCTCGAAGCCGCTGCGCTTGAGCAGCAGGTCGGCCCGCAGCGAGCGCATGCCGCTGGCGCAGTACAGCACGATGGGCTTGTTGCGGGGCAGCTCGCCCAGCCGATCGGCGAGCTCTTGCACCGGGATGTTGATGGCCCCGGGCAGGTGCCCCAGGCCGTACTCGTTGAAGGTTCGCACGTCCACCAGCAAGCCGCCGTTGGACAGCGCGATGTCGATGCCAGCGATGTCTTTGGGTCCGCGGCGCGTGAACGCGACCACCACCATCAGAGCAAAGCCGAAGGAGGCGGCGATGGCCAGAAGCAGGGGAGACATGACCACCCGTATCCGTCTTGACGTGCATCTGTCACGCACACGAGGCGAAGGGGGTTATGGTGCGCGGCCTTCCGTGCCCATCGAGCCCAGGAGCCTCCGGATGCGCGCCATGATGCTGTTCGCCGCACTCCTTTCCGCCACCACCGCAGTGGCCGACGAGGGTGAGATCACCATCGGACTCGCCGGCGGCGCGGTCTTCACCGACTCGCTCGAGCCGTTCGACTCTGGCGCCACCTTCATGCCGCGCGTCCAGATCGGCCTCGCTCACGGCCTGGGCATCGAAGCCGACATCTCGATGGTTCGCGGCGTCACCCGCTACCAAGATCAGCCCTACCAGATGCTCACGCCGCGCGTGAACTTCTTTGGCAGCGCGATGCCCGATCAGGACGTGCAGCCATTCTTCACGGCGGGTCCCGGCGTGTTCGTCAAGTCCATGGACGAGGTCGCGGCCGAACAGCAGCCCCAGGGCTTCAAGAACGGCGATGTCGACCTGCTGTGGAACATGGGCGCGGGCCTGCTCTACAACGTCACCGACAGCATCGACGTGCGCTACGACCAGCGCCTGATGATCAACTTCGGCACCGAAGACTTTCAGAACCACGGCGACACCTTCTTGAACTGGGAGTCGACGCTGGCGGTGCAGTTCACCTTCGGCGGCAAGGACACCGACAAAGACGGCATCACCGACGGCTCCGACGGCTGCTACGACGAAGCC
Organism: Myxococcota bacterium; assembly: GCA_965216925.1. Classification (GTDB taxonomy): domain Bacteria; phylum Myxococcota_A; class UBA796; order UBA796; genus CAYYHT01. The sequence continues at coordinate 6,003,914 of CBDCGT010000001.1, read as the reverse complement.
GAAGACTACGACGACTTCCAAGACGAAGACGGCTGCCCCGACGACGACAACGACGGCGACGGCGTGCTCGACGCGAACGAAGAGTGCGACAACGAGCCCGAAGACGAAGACGGCTGGCAAGACGAAGACGGCTGCCCCGACCTCGACAACGACGAAGACGGCTTCGCCGACGCCGAAGACCTCTGCCCCACCGACAAGGGTGTGGCCAGCGCGCAGGGTTGCCCCGACGCCGACGGCGACTCCATCATGGACTCGCTCGACCTGTGCCCCGCCGCTTCAGGCCCCAAAGAAACCGCCGGCTGCCCCGACAGCGACGGCGACAGCGTGGTCGACAACGAAGACGAGTGCCCCGAAACCGCCGGCAAGCCCGAGGCGTTGGGCTGCGTCGATGGCGATGGCGACGGGGTCCCCGACACCCGTGACGCCTGCCTCGACCAAGCCGGCGATCCCGAGGCCTGGAACCTGTACGCCAGTGGCTGTGTGGCCAACGTGTACCCCGTCATCGGCCAACTTGTGTTCAAGCAGCCCATCACCTTCGAGGGCAGCGACGTCATCGCCGAAGAGTCCAAGCCCGACCTCGACATCGCCGCCGGCCTGCTCACGGCCCACGACGACATGGTCGTGAAGATCGCCGTGCACGCCGACAAGGGCGAAGACGCCGAAAAGACCTTGATGGACACCAAGGCTCAGGCCGCATCGCTCAAGCAGTACTTCCTGGACAAGGGCGTCGAAGGCCGCCGCGTCGGTGCCAAGGGCGTCGGCGACGCCGAGCCCCCCGAGGGCAAGACCGAGCCCGAAGCCCGCATCGTCTTCGAGCTCGCCTTCCTGGTGCCCGACCCCGCCGAAGCCCCCGCCAAAGACGAGGCCCCGGCCGACGAGCCCGCCAAAGACGAGGCCCCGGCCGACGAGCCCGCCAAAGACGAGGCCCCGGCCGACGAGCCCGCCAAAGACGAGGCCCCGGCCGACGAGCCCGCCAAAGACGAGGCCCCGGCCAAGGAGCCCGCCAAAGACGAGGCCCCGGCCAAGGAGCCCGCCAAAGACGAGGCCCCGGCCAAAGAAGAGGGCGACGCCCCCGAGTAGGGACTGGCGCCGCCCGGCCTCGCAAGCGAGCCGAGCTCGTTCTCGCCCCTACCAGGCCGCTGAAAAGCCCGGCAAGCCGGGTTTTTCAGCACCCTGCTACGGCTCCGGACCCCGCATCGCCTCGAAGCTGCGCTCCACGGTGCATCCGGTGAGCTTCAGCCCAAAGCAGTAGGTGCCCTCGCATCCCAGTGTGATTCCCAGGCTCCCGCCCAGTGTGTCGGGCGTGTCGAAGCGCCCGCTCACCGAGACCGCGGTGGTCACCGTCGCGTCCCGTCCATCGCGGTTGCTGGTGCGCTGCTCGCCGGTGCAGAAGACGTCGCGGCCACGCAGATGGCACATCAGGGGCAGGTCGTCGAGCTCTTCGAGCTGCAGCACGTAGGTGCGACCCAGGTCGCTCTGCAGGTCGAAGCTCTCGGCGCGCAGCCGGGACATCGCGCGGCCGTGCGGCAAGTCTTCGCAGGTGTCCATCGCCGTGTTCATGGCGGACGTCGTCCATTGGCCGGTGTGCGGCGCAAAGCACCCAGCCAGGAAGATCAGTGCCAGAAGGCCCACGAAGCGCATGGACACGACCTTACCGCGATCGGGCACTTGCGGGACCGTCGACGGGAAAGTACATGGCGCGCGCCCTCTGGCACCGATCTGTCGTTTTGGAGTTTTGATGCAGCGCCTGCTCTCGTTGTCCGCCCTGATCCTGTTGGTCACCGCCTGCTCCAAGGGCGAAGTCGACGAAGACCCCCTGCCCGAGTTCATCGACGACTGCGGCGGCCTCAACGACGACCTGCTGGCGCCCGCGGGCCTGCTGGCCAATGACGGCGAGGCGTACACGGCCCGGCTGTGTCCCGACGACATCGACGTGTACCGCATCGACGTCCCCGCCCACAGCTGGCTATCGCTCCAGATGGTGCCCGAGCACGGCGGCGACGGCGACAGCGACCTGGACATGTGGCAGCTCGACGACCCCGACAACCCCGTCGACCCGCGCCTCGACTTCGTCGATCTCGACGCCGACGATGCCGAGCGCAACGTGCTGTGGTACTCCGCCACCGCCCAGAGCTACGAGCGCCTGGCCTGGTACAACCCCGGTGACGAGCGCATGTCCCGCTTCGTGGCCATCGACGGCTACGAGGGTGCCTACGACGACTACGAGCTCGAGCTCTCGGTGTCGGACTGGCACGAGGGCATGGAGTGCGACGACTCCTTCCCCGACGCCGACCCCCGCGACCAGGACGGCCCCTGCAACCAGGTCATGCAGTTCCCGCAGGCCAACGCCGTCGACGACGGGTACCTGGTCACCCACGAGGCCCACTACAGCAACGTGCGCCGCGAGGTCGCCTACCTGGTTCGCTGGGCCGCCGCCGAGACGGCGCTGGCCTTCGACGACACCAACCCGCTCGCCCTGATGGACATGAGCGAGGACGACGGCGACACCCCGGGCCGCATGCGCGGCCAGCTGCGCCACCCCGAGGGCACCCACGTCAACGGCAACGACATGGACATCGCCTACTACCAGACCGGCGACGACAACTACGGCCGCGAGGTGTGCAGCTCGCACGACCAGTACTTCTGCCAGGGCCCGGCCGACCTGCTCGATGCCCGCCGCACCGCCTACTTCATGATGATGCTCATGCGCTCGCCGCAGATGCGCGTCATCGGCGTCGACCCCGAGATTGCCACCGACGTGCGGGCCGCCGCCAACGACCTGCGCGACGAGGGCCTCGTCGAGTCGTCCGACGTGTCCAACCTGGGCGCGTACATGGCCTACGGCGACGGCTGGCCCTTCCACCACCACCACATGCACCTGTCGTGGCAGTGGGAAGACGGCTGGACCGATCGCACCCGCTACCAGCCCGAGGGCTGCACCGCCGACGACTGGGCCGCCGCGCCGGCCTTCACCCGGGTGCTCGGCAACGAGTAGCCGCTACTTGCTGGCCAGGCGCTCGACCTCGACCTCGGCGCGCATGCGCCCCAGGACGCCGTCTGCGATGGGCAGCGAGTCGTGGGTCTCGCCGACGCGGCGCACCACCGTGAGCGCATGAAGCTCCCGAATGCGCTCTCGCACCAGATCCAGCTCGTTCTCGCGCCGAACCACCTGCGCCTCCAGGAACGCATGCTGGCTGTCCTGCCCGGGCATGCGCTCGTGGGTCCCGATGGCGATCATCAGCTCACGACGCTGCCGAAGCACCGCGGCGTAGTGCTGCTTGAGCTCGCGCACCGCGTCGCCCAGGCGCGGCTGCCCGGGGCTGCGCCGAAGGGCATCGTCGAGCATGCGCGTCCAGGGGTCGCAGATCTCGATTCGCACCACTTTCGCGGTGCTCAAGGCATCCATCAGCCCGTAGCCGATCACGCCGATGGTCAACCCGCCAAGGGCGACCACCAAGACGATGAAGACAGCCGTGGTCAGTGTGACACCCATGCGATTACTGTGACGGCGCTTGGCAGGCGACGTCACGTCACCATGTGTCTCCTTGCGACGCCCGATACCGAAGGATTCTGCATGTTGCTCGCTCTCATCGGCATCGCAACCGCCTGGGAGGCCCCGCCCGCTCCCGAAAATCAGGCCGCGGTCGTCTGTTTCATGCGGCGAAATGGGATCTTCGGATCGTCGGACGGGTGGATGGTGCACGCCGACGGCCGCCAGGTGGTGTCCCTGCGCAACAAGCGTGTGCACTGCGTCGACGCCCAGCCCGGCGAATACGCCATCTCGGTTCGAGGCACCTTCTCGGTCTCGTCCACCATGAACGTGGGCAGCCCCCAGTTCCGCGGCTCCGGCAACGTCACCAATACGACCGACGTGCGCCTCGAAGACTGGCTCAAGCTTCAGCTGCAGCCCAACACGCTCACCATCCTCAACGCCACCTACCGCGGCGATCTGCTTCTGTGGGAGGCGGTCGAGCCCGAGTCGCTGGCCAAGCGCAAGCTCAAGAGCCCCCGGATGCGGGATGTGTGGCTCGACGCGCTCACGGTGGCGCGACCCTAGCGGCGGGTTACCCCGGCGGTCCTGAAGGAGTGCAGCGCTTGGCAAGTGACGACCTGATCGAGATCGAAGGTGTGGTGAAAGAGGTCTTTCCCGGGGGCCACTTCCGCGTCGAGACCGAAGCCGGAACCGACGTTCACGCTCATCTCGCAGGCAAGCTGCGCCGCTTCCGCATTCGCGTGGTGCTGGGCGACCGGGTGACCGTCGCCGTCAGCCCGTACGACCTGTCCAAGGGCCGCATCGTCTTCCGCCACAAGTAGGGGCGCGCTACCGACGCTTGCCGCCCCGCTTGCGGTTCTTGCCGCGGGCGCCGCCACCCCGACTCTTGCCCTTTCCCGCGCCTTCGGGCTCTTCGGGGGCTCCCTCGGGGTAGACCTCGTGCACCCACTTGCGGAAGGCCTCGAACTCGTCGTCGAGGATCGACTGCCGCATGCGCCCCATGAAGGCGTGGAACCAGGTGATGTTGTGCACCGAGCAAAGCGTCGAGCCCAGGATCTCGCCCACGCGGAACAGGTGGTTCAGGTACGCCCGGCTGAAGTTGCGGCACGTGTAGCAGCCACAGTTCGTGTCCACCGGGTACATGTCGTGCCGGTAGCGCTTGTCGGTCACCCGCATGCGGCCCATGTCGGTCCACATCACACCGCTGCGCGCGTGGCGCGTCTGGATGACGCAGTCGAACATGTCGATGCCGCGCGCCACCCCCTCGACCAGGTCGAGCGGACGCCCCACCCCCATCAGGTACCGGGGCCGGTCCCACGGCATGTGCTCGGTGGTGTAGTCGAGCACCTCGCACATCAGCTCGTGCCCCTCGCCCACCGACAGGCCGCCCACCGCGTAGCCATCGAAGCCGATCTCTCCGATGGCCAGGGCACTGCGCTTGCGCAGCTCGGGCCAGAAGCCCCCCTGCACGATGCCGAACAGGCTCTGATCGGGCCGGGTGTGGGCCTCTTTGCTGCGGCGCTCCCACCGCGTGGTGCGGTCGACCGAGCGCTGGGCGTAGGCCATGTCGGTGCCGTAGGCCAGGCACTCGTCGAACACCATGGCGATGTCGCTACCCAGCTGCTGCTGGATCTCCATCGAGCGCTCGGGCGACAGGAAGGTGGACTTGCCGTCGACCTCGTACTTGAAGGTCACGCCGTCTTCGGTGACCGTCTTGTCCAGGCTGAACACCTGAAAGCCGCCCGAGTCGGTCAGGATGGGCTTGTCGATGGCCATGAAGCTGTGCAGGCCGCCCGCCTTGGCCACAATCGTCTCGCCGGGGCGCTGAGACAGGTGGTAGGTGTTGGCGAGCAAGATCTGCGTGCCCGTGTCCTGCAGGTGCAGCGGCGACACCGAGCGCACCGCCGCCTGCGTGCCCACCGGCATGAACACCGGGGTCTGCACCGTTCCGCGCTTGAGCTCGAGGGTGGTGGCACGGGCGTTGCCGACAGCGGCGTCGACCCGGAAGGGAAAGTGGAACATGCCCCCGATGTAATGGACCGCAATCCCCGGCGCTGCGCCGATCGTGGTAGCTATGCGTCGGAGGCGACGTGCTGGAACACGAAGCGTTGCTCAGGGCCTTCTTCGAGCAGCAGATCCCGTTCAACAAGCACCTCGGCATGAGCATCGGCTCGCTGGGCGAGGGTCGCTGCCGCCTGGTGATCCCCTTCGCCGAGCACCTCGTGGGTGACTCCCGACGGCCGGCCCTGCACGGCGGCGTCATCAGCGCGCTCGCCGACACCGCCGGCGGCCTCGCCGCTTTCACCACCATCGATCCCACCAAGGCCGCCCTGGCCACCGTCGACCTGCGCGTCGACTACCTGCGCCGAGGCAAGCTGCAAGACCTCCTGTGCGACGCCCACGTAGTGCGCGTGGGCAACAAGGTCGTGGTCACCTCGATGACCGTGCACCACGGCGACCCCGACGACTACGTCTGCGCCGAGGGCCGCGCGGTCTACAACCTGCACCGTCGGGGGGCCTGACCCTGGGCTTCGACGGCTGGCTCACGCTGCTGGTGGTGCTCGGCGTCACCATCGTGATGATGCGGGACATCGCGCCCGACTTCTCGATGCTGGTGGGCCTGTGCCTGCTGGTGGTGGCCGGCGTGGTCGAGCCGGTAGAAGCGCTGCAGGGCTTCGCGAACCCCGCCCTGGCCACCATCGCAGTGCTGTTCGTCGTCGCCGCCGCCCTGCGCGAGACCGGCGCGATGACCATCCTGCAGCGCCTGTTCTTTGGCAAGGCCACCGGGCGAAAGCGCGACTTGCTTCGGCTGCTGCTGCCGGTCAGCACCATGAGCGCCTTCATGAACAACACGCCCATCGTGGCCATGCTCATTCCGGTGGTGCGCGAGTACGCCAATCGCGTGGGTCACAGCCCCAGCCGCTACCTCATCCCGCTGGCCTATGCCGCCGCTCTGGGCGGCACCTGCACCCTCATCGGCACCTCCGGAAACCTCGTCGTCTCCGGCATGCTGGAAGAGCGAGGGCTCGCACCGCTCGGCATGTTCGAGCTCACCGCCGTCGGAATCCCCACAGCCCTGGTTGGGCTGGCCTACCTGACGCTCGCCGCTCCTCGCCTGATCCCCGACCGCCTGGGGGCGCGCCAGTCCAGCGCCGAGGCCGCTCGCGAGTACCTGGCCGAGGTGTCCGTGGCCCCGGACTCGCCGCTCGCGGGCCGCACCATCGACCAGGCCGGCCTTCGCAACCTGCCCGGCTTGTTCGTGGTCGAGATCCGGCGCGAAGACGGCCGTGTCATCAGCCCCGTGGCACCCGAAGACGTCATCCGCGGCAACGACCACCTGGTGTTCACCGGGGTCGCCTCGACCGTGCAGGACCTGCGCCGCTTCCCAGGCCTGACCCCCATCGAAGAGCCCGACCTGGACACCGACGAGGAGCGCCCCCTGGTCGAGGTGGTCATCAGCCACGCGTCGCCGCTGGTCGGGGTGACCGTGCGCGACGCCGAGTTCCGCCGCCGCTTCGAGGCCGCCATCCTGGCCGTGCACCGTAGCGGCGCCCGCATCGGCGGCAAGATCGGCGACATCCGCCTGGAGCCGGGCGACACCCTGATGCTGGCCGCCGCCCCGGGCTTCCTGGACACCTGGCAAGACAGCGCCCACTTCTACCTGGTGAGCCACCGCGGTGACGCCCAGGCGCCGCCCCGGTACCGCCAGGCCAACATCGCCATCGGAACCGTCGCCCTGCTGGTCACCCTGCCCGCCGCAACAGGCATCTCGATGCTCGAGGCGGCCATGGCCGCGCTGGTCATGCTCCTGGGCACGCGCTGCATCACCCCGCGGGTCGCGCGCGAGAGCGTGTCGTGGAGCGTGCTGGTGCTCATCGGCTCGGCCTTTGGTCTGGCCGCGGCCCTCGACAAGAGCGGCGCCGCCACCTTCATCGCCGAGCTCATCGTGGGCGCCACGCAAGCGCTCGGCCCTCGCGCCGTGCTCGCCGCGGTGTACCTGATCACCGTGGTGTTCGCGTCGTTCATCAGCAACGCAGCCGCCGCCGCGCTCATCATCCCCGTGGCGCTCACCACCGCCCAGGCCAGCCACCTCGACCCGCGGCCCTTCGCGGTGTGTGTCGCCCTGGCGGCCAGCGCCGTGTTCAGCACGCCCATGGCCTACGCCAACCTGCTGGTGTACGGCCCTGGCGGCTACAAGTACGTGGACTTCACCCGGGTGGGTCTGCCCCTCAACCTGCTGGTGATGGCCATCGCCATGGCCATCGTGCCGTATGTGTGGCCGCTGGTGGTGGTGGAGTAGGGGCCGGGTGCCCCCCCTGTGCGCCGCACCCATGCAAATATGCCGGATGCTCACCCTCATTCCGCCGCTGCTCGCCGCTCTCATCCCCAACATGGCCCTTGCCGGTGACCCCCTCACCGACGACGACGCCATCATCGCGATGGTGCAAGAACGCATGGATTTCAGCGCTGCCGAGGCGTGCTACGCCGAGCGCCTGGCCGACCGGCCGTCTCTCGAAGGCACGTGGGTCGTCAACTTCACGGTGGCCACCGACGGCACCATGACCGACACCACCGTCGTCCCGCTGCACGATCCCGACTCGGCACTCGAGGCCTGCATCGCGACGGCCGTCAGCAGCTGGCGGTTCGAGCCCATCCACACGGCCCTTCCCGCAAAGAAGACCCTTACCTTCGCTCCCCGGCCGCCTCCAGCCCAGTCGTCCACCGCCCTTCGCATCGAGCGAGGCACCTCCGCCATTCGGCAGCCCCCCAACGGCACGGCGTCCATTGACATCGCCGATCCCACGGTGGTGGACCTGTACCCCATGGCCGGCAACTGGATTCGCTTCGAAGGGTTGCGGGTCGGCAACACCACCGCGACGCTGAAAGGCCCCGGCACCCTGCATACCTGGTCGTTCGACGTCATCGAGCCCGACCTCGCCGCGGCCGCCGCCGACCCGAAGACTGTGCAGCTGCTTGTCGGCGAGACCCACAGCTTCCCCGCTGGGGAGGCCGTCTCGGTCGCAGTCACCGAGGCCGACGTCGCCGACATTGCGCCCAATCCCGCCAACCGACACATCGAAGTCACCGGCATCGCCTCTGGACTCACCGACGTGTTCACCGACTACGAGGGCAGGCCGCCGAAGCGCCTCCTGGTGCTCGTGCGCGACGCGCCAGAGGGGCGCTGAAGCCGCCCTCAGTCATCGAACAGGCTCGGATGGCTCCCCGCTGCTCCAGCGCTCTGCCCAAGTCAGAACATCCGAGCATCCCACAGCGAGTACACCGCCACCGCGATCACCCCGGTCAGAGCGGCCGGGGGAATCAAGACACCCAGCCCCAAGAGAACTCCGAGGGCTGCGTAGCGCCCTCCCGCCAGGTCCTTGTTCAGCGCGACACGAACCCCCGCCCCTGCGCTGGTGAGCAGGCCAAAAAAGGCCGAAACGACCGACATGAGCAACGCGCCGGGGAGCACCACACTCGTGACGATGCTCATGACCTGCATCAAGTCCGTGTGGCCAACAACGCTGGCGAGCCAGGTCAGCACAATCGGCACGAGCGCCACGCACATCGAAAACCACCCAGCGAATGCCAGCGCCAGGCCTCCCATGGTGGCCTTGGACTGCCGCCGCGGTTCAGCCTCAGTCATCGAACACGCCCAGATACTCGTACCCTTCCTCACTCCCCAGCTTGTTCCACGTCAGCGCGTAGATGCCCGCCTTGATCGCCGCCCACAGGAACATGAAGCCCATGGTGACCACCATCATGACGCCGAACATCGTGCCGGCGCTCTGCGCGATGTCCGAGTTCAAGGCCGGGTCGGCGGCCATCGCCCCGCCGAACTGAGACGCCATCGTCTCCCAGTTCCACGCGGTGTTCGCCATGCCGATGATCGCCACCCCGAGCTCGAACACGATGCCGAACACCAGTGTGGGCTTGAGGATGGACGCACCGGTGGCGTTTCGGCCCAGGCAAAGCCCGCTGCCCACGGCCAGACCGGCTGAGAGGCCCATCTTGAGCAGCAGCTGGAGCAACGACACCGGCAGCACCCACCACCCCTGCTGGGCGCGGATGTCTTCCATGACACGGGCCTGCTCCGGGCTGGCCGCCAACGCGCCCCCCGCGAGCTGGGTCGTGATCACCGCGAAGCCCGAGAAGCAGGTGTTCAGGATGCCGATGAGTCCCAGCGCCAAGCACAGCACCAGCCCCAGGATCAGCACGATGGGCGTGCCGCCGCTGGCCGCGCCGCCTTCTTGGTCGGGCGCCTGGTACTCGTTGCCGCTCACAGCTCGACCTCGGTGATGCCCGAGGCCCCCGTGGGCACAGGCCGGTCGTCGACACCCGGAGGCGGCGCCTCGCGCAGGGTCGCCACCAGGCTCTTGCCCATGACGTCGATCTCGTAGCGAACCAGCACACCATCGCTGGTGTAGTAGAAGGTGCTGGGGCCCGTGGACGACTCCCAGGCCACGCCGTTGACCGCCATGGGTGTGCCGCCGACGTCCACCTCGCTGGTACCCAGGTTCTTGACGTCGCCGGTGATGACCTCGCCCGTCTCGACGCTCATGAGCTGCGCCGACTGCAGCGCCGTCAGCGGCACCCGCGTCTCGGGGTCGAGCAGGTCGGCCGAGGACAGGTTCACCTTGGTGGCGGCCAGATCCCAGCTGCGGGTGCGCCCGCGCTCGACCACGCTCACCGTCCAGCCGACCGGCGTGTACCGCCCCTGGATCTCGCGCGGTGCGCCGTTGTCCTTCACCACCGAGTGGAAGCTGGCCGGGGTGTTGCCCGCGTGCGCGGTGAGCCGCTGCTCGAAGGTGTAGGGAATGCCCTTGGCCGTGGCATCGATGGTGGTGGTGGACTCGATGATGCGCCGCGTGCCGTCTTGGTCGGGCACGTACTTGATGGTCGCGGTGCGCTCACCGACCTTCTGGCCCTCGTACAGGACGTCCCAGGTGAGCTCCTGGACGAGGTCGCCGGCGAGTGCGGGGGTGGAGAGGAGGGGAAGGAGGCAGGGGAAGAGAGGCAGGATTCGGTTCAATGGACACTCCGTGGTGTCGAACACCCGATCTGTATAGCAGGTTCCGGATTAGAGCTGCATATGGCCACCCAGTGGGAGCACATCGAGACGCAGCGCGCGCGCCGCGACCGCGAACGCGGCAACCGGTTCGAGCCGGGCGCCCGCCGCGTCGCCATGGCCTACCCGTCTCCGTACCGCGCGGGCATGTCCTCGCTTGGCTACCAGTGGGTGCTGGCCCAGCTGCGCGACGCAGGACTCGCTGCCGAGCGCGTCTTCCTGCCCGACGACGTCGCCGCCTACCGCGCCACCCGCACGCCGCCGCTGTCGTACGAGTCCGAGACCCCGCTCTCGGAGTTTCCCCTGGTGCTCATCAGCCTGGCCTACGAGCTCGAGCTCGCCGGGCTCATCGAGCTGCTCGAGCTGGCCGGCATCCCGGCCCGCCGCGAAGACCGCCGCCCCGGCGATCCGCTGGTGCTCCTGGGCGGCCCCATCACCTTCAGCAACCCCTTGCCGGCCGCGCCCTTCGTCGACGCCATGCTGGTCGGCGAGGCCGACGAGACCGCTGTCCCCGCGGCGGCATCCTTCTTCGAGTGCGACACGCGCGAGTCGTGGCTCGACGCGATTGCCGATCTGCCCGGCGCCTTCGTGCCCGAACGCGACGGCATCGTCTTGCCGGCAGTCGCCAAGGCCAGCGATGTGCTGCTGCCCGCCCGCAGCTTCATCCTGTCGCCCGACGCCGAGCTGTCGGACATGTTCTTGATCGAGGGCGAGCGCGGCTGCCACCGCATGTGCACCTTCTGCGTCATGCGCCGCAGCACCAACGGCGGCATGCGTCTGGTCACCAGCGAGCGCATCCTGGGCTTCGTGCCCGAGGCCGCGCCCAAGGTGGGCTTCGTGGGCGCAGCCATCAGCGATCACCCCGAGCTCGTCGACCTTCTGGACACCGTGCACCGGTCCGGGCGCCAGGTCAGCGTGTCCTCGCTGCGCGCCGACCGCCTGGCCAAGCGCCCGCGCATCGCCGAGATCCTGCGCGCCGGTGGCGCCCGCACCCTCACCACCGCCTCGGACGCCGCCACCGAGGCCCTGCGCAAGACCATCAGCAAGGGCACCGCCGAGAAGCACCTGATCACCGTGGCCAAGCAGGCGGGCGAGCTGAACTTCCAGACGCTCAAGGTCTACATGATGCTGGGGGTGCCCGGCGAGGTCGACGACGACATCGAAGAGCTCGCCCGCTTCACCAACGAGATGGCCGGGCACACCAAGGTGGCCCTGGGCATCGCGCCGTTCGTGGCCAAGCGCAACACCCCCCTCGACAAGACCGAGTTCGCCGGCATCAACGCCGTCGAGCGCCGCATCAAGCGGCTTCGCAAGCTGCTCGACCGCAAGCGCGCCGAGGTTCGCTCCACCAGCGCGCGCTGGGCCTGGGTCGAGTACGTGCTGGCCCAGGGCGGCCCGCCCGCCGGCGAGGCGGTGTACCGCGCCGTGCAAGACGGCGGTGGTTTTGCCGCCTACAAGAGGGCGTTCCGCGACCTGGAGGCTCTGGTAGAATCCCGCTCCGATGCCCTTCCCCATCACCATCGGTGACCTGACCGCGGTCGACGCGCCCTCGCTGGGCCAGCTCGCGCTGCAGGACTGCCGCTCCGGCGGCGGCAGCGTCGTGCCGCAGCAGCGCCCGTCGCGCTGGATCATGGACCTCGTGCGGCAGGGAGCCCTGGACGGCAAGCTCGCCATCGGCCTCGCCGCCGGCCTGCTCCAGTCCAACGAGGCGGCGGCGCTGGCCGAGGGGGCACGCTTGGCCAAGGATCTCGGCGACGCCAAGCTGGGCGAGATGATCGGCCTGCTTCTCGAGGTGCTCGACATCGGCATTCTGCTCACCCGCGATCCGCTGCGCGCCGACCGGAGCGTCGAGGACACCCTGCTCATCGCCTGGGCCGAGCTGGCCGACTCGACCGACGCCGAGACCCGCGCCGCGCTGCTGACGCGCCTGCGCAACGCCGGAATGAGCGAGCTCGAGACCGGGGTGCTCGTGCGCCGAGGCACGCCCGAAGAGATCCGGATGTGGCTGCCGGCGATTGCGCGCGAAGGCGTTCCGCGCGCCGCGGCCACAGCCGTCGCCGCTGGACTCGCTCGCGGAGGCGACGTACGCAATGCTCTCGAAGAGACCCTGGGCCAGCTTCCGCCGGCCGACAAGACCTTCTTCCTGCACTCGTCACAAGCCCGCTCTTGAATTTCCTGTCTCGCTGCCCCAGAATCCCGCGAACCCCCCACTGATTCAGCGGAGATCCAGCATGAACAAGGGTGCCCTCGCTACCGTCACCGGCCTCATGGCTCTTACCATCGGCCTCGCTTGCGGCGGCGGCTCCAGCTACGACAACGTCGGAGCCTGCAAGAACTACGTCCAGTCCTACAACGACCTGAGCTGCATGGCCGTCGACCTCAACGCCGACGACATGTGTCCCGCTTCGCTCGACATGACGCCGTGCGATCTGGCGACGTACTACAACTGCATGGCCGACGCCATGAAGTGCAACGGCGACATCCCCGACATCTCGGGTCAGATGGACTGCGGCTCACCCACCTGCTGAGGTCTTCGCCTTGGGCGCTACAGACGTCGTGATCTGGCACAACCCGAAGTGCTCCAAGTCTCGTGAGACCTTGGAGCTCCTCGAGAAGTTCAACTTCGACCCAAAGGTACGCAAGTACCTGGACGATCCTCCCACAGCGGACGAGCTGCGGGCGGTCGTCCAGGGCGGAGTCGATCTCGGCGACCTGGTCCGAAGCAAAGAGGCCAAAGCCGCCGGCATCGCCGACCTCGAGGGCGACGCCCTCATCCAGGCCCTGGCCGAAAACCCCAAGGCCATCGAGCGTCCCGTGGTGATCTACGGAGCCGACGCGGCGCTGGGGCGTCCGCCCCATGCCGTGTTGAGCATCCTGCCCACCATCCAGGGTGGCTGAGCGCCTCCAGTGATGCCCCTGCTGCTGGCTGTCTACTCGACAGCCACTCAAGCCGCGCCGCTCGTCATCGGGCATCGCGGCTTTCCTGCGCTGTACCCCGACCACACCCTCGTCGGGTACGAGGCGGCGGTGCGTGCTGGTGCCGACTACATCGAGCCCGATCTGGTGCCCACGGCGGACGGCGTGCTGGTGGCACGGCACGAGAACCTGCTGTCCGACACCACCGACGCCGACCGCCTGTTCCCCGACCGCATCACCACCAAGACGATCGACGGCGAGTCCCACACGGGCGTGTTCTCAGAAGACCTGAGCTTCGACGAGCTGCGCACGCTGCGGGCCCGGCAGCCCCTCGACTTCCGTCCCCACGACCACGACGGGCAGCACCCGGTGCCCACCTTCGACGAGGTCCTGGCGCTCGCCAACCGCCTGCAAGACGAGCTGGGCCGGCCGGTCGGTGTCTATCCCGAGACCAAGCACCCCACGTGGTTCGACAGCCAGGGCCTGTCCCTCGAAGAGCCGATGCTCGCTTCGCTCGAAGCGGCGGGCCGCTCCCAGGACGGTGTCTTCATCCAGAGCTTCGAGGGCGGCAACCTGAGAGAGCTCGACCGCGCCACCGAGCTGCCCCTGGTTCGGCTGCTGCCTTGGGACCTGGTGGTGGGCAAGCGGGACGTCAAGCGGGCGGCGAAGTACGCCGACGGGCTGGGCCTGCACAAGAGCCAGGTGACTCCCCAGGTCATCGCCTGGGCGCACGATCGCGGGCTGGTGGTGCATGTCTACACGTTCCGCAGCGAGGCGCAGTACCTCGGCGAAGGCGAGACAGCCGAGCAGGAACTGCGGCGCTTCTACGCCATGGGGGTCGACGGCGTCTTCGCCGATGACACCGGGGTGGCGGTGAGGGCCAGGTAGCGGCACAATGTGCCCGTGCTTCCCCTGCTTCTCGCGTCCGTGGCCCTTGGTGCCGACCTGTTGGTCTGCGCGTCGGGCTGTGACCACAGCACGATCGCCAGCGCGGTGAGCGCCGCAGCCCCGGACGACCGGGTCGTGGTCGCAAACGGCGTGTGGAACGAGCGCGTGCACCTCACCACCGCCAACGTCGAGGTGCGCAGCCTGGGTGGGTCCTGGCACGCCACGCTGGCACCACCCGCCGGCATGCCCGCCATCCACATCGGCGCGAGCGGAACGTCGGTGCAGGGCTTCACGCTGCAGCAGGCCGACACCACCCAGCCGCTGGTGCTCGTCGACGGCAGCCAGAGCACCACCCTGCGCGACCTCACGGTCTTCGGCCACACCTCCACCGCGCCCATCATCGACGCCGGCTCGGGCAGCATCGTGCAGCTCGCCGGCAGCCGCATGGGGCAGAACAACGCCAGCCACGGCCTCTTCACCAGCAACGGCTCGCTGACCGTGCTGGAGTCCGAGCTCGACACCCACAACTTGTCGGGGGGCGGGCTGGTGCAGGCCGCGGACTCCGAGGTGGTCCTGCAGCGAAGCGCGGTGCGCCAGAACTTCGCCCCTGACGGCGCCGTGGCGCTCACCGGCGGCTCCCTGACGGTGACGGACTCGCTGCTCGAGGCTGGGCAGGCCGCCAGCGTGGGAGCCTCGCAGATCCGAAGCAACGCGACCTTCGTCACCATCCAGGGCTCCAGCTTCTGGAATGGCCTGGGGGGCAGCATCCAGACCGACAGCGGGTCGATCAGCGCGCTGAGTTCGGCCTTTCACGGGCCCGATGGCGCCGTCTCGCTCACCCTGACCCCGGCCCACGTCCAGGACTCCCGCTTTCTGTCGGTGGACACGCCAACCTTTGCGCCGCTCACCGCGGTCGGCTCCAACCTCACCGTGCAGCGCACGGTGTTCGAGTTCGGCGGAGGGGCCTCCGGCGCGCTGAACGTGCGCGACAACGGCATGGTGCTCATCGAAGAGTCGGCCTTCGTGGGCAACACGGGGGGCCTGGCGGGGGCCATCGAGGCCGAGAACACCGATGGCAGCGTCGCGCGCAGCCTGTTCTGCGACAACACCGCCAGCGTCAGCGCGCCACCCGGCGGCGGTGCCATGTGGTTCGATGCCCTCAGCAACGACTGGACCGTCCAGCACAGCGTGTTCTCGCGCAACAGCACCCAGTCCACGGGCGGCGGCGCGCTAGGCGCCCTGGGACTGACCTCGCTGACCGTCGACCACAACACTTTCCGAAACAACACGTCCGAGCAAGGCGGCGAGGTGATGGCCACCAACGCGCTCACCGCCACCATCACCAACAACCTGCTCATCAACCCCGCCGCCGACGACTACCTGATCGTGGACGGCGGCAACGCGTCGGGCGACCACAACCTGTGGTGGTTCGGAGGCGGTCCGGGCGACTGCATCAACTGCGCCAGCCTGCCCGGCGCCAACACGTCGACGGTCGACCCGCAGCTGCCGTCCATCGACGGGCTGGGCTGCCACCAACAGCGCTTCGACGTGGGCAACGCGGCCCTGGCCAACGCCGGCTCCGCAGGTGGGGGGCTGGGCGCCACCAACGCCCTGGGCGGCTCGCGCAACGGCTTCGCCGACGTCGATGGCGACGGCTACACCGCGGTGCTCGACTGCAACGACGACGACGCCAGCGTCTACCCCGGCGCGCCGGAGCTGTGCGACGGCGTCGACAACGACTGCGACCGCCAGATCGACCTGTGGGACGAGCCCGCGCTGGGGTCGGAGCTCTCGCTGTACCCGGACACCGATCACGACGGGGTGGGGGCTCCGGGCGATCCGACCGGCGTCAACCGCCCCGTCATGCGCACCGGCTGCGAACCGCTGGCGGGATGGTCGCTCACCTACTCCGACTGCAACGACGCCGACTTCCGCGTGACCGGCGGCCCCGAGGTGCCGGGCAACGGGCTGGATGACGACTGCGATCCCCTGACGCCGGACGTGCCCGGCACCACAGACACCGGCGACACCGGCGACACCGCGCGCCCGGTGGACACCGCAGACACCGGCGTCGCCACCGACACCGCAGACAGCGCGCAGACCGACACCGCATCGACCGACGAGCCGCATGACACCGGCGAAGTCGACACCTCCCCGCCCCAGGACACCGGCCCCGACGAGGTTGTCGTCGGCTTCACCATCGGCGGCGCCGGGTGCGGTTGCCAGTCGTCGCCTCAAGGCAGTGGGTGGCTGGCGCTACTGCTGGTGCTCGGTCTGAGGCGGCGCCCGCGTGGGGCGGCTACCGATCCAGGTTGACCGTCAGCGCGATGGTGTCCTCGGTCACGGTCGGCGACAGGGTGCGCTCGGCATTGGTGTGCGTCTCCCACCAGGTGGCCGCATCGTCGGGGGTCCAGCGCCCGGCGTCGGCACAGGCCCGCAGCCTCGCCGCCAGGTCACCGGCACCCAGCGGGCGTGACCCCACGGACTTGTGGGTGCAGGCCAGCAGCAGGCGGGCCAGGTCGTCGGGGTAGCGCTCGATGTCGACCCACAGCTGGGCGGCCTCGGTGTGCAGCTGCTGGGCGCAGATCATCTGCACATTGGGCCCGTCGAACAGGTGCTTGCCCGTCAACAGGTAGATGCCGATGAGGCCCACCGCGTACAGATCGGCGCGGTGGTCGACCCGGGTGGGCGCCTGGATGGTCTCGGGCGCCATGTACCGAGGCGTGCCGATCACCCCCTGAGGGTTGGACGAGTTGTCATCGGCGTCGAGCGCTGTGACCAGCCCGAAGTCCAGGACCTTCACGGTGTCGAAGACCCCTCCGCGCGCGGCCAGCATGATGTTCTCGGGCTTGATGTCGCGGTGCACCAGCCCCACGTTGTGGGCCTCCTGCAGCGAGCCGCAGACCTGCAGCAGCACATGGATCACCCGCGACGGCGGCAGCGGGCCATGGGTGCCCACCATCGTGTCCAGGGTGATGCCGTCGATGTACTCCATCGCGTAGTAGAAGATGCCCTCGGGCGTGCGTCCGTAGTCGTAGACCGCGATGGTGTTGGGGTGCGACAGCTCGGCCGTCAGCTGCACCTCCTGCTCGAAGCGTGCCTGCTCGTGTTCGTGCCCGGCCCGGCTGGGGTGCAGCAGCTTGATGGCCGTGGGGCGCCTGAGCATCGCGTGCCGAGCCCGGTACACCGCCCCCATGCCGCCCTCGCCCAGCTTGTCTTCGAGCGTGTACTGCCCGAGCTGCCGCACCTTCTCGACCTCGCGAGCCAGGATGCGCTCGACGGCCCGATCGAGCAAGAAGGCCACCAACACGGCGATCGCCAGCCCGGCCAGCGTCAGGCCGATGATCCAGTTGCGCTGGCTGTTGGCCATGGCCCGAAAGTCACGCTCGGGCACCATCACGCCGATCTCGAAGGCCCGCGCCTCGCCCAGCTCGAAGCGGTGAAAGCTGGCCCACCACTGCTCGCGCCCATCCGCGTAGCGAAAGGTCTCGTCGCGCTCGCCGTGGTCTCTCCAGGCGGCGATGCCGCGCTCGAGCTCGGGCACACCCAGGGCGGCGACCGGCTTGAGCACGTAGGGCTTGAAGGCCTCTCGGCTGCCGTAGCGAGGGTCCGGGGGCAGCCCCATCACCCGCTCGTCTTCGGTCAGCACCACCACCTTGCCGCCGGGAGACACCTGCAGTCCGGTGGTGAAGCCCGAGACGTCGATGAGCATCAGGTCGAAGGCGATCACCCAGGTGCGGCCGTCCTCGATGGGCGCCTGCCACCGGATGGACGCGGTGATCCCGGGGTCTTTGGTGGTGAAGAAGGTGTACGGCGAGGTCCACTCGGGGCGGCGCCCGGCCCCGTGGGCCGCGGCCTCGAACCACGGCCGCACGCGCGGATCGTAGTCGAGGGTGCGCTGCTCGTCGGACAGCATGTCCAGCTGCGCATCGGAGCGCAGCCAGCGCGTCTGATCGCCCAACTGCGCTGGACGAGAGAGCCGGTTCACCCACTCGTCGCCCTGCCGCAGCAGCATCCACTCCTCGCCGTCGGAGTTCGCGATCATCATCGAGGTGATCTGGGGGTGGTTGTCGATGAGCGGCACGAAGCGGCGGTTCAGGGCGTCGAAGTCATCGAGGTCGAAGCCGTCGCGCCGCCCCCAGTCGCGCGCCATCAGCAAGCTGGCCTCGACCGGGCCAAAGAAGCGCTCGAGCTCGGCATCGGTGCGCGTGACCGACGCGTCGACCGCCAGGTGCGACAGGTCGCGCACCGCCTTGTTCGCCGACAGGGTGGTCACCAGCAGCACCGCGCCCGCGAACACGAGCACCCCGAGCACCAGCACGCGGATCAGCTGGCTTCGAATGCCCAGCGACGGCGCGCTCAGTCCTCGGGTTGGCTGCACCTCGACTCCCACATCGTGGCCCAGTCTTCCAGGGAACGAGCGATGCGCGCAATGTGAACCGGGTCGCTGAAGCGGGCGGCGTCCTCGGACAGCGCGATGAGGTCACCCACGGTCTGAGGGCTCACGCAGGTCTCGGGCAGCGCGCGAAGACGTCGCATCGCCGCCTCGAGCTCGCTGGCCGCGGCGTCGGAGCCGCCGACCGCTCGTTTGTTGGCCGCCGCCAGGCACCCCTCAAGATCATTGTCGGGCAGCACCTGCCACGACGCGTCGACGTCGGCGCGAAGCGCGTCCCAGCTGGGAGCCGACAGACGCGAGGCCTCCGAGAAGGCGGTGTCGCGTGCATCACGGGAAACCCAGGCCCGATCTTCGGCCGCGTAGCACCACATCGTGGCCTCGTCGTAGCCGAGCGACAGGGGAGGGGCGCCGATCGCGTGCCGAACCGTCTGCGCGTTCAGCTGCACGGCCAGGATGAGCGCGCGAACCGAGGCCTCGTCATTGGCGCCGAAGCGAAAGGCCCAGAGCGCGTCGCGCAGCCCCTCGAGCTCGTAGTCGGCGTGCTCTGGACGGGCCAAGAAGGCGGCGACCCGGCGCTCGAGCATCTGCAGCGCCTCGCGACGCTCCGCCGACGTCTTTCGCACCGCCAGGAAGCGCGGGGTGTCGCCCCACACCAGACCGATGGGCACGCCCCGGTGCCGGGCTAGCGGCGCCTCCAAGAAGCTCGGATCGCCGTACAGCATCGGCGACTGCGCCCCCACTGAGCGCTCCAGCGCCTGGGCACGCACCCACGCGCTCGCCTCGGACAGGGTGATCACCGAGTCGCCATCGGCGCCCCCGTCGTTGGCGGCCCCGTCCAGCGCCTGCACCACCAGCGAGGTGAACAGCCCCATTCCCGGCTCGGCGGTGTAGCAGCGGCCATCCGGCGCCGCCGCACTCCACACCAGCACCCCGTCGGGCAGCTGCAGCGGCTTGGCCTCACGGCCGCCCGACAGGTGCACGCCGACACCACGATCTCCGCCGCCCGCGCACGAGTCGAGCACCACGAGCACCGGCCCCGACAGCCCCGTGGCCAGCTCCTCGACGGTGAGCGTGTCGGGACCCTCGGTGCGCCCGCTCCGCAGGGCCGCCGAGCCCAGCAGGCGCCAGTGGCCGTCGGCATCGACCGCACTCGCCCCGCCCCAGTACACCCAGGTGAGGCCGTCCCAGCGGGCGTCGACGTAGCCCACCACCGCCTTGAGCTGGCTGTTGATGCCCAGGCGCGTGGTCACCGCATCGCGCGCCGTCAGCGACAGCATCAGGCGATCTTCTTGCCAGGCATCGGTGGTGTAGGGCGGGTCGGGGCTGACCAGCAGCACCCGGTCGAGCTGCGGCTGGGGCCGCGGACAGCCGATGAGCAAGAACAGAGGTAGGAGAGCAGGACTCACCTACTGGTCGTATACGACCTTCCCGCCCTGCTCCAGCACCAAGCTGTAGTTGCCGCGCACGTTCTCGTACACATCGGTCGTGTTGTCGGCATCGGGCCAGCGCACGGTGATGCGGTCGATGACGCCGGCGCTGCCCAGGCCCACGAACAGCCCGGTGGTGTGCTGCATGCCCCGATGACCGTAGCCACCCGAGACCTCGAAGGCCTGCTCCAGACCGCCTGCCTCGACGGTGACCTTGGCGCCGATTCCGGCCTTGTTGGCGGTGTCGCCGGCCAGGCGGATGAAGGCGCTGTTGCCGCTGTCCAGGTCGTTTCGGTAGGCGCGCACCTCGCGCTGCTCCCACGGACCGCCACGCATGGTGGACGAGCCCACGATCACGTCCAGGTCGCCATCGTTGTCGAAGTCGGCGAGCGCGACGCCCACGTTGCGGGGGTGCATGATCTCGGCGTTCTCGCTGACGTCCTCGAACTCGCCCGGCGCCGACTGCCGGAACAGACGAGCGAAGTTGCCGTCGTAGTCCGACGAGGACAAGAAGATGTCCTTCCAGCCGTCGTTGTCGAAGTCCATCGCCGACACGTGGATGTCGCCTTCGTTCCACGCCCCGTCCCGCTCGCGCACCAGTCCGGTGGCGTCGTTGCCCGGTCGGCTCCAGGTGCCATCGCCGTTGCCGAACAGGATCTGCGAGGGGTCGGAGCTGTTGCCGATGTGCCAGTGCACGATCTCGGCGTTGAGCAGGTCCATCGCGCCGTCGTTGTCGACGTCGGTGCATGCAGTGGTGAAGGTGTTGCCGTTGAGCCGGTGGGGCATGTCGTCCCACCCCGGGCTCCAGTAGCTGGCGTAGGTGTCGCAGTCGCCCAGCGCGGGCGGCCCCGGGTCGGTGGGGCAGCTGTTGACCGAGCAGTAGCAGCGGTAGAAGTGATTGTCGTCGAACTCGGCCGCCCCGTCGCCCGCAAAGCCCGTCTCGCGGGCGATGTCGGTGAACATGCCGTCGTCGTTGCTCCACTGCTGGTTCCACTGGCGCCCGTAGACGCTGGTGAGCAGGTCGGCATCGCCGTCGTCGTCGACGTCGCAGGCCGTGGAGCCGTAGCTGGGACGGCTGGCGATGCCCTGGGCGATGTTGGCCTGGTTGCCCTCGGCCATCAGCAGCCCGACGTCTTCGGTCACGTCGTCGAAGGTGCCGTCGCCGTTGCCCCGCAGCAAGCGGTCCTGCTCGCCGGGAAGGTAGCCATACTGCTCGTAGAAGCTGGGTAGCCAGAGGTCGAGGTTGCCGTCGCGGTCGTAGTCGACGAAGGTCGCGCCCGCGAGGTTGCTGTCAAAGAGCACGTCGCTGGAGCGGGCCGGCGCAAAGGTGCCGTCCCCCTGGTTGAGCATGACCAGGTGCACACCATCGTTCCAGGTGTCCGGGGCGCCGCGGTCGTGCACGATGCCGGTGAAGGCGTCCAGATCGCCGTCGTTGTCGACATCGCCCCAGACCAGGGTCTGAAAGGCCCGGTCGGTGTCGCCGCGATCGTCGACGGTGATGCCGCTGCTCTGGGTGACGTCGTCGAAGCCCGACCCGGTGTTGCGCAGCAGGTAGTCGACCTGGGTGGCCTCGTCGCCGAAGGTGTTCGTCTTGTGCACGGCGTTGCGCGCGACGAACAGGTCCACCAGGCCGTCCCCGTCGTAGTCGGCGGCGGTGATCGTGTTGCCGCGCACCTGCGACAGGCCCCACTCGTCGGTCACGTCGGTGAACACGAGGTCATCGGCGTTGGGCGCCGGGTTCACCACCTCGGGAGGACGCCCCGAGCAGGCGGCAAGAGCAACAACAGCGACGAGCATGAGAGGACGCATAGGCAATACCCCGGAAAAGCACGGGCGATCTAGGGTTTGTGGACGGTGGCCGCCACCGAGAAGGGGCGGTCTTAAGGCTTAAGACTCCGGAGGGCCGAAGGTGACGTTCCACTGGAGGACGTGGGTTCCGTCGAGGGTGGCGGGCCACGTCGACGACTGCATGCGGCGGGACATGCACGTGCCCAGCAGGGTGTCCGGGGACGTCAGCGCGGTCACCGACGTGGCCTTGCCCCCCTCGACGGTGACCCGCATGGTGACGCGACCCATGGGGTTCTCGCCGCCGCTGGCCTTGCGGCAGCCGCCCACGAAGCGCCGGGTGAAGCGCTCGATCACCGGATCGACGGTCTCGGAGCCCTGGACGGACATGTCGGTGAAGCGCCACTCGGGCGGTGCCGGAGCGAGGCCACCGGCGCAGCCGCCCTTGGACTGGCAGCCCGACACCCCACCACAGGAATTGGGGTTGGAGGGCGCCCCACACCCGATCACGCCACAGGTGTGGGGATCGCTCGGGTTGAAGGCGTTGGGATCTTGGAATGCTGTGGGTTGAGCCGCCTCGACCGGGGGAGCCGCCTCGACCGGGGGAGCCGACTCGACCGGGGGAGCCACAGCGGCCGGGGTGGCCTGAGCGCCAGCGGGCTCGTCGTCGGTGCTGGCCTCGTCGCTCGCGCTCTGGGGCTCGTCGGCGTGCGCTGGCGAAGCCGCGAGCTGCGCGGCCAGCGAGGCAATGAGTGAGGCCTTGATCGTCGGGTTCATGCCGCCATTGTAGCGCGTACCCAGGGCCATGAGCGATGCTACCGTTGCCTCATGACGTCCCGCCTGCCCCTCCTCGCGCTCCTGCTCGGCATCTCGGCCGCCTGCCGCGAGACCGACTGGGTGGACACCGCCGTCCCGCTGCACCGGGACGACGACGGCGATGGCTTCGCGGGGGCCGACGACTGCGACGACACCGACGCGGCCGTGCATCCCGGTGCCGACGAGACCTGCGACGGCGTCGACGAAGACTGCAACGGCACCATCGACGACGGCGCGCCCGCGTCCACCTTCTACATCGACGTCGACGGCGATGGGTACGGCGACGGCACCGCCTCGGTCCAGGCCTGCGTCGCGCCCGAGGGCCACGTGGCCCAGGCTGGTGACTGCGACGACTCCAATGCCGCCTACAACCCCGGTGCCGACGAGTCCGACTGCTCCGACCCCGCCGACTACAACTGCGACGGAAGCTCGGCCTTTAGCGATCTCGACAACGACGGCTTTCCCGCCTGCGAGGACTGCAACGATCAGGCGCCCACCATTCACCCCGGGGCGCCCGAGATCTGCGGCGGGCCCGACGAAGACTGCGACGGGAGCTTCGACGAACCCGGTGCCCAGGGCGAGCAGTCCTGGTACCGCGACGTCGATGGCGACGGCCACGGCGACCCCGCCACCGGCGCCGACAGCTGCAACCAGCCCTCGGGCTTCGTGGCCGACAGCAGCGACTGCGACGACCTGAACGCCTCGGCCTATCCGGGCCACCCCGAGGTGTGCGACAGCGCCGACAACGACTGCGACGGCAGCATCGACGACGACGCCACCGACCGAACGCTGTGGTTCGACGATCAAGACAGCGACGGCTTCGGCGACCCCATCGACACGGTTCTCGCCTGCGAGGCTCCCGCCGGCTTCATCGACACCGGTGACGACTGCGACGATGCCCTGCCCCAGACCTACCCCGGCGCCCCCGAGCTGTGCGACGGGCTCGACAACGACTGCAACGACCTGATCGACGACGACGCCACCGGCGTGGGCACCTGGTACGCCGACGACGACGACGACGGCTACGGCCGCGACGGGGCCCAGGTCACCACCTGCACCCCGCCGCCAGGCTACGCCGGCGTCGGAGGCGACTGCAACGACGGCAACGCCGCCATCCACCCCGCCGCCACCGAGGTCTGCGACGGCGCCGACAACGACTGCGACCTGGACACCGACGAGCCCGACGCCAGCGACGCCGTCGCATGGCACATCGACGCAGATGCCGATGGCTACGGCACCTCAGCGGCCGACCAGGTGGCGTGCGCCGCGCCCGCCGGCTTCACCGACAACACCGACGACTGCGACGACGCCGACAACGCCGTGAACCCCGGCGCCACCGAGGTCTGTGACGGCATCGACAACGACTGCAGCGGCGAAGTCGACGAGGACAGCGCCAGCGACGCCGCGACCTGGCATCCCGACAGCGACGACGACGGCTACGGCGACGGCTCCATCGACGCGGTGGCGTGCAGCGCGCCCGCCGGCCATGTCAGCGACGGCACCGACTGTGATGACGCCGACCCTAACGCCTTCCCCGGCGCGCCCGACGTCGTGTGGGACGGGGTGGACAACGACTGCGACGGCACCCCCGACCAGGACGCCCACCTGGGAACCGGGCAGGACGGGCCGCTGCAGGTGAGCGGCACCATCGAGCTCGACAGCTGGATCCCCAGCAGCCGGTCCACACCCCTGGCGGTCGGCTTCGGCGTCACCGACATCAACGGCGACGAGGTCGACCTGGACGCCCCCGCCACGGGCCTCGTCGCGGGCGACGAGGTGCTGCTCATCAACCTGCAGGGAAGCGCTGCCCGCCACGCCGCCGTCGGGCGCTATGCCTTCCACCGGGTGGCGAGCACAAGCGGCACCAGGGTCACGCTCACCCAACCCGTGACCGTGGTCCTGGGCGAGTCCAGCAACGCCGACCTGACCGACCAGATCGTGGTGATGCAACGCGTGCCCAACTTCACGTGGGTCAACGTGGCGGTGGGCACGCAGCTCACCGCGGCACCCTGGAGCGGAGCGGCTGGCGGGGTGCTCGCCTTCCGCAGCAACGATGCGGTCGCCGTCCGCAACGGTGCCGCGCTGCACGTCGACGCTGGCGGCTACTGGGGCGGCGAGACGGGGGCCTCCAGCAACTGCGACGCCACCCAGGGCGAGAGCTACGCCGGGCCCGGCGTCGGAGGCAACACCACCGGCTGCACCGGCGGCTACAACCACGCCAACGGCAGCCAGGCCTGGCAGCGCAACCACGGAGGCGGGGGGGCCCACATCACGGGGGCCGGCGGCGAGCACGCTGGGGGCGCCGAGGGCACCATCTCGTGGAACGGCGCCTCGCCGCCGTCCCAGGCGGGCGCCACCTACGGCACCGCCGCGCTCAGCACCTTGTTCTTGGGGTCGGGCGGTGGCGGCGTGTGGAACGGCCCGCCGGATCCCGGTCCCGGCGGCAACGGCGCCGGCATCCTGTACGTGAGCGCGACCAGCATCCAGACCATCGGCACCGGCGTCATCGCGGCGCGCGGCGGCACCACCGACCACTGGGCGACCGGCAGCTACACCTACGGCGCCGGGGGCGGAGCTGGCGGAAGCATCTGGCTGGCGGCCGACGAGCTGATTCTGGCCACGGGGAGCGTGCTGGCGACCGGCGGGCTGGGCAAGAAGTCCGGCGTGACGCGCGACGGCGGGAACGGCGGGGTCGGGCGCATTCGCATGGACTACGGCACGGTCAATGGCGTGGCCTACGGCGCCGGCGGCCATGGCGCGCAGACCAACTTCGCCGCCGACCCCAACCCTGGCTGGCGGGCGGGGCTGTAGCAGCGGAACGGTGTCAGGCGACCACTCGGCGGAAATCCAACCCCGTTGGTCGACCAGCGGCGTCCCACTTCCGCTGAGTGGTCGCCTGACACCGTCCTACTGCACCGGCACGTCCAAGAACATCGGCGTCGGCGTGGGGCACTCCCAGCCTTCGAAGTCGTTGTCCACGCAGTTGAGCGCGCCCACCGTGAACAGCAACTCGACCTCGGCGGCGGCGGGCGCCTCGTCGAGGGTCAGCACGAACTCGACCTGGTAGCTGTCTCCGGCGGTCACCCCGTACCACCAGTAGGCATCGCCTTCGGCGGGCAGGCCGGTGATCGCGGCGTCGGACTCGCCCAGCACACCGGGGTAGTTCATCCACTCGGCGGCGCTGTGGAAGTCGATCGCCACCGTCAGCTCTTCGCCCGGCGACCACAGGCCGTCTCCGTCGGCATCGGACACGTCGACGACCGACAGCGAGAAGTCCTCGTGCCCACCGCAGGCATTGTGGGGCGTGGTCACGAAGTCCTCGCACCCGAGCGGGTCGTCGGTGCCGGGGTCGTCGGTCACGGGCTCGTCGACGGCCGGATCGTCGCCCGGGTTGTCATCGCCAGGGCTGTACGGGGCGTCGACCCCGATGGTGCCGTGGGTGCAGCCGGTGAACACAACGGTGACGACAGAGAGCAGAACGATGCGGGACATGGCCCCTCCAGATGAACGCAGTCTATGGAGCGCCTGTCATGTGGTCTATCGATATGTTGTTTATGGGATTGTGTTGAGATCAAATGTTATGGGCGAATTCGGTCGTCCCGGCGCTACATCCGAGCGCGCCGCTTCCGCAGGTACCGCTCCATGACCCCAACGAACGGTTGCAGCCGACCATCCGCACCCGGCGTGTTGAGCTCGCCAAGCATTGCCTCGATACGCTTGGCGCTCCATTTCTTTCCCCGTCCCTCCGTCCTGGCGAGGAAGGCATCGAGCGCCTCCTTTCGGAGCTCACACAGGCGCTCATCGTTCAGGTTGAGCGTGACATCCAGATCCCTCTGTACGACCTCGTCGTCAGAGAACAACTCGCCTGTCGCGTGGTTGAAGCGAACCCAAGTCTCGGGTTGGCGCCCAGGGTGCACCTTGATCTCGGCATCACCCTTCCGCGTGTCGCACGTCTGCAGCGCCTTTCGCTGCCCCTCGCCGCCCAGGCAGGCACCGAACAGGTTCGACCATGCGAACCGCGTTTCCTCGTGGACCTGAGGCCGCCAGTGCTCCATCTTCATCCGATCCCACGTCGGCCGAAGCGGGCGCATGCAATAGCAGCACAGTCCTCCCTGTTCGCTGAAAGCGGCATCTCGGAGGGGTTGCTTGTCAACGACGTCGAACGGGGCCGCCCTGTCCCGGGCGTGCTGCTCGATGAGCCCCGCAGGGCCGGTGCCCTTCTGCACATGCCTCACTTTGCCGCACCGAGCAGCCGACGGGCACGGACGATCTCCAGGTCGTCATCCCCCAGGCGCCGGGCCAACGCATCGAGAGAGGCGCGCGCAGCATCGTAGTCCTCGCGCTCCAACTGCAGTCCAATCTCACGGAGGGCATCGGTGGTCTCGGTCGGGCGCCGACTCACCCCGAACACCTCGTACAAGATACTGTTGCTGTCGCGTCCTTCGACGTGCGGGTTCGCCGCGACCAGTTGAAAGCCCTCGAGGATGCGTAGCTGCTCGCGCTTCACGCCACTCACCACCTGCGGGGAGTGCGTCGTCACCACGAACTGGGTGTTCGGGAAGGTGGTCAGCAGTCGCGGCAGCACCTTGCGCTGCCAGTCCGGGTGCAGGTGCAGCTCGATCTCGTCGATGAGCACGATGGCCTCGCCCTGCAGCGGGTCGCCGGTGGGGTTGGCGATGGCCAGGCGGCGGGCGAGGTCGCCGACCATGGCGAAGAGAGCCCGCTCGCCGTCCGAGAGCTGATCGAAGAGCAGCAGGTCGCCGTTCTTGGTGACCGAAAGCACGGGCTGGGTGATGCGGTTGAAGAGAGGGTCGTCGGGGTAGACGCCGGGGTGGACCATCCGCACATCGGTCACGCCGTCGACGAAGCAGCCGATCGCAGCGCGCACGGCCTCCAGATCCCGGAAATCAGACGCGGCTTGAGAAAGACGGGCGGCGTTCTCGGCGTTCTCGCGACGTTCATACCAATCGAAGAACGGCGAATAGCGCGCTCGCGAACGCTTGAACGAGCCGGAAAGGGCCTCTCGCCAACCCGACCGTTCTCCTTCTGCTGGCCGTCGCTCATTGCTGTGGGTGACGTCTCTCGCCGTTGGGATGTATAGCGGCAAGGTGAACCCATGCCTGGGTGTCTGCAGGCAGGTCAGATTCTCGGGACGCCCGCCTCCAACGTCGCTTCCGACACTCCGGGCACCAGGAAAGTCTCCATCCCTGTATTCCAGCCGGACGTACCGCGGAGCATCACTACCCCGCCGACGATCGCTCCCGTAGATTCTACGCAGCTCGTCGTCGAGGTTGGCGATCTGGTCTGCATAGATGGCCGATAGCGGGACGCAAATCGCCTCCAACACCGACGACTTTCCCGACCCGTTCACCCCGACCAATACCGTGAGCCGCGGATCGAACTCGAGGTCGAGTGCCTCGAAGCCGCGAAAGTTCTGGAGCTTGAGTCGGGTGAGCTTCATCGTCGCTCCCTAGCATAGTCCACGCTCGGCGCGACTTCGGGCGCGGGCTCGGGCGCGGGCACGGGCACGGCGCCGACACCCATCACGCCGGCAGCTCCATGCTCCACTGCTCCAGCTCGCGAATGCGATCCCGGACCTCGGCGGCCTCTTCGAACTTCAGCTCGCTCGCGGCCCTCCGCATCTCCTGGCGCAGCTTGGCGATGAGCTTGGGCACCTCGCGGCGCGTCATCTCGCGCGGCAGGTTCTTGGGCCGGCGCCGCATCTGGTCTTCGCGCTCGTCGATGGGCACGTCGACGTAGTCGCTGCTCACCAGCGCCGCGAGCGGACTCTCGATGTTCTTGATGATGGTCGCCGGCGTGATGCCGTGCTCGTCGTTGTACGCCTGCTGGATCTTGCGGCGCCGCCGCGTCTCGTCGATGGCCGCGGCCATGTTGGGGGTGGTTCGGTTGGCGTACAAGATGACGTGGCCTTCGGCATTGCGGGCGGCGCGGCCGATGGTCTGG
The DNA here is from genome assembly GCA_965216925.1 of Myxococcota bacterium. Classification (GTDB taxonomy): domain Bacteria; phylum Myxococcota_A; class UBA796; order UBA796; genus CAYYHT01. The sequence continues at coordinate 5,975,163 of CBDCGT010000001.1, read as the reverse complement.
ATGAGGCTGCGCGCGTTGCGCAGGAAGCCGTCCTTGTCGGCGTCCATGATGACCACCAGGCTCACCTCGGGCAGGTCCAGCCCCTCCCTGAGCAGGTTGATGCCCACCAGCACATCGAACTCGCCCAGCCGCAGCTCCTTCAGGATCTCCATGCGCTCGATGGTGTCGATGTCGCTGTGCAGGTAGCGCACCTTCACGCCGACCTCGGTGTAGTAGTCGGTCAGCTCCTCGGCCATGCGCTTGGTGAGCACGGTCACCAGCACCCGCTCGTCGCGCTTCACCCGCTCGCGGATCTCGTCCAGCGCATCGTCGACCTGGACGTCGGCGGGCCGAACCTCGACCGTGGGGTCCAGCAGGCCCGTGGGCCGGATGATCTGCTCGACCACCCGCCCGGCGGCATGCTTCATCTCGTAGTCCGCCGGCGTCGCCGACACGTAGATGCACTGGTTGACGTGCTGCTCGAACTCCTCGAACTTGAGCGGGCGGTTGTCGAGCGCCGAGGGAAGCCGAAAGCCGTACCGCACCAGCACCTCTTTTCGCGCCCGGTCGCCCCGGTACATGCCGCCCACCTGAGGCACCGCGATGTGGCTCTCGTCGACCACCAGCAGCCAATCCTTGGGAAAGTACTCCAGCAGGGTGGGCGGCGGCTCGCCGGGCTCGCGGCCCGACAGGTGCCGGCTGTAGTTCTCGATGCCCTTGCAGCGGCCGATCTCTTGAATCATCTCGAGGTCGAAGTTGGTGCGCTGCTCGAGCCGCTGGGCCTCCAGGAGCTTGCCCTCGCCGCGCAGCTCCTCGAGGCGAAGCACGAGCTCGTCCTGGATCGACTGGATGGCCCGCTCGAGCTTGTCTTTGGGGGTGACGTAGTGGCTCGCCGGGTACACCGTCGCTTTGTTGAGGTCGAAGAGCTTGGTGCCGCGCAGCGGGTCGAACACGAACAGCGACTCGACCTCGTCGCCGAACAGCTCGATGCGAATGGCCTTGTCTTCTTCGTAGGCGGGAAAGATGTCGATGACGTCGCCGCGGCTGCGAAAGGTGCCGCGGTGGAAGTCGGCCTGGTTGCGCTCGTACTGAATCTCGACCAGCTTGCGCAGGATCTCTTGGCGAGGCACCTCGTCGCCCACCTCGAGGTGCAGCATCATGCCCTCGTAGGCCTCGCTGCTGCCCAGGCCGTAGATGCAGCTGACCGAGGCCACGATGATCACGTCGTCGCGCTGCAGCAGGTTCTTGGTGGCCGCGTGCCGAAGCCGGTCGATGGCCTCGTTGATCAGGCTGTCCTTCTCGATGTAGGTGTCGCTGGACGCGACATAGGCCTCGGGCTGGTAGTAGTCGTAGTAGCTGACGAAGTACTCGACGGCGTTGTCGGGGAACAGGTCGCGCATCTCGCCGTACAGCTGCGCCGCGAGCGTCTTGTTGGGAGCCAGGATGAGCGTGGGGCGCTTGGCCCGGGCAATCACATTGGCGATGGTGAAGGTCTTGCCGCTGCCCGTGATGCCCAACAGCACCTGGTGATCGTCGCCGCGCTCGAGCCCCTCGGACAGCGTCTGGATCGCAGCGGGCTGATCGCCCTGCGGCTGGTGCGGCGACACCAGGCGGAACGGTGCCGAGCCGCGGATGGTTCCCGCTTCTTGCTGCGTGGGTGGCCAGCGGCCCATGGCTTCCTCCAGGAGGTCACCAGCCTAACCACGCCTGCTGACGGGGAGTGTCAGGAGTGCGGAGGGAACCAGCGGTAGCGGATCGACTCGGGCAGCAGGGTGTTCACCAAGCCGCCCGACAGCGGCGCTGCCCACTCCCGCACCGTGCCCTCGGCGTACACCAGCTGCTGCGCGGTGTCCGCGTCTCCAACCGAGTGGGCCGCGCCGACCGCAAAGGCCGAAGCCGCCGCCCCGATGCCCATCACGATGGGCCCGGAGTCGAAGTCGGCACCGCGCTCACGGCCCGCCGGGTACTCGCGCATGCCGGGGCCGAGCGGCGTTCGAATGGCCATCTGTGCTGAGGATACGTCCCACAGGGCACGCGCGTAGTCCGGATCGACGGCGGCGAGGTACCCCACCGACCAGAACAGCGCGCACCCGCGCGGGGTAGCGCTGTAGCCGTACTTGCCGGTGAGCTCCGAGACGGGCAGGCCGGTGTCCGCGTCGGTCCCCCGGGCGTCCAGCACCCCCTTCCAGGCCGCGAAGGCCTCGTCGGCGAGGGCCGGATCGTAGCGATGCAGAGCGTACAGGGCGGCTGCCTGATCCGCCGGCCACCGGCTGCTGTCTCCCCGATAGGAGGGAGGATTGTGCCAACGGTCGGCCATGCTCGACCGGTGGAGCTGCCGTGCCAGGCGGGCATGCAGCTCGCCGTGCTCGTCGATGCCCACGTCGCGGGCAGCCGCCAAGACCATGGCGGCATGGGCCACGTACAGGCCCGCGCCATCCAGGTCGCGGACGTCTGCGGGGGTGGCCTGCCAGGGCGAGACCCGGGGATCGAGCACCACCTCGACCGCCACCCGCACGCACTCGGCATCTCCGTCCCGGGCACAGCCATCAGCGATGTTCGACAGCATGACCGGCTGCAGCCCAGCAGGAACGCCGCTGCGGTCGAGCTCGGTCCAGGGGTCGTGCACAAAGCGGCTGACCGCAGACGGGGGCTTGGCGAGGGCGGTCGACAGGAGCAGCAGCAGCATGCCTTCACCCTAGACGCCGGTTGTGCAGCGGCCGTGCAGGGCTTCAGCAGCAAGTGCACGAATTGGAGACGCCCCCTCGATCCGATCGAGGGCCGAACCCAGGAGGCATCCCATGACCCTGCACTTCAACCAGCCCCGCATCCGTCGCCGCAGCCGCAGCCTGATTCGCCGTCGTCGCTCGAACGCTGGCCTCAAGGTCAAGTCCACGCGGATGGACACGGGCGAAGGCGCGGTCGATGTCCTGGTGCTCGTCGACGAGCTCACCGGTCGTGTCGTCACCGTGCTGGAGGCCTGCTGATCATGACTGCCCTGCACTTCGACACGACATCCGGCTGCCTCGAGCGTCCCCGCTTCGCCCTTGGGCCCGCCTTCCGGGACTTCTTCGACACCTGGGGCATGCACCCCCCCGACGAGCTGCTGTGGTTCGCCGAGAAGTTCGGCGGCACCCAGCTCGCCGGCGGGCACTGGCAGGTCGAGCAGCTGCAGCCCGGCAACGACGGCACCCTGCTGCATCGCGCGGTGCGCTACGGCCACTGGGCCACCGTCGCTGGAGCGCTGCTGGGCGCCGTGCGCATCGGCACCTACAAGCGCCAGCCGGTCTGGTACGTGCTGTACTCGCAAGAAGGGCTTCCGCGCCGGGCCGTGGTCACCCGCTCGGGTCCCTGGGAGCCTCCCCAGCGGTTGGCCATCGGCCTGCGCGCTTTCGCCGGCGAGCTGCTGCACGCCCACGCCTGGGAGCTCGAGATGAGCACCATCGAGCGCCCGATGGCCGAGTCCGACGCCGGCGTACTGATGCTCCTGGGCCTCGCCGACACCGTGCCCGAAGAGCTCGGCGACGAGGGCTTCTCAGCGACGGCCGCCCTCGAGTACCACCACGACTTCGGGCTGAACCCGGTCCAGGCGTGCGTCGCCCTGCTGCGAGCGGGCTTCGAGGGCGATGAAGTCACCTTCGACGAGGTCTTTTGTGCCCTGAACGATCATCCCTCCCGCATCGTCCGCGAGATCGCCATGCACGTCGCCGAGAGGCGCGGGCAGGGTGGCTGGCTTGGCGCAATGAAGCGCCGGATGAAGCTCCTCTTCTAAGAACCCTCGGGTTCTTCCCTTCCCTGTGGGCCCCGGCGCATCCAGATCCAAGTCTTCCCTACCGATCGTTCAGACCCCGCGCCGGGGCTCACCTGGAGAGGGTACACTCGCGCCCATGCTGCGCCTCATCGCCCTCGCCCTGCTCGCTGCGTCTGCCTGCACCGGTTCTCCGCCCGTCATCGTCGACGACACCTCCGCCGACGCCGACGCCGATGCCGACTCGGATGCCGATGCCGACGCCGACGCCGACACCGATGCTCCCTGGCAGCCGTCGGGCACCGATGCCGACAGCGACGGCTTCTACGCCGAGTACGGCGACTGCGACGACAACGACATCTGGGTGAACCCCGCCTGGACCGAGCAGGGCAGCCGCGCCACCGACGGCAAGGACAACGACTGCGACGGCCGCATCGACGAGAAGTACGACGGCGTGGTGCTCTTGCGCACCGACACGTCGGGAGCCACCCCGTCCACCCTGGTGCACATCGACGGCTTTGGCGAGCTGGTCGCCGAGGTGCCCCTGTCCATGCCCGTGTTCGCCGACTGGTCCGAAGAGAACCTCGATCGCGACGGCTGGATCATGTTCGACGCGGGCCAGGGCATGCTGTTCGACGTCAAAGAGAGCGGGGCCACCTCGCTGGTCTTCGACTTCAACAGCGTCGACTTCGGCGAGGACATCCCGCCGGCCATCGTCGGCGTCTCGACCCACCCCAAGGGCTACTACCTGGTGTCGGGCTTCGACCGGCTGTTCAAGATCACCCCGGACGGCCAGATGGAGGTCATCGCCACGTGGCTGTGCCTCGAAGAGGACATGAGCCACGAGCTGGCGCCGGTGGGCATCGCCACCAGCCGCTTCACCGGCGAGACGGCTCTGTACGGCTACTACGGCGGCATGGGCTTCTGGCGCGAAGAGACCGGCTTCGAGCTCGAGGCGCCCGGTGACCCGGCAGGGCCGCCGTTCCAGATGTGGGACGGCCACACCACCCGCCTGGATGGCCACTTCGCCCTGGGCGCCGATGCCAGCACCGGCGAGATGGGCGTGTTCCGCTGGAACCGAAACCAGAAGACCTACGTGCTCAAGGGGCCCATTCCCGACGCCGACTTCACCCCGGCCGCCTTCGCCATCGATGACGAGTCGGGCGACTTCTACTTCACCAGCAACCCGGGCCAGTGGCGAACCGTCTGGCGCATCGTGGCCGACGGCACCTATGCGAGCCAGCTGTACCCAGGCGGGGCCGATCCGCTGTCGTGGCCGGCCAGCGCCACCCTGGACTACGGCGCCGTGGGCACCCGCTGGGAGGAGGCCGAGTAGCTGACGGTCGTCCTCGCCCTCGTCGCCGGCGCCTTCGCCGATCCGGTCACGGTGACGTCGCCGCACATCGCCGTCGATGACGGCATCGCACGCGGAGACGGACCCGTCGTCATCGAGCTCGGCGCCGACCGCATCACCGGAGCGTCGGTGGCCGCCGACCTCGACGCGCGCACGGCCGTGGTCACCGAGGGCGTCTGGAAGCGCGGCGAGAGCGAGCTCTCTTTCGAGCTCGGCGGCTTCGACCTGGCGACCGGCATCGGTCGCGTGACGGGTGGGGTGTTTCAGGGCGGGCACACCGAGCTTCGCGCCGGGGACATGGCCTGGTTCGACGACGGACGCATCGCCGCCGAGCAGGTCTGGGCCACCACCTGCGCCTGCAACGGCCCGCCGCCCCTGTCCATCTCCACCCGCCGGCTCGAGCTGGTCCCCGACGAGTACCTGGCCTTTGGCTCGGGCTGGGTCCGGGTGTTCGACGTGCCCATCCTGCCGGTGCCCGCCGGCCGCCTCCCGCTCTCGCGCCAGTCCGGCTTCCTGGCGCCGGTCGTCGGCAACGGCCAGGACGGCCTGCGCGTGAAGCTGCCCCTGTACCTGACGCTTGGTGAACACGCGGACCTGACCCTGACCCCGGCCATCCGCACCCAGCGCAGCGCCCGGCTGCTGTCCGAGTTCCGCTACGCCCTGCGCGGGGGCCAGGGCCAGCTCGACGCCAGTTACGGCTACGACTCGCAGCTGTACCTGTGGCGGGGCTCGCTGTCGGCTGAACACCAGTGGGCTCGCGGTCCCTGGAACACCGCCGTCGACGCCGACTACGTCACCGACGTCCGCCAGTTTCGCGACTACGGCGACGCCTTCCTCGACCGCAGCCAGCCCTGGGCCGAGCAGCGCGCGCTGGCGGGCTACAAGTCCCTCGAGGCCGGCTACAACGGCTTTCGCACCGAGACCGACCTGGCCGTGATTCCGAGCATCGGCTGGTCGGTGCCCCGCACCGACGTCGGCGCGGGGGTGCTGGTGGGGGGCCAGGCCTTGTACCAGCCGTGGCTGGCTCGGCAGAGCGGTGGCGGTGGCCAGGCGATCGCGGCCGTCGACGCCCAGCGCCCCACCTGGACCGGGCCGCTGCGCTGGACACCTCGGGTCGCGGCCGCGCGAGTGGCCAACAAGCTGGGCCGCAACGACACCCGACTGCACAGCGGCCTCGAGCTGGCCATGCCCCTGTGGAGGCTGCCCAGCAAGGGCTTCGAGACCGTCGAGCCCTTCGCCGATGCCGGCGTCACGCGCGCGCTGCGGCGCGGCGACTGGGAGCGACTCGACGCGCTGGGGGCCGGCCTTCGCTACCGCCGAACCGTGGCGGGCAGGGGGGTGTACAGCGAGGCCCGCGTCGAGCGCAGCGCGCAGGGCTGGGCCGGCGAGGGGGCGTTGCGCGCCCAGGCCGGGCCGCTCTTTGCGTGGGGCCAGAGCCGCTTCACCCCCGATGAGGGGCCCGTCCTGGGCACGGCCGGCGCGGCGGTGGACAACGGCCGACACCGCCTGGCCAGCGGCTGGGTGTGGGCCGGCGACCGCGTGCACCAGGTGTATGGCGACGCCGCGTGGACCCTTCCTGGCAAGCTCGATCCACTGCGCATCTCAGCGGGTGTGCGCACCGACCTGGCCAACACCGACTGGATGAGCCGGTGGGGGGGGCTCCGCTACACGCATCCCAGCGGGTGCCTCGCCGTCGGCGCCGTCGCTCGCTTCGACAGCGACCGGCGACTGCCGGACGTGCACCTGGACTTCGAGATCGCTCCGCCCACGGGGCTGTAGCCGAGCGCTACTCCGCGGGCGGTGGCGGGGCGGGCTCTTCGGAGGGGGGGGCGAGCGCCGCCTCGACGTCGGCTGCGACCTCGGCAGGCTCCTCGGCCACGGCCTCGGCAGGCTCCTCGGCGGCGGCCTCGGCGGGCTCCTCGGCGGCGGCCTCGGCGGGCTCCTCGGCTACAGGCTCGGCATCGGCCTTGCGCCGGATCACCTTGGGGCCACTGGCTCCGATGTCGGCGATGGTCTGCTCGGGCTTCTTGGTCTTGGCAGCGGGCGTCGACGCCTCGGCGACCGGGGCCGCCATCATGCCGGCGCCCGCCTCGATGAGCGCCTGCATGCGCGCCAGCTCGCCGTCGTACTGCTGGGCCCACAGCGAGCCCTTGGGGGCGCGCTCTTTGGCCCGCAGCATCTCGGCGTGGGCGGGGATGTACAGCTGGCGGGCCTCGAGCACCTGCGACAGCGTCGAGAAGACCGCGTGGTTGGACGGGTCTTTGTCGGCCAGGCCGCGGATGGTGGCCTCGGCGGCGTCGAGGTCGCCGCGCGCCAGATCGACCCGCGCGAACTCGATGGCCACGCGCGTCTTGCGGTCGGGGCTGCGATCGCTCTGCTTCTTGACCTTCTTGAGCAGCCAGATGGCGCGCTCGAGGTCCTTGCCCTCTTCGCGAACCAGCCGGGCCAGCAGCAGGTGCGCCTCGGGGGCCTTCTTCTCGTCTTTGAGGACCGGGTCGAGCAGCTCACGGGCCTCGGCGCGCAGGGCCTCGGCCTCGGCCTCGGGCGCGGTGCGCGCCTTGTGGGCGAGCAGATCGGCCAGGCGGGAGACCTGCACCGCGTCGTTGGGCGCCAGGCGAACGGCCTCGCGCAGCAGGGTCTCGGCGTCGTCGAGCGACTCGGCGCCCTCGTCGCGCTTGAGCATGCCCATGATGCCGTACGCATCGGGAAGCATCGGGGCCTGCTCCATGGCGGTCTTGAGCAGCTCGATCGCCTCGGGGCGACGGCCCTCACGCATGAGCAGCGCCGCCAGGCGCGTCTTGAGGCGCGGCTGATCAGGCAGGGCCTGCACACCCTGCTCGAGCACGACGATGGCGGCCTTGCGCTGCCGACGCTGCAGGTGGAAGCCCACCGCGTCGTGGAACAGCTCGGGCACCGCAGCGGCGGCGAAGGCCTCTTCGTAGACCGCGATGATGGCCTCGGGCTTGGCGTTGTCGCGGCGAAGGATCTCGGCCTTCACCAGCCACAGCTCGGAGTTGCTGGGGTCGTGCTTGAGCGCCTCGTTGACCTTGGTGGTGGCCAGGCCGAAGTTGGGGTTCTTGCCGCGAACCAGGCCCAGGATGCTGTCGCGATCGGGGTCGTTGTCGGGGAAGGGCGTGTGGATGCGGTCGCGGAAGTGACGGCCGGCCACCGACAGGCGACTGGACTCGTACATGGCGGCGATGCGCTCGACGCCCTCGCCATCGCGGGCTCGCTTGCCGAAGATCCCCGACAGGCGCCCATAGATGTCGAAGTCACTGACCTCGCGGTACTTCAGCCCCGAGCGCACCAGGGGGTGCACGTGGTAGCGGCGGCCATCGGCGGCGGGAACCATGTCCAGCAGCCCAGCCGAGAGCAGCTCGATGCGGCCCTTGCGCCCGATGCCCAGCTGGCTCGCCAGGAACTGGCCGGGCTCGGGGCTGCGCAGGTGGGCCAGCCGACCCAGGGCACGGCGTGCCTCGCCCTCGCACTTGTCGACGGCCTTGTGGATGCGCTTGCGCAGCCCCTCGGTGTCGTCGATGCCGGTGAGCTTGAGGAACTTCGGGTCGTCGACCAGCTCGACGCCGCGCTCGCGGACCGCGACCGCGTAGGTGCGCGCGGCCATGGGGTGACCGTGCAGCTTCACATCGTTCATGGGGCCGTACTTGTCGCGGGAGAACTCGGGAGCCTTGTAGCCCTCGAAGATGTCGTGCAGGAAGCGCCCCTTGATGCCCTCGACGGGGAATCGGCGCAGCGTGGCCGCCTGGCCCTCGGTGTAGAAGACGGGCTGCACCGTCGAGGTGAAGATCAGGCGCAGCGGGTAGGTGTTGGTGAGCAACGCCTCGATGAGCATCTCGAGGCGACCCTTGCGAAAGAAGTCGCCCTCGCGCCCGATCGCCCAGTTGAGCTCGTGCACGATCATCGCCTGCGACGCGGCACCCTCACAGGCCTGCAGGGTCGCGATGGCGGCGCTGACGGCCTCGGCGGGGGTGTGCTTCTTCTTGAGCGTGTCGGCGAGGGTGCTCTGGCCGTGGGACTCTCCGAGCGCCGCGAGGCGGGCCAGGAGGGTGTCGGCTTCGCAGCCCCAGCCCAGGGTGAGGTCGGGAAGTCGGGTGAGCTCGGCAGCGCCCACGGCGCTCTCGGCCAGCCAGCGGCGACCGATGCCCGCCGGTCCGCTGATGACGAGGGGACCGCCCTCGCCCAGCAGACCCTTGAGGGCCTCGAGCTCTTCTTCGCGGCCCACCATCTGCACGTGCGGGGCCTCGGGCCCGGACTTCTTGGCCTTGACCAGCTCGACCTGGGGCAGCTCTTCGCCGGCGGGCGGCTGGGGCAGATCGCGGAAGAACAGGTTGCCGCGACCCTTCAGGTGGGCGACCGGAACACCGCTGAAGGCCGCACCCATCTGGAAGGGATTGAACGCGCGCGCCACCACCAGAACCGTGGGCGTGTGGGCCCCTTCTTTCAGCACCTTGCCCAGCTTGGCCAGGCCTGCAGAGTCGGCGCTCTCGGGCTCGACCAGCACCACCACGCCACCCTCCTGACCGGTCGCCCGGGCAAGGGACTTGGGGGTGATCTTCTTGACCGGCGCGGTGGCCGGCCCCGACAGAGCCACGGTTGGAAGGGCGGCACGCCGGCTGATCTCGAGCATGACGTCGCTGTTGCGCAGCAGGTGACTGCCCACACCGATCACACAGCGACCGGACTCGATGGCAGAAACAACGCGGTTCATCGGGACTCCACAGAAGCAGCCGCCGGTAACGGGCTGCTCATGCGGGATCCACCGCTACAGGCGCGTCAAGCGCAGAAGATCGTGCTGCAGACGTTCTTGCAGGACCGACGCGTGCTCTCCTCCCTCGCCCAGCCAGACGAGGGCGCGCCACCGCTCAGCCGCCCGCGACCGCAGCTCGACGGCCTCGGCGTCGGCCAGGCCCACCTCCACCAGATGGGCTTGCTGATCTTCGTACCGCTCGCGTGCAACGCCCGCCTCGTCTTCGATCACCTTGACCGGCCGCAGGGCATGCTCGCGCGCCCACCCGTCCAGGTCACCCTGCAGCGCCTCACGGACGACCGCCATGGGCCTCGGAGCCACCTCGCCGAGCTCGAGCGGCAGCACGGGAACGACCTCCAGCGCCCAGGCCAGCGCCGATGCGCCCTCCTCGGCGTAGCGCAGCGGCAGCGTGTTCTGGGGATCTCGGGCAAACAACATCCGCGCCTCGTCTGGGCGCAGGACGCCATTCTCTCCAGCCGAAGACGACAGGATCAGGCGACGCGCCAGCTCGCGATCCCGAGGATCATCGGCATTCGCGCACTCGTGGGCAGCGTACAGGGCCACCATTCGGCGCGCCACGTCGACGGCCCCGCGCGGGCCAGAATTCAAGGGCGTGTACAGCCGTTCGAGTTCGCCGCTCAGCAGCACCGTGGGGGTGGCGTTGGCATTGGCCCTTTGCAGAGCCCGACGCCACGGGTCTTCGGAGAGCACCGGGGGGGGCTCGCCAGACTCGAGTCGTCGCGCCATGGCATTGCCGAGCTCGGGCTGCATGGTGGTCTTCATGGCGCGCAGCGTGGTCCAGGCCTCGGGCACCGACAGCACCTCCTGGGGCCAGAGCAACACGGCCGCCTTGTGGCTGATCTGTCCCATGCCACGCCTGCGCAAGATCTCGGCTGCCCGCTCATCGCCTCCAGCCGGGAGTCCCACTCCCTGGGCCTCGATCTCGAGCACCGACTCGACCGCACGCACCAGTTCGCCCCCTCGAAGACCCCGCGGAAACGCCATGCCCATGGCCCGTCCCCGCAACACCGCCGCCTCTGGATCGCCGGTGTGGCCATACGAACGGGCCACCAGCGCAGGTTCCGGCTGCGGCTCGGGTGAGTACGGCGTCGGCGAAGGAGGCGGTGGCACGGTGCGCTCCTGCGTCTCTCGGTGGTTGGGGTCGGCGAACTGGCGCGGTCGATCCTCGAACCGGGTCTGCAGTTCCTGGAAACGCCGGTAGGCGAACCAAGCTCCCGCCAGCGTGAGCAGCGCGTACACGATCTCGTTCAGGGCAGCCAAGGACTCGAACATGCCCCACGCTACTTCCACCCGAGGTACAACAGAAACCCCCTTGATCATGCTCCTCCCAGCGCTGCTCAGTCTCTCGACCGCCGGCTGCACCGGCCCTTCCGCCCCCCCGCCTGCGGGACCCCCCGGCGAGACCCTGGTGGTCGCCACCCCCACCGACTTCTCCACATTGATCCCCGTCGTCGCCAACGCCGCGATCGACAACAACCTGCTGGACAACCTGCAGCTGCCCATCCTCGACAAGCGCTTCGACTGCAAGCTCCAGTTCGAGCCGGGCATCGCGCGATCGTGGACGCTGTCCGACGACGGCACCACCCTCGATCTGGAGCTTCGCGACGACCTGACGTGGTCCGACGGGGCCCCCGTCGTGCCTCGCGACATCCAGCTCACCCACGAGCTCATGGCCGATCCCGCTGTGGCCAGCCCACGCATCGACTACACCCAGCGCATGGCCGGTCCACCCCAGATCACCGGCCCGCACGCGCTGCGCTTCACCTTTCCAAAACCCTACGACCGCACCACCATGGTGGCGCACGCCGCACTCATTCCGCCGGTGCCGTCGCACGTGCTCGACGGCGCCGACCGCGCGACCCTGCGCGGCCACGCGCTCAACCGCAGTCCCCTGACCACTGGCCCGTGGACGGTGAAGAAGCACGACAAGGACAGCCAGCTGGTGATCGAGCGCGATCCGCCCCCGACCGATGACGGGCGGGTGCCCCTGCGGCGCGTCATCTTCAAGGTCATTCCCGAGTACAGCACCCGCCTCATCGAGCTCGAGAAGGGCAGCGTGGACCTGGTGTGGAGCATCGACGTCGCCGACGTCGAGCGCCTGCGAGCCGATCCGCGCCTGGACCTGCATCGGCGAGGCTGGCGCTCCATGGAATACCTGGTGTGGAACCGGCTCGACCCCGCCGACTACGCCCGAAAGCGCAAGGCCCTGAAGCCCGGCCAGGAGCTCGACTGGAGCAGTGTCGCCCCCCACCCCGTGCTCGCCTCGACCGAGGTGCGCCAGGCCTTGTCCCTGGCCATCGACGTCGACGGGCTCATGCGCGACCTGCTCACCGCCTCCGACGGCACCGTGTACGGACGTCGCAGCGTGGGCACCATCACCCCGGAGCTGTGCGGCGCCCACGCCGATGATGTCGGGCCGTGGCCCTACGACCCGGTCGCCGCCGCGGCCCAGCTCCAGGCCGCCGGCTGGGTCGACGCCGACGGCGATGGCCTGCGCGAGCGCGACGGCGTGCCCCTGGCCTTCGTCTTGGCCACCAACGCCGGCAACCCTCGCCGCGCCAAGGCCGGGGTGCGCATCCAGGCGATGCTGCGCCGGGTTGGCGCCGATGTCGAGCTGCAGCAGAGCGAGGCCCACACCTTCTGGGCCGGCCTGCGCGCCAAGCAGTTCGACGCCGCCATCTCGGGACGGCTGACGTCGCCGTACCCGGATCTGACGCCCTTGTGGCACTCCGGAGACAGCTTCACCTGGAACTACGCCAGCTACAGCGATCCAGTCACCGATGACCTCGTCGATCAGGCCCTCTCAGAGGCCGACCCGGTGAAGGCCAACGCGCTGTGGGTCGCCGCACAAGCACGCATCCACGCCGAACAACCCATGACCTTCCTGTGGTGGCGCGACGAGGTGGTGGCCGTCGACCGCCGCTTCCAGGAGGTGTCCATCGACCCCCTCTCTCCCTTCGGCCACCTCGACCAGTGGCGCGTCCAGCCCGAACAGGTGCGATTCGGTCGTTGACTCCGCCGCCGCGACAGGTGACGTTGTGCACCCATGCGCCTGCTCCCCCTGATCGCCATTCTCGCGTCCAGCCCAGCTCTGGCCGCCGATTGCCCGTTCGCCACGACGGTGGCCGACGCGAACGGCCTGCTGGACAGCGCCGAGTCGTCGTATGGCGATCTCGACGTCGACGGCTTCGACGCGGCCCTCGACGAGCTGTCCCTGACCCTGCAGTGCCTGGACGAGCGCATGCCCACGGCCACCGCCGCCAAGGTGCACCGGCTGCAAGCACTGCGCAGCTTCATCGCCGGTGACGACGCCCAGTGGCCAGAGTCGCTGCGGGCCGCCAAGGCGCTCGAGCCCGCCTACTCCTTCCCCGACAGCCTGCTGCCCACCAACCACCCGCTGCGCACCGAGTACGGGCGCATGTCCGCCAAGGTGTCCGAGGGCACGGCCGTGCCGCCGAGCACGCAGGGAACCCTGGCCTTCGACGGGGTGCAGACCGACGTGCGCCCCGCGCATGCGACTTTCTTTCAGGTGTTGGGCGCCGATGGGGTGATCACCAATCGCTACGTGTGGCCCAGCCAGCCGCTTCCCGCCTACGCCGGCGAAGACGGCTCCGTGCCGGTCACCGAGTCCCCGGTGACACCGCCCGACGATCCGATCGAGCTGCCCCCGCCACCCGACACCAAGCCTCCGGTGCTCGAGTCCACCGGCATCGCCCTGGCGGCCGTGGGCAGCGTGGGCGCCGGCGTCTTCTACTGGCGCGCGCTGCACCACAAGTCCCTGGCCGAACAACCCCAGCCGCGGGGTCAGTTCGCGATCGACCACGCAGCGTACAAGAAGGCCCGTGGCCGCACGATGGTCATGGGCGGCGTCGCCGCGGGAGGGCTGCTGCTCACCGTGGTGGGCCTCGCGCTGCCCATCACCGACGACGCACGCCTGGGTCTGGCGCCCAACGGGCTGGTGCTGTCGGTCGGGGGTCGCTGATGCACCGCATTCTGCCCATCGTCCTGCTGGCCGCCTGCCTTCCCGCAGAGCTCACCTGGGTGCCCCCCGTCGACGACACCGGGATCACCGGCGACGCGGACACCGACGCCGATGCGGACGCCGATGCCGATGCGGACGCGGACGCCGACGCCGACGTGGATGCAGATGCCGACACCGACACGGGCACCGGCACGCCCCCCTTCTGCGTCGAGCTGGAGTGGTCCACCTCCCCCGAACAGCTCACCCTCACCCTCGACGAGCCAACCTGGGTCGGCGCCACGGTCGAGTTCGGCATCGCCGAGACCGAGGCGTCGTCGAATCCCTGGGAGGGCGAGACGTGCCTGGACAGCTCGGCGCCGGGTTGTCACGGCTTCACCGCGCCGGCCATGCCCACGTCCATCACGCTCCAGACCACCCATCTGCAGCCCATCGATCCGGCAGTGCAGACGCTGTTCGGCCCCGAGCATCTGCCCGCCTACTACCTGAGCGACGGCACAGACTGCTACACCTGGGGCCACGAGCCCTTCGCCTACTACACCAGCTGCACCCAGCTGTTCCGGGTCGCGGCGACCACCCAGTGGTGCACCGACAGCAGCAAGATCGACGCCGACATGGACGGCTACGCGAGCGATGTCGACTGCGACGACAACGACATCCAGCGGCACCCCGGTGCGCTCGAGGTCTGCGACGATCTCAACGTCGACGAGGACTGCAACGGCGTGGCCGATGACGACGACCCGTTCACCGACGAGACCGGAAAGCACCAGCTGTTCACCGACGACGACCTGGACGGCTGGGGCGACGCCAGCGAGGACCCCAATGCGGTGCCGCTCGGCTGCGACGCGCCCGCCGGCATCGCCTGGAACAACCTCGACTGCGACGACTCCGACGCCGAGCGCGCCCCGGGCCTCGACGAGGTGTGCGATGGCAAGGACAACGACTGCGACGACGTGCTGATCCCCGACGAGCAGACCGACGGTGACGGCGACGGGTACCCCCTGTGCCTCGAGCCCTTCTGCGACGACGACCCCAACCTCGACCCCGACACCGATCCCTACTGCATCACCGGCTGGCCCGGCCCGGTCGTCTCGGACAGCTCGGGCTACTTCGCGGCGCTCTCGGGAACCGACAATCCATCCTGCTCGATGGCCAGCCCTTGCCGAACCATCGGAGCCGCCTCTGCACAAGCCGAGAGTGACTCGTTGCGCCCGCACGTCTTCGTGCAGCAGGGCGCCTATTCCGAGGAGCTGGTGGTCGACGGTGTGCAGCTGTGGGGCGGCCTGGACACGACCTGGGCGCCTTCGGCCACCCCCACCATCCTGCAAGAGACCAACGGCAACCCTGCGCTCCGGATCTCCGGCGTGAGCCGTCCCGGGCTGCTGCACAACTTCACGGTCATGGGCGACACCCTGTACGCGGTCGAGCTCCGCAAGGGCGCCCAGCTCCGAGACTGCATCATCCAGGGCCAGCCCGAGGCGGTCACCACCGGCGGCTTCTTGCCCGGCGGCGAGGCGCTCATCCGCGACACGGTCATCGACGGCATCGTCCTTCACGACTACGAACTCGACTTGGAGATCGTCAAGACCGAGATCTCGTACCCGCAAGGTTCCAGGGTCGTCGAACACACCAGCCCGGGCAACCTGTGGCTCGACGCGTCCACGGTGCGGGCCTCGTCGACGGGCCTGTACGTCAACCAGGCCAACGCCAGCCTGATCGTCACCGACACGGTGTTCATCGAAGAGAACATGCTGACGTCGGTCGACGTGGCATCGATTCGGGTCGCCGCGGGCTCGGTGCTCGCCGTGAACAACGTCTTCCTCAGCGGCAATCGCAGCGGCAGCAACGCGGGTGTCTCGGTCGGTCCCGGAGCGACGACAGTCGATGTCGCCAACAACATCGTGGTGGCAGACGGCACCGGGTTCAACAGCATCGTGCGCATCAACGACCTCAACACGACCGCGTCGATCCGGTTGGCCGGCAACGTGCTGGGCAACGACAACGTGGGGGCCAATGACTGCTACATCGAAGCCATGGGCACCTGCCACGAAGCACAGGCCACGACCGAATGCCCGATCGCTGGCTGGTGCAACGAGGTCACGGGCAATTCCTTCGGCAATCCCCACTTCGCCGACGACGACACCGATTGGCACCTGCAGGTCAACTCGGCGGCCATCGATGCCGGCTTCGACGCATCCCCTCAGGTGAACACCAAGGTCTACGACGCGCTCACCACCGATCGCTACGGCGCTCCACGCCCCACATCCGATCCCTGGGACGCCGGCGTCGCGGTGTTCGTGCCTTAGCCGACGTCCGGCGCGCTATTCCCGCGCTTCGGGCGGCTCCGGCTCGACCTCAGCGACCTCGAGCGCGACACCCCAGCTCGTGGGCCAGTCATGGGCCTCCCCCGCCGCTGAGGGGGCGTCTTCGGGCGCCTGCCAGGGCATGAAGCGCCAGGTGCGCAGCGCCCGCTGAAGGCACAGATCCGGGCCTTCCGGCGGCCCCGCGTACCCCACCTCGCTGACGGCCCCCTCGCGGTCGATCTCGAAGGCAAACATCATGCGTGGCATGGACTGGCCCTCGGGCAACGCGTCGACACAGGCGCACACGCTGGGGTGCTCCCGCTCCCAGGCCCGTGCCAGATCCACACGGGTGATGTGCCCCTCGGGCGGCACCTGCACATCGACGAGCTCGCCGCAGGTGGGGCAAGCGTCGGTGTACAGCTCCAGGTAGTCGCGGATGAGCGTCTCGGCCTCGAACTTGAGGTCGGGGCGCAGGTCCTCGTCCTGCAACACCGGTTCGACCGCCCGCCACACCTCGCACCAGCTCTCGCCCATGGCCAGCTGGGCGTCCACCAGCCCGGCGATGAGCGCCACCGTGCGGCTGTTGTCGAGCTCGTCGCGCGCGTAGGCGAGGGCCGGCACGGCGTCGGAGGGGTCGAAGTAGT
Source organism: Myxococcota bacterium (assembly GCA_965216925.1). Classification (GTDB taxonomy): domain Bacteria; phylum Myxococcota_A; class UBA796; order UBA796; genus CAYYHT01. The sequence goes on along the minus strand of CBDCGT010000001.1, from coordinate 5,958,373 downwards.
CGTCGAGCGCGAGCATGTAGCCGTAGGCGAAGGCCTCGTGCGGCTTGAGTCGCGTCGGATCGGCCCGCAGCTCGTCGGCCGGGACCTTGTGGGCCTTGGCCAGGAAGGTCAGGTAGCGAGCCGCGTTGTCCTTGCCCTCGATGTCCCACGACAGCGCGTTGACCACCGCCGCCTTCAGATCGAGGCCGCGCTTTCCTCGGGACAGGAAGCGCGCGATCGGGGCATCGAGCTCACCGCTGTCGGCGGCCGCCTGCACCATCGGATGATCGCTGTAGGCGGTGTGAAACTCGGTGGACGTCAGCGGAGAGTCCGCGAGTGCAATGCCAGTCAGAAGCAGGAGCATCCCCGTCGGCCTAACAGGGAGCCCACCGGACCGCGTGACACCAGGCCACCCATGATTATCGTGAGCCCGATGTCCTCGTCCCTGCAAGCCCAAGCGGCCAAGCTGCCGCGGCAGCCCGGCTGCTACCTGTTCCGCGATCCGCGCGGCCGGGTCCTGTACGTCGGCAAGGCCATCGACCTGCGTGCCCGCGTCAAGCAGTACATCCAGGGGCACGACGAGCGCACCATGGTGCCCTTCCTGGTCGATGCCGCCAGCGACGTCGAGTGCGTGGTCACCAGCTCCGAAAAAGAGGCCCTGATCCTCGAGAACACCCTCATCAAGAAGCACCGGCCGCGCTTCAATACCAAGCTTCGAGACGACAGCAACTTCCTGCACCTGCGCATCGACCCGCGCAAGCCCTGGGCCCGCTACACCCTGGTGCGGCGCATCCACAACGACGGCGCGCGCTACTTCGGCCCCTACCACTCGGCCTCTCGCGCCCGACAGACGCTGGCCCAGCTGCAGCGCAGCTTCCCCCTGCGCACCTGCACCGACGCCGTGCTCAAGAGCCGCCAGCGCCCGTGCCTGCTGCACCAGATGCACCGCTGTGTGGCCCCCTGTGTCGAGGGCAAGACCACCACCCAGGCCTACGACGAGCTCATCGACGAGAGCATGCTGCTGCTCAAGGGCCGCAACAAGGCCCTGGTCAAGCGGCTGCGCGAGCGCATGTTCGCGGCGGCCGAGTCCGAGCGCTTCGAGCAGGCCGCTCGCCTGCGCGACCTGATCTCGGACATCGAGGCCACCCTCGAGCAGCAGCAGATGGTCGACTCACGCCTCGAAGATCGCGACATCTGGGGCGTGTTCCGTGAGGGCGACCGCGGCGGACTCGCGGTGCTGCCCGTGCGCGAGGGCATGGTGGGCCAGCCGCGCACCACGCCCTTCGAGGGGCTGCTCGGCACCGACAGCGAGATCTTGTCCAGCCTGCTCAACGCCACCTACCGCGAGGGCGCCTTCATCCCGCCCGAGATCCTGCTGCCGCAGCTACCCGACGACCACGAGGTGCTCGCCGAGGTGCTCACCGAGCGCCTGGGCAAGAAGGTCCGCATCCACAGCCCGCAGCGGGGCGCCAAGGTGCGCATGGTCGAGCTGGCCCAGGACAACGCCCGGGTCTGCTACGAACAGTCGACCTCCGACGCCGAGCGCCGCACCCGCGCGCTGCGCGACCTGGCCGACGCGATCGGCCTCGACCGGCTTCCCCACCGCATCGACTGCTTCGACAACTCCAACATCCAGGGGCAGTTCCCGGTGGCCGCCATGAGCGTGTTCATCGGCGGCCAGCCCGACCGCCAGGAGTATCGACGCTACCGAATCAAGACCGTGGTGGGCGCCGACGACTTCGCCAGCATGGCCGAGGTGGTCGGGCGGCGGCTGAAGCGCGGCAGCGACGAGGGCACCCTGCCCGACCTCATCGTGGTCGATGGCGGACGCGGCCAGCTCAACGCCGCCCTGGGCGCCCGCGATGCCCTGGGCATGGACGTCCCGATCATCGGCATCAGCAAGCCGCGCACCGAGCACGCGCGCGGAGACCGCCACGCCACCGACAAGCTCGTGCTGCCGCACCATGCAGAGCCGCTGCACCTGCCCGAGGGCCATCCCGGGCTGCGCATCGTGCAGCACCTGCGTGACGAGGTGCACAACCACGCCATCCGCTACCACCGGAAGGTCCGCCGCAAAGACGCGCTCACCAGCGTGCTCGACGGCGTCCCCGGCATCGGCAAGGCGCGGCGCCAGGCGCTGCTCAAGGAGCTCGGCAGCGCGCGAGCCGTGGCCGAGGCCGACCCCGATCAGCTCGCGGCGGTGAGCGGCATCGGCCCTGCGATGGCGCACACCATCTACGAGGCCTTTCACCCCGAGAACGAGCTCGAAGACGACGAGATCATCTAGTGGGAGCCGCGGGCCGCCCATGACGGAAGAAGACGCTCCCGCTTTTGGTTTAGGGGCACACTGCCCGCCACGGAGAGACCCATGCTGACCCTGATGCTCGCGACCTTGGTGGGAGCCGCCGATGCGGCCCCGGTGGACTACACCCTGAAGCCCACGTCGAACTCTCTGTACGTGGTCATCTACGCCGACCCGGATCGCTGGACCCCGGTGACCGCCCACGACCACGCCATCGTGGCCACCGACTACACCGGCCGTGTCACCTGGGACGCCGAAGACGTGGTGCCGTGCAAGGTGGCCATCTCGTTCCCAGCCAGCGCGCTCGCCGTCGACCCCCCCGGCGCCCGCGAGAAAGCCGGCCTCGACCCCGACGGTGCCGTCAGCGACGGCCAGAAAGAGACCATCACCGGCAACATGCAGGTCAAGCGCCAGCTGTACACCGAGATGTTTCCCGAGATCAGCTTCCAGAGCACCAGCTGCAAGGCCAACGGCGCCAAGGTCGACGTCACTGGCACGATCACCATCCGAGGCGCCAGCAAGGACATCACGGTGCCCATGACGGTCACCGCCACCGCCGACAGCTTCGCCGCCAAGGGCACCTTCCAGCTGCGACACGCCGACTTCGGCATGACACCCTTCACCTACGGCATGGGCACGCCCAAGAACCTCGAGAAGCTGAGCTTCGTGGTGGATGTGAGCGGAGCGCCGAAGTAGGGCCCCCAAGGAGCGCGGGCGTCCCTGCCCGTGACCGCAAGGAGGCACCATGCCCGTCACCCTCTACGGAATCCCCAGCTGCGGCACCGTCAAGAAAGCCCGCAAGTGGCTCGACGAGAACGGCCACGAGCACGTCTTCGTCGACTTCCGCAAAGACCCCCCTGCCGAAGACTCGGTCGACCAGTGGGTCAAGACCTTTGGCGCCAAGGCCATGCGCAACACCAGCGGCGGCGCCTATCGTGCCCTGGGCGACGAGAAGAAGACCTGGACCGATGCCCAGTGGGCCGCCGCCTTCAAGAAGGACCCCATGCTCATCAAGCGGCCCATCATCGAGCGGGACGGTGAGCCGGTCCAGGTCGGCTTCAAGAGTGGAAAGCTCGACCGGTAGCTAATGCACCCACACCACCCCGCGGCTGCCGTCGACGGTCACCTCCTGGCCGTCCACCAGCCTCCGGGTCACGCCATCGATGTTCACCACCGCGGGAACCTTGTATTCCCGGGCCACGACGGCACCGTGCGACAGTCGGCTGCCCATCTCGAGCACCACGGCGCTGGCGGTCAGGAACAGCGGCGTCCATGCCGGATCGACAGCGCGCGTGACCAGCACCTCGCCCGGCTCGAGCTTGGTGGCCTCGTCGAGGTTGCGCACCACGCGAACGCGCCCGCGAGCGCGTCCTTGAGAGATGCCCAGCCCTTGTAGCCGGGCCCCGTCGTGCTCGACGGCGACGCCCTCGTCACCGCGCAGGAAGATGGGCGGTTGTTGCTGCGCGTGTTCTTGCGCTTCGGCACGCCGCCGCTCGATCAGCGAGCCCACGGTCTTGGCCGGCAGGGTGCCGTCCACCAGGCCGGTCACCTCCTCCCAGGTGAGGAAGCGGATGTCGCGCGGCTCGCCCATGTGCCCCTGGTCGACGAAGCGGCCCCCGAGCCAGGTGAGCGTGCGCTGCATGGTGTGCAGCAGGCGGTCGAACTGAAAGCGCTGGTTCTCGCGCAACAGCAGGTAGCGGCGTGTGTAGTGGATGAGGCCCGCGAGCACCAGGCGCCGCACGGGCTGGTCGCGGATGTGGTCGCGGAGCTCGGCTCGGGCCGCCTTGAACGCCGCCTCGAGCTCGGCCGCGCGCTCGCCTGGCGTGTGGTCGGTCGAGCGCGCCGCACGCAGCAGAGGCACGAGCTGAGCGGGGTCATCGGCCCACCGGGGGCTGAAGATCTCCCAGCTGGCGTCGGCCCGATGCCCGTAGCGCCCCAGAAACTCGCCCAGGTGCCCCCAGAAGGCGCCGACGGTGGGCGGCTCACCTTGCTCCAGTGCCTGCAGATCGGCGTCGGTCGCGTGCCGGGCGAGGTCGTGCAGCGCGGCGTTCACCGCCAGGGTGCGGTTGCCGCTGGGGCACACGGCCAGCCGCTCCATCAGCGACAGGGCATGCTCCGGAACCCAGTTGGCCAGCGCCCCCTCCAGCAGCTGGTAGAAGAGGTTGGCGAACAGCAGACTGGTGATGTGCACTTCGATGTAGCCACGCAGCAGCTCCCGCTGCGCGATGACCAGCTGCAGCGCGTCGGGCCCCGACATGGGCGGCCGCGACAGCGAAGGCAGCTCCGACTCGAGCTTCTTCTCGAAGTCGTCCCACCGAGTGGGGTTGGTGAGCGGGTTCCAGCGAAAGCGCCGCCAGCGCCGTTCTTCGAAGGTCTCGCGCAGGATGCTGGCGTAGACCGCCAGGTCGGGTCGCACCCCGAAGCGGCGCCTCCAAGCCCAGGACTCCTCGCGGGGAAGGAACTCCAGCATGAAGTTGGGGGGAGGCGCACCCGGCAGCTTGAAGGCCAGGTGCCGGAACACGGTGACGTTGAAGTAGGGGCGCCCGTTCACGATGCGCAGCGAGGGTCCACCCCCCAGGTAGCTGGCCGTGGTGCGCGGGTAGCCGATGAACCAGTCCAGGACCGGCGCGGTGATGGTCCAGCCCAGGGGGGTGGCCTGATCGCGCCAGCGCTCACCGATGAAGCGGCGGGTCCACAGCACGTCGTCGCGCACGCGCGGGGTGCCGGTGCTCGTGATCGGGCGCGCCTGCAGCACGTACATGTTCTTTTGAGCATCGATGGCCCACTCGACGTCCTGGGGCTCGCCGATCTCGCCCTCGACGCGCAGCCCCAGACGGCACAGACGGAAGAGCTGGTCGCGAGAGAGCGTGCGCTGACCGCGCTTGGCCAGGGGCAGCGGCTCCGGACCCACGCTGCCGTCGGGCTGCTGCACCCACCAGGTTGTGATCTCGGGCAGGTCCTCTTGCATCAGCTGCAGCCGAACCCGAGCCAACAGCCGCTGCACCGGCCGCGGCGCTCGGCGCGGCCGCCGCACCAGAAACCAGTGCGGCGCAACCTGGCCGCTCATCAGGCCCTCGCCCAGCCCGAACGTCGCCTCGACCACCATCTCGCGCCACGAGCCCGTGAGCGGATTGACGGTGAACAGCACCCCGCTGGTGACCGGCGCCACCATCTTCTGCACAAGCACCGCCATGGCGCCCGCGCGCGGGCCCTTGCCGCCGCGGTAGGCCAGCGCCGACTCGGTGTACAGGCTGGCCCAGCAGCGCCGCAGCGCCTGGGGTACATCCCCCGGCTCGACGTCGAGGTAGGACTCGTAGACCCCCGCAAAGCTGCGCTCGCGCCCATCCTCTTCGACGCCGCTGCTGCGAACGGCAACGAGCCCGCCAAGGGACGCCACACGAGCGTCGAGCGCGCGCTCCCAGCCCGCCGGGAACTCAGCGTGCAGCAGGGCCTCGTGCAGCTCCGCGGCACCATCCGCGTCGCCCTGAGTCTCGAGCCGCCGCGCCAGCTCGAGCAGCCCGTTGTGGCGAAGCACCTCGTGCAGCCCGTCCGTCGGCACCACGAAGGCCGGCGGCACCGGCAGCCGCTTGCGGGCCAGCCGGGCGAGCTGCGCGGCCTTGCCACCGACGCGCACCACGTCCGTGGGCTCGATCTCGTCCAAGGTGGGGAAGAGGGGCATGGGATGGGGGATAACCCTGGGAGGGTCGGGGGGTCTGGCAACCAATGGTCGGCTGCGCATTCCCACACAATGGGAATCCCCGGCACCCGGTCCCTGGCGATTACCAATGGTTGGCGGGCGGGCTCCCTCACCAGAGGACCCCACGACACCGGGTTCCTGCACCGCTCCAGCGCACCCACCACTCAAGGTCAGGGCGCCGGCCCGCAGCACAGCCCGTTCCGCAAGGACCATTGGTAATCGGGACCAGGCCTCGGCCGTGCTCGCCCGCCCATGGCGGATCCACCGCCGACCATTGGTTGCCAGACCCCCCGGATCCCCCTACCGACACCCCCCCACCAGCGCCTCGGCCAGCATCGCCCCCTCTGGCACGTCCCGCTCGTCGTCCAGCACCGGCAACGGCTCCCAGCCAAAGAGCTCGGCGCGCTTGTCGTCCACGTCGGACCGCCGGAGCACGTCCCCCCGGTCGGGGTACTCGGCGTCGGTCAGAACCCGCACCGCGTCCTCCGCAATCCAGGCGCGAACGGCCTCTTCGGTCCATCCCCACTCCGCGGCCACCCGCGCGGGCGTCGGCCGCAAGAAGTCCACGACCAGCCGCTCGCCGTAGCCGTGCACCCGGGGGTCGCTGTAGTCGATGGCGGTGTCCAGCCCGGTGCGCCAGTCATCGATGGCTGCCTGCCAAGCCCCCACCTGCGCGATGTCGTCGTCATTCCCGGCGGCCGGCAAGATGACCCGGCCCTCATGGCACCAAGCACACTTGCCCGGTTGCCCGGCGAGCAGCTCCGGTGCGGCCGCCGGCACCAGCTCACCATCCTCCCCAAAGATCGCGTAGCGCTGCTGCCCATTGGGCATCAGATCGATCGCCTCGGCTTCGCGGCCGTGCACCACCAGCCAGGCCAGCTCGTCCACATCGCCGTCCGCTCCCACGAAGTCACGCGGACCATCGATCAGCGCGCTCTGGGGCACCGAGACCTCGACGGACAGGTCCCGCCCCTGGGTCCACGCCTCGACATCGCCGCAGGCCCCGGTGAGCTCGTAGTAGCGCCAAGGCTCATAGAGCGTCCGCATGAGCCACCGCCCCAGGTCCTCACCGGGCTCCATCTCCAAAGAGTAGGCCGTGAGCGCCTCTCGAGCATGGGCATCCAGGCCCAGCCGGGCCAGGTCGAGCTGAAACGCCACCTCGCCGCTCACGATGTGGGTCTCGACCACATGATCGCCCTCGGGCAGCGTGGCTCCCATCAACGACAGCTGCCATTCCAGGCCGCGGCGAGCCTGCTGCCAGTCGGCCCCACGCCAGGTGAGATCCACCATCTCGGCCTGCGGAGATCCGCACGAAATCAGCAAGAAGAGCATCATCTGGGCATCATTAGCTTGACACCCAAGGATCCGAGGGTAAAAAGGAATCCTACGAAGAGGATCGAGCCCCTACGCGCCCGGTCCACCTCATGAATCGGTTGAGAACGCTGGCCATCCGCCAAGCGTCCCCGACGTGGCCCGAACAACGGAGACCTCATGGGTCGTTCGCTGTGATGAATCCAGCCAACCCCGTCATCGTTCAAGGTGACGGCACGGTGCATCTCGAAGCCCAGCACGCCGACTTCGACCGTGCTCGCGACTTCCTGGCTCGCTTCTCGGAGCTCGAGAGCTCGCCCGAGCTGCTGCACACGTATCGAATCACCCCGCTGTCGCTGTGGAACGCGGCCAGTGCCGGCATGACACGCGACGAGATCGTCGACGAGCTGCGGGCCCTGTCCAAGTTCGATGTGCCCGCGTCTGTGCTCACGCAGATCGACGACACGATCACCCGCTACGGGCTCGTTCGCCTCGAACCGCACGCCGATCCAGCCAACTTCATCAAGGTCACCTTCAAGACCCTGTACGTCGAGAAGCTGCTCAAGAAGACCGACACCGGCAAAGACCTGCTGCAGGCCGACGGCCGCCGCGGGTGGAAGATCGACGCCGGCATGCGCGGCATCTTCAAGCAGCGGCTGCTGCTCGAGAACTGGCCCGTCGAAGACGTCGCCGGCTTCATCGAAGGCGATCCGCTCCGCATCGAGCTCGCCAGCCCCACCAAGAGCGGCAAGCCCTTCGGTCCGCGCGACTACCAGCGCGAGGCCGTCGACCGCTGGTACATGGCGGGTCGGCCAGCAGGCGGTCACGGTGTGGTCGTCCTGCCCTGCGGCGCCGGCAAGACCATCGTCGCGCTCACGGCGATGGCCGAGGTTCAGCAGCACGTCCTGGTGCTCTGCAACAACCAGTCGGCCGTCAACCAGTGGGTTCGCGAGATCATCGACAAGACGAACCTCACCAGCAAAGACGTGGGCTCGTACACCGGCACCGAGAAGCGCATCTGCCCCATCACCGTGGCCACCTACCAGGTGCTCACCTGGCGCCGCAGCAAGAACCACGACTTCGAGCACCTGCACCTGTTCCGCGACCACAACTGGGGCCTGCTGGTGTACGACGAGGTTCACCTGCTGCCCGCTCCCGTCTTTGGCGCCACCGCCGAGCTTCAGGGCCGTCGTCGCCTGGGCCTCACCGCCACGCTCATCCGCGAAGACGGGCGCGAGGGCGATGTGTTCAGCCTGGTAGGACCCAAGCGCTACGACCTGCCCTGGCAGGTCCTCGAAAAAGCCGGCTACGTCGCCGAGGCCCAGTGCCACGAGGTTCGCGTGCCCTTCACGCGCCGCGACCGCGAGCGCTACGAAGACGCCAAGGCCATGGTGAAGTTCCGCATGGCCAGCGAGAACCCGCTCAAGATCGACGTCGTCAAGGCCATCGCCGACCGCCACACCGACGACAACGTGCTGATCATCGGCACCTATCTGTCGCAGCTCAAGCAGCTGGCCAGCGAGATGGACGCCCCGCTCATCACTGGCGACACGCCGCAGCGAACACGCGACCGCCTGTTCGGCAAGTTCCGCAAGGGCACCATCAAGCGCCTGGTCGTCAGCAAGGTGGCGAACTTCGCCATCGACCTTCCCGACGCCAACGTCGCCATCCAGGTCTCTGGCTCCTTCGGGAGCCGGCAAGAGGAGGCGCAGCGGCTCGGTCGCATCCTGCGCCCCAAGGCCGATGGCTCGCAGGCGAGCTTCTACACCGTGGTCACCTCCGACAGCAAAGAGCAAGAATTCGCCATCAAGCGGCAGCTCTTCCTGACCGAGCAAGGCTACCGGTACCACATCGAAGACTACGCAGCAGTCGCCAAGTGAGCGCGACACCCCGCTGCACGGAGACCCGTTGAATGTCTGAAGAGGTCGAGCCCACCACCCACCATGCCGGTGGTGGCGACGCACACGGTGACGGTGGCAAGAACAAGAAGAAGCGACGTCGCCGGCGTCGGCGGCGCAAGTCCACTCAGCAGAACGAGGGCGGAGCGAGCCAGCCCAAGTTCGACAGCAGCGGGCCCAATGTCTCGCTGCCCAGCAGTGGCCGAAACCCCCACCACAAGCGCAACAGCCGGGTTCGGCGTGGTCCCCCCGGCTCGCCACTGGGCCGGCGTCGTCGTCTGGCCCGCAACGAGGTCGACGAGCTCGCCGCCTGGCTGGGCCGCATGCCCGAGGGGCTGGTCAGCAACCTCTACCGGGGCCTTGGTGGGCAGCCACACCGGGTGTCCTCCGCCGACCGCATGATCCAGCTGGCGGTGCGGGCCATCGCCCAGGGCAGCCGGCTCTCCAACCTGCTCAAGTCGGTCCAGGAGCGCGACCGCAAGGCGTTGTCGGCGCTGCTTCAGGCCGGCGCCATCGCCCACGCCGACGAGTTCCACAAGGAGCTCTCGCTGTCCTTCGGTGGCCACGAGCGCGACTGGAAGCGCACCATGACGGTGCTCGCCGAGCGCGGCGTCGTCGTCGCCAGCCGTGTGCAAGACGGCGACTACTTCTACCTGGTGCCCGAACCCCTCATCGACGGCCTGCTGGCCGAGCTGGGCGAAGAGCTCACCCTGCCCAGCTTCGTGCACGACGATGTGCGCGTCATCGACGAGCGCCCCTTCTGCCCGCCGCTCGACTTCTCCATCACCTCGCTCGCCACCTACGTCGACCAGTCGCACCCGCGGCTCACCCAGCGGCACGAGATCTACCGCCACGACAAAGAGGCGATGGACGCCTTCTTTGCCCAGATCTGGGAACCCGAGAGCGAGCTGTTCAGCTTCCACCTCGACTTCCTGATGATGCACGGCATGGTCGAGCTGCGCGGCGAGTTCCTGTCGCTCAACCGCGACGTGATGGAAGAGTGGCTGCAGCTCGAGCCCGAAGACCAGCGCGACCTGATGTTCCGTGCGCTCAACAAGCGCTTCGCGCTGGCAGAGTGGGTGCTGTGGGCCATCGACAAGGCCAGCCCCGACGGCTGGGTCGCCGAGCGTCCGCTGGTGGCGGTCTACCGCCGGTGGAAGCGCGGTGAAGACTGGCGCGAGCGCTTCGCACGGGGCGTGTATGCGTCGTCGCGCAGCCACGAGCGCGAGTCCTACAGCTTCGCGCCGCTGGTTCGCTGTGGCGTGCTCGAGATGGGCCAGTGGGGCCAAGAGAAGTTCTACCGGCTCTCGGACCGCGGGCGGCGCATGCTGCATCCACCGGCCGACGACGGCTTCACCCAGTTCTACCTGACGCCCAGCTTCGAAATGATGGCGCCCGCCGGCCTGGCGCCCATCCTGCTGTTCCGCCTGGGCGAGCTGGCCGACCTGACCGGCTGCGACCGCGCCAACTCCTACAAGATCACCGAGGTCAGCATCGAGAGGGCGCTCGAGCGCGGGTGGAGGCGCGACGACGTCCTTCAGTTCCTGCGCGAGAACAGCCAGATCGGCCTGCCCGAGAACGTCGAGGCGACGCTCAAGGGCTGGATCGGACACCGCGGCGACGTCGAGTTCCACGACCTGTGCCTGATGACCGTGCACCGCACGCAGATCCGCAAGGTCGAGGGCAACAAGAAGATCAAGCCCTACATCCTGCATCGCTTCGCGCCGGGCATGTACGCCATCGACCGCACCCGCCGCGAAGAGATCTACGCGATGCTCGAAGAAGGCGGCTTCTCGCCCCGCAAAGAGGTGCGCGGCTACCCCGGCGACCCCGAGCAGGTCGAGGCTCGCCAGGCCCTGCACAAGATGGTGGCCGAGGCCCGCGAGGCCGGCATGGACCCGTCCGTCGCCGCCATCGCCGAGCTGGCCCCGCCCGAGCAGCTGCACGGCGTGCCCGGCACCAAGGTGGCCAAGAAGGTGAACACCGAGCCGACGCTGCCTCCCGAGGTCGACGTCGACGGCGCCCGCAAGCTCATCGACCGGGCGTTGCTCAAGCAGTTCGACCTGGACATGGTGTACGTCGCCAAGGATGGCAAGCGCCTGACCTGCGCCGTCGAGCCCCATCGCATCGCCTTCAAGGGCGCATCCCCCGTGCTCGTGGGCCTCGACAAAGACGAGAACGAGCGTCGCACCTACGTGCTCGACCGCATCGAGCGCCTGGCCATCGCAGGAGGCTTCGAGTGAGCACCGATCCCACCGACAACCAAGACGCCCCCGGCTTCGAGGCCGCCCTCGAACAGCTCGAGCAGCGCGTGCGCCGGCTCGAGTCCGGAGACGTGCCCCTCGAAGAGGCCCTCGAGCTCTTCGAGCAAGGCGTCGCCCTGGCCCGCACGTGCCACGAACAGCTCGAGGCCGCCGAGACCCGCGTCGCAGCGCTGAGCCGTGGGCAGGGCGGTGTGCAAGAGCGCGCGCTGGTCGAGCCGGAGTAGTCCGGAGCGAGCGCAGTCACCGGCAAGTTGACAGCGGCGCGCCGCAGCCGCCCCGAAGTTGACGCTGGATGCTACGGCGCACCGGCCGCCACGGCAGAAACGGCAAAATGGGCCGGCCCGGACCGCGCCACCTCCGCGATCGTCAACTTCGCCCCGGCTACGTAGCCCGGGCGTCCACTTCGAGGCCGCTACGTCGGTGGGGTGGACTGACCGTAGCTGTCGTCACCCCAGCAGATGATCTCGTCGTCGGTGGTGATGGCGCAGGCGTGGGATGCGCCGACGTCGATGTCAGTGAAGGTGCCGGAAGGGGGCGAGAGCGGTGACAAATAGCCACTCCAACACATCGCCTGGCCAGCCCCGTCCAGCAGGCAACAATGGTCTGAGTCGCAGGCAACGTCCAGGATGCCACTGGCGAGGGGAGGTGCCCAAGCCGCAGGCAGCGCCTCGCCAGTCGGCTGGAAGCACTGCATCGAGGCCGCACCGTCGATAGCGCACGCAATGCCACTGCCGACCGCCACCTGCTCGAAGGGTCCACCCTGGTTGTGGGTGGAGGCGTTTTCATTGGTCGGGGCCCAACAATGAACATCGCCAGCCACCGTGACTCCACATAGGGTGCCGCCCTGCGCGGACAGGGACGAGAACAACGTATTCGCGGGAACGGCTCCGTTCGCTAGAACGTCATCGCCAAAACAAGAGACGACGCCGCTGTCATCTGCAGCGCAACCCCACTCGCCACCGTGTGCGAAGGAGGAATATTCACCTGCCGGCGGTGCGGCGATGCCGAAGTCCCCGCGGCCCCAGCACGAAAGAGCCCCTGTTCCACTCTTGCCACACACCGTCGACTGTGCCCCGTCGAGGTCTGCCATCGGAGTGGAAGGTGCCGACGTCACCGAGTACTCGTCGTCACCCCAGCATTCGACAACCCCCTCCAGCGTGGCGCACGAGAAGTCGCCGCCTAGAGCGAGGCGACGCCGGCATTCGCGTGGCCCGACCGCCTCCCAGCCATCGTCACAATCGTCGTCATTGGCCGCCGTGCCGGGAGGGGCCCCGCAAGCGAGGTTGGGGATCGCGCCCGAAGCCCCAAATCCATCCCCGTCCTCATCCTCGAACCACTCCAGTGCGTCCGCCGCGTCGTCATCGACCTCCCCGTTGCAGTCGTCATCCACGCCATTGCAGAGCTCTTCGCCGGCAGGGGATACGTCGCCATCGGTGTCGTTGCAGTCCGTGCCTTCCGTCAGCGAGCCTGCAGGCTGCTCGCACGCGACGATCTCCGCTCCGCCAAAGCCATCCTGGTCGTCGTCCGCGTACCAGGTGCCGGCGTCTGCGGCGTCGGCGTCGACGCGTCCATCGCAGTCGTCATCCACCGCGTTGCAGACCTCTATCGCCTCTGGATGCACGTCCGGATCGGAGTCATCGCAGTCTCGGCAGGTGATGCCGCAGTCGCCCTCGATGGCCCCAAAGCCGTCGCCATCGCGGTCGTACAGGTCCGGATTGACACCACAGCCAGCGAGCCCGATCAGACCCAGAAAGAACAATCGCCCCACGGGAACCTCCTCGTCGGGCGATTGTGACTCGGCAAGGTGCCCGAGTCACGGAAATCCAAGGCCGTTGGTCCTACTTCTCGACGTCGATCAGCAGGAAGTACATCTTGTCGTAGCCGGCCACCGATCCGTTGATTCGCAGCTGCGTCTCTGTGAGCTCTCGCAGCTCGACGTATGCCCCGTCTCCGTTGTTGTCGTCCGAGTCCTGAAGCTGGAGAAAGGCCAGCGGGAGCGTCTTCATCGTGTTCGGGAACACATGCGTGCTGGTGGAGCCCAGGCTGTCGAACTCACCCACGTCGAACGAGTAGGGCCCGTAGTCGTAGTGCCCCGGCTCGAACGCGACCCAGTGCAGAGGCTGACCATCGTTCGCGACGTCCACGCGAAAGCCACCCACGGCGGGATCCTGGACCACCTGCGCGTGGTTGTTGGTTCCCGCCGACTGAAGGAACACCGCCGGCTCTGCAGGGAACAGCGTGCTGAAGATCACGTTGGTGTTGTCGCTGACGCCAGTCGCCACGCCGGCCTGCACCATCTTGCCGTCGATGGTGTGCACACCGGGCTCGATGGCCAGGACGTGCAGCCCCTCAGAGAGCCCCTCGCAGCGCAGATAAGCCCGATTGCGGCCTCGCCGCTCGACACGCACCCAGTTGCCGCCGTTCGCGTCCATGGTGACGTCCACCATGGTGAGTAGGACCGGCGCGACGTCGAAATTGAAGGGAAACTCGATGGCGGCCCCGTTCGTACCGGCGTTCGAGCGACACGCATCGCCATGAAAGCCAGCGTACAGCTTGGGTGAGTCTGGATAGCGTGCACCCACCGGAAGCTCGCAGCCCCACGCCCCCGCGGCTGCATCCCACGCCGGCCGCGCACCGTCCGCCGTGCACTCGACGCTGGCCACCATGTCGGGCCCAAAGTCGGCGGCAACATGACCATGATCGCCGGCTGCCACCTGGATCGCTGATGAGCCGACGGGCAGCCTGGCGATGTCCAACACACCGCTGGCCACGTCAGCGGCGTCGTGTGTGTGGGCTCCACTGGCAACCGTGCCGGCGGTGTCACCGACCGGCAGGCGAGCGACGTCCAGCACGCCGGACACCACCTGGCTGCCGTCGATCTCCATCGGTGCGCACTGCCAGGCTCCGCCGACGCGTGTCACCACCTCTCCGTCGACGCAGCTGGCCAGCAGATCGGCAAGGGAGTCCTCGTCGGGAAAGGTCGGCACGTCGACCAGGTTGTTCCAGCTGATCTGACCACTGTTATCCACCACGAGGGTGCCGCCGATGGACAGCGATGTCGCATCCACTGCCCCACCCATGACCGAGACCGCGACGTCCGCCGTGTCGGCCGCGGTGCTGCGGATCGCGTACGGGACGCTGCCCACGGGGAGGCGGTCACCCTCGGGGCCACCATCGACGCCGATCGCCAGCCAAAGCAGCGAACCATCAAAGACCGAGGCGTCGAGCACCTCGGACAGGCCGAGCTGAGCCGCGAAGTAGCCTTCCGTGAAGTCGACGCCCTGCGCCTCGGTCCAAACGGGACTTCCTCCCGCCGGGTCTTGGTACAGCGAGAACGCCACGGTGTGCACGCCCACGAGTGGAGCGCCGCCGCTGTCGAAGAGTCGGCCTTGGTGGGCGACCTCCTCGGGCACCGCATGGGCCGTGGAGCCCGCAACGGCCAGCAGAGCAACGACGATGAGAAGGGGGGTTCGCATGGCTCCTCCGAGCCCACTGTACAGAACCCGGTGACACCCGGCGAGCGTTGCGGTGTTCACCGGCCGGAGAACCCATGTTCCACCACATCGGTGGATGAGCAGGCGCGCGTCCCCGTGACCTATGTCCTGCGCTGATCCCATCCATCTGGGAACCACGTGGTTCCGCCGCTGTCCCACGTCAGTGTCCGTTCCCATGGAAAGTTTGCACCCGATTCGCCGCGGCCACGCTAAGTAAGCTGGCGGCCCCGCACCCCTTCCCTGGAGTCCCGGACGTGTTCGAGCATGTTGGCAGAAACCTCGACGAAGAGGCAGCCAAGCGCTCTGCGCAGTCGGTCTTCCTGACGTTCTTCCTGTTCGCCATCGGCGGCGGCGGGGTGTTCGCCTATACCGCCTACAAGGTCACCGAGGCCGTGGCCCCCGACCTGTTCGCCGACGACGAGATGGTCGAGGTGGTCATGGAAGACATGGCCGACGAAGAGCTCTCGGCGCCGCCCCCTCCTCCTCCCCCGCCTCCGGCCCCCGACCAGCCCGAAGACGAAGAAGAAGAGGAAGAAGAAGAAGAAGAAGAAGAGCCCGAACCCGAAGAGATGCAAGAAGAGGTCGAGGAGCTCGACAAGAAGGTCGAAGAGAAGGTCAAGACCGCCACCAAGCCCAAGGGCCAGGAAGGCGGCGTGGTGGGCGGCGACCCGATCAACGGCCAGCTGGGCGGCGTGATGGGCGGCGACCCCGACGGGGTGGTCGGCGGCACCGGCACCGGCGCCAAGCGCGTCTCGCACCACGAGATCCGGGTCAAGAAAGACTGCCGGCACAAGTTCGCCTACCCCAAAGCCGCTCAAGACCTCAACCTGGGCCAGGTGCGCTGCATCGCCAAGATCTCGATCGACGCCGAGGGTGTGCCGACTCGGGTCGAGGTCGAAAACTGCCCCAGCGTCTTCCACCGCACCACCAAAGAGGGGCTGCTGCACTGCCGCTGGTACCCCTTCCGCGTCGGCAAACAGAAGATCCCCATCGAGACGCTCAAACCCGTGCGTTACGTGCCGCCTCGCTGAAAGCCGGCTGAGACTCGGAGACCCGCCCCATGCTGTTGCCCCTGTTCGTGAACCTCGCTGTCGCTGCCGATGACGCAGCTCCCGGCTTCACCCTGGCCGACATCTGGAACCACTCCGGCTACCTGGCTCGCTTCGTCATCCTGCTGCTGGCGGCCATGCTGCTGGTCAGCATCGTGGTGTCGCTCGAGCGCCTGATCGCCTTCACGCGCTCCCGTGCCCAATCCATGGCGCTGGCCGCACGCATCGTGGGGCCGCTGCAGAACAACGACGTCGACGCGGCACTCGGGCTCGCCCGCAAAGAAGAGTACAAGGCGGCCTACCTGGGTGCGGTGCTGCGCGCCGGCCTGGGCGAGCTGCAGCAGCGTCAAGACGAACACGGCGTCGCCAACGCCCAACGCGCGGTCGAGAAGGCCATCGGCGAAGAGGTCGCCAAGACCCGCCGCGGCATGACCATCCTGGCCACCGTCGGCTCGACGGCCCCCTTCGTGGGCCTGTTCGGCACCACCTTCGGCGTCATCAACGCCTTCCAGGGCATGGCGACCGCGGGCTCGGGCCTCGCCAGCATCTCGGCCGGCATCTCCGAGGCGCTCATCACCACCGGCGTCGGCATCGGCGTGGCCGTCGTGGGCGTGTGGTTCTTCAACTACTTCAACAACCGCATCGAGAAGGTCACCGAAGAGCTGGTCAGCTCCGAGGCCGACTTCATGGCGTGGGCCCACAAGCTGCTGCAGCCGTCCGTCGGTCAGGCCGCGAAGTAGGAGTCCAGCGTGGGATCCAAGCTCGGCAGCAGCGGCGGCCCGATGGCCGACATCAACGTCACCCCGCTCATCGACGTGGTGCTGGTGCTGCTGGTGGTGTTCATGGTGATCACGCCCATGCTGTCGTCGGGCCTGCCCGTCGATCTGCCCATGGCCACCCAGTCGGTCACGGTCAACGACGCCGGCCAGTTCGTGGTGGTCTCGGTCACCGAGGGCAAGGGCTGGTGGGTCGATCAAGAAGAAGTCTTCGCCGACAACATCGTCGACGTCATCAAGTCCGACCTGTTCGCCAAGCCCAAGACGGCCGACGGCACCGACCGGGCCATCCTGATCAAGGGCGACCGTGACCTGAGCTACGGCGAGGTTCGCGAGGTGATGGACATCCTGTCCGAGGCCGGCTTCACCAACCTGTTGCTGGCCGCCGGCAAGGAAGGCGGCTGATGGGCGCTTCACTCGGCGGAAAGGGGGCGATGAGCGAGATCAACATGACGCCGCTCATCGACATCGTGCTGGTGGTCCTCATCATCATGATGGTCAACATCCCTATCCAGATCGAGCGCATGGGCGTCAAGATGCCCTCGTCCATCAAGGCGCCTCCCAAGACCGACATGCCCACCGAGCAGCTTGTGCTGGCGATCTACGCCAAAGACGAAGAGCGCGATGTGTACCCGGTGGCCCTCAACCGCATGTTGATGGAAGAAGACCAGCTCTTCTACGAGATCACGCGCCGGCTCAAGCCCATGGCCAAGAAGCGCGTGTTCGTCGATGCGCACCCCGACGTGCCCTACGGCAAGGTCGTCGACATGATCGACCTGTGCCGCGAGGCCGGCGCGGGCCAGACGCTCGCCGACATCGGCCAGTTCTCGGCCGAAGATCAGGCCAAGTTCGACCCCTACTTCGGGGTCGGGCTCGCCAAGATGAAGGAGTCCGGTCCCCTCATCTGGAACAGCGTCGCCCCGGGTTCGCGCCCGCGGGGCATCACCGTCGGAAACCCCGTGGTTGTGGGCTACATGACCGAGATCAAGGCCGACAAGGCCATCAAGCCCCACAAGGGCAAGATCCTGGGTTGTTACAACCGCGCCCTCACCGAGAACCCCGAGCTTTCCGGTCGCGGCATGCTGCGCATCAACGTTGGTCCCGACGGCAAGCAGATGGAAGGGGCCAAGATGACCTCGGTGAACCTCAAGAGCGACACGCTCAAGACCTGCATCGAAGACGAAGTGCTGCCGCTCATCGAGTTCGAGCCGCTCGGGCCGCAGAAGACGGCTGCCGTGCAGTACCCGGTGCTGTTCAGCCCGGGATGAGTTTCTCGCTCGCCAGCTGGAGCAGCGCCGGTCGCGCTGCCCTCGACACCTACCTGGCGACCGCGTTCACCGACGCCTGGCCTGCGGGCTTCGCCGAGCCCGCCCGCTACCCGCTGTTCGGCGGAGGCAAGCGGGTGCGCCCGCTGCTGACCTTCGCCGCCCACCGCGCCGTGGCCGGAGACACCCCACTCGACGCGGCCATGCCCAGCGCCGCCGCCGTCGAGATGGTGCACACCTACTCGCTGGTGCACGACGACCTGCCGGCCATGGACGACGACGACGAGCGCCGCGGCCGCCCCACCGTGCACCGCGCCTTCGACGAGGCAACCGCCATCCTGGCCGGCGACGCCCTGCTCACCGAGGCCTTCCGCGTGTTGGCCCAAGCCGACGCACCTCCGCATCGGACGGTGATGCTGGTGTCGCGGCTGGCCCAGGCGTCGGGCTACCTGGGCATGATCGGTGGGCAGGTCGCCGACATCGGCGGCGTCGACACCTACGACGACCTCACACGCCTGCACCGCCTCAAGACCGGCGCCCTCATCCAGGCCGCCTGCTGGATGGGCGGGGTCTCGGCCGGCGCCGACACCATGCAGCTGGCCGCGCTCGACGCCTACGGCTCGGCCGTCGGGCTGGCCTTCCAGCTCGCCGACGACGTGCTCGACGCCGAAGAAGACGCCCAGCAAGGCGGCCCCCCCAGCTTCGTCAAGCTCCTGGGCACCGCCGAGACCCAGCGCCGCGCCGCCGAGCTGTGCGACGAGGCGCTTGGCCTGGCCAACCAGTTCCCGAACCCCGACGCCCTCGCGGCGCTGGCCCGGTTCATCGTCGAGAGAGACGTCTGATGTCCACCAAGCTGCTGAGCACCGGTATGGCCCTGCTCGCCCTCGCCGGATGCACATCCGGGGCCGAGACCGTGTGCGCCGACTTCACCACCAGCGTGACGGGCATCTGCCCCGAAGACTGTGACGATGACGAGGAGTACAACGACAACGCCCAGTTCTGCGAGTCCGCCGACGGCGACGCAGACGCAGACGCAGACGCAGATGCCGACGCCGACGCCGACGCCGACGCCGATGTGGATGCAGACGCAGACGCGGACGCGGACGCAGACGCGGACGCAGACGCAGACGCAGACACCGACCCTGGGCCGGTCTTCGTGCCCCATTCTTACGCCGTCAGCGGCATCTTTGGCTGGAATCCCACGACCCAGCAGGCCACCGAGTACAGCTTCGACGGCTCCACGCTGCCGCCGCGAATGACCATCACCGTGTACACCGATGCCTTCGATGGCAGCAACATCAGCGAGGCGTGCCGCATCTACGGCGAGGCGTCGGGGGCCACGCTGCCCGCGGGGTCGTGGGTGGCCGCATCCTCGGCCGACTTTGGCGTGAACTTCCCGCTCGCGCAGACCAACTGGTACGACACGGTGCCCGGCGACAGCACGAAACCCGAGGGCTGCGGGCTCAAGAACATCGACCCCACCGGCCACCCCAACGGCCTCGCCGGCGACTTCTTGCAGTACGAGCTGGGCCTGGGCTGGAGCACCATCACCACCGATGCCGCCACCATCGTGAGCAACGAGATTCCGGGCTGGAGCGCCCACGCGGTCGGAGGCGGGCCGTACATCTCGGCGCCCGGGCTGGCTTCCTACGACGGCTACCTCGGCGCCGACGTGGCCGTCGCCTACCAGGTCGACAGCAACTTCGACCTTCAGACCGACACCGCCGGCGACCCCATCCTGCTCTCGAGCAGCGCGGTGGCCAGTGGCAGCCAGCCGATGGTCGTTCAGGTGGTGGCGCTGTACATCACCTACTACACGGCGTTGTCTCCGTAGAAGCCCGACAAGGCGGTTCGGATCCAACGCAGTGACACTTTCGCCAGTAGGTGGTGTTGCACTGTCAGGTCCACCCATGCACCCTCTGTCCACCATGTCCAAGCCCACCCGACTCGACGCCTTGCTGGTCAAGCGCGGCCTCGCGGCCAGCCGTGCCCGTGCGCGTGAGCTCATCGAGGCCGGACATGTGCAGGTGGACGGCATCGCCGCCACCAAGGCCGCGCGCCAGGTGCGCACGGATCAGGCCATTCACCTGGTGCAGGACGACCACAAGTGGGTCAGCCGCGGAGCGCTCAAGCTGCTGGGCGTGATCGACGCCTTCGGGGTGCAGGCCCAAGGACGGGTGTGCGCCGATCTGGGCGCCAGCACCGGCGGCTTCACCGAGGTGCTGCTCGAACGCGGCGCGCAGCGCGTGTACGCCATCGACGTGGGCCACAATCAGCTCGCCTGGAAGCTGCAGACCGACGAGCGCGTCGTCGTCATGGATCGCACCAACGCCCGCCACCTCGACGCCCTTCCCGAGCCGGTATCGCTGATTGTGGGCGACCTTTCTTTCATCTCGCTCTCGCTCATCCTGCCCACGGTGGCCCGGCTGCTGGCGCCCGACGGCGAGGCCGTGCTGCTGGTGAAGCCCCAGTTCGAGGCCGGCCGTGACGCCATCGCCAAGGGCGGCCGCGTCAAGAGCGAGGCCCTTCGCGGCGCGGCCATCGACCAGGCCAAGGCCGCGGCCGTGCGCAACGGCTTCGCGGTGGTGGGCGGCATGGACTGCCCCCTGCCCGGTGCAAAGGCAGGAAATATCGAGTATTTCGTTCATCTCTCACTACAGGTTGGAGAGCCCCATGCAAGCCAATGACCCCGTCACCGGCAACACCCCCGCTCTTGGTGCTACAGTCCCGACTTGGAGGAGTTCCTGCATGCGATTGACCCGCGCCGCTTCGCTCATCTCGGCCGCAGCCCTGGTGGGGTTGTCCGCGTCCTGCACCTGGATCAGCACCCCCGAGTACCTCGACGCACTGGCTTGCGTCGATCTCGACAATGACGGGGCCACCGCTGGCGACTGCGAGGGCATGGTCAAGGACTGCAACGACAACCCCGACCAGGGTGGCGCATCCGAGAACCCGCTGCTCGCGACCCCCGAGGCCGAAGACGCGACCCTCTGGTACGACGGCTTCGACAACGACTGCAGCTACAACGGCAGCGGCACCGAGCACGACGTGCTCGACGCCGACGGCGACGGCTTCCCGGGCATCATCTTCGACGACTGGGTCAAGCAGGGCATCGACAAGGAATGGCCGCCCAACCTGTCCAAGGACGCGGGCAGCCTCGACTGCGACGACATCAACGCCGCCATCTTCCCCGATGCCTCCGACGACCCCTACGACGGCATCGACTCCGACTGCGACAACGCCGACGACTTCGACGCCGACGGCGACGGCTACATCCCCAGCGATCAGGCCACGACCTACGCCACCTTCAGCGACCAGGCCTGGTACACCGACCTGCCCGCGGGCGACTGCGACGACTCCCGCGCCGACGTGAATCCTGGCCCCAACGCCACCGCCGACGAGTTCTACGACGGTGTCGACCACGACTGCGCCGGCAACAACGACTTCGACGCCGACAACGACCAGTACATCCCCCGCGAATACCTGAACCAGTGCGCCGCGTACAACAGCAAGTACGACTACTCGGTGCCCTGCAACGCCGGCATCGACGCCGCCACCTACCCCGATGGCGACTGCAACGAAGCCAACATCAACATCAACCCGGGCGCCACCGATGCCTGGTACAACGGCATCGACGAGAACTGCAAGGGCGACGACGACTACGACGCCGACGGCGACGGCTACATCCCCGACGCGTGGGAGACGGTCTACCAGACCTACGCCGCCCAGGACTGGTGGCTCAACCTCGAGACGGGCGACTGCAACGACACCAACCCCGCGGTGCGACCCGGCGAGCTCGAGATCATGGGCGACAACTTCGACCAGGACTGCGACGGCGACATCGACACCACCAGCTTCGCGTTCGGTGGGTACATGTACATGGAGCCGCTGGCACCGGTCTTCGACGCCAACGACCACCACTACCTGCTGGCCGCCGCCGGGGCCATCGTCAGCCGCCCCGCTCCGGCCGACCCCAAAGACAACGCCGGCATCTCGCTGGCCTTCCCGTTCACCGCGGGCTTCGAGGCCCCCGTCGAGCGCGAGATCGAGTGGCAGACGCTCAACACCGAGCCACTGACCGACCACATCGACATGATCGCAGGCGGCGACAAGTTCTACGTGAGCTTCAGCTACCAGAAGGAGCAGGCGGGCAACAACAACAACTGGCTGTTCATCCGCGAGAACACCACCAGCAACGGCGGCGCCAACTACAGCCAGGTCCTGATCTACTCCAAGAAGCAGACCGACCCGCTGTACCACGACCTCGACCTGCGCGAAGACTCCAACAACGTGTTCTGGGCCGCGGCCTGTGGCGACGGTGCGGTGCACTTCATCGCTGGCGGGCTGGTGAGCGGTCGCTTGGACGGCAACACCACCAAGAGCGGCGTGCTGTGCGAAGACGGCACCAGCACGCTCATCATCGACCAGGCCAACAACATCCCGCAGTGCGGCGAGACCTACAACGTGGGCGGCGATCACTGCTCCATCGAGTTCTCGGGCGGCAACGCCTACCTGCACAGCTTCGGCGACACCGAGGGCGCACACACCTACGCACTCGACCGCGCGGCCGAGACCATCACCGAAGACAGCGGCAGTCCCTGGGCCCCCCTCGACAGCTACACCGAGATGACGTCGATGAACACGCGGGACAACCTGACCACGTTCAGCCTGGCGGGCAGCGGCGTCGAGGTGCTCATCGGCAGCACCACCTACCCGCACCTGCACTCGGCGCGCACCGAGACGGGCACCGACTACAACGTGCTCGACGCCGACGCGATCGAGCATGACGGCACCCTGTACATCGCCGCCATCGTCGAAGACCTCGACGCCGACGGATTCAACGACGTGGTGCTGGCCTACGGCAACAAGATCGGCACCCTCGAAGACGTGGTGTTCCCGTACAACCCGCCCGACGGCGCCAACGACCAGAACCCGATGGGCGTGACCCTGCACGTCGACGACGACCGCGTCGCGATGGCCGTGTCGGCCTACTCCGACGTGCGTCCGCCCAGCTCCGAGACCGAGTGCCCCCGCGACACCACCACCATCACGCTGACCCAGGCCGCCAACTGCGCCCTGGACACGATCGGCTGGGTGTTCCTGGGCACGCCGAACTAGGAGACCCGCAGGCATGAGGCTGGCAGGGCGCTGCTGCGTGTTGGTGCTGGCCCTGGCAAGCACCGCTCAGGCCGATCCGCCGGTCGAGCGCGCCACCGAGGCCGCCGCACAGAGCGCCGCCGACCAGCAGGCACGCCTGGACGAGGCCGTCTCTCGAAGCCGCCAGGCACAAACGGCGTTCATCGAGCTCTGCGAGCAGGCGGCTTCGAGCGACGATCCGGTCGAACAGGCGGTGGGCCACATGGCGCTGACCGACCGCCTGTCCAAGGCACCCGAGTGGTTCGGCCTGGGGCGCGTGGAGGGTTCATTTCGCGCCGCCGAGCACTGGTCGGCCTATGTGCGCTTGGCCGAGCAGGCGGATCCCCCCATACCGCTGTTCCTTCCGGGTCCGCACGACATGGGCTCCGACGGCGACCCGCAGCAGCAGCTCGAGCTGTGGAGGCGCCGTATCACGGGGGAGAGCTCGGCCCGACGCGACCTCGCGCGGCTGATCGACGACCACATCGGCTGTACCCGGCTCGACGACGACCAGCGCTGGCTGCAGCTCGACGATCACGAGCACCTCCAGCGCTGCCATGCGGCCCTGGAGCGCTCGACCAAGTGGGGCGCCGGCACGTCATGGCAGCGCTCTCACATGCGGGCCATCGCCACCGGCCTGGCCGACCTGGGCCGCTACGCCGAGGCCGCCGAGCTGCTCACCCAGGCGATCGAACTGCCGGACTCGGCGCCACAGGACGCACTGGACGCCGCGGCGGTCGAGCGCTGGGTACTGTTCGAGGAGGCGGTGGCCCAGGCCAGAGACCCGGCCGCGGTCCGCGAGCTGGCCATGCTGCTGGGCCCCGAGGGCGGCCACGTCACCACCATCGAGGTCGCCCACGAGCCCGGCGACGGGAGCCACAAGCGCACGCTGCCCACGGTCGAGTTCGCGCTGGCGCATGTAGACGCGACGGTCACCCGGAAGGGCGAGCAGGCACGCACCGCCGCCCGTGAGGTGGACGAGCCCTGGTTCTTGATGAACGACCAGGCCCTGCACGTCGTCCACAGCGGACACGTCAGGATGGCCGGCCCGCAGACTGATCCACGACGACTGGACGAACTGCACCTGTACCGGGCTGCGGCCGGCCGCCTGCCCGACACCGTCTTGATGCACGACGCCCGGGCGGCCGGCGCCGCTCGCGTTGGACTGGAGCTGCGGTGGCCCCGCGTGCCCCACCTGTGGCGGCTCGATCGGCTTCGCGAGGGGCCACTGGGCCCCCTCGCGGTCGTCTGGCGGCGCTCCTTTCCCGACGCGGCGCGCATCGGGGTGCTGCTCGGGGCGTCCATCGATCTGCACGACGAGGTCAGCGGCTGGGCCGTGCTCATCGGCCGGCGCGAGCTGGAGGTGACGCGGGTCGAGAGCCGGGAGGGCTTGCTGGGCGGAACGCCCGTCGCCCGGATGGCGCTTCCCGGGCGGCTGTCCCGCAGAGACTGGGCATCGGTCGAGATCCGGGTCGACCAGCAGGGTCGCGGCCGCGTGGCGGTGGGCGGCTCGACCCTGGAGTTCGCCCTCGAAGGCTACGACGGCGGGTACACGGGCCTCGTGGCCGTGGACAGTGGCACGGTCAGCTTGCGCGGGCTGCAGATCGACGTCGCGCCTTCGGATGCCCGGACCGCCCCAGAGCGCTGAGCATCACGGTGCGGCCAACACCGGAGCCTTGGCCACCCACGGCCGCTCGCCCGCCAGCTCTGCCAGCATGTAGCGTGCGAGCTCGTGGAGCTCGTCGCGGGCATCGGGGTCGGCGACGACGGCCTTGAACAGCACGGTCGCTTCGTCGGTCCTGCCTCGCCGGCGCAGCAGCTCGGCGCGCATGTACCGCGCCTCGGACGCGGCATCGCCCTCGGTGACCCGCTCGAGGTAGACGAGCGCCCGATCCTGCAGCTCGGCCTCTCGGGCGGGCAGCTCGTGCAAGGCCGTCCGCACCTGCAGCTCAGCCGGCGTCAACTCGCTGAAGCCGTCGAGCTCGGACACCAGGACGTCGCGCTCGGCTGAGAGGCCCAAACGATGGGCCACTCGGGCCAGGTTGAACAAGAGCATCTTGCGCTCGGTCGGGGTCAGCTCCCGCCGAAGCTCGGCCTGGCCTTGATGGAACAGCGACCGCTGCAGCGCCGGCCCGCGAAGGCCGATGGGCGCGCCCACGATGGCATCCCGCACCGACCAGCTCGCGCGCAGGTAGGCGTTGGCGACGATCCAGTCGCCGGCGCCCATGGCCTCGTAAGCCCGGGCCGCGTGCGCGTAGCGGTCCCACAGCTGAAGCGCGCCCGGGTCGCTGACCTCGGTGGCCAGGGTGGCCAGCAGGCTGTCGAGGGCGGCGCGCTTGGACTCGTCGATCGGGCGAATCATGTCCTTGCTGTACAGCGACAGCAGGTTGTCGGGGCAGGTCGCCAGCTGGTAGTCGCGCCACTGGCCCCCGCTGGTGTAGCTCGCGCCGTCGGAGTCCCAGCCGGCCTGGTTGCGGGCCAGAAGGCGGTGCACACGCGTCGGCGCGCCTCCGATGGGGCACGGCACGGTGCCCTGCTCGACCTGGATGGCCGATGCGTTGAGGGCCAGCAGCAGAGCGATCATGGGGTGTCCTCGAGGGCGCGCAGCGCCGCCCGGTGCACGGTGCCCAGGGGAACGCCGTGCTCTCGGGCACAGCGCGCGACGTCGGCGTGCTCGGGCTTGGCCTTCCAGGCCCAGCCACCTCGGCCGGCGTGCTTGATGCGAATGGTGCCGTAGGGCGTGTCCACGGTGGTCTCCCACCGCTCCAACACCCGACGGGCGCGGGCGTTCCACCGAACCCCCAGGGTGGGGCTGTGGCGCAGCAAGACCTCGGCCAAGGCCTCGGCCTGGCCGGGCTGAGCGAGGGCGGACACCGTGAGCGCCGGGCGGCCCTTCTTCATGACGATGGGCGTGGCCCACGCGTCGAGCGCGCCGGCATCGAGCAGGGCGTCGATGAGCGCGGGAACGTGCTCTCCGGGCATGTCGTCGATGTTGGCGGTCAGCTCTTCGACATCGCCCTCGGGAGCGTCGTACCCGTCCAGGAGCAACACGCGCACGACGTTGGCGACGAAGTCGGGGTCGCGGGTGCCCGCTCCGAAGCCGGTGGCCGAGGGCACGCCGGCCGGCGGACCGCCAGGCTCGGCCAGGGCCGCCACGAGCGCCGCTCCCGTGGGCGTCACCCACTCGCCCGGCCAGCGGGAGGGCACCACCGGCCAGCCCATCAGCACCTCGAGGGTGGCCGGGGCCGGCAGAGGAATCTCGCCGTGAGCGGTGTGCACGCTGCCGGTGCCCAGGGGCAGCGGTGTCGCCACGATGCGGCTGACGTCGAGCTGGTCGAGCGCGACGCACACCCCCACCACGTCCAGGATCGAGTCGGTGGCGCCCACCTCGTGCAGCTCGACCGTGTCGGGGTCGACCCCGTGCATGCGCGCCTCGGCATGGGCCAGCCGGCCATAGACGTCCAGCGCCCAGCGCCGCGCGCGCTCGGGCAGATCGGCGTCGGTCAGGCGCTCGCGGATATCGGCCCAGGGCCGATGGGCATGCGGACTCGGCTGGACGCCGTGCGCGAGGTGCAGCGCGCGAAAGCCGCCGCGACGGACGGTCTGGAAGCCGAGCGTCCAGTCCTGGTCGGGCACCACCGAGCGCAGCGCCGCTGAGATGCCGTCGGCGTCGGCCCCGGCGTCGACCAGCGCCGCCAGCAACATGTCGCCGGCGATGCCGATGCTGGCGTCGATCCACAGCGTGCTCATTCGTCGCCCAGGATGCGCATGGCCAGCTGGGCCGCCCCAAAGCCGTTGTCGATGTTCACCACGCCGATGCCCCCGGCACAGCTGGTCATCATCGCCAGCAGCGGGGTGATGCCGTCGAGCGCGGTGCCGTAGCCGACGCTGGTGGGCACCGCGATGACCGGCGCCTTGACCAGCCCCGCCACCACCGAGGGCAGCGCGCCCTCCATGCCGGCCACGGCGATGATGACGTCGGCCTGGCGAAGCTCGTCCAGGCGGCTGGTGAGCCGATGAAGCCCCGCCACGCCGATGTCGAAGCCCCGCCAGGTGCGCGCTCCCCACCACTCGGCGCAGCGGGCCGCCTCTTCGGCGACGGGAAGGTCCGAGGTGCCCCCGCTGATCACGGCCACCGTCCGCGTGCGGGTGATGGCGAAGGGCTCGACGCCGTCGGGAACGCGCCACAGCAGCCGAGGCAGCGGCTCGTAGGTGGCATCGGGCAACTGAGCCAGAACCGCCTGGGCACGGTCGGGGTCGACACGTGTGACGAGAGCAGACGATCCGCGACCGCACAGGTGTTCTACGATGGAAACGATCTGCTCGGGAGTTTTGCCCTGCCCATAGACGACCTCGGGAACACCGGTTCGCGCCGCTCGCGCGTCATCGATCACCGCAAAGCCGAGATCGGTCTGGGAGTCATCCACCATGCGCGCCGTCTCTATCGCGCCTTGCCGGTGCTCGCCGCGCTCGCTGCCCCGAGCATGGCCGCAGCCGAGGTGTCCGAGCGGGCCTACGACCGTGCCATCGACCTGATCGACCGACTGTACCTGTACCCCGACGAGATCGCGGCCCCGGTGCTGCTGCTGTCGGCCGCCGAGGGGGTCGCCGACGAGGTCGACTGGCTGCTGGTCGAGGCCGAGGGCGACGCGGTGCTGCTGCGCCACGGCGACGGAACCCCCATCGGCAGCGTGTCGGTGGCGTCGGTCGAGACCCTGCCCGAGGCCCTGCGCGCCCTCGAGAGCGTGGTGCGCGATGCCGGCCACCCGCTCGACGCCGACGTCGACCTGAGGCTCGAGATCCTGCGAGGCCTCACCCAGTCCCTCGACCGCTACAGCCGCATCCTCGAGGGCGAGCGCCTGCAGCGCTTCGATCAGCGCCTCAAGGGCACGCTGGTGGGCATCGGCGCCACCATCAGCCAGCGCTCCGACGAGCTGCGCGTGACCCACATCGTGCCCGATGGGCCGGCCGCCCGCGGCGAGCTCCACGTGGGCGACATCATCGAGCGCATCGACGGCAAGGCCACGGTCAACATGCCCCTGCGCGAGGCCACCCGGCGCATCCGCGGCGAGCTCGACAGCGACGTGGTGCTGTCGGTGCGGCGCGGCGAGCAGCAGCTCGCGGTCACGCTCACCCGGGCCGAGGTCATCCTGCCCAATGTCGAGCACGAGGTGCTGCCCGGCAACATCGGCTACATGCGCATCGACCACTTCTCGCAGAAGACCGTGCGCAACATGACCGCGTCCATGCGGGAGCTGCGCGCGGCCGGTGCGCTGGACAAGGGCCTGGTCATCGACCTGCGCGGCAACACCGGCGGCTCCATGAAAGAGGCCGCGCGCAGCGCCGACCAGTTCCTCACCGAGGGCATGCTGCTGCGCACGGCGGGGCCCGACGGCGGACGTGTCGCCAACCTGCAGGCCCGCATGGACGCCATCGACGCGGGCAACGAGCCCGACATCGCGGTGGCCATCCTGGTGGACGAGCGCACCGCGTCGGGGTCCGAGATCCTGGCCGGAGCCCTGCTCGAGCTCGACCGTGCCGTGCTGGTGGGCACCCGCTCGTACGGCAAGGGCACGGTGCAGAAGATCTACAACCTCGACGACGACGCCCGGCTCAAGCTGACGGTCGCCCAGTACCTGCTGGCCGGCGACCGCTCCATCGCCGGCGATGGCCTGGTGCCCGATGCGGTGCTGAGGCCAGTGGAGCTGGGCTCGCTCGGCGCGCGCTTCCGCGGCTGGAGCGAAGAGGACACGGGCACCTCCTGGGACCGGGTGGTCCCCGTGGTCGACGAGAAAGAGAGCTGGCGGGGCAAGCCGCGCCCTTCCGACGACGACGTGGTGCGCGACGTGGCTCGGCGGGCCGTCTTGCGCAGCCGCGATGCCAGCCGCGCATCGGTGCTGGACGCCCTCGACGAGGTGCTGCAAGAGGTGCGCACCTCAGAAGAGGGCCTGCTGGTCGAGGCCCTCGCCGAGCGCGAGATCGACTGGACGCCCGCTGAGAGCCCGCTCGAGGGCGACCCCGACGTGACCGTGGTGCTGCGCACCAGCACGTCCCCCAGCCGGCCCGACGCCATCACCGTGCACGCTCAGGTGGCCAACCACGGCGATGCCCCGCTGCACCGCGCGGTGGTCGAGCTCGACTGCGAGAGCTTCAGCCTGTGGGAGGGCCTGGTGGTGCCCATCGGCCTGGTGGCGCCCGGTCAAGAGGCCGAGGGCGAGATCGGGGTGCAGCTGCGCCCGGGCATCGATCCGCGGCAAGACGAGGTCGCGCTGCGGCT
This sequence comes from Myxococcota bacterium, assembly GCA_965216925.1. Lineage (GTDB taxonomy): Bacteria > Myxococcota_A > UBA796 > UBA796 > CAYYHT01. The sequence continues at coordinate 5,928,925 of CBDCGT010000001.1, read as the reverse complement.
GCGCGCCGACAAGGCACCAGCCGTCGACGTGGGGCACGAGGTGCTGCGCTCCGAGAGCAGCAAGCGCCCCCGCCTGGCCGTCGCCGCCCACCTGCAGGGCGAGGGCGCCGAGCGCACCGCCGAGATCACGGTCAGCAACATCAGCAACGTCAGCATCAGCGGCCTGGAGGTGTTCTTCAGCTTCCCGGGCGACGTCGATGTCGAGCTCATCGACCGGGCCGGGCGTGTCCCGCTGATGCTGGGCAACGACGCCGAGACCTTCACCCTGGCCATGAAGGTCGGCCCCAACGCCCCCGACCGCCTGCCCCTCAACTTGAACATCGAGGGCGAGCGCTTCAACCGCATCGCCAGCTGGCCCATCGAGCTGCCGGTCGACGGCAGCCCGGTCAGCATTCGGGCGCCGGAGCTGTCCACGGCGCGGACGGTGCTGTCGGCGCCTGTGGGGCCCTTCACCCTGCCCCTGCTGGTGACCGACGAGTCGAAGGTCGACCACCTGGTGGTCTACGCCAATGGCGACAAGGTGGCGTGGGCCGGGGCGGGGACGGGCCAGGTCATGCTCGACGCGGCCATCGAGCTGCAGCCCGGCAGCAACAGCATCGTGGCCGTCGCCGAAGACGAGCACGGGCTGCGCACGCGCGAGTACTACGCGATCCGAGGCGAGGTCAGCGCGACGGTGGATGCGGGGGAGTAGGTAGCACAGGCACGGAGGCCTGTGCTCCTTGCCTCGCGCCCTACCGGCGCCGGCGAATGCCCAGCAGTCCCACCAGGCCCACCAGGAAGCCTGCGGGGGCCTGGCCGCCGGTGCTGCAGCCGAAGCCGTAGTCGGGCTGCTGCGGTGCCACGGGCGCTGGGCCCTGGGCGCCCGCGTCTTCGGGGCTGGGGTCGGCTCCGTCCCAGGCGCCGTCGCCGTCGCTGTCGGGATCGAGGTGGTTGGGGATGCCGTCGTCGTCGGCGTCGCCGGGGGGCTCGTCGATGGTCATCACGCCGTCGTTGTCGTCGTCTTCGTCCATCGCGTCGATGAGGCCGTCGCCATCGGTGTCGACGGGATTGGCGGCGTCGGGAACCTCTTCGCCGTCCAAGAAGCCATCGCCGTCGGTGTCGGGGACTTCGACGTCGGTGCCGATGCCGCGCTCCTGGAAGTCGGTCAGGCCGTCGTTGTCGGTGTCGGTGCCGTTGTCGCCGGGATCGTCGGGGTCGAGCCAGGCCGGCACGCCGTCGCCGTCGACATCGTCGTCGGTCCAGTCGCCGTTGTTGTCGAGGTCTTCGAAGCGGGTGGGCAGCGTGTCGCCGTCGTCGTCGGTGTCGTAGCGGTCGGCGATGTTGTCGCCGTCGGTGTCGCCGATGAACTCGAGCGCGCTGGCCACGCCATCACCGTCGTCGTCGGTGTCCAGGTAGTCGGGGGTGCCGTCGCCGTCGGTGTCGCCGAGGGGTGCCTCGCTGATGGTGGGCGTGCCGTCGCCGTCATCGTCGGGGTCGAGCACGTCGGGGGTGCCGTCGCCGTCGGTGTCCTTGTACAGCTCGTCGCCGTCGAGCAGGCTGTCGCCGTCGGTGTCGGCGACGCAGGGGTCGGCCGAGTTCGCGGTCTCGGCGGCAAAGGTCGCGCCATCGCCATCTTCGTCGCTGTTCAGGCCGCCCACGCCGTCGCAGTCGGTGTCCTTGCCGTCGGGGCAGACATCGGCGGCACCCGGGAAGGCGAAGGGATCGAAGTCGTCGCAGTCGCTGTCGTCGAGCACCCAGGTGATGTCCGGCTGATCGCAGGCCTGCTCGCCGTTGGCCAGGTCGCCGTAGCCGTCGCCATCGTTGTCGGGGAACCACCACGTGTCGGGCAGGATGGTGGGGTCGCTGTCGTCGCAGTCCCAGTCGTTGGCGACGTAGCCCGACAGCCGCTCGCACTGCACGACCACCTCGCCGTCGGTGCCAAAGCCGTCGCCGTCGAGATCGAGGAACCACTCGGCGCCGGGGTGTTCTTCGGCGTCGTTGTCGTCGCAGTCGTCGTTGGTGTCGGCGCGCCCGTCGATGGGGTCGCAGGAGGGCAGGCCCGTGCTGCTGGGGTCGCCGTGCTGATCGCCGTCGGCGTCGATGTAGCGAAGCGGCCCGGTGTCGTCGTCGACCAGGTCGTTGCAGTCGTTGTCGCGGTTGTCGCAGACCTCGGGGTTGCCGGGGAAGCGCAGGGCGTTGTTGTCGTCGCAGTCGTTGGCCACCAGCACCCCGTCGCCGTCCAGGTCGTCGTCGGGGGTGCTGGCCGAGCAGTCGTCGTCGATGCCGTTGTACGCGATCTCGAGACGGCCGGGGTAGATGTTGCCGTTGTCGTCGTTGCAGTCGTCAGCGAGGTCGTAGCCGTCGCCGTCCAGGTCGTCGTCGGGGGTGGACGGATCGCAGTCGTTGTCGAGCGTGTCGTAGGGCTGCTCGGCGAGGCCCGGCGACAGGAACGGGTTGTCGTCGTCGCAGTCGTCGGCGAGGTCGTAGCCGTCGCCGTCCAGGTCGTCGTCGGGGGTGCCCGCCGAGCAGTCGTCGTCCTTTCCGTTGTACACCGTCTCGGACATCGACGGGTTCACGCTGGCATCGGAGTCGTCGCAGTCGACATCGTCGCCATAGCCGTCGAAGTCGCCGTCGTTGTCGAGCGTGCTGGCGTCGCAGTCGTCGTCCTTGCTGTTGAACGGGACCTCGCTGCGGCTCGGGTTCACGTTGCCGTCGGTGTCGTCGCAGTCGGCGCCGAAGTCGTAGCCGTCACCGTCCAGGTCGTCGTCGGGGGTGCCCGCGTCGCAGTCGTTGTCCAGCCCGTCGTAGGGCGTCTCGTCTTGGCCGGGGTTGATGCTGGCGCTGTTGTCGTTGCAGTCGTTGGCCAACAGGTACCCGTCGCCATCGACATCATCGTCGCGGGTGCCCGAGTTGCAGTCGTTGTCGACGCCGTCGTAGGGGGTCTCGATGGCCGAGGGCGAGATGCTGGCGTCGTTGTCGTTGCAGTCTTGCGCCAGATCGTAGCCATCGCCGTCGATGTCGTCGTCGCGCGTGCTGGAGTTGCAGTCGTTGTCGATGCCGTCGTAGGCGATCTCGCCGACAGATGGGTTGACGCCGCTGTCGCTGTCGTCGCAGTCCTGGCCGATGCCAAAGCCGTCGCCGTCCAGGTCGTCGTCGGGGGTGCCCGGGTTGCAGTCGTCGTCCTGGCTGTTGTACGGCACCTCAGGCCGGCCGGGGTTCACACTGCTGTCGCCATCGTCGCAGTCGTTGGCCTGGACATAGCCGTCGCCATCGATGTCATCGTCGGGCGTGCCCGAGTTGCAGTCGTTGTCGATGCCGTCGTAGGCGATCTCGGGGCGGCCCGGGTGGATGTTGGCGTTGCCGTCGTTGCAGTCGGGGCCCAGGTTGTAGCCGTCGCCGTCGAGGTCGTCGTCGGGGGTGCTGGCGTTGCAGTCGTTGTCGTAGCCGTCGTACTCGATCTCGGGGTGCCCGGGGTACACGTCGGAGCGGCTGTCGTTGCAGTCGCCGTCGCAGACGTAGACGCCGTCGTTGTCGTCGTCGTCTTCGTCGCAGCCGTAGGTGATGAACTGGTTGCGAATCGACCAGTTGCTGGCGCGAATCCAGGCGTCGTTGCGCGCGTTCTGCGACACGCGGAACTCGTCGAACTTGCCGTTGAACTGGCCGATGTAGTAGCCGGTGGTGTCGCTGGCGGCGGTGGTCGCCGAGCTGGACGCCACGTTGCCGTCGACGTAGGCCTTGATGGTGCTGCCGTTGCGCGTGAAGGCGACGTGGTGCCACGAGCCGTTGGCCACGGTCCCGCTCTGCTGAGCCGTGCTGCCGTTCACGTTCATGCGCATGCGGCTGCCGTTCAGCTGGCCCCAGATGTAGGGGAAGCCGTCGTAGTTGACCACCAGTCCACCGGTGGTGTCTGTGGTGTGCACCATGGCCTCGACCGTGCCGTTGCTGCGCAGGTCGGCCAGCATGTTGGTGGAGGCGCAGTTGAGGAAGCCGCCGTCGATGCCCGCCACGCCGTGGCCCCGGTAGCCCTGATTGTCGCGACGGTAGTCACCGAGGCCGAAGCAGTCGGCCCAGGTGGAGTTGTTGGTGGTGGAATTGAACACCGTGGTCGATGAGATCTTGCCGGTCGTGTACAGCGTGCTTCCGTGCAGCACGACCTCGTAGTTGCTGTTCCAGGTGCCCCCCTGGTCCCAGCCGTTCCCGGCGCTGCTGTTGCCGTAGTACACGTAGATGTAGGAGCTGTCGTTGTTGGCGATCGACGGCACCTCCACCCAGACGTAGCTCGTGCCGCCGTGGGTCCAGCGCTCGATCTCGTAGTCGAGCTGGGTGCCGCTCGTGGTGAGGAAGCGCAGGTCGCCACCGTCGGTCTGGGCGGCGCCGTAGTTGAACCAGCTCGACTGAATCACCACCAGCACAGGGAAGCTGGACAGCGAGCCGTTGCTGGCGTTGTTGAAGATGAGGCGCTCGCGCTGGGACCAGCTGCTGTTCCACCACGGATTGGCCGCCTCGGCAAGTCCCGAGGTGCACAGCAGCAAGACCATGGAGACCGCACGCACCATGCGCACAAGCGTACCTGATCTCGGTCATGGTCCGCGCAACATCGTGGTTGTCTGGTACAGTCGCTGGCGGAGCGCCTGAGTGGGCACCGAGCGTAGGTACAAAGTTCATTATGCAGTCGGAAGCGGAGCTTTCGGCGTGGTGTACAAGGCTACCCTTCACGGAGAGGGCGGCTTTACCAAGGATGTTGCGGTCAAGATCCTCAACAGCCAGATGGATGGCTGGGAAGAGGTGGCGCGGCGCCTGCGCGACGAAGCCAGGGTGCTGGGCCTGATTCGACACCGCGCCATCCTGCAGGTGGACGGGTTGGTCGAGCTCGATGGTCGGTGGGCCGTGGTGATGGAGTTCATCGAGGGTTGCAGCATTCGCGACCTGCTGATGAAGGGACGCGTGCCCATCGGCTGCGCCTACGAGATCATCGCCGAGGTGGCCAGCGGTCTGCACGCCGCCTACACCAAGAAGGGCCCAGACGGCGAGCCCCTGGCCCTGGTGCACCGCGACATCAAGCCCGCGAACATCCAGGTGACCACCGCAGGCGAGGTCAAGCTGCTGGACTTTGGCATCGCGCGCGCCGACTTCGAGGCCCGCGAGGCCGAGACCCAGTCGATGGTGTTGGGCACGCCCGCCTACATGGCGCCCGAGCGCTTCGACATGTTCGACGGCCCCGAGGGCGACGTCTACAGCCTGGGCGTGGTGCTGTGGGAGATGTGCATGGGGCGGCGGTTCAAGCGCACCTTCGCCAACCAGGCGCGCCACGAGGCCCACATCGCCAAGAAGATGGAGGAGCTGCGCAAGAAGCTCGGTCCGCAGCCCGCGCTCGAGGCCCTGCTGGTCGAGATGCTCGATCACGAGCCAAGTCGGCGGCCGGCGGCCCGGGACCTGGAACGGCGCTGCCGACAGCTCCGCGCCGACGAGCCCGCGCCGTTCCTGGCCGACTTTGCCGAAGACTACGTGAAGGCCCCCGAGTTCAGCCCCGACGAGGGCGAAGACGAGCTGTCGGGCGCCACCTTGATCGAGGGCACACGCGCGCTCACCGACGAGGTGGTCCCTGCCCCGCTGGGCACCGCCATCGGCCCCGACGACACCAGCGCCACCCGAATCGGCTCCCCCATCGCCGCCATGGTGGGCGGCGCGCTGGGCATGATCGTGCTGGGCGCCGCGCTGCTCTTCGTCGGGGTGCAGCTGCTGGGTGGGCCTGGCGAGTCCGACGAGCCGTCCGCCGACGCCGACCTCACCGCTGAGCCCGAGCCCGAGCCCGAACCCGAAATCGAACCCGAACCCGAACCCGAACCCGAACCCGAACCCGAACCCGAGCCCGAACCCGAACCCGAACCCGAACCCGAACCCGAACCGGCGGCCCCAACGGTCGAGCGCGCGCCCACGCCCCCTCCCAAGCCCCGCGGGCCGCGCGGCAGCGTCACCGTCCAGGGCGACCCCGTGCCCATCCAGCTGCGCAGCGCCGGGGGAAGCATCCACGCCGCAAGCTCGGCGCCTCCCGGCGACTACGACATCCTGGCGCGCTTCCCCGGGAGCAGCTCGGACACCGTCGCGGGGCGGGTGACCGTGGTGGCCAACCAGCAGGTGAGCGTCACCTGCGACGCGCTGTTCCTGGCGTGCAAGTAGGAATGCCTACGTGAAGATCACCCTGCACGAGGTGCTCGAGCAGACCGCGCGCTCGGTGGTGCACCGGGCGACGATCGAGGACGACGGAGGACTGGTGCGTCCTGTCGCCGTCAAGATCCCGCTGGACTCGAACCGCGGGCTGCAGCAGACCCGCCAGCAGGCCCGCGCCCTGTCCGTTCTCAAGCACCGATCCATCGTGGCCGCCGAGGGCCTCGCCGAGCTCGCAGACGGCCGCAAGGGCCTGGTGATGGAGCTGGTGCGCGGCGTGACCCTGCCCCAGGCCGACGCCGACCAGCGGCCCTCGGTCCGGGCCTCGCTCGAGATCGCCGCCGAGCTGGCCGGTGCCCTGGACGTCGCGGTGCGCACGTCAGACCCTGCCACGGGTGTTGCCCCCATTCAGCACCGCGAGCTCCGACCGGCCGAGGTCATGCTGACGCCCGAGGGCTCGGTGAAGCTGCTGGGCTTCGGCCGCACCGCCGACGATCTGGCCGCGGCCGCGGCGGCCACCACCGTGCAGGGCGCTGCCAGCCTGGGCTACTCGAGCCCCGAGGCCCTCGACGGCGTCGATCACCCTGCGGCCGATGTGTACGCCGTGGGGGTGATCCTGTACGAGCTGCTGACCGGCGAGCGCTTTGGCAAGACGTCGGCCAACCTCGATCGGCACGGCCGAAAGGTCGCCGCCGCCAGCACCCGGCTGGTGGCCATCGAGCGCATCGGGCCCAAGCTGGCCGGCCTCTTTGGCCAGGTGATGGACGGCAACCCCGACAAGCGGCCGTCACCGCGAGCCATCGAAAACGAGCTGAGGCGCCTGGCCGAGGCCGCCGGCGGCACGACCCTGCGCGACTGGGCCGAGCGGGCCATCACCGTGCCCGAGGGCAAGCCCGTGCCCATCGCCGAGCCCACACCGCTGCCCGAGCCCACTTCGCCACTGCCCACGAACGAAGAGACGACCGGTGGCTTCGCCGAAGAAGACGACAACGAGAAGATCGTGATGATGAGCCGCAAGAAGCAGCTCGAACGCCGGCATTCGTTGCAGGGATCCGACGTCGCGGACGACACGCCGCGTCCCAGGACGCATGGCAGCACCCGACGCGGCTTGGTGATCGGCGTCGCCGTGGGCGGCGTGATCGCCTTCGTGGGCGTGTTCTTCGGAGCCTGGTACTTCCTCCTGTAGACTGCGGCCATGGGCAAACACATCAAGAAGGTGCAGCGGCGCGTGTTCCGCGCCGTGCTCGAGTCCCTGGCCGAAGACCACCCGGATCTGTACGAAGAGCTGCTCGAGCTGCGTCGCCACAACCCGCAGCAGTACCGCAAGGAGATCCGCATGCTGGTGGCGTCGGGCTACGACGAGGGCGCCTTCGACGAATACGAGCCGCTCTTCATCAAGGCCGAAGGCGACCGCGACGAGCTGCGAGCCGCCAAGTCGGCGGCGAAAGAGAAGCTGGTGGGGCAGATGAACGACGCGCTGGAACGAAGCGCGGCTCCCAAGGGCAAGGCCAAGAAGTAGCAGGAGAACGGGAGTCGGTGCCCGTTGCCCTTCCACAACACAGGCATGGAGGCCTGTGCTCCTTGGACCCGGCGCCGCTACGCGCCGGCCAACGCCGCCCGATACAGCGCCTCGTAGTCCGCGACCGTCAGGGGGACGGGGTTGCCGCCGTCGCTCGGATCGTGCTTGGCCATGGGGGCGAGCTCCGTGGCGTGCCCCTCGCCGAAGCCGGTGCCCTGGAGGGTGGAGGGAATGCCGATGGTCTCGCGCAGCGCCAGCACCCAGTCCACGAAGGCCGCAAAGCTGGCGTCGGGCAGGCCCAGGTAGGCGGCGGCGCGGGCCAGCCGGTCGGCGATGGCCGCCTCGTTGCGGCGCAGCACATAGGGCATCACGATGCCGTTGGTGAGGCCGTGGTGCGTGTCGATGCGGGCGCCGATGGGGTGGCTCATGGCGTGCATCGCTCCCAGCCCCTTCTGAAAGGCCGTCGCGCCCATGGTGCTGGCCGCCATCATCATCGACCGGGCGTCCAGGTCGGTGCCGTCGCGAACCGCGCGCTCCAACGCCTGGTGCACCAGGCGCATGCCCTCCAGGGCCACGCCATCGGCCAGGGGGTGCCACCCCGGCGCACACCAGGCCTCGAGGTTGTGGGAGAGTGCGTCGATGCCCACCCAGGCCGTGAGCGAGGGCGGCAGGCCCACGGTGAGCTGCGGGTCGCAGATCACGCGGCCAGGCAGCATGCGGGGGTGGAACACGATGCGCTTGGTGTGCGTCGACTCCTGGGTGATGACCGAGGCGCGCCCCACCTCCGAGCCCGTGCCCGAGGTGGTGGGCACTGCGACGACCGGGGCCATGGCGTCGGCGTCGACGCGGGTCCAGTTGTCGCCCACGTCCTCGAAGTCCCACAGCGGGCGGGCCTGCCCCACCATGAGCCCGACCGCCTTGCCCACGTCCAGCGCCGAGCCGCCCCCAAAGGCGATGACCCCGTCGCAGTCGGCTTCGTGAAAGGCGGCCACCCCGGCAATGACGTTGGCGCCCACCGGATTGCCGCGCACCTCGCTGAACAGGGCGGTCGGCAGGCCGTCATCGGCGTTGGCGGTCACGGCGTCGGCGATCATCGGCAGCGAGGCCAAGCCCTGGTCGGTGACCAGCAGCGGGCGCCGCATTCCGAGCTCGCGGCAGGCGAGCGAGAGCTCGCGGATTCGCCCTGCGCCGAAGCGGATGGAGGTTGGGTAGTTCCAGTTGCCGAGCATTGCGACCTCGCAGCCGCGGCCCCCTATCCTGGTAGCAGGCCGCTGCTAAAGGCTCGGCTTGCGCATTCCCGCCGTCGACACCCGCTCGGCGAGCTTCTCGAGGGCGTCGCGGTACGTCGATTCGGGCATTCGTCGCACCGATCGGCGAGCAGACCACCCCTCGCGCACCATGATCTCGGCCGCGCCGGCGAGGCCTCCCGCGGCCAGCACCCGGCCCGCCAGCGCCTCGGCGGCCGGAAGGCTGGGATCCTCGACAAGGCGCGCCCAGGCCACCCCGATGTCGGGCTCGGTATTCGCCGCGCAGATGACGGCCAGCACGGGCCTGCCAGCGAGTGCGCGGGTGAGCAGGTGGGCCCCCCCGTCGCCGTGGCGCAGCGCCGCGGCATCTTGCGCGGCATGCCACACCCGCCCCAGGTGCCGACCGTAGCGGCTCAGGGCGAAGATCTCTTGGCGGTCGGCGTGGGCGAGGTGGCCGCCCGCGCGGCAACAGAAGCTGAACAGCGCGCCGGTCTGCATGCCGGCGTGCGCGTGCCAGTCTTCGTACGTGGGCACCACACCCTCTTGCAGCTCGCGGGACAGGCTGGCGGCGTCGGCGAACTCCCGCATGGTCTCGAGCACGGCGGCCATCACCTTGGGGCTGTGGCCCCGGGTGAGCTCGAGCGCCCGCAGGGTCAGTTGATTGCCCGCCAGCCAGGACACCGAGCGCTTCAGGATGCGCCGAGCGACGCGGCGACGACGCCCGCCCTCGCGCCCCAAGGCGAGGTCGTGCACCAGCAGCGCCGCATGCAGCAGCTCGGCTGCGTACTGGGCGTCGCCGTCGACGGCGTCGGCACCCGCAGCCCGGGCGGCGAGCGCCACCAGCACCGGGCGAATGCGGGGCAGGTCTTCGCGTCGGAACAGCAGCTCGCCATCCGAGGCGTGCTCGGGGCCCAGGAGCTCGGCCACGTCGGAGGGCCGCACCAGATCGTCCTCGACCAGGGCTCGGATCTCGGCGAGCTCGACACCATCGGGCGTCAGCGACATCAGCGCTTCAAAGCCAGACACACACACCTCTCGCTGGGAGTCTAGACGCGCCCGCCGGGGTTCGCCGGGCCTGCACCGATTTGGTGCGGCTCCTGCACGGTCTCAGCGCGCTCGCAGGTGGAAGCTCTTGGGACGGGTGAAGGCGTCGAAGCCCAGCACCGACAGCGTGCAGCCGCGTCCGGAGTCCTTGCAGCCCACCCAGGCCAGCTCCGGATCGAGCACATCGGCCCGGTTCGCGAACACCGTGCCCGTCTCGATCTGGCGACCCAGCTGCTCGGCGCGATCGAGGTCGCTCGTCCAGATGCTCGCCGTGAGGCCGTAGGCACTGTCGTTCATGAGCTGGACCGCCTGTTCGTCGCTGGTGACGGGCATGATGCCGACCACGGGCCCGAAGGTCTCTTCGGTCATGATGGGCATGGAGTGGTCGACGTCGACGAGGACCTGCGGGGCGAGGTAGGCGCCCCCGCCGAGCTCTCCGAAGTGGGCCTCGTCGATGAGCGCGCGTGCACCCCGATCGACGGCGTGCGCCGTCTGGCGCCGGATGCCCTCGGCATTTCGTCGACGCACGACCGGACCCAGCGTGGTCTCGGGGTCGAGCGGGTTGGCCAGCCGATACCGCTTGACCACGTCGACGAAGCCCTCGACGAAGCGATCGTAGACCCGGTGGTCGACGTAGATGCGCTCGACGGCGCAGCAGGACTGCCCCGAGTTGAAGAAGGCCCCGTCGGCGGTGTTCTCGATCGCGAAGTCGAGATCGGCGTCGGCGCGCACATAGGCCGGGTCTTTACCGCCCAGCTCGAGGCCTACCCCAATGAAGCGATCCGAGGCCGCCTTGACCACCGCGCGGCCCCCGGCGACGCTTCCGGTGAAGGCGACGTGGTCGACCCGGGCATCGGCCACCAGGCGGGCCGTGCGGTCGTGGTTCATGTGCAGGTACTGGAAGACGCCCTCGGGAAGCCCGGACTCGACAAACGCCTGCACCAGGCGCTCGGCGCACAGCGGGGTCTGGTCGCTGTGCTTGATGACCACGCTGTTGCCCGCCAACAGCGCCGGAACCACCGCGTTGATCGCGGTGAGGTACGGGTAGTTCCAGGGCGAGAGCACCAGCACCACCCCCACGGGCTCACGCTCGATGAAGCGGCGAATGCCGTCGCGCTGGGGGGGCGTGATGCGCGCCAGTGCTGTGCGTGAGAGCTCACACATCGAGCGGCCCCGGTGCACGGTGCCGGTCACCTCGAGGGGGGCGTAGCGAATGGGGCGACCCATCTGCCAGCTGATCTCGGGCGCCAGCTCGTCGGTGTGCGCCTCGAGCCAGCTCATGGCCCGCTCGACCAGCTCGATGCGATCATCGAGGGAGGTTCGGCGCCAGCGGGCAAACCCTTCTCGGGCGCGGTCGAGCTGGGCATCGATGTCGGTGGCACACGCGAGCTGACGCTCGGCAAAGAGTGAGCCATCGACGGGAGAGATGGTCTTCTGCGCGGGCACGGGCACTCCCTGGCGGGGCCACCCCCTATCTCCGGAATCGGGCAAGCGGAAGCCCGGTGCCCTGAAGCACCCAGGATGCCGACGAGATAGAGCCGGTCGATGTTCGACCTTCGCAACCGAATGATGATCCGCTTCCTGATGAGCGGCCTGGTTCTGATCGGTGGCCTGGTCTGGCTGATGGGCCACATCTGGCTCGAGGCGTACCAGGACAACCCCGTGGTGGTCGGGGGGGGTACCGCGGCCCTTGTGCTGGTGGTGCTGGGCATGAGCGTGGCGGCGTACGTCAACGACCTGCGTCGGCAGGCCGCCTGGGATGCCGCCCAGCAGGACGGGGCCCGGGTCTCGGTGGCCAGCGACCAGGAGCTGGCCGAGCAGGCGGCCTTCTCGGACAACATCTGGACGGCCTTCATCGGCGGCACCCTGCTGCTGGTGGGCGGCACGGCGGTCATCTCGGTGGCCATGAACAGCGGCGGCAGCCTGGCCTGCCCGGCCGGCACCCAGCAGCTGTCCACCCGCATGGGCGGCGACGGGCCGGGCGACTTCCAGTGCCTCGATTCTGACGGGCAGAAGCATGGTCCGTACCAGCGCTTCAACGACGCTGGCGTGCTGGTCGAAGACTCGCTCTGGGAGCACGGCACCGCCAAGGGCAACCACCGATTCTGGCACGACAACGGGCAGCTCTCGTCGTCGGTCGCCTACGACATCGATGGCCAGCGCCACGGACCGAGCTCGCGCTTCTATGCCGACGGCTCGGCCGAGTTCAGCGGCAACTTCGAGCACGGCGAGCGCCACGGGCTGCAAGAGACCTGGTACACGGGGGGCACGCCCCGTGCCGTCGAGAACTGGCTGCACGGCGACAAACACGGCGCCTTCCTGCACTGGCATCACGACGGCAGCCCCAAGACCGAAGAGAGCTGGAACCACGGCAAGCGCGACGGCAAGCAGCGCTCGTGGTCCAAGGGTGGCCAGCTGATGCACGAGGCCGAGTACCGGGACGGCACCGGGCGCGGCCCCGAGCGGCGCTGGTGGTCCGACGGGTCGCCCATGCTGGTGGCCGAGTGGACCGAGGACGGCCAGAAGCTGGGCGAGTGGCAGAGCTGGTACGGCAACGGCCAGCTGGAGTACCGCACCTTCTACGCCGATGGCCTCGAGACCGGCGAGCACGAGTCGTTCTACTCGGACGGCAGCCCCAAGGCCGTGGGCGCCTACGACGCCGGCAAGAAGATCGGCGAGTGGACCGAGTACTACGAGGGCGGCCAGCCCTGGACGCGCGGCGAGTACCTGGCCGGCGAGGCGACGGGCCTGTGGCTCACCTGGCACGACAACGGCAAGCTCATGGAGCGCAGCGAGTACGTCGGCGGCAAGCGGCACGGACCCGTCGAGCGCTTCTTCGTGGGCGGGCAGAAGAGCGAGGTGGGCGCGTACGAAGACGGCCAGACCAGCGGCGTGTGGACGGTGTGGCGCGAGGACGGCTCCAAGAAAGAGACCGGCACCTACCGCAAGGGTTTTGCCCACGGCCGCTGGACGCGCTGGGACAAGGGCGGCCGTGTCGAGCTCGAGAGCGAGTACATCGATGGCGAGCGGCACGGCGTGTGGCTGGAGTACGACCGGGGCAAGCCCTGGCGCCGCTGGGAGTACAGCAACGGCAAGAAGCTGAAGATGGAGTACCTGTAGGCTCCGCTACTGCGTGACCGCCAGCTCGTAGTTGTTGCAGCCCGCGAATGCGCCGAAGGTCCAGCGCTCGACGTAGAGGATCAGCGTCGTGGCTCCGCCGGCGCTGTTGTCGTAGGTGACCTCTTCGGTGTCGGTCGTGCCGCTGCTCGAGTCGAGCAGGGTGGTCGCCGTGGCGTCGTACAGATCGATGTCGATGTCGCCCAGGTCGTCGACGAAGGTGGCCACCACCGTGACCGTCGCGCCCGCCGCGACGTCGATGCTCCAGTAGTCCGGGTGGTCGCTGTCGACGGACAGCGTGGCGTCGCCGGTCACGATCGGGAGCGCGTCATCGGAGGTGTCGTTGGGCTCGTGGCTGTCTTCGGTGCACACGGTGACGGCGGTCTCGGTGAGCGCGATGTCGTAGGGCATGCAGTTGCCGCTGTACGACTCGACCTGGATCACGTAGTTCCAGTCGCTGGCGGTGTTGTTGAACACCTCGAGCTGCTCGTCGGAACTCACGCTGGTGGACGAGTCGATGGACGTGCCGGCACCGTCGTAGATGCGGGCATCGACATCGCCCGCCGTCTCGTCGAAGGTGACGTCGATCACGGTGTGGGTGCCCGAGGCGAAGGTGTACGACCAGTAGTCTTCGCTGCTGCCGGACACCACCAGCCCCGTGGTGGAGCTGGGCAGTGCCAGCGGCGAGGTCTCGGCATCGTTGGGCTCGTGCGCGTCATCGGTGCACGGACCGAAGCCGGTGTCCGTGTCCGTGTCCGTGTCGCCGGTATCATCAAGCTTGCCCGTGTCTTCGAGCTTGCCCGTGTCGGTGTCGGCGTCGGCGTCGGCATCGGCGTCGGCGTCCCCATCGGCATCGGCGTCGGCATCGGCATCGGCGTCGGCGTCGGCGTCGGCGTCAGCGTCGCCCACTCCGGGATCGATGCCGCCGTCGCAGGCGACGGGCATGAGGAAGACGAGGGGCAGGGCGAGGACCAGCGGGCGCATTTGGGCTCTCCGGGGCGGCTTCGGCCAACGGGCCGTTCAGCGCCCTGCTAACAGGCCGGCACCGCCGCCTTCTGACTCTATGGCCGACAGAGCTCCACTTCGACCGCGCCCAGCTTGGCCGGGGCGACCACGGCGACCGACGTGACCCCCTCGTCGAGCAGCCAGAAGCGGCGACCGTCGTCGGGCACCTTGCGCCAGCCCAGGAGCTCGACGACCTCGGTCTTGCCGGCACGACCGAGGCGGAGCGTGACCGACGCCGGGACCTTCTTCTGCGTGTGCACCACCAGCGTCCATCCCTCGGCCGATGGCTCGGCCAGGGTCAGGGGGGCGGGGCCCTTGGCGACCGAGGTGCCGCACCCTGCGAGCGCGCCGTGGATGCGGCGCCACGCGACGGGATCGGACAGCTCCGGGAAGTGCGGCTTGTTGGAGGTCACGAAGTCGCCGGCGTCGATCTCCCACACCACGATGGACGGCAGGTGGGCGGCCCGCTCGGCGGAGCGAAGCCAGTTGAGCAAGCCCCCCATCGCGTGCCCGCCGCCCACGCTGGCGTCGAGCACATCGGACTGCAGCTCCTGCGCCAGGAAGCCGGGAAAGTTCCACTCCTCGGACATCTGGCTGGTGCCCACCACCACCACCTGCGCAGCCGGCACCTCGTCGAGCAGGCCCACACCTTTGCGCACGGTCTGGTACTTGGGCCAGAGCATCGGCTCGTGCTGGATGCCGGGACAGGCCTTGTGCACGCGCGCACTCATGTTGCCCTCGCGGGTGAAGGCGTCGACGGCCGTGGTCTCGAAGGTGCCGCTGACCAGCGGCTCGCGGAGATCCCGACCGCGGATGTGCTCGGCCACGACGCCCGCCGTGGCCTTGGCCCCTTCCGGGGTCCAGTGGTGATCGAGCTTCCAGAAGAAGTCGCTGCCCTCGTGCGCCAACGCCACATCGAGCACGTCGACCACCTGCACCCCCGCCCCGCGAAGGCTGTCCCGCGCCTGTTGGTAGGACTCGACGGCTCGCTTTCGCGCATACATCGGCTTGGCAAGCACGTCGACCGCCATGGGTCGCGTGGGGGTGAGCAGCACGACGACGGCCACCCCCTGCTGGTCGAGGCGCTGAACGGTGCCGGCGATGCCCTCGAGCGCGACGGGGTCGAGCTCCCACTGCGGGGCCAGCTCCCAGCGGGCGAACAGGTGCCCGTCACGGCTGGGCACGAGTCCCTGGCCCTGGGCGGTGTCGCACACCGGAACCGGGGCGGCAAAGGCGAACAGCGAGAGCCAGGAGAGCAGCATGCCCCTGGCTAACCAACCAGCGGGGCCGCGTGTTCCGACCCGTGGCTACGGCGTCGCACCCTCGGCGGAGTCGTTGGGCGGCACCGCCACGAAGGTGATCATCGTTCCGCCGCCGTCCTGCTTGCCCACGGCGATGGCCACCAGCTTGCCGTCGGGCATCTCGCCCTTGAGCACGATGGTGTCGCCCTCGTCGGCGCGCTCGTAGTTGTTCAGCGTCGACATCTTGGTCTCGTAGAAGGTGGCCACATCGCTGGCCGTGTCCGACGTCTCGACGACCACGGCCACCAGATCGGCATCAGTGGTGGACGCGTCGAGCGTGATGGCCACATTGCTGCCGGGGTAGCGATCGACGTGGGGGAAGCCGTCGGGCCAGGGCGCATTCTCGGTCTGCACCGCAACGCGCTCGCCCTCGTCGGTGACGAAGCTCAGCGAGCCGGTCTCGGTGTCGAGCTCGACGGTGCCGCCGATCTCGCGCCCGAGCGCCGCCTCGATGCCCTCCACGATCATGGCCTCCAGAAAGGAGCTGGCGAGGTCCTCGACCATGTCCTCGAAGAAGCCGCCGCCTCCGCCTCCGCCTCCACCCGACGAGTAGTTGCCTCCGCTGCCGCCGCCGCAGTTGCAGGGGCAGCAGCAGCAGCCGGTGAGCACGAGCGCGGTCGAAGCCGCGAAGATCAACTTGGGCAGGGACGTCATGGTGCGCAGTGTACAGCGAGCGGACGCCCGGTATTTCAACCGCCGCTCAGCACCTGGCCACGAGCCTCGGCCTTCTCCCACATGCGGATGTACCCCTCCGCCGAGCGAAACAGCGGCTCCAGGTCGTCGTCGGTGGCGCCGTCACGCCGCAGGTCCTCGAGGTATTCGGGAAACAGGCCGATGTGCGCCATGCCCTCGTTGTTGAAGTCGTACAGCCGCTCGCCCGCCCAGGGTTCGGTGAAGCTCACGCCCCCGTCGTGCGACGCGAAGGGGTAGGTGACGGGGTTGATCTGGTCGTCGCCGCAGCCATCGGGTCCAAAGCGCGGCCGGGGCCCACCCGCCAGGCCGTTGAGGTCGAAGGTGATGCCCAGCGAGGGGTGCATGCCCGCGTCGACCATGCGATCGACCCGCGACAGGAAGCCCGCCACGCTCGTGCGCGGATTGTCCGGGTCGTGGCAACGCCCCAGGCCTCCGATCGACAGCCCGCCGACCTCGTAGAGCTTGCCGTTGTTGTCACGCCCGTGGGTGCCGGTTGCTGGGTAGTCGTTCTCGGCCAGCAGCTCGTAGGCGCGCTTGTACGAACGCCGCGGCAGGTGGTCGACCTCGATCACCATCCCGCGCCGCATCATGCCCCGCAGCAGGTGCTCGCCCACCGGGGTCAGGGTGCCGTTCTGGCAGTGTTCCCCGGGAACCGCCGGGTCGAGCAGTCGCGGCGCGAAGGGCAGCATGGTGCTCACCGGGTCGATGCCCAGCTGGCTCAGGTCCTCCGGCGCCGGCGACAGGTAGGTGTCCCTGGGCTCGTTGAGCCCCCCGAAGGTGATCTCGCCGTCGTCGAAGCCGGCGGGCACGTCGGTGGGGCAGTCCTGGCTCACCTTGTTGGTGTAGTGCCCGCTGTTCAAGAAGTTGCCGGCCTCGATGAAGCCGCTGCTGCCGTCTCCCGGGGTGAAGGCGTTGTCGTACTTGTGGTTGGGGAAGAGCACCCGCACGCCGCGCGCGTAGTAGTCGTCGAGCTGGGCATCGACGTGGGCCTCGTCGCAGGTGGGGCCCCCCTCCCGCGGGGTCAGGTGGCAGTCGAACAGGTCCGAGACCTCGAGCCCCAGCACCACCGCCATCTTGCCGTCGGCAATGACCTCGCGGGCCTCTTGGGGGGTGCCGACCACTCGAAAGAAGCCCCGGCCGGGGCCGCCCCACTGGGCATCGATGTAGCGCTCGAGCTCGTAGGCGGCCTGGATCTGGCGGTCGGCCCCGGTCATGTCCTCGCAGCCGTACCGAGCCGGTGACCAGCCCGCGCCCACGGTGATGTTGCAGATCACCGCATTGCCGGTGGCGTGCTGCACCACCAGCCGCAGACCCGCCAACCAGGCGCGCTCCAGCCAGCGGTAGTACTGAACCTGGTGCGTCGAGCGCGTGCGCGCGTTGGGCCAGTCGCTGAAGGTGGGGTAGCCGTCGGTGTGGTGGTTGTCTTCGGGCACCTCACCCACCGCTATCGCCTCGACCAGGCCATCCAGGTTTCCGCTGTTGCCGGTGGCGTCGTAGGTGTAGCCAAAGAAGTCCTTGCGGCCCTCCTCCCCGTGCACCCGATCGCAGTCGCCCAGCGCGTGCTCGACGCCCAGCGGATGGAAGGGGCTGCCGTGGAACATGGCCCCGCCGAAGCCGAAGTTCGTGAGGATGTGGGTGTGCATCTCGACGATGCCGTACACGTCGCCATCGTCCCAGGTGGTGCGCGCAGGGGAGCCCGTGGCGTTCAGCTGCAGCTCGGGAAAGGCTGCGCAGCCCTCGGCCGGCACGAAGCTGACGGCCATGGCCTTGCGCTCGTCGTCGGTCATCTCGTCGCGGCCGAGCAGGCGCAGGTTCTTGTGGCTGCGGAGCTGGTAGCGCTCGAAGTCGCGGATCGAGGTCTGCAGGTCCCACTCTGCGCCGGATCGGAATCCATCGTCGAAGTTGGTCATGTCGGACTCGAGCTCGGTCTCGCGCACGAAGCGATCGCGGCGGGCCACGACGTAGCCCCCGTCCGGGTCGTAGAGCAGGTAGGTGCCCAGATCCGAGGGCTGGAATCGAAACGGGGTGGCCTCGCCGAGCGCGTCGCCCGAGAAGCGGTAGCCATCGCCGTCCCGGGCCAGGAATCCCGGGCCGGCCTCGATGGCGTAGCAGCCGTGGGCCCAGCTGTGGACGTCGAGAACCGGCGGCTCGCCGGAGGGAAGGCACCCCGAGATCGTGCCGAGCGCGGCGAGGGTCAGGGTGGCCAATGCCCAGCGCATTGCGTCTCCGTGCAGGTTTGCAGTGTACACTCCCCTCACGGAGCCGCCATGTTCTACCTGTTCAGCCTGCTGAGCCTCTCGATGCCCGTCAGCGCCGTTGTGGGCGGCGAAGCCGCGCCAGACGACAACCAGGTGGCCGCCTTGTTGGCCTACCGCGACTCGGGCGCCGGGGTGTTCTGCACCGGAAGCCTGGTGCACCCCGAGTGGGTGCTGACCGCCGCGCACTGTGCCGACCTGCTCGAAGACCGGCAGGCCGACGGCTGGCAGATGTTCCTGTTCTTCACCGAGCACCCCTACACCGACGGCTGGGACTTCAGCCGGGAGGTCGTGGAGGTGGTGGTGCACCCGGACTGGGACGGCCAGGCCTGGGAGAACGACGTTGCCCTGCTGCGCATGAGCAGCGCCTGGACCGACGACGAGCCGGTGACCCTGGACGGGACGGCCTTCGATCGGCTGGGCGAGACCCTCGAGTTCGTGGGCTTCGGCGACACCGACGACGACGAGGGCGACGCGGGCGACCGGCGCCGCGCCGAGCTCGACGCCGAGCACTGCACCACCGGCCCCACCGACGACGCCCTGGACAGCTGCGACGACGCGTCGGCCGAGTACTTCCTGGCCAACGACGCCAGCAGCAACCTGTGCACCGGCGACTCAGGCGGTCCCGTGTTCGCCGACGGCGCGGACGGGCGCGTGCAGGTGGGCATCAGCAGCTGGGTCGAGCCCGGATGTGCCGACGGCAGCACCGGCGTGACGCGCATCGACCACCACGCCGAGTGGCTGGCCAGCGAACTGCCCGAGCTGACCTGGGTCCAGGCCGACGACCCGGACGATCCCAACGGAGGCGACGACGAGCGAGGCTGCAGCACGGTTGCGGCGGGGGCCGGCTGGCTGGCCCTGCTCCCCCTGGTGCTCGTGCGGCGGCGGCGGCTGGTCGCTACCTCACCATGAACACCACGGTGAACGGACTGGTGGTGTTGCCACCGCTGCCCCCGCAGATGTTGTTGTTGTTGGAGCCCGAGCGGGTCGCCCAGACGTTCTGGTAGTTGTACGGCGCGCAGAAGCTCCCATCCACCCCGATCGCGTCCCCCTCGGCGACCTCGTTGGTGCACCAGGTGTTGGCACCCGTCGAGGTGTCGTCCCAGGTGAGCGACTGGCCCGTCGTGGTGCCGGTGAGCGTCTTGTCACCGGTGAGCGCCGTCGCCGACACCGTGTACAGCGTGTCCTGGAGGCACGCGGTGGACGCTGCCGGCACGTTGTCGTACACCACCGCCAGCTCGGTGAAGCTGAGGCCGTAGTTGGGCGGGTGGATGCCGCCGGGGCCGGTCGACAGGTCGGGACGAGGCACGGTGCCCGGGTTGAGGGTGATGTCGCCGAACACGTCGCTTCCGTAGGTTGGCCCCCACGGAGCACTGTTGTCGCCCGCATAGATGACCGTCCATCCGCCTGAGAGCGTGCTCATGTCGCACCACACGGTGACGGCATTGCTGCCCGTGGGGTCGATCACGTACTCGCCCGAGGGCAGCGAGGCATCGTTGGCCAACAGCTGCCGACAGTCGACGCCCGGATTGGCGGCCGAGCCCGGTGCCCCCGCGACCACCGCTGACCAGTCGGCGCCGTCGCAGATCTCGAGCTTGCCGTTGGTGTAGCGAAGGGTGCCCTCGATCGACGAGTCGCAGCTGGCGCTGTTGCCCGTCAGCCGCACACCGCCCTCCCACACGCCGGTGATCTCGCTGGCGTCGTGGGTGTGGTCGCCGGCCGCCACTTGTGTCGACCCACCCCCCACCGGGAGCCGCGCCACATCAAAGAGCCCGCTGACCACGTCGGCAGCGGCGTGGTTGTGCGCAGCGGGGGTCACCTGCAGGGCGCCGCTGCTGTCGATCACCACCGTGCCGTCGATGCGCACCTCGGTCGCGTCGACGGTGCCGCCGGACAGATTGGTGGCCGTGGTCGCGCTGTCGGCGGTGGTGGCGCTGGTGGCACTGTCGGCCGAGGTGGCGTGGTCGGCGGCGAGCGCATCGGTGGCCACGTCGGCGGTGGCGGCGTGCCCGGCACGGAACGCGAACGGCACCGAGCGCAGTTGAACACGGGGCGACAGCTCGGGCCCGGTGTCGACCGAGAGCCCCAGCCACATCTCGTCGCCCGCGAACAGGTCGAGATCGAGGGGGTTGCCCGCATCGGCGCCGAGCGGCACCGAGAAGTAGCCCACGTCGAAGACCAGGCTCTGGGTCTCTTGCCACACCGCCGTGCCACCGCTCGGAGCGTCGTACAGGCTCAGGCTCAGATCGTGCGCCCCGTCGATGGGCTGCCCCACCGCATCGAACACACGTCCCTGATGGTGGAGTTCGAGGGGTACGGCAGCCGCCGCGGCCGGCGCTGCGAGGACGAGGGCAAGGATCGAGCGAGACATGGGCCTTCCGAGATGATGGACGCACCAGTATAGTCGCGCGGCGGAGGCGACATGTCCGACGAAGCGACCGACGATCAGGCCGAACACAACGACAGCCAGTGGGACTTCTACTTCCAGCACGTCGACGGCGAGCCCGCCAGCATCATGCTGGACTTCGCATTCGATGGCTACGCGCCGATGGACGGCTTTCCCAAGCTCACCATGGTGTTCGTGGACATGGATGAGCCCGGCGAGCACGGCCTGGGCACCGAGGCCGAAGAGGCCGGCTTCACCACGGTCGAGCAGGCGCTGCAGGCGGCCATCGAAGAGGCAGGCGCCTACTTCGTGGGCCGCACCCGCACCACGTCGCAGTGGCAGATGGCCTACTACAGCGCCGCCGACGTCGACGCCGAGGCGCTGGCCGGCGCGGTGCTCGACGAGCTGGGCCGCGACTACGCCACCCACAGCCAAGACGACGCCGAGTGGCAGTACTACACCTCGTTCCTGACGCCGAGCGACGAGCGCCGCCAGTGGATGGCCGACCGCAACGTCGTCGCCGAGCTCGCCGCCAACGGTGACGATCTGTCCAAGGTGCGCACGCTCGATCACTACGCCTACTTCCAAGATGCCGCCAAGCGCGACGCCTTCGTGGGCGCCGCCAAAGAGGCGGGCTTCGCCGGCGAGGCCGCCGACGATCAAGAAGGCGACTGGCCCTTCGTGGCCCACGTCACCGGCGAGTCCGCCGCCGCCCTCGAGGTGAGCCACAAGGCGGTCATGGCGGTCAAGAAGCTCGCCGAGGCCAACGACGGCTGGTACGACGGCTGGGGCTGTCCGGTTCAGAGCTAGCCACAGGCACGGAGGCCTGTGCTCCTTGGGCGTCGCGGGGCGTTTCGCCCGCCTCGGGTTACCGGCCCGACCATGCGAATCCTCCCTCTCGTCGTCCTTCCCGTGCTCGCGGGCTGCCCCAAGTCCAGCGCGCCCGGCACCACCGAGCCCCTGCGTTTCGCGCTGTCCCAGGTTCCCTTCCAGGACCTGTGCATCAGCCGCGTGCCCACCGCCAAGCCTCCCAAGGCCAAGGATCTCGAGCACCTCGAACGCGCCATCGGCTTTCTGGAGCAGGCCAAGTTCAACTACGCGCTCACCGCCGTGGCCCAGGTTTCCGACCCGCTGCACCCTCGCGCCGAGAGCCTGCGAGCCGTCACGCTGACCCTGTCCGGCCGCGCCGCCGAGGCCGACCCCATCTTCACCCGGCTGCTCGAGGCCTACCCCGATGATGGCTGCCTGGGCATGGGCGCGGCGCTGACGTCCGCCGCTCTGGGCGATCTGGACACCGCCGCCAGCCGCGCCGACGCCGCGCGCAAGGCCGACGCCGAGTCGGTCGATGCGGCGCTGCTGTGGGCGTCCCTGGCCGGCACCGCCAAACCCGAGACCGCCGCCACCCACATGAGCGAGGTGTACACCCAGTTCCCCGACTCACCGGGCACGGCGTGGCTGTACGGCATCGCGCTGCTCGACAGCGGCAAGATGGACGAGGCCCGCGAGCCCCTGAACAAGGCCGGTGCCGCCGGACTTCCTGTCGATCCCCTGTTGGTCGAGGTGTTCTTTGGGCAGGGCGACATGGACGGCTACCTGCGGCACCTCGAAGCCGGCGCACCGCTGGTGAACGCCGAGGCGGTGAAGGCCTCGGACACACCGCTGGCCACGCTCCGGGAGCACATGGGCCTGGGCGAGGGCGACGCCCTGTTCGCCACCATCCAGACCTCGATGGGCGACTACCGATGCGAGCTGTACGTCGACCAGGCGCCGCTCACGGTCAGCAGCTTCTACGGTCTGGCCACGGGCGAGCTGCCGTGGCTCGACCCGCGCACCGGCGAGCCCGGCGAGGGCCCCCTGTACAAGGACATCGTGTTCCACCGCGTGATCCCCGAGTTCATGGTGCAGGGCGGCGATCCGCTGGGCACCGGCACCGGCGGGCCCGGCTACCAGTACCGCGACGAACCGGTCGAGGGCCTGACCTTCGCCCGGGGCGGCATGCTGGCCATGGCCAACTCCGGGCCCACGACCAACGGCAGCCAGTTCTTCGTCACCGAGGTGCCCACGCCGCACCTGAACTACCGGCACACCATCTTTGGAGACTGCGGCGACGAAGGCATCGCCCTGACCGAGAAGATCGCGCGCGTGCCCGCCGAGAACAGCCGTCCCAACGAGGACGTGGTGCTGAAGGCGATTGCCTTCGAGGCGGTGTCGGGGTCTTCGGAGGTCGAGGCTCCGGGCGAATAGCGCGCCGCGGCTCTACCACTCGACGCGCAGCGCGCCCTGCAGCTGGTGCACCGTGCCGCCGCCCAGCGCCTCAGCCAACATCGCATGGCCGCCCTGGATCTCGAGCCGGGGCTGCAGGGCCCACTCCTCGCGCATGACCTCGGGGTCTTGCGGCGAGAGGCGGACAGCCCAGTTCAGCTCGGTGCCCAGCGCGCGCTTGCCCAGCGTGTCCTGGTCCAGGTGGTTGCGCGGCGAGCCGCCGTTGCGGAAGGTGTAGAAGGGCTGGGCGATGGGGCCCGTGGAGCGAGCGAACACCGCACCGCCGCGCAGCTCGAGCTGCTTCAGCGGCCGAAGCGTGACCACGGGCTGCAGGTAGGCCGACCGGCGCCACGCGCCCTCGGTGGCCACGAGCTCGTGCCCGTCGGGGGCCTGGCCGCTCCACTGCGGGTCGGCCAACAAGCCGTGGGTGCCCGCGTCGATGCCGCCCATCACCTCGTCGAAGAGCACCATGCCGACATTGAAGTCGCGGTCGGCCATGAAGTCGAGGGAGCGCTTGTCGTCGGGGTTGCCATCGCCGCTGGCGAAGCCCGCGTTGAGGTGCACATCGAGCCGATCAGAGCCCAGCTTCACGGCCGCGACCGATCCCAGGTTCAGCACCTGCAGCCCACCTGGGCTCTCGTAGCTCTGGGCGCGGCTGGTGCGGCCCACGATGCCCACCGACTCGGTGGCCAGGGTGAGCGTCCAGGTGTCGTTGAGCGCCAACGGGTGTTCGGCGTACACGTCGAGCACGCCGGCCTGGGTCGTGCGCACGAAGTCGGGCTCGAACTGGTTGCGGAACACGCCATAGACGCCGTATTTGCCGGCATCGTCGCCGCCGTCGTGCATCAACGCGACCACGGCCTGGGTGGCCACCTGGCCATCGACCAGGCGGGCCAGATCGTCGGCCAGGACCGCATCGAGGGCGAACACCAAGAAGGTGGGGGCGGCGGCGCCGACGCGGGTCTCGAAGGGCATCAGCGTGGCCTTGACGCGGAACACGCGGTCGCCGAAGTCCTCGCGCCCGAACAGGGGCTCGTGGTCGCCGTCGTTGGCGAGCAGCCCGAGGCCCCAGTGCGAGGTCATCAGACCGGCCTCGATCTTGGCGTTGCCCACGTAGGTGCCGACGGACAGCTTGCGGGGCTGAAAGCCGTTCAGGGTGAGCGCGCCGCGCTCGTCGCGACGGCGCTCGTCCATGCTGCGCTCGACGTCCCAGGTGTCGCCGGCGAGCTGACCCGTGAACAGGTCCCACTCGGTCTCGAAGGACACCAGATCGCCCCGGAAGCCCGCGCCGGCACGCAGCCGCTGGTCGAGGTGCACGCCCTGACCGACCGTGGTGCCGTGGGCATCGACCGCGAAGTCGCTGCCGGCGGCCACGATCTCGCGCAGCTCGCCGTGCGTGCTCCACCCGCGCTCGTCGTCCTGGGCCTGGGCCGACAGCGCCAACAGCGTCATGAAGGCGATCATTGCCCACCTCCATCGTCGGCCCACACCAGGGGGGCCATGTACTCGCAGTCGCTGGTGGCGAAGCAGGGATCGTCGATGAGCTCCTGCCCATCGGTGGCGAAGTACCAGGCGATCTGGTGGATGCCGAAGCTGTTGATGTCGAAGTCCAGGCTGGGGTCGGGCAAGAAGAAGCCGTGGGAGCCGGTGGTCTTGACGTAGGGCAGTCGGAAGCCGCTCACCCCGGCCGAGCTCTCGCGGTTGGCGCGCAGCGGGGCGTCGCTCGGCGCCTGCAGCCCGTCGGTGCCGTCGTCGAGGTCGTCGATGTCGAACAACACTGGATCGCCGGCGTCGTTGGTCCACGGCCCATGTTCTTCGAGGCCCTGGATGACCTTGCGATCGATCAGCCACTGGTCGACGGTCATGCCGTAGCGGTCGTCGACGCTGTCCCAGTCCAGGATGCCGGAGGCGCGGCCCAGTGCGACGCCGGTGTTCACGTTGACGATCGAGTCGCCGGCGGTGGGAATGACCGCGATGTTGACCGGCTCGCCGCCCATCTCGTCGAAGGGACGCTCGAGCCAGTGGGGCGCGTAGCTGATGGCATCGCCGGGCTCGAGGGCCGACGCGAGCACCATGGCCAGGCGGCGCAGCTCGGGGCTGCTGCGCACCTTGCCCGTGCCGTGCGAGCCGGCCACCAGGGGCGAGCCGGCGAGCATGGTGACGCCCTCGTGGGTGACCTCTTCGGCAAAGGTGTCGAGGGTGCTGACCAGGACACCGTCGGCGTCGTAGACCTCGACCACCAGCCGATCACCGAGGCCCTCGTTGCCGTCCACCGTGTACACGCCGGCACGAGCGTCGTCGGGGATTCCCGCGAGCTCGCGCTTCTCGAAGGGATCGAGGCCGTCGGCCGCAATGGACAGGCGGAAGGCCCCGTCGGCGGGGATCATGCCCTCGCGAACCAGGCCGTTGTCCAGGTTTCGTGCCACGATCCGGCCGCCCGCGGGCACCTCGGGAAGGGTGGCGACGTGCAGGTAGGCCATGTCGGTGACGCTGTTGACGGCCTGCACGACCTCGAGCGAGCCGTCGTCGTTGGGGAAGCCCAGGAACATGGGGGTGACCAGGCGGCCCACAAGAGCCTCGACCGCGCCGCCAATCTCGGTGCGCACACCGATGTCCAGGGTGCCGCCGCCAGGCACGATGGGCGCCCAGGCGGTGACCTCGGGGATCACCCCGGCCGCCACCGAGGCGTTGATGCCGCCCAGCGAGCCGCCCACGATGTAGAACTTGGCGTCGGGGCCGCCCAGATCGGGGGTTCCGTCGTCGTCCCAGTCGCAGGTGACGACCGTATCGCGGGTGGGCACCGGGCCGTCGACGGTCTCTTCGGTGAGCACCATCTCGCCTTGGCCGCAGTTCTGCATGCTCTTGACCATGGCCATCCAGTCGACGGCGGCCTGGCGCACCATGTCGCGGGTGTGGAAGGGATCGGCCGACCACTGGTCGCCGCCGCTGTCCGGATGACCGTCGTTGTTCAGGTCGCGGTAGCGGCTGTCCTTGAGGTGGTAGAAGAAGGGCAGCAGGTCGTTGGCCTCGAGCAGGCCCTCGATGATGGGGATCTGGTCTTCGTCGACCGTGGGCCCGTGGCCCGGGAAGTCGGCGGCACAGGCGGCCATGCCCACGCGGTTGAAGGCATGGGCGAAGCCCAGGAAGTCGAAGCGCGACGAGCCGTAGCCGTGGCCGAACAGGGCCACGTCGTAGGGCGGCTCGAAGCCGAGCTCGGCGCTGGGAAGCACACAGCTGAAGGCGATGCGCTGGGGTTCGACGTTCATGGTGCCGGCCACCGGATCGAGCTGCCACCACTCGTCGGAGTCGTCCAGGCCGCCATCGTCGCGGTCGGCCAGCAGGTAGGGCGTGTCGAAGGTGCCGCCCACCACCGAGTCCGAGAAGGTGCTGTAGGCGGCCTGCAGGTAGGCGCCAGACTCGTCGGGGAACAGCGACAGCGCCACCAGCGTGGGGATGATCTGGTCGAGGTCGAGCTTGTACTGGTTGCTGTCGGGCTGGTCGTGCACCTGGATGGCCTGGGTGATCTGGCCCGGGTAGTCCTGGGCTAGGAAGGGCCATGGCCCCTCGCCGTCGAACAGCCCGCGGTGGATGTCCACCAGGTCGCCGGTGACGCGCGCGGTGGTGAAGGTCCAGGCAAAGGCCACGTCGTCGGTGGACAGGCCCAGGGCGGGCAGCGCCTCGTTCAGGGGCTCGAGCGCCGCCGACTGCCGCGTGTGGTTCACGTAGGGCCAGGGCGACCGCACGGGCTCGCCGTCGGTGCCCACCAGGCGCTCGGTGAGCACCACCGCGTAGGTGGTCTCTTCGCGCAGGGGGACCACCGGGCGGAAGATCAGCGTGTCGGTGGACAGCTCGTAGAAGGTGAGCAGGTCTTCGCGCGGGTCGCCGTCGGGCGGCCAGATGTTGGCGATGTCCAGGGTGCCGTCGTTGTCGGTGTCCTCGCCCCAGTCGAGCACCCCGTTGCCGTTCAGGTCTTCGGAGATGGTGTCGAACACGATGGACGGCTCGGCCGAGCGCGTGTCGTTGGGGAAGTAGCGGTCTGTGCGCGCCGCATCCATGGGGAAGCGCCCGTGGCCGACATCGAGGGGGAAGGGCTGGAGGTAGTCCGGAGAGTCCGGATCGACGTTGATCACGTAGAAGGCGTCGTCGGCATAGGCCTCGGCGCCGCGCTCGAAGTCGTTGGGATGCCGGTCGATGATGGCGTCCAGATCGAGGCGAGCGTCGAACTGCACCGTGATCGGCGAGTAGATGCCGAAGCCGGTGAGCTCGTTGAGCTTGCGACGGGCGTCGCGCTCGGACTCGGTCGGGGCCACCTCGCTGATGTTCACGCGCAGCCCGGTGATCGAGGTGGGGTCGGTGCGTGTCGCCAGGTCATTGGGGAACGGGACCTCGGGCAGCGGCTGCGCCTCCCAGTCGATCCACACGGCGGGGCCAGTGCCCTCGGGGGTCTCGCGAAGCCCCTCGGGAGGGGTTCCGCACGCGGCCAAGAACATCAAAACGGCTGCCGTTCGCATAGGCTCTCCATAAATTCGGAATCATTATTCCGATTCAGGTGCCTGCCTATTAGGTCGTTCTGGGACGGTGTGCAAGGCCGGGCGCGATACTCGGCGACGGTGGGCGACGGTGTCAGGAGACCATTTTTCGGAAATCCTGGACCGTTGGTGCAGCCAAAGCACCAGGAGTGGCCATGCGCATCGACATCTGGTCCGACATCATCTGCCCCTGGTGCTACATCGGCCGCGAGCGATTCAGCCGTGCCCTGGCCGACTTCGACGGCGACGTTCACGTCGTGCACCGGGCCTTCCAGCTCGATCCGCGGCAGCCACGCCGACAGACCCAGCCGGTGTCCAAGATGCTCGCCGCCAAGTTCGGCCCCAACGCCGCGGCGATGGAGGATCGCGTCGCCGGGATCGCGCGCGCCGACGGCCTGCCCTACCGAACCGATCGCCTGGTGGGCAGCACCCTGGACATCCACCGCGTGCTGCACCACGCGCGCGCTCAAGGCAAGCACGGCGAGCTGTTCGAGGCGGTGCTGGCAGCCTACTTCGGTGAGGCCCGCAACGTGTTCGACGCCGAGGTCCTGGCCCAGCTGGGCGACGAGGTCGGCCTGGACGCAGACGGTGTGCACGCCGTGTTCTCAGACGACGACGCCTACGCCGAGGCCGTGCGCGCCGATGCCATCGAGGGGGCACAGCTCGGTGTGCGCGGCGTTCCCTTCTTCGTGATCGACCGCCGGTACGGGATCAGCGGCGCGCAAGAGGTGCAGGTGTTCGCGGGAGCCCTGCGGCAGGCGGCACAGGCAGGCGAGACGCCTGCCCCACGGTGAACGGTCGAGTTCACCGGCCGTCGAAGGCGCCATCAGGACGGTCATCCAGCTGGCATGTGGGCGCGACAACGCCGCGATGCAGCGAGGACGCGTACTCCGGTACGCGACGAGCAAATCGCAAGTTGTCGAGTTCACAGGCCGCTGGATGGCCGTCCTACCCGGCTTCGATCCCCATCTCGGCCATGAGCTTCTCGATCATGTCGACCTCGCCGGGCTCGACCACGTTGTCGCCCCAGATGCCGTGTTCGGCCAGGGTGACGATGTCGTCGCGCTCTTGATGGCTGGGGAAGGCCGCGCGGATGACGTCGAAGTCGAGGGGACGGGCAGAAAGCTCGCTGCAGTACTGGCGCAGCTCGGCATCGTTCATCTCGCCCACGAGGCGCCGCAGCACGTCGAGCTCTTCGTCGGCGAAGACGCCGTCGGCGAAGAACATGTGCACCAGCATGACCAGCAGCAGCTCGCCCTTGTCGTCACGCTCGGTGAGCGGCGGGGCGGATTTGTTGTCGAGGACATCGAGGAACGGTCGGACGGCGCTCATCACCCCTCCCAGGGAGTTGCGCATCATGCCACGCGCGGCCCCTGAGGACCACCCGCGTCACACAGTGATGCGGATCTGCTTCGCGTCGCCTTTCTTGACGTCGGAGTGGATGGTGTAGACGCCATCGCCCTTGGCCGTGTAGACCAGCACACCCCACGGGAAACACCGCCCGGCGGGGCTCATCTCCCAGCGCAGGTTGTCGGCCACCTCGGGCAGCTCCCGGTGGTGCTCGTCGACGAGCGCCAGGTCACCGCCCTCGACCCAGATCTGGCCGCGCTCACCGTCGGCGGCCATGGGGTCGGGCTTCTTGACCTTGGACTGGAACGCGAACAGCGACTCTTCGCCGTCGACGTCTTTCTGGTAGGTGTGCCAGGTGCCGGCCACCGCCTTGATGCTCTTGTAGTCGGGGTGCCCGCCCTGCCGCTTCTTGGTCTTGGCGTTGAGCACCCAGTTGCGATCGCCCGCGCGCAGGTTGCCCTGGAGCGTGAACGAGCCCAGGTAGCGCCAGCCCTCGATTGCCGGACCGTTCTGCTTGGGCATCGAGATGGTCTTCTCGGGGTCCATGGCCAGCATCTCGTCGGGCTCGGCGGGCTCGGGCGGGTTCTTGCTGAAGAACTTGATGAGCTCGGTGGTGAGCTCTTCGGGGTCGCGCTCGAGCACGAAGGCGAGCTCGGTGCGCATGCTGCGCTCGGCATCGTCGTGGATCTTCTTCTCGGCGAACGAGAGCGCGCGGGTGCTGCGCAGCGCGTAGAAGCTGCCCAACAGCTGGGCGCGCTGGCGAACACTACCCTCGACCAGGATGCGCGTGGCATGGCGGTAGCGGTGGCGCCAGTGACGAGGATCGGGAGCCGCGCCCTTCACGTCCTTGAGCAGCGCCTTGGCCTGCTCGATACGCATGGGGCGGCGCAGCATCTGGCCGGCCTTCTCGAGCGGGACCATGGTGGTCAGGTCGCCCGGAAAGGACACACGCAGCAGCTTGGTGCCCTCGAAATCGATGATGTCTTGAACCTCGCCGAGCCCGTGCCCGCCGTGAACGACATTCTCACCCTTCTGGAAGCTCAATGTTCCTCCAGCGCTGCGATGGTCGGCAGCAGCTTCTTGGCCGCTGTGTACCCCGTCGCGGCATTCTCAGCAGCCTCGATGAACGGACGGGGCTGAAGGCCCATGCCGATCACGAACACCAGGCACACGGCAATGCCCAGGGTGGTAGGGGTATCTGGCTCGAAGACGGGTGCGTCGCCGGGCGCCGGCTTCATGAACATCGCCCGGGCCACGCGCAGGTAGTAGAAGAGCGCGAGCACGGACAGCACCGCGCCCAGCACCACCAGGATCTCCATCCCGGCCTGCCAGGCGGCGATGAACACGTAGAGCTTGGTCCAGAAGCCGACCACGAACGGAATGCCCGCCAGCGACAGCAAGAACACCAGCATGGCCAGCGACAAGAAGCCCGAGCGCGCCACCAGCCCGTCGAAGGAGTCGACCGAGTCGTCGCCGCCCGCCGAGTGCACCGCCGAGACCACCAGGAAGGCGCCCACGTTGGTGAAGGTGTAGCCCAGCACGTAGAACAGCAGCGTGGCCAGGCCGAGCTCGCCGGTGGTGCCCGCCACCATGGCCATGAGCATGAAGCCCATGTGCGCGACGCCCGACAGGCCCAGCAGGCGCTTGATGTTGTCTTGGCGAATGGCCGCGATGTTGCCCACCAGCATGGTGGCGGCGGCCAGCGCGACCAGCACCGTGCTGACGCTGGCCAGCAGCGTGAAGTCGCCCGCGTACAGGATCTGGATCAGCGCGACGATGCCCGCGGCCTTGGGCCCCACCGACATGAAGGTCACCACCACCGGCCGGCTGCCCTCGTAGGTGTCGGGCACCCACATGTGGAAGGGAAAGACGCCGATCTTGAAGCCCATGCCCGCGACCGCGACGGTTCCGCCGAGCAGCAACAGGGGCGACGGCTCCAGGGCGGCGTAGGTAGCGATGCCGGCGAGCTCGGTGGTTCCAGACATGCCGAACAGGATCGAGACGCCGAACAGCACCAGTGCCGAGCTCACCCCGCCCGTCAGCAGCAGCTTGAGCGCGCCCTCGACCGACTTGCCGTCGCGCCGCGCGTAGGCGGCCAGGATGTACAGCGGCACGCCCATCAGCTCGAAGGCCACCACCAACAGCAGGATGTCGCGCACACCGGCCAGCAACGTCATGCCCAGCATCGAGAACAGCACCAGCTCGAAGTACTCGGCGGAGCGCTTGGGCCAATGTTCGTTGCTGTAGGGAATGGCCGACAGGATGGCGAGCGACCCCGCCGTGAGGAAGATGCGCTTGAAGAACAGCGCCAGGTCGTCGCCCACGTAGGCGCCCGTGAGCGCCGTGCCGTTGATGTCGAGCAGCCAGGTGCATGCCAGCGCGACGACCGACAGCACGAAGGCGCCGATGGCGATGGGACGCTTGTCGGCGGTGACGAACAGGATGTCCCACACCAACAGCAGCCCGATGCCCGCGGCGAGCAGGATGTCGACCGAGAGCGGAGCGAGATCGCCCAGGAAGGTCAGCAGGGTGGGGGGCGGCAGGAAGTCCACTACAGCGCCTCACCCAGGTGCAGCTCGGCAGAGTCGGGCTTGCTGTCGCGGGCCTGGCCGGGGATCTGCGGAGCCGGCCCCTGGGCCTTGGCCTCGTCGAGCTCCTGGACCCAGGCACTGGTCGCGCCGTCGATGGGATCGAGCAGCAGGCGCGGCCAGAAGCCGAACACCACGATGGCTGCGGCCAGGGCCCACAGCGCGACGTGCTCGGTGCCGGTGGCGTCGGGCAGGTCGGCGAACTTCTGGGGCGGGCCCTCACCCAGGAAGATCAGGCGCACCGCGCGCAGCACGTACACCGCGGTGACGAAGGCGCCGATGCCGCCGGCGACGGCCCACCACCAGTGGTGCGACTCCCAGGCGGCGACGAAGACCAGGAACTCGGCGACGAAGCCGGCGGTGCCGGGCAGGCCCAGGCTGGACATGCACGCGAGCGTGAAGAAGCCCGCCGCGAAGGGCATGATGGTTCCGAATCCGCCCATGTTGGGGATCCAGCGGTCGTGGGTGCGCTCGTAGATGAGCCCCACCAGCGCAAAGAACATGCCCGTCATCACGCCGTGCGCGAACATCTGGAAGATGGCGCCGTTCCAGCCGTTGATCTCGAGGGTGGCGGCGCCCAGCAGCACCACGCCCATATGGCTCACCGAGCTGTAAGCGATGATGTACTTGAGGTCGCGCTGGCTCATGGCGCAGAACGCGCCCCACACGATGTTGATGACCGCCACGGTGCCCACGATGAAGGCCCACTCGTAGGCGCCGTCGGGCAGCAGCATCATGCCCACGCGGATGACCCCGAAGGCGCCGAGCTTCATGAGCACGCCGGCGTGCAGCATGGACACCGCGGTGGGTGCCGAGGCGTGGCCGTCGGGCGACCAGGTGTGGAAGGGGAAGAGCCCGCCCAGCGTGCCGAAGCCGATCCACAGCAGCGGGAAGGCGATGACCTGGGTGGTGAAGCTGAAGCTCACCTGGTCGCTGGCCATGTGCTGCATGTCGAAGGTGCCGCCGGCCTCCCAGTACATCGCCAGCATGGCCGCCAGGATGAAGGCCGAGCCCGCCAGAAGCATGAGCGTGAGCTTCATGGCGGCGTATTCTTTGCCGCCGACGTCGAGCAGGCGGAAGGCCCAGCGGAAGGGCCCCGCCTCGGCCACCTTGTTGGAGCTGCCCCAGATGCCGATGAGCAGGTACATCGGCAGCACGGCGATCTCGTAGAACAAGAAGAAGACGAACAGGTCTTGGGCCACGAAGACGCCGTAGACGCCCGCCACCAGCACCAGCAAGAAGATGAAGAACTCGCGCTGGCGGTCCACCATGTTCCAGCTGGCGAACACGCCGGTGACGATGATGAGCCCGGTGAGCAGCATGAGCACCGCCGACCAGCCGTCGGCCGCGACGTAGTAGTCGATGTTCAGCGACGGCACGATGGGGTAGCGCTCGGCCAGGTTCCAGCCCGCGTAGCCAGCACCCTCGAGGCCCAGACGCTCGAGGCCCATCACGATCTTGAACACCCAGATGGTGCCGGCAAACGACAGCATCGCCGACAGCAGGGTGACCCAGCGAACCGCCGTCTGGTGCGCGTCGTCGAGGAACACCAGGATGAGCGCGCCCAGCAGGGGCGTGGCCACGATGGCCGACAGGAGGGGGAAGGGCATGGACTGGAGCCCGGCGAGCCACTCGGTCATGCGCCGGCTCCCTGAGCCCAGAAGATCTGGCTCCAGGCGGCAAGGGCCACCGCGCTGGCGAGCACCACGTACAGGTAGTCGCTGACGTTGCCCGTCTGCACCGCGCGAATGCGGTCACCGGCCCACACGCTGCCGGCACCCACCATGTTCATGAGCCCGTCGATGACGTAGCGGTCGAACCAGCCCAGGCCCTCGGCAAAGCCGGCCATGGCGCTGACGTAGACCCACCGCAGGCCCCGGTCGACGGCGCCGTACTCGATGAACTCGGAGACGGGCAGCAGGCTCATGCGCAGGGCACCAGCGAGGCCCATGCCAAAGATGGCGTAGGCGAGGCCCAGGCCGATGAGGCCAGACAACGTGGCGGCGATGCCCACCGGCGTGAAGTGCGCGAAGGCGAAGTGGTAGTCGTGAACGCCCCACATGTGGCCGAAGGTGCCGCCGGCCCAGCCTGCGCCGATGGCCGCGATGGCCAGGACCACCAGGGGAAGGCTCATGGCGATGCCATGTTCGTGGGCGTGGCTCGCCTTCTCGGACAGCTCGCCAAAGAAGGTGAGCATCAGCACGCGGCCCATGTAGAAGGCGGTCATGCCGGCGGCGGCCATGCAGAACACGAAGGGCAGCCAGGCCAGGCCGCCGTCGTGCTGCGCGGTGTGCAGCAGCGCCTCCAGGATGAGGTCTTTGCTGTAGAAGCCCGACAGGAACGGAAGCCCGGCGAGAGCGAGCGTTCCGATGATGAACACCGTCGAGGTGAGCTTCATGCGCTGCCAAAGGCCACCCATGTCGCTCATCTCGTTGGAGTGCACGGCATGAATGACGCTGCCGGCGGCCAGAAAGAGCAACGCCTTGAACATCGCGTGGGTGGTGAGGTGGAAGTAGCCGCCCATCAGGCTGCCGCCGCCGAGTGCCGCGATCATGTAGCCCAGCTGGCTGCAGGTGCTGAAGGCGAGCACCTTCTTGATGTCGGTCTGCACGAAGGCGATGCAGGCGGCGAAGAAGGCGGTGAAGCCACCGATGAGCGACATCGCCAGCATGACGCTGGGCGCGGCCTGAAAGATGGGGAAGGCGCGCACGATCAGGTAGACGCCCGCGGCCACCATGGTGGCGGCGTGCAGCAGCGCCGAGACCGGGGTGGGGCCCTCCATGGCGTCGGGCAGCCACACGTGCAGCGGGAACTGCGCCGACTTGCCCATGACCGCCAGGAAGTACAGGCCGGCGACCACGGACACGGCGCCTGAGGCGACCAGGGCGTCGACCGGCTGCTGCGTCCAGCCAAAGATGTGGACCCCGTTGCCCACCACGTCGTGCACGGCGACGTACTGCAGGATGAGGCCCAGCAGCAGGCCCATGTCGGCGAACTTGGTGATCCAGAACGCCTTGAGCGCCGCCCGCGCCGCGCTGGGCTTGGTGTAGTAGAAGCCGATGAGCAGGTAGCTGCACAGGCCCACCAGCTCCCACGCGGCAAAGAGCTGCAGCATGTTGGGGGCGAGCACGAGCGCCTGCATGCTGAACAGGAACAACGACTGGTAGGTGAAGTACCGGCCGTAGCCGGCGTTGTCTTCGTCGTTCATGTACTCGAGGCTGAACACCTGCACGCAGGTGGCCACGAGCGCCACGACCACCAGCATGCTGGTGCTGATGCCGTCGATGTAGAAGCCCACCGTCGCGATGGTGCGCCCGCCTGCGACCAGCCAGGTCTCTTCGAGCACCAGGTTGTGCCCGGGCTCGAGCTGGCTCACCATCAGGGCGACCGACGCCGCCAGGCTGGCCAGCGCCCCCACCACCGACAGGGCGGCGGCCGGGACACCGGTGTGACGAAGAGGCCGGATGACCATCAACAGCAGGGCCACGACGAGTGGCGCAAAGACAGCGATGGATGCGAGGACGAGCGGACTCATGGAGGCGGGCGGGTATCAAGGCTTCTGGCCCGATGCCAGCGGGATTGTCGAGCCGATCTCTGTGGCCGGGTAGACTCCCCCGATGTCCGACTACGAGCGTGTTGCCCTGCTGGGCCGAGGTGCGATGGGCGAGGTGCACCTCGCCTTCGACCAATCGCTGCAGCGCGAGGTCGCGATCAAGCGCCTGGATCCGGGCCAGGTGAGCCCCCAGCTGCTCACCCGCTTCGTGGCCGAGGTGCAGATCACCGCCCAGCTCGACCACCCCGGCGTGGTGCCGGTGCACGTGCTCCACAGCGACGAGGCGGGACTGCCCGAGTACGTCATGAAGGTGGTGCGGGGCGACACCCTCGAGCAGTGGATGGACGACGTGCAGGGGTCGGCCCAGGCGGGCAAGCGACCACCGCCCGGCAAGGATCTGCGCTCGCGGCTGGAGGTGTTCCTCGATGTCTGCGACACCATCGAGTACGCGCACTCGCGCCAGGTGGTGCACCGCGACCTGAAGCCCGAGAACATCATGATCGGCCCGTACCGGCAGGTCTACGTGATGGACTGGGGCATCGCCAAGCTGCTGGGTGGCGGCGAGGCGGCGGCCACGTGGTCGGTGGGCATGGACTTCGAAGACGAGACCCCCACCGCCACGGGCAGCGTCACCACCAGCACCGATGGCACCGACAGCACCCGCTTTGGCTCCACGCTGGGCACGCCCACCTACATGGCGCCCGAACAAGCCAAGAACGCCGCCACGGTGGGGCTCGCGGCCGACCAGTTCGCGCTGGGCATGCTGCTGCAGGAGCTGGTGACCCTGTCCCGGGCCCGAAAGGGCGGCGAGGGCCGCGAGGTGCTCGGGCGCGCCGCGATCGGGGAGCGCCGCCCCTGGAAGGCACGTTGGCCCGGGGTCGAGGCGCCGGACGACCTGCGCGCCATCGTGGAGCGCGCGACCCAGCTGGTACCCGGCGACCGCTACGCATCGGTGGGCGACATGGCCGCTGACATTCGGCGCTACCTGCGCGACGAGCCCACCACCGTGCTCCCGGACGGGCCCAGCCGGCGGCTGACACGCTGGATGTCGCGCCACGCCCAGTCGGTGCTCATCGCCGGGTTGGCCTTCGCCGTCGTGGCGGGCGGCATCGTGGCCGGAGTGGTGGTGCGGGGGGAGCGAAGCCGCGCCCAGGAACGGGCTCGGGCAGCGGATCGAGAGGCGCAGCTCACTGAACACCTCGTGAGCGCCACGCGCCGGGCGGCCGCCATCGACACCCAGCTCGCTCGCCACGAGCGTGTGTTGACGGGACTCGTCTTCGCCGCCGAGCACGCGCTGGCCAACCCCACGACCCCGCATGACGTGTACATGCCCGACGCGTGGATGTTCCCCAAGAGCCGCCCGGCGACCGCACAGCTGGCGCCCCACTACGACAACATCGCCAGCCTGGACGCGCCGGACTTCGGCTTCGCCCCCACCGCCGATGCCGGGGCCCTGACCGACCACATCCAGCAGCTTGCGTCGCTGCAGCCGGCACTGCGGGACGCCCTGCTGGACTCCCACGACGACGACGCACGCACCATGGACGTGCGCAGCCGCGACGAGCTGGTGCTCGAGCGCGGGGTGCCCATCCTGTGGTCGTACGTGGCCACCGAGGAGGGCGTCATCGTGGGCTTTCCCGGCACGCCAGACACCTACGACTCGGGCTACGACCCGCGCACCCGCCCCTGGTACCGGCTGGCGGCCACCACGCCGGGACCGCAGTGGAGCGCCCTCGATGTCGACGAGAGCCACATGGGCCTGCTGCTCACCGCATCGATGGCGGTACGCGACGGGGGGCGGCTGCTCGGCGTGGCCGGCGTGGACCTCACCTTCGGGCACGTGATCGACGTGCTGTTGGCGGCTGACGCGGGCGCCGACGCCGAGGTGTTCCTGGTGGACGGCGAGGGCCGGGTGATCGTGCGCAGCAGCCAGGCCGATGCGGCGCGCAAGGCCACCGAGTACAGCCCCGAGCCGTTCCCGTGGGCGCCGGTGGTGGCCGAACTCGAGCGCCGCGAGGCGGGCCTGCTCGAGAGCGACGGCAGGCTGTTCGCCTGGGCGAGGCTGCAGACGGTGGGGTGGAGCTATGTGTGGGTGGGGAAGGTCCCGTAGCTAAAAGATCAACCCCGCGATGAAGTCCTCGAGCTGGCAGTGTTCGGCCTTGTACTGCCCGGTCAGCGTGTCGTCGCCGGGGAAGCTCAGCTCGAAGCTGCCCTTCATCTCGGCGTTGTTCTCGTAGGCGTCGACCACCACGCTGCCCGCGTCGGCTTGTTCGTCGTCGAAGCCCACGATGTCGTTGCCGGCGTTGCACTCATCGACGCAGGTGTCCTGATCGTACAGCTCGCTGAAGTCCAGCGCGGCGAAGCCGGCATTCGCGTCGCCCTCGCTGTCCAGATCGTCGTTGATGGCGTAGGTGCCCACGTCGTCGTCGTAGGGATTGAGGATGGCCACCGTCCACCAGTAGTCATCGCGACCCAGGTGGTCGTCGGCGATGGCGACCCAGTCGGTGCACGCGTCGACGCAGTCCGACTCGCGCACGTCGACGACGTCGTTCACCATCTCGCAGGCGTCGGGGATGTCGGACAGCAGCAGGACCGTGGCCTCGACCGAGAAGCCGAAGGCGCTGTAGCTGACCCGGTCGAACACCGCGGACTTGGCCCTGCCTGCACGGGTCCCGTCGACGTCGCCGCCCACCGACGTGCTGGAGCAGCCGGCGGCCAGAGCGAGCATCAGGGGAATGATCCGGTTCATGGGGGCCTCCTGGTGAATCAGCCCAATGCCATCGTACGCCGTGCCAGGCGCCGTACGCCAACAGGGGCCGCCGTCCGAATCACCCCCGAAGCTCCGTCGCTCCATCCACGACCACGTCCCCGGTGGACCGGTACAGCAGCACCACGATGGCCAGCCCCACCACCACCTCGACCACGGTCAGCGCGATGGCGAACAGGGCCATCACCTGGCCCATGACGCCGGCGTGGTAGTGGCCAAAGACCACGAAGTTCAGGTTCACGGCGTTGGCCATCAGCTCGATGGACAGCAGGATGCCGATGGCGTTGCGCCGCGACAGGGCGCCGAACACGCCGATGCAGAACAGGGCTGCCGAAAGGATGAGCCAGCCTTTGATCATCGGGAGGCTCCCGGCTCGCGCTTGCGGGCCAACACGATGGCGCCGATCATGCCCGCCAGAAGCAGCATCGACAGCACCTCGAAGGCGAGCAGCTGACCGCTCAAGAACACCGCGCCGACCTCGGCCGAGGTGGACGGGGCCACGGCGGCGAAGTGATCGAGCTGCGGGGTGGTGAGGATGGCCGCGGTGATGGTGCCGAACATCGCCAAGGACAGCACGGCGGCGGGCACGGTGCGCTGCGACGGGTTGGGCACGTTGGTGTCGGGCGCGTGCTGAGTGAGCATGACGCCGAACAGCATGAGCGTGATGACGCCGCCGGTGTAGAGCACCACCTGGATCATGCCCAGGAAGGGCGCCTGGAGCAGCACGAAGGCCGCGGCGGTGGCCAGCAGCACGCCGGCCAGCCAGAACACGGCGTGCACCAGGTTGGGCGCGCGAACGACGCCGAGCGCGCACATGGTCATCAAGAAGCAGACGACGCCGTAGCCGATGAGCTCGGTCATTCGGCCCCCTCGGCCGGCGGCAGGTTGCGGCTGGGATCTTGCTCTTCGCGCAGCTTGCTGCCGCTGCCCCAGTACAGGGGTTTGTGCTTCTCGTTGGCGTAGAGCTTGTCCATGGTGAGCACCAGGTCTTCGCGGCTGAAGCCCGGCTCCTCTTGCACGCGCAGCATCAGGATGGCGTCGGTGGGGCACACCTGCACGCACAGCTCGCAGTAGATGCACGCCTGCAGGTCCAGGGTGAAGTCATCGGCGTAGCCGCGCTTCTTGCCCGTGACCGGCGACTCACGCTTCTTGGCCGCGGTGACCGTGATGATGGTGCTGGGGCAGATGTTCTCGCACAGCTTGCAGCCGATGCAGGCCTCTTCGCCCTGGTCGTCGTGAACCAGCGCGAAGCTGGCCTTGTAGCGCTGCGAGCGGCTGGCCTCGGGGCGTACGCCCTCGGTGACCACCGGCCGAAAGAAGTTCTTGGCGGTGATCCACAGCGCCGGCCAGGCTCCGCCGATGTACGGGAGTGCCATCTAGAGCCACCCTCCCCAGACCATGAGCGCCGTGCCCATGACCATGAACAGCGTGCCGGGCACCAGGTAGCGCCAGCACAGCTCCATCAGCTGATCGCTGCGGAAGCGCACCCACGACCAGCGAATCCAGTAGATGATCAAGAAGAGGAAGGCCGTCTTGGCCAGCATGTAGCCGGGGCTCAGGAACCAGGGCCCGGGACCGTGGCCGCCGCCCAGGAACAGGGCCGCGGCGAGCGCTGAGGCCACGATGGTGTGCAGGTACTCGGCCAGCACCACCAGGCCCATCTTGATGCCGGTGTACTCGACCACGACGCCGGCGACGAGCTCGCTCTCGGCCTCGGGGATGTCGAAGGGAATGCGGTTGCCCTCGGCGAGCGAGGACAGGAAGAAGACGATGAAGGCCAACAGGCCGATGCCGGGAATGCGCCAGATGAACCAGCCGTGCTCGGCCTGGAAGGCGACGATGTCGGACATGGACATGCTGCCCGCGGCGATGACCGGCACCATGGCGGCGAGCACGAGCGGGATCTCGTAGCTGACGCCCTGAGCGACGCTGCGCATGCCCGAGAGCAGGGCGTACTTGTTGTTGGACGCCCAGCCCATCATCCACAGCGGGAACACCATCAGGCCGGCGAGGGCGAGCACCCACAGGATGCCCACGTCCAGGTCGGCGACGACGGCGAAGCTCACCCACTTGCCGGAGTCGTCGAAGTAGCCGCCGAAGGGCACCACCGCGGCGCTGGCCAGCACCAGGGGCACGGGCAGCCACGGCGCGAGGTTGAACAGGGGAGCGTCGGCGTCGCGGGGGGTGATGTCCTCTTTCTGGAGCATCTTGACGACGTCGGCGATGAACTGCAGGAAGCCGAAGGGCCCGACGACGTTGGGGCCGATGCGGTTCTGCAGCCGGGCCGAGAACTTGCGCTCCCACCAGGTGGCGACACCGCCCCAGGTCATGATGAGCGTGACCAGCGCGCCCCCGGCCAGCACGCCGTGCAGCCAGGGGTTGGCGACGATGGGAAGGGAGGTCGCGATCATCGATCGACCTCGCCCATGATGGGGTCGAGCGAGCCCAGGATGGCGACCACGTCGCTGACCGTGTGGCCGGGCAGGCAGTAGGGCAAGGCACTCATCGCGTGCAGGCTGGGCGGACGCAGCTTGCAGCGGTATGGGCTGGCGCCGCGGCCGTCGCCGCCGCCGATGACGTAGGTGCCCAGCTCGCCACGGGGCGTCTCGATGGCCGAGTACACCTGGCGGCGGTCGGCGACCTTGACGTGGGCCGGCGTCTTGACCGGCTTGAGCGAAGTGATGGGGCCCTCGGGGATGCCGTCGATGATGTCGAGCACCAGGCGGCAGGACTCCGCCAGCTCGCCCATGCGCACCATGTAGCGGGCCCAGATGTCGCCGTCGGGGTGGGTGACGACGTTGACGGCGATCTCGTCGTAGGCGTGGAAGGGCGCGTCGCGGCGCAGGTCGTGATCGACGCCGCTTCCGCGAAGGATGGGGCCGGACAGGCCGAGCTCGAGCGCCAGATCGGCGGAGATAACGCCGATTCCCTTGGTTCTATCGTGGAAGATCGCGTTGTGCGTTCCCGTCATGTGGTACTCGGGAATGCGCTCGCTGATCTGCTTGAAGACCGCCTTGACCTTGGTGGCCCAG
This sequence comes from Myxococcota bacterium, assembly GCA_965216925.1. Lineage (GTDB taxonomy): Bacteria > Myxococcota_A > UBA796 > UBA796 > CAYYHT01. Next base: position 5,888,133 of record CBDCGT010000001.1, on the reverse strand, counting down.
CCTTCGGGGATGTCGTGGCGGTTGCCGCCCACGGTGTGCGTGTTGTAGTGGAAGCGGCTGCCGGTCAGGTCTTCGAACAGGTCGAGGATGAGCTCACGTTCGCGGAACGTGTACATCATGATGCTGGCGCCGCCGCCGATGGTGCCGCCGATGTCGAGCACGAAGGTGCCGAGCCACAGCAAGTGGCTGGCGACCCGCTGCATCTCGGCCAGCAGGGTGCGCAGCCAGCGCGCGCGCCGTGGAACCTCGGTGCCGGTGATGGCCTCGAAGGCCACGTTGATGGCCTGCTCGTTGGTCATCGGCGCGACATAGTCGTGCTTGTCGACCACCGCGGTGATCTGCACGTAGGTGAGCTTCTCGAGCAGCTTCTCGACGCCGCGGTGCAGGTAGCCCGGGTACGGCACCGCCTTGACGATGACCTCGCCGTCGATGAACAGCTTGATGCGGAACACGCCGTGGGTGGACGGGTGCTGCGGGCCCATGTTGAGCGCCATCAGATCCGCTTCGGGATCGTAGCTCTCGATGTCGAGGTGGGGATTGACCCGGGCCGGGCGGTTCAAGCGGGCTCCGATTCGCAAGACGCGCGTGTATTGCGGCAGGGAGCGCTTGGCTAGGTCCGACTGTGTCCAGCTACGCGGCGACAGGCAGCGGGAGTTCGATGTCGTCGACAGCGACCCGGCTGGGCCGCACGTTGGTGACCAGATCCGGGTCCAGCCGCGGCAACGGTCGTTCCTGCTGGCCGTGCCGCAGCGCCGCCACGAACGCCCGGAGCTGGCCCTTGAACGAGGGCAGCTCACGGTGCAGCCCGCGCAACAGGCCCACCAGCCTCAGAAAGCGCCGGTGCATCGTGGCGATGACCGTGCGCTGGCCCTCGTCGCCCAGGCCGGCGAGGTCGTAGCGCATCTGGTCGGCAAACTGGCGGCGCAGCGCCTTCTCGAGCTCGCCAACGAGCAAGCCGACATCGGCGTGCACGCCAAGGCCATCCAGCTCGACCACGAGGCTGCGAATGCGGATGGGCAGATCGGGGAAGGTGTCCGGCACGGGTCCTCCAGGGCACGCCTTGCGCAGGTGCACGGCCCATGCCAGCGTCAGGACCATGGAAGAAACCGGACAGTTCGGGGGCGGAGGCTCCGGCGTTTCCGCGTGTGTCAGGTCGTTTCGCCGCTGCCACACCCCCCTGGTGCGCGCCGTGAAACACCAGGGCCTTCACCGGGCGTGGCGCCCCATCCACTCAAGCGCCGTGGCCCAGTCTTCGGGTCCGACGTAGTGTTCGCCCGGGCGCAGGGCCCACTCCGGCTCGGCATCGGTGGCACCCAGCAGATCCCAGGCTGGGGCCGCCAGCTCCGACGCCAGCCGTGCCCCTTCGGGATCGGCCCAGCTGTCTTGATCGCCGTCGGTGAGCAGCACCGGCCTTGGAGCACTCATGGCGATCAGGAAGTGCTGGTCGACGGGCAGGCGTTCTTCGTGCCCTCCGAAGTCGGGAAAGACATCGTTGAACCAGTGCGGAAAGAAGGTGTTGATGGCCTCGACGGACTCGCCGTTGTAGCTGCGGGACAGGGTCTGGCCGCCGGTGCCGGACTGGTGGGCCCACACACCCGCAAAGCGTTCGTCGGTGGCCGACGCCCACAGTGCGGCCTTGCCCCGGCGGCTGTGGCCAAAGACATAGACACGCTCGGCATCGAGCGCGGGCACCGCCTGCAGCCCATCGAGCGCGTGGCACAGCCCCCACGACCACGCGGCAATGGTGCCCCAGCGCGAGCGGGGAGCTCCCCCGGGCCCGTACAGGGCGTGCACGCCGTCACCGAGCTCGGCATCGAGGGGATCGTCGGCATCCAGCTCGCTCTGGTGCAGGGTGGCCACCGCGACGCCCGCCTGAAGCGCCGACTCGACGTCCCAGTAGCTGGCGCGCGAGCCGCGCTCGGCGTCGCAGGTGGCCTCGGCCCAGCCATCGTGACGGGTGATGCGCTCGTCGGCGCTGACCGTGTGGTTGCCGCACTTGTTCAGGCCGAGCACCACCGGGAAGGGGCCGTCGCCATCGGGTACAAAGACGAGCACGTGCAGGGTGGGCCCGCCCTGCAGCGCCACATCGAGCTCCACCATTCCTGAGAGCTCGTTGGCCGCGGAGCTGTCGACGGCGACCGCTGTGGGGGCGCGGCCGTACACGTAGTGCGACAGCAGCACCTGCAGCTCGGGGCGGCGCACGCGCTGCCAGTCCTGGGCCGACTCGACGGCGCTGGCGTCGGCGTGGGTGGTGAGCAGGTCTGGCGCCCCTTGTTCGGTGAGGGCGTCGACGTCGGGAAGGTCGAGCTCGGGCAGACCCGGGTCGGCCGTGCACCCCAGCAGCGGCAGCAGCGCGAGCATCACCGCTCCAGCCGCAGCAGCTGGTCGACTTCGACCGCGGTCATCGTCTGGCGCTGGCCGCCGGGCCAGCGGATGCGAAGCTCGTCGATCACGGTCGCAGCGCCCAGGCCGACATGCACTTCGTTGGGGGTCCACGACTGGTAGGTGCCGCCCGCGGTCACCTCGCGCAGCTGGGTCTGGCCGCCGGCGTCGACCTCGAGCCGCGTGCCCACCGGCGCGATGATCTCGATGCTGTGCCCGCCTCCCCCATCGTTGCGGAACAGCGTGGACGTGCCCAACGAGTTGCTGGTGAGCAGGTCCAGATCGCCGTCGCGGTCGAAGTCCTGACACGCCAGGCCGTGTCCTTGCTGGGGATCGCGCAGCCCAAGCGCCAGCGCCACCTCCACGAAGGTGCCATCCCCCTGGTTGTGGAACAGGCGGGTGTCGTGCTCGCGGTACAGGCTGGGAATGCCGTCGCCCGCGTGCCCGCCCACCTGCACGATGTCGAGCCAGCCGTCGTTGTCGAGGTCTCCGGCGCAAGCGGCCCAGCCCCAGCCGCCGTCTCGCACGCCCGCGCGCTGCGTATTGTCGGTGAACACGCCAGAGCCGTCGTTGACGTACAGGCGGTTGCCGGTCTGGTTCCAATCCACCAGCCCGTCGTGGCCCATGATGCTGGTGACGAACCAGTCCAGGTCGCCGTCGTTGTCGAAGTCGGCCAACACCCCGCCCATGCCGTTGTCGTCGGTGATCACCGTGGTGTCGGTGACGTCGGTCCAGGCACCCTGCTGGTTGCGGAACACCTGGGAGCGTCCGAAGTCGGCGGCAAAGGCCAGGTCAGGATCGGCATCGTTGTCCAGGTCACCGAAGGCCGGCGAGAAGCCCATGCCCAGCGCCGACAGGGTCGAGGACACGTCCGTCCAGCTGCCGCCGTCATTGCGCCACAGCATCTGTGGATCGGTCAGCGAGTCAGCCGGCAGTCGCCATCGCGCCAAGGCGAGGTCCAGGTCCCCGTCCCCGTCCCAGTCGGCCTGACCGGCCCCATAGGTCGACAGCTGCAGCCCCTCCAGGCCCATCGCACCGGGCACCTCGCTGAAGAAGCCGGCCCCATCGTTCGCAAAGAGCGTCGCCCGCCCTCCGCCCACAGCCCCCACCAACAGGTCCACATCCCCATCGGCATCGGCGTCGAAGAAGGCCGGCCCGCTGGACACGAAGAAGCGATCGACCTCGCGCACCTGCCCCTCGTCGACGAAGGTGCCGTCCCCCTGGTTCACCAGCAGGGCCTCGGGCCGAGCCGTGCCCGTGGTGAGGTACACGTCCAGGTCGCAGTCGCCGTCGATGTCGGCCACCGCCAGCCCCGACGAGAAGCGCTGCGGCTCGCCGATGGTGTCTCCCGAGTCGAAGCCGTGCCCGATGGCCGCGCCTGCCGCTTCGCTCACATCGGTGAAGGTCCACGGCGTGCCATCGGTGGCGTCGGGGGCCAGGGTGCAAGGCTCGATGGGCTCGCCAGAGTCGGCCCCGGTGTCCGCACCCACGTCGGAGGTGTCGCCCGACGAATCGACGGGCTCCGGGGCGGTACAAGCGGCCAACAGCAGGAGGACGGCAGTCACACCCACGTCATACCCCGACCTACCGCCAGGGCGCGTGCGGCGTGTCGATGGCGTAGGACTTCTGCAGCGGGTGACCGGGCCAGTCTTCGGGCATCATGAGCCGGCGCAGGTCGGGGTGCTCGGCAAAACGAACGCCCACGAGGTCGAACTGTTCGCGCTCTTGCCAGTCGGCGCCGGCAAACAGCGGAACCAGCGTCTCGACGGCCTGACCCGGCTCGAGCTGAACCCGCCACCAGAACGTCCGGCTGGCCTTGGCCGAGGGGTCGCGCAGCACCGTCGCCACCTGGAAGTGTTCGGGAACCTCTGGCGGCGGCTCTTCGCCGCGCTTGCCCTTGGGCTGCTCGAGCGGGAAGTGCGTGGCGATGACGCTCACGTACAGCGTGTAGCCCTGGTCTTTGAGGAGCTGGGCGAAGGCCACGTGCTGCTCGACCGGCACCAGCGGGCCGTCGCCGTCGGTGTTGGAGGCGAGGATGCCCGGAAAGGCGGCCTCGATGGCCTGGGCCAGCGGGGCGGGGATGTCGGTCATGGCGCTCATGTGGACGGCCGCTCCGCCGACGAGTCGTCGTGCACGCCGCCCTGCCGGTCGGTCTCGCTCTCGTGGGCACGCTCGGCGGCGCCACCCAGACCCAGGTGCCGGGCCGAGTGCAGCTGGGCCGCGTCGAGCTCGGTGCCGCGCTGGCCTTCGGGGTCGTCGAAGCGGGGGATGGAGGGCTTGATCATCTTGGCGCGCTCGGGGCGGTCTTCGCGCTTGGGTTCCTGCCCAGACCGGCGCAGCTCGACGAACTCCTTGAGCTTGTTGAGGCCCACCATCACCTGGTCGGCGTTGGGCGGGCAGCCGGGGATGTACACGTCGACCGGAACGATGGTGTCGACGCCCGGGACCACGCTGTAGATGTCGCGGTAGAAGTCGCCCGAGATGGCGCAGGAGCCCATGGCGACGCACCACTTGGGCTCGGGCATCTGGTCCCAGAGCTTCTTGACGCGGGGCGCCATCTTGACGGTGATGGTGCCGGCCACCACCATGACGTCGCAGTGCCGCGGCGTGGGGCGGATGATGGCGCCGATCTGGTCGATGTCGACGCGGCCCGCCGCGGCGGTCATGAACTCGATGGCGCAGCAGCTGGTGGCCATCGGGAAGATGAACAGGCTGTGCTTGCTGCCCCAGGTGAGCAGCTGATCGACGGACGTCGTGGCGATGGACAGCCCCGGCACCTGCTCCATGATGTTGTAGAGCGGGTGCTCGTAGGTGCGGTTGGACTCATCGACCGGCATGGTGTGCCCCTACTGCCACTGGATGGCGCCCTTGCGCACGGCGTAGGCCCAGCCGAGCAACAAGATGCCGAGAAAGACGAACATGTCGGCGATGGCCAGGCCACCGAAGCTGCGGATGTTCAGCGCCCAGGGGAACAGGAAGGCCGCCTCGACGTCGAAGAGCACGAAGATCAGCGCCACGATGTAGTAGCGCGGGTGAAAGCGCACCCAGGCCATGCCATCGGGCTCTTCGCCGCACTCGTAGTTGTCGAACTTGGCCGCGGAGTCGGTCTTGGCCCGCACGCCCAGCACCTTGCTGGCAACCAGCATGCTGACGGGGACCGAGGCACAGAGCCCCAGGAAGACGAGGGCGGGGACCCACTGTTCCATGGACGACACTCTCCGAGGCACGCCGTGTAACACGGCCACGCGGGGGTCAGCTGATGATGTCGCCCAGCCGAACCCAGCCCGAGTCCTTGCCGAAGCGCACCAGCCAGTTGGGCAGCTCGCGCTCGGACGTGGCCTTGGTCAGCGGCAGCGGACCGTACACGTTGTCTTCGGCCATGAAGTACCAGCGCGGCATGAACGCGTCGCGATCGGCGACCTCTCGCAGCCGGGCGACCTCGAGCTGGTAGGCCTGGATCTCGGGCGGCTCCCAGATGCCGTTGGCGTTCTGATCCCACGAAGCCAGCAGCTCGCGACCCAGCCAGGCGGCGTCGCGCATCTCGGCCTCGAACTCCAGGATGCCCAGCAGCCGACCGAGCTGCGCCGGTGCCCAACCCGGACCGTCGTTGGCCGCCTCGAAGATGATCTTCAGCTGCTTGAGCACCTGCCGCTCGGTCGCCTTGAGCGACTCGCGGGTGTCGTGGCTCGCCGACTTGGAGGGTTGCTGAACCCGATCGAGCGCAGGCTGCAGCGAGGCCAGCCGAACCGCGAAGTCTGGAAGGCCGGCTTCGCGGAAGGCGTCAGCGAGGTCTGTGAGTCTGCCCATGCCGTTGTCTACGCCACGCGAGCCCGATTGCCAAGGGAAGCCACGCCCAGCCCGCCCCCGGCGCAGCAGTACAGCCACAGCCCGAGCCGCCCACGATGGTGCCGATGACCGCCGGCCCGTCACCGTCCGCGTCTGAGTCCACGTCGGCGTCGGCATCCGCGTCGCTGTCGGCGTCGGCGTCGCCGTCGGCGTCGGCGTCCGCGTCCGCGTCCGCGTCGCCGTCCGCGTCCGCGTCCGCGTCGGCGTCCGCGTCGGCGTCCGCGTCGCTGTCGGCGTCCGCGTCGCTGTCGGCGTCCGCGTCCACGTCGCTGTCCGCATCGCTGTCGGTGTCCGTGTCCGAGTCGCTGTCCGCATCCGTGTCCGCATCGCCCTCGCTGTCGTCGATGGTGCCGTTGCAGTCGTCGTCGACACCGTTGGCGGGCACCTCGGTCGCACCGGGGTTCACGGTGTCGTCGTCGTCGTCGCAGTCGCCGTCCAGCGTCGACATGCCCGTCTGATCGCACGCCTGGAAGGGGCCGAGATCCCCGAAGCCGTCGCCGTCGCCGTCGATGTAGAGGTTGGGCTCGGCGGTGAGGTCCAGGCTGTCGAGGTCGGCGTCATCGGTCTGCCCGTCGCAGTCGTCGTCGATGGTGTTGCACACCTCGGTCGCGTTTGGGTTCACGTCGAAGTCGGTGTCGTCGCAGTCCTCGGGCGGCGAGAAGCCATCGCCATCGTCGTCGATCACCCCGCCGGTGCCGAACCACACGTCGACCCTGCCTTCGAAGCCGTGCCCATTGGCCACATCAGGCCGGGTGACCACGATGTCCGCGGCGCCGTCCCCGCTGAAGTCCACCACGGCCATGTGAAACCCGAAGCGATGCGCGTCGGTTGTCGAAGCCTGGTCCACCAGCGCCGCGTTGAACGACGACACGTCGTACTGGTTCACAAAGTAGTGGATCCCCGCAGAATTGCTGGTCCCTCCCACGAGCACTTCTCCCGACCCGTCGTCATCGAAGTCTCCACCAATGGCGATCTGCCGGCCGAACAAGAAGGCGGAGTCTGATATTGGTGTCACGAAGGGCACGATCGACGCCCCATTCCATCTCAGAATGTTCGCCCGATTGCTCGACGAGGGGGAACCGAGCACAGCCAGCTCGCCTTGTCCGTCCCCATCGATGTCCGCACCGTCCATGAATATGCCCATTCCGGGCAGATCGTCCGACCAGGCTTCGCACACGGCGGGGGAGCTGAGATCAGCCGCCTCGCCGGCGGGGCATACCGTGACGTAGGGATCGCCAGCTCCCGGGTTGGCGGTCGCGGTGGCCAGCGCGTCTTTGCCATCACCAAAGAAGTTGGGCACGCGCTGCAGCGAGCCACCCATCGAGTCACCTGGGAACACCAACACGTGGGATGGAGCGCCGGGGAAGTAGGGGCTGCCGCCCGTGCCCTGCCCAAAGTAGTAGGCGAGCCCACTGGTTGTGGATTTGCCGGTAACGATGTCGCCCACTCCGTCGTCGTTGAAGTCGCCCGTAGCAAAGTCGTCCCAGGCGCCAGGCGGCGTCCACGTGCCCACGAACTGCGGCGGCCACGACCCGAGGTAGACATGAAAGTCCCCAGCAGAATCCGTGACCAAGAGGTCACCCGTCCCGTCGCCGTTGATGTCTGGAATCCAGGCCACTCGCTTGCCGAAATCCAGCGCACTCCCCGGGTTCGTCAGGACCTGGGCCTCGCCGGGAAAGGCCGCGCCGCCGCGCAGGACCCACACCCGGTCCGGCTCGGGCACACCGGTGTAGCCACCGAGCACTAGATCGGGAACGGTGTCGCCGGTGAACTCCCCCCAGCCAAAGGTCTCGCCCATTTGAGCGTTGGGAACGTCGCTCTCGAAGCTCATGTCTCCCTGATCGCTGTCAAAGCGCGCCCGAGACCAAGCCTCCTCCTCGACGGGGTGCATCTCCGTCGACGAGCACCCGGCCAAAAGTACGACGAGGAATGCGCGCATGTCAGGCACCATACGCTCAGACCCCACCCGACGGATCAGTGATAGCTTGCACCCATGTGGTGGCTCGCCTGGCTCATCGTCGGCTGCGCACCCGTCGACGACGGCGACGGGGTGTCTCGCGGCGGGGTGCGCTTCGGTTTTCCGCTGCCCGAGCGCGAGCGTTTTCGGGAGGTGATCGGCGTCGACCACGACCCGGTGGTGCAGCAAGGCACGTTGGGGCGCGCGATCTGCACCAACTTCGACGGCGAGCCCTTCCCCGCCTGCTACGACGAGCACGACGGCACCGACTACATCCTGGACGGCAGCTTCGACGCCATGGACGAGGGCTCGTCACCCATCGTCGCCGCCGCCACCGGCATCGTCATCGGCGCCCACGACGGCGAGTACGACCGCTGCCACGCGTCGCTCGAAGAGGGCGACGTCAGCTGTGACGGCAACCCGGTCCGCGCCAACTACGTCCAGCTGCAGCACGACGACGGCACCGAGTCCTGGTACTGGCACATGAAGACCGACAGCGTCCTGGTTCAAGAGGGCGAGGTGGTGCACTGCGGCGAGCCGCTGGGGCTGGTGGGCAGCAGCGGACGCAGCAGCTTTCCCCACCTGCACTTCGAGGTCGTGCACCCCGACGGCACGGCAGTCGATCCCTACGCCGGGCCCGAGTCGCAGCCCCAGACCTGGTGGCACGAACAGCGAGGCGACGACGGGCTCCCGGAACCGGGGTGCGCAGCCTGGTAGCTCTGCTGCTGGCACTCGGGGGCTGTGTGCCCGGTCAGGTCGTGTACGGCGACGTGGAACCCCTGCCCATCGTCCACACATCGGCCGACCGGCGGCGCTGGTACGTCGTCGCCGACATGGGCCCCCTGGGCGAGCAGGTGTGGTTTCTGGACACGGGCTACTCGATCACCACCTGCGACGACGGCTTCGTCGACCAGCTGGAGGTGCGGCCCAAGGGCACCGTGCGCGTGCAGGGCGAGGCTGGCGTGCTGATCTCGGAGCGCGTCTGGCTGCCCGACTTCGAGCTGGGCGGCCACCACGTCAGCCGTTTCAGCTGCCTGGTGCGCGACCTGGACAGCACCTCGTCGATTCGAGACCCCGGCGAAGTGCCCATCGCCGGGGTTCTTGGCGCCGACCTCTTCGAGCACTTTCGAGTCGACCTCGACCCGTCGCGGGGGCACATGGTGCTGCACCCCCGGAGTGGCCTGGGCAAGGACGACACGCTGCCGCTGCGTCGTGAACACCCATTCATGGCGCGTCGACGCAAGCTGGCCGTGCAGATCAACGGCCGCACCGTGCGGCCCATCGTGGACACCGGCGCCAGCAAGACACACCTGGACGGAGAGTCGCTGGGCCTGCCGGTGACGCGCATCCGCGAGGGTGCTCTGGTGAGGGCGACCGGCGGCGATGGCTCCATCGTGCGCGACCTGCTCTTCTACGACGCGGCGGTGCACGTGGGGCCCCACCGCATCGACGATGTCGAGCTCACCGGACGCGCGTCCACACCCTGGGACCACGGCCTGCTGGGGCTCGACGTGCTGGGCCACTTTCGGCAGGAGTACGACTGGCGAGGGCGCACGGTCCGCCTGACCCCCATCGAGCCGGCCGAGCTGCCCAGCTGGCGGGAGTGGAAGTACGGGTCGGAGTGAGGCGTGGCCGTTCTAGGCCTGCTAGTCCCCGAGCAACGCCTCGACGGTGGCCTGATCGGCGCCGGGGAAGGGGTAGTCGCCGAAGTCCTCGGGGTTCACCCAGGCGATGGCGGCCACGTTGTTGGGCCAGGGCTCGCGGGACAGCTCGCAGCGGTACACGACCTGAACCACCGACCACCCCTCGTAGTCGTGGGACATCTCGAGCAGCTTCTCGCCCACCACCGGGGTCACGCCAATGCGGTCTTGCAGGGCCTCGACCAGGCGCTCCTGATCCGTCTGCTCGCCGCGCACGCGCCCGCTGGGAAACTCCCACAGCAGTGGCAATACCGCGGTCGCCAGGCGCTGGCACAGCAAGTACTGGCCGTCCCTGCTGATCTCGGCGCTCACGACACGAATGGTGCCAGTCGGGACCTCGGCCATCGCGATTGGGCCTCCTGAGGGAAGCCTAGCAGAGTGCAGAAAAGCACGTCCCTCGCAATCGAGCCCCCTGGCCAGAGCGACCCGGTGGTCATACTGTGAGGACGTGGAGAGTGGAATGACTGGACTCGGAATTCGCAAGACCCTGCGCAGGAACGCATGGACGGTGCTCGACCGTCTCGAGGGTATGCTCGCAGACGAGCCGGCAGCCCCCGCCGACGTGTGGGACCCGCGCCAGGTCGACGACGCGCCGGTCTCGGATCGGCCTCCCGGCGAACCGGTGGGGGCCCGAGCGGCGGCCCCCGTCGAGCCCAAGGCGCAGCCACAGGCCCAGCCCGAGGCCCAGCCCGAGGCTAAGACCGAGGCTCCGCCGAACGACGAGGCCCCCTTCACGGCCGACGAGCTCGAGGTGGTGCTCGACGAGATGGTTCGCCCGGCGCTGCACATGGATGGCGGCGACATGGCCCTGGTGAAGATCGAGGGGCACAACGTGTATGTCCGCCTGGTGGGCGCGTGCAGCACCTGCCCGTCGTCGGTCATCACCATGAAGCAGGGCATCCAGCGCCTGCTCGAAGAAGAGTTCCCCACCTGGCGTGGCGAGCTCATCCAGGTCAACGATCTGATCTAAGCGAGCGCCTTGGACCTGCAATCCCTGCATCAGCTCGACCCGGACCAGATCCGGGTGCTGGTTCCCCAGTTCCTCTCGGGCTTCATCGCCGACGAGGCGGCTTCGACCCAGAACAGTGAGCGCGTCGGCGCCCTGTTCCGCAGCCGCTCGGACAAAGAGCTCCAGGGCATGCTGCACTGGGTCAGCAGCGTCGGCGCCGATCACACGCTGTACCGGGCCAACCCCCTGTGCCGCGAGCTGCTGCGCGCGTGGAGCCGAGACGTCATCCCCACCCACGGCCTGGCCGGCACCCAGCACCTCGCCGCCGCCATGAACGATGGGCCCACCGTCCTGATCGGCAACCACCTGTCGTACTACGACACCGCAGCCATGGACGTGGTGCTCGCCTGGAACGGCCACGCTGGCCTCGCCGACCGCGTCGTGGCCCTCGCCGGTCCCAAGGTGTACGCCCATGTGTTTCGCCGCTTTGCCGCGGCGTCCCTCAACACGCTGCCCGTCCCCCAGTCCACCACGCTCGAGCACACCGCCGAGCTGAAGCCACGCGAGCTGGCGCGCCAGGCGCGAGCCAGCATGGAGGCCGGCAGCGACGCCATCAGCAAGGGCTATTCCCTGCTCATCTACGGTGAAGGCAGCCGCAGCCGCTCCGGCAGCATGGGCTCGTTCCTGCGCGGTATCCATCGCTACCTGCGCGTGCCGGGCACCCGCGTCGTTCCCACCGCCGTGTGGGGCACCGAGGCGCTGTTTCCCGTCGAGGGCGAGCGCATCGTGCCGGCGCACGTCGAGCTGCGCTTCGGCCCTGCGATCGACGTGCACGCCGCCGGCGGTTCCAAGGCCGTGCTCGACGCCGCGTGGCAGGGGGTCGCCGAGCTGCTGCCCCCGCCGTACAAGCCCGCCGATGGGGTCACGGCGGTGGCTTAGCAGACTGCTGAAATACTCGTTCCTCGCATTTCAACAGCCTAGCCCTCGAAGAGCTCTTCTTTCCAGCCGAACTGCTCGCGCGTCTCGGCCTCGCCCAGGGTGATGAAGCCGAGCACCAGCGTGACCAGCGCCAGCACCAGGCCCGGCATCCAGATCATGAGCAGGCTGCACTGGCAGGTCATCAGCGACAAGAACACCGTGCCCGCGGGCATCACGGTGTTGGCGAACAGCCCCGCGTACACCAGCAGCAGGTTGTCGCGCCGGAAGACCTGGTACGCGCCCAGCCCGCCGATGCCGGCGCCCAGGCTCGTGATGGCCGACAGCACCAAGCCGAACATGGCGAGCGTGCCGTAGACCGCGATGAACACCTCGCGATCCGGCACGCTGGCGTCGACCAGCAGCACCAGCGTGCCTCCCCCGCCGATGAGCATCAGGAGCACCCCGATGCTCAAGCCGGCCCCCAGGTTGACCAGCGCCGTGACCCCCATGAACACGCCCAGGATCTGCATCTGAGGCGTCAGGTCGGGGGAGTCGCTCACGACCGGGCTGCCAGCCACCGCTCGTCGACGGTGATGCGGCCCACCATCTCGACCGGCCCCTCCAGCCGCACCGCCCAGTCTTCGCGCACGTGCACCATCAGCTCGCCCCCGGGCATCGCGACGGTGATCCGCCCCGCGTCGAGGTGGCCCAGGCGAACCCCGGCCGCGGCGGCCGCACAGCTGCTGCTCCCGCTTGCGCTCGTCTCGCCGGCACCGCGCTCCCAGATGCGGATGTCGATGCGGTCGCGGGCATCGACCCGGACGAACTGCGCGTTGGTGCGGCCGGGAAAGCGGCGGTGCACCTCGATGGAGGGCCCCCAGCTGCGCCACGGGGTGGAGGGCTTTCGGCCGAACACGACGAAGTGGGGATTGCCCATCGACAGCGACATGCCGGTCACCCACTCGCCGTCCACGAGCTCGATCGTCTCGGGCTCTGCGGTGTCGAAGGCCGCCGTGCCCATCTCGACCGCGATGCCCCGGTCATCGACCTCGCAGCCCACCCGGTCGTGGCCGGTGTACACCGTGAAGGCAGCGGGCGCGCCGGTGTCGCGGAGCCAGCGTGCGTAGATGCGCAGCCCATTGCCAGACTTCTCGGCCACCGACCCGTCCGGGTTCCAGATGCGCACGCCGTAGTCGCTGCCCTGACCGTCGATGGGCTCGAGCACGCCGTCGCTGCCCACCCCGACGTGCCTGTCGCACAGCTGGCGCACCAGCTCGGGGGTGAGCCCTGTGCCCTCTTCGAGCACCAGGTAGTCATTGCCAAGGCCATGTCCGCGCACGAGCTGCATGCAGACTGGATAACAGGGGGAGCATGTGGATCCTCCTGCTCGGCCCCGCTGCGATGGCAGCCCCGGATCAGCCCTTCCCCCGAGCCGGCGAGCGCCTGCGCGTGCGCACCTACGCCGAGGTTCGGGGCGATGGCCCGGTTCGCGCCCACATTCGCCGCCGCGGGGGGCCGGTGCTGGCATGGACGTGGCCCGACGGCATGGTCGAGCACTACGAGCGCCGCGAAGACGGCCTGCTGACCGAGGCGCGGCACTACGATGCAGCGGGCACCCTGCTGTCGACGGTGCGATTCGTCGACGACAAGCCCGCCAGCGCCCTCATCGGCACGGTGGACGTCGACGTGTCGGGGTGGGTCACCGCCCAGCTCGGTGGCGCGACCCTGCGCGTTCCCAGCGACGGCTCCCAGTGGGCCGGGGACGGCTGGCTGGTGACCGCCAGCCTGTTCGCCGAGTCGGCCGACGTGTTCTCGGACGAGGTTCGCGAGGCGCTCGCCGACCAGTGCGGGTGTGTGTTGCTCGACCGCGTGACGCGCTGGATCGACGGCGTGCCCGCGGCCAAGTACCGGGTGCTGCTGCCTGACGTGGGCGAAGCCCGACACGGAGAGGTCTGGGCGCTCCCCGTCGACGGGGGAGTGCTGGTGCTGGCCAGCACCGGCCAGGACGACGCGCGACTGGCGACGGGCCGTGCGATAACGGCGCTGCTCGACCTTCCCTGAAGCCCTGTCCCCAAGGCCGGCATGATTCACTTCGACCCCAAGAACCCGCGCAGCGCCGCCGCAAACTCCGAGCTGACGGCACGGCTGAGCGAGCCGCCCGAGGGGGTGCACATCGTCATCGGGGGCGACGGCTTCATGCTGCACACGGTGGCCGCGCAGGCTGCACAGGGCGTGTTTCTGGGGCTCAACGCCGGACACGTGGGCTTCTTGCTCAACGACATCGACGACTGGGGTGCAGTGGTCGACCGACTGGCTGCTCGAGCATGGACCACCCACGCCTTCCCGCTCATCGAGGCCCGAATCACGACGCGCGATGGCGAGAAGCTGGTCGAGCACGCCATGAACGACGTCTACCTCGAGCGAAGCACCGGTCAGACGGCACGGATCGCCCTGCGCATCGACGGCCACGAGGTGGTCGAGAACCTGGTCGCCGACGGCATCATCCTGTGCACGGCGCTGGGGTCGACGGCGTACAGCTTCTCGGCGGGCGGGGCTCCGTGCCATCCCGAGATCCCGATCCTGGGCGTGACCCCCATCTGCCCGCACCTGCCCAAGCTGTCGCCCTTCGTGCTGCCCTCCACCAGCACGGCCCACCTCGACGTGCTGCACCCGGAGCACCGCCCGGTGCGCCTCGTCGCCGACGGCCGAGACATCGAAGACGTGGCGTCGGTCGACGTGCGCATCAGCGACCGCAAGGTGCAGCTCGCCTACTTCGAGGGCCGCGACCTGACGGCGACGATGGTGGGCAAGATCGTGCGCCGGGCCTGACTACACCCCGTCACACACGTACTCGCTGTCAGTGACCTCGCCGTAGTCCAGGTACCCGTCGTTGTCGTGGTCCTGGCCGCTCTCGATGAGCACGCCGCTGCTGTTGCACACGCCAATCCAGCTCTGGTAGGTCAGCTCGACCAGGGCCGAGGCGCCTGCGCCGTCACACACGACCTCTTCTTGGGTCACCTCGCCCCAGTCCAGCACGCCGTCCGCGTCCAGGTCCAGCCCGCTCTCGATGCGGATGCCGCTGGTGCCGCAGGCGCTGATGTGCGCCTCGTAGCTCATGTCGATCAGCGAGTTGTGGCCAACCACGCCGTCCTCGCCGTCCTCTCCGTCCTCGCCGTTGCACACCAGCTGGGTCTGGGTGACCTCGCTGGCGTCCAGCAGGCCGTCGCCATCGGCGTCCAGCCCGACCGACAGCTCGAAGCCCCCGTCCGGGCCGCACGCCGCGCCGGCGTCCTGGAGATCGATGAGCGAGCTGGCCCCGTCGTAGCCCAAGAAGCCATCGGTGCCGTTGCACACCAGCGACTCGGCCTGCACCTCGCTGGCGTCGAGCACCCCGTCGAAGTCCAGGTCCAGGCCGCTCTTCATCGCGTACCCGCCCTCGGTGCCGCACGCGCCGCCGTCGTCGTCGATCACGACCAGGGCGTCGGTACCATCGTCGCCGTTGCACACCGCCCACGTGTCGTCGATCTCATCGCTGTCGAGCGTCCCGTTGCGGTTGTGGTCGAGTCCGCTGCTGAACAGGCTCCCCCCAAACGGGCACTGCGCACCGCTGGCCGCCTTGCTGTCCACCAGGGTCGACAGCCCGTCGACGATGATCACCTCGCTGCACAGGTAGTTGCTGTGGTCGATCTCATCGTCGGCGAGGTCGCCGTCGTCGTTGTCGTCGCGGCCCACATCCACCCGAATTCCACCGGCCTCGCACTCGGCGCCGGGCAGCTCCGGCACGTGCCGAACCAGCGTCATGTGGCTGTTCACCGCGATGTTGCACACGATGGCCGAGTCCTCGACCTCGCTGTCCGCCAGCACCCCATCGCGGTCCAGGTCGCGGCCCGAAGACACCTCGATGCCCCCGAACCAGCACGCGCCGCCGGCCTCAGCGGGCACGTCATCGATGCGCACCAGCGCATCGTAGCCATCGGTGCCGTTCGCTCCGTCGGTCCCATCGGTGCCGTCGATCCCGTCGGTGCCGTCCGTCCCGTTGGTGCCATCGGTGCCGTCGATGCCATCCTGTCCCGCCGGCCCGTTGCACACGATCGCGCTGCTGGTCACCTCGTGGTCGTCGAGCACGCCGTCGCGGTTGTGATCGGCACCGGTCTCGACGCGGATGCCGCCGAGCTCGCAGGTCTCCCCGCCCACGATGGTGCTGGTGTCCACCAGCGTCTGGACCGGGTCGGCGCAGCCTGCCGCAAACAGCGCCAGGGCGATGGGAATGATGGGGCTCCGCATGTCTTCCTCCGAATGGAGGCCAAGACGTGCGGGCGGGCGATGCCTTCGTCACGAAACGTAGCTGCTCGGACAGACCTGGCGGCAAGTCCGCCCTGGTTGGCGCGTACGCCGCCAGTGGGGGGAGACCTGCCGGCAGGTCCGCCCTGGTTGGCGCGTACGCCGCCAGTGGAGCGAGACCTGGCGGCACGTCCGCCCTGGTTGGCGCGTAGGGCGCCATCGGAGCGAGACCTGGCGGCAGGTCAGCCCTGGTTGGCGCGTAGGGCGCCACTGGGGAGAGACCTGGCGGCAGGTCGGGGCTGGTTGGCGCGTAGGGCGCCATCGGAGCGAGACCTGGCGGCAGGTCCGCCCTGGTTGGCGCGTAGGGCGCCAGTGAGGAGAGACCTGGCGGCAGGTCAGCCCTGGTTGGCGCGTAGGGCGCCACTGGGGAGAGACCTGCCGGCAGGTCCGCCCTGGTTGGCGCGTAAGGCGCCAGTGGGGAGAGACCTGGCGGCAGGTCGGTGCCTCAGCTTTCGTCTTCCCAAGGCGTGCTTCGCGTGAAGAGGTACACACTCGAGCGCCACACCACCCTCGCCAGCCACTGCAGTCCGTAGGCGAGCGGCCAGACGTAGCCATTGCCCGTGATGGGCGATGCCTGCACCGGCGGCGGCGCAAGGATGGAGAAGACAACGTTCAGCGGGGGGATTCGGCTCATGGATTCCTCCCCATCAACCTACGCACCCGCTCCGGGCAGCCCTTGAAACGCAGGTGAAACGCGCCGGAGCCGCCACGCACTGGTCGTGCGCGGGCCTACTCGTCGTGGATGGTGTCGCCCGGGGCCATGCCGCTGAGCTTCCAGCCTGCGCTCCAGGCCAGCGGCAGGAGCACGACCGTGGCCAGGAACACCGCAGCCAGCCCGATGACCACCAAGATGCCCAGACTGCGCACACCCCGATGGCCGGCCTGCGTCAGCGACAAGAAGCTCGCCAGGGTGGTGATGGTGCCGATGAAGGCCGCCACACCCGCGGTCTGCATGGCGCGACGCACGCCTCCAGGGCCCTCCTCTTCGATGCGGTGCAGCAGGTGGATCACGACGTCCACCCCGATGCCCAGCAAGATGGGCACCCCCACGATGTTGATCATCGACAGCTTCACGCCCATCCACTGAATGGTGACTGTGGCCCACAGCATGCCGGCCAGCAGCACACTGACCGCGGTGACCGTGCGGGTGGTCTTGCGCAGGTCCATGGCCGACAGCAGCGTCACCAGCACGAAGGCGACCAGCGCGATGCGCGGCATGTCGTGCTTGACGGTGCGGTACAGCGCTCCCTGCGCCAAGAAGCCACCGGCGGGGTTGGGCACCACGCCTTCGAGCTCGGCCAGCAGCGACTCGGACTCGCGCAGGTCCCACATGTTGCCGGTGGGCATCAGCAGGATGCGGTGGCGGCCCTCTTGGGCACCGATGAGGGCGCGCAGCTTCTCGGGGAGGTCGTCCTTGGTGAGCGGCCTGGGATCGAAGCCCCGGAGGCGGATGAGGCTCTTGACCACCGGTGGAGGCAGGTAGCGGACGTTCTTGTTCTCCATCAGCTCGGCGGTCTGCGCCAGAGCGGCGATCCGGGCCTCCTGGTCGTCGGGCAGGATGTTGACGATCGAGACCACCCCAGCCACGTGCGGGAGGTCGCCGCGCTCGATCATCGCCTTGAGCTTCTTGTGGTCCTTCTCGAGCGAATCGGCATCGTCATACGAGACCACGATGGGCGCATAGCTGGCCTTGGCGAAGGCCTTTTCGTCTTCGCTCATCTCGGAGAAGGCCTGGCCCTCGCGGCGCAGGGCAGAGAGGTCGTACTCGAAGTCGTCGGCCTCGGGCAGGTTGGCGACGCCCACCACGATGGTGGCGATGGTGGCCAGCATGATGCCGGCGGGTGCCCAGGCGTAGGTGGACGTCGTGCTGCGAGGGATGTCGGTGCGTGCGCCGAGCAGCGTGTACTTGGGGTCGGGGTCGAGGTAGTACAGCAGCACGGGCAGCAGCACGAGCATGGCCACGAGCGACAGCATCAGGCCGACCGCCAGCACGGTGCCGAGCTGGTAGAAGCCCCGGAACTGCCCGACAGACAGCGCCAGGAAGCCTGCCGCCGACGTCAGCGCCGCGGTCATGCACGGCGGACCGGTGACCAGCCAGGCGCGCTCGATGGCCGCCTCGGTGGACAGCTTGTTCTGGATGCGCTCTTCGCGGTAGCGGCCGATGAGGTGCACCGCGAAGGCGATGCCCAGGCCGATCAGCACGGCGGTGCCAAAGCTGGTGTAGGTGTTGACGCTGCCGATGCCGATCTCGGTGATGGCCAGGTTGATCAGGTTCGCGAGCGCCAGCGGGGGCAGCACGGCCAGCACGGTGCGCGCGCTGCGAAAGGCGATCATCAAGATCAGGAGCACCAGCACCGCGCTGACGATGCTGGTGTTGACGATGTCGGAGCGGATGCCGCGCATGTCGGCCACGACGTTGTAGTAGGCGCCGCCGGTGTAGATGTGCTCGATGCCCTTGGATTCGAGGTCGGCAGCCGCCAGCACCGCCTCCACATCTTGAATGAGCCTCTCGCTGAACACCGGGTCGAAGCTGCTGCCGGTGGGTCGCACCAGCACCCGCGCCTGCCCGTCTTCGCCCGCCAGGGGGTTGGCCTTGCCCGAGTTGGCGATGCGCTGGGTGAGCGGGCCCATGTCCATCAGCCGCTGGGCGACGATGGGGTTGAGGGCCGGGCCCAGCGCAAGCGCGGCTCGCAGCCGGATGTTCAGCTCGTCGAGCTCGCTCGGCGTCAGGCTCATCAACCCGACGCGGAAGGCCAGATCTTCGTCGATCTCGTGGATCGCGAACTCGATGGTCTCGTTCTTCTCGAGCTCGTCGACCAGCGAGTCCATGGCTGCATCGAGCGCCTCGGCATCGTCGGACTCGAAGGCCATGGTGACCAGGTTGGCCCCGCCTTCTTCGTCGTTGAGGCGCCTCAAGGCGACAGCGGTGGGCTCGGACTTGGGCAGCAGCGCCAGGATGTTGGCGTCGACGTCGGGCGGCAGCCCGATGAGCGCGCTGGCGAGCCCCAACAGCAGCGACACGACCAGCACCGCCTTGCGGTGGGTCAAGACGAAGCGGGCGAGGCGGCTGTACGCGGCGGTCGAGTCGGCCATGGGCGCCGCCTGTAACCGGACGGCGGCGGGGTGGGACTACCGATGCCGCGGCACGATCAGATCGTGTACCTGACGATCACCACGCCGCTGCCGCCGTCGCCGCCGGCGCCGCCACTGCTGCTGTTGGTGGAGCCGGCTCCACCCCCGCCACCGGTGTTGGGCAGCCCGTCGTCGCCGGGGTTCTTGCCGCCGGTGGCCCCGCCGTTTCCGCCGCCGCACGGCAGCCCGGCCACCGACGTCGCAAAGCCACGACCGTTGGCGGGGTCGTGCCCGCCGCCGCCTCCGCCGCCTGCGTAACAAGCGTCGCTTCCGCTGATGTCGTACACCAAGCCAGGACCGCCATCACCGACCTCACCGCCAGCCGTGCCGTCGACGCCGGCCGCGCCGGCGCCGCCCCCGCCGCCGCCGGCCCACACCCCGCTGGTGCCGAAGCCTCCGTCGAAGCCCTGTCCGGAGACCCCGGTGCCGCCGTTGTTTCCGTAGCGCCCGCCGCCGCCAGACCCGCCGTCGGCGCCCGTCTGGCGGGTGTCGCTTCCTCCGCCACCGCCGCCCATCGCGGTCAGCGAATCGAACACCGAGGCGGCCCCGTCCAGACCGTGCTCACCCACTCCAGCACCCCCGCCGCCGCCGGCCCCGACCGTCACGGTGAGCGTCTGGCCCGCAGCCACCGCAAACGACGCGTCGTACACCACGCCGCCGGCACCGCCACCACCGCCGGATCGCCCGCCGCCGCCGCCGCCGCCAGCCACGACGAGCACCTCGACATCACCTCCGCGCACCACGTCGAAGCTGCCGTCACCCGTGAAGGTGTGCACCCGATACCCACCGATGTCCGTGACCGTTCCCCCTGTGGCCTGAACGCTGCCGGTGGCGAACCCGAGCCAGCCGTCGACCGTGCAGCCCTCGAAGCCGTTGCTGCCGTACCGGATGGTTCCCAGCCGCGTGCTGTCGCAGGCAGCGCTGAGGTCGCCGACGACAAGCGCGTCGCCCGCCATCACGCCCCCGATGTCGGCCGCGGTTGTCCCCGAGGGCAGCGCACCGACATCGCTTGCCGTATGGCCGTGGTCACCGGCTGCTACGTGGGCCGAGGTGGTCCCGATGGGCAGGGTCGAGATGGCCAGGGTGCCGGACGTGATGTCGCCGGCGTCATGCTGGTTCGCCCGGCACGTCCAATCGGTGCCGTCGTGGTAGGCGATCTGGCCAGTGACACAGCCGAGGTCGGCCAGGGTGTCGGACGCCCCAGCCACCGCAGAGCTGTCGATCATGCCGCTGCTGTCGATGACCGTGGTTCCGTTCACGCGGATCTCGGCCGCATCGATCGTGAGCCCGGAAGCCAGATCGTGCGCCATCTCGGCATCGCCGGCTCGGATCGCGTACGGCACGCTCACCAGCGCCAGTCGATCGGCAATCTCGGGCCCCGCACCCACCTGGATGGACATGTACAGGGTGTTGCCGTCGAAGGCCGCCGAGTCCAGCGCCGTGTTGGTGCCGAGCTCCACCGCGAAGTGGCCGTTGTCGAACGGCAGCTGCGTCCACGTCTCTTGCCACAGCGCGGTACCCCCGCTGGGGGTGTCGTAGATCCGGAACACCACGTCGGCGGGGGCATCGAGCGGCAGCCCGGCCGCGTCGAAGAGCCGCCCCTGGTGCGAGAAGTTCATGGGGACGGCAAGCGCTTGGGTGGACAGCGCGAGCAGCAGCGTGGCGACGAGAATCGGGCGCATGTTGGACCTCTGGTGAGGCGCCATCGTAGCAGCGCCCACCCGCGGTCAACCGCTAAAAGTCGGGCTCATCATCCAACAATGGGTCGTACTCACGCCCGACATCCGGCTTGCCGAAGGGCGACAGCCCCACGATGATGCCCGCGCCCACCTGAAAGCCCAGCGGGCCCCCGTTGTCGAGGGGTTCGCCGCGATTGAACAGCAGCTCCTGGCCGTCGTGCCAGGTGTGGATCGACGAGCCCGCCACGCGGAACTGCAGATCGGCGCGCGTGTAGAAGTCGAGCTTCTCGCTCAGCCGGAACTCGCCGCCACCGCCGACCAGCGCGAAGATCTGGCTGGTCTCGTCCCAGGGCTGGATGTTCTGCACGGCCTGATGAAAGATCGTGGGGTCGCCGGTGATGTCCAGCACGCCGGCTCCGCGCCAGTACTGGGCGCCCGCAGACATGGTGGGCCGCACCGGCGATGTGGGCAGCGGCGTGAAGTAGACCTTGGCGTGGTAGGCGGGCGTCCACCACTGGCTCTTGGTGGGCGAGCCCACGTTCAGCTCGGGGTCGCCGACCACCTCTTGCAGGGTGAAGATCTGGAACCAGCCCGTGCGAAGGGTCATGCCCACCGAGATCTCGAGCGTGGGTGTGATGCCGAAGCCCACCTCGAAGTCTCCGGCCAGCACGGCCGCCGACGTGAGTTCCAAGAACACGTCGGTCTCGACGGGCTGCAGCGTCTGATCGTCGAGAGCCACGCGGGCATCGAAGTTGTGGAAGAAGGGCCCGCGCCCGCCGCCGGTGCCGCCGCGCAGCACGATCTGCCGCTGGCGGCCCAAGCGCAGCTGCTTCCACTCGGTGATGGAGCGCCCGCTGTTCTTGTAGCGCACGTACTCCTCGCGGCCCATGTCCAGGCGCTCCCACGGCGCGGCATCGTCGCGATCGTCGTACTCTTCGAGGTCGTCGACCTTGATCTTGGGCTGGGACAGCTCGTCGTCGAAGGTCATGCCGCGCACGACCAGGTCGATGTCTTCGTAGTCGGACAGCTCTTCGGCGGCTTCGGCGGCGGCCTCGCGCTTCTTTTCCCACTCGGCGCGCTCGTCGACCACGCCCTCGCGAATGTCGACGTTGCTGGCGTCGCCGCCGGACACGATGTTGGCGAGCACCTTCATGACGCCCTGAGCGAACACGTCTTCGCGGCCCGGCCCCACCGACGCGCCAAAGCTGATGACCGCGCGAGACGACTTGATGTCGATGATGGTGACCTCGACATCGCGGTCGGCGAACTGGTCGTACGGGTTGTCGGAGGTGTACCGGGCGGTGATGGCCCAGTCGGCCTTGGCGCGCCCAGCGATGACGTAGGAGCACTCGTTGTACTGATGCGGCGGGCAGTTCTCGAGGTACACCGCGGCCGAGTAGTCGCGGAAGGGCGGCACCTTGTCGAGCGGGCTCACCAGGTAGCTCTGGCCCAGGTACTCCTCGAGCTTGCGCTGCAGCGTCTGCGCCTCGCCGTCGAGGGTGTCGGGCTGGGCCAGAAAGCGAGACACGAACACCGCGTCGAGCTTGAAGAAGCCCTGGGCACTGGCGGGCATGGCCAGGAGCAGGCCCATGCACACGATGAACAGCCGCGCGATCATGCCCGACACTCTAGGCGAAAGCCCGGCGAGGGGACACGATTCATCGACGGACCACCTTGCGACGCGGCGCGCGACCGCCGGCCTGATCGGCATCGGGGGCCTCGAGCACGGTGAGCGTCTCGACGTGGGGCGTGTTGGGGAACATGTCGAACATGTCGATGGGGCCGATGCGGTAGCCCTTGTCGCGGAAGTGGGCGAGGTCGCGGGCCAGCGCGCGCGGGTTGCACGAGATGTAGGCGATGCGCCGGGGTTCCAGGCCCACGATGCCCTCGATGACGCCCTCTTCGAGCCCGCGGCGAGCGGGGTTGACGGTGATGACCGGGCGCAGGTGCTTGACCCGCTTCACCAGATCCGGAAGCGCGTACAACACCACGTCGGACAGGAACTCAGCGCCGCTGATGCCGTTTCGGCGGGCAGCATCGCGTGCCCGAACCACCGCGCCTTCCACTTCTTCGACGCCGAGCGCCCAACCCGTGTGCTTGGCCGCTTGCAGGGCGAAGCCGCCCACCCCGCAGTACAGGTCGACCACGGGCGTGTCGTCGCCGAGCTGCAGCCGCTCGAGGGTGCGCGCGTACAGCACCTCGGCCGTGGCGGGGTTGGTCTGGAAGAAGTCGCCCGGGCCGATCTGGTACCGGATGCCGTTGACCTCTTCTTCGATGGTGTCCTTGCCCAGCAGCCCGCGCACGCCCACGACGCCTTCGCCGTTGCGCACGAAGATGGCGTTGCCCGGCTCGGAGTTGACGTGCAGCCACACGCCCACCACCTCGGGAACCCCCTGGGCGATGGCCTCGGCGAGGTCGCCCAGCAGGTGGTTGCGCTTGCCCGCCACCAGGGTGACCAGGACCTCGCCCGTGGTGCGCGATGCCCGCAGCACCGCCGAGCGCAGCACCCCTCGCTGGGTCTCTTGCTCCCACGGCCAGATGTCGAGCTCGATGGCGTGGTGCGCCAGCGACTTCATGACCTCGCGCAGGATGGGGGCCGCGACGTTGCACTTGGGAATGGGCACGACACGGCGGTCGTTGCGCCCCCAGGCGCCGACACGAAGCCGGCCCTGATCGGACCGCCCGAAGCCGAGCTTGATCACGTGCCGAAAGCCCTCCTGCCCATCGGGACAGGCGAACCACTCGCCCAGTTCCAGCTCGTGCATGCCCACTTCTTGGAAGGCCTCGGCGATCAGCGTGCGCCGGGCACGCTCCTGGGCGCCTTCGTTGATGTGCATCAACGCGCAGCCCCCGCAGGGTCCAAATCGGTCACACGGCGGCTCGACCCGATCCGGAGACGGGTTCTTGCTACCCGCCCAATACCCGTAGGCTCGGTTCTTGCCGACGCGCATGATGTGCGCCTCGGCGGTCTCGCCAGGGATGCCTCCGAACAGGAGGAGGGGCTTGCCCGGGTGCTGTCGCTTGCGCGAAGGCACCTCGACTTCGCCCTTGCGGAACCAGCGGGTGGGGGTGACGACTTCGTTCGGCATGGCGGGCGCTTATGACCCCACTGCTCCGCGGGCCATGCCAAGCGCGTCGAGCAGCTCTTCGGCACCGGGGTAGCGGTCGTCGGGGTGCTTCTCGAGACACCGCTGCACAACGGCCTCGAGCGCGGGTGGAACCTTGAGCTCCGGGTCGATGCTGCCGAAGGCCGGCACCTCCTTGAACAGGTTCGCGTTGATCATGCTTCGGCTGGTGCGGCCCTTGAAGGGGTGGCGCCCGGCAAGGGCGTAGTACATGCACAGCCCCAGGGCGTACAGGTCGGCTCGCTCGTCGACGGTCTGCCCGCTGATCATCTCGGGCGACATCCACCTCGGCGACCCGACCCGACCCGAGTCGCGGGTGAAGCCCTTCACGGTGGTGTCGCGGCACAGGCCGAAGTCGACCAGCTTCACGTGGTCGGCGTCGTCGATCTTCTCGACCAGCAGGATGTTGTCGGGCTTGATGTCGCGATGGATGAAGCCCTGGGCGTGGGCCTCGGCCAGGCTGCCGCCCGCCTGCCGCGCGATGTGGATGACACGATCCGCCGACATGGCCCCGTGCTCTTCGACCTGCTCGCGCAGCGACCGGCCGTCGATGTACTCCATGGCGATGAACATCACGTCGTGCTCTTCGCCAAAGTCGTACAGCCGCACGGTGTTGCTGTCGCTCAGCTTGGCCAGCGTCAGCGCCTCTTGGTAGAAGCGGGCCTTGTACTCGGCGCCGGCGAGATCCTTCTTGAGCACCTTGACCGCCACCATGCGATCGAAGGGCTCCTGGATGGCCTTGTAGACGTCGCCCATGCCGCCCTCGTCGACGTGCTCGAGGATGCGGAAGGTGAAGTGCGCGTTGAGCCGCCGCCCGATGAGCAGGTCGCTCACCTCGGTGGGGTCGTCCGCCGCAAAGTCGTTGTCGTCGTCGGTCTCGATCACCCGCTCCACCAACGGCGCCACCATGGACTGCTGGTTGAGCCGTCCGGGGCGTGTGCGGGGAGGCGCCGAATCGCATCGACACAGTACTCCAGATCCGAAAGCAGCGTCTGGTTGTCGGGGTAGCGGTGTTCGCGGTCCTTCTGGAGGCAGCGGGCGACCACATCGTGCAGCACCACGGGAATCTCGGGCGCCCCGGGCACCTCCGACAGCCTCGGCGCGGGCGTGTGCACCTGCTGGTACATGAGCTGCGCGGTGGTGGCCGCGTCGGGGAAGGCCCGGCTGCCGGTGAGCAGCTCGAACATGAGCATGCCCACCGCGTACTGGTCGGCGCGCCCGTCCAGGTTGCCCTCGGCGCGCACCTGCTCGGGCGCCATGTACTGGGGGGAGCCCACCATGGCGCCTTCGATGGTGAGCGGCGTGGCCTCGTCGTCGAGCAGCTTCACCAGCCCGAAGTCGAGCAGGCGAACCTCGGGGGGCTCGCCGTCTCGCTCGATGATCATGACGTTGGCGGGCTTGAGATCGCGATGCACCAGCCCGTGCTCGTGGGCCTCTTGCAGCGAGCCGCACAGGCCGATGGCGACGTGCAGCACCAGCCGGGGATCGGCGGGGCCATCGCCCATCAGCTGCTTGAGCGTGCGCCCCTCGATGCACTCCATGGCCAGGAACAGCAGGCCGTCCGCCTGGCCGTAGTCGTACACGCGCACCGTGTTGGGGTGCTCCAGGCGCGCCATCACGCTGGCCTCGCGCATGAAGCGCTCCGAGAAGCTGGGATCGCTCTGCGCAATGTGCGGAAGCATCACCTTCACGGCCACGGTGCGTGCAGGCTCGGCCTGATGCGCCCTGTACACCACCCCCATAGCACCGCGCCCGATCCGCTCGATCAGCTCAAAGCGGCCGTCCAGGAGGTGCCCGACAAGGGGGTCGTCATCGCCGTCGTTCTGCACGCGATCGGATTGTACGACGCGCGCGGTCGAATTTGAGGCTTTGACATGTCAATTGGATCATCTCGATCTCACTTGAAGGATCTGCCGAGAACGTGCTATGAGATTCACAAGGGCACCCGTCCCTCTCCCTCCCCCCTTCCGCACTCCCCTCCACCTCCCCAACCCCCGGTACATGCCCATGCTTGCCGAGTCCGCCTCGTTCAGCGCGAGCCCCACCCGTTGCTCGCTGTCCGATCAGCCCATCCCGCCCGGTGGCGTTCCGCGCGCGTTGCGCCACGCCGCAGAAGGCTTCGGCCTCGATCCGATCGCCGAGCTGTACAACGAGGCGCTCAAGTACGCGACCGAGGGGCACCTCAAGCCCGCGCGCGACCGCTTGCAGATGCTGCTGACCATGTGCCCCGAGGACGGCGATGCCGCGCTGCTGCTGGCCAAGGTGTACGTCGCCGGTCAGAAGTGGCAAGAGGCGCTGGCCGCCATGGACGCGGCCTCCAACGCCGGCACCGCGGTGCCCGACGACCTGCGCATCACCACCGAAGAGCACAACCGCGCCGACTCCGAGGCCGACGAGGAGCGCCGCAAGGCCCACCTCGCGCGCGAGCAGGGCGAGATCAAGGCGCTGCGCCAGGAGGCCCGCCGCCTGCGCAGCGAGAACGCCCAGCTGTTGGGGCGCACGACCGAGCTCGAGCGCGAGACGCAGAAGTGGGCCTGGACGACGGCCGGCGTCTCGTCGCTGGCCATCCTGTTCTTGATCGTGAACCTGATCTTCGGCGGCAGCTCCGCCCCGGACACCACCGTGGCAGCCGTCGCTCCGCCGCCCACACCCGCCGCCATCACCGGCGACCCCATGGTGGTCGAGGCTCCCGCACCGGGCGCCGGAAGCGCCGCACCGGCACCGGCCCCCATCTCGCTCGCCGAGAAGGCCGCCGGTGTGCTGGCCTCGGCCAGCGAGCTGGACGGAACCACCCTCGAGGTCGAAGTCGACGGCAGCAAGGCCACGCTCACCGGCCAGGTGCCCACCTTCCGCCACCGCAAGACCGCCGAGAACCTGCTGCAGGGCGTCTCCGGAATCGAGACCGTCGCCGCGGGCGATGTCGACATCACGGCACGCAGCCAGGGCTCGCACCACGTGGTCGCCAGCGGCGACAACCTGTCCAAGATCGCGTACCAGTACTACGGCGAGGCCAGCAAGGCCGGCGTGGTGCAGAAGGCGAACAAGAAGACCCTGCGAGGCCGCAGCAACCTGTCCATCGGGCAGGAGCTCGTGATCCCCGCGATCGACTGAGGCGCCGGCCGGCTCGGACTACAGCAGGTCCCAGATCTCGCTGACCCGCTGCAGCGGCCACTGGCTGCCGGCATCGCTGCGCGCCCGGTCTGGATCCGGGTGAACCTCGGCGAACACGGCGTGCGCTCCGACCGCGACCGCCGCCCGCACCAGCGGCAGCACGAACTCCCGCTGCCCGCCGGTGACCCCGTCGCCGGGCTGCTGCACCGAGTGGGTGGCATCGAAGACCACCGGCGCAAACCGGCTCATGAGGGTGATCGCCCGCATGTCCACCACCAGATCGCCATAGCCAAAGCTGGTGCCGCGCTCGGTCAGCAGCACGCCCCCATCGCCCGCCCGGCGCGCCTTGTCGGCGGCATGCGCCATCGCGGAAGGCGCCAGGAACTGGCCCTTCTTGATGTTCACCGGCCGTCCGGTGGCCGCCGCCGCCGTGATCAGGTCGGTCTGCCGCGCCAGGAAGGCCGGGATCTGAATCAGGTCAGCGACCTGGGCCACCGCCTCGCACTGCCCCGGCTCGTGCACATCGGTGGTGATGGCCAGGCCGGTGCGTTCCTTGACCTCGGCCAGCAGGCGCAGGCCCTCTTGCAGGCCCGGTCCGCGAAAGGCGTCCAGCGAGCTGCGGTTGGCCTTGTCGAAGCTGGCCTTGAACACCAGCGGCCGCCCGGCCGACGCACGAACCAGCTCGTCGGCGGTGCGGTTCAGCATGTCCCGGCCCTCGATGACGCACGGACCGGCGATCAGCACACGCTGCTGCCCGGGCCCCACCCGCACCGACCCGACGTGGACCGGCTGCACTACTCGGGAGCCCAGACGCGGGCGAAGCCGTAGACCTCGGGCTTCTCGAGCGGGGGCAGGCTGGCCTTGGGCAACAGCACGGTGCGGATGGCCCACAGGTCTCTGAAGATGCGGTAGCTGCGCGTCTGATCGAGGTAGTCCACCCCCGCCGAGCCACCGGTGCCGATGCGCCGCCCGATGACGCGCTCCACCATGCGGGCGTGGCGGTTGCGCCACAGCAGCATCTGTTCTTCGAGCTCGACGATGGTGTCCAGCAGGGTGCGCGGCCAGGCGAGCAAGGGCAGGTCGCGGTAGCTCTCGATGAACAGCAGCGCGGCGCGCACACGGCGAACCCGGCGGCGGTCTTCGTCGCTGGCCTCGTCGGGCAGATCCTGGGCGAACATGAACGCGCGGGACGCCGCCGCCATGCCCGAGAAGCGCTTCTCGAGGGGTTCGCGCCGCTCTTCGCCCAGCGCCGCCACCAGGTGCCGCAGGCTCTCGTCGTTGTTGGCCGCGGCCCGGTCGAGGTACGAGTTCAAGAAGCCGGTCACGACCTCATCATCGTGGGGATCGTCGTATTGGCTGCCCATGATGGGGGTGCGGTACAGCCACATGTTGAGCACCTGGAGCAGGTTCTTCTCGTCGCGCGCGCTGCGGATCATGTCCCAGGCCAGGGTGGCGGCGGGGCTGGTGTCGGCGCGCTCGCGGATGTGGTCGAGGGGATCGATGTCGTTGTAGCGAATGCGCTGGGACTCCTCGAGCCCCATCAGGATCTCCATCACCCGCATCTGGAAGCTCTGGAAGCCCGACGAGGGGGTGAGCTTGGTGCGAAAGCGCAGGAAGTCTTGCGGCGTGAGCGTCTCCATCAGCCGGAACTGCTCGACCGCCAGCTGCAGGGTGACGTTGACGCGCTTGAGGTGGTGCACCACATAGGGCACCGACTCTTCGGGGACCCGGTCGGCGTCGAACTCTTTGACGGCCAGGCGCAGGCTGCGGATGACGAGCTTGAACCACAGCTCGTAGACCTGGTGCACCACAATGAAGTGCAGCTCGTCGGCCACCATGTCGTCGTCGCCGAGCCCGTCCTGCAGCGACAGCAGGGTGTCGAGCTTGAGGTAGTCCCAATAGGCAGGTGTCTTGGCCATGTGTGCTCCCGGCCGGAGGGGATAACCCCAACAACCGACCCCCATCCGCCGCAAGGAGTCTGCTTGCCCACCGCGACGCTAACCGAAGTTCTTCCCGATGGAATCGGCCTGTTCCGCCTGCGCTTCGCTCACGTGCCCGAGGGCTACGCCGTCGCTGGGCAGTTCGTCACCGCCGGTGTCGGCGACGGCAAGCCGTCCTTCTTCGCGCTGGCGTCCAGCCCGGGGCAGCCCGTCGAGCTGCTGGTCAAGCGGCAGGGCGAGATGGCCGAGCGGCTGTGTGCACTCCAGCCCGGCGCAACCGTCGAGATGAGCGACGCGATGGGCAAGGGCTTCGATCTGAGCGCCACCGAGGGGCGCGAGCTGGTGGTGTTGGTGAATGGCAGCGGCATCAGCGCCGCCCGACCCGTGATCCAGGCCGAGGTGGCGCGGGGCCTACCCCGACCCGTGCACCTGTTCTGGGGCGTGCTGTCTCCGGCCCACCGGGCCTTTGCCGCCGACCTCGAGCGATGGGCCAACGCCGGCGTGCAGGTGACCACCGTCGTCGATCCGGCCTGCCCCGCCACCTGGGACGGAGCCCGCGGCTGGGTGCAAGACGTCGCCAGCGAGCGCGGCCTGATTCGAGACGACACCGCACTGGTGCTGGTTGGCGTCAAGCCCATGGTCGAGGCCGCCACCGCGCTGGCCGCCCAAGCGGGCATGCCCCCCGAGTGTGTGGTCACAAACTTCTGATGCCGCTGTCCCTCCTCCTCCTGCTGCTGGCCGGCTGCCCCAAATCCGACGACGGTCACGGCCCGGCGAACACAGCCCCTCAGCTCTTCGACCCATCCACCCCCATCCCCGGCGCCGAGCCCCATCCCGTCGGCGCACTCGACTACCGGGGTCCCGCCAAGGCGCCGGTCAAGAACGTGGTGCTGGTCATCAGCGACGGCACCGGGCTGTCGCACCTGTCGGCCGGCCTGGTGGCCAACCGCGGGCGCCTGGTGCTGCAGAACTTCCCGGTGGTCGGGCTGCAGTCCACCCACAGCGCGGGCGGCCTGATCACCGACAGCTCGGCGGCCGCCACCGCCATCGCCACCGGCCACAAGACCACCAATGGGGCCGTGGCTGTCGACGCCGACGGGGCACCGGTTCAGACGCTGCTGGAACGGGCCGAAGACCGGGGATTGGCCACCGGACTGGTGGTGAGCTCCGAGGTGCTTCACGCCACCCCCGCCGCCTTCGCCACCCACGCTGCCAGCCGCCGCGACTACGACGAGATCGCCCGCCAGCTGGCCACCGCCGACGTCGACGTGCTGGTGGGAACGGGCTCCAGGTGGTTCACCGACCATCCCGACGGCGACTTGACCGCCCAGATGGCCGATCGTGGCTACACCGTGGTCCACGACGACGACGCGCTGTCCAGGACGGCTGCCCTGCCGGTGCTGGCCCTGATGGCCCCCGAGCGCGAGCCCTTTCGCGTCGAGGGCCGCGGCCCCACCCTGCGCTCGCGCACCGAGAAGGCACTGGAGCTCCTGGCCACCCACGACGCCGGCTTCTTCTTGATGGTGGAGGCCTCGCAGGTCGACTGGGGAGGTCACGACAACCGCTTCGATGCCTTGATCGGTGAGGTGCTCGACCTCGACGACACCCTCGAGGGCATCCTGCGCTTCGCGCTGAAGCACGGCGACACCCTGGTGGTGGTCACCGCCGACCACGAGACCGGTGGCCTCGCGCTCACCGAGGCCGATATGAACTCCGGGCGCATGCAGGGGCAGTTCCTCACCACCGGCCACACCGCCACCATGGTGCCGGTGTTCGCGTGGGGGCCGCAGGCGAAGCACTTCTCGGGCGTCTACGACAACACCGACATCCATGATCGCGTGGTCGACGCCTTTGGCTGGAACACGCCCCTGGCTCCGGCGCTCGAAGCCGCCAGCCCATAGATGGATGGGCATGTCCCAGCCCCTCGGCCCCACTGGCGAGTTCAGCGACCCTGAGCTCGAAGCCAGGTTCCTGGACGAGTTCGCCCCGGAGCTACGTCGGCGCACGGTCGTGCTGGGCTCGGTACTGCTGGCGGTCTGGTGCAGCATGGCCGTCGCCGACGCCCTGGTGACGGCCGACGTGTACACCCCATGGATGACCGTGCTGCGCATCGTGGGGGCGGTGTTGCTCTCGTGGTCGGTCGCCCGCGGCGCCTCGACGCCTCGCCGGCAGCAGTGGCTCACGATGGCGGGCATGGTCACCTTTTCGGCTTGTTGGGTAGGCATCGCCCTTCTCAACGGCGTGCAGGACAACCACCGCCTGTGGCAGGTCGGTCTGCTCATCTTCGGGCTCGCTGCCTCGGGGCTGCTCACCGTGCCCCAGCTGGCGCTGACCTCGCTGGGCATCGCGGTGCCGCAGTGGCTGCTGTACATCCAGCACACCGCCGGAGCCGGTCGCTGGTCGGACACCGGTCTGCTGGTGGGCGCCATCGCCTTCGGGCTGGCCCTGCAGCGCAGCCAGTCCACCGTGCAGCGGCTGTCCCACCTGGCGCGCTGGCGCCTGGCGGACATCGTCACCGCGCGCGAGCAGCTGGTGGCCGCGATGGGCCACGAGCTGCGCAGCCCGCTCGCGAGCATGCGCCTGCTGACCGAGATGGCGCGCGAAGAGACGACCGCCGAGGGGCGGCGCTGGCTCGATCAGCTCGATGAGGGCGTCGAGGAGCTGAGCGAGACCGTGCTGGCGGTGATGCGCCTTGGCTCGCTGTCCTCGGGGGAGCCACTCGCGCGCACCGACACCGTCAGCACCACCCAGGTCTGGGAGTGGGTGCTCGCCGATCTACGCGGCGTGCCCGGCGCCGAGCGCATCGAGCTGCGCGACGACCCCGACGCGCCGATCACCGTGCACGCCGTCGCCCTGCGCTCGGCGGTGCGCAACGTGGTGGCCAACGCGGTGCGCTACGGCGACGAGGCGGTGATCCTGCGCACCCGGCTCACCCGCGAGCACTGCGACTTCATCGTCGAGGACGATGGCCCTGGTGTGCCGACAGCCGAGCAGTCCGGTGTGTTTCACCCCTCGGTGCGCACCGGACGCGGCCGCGAGAAGGACCAGGGCGGTGTGGGGCTGGGTCTGGCCGTCACCCGCCGCGTGCTGCGCGGGCACGGGGGCGACGTGCACATCGAGCGCAGCGGCCTGGGGGGCGCGCGGGTGGTGATGAGCATCCCGCTCAAGGTGAGTCCTGAGACCCCCCGTAAAAGCCCGTCCCCAACACCCCCGTGATGCGCTCGGCCAGCTCGCCCGCCTGATCGGCCGACACGCCCATGGCCGCGTAGTGCCCGTCCACGAACATGCGCGCCATGCCGTACACCAGCGCCTGTCCGGCCAGCTGGATCAGGGCGGCATCGTCCATCTGCACATCGGCTTCGCCTGCCGCCGCCGCCACCAGCAACTCGATGCGCGCCTCGTCGGCGGCCATGTCGGGGCGCAGGGCCTCGATCACCTCCGGCAGGTTCATGACCCGGTAGTGAGCGGGGTTCTCGGCCGCGAAGCGCACGGTGGCCACGCCCACGCCGCGGTATTGCTCGAGCGGGTGCTCGGGCCGGCGAGCCACCTCTTCGGCGCACAGCTCGGTGAGCCGCGCGTAGCCCTCGTGGGCGATGGCCACCAACAGGGCGTCCTTGTCGGCGAAGTGCCGGTACGGCGCCCCTGCCGACACCCCCGCCCGGCGCGCCGCCTCCCGAACCGACCACCCGTGCGGCCCCCCGGTCTCGTCGATCAGAGCCAGCGCAGCATCGATGAGTGCGCGGCGTAGATCCCCATGGTGGTACCGGTTGCGAGCCATGTGCGAAGTTAACATTGATCACATCGTAATCACTGATTACATTGTGATCGCTGCTTACTTCGGCGAGTCTTCTCGCCACAGGAGGTCCGATGAACGCCCTCGCCACCCCCGACTGGCGCCCGCTGCACAACACGCTGGCTCGCAACCACGGCTTCGAGCCCCTGCGGGTCGACGGCACTGTTCCTGCCGATCTGGTGGGCACGCTGTACCGCAACGGGCCCGGCGCCATCGAGGTGCTGGGCAGTCGGGTGGGTCATCCCTTCGAGGCCGACGGGGCCATCAGCGCGGTGCGCTTCGACGGACAGAGCGCCACGGGAGCCGCCCGCATCGTCAGCACCGCCCACGCCCAGCGCGAGGCCGCCGCCGGCCGCCGGCTATACACGTCGGCGGCTGGGTGGCTCGACCGCATCTGGAACCAGTACACCAGTCCCCCTGGCAACCCCCTGAACACCAGCGTCATGGTGCACCAGGGGCAGCTGCTGGCGCTGTGCGAGGCGGGCGCACCGGCGGTGATCGACCCGGACACGCTGACCGCGGGGCCCGAGGTCGATCTGGGCATCGTGCAGCAGGCGTTTTCGGCGCATCCGCATCGGGTCAACGCCCGGCGCGCTTCGTACAACTTCGGCATGCGCTACGGCCAGCAGACCTTCATCGACCTGTACGAGCTGCCCGACCAGGGCGCCAACCGCCTGCTGGGCAGCATCGAGCTCGACCGCGCCGTGATGCTGCACGACTTCATCGCCACCGAGCGGCACCTGGTGTTCTTCGTGGGGCCGGCGTTCATCCGCATCTGGCGGGCGCTCCTGGCCGTGGGCGACATGTCCACGCTGGTGAGCTGGGAGCCGAGCGCGGGCACCGAGATCCTGGTGGTGCCCATCGACCGGCCCAGCGAGGTCACCCGCTTTCACACCGACGCCTTCTGGTGCTGGCACACCGCCACGGCGCAAGACCGCGAAGACGGCACGATCGCTATCGACTACGTGCGCTACGACGGGCTGGACAGCCTGGTCGAGCTCGGCGAGCGCGGGGCGCAGACACCGGTCATCGAGGACGCGCCGGGCGGAACGCTGCATCGAGCGATTCTGGACGCCAAGGCCGAGCAGCTGCGCACCGAGGCGGTGACCGAGCTGCCGGTCGAGTTCCCGCGCATCCATCCCCGGCTCGAGGGCGGTGAGGCCCGCTACCTGTACATGGTGTGGGGCGAAACCGAGCGCGGCATCGCTCGCGTGGACATGTCCGACGCCAGCGTGCAGCGCTGGACGCCCCCCCAGCACCAGGCCTGCTCCGAGCCGGTGCCCGTGCCGCGAGGGCACACCGGCGACGAGTCCGACGTGTGGCTGGTGACCCTGCTGTACGACGCGCGCACCCAGACCAGCGGCGTCGCGGTGCTGGATGGTCAGCGGGTCGACGACGGTCCGGTGTGCACCGCCTGGTTCGAGCAGGCCATCCCCGAGACCTACCACGGCATCTGGGTGGGCTGATCGGCGTGCATGTGCCACACTCCCGCAAAGCTGGAGAACGCACATGTGGCTGCTACTCGCCTCGCTAGCCGGAGCACAGACCTTTCCCGACGCCGCCAACTTCGAGCTGGGCGGCAGCTGGGACCTCGTGGACCTGGGCATTCCGGCGAGCGTCGGCGGCATCCTCTTCTCGGACGACGGCACCCTGCTGTACGTCGTGGGAAACTCCGAGGACGACGACAGCGAACTGTACGTGTTCGACGTGGTGCGCGACCCCATCGACCAGCGGGTGACGGACATCCAGAACCCGGTCCTGGCCTTCGCGGGCGACACCGGCACCGCGGGGCTGGACTCTGGCTGGGAGTGGGGGCCAGGAGGCACGCTGTTCTACACCTACTGGAACGCCGGTTTCATGGCGATGCGCCCCGGCGGCATCACCGGCACCGAGACGATGGTGGACATGAACACCCTGCTCACCAGCAGCCCGTCGGGCCTGACCTTCTCGCCGCACCGCATGGACCCGTCCGGAGCGCATGGCCAGTTGCAGGTCGCCCTCTACAGCACCGACGAGGTGTTCGACATCGACCTGACCGATGACGGGGGCGGGCTGTACACGCCCACCGCGGCGACCCTGTTCTGCGAGCTGCCCGACAGCGGACCGGGCAACATCCAGTATGTGCCCGTGGGCATTCACGCAGGCGACCTGCTGTTCGCCAGCTACGGCCCGGACACCATCGACCGGGTCGAGATCGACGCCAACGGCCTGCCCATCGACGATCCCACCGGTGTCGGCCTGCTGGGCACCATCGAGCCGCGCAACTCCCCGCTGGTCGAGGGCCTGGACGGGCCCTGGGGGCTGGAGTTCGACCCCATCGCCAAAGACCTGTTCATCGCAGGCTACGACGACGGCATGCTGTTCCAGGTCACCGGCAACGGCTGGTGCGACGTCGACGATGACGGCCATCGCCACACCGAGTGCGGCGGCGACGACTGCAGCGACACCGACATCGACGCGTACCCGGGCGCGCCCGAGACCTGGTACGACGGCGTCGACCAGGACTGCGCCGGCGACGACGACTACGACCAGGACGGCGATGGCTACGTGCCCGACGCCCACACGGGCAACTCCTCCCTGCCCGGCGGCGACTGCGACGACACCGTGCCCAGCACCTCGCCCGCTGCCGACGAGATCTGGTACGACGGCGTCGACCAGGACTGCGCCGGCGACGACGACTACGACCAGGACGGCGACGGCCACGTGCAGCCCGTGCACGAAGCAAGCTCGGACCTGCCCGCCAACGACTGCGACGACACCGACGCCGAGTCCTACGCCGACCAGGGCAGCTGCGGCGAGCCCGACGACACGGGTGACACCGACACCGACACCGACACCGACACCGACACCGACACCGACACCGACGATACCGGCGTGACCTTCGACACCGGCGAGGTCGACGGCGACGGTGGTTGCGGCTGCGCGCAAAGCTCCGGGCAGGCACCAGCCGGGTTGCTCATCGGCCTGGCGGGGCTGTTGGCGCTGCGGCGCCGAGCCCGGTCAGCCTGAACGGTGTCAGGAGACCACTTTTCGGAAATCTAGCCCCCTTGGTCCCGGGGATCTGCGCGCCTTCTGCACATCCGCGGCTGGATCCCGTGGGCATGCTCAGCCCATGCTCCCCCTGTTGCTGTCGTCCGCCCTCGCCGCCGATCTTCCCGATGTCCGGGTCGGCGACATCCTGTTCCACGAGTCCACCAGCGCGCAGTCGGCCCAGATCCAGGCTGCCACGGGCAGCCGCTACAGCCACGTGGGTGTCGTGGTCTTCGCCGGGGACCGCCCCACCGTGCTGGAGGGCGTGCAGCCGGTGAAGCTCACCCCGCTCGCCGGGTGGATCGACCGGGGCGTCGACGACCACTACGCGTGGCGGCGCCCCGCCCAGCCACTCACCCCAGAACAGCAGGCCCGGCTGGCCACGGTGGGCCTGAGTTGGCTCGGCCGCGACTACGACTCAGCGTTCCGCATGGACTACGAGCGCCTCTACTGCAGCGAGCTCGTCTACAAGCTCTACCGAGACGCCGTCGGCATCGAGCTGGGCGAGCTGCGTCCCGTCTCGGACTTCCACGTCGCTGACCCGGCCATGCTCACGGCCCTCCAGGCACGGGGCATCTCCCTCGAACAGCCCGTCATCAGTCCCGCCGACATCCTGCGCGATGACGAGCTCTACGCCCCCGGCACCCCCTCCGGGAACCCAGCCATCCGCCCGCAGTCAGAGCCCTGATGCGCCTCCTCCTGTTCCTCGCCACCCTCACGAGCGGCCCATCCGCCAAGAGCTCGCTGGCTCAGGACCTGGATTGTCCGGACGGTGGTCGCGCCCGCGTGCTGCGCGACGGTGCATTCGTCGGATGTTGGCGCCGGGGAGAGCGCCACGGACCGCACATCAGCCGCAACGTGCGAACCGGGCAGCTCGTCGAGAAGGGCCACTCCTTCGAGGGCGAGAAACACGGCGTCTGGCGCACATGGTTCCCCAATGGAAACCCCGCTCAGGTCTCTTCTTGGGAGCACGGGGTCCAGGTGGGGCAGCAGCTCCAGTTCAGCTCCCGAGGACACCTGGAGTGGATCATCCCCTTCGAGGGCGGCCGCCGCAGCGGTCTGGCCCGCAAGTACGACGCCAACGGCAACGTGGTGATGGAGCACACCTACCGGGAAGGGGAGGTCGCTCCCTGACGGTGCTCCTCGCGGCCACCCAGCACCCAGCCGACGGTCCACAACGAGCCTCCGCCCAGCGCGGCCCCCATGCTCAGCCCTGCGGGCCGGTCCAGCCCATCGCGCCCCACCAGTGGGATGGCGATCATGGCGGCGTCGGCGAGATCGATGCACAGGTTGAACAAGAAGGCACGCCGCAGCGAGCGCCGGTCGCGCATGGACGCGAACACCAGCGCCCCCAGCGCCACGTCGCGAACCCCGAACAGGCGCCCCATCAGGCGAGCCGACGGGTTGTCGTCCTGGGCCGGGAAGCCGAACGCACGGGTGGCCGGTCCATAGGCCACGATGGGCGCCAGCCCGATCGCCACACGGCCTGCACCCAGCGAGTAGCCATAGGCCTGGAGCTGCTTGGAGGGGGGATGCGGAGCGGGAAGCTCCTGGGCCAGCGCCGGCCGCGACAGCAGCATTCCAACCACGATGAGGGAGCGAATCACGTCGGAACCTCCTGAATGGGCAGCCAGGGTCGTGGTGCCCGACAGCTCGGCAGCAGCTTGGCGCCCCACCACACGTCGTGCCACTGCCCCAGCTTGAAGCCGACCCGGGGGTAGACCCCGACGGTCTCGAAGCCCAGATGCTGGTGCAGCCCGACCGAGGCGTCGTTGGGAAGCGTACACCCGGCCAGGGCAAGCCCAAAGCCCTGGGCGGTCAGGGCGTCCAGCAGGTGGGTCATCAGCGCCTTGCCCAGCCCCCTTCCCCGAGCGTCCGCAGCCAGGTAGGCGGACGTCTCGACGGTCCAGTCGTAGGCCGCTCGCTTGCGGTGAGGGCCGGCGTAAGCGTAGCCCACCACGGAGTCTGCCTCGGTGGCCACCAACCAGGGGTAGCCCCGACCCTCGAGCATCCGGCCCTCGATCTGTGCGGCTTCCGGCGCTTCGCGCTCGAAGCTCACGGCGGTTCCGGCAACGAACGGCTGGTAGATGGCCGCAATCTCGGCCGCGTCGGCGACCGTGGCCAGGCGAATCACAGGCATGCCAGCGGGTTATGCGCTCGCGCCCTCCAATGCCCGTCTCGGCTACCGCCTCAGCGCCTCGGCCAGTGCCCCATCCAGCAAGAACAGCTTGGCGGGCTCGCTCTCGAACACGGTCACCACCCAGTAGAAGAACATGCGCGGGCTGCGCCGCTTGCCCGCCGGCGCACAGCGCGCGATGCGGTTCCAGCGGGTGATGAAGTCGCGGGAAAGCTCGCGCTCGGTCTCCCAGCGACGGTGCAGGGCGTTCGCGGCGGGCTGATCGACGTGGTCGGGCTTCCAGGCTCCTGAGGGGCAGGGATCACCGATGGCCGCGAACCTTCCGTCCTGGGTCGGTCGCAGCGGAAAGGACCGGCAGAGCATCGGCCGATGCTCATGCTGACTGCAGCGGTAGCTGCCCACCTCCCCCTGCAAGAACACGCAGCCGTTTCCGGCCGGCAGGGGCTGCTTGCCCAGGCACAGCTCGAAGGTCTGCCCGTCGGGACCCATCTCGATGCCATCGGTGCCGTCCTTGGGCAGCAGGAAGGCGAACTCCAGCGGCGACCGACCGGTGCCTCTCACCAGCCGCGCGACGTCGATGGGCGTCACGGCGACCCGGTAGTCGAAGCAGCAGCGGGTCTGGGCGCACGACGCGCAGGGGGAGGTGTCGAGGGGGGCGGGGAGGGTCATGGGACGGGCATAACGGCGCGTTCCTGCCACGACGCTGTATGCTGCGGCCGACCCAAATCAGGATCGCGCCACCTCATCGTCCGGGATTCCCCGATGCACACCCGCTCCGTCCTCACGCTGGCCCTCCTGCTCGCCGTGGGCTGCCCCACCACTTCGACGCCACAGGAAACCGACGCCGACACCGACGTGGATTCGGACGCGGACGCAGACGCTGACGCAGACGCAGACGCAGACTCGGACGCAGACGCAGACGCAGACGCAGACTCGGACGCAGACGCAGACGCAGACGCAGACGCAGACGCAGACTCGGACGCAGACGCAGACGCAGACTCGGACGCGGACGCGGACACCGACCCGCCTCCGCCGCCACTCACCGATCCCAGCTCGCTCAACGGCCGCACATACAACCTGGACGTCGCTTCCGGGACCTTCTTGGCCCCGGCCGGCGTCGGCTCCCTGATGGCCGGCTACCTGCCCCCGGGGCTGTTGATCACGGTCCGCAACCCGACCTCGACCACCATCGACCTCGAGGGCGCGTTCCCCGACGAGGACTTCCCGAGCGAACAGGCGCAGTGCGAGTCGACCGTCTCTGGCGATGCCGACTTCGACAACCCGGACTTCGAGTTCGAGCAGATTGGAGGCTCGATCACGCTCACCCTCGAAGGAATCGACGTCGAGATTCTGGATCCCGTGCTGCGTGGCGTGTTCACCAGCGGTGGTGCTGACTTGCTCGCCGAGCTGCAGGGCACCATCGACACGAGGCTGCTGGTCTCGATTCTCTCCGAGGACGCCAGCGATTCCGAGATCTGCGACCTTGCCTCGGGAGTGGGAGCGAACTGCGTCACCTGCCCCACGGGCGGCCCGTTCTGCCTCGACTACCACGTGGTCGACATCCCTGGAACCCAGATCACCGGCTTCACCGGGGTCGACGGAATGTCGGGGGTGACGGTGATGGCCGATGCCTGTGACAACAGCGCGTGCGCAGGCGAAGACGTGTGCCTGGACGGTGGCGCGATTCCGCACCAGACCTGCTCGATCGTGAGCGTTGGGCTGGGCACGCTTCCGCTGTGGATGCTGGTGCCGTTGCTGGTGCGGCGGAGCCGACGCGAGGGCGCGGAGTAGGCCCGCCCCCACTACACAGCGTCCACGTGTCCATCTGGGCGGCCACAACCACCAAAAAGAAGCGCCCGCACTGAGGGCGGGCGTGGGAGGGCTGGTCTCGCCGACGAATTCGGCAGCGAATCCGAAGGAGAAGGACAGAACGCGACGGCTCTGCCAAGGTGGGAGTGGCTGGCAGGGGCACTAGGACTTGAACCCAGGACCTGCTGATTTGGAATCAGCTGCTCTACCAGCTGAGCTATACCCCTGCAGCACGCTCGACCTAACGACCCGGTGATCGGCGGTCAACACGCCGATTCAGGGCAGGTCTACGACCACTTCGGCAACCCGCTCCCCGGCGTCGTCGACGACCTCGCCGATGGCGAGCGCCTCGACCGACACCGAGTCCGAGACAAGCAGCTCGACCACCAACGCGCCCTCGTCGGTCTCGAAGTCGACCCCTTCGTCGATGTCGAGGGGTACGGCCGCCGTGGGAATCGGTGCGTCCGCGGTCGTGTCGCCGGTTCGCGCATCGATGCGCCAGGTCCCCACCTCGGTCGCCGCAGCTCCGTTGCAGGGCTCCCAGGTCACATCCCCCTCCACGTACACGTCGTCACCGTCCGCGGACGCCCCCTGCAGCGTGAAGGTCACAGGGCCCTCCCAGACACACTCGGTGGGGTTGCGTGTAGGAACACAAGCCGCAAGGGCCATGATCAGAGCCAGCAGAACCATGGGTCGCATCCGGGAGACCTCCTGCCCGAGCCGATGCAAGCACCGATCCAGACTCATGATGCGCACGCTGGCGAGCCCTCAGCGAAGCGAGCGTCGTGCTGGTGGCCAGAGCACGACATCGTCGCCGCGACACGGTCCCCGAAGCGGAAGTCCAAGGCCGCTCTGCGAGCAGAACGCGCCTAGACTTCCGGTCTCGCCGACACAGACGCCACCAACTTCCGCTCAGCGGCCCCGCGGGCTGTGATCGACGCACGGAGCCACCGGCCAACGCCGCATTTCGCGCCGCCTGAGCGGTGCACCTGCGCGAAGGCGGAAGTTCGAGGCCGTTGTCTTGTCCCCAACGGAAGTTCAGCTCGGCTGTGCTCGCAGAACGCCGAAGAGCTTCCGCCTCGCTCAGCACAGGCGTCGCCACCTGCCGCCCGAGACCGACCCCCGCCTACAAGAACACCGCGATCCCCGCCGCCGCCGCGGACGCCACCACCAGGTACCAGGCGAAGTGATGCAGGTTGCCCTCGCGCACCAGCTTCACCAGCAGGACGAGCGCGAAGTAGCCCGTGACCAGCGCCGCCACGAAGCCCACACCCAGCTGCGGCAGGTTCAGGGTCGCAAAGTCCGCGTCCTTGAGCTTGAGCAGGACCGCGCCACCGATCGCGGGCACGCTCATCAAGAAGCTGAAGCGCGCGGCGAAGTCGCGGTCGAGTCCCAGCAGTAGCGCCACCGCGATGGTGGTGCCCGAGCGGCTGATGCCCGGCGTGATGGCCATGCCCTGGGCCACGCCCAGCGCCAGAGCGTACATCCAGGGCATGGTGGCCACGTCGATGGTGCCGCTGTCGAGCCGGCGCGTCAGCAGCAGCAGGCCCGCGGTGACCAGGAAGGTGACCGACAAGGCGGCGGGCGTCGCGAACAAGGCCTCGAACACGTCCTCGAGCCCCAGCCCGATGGCCGCGGTGGGAATGCTGGCCAGGATGACGAACAACCCGGTTCGCACCCCTTCCCGCTCGAGCATGGGGCCCTCGCCCTGCACCGGGTCGGTCAGGATCTTGAGCACGTGCTCGCGGTAGAAGTACAGGACGGGCACCAGCGTGCCCAGGTGAAGCACCAGGTCGAACAGCACGTGGTCGGTGCCGATCTCCATGAACTGCTGAAACAGCACCAGGTGCCCCGACGAGCTCACCGGCAAGAACTCGGTGAGCCCCTGCAGCACGCCCAAGAACAGCGCCGCCCCAAGAACCGCCGCCGCGCCTGCGTCTTGAGTGTCGCTCACTCCGAGGCCTCGTCGCCTGCGGGCTCGCCGGCCTCATCCGCTTCTTTGGGCTCGGCTTCTTCGGCTTCTTCGGCTTCTTCGGCTTCGTCGGGGGGGTCTTCGTCTGAGGGCTCGTCTTCGGGTTCGGGCTCGGGGGGCCAGTCCGGGGCGTCGGCCGGCGCGATGCCCGCGAGATGGCGCAACACGCGGCGAGCGTCGTAGCGATCGAAGCTCTGCTCGAAGCCGGGCATCGAGTCTTGACCCCGCAACACCGTCTGTACGTAGTCGTTGACGTTGCTCTTGGTGACCACGCCCCTCAAGTCCGGGACCTCGGCCACCAGCGACTCGGCAGCCAGACCGTTGCCCGCCGCCGTCGGCCCGTGGCATTGCACACAGTGCCGACCCCAGAGCAGCTCACCGCGCTCGGCGTCGCTCAAGCGCTGGCTGGGCTTCTTGGCCAGCGCAGCCTGAGCCCCGACCAGCAGCGAAGCAAGAGCCACCACCCACAGAGCATTTCGGGGATTCGAGCGGCTCATCGATCGGGTGGCTCCAACGAGGGATTCTGCCGGGCGGACCGTTTCACGAACCCTGTAACCAAAACGCCCGGGTCCATGTGGACCCGGGCGCTTGAGTGGCGGGATGGACGGGACTCGAACCCGCGGCCTCCGGCGTGACAGGCCGGCGTTATAACCAACTTAACTACCACCCCATACATATGTCTCGCCGGGGGAGTGGGCGGAACAGGATTCGAACCTGCAACCGTCGACGTGTAAAGCCGAAGCTCTCCCATTGAGCTATCCGCCCGGCAAGTCTCCCTGGCGAGCACCGCGCATCTAATGGAAAGGCCCCGCAGGTGCAAAGCACCTACGGGGCCTTTTTCATGAACCGCGAACTATTTAGTTCACAGCGTCCTTCATGGCCTTGCCCGGCTTGAACTTCACGGAGTTCGAGGCCGGAATCTGGATCGGCGCCTTGGTCTGCGGGTCGCGGCCCATGCGGGCGGCGCGGTGCGTGACCGAGAAGGTGCCGAAGCCCACGAGGGTGACCTTCTTGCCACCAACCAGTGCGGACTGGATGGCGTTGATGGTGGCCTTGAGAGCCTTCTCGGCCTCGACCTTCTTGAGGCCGGTCTCGCCGGCGATGGAGTTGACGAGATCAGCCTTGGTGACGGACTTACCCATTGTTTAGATTCCCCGTTTTGATGTTTCGAGTTCAACACAGTCTGGCGCGGACAGATCCCCCCCAAGAAGAACTCCTCAAATCTCGGGGCACGGATGCCGCGGGATCGGATTCGTCAGCTTGGGTCGGGGGGAACCGCCGAGCCGGAAGGCCGCTCGGCCTGCGGGGAGTCTACAGGAATGGGTCGATCTGTCACGTGGGAGGCAAAGATTTCATGGGCTTCCGGCCCAGAAAGGGCTTCTTTGAGCACCCTGTCCATGTGAGAAACCGGAATGATTTCAAGTGCTTGAAGGATGTTCGACGGTACATCCTCCAGATCCTTGCGATTCTGCTCTGGAATGAGCACCCGTGTGATTCCGCCGCGGTGCGCGGCCAGCAATTTCTCTTTCAGGCCCCCAATCTGCAACACCCGACCGCGCAGAGAAATCTCGCCGGTCATCGCGGTGTCGGACCGCACGGGGATGCCCGTGAGTGCCGAGACGACGGCCGTCGTCATGGTGATTCCGGCACTCGGGCCGTCCGCGTT
The DNA here is from genome assembly GCA_965216925.1 of Myxococcota bacterium. Lineage (GTDB taxonomy): Bacteria > Myxococcota_A > UBA796 > UBA796 > CAYYHT01. The sequence continues at coordinate 5,844,646 of CBDCGT010000001.1, read as the reverse complement.
GCCCGACCGCCCCGGGTAGTTGATGTGCACGTCGACCTTTTCGTGGAAGTCGCGGTCGATGTGCAGCGCGTCGACGCGCGACCGGATGTAGGTGATGCCCGCGCGCGCCGACTCCTTGAGCCAGTCGCCCAGCCGGCCGGTCAGCAAGACCTCGCCCTTGCCCGGCACCGTAGCCACCTCGATGTTCAGCAGCTCGCCGCCGTAGGTGGTCACCGCCAGGCCCTTCACCAGGCCCACGGCGTCTTCGTTCTCGCGCTGGCCCACCCGGAAGCGGGGCACGCCCAGCACCTTGCCCAGGTTTCGGCTGGTGATGCGAACCTTGGTCTCTTCGCCCAGCTGCACCACGCGTCGGGCGATCTTGCGGCACACACGCGCCACCTGGCGCTCCAGCTCGCGCACCCCCGACTCTTTGGTGTAGTTGCGGATGATGCCCAGCAGCGCACCGGACGTGATGGTGAGCTGGTCGGACGTGATGCCGTGCGCCTCGAGCTGCTTGGGAATCAGGTACTTGCGCGAGATGGCGACCTTCTCGTGCTCGGTGTAGCCCGACAGCATGATGGTCTCGAGGCGGTCTTCGAGCGGCGCCGGGATGCCCTGCAGGCTGTTGGCCGTGCAGATGAAGGTCACGTTGGACAGGTCGTAGTCGAGGTCGAGGTAGTGGTCGGCGAACTGCTCGTTCTGCTCGGGGTCGAGCACCTCGAGCAGTGCCGCCGTGGGGTCGCCGCGGAAGTCGGCGCTCATCTTGTCGATCTCGTCGAGCAGGATGACCGGGTCGGTGGTGCCCGCCCGCTTCATGGCGTGCACCAGCTTGCCGGGCATGGCGCCGATGTAGGTGCGGCGATGGCCCCGGATCTCGGCCTCGTCACGCACACCACCCAGCGCGATGCGCACGAAGGGACGGCCCGTCGCCCGCGCGATGCTGCGCGCCAGCGAGGTCTTGCCGACACCAGGAGGACCCACCAGGCACAGGATGGGACCCCGCATGCGGTCCACCAGGGTGCTGACCGCCAGGTACTCCAGGATGCGCTCTTTGATGCGACGCAGGCCGTAGTGGTCGGCGTTCAGGATGTCGGCCGCCCCCTGGATGCCGGGCACATCCTCGGACACCTCGGCCCAGGGCAGCGCCACCACCCAGTCCAGGTAGTTGCGCACCACCGTGGCCTCGGCGCTCATCAGGTTCATCTGCGACAGCTTGCGCAGCTCCTTCTCGGCCCGCTCGCGGACGTGCTCGGGTAGCTCCTTGACCGCGAGCTGTTCGGCCAGCTCCTCGATCTCGTTCCGGCCCTCTTTGTCGCCGAGCTCCTTCTGGATGGCCCGCATCTGCTCGTTGAGCCAGTGTTCGCGCTGGTTCGTCTCGCGCTCGCGCTTGACCCGCGTCTTGAGCTTCTTGGCCACCTGCAAGAACTCGATCTCGGCCAGTAGCGCCTTGTAGATGCGCTCGAGCCGATCGGTGGGCTGCGCCGTCTCGAGCAGCTCCTGGCGCTCCTCGAGCTTGAAGTTGAGCGGCGCCACCAGGGTGTCGGCCAGCCGCTCGGGCTCTTCGAGCGCGTTCACAGTGAGCAGCATCTCGGGGGGAACGGCCCGGTTGAGCTTGACGTAGCGCTCGAAGGTCGTCTTGACGGTGCGCATCAGTGCCGCGACGTCGTCGTCGACCTCGCTCACCGGCTCGAACTCCTCGAGCTCGACGGCAAAGAAGGGGGCCTCGCTCACCCACCGCTTGATGCGGGCACGGCGCTGGCCCTCGACCAGCACCTTGGTGTTGCCGTCGGGAAGGTGCAGCGTCTGCGCGATGGTGGCGATGGTGCCCACGCTGTACAGGTCTTTGGGACCGGGCTCGGTGTGCTCGCCCTCGCGCTGCGCCACCAGGAAGATCTCGCGGCCGGTCTGGTTGGCCTGGTTGACCGCCGCGACCGAGCGCGCGCGACCCACGAGCAGCGGCATGGGGGTATTGGGAAAGACCACGACTCCGCGCAGCGGCAGCAGGGGAAACACCTTGCCCTTGCCGCCGTTGTCACCGTTCGCCATGCGCTATCCCCACTCCGCTTCGTTTTCGTAGACGAGGATGGGCTCGCGGGAGCCGTCGACCACCTCGCCACTGATGATGCACTCCTTGACGTTGCTGCGCGAGGGCAGGTCGTACATCACGTCGAGCATGAGCTCTTCGAGGATGCCGCGAAGCCCGCGGGCGCCGGCCTTCTTGTCGATGGCGAGCTTGGCGATGCCGCGCAGGCTGTCGTCGGTGAAGCGCAGCTTGACGTCCTCCATCTCGAACAGCTTCTGGTACTGCTTGATCAGCGCGTTCTTGGGGCGCACCAGGATGTCCACCAGCGCGTCTTCGTCGAGCTCGTCGAGGGTGGCGATGACCGGCACACGGCCGATGAACTCGGGAATGAGGCCGAAGCGCATGAGGTCCTCGGCCTCGACGTTGGCCAGCAGCTCGTTCTTGGTGAACTGCTTGCGGCCCTTGACCGAGACACCAAAGCCCATGGCCTGTTCGCCCAGGCGGCCTTCGACCACACGCTCCAGACCCACGAAGGCACCGCCGCAGATGAACAGCACATTGCTGGTGTCGATCTGCAGGAACTCCTGCTGCGGGTGCTTGCGGCCGCCCTTGGGTGGCACGTTGGCCACCGTGCCCTCGATGATCTTGAGCAGCGCCTGCTGCACGCCCTCGCCGGACACGTCGCGGGTGATGGACGGGTTCTCGGACTTGCGGCTGATCTTGTCGATCTCGTCGATGTAGATGATGCCCTTCATCGTGCGCTCGACGTTGTACTCGGCGGCCTGGAAGAGCGAGAGGATGATGTTCTCGACGTCTTCGCCGACGTAGCCGGCCTCGGTCAGGCTGGTGGCGTCGGCGATGGTGAAGGGCACGTTGAGGAAGCGCGCGAGCGTGCCGGCCAGCAGCGTCTTGCCCGAGCCCGTGGGCCCGATGAGCAGCACGTTGGACTTCTGCAGCTCGACATCGTCGTGGCCGGAGCGGCTGTCGATGCGCTTGTAGTGGTTGTGCACCGCCACAGACAGCGTCTTCTTGGCGCGGTCTTGGCCCACGACGTACTCGTCGAGGTGGTCCCAGATCTCTTTGGGCTTGGGCACGAGGCCGCGCGTGGCGTAGTAGTCCTCGCGCTCGTATTCCTCGGTGATGATGTCGTTGCACAGCTCGACGCATTCGTCGCAGATGTACACCGAGGGCCCGGCGATGAGCTTGCGCACCTCGCGCTGGGCCTTGCCGCAGAAGCTGCAGCACAGCTCCTTGCTGTCGGTCGTCTTGCGTCGTCCGGGCAATGAGGCTCCGCTACTTCTTTTCGCCGTTGGGCATGGTGTCGATGACCTCGTCGATCAGGCCGTATTCCTTGGCCTCGATGGCGGTCTTGATGTTGTCGCGGTCGGTGTCTTTCGCGATGGTGTCGATGTCCTGGCCGGTGTGGTCGGCGAGCACCTTGTTGAGGGTGTTCTTCCAGCGGAGGATCTCGTTGGCGTGGATCTCGATGTCGGTCGCCTGGCCACGGAACCCGCCGAGCGGCTGGTGGATGAGCACCCGGGCATGCGGAAGCGCGCGGCGCTTGCCGGCCGCACCCGCCGCGAGCAGGACCGCCCCCATGGACGCAGCCTGGCCGATGCAGATGGTGGCCACGTCGGGCTTGATGTAGTGCATGGTGTCGTAGATGGCCATGCCAGCCGTGATCACGCCGCCCGGGCTGTTGATGTACAAGAAGATGTCTTTGTCGGGGTCTTGCGACTCGAGGTACAGCAGCTGCGCGATGATGTTGTTGGCGACCTGATCGTCGATCTGCGTGCCGAGGAACACCACCCGGTCGATGAGCAGGCGCGACCAGATGTCGTAGCGGGTCTCGCCACGATGGGTCTGCTCGACGACGACGGGAGTGAAGTAGTTCTGGGGGTTCATGTGAGCTGGTTCCTCCGGCGGCACGATCGCAAGTCGGCCGAGATTGAAGCGACTTAAGCGCATCGTCAACCACCGCAAGGCGTAGACGATCCTTGCCTCGATCCAGACTCGCTGGGAACCGGTTGCCGCGCGGCGCGTCGCAAGAGGCATGTCCCCCCCCCATCCGTCCCCTCCGCCCACAGCCGAGGTGCGCGCCGACCTCGTGCGCGTGCACCTGCTCACGGTGCTGCACCACTGGCGGCCCGTGTTCATGGGCCTGTGCCTGTTCGCGACCCCCATTCCCCTGATCCTGTGGGCGTTGCTTCACTCCACGCCTCCAGAGCCTCCGCCGATCACGCCCCACCCCTTCGACAGCTGCCAGACCCAGCTGCGCGTGATCAGCCGCACGCTGCTCACCCGACCCGCCGACCTGCCAGTGCCCAGCTGCGAGTCCATCGACAACCTGCCGCACCCCGGTCACGCGCGCTGGCTCAACTGGCACCAGGCCCAGGACAACATGCGGCACCTGCGCTCGCGAGATGGGTGGCTGGTCAACGCCGCGTGGGAGCGCCAACAGCGGGTGGTTCGAGCCGCCTATGCCGAGCACGCCCGCCGCGTTGCCCAGCGGGAGTGGCTCGCCGCCACCACCGCCTCGGTGCTGCTTCCCCTGGTACTGATGTTGCTCGTCTGGCTGCGCATCCGCCGGCCCGAGCTGGTCATCGATGCCAGCCACGTTCAGCTGGACGGCGTGCGCATTCGTCTGGACGAGCTGGTGGACGTGCACTGCACCCCCGACCAACGCCTGATCATCGAGGGCCTCGACCAGACCCTCGCCACCGAGCGCCTCGACGAGTCCGAGGCCACGCTGCGCTGGCTGGTAGAGGAGCTTCGTCGGGCCGCCGCGGGCCGCGAGAACGCCGAGGCCGGCCGTCAGGCCGAGCCGGGCATCCGGCAGGAGCTGGGGAGGGTACGGGGAGCTAGACTGGCACGATGAAGCCGCCCTCCAGAGCCAAGGTCGCGGCGGACGGCGTGAACGCGTCGGTCCGGCGCTACACCGCCCTGCGCAGGGCCGTGCTGGTGATCGTGCTCGCCCTGGCCACCGCTCCCCTGCCCATGGTGGCCTGGGTGGGCGCGAACGTGGTCGGCGATCGCCTGGGCTACGCCGAGTACGAGCACCACGACTGGGCCTCCATCCCCGAGAGCCCGCTCGAGAAGTGCATGCGGGGCCTGCGAACGCGGGCGACCTCGCCGGCGGCGCCGATCGCGCCCGAGCTGCAGACAGCCTGTACGCACGACATCGCCATGCCCTTTGGCAGCAATCCGGACACGCTCACCGCGGCGCAAGCCCGCGAGAACCTGCTGGCCATCCGCGCCGGCACCAGGGTCGCCACCAGCATCACGGCCTGGCGAGCGGAGTACCTGGGTGTCCCGTCCAACCGCTTCAACGAGCGCCTGCGCTGGTGGAACCGCGCGGCACTCGCGGCCAGCGGTGTGCTGACCTTCGTCCTGCCCACCCTAGTCGCGCTGCTGGTGCTGCACCGGACCCGACGTGTACCCGTCCACCTCGACGCCCGCACCGTCACCATCGGCTACATCACGGTGCCGCTGCCGCTCGTCACCGGCGCTCGCTCCACCGCCGGCCGGCGCCTGATCATCGACACCAACGACGGCGAGCTCGTCAGCGAGCCCTTCGCCGAGGCCGACGACACCCTGCACTGGCTGGTGCAGCAGATCGAGCTGGTGGCCGTCACCCCCGACGAGGCCGAAGCCCACCTGCGGGCCGAGCCCGAGCTCAGGCGGGCGGCGGCTTCGCTGCAACATGGGGTACGGGAGCGGTGAGGGCTTGCGGATGGTTCGGGAACCAAGCCCGCCATCCCCGGTCCCAACCACCATGTCCCCCCGCTCCCCCGACCACATCCGTGCGTCGACGCTCACTCCCCACTGGCTGCTCCGCGCCGTGGGTGTCCTGTGCTTGCTGGCCGCCGCGCCCGTGCCCGCCGCGTGCCTACAGGCCGGCGCATTGCTGACGCACGACGCCCGAAGACCCCCGCCCAGACGCCGATGCTGCCCACCGCCGCAGGTCATCCAGGTCTCGTGCGACCTCGACTCACGCGAGCTTCGCGGCCCCATCCTGGAGCTGCCCGCCTTCCTGTACCCCACCACCCGGGAGGAGCTCGAGCACAGCTGGCGTGTCTCGGCCGTGCTCGCCGTCGGCGCCGGCGGGCTCCCGCTCCTGTTCATTCCCAGCCTTCTGCGCCTCAGCCGACGCCGTCAGGTGACGCTGCACCCCAACAAGCTGCAGCTGGACGAGCTGATCGTGCCGTTGCACGAGCTGCTGGGCGCCCACCAGACCCCCGACCGACGCCTGCTGGTCGAGACCACGCGCGGCGTCGTCACGAGCGAGCCCTTCGCCGACAACGACGTCACCCTGGAGTGGCTGGTCTTCGAGCTGCAGCGCCTGTGCCTCGACGCCGCCGAAGCCGAGGCCCAGCAGCGGGCCCAGACCGAGATGGTCGAAACCGCCGAAGCCCTGGCCTCGGCGGCTCGTCGAGGCGGACCTGATCCGCCGTAGTCGCCTCGAAGTGGACGCCGGCCGAGCGTAGCCGCCTACATGCGGGCTTCGATGGCCTTGATGGCGCCCGCGCGAGCCTTGCCCGACTTCTCGGCCTCGAGCAGCTCGGCGAGGTGCGCGTCGTGGTCGCCCGAGTCGAGCGCCTCTTTGACGGCCTTGATGGCGCCCTTGAGGATGGACAGGTCGGCGCCACCGGCGGCGGGAGCGTCGGCCTTGGCCTCTTTCTTGGCGGCCGCCTTCTTGGGCGCAGCCTTCTTGGCGGGCTTCTTGGCCGCGGCCTTCTTGGGCGCGGCCTTCTTGGCCTCGCCCTCGCCCACGATGTTGGCGCGCTCGAGCAGCCAGTCGAGGGTCATCTCTTCGAGCAGGCGGGCGCGCAGCTCTTCGACCGCGTCGTCCTTGACGAAGTAGCCCTTGATGGCCTCGACGGTCTGGCCGCGCTCGTCGGCGAGTTCCTGGTACTTGGCGTCGAGATCGGCGTCGGTGACCTCGATCTTCTGGGTGTTGGACACGAAGTCCAGGATGAGCCCACCCTTGACGGCGAAGCCCGCGCGGATGCGCAGGTCGGCCATCTGAGCCTCGTTGAAGTTGATGCTGCGCGGATCGACGCCGCGGTAGGCCTGCTGCAACTTGAGCTCGTTGACGAGCATGTCGAGCTGCTGGTCGACCATGCCGTCGGGCACGTCGAAGGGATTGGCGTCGATGAGCGCCTGCAGCAGGTTGGCACGCGCCTGGTTGCGGGCCATGTCGTCGCGGCCCTTGTCGAGCTCGCCCTTGACGGCGAGCTTCATGCCGTCGGCGCCGCCCTCGTAGCCCAGCTCCTCGGCGATCTCGTCGGTGAGGTCGGGAACCTGGTTGGCCTGCACCGACAGCACCTTGGCGGTGACGTCGAGCGTGCGCCCCGCGACGCCCGTGCCCTGAGCACCCTCGGGGAAGTCGACGGACTCGGTCTTCTCGTCACCGGTGGACATGCCCACCAGCAGCGCATCGACGCCGGGGTAGTAGGGGTCGGCCTCGGTGCGGATCATCGTGCCCGGCTCGCGGAAGACCTCGGTGTCGCCGTCTTTGCCCACCAGCTCGCACAGCACCATGTCGCCGGCTTCGACACCGCGATCGGTGACCTCGACCAGACGGGTCTGGGCCTCGAGACGGGCACGGATGGCCGCGTCGAGCTCGTCGTCGGTGACGTCGTAGCTGGGGTACTCGACGTCGAGCCCCTCGTACTGGGTCAGCTCGACCTGGGGCCGCACATCGACCGCGATGGTGAACTGGAAGTCGGCGCCCGTGTCGAGCTCGCCGCGATCTTCGACCGTGGGCTGGCCGACGGGGTCGAGGTCGTTGCCCTGGATGGCATCGGTGTAGCCCTGCTGGATGAGCTGAGCGGCGACATCGGCGCTGATGTTGGGCCCAAAGCGCATCTCGAGGACCTTGCGGGGCGCCTTGCCCTTGCGGAATCCGCGGAGGTTCACCCGACGACGCAGGTCGTTGTAGGCACGATCGAGCTCAGCCTTGACGGTGGAAGCGGGGACGCTGATTTGAACCTTGCGTCGGTAGGAGCCGTCTGCAACGACATCGATCTTCATGGGAGCCTCTCGGGAGGGGAGCCGCGTGTGGTGCGAGAAGGGGGAATCGAACCCCCACGGGTTGCCCCACTGGATCCTAAATCCAGCGCGTCTACCAGTTCCGCCATTCTCGCGGAAGGATGTGGATAACGGTCAATGTCGACCTTGAATAGAGAAGGGGACCGAAGTCCCCCATCTTTTTGAAGTGGTGGGCCCACCAGGACTCGAACCTGGAACCGACGGATTAAGAGTCCGGCGCTCTACCAATTGAGCTATAGGCCCTGCTAATCAGCGATTTCAAAAATGTGGGGTGGGTGATGGGGATTGAACCCACGACCTCTGGAACCACAACCCAGCGCTCTAACCAACTGAGCTACACCCACCGGAGCGGCCCCCTCTTAGCCCATCCGCCAAAGGTGACAAGCCCGTAGGGCGATCCTGATGCGCCACAACGCCACAAACGCACTTCTTTTCTGCCTTCTGCCGCTGATCGCCTGTGGGCGGCGCGGTGCCGGTCTGCAGGTCGCGTTCGAGCGCGCCGAGGTGCAGCAGACGCTCGACGCCTTCTCGGAGTACTGGTTGGCGCCGTCCGGGGTCGCACCGCCGGTGATCGAGTTCGAGCGCATGACCGTCACCAACCAGGGCGTCACCATGCAGATCCTGCCCATCCGCGCCGAGGAAGCCGCGTGGAACCAGTGGCCCGACGCCACGCTGCGGCTGTTCAACAACCGGGCGGCCTACCTGTTCGAGGTGAGGCTGAGCGCCGAGGGGCCGCTGCAGTGGGTGCCCGAGCGGTCTGGGCTCGAGCTCAACAAGCCCGGCGCTCCCCTGCGCGCCGCCGAGTCGCCGGAGGAGCTGCTGCAGCCCCTGCTCGCCGCTGCGCTGGATCAAGAGCGCTACGTCATCGACGGCGATCTGGTCGAGCGAACCCGCGCCGCCGGGCCATTTCGGGCCCTCTACATGCCCGTTGGCGGTCAGGACACCCAGGTGAGCGGCATCGTGGCCTTCCCGCTCGATGACGGCGAGCAGCACGTCGTGGGCCTCAAGGTCACCATCGGCGTGAACGGCCCGAACGGCGCCACCGACCTGGCTGTCACCTACGACTGAGCCCTACATCACCTCGTCCAGGCTGGGGCCCGTGGGCACGTCGGACCCGGGACCCATGGGGTACAGCAGCAGAAAGAGGAAGAGCACCACCGCCACGGCCACCAGGCCGAGCATCGCGAGCACCCACAGCAGCGCGAGCACCAAGCCCACCACCGAGAAGCGCCGGGCGGGACCGGCAGCCGAGCCGGTGTCGCTCTTCCAGTCGTCGGTGAGGTCGACGTGGGCCTCGGTGTCGGTCGACGGCGCATCGTCGTCCAGGAAGCCGGTCGGCAGCTTGGGCCGATGCTTCACAGCCTCGGGCGGGGGCCCGATCTGCACGGGCATGCCCGGCTTCTCGAGCTTCAAGGGCGCCGGCTGAGAGCCCAGCGGATCGTCCCCCACCACCGTGGCCGGCACCTCGGGCCCCCACTCGGTCGGGTCCTCGGCGTTTCCGAACGCTGAGAGGTCGTGGAACAGGGGATCGCCGGGCCCGGCGGTCTCGTCGTCGGACAGGTCGAGGGCGTCTTCGTCGTGCGGGGTGCGCATGCGCACGTCATCGACGTGATCCTGGGCCCACTCGGACAGCGTCTCGCCACCGACATCCTGCGCCGCCTTGCGTAGACCCGCCGGCAGGGTGCCGAGCGAGGGGCGCTCGGAGGGCTCCCAGGCCATCATCGCGCGCAGCCAGTTGGCGTATCGATCGGTGATCACCGGACCCGGGCGCGTCATGGCGGCGATGACGGCGCGCCGCACCTCGCCGTCGTGCACGTCGCGCTCCGACGCGCCTGAGGGAGCCACTCCGCCCACCAGCAGGCTGAGCAGCACACCCAGCCGGTACACGAGCGCGGCCTCGTCGCTCGACTCGCCAGGTGCGCGCATCGACGGTGGGCGCGGCCAGGGACTGGCAAAGCCCGCGACGCGCACCACGCCCTGGGCATCGACCAGCACGTCCTGGGGCTCGGGGCCCGGATGACCCCGGTACGAGGCCGCTCCCAGGGTGCGCAGGGCTTCGGCCAGCTCGGCGACCACCTCGGCCGAGGCCGCCGCCGACAGCTGCAGCCTCTCTTCGGAGGTGGCCATACCCAGCGAGATGACCGGCTCGTAGGCGTAGGCGAAGGCGACGCGTCCGCCCGCGGGCCCGATGTGCAGCAGGTGCAGCACGTGATCGCCAGACAGCGACAGTGCACCCTGGCCCGCGGCCCGAGCTCGGTCGACGGCGTCGTGGCCCCCTCCCTCGGGGCCCAGCACCGCCAGGATCGGCGTCCGCCCGGCCGGCCCGATCAGATCGCCGCGGCGAGCCGACCCATGCCAGGCGGCGTACGGCCCCCCGAGCTCGATCTGCGGCTGGGTCACACATCCTCCGCACCGCAATACGCGGTAGGCTCACATCGTATCGTGCACACCCCCTTGACTCAGGCATCCTGGTGGCTTGATTTGCCGCCATGCTGAGTGACGAACCCCGAGAGCCGATGTCGACCGACGAAGAGAACACCGACGCAGACGACGCTCCGCGCAACAAGGTCCCCAAGGGTCTGACGGGGCTCAAGGCCCCACCGCGCAGCGCCGGCACCCGCAGCAAGGATCTGCTCAACTTCTACCTGGCGCAGGTGCGCAAGTACCCGCTGCTCACCCCAGAAGAAGAGAAAGAGGCGGCCATTGCCTACGTCGAGCACGGCGACCGCGAGGCCGCCGAGAAGCTGGTGACCGCCAACCTTCGGCTGGTCATCAAGATCGCGTTTCAGTACCACCGGCAGTGGGCCAACGTGCTCGACCTCATCCAAGAGGGCAATGTCGGCCTGGTCGAGGCGCTGTCCCGCTACGATCCGTACCGCGAGATCCGCTTCAGCAGCTACGCGCAGTACTGGATTCGCGCGATGATCCTGCGCTTCTTGCTCGACAACTTCCGGCTGGTGCGACTGGGCAGCACCCGGGCGGGGCGCAAGCTGTTCTTCCAGCTGCAGAAGGAGCGCGATCGCCTGATCGCCGACGGCGAGAAGCCAACCGCCAAGCGCATCGCCGAGCGCCTGGGCGTCAAAGAAAAAGACGTGCACGACGTCGACCAGCACATGCGGGCACCGGCCCTGTCGTTCGATCAGCCCGTCGGCGACGGCGACCCCGACGGCCGCACCCTGGCCGAGATGGTGCCCGAGAAGGGCGGCGTGCTGCCCGACGACAAAGCCGCCCGCAACGAGCTCGGCGCCATGATGCACGACAAGCTGCAAGAGTTCGCCGCCGGCCTCACCGACGACCGCGAGCGCTCCATCTGGTCGCGGCGCATGGTCAGCAACGATCCGGTCAGCCTGTCCGACCTCGGCGACGAGTTCGGCGTCAGCAAAGAGCGCATCCGCCAGGTCGAAGCCCGCATCAAGAAGCGCCTGAAGGCGTATCTAGAGAAAGAGCTCGGCGACGAGATGGCGTTCGAATTCGATATCCCCGGAGAATGACGGGGCTTGCCCCGGCATTATCCGGGGATATCGATCGGCGAAAGCCACGAGGGGCGCGGCGGCCAGCTTGCTGGACGGTGCGACCTTCGTGGACCGTAGGGTTCGATATCCCCGGAGAATGACGGGGCTTGCTCGTTGCACAGGCACGGAGGCCTGTGCTCCTTGGCTGGCTTCAAGGAGCCCGTTGCACAGGCAACCCGTCCTCTACTCCCCGGCCGCTACCCGAGCGCCAGCTCCGCAAACACCGGCGCGCGCACCTCGACGCGGTTGGGCCGTCCCCAGCTGACTTCCTGAATCAGGCCGGCGCGGGTGAGCTCGACGTCGCCCTCGTCGTCGTTGCGCTCGACGGGCCCGCGGCTCGAGATGAGCTCCAGGCGCTTGCCGAGCGTCTCGTCGCTGTTCACGATCTCGAGGGCGCCGCGCACCTCTTCGGCCAGGGAGCCGAGCGCCTTCCAGATGGCACTGCGCCCGTAGGCCAGGGCCCCAGATTCGATCCCGTCGGAGCCCAGCGCGCTCAGCAGCGCCGGCACTCCACCCACGACCTGCACCGCCTGATCGAGCCGATTGCGGTCGGTGGGCCCCAGGTGCTCGACCAGGGTCTCGATGGCCTCGACCGAGGAGTAGTCGTTGAGCTGCACCTGAAGCGCGCCCTCCATCTCCATGCCCGGCCCATCGACCGAGCTGGCGAGCAACAGGTTGAGCCGCCGGTCTTCGGGGTGCACGTTGAGACGGTACTCGGTGAACACCTCGATCAGATCTTCGAGGGCCTCGGCATGCAGGTGCTCCACGCCGTGAACCAGCAGCGCGCGGCGCGGCCCCGTGCGCACCTTGAAGAAGAGATCGTGCAGATGGGTCTTGAAGCCGTTGCGATCGGCCGCTGCGATGCCCGTGTTGGACTCGACCAGGTGGCAGAACTCGACGATGCCCGTGAGCAAGAAGCGCCACGCCTCGTTGACCGGACGCTCGCTCATGGGGTGCAGGGACAGCGCGCGCGCCGAGATGGACGGGCGCCCCAGCCGGATGTCCATCGTGATGTCGTCGAGGAAGGCCTCGGCCTCGCTCCACCGTGGCGTGTGCATCACGACGGGCTGCATGCGCCGCAGCGCCAGCCGCACCTTGCGGCCCGTGCGCGCACGAAGCGCGCGCTCCAGGAAGTACTGGTCGCGGTCGAAAGCGCCGTTGCGCTTTTCGCGAAGGATCCGGATCTTGCGATCCAACCGGTGAACGAACTGCACCATGGGCCTGCCACCTTATGCCGAGCGATCTCGGATTTGGGTTGTCAATAGCATAGCTCACAAATCACTTCAGGTCAGCACGGTCTAGGATTCCCCCATGAACAGCCGCGCCCGGCGGGATCTGATCCCCAACGCCAACAGTCCCCAGCTCTTGACCCGTCTGGTCGAGGCGGTGGCGCAAGGGGTGCGCAGCAGCCGCGGGCTGCAAGAGGTCCTGGGCGTCAGCTTACGAACCGTGAACTACTACACCCAGGCCGCCGAGTGGCTGGGGCTGGTGGACACCGATGGCGAGGTGTGCCTGACGCCGCTGGGCCTGGAGTTCGCCTACGCGGGCGAGGAGCGGGCGGGCGTCTACGCGCGAGCCGTGTGGGCCACCCCCTTCGTGGCCGAGCTGCTGACCGGTCGCGAGCACGAGCTGCCCGAGGTCACCGTGATCGCCGCAGCCATCGCCAAGCGGGAGCCCGATCTGGCGCCCGCCACCGTGCTCAGACGAGCCGGCGCCGTCAGGAGCCTGATGGCACCGGCCATGGCCGAGGCCGGCGCGCCTCCGCGCCTGCAGCCCCACCAGCTGGCGCTGCCCCTGGGGCTGTCCACCGAGGCCAGCGCCCCGCCCCGCATCGATCACAAGAGCAAGCACGAGTACAACCCCGACGTGTATCGGTACCTGCTGGCGTCGCTGCTCGACCACGGCGAGCTCGACCTGGGCCAGGTGCGCGGGCTGCTCGACAAGGCCCAGGTCGCTGACGCGCCCATCGGTGGCTACGTCGACCTGGCCCTCAAGCGGGGCGACGCGGTGCGCCACAGCGAGCGGCTGGTGGCGTCGCTCGGGGCCATCGCGCGGCGCGGCATGGTGGACACGACCACCAGCGTGGTGCTCTCCGACCCCGGCTACCGCGCCTACCTGCGCGACGTGCGCGACGCCGACGCCGACGGCGCCGCCCGGGTGCGCCGCGACGGGGCCCGCAGCCGCTACCTCAGCTGGGACAAGCGCCTGTTCGGCCACGCGGTCGACCCGTCCACCATCGAGTCCGACCTGGAACACCTGCTGATGGACCGCAGCCTCGACTCGTTCCCGGTGGCCGGCGGCGCCGCGGTGGCCCCCGACCCCGAGGTGGCCTGCTTCCTGGACGTCTGGCACCACGCGCGCATCCCCGTCGCCGCGCCTCCCACACTCGCGACCCTCAGCGGCGGTGTGCCCCTGGTCAACCGCGTGCTCAAGAAGACGCGCACCGCCAGCGGCGTCGGCGAGCCCGGCATCGCCACCCGACCGGTGGTGTTCCACGGCGGCCTGCTGCACCCCGGCGAGGCGCTGCCGCGCAGTGTGCCCGACACGCGATCGCTGAGGGTGCGCCTGCTGGCCAACGCACCCTTTGCGGCGCTGCTCGCCGCGCTGCTGCTGCTGCACCGCCATCGCAGCGACCGCTTCGAGCTCACCAGCCGCAAGGGAGGCTGGGAGGTGCTGCGGCGTCGCAAGCGGCTGGGTCCGGTAATGGATGTGCTCGACAGCTTTGCCCAGGCGCGCGAGTGGATCGTGTGCCGACGCCGCACCGGCGGGCTCACCGCGGGCCAGCTCATCGACGTGTTCGAGGCGCTGGGCATGGCGTCCGAAGTGGGCAACAACGCCGTGCTGGCCGAGAGCTTCTTTGCCCAGCTGCGCACCGAGGCCGAAGAGATGGAGCTGCTCGACAAGCTGCTCCCCCTGTCCGAAGCCCTGGCCCAGTTCCTCGAAGAGACGCCCGTCGTCTCTCGCTGAACGTCCTGCCTGGCCCGCCTTGCTGCCTGGCTGAGGATCCTCCCGACTCGGGGTGGTACGCTCCCGCCCCTTCCCCGGATGCTGATTGGCGACCCGAGCTCCCAACCTGTATGGCGAGAGCCCGCCGATGCTGGCGCTCAAGCGCCGCATCGATCAGGTGGCGGGCACCCCGCTGCCCATCCTGCTCATCGGCGAGACGGGCACCGGCAAAGAGGTCGCCGCCCGCTACATCCACCACATGAGCCCGCGGGCCCAGGGGCCCTTCATTCCCGTCGACTGCGCCGCGATCTCGCCGCAGCTGGTCGAGGCCGAGCTGTTCGGGCACGAGCGCGGAGCCTTCACCGGCGCCCACCAACGGCGCTCGGGCCTGGTCGCCGCGGCGAATGGCGGGACCTTCTTCCTGGACGAAGTCGCCGAGCTGCCGCTCGAGACCCAGACGCGCCTGCTTCGCCTGCTGCAAGAGGGAACCTTCCGCCCCGTGGGCTCCCAGGAAGCGCAGACCGCCGACATCCGGGTGGTGGCCGCGACGTGGCAGAACCTGCAGGTCGCCGTGCGCGAGGGCCGCTTTCGCCGCGACCTGTACCACCGCCTGGCGGTGGTGGAGCTGTCGCTGCCCACCTTGCGCGAGCGCGGCGGCGACATCGATCTGCTGCTGAACAAGCTCACGAGCGAGGCCTGCGCCCGAATGGGCCGCAGCGTGCCCTCCATCGATCCCGCTGTGCGCGAGTACCTGCGAAACTGGCCCTGGCCCGGCAACGTGCGCGAGCTGGTGAACGCCGTCGACTACATGTGCGCCATGTCGCGCGGCAACCGCATCAGCATGCCCGATCTGCCGCCGCAGCTGTTGCGCCCGGCTCCGGCCATCGGCGGCGGCGGCCTGCCCGACATCCGCACCGACCTTCCCTACATCGAGGCGCGCCGCGAGTGGCTCGACACCTTCCAGACCCTGTACGTCAATGCCCTGCTCGAAGAGCACGAGGGCAACATCAGCGCAGCCGCGCGCGCGGCCGAGATGGATCGCCGCTCGATCCAGCGCATCCTCTCGAGGGCACGCAAGCGTCAGACCGAGGAGGGGTAGTGCCTGTTAGGTTGACGGTTCATGGCTGACGACGTCGACATCACATCGGTGATCACCACCGGGCACGCGCCTCGGCAGCTGCACCTGCGCAGCGTTCGCCTGCGCGTGATGGACGGTAAGGACGCCGGGCTCACCTTCGAGTTCGAGAGCGACGTCGTGCGCATCGGCAGCGCCGAGGGCTCCGACCTGCGCCTCACCGACGACACGGTCAGCCGCAAGCACGCCGAGATCGTGCGCGATCGGCACGGCTACCTGCTGCGCGACCTGGGCTCCACCAACGGCTCCTTCGTAGGCAGCGTGCGCGTGCGCGAGGTCTACCTGGGCGAGGCGCGCAACTTCCGGGTCGGCAAGACCGAGATCCAGTTCACGCCGGCCGACGAGGTCGTCGACATCGTTCCCGCCGAACAGACGCACTTCGAGGGCATGGTGGGCGTCAGCATCTCGATGCGCGAGGTGTTCTCGGTGGTCGAGCGGGTCGCCCCCACCGAGCTCACGGTGCTGATCACCGGCGAGACCGGCACGGGCAAGGAGCTGGTGAGCCGGGCCATCCACAACCGCAGCCGACGCGCCAAGGGCCCCTTCGTGGTGTTCGACTGCGGCGCCGTGCCCAAGAACCTCATCGAGAGCGAGCTCTTTGGCCACGAGCGCGGGGCCTTCACCGGCGCGGTGGCGCCACGGGCCGGGGTGTTCGAGCAGGCCAACGGCGGCACCATCTTCATCGACGAGCTCGGCGAGCTGCCGCTCGAGCTGCAACCTGCACTGCTGCGCGTGCTCGAGCAGCGCGAGGTTCGCCGGGTCGGCGATCGCCGGGTGCGTCCCGTCGACGTGCGCGTGGTCGCCGCCACCAACCGCGAGATGCGCGAACACGTCGAGCAGGGGCTGTTTCGCAGCGACCTGTACTACCGCCTGGCGGTGGTCGAGCTGTCGCTCCCACCGCTGCGCGACCGCCGCGAAGACTTCCCCATGCTGGTCGAGCACCTGCTGCGCACGGCGCCCTTCGAGCACAAGGTGCGCCGGCTGGCGGCCGAAGCCTCTGACCTGTTCTCGCAGTACAACTGGCCGGGCAACATTCGTGAGCTGCGCAATGTGGTGCTCAGGGCGATCCCATTCTGCGACGGCGACTCCATCGAGCTCTCAGCGCTCCCCGAGGCCTTTCGCCAGCCCGAAGAGCGCACCCCTCCAGGGGCCCCCATCCGTCAGGGCAGCGCCACCGGGGTCGCCATGCCCAAGCCCGGCGAGCTGTCTCTCCGCGAGGCCCGCGACAAGATCATCGACGCCTTCGAGCGGCAGTACCTCGAAGACCTGCTCGAGTCGTGCGACGGAAATCTGTCGAAGGCAGCGCGGGTTGCGGGCGTCGATCGCAAGACCATCGCCCGCATGCTGAAGCGGCACGGGATTCGCTGACCCCCTTTGTGGTACGTTTCCGGTCGCGGCCGAGCCAAGGGTTTGGCCTGTGCGGTCGGTGCCAGAGCAAGGGAAGGCAGGCAGGAAGATGTCCAGACTAGCGGGTATCCGCAGCGACCTGGAGACAGCGCTGTCGGAGTCGATTCAGAGCGTGAAGAACGAGCTCGAGGCGAGCGAGGATCCGCAGAACGCGACGCGGCTTCTGGCGCAGGTCAACGCCGCCACCCAGATCACCGGCCTCATCATGCAGAACCTCGAAGAGACCGAAGAGGCCGAGGCCGCGCGCACCGGCGCCGGCGACTCCGAGGCCGACAAGAACATCGCTCGGCTGAGCATGGGGCGCGAGGCCCTGCTCACCAGCCTCGAGACCCTCGCGCAAGACCTGAAGAACTGAACCTGAGGACGCACGGGTGAGTCACACCGAAGACCTGAACGAGTGCCAGACCATCCTGGCCTCCCTGCAGAAGGCAGAGTTCGACGTACGCGGCGCCGCCACGCGCTTGCCGATCCAGGCAGCCCTGCAGCTGCAGACCAACGCGCTCGGTGCCGCCCAACAGATCGTGCTCGCCGCCGTTGCCGCCAAAGACGAAGCCGAACAGCGCGCCATCGAGCTCGCCGAGCTCGCCGGCAAAGAAGACGACACCGACGAGCTGCTCAACCAAGCGGTCTCGGGCGACGACGACGCAGGCGAAGCCGCCCTGGTCGAAGACGAGCCGCCCGCCAAGCCGCAGAATGTGCTGCCCGGCCGGCGGCGAGGTCGCGGCCGGCGCCGGCTGACCGCCATGCGCCCCGTCATGACCGCCAAGAAGGGCAGCAGCGGCCCCGTCATCGGGGGCGGCCAGCCCAAGCCTCCGCCGTCCAGCAAGCGCGCCGCCCCGCTCGACGAGGGCGCCGAAGGCTACGCCGACGACGCCCAGCCCATCGGCACCGACGAGAGTGCCGCCGGGCCCGACGTCGCCACTCCGGTCGCCGAGCAGCTGGCCGACTACGAAGACGACCGCATCCCCGCCGGGCACGCCGACGTCACCGAAGAGATCGCGCTTGGTGAAGACCCCGATCCAGACGACATCGCCGAGGCCATGCACCAGGCCGCTGCCGCCGAGCGCGACGAGGCCGACGACGACGAGCCCGACACCAATGACGAGGCCGATGACGATGACGACGCCGACGCAGAGCTCGACGCCGAGCTCGCCGCCGAGGCCGAGCTCGAAGCCCAGCTCGAAGCCGAGGCCCAGAGCGACGACCAGGCGCCCGCCGACGACGCGCAGGACACCCAGAAGATCAACCTCGACGAGCTGAACGCGGCCGCCCAGGCCAGCAACGACGACGACGCCGTCGAGCTCGCCACCGGCGAGCTCGAGCAGCTCGAGGTCGAGTCCATCGACGACGACGAGTCCCTCGACGAGCTCGAGATCGAAGAGATCGAGCTCGAAGACCTCGACGACGCCGAGTCTCTCGACGAAGTCGAGCTCGAAGAGATCGAGCCGGCCGACGAAGACGACCTCGAAGCGCAGCTCGAGGCCGAGCTCGCCGCCGAGGCCGAGCTCGCCGCCGAGGCCGTCACCGGCGGTGGTGACAGCTTCGACTCCAGGGGTCGCGAGACCAGCACCGAGCCCTTCCTGGTCGACTACAACGACGAACCCGACGGCGAGACCGAAGCCGTCGAGATCGTCGACGACGCGGTGAACCTCGTCGACGACGAAGACGACCTCGACGAGACCATTCCCACCCCGCGCGTCGACGACGAAGACACGACGTCCCCCAAAGACGAGGAATTCTCGTTCGTCTCGGGCATCGAAGACGAAGAGCCCAAAGAGCAAGAGATCTACGTCGTCGACGATGGCTCGTCCGACGAACAGCAGGCGCCCGGCTTCGGCGACGACGACGAGCCGCTCATCACCCTGGGCGAGCCCAAGACCGAGACGCCCATCCCCGAGCACGAAGAGCAGGATGCACCCGGCTTTGGCGACGACACGTCGGGCCTGGTGGCCGGCATCGCCGAGCCCGACATCCCCGAAGAAGAAGACGACCTCTTCGCCGATGCATCCCCCGAAGAAGACGACCTCTTCGCCGACGTCCCCGACGAGGAAGCCGATCTGTTCGGCGGCGACGAACCGCTGGTGAGCGGCATCGAAGACGATGTCGTGGACATCCCCGAAGAAGAAGACGACCTGTTCGGTGAGGCCAAGGGCGACGGCATCGACATGAAGGAGCTCGACCACAACGCCGTCGACGACTTCAGCTTCGTGGGCTTCGACGAAGGGGGCGACGACAACACCGACGCCGATGCCCCCATGGCCACCATCGACGAGGGCGACACCGAACAGCCCGGCATCGACGAGGGCGAGACCGCCGGATTTGCCGCCATCGGCGACGAAGGCGACGACGAGACCACCCAGGTCCTGTCCCCCGAAGACATCTTGGAGGCCCGGCACAAGGCGCTCAAGGGCGCGGCCGACCGCCGCAAGGACGACGACGACGACCAGCCGCGCGTGGCGGTGGGTGGCGCCAAGAAGAAGGGTCGCCAGGCGCCCAGCCTCAAGACGGGCAAGGGCGGCGGCCGCAAGGCCCCGGCGGCTGCGGCATCAATGTACGACGACGCCGGCTCGGCCCCGCGCATCTACGACGACTCGGCGGCCAAGTTCGGTGCGGCGGCCATCAAGCTCGGCACCGACGCCACCGGCGGCACCACGGGCGAGGTCCTCTCCGACGAAGAAGAGGAGCTCGAGATCGGCGCCGCCGAGGACTACGACGACGAGTGGGAGTACGACGACGACTCCGACGAGGGCGGCGGGTTCAGCCTGCAGGTGAACGAGTACGAAGAAGAGGAAGAAGAAGAAGAAGAAGAGGAATGGGAGCCCGAGCCCGAGCCCGAACCCGAGCCCGAGCCCGAGCCGCAGGGCCCCAGCGAGGCCGAGATCAAGGCCATGATGGAGCGCGCCTCGGCGGCTGCCGATCGCGGCGATCTGGAAGGGGGCATCGGCCTGTACAGCGACGTGCTCGACGCCGACCCCGACCACGTCGGCGCCATGCTGGGCCGCGGCCGCCTGTACCTCGACCTGGGCGACTACGCCCGCGCCATGAGCGACTTCACCGTGTGCGAAGACCTGGCCCCCAGCAGCCCCGAGCCGCCCGTCGCCATCGGCGACCTGTACTTCGCCCGCAAGGAATACCGCAAGGCCATCGAGTACTTCGACGGGGCGCTCAAGACGAGCCCCGATCACGCCATGGCCTTCTGCCGTCGTGGCATCAGCCACTACTACCGCAAGTCCTACAAAGAGGCGCTCGACGACCTCAACCGGGCCCAGAAGCTCGATCCGGACATCCCGAACATCCGGACCTACGTCGCGATGGCCAAGAAGAAGAAGAAGAAGTAGCGCTCGAAGATCAGGAAGAACCCCGATCTTCAGGTGCGAAACGCTTTACGCACCTTTCGCGGCAAGGTGCGAAGCGCGGGTGGCACTCCGGACCACCCTAGACGGTCAAACCCTCGTTTTCGTACGTTCCGACATGGCACGGCGGTTGCATCTACCTGGCTGAATCCGCCAGGAGATCGAATGAACTCGACCCCCAATCCCAGTCAGCTGCTGCGCAACCGAAACAAGGTCGTCGCCAAGAGCTTCTACCGGCAGCTGAAGACCGAGGGTTTCTCGCACGAACAGATCATCGAGCTGTCCGTCACCCTGCTCGATCTGGTCACCTCCGAGCTCGAGACCACGCCACAGATGCGCGTCGCCAGCTGATTCGTGCGGTGGCACCTGCAAAGCCATCGAAGCGGATCCAACGGAGCGATGCCTGAGGTAGAACGTTCCTTCGCACGAGGGAGCGATGGCTGACTTTCACCAGCTGGCCCAGGCGGGTCTGGCGGCGATCAACGAGGGTCGCTACGACGACGCGATCGAGGCCTTTACCGGCGCGCTCGACATCGAGCCCGACCGACCCGACATGACCAATGCACTCGGCATGTCGTACCTGCACCGAGGCGAGGTCGTGACCGCGATCCCGCACCTGGAGCGGGCCGTCGTTCTGGCCGAGCCGTTCTCTGCCCCCGAACACCAAGACCTCAAGCGGCAGTTCCATCTGGGCCTGGCCTCGGGCTACCGCCTGGCCGACCGCACCTCCGACGCCATCCGCACGCTCAAGGGCGTGATGGGCCTGTGGCCATCGCACCCCGAGGCCTACATGACCCTGGGCTCGCTGCTGCTCAACAGCTGCAGGCTGCAAGAGGGCATGGCGACCTTCCGCGAGCTCATCGAAACGGGCGCGCTCGACGAAGAGGGCCAGAAGGCGGCGGCGGCCCTGCTGGGCTCCATCGAGGCCTTTCTGCGCGCCGTCGAAGAGGGCGACGCCGACGGGAGCATCTTCTTGCAGGCCCACCAGGGCAGCTACAAGGAGTACTTCGATCAGGTCGCCGCCGACCCCGTCAAAGACGGCTGGTTCGCCGAAGCCGCTCGCATGGCCCGTCCCGAGCACGAAGGCGACGAGCCCAAGCCCTACCTGGCCGACGGTGCCCGCCCCTACGCGATGGTGCGCGCCGACCTCGTCAACCCCACCAGCGGAGAGGTTGCCCAGGTCTACAGCGACACCGAGCCCATGATCGTGGGCGTTCAGGGGCTCGAGCCGCTGGCACAGGCGCCCATCATGGTGCCGTGGAGCGAGTGGCCCTTCGAGGTGTGGGTGTGCACGCAGTGTCCATGGCACTGGCTGCAGATCACCATCCAGTTCGCCAACGCCTCGACGCCCAGCACGCGGGTCGACCTCATCGACGAGATCATCGGCGAGTGGTACCTCACCGGCTTCAACGGCGACTTTGGCGACAAGGACGTGGGTCGATTCCACTACATCACCGACCCCGATCCCATCGGAGATCGGGCGATCTCGTACGTGGTCGACCTGGGTCGCGCCAAGTTCTCGGCGGTGCCCACGCTGCTCAAGCGGCTGATCATTCTCCACGACCGCCACCCCATCGAGCGCGTGCTCCTCGGGGCGGGCCACCTGCCAGACTAGCGTGCCCCAACCGACCGACAAACGGGCGCTGCTGGTCAGTCTGCGCGATCCACGCGACCCGATGGCCACCCACGAGCTCGAGTGCTTCCGCGAGACCGCCGGCCTGCCCGAGGGCGCCCTCGACATCCACGCGATGATGACCGGCAAGCCGCACCGCGACGAGCTTCAGCGCTACGACGCGGTGTTCTTTGGAGGCAGCGGCGCCTACTCGGTGCTCGACGACTCCGACTGGATTCGAGCCAGCGTCGATGCGCTGCTCGACGTGGTGGACCTGAAGATCCCCGCCTACGCCAGCTGCTTCGGCTTTCAGGGCCTGACCGTCGCGCTCGGCGGCAGCGTGATCCACGACGAGAGCAAGACCGAGATGGGCAGCACCGCGGTCTTCCTCACCGACTCCGGCCAGACCGACCCGCTGTTCGGCAAGCTTCCCCAGCGATTCTGGGTACAAGAGGGCCACCACGACCGCGCCGAGCGCCTGCCCGACGGGGTCGACCTGGTGGTGGCCGGCGACTTCGTGTACGAGCAGGCCTTTCGGGTCAAGGGCGCGCCCTTCTGGGCGAGCCAGTTCCACCCGGAGCTCACCCTGGCCAAGACCATCGACCGCTTCTACCACTACGCCGAGTACTACATGGACCCAGCCGAGGCCGATGCGCGCCTCGAGGTGCTGCGAGGCGGCCTCGAGACGCCCGAGGTGGGCTCCATCCTGTCGCGGCTGGTGCGCGGCGAGTTCTAGGAGGCCGATGGATCGGCGTCCTAGCGCGCCGGAGCGGTGTAGGTCCCCAGATCGGCCGCCGTCCGGGGGCAGATCTTGTACTCGCTGAAGCTGTAGTCGAGCACGCCGGTGATCTGGGTGAAGCTTCCGCCGTCGGCCACACCGATGTCGGTCTTGAAGGTGGCGGTGTTCCAGTAGCGATCGTCGACCACGATGTCGGTGTTGAGCGTGAACTCCTGGAACTCGCGGTCGGTCTCTCCGGCCACCAGGGTGCCCGAGACGGTCACGAGCATGGACTCGTAGGGCTCGAGGGCCGCGGCGCTGGTGAAGTCGATGGAGCTGAGGTCGATGGCGGTGACCGTGCCGGTGCCGGTGGTGTTGACCGTGCCGCTGTTGGCCGCGTTGATCTCGAGCAGGTCGAAGTACTCTTCGTAGGTTCCCGTCACCGTGACCGCGTCGTTGATGGCCACGGACGGAGCCGCGTTGAGGAAGATCCAGGCACCGCTGTTGGGGGCATCGGACTCTTGCATGGCAAAGCCGAGGGAGGGGTGCAGGCCCGTGACGGTGCCCGACACGGTGACCTCGTCGTCTTCGGCGTAGTTGCCGGCGCGGATGTCGGCGATGGAGTCGGTGTCGGCGTCGGCGTCGGCGTCGGCGTCGGCATCGGCGTCGGCGTCGGCGTCGGCATCGGCGTCGGCGTCGGCATCGGCGTCGCCGTCGGCATCGGCATCGGTCTCGACCGACGTGTCGTCACTGGGCAGACGCCCGGTGCACGCGGTGGACAGGGCAAAGAGGGCGGCAGTGGCGGCGAGGGTCGAGAGCTTCAGGAACTTCATGGGTAGGTCTCCATCCAGACGGCGCACGTATAGCTGTGCCTGCCCCTCGTCGGCAACCACATCGACGGCACGGGTGCTGGATGCAGCCCGGCGCCTACTCTGCTTCGGCTTGATCCAGCAGCATGGCCAGCAGGCCCAGCACGAAGGCGATCACCCCAAAGGGCGCGCAGTAGACCAGGATCACGGCCGCCAGGCCGGCGATGGCCGCGATGTAGATGAACGCGTCCTTCTTGCCCGTGAGCAAGCGAATGCCGCCGAGCAGCTGCAGCGACCCCGACGCGATCCCCACCACCATGAACACCGCGTAGAAGATCGTCAGCGGCACGCCGAGCATCTGCTCGTCGCTCGACAACGGCAGCAGGCCCGAGGCCATGATGATTCCCGTGCCCGTACCCACGATGCTGAACACGCCGAAGGTCAGGGTCAGCGTGCCAGACAGCAAGAAGGCGACGGCGGCTGCGAGGTCGAGAGCTTTCATGAGGCGATCTTAGCGCCCCGCGCCGTCATTGTTTGCTACTCTCCCGCCCTGGAGGAAGCGCCCCATGAACCCGACCGACCTCACCGACGAAGAGATGCTCGCGCTGATCTGCCTGTCGCGCGTGATGGTGGCCGCCGACGGTCAGCTCGGCGTCGAAGAGATGGAAGAGCTGAACGAGATCGGGATGGATCTCGGCGTCGAGGCCTTCACCCGCGTCAGCAAGCTCGCCGACGCCGAGGTGAACACCACCGAGCGAGCGCTCGAGCTGGCTGCCAACGTCGACCGTGCCGATGCGCGCGAGATGATCCTCACCATGTTGGGCGACCTCGCCGGCGTCGATGGCGTCGACGACTCCGAGCGGCAGTTCCTGGCCGAGGTCCGCAGCGCCTGGGGCTAGGGAGCCAAGCACGGAGCACAGGCCTCGGTGCCTGTGCGATGAGCGACGGCCTGTGCCCGGCCGCTGCTAGTCCGTCGCCTCGGCGATGAGCATGTCGCGGAGCGTGTCGTAGTTGCCCTGATCGGCCAGGTTGTTGGCCGTCAGGTTGTAGACCGCCACCACCTCGTTGTTCTCGTCCAGGATGAACACGTCGCGCCAGGCGGCCCCCCACTCACCGGTGACGTCGTGGGCGGCGGTCTCTTGCACCAGCCCGATGTCGTGCCCGTCGATCATCAACGCCACGCCTGACTCGTGCCCCACCATGTTGATGCCCAGCAGGTGGATGTCCAGGCCGGGATGGCTGGTGGCGAGCTCGTCTTGCATCTGGTCGAGGTAGTCGAACTGACTACGGCAGTAGCTTCAAGTGGCGTGGGTGAAGTACCAGCCGCTCACCTTCTGCAGGTAGTCGCGCGGGCTCACCTGCTGGCCTCCGGTGGGCGCCGCCGGGTTTACGTCCAGCAGGTCGAAGTCGGGGGCGATGGTCGACGCCACGCCGGTGTCGGTGTCGGCGTCGGCGTCGGCGTCCGAGTCGGCATCCGCGTCCGCATCCGCATCCGAGTCGGCATCGGCATCCGCGTCCGCATCCGAGTCGGCATCGGCATCGGAGTCCGCGTCGGCATCGGAGTCCGCGTCGGCATCGGCATCGGTCTGGGCCGTGTCTTCCGGGGGCTCGGCGACGGGGCATCCGCCGGCGATGAGCAGGGTGAGCACGTAGGGCAGTGTTCTCACTTGAACCTCTTGGCCTTCACGTCGAGGGCCACGACCTCGGCCGTGCCTATGTCGTCGCCCACCAACAGGTCGAATGTCAACCATCCTCCCGAGCCCACGTCGGTCAGCTTGATGCGCGTGATCTCACCAGCAACCCCGCCGAAGCTCACCTCGATGTTGGCGCCGGCATAGGCCTGGTGGGCCGGGTCGAAGAAGACCTCGCCGCTGCTGATCGTGCCCTCGGTGACACAGAAGCCGGGCGCGTCGTCGGCCGACAGCTCGTGATCCTTCTCGGACCACCAGTCGCAGCGCCCCCCACCGGCCGCAGCTGTGGACAGCGTGAGCCCCGCGCCGTTGGGCAAGGCGTAGACACCGTCGCCGCTGGGGTTCAGGCCAGGACCAGAGCACGCCACCAGGGGCAGGAGCAGGAGGGGCAATCTGCGCATGGGGGGCGAGTAACCTACTCGGACAGCACGCTGCCCTCGGCGCTCACCAACCAGGTCACCGCCTCGCGCAGGCCGTAGAGCACCACCTCGATGGTGTCGTCGTCGATGCGGGTGAAGGTCAGATCCAGGTGCTTTTCGTCGGGGTTGGTGAGGTGGTAGGCGCCGGCCTGGGGCACGGGGTCTTGGCCCCGGATCTGCACGGCCTCGATGTCCAGCAGCCATTCCCGCCCGTCGGCCCCGGTCCAGGTGCGCTCGCCCTCGACCTGGATGCCGCCGAGCAGACCCAGCTCCTCGTCGATCAGGGTCTGGACCCGGTCGCCTTGGCCGTTGTAGCTGCCGTCGGCATCGGTCCAGACGAAGTCGTGCACGACGTGCCGCGACAGGCCGTCGGCCTCGCTCCAGGTCACGTCGGCGGTGCCGGTGAGGGCGACCTCGCCGTTGGTGAGCTCGGTGAAGACGTGGTTTACAGCGAGCTCTGCGGCGTCGGTCTTCTGGATGGTGATGCTGTGCACGCCCGCGTAGGTGTGCCCGTTGTACACGCAGGCATCGTCGAGGGTGCCGTAGTCGATGGTGATGGTCGCCCCGTCGATGGTGGTGGTGGTGCACTCGAGCTGGCTGTCCACGAAGGTGCGCAGCTCGGCCGCGGCGGCCTCGACCGCAGAACCGATGGTGAAGCTGGTGCTGATCTCGATGGGCTCGATCATCAGGTGCTCGGCCTCCCCCGAGTTCAACACCTGCTGAAAGCCCTCCGCAGCCTCGCCGAGCGTCATGGGCGGTGGCCCGTCGCTGCAGGCGATGGCCAAGAGCGCGAGGGCGGGGACGGGTGCAAGACGGGTCATGGGTTTTCTCCTGCCCCATAGAACCGCAAACCCCACCGGCCTGAAAAGGAAAATGCGGGTATACAGCAACAATGCGCTTGATGCCGCTATTGGTGGTGCTCTGCGGGTGCCCCGCCGACGACGTTCCCCCCGAGGAACAGCTGCCTGATCCCACGCTCTGTGACACGAGTCCGAGGGCAAACGGCGACGAGCCGCTGTTCCTGAGCCCGCCCGACGGCTTCGTCACCAGCGCGCCCTGGCTCCCCATCCGCGTCGACCTGCCGTGGGAAGACGCCTCGGCCCACGTGACCGTGTGCCTGGACAACCAGCACGTGACCGACCCCCTGGGCATCCAGCGCAGCCACCTGCGCGACGACCACTGGGCCGGATGGGACTACCTGGCCACGCTGCCCATCACCGACGTGGCACCGGGTGAGCACACCCTGCGTGTGTACTTCGACCGCGACGGCCACTCCCTGTCGCTCGCCACCTCCACCTTCACCATCGACCGCCCCGGACACCGGCTCACCGTGACCACCGTCGACGAGCAGGGCGAGCCGCTGCCGGCGCGGGTCATCGTGCTCGACGACGCGCTTCGCTTCACCAACCTGGGCATGCCCGACGAAGAGGCGTGGGACTGGCGTGGCCGCGACGGCGCCATCCACAGCGTCTTCGCCACCCACGGCACCGCTACCGCCGACCTCTCGGACGGCCGCTACACGCTGATGGCGACGCGAGGCCCCCTGTACGAGCTGGCCACTGCTGAGGTGCAGCTCGACGCCGACACCGAGCTCGAGCTGGTGCTGCAGACCGCCATCGATCTGCCCGATCACGTCTCGGCCGACCTGCACGTGCACACCGGCTGGAGCTACGACTCCTACGTGCCGCTCCGCGTGCGCTACGAGGGCCTGGCCGTCTCGGGCCTGGATGTCGCGGTCATGACCGACCACAACCGGGTGCGCGAGCACGCGCCCAACAAGTCCCTGCTCGAGCTCGACCGCCTGTTCACGGTCGACGGCATCGAGTCCGACATGAAGGACCCCGGCGGCGCCACCGGCTCGGCCCAGGACGTGGGCCACCTCAACGCCTTCCCCGTGGTCGAGGGCGACGCCTTTCCCGACTTCCGCCTGCCCACCCCCGGCGCCCACATCGACGCCCACCGCGCCCGGCAGGCGGCGAACCCCAGCCCCACCACCGGCGACGACGTGCTGCTGCAGCTCAACCACCCGCGCGGCATCCACTTCGGGCCCCGGTCCGAGCCGATTCGCGGCGCATGGCCGTTCTTCTACGACCTGGGCTTCGACCCGGACGTGCCCGTCGGCGAGTTCCCCAACGGCTGGGCCAACGAGCCCGAGCCCCAGACGGGCACCACCGCGCTGGACTGGGACGCCGTCGAGGTCATGAACCGCTTCAGCTGGCCCCTGTACAAAGAGGTGCGCCGCGACTGGTTCAGCCTGATCAGCCAGGGCCACACCATCACCGGCACCGGCAACAGCGACACCCACTCGCTGCAGATCGTGGTCACCGGCCTGCCCACCAACTTCGTGCAGATGCCGCGGCCCACCGAGGGCGGGTCGCTCGACGAGGTCGCCTTCGTGGACGCCATCCGTCAGGGGCGCGTGACCGTGTCCTCAGGACCGGTGGTCACCATGGACGTGCAGCCCAACGGCACCAGCTGGACCGCCGTCGTCCGTGTGCGCGCCGCCAGCTGGGTCCCCGTGCCCCAGGTTCGCCTGGTGAAGAACGGCCAGGTGGCCGAGCAGCGCGAGGTGCAGCGCGACGAGGGCAGCATCCTGGACCAGAGCTTCAGCTTCGACGTCGACTTCGACGCCGACGGCTGGCTGGTGGCCGAGGCGGGCTGGGATCTCGCCGAAGAGGGCCAGCCCATCGTGCCGGGCGACTTTGGCATCGTGGCACCGGACTACGTGCCAGCGGGGTTCACCAACCCAACGCTGGTGGATGTGGACGGCAACGGGTGGGACGCGCCGGGTCTGTGAGCTAGTGGGCGCCAAACCCGGAGCCACCATGCGAATCCCCACCCTGTTCCTCGCCCTCGCCTTCGCCAGCACCGCGTCGGCCGTCCCCCTCGAGCTGACCCACCAGGGCCGCGTGTTCGACGCCCTCGGCCAGCCCGTCAACGGCACCGACGACCTGGTGTTCCGCATCTACGACACGCCGTCCGGGGGCAGCGCGCTGTGGAACGAGACCCACACGGGCACGACCTTCAGCAATGGCTACTTCACCCAGAACCTCGGCGCCGTGACCGCGCTCGACGAGGCGCTCTTCGACGGACAGGAGCTGTGGCTCGAGGTCCAGGTCGGCGCCAGCGCCCCCGCGCTGCCCACCCGACTGCCCCTCAACAGCGTGCCGTACGCCATCCACGCCGGCGAGGCGGTCAACGTCACCGGCGACATCACCCCGGCCTCCATCACCGTCAACGGCACCACCATCATCGACAGCACCGGGGCCTGGGTGGCCGATGCGCCCCCCACCGACGTCAGCTCGCTCATCAGCGATGGCGATCTGGCCGCCGTCGCTGCCTCGGGCTCGTACAACGACCTCACCGACACGCCCACCGTGCTGGCCGACCTGGCGTGCACCGACGGACAGGTGGCCAAGATCGTCTCGGGCGCCTGGGCCTGTGCCAGCGACAACGACACCCAGCTCGACGAGGCCGCCGTCGACGGCTTCGTAGCCAACAACGGCTACGCGATGGCGAGCGACATCCCCACCACCGGCGTTGGCGACACGCTGGCCTACGCCAACGAGGCCGAGGTGATCATCCCCGAGGTCGCCGATGCCTACGTGACGATGCAGCGCTTCAACGCCACCCACGACGGGGCTTTGCGCCTGGGCTTCGACGCGTTCATCCAGAGCGGCCCCGACTACTGGGCCTGGGCCATCGAGGTCAACGGCACCATCACCGAGTCTGGCAGCTTCCAGGACGGTCTGCACAGCAGCAACGGCAGCGCGGTGCACAGCTACCGGCGCTACGAGGTCGATGTGGCGGGGCTGTCCGCGGGTGACGAGGTCAAGGTGCTGATGAAGGCCAGTGATGGCGGCGGAAACGGCTTCGGCTCGGGCGTCGATCAGCTGCTGTACATGAAGCGCTTCCGCATCTACAGCGACCGCCCCACCGTGCACGCGGTGCAGGGCTCGGCCATCTTTCGCGGGCAGATGATCAACGATGTGGCAATCGAGACCGCCGAGGGCGGCTACGTGCTGTTCGAGGTCGACAACAACAGCAACGACGACGTCTTCGAGGTGGTCAGCACCGGCAACTACGGCGTGCGCTTCCTGAAGCCCGGCAACATCATGTGGACCTTCGACCAGGACATCATCTCGACCTGCGGCTACGCATGGATCCGGGCCCACGCGCCGAACTTCAACGACCACTACCAGCTCATGGCCCCGACGGGCGGCAGCTGGGATGCGCTGTTCAACAACGGCGTGACCGCGGTCGACGCGGGCGATGTGCTGCGCTTCCAGATCGGATGCTCGGGAAGCGGCGGCATCTCGTCGCTGGACACCGATGCCTGGAGCCACCTGAACATCCTGTGGATTGGGCAGGTTCAGTAGGAGATCGTTCGTTTCTGCACGCGGCATGGCAAAAGCGCCGCACGAATTGTGCAGAAGTGATTGGCCGCGGCGGCCGTCCTGGACCATATTGATGGCCACAGGACGGACCGATGCGCTCTACATGCACACTCATGACCGCGACGCTGCTCGCCGCGGGCTGCCAGACCGACGACCGGATTGCCGCCACCGCGACATGTTCGTGGCATGTCGAGGAGGACCTGACCGAGCAGGCCATCGACGCGGTCTTTCTGGCAGACACGGCCAGGGGGCTGCGAGCCATCGACGAACACGGCGCGGTGCTCGATGTCGCGGAGAAGACCATCGAGACCAACGCCACAGGCGAGCACATCCGAGGCGTCTTCACCTTCGGGGGTGACCTGTTCGCGTACGGCGACGGCGTCTGGCACCAGACCGAGCTGGGCTGGGAGACGTGGTTCACCCTCAACGGGCACACCGTCAGGCATGTCGACGCCGACGCCGAACGCATCGTCATGCTGGTCGATGACGGCCTGGGCCGCCTGGTGTGGCACTTCGACGCCCAGACCGGCGCGGCGCTGCCGCCCGCGCCCATCACGCTGGTGTCCTACGTGGCCGTGGACGGGGACGACGTCTGGGCGGTTGGCGCCGACCGAGCGGCTCGCTGGGAGGGCGAGGGGTGGATCGTGGTGGAGCTGCCTGACGTCGCGTACGACGTGGTGGGCGCCTTCGAGGGTGAGCTCATCTTCGCGGGACGGCAGCGGGTCTATGGGGGGCGAGACGCGTTCGCTGCGGTGGGCGAGCACATGGCTTGGGACATCCGGGGCGCCTGGGGCACCAGCGCCCAAGACATCTGGGTGCTCACACCGTCGCAGCTGAAACGCTTCTCGGGCACCGAGTGGACCTCCCAAGCCAACCCTGGCGCCGAGAGGGCTGGCGCATCCGACGGCCACACGGCCTGGGTGATCAGCGAAGGGAGCGCGTCCCGCAGCATCCACGACGTCACGCAGGACGCCGTGCTCTGGCACCAGGGCATGCGGAGCGATTGGGCTCCCAGCATCGCCCTCCAAGAAGACGGCACGACCTGGCTCGCGTCGGGGTCGCTGCACCAGCGCACCGAGGACGGCTGGACGTCCAGCCGCGGTGGGCTCGCCAACGTCGTGCGAGCGCGTGGCGACGAGGTGTACGTCGCCGGAGATGGCATCGCGTCGAGCGACGATCACGGAGAGGACTGGTGGGCGCATGCCGTCTCCGAGCACTTCATCGACGTGGTGTTCGATGACCGGTACACGTACGGAGTGTCGGAGTGGCGTCTGTGGGACCTGTCCACGCGCACGCCCCTGTCGACGAACAGGCCGCCGGAGTCGGTGGCCATGCTCGACGGCACCGTGCTGATGTACGCCGACGAGCGCCTGTGGGCCGGCGACCGTGTGCTCGACGATCTCGCCTGGCGCCGCGTCGAAACAGGGACCCACTGGGAGAACGGCCACGGCAAGCTCTTTCAGCTGGACGGCGGCGGCGTGCTGCTGGCCGTCGACGGGTCCGCCGTGTACCAGGTGAAGCAGGACTCGGTCGAGCTGCTGCACGCGGACCGGCGCTCGATTCGCGCCATCTGGGGCCGAGGCGTGCACGACTACCTGGTGGTCACCGACGACAACGTGTACCGCTACCTGAACGGCGAGCGCCACCACGAGCTGCACATCGGCAACCTGGCCATCGACGGCGAGGGCGACGACGTCGTGCTCGGCGACGCCAACAGCTTCATTCGCGGCCGCTGCCGCTAGACCTCTGGAGGTCCTCATGACCCGCAATATCCTGGCCCTCAGCGCCGCCCTGCTCGCCGTGCCTGGCTCTGCCTGGGCCTGCGGAGGCTTCTTCTGCAACAGCGACGCTCCGGTGGTGCAGAACGCCGAACGCATCGTCTTTGGGGTCGACGCCGACGCCGGCACCGTCGATACCCACGTGCAGATCAGCTACTCCGGTCCCGCCGAGCAGTTCGCTTGGGTGGTGCCGGTGCAGACCCTGCCCGAGCTGTTCCTGTCCACCGATGAGCTGTTCCGGGTGCTCGACCAGAACACCCGTCCGCAGTTCAACCTCGACCACCGCCACCTCGGCAACTGCTGGACCGACGCCTGGGAAGGAGACGCCGACGCTGACGCCGACGCCGATGGCGACGCCGACGCCGACTCCGACACCGATACTGGCGGCGGCGTGACCGTGATCGAGGAGTCCCGGGTGGGCCCCTACGACACGGCCATCCTGCAGGCCACCAGCGACAGCGTGCTCATCGACTGGCTGCAGGACAACGGCTACGACATCCCCGCCACCATGGGCCCGGCCCTGGCGCCGTACATCGCGTCCGGGCACTACGTCATCGCGCTCAAGCTCACCAAGGGCAGCGACACCGGCGACCTGGCCCCCATCGGCTTCACCTACCCGGGCACCACGCCGGGCATTCCCATCCAGCTCACCAGTGTGGCGGCGAGTCCGGACATGCGGCTCGAGGCCTACGTGCTGGGCGAGCATCGCTACGTGCCCCAGAACTACCTGCACGTGCAGATCAATCCGCTCAAGATCAACTGGGAGCCGTGGTGGTGGCAAGGCGGCAACGGCTACGAAGGCGTCGTCACCCTGGCCGCCGACGAAGCGGGCGGGCATGCGTTCGCCACCGACTACGCGGGCGCCCCGCCCGCCGGCCAGATGTACCGCGACGGGTGGTTCCCGCTTCACGACGTGCGCACGGCCACCACGGCGATCGCCGCCATCGACGCCGTACAGGGCGCTGGCTTCAGCGGCACCAGCGTGCTGATGGACATCCTGCTCGACTACATCGCGGTACCCGAAGGCGTCGACCCCCGTGACTTCCTCAACTTCCCCTCGGGCTACGACCCCGTGCCGGTCGATGGCGACGCGTTGGCCGACGCCCTCGATGAGCGACTGGTGCAGCCTCTGGTGCGAGCCGAAGCGATGATGGAGGCCCCAACCCTGTCCCGCATGACCTCGTCCCTCTCGCCCGCCGAGATGACCGTCGATCCCATGTTCACCGCCAACCCCGACATGGGGGACGTCGACAACGTGCACATCGCGGTCCTCACGACCGACTGCCGCCAGATCAACGACGCCTACCACGCCCCCCGCAGCTTCGAGGTGCCCGACGGCCCCGAGGTGCTGGTGCCAAGCCAAGCGTGGCTCGACGACGAGAACATGGACCTGGTCGACTACCTCTCGACCATCTCGGACACCAACGCGCTCATCATCGAGGCCACCGGGGCCAGCGGCCTACCGCAGCCGCTCGTGGACCACAGCGACCTGCTGGCGCAGCAGATCGACGAGGCCAACGACGCGCTTCCCGGCATCCCGGGGACCGGATGGAGCGATGACGAATCCCAGGCGAGCGCGGGGTGTGGATGTTCGAGCACACGGGGCATCGGACTCGGCCTGGGCATGCTGCCCCTCGGGCTCTTGCTGAGGCGGCGCCGAGCTTGAACGCCGAACGCTCCTTCGAGCTCGAGGGCCCCTGGCTCTTGGGGCTCGTCTTCGCCGTCGCCGCCTCACTCATCTTCCTCGAGTCGGTGATGTTCCACGCGCTGCTGTTCGTGGCCACGTACATCGAGGCCACCATGGCGGTCCCGGTGGCCCTGCTCGGGCTCGCCGCAGGAGGGCTGGTCGCGGTGTTCCTGCAGCGTCGAGGCTGGGTCGGACCCAGGGTGCTGTGCGTGCTGCTGCTCGGCTTGGCGCTCAGCTTCCCGCTCACGTACGCCTGGGTGGCGTACATGTCCAGCCGCATCCTGGCCTTCCCGGTCGTCCTGGTCATGCCCTTTCTGTTCGGGAGCGCGGTGCTCTCGCTGTTCTTCACCTACGCCCGCTCCAGCCGGGTGTACTTCGCCGACCTGGTCGGGGCTGGCATCGGAGCCGCGCTGGCGGCACCCGCCCTGGAGTACACCGGCACCGAGAATCCCTTCTTCATCGGTGCCGCCGCCATCTCGATCGTCGGCATGGTGCTCGCGGCCCGCACCCTGGACAGCCCCGCGCCCTGGCTGGGAGGCTTCGGTCTGCTGACCGCGGTCCTGTCCGGCGTCCTGGTATGGAACAGCCAGACCGACGCGCTGAACCTCGCCTACACCGCCGTCAAGCAGGCCG
This sequence comes from Myxococcota bacterium, assembly GCA_965216925.1. Lineage (GTDB taxonomy): Bacteria > Myxococcota_A > UBA796 > UBA796 > CAYYHT01. The sequence goes on along the minus strand of CBDCGT010000001.1, from coordinate 5,810,493 downwards.
ATGGGAGCACGAACTCACGCGTCTCGGGGCAGATGAAGCGAGACGACACAGAGCTGCTCTTCACCCACTCCAGCCTGTCCGGGCGCACCGATGTCATCGCCGTTGACAGGCCCCGCGGAACCGGCTGGAAGGGCGTGCGCGTGTACCACGACGGCCGGTTGAGCGACAGCTTCAAGTTCAAGAAGACGCCCCAGGGCTACTCGCTGGACCCGCGGGCACCCTGGGGACTGATCGACGAGCCCATCAGCTTGATCATCGGAACCTCCGCCGAAGGCGTGGTCGCTGCCACCAAGGGCATGGGCGGCGAGGTCCACGGCATCGAGTTCTCGACCGGCAAGGTGGCGGTGATGCTCGAGGGGCCGGGCAAGATCATCACCGGCGACCACTACCAGTTCCTGGACTCGCTCGCCGTGATGGACGCACGCACCTACCTGCGCCTGACCGACAAGAAGTTCGACCACATCACCATGATGAACGCGCACCTGGGCAGTCGCATCAACCGCGCGTCTGCCCCGGAGTACCTGCACACCGTCGAGGGGCTGCAGCTGCAGCTGGAGCATCTGACCGACCGCGGATTCCTGAACATCGAAGAGACGGCCTACCGCAACGCCATCGGCGATGCCGCATCGGTGAACGAGACCGGAACCATCATCGAGGCACTGAAGCGCGACGGCGCCACCGATCCTTCACAGCACGTCTACTGCTTTCGCTGGGGCAACTACATCCAGTGGCTGGTCAAGAAGACCCCCTGGACCCAGGCCGAGCTCGACTGGCTCGACGACTGGATCGAGCAGCAACTCAAGAACACCAAGAAGCGCCCCTTCGTCACCACCCCCAACGTGGTCGCGTCGCCCCGTGAGGTGATCCACGGCCCCATCAGCTCGCTGCTGAGAACCGGCGAGCCGAACATGCCCGGCTACCGCTTCGCCCCGCCCACCGACGACCGCCCCTTCGGCTTCGACATCCTGCCCGGTCGACCCGTGCTCACCCAGGTGGTCACGAGCGTTCTGGGCATGGCCTTGTTCCTGGTCATCCTGCCCACCGCCGTGGTGGTGCGCCGAGAACTCCCGGTTGCCGCGCGAGACGGAGCGCTGCTCTTTGCCTACTTCGCCGGCCTGGGCCTGGCCTACCTGCTGGTCGAGATGCTGCTCATCCAACAGCTGCAGCGCTACGTCGGCACCCCTGCCGCATCCGTGGTGGCGATCCTCGGAGGCATGCTGGTGTTCAGCGGCCTGGGCGCCCTAGCCTCCGAGAAGGTACCCCGCACCTTGCCAAGCCGGGTTGGGGTCTTCTTGGCCATCTCGGCGATCGGCCTGGCCATGGCCTGGGGTCTGGAGCCGTTGCTCGACAGGGTGCCCCTGGGCGCGTTGTGGGCGCGCATGGCGTTGACCGCCCTGGCCATCGCCCCGCTTGCCTTCTTCATGGGCATGCCCTTCCCGATGGCGCTCGAGCTGGCCAAGGGGTGGACGGGCAAGCAGGCGGGCGCGGTGCTCTTTGCCGTCAACGGCGCGTTCTCGGCCATCGCCACCCCGGTCAGCGTGTTGGTCTCGATGAGCTGGGGCTTCCACGCCACCATGCTCATGGGCATTGCGATCTACCTGCTGTGCATGGTGCTGTTCTTGGGCATCGCGCGCCGCTCGGAGGCCCCATGACGCGCCTGCTGCTGGTGGTGGGGCTCCTGCTGGGCATCGGCAGCGGCTGTACACCAGACAAGCCCGTGCTCGGCCAGCTTCGTGCCCAGCCGGCCGCCTCGCCAACCTACGAGGTACTCGCCGTGCGCTACGGCCACCTTGCCGAGGCCCCCCGCAAGACCTGGGTGCGCCAAGGCGGCAACACGCCGGTGACGCCCGTCCTGTCCATCCATGTGCTGCGCGGGGACGGGCGCACCATCCTGGTGGACACGGGCACGTCCCGCGCGGCCGACCTCGCCACCATCGGGGGCACGCTCGAGATCAGCCCGGTCGACGCCCTGGCCGAGGTGGGCATCGCGCCAGCCGACGTGACCGACATCGTGCTCACCACCTACCGCCGCGACCGCGTGGCCGACCTGAACCGATACCCCAACGCGACGGTGTGGATGCAGGCGCCAGCCCTCGCCGCCGCACGGGCCCGCATGTACAGGCGCGGCGAGAGCAGCCTGGTCAAGAAGCCCACCATCGACACGCTGGAGTCACTGCAGGCAGCTGGCCGTCTGGAGCGCATCGAGCTGTCCTTCGAGTTCCTGCCGGGCATCCAGAGCCACACGGGCTCCCTGGTTCACCAGTGGTACTCCTGGCACGCCGTGCGTTCCGGTGACGGCGTCGTGGTGCTGGCCGGCGAGGTGGCCCCGCTGTGGCGCAACATCGGCAAGCGGCAGCCGGCGCCCGGCCAGTCCACGCGCCACACCGAGAACACCATCGACACGATGAACATGCTCGTCGACGGGCGAGGACGCATCATCCCGGGACTCGAGCCCCACGTCTTCGACACCTCCGAAAGGCTCTCCGAGCACGTCGCGCGGGTAGCGGCTAAAGGGCCGCCGTGAACGCCCCAGACCCCAACCCGCTGTCCGGTCGCTGGCTGCTCGCGCTGGTGTTCAGCGTAGCTGCCTCGCTGATCTTCCTCGAATCGGTGCTGTTCCACGCGCTGCTGTTCTTGGCCACGTACATCGAGGCCACCATGGCCATTCCGGTGGCCTTGTTGGGCCTCGCCGCCGGCGGCCTCTTCGCGGCCGAGCTGCAGCGCCGCGGCTGGGTGGGGCCGCAGGTGCTGTGCGCCTTGGTGCTGGGGCTGGTGCTGAGCTTCCCTCTGGTGTTCGCGTCGATCGCGTATCTAGCCAGCAACATCCTGATCTTTCCCGTGGTCCTGGTGCTGCCTTTCGCCTTCGGAAGCGCGGTGCTGTCGTTGTTCTTCACCCACGCGCGCTCCAGCCAGGTGTACTTCTCTGACCTCGTCGGAGCGGGCATCGGTGCAGCCCTTGCCGCGCCAGCCCTCGAGTACGCCGGCACCGAGTCCCCCTTCTTCATCGTGGCCGCCGCGATGTCTGTCGTGGGGCTCGTGCTCGCCTGGAAGACCGTCGAGTCCCCCGCACGTTGGCTCGGTGTCTTCGGCACGCTCGCGGCCTTGTTCGTCGGTGTGGTGGGCTACAACGGGGTCACCGACAACTTGAACCTGGCGTACATCGCCGTTCCCCAGGGGAACTCCGGCGGTCGCGTGTACGCCAAGGTCGGCAGCGAAGGCCGCGAGCTGCTGTTCACGCACTCCAGCCTGTCGGGGCGCACCGACATGATCGGCAAGCGCAACGACAAGGGCGAGATCATCTCGGCCGCCGTCTTTCACGATGGGCTGGTGAGTGACAGCATCAAGTTCAAGCGCACGCTGCAGGGCTATTCCCTGGATCCACGGGCGCCTTGGGGCCTGATCGACGAGCCCATCAGCCTGATCATCGGCACCTCGGCCGAGGGCGTGGTGGCCGCGACCGCCGGCATGGGCGGCGAGGTTCACGGCATCGAGATCGCCACCGGCAAGGCCGCCGCGATGATCGTGGGTCCCGGCAAAGAACTGTCGGGCGACCACTACCAGTACCTCGACTCGCTCGAGATCATGGACGCGCGCACCTACCTGCGCCTGACCGACCGCAAGTTCGACAACATCACCATGATGAACGCGCACCTGGGCCAGCGCATCAACCGGGCTTCCGCCCCTGAGTACCTGCACACCGTCGATGGCATCGTTCAGCAGCTCGAACACCTCACCGACCGAGGCTTCCTGAACATCGAAGAGGTGGCCCACCGCAACGCCCTCGACGACGTGGCCAACGTCAAGCTCACGCTCACCCTGATGGCTGCACTCCAACGCGACGGCGCGACCGATCCGGGCGCCCACGTCTACTGCTTCCGCTGGGGCGACTACGTGCAGTGGCTGGTCAAGAAGACCCCGTGGACCGAGCCCGAGCTCGACTGGCTCGACAACTGGGTCGAGCAGCAGGTGCACAACCGCAAGAAGCGGCCATTCATCATCATCCCCTCGCTCATCCACTCGCCGCGGCGCGCCGTGCACGGACCCATCAGCGCCGCCCTGCGCACCGGCGACTCCCACGTCACTGGCTACAAGCTGCAGCCATCCACCGACGACCGGCCCTTCGGCTTCGATGTGCTGCCCGGTCGCCCGGTGCTCACCGAGGTGTTCACCCGCATCGTAGGCATGGCCCTGTTCCTGGTGATCTTGCCCACGGCACTCATGGTGCGACGCGAGCTGAAGGTCAGCCCGGCCGACGGCACGCTGCTGTTCGCGTACTTCGGGGGCCTGGGACTGGCCTACCTGTTGGTCGAGATGCTGCTCATCCAGCAGCTGCAACGCTATGTCGGCACCCCCGCCGCCTCGGTGGTGGCCATTCTGGGCGGCATGCTGGTGTTCAGCGGTCTGGGCAGCCTGTTCTCCGAACGCGCCCAGGGGCACTCCCGCGCCGGCGTGTTCGCGATCGTCGCCGTGCTGGGTGCCGCGATGGCCTTCGGACTCGAGCCACTGCTCGACCTCATCCCGCTGTCGTCGCTGTGGGCGCGCATGGCCGTCGCGACGGCCAGCATCGCACCGCTGGCCTTCTTCATGGGCATGCCCTTCCCCATGGCGCTCGAGCTCGCCAAGGACTGGACCGGCAAGCAGGCTGGAGCGGTGCTCTTTGCGGTCAATGGCGCGTTCTCGGCACTGGCCACCCCGATCAGCGTGATGATCTCGATGGAGTGGGGCTTCCGCGTGACGATGTTCGTGGGAATCGCCCTGTATCTGGGCTGCATGCTGCTGTTCGTCCTGCTCGAGCGCCGCGCCGGGGGTGCGCCATGACCCGGCTGCTGCTGCTCTGCGCCGCACTGCTCCTGGCAACCGCCTGCAAGCCCGAGCGGCCGGTGGTGGGCCAGCTGCGCACCGCCCCGTCCACCGAGACCAGCTGGGAAGTGCTGGCCGTCCGCTACGGCCACGTCGAGGCCGCGCCCCAGAAGACCTGGGTGGCCGGCGGCAAGTCCGACCTGATCGAGCCGGTGTTGATGCTGTACGTGCTGCGCCAGGGCGACCAGGTCGTGTTGGTCGACACCGGCGCGCCCAAGCAGGCCGGGCTGGCCCCGGGCCAGGTGCTCGACATCGCCCCGTCCAAGGCGCTGGCCGAGGCCGGCATCGAGCCCAAGGACGTCACCGACGTCTTGCTCACGACGTACCACCACGAACGGGTGGCCGACGTCGATCGCTACGCCAACGCCCGGGTATGGATCCAGTCGGCCGGGCTCGCCGGAGCACGCTGGCGGCTAAGCCGCAGCGGCAACTTCAAGCGCATCCGCAAGGGCTCCATCCGCAAGCTCGAGGCCATCGACGCCGCCGGGCGCCTGGAGCTGATGGACACCAGCTTCGAGATCATGCCCGGCATCCAGGCCCACACGGGCTCGGTCGTGCACACCTGGTACACATGGTTCTCGGTCAACACCGACGCCGGTGTGGTGGTGCTGGCCGGCGACGTCGCCCCGCTGTGGCGCAACGTCGGCCGCTCCGCCAAGGTGCCCGGCCAGAACGCGCGAACGTGGCAGAACACGCTGCAGACCATGAAGATCCTCACCGAGCCTGGCGGCCGCATCGTGCCGGGCATGGAGCCCGCGGTGTTCCAGGACGCCGACCGAGTGAGCGAGCACGTGGTTCGCATCGCGCCCTGACCCCCGAGCAGGAGCGCGCAGCGGCCACACACTCCTTTCGTACCCGGGCCCGGGCCCCTGCCCGTGCCCAGCGAAGCGGCGCCCGATGCGGCTTCACGGGCTGTCGACCGGGTCCGGGGCCCCATCAACGATGTCGTCTACGACCACGTCTACGACTACGACTACGACTACGACTACGACTACGTGACCGTGAACCCAGCCGTCGACGCCCCGTGCGGCTCGACCTCGACCTCGACGTCGACGTCCACGTCCCGCTGAGGGACGCGGCCCGTCGCTTCTCGGTCTCGGCCTCGAGGTCGAGGTCGGCGCCGCTGGCGGGGAGTTTCGCCGGGTGGCGGTGATCGAGGTCGAGTTCGGTGCCGTTTCGAGGGAGTCTACCGAACCTCGACCACCGTCCCGCCGCCGCGCCGGTCGAACACCAGCGGGTCGTGCCCGGGCACCACGCGCTCCTCACCCGATGCCAGGGCCTTCATGGCGGCCTGCGCCGGCAGGTTCAGCTTGGGCTTGACCGCTCCGCCGATGGCCAGCCCCTGCTCGAGGTTCTCGTACAGGTAGGCATTGTCGCCGGCGAGCACGATGGTGCCGGGCTCGTGGCCGGTCTCTATGCTCACCCACTGGGTGCCCGCGGTGTGGCCGCCACCGGCGTGAAGCACCACACCGGGGGCGAGCTCGGCGTCGCCACGCAGCAGCTCGACCCGGCCCGTGTCGATCAGCGCCTCGACCGCGCGCACGTCGGCCAGGTGGATGCCCGCGCGGCTGGGCTGCTCGTCGCTGACCTTGCGCCGAGCCCAGTCCAGCTCGGCCTGCTGCAACCAGACGCGGGCCCTCGCAAAGGCGCCGACCTCACCGGCGTGGTCCCAGTGCAGGTGGGTGAGCACCACGTCGGTGATGTCGTCGGGGGACAGGCCCAGCTCTGCAATCGCCTGCGAGGCAGGTTGGTGGGTGACGAACTTCCGGCGCCTGGCCTCTTTGGCGTCGTCGAAGCCGGTGTCGACCAGCACGGTGCGCTCGGGGCCGCGGATGACGAAGACCATCCACGACAGCGGGGTGGTCTGGCCCTTGGCGACGCCCTTCACCAGCATGTTCTTGGGCCACGTCGCGGTCTGGCCGTACTCGACGGCCCAGACCCGCCAGCCGGAGGGGACGGTGGGCGCGGATGGCGGGCCGGTGAGCCTCCAGGCGGCGATGCCCACGAGCGCCACGAGCAAGGCGGTGGCTACGCCGACCCGGCCTGCTTGGCCCTTGTCCACGGCAGCACCTCCTCCCACTCCTCGGGCCGGTAGAGCAGGATGTAGAACGCCAGGGTGAAGCCGGTGAACCAGCCCAGGTCCATCAGCACCCAAAGCAGCATGTGCGTCCACAGGCCGATGGCCAGCCAGGGGACGCGCAGGTCGTAGCGGTTGGCAGACTCGTGCAGCTGCTCTCCCAGCCACCCGTTGCGGGCCAGGTACCACAGCCCCAGGATGAAGAAGGACACCTCCCACCACCACGCCACGAAGGTGCCCAGGCGGGTGAAGTGGTACAGGTCGACCGCCAGGCCGGCCTGGTACTCGTTCCAGCGCGCGTAGGTGGAGCGCAAGAAGGCGCGGAACACCGCCTCGAAGGGCCAGTTCCAGGTGCTGCCACCCTTGGCCAGGGCCGTCGAGACGTACATCGTGACAACCTGCCAGACGGCCAGATACCGGGCAAAGGCCAGGATGGGCTGATCACTCCGCCACGAGCCCGTCCACAGCTTGCAGTCGACCGACAGGGTGGCGGTGCCGTTGCCCAGCACGAACAGCCACAGCGCGTTGTACAGCAGCCGGTCGTAGCCACCGCCGATGTCGAGTGGCAGCGAGTGGATGGCCACCAGCACCTGGCCCAGCAGCAAGGCGGTGATGCGCCCGCCAAACCCCACGAAGAACAGCACCGACAGGGCCAGCGCCACGTAGTGCAGATCCCACGCGAGGTCGGCGCTGGGTCCCCCGAGCATCTCGATGCTCCAGAAGCGCGGCCTGCTGACCGCCAGCCCGCCCTCGCGCTGGGGGATGTACAGCGGGTCGACCAGCTGCAGCGCCCACAGCATGTCCAGCACCAGGAAGGCACCCATCACCAGGCGAAACAGGGCCATCGACGTGCCACGCTCGGTGGCGCTCCAGGCGTCGACCCAGACGTTCCATGCGGTCCATAGCCGGGTCATTCAGGCCGCTCGACGATGCGCTTCCAGCCGGTGGTCTTGTACTCCAGCTGCCGCGTCTTGCGAAGCTCGGCGATGGGCGGCGTCTTGGCCTTGCGCACGCGAATGCGCACCCGCTGGGCCTCGGGAAACTCGGCGAAGACCTTGGGTGCGATCCAGTCGGCGAATCGACGCCAGGCGTAGCGCTCCTTCTCGCGGTGGAAGTGCTTGAGCATCTCGCGCCAGCGGTACTGCTCGAACACGTGGCGCTTCCAGGCGTACCGAGAGCTGCGCTCGATGAACAGGTAGCGCCACTGCTCTTGGCCCTGTACCTGGTAGGCGATCTCGACCCGACCGTTGCTGCGGCCCACCGAGCCGAACATGTACCAGGTCTGCCGCACGCCGAGCCAGCGGTACCAGCGCCCTCGGTCGCTCACGGTCTTGCGCACGGCATTCCAGGTCTTGGCGACTGGCTGGAACGCCTGCTGCACGGGCGTGCCCTGACCGGGCTGCAGGATCGGAGCCGCCTTGAAGGGCGCGACGCCTACATAGATCAGGTGAAAGATCACCAGGAAGGCGAGGATGTGGTTGCGGGCGGCGGTCAGTGGAGCGCTCCGTGCGCGGCCCATATACGACGCTGCCCACTCGGCGTCCATGGGCGATTTCGCGCGCTCAAGGCACGCCGACCCCGCTCGCCCCCGCCTCTCGCTCCAGCTCCCGAACCCGCCGCATCCTCTCCACGTACTTGCCCTTCAGCTTCCACGGCTCCATCTCGAAGTAGCGACCGTAGTTTTCGCCCGCTCGGCGCACATCCCCCACCGACCAGTACACGTCGCCCAGGCGCTTGAAGACCATGCTGTGCTGCGGCATCGCGGCCTTGCTGCGCTCGAGGTGGGCGATCGACTCGTCGTGCCGCTTCTGGTGCTGCAGCGCCTTGCCCGCGAAGTACAGCGCCCAGCCGTCCCGCGGGTAGAACTGGGCATTTCGGACCCAGTAGTCGGCCGAGGAGTGCCAGGCGGCGAGGTTGTGCGCCATGGACCCCGCTGAGAACAAGGCGTACAGCACCACGGCGCCCACGAAGGCCTTGCGACCCCCCGTGCCCTCACCGAAGCGCCGCAGCCCGTACAGCACCAGGCCAGCGATGGCCACGGCGGTCAGCACCTGCCCGGACGCGGCGTAGCGGTAGGCGAACACGGTGCCGTGGGGCGGGAAGTTCATCACCGTGGCCAGCGAGATCACCGAGCCCACCGCCGCGAACAGCACGATGCCCAGGCCCCAGCGCCGCCACAGCACCACACCCATCCACAGCAGGCCGAGCAGGATGAGCAGCGAGGCCAGCGGGGCAAAGCCGAAGCTCAGCACGTGGGGCACGCCCTCGACCTGCAGCCAGCTGGTGGCCTGGTTGTAGGGCGGCCGCAGCCCCGTGGGCTTGGGCACCAGCAGCGCCACGATGTACTCGACCAGCAGGTTCATGTCGGTGGCGACGGTCATCTGCGGGCTTCCGCCCAGGTAGACGGTGCGTACCCGCCCCACCTCGCTGCTGGCCACCAGCATGCGGTTGAGCGAGAAGGCGAACACCGCAAAGAAGGGAAGCTTGTCGACCACCAGCTGGGCCAGCCCGCGGCGGCCGTCCCACAGGTCGAGCATCAGCAGCCACAGCGGCACGAACAAGAAGATGGGCTTGCTGGACTGGGTTGCGGTGAACGCCACCAGGGCCAGCGCATACCAATGCCAGGCCCGGTCTTCGCGCCAGCGAATCCACGCCGCGATGGTGCCCATGGTGAAGGCCAGGCCCATCAGGTGGCAGCGCGCGCTCATCCACGAGTTGAGCTCGGCCATGATGGGGGTCAGGCCCACCAGCCCCATGGTGAGCAGCCCGCCCAGCCGGCTCTCGAGCATCCAGCGCCCCAGCTGCTCGCTGAACCACAGGATGGGCACGAAGAACAGCAGCAGGTTGGTGAGGTACCAGCCGGCGTAGTTGCGCTGGAACATCGCCCAGTCGAGCTGAAAGGACAGGAACATCAGCTCCATGTTGTTGCCGCCGGGGTTCTCGACGATCCAGGCCCAGGTCTCGGCGTTCATGGCGTGAACCATGTCGTTGTCGCGGATGTAGCGGTAGTCGTCGAAGACGTTGAAGTCGCCGGTGATCCCGGGCAGGTAGGCGGCCAACAGGATGAGCAGGAGGTTGAAGCGCCAGGTTCGCCAGGTGGGCTCGGCCACGTCGGGCGCGTCGTCGGCTGTGACCGCGCTGGGCCAGCCCCGCAGCTCGAAGAGCACGGCGCCAACCAATACCAGGCCGGCCAGCAGCCAGCCCCAGGCATAGGGCGTCATGCCGAACCACTCGGCCGCCGTCGCCTGATCGGCCGCCCAGGTGCTGGGCATGTTGGTCATGGGAAGCTCGGCGCGCGCGGCCACGGCGAGCAGGGCCAGGAACAAGGGCGGCACGCTACTCCCGGGCCAGCCAGCGGGCGAAGTCGAGCACGCTGTCGAACGCCGGCTGGTTGTTGTCGACCGGCGCCTCGCGCACCGTGGGCAGCGTGCGTCCGCCCCAGATCTCACCCTGCAGCATCACGATCAGCTCGCCCTGGCCCACGGGATAGCGCCGCAAGATGTCCACCACCTGGCCATCGGGCAGCGTCGCTTGCAGCAGCGGGGTGCCGCCGGTCATGCGCACGTCGAACAGGTACGGCTCACCCTTGCTGTAGCGCTTGGGCTTCACGTCCTCGCCTCGCCGGCCCTTGTAGTTCTCGAAGGCGTGGGTGAGCGCTGCAATGCGGCGGTTGCGCACCGGGTAGCCCTCGGCCGCCACCACGGTCCCCCACACGTCGAGCACCGGCTTGACGACGTCTGCGGCATCGTCGGGGTTCAGGTTGCGCAGCGGCAACGTGCCCTTGCCCTGCACCGACTCGTCGGGAAGCAAGGTGGCCAGAAGCTGCGCCGACCCCACACCGGGCCGGGCGATGTTGGTGACCAGCACCATGCGCTGCCCGCCCTCGAGCCTTGCCCGCAGCTGCTCGAGCTCGACATCGGTGTAGGGCAGGCGAGGCTCCAGGAAGCCCAGCACGTCGACCGGCTCGGTGTGGTCGACCATCGCGCTCACCGCCACGCCGCGCTCGCGGGACAGATCGCCAAGGAAGTGGTGAAAGCCCTGCGCATCGCGCAGCCCGGCGGTCCAGCCGGTGCGCTCTTGCTCGAAGCCGATGCGCACCTCGGAGGCCGGGGTGTCGCGCCACGGCTGCTCGCCATCGCGCCGCGCGAGCCACTGCATGGCGTTGAGCGCCAGGCGCTCGTTGTCGGCCATGCCCAGCCACGAGGCGCCGGTGACCGCCGAGTCGCCCAGGACCACCACCCGACCCTCGCCGGGCTCGAGGGCGGCAATGACCGCCAGCCCGCCGCCCTGGGGCTCGTCCATGGTGCGGCGTCCGTTGCTGGGCTTGCCCGCTGGTGTGTTGCCCAGGTCGGCGTATCCCGCTTCGGCCGACAGCAGGCCCAGCCCGCCGGGCAGATCCTTGCCCAGCACCGTGGCCCCGTCCATCGCGACGACGCGCACGCCGGCGGTCACCGGATGCTCGGCGAAGGTGCGGATGAGCGGCATGCGCCGTGCCCGGTCGAGGGTGAGCGGCGGCAGGCCGGCCCGGTACACACCCGGGGGCCCGGGGATGCCCTGAACGATGCCGTCGACCATCTCGAGCTCGCGCGCGGTGTTGGCCACCGGGGTGACGCCCCAGGGCTCGAGCAGGCGAGCCAGATCGGCGGTGTGCCCGAAGGCGTTGTCGGGATCGGCGACCAGCATCAGCGAGCCGCCCTCCTGGACCCAGTCGTGCACCGTCTCGGCGTCGCGCCGGGACACATCGCGCGGCACGGACAGCCACAGGATGTCGGCATCCCGGAGCACCTCGGCATCGAGCGGCCCGCCGCGAAGCTCGCGATGGCGCACCTGGAACGCTGAGAGCCGGTCGAAGAGCGGGCCCGTCGACAAGGCGCTGGCCAGGCCAAACTCGAATCCGTCCCACACCTGCAGGGGGTCACCGACCGACGAGCGGTGGGTGTCCACCAACACGCGTGTGCTTCCCTCTGCGCTCCACGGCGACAGCGACCAGGGGCCGATCGCCGCGGGAGGAGGAGGAGAGCTGCAGGCGAGCAAGAGGGGAAGGAGTGCAAGCATGGGGACCACCGTTAATACCGCCGACCGAGACCATCATGCTCAGCCTGATCCTGCCCCTGCTCCTGGCCTGCACCGGAGCGCCGCCCCCAGCGCCCCCCACGGCCGACGCACCCGTCCGTAACGCCGGGGACATCGTGGTTCTGGGCGGCGAGCTCAAGCTCGACTCGGCCTGGGACGACATCTTTCGCGACGGCCACGCCGCCTCTGCCGAGGCGCGCATTCCCCTGACCCGGGTTCACGGCGCGCTCAAGGGAGGCGTGCACAGCGATGCGTCGCTCACCCTGGTGCCCCTGGGCAGCAGCATCGCCGCCGACGACTGCAAGGGCGTCGGCTGTCCCGGTCGCGCCGACCTGACCCACGCCCTGGCCGGGGCTGGCATCGACGCCGTCAGCCTCACCAGCTCGGTCGTGCTGCGCCAGAACCAGAGCCAGGCCACCGCCGACGGGCTCGCTGCCCACGGCATCTGCGCCACCGGCCATGGCCAGGCGCCCGCCTGTGTGCGCACCGTGGGCGACAGCCGGGTGGCCTTGACGGCGCTGGCGGCGCTGTCTTCCGACGAGGCCAAGACCGCTCCAGAGCGAGCCAAGGCCCTGGTGGACGCCGCGCGCTCTGGCGCTGACGTGGTGGTGCTGCACGTGGCCTTGCCCGCCGGGCCCGACAAGCGGGATGCGCGCGACCAACGTCTGCGCGCCATCGCCGCAGACGCCGGCGCCAACGTGGTCGTCGGGCACTTCGACGGCAGCTTCGGGGGGGTGTCCCAGATCGGGTCGACCCTGGTGCTGCACAACCCCGGCGGCCTGCTCAGCCGCGAGCTTCCTCCCGCCGGGCTCGAGCTGTCCTGGATCTGGCGCCTGCACCTGGTGGACGGCAAGCTGGCCTGGGCCGACGGCACCCCCGTGGTGCTCGAGGCCGGCCGCAGCCGCCTGGCGGACGGCGCCGCCCAGAAGAAGGCCGTGCTGCTGCTGCGCCGGCGCAGCGACGCCCCCGGGCTGGTCTTCGAGGGCCGCACACCGATCGTCGAGCTGAGGTAGGCAGCCGCCCTAGCCCTCGAGCTCGGCGAGCAGCTCGCGCGACCGCGGGCGCAGGGTCTCCCAGATGAACACACGCGCGTGCAGCAGGTCTGGGGTGTCGAGCCCCAGCTCGCCCAGGCGCTTCGCCAGCCGCTTGGCCACCCGGCGAGCGCGCTTGTAGCCCTGCTTGCTGGGGCGCTTCTCGATGACCTTGCCGGGCAGGATCTCGCGCGCCTGCAGCTCGAAGGCGCGGGGCCGAACCACGACGTGCTCGGTCGGGCTCATGAGGGCCGGAAACAGCGATGCCAGGCCCCACTCGGGCTTGAGCTTGCAGTCCTTGCGCAGGGTGGCGAGCCAGGCGGCGAAGCGCTTGGCGTACCGCTCTTCGTCGCCGTGCAGCAGCTCGAACAAGGCCTTGCCAAAGGCGTCGCGTGCGTCGCCGTCGAGCGCCGCCACCGGCGTGTAGCCCTTGCTACGCGACACCAGGGTGGTGCTGGCCATCACCTGGACCGCCGCCGCGTGGATGGCGGCCCAGTCGCCGGATGCCGCCAGCTCGCCCAGCACGTCGGCCGCCAATAGCTGCCGCGCCAGGTCGACCGCCTCGCCGTGGTGAGACTTGCGGCTCCGGCCGCCGCTGGGTCGGACGTGATCATCGATGAAGGCAGGGTCGGCGAAGCCATCGGGGTAGCTGTGCCGGAACACCCGCACCTGCTGGGCCAGGGCCATGACCGGGGCCTTCTGCTTGCGCAGCCTGGCGCGGCGGCGCTCGGCGGTGGCGAGGTCGTGCTCGCTGCCGATCTCTTCGAACTTGGCCTCGACGTCGACCACATCGACATCGATGGGCTCGAGCAGGTGGTAGAAGCCCTGCTTGAAGGCGCGCATCTCGCCGTCGTCGAAGCGCAGCCGTCGCCGCGTCATCTCTTCGCGCACCCACAAGCCCACGCCCCACTCGGGGTGCAGCTTGTGGCGAAACAGGCGCTGAGCCGGCTCCATGTTGCGCAGTGCGTGGTTGGGCCCAAAGGGGATGGGCCCCATTTCCTTGGTAACGACCGTGTCCATGGTGCTCCTATCGACGCAGTCGGTCGCGTGTGGTGAAGGCGTATTGCTGCAGCTTCCCGCGCTTGTAGGTGAGCGCCACGCGCTTGTCGGCCCGCTCGACGTAGACCGGGCGCCAGGTGCGCTTGCTCATGGTGCGTGCCCGCTCGATGGCGGCGTTTCGGCCCTTGACCACGACCTCATCGGCACCGTTCTCGATGTGGAACTCCCGCTTTCGGGGCGCTTGGGAAGCTGTCTGCATGCGTACTCCATGTGTTGGTTCCCGAAACACTTAACACCAAATAGTTCGATGTCGAATGATTTGACAACGCAAGGAGCACAGGCCTCCGTGCCTGTGCTTCGGCAAAACACAACGGGCACGGAGGCCCGTTCTCCTTGGGGCAGTGCCGTTCTCCTCGAGATCGGCCTAGTGCGCCGCCTCGTCGCCCACACCCTTGGGTTTGGGCAGCACCCCCGTCTCGCCCGGCGGGACCCACTCGTCGAAGCCGTCGGCGAGGGTGCCGGTCAGGCGCTCCTTCAGCGCGTTGGCCACCTCTTCGCCGATGGGGTCGGTCTCGATCTTGCGCAGGGTCGTCAGCTGGCGCCAGGCGTCCACCACCTCGGACAGCGGGATCTGGTTCGATGGCCGGGTGGGCATCCAGCCCCCCTGGTCGGCGCGCACCACGATGCCGCCTTGCTCGAGCACCAGCAGCACCTGGGTCAGGTCGCGCGTGGGCACGTGGCACAGCCCCACCAGGGTCTCGGTCTCGACCGGCCCCTTGCCGCGGTCGAAGGCCCACGCCACCCGCACCGCCGCCTCGAGCGCGGTGGCCACACCTGGCGCCTGCACGATGGCGCGGGTGCGGTCCAGCTCGTCGAGCTCGGCCTGAACCAGCGAGGTGAAGTTCTGGGCGACGTAGGCGACCTCGACGCCCAGCAGGACGAAGATCCACAGCAGGTACAGCCACAGCAGGAACACCGGGATCAGGCCCAGCGACCCGTAGATGGTCACCAGCGGGTCATCGGATGCGAACAGGGTTACGTACAGGGGAAAGATCCGCCCGCCCAGCCGCAGCAGCACGAACGACACCGTGGCCCCGGCGATGGCCGCTCTCCAGCGAACCTTGGTGCACGGAAAGGCCTTGAGCGCGATGAGCAGCAGGGTGAACACCATCACCGCCTGCCCGAAGTTGCCGGCCCAGGGCACGTCCATGCCCAGCTCGTCGGCGCCGAGCACCGCGGTCACCAGCACCGCCGGCACCATGGTGATGGTGAAGTAGAAGTACAGCAGCCGCCAGCCCAGCCCGCGGTCGATGGGCACGCCAAAGATGTCGTTGTAGGCGCGCTCCACCATCATGAACAGGCGCGCCGACACCACGATCAAGCCGCCCACGCCCACCAGACCCAGCTTGGTCAGGTCGATGCCCAGCAGCCCCGGCAGGATGAACTCGTACACCTCGGGCATGTCGCCAAGCAGCGTGGTGAACATCGCGCCCAGCGGGCTCTTCAGGAACTCGGCCTGCGACTGGGTATCGATGACGCCCACCACCTCCAGGATGCCGAAGACCAGCATGAGCATAGGCACCAGCGCGATCAGCGTGATGTACGCCATGCCCGAGGCCCGGATGAACGCCTGGTCGTTGCGCAGCTGGGTGTAGAACAGCACCACCCAGCGCGCCGTGGCCCGCACGGGAACCAGGGCCCAGTGCACATCGCCGCCGGCGGTGAGCCGCCGGTACATCTTGCGGGCTTCGTCCAACATCGCGCGTAGCGTAGCAGGAACGCGCCTCCGTGCCTGCGTCGGCACCAAGGAGCACAGGCCTCCGTGCCTGTGTCGTCGTCAGGCGTGCGGCCCCTTGAAGGTCATGGGCTTGTCCACTCGCTTGCCGCCGCCGGTGATCTGCAGATCGAAGTTCAGCGTGTCGCCAATGCCCGCGGCCGGAACCCGGATGACCAGCGGGATGGTGCGGCTCTCGAGCGGCTGCAGCGACAGCTCGGGCAGCACCAGCTGGGCGTCGGGAATGCCCTCGACGTGCACCTGGTACACCATGTCGGCCGAACCGATGTTGGTGACGGTCATCACGTAGGTGTTGCGCACGAAGCCGTCGTCATCGAGCTGAAACAGGGTTCCCGGCGCGCGCGCCAGCTGCACCTCGAAGGGCTGCTTGCCGGCGACGGAGGTGACGAACAGCCCCAGCAGCACGGCCAGGAGGCCTCCGTACACGACGGTGCGCGCGCGGACCCAGCGAGGCTTCTCGCCGCCCTCCATCACCTGCTGCGTGGAGTACTGCACCAGGCTGGGGTAGCCCAGCTTGTCCATCACGCTCTCGCAGGCGTCGCTGCAGTAGCCGCACTGGATGCACTCCATCTGAAAGCCGTCGCGGATGTCGATGCCCTGCGGACAGACGACGACACACTTGTTGCAGTCGATGCAGCCGCCGACCTCGCGGGCCGCCTTGCCGCGGGGCTCGCCGCGGTTGGTGTCGTAGCCGATGACCCAGGTCTCGTCGTCGCAGAGCGCCCCCTGGAAGCGCGCGTAGGGGCACAGGTAGTTGCAGGCTTGCTCGCGGAACCAGGCAAAGTCCGCGAACCAGAACGCACCGAACACCGCGACGAGCGAGTACTCGGCGGGTCCCCCCTGGCCAATCCAGATCCCGGGGCCGCTGAACCAGCTCATGAAGGCGGTCGAGACCAGCAGCGCCACCGCCAGGAACGACGCCCACTTGCCCAGCTTGCGGCCCCACTTGTCCCAGCCCTGGCCGCGCTCGTCGCGGCGCTTGCGGGCATTGCGGTCGCCCTCGAAGAAGCGCTCGATGGGGTGCACGAAGTCGTGCAGGAACACCGTCTGCGGGCAGACGTAGCCGCAGAACAGCCGGCCATAGAGCGAGGTGAAGAAGAACAGCCCAAAGCCCGCCATCAGCGCGATGAGCATCAGAAGCAGGGTGTCGGAGGCGGTGAACACCGTGCCGGCCAAGAACACGCGGCGGGCGGCGAAGTCGATTCGGGCGAGCGGAACGCCGTTCCAGGACAGCAGCGGGATCCCGAACAGGAACAGCAGCTGCAGCACGCCCAGGCGCTTGCGCGCACGGCGGTACCAGCCATCCATCCACTGCATGTAGACCCACTTGCGCTCGCCCTGCACGCTGTCCATGCCACCTCCTGTGTCTTTTCACACACCTCGTCATCGGGGTGTGCGAAATCACACGACCTACTTCAGGCTGCAGGTGCTGATGCCGGCGATGGTGTAGATCGGGCAGCTACCGGCAATACCGGTCGCGAGGGGCACCAGGCCCACCAGACCCACCAGCCCCCAGCCGGGGACCGGGCCCACGGCCAGCAGGCTCAGCAGACCGACGCCGAGCACGACGCGCACGGCACGATCGATGGTGTGTTCGTTGCGGGGAAGCAGCTTGTCCATGCGGACCTCCTCGAGGGGCTTGGACCCTCATGGCCTGGGCTGGTGCAAGGACCGATCCACCGACCAAGGGGGCTGGATTTCCGCAGAATGGTTGCCTGACACCGTCCGGTGTCGGGGTAGGCTCCGCAGATGAGTCACTGGATTGTGGTGTTCGCGATGTTGCACGGCTGCAACGACCCCGAGCAGGCCGAGGAGGTGGTGCGCCTCAAGGCCCGTGTGCACGAGCTCGACGAGCGCGTCGCGACCCTCGAGAAGCGGCTCGGGGAGCACTACGAGGGGCACGAGCTGCAGATCCGCAACGGCGCCCGCGAAGAGATGCGCGACCAGCGCGAGGCCGAGCAGCGGGTGCAGGATCGACGGAAGAGCATCGACGGCAAGATCAGCGAGCTCGGGGACGGGCTCTACAGCGTCGAGCTCTCCCTGTTCGAGGACGTGGACGGCTTGGGCCGAGAGATGCGGGCGATTCCCCACCGCGGCCCCGACTCCCAACTCGACGGCTTCCGTGTGTCGGGCATCCGCCTGGGCAGCACCTTCGAGCGCTTGGGCCTGCGCAATGGCGACATCGTGCACAGCGTCGGCGACCACGAGCTGGGCAGCATGCAGCAAGCGATGGAGGCCTACCAGGCGCTCACCAGCGAGGAGCAGGACGAGATCGTGGTGAAGATCACCCGCCGCGGGCAAGCCAAGGAGCTGCGCTACCGTCCCATGGGGCCGTAGACAGGGCATCCGCCCACGCCCGCACGCGCGCGGCGTCGGCGGGCTGTCGGGGACCACGCTGGCTTCGTCGCTCGCTCACGAAGAACCGGCTGCGCACCCAGCGCGCGTCCGGCCCGCCGTCGTGCACGAAGGTGAGCACCATCTGGAAGCCCTGCACGGTCCACAAGAAGTTGCCCGCGCCCAACGGGGTGAGCTCGGTGTCGTAGGGCACGTTGGCGGCGTCCAGATCAGGCCCCGCCACCGTCATCACCCCGTCCATCACCGCGAAGGTGAGCTCGCCTGTGTTGAGGGGATCGTCGTACACGCCCTCGTAGGGGCCGAACTCGCTCGCGTCCTGGGTGTTCGCCGGGCCGTCGGTGGCCGCGGGAAGCTGGGCCAGCTCCGAGAAGACCGTGGCCACGGCATTGCCGAAGTACGAGCCGTCGCCGTTGGCGAGCACGGCCACCGAGATGCCCTGGCCGGGCAGGATGTACAGCTCGGCGGAATAGCCGGGGATGGCGCCGTTGTGGGTCCACAGCTCGTCTTCGCGCCAGCCGCCGTTGTTGAAGCCGTCGTAGATCGTCAGCCCGTAGCCATAGTGGGCGGCGCCGTCGGCGAGGTCGAGGGTGTCGACGTGGCGCTCGCTGAGCGCGAGGTGGGCATCGCCGGGCAGCAGCTGCTCGTCGCCCTCGAGCACCAGGTTCGCGAAGCGCAGCATGTCGATCACGTTGCTCCACGCGAAGCCCGCCGGACGGCTGAAGGCGTGGTCGTAGGCCCCAGGACCGGCCTCGACCGAGCCCACGCCCGTCGTCCAGTTGGTGGTGGTGGCATACGCGAAGTCCCCGTCGGCCTCGACCTCGTCGTCGCTCAAGAAGCTGCGGTCCATGCACAGGGGCTGCCACAGGTCCTGGCGCATGATGTCGCGGTAGTAGCGGCTGGTCGCCTCTTCCATGGCCAGGCCGGCCATCGAGAAGTTCGGGTTGCTGTAGTTGTAGAAGCTGCCCGGCGCGACGAGCATCCAGTAGGTGTCGGCGAAGTCCTCGTGGGCGTGCTCGTACAGGCTGTCGTCGTCGGAGGGCCCGTCGATGGGGGTGTAGTCGTAGAAGCCGCCCTGGTGCGACAGCAGCTCGTGCAGGGTCGCGTTCGGCGCCAGGCCCGGGGACGCGGCGAGGTCGAAGTCGGGCAGGTGCTGGCCCAGGGTGTCGTCGAGCGACAGCTCGCCCTTGGATTGCTGCACCAGCACCGCCGCTGCGGTCTGCATCTTGAGGGTGGACCCGCTGTGCATCAGCGTGGTGGGCAGCATGGCCTCGCCGGTGGTGGCGTCCTTGTCGCCGGCGGCACCGGCGTACACCACCTCGCCGTCCACCAGGATCGCCCACGCCACGCCATCGGCCGGCACGGTCTGCAGCACGTCGGCGAAGGCATCGGAGATCACGGCCGGAGCGGGGTTGTCACGCCACGACTCGGTGATGGGCGCGGCGCACACGCGCTCGTCGACATCGTCGGCGGGCTTCTTGCAGCCGAACAGCAGCAGGGCGAGGGGGAGCAGGGCTCGGGACATGGGGTCTCCAGGGTCACACGTGGGGCAGGCGTCTCGCCTGCCAACCCGGTCCCGCACAGACTATCCTCCCGACATGCTCATCCTGCTCGCGACCGCCGCCCTCTCTGCCACCATCGAGGTCCACGACGGCGAAGACCTGTGGGGCCCCATGTCGGCGCTGCAGCCCGGCGACGAGCTCATCGTGCACGAGGGCACGTGGACGAGCCAGCAGTCGGGGGGCAGCTGGTTTCGTGAGGTGGCGCTCGACGGCACTCAGGCGGCCCCCATCGTGGTGCGCGCCGCCGACGGGGTGACCCCGCGCATCACCGGCGACCCGGGCGGCAGCCAGAACACCCTGAACCTGTCGGGCACCTGGTTCACCTTCCAGGGCTTCGAGCTGGAGGGCGGTAGCCACGGGCTGCGCCTGGGCACCAGCGACCACGGCACCCTGGCAGACCTGCACATCCACCACACAGGCGATGTGGGCCTGTCGATGAACCGGCCGGGCAACACCTTCACCCACATGGTGGTGCGTGGAACCCACATCCACGACACCGACGGCACCGGCGAGTGCATGTACCTGGGCTGCAACGACGACGGCTGCCAGGTGGGCGACAGCCTGATCGAGCTCAACTACTGCCACGACACCCACGGCAGCCAGGGCGATGGCATCGAACTCAAGAGCGGCAGCTACGGCAACACCATCCGCGACAACGTCATCCACGACACGCCCTACCCGGGCATCGTCACCTATGGGGCGTCGGGACGCGGCGACAACCGCATCGAGCGCAACTACGTCGCGCGCAGCGGCGACAATGGCATCCAGGTGGTGGGCGAGGCCATCGTGCGCGACAACATCGTGATCGACAGCACCGGCAACGGCATCGCCAGCAAACCCAGCCAGGGCAGCTCGCCGGTCGACCTGCTCATCGCCTTCAACACCGTGGTGGGCGCCGGAGACAGCTGCCTGCGCGGCAACGAGTGGGGCGGCGCCAGCGGCATCGTGGTGTCCAGCAACGCCTTGTTCTGCGGCGGCGCCAACGCCACCAAGCTGCCCAACGGCGACGGCGGGGTCACGTGGTCCAGCAACGTGGGCGAGGGCAACGACGAGTCGGGCACCCTGACCAACAGCACCCTGGATGCGGCGCTGCCCACCGCGGTCATCGGCGACCACTACCCCAAGTCGCCGTCGCCGCTCATCGGGGCGGGCGACGCGAGCCACCTGGGCGACAGCATCGGCTTCGACTGCCAGGGGCGCGGCACCCCGCCCGACGTGGGCGCGCTGTGGAGCGAGAGCCCCACGCTGGGCCCGTGGGTGGAGGGGCCCAAGGCGTGTCAGGCCGTCGAGCCGGGGGACACCGGAGACGTCACCGACACCGGAGACACCGACGAACCCGGCGACTCAGCGCAGCCCATGGACACGGGCCCCGGCGGCAACCCGGCCGGATGCGGGTGCGACAGCGGAGGGGCCGGCTGGGGCTGGTGGATCGTGGTGCCGCTGCTCTCGGTGGCGCGGAGGCGTGGGCACGGGCCCTAGAACTCCCAGGCCATCCTGGACTGCACCGTGAAGAAGTTGCCCTTGGGGTTCAGCCCGGCGTTGCGCAGCGGAAGCCGGTCGGTGGCCTTGGCGTAGCCGCCCTCGAGCGCGAAGCGCAGGTGCTTGTGCCAGGCGATCTTCAGGCCGGCATCGATCTCCCAGCCGATGATCGACGACTCGGCGGCCGCCAGGCAGTCGCCCTCGCCCTCGCGGCACTGGATGAACGCGCCATCGGGCTTGTCGGGCCAGGCCATGACGCCGCCCACGGTGACGTCCCAGTTGTCGATGAGCTCGAGCTCGGCCCAGGGAAAGATGTAGCGGCTGTTGTAGACGCCGCCGTTGCTCCACAGCGGCCGGGTGTCGCCCCAGCCGTTGCGCGTCACCCGGGCGATGACCTCTTCGTACAGGATGAGGCCGACGTTGTGATCGGGGTGCAGCGAGCGGATCTTGAAGTTGCTGTCGACGATGTCTTCGTCGCCCGACGCGTAGCCCGTCTCGAACACGAACTTGCTGGTGGGCCGCTCGACGCCGACGCGCCCGCTGTAGCCCCAGATGTTGACCTTCTTGTACAGCGGTGACTCGGCCGACGCGTCGAAGGCGCCGGGAAGGGCAAGCGCAGCAGTCTCGCCCTGGATGGTGAGCCCCTCGAACTCCACCAGGATGCCGCGGTTCTTGGCCTTCAGGTACATGTCGGCGATCAAGATGTCCGAGCTGGTGGTGCGCTGGATGCGGTTGACCACGTAGGCGCCGGCGGTGAGATCGCCCTTCTGCCCGAAGTACTTGACGTCCTCGCCCCGGTAGATGAGCACGTAGACCATCTGCATGACGTCGTCGCGCTGGTTGGCCATCCAGTCGGGGCCGCGGTTGGTGGGCACGCGGTCTTCGTCGACGTAGTCGTGGTCTTCGAGGGTCTCGCACTGGCCACCGTTGGCGACGTCGTCGCTGGTGTCGAGCTGGTCGCACTTGTAGCCGTAGTACGGCCACAGGGGCTCCTCGACCAGGCGGTCGACACCGACGGCTGCGAACAGCGGGATGTCCGGCCCGTCCTTGCCCAGGATGGTCTGGGCGATGGCGATGGGCTTGGTGGCAAAGATGGCGCGGTCGAAGCTGCTGCCGAACTTGTTCTCGCCGAAGGGGTCGTCGAAGCCGTCGCCGCTGTTGGCGAGCAGGCCCATGCCCCAGTGGCTGGGCTGGCGACCGACACGCACGAGGCCCACGGGCACACCGAACTCGATCCAGGCGCGGGTGAGCTTGGGCGAGATGTTGGGGGTGCCCTCGATGTTGGTGAAGGATGCGTCGGTGGCGAACACCGGGGTGAGCTGCAGGTTGAGGTTGTCGCCCCACATGGCGTCGGCCAGCCCGAACTGCGGGTCGCCGAACAGGTCCATCTCGAAGGCGACCTTGGCCAGGCCCTTGTAGTCGAAGACGGGGCGCAGCTTGAAGCGGTGCATCATGTACCGGGCATCGCCCAGGTACTCGGTCTCGTTGCCGTCGGCGTCGTAGACCGACTGGGCCTGCGACAGGTGGTTGAACACGTAGGCACGCGTCCGGTAGAAGCCCTCGAAGGACAGCTTGAACTCGTCCGGGGGCACGAGCTTGAGCTTGGTCTTGGTGAGGTCGGCGTTCTGGGCCGCGACCTGCTTCTCCAAAGCCTCGAGCCTGGCCTGCAGCGCCGCGATGTCGACCTCGGGCTTGGGTTCTGCGACGGGCTCGGCCGGCGGGGCCTCGGGCTTGGTGCGCACCGGCTCGGAGGGGATGATGTCTGGCTTTGGCGCGGGTTCGTCGCCCTCACCGACGGGCGGCGCCGCGGGGTCGTCGGCCGCGGCGGGCTCTTCGGGTGTGGGCTCGTCCGAGGCCTCGGGCGCTGGGGCCTCGTCGGGCTTCTCGGCCTCTGCTTCTTGCGCATAGGCAGGCAGCCCGGCGACGAGCGCCAGGCACAGGGTGAGGGCACGCATCGGCTACTCCGGGGTGGCCAGGCAGCTCTCGGGGTACTTGATTCCCGAGTCGAAGCCCCAGTGCATGTTGGAGATGTTGATGCTGTCGGCCACCGTGGGCAGCGAGGTGCTGGCCAGCATGGTGAGGTCGGTGCCGCCCACGGGAATGCCCCACAGCTCGACCGTGGCGTCGCCGGTGGGCACGTTGACCGCGACCCACAGGCCATCGGCCGAGGTGTGCGGCTGGTCGCGGTTGGGGAAGTCGTCGACGAAGTACTTCACGATGAGGCTCTGCGGGATCTCGCCGTCGACCTTGACCACCACCTGGGCACCCTCGATGGGCTCTTCGTTGCAGTCGAAGGCGGTGCCCGCGATGATGCTCTTGTCGGCATCGGGGCTGATGCCCAGCAGCGCCGGGATGATGTTGTAGGTGACGCGGCTGACGCTGTTGAACTCCGAGGACACACCCGAGCCGCCGTCGGGCTCGTACATCTGGTGCACCTCGAAGGTCACCTTGGTGTCGCCGTCTTCGGTGCTGACGCGGTAGGCGCTGGGCTGGCACGTGGGCACATCGACGGTGACGTCGCCGTTTTGGTCGGTCACGCCAATGGAGTCGGGCGAGCCGTTGGGGTCGTCGTTGTTGAAGATCTGGACCGCGGCGCCCACCACCTTCTCGTCTTCTTGGAAGTCGAGCACCTTGCCGGTGGTGCTGGCGATGGCCTGGAGGCTGGTGTCGGGGGTCTGCGCGATCCAGTCGTCGCCAGCGTTCCAGCAGGTGATGTCGCCGTCGTCGGCCTTCACGATGATCGGCTCGGTCACGTCGATGAAGTCTTCGAAGGTGAGCTCGGTGTTGCCCTCGCCGGTGTCGTCCACGTTCGAGGTGTCGTCTTCGTTGCCGGGCGGGCACGCGGTGAGCGCGAGCAGGATCATGGGAAGGGCGGCGAGGTTTCGCATTGGGGGGTCCTCCATCTTCGGGGCGCCTAGTACCCTTTGTCGCGCTGCCAGGCCACTGTCAGGATTCAGACAGCCCCGAGCGACCGCCGTGTGCTTAGCTCTCGCTCCACACAGGAGGGCCTCATGGGTCTCATCGATTTCGTCAAGAGTGCCGGACAAAAGCTAGGTATCGTCGCCGAAACCCCTACAGCGAAGGCGGCGGGCCCGAGCCCGGAGCAGCTGGCCGCGATGCACAAGGCGCGTGCGGCCGCGCTGCTGGGCCAGGTCATGGCCTACAAGCTGGAGATCGAAGACCTCGCCGTGACCGTCGACGGCGAGCTCGTGACCATCTCGGGCACCGCGGTGTCCCAAGAGGTGCGCGAGAAGGCGGTGCTCATCGTCGGGAACGTGCAGGGCGTCGGCCAGGTCGACGACCAGATCGTCGTCGAGATCCCCGAGCCGCCGGCGGTCTACCACACCGTGGTGAAGGGCGACATCCTGTCCAAGATCGCCCTCGACAACTACGGCATCCTGCACATGTTCGACGCCGTCTTCGAGGCCAACAAGCCCATGCTGACGTCGGCCGACCTCATCTACCCGGGCCAGGTGCTGCGCATCCCGCCCATCGATCAGCCCGTTCACACGGTGAAGTCCGGCGACAGCCTGGGCGCCATCGCCAAGCACTGGTTCGGCGACAGCCGCAAGTACGAGCGGATCTTCGAGGCCAACCGCCACCAGCTCGACAACCCCAACGCCATCGACGTGGGCCAGCAGCTGGTCATCCCGGTCGCCAACCCCGACCTGGTGAAGCCCGCCGCCGAGACGGCCTGATGTCCGTGGTCGCCGCCCTCGAGGCCTTGCCCGAGTCGGGGCTCACCGTCACCGCGCTGGAGTACCTGGACGGCGTGGTTCCTGGCGAGTGGAGCAATGTTCGCCGCTTCGACGACATCTCCGCCGAGCTCAGCGGCGAGCGCTCCCCGGCGGTGCTCGCCGCCATCCGCGAGCGAGCCCTGCACATCGAGGCCCGTGACCCCAACATCGCGCGCGCCCTGCAGGTGTTCCAGCTCGTCGACTCGGTCGACCAGGTGGCCGCCGGGGCGGCGGTGGCCAGCAAGGCCGCCGGCATCGCCAGCTCGATGTTCGGCAGCCTGGGCTTCCTGGAGCAGTACACCCCGAAGCCCGACACCACCCAAGCGATCGACGCCGGGGTGAAGCTGGTGGCCGAGGTGGTCGCCTTCGGCCTGTTGCACGGCGTGCCCACCACCGAGCCCGGCGCGGTCAAGCGCTTCGCGGGCGCCCTCGAAGACTACGCCCGCTACGACCTGATGCGCATCGCCGCCTGGGTGGTGTTCGACGGGCTGGTGCCGCTGGGCCCCGACTTCCTGGCCAAGATCACCGGCACCCTGCGCGACGCGGCCAGCTCGTCGCTCACCGCCAACCCGGTGTTCGACCACCTGGGCGGCCAGCTGCCCGGCGACACCGCCGAGGCCAAGCGTGGCTTCATCATCGAGGCCGTCGACAGCACCAGTGGCTGGATCGCGCGCTTCATCGAAGACAAGCAGCTCACCCAGCAGGGGCAGCTGGCCCAGCTGCAGGGCGTACTCGGCGTGGCCGATGGGGGCCTGGACTACGTGGCCGCTGCGCTCGACGCCTCCACCAACACCACCTCGCACACCGGCACGCAGACGGTGGCGCGGGCTCTGGCACGGCGCTCCATCGACGAGCTCAAGGAACAAGCCTGGGCCGACTGGGTCGCCGCCCGGAGCTGACTCACTGCGGCGAAGGGCACAGCGCTGCGACCTCGCGCTCGAAGTAGCCGTCGAGGCCCAGGGCACCGTCCCGGCCGTCGGCGATGGCACTCTGGATCGCCCCGACATCGGCCCCTGCACGCTGCAGCCAGATGAGCTGGGCCGCTCCAGCTGGTAGAAGGGCTCGTCGGTCTGGGCGCGAAGGCGGCCGTCCAGCTCATCGGCGCCCGCCACGCCGGCTTGGGCAAGCACGCCCCAGCTGGCCCAGTCGGCGGCACCCTCCACCAGCTCGTAGACCGCCTCGGCCTCGGCGCAGCCCACCGAGGCGCCATCCACCGTGCCGACCTGCACGTCGCTCACCGCCTCGCGGCGGTCTCGGCGCAGCGACAGGAACGCGGCGGCTGAATCGCAGTCACCATCGATGCCGTCGGCAAGCGCCGCTTGCTCGGCGGCAGCCCCTTGGTAGCAGGCGGCGACGTCGCTTCTGGACAGGGTCAGCCCAGCCCACTCGGGCCATCGATCGCCCGCGGCGAACCAGGTATCGGCCTGCACATCGACGTGGAAGGCTTCGTGCACGGCCAGCTGCAGCTGCACCAGGCTGCTGAGCTCCGACTCCAGCGGCATGACGACGGCGCGATCGAGCCCCGCCTGCTGGGCGAAGTCACGCAGCTCGTCCGGCTGGTCGAGCAGCGGCTCCCAGCCGTCCGGTTCGTACGGCAACATCCAGCCAAAGGCCCCAAAGCCGAGGCTCGGCTCAGCGGTGAGCAGCTCTGCCTCTACGGGGTCTTGCCACGCGAAGGCGCACGTGCCCCCATCCACGGCCTCGGTCCACAGGATGCTGGCCTGAGATGGGCTGTATTCAACCCAACTCGGAGCATCGAGCGAGGCCAGCTGCTCGCGTCGGGTCACGAAGTCGGGGTCGTCGAAGGCGGCCTGGCAGGCCTCGGGCACATCGACGCCGGCGGTGCAGCCCATCAGCAGCAGCAGCGGCACGTTGGAAAGCAGCCTCGAAGCGTACATGGTTAGCCGCTATCCATGTTCGAACGCTTGTTCACCCACGCCGGCCCCGCCAGGCTCCCCGGCCCACCCGGGCCGCGAACGCCGGCTCCCCTGCTGCCCCTGCTGACCCAGCGCGATGGTTTCGCCGCGTTCGACGGCGCCCTCGAGGTGCTCTCCTCGGCCGACCTGCACCCGTGGAACGCGCGCAACGCGTGGCGCTACGCCTACGGGTCCAAGCTCGACGGGCTGTTCTTCTTTGCCTGGGACGTGCTTGGGGGTCAGTTCGGCTTCGGCGAGCGCGGCGTCGTGCACTTCGAGCCCGATGCCGGCGAGCTCGTCGATGTGTCCGACTCCATCGAGGGGTGGGCCCGTGCCGTGTGCGCGAACCCCGCGGCCCTGGCAGGCGTCGGCGTGCTTCGTCGCTGGATCGCGTCCCACGGCGAGCTCCCAGCCGGCTGGCGTCTGGCCCCCAAGCTGCCGCTGGCGCTGGGTGGCACGCTAAAGCCCGGCAACCTGATCGCCGGTCCGGCCGGCCAGCTGATGCGCGAGCGGGCCGGCAGGAGCGGGGCGGAGCTTCCGGACGGGTGGGAGGTGCGGATGGTGCGGCGGGGGTGAGGTCCGTTTGTCCCTCCCGAACGAGCAGGAGGCGAGACGAGGACTTCCTGGTATGGTCCTTGGTCTCGGAGCCCACCATGCACATCGAAGATTGTCTGCCGCTGATGACGAAGCGGCCTCTGAATCGAGTCGTCAGCAGTATCGTGCGCGAGAACGTGCCGCTCGGCGACGAAGACCGGCTGCGTGAGCAGATCCGCCAGAACGCGAAGGAGCTTGCAGAGCCGGCACGTATCGCTCGTGCCATGGACTTCTCAAAAGAGGAGCGCAGCGATCGAATCCTTGTCGAAGCAATACTCCACGCGCTCTTGGAGAGCCCGAAGCGAGCGCTGCCGGACGACGAGCTGTTCGAAGCGGTGAGGGCTCGAGAAGCCGAGATCCTAGAACTCTCAGCACAGGAGGGAGCCTTCGCCCTCACGGACGATCACAACATCGAGATCTATGAAGTAGTTCTCGAAGTGGCGCTTCACGACAACGTCATCTCGCCAGACGAGTTCGCATTGCTCGATAGGCTCCGGGTGAAGCTGGGCATGAGCCGCCTCGAGCATCGCCTCCTCGAAGCCAAGCTAGGCAAGTATCCGAAGGAAGGTGGCGCTCTCCACGACCTCAATGACTACAACAGCGCGTTGCGGAGCCTGCAGAATCGCGGACTCCTGATGTACTGCAAGGTCGAGGACGGCTCGCTTGTCGTACTCCCACAGGAGTTCACCGAGCCCATCCAGGCAGCGGTCTGCTTTGAAATGCGACGCCAATCGCAGGAACTTCTGCACGACCTCCTCACCAACGAACAGCTACGCATGGTCCTGAAGGCCCAGGGCATGCCGCTTTCTGGGTCGAAGGCAGAGCGCTCAGAGCGGCTGCTGCTGGCCGGCGTCAAGCCGTCAGAGGTCCTGTCCGGCTTCAGCAACGAAGAGCTTGCGGATCTGTGCCGGCGATTGCACGGGGTGAAGGTGTCGGGGACAAAGCAGGAACGCCAGGCCAGGATCTTGGACTACTTCGCAAGCATCCGCCCTCATGCCCAAGAGGAGTCGGCCGACCCTCGAGCCGTATACTACTCGCACCTCGAAGAGCTTGCCGCCCGCGACAACCAGAACCTCTATGCGCACGGGGTGATCGCGTCGGACAGAGACACCGACAGAGGATTCGAGGAGGGGACGCGCTACCTCTTCGAGGAGAAGCTGGGCTGCAAGCTGCACGAGCTGCCGGGATCAGAGCATCCGGACGGAGTCACCGCGTTTCCAAACGGCGAGCTGCTGCTCTGGGACAACAAGTCGACGTCATCGGACTACGTGCTGCCGCGCACCCACATGGACCAGTTCCGACGGTACATTCAGCGCGCCAAGCCTCGCGCAACGGTGTTCCTCATCATCGTCCCTTCGGTTGCCACAGAGGCGAGGCGGCAGATCTTGAAATTGCGCCACGAGACCGGTACCGACACGGACATCGCCATCATCACCGCAGCCGACCTGCTCTGGGTGGCAGAAAACTGGCGAGACTACACGAAGGCAAACGTGTTCGACCTCGAAGTGCTGAACACCACCGGCGTTCTGTCTCGGGTCGAACTCGAGGAACGGATGAGCGTGCTTCTGGGTAGAAGCTGAATCAGCGTGTAGTCGCTCGCCTACCACCCCCAGTCCCCACCTGGTCCGCCGTACGCCCCCACATCGCTTCGGCTCGCGTCGGGGTCCTCCAACGCCACGTCGCCCGCATCGATCAGCGGCGAGCCTGCCGCTGGATGAAAGTCCCACAGCAACGGGTCCGAGCCAGAGAGATCGGTGAACATCGGATCGCTGATGGTCGCGAAGTCGGCGTCCACCGCACCCTGGTTCTGGATGAAGTTCACCTGATCGCTGGTGCGCAGGCTGTTGTTCGACTCGAGCGGAGTGTCGTTGCTGCCGTACACCCCCGGTCCATCCCCACCCGCGAGGTTCCCCATCAGCACCACGTTGTTGATCACCGGGGTGTGCTGGACCCACACCGCTCCGCCATCGGAGTTCTCGGCCTCGTTGTTCACGATGGTCGCGTTGATCAGCGAGCAGGGGTAGTTGCAGTGCACGCCGCCGCCCCGGTTGGTCACCAGGTTGTCGACCACCAGCACATTCTCGATAAGCTGTCCGTCGGTGGCACCGGCGCTGATGCCGCCGCCGGCTTGTACCCCGGTGTTCCCGATCACAGCCGTGCGCCGGATGACGGGGGAGCCGTCATACCGGGTGCGGATTCCTCCGCCGTACCCGCTGGTGTCGTTGTTGGCGAACAGGCAGTCCTCGATGACCACGTCGGTGTCTCGGGCAAACACCCCACCCCCGCCGCCGGTGCCCGCCTGGTTTCCGACCACATGCAGGTTGCGCAGGATGGGCGACGCGTCGTTGATGTACACCCCTCCTCCCGAGTCGTTGTCCGTGTCGGTGCCAACGCCACCGGTGACCGTGAAGCCGTCGAGCACCGAGTCGGCGCCCTCGCTGTCGATGAACTGAACCACCGAGGTCGCGGCTCCGCTCCCGTCGATGGTGGTCGCCAGGGGACCGGACTCGGAGCGCAGCACGACTGGAGCGCCCCCAAAGTGGAGGTTCTCGACGTAGGTGCCGGCGCGCACCATGACCTCGCTGCCCGACGCCGCTGAGGCACCGGCGTCCAGCGCCTCCTGGATGCTGCCGCAGTCATCGGGGACGATGGCGAACCACACCCCGTCGCAGTTTCGGTCGACGCCGTCACAGACCTCTGGGGTCTCTGGGTTCACGGTCGCGTCGGTGTCGTCGCAGTCGTCGAGCGTCGAAAGCAGGCTGTAGCCGGCCGGCTCTGCACAGGTGCTCGCGGGGGTCCCGGCGGTGGTGTAGCCGTCATCGTCGGCGTCCGGCCACCACTGCTTGAGGTCGTCGGGAGTGCCGTTGCAGTCCTGGTCGACGTTGTCTCCGCAGACCTCGACCGCTCCAGGAAACACCGACGCCAGGCCGTCATCGCAGTCGCCGCCGGTCGAGATGTAGTCGGTGGGTCCATCGCAGTCGGTCACCGCCTGGGCATCCTCACCGAAGCCGTCTTCGTCGACGTCGGGGTACCACACGGTGGCATCCAGCGAGTCGGCGTCGCGCGTCTCGCCGTCGCAGTCTTGATCGATCGCGTCACACAGCTCGTCGGCGCCCGGGTGCACCTCTATGTCGGTGTCGTCGCAGTCGCCGCCGACCGTGGCATAGGGCCCGGGGTCGGCGCACTGCACCACCGTCGTTCCGCCGATGGCTCCCGCTCCGTCGCCATCGACGTCGAGGTACCACGTCGTCGCGCCCGTGACCGTGTCGGCATCGTCGATCGCTTCGTCGCAGTCATCGTCGATGCCGTTGCACACCTCGGTGGCGTCGGGGTGCACGTCCGGGTCCGTGTCGTCGCAGTCGTCGGCGTTGTCGGTGTTACCGGCGGGCGCCACGCATGCGCTCACCGCACTGCCCGTGCCGTGGTCGTCTGCATCGGTGTCCGCGTACCACAGGCTGGGGTCCGCGGGCACGTCGGC
The DNA here is from genome assembly GCA_965216925.1 of Myxococcota bacterium. Lineage (GTDB taxonomy): Bacteria > Myxococcota_A > UBA796 > UBA796 > CAYYHT01. Next base: position 5,779,540 of record CBDCGT010000001.1, on the reverse strand, counting down.
GTCATCGATCAACGTGTCGCAGTCGTCGTCGATGCCGTTGCAGACCTCGACCTGGTCGGGGTTCACCGCAGCGTTGGCATCATCGCAGTCGGTGTTCTGAGCCAGGTAGCCGTCGGGCTGCACGCACACGATCTGCACGTCCAGCTCGCCGCCATGCCCGTCCTCATCTCCATCCGCGTACCAGGTCAGCGGGTCGATGGTGAAGTCATCAGCCGTGCCGTCGCAGTCGTCGTCGATGCCGTTGCACAGCTCGTCGGCGCCCGGAAAGATCGACGCATCGGCATCGTCGCAGTCGTTGCCGTCTCGAACCGAGCCCGTCGGCGGGTTGCAGCCCTGCGTCGGCGTCGCGTTCGGGTCGCCAACACCGTCGCCATCGCCGTCCGGGTACCAGCTGGCGTTGCCTTCGACCGAGTCGTCGGCATTGTCGACGAGGCCGTCGCAGTCGTCGTCGGCGCCGGAACACACCTCCTGAGCGCCCGGATTCACCGCCGCCGTCGAGTCGTCGCAGTCGGTGCTGTCGAGCACGCCGCCGGGGGGAGCCTCGCAGCTGATGCCAAGGGGGACGTCCGCGTCGCCGTACCCGTCCCCATCGGAGTCGTCGAACCAGCCGGACGTGGTGTCGTCTTCGATGAAGCCGTTGCAGTCGTCGTCGACGCCGTTGCACACGTCGGGGGCGCTGGGGTTTATGTGCGGATTGCCGTCGTCGCAGTCTCCATCGACGTCGGCGTAGCCCTCTGGGGCATCGACATCGCACGACACCATGGGCTCGTCGCCAAAACCGTCGCCGTCGCCGTCCTTGAACCAGGTGAAGGTGACGTCCTCGTCGACGACCCCGTCGCAGTCGTCGTCGACGCCGTTGCAGAGCTCGGGTGCAGCCGGGTAGATCGACGCATCGGAGTCGTCGCAGTCATCGCCGCCCCAGATGTCCCGGGCCACACCGTCGCCGTCTCCGTCGCGCCGATCCAGGTCGTCGGCCTCTGAGACAAAGGCGCAGCCGGTCATCGCGACGGCCACCATTCCCATGAGCAGGATGCGCATCAGAAGCCCACCACGAAGGCGGCGCCACACAAGCCCAGGCCCACCCCCCCGGTGGCCAACGCCGCAGCCTCGAAGCCATTGGCTCGACTGCGCGCCGAGTCAAGGGACGCGCCGGTCTGGCCCTCGTCGCTGAAGTAGTCATTCGAGGCGGAGACCGCGAGCCCGTGCAGGATGGCACCGCCGACCACCGCGACACCCCCGCCAATCAGGATGGGAACGCCGTGCTTGCGGGGCGGCTCGTACACCTCGTAGGCCGGCATCGCGTCGCCGGGCGCGAGGTACCGCGTCGTCTCTACCCGGCCATCGTCCGAGACCAGCTGCACGATCGCTGGCCAGTCCTGGGGTCGGCGTTCCGCAGCCGACCCATCGATGAGCACCTGACCCGATGCGCGGGGAGGGAGCTCGGCAAAGCCACCGGTCGCGAGGTCGATGCGCTCGTACTCGGTGTTCACGGTGTGACCTTCGGGAACGACGTCGGTCGAGAAGCGCCCCTCCGGCTCGACCGAGCGGGCAGCTGCAAAGGCCGCGGCGGAGTCCTGCAGGTGCCCCTCGGTAAACGCCGCCAGGCCGTGAACGCGATGGTAGCGGGCGGCCAGCTGGGGGGGAATCGGCTCGATCATGCACTCGAGCTCGCTTCCGGAGCGCTGGACGTTGTCGAGGAACTCATCCGGCGCGAGGTTGGCGTAGTCGATCTCGGCGGCCTCGAGCCGCAGCGCCAGGCTGTCGACCGCCACCTGTTCGGCGCACCCCGGTGCGGCCCAAGCTGTGCCAGGCACCAACACCATTGCCGCCCAGGCCCTACGCATTGCATCCTCCGCTGGTTTGGACGGCGACAATACCCGAATCAGGCGGGGGCTCGCAGTCCCACGTTGCCCGTGCACCCGCCCGTTCGGGCACCCGGCGCGCTGCCGGGTGCTACGTTCAAGCGCAGCTACTCGTCGTAGCTCACGCGGACTCGGGCAACCCCTCATGCTCCTCTTGCCAGCCCTCCTCCTCTTCGCCTGCGGTCCCAAGGCCCAGACCTGGACCGACAGCCACACCGGCCCCCAAGAAGACGCCTTCCTGGTCGACGCCGACTTCGGCTGCATCGCCGAGCACGACAAGGTGGGCAACTCCCACTACTGGAACGTGAACGGCCACACCGAAGAGACCCTGCGTGTCGCCCGCGAAGGCGGTGTCTACCCCGTGGGAACTGTCGTTCAGCTGGCTCCCGTCGAGGCGATGGTCAAGCGCCACCAAGGCTTCTCGCCCGAGACGGGCGACTGGGAGTTCTTCAAGCTGAAGACCGCCAAGGACGGCCAGCGAATCATCACCGAGCGAGGCACCACCGAGGTGGGCAACATCGCCGGCAACTGCGCCCGCTGCCACGCCGGCGCCCAGGAGTCGTTCGACTGGGTGTGCGGCACCGACCGGGGCTGCAAGCCCCTGCCGGGCTTCGTGATCAAGGCCGGAGCCAAGCAGGTGGCCAAAGACCCGCTGTGCGGGGAGTAGCTGGCGGCCGACGGAAGTCGAGAGCCTCTGTGGGCGCAGAGCGGCCCTGAACTTCCGCACCGAAGACCAGAACGGCGCCGAACTTCCGCCTCAGGCCTCCCGCGGCCGCAATTCCGCCGCCCGCATCTCGAAAGTCGGCCTTGGTTCGTCCCACCCCTCACCCGCGCGGGCCTGCCGCGGAAGTTCGGGGCCTCTCTGTTGCGGGCATCGGAACTTCAACGCGTCTCTGGCCGCAGAGGCGCGACGAACTTCCGCGGCGAAGCGAGCTCCTGCCCGACGGCACAGGCGCGGAGGCCTGTGCTCCTTGGCGTGCCAGGACAGGAGCTGGCGCGCCAGCGGAGCCGAGCGATGAGGCGATCCCGAAGCGAGCTTGCGAGCGCAGGGATGTCGCCTCATGCAAGCGAGGCTCCGCGGCGAAGCCACGGGCGGCTCCAGCGCGAGGCCGTACCCCCGAGAGGGCAGGAGCTGGCGCGCCAGAGGAGCCGAGCGATGAGGCGATCCCGAAGCGAGCTCGCGAGCGCAGGGATGTCGCCTCATGCAAGCGAGGCTCCGCGGCGAAGCTACGGGCGGCTCCAGCGTGAGGCGATCGTCCCCGGAAGGGCAGGAGCTGGCGCGCCAGCGGAGCCGAGCGATGAGGCGATCCCGAAGCGAGCTTGCGAGCGCAGGGATGTCGCCTCATGCAAGCGAGGCTCCGCGGCGAAGCTACGGGAGGCTCCAGCGCAAGGCCGTACCCCCGAGAGGGCAGGAGCTGGCGCGCCAGCGGAGCCGAGCGATGAGGCGATCCCGAAGCGAGCTCGCGAGCGCAGGGATGTCGCCTCATGCAAGCGAGGCTCCGCGGCGAAGCTACGGGCGGCTCCAGCGTGAGGCGATCGTCCCCGGAAGGGCAGGAGCTGGCGCGCCAGCGGAGCCGAGCGATGAGGCGATCCCGAAGCGAGCTCGCGAGCGCAGGGATGTCGCCTCATGCAAGCGAGGCTCCGCGGCGAAGCTACGGGCGGCTCCAGCGTGAGGCGATCGTCCCCGGAAGGGCAGGAGCTGGCGCGCCAGCGGAGCCGAGCGATGAGGCGATCCCGAAGCGAGCTCGCGAGCGCAGGGATGTCGCCTCATGCAAGCGAGGCTCCGCGGCGAAGCTACGGGCGGCTCCAGCGTGAGGCGATCGTCCCCGGAAGGGCAGGAGCTGGCGCGCCAGCGGAGCCGAGCGATGAGGCGATCCCGAAGCGAGCTTGCGAGCGCAGGGATGTCGCCTCATGCAAGCGAGGCTCCGCGGCGAAGCTACGGGCGGCTCCAGCGCGAGGCCGTACCCCCGGAAGGGCAGGAGCTGGCGCGCCAGCGGAGCCGAGCGATGAGGCGATCCCGAAGCGAGCTTGCGAGCGCAGGGATGTCGCCTCATGCAAGCGAGGCTCCGCGGCGAAGCTACGGGCGGCTCCAGCGCGAGGCCGTACCCCCGGAAGGGCAGGAGCTGGCGCGCCAGCGGAGCCGAGCGATGAGGCGATCCCGAAGCGAGCTTGCGAGCGCAGGGATGTCGCCTCATGCAAGCGAGGCTCCGCGGCGAAGCCAGCTCCTGCCCTCCCAGGGCATGGCCTCACCAGCCCACCGCGCCCGGTGTCGCGCTGCTCGCCGCCACCCAGCTGGCCGCCTCGTCCAGGGCATCGGCCGCGGTGCGCTCCACGCTCACCCCGTTTCCGGGGTTGAACGGGTGCGAGTACGAGCTGACCACGGTCACCCCGTCGGCCTCGAGCAGCTGGATGGGGTCGTTGGTGGCCAGACCGGAGCCGATGCTGGTGTCGTCGGGCACCAGCAGCAGCGCCGTCGCGGGGATGGTGTACTCGCCGGCATACTCGGGATCGAGGATGACCGCGATGCCGTCGGGGGGCAGGATCGTATCGGCGGGATCGGTCATTCCGAGCAGGGTGTCGCTCGCGTCGCCGTCGAACAGCACCAGATCACCCAGGTCGACGTCTGAGGTGCCGGTGTTCACGATCTCGATGTACTCGCCGGTGTCTTCGTCGAGCGCGTTGGCCATCACCTCGCTGATCACCAGCGACAGCGACGAGCTGGTGGTCGAGCCGGACGCACAGTTGGGCAATCCCGGCGACGAGCCGCCGCCACAGGGCGAGCCCACCCAGTTGTCGGCCGAGTCGCCGCCCACGGTGCTGACGCGCTCGACGCTGATGCCATTGCCCGGGTTGAACGGGAAGCGGAAGCGGTCGTGAATCCAGGTACCGCTGGGATCGAACAGCGTGATGGGGTCGGTCGTGGCGAGCCCATTGCCCAGCGTGGTGTTGACCACCGACAGGGTGAGCGTGCCGGCCGGAATGTCGTACTCGCCCGCATACTCCGGGTCCAGGATGACCGCATAGTCCCCGGGCTGCAGCTCGAAGCCCGGCGGCGGGAAGCCGCGCACGTTGTCTTCGCTGTCGCCATCGCTGAAGTGCACGGCGAACACCAGGTCCACCGGGTCGGCGCCGGCGTTGTACAGCTCGATGAACTCGCCGGTGTCTTCGTCGAGCGCGTTGGCCATGACCTCGGTGATCTGGATGAGGCTGCACAGGCCGCCCGAGGCCGCGTTCCAAGCGCCCGGCGTGCGCCCCGTGGTGCAGCTGGCGTTGGCGGCGGCCCAGTTGTTCGCCACGTCCCCGCCGGCGTAGTCCACCTTCTCGATGCTCACGCCGTCGCCCGGGTCGAAGCCAAAGGACATGGCGTCGAGCACCGTGGTGCCGTCGGTGTCCAGCAGCTCGATGGTCTCGGTGGGGGTCAGCCCGTTGCCCAGGGTCGCCGAGCTGGCCGCCGTCATCAGCAAGGTGCCCGACGGCAGCGGGTACACCCCGTCGTAGTCGGGGTCCACGATGAGCGCGTGGCTGAACGGCGGAAGCAGCGTGGGCCCGCCGCCAAAGCCGGCGAGCTCGTCGGTGCTGTTCTCGTCGCCGATGTACAGCCCGGCCAGCTCGATGGGCGTATCGCCGCTGTTGTACAGCTCGACATACTCGCCGGTCGACTCGGTCTCGGCGTTGGCGAGCACCTCGGTGATCACCAGGGTGCTCGGCGAGCTGACCACCGGCGGCGCGAAGCAGCTCGGCCGACCGGGTGAGTTGCCCGCTGCACACACGCTGCTGGCCCAGTTGCTCGCCTCGTCGCCGACGTCGAGCGCCACCCGTTCGCGGCTGATGCCGTCGCCGGGATCGGCCGGAAAGCTGTAGCTGTCGAGCAGGCTGGTGCCGTTGCTGTCGAGCAGGCGAATGGGGTCGCTGTTGGTCAGCCCGTTGCCCACCTTGCCGTTGGTGTCCACCATCACCCAGCCCGCACCACCCCGGTAGATGTCGTAGGCATCGAGGTTGTAGCTGTACGACGTGTCGACGATCAGCCCGTAGTCGCCGGGCTGCAGCAGGTAGGGCGCGCTGAAGAAGGTCGACAGCTCGTCGAGGGTGTCGCCGTCGTCGATGTACAGGCCGCGCAGATCGATGGCCGCGTCGCCGTAGTTGTAGACCTCGACGTACTCCATGGTCGCTTCGTTGATGGGGTTCGACATCACCTCGGTGATCAGCAAGGTCACTGCGGGCGGCGCGATGTCGACCTCGTCTCGACCCAGGTCGAAGCCAAAGCCCATGGGGCGAGGGTCGCCATCGGCGTCGTGGTCGGGCATCACGCCAATGGCGCCGATGCCGGCGTCGATCGCGGGCGAGGCCAAGGACAGGTGGTAGTCCTGCTCGTGGGGATCGACAAAGAGCGGGTCGACGCGCACATCATCCGGGGACGGGGCCAGATCGCCGCCGTAGTTCTCGGTGTTGCCCCACACCAGGTTGCCGGCGAAGTCATCGCCCTCGGGACCCACCAGGCCCCGGGCATTGCTGGTGACGATGTTGCCGGTGACGGGGCCGTAGGAGTCGCTGTAGTGGATGCCCGCACCGCGGTCGGGGTCGGTGGAGCCGTGCCCGTTGTGCACCACGGTGTTGTGCGCCACGGCCTCGCTCACCGCCACGTTGATGAAGAGCATGCCGGTCTCGACGTTGCTCTCGACCAGGTTGTTGGTGATGCGCGTGCCCGTGCCGCCGTCCACGATGATGCCGGTCTCGTTGCCGCGGATCTCGCTGGCATCGACCGTCGTGTCGGTCGCCCCGAGCACCCAGACGCCAAACCGAAAGCCCTCGACGGCCACGTCCTGGATGCGATGGCCAGAGCCGGTGACCGTGATGCCGTTGCCCGACAAGGGCGTCGTGGAGCGCAACGTGAGGTCTTGGATGGTGATGTTGCTCTGCTGAGCGGTGCGCAGGCTGCCCAGCTCGATGACGGTGGAGTCGGCGCCCGCCCCCTGGATGGTCAGATCGCTGATGAGGTTGTGGTTGCCCGGGTCGATGTACGTGCCCGAGGGCACGAAGATGACGTCGCCGGGCACCGCCTGCCCAACCGCATCGCCAAAGCTCGTGTACACGATCTCGCGGTGGGCCGACGGGTCGTCCCATTCGCCATCAGCGGCCGGCTGGACGTACAGCAAGCGCCCGGTGGAAGCGGGCTGGGGCTCGGTGCACGCAGCGAGCAGGGCAAGGCAGGCGAGCAGGGCGCGGTTCATGCTTCAGTCCGTGATGATGAGGCCGGTATCGACCACCTCGAAGGCGTCTCCCGGAATGTCCTTGAGGTCACCGAGCGCGTCGTCGTCCCAGCGGGAGTCCGGCGCGCCGCTGACGTACCAGTCGCTGCCGTTGTCGGCGACCAGCATTCCGTAGGTCTTCAGCGCCGTGCAGATGACCTGCACCTCCTGGCTGAACCCACTGCAGTCATAGCCGGATTTCATGCGCAGCCGCAGGCCCATCGGAGGCCTGTCGCTGTCGGTACTCGAGCTGGCCCAGTGGGTGGCCGGGTGGATGTAGGCCCGCTGCGACTGGCTCACGGTGAAGCGCAGCGCGTGGGGAATCACCCCGTCGTCCACCACCTCGTCGTAGCGCACCAAGCCGGGCAAGATGGGCAGGCCCGCCGCGTCGGCGCTCGTCCAGCCGTCGGGCCGCAGGTCGTTGCTGCGCAGGTCGAAGATGGCGCCGCTTCCCGCATCCCACGAGGTTCCTCCGCCGATGGGGTGGGCGTCGAAGAGCTCGTACAGCAGGCAGGCGTCGACGTCGCGCACGATGACGTGGCGGTCGCCCGTGGCGTCGGGACCACCCTCGATGGGGGCATCGGGCGGGATGGGGTACGGGCCGGGGTCAGACTCGTCGGCGTACAGGAAGGACACCGGCACCGTCGGCTGCCCGGCGTTCACATCGACCCACGGAATGCCGATCGGCGCTCCCGCCCACACCGTGCCGAAGTCGGGGTGCAGGTGGTCGCTGCGGCCGATGGAGTCGATGAAGGCATCGCTGTTGGCGTGCACCGCAAGGCCCGAGATGTCCGTGTTCCACGGGTTGTCCGAGGGAAACATCGGGCAGTCGGCGTCGCCATCCGCGTCGGCATCCGCATCCGCGTCGGCGTCCGCATCCGCATCCGCGTCCGCATCCGCATCCGCATCCGCATCGGTTTCCAGCACCGTCGTGTCATCGGGAGCCGGCCCCGAACAGGCCGCCAACAGAGCCAGAAGCAGCGTTCTCACGACAGCCTCCAGATGCGGGTCTCGCCCACCACGCCCTTCAATGGCACCGAGTCTTCGTGCGGGGTGAGGCCCGCCCTGCTGATGGCCTCGCTGGAACCGGGCTCGTCGAGAACAGCGGACGTGACCACGGTCTCGCGCGCCTTGGCCACTCCCTGAACGCGGGCGGCGACGTTGACGGTCTGGCCAAAGTAGTCCAGCCGCTCGTTGAGCTCGACGCCGATGCACGGGCCTCGGTGCATGCCGATCTTGAGCTCCAGGCCGTCGCCGAGCTTCACCATGCCCTGGTGCATGGCCGCGGCCGCGTTCAGCGCCCCAACCGGATGCGAGAAGCTGGCCATCACCGCGTCGCCGATGGTCTTCACCACGGCACCGCCCTCGGACGACACCGTGCCCAGCACCACGTCGAAGTGGCGTCGAACCCGGTCGTAGGCCGCCATGTCGCCGATGGCGCCGTACATCGCCGTGGAGTCCTTGAGGTCGGTGAAGAGCACGGTCAGGTTCTTGAACTGAAGCCCTCCCTCGCTGGGGATCATCGCGGCGCGGAACAGGTCGCGGAAGGTCTGCGAGGTCACCAGCTCCTTGCCGGTCAGAAAGGGACGGCGGGTCAGCTGCACCGGCTCGGGGTCGGGCAGGTGGTCCTGGCGAATGTCGTAGTAGAGCGCGGCGTACTGGGGCTTGCCCGTTCGGTTGCGCAGGTTCAGGGTGACCGGCCCGGCCGCGGGCTGCAGCTGGTTGGGCACCATGCGGCCCCGCACCAGCTCGATGTTGGCCGGACCCGGGGTGCCGCCCGGCGCCGCCATGAAGGTCGCCGCGCAGTGCAGCATGGGGCAGTTGAGGGTGTACCGCCCAGGCTCTGCCATGTCGGCCTCGATCACCGCGGTCTCGCCGGGCTCGATGCGGCCTTGCCAGCGCACGCGTTGCTGCACGATCTCGTCGAAGATCGGCGGCCGCACCACGCTGGTGCTGAAGGCCACCCGCGACAGGTCCGCGAAGCTGGGGTCGCGCAGGTCGTGGAAGCGGATGTTCCGCACCAGGGGCGACACGGTGAAGGCGACCTCGACCTGGTCGTCGACGCTGGCCTCGACATCGATGCGGCAGAAGTGGCAGTGGCTGTTCTGGAGCGAGCGCAGGCCCGCCTCGGTGGTGATGAACGAGCCGCACATGGGGCACAGGATCCCCCACGAGAAGTCGAGCACACCCAGGTGCGTGGCGTGCAGGAAGAGATCGAGCGCGGTTCGCCGGTCGAGCGCGTGGTCTTCGGCGTAGATCCACGGGTTGGTGCGAAACAGGTCTTCGTCGGACGCCCCCTGAAGCCACGCGCCCAGCTGGGCCACCACCTGGGGGTCGAAGTTGCCTGCGGACTGAACCGCGCCGAGTCGAGAAGCAAGGGACATGCCGAACTCTACTGTGTTCGCACCAGCACGGCCCCAAAGAAGCCGTCGGTGCCGTGGGTGTGGGGGGCGAGCCGAAGCACCTCCGAGGCGGACAAGGCGCCCGCACGCTCGGCGCCGAGCACATCGCGCACCGGCATGAGCTCGAACTCGGGATGATCGGCCACGAAGGCGTCGACCACCTGCTCGTTCTCTTCGGGGAACACCGAGCAGGTGCCGTAGATCAGTCGGCCGCCCACGGCGACCAGCGGCGCTGCCCGCTCCAGGATGGCGCGCTGGGTGACGGCCATCTGTGCGGCTCCGTCCAGGCGCCACCGGTACTCGGGGTGACGGCGCAGCACGCCGGAGCCGCTGCAGGGGGCATCGACCAGCACGCGCGTCGCCTCGTCTTCGAGGTCCCAGGCCTGCCACGGCAAGGGGCCGCTCGGTGCCATCTCGACCGCGGTCACGCTGTGCACCCGCGCGCGCTTGCACCGCCGGCGCAGCTCGTTGAGCGCACTCGCACGCACGTCCAGGGCTACGATGCGCCCCTTGCCCCCCATCGCGGCGGCCAGCGCCAGGGTCTTGCCGCCGGCACCAGCGCAGAAGTCGACGATGGGCCCATCATCAGGGTCGACCAGCTCGGCGAGCACCTGCGAACCGGCATCCTGCACCTCGACCAGGCCCTGCTTGTAGGTGGGAACGGCGTCGAGATTCACCCGATTGTCGGCGACCAACCCGTGTAGAGCCACCGGAGACAGCGAGGTCTGCAGCCCCTCGCGGCCGAGCTTGCCGCGCACCTTGTCGCGGTCGGTGCGCGCGATGTTGGCGCGCAGCTCGAGCGGTGCCCGCGTGTTGCTGGCCTGGATGAACGCGGCCGCGCCGTTGGGACCGTAGTGCCGCAGCAGGCTGTCGGCCGCGGACTCGGGCAGAGAGCCCACCAGGCCCAGGGCCCGGGCGGGATCGAGGTTTCGCACCCGCTCGACCAGCTGCCCGGGAAGATCGGCGAGCCGCTCGAAGGGTGGACAGTCGCCCGAGCTCAGCCCGGCCCAGGCCGCGCGAACCGTGCCCGCATCGGCGCCGAGCACCACCATCCAGCCCAGCCACCGGGTGAGAAAGACATCGCCGTGGGCGTCCAGGATCGCGTCCAGGAGCCGATCGTAGCGGGCCAGATCGCGAATGACATCGCCCACCAGCCGGCGTTCCCGGCTGTGCAGCGCGCGTGCGTCGCGCAGGCCCCGACGAAGCTCGCCCTCGGCGCGATCGGTGCGCGCCCGTGCCCGGGCATCGATGTCGCCAGCGATGCCGCGCATGCGGGGCTTGAGGATCGCCGCCTGCAGCAGGCGCGGGTCGGGTGTCTGGGGCGCGGGAAGCGCTCGGAGGAGCGCGTCTACCAGCGCCACCAGCTGTTTCGCTGGGGCTTGACCTGGAGCTCGATGCGCTCGTAGATCTCGAGGTCGGGGTTGATGCGGCGCGCCTTCTTGAGGTCTTTTCGTGCCCCCGACTCGTCGCCGTTGAGGGCAGCCAGGCGCGCGCGGTGGGCCAGCAGGTGCGCCGAGCGCTCGGCGTAGGCGCCGCATCGCTGCAACAGGCGGCTGATCTCGTCGTCGCGGAAGGCCGTCTCCATCTTGTAGCAGAGCTTCTCGGCCACTTGGAGCGCGATCGCGATGGAGTGATCGTCGGCCTTGGCCTCGAACACCTGACAGGCTTCTTCGGCGGCCTGGCCCTCGCGGCTCATCTGCATGAGGATCTGCGCGCGGGCCGCGCGAAGGCGATGCTGGGTGGGGTCTTCTTGCAGGGCCTTGAGGTAGGCGTCGGCGGCCGAGCCAGGAAAGCCCGCGTGCTGCTGCTGCTGACCCAGGCTGGCCCACGCCAGCGCCGACGGGTTGGCCGACTGCTCGACCCAGGCCTTGGCGTCTTCGAGGGCCGAGGCGGCCTCGCCGATGGCCGACAACAGCCACACGCGAAGGGCGCGGGCCACGTCGCCCTGGTCTTCGACGTTCTTGGCGGCGGCCGCGGTTGCGAGCTTGAGCGCGATGAGGCGGCGGCCCTGCCGGGAGGCGGCTCGCGCCGCGTTGAGCAGGTTGTGGGTGGGGGCGATCAGCTGGCGCAGCTCGTCGTGCACCTGCTCGTCTTCGGCGCGGGCGAGGCCGCAGTTGGTGCACACGTCACCGCTGCGCTTGCCGCCGCAGTTCATGCAGCGTCCGGCGACCATCGGCATGAGCGGCACGACCCAGTCTTCTTCGACCTCGGCGTGGCCGCAGCGCTGGCACTGGAGCACATCGACCGGCACCTGGTGACGCAGGGTCACCCAACGGAGCTCGGTCGAACCGCACTTGCTGCAGACTTGGTGCTGCGACACGTCCCTTCCCGATCGCCGCGACGCGGGTTGTCCGATCGCGAGCGACCTTGAGACTACGCACAGGGGTGCCGCGAATCCAGCCCGGACGATCATCGACTTCGATCTCTTCCGGGATCCTCCGGCTTTGCAGCCGAATCGGCCAAGTGCGCGAGCGAGCCCCCAAGCAGGTCCAGTGGTGCGCGGGGGAGGGCAAGCGGGGTAATGTCGCCGCTCGGAGGTCGTCCCGGGTGGAAGGCGGTGGGCGAAAGTTCGTCATGCACGCGGCGGTAGGCCGCGGCGCGTACGGCGAGGTGTACCGAGCGACGATGCGCGCCCCCGGTGGCCTCGAGACCGAGGTCGCCCTCAAGGTGCTGCGCGCCGACGTCGAGCTCAAAGGCGAGGCGCTGCGCCGCATGCGCGACGAAGGGCGTGCCCTGTCCCGGGTCACCCATCCCAACATCCTGGCCGTGCACGACATCGTGCTCCTGGACGGACGGCCCGCGCTGATCACCGAGTTCGTCGAGGGCGCCGACCTGGGCAATGTCATGGCCCAGCCCCCCATCCCCGGGCCGCGCGCGCTGCTCGAGATGACCGCCGATGTCGCCGCCGGCCTGGCCGCTGCCCATGACGCGATCGGCCCCAACGGGCAGCCCCTGCGGCTGGTGCACCGCGATGTGAAGCCGGCCAACATCCGCCTGGGCCGTCACGGTCAGGTCAAGCTGCTGGACTTCGGCATTGCCTGGACGGCCAGCGCCGACCGCGAGGCGCGCACCGCCACCGGCATGCTGGTGGGCTCGTTGCCCTTCATCGGCCCCGAGCGCTTCACCGAGAAGAACGCGCGCCCCGCCGGAGACGTGTTCTCCCTGGGCTGCGTGCTGTACCAGTGCCTGGTGGGCGAGCGCTTCCACAAGGCCACGTCGATGGCCGACCTCACCTCGCTGGCCATGGACAAGCAGCGGTACGAGTGGCACCTGGACAGCCGGCTGGCGCGCCTGCCCGACGGGCTGCCCCCGCTGGTCTCGGACCTGCTGGGGGACATGCTCGCCCACGATCCCGACGACCGTCCGACGCCCCGTGGGGTGATGTCGATGTGCGAGTCGCTGCAGACCGACGTCGGCGGACCCAGCCTGCGCACGTGGGCCTCTCAGCGGGACTGGCCGCGAAGGGAGGGCATCGACGCGCCCTTCGTGGGGCGCACCATCACCGAGACCACGATCTCGACGGCCGTTCCCAAGCGGCCCGACGCGGCGCCGACGTTCAACTTCGATGGCAAGCGCACCATCGATCGCAGCTTCGACGCGGTCGAAGAAGAGATGGCTCCGGTCAAGGCGCGCAAGCCGGTGGCCGCCTCGCCGCCCCCGATCCCCGTCAACCTCGCCAGCAGCGCCCTCTCCCCAGCCTTCGGCACCCCAGCGCCGACCGCCGAGTCGCTGCGCACCGATCCCGTGCCCGCGCCCCCAGCAGCTGGGCCTCCCCGTCCCGCAGCCACCATCCAGCCCGACGAGCCGCTGAATCCCCAAGACATCCGCATGTCGGCCGTGGACACCCTGCTCTTCGAGGGCATGCCGGAGCTGGCGCGGCAGGCGGCGCAGGCCGCCAAGGCAAAGGACTCCGGCAAGGCGACCGTCAGCTACGAGCCCGACGAAATCGACCAGGCGCGCACCGAGGGCGACCTCGCGTCGCGGCCCAAGATGTCGCGCGAGGTCTACGAGCAGCTGCCACCCGAGCTCAAGGAGCGGGTGACCGACGAGATGCTCGCCGCCGAGCCCGAGCGTGTGGCCGACCAGCAACGCGAGCCCCGGACATCCGAGGCGCCGGGGGTGATGAAGAGCGTTGCCCTGGCGGGAGCGGGCATGGGCGTGGTGTTCGTGGTCGCGCTGGCCGCGGGACTGGGCGCGGCGGCGGTGGTGGGCGTCGCCATGTACCTGCGTTGACCTCGACTGCGATCTCGATCGCCGTGTATCCTGACGCCATGAAGACCCTCACCGCCCTGGCCCTGCTTCTCGCCTCCACCTCGGCCCTGGCCGCCGAAGACAAAGAGGCGCTGCACCGAAAAATCAGCGAAGACATGGCCCAGAAGGCCGAGAAGAACGCGTGGACGGGCGTCGAAGAGGACTTCCAGGAGCTCAAGGCCGAGAAGATCGACCCCACCCGCGGCGACTACATGCTGGGCGCCCAGGCGGCCCGCACCCTGGGTGACGCCGCGGCCGCCAAGCAGCGCTACGAGGCCGCCGCCGCCCTGGAGTCCAACTCCGAGATCACCGGCATTCTCGAAGACTACGGCTCCCACTGGGCCAGCATCACCCTGCTGGGCAAGCCCGGTGCCCCCGGCCTGGCACCCGAGGCTCGTCCCTTCCAGCCCGACCGTGCCGCCGCCATCGACTTCGCCGCCGACTCGATCGGCCGCGATGGCCAGTTCAAGGGCATGCTGCCCGAGGGGCGCTACACGCTCTCGACGGCCCCCTTCGACGTGGTGGGCGGCGGCGACGGCGGTCGTGTCGATCACCGCAACGTCGACGTCGATCCCCAGGTCGCGACTCAGCTCGCCGACATCCCCAAGGCGCCCACCAACCTGCAGAAGAAAGGCACGCCGCTGCTCGCCGGTGCCGGTGGAACCGCCCTGGTGTCGGGCATCGCCCTGCTGGTCGCCAACGGCGCCCGTTCCAAGTACCGCGCCGACGACACCCCCTTCGAAGATCTCGACGGGCTGCGGGGCACCGCCAACACCATGTCCACGGTCGCCATCATCGGCGGGGTGAGCACGGTGGGCCTTGGCGTGACCGGAGCCTTGATCAGCCACCGGTAGCAGGTTGCGCCACCCTGAAGTGAACCACCTCGTGTGACACGGGGTGTGCCGTAGGTGTGCCACGTCGGCACACTCCGGCACACCCCGCTTCGCAAGAACGCCTGTGATCCGGGTCTACGGAGTGGCCCGGGACTTGCAGTCCTCCAGGGTGATTCCGCGGCCGCGTGCTGCACGCCGCCCTCCCTCAACCCCAACCGGATCGTCGCTCACATGCTGAACAACAGAAACCATGGCGCGGCACGCGGTCCGCGGAATCGCTCAGGCTCAGTGACGGTCGAAGTCGCGCTGGCGCTCCCCGTTCTTGCCCTGGCGTCGGCTCTCGCCATCGACCTGGGGCACCTCCGTTCCACCAAGGCGCTGCTCCAGACAGCAGCCGACGCCGCCGCCCACGCCGCTGTGCTCGATCTGGACAGCACGGCCGACGGCGCCACCGAGGCCCTGGACACCGCCGTTCTGATGGCGCAGGCCAATGGAGTCTGGGGCCAGGAAATCGATCGCGTCGGCGTGGAGCTGGGCACCTGGGACGACGAAACCAGGAGTTTCGAGGTGTCCCAGCCCGAGGACGCCTCGGCCATTCGACTCACCATCGAACAGGATGTCGAGCTCATCGGCTTCTCGCGCTTGTTCTCGCCCCGCCCTCGCACCATCCGCGCCGCGGCCATCGCCGAGTACATCCCCGGTGACTGGGGCGACTCCGACGACGACGGCGGTGGCGTCGAGTCCGGGCACTTCGACGTGGACACGAGCTCCTTCTTGTCGCCCTTCGGCCCGGGCACGTGCCGACAGCCCGGGGAGTGCCCAGGCTGCGACGAGGACGCCTGCGAGGACGCCTGCGCCGGGGATCGGGACTGCGAGCGAGCCTGCGGCGACGCGTGCAATGACCGCGCCGGCACCGACGGGCATGTGCACGAGTACGACAACTCCTTCGATCGCAGCTACGTGGATGTGTTCGACATCGCCTCCGGCAACCTGGGCGTCCTGTCCGAACACGTCGACGCGTCCCAGCGCTTCAAGATCCTGATCCTGAACGCCGACATGTCCCGAGAGGCACAGCTCATCGTGAACGGCGACCCCTGGCAAGCCACGGCTTGGGACGACATGACCCTGGACGAGCTGCCGACCTACTCGCTGGACGGCCAGGCTGGCACGATCCAGCTCAACGCACTCGAGCTGGGCTTTCCGCTCGATGCCATCCGCCACGGCGGCCTGATGCCCACCGAGACCGGCTGCGTGAAGCGCAACGATCCGGGCGACAACGGGGAGTGGCGCAACGGCGCGCTGGCGATGCAGGTGGTGCCGGTCAACGCCGACGGCACCGATGGCTTCACCACCGACCTGACCCGGAGCGCCGGTGGTGTTCAAGGCGGCTCCGTCGACAACCTCCTGTACGAAGTGACCGTGTTCTGGCACTGGTCTTCGGACGAGGAGCTCGGCATGTCCGGCGGCTGCTACGGCGACGACGGCTACAACTTTGTTCCCGGACCCAAGCGCGACGCCGTCGCCGTGAGGATCGTGCAATGAGACACACACGACAGGGCCGACGTCGGGGAGGCAACGCCGTCGAGTTTGCGCTCGTCACACCGGTGCTCGTCATGATGCTCATGGGCATCGTGGAGTACGGCTGGTACTTCAGCCAGCACCAGAGCGTGGTCACCGCGGCGCGCCACGCGGCGCGCTTCGGGGCAGCCATGCCCTGGGAAGACGATCCCGAAGAATGGGCCGTTCAAGAGGTGCTCGACTCCATGGAGCGGCAAGGAATCGCCGTGCATGACGCCGCCGTCGAGGCCCACTTCGAAGGTGAGACGCCCTATGTCACCCTGGTGTTGAACGTGGACGTGTCCTACCCGGGACTCACGGGGCTCGTGCCTACGCCGCAGACCATCTCGACCGAAGTGATGATGCGACTGGAAGACCAACCCCTCCCATGACGCCAATCGTCGGGCGCGGCCGGTCAGCGGAACGTGCTGGGCTCGATCCCCAAGGCGGTCATCCAGCGGTAGAACTGGCGCCTGGAGACCCCAGCGAGCGCCGAAGCAGCCCGAACGTTGCCCTCACTGCGTCGAAGGGCCTCCACCACAGTCGTGCGGCGGTCCAGACCGGGTGCGGCGAGCTGTTCAGGAACGGCACCGCCTGGCGCCGCAGCTGCCGCCAACGCGTCGAAACGACTGCGCACCAGATCGAGCCCGAGCGCCCCCTTTCCCGGGAGCCGCACCATGAGCTCTCGGGCGACGCTGGACAGCTCGCGGATGTTGAACGGCCACGGATAGGTCAGCACGCGCTCCACCAGGTCGGGTTCGAGCGAATACCCCGGTTCCAGCATCGAAGTCAGCAGCGGGAGCACATCCTCGCGGCGGGCAGCGAGCGACGGAACCTCGATGGTGATCTCGGCCAGGCGGGCGTAGAGGTCACCGCGAAAATCGCCTCGATGCACCGCAGCCAAGAGATCGACGTTGGTCGCCGAGACCAGCCGAACGTCGACCTGCACCGGACGTGTCTCGCCTACCGGGAGCACCAAGCCGGTGTCGACCGCGTGCAGGAACTTCGACTGGATCTCGGCCGGCAGCTCCCCGACCTCGTCCACGAACAGCGTACCGCCGTGGGCGGCCCGAAAGAACCCATCCGCCGGCCGAGTGGCGCCTGTGAACGCTCCTGCCTTGTGGCCAAACAGCAGGCTCTCGGCAAGAGCACCCGGAATCGCCGCGCAGTTCACCGTGATCAGCGGTCCGGCGCGTTCGCTGCGGTCATGGATCGCCTGTGCCGCATGGCTCTTGCCGGCACCCGAAGCACCCTGCATGAGCACGCGCAACGGCGTGGGAGCCACACGAGCAATGTCTGCCCTCAGCCGACACACGCTCGGCGCGCGCCCCACAACCGTCGGCACAGCAGCGTCGTCGATGTGGGACGCGATCCGGCGAAACAGCAAGAAGGCGTCACCGATTCGAATCAAGTCGCCGTCGGCAAGGCGCCGCCGCTCGATGGCTTGCCCGTTCACGAAGGTGCCGTTCCGACTGTTGTTGTCGACGATCGACACCCCATCGATGGTGACGTGGATGCTGGCGTGATTCCTGGAGGCCTTGGGGTCGGGCACCACGATGCCGGCGCCGCTGCCGTGCTCACGCCCGACCGTCGTGCTCCCCGCGGGCAACCCGATGGGATTGCCTCCGAGCGCCACTCGGTCGGCATAGAGCACCCACAGCGAGGGGAACAGGACCTCCCGTTCCGGCTCGCCGGTGTCTCCAAGCGTGGTGAGGGTGGTCATTGGGCTCCGTGGGCGGTGCGTCGAACAGGTAGAATATGGTTTCTCGCGCGTTCGCGTGTCAATGCAACCCTTTCGGAGCCAGGCCGGTGACACGTTCGCGACTCATCCCTGCTCTGATGCTCGCCGGCTGCGCGATTGTGACCGATCGAGCTCACCAGGACCGAATCGACCTGGACGACGACGGCGAGATCACCGCCGAGCTGGGAGGGCCCGACTGCGACGATGGAGACGCCAGCGTGCACAGCGCCGCCGTGGAGTCGTGCAACGGTATCGACGACGACTGCGACGGCGAGATCGACGAAGGCGTGCCCACGAGCGTCTGGTTCCCAGATCGGGATCGGGACGGACATGGCGTGACCGACGAAGCCATCCAGAGCTGCAGCCAGCCCCAGGGCCACGCCGCCGTGGGCGGAGACTGCGACGATGCCGATGCGGCCGTCAATCCATCGATCACCGAAGCGTGCGATGGCCGAGACGAGGACTGCAGCGGGTTCATCGACGATCCCACCGATTCACCCTTGTGGTTTCGCGACCAAGACCAAGACGGCTTCGGCACCCTGCTGGCCGCACGCCACAGCTGCGTTCCCATCGATGGCTGGACCGCGCAGGTCGGCGACTGCAACGATCTCGACCCGGACATTCGCCCCGGGGTCGCCGAGCGCTGCAACGGCCAGGACGACGACTGCGACGGCAACGTCGACGAAGACGCGATCGATCAGAGCCTCTGGTTTGCCGATGCCGACGGCGACGGATGGGGAAACGGGCTCTACTCCCTCGAGGCCTGTACCGCCCCAGCCGGCCACGCCGACAAGCCCGGCGACTGTGACGACGTGCTGCCCGACGTGCATCCCGGCGCAGACGAGATGTGCAATGGCCGCGACGACGACTGCGACCTCTCGTACGACGAGAACGCGGTAGACAGCACCACCTTCTGGCTCGACCAGGACGGCGATGGCTACGGGGACAACACGCGAGCGGTCGACGCCTGTGTGCGGCCGCCGTCCTACGTGTCGTTGAGCGATGACTGCGACGACGACAATCCCGCCGTGTTTCCCACCGCGGCCGAGCTCTGCAACGGCATCGATGACGACTGCGACAGCCTTCAGGACGAGGATCTACCGACCTGGTTCATCGACGCCGATGGCGACGGCTTCGGCGACTCGAGCTCCATGCTCACCCAGTGCGACCCGCCACTTGGCTATGCCTCTCGGGGTGGCGACTGCGACGAGGCGCTAGCCACCGTGCACCCCAACGCGCCGGAGCTCTGCAACGGCGTGGACGACGACTGCGACTCGGCCATCGACAACGAGCCTTCCGACCCCGAGACCTGGTACCGAGACGACGACAACGACGGGCACGGCGACCCCGGCAAGGCGCAGCTCGGCTGCGAGTTGCCCCCCGGCTACGCGGTCGACGGCGACGACTGCGACGACGCCCGCGCCGACGCCTTTCCGGGCCATGTCGAGGTATGCAACGACGGGGTCGACAACGACTGCTCGGGCGACGGCACGGCGTGCCGGAGTGACGTGCCTGCCCAGGCGCTCGCCTGGACCACCACGGCCAGCCCGACCGATCCGGATGCCAAGACCGGTTGGGTGGTCGCCAGCGCCGGTGACTACGACGGCGATGGCCAGCGCGACATCATGGTCGGCGCCCCGGATCTAAGCATCGCTGGCGATGACTCGGGCGGCGTCTACCTGCTGAGCGGCCCGTTCGCGGCGGCACAGCCCTTGCTCGTCACCGACGCGGCGTTGCTCGCCGGCGACCAGAGTGGCGACGAAGCCGGCACCTCCATCGTGCCCATCGGCGACGTCGATTCGGACGGACGCACCGACCTGTTGGTCGCCGCGCCCCGCGCCAACGACAACGCGGGCCGGGTGTACCGCGTGTTCGGAGCCGACTGCGCGCCGGGCGCGACGTCAGCACTGTCAGCATCCACAACGACCATCGAGGGCAGCATTGCCGCCGCTCGCATCGGCTCGGCGCTCACCACGGCCCTGCTGCAGCCTGGCGGTGTGCCCGCCATGCTCATCGCCGCCAGCCAAGCCCGGGTGAACGGCGAGGACCGCGCTGGGGTGGTGTATTCGTTCGCAGCGCCGCTGCCGCCGGGCGCACTCGACGCCGCGTCTACGGCCGAGGGCGCCATCTACGGGAGCGAGCGACACGGATCCTTCGGAGACGCGCTCGCCTCGATCGACATGAACGGGGACGGGGTCGACGATGTCGCCGTAGGAGGGCACAAGCTCGACGGCGGCGAGAACGATGTCGGCGCCGCCGTGGTGTTCGATGGCGCCACGCTCTCCGGCGTGCTCACCATCGACGATGCCGACGCATGGTGGTTCGGCGAGGCCGGCGGCGACAAGGCCGGACTCTCGCTGTCGACGACT
This sequence comes from Myxococcota bacterium, assembly GCA_965216925.1. GTDB lineage: Bacteria > Myxococcota_A > UBA796 > UBA796 > CAYYHT01. The sequence goes on along the minus strand of CBDCGT010000001.1, from coordinate 5,759,279 downwards.
CCGGGCCCCGCGGGCATCGGCCTCTTGGCCATCGGCGCGCCCAAGGCCGGAGTCGGGGGGTACGTGTCGGTGGTCTCCAATCCATTCGACGGCGGCGACGTGCACACCGGTGCGCGCATCGAAGGCACGGGCGGCAGCGAGACGGGCACCGCCGTCGCGTTCGTCGGCGATGTCGACGGCGACGGTGAGCAAGACCTCGTGGTCGGGTCACCCAAGGCAAACGGTGGTGACGGTCGGGCTACCCTGGCCTACGGGCCGTGGACCGGCGTCGTGAGCATCGAGGGCATGCCGCACCTTGCCGGAAGTGACGGGGCCCTGATGGGATGGTCGGTGGGTCGCGTCGGCGACGTAGGGGGCAGTCCCTACGCCGACGCCCTGGTCGGAAGCCCCGACGCCGATTCTCAAGGCGCGTCGGTGACCCTTCTGTTCGGCTCGGGGAGCTGATGGCGGCAAGGATCTTGGCTGTGGGCGGCTTCTTGCTCGGCCTGAGCACCAGCTCCCAGGCCGCGCCTGGCGACTCCGGGTGCATCCAGACGGTGACCCTGCGTGAACTCAACGAGTCGATTCGCTCCACCGAACACGCCTTCTCGCAGCTGGACACCGATCGTTTCGAGGTCGCCTCGACACGGATGCGCAGCCAACTGCCGTGCTCCCGCGAGCCCCTGTCTCCCTCGCTCGCCGCTGCCTACCACCGAGCCGAGGGCCTGCGCCTCGTGATGGCGCGTGACGCCGAGCAGGCCGAGTTGGCGTTCGCGGCTGCACGGGCCGCCGACCCCGGCTTCCGCTATCCCGACGACTTCGTGCCCCCTGGAAGCCCAGTCTACGAGAACTACTTCGCCTTGGGGCTCGCCACGGCGACGGCGGTGCCGCTTGCGCCCCCCATGACCGGTGCCCTGTTCGTCGACGGCCTGCCCACCGAGCAACGGCCCGAGACTTGGCCCACGATCTTCCAGCACGTGGGTCCGGACGGCATCGCCAAGACTACGCGGTACCTGTGGCCTGGCGATCCCTTGCCCCCCTACCCGGTGCAGCGCGATGCGCCTCGCATGCGACGAGGCGCCTTGATCGCGGCGACGTCCCTGTTGGCCACGGCCGGGGGCCTGTTTGCAGGGGCCTTTGCCACTCGGAGCGTCTATGATGATCCCCTCACGCCGTATGGAGATCTCGATGGCCTGCGGAACCGCATCGTGGTCTTCACGGTGGCATCCGGCATCTTGGCCGGAGCAGGTGTGGGCATTGGCGCTTGGGCACTAGCCCCAAAGAGGTACGATGCTGCTGGCTCCGGGACAGGAAATCGATCGCTACCGAGTGATTCAGCGTATCGGTGAGGGCGGTTCCTCCAGCGTCTACCAGGTCGAAGACCTCGAGACCGGCGCATCCAGAGCCCTCAAGCTGATGAGCGTGAGCCACGAGGCCACGCGTCACCGCATGCTCGTCGAGGGGCGCGTGCAGGCCGATCTCGCCAGCCCTCACCTGGTGAAGGTATTCGACATCCTGGATGTGGCCGGCTTCGTGGGCTTGGTGATGGAGCTGGTCGAGGGCCCCTCGCTTCGCGTGCTCGTCGAGCGGGCACCCTTGTCCGTCGACGACGCCCTGTGCGTCCTCACCGGCATCACTCAAGGCGTCACGGTGGCCCACGCCGCCGGCGTCGTTCACCGCGACATCAAACCATCGAATGTCCTGCTGCGGCTCGACGACGAGTGGATCGTGCCGGCCCTTTGCGACTTCGGCATCGCCAAGGTGCTCGCCGAGGGGCACACGAGCGGTCCGACCCACACCGGGGCCACCCTGGGCACCCCGTCCTTCATGGCCCCGGAACAGCTGCACGACGCGTCCCGCGTGGGGTTCGAGGCCGACGTCTGGTCGCTCGGCTGTCTGTTGTACGCCATGGTCACCGGGGTGAACGCGTTCAAGGGCGAGAGCATGCTGACCACCTTGACATCGGTGTCCACGGGCAACTACCAGCCAGCAAGCGCCCACCAGCCCGGCCTGCCCGCCGCAATCGACGACATCATCGACGCTTGCTTGCAGGTCGAGCCGGCCAGGCGCGTCGGCACCCCCAACGAGCTGCTCGCGTTGGTGAGCAAGGCGTTCGGCACTCGCCCTGGACGACTCGGGCAGGATTCGGCGCTGGCGAACCAGCTACGGCAGCTTCGCATTCAGCGCCGCAAGACCCCTTGGCAGGCGCCTGCCGGCGTCAAGGTGGTGATGCCCGAGTTCCGCACCACCGCCGAAACCGGAGCTCTGGCCACCCTCACGGACGCCGACGACGAGCCCCCCGCCTCCCGATCGCCAACGTGGCCCTGGCTGGCAGCAGCCGCCGGTGCCGGTGTCGGGGTCGCCGTCGTGGCCGCGGTGGTCGTCCTCCAGCTCGTCTCGGACCCACCGGCGGCGCCCGTGGCCACGGCCAGCCCCCCAGTGGCGCCAGCGCCCACGCCAGCACCCCCGGCCACCAAAGCCACCGCCGCAGACCCCATCGCCCCGGCTCGACCTCGCACCGAGCCCGCGCGGTCCACCGCTCCAGCCCTCACCCCGGCGCGGGCGCCATCCCACCCAAGCCCGCCGCCACCTGTTCCCGCCATGAGCCGGGTGGCCCTCAGCGGGGACGCCGCGATCGTGCAGCTGGTTGCGCCAGATGGACAGGTCCACGACATCCCATCTTCGGTGCCGGCTCAGAGCTACCTCGTCCGGGCACGCTTCGGCGAGCCCGATGCAGAGCTGCGCGAGTTCGGGCCGTTTGCGTTCCCACCGGATGTCCACCAGGTAGTCAAGTGCACATCGGGCTGGGAGCACTGCCGCGTGATCGCGGCGCCGGCCGTTGACGGCGCGGGGGACAGGGACGTAGACTAGGTGTGTTCAGCGGTGAGCGCACCCAAAGCGCACCAAGCATGTCCGTACAACAACCGAATACAGACCCGGCGCGCACATGCGAGCGCGCCTGCACCCACGCTGCCGGGCTGCTCGTGGAGGGCACATGACCCGTGCATCCTGGCTGTTCATCGCCCTCTTGTCCGGCTGCTACGTCGGTGAAGCCGAGCACACCGAGCGCCTTTCAGCCTTCGACGTCGATGGCGACGGCTTCAACGATGCCAGCCAGGGCGGCACCGACTGCGACGACGACAACGCCGAGGTGAACCCCGACGGCTTCGAGCTGTGCAACGGCATCGACGACAACTGCGACGGCGTGGTCGACGAGGGGCTGATGGCCGAGGGCTACGTCGATGCCGACGGCGACGGCGTCGGTGACGGTGAGCTCGTCGAGTTCTGCGCCGGCGACGAGGGCTACGCCGAGGTCGATGGCGACTGCGACGACTCCGACGCCAACGTGAACCCCAACGCCTTCGACGACTGCGGCGGCATCGACGAAGACTGCAACGGCATCACCGACGACTTCGGCGAAGAGCACTTCCTGGACAGCGACGGCGACGGATACGGCCTCGACGGCAGCCAGACCGACTTCTTCTGCAGCGGCGATGCCCCGGCCGGCTGGTCCGACAGCAACGACGACTGCGACGACAGCGAAGCCACCACCAACCCCGGCGCCTTCGAGCTCTGCGGCGACGGCGTCGACAACGACTGCGACGGCGAGATCGACACCGACGCCGCCGACGTCTACTTCGTGTGGGACGACGCCGACAACGACGGCTACGGCGACGACCTGTCCACGGCCACCGAGGCCTGTGGCCCGCTGCCCGCCGGCAAGTCCGACGTGCTGGGCGACTGCGACGACTCCGATGCCAACGTGCACCCCGACGCCCCCGACGACTGCGAAGGCAACGACGACGAGAACTGCAACGGCATTCCCGACGACGGCTTTGGCATCTTCTGGTCGATCGACGAAGACGGCGATGGCTACGGCGACGCGTCGCTGGCCATCGAGCAGTGCGACGACCCGGGTGCTGGCTGGACCGACAACGCCGACGACTGCGACGACAGCCGCGCCAGCGTGAACCCCGCGGGCATCGAGGCCTGCAACAGCATCGACGACGACTGCAACGGCACCGTCGACGACAACATCGCCATCGCCGTGTGGTGGGCCGACACCGATGGCGACGGCTTCGGCGACGCCAGCGCCCCGTCCAGCAGCTGCTCGCCGGGCTCGGGCTTCGTGCAGAACAAGCAAGACTGCGACGACACCGCCGGCGACGTGAACCCCCTCGCCGACGAGCTGTGCAGCAACGTCGGCGTCGACAACGACTGCGACGGCGACAGCACCGAGCAGGGCAGCACCCTGCCGCGCTGGTACCTCGACAGCGACAGCGACGGCTACGGCGACCCCACCATGTCGTCCGCACCCCAGTGCGACCAGCCCACCGGCTACGTCGCCGACAACACCGACTGCGACGACACCGCCGCTGCCGTGAACCCCGGCGAGACCGAGGTGTGCGCCACCCCGGGCGTCGACGACGACTGCAGCGGCGCCGCCGAAGACAACGCCATCGACCGCAACACCTACTACGTCGACGACGACGAAGACGGCTGGGGCGACCCCAACGCCCCCATCGAGGCCTGCGACGACAGCGCCCCCGACGTCGCCGCCATCGCCGACCTGGGCGACCCCGCCGAGTACGACTGCGACGACACCGACTCGAGCGTCTACCCAACCGCCACCGAGTCCTGCAACCTCGTCGATGACGACTGCGATGGCCAGGTCGACGAGGGCGCGCTGCCCGTCGACTGGTTCCTCGACAGCGACGGCGACGGCTTTGGCGCCGGCGCTGCCACCAACCAGTGCGAGAGCCCGTCGGCCGACCACGTGCGCAACGCCAACGACTGCCTGGACAGCGACGCCAACGTGCACCCCAACGCCGACGAGCTTTGCAGCACCGTCGGCGTCGACGACGACTGCAGCGGAGTCGCCGACGATCCGGGCGCCTCCGACACCAGCCCGTTCTACGTCGACACCGACAGCGACGGGCACGGTGCCCAGGGCACGCTGCCGGTCCAGGCCTGCACTGCGCCCAGCGGCAGGGTGGCGAGCAACGACGACTGCGACGACTCCGATGCCGCCATCAGCCCCTCCGACCCCGAGCTGTGCAGCACCGTCGGCGTCGACGACGACTGCGACGGCACCGCCGACGAGATCGGCGCGAGCGACGCCCCCAGCTGGTACCCCGACTCCGATGACGACGGCTTTGGCGCCACCTCCGGCTCGATCGCGCGCTGCAATGCGCCCACCGGCTACGTCGCCGACAACACCGACTGTGACGACACCAGCGACACGGTCAACACCAGCGAGCCCGAGCGCTGCTCGACGCCCGGCGTCGACGACGACTGCAACGGCACCCCCGACGACAACGGCGCCACCGACACCACCACCTGGTACCGCGACCTCGATGACGACGGCGTGGGCCTGGACAACACCATCGACGAGTGCACGCTGCCGTCCGGCTACAGCGGCGTCAACGGCGACTGCGACGACAACGAGCCCAACGAGACTCCGGGCGGCACCGAGGTCGTCTACGACGGCTTCGACAACGACTGCAACCCGAGCACCCGAGACAACGACCTCGACCTCGACGGCGTCGACTTCCCGACCGACTGCGACGACACCGATCCCCTGGTCCAGGACTGCAACCCATTCCCCTACGACCCGCCGAACGTCGACACAGACGACTACAAGCCCGACGACGACGACGACGTGAACTTCACCGGCTGCACCGGGCCCTTCTGGTTCGACACCGACGACGGCAGCTACTCCACGACCTGGCAGAACTGCGCCGGAGCGGCCACCCCCACCCCCATCAGCATCCCGGTCAGCGGCGCGCCCGACATGTGGGTGATCCCGGTCGACAGCTGGACGCAGCCGACGGGCAAGCGCGTGGAGTTCTTTGGGTCGGACACGGTGGCCGTGCTGGTCTACGGCGACGCCACGGTCGCCGGGACCCTGTTCGCGGGGGCGGACGGCACCGACCACGGCCCCGGCGGCGATGCAGCGCATTGCACCGGCGCCGAACGAGGGGGCAACTCCACCAGCGTACACAAGGCCAGCGGTGGCGGTGGAGCCGGCGGGCTGAACGACGGAGCCGACGGCGGTCTGGGCAAGGACGAGACCGGGCGAGGTGCCGGAGGGGCGGCAATCACGGCAATGGACGAGAGCCCCCTGCTGGGCGGCTGCCGCGGGGGAATCGGGCGCGGGTCGTCCGACCACGATGAGAGCGAAGATGCTCCCGGCGGCGCCGCCGGCGGCGCACTGCAGTTCTCGGTCGCCGGCGCGCTCACCCTATCGGGTGATGTGTTCGCTGGCGGCGGCGGCGGCGGGGGTGGCGAGGGCCGCGAGGGCGGCGGCGGAGGCGGCGGCAGCGGCGGCACGCTGGTGCTGCAGGGCGACGTCGTCCTGGTCAGCGGCGATATCGCCGCGAATGGTGGAGCAGGCGGCGGTGGCGGTGGCCACCAGGCCGGAGTCGATGCCGCCGACGGGCAGGACGGCAACCGGATCGCTCAGCCCCAGGGAAGCCCTGGGTCAACCGGCGGCGGCGGAATCGGCGGAACCGGCGGCAACGGCGGAACCGACGACAACGCGGGCATCGGCGGCGACTACGACGACGACGACGACAAGGCCGGCGGCGGCGGCGGCGGAGGAAGCGAAGGCTTCATCTACATCACCGGCGACACCAGCTGCACCATCAGCGGTTCGGTGAGTCCCAGCCCGGCGGGCGGCTGCTGATCGAGGCCGTCGAGCTGGCGGGTCACAGGCCCGTCAGCCACCGCTGCCAGACCGGTGTACGCTACAGGCACGGAGTCCCCGATGCCACGCGCCCTGCTGACCCTGCTCTTGCTGACCTCGGCCTGCTACGTCGGTGATGCCGAGCACACCGAGCGCCTTTCGGCCTTCGACGTCGATGGCGACGGCTTCAACGATGCCAGCCAGGGCGGCACCGACTGCGACGACGACAACGCCGAGGTGAACCCCGACGGCTTCGAGCTGTGCAACGGCATCGACGACAACTGCGACGGCGTGGTCGACGAGGGGCTGATGGCCGAGGGCTACGTCGATGCCGACGGCGACGGCGTCGGTGACGGTGAGCTCGTCGAGTTCTGCGCCGGCGACGAGGGCTACGCCGAGGTCGATGGCGACTGCGACGACTCCGACGCCAACGTGAACCCCAACGCCTTCGACGACTGCGGCGGCATCGACGAAGACTGCAACGGCATCACCGACGACTTCGGCGAAGAGCACTTCCTGGACAGCGACGGCGACGGATACGGCCTCGACGGCAGCCAGACCGACTTCTTCTGCAGCGGCGATGCCCCGGCCGGCTGGTCCGACAGCAACGACGACTGCGACGACAGCGAAGCCACCACCAACCCCGGCGCCTTCGAGCTCTGCGGCGACGGCGTCGACAACGACTGCGACGGCGAGATCGACACCGACGCCGCCGACGTCTACTTCGTGTGGGACGACGCCGACAACGACGGCTACGGCGACGACCTGTCCACGGCCACCGAGGCCTGTGGCCCGCTGCCCGCCGGCAAGTCCGACGTGCTGGGCGACTGCGACGACTCCGATGCCAACGTGCACCCCGACGCCCCCGACGACTGCGACGGCAACGACGACGAGAACTGCAACGGCATCCCCGACGATGGCTTTGGCATCTTCTGGTCGATCGACGAAGACGGCGACGGCTACGGCGACGCGTCGCTGGCCATCGAGCAGTGCGACGACCCGGGTGCTGGCTGGACCGACAACGCCGACGACTGCGACGACAGCCGCGCGAGCGTGAACCCCGCGGGCATCGAGGCCTGCAACAGCATCGACGACGACTGCAACGGCACCGTCGACGACAACATCGCCATCGCCGTGTGGTGGGCCGACACCGATGGCGACGGCTTTGGCGACGCCAGCGCCCCGTCCAGCAGCTGCTCCCCGGGCTCGGGCTTCGTGCAGAACAAGCAAGACTGCGACGACACCGCCGACGACGTGAACCCCCTCGCCGACGAGCTGTGCAGCAACGTCGGCGTCGACAACGACTGCGACGGCGACAGCACCGAGCAGGGCAGCACCCTGCCGCGCTGGTACCTCGACAGCGACAGCGACGGCTACGGCGACCCCACCATGTCGTCCGCTCCCCAGTGCGACCAGCCCACAGGCTACGTCGCCGACAACACCGACTGCGACGACACCGCCGCTGCCGTGAACCCCGGCGAGACCGAGGTGTGCGCCACCCCGGGCGTCGACGACGACTGCAGCGGCGCCGCCGAAGACAACGCCATCGACCGCAACACCTACTACGTCGACGACGACGAAGACGGCTGGGGCGACCCCAACGCCCCCATCGAGGCCTGCGACGACAGCGCCCCGGACGTCGCCGCCATCGCCGACCTGAGCGACCCCGCCGAGTACGACTGCGACGACACCGACTCGAGCGTCTACCCAACCGCCACCGAGTCCTGCAACCTCGTCGATGACGACTGCGATGGCGACGTCGACGAGGGCGCGCTGCCCGTCGACTGGTACCTCGATAGCGACGGCGACGGCTTTGGCGCCGGCGCCGCCACCAACCAGTGCGATGCACCGTCGGCCGACCACGTGCGCAACGCCAACGACTGCCTGGACAGCGACGCCAACGTGCACCCAAACGCCGACGAGCTGTGCAGCACCGTCGGCGTCGACGACGACTGCAGCGGAGTCGCCGACGATCCGGGCGCCTCCGACACCAGCCCGTTCTACGTCGACACCGACAGCGACGGGCACGGTGCCCAGGGCACCCTGCCGGTCCAGGCGTGCACCGCGCCCAGCGGCACGGTGGCGAGCAACGACGACTGCGACGACTCCGACGCCACCATCAGCCCCTCCGACCCCGAGCTGTGCAGCACTGTCGGCGTCGACGACGACTGCGACGGCACCGCCGACGAGATCGGCGCGAGCGACGCCCCCAGCTGGTACCCCGACTCCGATGACGACGGCTTTGGCGCCACCTCCGGGGTCATCTCCGCATGCAACGCGCCCACGGGCTACCTGGCCGACAACACCGACTGCGACGACACCAGCGACACGGTCAACACCAGCGAGCCCGAGCGCTGCTCGACGCCCGGCGTCGACGATGACTGCAACGGTACCCCCGACGACAACGGCGCCACCGACACCACGACCTGGTACCGCGACCTCGACGACGACGGCGTGGGCCTGGACAACACTGTCGACGAGTGCACGCTGCCGTCCGGCTACAGCGGTGTGAACGGCGACTGCGACGACAACGAGCCCAACGAGACTCCTGGCGGCACCGAGGTCGTCTACGACGGCTTCGACAACGACTGCAACCCGAGCACCCGCGACAACGACCTCGACCTCGACGGCGTCGACTTCCCGACCGACTGCGACGACAACAACGCCTCGGTGCAGACCTGCTTCCCGAGCTTCCCCTACGACCCCCCGAACGTCGACGAGACGCTGTACATGCCCAGCGCCGCCAACAACATCGACTTCACCGGGTGCACGGGGCCGTTCACCTTCGACAGCGATGACGGCTCCTACTCGTCGAGCTGGTCCAGCTGCACGGCCACACCGACGGCGGTCAGCGTCGATCAGGGCTCCGCGGGATCGATCTGGGTCATCGCCACCACCGGCTGGACCCAACCCAGCGGCAAGGATGTGCGCCTGGCCGGCGACGACGCGGTGGTGGTGCTGGTGTACGGCGACGCCCTGATCGACGGGGAGATCGAGGCCTCCTCCATCGAGGACGACGAGCTGGGCGCGGGCGGCAACGGGCCCCTGTGCACCTCCAGCCTCAACGGCGGCGATGGCGAGAGCCACGACAAGGGCGGCGGCGGCGGCGGTGGAGGCTCCGGCGCCGAGGATGGCGCCGACGGCGGCGAGGGCGGAAGCGGCAACGACGGCGACAAGGGCGTCAAGGGCGTCAAGAGCGGCAACTCGCTCATCAGCCCGCTGCGCGGCGGGTGCCGCGGCGGAGACGGCGGCCGGCGCAACTCGGACGGGTCCCGGGCCGACGGTGGATACGGCGGCGGTGCCCTGCAGTTCAGCGTCGCTGGCGAGCTCGATGTGGACGGCGACGTCTGGGCCGGCGGCGGACGCGGCGAGGGCGGCAATGCCGATCGCGGCGGCGGCGGCGGAGGCGGCGGCGGCGGCGCCATCCTGTTGCAGGGCGACGACCTCGTCATCACTGGGCGCCTTGCCGCCAACGGCGGCGGCGGCGGCGGCGGCTGCGACAACAGCGACGGCTTCGACGGCCAGGACGGCAACCGGACGGGCACGCCATCCGGCGGCAACGCGCAGGGCGGGGCCGGCCCCGGCGGCAATGGCGGCTCATCGGCAGACTCGCCCGGCTCGGGGGGCGACGGCGGCAGCAACAACCACGGAGGCGGCGGCGGTGGCGGCGGCGTCGGCGAGATCGAGCTGACCGGCAACACCAGCTGCAGCATCGGCGGCACCATCAGCCCCGACCCCACCGAGGACTGTCCGTAGCCCTGGATGATGCCGACCGTGGCTGTGCGCGGTAGGGTGGTGGCATCGGAGCACTCCATGTCGCGCATCCTCCTGCCTGCCCTGTTGTTCGCGTCTGCCTGCTTTGTGCCCGCCGCTGAGCACCACGAGCGCCTCGCCGCCTTCGACATGGACGGCGATGGCTACATCGACAGCCAGCAGGGTGGCGACGACTGCGACGACGCCGACGCCGCCGTGCACCCCGATCAAGCCGAGATCTGCAACGGCGTCGACGACGACTGCAACGGAACCATCGACGACGACCTGTTCCTCGAGGGCTACCTCGACGAGGACGGCGATGGCTACGGCACCGGCGAGCTCGTCCAGTACTGCACCGGCGAGACCGGCTTCACCGACAACGCCGACGACTGCGACGACACCGACTTGCTCATCAACCCCGAGGCCTTCGACGACTGCGGCGGCATCGACGAAGACTGCAACGGCATCACCGACGACCCGGGCGACGAGCACTGGGCCGACACCGATGGCGACGGCTTCGGCGATCCGGACGGCGACACCGACTTCTTCTGCACGACACCCGACGAGGGCTGGGCGCCGAACGTCGACGACTGCGACGACACCGACGGGCTCGTCAACCCCGACGGGCAAGAGATCTGCTCGGATGGCATCGACAACAACTGCAATGGCATCATCGACACCGATGGCGAGGATACGTCGTTGGCCTGGCTCGACACCGACGGTGACGGCTGGGGAGACGGTCCCCCGGTCTCGTACTGCGGCACGCCACCCGCGGGACATGCCACCCAGTTCGGCGACTGCGACCCCAACGACGGCAGCGTGAACCCCGACGCCGACGACATCTGCAACGGCATCGACGACAACTGCGACAGCCTCGTCGACAACGGCGCCGATGCATTCTGGTACATCGACGCCGACAACGACGGCTACGGCGACGGCACCTTCTCGCTGCAGCAGTGCTCCGATCCTGGCGCCGGCTGGTCCGCGAACCCCGACGACTGTGACGACAGCCGCGCCACCGTGAACCCTACCGGTGCCGAGGTCTGCGCCAACGGCGCTGACGACGACTGCGACGGCACCACCGACGACTCCCCGGCAAGCCCCATCTACTGGGCCGACAGCGACGGAGACGGCTACGGCGACAGCGCGGCGCCATCCGACAGCTGCAACCCCGGCGCGGGCTTCGTGCAGAACCAGCAAGACTGCGACGACGTCGACAGCGCCATCAACCCCGTGGCCGACGAGACCTGCGCCGACCTGGGTGTCGACAACGACTGCAACGGCGACGCCAGCGAAGAGGGCGGCAACCGCCCCACCTGGTACCTCGACCAGGACAACGACGGCTACGGCGACGTCGGCTCGCCCTCCAGCCCGCAGTGCATCGCGCCCAACAACCACGTCGCCGACAACACCGACTGCGACGACCTCTCAGGAGTGGTGAACCCCGGCGAGTCCGAGGTCTGCAACCACATCGACGACAACTGCGACGGTGTGACCGACACCGACGCCATCGACAAGATGCCCTTCTACGTCGACGGCGACGGCGACGGCTACGGCGACACCGCGCAGGTGGACGCCTGCTTCGGCACCGATCCCGGCGTCAGCGAGACCAACGACGACTGCGACGACGTCCTGGCGTCGGTGAACCCGGGCGCCACCGAGGCGTGCAACAACATCGACGACGACTGCAACAACCTGGTCGACGACGGCGCCCAACCCGTGAACTGGTACCTCGACGCCGACGACGACGGCTTTGGCGACGACGCCACCAGCCCCATCCTCCAGTGCGAAGACCCCTCCAGCGGCGGCACCGACTACGTGCTCACCGCCGGCGACTGCGACGACAGCCTCGCCGCCGTGAACCCCGCCGGCGCCGAGCTGTGCGCCACGGTCGGTGTCGATGACGACTGCGACGGCAACACCAACGACGCAAACGCAGCCGACATCAATACCTTCTACGTCGACAGCGACAATGACGGACACGGTCAGCAGGGCGCCTCGGCCCAGCTGTCCTGCGAAGCACCGGCGGGGACCGTGGCGTCCAACGACGACTGCAACGACGCCAACAACACCATCAGCCCGTCCGACCCCGAGCGCTGCTCGACCGTGGGCGTCGACGACAACTGCAACGGCAACGCCGACGAGGCCTCGGCCGTCGATGCCCAGGACTGGTACAACGACGGCGACAGCGACGGCTACGGCGCCGGGAGCGCGACCCATCGGTGCTTCGCCGGAAGCCTGGTGGCCAGCAACGACGACTGCCTGGACACCAACGCGGCGGTCAACCCCGGAGCCACCGAGCTGTGCTCGACCGTGGGCGTCGACGATGACTGCGCCAACGGTGCCGACGACTCCAGCGCGTCCGACACCACGACCTTCTACCGCGACCTCGACAGCGACGGCGTCGGCCTGGCAGCAGACGGCACCCAGGACGCCTGTTCCGCACCGGGTGGCTACGTCATCAGCGACGGCGACTGCGACAACAACGAGGCCAACGAGTACCCCGGCAACACCGAGATCCCCTACAACGGCTACGACGACGACTGCGTCGGCGGCGATCAGTGCGACGTCGACCTGGACGGCCTGGACGCGCTGGCGTGCGCGGGGGGCACCGACTGCGACGACACCACGGACACCATCCTGGAGTGCGCCGACTTCCCGTACACGCCGCCGAACGTCGATCCCAGCGACTACACCCCGGCCGCACCAGTCGACTTCACAGGCTGTAGCGGCACCATGACCCTGAACATGGAAAACGGTGGCTACAACTCCAACTGGACCAACTGCACCACGGCACCCACGCCGGTCGAGGTGACGATGAGCAATGGTCAGCCCGCCTACGTGCTGGCGACCGAGGGGTGGATCCAGCCGGCCGGCGTCGAAGTCGATCCCGTCGACAACGACCGCGCGCTCATCATCCTGGTGTACGGCGACGCGGTGATCGACGGTGTGCTCGATGCCGGGGGCACCGACGGTGGCAGTGGCCCCGGCGGCAACCGAGACCACTGCGTCAGCATCGGCACCGATGGCACCGGCACCGGCGACGGCGGCGGCGGCGGCGGCGGCGGCGGCGGCATGGCCAGCAATGGCGCCAACGGTGGCGATGGCGACAGCGGCACCAACGGTACGGGCGGCACCTCGCCGACCGGAAACGGCTATCAGCCGTTGATCGGCGGTTGCCAGGGCGGGTGGGGTGGCTACGGCTCCAACAGCAGCAACAGCAACTGGGCTGGTCCGGGCTACGGCGGCGGCGCGATCCAGGTTTCGGTGTCCGGAGAGCTCGACGTTGGAGGAAGCGTGTGGGCCGGTGGCGGCGGCGGTCAGCGCGGCGACGCAGCTGAAGGCGGCGGCGGCGGCGGCGGCGGCGGCGGCACCATATTCTTGCAGGCCGACGATCTGATCGTCGACGGCGACCTCGGGGCCAACGGCGGCGGCGGCGGCGGAGGAGCCAGCTCGAACACCAACGGCAACGCGGGAGAGAGCGGCAGCCGCACCTCCCGTCCGCAGGGCGGCAGTCCCGGGCCGTCCGCTGGACGAGGCGGCAACGGCGCTGACGGCAGCAACAACGCGTCCGCCGGTGCAAACTCCAGCGGAGAGGGCGGCGGCGGCGGCGGCGGCGGAGTCGGCGTCATCTACTTGAGGGGCCTGAGCAGCTGCTCCATCGGGTCCGTCACCGCAAACCCCACCCCGACGACATCCTGCCCCTGACCGCACGGCCTGCCCGCCCGCCCCGCGGTACGATCCTTGTCACAGCCCGTCAGAAAGCCTGCGCAGCATGAATTGACAACCCATCAGCCGTCGTAGGCGACAATACAGACACGGGGAGCGAACGCGGGGCCGGCGCCGCTCACACCCACCCAACGGCCCGACCAACTCGGCACGTATCGATCTCGACCCCCTTCGAACCCGGCACCCCACACCTCGTGGGGACTGATGCCACGGATGAACCGGCGGATGTCGATCGAACGACCTCCGCAGGCCATCCCAAGCTGCGGAGCACTTGCATGGCGAGCAACGAGAAGAGCGCGGACAACTCCGGACTGCTGGGCCTCATCGGCGCACAGCAGGACATGGGGCGGTTCCGGGAACTCCTCTGGGAAGGCTCCTTCGAGGACTACCTCAAGATGGTGGTCGAAGACGCGAACATCGCGCGCAGCTCGTACCAGCGGCTGTTCGACCTCATCCAGAGCTATGGATCGTCCGAGTACAGCGAGTACAAGAAGACCATCCTGCGGCACAACTTCTTCGACGACCCCTTCGAGAACGGCCACGACGCGGTCTTCGGCATCGACATCCACCTCATGAAGCTCGTGCGCATCCTGCGTGCCGCCGCCCTGGGCTACGGCCCCGAGCGCCGCGTCCTGCTCCTGCACGGCCCCGTGGGCTCGTCCAAGTCAACCATCGCCCGCCTGTTCAAGAAGGGCCTCGAGGCCTACAGCCGCACCGACGAGGGCCGCCTGTACACCTACAGCTGGCTGCTGAAGGACGGCACCGAGCTGCCCTGCCCGATGCACGAAGATCCGCTGCGCCTGCTCCCCGACGAGACGCGCCCGGCGGTGCTGCACGAGATCAACAACAGCAAGAGCAGCAAGTACCCCGTGCGCATCGAGGGCGACCTGTGCCCGGTGTGCCGCCACATGTACAAAGAGGTCATGCGCGAGGTGGGCGGCGACTTCATCCAGCTGCAGAGCCGCATCAAGGTGCGCCGCATGGTCTTGTCCGAGAAAGACCGCGTCGGCATCGGCACCTTCCAGCCCAAAGACGAGAAGAACCAGGACAGCACCGAGCTCACCGGCGACATCAACTACCGGCTCATCGCCGAGTACGGCAGCGACTCCGACCCCCGCGCCTTCAACTTCGACGGCGAGTTCAACGTCGCCAACCGCGGCATCATCGAGTTCATCGAGGTGCTCAAGCTCGACGTGGCCTTCTTGTACGACCTGCTTGGCGCGTCGCAGGAGCACCGCATCAAGCCCAAGAAGTTCGCCCAGACCCACATCGACGAGGTCATCCTGGGCCACACCAACGAGCCCGAGTACCGCAAGCTCCAGAACAACGAGTACATGGAGGCGCTGCGCGACCGCACCATCAAGGTCGACGTGCCGTACATCACCCGCGCCAGCCAAGAGACGCGCATCTACGAAAAGAGCTACTCCAGCCGCTCGGTCAGCAGCCACATCGCGCCCCACACCCTCGAGATGGCAGCGCTGTGGGCGGTGCTCACCCGCCTCGAAGAGCCCACCAACTACAAGCTCACCATGCTGCAGAAGGCCAAGCTCTACGACGCGCGCAGCGTGCAGGGCTTCACCGAAGACCACGTCAAGGAGCTGCGCAAGGGCGCCCGTCGCGAGGGCCTCGAGGGCATCTCACCCCGCTACGTGCAAGACAAGATCAGCAACGCCCTGGTGAAAGACCCCGACCTCGTCTGCCTCAACCCGTTCATGGTGCTCAACGAGCTCGAGGGCGGGCTGAACAACCACAGCCTGATCAGCAACGACGACACGCGCGAGACCTACCGCGAGCTGCTCGCCGTGGTGAAGGCCGAGTACGAAGACGTGGTCAAGAACGAGGTCCAGAAGGCCATCGCCGCCGACCAGGGCGCGCTGCAGCGCATGAGCGACAACTACATCGACAACCTGCGCGCCTACGTGCTCAAAGAGAAGGTGAAGAACCCCTTCACCGGGGCCTACGAAGAGCCCAACGAGCGGCTGATGCGCAGCATCGAAGAGAAGATCGACATCCCCGAGAGCCGCAAGGACGACTTCCGGCGCGAGCTGATGAACTACATCGCGGCGCTGGCGCTCGACGGCAAGACCTTCGACTACACCATGAACGACCGGCTGCACCGCGCACTCGAGCTCAAGCTGTTCGAAGACAGCAAAGACAGCATCAAGCTGTCCAGCCTGGTGAGCCAGAGCATGGACCCCGATCAGCAGGCCAAGATCGACATCGTGAAGCAGCGCCTCATCGATCAGCACGGCTACTGCGACGTCTGCAGCACCGACGTGCTCACCTACGTGGCCAGCATCTTTGCCCGCGGTGATGCGCGCGAGAGCGAAGACTCGTAGCCCCAACCAGACGGCAGGCGGGACGCCTGCCCCACAGGAGCCGCCCATCCTCAACATCGACCGAGATCTCAATCGCTTCCGCGACATCGTGAAGGGCAAGGTCCGTCGCGAGCTCCGCAAGTACATGTCCAGCGGCGAGCTGATCGGCAAGAAGGGCAAGGAGCTGGTCAGCATCCCGCTGCCGCAGATCGGCATCCCGCGGCTTCGCTTCGGCGAGAACAAGAACGGCCTGGGCCAGGGCGACGGCGACGAGGGCGACCAGGCGGGCCAGGGTGACAAGGCCGGAGACGCCGCCGGCGAGCACGTGCTCGAGGTCGACATCACCATCGACGAGCTGGCCGAGATCCTGGGGCAAGAGCTGGAGCTGCCGCGCATCGAGCCCCGCGGGCAGCGCGAGAGCACGTCCGAGCGCAGCCGCTACAAGGGCATCAGCAACGTCGGTCCCGAGGGCCTCAAGCACTTCAAGCGCACGTACAAGCAGGCGCTGCGGCGCACCATCTCGTCGGGCGCGTGGGACCCGCGAAAGCCCGTCATCATCCCCATCAAAGAAGACAAGCGCTACAAGAGCTTCGTGGTCGAGAAGGAGCCCCGGAGCGCGGCAGTCATCGTGTACATGATGGATGTCAGCGGCTCGATGGGCAAAGAGCAGAAAGAGATCGTGCGCAGCGAGGCGTTCTGGATCGACACCTGGCTCAAGCACAACTACGACGACGTCGAGACGCGCTTCATCATCCACGACGCCACCGCGCGCGAGGTCGACCGCGACACCTTCTTTCGCACCCGCGAGAGCGGCGGCACGCTCATCTCGTCGGCCTACAAGCTGTGCCTCGAGATCCTCGAGGCCGACTACGACCCGGTCGACTGGAACATCTACCCCTTCCACTTCAGCGACGGCGACAACTGGAGCCAGAGCGACACCCGCACCTGCGTGACGCTGCTGCGCGACAAGATCGTGCCCATGGCCAACCAGTTCAGCTACGCGCAGGTCGACAGCCAGTACGGGTCGGGGCAGTTCATCAAAGACCTCGCCGAGGCCTTTGGCGACACCGACGAGGTCGCGCTGTCCCGCATTCCCAACCGCGACGCCATCATGGAGTCCATCAAGGAGCTCCTCGGAGCAGGAAGGTAGCTTGAGCCTGATCTCGAACCGATTCCTGCGCGACGGGCGCGCCCTGCCCACCGAGCTCGAAGAGCAGCGCATCCGCATTCAGGGCATCGCCAAAGACAAGTACAAGCTCGACTTCTTCGAGACCATCTTCGAGATGTGCACGTACGAAGAGATCAACATGATCGCCTCGTACGGCGGCTTCCCCACCCGCTACCCGCACTGGCGCTTCGGCATGGAATACCTCCAGATGCAGAAGTCGTACGAGTACGGGCTCTCCAAGATCTACGAGATGGTCATCAACACCGACCCCTCGTACGCCTACCTGCTCGACAACAACCTGATGGTCGACCAGAAGCTGGTGATGGCGCACGTGTTCGGCCACGTCGACTTCTTCAAGAACAACCTGTGGTTTCGGCACACCAACCGCAAGATGCTCGACACCATGGCCAACCACGCCACCCGCATTCGCGCGCACGCCGACAAATACGGCGTCGAAGAGGTCGAGCGCTTCATGGACATCTGCCTGTCCATCGACAACCTCATCGACGTGTACAGCCCGCACATCCGCCGTCGCCGCACCTACACCGAAGACGACATCGAGAAGGCCGAGTTCGACGGGCACGTGCCCAAGATCCCGGCCAAGGGCTACATGGACAAGCACGTCAACCCGCCCGACTACATCAAGGCCCAGAAGCAGCGCAAGGCCGACGACCTGGCCAAGATGCGCTCGTTCCCCGAGGAGCCGGTGCGCGACGTGCTGAGCTTCATGCTCGACCACGCCAAGCTCAAGAAGTGGCAGCGCGACGTGCTCAAGATCGTGCGCGACGAGGCGTACTACTTCGCGCCCCAGGGGCAGACGAAGATCATGAACGAGGGTTGGGCCAGCTACTGGCACACCACCATGATGGCCAACGACATCCTGGATGACTCCGAGGTCATCGACTACGCCGACCACCACTCCGGCACCGTGTACATGAAACCCGGCTCGCTGAACCCTTACAAGCTGGGCATCGAGCTGTATCGGCACATCGAGGAGCGCTGGAACAAGGGGCAGTTCGGCCGCGACTGGATGGACTGCACCGATCCACGCGAGCGGGCCCGGTGGGACACGGGCGCCGGGCTGGGCCGCGACAAGATCTTCGAGATTCGGCGCACCCACAACGACGTCACCTTCCTGGATACCTTCCTGACCGCCGAGTTCTGCCGCGACCAGGGCTTCTTCACCACCAAGTACGACCCCAAGTCCCGCCAGTGGCTCATCGACAGCCGCGAGTTCGCCGCGGTCAAGCAGCAGCTGCTCACCATGCTCTCGCTGCGCGGCACACCCGTGGTGCACATCGTCGACGCCAACGCGTTCGGCAAGGGCGAGCTGCGACTGGTGCACCAGCACGAGGGCCTGGACATCCAGCTGGACTGGGCGAGCGTGACCCTGGCCAACCTCAACGCGATGTGGGGCAACACGGTGCACCTCGAGACCAAGCTCGATGGCAAGCCCATCCGCATCACCCACGACGGGTCCGAGATTCGCCGCGAGCACATCAAGCCGACCGACGCGAACCCCGAGGACTAGGCTGTTGAAAAATGCGAGGAACGAGTATTTCAGCAGTCTGCTAGGCCTGCTAGGTCGATTCCGGCATGAACTTGAGAATAGATAATATCTAGATTAAAGTTGTCTATCTCCTGATTCAGAATCGATTCTCATGGCACTCGACTACAACGAGCTGACGACTCGATTACGCCGGGCCCTGTTCGCCGGACCGGCATCAGGCCCCGAGCTGCAGCGCATCCTGGGCATCTCCCAGGCGAGCTTCTCGCGCCTGGCACGGCGCGTCGGCGACGATCTGTTCACCTTCGGCAGCGCGCGCTCGACGCGGTACGCATGGCGCCGGCGCGTGCCGGACCTTCCCCCGGCCCTTCGCGTTCGCGAGCTGTCCGACGGGGTTCATCCCGACCGGGTCCTGGGCGAGCTGGTGCTCATCGAAGACGATGGCTTCGTGTTCGTCTCGGCCGTCGACGACATCGAGACACGGCACCACGACGATCTGCCCTGGTTCATGCAGGACATGCGCCCGGCCGGCTTCCTGGGTCGCATCGCGGGCGCGCGCGACCTCCTGGCGCCCCCCGACATCCGCAACTGGTCGGCAGACCACGTGCTCAACTACCTGATCGCCCACGGCGGCGACGAGCCGGGCAACCTCGTGGTCGGTCATCCCAGCGAGCCCGTGCACTGGACCCGTGCGGCGAACGACGCAGAGCTCGTCCGCCTCTACGATCAGTCAGCCACTCGCCTGATGGCCGACCACGCCATCGGCTCGTCGGCAGGGGGCGAGCAGCCCAAGTTCGCGACCCGGCTCGAGACCCAGCAGCGCAGCGTCCTGGTCAAGTTCAGCCCGCCCCTTGGCTCGGCCATCGCGCAGCGGGTCTCGGACCTGCTGTGGGCGGAGCACACGGCCCTGCGGGTGCTGCGGGAGCACGGACACGACGCCTCGCTCTCTCGTGTGCTGCAAGGAGAGCGAACGCACCTGGAGGTCGAGCGCTTCGACCGGCCCGGCGAACATCGACGTGGCGTGGTGTCGCTGTGGGCCCTCAACGGAGCGTTCGCTGGGACCGACCTGCACTCCTGGAGCACGACGACCGCAGTCCTGGCCGAACAGGGCATCATCGACGCCGCCGACCACGAGCGCGTGGTCTGGCTCGAGGCCTTCGGCCACCTCATCGCCAACAGCGACATGCACCCGCACAACCTCTCGTTCTTTCGCCGCGGCACCCAGGTCGAGGGCTTGGCGCCGGTCTACGACATGCTGCCGATGCTGTATGCGCCGCGAGCGGGCGAGCTTCCGTCGGTGGCCTTCCAGCCGCCGGACGGGCCCGCCGAGGTTCGCGAGGCAGCCCGCAGCTTCTGGAACCGGGTGCAGGCCAACAAGGCCATCTCGCCGGCGTTCCGGGCCATCGCCGCTGCAAACGCCACAATCATCGGATAGCGCCGGGCCAGGCGGGCCAGCTACGGCCAGAACCCCGCTGGAATGTGCCCCCGGTGCCACAGCCCCAGCAGGTCCATGGTGACCGCCACGCTGACGTGGATCAGGAAGCCGTTCCAGATCGAGCCCGAGCGCAGCGACAGCGTACCCAGGAAGATGCCCGCGAATGTGGCCGCGAGCGCCTCGGGCATGGGCTTTCCGTAGTGGATCATCACGTAGGGGATGACGGCCACGAAGATGGCGTGGCTTCCGAGCTGGTCTTTGGTGGAGTGCAGCAGAAAGCCGCGAAAGAAGAACTCGAGCGACAGGAACTGCAGGATGTACAGCAGCTCCCATAGGCCGAAGTCCAGCCAGCTGAAGCGGGCTTCGTCGTAGAAGGGGTAGTGGTTGTAGAAGGTGGGCGAGAAGCTGATGGGCACCAGGATGAACAGGAAGGCCACGTAGGCGCCCACATAGATCCACACGTGCTCGCCCGCGCCCTCGAGGGTGAGGCCGAAGTCGGCCGGCCGCTTGCGCCACAGCCACACCAGCATCAGCGGCACGATCAGGTAGGCCAGCGCCCTCCAGCCCGACCACCACGCCAGCTCGAACAGGCGCTCCCAGCGGCTGTGCAGGATGAAGCCCGCCACGCCCTCGGTGCTGTCGCCGCCCGCCAGCCAGCGCACGACCTTGGGCATGACGCTGCCCTTGCCCCAGTACCGGCGCAGGGTCAGCATGATGGCTGCGGTCACGAACACCACCAACGGACGCCAGTCGTAGCCCAGACCAGCCTGGGCACGAGCCTCGCGCGCGGCGGCGGCCTCGTTGTCGATGCGCACCCACGTCTCCAGGAAGAAGCGGCGCGGGTGGAGTTCGGAGAAGTCGGGCACGGGGCATGCTAATAGGCCGCATGCAAGCCGGGCAGCGGGTCGACCGCTACATCGTCGAGGAAGAGCTGGGAAGGGGCGGTATGGCGGTCGTCTACCGCGTTCGCCACACCACCCTGGACAGCATCCACGCCCTCAAGCTGCTGCACACCGACCGCCCCGCGGTCGCCGACCGCCTGGTGCAGGAGGGCAAGCTACAGGCGTCGCTGCGCCACCCCCACGTCGTCGCCGTCACCGACGTCATCGTGGTCGACGGCGCTCCGGGGCTGGTGATGGAGTACCTGCCCGACGGCGCCCTCGACGAGGTGGTGCCCACCGAGCTTTCCGAGCCCGAGGTGCGCGAGCTGTTTCGCGGCATCTGCAGCGGCGTGGCCCACGCCCACAGCCTGGGCATGGTGCACCGCGACCTGAAGCCCGGAAACGTGCTGGTGCAGCGCGTCGACGGCAAGCTCCACCCCAAGGTGGCCGACTTCGGCCTGGCCAAGGTGCTGGCCGGCGGCGAAGGCGGCCCCGGCCTCACCCGCACCGGCGTGGCCATGGGCACCCCCGCCTACATGGCGCCCGAGCAGGTGCGCGACGCCAAGAACGTCGACGCGCGCGCCGACGTGTGGGCGCTGGGCGTCATCCTGTTCGAGCTGCTCGCCGGGCGGCGGCTGTTCCGGGGCAACAGCTCGCTGGACGTGATGAACGCGGTGGTGGCGGGCCCTCAGCAGCAAGAGCTGCAAGGACTGCCCGCCTGGGCGGCCCCCGTGGTCACCGGCGCGCTGAGGCCCAAGGACAGCCGGGTCGCCGACGCTGGCGCCCTTCTGCGCGTCCTGGACGGCGAAGAGGCGCCGCCCGAGCCCGTCGAGGTCGGCAACGAGACCCTGGACTGGGACGCCTCGCTGCCCGGCAATGAGACCTTCGACGGCGGACCGGTCGATGCGGAGCCCACCCCGGCACCCGATCCAGCGTCCGAAGCCCCCGCCCCCGCTCCCCTCCCGCCGCCCCATCCCGAGCCCACCCCCGAGCCGCGCCCCACCAACCTGCGCCCCATCGCGCTCCTGCTTCCCGTCGTCCTGGCCTTCACCAGCGCGCTCGCCCCCGTCGACGCCATGCTGCACTACCCGGTGGTGCGCGCCGCCCGCGGCTCGGTCCAGGCCACCGACGTGGTGGTCATCGGCATCGAGGACGACAGCGACCTGCGATCGCTGCGGCCGCAGCACGCCGAGCTGATCGGGCGCCTCGAGGCGGCGGGCGCCAAGGCAGTGGTGTTCGACATGGTGTTCCGGGCGGCCGACGACGCCGACCCGGTGCTCGCGGCGGCGGTGCGCGACGCCGGCATTCCGGTGATCGCCACGCGGGTGTTTCGCGCCGGCCAGCCCGTCCCCTACGAGTCCGAGGTCCTGGACACCGCGCTGTCCTTCGGCATCGTGGAGGTGTGGACCGACACCCTGTTCGGCACCACGCGCATGGCCCGGGTGCAGCGCCGGCAAGCAGGCGGCGACTCGGTGTGGAGCGTGTCGGTCGAGGCCGCCCGCGCGGTGGTGGGCGGGGCCGAGCCCGAGGTGCGCGGCGGCGAGCTGGTCATCGGTGCGCTGCGCAACCCGGTGTGGGCCGACCTGGCGACCCTGGCGCCGTGCGACAACCCGCCGCGCCTGCCGTACGGCACCGACGATCTGAGCCCCGTGGCCGGCAAGGTGGCCTTCGTGGGGCTCACCAGCGGTCCGCGCGACCTGCTGCGCACGCCCGAGGGCACCCGCTACGGCGTCTCGGTGCTCGCCGGCTTCACCCAGACCCTGCTGCGGCAGGCCACGCTGAGCCCGGCGCCCCCCGAGGTGAACACCCTCGCCGCGTTGCTGGCCGGCCTGGGCACCCTGCTGCTGGGCATGCGCCTGGAGCGCCGCATGCAGCCCGTCGCGCTGGTGATCCCCGCCGGCATCCTGGCGGTCGCGCTGGCGCTGGCCGCCTCGGGCGTGCTGGTGGCCCTGACCCCGACGATCCTTGCGGGCGCGATGGGCTTTTGGGCGGTACGGGGAAGCTCATGAGCCTCTTGTTGCCTGTCCTTGTCGTCTCCAGCGCGCTGGCCGCGCCCTTTGGCACCGTCGACATCGTGACCGTGCCCGACCCGTCCGGCGAGTGGGTGCGGTCGTCGGCCACCGCCGACGCCGTGCGCATCCGAGACGGGGTCGAGACCTCGCTCAGCGCCCAGATGCAGGTCGACGTGGGCGACACCATCCGCACCAGCCAGGCGCGCGTGCAGATCGCGATGGAGGATGGCGAGCAGCTGAACATCGGCGAGGGCAGCGAGATCACCCTGCGCGAGCGCGGCGCGCTGCAGACGCTGGGCAGCATCTACTACCAGCTGCGCGACGCCTTCAAGGTCGAGTACGGCTACGTCGAGGCCACCGTCGAGGGCACCGCCTTCTTGATCGAGCCCGACACCCGCCGCATCGGGGTGTCCGACGGCGCCGTGCGGGTGAGCTCGGGCACTGCCCAGACCGTCGTGGAGCCCCGGCAGCAGCTGTCGGTCGCGTCCGAGGGGGCCGTGCCGGCCGCATCGGAGTGGTCTCGCCGCGACATGGGGCGCGAGCTGCAGAACACCTGGCCCTTCGGCCGCCCGGTGTTCGTGGTGTCCGTGCTCGGCGGGCTGGGAGTGGGCCAGGGCGTCGACTTCGATCCGCCGTCGCCGTCGCCGCTCACGTCGTTCGAGGTGCTGCGCGTGAGTGGGCGCTTCTCGCCGCTGCGGCGCATCTGGTTGACGGGCTCGGCGGGCTTCCGCGGCACCTTGTTCAGCGCCCAGGAGGGCACGATCCTGGCGTACCGCACCTTCCCCTTCTCGGCCGGGGCCGAGGTGCAGCTCGGGCCCTTCGCCGCGGGAGGCGAGCTGGTGCTGGCGTACCACCACAGCTTCAAGCCCGGCATCAACGCCGTGGGCCGTGTCACCATCCCGCTGGGGCGCGCGCTTTACCTCGAGGCACAGGGCAGACTCGGCTGGGTGGCCGATCCGTACATCGAAGCAGCGGGCGGCGTCGGCTTCGGTTTCTAGGCGGCATGTTAACGAATCCGAAGAACGGTATTCGGCGTGCAAAGCCCGTTGATCAGCGGGTTCGGGTGGCGTAGCTTCACCATGCACTCACCCGCAGCCCGTTCAACTTTCTTCCGCAAACTCACAGACCCATGAGCGAGAGCTCCCCGGGCTGTGGGTGGGTGCACCCCACACGAGCCGCCGGACCGCTTTCGGCCGCGGCCAACGCAGCCGGGTCCCGTGCGCGGTTACAATGAGCGCGGAGGTCCCTTCCATGCCGCTGCGCGACGCGCTCGAGGATGCACTCGATCAGGCTTCTGCTGGCGACACCGTCGAGGTCGAGTCGGGCGGGGGCAAGGCGCGCGTCGATGTGGTGGACGTCGATCGTCTGGGGGTGCGAGTCCGCGGCGTGAAGGTCACCCGCGACCGCGACATTCCCCTCGAGCAGCTCACCCACGAGCTGCCTGACCGCGTGCGCAGCCTGCCTCAGCGGGTAGCGCCCATCGAGATCGACTCGGGCCTGGGCGGCGGCATCTTCAGGACGCCGGTCGACGATCGCAAGCAGGACTACTTCCAGATCGACGTGCGGGGTCGTGATTCCGAGGTCGAGCGCTACGTCGTCGAGGACGGCGAGCGCAAGGCGACCGACTTCACCATCACCCGCGAAGGCCTGGGCCGGCTGGTCGACGAGCTGAGCTAGGCCTCGGTGCCCAGCCCCGCTACGGGCACGTGTACCAGCCCGGGTTGAAGCCGTTGGGCACCGGGTACTGCAGGTCGGGCTCCGAGAAGCGTGCCGTCGAGGTGGGGTTGCCCGAGCCGTCGCCGCCGCGAGCCGTCGGGTACAGCGGCGTGCCGGTGGCGATGGCAAAGCCCCCGGAGCCGATCTCGGGGTTGCTGCTGGCCAGCCAGGTGCCGTCGACGGCAAGGTACATCTTGCCGGCGTCGAGATCGACGGCGATGCCGATGGTGTGCGGCTGGTTGTTGTAGGTCGTGACTGTGGTGAAGTTGTCGATGCTGGTGCCATCGCTCAAGAAGTCCGAGCCGTCGTTGAGGTAGTACGCCCACAGCCCCGGGATGGACGTCTGGCTGCTGGTCAGCGTGGCCGAGGCATTGGACAGCCCGACCTGATCATAGGAGCCCCAGGGGTTCTCTCGGTGCTCGAAGTACCACTTGCCCGAGATCAGCCCCTGGGTGGCCCGTACGCCGGTGAAGGCGCCGCCCTGGTTGGCCGACAGGTTGCCGTTGGACAGCGTGACGGAGCCCGAGACCGCGCCCGGATCCCAGGTGGTGGCCACGCGGTCGGACAGCGGGCAGGCGCCGGGATTCACCGGGCCGCCGGCAAAGGCCTCCCAGCCATTGTTTCCGCACGCCTCGAACCAGGTGCCGTCGTAGCGGATGGCCCCGATGTTCGAGCTGCCGCACGCGTCGCCCGCGGCGGCAAAGCCGATGGTGCCCACCTGGCTGTGATCGTGATCCCCCGCAGCCACGTGGGACGAGCTGACGCCCACGGGCAGCCGGTTGATGTCGAAGGTGCCCGTGGTCGTGTCGGCCGCCGCGTGCACGTGGTTGCCGGCCGCGACCTGATCGGCATTGGTGCCGACCGGCAGCATGACCGCGGGGAAGGTTCCCCCGGTGATGTCGGCGGCGGTGTGGGTGTGGTCGCCGGCGGCGAGGGTGTCGGCTGTCGCCCCCACGGGGACGCGGTCGATGTCCAGGGTGCCGGTGGTGATGTCGCCAGCATCGATGGCGCCGGCGCCCGACGAGACACAGACCCAGCCCGAGCCATCCCACGACAGCAGGTCGCCATTGCTGCACGCCAGGGCCAGGTCGGCCAGGCTGTCGTCGTCGCTGCCATCGGCCAGGCTGGCGGGAACGCCATCGACATCGGCCCAGTCGACGCCCAGGCTTCGGATGGCGAAGGGCACGGAGTGCAGCTTCTGGAGCGGCAGCTCGGTGCCGCTGTCGACGGTAAGGCCGAGCCAGAGGTTGCCGTCGAAGTCGGTCGCCTGCAGCTCGTTGCCGGTCGTGCCCCCGAGCACCAGCGAGAAATAACCCTCGTCGAAGGACACGCTCTGGCTCTCGGACCACACGACGCTGCCGCCGCTCTGTGCATCGTACAGCGCCAGATCGAGGGTGTGCGAGCTGGTGAGCGGCAGCCCCGCCGAGTCGAACAGACGCCCCTGGTGCTGCAGCTCGAGCGGCACCGCCCAGGCGGTGGACGTGGCGAGCAGCAAGGCGGTGGACAGGGCAATTCGCATGGGGTCTCCAGTCGGGCGAATCCCAAGGTACCCTGTGGGCATGCTCCTGGCACTCCTCGCCTCAATCGCCCAGGCCCAATGGGTCACCGACTTCTCGGACGACTTCAGCTCGTACCCGAACACCAACCCCATCCACGGCACCGGCAGCTGGACGTCCACGATTCCTGGGCTCGATCCGTGGCGGACCACCGGAGGCCGAGTGGGGCCCCGCACCGACGGCTGCAACAACGGCGACGGGGTCGGCTTCGGCACCAACAGCCTCGACAACAACATGCTGGTGCGCTCGGGGCTGGCCTGGGACGACAGCCGCCTGTCGGTCTCGCTGCGCCAGGCCGACAACGACACCATCGGGGCCGTCTTTCGCTGGACCGACAGCTGCAACTACTACCTGGTGTACTTCAACAAGGATGGAGGGCCTACGCTGCCCACCGGCGACTGTGCGGGCGGCGCGGCCACGGGGGGCTTCCTGATCCGCGTGCAGGCCTGCGTCGGCACGCAGCTCGCCTCGACCACCGCCAACTGGACCACCAACGCCTGGCACCGGCTGTCCATCACCGCGGTTGGCGCCGACATCTCGGTGGACTGGGACGGGTCGACGGTCATGAACATCACCGACCCCCTTCCCCTCACCAGCGGCAGCGTCGGCCTCGAGGTCATGACCTCGGCCAACGCCCTGTTCGACGACGTGCTGGTCGAGATCCCCGACACCGACCTGGACACGGTGGCCGACCGCGACGACAACTGCCCCAACGACGCCAACACCAACCAGGCCAACCTGGACGGCGACGCCCTGGGGGACGCCTGCGACGGAGACGTCGACGGGGACGGTGTCTTGGCAGCGGCCGACTGCGATGACCGCGACAACACCGTGGGCGAGCAGTTCGAGGCCTTCCAGGATGGCGACGGCGACGGCTTCGGCAACGCCGCGGTCAGCCAGAAGGTCTGCGCCTACGACAGCCAGTGGGTGGCCGACGACACCGACTGCCTGGACACCGACGGCAGCGTGAACACCGACGGCACCGAGCTGTGCAACGACGGCCTGGACAACGACTGCAGCGGTGCGCAGAACGACGGCGCCGTCGACGCCCCCACCTGGTACGCCGACACCGACAGCGACGGCTTTGGCGACGCCAGCGTGACCGACGTGCAGTGCGTGCAGCCCACCGGCTACGTCAGCGATGACACCGACTGCGACGACGGCCAGGCCACCGACTTTCCCGGCGCAGACGAGGTCTGCGACGGTCGCGACAACGACTGCCAGGGCGATGTCGACGAGGCCGATGCCACCGACGCGGGCACCTGGTACGACGACAGCGACTCCGACGGCTTCGGCAACGCCGCCGCCGTGACCATCTCGTGCGTGCAGCCCGGCGGCACGGTCACCGATGCCACCGACTGCGACGACGGCCAGGCCACCGACTTCCCCGGCGCCGACGAGGTCTGTGACGGCCGCGACAACGACTGCCAGGGCGACATCGACGAGGCCGATGCCATCGACGTGTCCACCTGGTACGACGACGCCGACTCCGATGGCTATGGCGATCCCGCCGTCAGCGTCGTCGCCTGCGACCCGCCGTTCGGCCACGTGAGCAACGCCGACGACTGCGACGACACACGCAGCACCGTGAGTCCCGACGACCCCGAGATCTGCGACGGACGCGACAACGACTGCGACGGCACCGTCGACGGCAGCGACGCCCTCGATGCCAACGTCTACTACGCCGACACCGACAACGACGGCTACGGCGACATCGCCGACGCGGTGTTCGCCTGCGCCGAGCCCGAGGGCTACGTCGACGACAACACCGACTGCAACGACCAGAGTGCGCTGGTGCGTCCCGGCGCCCCAGAGCAGTGCAACGGCGTCGACGACGACTGCGACAACGCCATCGACGACGGGGTGCTCTACACCGACTGGTACCCCGACAACGACCAGGATGGCTTCGGCGAGCAGGGCAGCTCGGCCACCAACGACTGCGTGGCACCGCCCGCGCACAGCGACAACAACACCGACTGCGACGACACCAGCAACCAGGTGTGGCCGGGCAACCCCGAGGTCTGCGACGGTCTCGACAACGACTGCAATGGCGTGCCCGACGACCTGGACTGCACCGGCGACACCGGTGACACCGGCCTGTCCGACACCGGAGATACCGTCGACACGGGCATCACCGACACCGCAGACACTGCCGACGGCCCGGACACCGGCGACGGCGAACCCCCGGTGTCTGCCAGCAACGGCCGCACCGTCGAGGCCGGCTCACCCCTGCTCGAAGATCAGGTGGTGACCGGCGCCTCGGCCTGCGGATGCACCAACAGCCCGGGCTCCGGCTGGAGCTGGGCCGTGGCGCTGCTGTTGGCTACGACGGGCCTTCGTCGGCGACGCCGGTGAGGGTCAGCCCGGTGTTCCAGTCCAGGGTGACGATGTCGTCGGCGACCTCGTCGAACTCGGCCAGGTGCCAGCCCACGCCCAGCCCGAGCTGATCCAGGAACACGCCCGCGAGCAGGCTGGTGGCCTCGGAGTACAGCACGAAGCCGGTCTGCTCGTCGTCGTCGAAGGACACGGCAAGGATGGGCTCGCCGCTGCCGTCGCCGTCCCACATCTGGTCGCCGTCGGTGTCGCCGTAGGCCACCGCCGCGTACATCGCGATGCGCAAGAAGATGGGGCCGTCGTCGCCCGCATCCTCGAGGTGGGCCGTCGGTGCCGGATCCTCGAACACGCCGGTGAAGGTCACCGTGGCGTTGGCGTTGTTGGCGTCCACGAACTCCGACGTCAGCGTGGGGTTCGCGGGGATGGTGTCGCCAAAGCGGTACAGATCGACCTGGGCCGTGCGATCGAGGTCGTCGGTGATCGTGGCCACCAGCTGATCGTGGGTGGTGGGCAGCAGGTTGGCCGAGAAGGTGCCATCGGTGATTCCGGTGGTGGGGAAGGACTCGATGGCCGGGTCGGACTCGTCGAGCAGCTCCATCAGGTTCCAGCCGATCTGCGCGTTGGGCGGCGAGTCGCTGGGCAGCGTGCCCTTGGCGCTCAGCACCAGCTTCTTGGAGGCGCCCACCAGGGTGTCGCCCAGTCCGTTCTTGCCGTTGCCGTTCACGTCGACGTAGGCGCCCAGGACGTAGGTGGCGATCTCGAAGCTGGTGTCGTCCGGGTCGGGGTAGTAGTACTCGCCCGGGTCGGCCTCGGCGGGCAGGCAGAACTCCCAGGTGGCGCTGCCCCCAGAGGTCAGGCCCGAGACCGTGGTGGACCACGTGGGCGTGTCCGAGACCGCGTCGTCTTCGATCTCGTAGGGGAACAAACCCACCACGATGTCCAGCGGGGGCACGGTCACGTTCGCGGTGGCGGTGATGGTGCCTTCGTAGGGAATCGTGGCGCAGGCCACATCGGTGTCGGTGTCGGCGTCGCTGTCGGCATCGGCGTCGGCGTCGCTGTCGGCATCGGCGTCGCTGTCGGCGTCGGAATCGGCATCGCTGTCGGCGTCGGCGTCGGTCTCGAGGTTCGACGTGTCATCTTCGCCACCGCCGTTGCAGGCGAAGGCGAGAGAAAGCAGGACAAGGGGCAGTAGCTCACGCATGGTGGGGTTCCTCCGCGGTCAAGGTACACGGAGCCGAGCCGAACGTGTAGTGTTCGTGGCCGGCGTCAGTGGTCAGACCCGCGACGCGCCGACGAGAGAAAAACAATGTCCGACTACGACGCGAATCCCTACCACTCCCGGGCCTTCGCCTTCTGTCACCCCGACCGCCTGGCGGTGATCGCCGAGCTCTTCGGCCTGGAGCCCGCCCGGGTCGAGACCGCTCGCGTGCTCGAGCTGGGCTGTGCCTCGGGCGGGCACCTGTGGCCCATCGCCGCGCAGCTGCCCGAGGCCGACATCGTGGGCATCGACCTGTCGAGCGTGCAGATCGAGCAGGGACGCGCCGTGGTGCAGCAGCTCGGCCTGCACAACTGCCGGCTCGAGGTGGGCGACATCAACGACCTCGACACCCTGCTGCAAGAGCTCGGCACCTTCGACTACGTCATCGCCCACGGGGTGTACAGCTGGGTGCCGCCGCACACGGCCGACGCCCTGCTGGCCGCGATCGGCCGCTGCCTCGACGTCGATGGCATCGCGATGGTCAGCTACAACGTGTACCCGGGCTGGTTCGCCAAGCGCATGACGCGCGAGATGATGCAGATGCACGCTCAGGGCATCGACGACCCCGCCGAGGCGGTGGGCCAGGCGCGCGGATTGATGGAGTTCCTGATCGGCGCCACCGACGAGGACGAACCCTACGGCGCCACCATCCACGCCGAGTCGCTGGCCATCGCGGGCACCGGCGACCACGTCATGTGGCACGGGCGGCTGGCCGAGCACAACCACCCGTGCTGGTTCCGCGACTTCGCCGCCAAGCTGCCCGAGCACGAGCTGTCGTACCTGGGCGACGTCGACGTCTCGACCATGATCACCGACCACCTGCCCTTCGGCGTGCAAGAGGCCCTGGCGCCGGTCTCAGACGACCTCATCGTGTTCGAGCAGTACCTCGACTTCGTGACCGGCCGCTCCTTCCGCCGCTCGCTGCTCATGGACGACTCCAACGAGCCCGAGCGCAACATGACCCCCGACCGCCTGCAGGACATGCACGTCTCGGCGCGTCTGTGGCCCACCGAAGAGCCGGGCGACCTGCGCACCGACGCGCCGCTCGGCTTCCAGGCGCTGTCGGGCGATGCGATGGAGGTCTCGGATCCCGCCGTCAAGGCGGCGCTCGTCATCCTGTCCGAGATCAGCCCGGCGACGCTATGGGTCGACGAGGTGGTCGAGCAGGCCTGTGCCCGCATCGAGCGAAAGCCCAAGCCCAAGCGCCGCGCCGAGATCCTGGGCGCCCTGCTCACCCTGTTCGTGCACCGCATCGCCGACCTGTACCCGCGCCCGCTGCCCATCGCCGCGACCCTGCCCGAGCGGCCCGAGGCCTCAGCCCTGGCACGGCTGCAGGCGGGGTCGAGCGAAGAGGTCACCAACCTGCGCCACGACCCCCAGCTGGTGAAGGGCTTCGACCGCGCCCTGCTGCTGGCGCTCGACGGCACCCGAACCGCGGCCGAGCTCACCGCCCTGCTCGAGCCCGAGGGCGGCGAGGCCACCGTGCTCGATCGCCTGGAGGGGCTGCGCCGCGCAGGGCTGATCCTCGCGCCCGCCGAATGAGGGGCCACCACGCCGGCCTGGACTACCACCGCACGATGCTGCAAGACGTCGAGCGCGTGGCCACCTACGACCGCGCCATCCGGGCCCTGGTGAAGCCCGGCGATGTCGTGCTCGATCTCGGCGCCGGCACGGGGCTGCTGGCCATGCTCGCTGCCCGACGCGGGGCCCGGGTGCACGCCATCGAGTGCACGCCGGTGGCCCTGCTGGCCCGGCGCCTGATCGCCCACAACGGCCTGTCCGACCGAATCACGGTGCACCAGGCCGATGCCTGCGAGCTGGCCCCGGTCGAGCCCGTCGACTGGGTGCTCGGCGAGTGGATGGGCCGCTGGATCGTGGATGACGGAATGCTGGACGCCGTCGTGGCCGCCGGCGACTGGCTGAAGCCCACCGGGCGCTTCTGTCCCGGGCAAATCTCCATGCTCCTGGCCCCGGTCGGCGACTTTCACTTCCCGATGGTCGACAACTTCGCCGAGCCGCTGCTGGGCCTCGACCTCAGCCCGGCGCTGCACGAGGCCCGCGGCACCTGCTACGGCGTGAACCTGGACGCCACCGCACTGCTGGCCCCGCCTGCGGTGCACACTCGGTTCACCCCGCCGCGCGTGCCCCACCACTTCGACGCCAACCTGGAGTGGACCGCCACACGCTCCGGGCGCCTGCAGGCCCTGGCGGGCTGGTTCGAGGCCCAGCTGGCCCCCGGCGTCGTGCTGAACACCCAGCCGGGAACCCACACCCACTGGGGGCAGTACCTGCTGCCCCTCGACGCCACGGTTCAGCAAGGCGAGACCGTGCGCATGCACGTGTGGCTGGACGGCGACGACTGGCGCTGGGAAGGCACGCACGGCAGAGGCTCGTCGGCGGTGCTGTACGCCGACCACGGGCTCGCCCAGGACGCCCCGTGGGCAGCCGACGCCCAGATCGCCGCGGCCCTCGGCCAGCAGGGGGTCGAGGCCTACACCGCGGGGGACATGCCGCAGGCGGCGGAGCACTTCGCCGCAGCCACGGCAAAGCTGGGCCCCGGCGACGACGAGCTGGCGCGCGCCCTGTACGAGAACCTGGGCATGGCCCTGTTACAGCTGGGCAAGCGCGAGGCGGCTGCCGCGGCGCTGGAGCGGGCCGTGGATGGGCGTGGGGAGGACGAGCTGAGCGAGGCGCTGGCGCACAATCGGGGTCAAGCCCGGCGGAGGCAACCATGATTCCAATGCTCCTGGCGCTGCTGGCGTGCCGCTGCTCGCAGCCTCCGCAGCAGACCGTGCTTCCCGATCCACTGACCGTCGACGACGCGTTGGCGCTGGCAGCGACCCCCGGCATCGAGGTGGAGGTCAACAAGGTCGACCCCATGGAGAAGGGCTGTCCGCACATCGTCTGCTTGCCCATCGTGCTGGTGGCCGAGCTGGTGCCCGACCATCGCCGCGTCACCGTCCGTCAGAACGGCGAGCCCACCTGGGAAGCCCTCTACACCCCCAAAGGACGGCTGGTAGGAGGAATGGCGCGGCGAGAAACCGGCTGGGAGAGGATCGAGGCCCTGGAGGCCCGCAAGATCGACAAGTCGTGGGTGGTGGTGACGGGCACGGCGCCAGACGTCGACGGCCGACCCGGCGAGTTCACCGACATTCCCCGGGACCCACAGCTGGTCATCGATCACTACCTGCCCGAGCTCGACAAGGCCGACTCCAGGCGACAGGTCGCCCTCACGCGCGAGGCCGCTCAGCTGTTCGGCCCCAGCGCACAACCCGCTTTCGACTGGGTCGTCGCCAACTCCGACGACCAGGCCCTGGAGGCACTTCTCACCAAGCCCATCGGCCTGACCCCCTACGACGAGACACTGCGCCCCATCGCCCGGGAGTTCGCCAAGCAGCCCCACGGCGTTCGCGCTTCGGCCGCCCTGTTGTGCCACGGACACGAAGGCCACCCGATGGGGAACGCACCTGCCGTAGTCATCGAAGCCACGTGCCGGCTCGACGACGGTTGGCAGGACGCCTTCAAGTACTGGAATCGTTGCGCTCCCTACCCGCGCGACCCAGGGCTGATTGCACCATGCAATCCAGGCCCCGGACGCGCGATCGCCAGCCTCTGGTTGGACATGCAACCCGACCGCGCCGACCTGACCCAGGCCCGGATTCCCGGCACCGACACCGCGAAGTGGCTCGAGCGCCACCGGTGACTACCCCGCCGCCGCCCGACGCCATGCCCCCGGCGACACGCCCGCCACCCGCTTGAACGCCCGCGAGAAGCTGGCCTCGGACGCATAGCCAGCGCGCTCGGCGGCACCCGCCAGGTCGGACCCCTCGCGCAGCGCACGCTGGGCCACCGCGATGCGCCACTGCACCATCCACTGGCCGGGCGCGACGCCGATCTGCTCCTGGAAGCGCTGGATGAAGCGGGTGCGCGACATGCCGGCGCGCCGCGCCATGACCGCCACGCTCCAGTCGTCGCCGGGCTTGGCGTGGATCGCGGTGAGCAGGGGGCCCAGCTGCGGATCCTGCAGCCCTGCCAGCCAGCCCGTCGCCCCCGAGGGCTGGGTCTCCGCCCACGCGCGCAGCAGGTACACCACCAGCACTTCCACCAGCCGGTCCGACACCAGGCCGGTGCCCGCGCCGCTGCCGCGCAGCTCGTGCTCCATCATCGCCAGCGTCGACGACACGAAGCCACCCGTCGCCGGTCCGCCCTTCACCGCGAACACGCTCGGCAAGGGGCCCAGCAGCACATCGTGCGCCGGCTCTCCCAGCTCGAACGAGCCGCACACCAGGTCCAGCTCGGGCTCGTCGCTGCCGTCGATGACCGTGGGCAGCCGGCTGTCGGATGCCTCGACGTCAAAGAGCGAGATGTGCTTGCACCGGCTGTTGCGGTCGTCGAGCACATCGTGAGGCGCGGCGTGCGGAATCACCGCGACGTCGCCCACCTCGACGTAGACCGACCTGTCAGGGGTCCGCACCCAGGCGGATCCTCGCAGGGGCGCATGAAACACCGGCCGGGGCATGCCGCGCGTCGACACCCCGAACGGTGACGACAGCCGCGCCCGGCTGATCAGCGAGCCGCGAACCCCCGCGACCCGCAGCAGCTCGGTGAGCGCGTCGCTCACGTGGTGGCCGGCTGGTTCTCGAGCAGGGTCGCCTCCTGCCACACATCGTAGGCGAAGGCCGTGTTGAGCACGAACACCGTGACGAACATGGGCAAGAAGGCCGGGTGCTCCGAGCCGATGGCAATCTGCTCGACGTAGGTCAGGCCAAAGGCCCCCAGCAGCCAGATGACGCCCTGAGCGCGCTTGTGAGGCACGGCGATCAGGTAGCCAGCGCCGGGGAAGAAGAAGTTGGCGAGGACGGCTGCGATCTTCATGGAACACCTCTCGTTGGGGTGTCTCCAAGGTAGGGCTTCGGAGGAACCAGGTCTATGACAGATCGTGCCGTTGTTTTGTCTGATCGTTCAGGGCCCCGCCATGCGATCCCCCGTCCGCTCCTCGCTCGGCACCTCCTCGGCATCCAGCAGCGCCAGGTGCTCGGGCTTGAAGAAGCGCTCCAGGGCGAAGCGAATCGGCACCAGCATCGCGATGAACAGCGGAAAGAGCACCGCGATGGGGCTGGCCTTCACGGCCCATAGCACCGCCAGGCCCGTGGCCTGGACCGCGGTGTACGCGAAGGACACGTTGCGCGGCACCGCCCGCAGGTAGTGGGTGGGGTCGAGGTGGTGCGGGTCGGTGACGATGAGCTTGCAGCGCTCGAAGAACTGGTTGCCGCGGGTGCTGGCGATGCCCATGTACAAGAACAGGCCGTACAGCACCGGCATGGGAATCAGCTTGATGAGCGGCAGCGCCAGCAGGCAGGCGCCGATCAGCAGGTGGATGCCCAGGCCGGTCAGGCGGGTCTCGACCACGCTGGTGATGCGCTCCTCGTCGTCGACCTCGGCGAGGCTGCGCACGTGGTTGAGCGAGCGCACCGTCGCGGCGACGGTCCAGGGCAGCCCGAACAGCGCAAAGGCGAAGATCAGCGCCGCCACGATGAGCAGGTCCAGGTTGTAGCCACCGGGCTTGTCGAGCTGGTTGGCCGGGTTGTTCACCAGGCGGATGGTGATGAAGTGGTCGAGGTACACCAGGATGGTGCCCAGCAGGGCTGGCACGGCGGCGAAGGCGATGACCCAGGGCGGCGCCTGCAGCGGGTTGACGAACCAACCGCGGTCCATGGTGGTGCCGACGGTGTCGGGCGCAGAGAGCCCGGCCACATCGACGTCGGGGATGAGGAAGCGGGCCATGGTCATGGTCACGATGGCGATGGCCGGGCCGAAGTCGCTCAGGAACTCGCGCACGCCGTGCCGCAGGTAGGGACTGCGGCGGAAGGCGGCCAGGTTGCTGGCCACGATGTAGGTGCCGGCGGCCAACACCAGCGCAAACAGCGCCGTCTCGGAGTGGCTGCCGTCCAAGAAGCCGCCGATCATCTTCTGCAGGGCGGTGACCACGAAGATCACCGAGATCAGCGCCCCGAAGGTATCGTCGGTGAAGCGGGTGAAGTGGCGGATCCAGCGCGCCCCGTTCACCGCCACGATGGCCGTCAGGTACACCGCTGTCCAGATGCCCACCCACGCCACGAAGGGCAGATACTCGAAGCCCATCGCCTGCGACAACCCGTACAGCACCGCAAAGAACACGGTGATGGGCCCGGTGGACCCCAGGATGGACAGCGGCTGGCCCGAGGTCAGCGCGTACAACACCCCGGTGACGGCCGTGGCGATGAGCGTCTCGGTGACGCCGATCTGACCGCCGGTGTTGTCGTACAGAAAGCCACCAAAGGCCACCGATGGGGCCAGGCACGCGAAGAACAGAAAGACCGTCGACGCGAAGGCCTTCATGTTCAGGCCGTCGGTGATGTCGCCCATGAACAGCGGCAGGCGGCGCCGCGCATCGCGGATCAGGCCGTGAAACAGGTACTCCTGATGCTGTAGCTCGTCGGGGATGTGCGCCTGGTGGTGCAGATCGCGGTCGAGCCAGTGTTCGTAGGCGGCCTCGAGCTGGGCCACCGACGTGGCATGGCGAAAGGCGAACGACGCCTCGGTGGTGCCCATGAGGTGGGCGAACTCGAGGGCGGTGTCCATGTGGTCGTGGGTGACGTCATTGCCCAGCAGCAACCACACGAAGTGCAGGTCCTCGTGCGCCATCTCGAAGGGCTCGTCGATGCACACCAGCACCGACGTGGGCGGCATCTCGGCGTCGAGCTCGGCCGCCAGGATGGCCACGCCGTCGCGCAAGAAGCTCGGTCCCAGGTCGCTGAACTCGTGCAGCACGGCGTCGATCTCGTGCAGCTGGTCCTCGTCGAGCTCGGGCAGCTGCCAGATGGCGTCCGACAGCCGCTCGAGCAGGCCGTCGAAGTCGGACGCACCCGTGCTCCAGAGCACGATGGTGCCCTCTTGAGTCCTCGCCACCTCGTCGGGCGGGTGCCCGACATCGGTGGTCTCGTCGTGGTCCCTCAGAGGGTCAGTACGACGGCTTGATGCGCCGCAGCTTCATCTGCACATCGCCCGACCAGTGCTTGGCAAAGGCGGTGACGCAGGTGCTGAGGTAGCGGTCGTAGTCCTCGAAGAGCTGATCGCCCCACTTCTCGCGGATGAAGCCCTCGTGCATGCGCATGCGGCGGAGCCACTCGGCGGTGGTCTTGCCGTAGTCGGTGCGGCGCATGTGCAGCTCTTCGATCTCCCAGTACGGGTTGACCGCGCACACGAGCTCTTCGATGCGGGGGTTCAGGCCGCCGGGGAAGATGACGTCGGCGGTGAAGGCGAGATCCTGCAGGTCTTTGCGGGTACGGGGCACGCGGTTGCGCAGGATGGCCTGGAAGCCGAAGGCGCTGCCCTCGTCGACCCACTGGGCCAGGCGGTTGAAGTAGGCGCGGTACAGCTCGATGGCCTTGCCCTCGCGCGCCTGAGCCGGCGAGCACAAGTGGTCGATCATCTCGATGCTGACGAGGCCGTCGTACTTCAGTGCCGGCTCGTACAGGGCGTAGTCGCACAGGATGAAGTTGGCGTTGTCGAGCCCGCGCTGGTTGCAGTACTCGACCTGACCGGTGGACAGCGTGATGCCGTCGGCGCGCTTGATGCCCTTGCGGGTGATGCAGTCGATGGCCGAACCCCAGCCGCAGCCGATGTCGAGCACCGTCTTGGTCTCGTCGAGCTCGGCGAAGTCGTAGAGGATCTCGAGCTTGCGCTCCTGGGCCTCTTCGAGCGTCATGTCGTCGCGCTCGAAGACCGCACTGGTGTAGTGCATGTTCTTGTCGAGCCAGAGCTCGAAGAACTCGTTGCTGACGCTGTAGGAGACGTCGATCTCTTCTTGGGTCGAAGTCATGTGGGCCTCGGAGCAGGTGGGTTCGTTGCAGCACCGTTTACCGCCCCGCGCAGATCCCGTCAAACAGCGGACATCGCGCGAAATAGCGACTCACGGGTCGGTTTGCTGCGGCACGCGGCCCGAGTGTGCTGGTACGGTCTGGGCGGAGGTGCACGTGCCTGGTCATCGTCGGATCCTTGTCGTAGCGGCGGCCCTGGGCTTGGGCGCGGCGTGCCGCGTGGCCTCGCTGCCGCTGGTTCGCATCGACGCGCTGGAACCCGGCCAAGAGGGCTGCGAAGCCGGCGGGGTGCTGGTGCACTCGGGCTCCGACGACGACGCCGACGCCACCCTGTCCGACGACGAGATCACCGAGACCCAGACCCTGTGCAACGGCACCAGCGGGACCGACGGAACCAACGGAACCGACGGGAGCGATGGATCGGACGGCACCGACGGCGCCGCCATCCACATCATCGACACCGACACCACGTGGTCGACCGACACCGAGGTGTCCATGCCCACCCTGGTCACCGATGCCGCCACCCTCACCGTCGAGGCGGGCGTGGCGGTCGGCTTCCTGCCCGGCGTCGAGCTGTGGCTGCAGGGCACCCTCGTGGCCCAGGGAGAAGAGGCGAGCCCGGTGGTGTTCGCCCCAGCCATCGGAACCCTGGGCTCCACCGTGCACCTGGCCGGCGCGTCCCCGAGCACCGTGCAGCACACCCGCTTCGAGCACATCGACCTGCACTCGACCGGGGGCTCGCTCGCCGAGGTTGCCCACACCACCTTCGTCGACGCCACCCTGGGCCTGTACGACCAGACCGGCGCCACCCTGGTCGATGACTGCAGCTTCCTGGGCCTGAGCTCTGGAGCCCGAATCGGGATCGACGCGAGCGCCGCCGACGCGCTCACCGTGCAGAGCTCCACCTTCGACGGCAGCG
Organism: Myxococcota bacterium; assembly: GCA_965216925.1. GTDB lineage: Bacteria > Myxococcota_A > UBA796 > UBA796 > CAYYHT01. The sequence continues at coordinate 5,720,167 of CBDCGT010000001.1, read as the reverse complement.
GCGGCGGCATCCACGCCCGCAGCACCACGCTGACCGTCACGGACTCGACCTTCGCAGATGTCCGTGGCAACGGCATCTTCAGCGACCTCAACTCCACCAGCACCCTGAGCGGCATCACCATCACCGACGCGGATGCCTTCTGCGTGCTCGCCGAGGGGCCCCTGACCATGACCGACTCCTCGGTCGAAGGCTGCCGCTACGACGGCGTGCGCACCAACTCGCAGGCCACGCTCACCGACGTGACCGCGCGGCGCGCCCGCTACGCCATCTGGCACGACTGGGACGAGTTCGCCGTCGACCCTCCACCGAGCTTCACCGGCACCAACCTGACGGTCAGCGACTCCCTTCGCGGTGTGTGGGTACAGACCGACGGGGCCATCGACATCGACGGCGCGACCGTGTCCGATGTCGACCCCCTCGAGTGCATCTACATCGACGGCGATGCCACCCTGGCCAACCTGGACGCTCGCCGCTGCGGGCAGGACGGCGTGCAGCTGGTGGGCGGTGGCAGCATCGACACGGTGGTGGTCGACGAGGCCGGCACGTACGGGGTGGTCAGCAATGGCGTCGCCGGAAAGACGCTGAACGCCTCCAACCTGCAGATCAGCCACACCGGCAACCGCGGGCTGTTCATCGTCTCGGGCTTCGACGCGGTGACGGTTAGCGACGTCACCGTCGCCACGACGACGGCATCCGACTGCGTCGCGGTCACCTCCGCGTCGAACACCCTCGAGCGCCTCACCCTGTCCGACTGCGCCAACGACGGCGTGATCCTGGGCGGCGGCGGCACCGTGCGCGACAGCACCATCACCGACACGGGCGGTGACGGCATCCAGATCAACACCGCTCCTGCGGTCGCCAGCCTGGACAACATCACCATCACCAACGCCGGGGTGCGCGGCGTGTACTCGGTGACGCTCGACCAGCTGCGGGTCAGCGGCCTCACGGTCACCAACGCCGGCAACGACGGCCTGTACAGCAACGCGCTCGACACCGCCGTCGAAGGGTCGGTGTTCACCAACAGTGGCGCCCAGGGCATCGAGATCCAGGGCCCCGCGGCCGCGCTCACCGATGTGCGCGTCGACGGGGCCGCCAGCTACGGCGTGTGGGTCGAGCAAGGAGACCTCGACCACATCGCGGTGACCGGCGCCGGCAGCTACGGGGTGTACGCCGACGGCTGGGGCGCCGGTTCGCTGCGCAACAGCCAGATCACCGGCAGTGGCGACAACGGAATGCAGTGCCGCCACAGCAACGACCCCACGCGCTCGATGTTCGACGTGCTCGACAACAACATCACCGACAATGTGGGCGCCTTCGACATGCTCGGCACCGGCGTCGACCACTGCCGCCTGGTGGACGGCAACCACATCGCCCGCAACGGGGTGGCCGACGGGGTCGACGACCGCGACGACAGAGGCACCCTCGACGACGACGTGCGCGACAGCGACGGCGACACCGACAACGGCGGCACCCAGGTCGAAGACGTCGATCGCATCGACACCGTGTCCGACACCGAGCTGACCGGCACCGGGCCGCGCAACTGAGATAGACCCGCAGCATGCTCGTGCTGCTCGCCGCCACCACCATCGCCAACGCCGCGCCCGTCCTGGTGGTGTCCACGCCCGGCGTGCAGCGCACCAGCTACCAGCCGCTGCTCGCGTCCCTGGCCAAGAACGGCCACCACCCCACCTTCTTGGAGTTCGGCTGCGGCGCCCAGGACACCGCGTCGATGCAGCGAGCGATCCGGGACGCCCGCGCGCAGCTGGGACCCGACACCCCCGTGCTCGCCCACGGCATCGGCGCCACCCTGGCCCTGGCCTCCCACCGGCCCGGGGACGGCCCCTACGTGCTGCTGGCCCCGGTGCTGGCGCTGCCGCAGCTCGCGCTCACCCAGCACCTGGCCAGCCAGCCCGTCGGCGCCTCGCTGCTGCTGTCGGATCCCCACGAGTGGAACGGCCACGACGCCGCCCGGCTGCTGGTCGGAGACCTGGACCTGGGCTGCGTCTCAGCCGCATTCGCCCGTGAAGTGCAAGGATGGGTGGGCTCGGGCGTACCCCTGAGTCTCCAGGAGATCGACTCAGACGTGTTCATCGTGGTGTCCGCCGGCGACCAGCTCGCCCCCATCGAGGCCACCGTGCCCGCCAGCCGCGCGCTGCCCAGCCGTGAGCTGGTGCGCCTGGGCCTGGGCCGCCTGGACAGCCAGGACTTCACCCACGCCGAGCTGCTCACCCACGACACGCCCGTCCGCGTCGCGGTGCGCGCGCTGGAGCGCTCCAGGTGATCGTCGCCTTCTTCCAGCGCCGCGTGGTGTGGGCCAGCCTGGGCTCGGCCGGGGTGGTGGGCGCTGGGCTCACCCAGCTCGCCGAAGACCCAAACTACACCGCCGCCCACCAGGCCGAGGTCGTGGAGCACTGGGTGCAGACCGGCGACGAGGCCTGGGTCACGCTGCAGCGCCGCGAGAGCGCCGGTCCGCCGGTCGTGCTGGTGCACGGCATCAGCTCCAACCACCACTTCTGGGACCTGGGCCCCGACCGCAGCCTGGCCGAGCACCTGCACAGCCAGGGCTTCGACGTGTGGAACATGGACCTGCGCGGCCACGGTCCCGCACGCTTCGACCGCGACGGCAAGCGCCAGAAGGCGGGCTGGACCGTCGACGACTACGGCGCCTACGACCTGCCGGCGGCCTTCACCTACGTGCAAGAGCAGACCGGCCACGACGAGCTGCACTACGTCGGCCACAGCATGGGCGGCATGGTGCTGGCGGTGTACCTGGCCACCCACGACGACGTGCCCCTGGCCAGCGCTGTCGCCGTGGCCTCGCCGCTCGACTTCCGCGACGCCGACCCGCTCACCGGCTTTGCCCTGCGCAACGCATGGATGACCGCGCCGCTGTCGTTCATCCCGTCCCCCATGGGCGCCAAGCTCATCGCCAACCTGCGCCGCTCGCCGCTGTCCATCGACGATCACCTGTTCAACCCGGCCAACGTCTCGCCCACCGCCCGGCAGCAGATGTACAAGAGCGTGGTCTCGCCCTTGTCGCGCGGGGAGGTGCGCCAGTTCGGTCGGGCGCACAAGACCGGCGACTTCACCTCGATGGACGGCTCGGTGGTGTACCGCGAGGCCCTGGGAGACGTGGCCGTGCCCATGCTCTTCCTGGCCGGCCGCGCCGACCGCATCGCGCCCGCCGACTCGGTGTGGAGCTACTACGACGCGGTCGGCAGCGACGACAAGCGCTTCGTGGTGCTGTCCGAGACCAACGGTTTCTCGGGCGACTACGGCCACCTCGACCCCGGCGTCGGCGACCGCGCCCAGCACGAGGTCTACCCGCTCATCAGTGACTGGCTCGAGGCCCACGATTGAGCCGGTGGCAGCGAGATGGCCTGGTGGTGCAATGGATCGACGGCGGCCTTCACCTGTCGGCGGGGGGAGACGGCTTGCTGCTCGACACGCCCGTGCACGCCGCCACGCAGCTCGACGCCGCCGCGCTGGGCGGGCTGAGGACGGTGGCCCTGTCCAGTGGGCGCGCCCACTCTGTCCGCGGACTGGTGGCCTTGTTGTGCGCCATGGAGCCGCATCGTTCCCCTACGGTTCCGCTGAGGCTGCGCTTTCTGGCGGGTGAGGAGCGCGGCCCCATGCTGGCCGAGGCGTGGACGCGGGGCTGGGGTCGCTACGCGGTCAGCATCGACGTCGAGCAGCCCGGCGCGGTCTTCGACGTGGGCGCGATGACCGTGCGCACCTTCGCACTGGCCGGCGGCGAGCCCTACTGGGGGCCCCGGCCGGGCGTCGACCGCATCACCACCCTGGGCTTTCGAGTGAACGTCGGCGACACCGTGGTGGCCTACGCCCCGGCGGCCGCGCCCACCAACGCGGTGCGGCGACTGCTGGACGGGGCGGCCCTGGCGGTGGTCGAGGTGGGCGCTGCACCGTGGCCGCGCAGCGCGCACCGCTGGCGACTGAACCTGTCCGAGGCGCTCATGGCCTCGTCGACCGCTCAGGACGTGTGGGTGGTGACCGACGAGGGCCAGTTCGCCGGCGACGAGGCGTGAGCACGCCCGACCAGGCCTACCAGCCGGCCCGGCCGTAGAAGACCAGCACCGAGCCCGCGTCGTGGCTCGAGCCGGTCAGGGGCTCCACGTCGCTCAGGCTGGACACGGCAAAGTCGTCGACACCGTCCTGGTTCAGGTCGCCGATGGGTACCAGGGTCAGGCCCAGGCGCTCGCCATCCCCGCCATGCATCAGCGTGATCCCTGGCCCGGGCTCCAGGCTCGTCGCTCCAGCGTGCGGACCCAAGGCCAGGTACACGGCTCCGGCGAGGGTGGTGCCGTCCGACGCGTCGTCGTAGAGCGGCGCCGAGACGCCGATGTCGAGGGTGCCATCGCCATCGATGTCGCCCAGGACCTGGATCTCGTTGCCCGCTTCGGCCCCTTCGACGGTGCCCGTGAAGGTGGCCGCGGCGAAGTCGCGCACATCGCGGCCCCCGGAGGCCGCGGCGGTGTCGACCGGGCCGAGCATCAGGTAGGCCTCTCCGCCGCGCACGGCCCCAACCTGCGTCTGCTCGGCGCCGATGAGCACGTCGTCGTGCCCATCGCCGTCGACGTCCCCGATGTGGCGGCCCAGATCGCGCCCGAAGTGCCCGTACGCGCGACCGTGCCACCACGAAGCGTCGGCGAGGTCCAGATCGGCACTGTTGGGCGTCTCGACCAGAAAGACGACGCCATCGGCATTGTTGCCGGTGTGGAAGCGCTGCGGCGAGGCCACCAACACATCCAAGATGCCGTCACCGTCGAAGTCGGCGGTGGCGAGCTCGCCCCCGGCGAGCGCGGTCTCGTGCACCGAGTGGGTCCAGGTCTGCCCGGTGGTCACGTCGAGCGTGCCGCTCGCGTCGGCCGAGATGACGAACACCGCCCCCTCGTTCGAGGTCACATCGTCGTGGCCGGCCACGCCCAGGATCAGGTCGGGCACGCCGTCGCCGGTGATGTCGCCACCGGCGGCCAGGGCGCTGCCGGTCAGGGCCGTAGACTCGGGATGGGTGAGCACCAGATCGGCCGACGACGACACCGAATCGCCGGTGACCGCGCTGCGGAACACGTACCACTCCCGGTCGATGATGCCCAGGTTGTGGTTGTACACCGCGTTGCCCACCAGCCAGTCGTCGAAGCCATCGCCGTCGGCATCGCTCAGGTCTTGCAGGTCGCCGCCGAAGCCATGGGAGTTGAACTCGCCCACCACCATGCGGTCGGCGGCGCTGGCATCCAGGTCGCCCATCAGCGCATCGGCCTCGTAGACCAGGACGGCCCCCGTGTTCACGACGCCTCCCGCATCGAACTTCTCGGCGCCCAGCACCAGCTCGTCGTGGCCGTCGTGATTGGCGTCGATCCAGAGGAAGCGCTTGCCAAAGAAGTCGGCGCTACCGCTGCCGTACAGCGACGCAGCGGCCGCCGCCCCGGGATCGAGCTCGTCGGGCCACGTGCACGCCTCGGGCACCTGGCCGTCGCAGTCGTTGTCGACGCCGTCGTGACACACGTCCGGATTGCCCGGAAATGCCGTGGCATCGCCATCGTCGCAGTCGGTGTTGTCGGTCACCCGGGAAGGGTGCTCGCAGGCCAGGATGCCCGGATCATCGGCATCACCGAAGGAGTCGGCATCGACATCGAGGTAGAAGGGCACCCGATCGCTGGCCTCTTCGTCGATGGCACCGTCGCAGTCCTGGTCGACGCCGTCGCAGGTCTCTGCGCCGTCGGGGTTCACGGCGAAGAGCGTGTCGTCGCAGTCGTCGCCGTTGCCCACGTAGCCGGGCGGCTGCTGGCACTGCTCGACCGAGTCGGACGCGGTGCCGTAGGTGTCGCCGTCGAAGTCGAGAAACCAGGTGGGAGGTTCGGAATCGGCGGTGCCGCTGCAGTTGTCGTCGACGCCGTCGCAGTCGTCGTCGGGCACCCCGGGGTGGATGTCGGCATCACCGTCGTTGCAGTCGGTGCCGTCGGCCACCGTGCCGGCCTCGAGGCCGCAGGCCTGCACGGGCGCGTCAGGGTTGCCGTAGCCGTCGTTGTCGGTGTCCGGGTAGAAGGTGAGCAGGGCGCCGTTGTCGACGACGTTGTCGCAGTCTTCGTCGTCGCCATCGCAGACCTCGGTGGCGCCGGGGTACACCTCATCGTCGGCGTCGTCGCAGTCGGTGTTGTCGGCCACGTGGCCGTCGGGCGGGGTGCACGCCTCGGTAGACACTGCGCCGTCGCCAAAGCCGTCCTGGTCGGTATCGGCGTACCAGGCCACCGGTGTGCAGGGGTCTTGCCGGCTGTCGAGCTGATCGCGGTGCGCCGCCTCGTCGATGTACAGGCAGGCGCTCGACACGGTCAACAGGAGCGGCGGAAGGACCATACGCATGGACCCGAAAGATACCGCAGGACTCAGTCGTCGTCGTCGTCGGAGTGGATGGGCGTCTCGGGAGCGACCCCCTTGTTGCGCTGCAGCACGTAGATCACCACCCCCAGCACGATCATGAAAAAGCCCAGCGTCTGGGAGGTGGTGAAGCCCATCACCGCGGTGTTCAGTTGATCTCCGGCGCGCGTGATGCCAGGAGGCAGGCGCTGGGCGAGCTCGGGAGAGATGGCCCAGCTGACCGTGTAGCCGCGGTGATCGGCGCGGAAGGACTCGATGAAGATGCGGGTGACCGGCTCGATCATGAGCATGATGGCCACGACCTGGCCGTCGAACTTGCGGCGCATCCACACCAGGGTGAGCAGGCCCCACAGCGACACCAGCGCCGTCGCAGCCCAGGCCTGGGTGGGGTACAGCGGCCGATGCAGCAGGCGACCGACGCCATCGTGGAACTCGGTGGTCACGAAGGGGAAGGTGCTGACATCGAGCCAGACCTCGCCGTGGAACCACGGGCCCTCGTCGATGAGGTGCGCGATCTCGGGGCTGAACGGCGCCTCGGCCCCATGGCAACACCCCGCAAAGAAGCAGCCCACACGCCCGATGCCCATACCCAGCAACAGCGCGGGCGCCAGCAAGTCGGCGAGCTTCCACCCGTCGAAGCCCTGGAAGTGGCCCAGGGTGAACACACCGAGCGCGCCGCCGATGAGTCCGCCATAGATGGCAAAGCCGCCGCCCGAGAACATGACCGCCGGGTTCAAGAAGCCCATCAGCCCCTCGACCGCGATGACGTACAGCACCCGGCTGCCCACCAAGCCACCCACTGCGGCCGCGATGTAGATGGGCACCAGCCGGTCGCGGTGCACACCGATGCTGTGCGCCCGGGTGTGCACGTGCAGGAAGGCCAGGGTGAAGGCCAGGGTCATCATGGTGCCGTACATCGGAATCCGAAACGGACCGGTCGTTGTCTGAACCTCGTAGATGTACGGCAGCACGGCTGCTGACTAACCCGCCGCCGGCTACAGGCTGCGACCATGACCGCACTGGCCTTCATCACCCTGGCGACGCCGACGCTGATCGGCGCGCTCTGCGGCCGCATCGGCCTGTTCGACAATCCGGACGCAGCGGTCACCACCCTCAACCGCTACGCGCTGTACATCGCCTTCCCCGCCCTGGTGTTCGCGGGCCTGACCGATGCGTCCTTCGTGCCCCCCGACCAGCCCGGGTTCTGGCTGCTCATCTGGGTGGCGATGGCGGCCACCGCGGCACTGTCCCGACTGGCCGCGCCCGTGCACGCCGGGCCGCTCACCCTGGCCGGCATCAGCGGCAACGTGGCCTACATCGGCCTTCCCCTGTGCGTCTCGGTGCTCGGCGACGGGGCGCTGGGAACCGCCTCGCTGGCGGTCTCGGTGTTCATCCTGGGCGCACTCACCCTGGGGCCTACCCTGCTGGTGCGCTGGGGCGGCGGGCCCGACGCCAGTCCGATTCGAGGCGTGCTTCGCCAGCCCCTGTTCTGGGCCCCCTTCGTGGGGCTGGGCGCGCGGCTGCTGCCCGCGTCGGTGCTGCAGCCGCTGCACAGCCTGGCCAAGCCCCTGGGCTCGTCAGCGGCGCCGGTCGCCCTGTTCTTGCTCGGGCTGTACCTGTGGACCCAGCGCGCGCGCCTGGGCGAGGGCGGTCGCGTCGCCGTGGGGCTGGTGTCGGCCAAGCTGCTGCTGTTCCCGGCGCTGGTCGCCTTGCTGGTGTGGGCCGCCCGCGCGGCTGGATGGCACGACGACCAGGCGGCGCGCATCTTCTTGATCATGGCAGCGACCCCCACCGCGATCGCCGCCTTTGCCCTGGCGAACGAGTTCGAGATCGGTCAGGAGCCCGTCGCACAGGGCGTTGTGGGGTCCACGCTGCTCTCGGCGCTCACCTTGCCCATCGCCACCGCGATGGTCCTGTACTGGCTGCCGGTCATCGGGTAGGCACCCGCGCGTGCAGCGCCGCGGCGAGCCGCTCCAGCTCACCCACCCCGGACGGGCTGTACAGCGCCCGCGCCCCACGGGCCGTGTCCAGGGCCAGCCGTGGCGTCTTGCCCCGAACCAGGCCCACGCCCTGCACCTCGCGCCAGGCAAAGGCCTCGCCGCCCACCACCAGCTCGTGCTCGCCGACCTGCACGGTGCAGGGCCTCAGCCAGGGCACCTCATCTCCCGCGTTCAGCAGGCTGCCCACCCAGATGGCGGTGAGCAAGGCCCCCTGAGGCACCATCCAGTGGTAGCCCACCACGTCGGGCAGGAACCAGAAGTACCAGTGGCCGCGCACGGCGATGAGCAGCCACAGCGCAACGAGGGGCAGGCCCCATGGAAGCCGGTACAGCCGCCGCAGCCACCACGCGTACGGGTGTCGCTCGGCCAGGGTCACGGTCATGCTTGCTCGCGTCCGCGGCCCTTCAGCCCGGTCAGGCCGGCGCGCATGGACTGCTCGTGCTGCAGCGCCTCGTCACTGTGGAAGGCATCGATGAAGGCGGCGATGGCGGTGCCCGCGCGGTCGAGATCGTGAGAAGCCAGGTCGTCCGGGGCGCTCAGCAGGTAGGCCTCTTCGCCGATGGTGAGCTGAAGCTCGCGGCCGGCCTTGCGAACCCCGGTGATCTGGGCCCAGCCCGAAGTCTGGTGGCGCACGGTCAGCCCGTCGGGGGCAATCGACACCTCGGCGGCGCTGGGCGCGGTGAACGCGCGCTCCAGGTTTCGGAACATGGCCAGGTCGCCCAGCTGCGCGGCCGCGAACAGCACACCCACGCTCATGGACACCACGCCCGCGACGCCGCCGATGTCGATGGCGATGCCCCCGGCCAGCCAGGCGACGAAGGCCAAGATGCCCAGGTGGGTGAACAGGGCATTGCGAAAGCCGGCGACGGGATCGGGGGCCAGCAGGGTCAGGGTCATGCGGTCCAGGCTCTCGACCACCTGCGCGCGGCTGCGCACCTCCAGGATGGTGGCCATGCGGCGCGCCAGCCACTCGACGTCGGCGATGGGGTGGTCGGTCGCGTCGACGCGGAGCTCGGTGCCGTCGGCCATGAGGGCCACCAGTGACGGCCCGGCGGCGCTGGCCGTGACCGAGCGCACCTGCTGCCTGCGCAAGAGCTGTCCGTCCAGCACCACCTCGCGATCACGCAGCTCGAACAGCGTGATCTTTCGAGTAGTTCCACCCATGACCGCGGTGCGCTCGGCACCGCGCAGCTCGCCCGTGCTCGAGCCACCGGCGTGTTGGATGCAGAAGGAGGAGGACACAGCTGCATCGTAGGGCATGCGGGGCGGCCGCGTGGATCTGACACCAACCTGAATCCGCGGCACCGGCGCAAGCCAATCGCTGCCGCGTCCCTCACACTGGAGGTGTTCTCCTCACCATCGCTCTGGTTGTGTCTGTGACCTCCCACGAACCCCGCGCCTCTGCGCGACGTTTGTCCAAGGGCCGTCTTGGCCTGCTGTTGGGGCTCTTCGCCACCACGTGCACGGTACCGCTGGTCATGCCGGTGCCCTGGATCCCATGGCTCTTGTTTGCCCTTCCGGGCTGGGCGATCGCACTCTGTGTGGCTCGCCTGCGCATGCTCGAACGTGAGGCTGCCCAGGTCGAGGCCCGGGCACGAACCATGATGATCGATGAGCTCGAGCAGAGCCAATCGGCGCGCACACGTGCCGAGGCGATGGCCACGGTGGGCGAGCTGACGGCGAGCGTGACGCACGACATCTCATCGCCGCTCACCAGCCTGCTGACCAACCTCGAGCTGGTGGACCAACACCCGCTCCCAGAGAGCATGCGGGAGGCCATCGGCGACTCCATCGAAGCCGCACAGCACATCACCTCGGTGGTCCAGGACGTGCGCCAGCTGCTTCGCAGCAGCCAGACCGACGAAAAGGTCGACCTGCGCAAGCCCCTGGGGACCGCCATCCGCCTGGCCCGAAGCTCCATCCAGGCCTCCGGCAGCCTGCAGACCGACCTCGGGCGTGCGCCACGTGTGCGCGCCCACTCCAGCCGCCTCGCTCAGGTCTTTCTGAACCTTCTGATGAACGCCGCCCAGGCGATCGCGCGGTCCGATCGCGACGACCACGTGGTGACGGTGCGCCTGAGTCACGATGCGGACGGCGACGCGATCATCCAGGTCATCGACGATGGGCCTGGCATGACGCCCGAGGTGCTCGCGCGGGTGACCGAGCCGTTGTACACGACTCGGCTCCAGGAGGGGGGCACCGGCCTGGGCCTCAGCATGTGCAAGCGCCTGGTGGACCAGGCGAGCGGCAGCCTCACCATCGAGAGCACGCCGGGGCGGGGCACAACCGTGACGGTTCGCTTGCCCGACTGCGAGCGCCTGTTCGAAGAGGACACCCTGCCCGACGGACCGAACCCCCGCATGCAGGCGGTGCGTCGTCGCTCGACCCCGCCCCGCACCCCGCCAGAGGGCAACATCATTTCCTAGAACACGAACGCCCCGCTCAGGTCCAGCGCGGTGCCCAGCGTGTAGCTGGCCTGGGTCTGCTTGGTCGAGATGGCGCCCTCTTCGAAGCGGCCGCGGAACACGAACACCTGCCCGTAGGTCTTGAGCGACAGCCAACGCGCGAGCGGAATGGCCACGTCGCTGTTGATGAGTGAGCGCAGGCGCAGGTCCGAGTCGTCTTGCTCGGGGGTGTCGGCCCACACGAAGGTGTCGGACGAGGTCGTCCACTTGAGGCCGTAGCCCAGATCGAGCGCCCAGCCGGCCTTGAAGCGGCCACCGAACTCGAGCGGCTTGTCGCCGTTGGCCAGGTCGCGCAGGGTGAAGGCACCGGCGTGGAAGGTGAAGATGCCCACGCTGGCGTCGAGACCCAGGGTGGCCGACAGCTCGGCCTGGCGCAGGTTCTTGTTGCCCTCGTCGTCTTCGGTGGGGGTGATCTCGCTGTCGAGCAGGCCCTCGATCGTGGGCTGCCAGGCCAGGGGACCGGTGTTGAAGGCCACACCCGGGAAGCCAAGCTTGGCGGTCGTGCGCAGGTCGTCGGCGCTCTCTTGGGGACCCAGGTCGGTCACCAGGCGCGTGTACATCGCCTGCTGCCGCAGCAGCCAGTCGAAGCGCTTGTTCGAGAAGCCCAGGCCGATGTCCAGGTTGGTGCTGATGGCCGAGCTGGACGGGCTCGTCGCCAAGGTCTCGGGGATGTTGGCGTAGCGGTCGTCCTCGACCCCCTGGAAGCCCTCGATGCCCACGGCAGCGCTGTTGATGCGAAACACGTAGCCAGGCTGGGTCTCGCCCGCGTTGCGGCTGGTGAGCTCGGTGAGGATGTTATCGTCCTCCTCGGCCGTGTCGCGCATCTCGCGCAGCTGGCCCATCGCCGCGCTCGCCAGGGTGAGCGGCCGGCCGGTGTTGTCTTGCAGCACCTTGGAGGCCGGCAGGTCGAGCAGGCGCTTGGGCTCGGCGCCGCGGATGGCGCCCGCGATGGTGGTGTTGGCCATGGCGCGGTCGGTGGTGACCACGCGGTACAGGCGCGCCGACTCGATGGGCCGCCCACGAACCTTGCTTCCACCAGGGTCGACCCCGCAGACGGCGCCAGCCACGGGCGCAGCCTCGCTGACCATGCCCTTCACCAGCCCGCCGTCGGCCTCGTGGATCTCGAGCACGTCCAGCAGCTCGAGCCGGCGCATGACCAGCAGCTCGGACAGGGGCCCGGGCACGTGCACGCCGGACGGAATCGGCGGCAGGATGGCGAAGTCGGCGCCAGAGCGGTCGAGCACGGCCTCGCAGATGGCCTTGGTCCACACCGCATCGCTGATCGGCGCTGTGGGGCTGGCCGGGTCGGCGGGAATGAGCGGCCGCTCGAAGCCCGGGTAGGTGTCGAAGCGCACGGCCTGAACGCTGGCCAGCAGCGACTCGTCGGGCTCGAGCTCGGAGGTGACCCGCGAGGTGGTTGCGCTGACCCCGCCCAGGGTGTCGTCGGCAACGGTCAGCTCGGCGAGGCCCACACCGTCGAGAGGGAAGGTCCACGCGGGGGCGGGCGCGTCCCAGGGCTCGCGCAGCTCGATGTCCCAGCTCGACAGCCGGTCGGTGCGCGGGGCCTCGTCGCCGATGATCAGGTCGGCGCCGTCGAGCTCGGACTGCAGGCGCCCCAGCAGCGCCGGCGACGGGCTGGTGAGCACCACGATGACATCGGGCGGCTCGTCGGCAGCCAGCAGCTCGTTGATGGCGGCCTGGGCGGCCGCGACGGGCTCGGAGAAGCTCACATCGGCGTCGGCTTTGCGCCACTTGCCGATCTCGGGGTCGATGAGGCCCAGGAAGGCCACGTCGCCGGCATCGGAGTCGACGCGCAGCACCGACGGCAGGTCCTTGCTGCCCTCGGCCTCCCAGTTCGTGGCCACGTACGGAAGGTCGCCCTTCTCGGCCAAGAAGGCGTCGGCACCGAAGGCGAGCTCGGTGTCGCCCGGCACCAGGGCCGTGGGCTCCAGATCGCGCAGCACCTGGAACATCGACGCCCGATGCGGGGACACCCCGGACTCGATGGCCGCGATGCCATCCACGAAGCTGCCGCCGTCCACGAACATCACGCCGTCGGTCTTGAGCTCGCGCAGCATGCGCACGCGGCGCGTCGCATCGCGGGACGGCACGCCCACGATCTCGGTCGCCTCTGGGCCCTTGCCCATGTCGATCGACTCGCGAATGCCCAGGCGCAGCTCGAAGCCGGTCCAGTCGGTGGGAAGCTCGGCGCCTGCGGGCGCCGCGTAGGTGACCTCGGCGCTGCCCACCTTGCACGTCCACACGTCGACAGCGATACCGGCCTCGCCCAGCGCCTCGGCGACAGTGGGGGCCGTCTTGCTGTCGATCAGCTGACGACGGCGCCCCTCGATGACGCCCCGGCCGCCGCGCTTGCCGTCGCAAGTGGGCTCGCCTTCCAGAAAGATCTTGAGCGTGGACGTCTTGCCCCCGGCCGCCACCAGCAGCTCGCGGCCGCGGGCCATCGTGCCGAAGTGTCCCCGGGTCGCGACGACCCTGCCCTTTCCAGCTGCATCTTCGTCGCCCTTGGCCAGCAGCGCCTCGACGGCGGCTGGACGGCCGAAGCGCACGCTCGAGCCGCCGACACCGCCAGTGGCGCCCGTGTACAGAAGCTGGAGCACACCGCCCGTCGAGCTGGCTGGGCCGTCGACGGCCACGGGAGCCACGGGGGCATCGGCCAGGACGGGCTCCGCGGCCTCGTCGCTGGGCGCGGCCTCGACGGGGTCGGCCCCTTCGGCGGGCGCATCAGCCTCGGTGGGAGCGTCCTGGGCGAGCGCAGAGAGGGCAAGCAAGGCGAGCAGCATGGGATCCTCGGAAGCTTGTGGGCGACGCACCGAGGGTGAACCCGTGGGCCGTCAGACCTCTGCCGCTAACTGCGCGAAGCGCCGAACGCTGGTGCCATCCCACTCCGCGAGGGCTGCCTCGAGCGCGGCCGACGCAGAAGCCGGATCGGGCCTGGACAATGCCGCCATCACCGACGCGACCGCTTGCCGGTGGGCCTCGCGGTCGGCGTACACGGCCTGGGCCACCAGGGGCACCTCGGTGATGAGCCCCTGAACGGCCTCGAGCACGGTGCGCACGGCAAACGAGTCGGCCGCATCGACCACCCCGCGCACCAGCGCCGCGTCGGCGCGCGCGATGGCATCGACGCCGTCGGCCATGCCCACGGCAAGGGCCAGGGGGGTCAGCTGGGGCAGCGCCGCGAGGAGCCGGTCGCGGCGCGTGCGCACCAGCTGGGCAGCCACTCCGCGACGAAGCTCCAGGAAGTCGGCCAGGATTCGCGCCATGCGCTCGGGCTGCCCGCGGAGGGCCTGGAACCACAGGGGCAGCAACGACAGGTCTCTGGCCCGCCGAGGGTCCTGCACCGTCACCCCGCTGCCCTGGCGGGCGATGACCAGCCCCTCGCTGGCCAGGGCCTCGATCACGCGCTGGATGGTGGGCACCGTGGTTCCGTGCTGGGCGGCCAGCTTGCGCACCCCCGGCAGGCGCGTGCCTGGGGCGTGATCGCCGCGGAGGATCGCGATCGCGAGGGCGTCGTGGATGCGTTCGGCTACCGTGCGGGTCATGAGATGTCATCGTCTCCGGCCAACTGTCTTATACAATTTTACTCGACCGTTGCGCAACCGGAGAACCGCCATGGCCCAGGCCCGCCCGACCCTCGATCTCGAGACCCGCCTTCGACCCTTCCGCGAGGCGGGCCACATCCCCCAGCTGCCCACCTGGTGGCAGATCCGCCAGGGTGCCGCCGAGATGACGCCCTACGTCATCAGCACCGATGTCACCGCCGAGCACAACTACCGGGCGTGGACGGGCCACCCGCTGCTGCGCCAGCCGTCCCTCTTTCGCCTGATCGGGCTCGACCACCTGGCCACGGGCAGCGGCCTGCACAGCCGCCTGTCCAGCGTGGTGACGCACCTGCAGCTCACCTGGCACCAGGGCATGCCCACCTTCGACCTCCAGCTCGTCCAGACGCACGAGGGCGGGCTCTCAGCGCTGCGCGACCAAACCCACGCCGTGCTGCACGGCACCACCCCGGCCGCCCGCCGCCGTCGCCGCCTGGCGCAGCGCTTCTTCGTCGACCCCGACGCCTACTACCGGCGCTTCCTGGAGCCGGGAGGCTGGATCGACCGCGCCCAGGCCCTGGACTACCCCACGCCGCAGCAGGACGAAGCCGCGATCCCCCCCGAGTTCTACAGCCTGGTCCGCTTCGTGGAGCACTGCGCGCTCGCCTACCCACGCACGGTGGCCGAGGTCGGTCGACTGCGCGCGCCGGCGCACCTGGCCTGGCTCTCGACCCGGCGTTTTCGCGAGGAGGGAGGCCTGGGGTGGACCACCGCCCACACCCTGCACGGGCGCCTCGCGTGAGCTCCCGCCACGTCGTCGTTCGCGGCCGAGGCGGGCCGGAGGTGCTGCACGTGGTCGAGCAGCCCATGCCGCAGCCGGGTTCGGGCCAGGTGCGCGTGCGCGTGGCCTTCGCCGGCGTGGCCTTTGGCGATGTGATGCGGCGCCGGGGAGTGTTGGCACCACCGGGTGCGTTCACCCCTGGCTACGACGTGGTGGGCGTGGTGGATGCGGTGGGGGCAGGCGCCGGCATCGAGCCGGGCACCGCCGTGGCGGCCTTCATGCCCTCCACGGGTTTCGGAGGCTATGCCCAGCACGTGGTGCTTCGCGCCGACCGGCTGGCCCGCGTACCCCCGGGGGTGGACCTGCAGACCGCCGCTGCCCTGGGCCTCAACTACATCACCGCCTGGCAGCTGCTCACCCGCTTCGCGCCCGTCCAGCCGGGCCAGCAGGTGCTGGTTCACGGCGCGGCCGGCGGCGTGGGCACCGCGGTGCTCGATGTCGGGCGGGCTCGGGGGGTGCGGGTCTTCGGAACTGCCTCGGCGGGCAAGCACGACCGGGTTCGGGCGCTGGGCGGCGTGCCCATCGACTACCGCAGCGAAGACTTCGTGCAGCGCATCGCCGAGCTCGCGCCAGAGGGGGTGCACGTGGTGGTGGACGGCATCGGCGGCTCGCACCTGCGCCGGTCCTACGCCACGCTGCGCGAGGGCGGCACCCTGGTGGCGCTGGGGGTCTCGGGCGAGGTGGACGGCGGCTGGCTGGGGGTGATCGCCGCCCAGTGGCCCTACCTGGCGCTCAAGTTCTGGCCCGACGGCAAGGCCGTGAAGCAGTACATGATCAGCCTGTCTCGGGGCTCGGGAGGGGCCGAGATCCGCGATGACTGGACCGCGCTGATGGCGCTGGCTGCTGAGGGCAAGCTGGAACCCAGCATTGGCGCGGTGCTGCCTGTCGACGAGGTGCGCGAAGCCCATCGCCTGCTCGACGAGGCGGCGGTGGTGGGCAAGGTGCTGCTGCAGATGACCGAGGGCGACATGTCACGGAATGGCGCGGTGGGCGATCTGGGCTGAATGAATGCCCGGGTCATGCGTCTTGGCGCCATCACGGAGGACCAACCCATGACCCGCTGGGTTTCACTGACCATGGTTGCCACACTGGCCTTGAGCGGCCCGGCGCTGGCCGGCGACGACGACGAGATCCGCCCCACCGGGCAGCGCGTGCAGGGACGAACGCCCGTCGCGGTTGTGCAGCCGGCGGTGGGCTTCGCCGACCCCATTCGCCCCACCCGTGCACCGCCCAACTGGGAGCGTCCGTCGACCCGTCCACCGCCCACGACCCCGCGCCAGCCGGCGCAGCGCCCCGCCTTCGATCGACCCGACTTCCGCCCCGCTCCCAACCGACCGGTGCGCCAGCCGCCCAACACCGGCATGCACACGCAGTTGCCGCCCACCCGCCGCCCACCGGTGCGTGCGCCCAACCCCTCCTTCCCCACGCCGCACGTCGATCGGCCCACCACCAAGCCGCCAGTGGGCTTCAATCCGCCAGACCGGCCCAGCATCCAGCGCCCGGACCGCCCCGACTTCAGCCGGCCCTTCGGCGACGACAACCGGCACACCGAGCTGGGACCCAAGCCCGCGGACGTCGACCGCCGCCCGCCCACGGTCACGCGGCCTCCGCCCACCACCACGCAGAGGCCTCCAGTCGTCACCCGCAAGCCCCCCGTGGTCTCGCGCAACCCGCCCACGGTCACCCGGCCTCCACCCACCAGCTCGGACCGGCCCACGTATACGCCGCCTCCGACGCACCGGCCGCCGCCCATCACCGAGCGCCCCACCCGCGAGCCGCCGGTCACCTACCGCCCGCCGCGCACCCCGCACGTGCACGACACCGGCTGCCACAGCCACGGCTGGGACCACTTCAACGTGGCCTACCCGCGGGCGCCGTACGCGCCGAACTACCAGGGGGTGCGCTACAGCCGCCCCACGCGCAACAACCTGGACCTCGATCTGGGCCTCGACGACCGCCACCATTTCAGCGTGACCGCAGGCATCACCGCGCTGCACAGCGGCTACCAGGGCATCGACGGCGGTGTCGCCTCGCCGTGGTCCGACCCGGGAGCGGGCCTGATGCTCGAGTGGATGCCCGCCAAGGTGCTGGGCATCGAGCTGGGGCTCATCGGCTACGACGATCTGCGCCTGGGCGACACCGAGCGCACCCACACCGCCGTTCAGGGCTCGCTCATCGGCTACGCCTTCCCCGAGGCGGTGGTCACCCCGTACGCGCTGGGCGGCGTCACCCACCAGGGTCGCCGAGTCGACGACACCTACTACGACGGCGCCTTCGACCGGAACTTCCGCACCGACCAGGCGGTGTGGGGACCCCACGCCGGGTTGGGCCTCGAGCTGCGCGCCGGGCACTTTGTGGTGAACCTCGAGGGCCGCGGCATCGGCTACGTCAACGCCGACCGCAGCGAGGCGGCCCTGCCGGGCGCGCTGCAGACCACGCTGGCGCTGGGCGCGATGTTTTAGCCACCCGCGCTCCGCGCCCGTTTCACACAGCTTCCACGCCCAGGACAGCTCCCCTCCTCTTGGGGCGCCTACATCGACCTCACGACAGGAGGTCGAATGAGCAAGCAGGACGACAAAGCCAACACGCGCAAGAACCCAGGTGCCGAGCGCCTCGCCAAGCTCACCACGGCGGGCATTCTGGCGGTGAGCGCCGTGAACATGCTCGCCTGCGGGGGCATCGCGCCGGCTCCGAAGGGACGGCTGGTGCGCGTCAACGGCGAGGCCCGAACCGCCGGAGTGCGCCGCGGCGGCGGGTGGTCGGACGGGGTTCGCCCCGACCTGGGGGGCATGACACCCAGGGAGCGGTGGCTGGCCGGGCAGGGCTGGCTGGCGTCGGCGCAGCTGGAGCACGCCGCGGTGGGGGCGTTTGCCGATGTGTCCCGGCGCCTGCTGGTGCTGGGTGCGCCCAGCGACCTGGTGGAGCGCTCGCACCGGGCCGCGCTGGACGAGATCCGGCACGCGCGCCGCTGTTTCGCACTCGCCAGCGCCTACCTGGGCGAAGAGCACACGGCCGAGCCCTTCACTGCGCTTTCCAGGGTGGACGCACCCACCGGAGACGACGCCCTGGTGCGGCTGGCGGTGGGGTCCCTGCGCGACGGAGCCCTCGGCGAGGGCGTCGCTGCGCTCACCGCCGCTGAGAGCGCGGCGCGGGCGGTGGACCTCACCGTCGCCTCCACCCTCAGAACCATCGCGGCCGAAGAGGCCGAGCACGCGCTGCTGGGGCTGGACATCGTGCTCTGGGCGCTCACCGTCGGCGGCGCGGATGTGCACCGGGCCGTGCACGCCGAGCTCGCGGTGCTCCATACGCGGGTCACGCCCTCGCTGCCGCCCGTCGACGGGGTGTCCGCCGAGCGCCTGGCCGAGCTCGGCCTGCTTCCCCAGCACGAGCTGGGCCGCATCGCCGAGCAGATGGTGGCCTGGATTCGGGGGCTGCTGGCCCGGTCAGCGCAGCCCCGCGACGGCGAGCCCCACACACAGCACCACGACGCCCAGCTCGACGCGCGGCATCCACTCGTCGCGTAGCCACCCGCGCACCCGGTCGCCCATCAGGTTTCCGCCCGCGACCGCCACCGCCACCCCGGCGCCCAGCGCCAGGGTGGTGCCGTCCACGATGCCGCCGGCGCTGTACGCACCCAGGCGGCCCACGTGCACGGCGATGGCGCCGACGGCAGCCGTCGACACATAGGCCTTGCCCGACAGCCCCGCGGCCAGCAAGAAGGGCCCGGCGATGAGCCCGCCAGCGCCACCGGTGGCCGCGACAAAGCCCGTGGCCGAGCCCATCACGGCGAACGAGCCGTCGGGCAGCTCGAGCTCCCAGTCCAGCAGGTACCGGGCGCCGGCCAGGACCGCCATGGCCACCATCGCCAGCTCCAGCCAGGTCTGCGGGATGGCGGTGGCGAGCATGCCGCCGGCGATGGCACCGGGCAGGGCGCCCGCGGCGTAGCGCAGAGCCACCGGGCGGTTCACCTCGTGGCGATACAGGCCCAGGCGGTGCAGGTTGCCCGCCAGCAGCGCCGGCGAAGACACGGCCAGGGCGGTGAGCGGGTCCCAGGCTGCTGACAGCACCAGCAGCAGCACGTAGCCGCCGCCCATGCCGCTGACGGTGGTGATGATTCCTGCGGCGATGCCGGCCACGATGGCGATCATGTCGTTCCTCGTGCCCAATCTCGCGCCGCGGGGCCCATTCGCCCAATCGAATGTTTTGGGTAATGGTATAAACAGAGCTTATGTTCGACGAACTGCGCCACTTTCTGCTCATCGTGCAGCACGGCACCTTCACCGAGGCCGCGCGACGCGCCCACCTGACTCAGCCGGCGCTGAGTGCCAGCATTCGACGGCTCGAAGAGCAGCTCGGCGCCCGGCTGCTGGACCGTGGATCCGGCGGAACGGTGCCCAACGCGGCCGGCCGCGTGCTCATTCCCAGGGCTCGGGCGGCGCTGGCCGCGGTCGAGGACGGCCGCCGGGCGGTGGCCGAGATCTCGGGGCTGCATGCCGGCGAGGTGCGGCTGGGCGCCGGGGCGACCGCCTGCACCTACCTGCTCCCGCCCATCCTGGCGCGCTACCGCGAGGCCCACCCCGGCGTGGTGTACCGGCTGCGCGAGCTCGAGACCGAGCGGGTGCGCAACAGCATCGCTGCCGGCCACCTGGACCTGGGCATCATCACCCTGTCTGGGCTGCGCAGCTACGACCTGGTGGTCGAGCCATGGCGCCGCGACGAGCTCATCCTGGTGTGCGCCCCCGACGCCCCCTGCGAGGGCCCGCTGCCGCCCTTCGTGACCTTTCCCGAGGGCTCCCCCGCGCGCGAGCTGATGGCCGAGCGCTTTCCCGAGGCAACCATCGTGATGGAGCTCGGGGGCATCGCCGCCATCAAGGGCAACGTGCGCGCGGGCATCGGGGTGGCCCTGGTGAGCCGGGCGGCGGTCGCGCATGATCTGGAGCAGGGCCGCCTGGCCGAGTGGCGCGACTCGAGGGTGCCCTTCGAGCGCGTGCTCGCCCTCATCCACCGCGGCGAAGACCGGCTGCCCCCCGCGGCTGGGGCTCTGCGCGAGATGCTGCTGGAGTCGGCTACCACTCCAGCTTGATGCTGGGGTCGTGCAGGTCGTCGAGCTGCACCAGCTCGCCGCCGTCGGTGATGCGGTGCTTGAGCTGCCACTCGGTGGGCTTGGGCGCGGGCTTGCCCTGGGGCTTCTTGGCGAGGTCGACCGGATGGTCGTGAACCAGGAAGGCGACGGGCAGCGGCACGAAGTTCACCCCGACCGGTGGACGGTAGGGGTTGTCGGGTGGAGGCGGGGTGACGTTGTCGGGCTCACCCCGCCACCCGTGGTGAAAGGACGGGACCGGGTTGGCACTGGCCAAAAGTGCAGCAAGCAAGACGATCATGCGGCCTCCCTTCTGAGCCTATCCCAAGCTCGGCGCGTCCTTGCTAGCATCGACGGATGTTGACGAAGCCCGACGTTCTCTCCGCCATTCGCTCGTCGCTCGCCGCCGAGCTCGAGACCCTTGCCCACGCCACGCGCCTTGCCCGCGACGAGGCCACAGGCGAGGAATCACGGCCCGAGAACGAGTACGACACCCGGGCGCTCGAGGCGTCGTACCTGGCCGCTGGGCAGGGAGCGCGCCTCGAGACCCTGCGTGGGCTGGCGAGCTGGTTCGCGCAGCAGACGGGCAAGACCCCCATGGAGCGCGTGGGCGTGGGCGCGCTGGTGCAGCTGGAGCGCGACGATGGCGGGCGGCGCTGGTTCTTCATGGCGCCCACCGGCGGTGTGCACGCCAAGGTCGACGGCACCGAGGTGGCGGTCATCTCGCCCGAGTCGGTGCTGGGCCGCGAGATCATCGATCTCGAAGAAGACGACGGCGCCGAGGTGCACGGACCCAAGGGCGTGTTCGAGTGGGTGGTGGTGTCGGTGGCATAGCAGGACGCTGCAGAACAGCGCGCGCAGCGCGCGTTCTGCGCATCCTGACCCGTGCCCGTGCCCGTGCCCGATTCGGTGAGGCGCGGACTCCGCATCTTCAGGAGCGTCGGCGTTCAGCGTTGGCGGCCATGCGGACCAGCATGGAGACGAGGCGATGGAGGCGTTCGCGGGCCTTCGGGACGTCAGCCCCAGGGGCGAGACCGTGGCGCATGCGCCGGAAGACGGCGTTCGCGGGCACAATCGCTGCAGCCACGTACAACCTCCTCCGCATTCACCAAGCTCCAGCCCGCGACTTGACGGGCGAGGCGAGCTGCCTTCGCCACTTCGAAGCGCCCAGCCATGGCGTTCGGGCACGGGCACGGGCACGGGCACGGGCACGGGAGCAGGCCCTGCAGCGGCCGCTACGCGGCCTTCTGCAGTGGCCTGCCAGGCCAACGTCACTGCGCTGGCGCCGGCGACGAGGTGTACGCCCCAAAGGCGGTCTGGCCGTAGCTGTCGTAGCAGGTGAGCGTGGCGTGGGTGTCGTGCTGGGCGAACACCAGCTCCAGGCGGGCCGGGTCGGTGGTGGCGATCAGGTCGAGCCCCGACAGCTGGCTGCTGGTGTTCAGGGTGGGCGTGCAGATGTCGGCGCCGGTGACGGTGAGCGGCACGGTCACCGTGGGCTCGATGCCGGTGAGCAGCGAGGGGTGGATCTGAGGCGCCCCCTTGAAGCGCACTGCCAGGCTGCTTGCCTCGTTGGCGCTGCGCACCGTCACGATCGCCGTTCCCTCATCGGCCGACTCGACGCGCACGCAGGGGGTCGCTTGGGTCGAGCACTGCACGAGGGCGGCACTGCCCACGGTGGTGGTGACCGACAGCAGCTCCCCGTCGCTGGAATTCAGCGGGAGCTCGGCGAACAGCGGGCGCAGGCCGGACTCGAAGGGCGCCGAGTCGGCGAAGCCCAGGTCGGTGGTTCCCAGCGTGAGCGAGGCGAACGCCACCGCCTGGCCCTCGGCGGGAACGGCGTGCACCACCACGTCACCGCGGCCCGGGGCGAGCGATCCCGGGCGGAGGGTCGCCGTCCAGCCCGAGAAGCGCGGCCGATCCCCGGTCGAGGTCGCCTCGGCCAGCAGGCCGTCCGCGCCCTCGATCCGCACCGCGCGAAGGTTGAGCCCCCGTGCATGCGTCGCAGTGCCGCGCACGGTCACGGTGCCATCGGCCGCGATCGTGTCGGCCCACGCGCTGCCTGAGATGGCGAGTGCCGAGGCGGTGTCGGCGGTGTCATCAGGGTTGGCACAGCCAGCAACGAGGAGCCAGAGCAGAGGGGTCATTGCGTCACCGTGGTGGTGGTGGTGGTGGTGGTCTTGCCGGCCGAGGCATCGTCCTTCTTGGGCTCTTCCTTGGCCTCTTCGTTCTTGGGTTCCTGCTTCTTGTCGCCACCGCCGGTGTCGGCCTTCGGCAGCGGCGGGAGCACGCTGTTTCGGGCGGCGAGCCTCAGGAAGTCGGGGCTGACGTTGAGCACGAGCCCGGCGCCGAAGGCCACCGAGTTGTGCGTGAAGTCCTTGGGATCGTCGCTGGGGGCGGCCATGCCCACCGTGAACCCACGGTCGAGCTTTTGAACCCGGCGCCCCGTGATCGCGAAGGCGATGGACGAGCTGCGCGCGAACTCCCACTCGCCGCCGATGTAGGTGGACGACAGGAACTTGGTCTGGGAGCCGTCGGTGCCCACCAGGCCAAGGCCGAGGTACGGGCCCCAGCGAGCGTTTGGCGGCACCGACTGCGGCCGGGGGTGGATGTAGTCGCGTCCGTGCCGGCCAAAGGGCACGAAGCCCAGCACCACCTCGTAGTTGCCGGCAGGCCCACCTTCGCGCCCTGGAATCAGGTCGGGACGCTGCACCGTGATCTCGGGCGTGACGCCGTCGAAGGTCTGAACCTCGTACAGGTCGTTCTCGGTGGTGAGCGACAGCGCGACGCCCAGGCGAATGGCGGCCGCGTAGGTCTTCTTCACGTACAGCTGGGTGGTGACCTTGCTGCTGGCGTCGTGTTTGTCGGACGTGGCATTGGACACCGTGACCGACATCACCGAGCCCCCGCGCCGCGGCAGCAGGTAGCGGGAGGTGATGCGCGGCTTTTCGTCCATCGCGAACAGGCGCTCGTAGTGCGCCTTGGCCGAGTCGGCGTGCTTCTTGGCTGCAGCGGCCTGCTCTTCGGCGGCCTTCTGGGCCTTCTGGGCCGCGGCGGCCTTTTCTTCGGCGGCCTTCTGGGCGGCCTTGGCCCCCTGGATCGCCGCCTTCACCTCGTCTTCGTCCAGGTCGCAGTCCGACGAACAGCAGCCCGAGCTGCACGCGATGTTCATGGTCGTGGACGCGCCGGCTGCGGTCGAGGCGCTCGCGGCCTTGCTGGTTGAGCCCTCGGCCGTCTTCTTCTCGGCTTCTTCGGGCTTCTTGTCCCCCTCGTCCTTCTTGGAAGCCGACTGCTGTTCGGACGTGCCCTCTTCGACGGGGTTGTAGAGCGTGTGCTCCTGAAAGACCTGGTCCTCGCCGCTCGTCTCGATCTTGATGGGCTGATCGCCGTTGTGCCGAACCACCACGGCCACCGACTGGTTGGTGCGCACCAGCAGGCTCGCGTCGTCGAGGTACTGGGTCATGGTGCCGTCGGTGGCGTCGACGCACATCAGGTACCAGTCCCGCCGTCCGAAGACCTGCCCATCCGACAACCATGGCGTCGCCGGGCGGTGGTACAGCTTGGGCCGGCGCACGGCCTGGCGAATGTCGGCGTTGGTGGTGTGTAGCTGCTCGGCGGCCACCGGGATGCGCAGGTTCTGACTCCGCTTCCACAGGGCGACGTCGTGGTTCTTGTCGAGAGGGAAGTCGAGCTCCTGGGCGAGGTCGAGGTAGCGCCGGCAGTCCGCGGCGTGGCCCTGATCGGCATCGGTGACGGCGCCAGGCACTCTGCCAGAGGGCTGCCACCAGGCCTGCCAACAGGTCTTCGAGCCGTCTCCATGCAGGATTCGGTCGCTGAGCTTGCGCAGGCGGTCCAGGTCGAGCTTCTTCTTGGCGTCGAGGACCGCCGCGGTCAGGGGATCCTGATCGAGCAGCTCGACCTGGCACCACGTCCGATGGTCGGCCAGCGCGGCCGCATTGACCGCGGGCTTGCGCACGTAGTCGAAGCGCAGCGGCCGGGCGGACGCCTTGTCGCCGTGGTCGGAGCCGTACACCACCAGGCCGTGTTCGGGCTTGGCGGCGCTGTTGCGCCAGGCGTCCAGAGCCACCCGGCCCGACTCGGTGACCGCTCCCAGCTGGCGGGTCTTGCCCACGGTCTTGGCCTTGCCCAGGAACCACTCTCCACCGGTGTGGAAGGCAAAGAGCCAGCTGTCCGAGATGCCCTCGCCCGCCAGCACGATGGGGGCACCCCGGTTGATGGCGTTGGGGGCCCCACCGGTAGGCTGAGCCGCCTCGATCGAGACGTAGTACTTCTGGGGGCTGGGAGCCTTGGGGGCGTCGTCGCCGCTGCTCTTGGGGGCAGACTCCTGGTACGTGACGGTCAGGTCGCCCTGCAGCCCGAACACCCAGCTGCACTGGTCGGCGTCGGTGCGATCGATGTGGGTCGAGAACGGGTCGGAGCTGGGCGCCACCGCGCGCTTGCAGGCGGGGTGCCCCGACGCGTTCAGGCTGACCTCACCGCCCAGCCCGGCCTTGGGCAGCGTGAAGGTCCAGGTGCGGGCCCCCCCGATGTGCACGGGCTCCACCTGCAGGTGACGGCCGGTCGAGGTGAAGGTGGCCGTGAGCGTGACGCCGCTGAACGAGAGATCCGCATCGCCCGCTGGGCGGGTCGCCACCTGGATCTTGGGCGGCGACGCGGCCGCGAGCGATGGCGTCGGGTATCGGAGGGTGCTGGAGGCAGGCGCTTGGCCCTTTGGGCCCTGCTTGAAGGCCGACACGAAGACCTCGCCTTCTTGCAGGGCCTCCCGGAGCCGCTGCAGCTCCTCGGTCTGCAGCACCGCCTCGTTGTCGGAGGCAGTGGCGCTGGTGACCGTCGCGAACGGGCTGTCGGCCTGGCTCGATCGCATGAAGATGAACGTGTCGGTGGACGCCGCTGGCAAGGCGACGCAGTCGGCCTTCAGGGCGGCCTCTTCGCTCACCAGATCGGTCCACGCCACGATGGGGGTGCACTTCGGCGAGGTCGGCGCCTCCTGCCCCCAGGCCGCAGACCCGGGCCCACCCCCGATCACCAGCCACAACCCGGCCTGCCATGCCTTCACGCTGCACCTCCGTCGGCCGCGATAATTCGCGGCCGCCGAAGATCAAATAGAATGGGGGTTTACCCGGTACTTCGACCCATGAGCTGAGGGCTACCCCCCAAACGCGCGCCGCACCGCCTCCCAGGTCGCCGCGCGCACCAGGCCGACGGGCCCGCCTTCCAGGCGCACGAACACGGCCTCTTGCCCCTCGGGCTGCCCCGGAACCGCCCCGCCCACGGTGATGCGTCGGTCGCCGGTGGCCGTCTCGACCACGATGGCGGTGTGCCCGCTCAGGCCGTTCACGCCGGGCGCATCGGCCGGGGCCCACGCGTCGACCCGCATCTGGGCGAGCAGGTTGGCGAGCTGCTGCGCTTGAACCTGATTGGTGGCCAGTCCGGCGGGCTCCAGGATCTGCCACTGGCCGTCCACGCGGCCCATCACGATGGTCTGTTCGGGCGTGATCAGCGACATGGCCGTCACCGCCGTGGGCTCGAGGTCGACCAGCTGCTTGTCGCGCCAGGCGGCCGCCGGGTCGGCGAAGATGCTCAGGATGCTGGGCTGGATCTGGTACACGGGCTTGCCCGCCTCGCGCTGGGCGAAGGCCGCGCCTCCCACCTGGCCGATGCGCACCTGGTGCACAGCCTGCGTGGTCAGCTGGGCGGTGAGCGTGGCCACGGGACGGTCCAGACCGGCGTCGTGATCGGGCGCCAGCAGCTGCACGCTGCGCCACTGGCCCAGGCCCTTGGCCAGCTGGTCGAGCATGGCCTGGTCGACCGCGAAGGTGGGGTCTTCTTGCAGCTCCCACCGGCCCGTGCTCACGGCGCCGTCGTCGGTGAGGTCGACGGTGCGGGCGGCGGTCCACGACGTGCCGTCGGGCAGGGTGACCGACAGGCTGGCGAGCTCATCGGGCTCCCAGTGGAACACCCCCAGGTCACGCCACCGGCTGGGGGTGCGGTCGTAGCGGGCGCGGCCTCCGATTCGCGCGCGGTACACGGTCTCGTTGCCGGGCAGGCGCACGAAGGTGCTGCCGCCCGCGGCATTGTTGCCCACATAGAAGTCGGCGACGCGGTCGGGGCCGGCCTCGACGCGCACCCGGATCTCGTCGGGCGGCTTGAGGCCATAGTCCTTCTGGGCCTTGGCGCCCTCGTCGATGGGCACGTCCATGGCGATGCCGCTCGCGATGGGCTCGAGCACGGCCTCGACCGCCAGGGCATCGGCGGCCATCGCCAGCGCTTCGGGCTGGGTGATACGCCACTGCCCGTCCGTCTGCTCGAGCTCGAGGTGGGTGTCGCCCTTGTCGATGACGATGCGCGTGGCCAGGGCGGGCTCGATGGCGGTGACCTCGGGCAGCGCCTCGGGACCCGTGGGCTGCAGCTGGTGGGCGGCCACGTCGACGATGAGCAGCGCGGCGACGACCGCCGCCAGCACCCAGGTTCGCTGTGGGCTCATGCGCGCCTCCGGCGAAGGGCCAGCCCGCCCAGCAGCACCAGCAGCGACAGCGGAACGCCCACGATGAAGGCCTTCCACTTCAGGGCGCCGGCCCGGTCGGGCGGGGTCAGGCCTTCGGCGTCGAAGGACCGGCTGCGGATGTCGATCAGCGCGGCATCCTGCAGCAACCAGTCGACGGTGTTCAGCACGAAGGCCGGGTTGTTGGCGATGAAGTCGGCCGAGCCCACCACCACCAGCTGGCTCAGCTGGCCATCGGTGACCAGCTCGTCTTCGGGAAGCGCGGCGCCGCGGCCCGGAGGCGGTGGGATCTCTTTGCCGGCGAAGAAGGAGCGGAAGGGGCCCTGGATCGCCACGGCCACGGGCGCGGGGCCGGGCAGCTCGCCGTCGATGGGCTTGGCGACGACCTGGGGGGCCAGGCTGGGGAAGCGCTCGGTGATCACCGAGCTGGGGGAGCTGGTGGCCCAGACGCTGCCAAAGCGCTCGGCCGGAAGGTCGGCCACCAGCCGCACCGGCGTGACGAAGGGCAGCACCAGGTGGTCCAGGCCCTTGACCGCCGGCGAGCTGGGCGACAGCTCCCGGCTGACCGGGATGAGCGGGTAGTTGATGGCCACCATCTGCCGGCGATTGCCCACCGCGACCGGCAGGTTCATCACCTCGTTGCTGGTGCGATCGAGGATGAGGCTGCGATCGACGGTCACGCCGTAGTGGGCCAGCATCGGCCGCAGCCCGTGCTGCACCTCGAGCGCCCGGAAGCGCTGCCAGTCGGGGCGCACACCCGACAGAAAGAAGGCCACGCGGCCTCCTCGCATGAGGAACTGGTCGATCTGGTACTGCGCGCGCGGCCGAACCGGGGTCTGCGGCCCCGTCACCAGCAACAGATCGACGTCTTCGGGGATGGGCTTGTCTCCGCCCAAGGTCACCGAGCGCACCTGGTAGCTGGCCTCGAGCTGCTCCCGAAGCCGAGCCAGCGGGTTGTCGCCGTCGAACTTGGCCAGGTCGGGCTCGCCGTGGCCCTGGCTCATGGCGATGACGCGTCGGTCGTCGTCGCTGGTGGTGACGGCGCGCACCGCCCGCACCAGCTCGTACTCCAGCGTCTCGAGGTGGCTGATGGGGCTGACCACCTGCTGCCGGTCGGCGTAGGTGAAGGACACGCCGAGCCACACGCTCTTGATCTCGCTGCGGTTCTTGTCGCGGTAGCGGTACTGCACCGGCTGGATGCCGAAGCGCTCGGCCTCGGCGGCGATGGCCTCGTCGCCGGTGGGGTCGGACACCCGGATGGTGAGCATGCCCCCCGACCACGCGCGCAGCTCCTCGAGCTTCTCGACGATGGCGGCCTTGTGGTTGTTGTAGGGCGCCTCGAGCCCGTTGGACACGAAGACGTGGGCCACCAGGGGCTTGTCGAGGCGCCGCACCATGGCCACCGAGGCCGGGTTGAGCGAGTAGCGCTGGTCTTGGGTGAGGTCGACGCGCACGAACCACACACTGGCGATGTGGTTGATCAGCACCGCGATGCACAGCCACAGCACGGCCTGGGCGGCGGCGTGGGCCATCAAGCCGGTGCGCGTCATGCCAGCCTCCGGACCTGCAGCGCCAGGGTGGCCACGCGGAGGCCCACCAGTACGACGCCCGCAAAGAACACCAGGCTGCGCGTGTCCAGCACGCCTCGGGCCAGGTTGCTGAAGTGGTAGTCGAAGGTGAGGTACTGCACCAGCGGCACCAAGTCGCCGGGCACCACGGGCAAGAAGCTGCCGGTGACGAAGGGCACCACGCTGATGGCGAGCGCGCCCAGGAAGGCCAGGATCTGGTTGTCGGTCAGGGCGCTGGTGGCGGTGCCCACCGCGGCGAATGCCGAGCCCAGCAGCAACAGGCCCACATAGCCGCCCAGCACCGGCCCCCAGTCCAGCTCGCCGTGGGCGGCGATGGCGAGCGGCCAGGTGAAGGTGAGCATCAGCGCGACGGCCACCAGCGCGACCGCGGCCAGCCACTTGCCCAGCACGATCTCGCCGGCGGTGACCGGCAGGGTGGCCAGGATCTCGATGCTGCCGCTGCGGCGCTCCTCGGCGATGAGGCGCATGGTGACGGCGGGAACCAGGAACAGGAAGGTGGCGCTGATCCAGAAGAAGGGGCCCTGCATCGTGGCCACCGATCCGGCGAGCACGTCGTCGAACACCAGCGAAAACAGCGCCACCAGCAGCACGAAGAGCACCAGCACGACGGCGGCGTGGGCGCTCCCGAACAGGCCGGCGAGCTCGCGGCGAAAGATGGCGAGGGCGTTGCGCATCAGCCGGTGGTTATAAGGGCCTTGGAGAGTGTGCCCATGGCCATCCTGGACATCTTCGAGTATCCCGACCCGATCTTGCTCCAAGACGCGCGAGAGGTGCGTCCCGACGAGATCGACGACGCCCTGCGCGACAAGCTCACCAGCATGGCCGAGACGATGTACGCGGCCCCCGGGGTGGGCCTCGCCGCGCCTCAGGTGGGCGACAGCCGCCGCTTCATCGTGATCGATCCGGGCGAGAAGTCCGAGCGCGGCATCCACCTGTACAAGATGATCAACCCGCGCATCGCCGAACACGGCGACGAGCACATCTGGTGGAACGAGACCTGCCTGTCGGTCCCCGACATGGAGGTCAAGGTCAAGCGCTACTTCCGCGTGCGCATCGAGTGGCTCGACGAAAACGGCCAGGCCCAGAGCAAGTGGTTCGAGGAGTACCCGGCGGTCATCGTGCAGCACGAGCTCGACCACCTGAAGGGCACCGTGCTCGCCGAGCGGGTCAGCGCCTTCAAGCGTCGTCGCTGGCTCAAGAAGCGCGAGAAGGTCCGGCAGAAGTCCGAGCTGTACGCGAAGTAGCCCACGTACTTGAACCTCTGCACGACATGCGGCGCCTGCTGCGCGGCACTTCGGGTGAGCTTCCACCAGCGCGAGACCAACCGCTGGGGCGGGCGCGTCCCGGCCGAGCTGACCGAGCCCTTCGGGCGCACCGACGTGGTGATGAGGGGAACGACCGGCGACGAGCCGCGGTGCACCGCGCTCGTGGGAACGGTCGGGGTCGATACGCGCTGTTCCATCTATGCGCAGCGGCCCGACAACTGTGAGGCCTTCGCGGCCAGCTGGTCGGCAGGAGAGGCCAATCCCTACTGCGACGCGGCCCGCGCCAGGTACGGCCTTCGTCCGCTGACCCCCGAAGACTTCGCCCCGTTCGCTTCAACCCCTGGTAGGCTCGAACAGCCATGATCCTGGAACCAGGGCAGGAAATCGAGCGGTTCGTCGTCGAGGGGGTCCTCGGAGAGGGCGGGATGGCGGCCGTATACCGAGTGCGTCACCAGACGCTCGGGTCGATGTACGCCTTGAAGGTGCTGTCCATCCCCAGCAAGTCGGTTCGCAACCGCATGCTGCAAGAAGGCCGCATTCAAGCGGCGATGCGGGCGGCCAACATCGTGCAGGTGCAGGACGTGCTCGACGTCGGCGGCATGATGGGCCTGCTGATGGAGTACGTGAAGGGGCCCAGCCTGGCCGCGTACCTCAAGGAATACCAGCTGTCGCTCGACGACGCGCTGCGGGTGTTCGGCGGCGTGCTGGCCGGCGTCGAGGTCGCGCACGACAAGGGGCTCATCCACCGCGACCTGAAGCCCGCCAACATCCTGCTGCACCTCGCCGACGACGGGCTGTGGCCCAAGGTCACCGACTTTGGCATCGCCAAGGGCAGCGAGTCGGCCGATCCGGTCGACGTCACCCGGCCTGGCTCCACCATGGGCACGCCGGCCTACATGTCCCCCGAGCAGATCCAGGACGCCAGCAAGGTCGACGCGCGCGCCGACATCTGGTCGCTCGGGTGCCTGCTGTACGAGGTGTGCTGCCACCGGCGTGTGTTCGGCGGCGACAGCATCCTGGACATCCTCAACGCCGTGGTGCGCGGCGAGTTCGAGCGGCCCGAGGTGGTCGATCCCAACCTGCCACCGCGGGTGATCCGAGCCATCAACGGCTGCCTGCGCTTCGACCCCGAAGATCGCTTTCCCGATGTGCGCAGCCTGGCAGCGGCCCTGGCCGGGGTCGACAGCTGTGGCAGCGTGGGCGAGGTGCTGGAGCGGCACCTGCCCCGAAGCTCGAGCATGACGGTGCACGCCCGCTCACTCGCCTTCAAGACGCCGCCGCCGGTGCCCCTGCGCGACGCACCCATCAAGGCCACCCCGGCCCCCCCGCATCGCGGCGGAGACACCGCCCCGGGCGCCTCGTACTCGCCGCCGCCCGACACCTGGCACGCCAAGGCCCACGACGGCAACGTGATCGACACCCTGGGCGAGGGCATCCCCGCGGTGCAGCCGCCCCAGGTTGCGCCCACGCCCCGCGAGGACAGCGACGAGCGGCCCAGGATCGGGCGCCGAAGCTCGATGCACGACCTCGACGGCGGCATCGAGGTGCTGTCCACCGAAGAAGTCGAGATGTTCCGCACCGAAGCGGCGCACACCATCCGCCGCTCGCCCCGACGCTCCATCCGTGGCTACACCGAGCCGCCCACCTTCGCCGACATGCCCATCTGGGTGTCGGTGTGCGTGGTGCTGATCACCGGCTTGAGCCTGGGAGTCAGCATTCGCTACAAGCGCATCGTCGATCAGCTCGACAACATGGGCGGCCGAGAGGTGGCCTCGGCCCCCGGCGACGACGACGGCGGCGACACCGGCCTGGCGATTGCCGATGGCGGTGCGATCTCGCCGCTGATCGACGGCAAGGGCCCCAAGCGCAAGGCCAAGGGCGGCAAGCGGGGCAAGCGCGCGGCCGGCAACCTGCTGCGGCCCAACTCGGGGCGACCGCCCAACTTCGACGACCTGCCCGACCCGGCCGAAGAAGCACTCGCCCTCGACGGCGGCTCCGACGTGCCGGGCATCGGTGAACCCCCCGGCCGCGAAGAGACCGCCGAGCCCGACCTGGACATGCCCAAGAAGCGC
This sequence comes from Myxococcota bacterium, assembly GCA_965216925.1. Classification (GTDB taxonomy): domain Bacteria; phylum Myxococcota_A; class UBA796; order UBA796; genus CAYYHT01. Next base: position 5,688,382 of record CBDCGT010000001.1, on the reverse strand, counting down.
TGGAGCAAGATCAAGGTCGAGGGCGACGCCAAGCGCGTCGTGCTGCGGGCCGCGGGCAAGGACTACTACACGTCCAACCGGGTGCCGCCCGGCGAGTTCGACGTGATTGCCTGGTTCGGCGACGACCCCCAGCCGGCCGGGCGCATCTTCGTGGGCGCCGACAGCGTGATCAAGCTCCGCTGCAGCGTGATCTGGCAGCGCTGCGAGGTTCAGTAGGGTCCCTGAGCGGCGGCCTGCGATCAAGGCAAGGTCAGCACCACCGGCTGGGCCGCGGGGAACACCTGCTTGTAGGCCGTGCTGCCGCCGTATCGCGCCGTGCCCGTCTGGTGCGAATGGGTGGTGGAGGCCCTGAAGAGCAGCTGACCGCCGATGCTGTAGGGCCCGGTGCCTGGCGCGCTCACCTGTTGAGGGAGCAGCGCATCGAGGGGGCAGGCGCCCGTCGCGCTTCGAAGGGACGGAAACGCCTCTCCACCGCAGCCGCCAATGCATGGGCGCGAGCCGTTCATCGTCAGTTCCGCTTGGGTGAAGGCGCAGCTCCGCGACCCACCGTCTCCGGTGGTGAATCGAACGGACCCGCTGACCTGCGCGTCGATGTCCACATCCAGCGACTCGAGCACGGTGACGGCGGACGAGTACCCGGTCACGAACGTGCTGGTGCTGCGGACGTGGCTGGTGCGCCGCTGCAGGGTGCCGGACTCGATGCGCAGGCTGGCGTCGACCGAGCAGCCGTCCACACCCCAGCAGTCGTCGTCGAGACAGTCAGCCCAGCCGTCGGAGTCGTCGTCGATCCCATCGTGGCAGGCCGTCTCCAAGCACTGACTCGAGGCGGCGCACTCGGAGTCTTCGCAGTCGACGGTGCCGTCACAGTCGTTGTCGACGCCGTCCAAGCACGCCTCCTGGGCGTCGGGGTGAGCGGCCGCGTCCGCGTCGTCGCAGTCCCGATCGACGCCCACGAAGCCAGGGTCACCCAGGCAGACGAGTTGCTGCTGCCCCGCTCCGAAACCGTCGGAGTCCCGGTCGGCGTAGAGGGCACGCGGCGTGCAGTGGGGGCTGTCGAAGGTGCACGCAGCCAAGGTCAAGCAAAGGGGCAACATGAGGTCTCCAGGGCTCTGTTGTGTGCCGTTCGGGGCGTTCCTTCATCACGGCTTGCTGACCAGAAACGCGCCCCCGTGCGGGACGATGTCCCTTTCGACGTCGGTGTTCGGGGGGAACCCGCTGACCTCGACGGTCGACGCTCGGAGGAGCTCCTGGCTCGAGGCGGTGTAGACGCCTTCGCCTGGCGCGTTGATGTCGACCGGGAGCAGCTCGTCCAAGCGGCATGCGGTCGCCTCGCCACCCCATCGCCGCAGCTGCGTCGGTGGCGAGCAGCCGAACCCCGAACACACCTGCTGGCCACGGAGCACGACCGGAAAGCGCTCGAAGTGGCAGGCGGTCATGCGCCCGTCAGGGCTGGTCAGCTCGACGCGGCCGGCGATGTCCGCCTGGATGTCGACGTAGACCGTGCGGGTGAACCCGTAGGTCGCGAACGACGATGTGGTTCGGAACGTGCCCAGGGGGGTGATGTACCCGTTGGTGTGCACGTTCGTCGCCGTCGACGTGTACCGCCGATTCGACCGCTCCAGTCCGCCGGCGCCCACGTAGATGGCCGCGTCGACCTCGCACCCATCGATGCCCCAGCAGTCGTCGTCGAAGCAGTCGGTCCAGCCATCGTCATCGTCGTCCAGCCCGTCGCCGCAGGCCAGCTCGACGCACCCGGGCGCGCTGGCGCAGTCGGCGTCCTCGCAGTCGATGGTGCCATCGCAGTCCTGGTCGGTCCCGTCATCGCACACCTCGTCCGAGAGCCTGAAGCCGTCGTCTTCGCAGGTGATGGTGTACACGGGCTCGGGCGGAAGGCTCCACAGCGAACAGGACAGCAGGCCGGGCAGCAGCGGGAACATGGCTCTCTCGTTGGGCATGCTCCGTGTGCCGGCAGCTCGCACCCTTCAGACGCACCCCCGACGAGGCCACCTCCCCCGGTTAGCCGCACTCCATGCGCGTCATCTACATGGGCACCCCGGACTTCGCGGTGCCCACCCTGCAAGCCATCCACGATGCCGGCCACGAGGTCGTGCTGGTGGTGTCCCGTCCCGATGCCCCCGCGGGCCGCGGCAAGAAGCTGCGCTCGCCGCCGGTCGTCGAGCGGGCGCGCGAGCTGGGTCTGCCCACCAGCCAGCCCCGCGCGATCAAGAGCGGCTCCTTCCCGGCTCGCTACGCGGGGCTTCAGGCCGACGTCGCCGTGGTGCTCGCCTATGGGCGCCTGCTCACCGAGCACCTGCTCACCAGCCCCAAGCTGGGCTGCATCAACATCCACGGCTCGCTTCTGCCGCGCTGGCGGGGGGCGGCGCCCATCCAGGCCGCCATCCTGGCCGGGGACACCGAGACCGGCGTGTGCACCCAGCAGATGGAGGCCACCCTCGACACCGGCCCGCTGTACGTCAGCAAGCGCACCCCCATCGGCCCGCGGGACACGGCCGGCACGCTGCACGACCGACTGATGTGGCTGGCGGCCGAGTGCGCGGTCGAGACCCTGGCGATGCTGCCGGCGACGCCCGCGCCCCAGGTGGGCGAGGCCACGTACTGCGGCAAGATCGACAAGTCCGAGGGGGCCATCGACTGGGGGCAGTCCGCGGCTCGGATCGATCGCCGCATCCGCGCGATGTCGCCGTGGCCGGGTGGCTTCGTGTCGTGGAACAGCAAGGGCGCGCTCAAGCTCCTCGAGGCCCGGCCGGTGGATGGCGACGGCGAGCCTGGCACCGTGCTCTCAGCAAAGGGCAGGCTGATCGTGGCCGCCGGCGAGGGCGCGATCGAGCTGGTGACCGTCAAGAAGCCCGGAAAGGGCGCGGTCTCGGGGGCCGACTTTGCCAACGGGGCACGCTTGGTCGAGGGCGAGCCGCTGGCGCCGCGATAGGGCGTCGACTGCTCGGGAGTCTCCATGGCCATCGTCGCACCGTCCATCCTGTCTGCCGACTTCGGCCACCTCGCGCGCGATGTCGCCCAGGTGGTCGAGCTGGGTGCCGAGTGGGTACACGTCGACGTGATGGATGGCCGCTTCGTGCCCAACATCACCATCGGCCCGCCGGTGGTCAAGGCGGTGAAGGCCGCCGCCGGCGATGCGGTGGTGGACGTGCACCTGATGATCGTCGAGCCCGAGAGGTACGTGGCCGACTTTCGCGAGGCCGGCGCCGACATCCTGACCGTGCACGCCGAGGCGTGCATGCACCTGCATCGCAACATCCAGCAGATCAAGGCGCTGGGCGCGCGCGCGGGCGTCAGCCTGAACCCGCACACCCCCGAGACCATCCTGGACTACGTGCTCGACGAGCTCGACCTGGTGCTGGTGATGAGCGTGAACCCCGGCTTTGGCGGCCAGAGCCTGATCGAGGCCGTGTTCCCCAAGATCGAGCGGCTGCGCAAGGCCATCGACCAGCGCGGCCTGAGCACGCTCATCGAGGTGGACGGCGGCGTGAAGACGCACAACGCGCACCGCTTCACCGAGGCGGGCGCGCACGTGCTGGTGAGCGGCAGCGGCGTGTACAAGGCCGAGGACCGCGGGGCGGCGATCGCGGCGCTGCGAGGGGCGTAGGCCACCGAAGCGCGGAAGTTCAGGGCGGTTGTGGCGCCAGAACGGCGTTGAACTTCCGGATGCCACGACAGAGACGGGTCGAACTTCCGCTCTTGGCCCTCCATCCCGTTCTTCCCTGGAGCGCCCGACGAGAAAACGCCGACAATGGACGAGTGCCGGCCGCCGCGAGGAGCGCAAGCGGAAGTTGGATGCCGTTCTGTTCGGCGGGGCGGAAGTTCGCGGCGGTTCTGATCGCCTCGACGGGCAACGTAGCGCCGATCACAGCCCGATCGTCAGGGAATCGCCTGGGTGCACGACCTCGTCTTGTGCGGACCATGCAGGGCCACTGGCCGAGCCGATGATCTGGGCGGCGTGCAGGGTCTCGACCTCTGGGCGGTCGCCGTTCCAGGAGCCGGCACGCTCGGCCCAGACCAAGGGGCTTGCAGCGAAGGAGCACACCGCCGAGCCGCTCTGCGTTGCCAAGCGAACCTGGCCCGACAGCTCGGCCGACACCTGCACCTCGCTCGACCAGAAGCTGTTGAAGTCATTGCCGATGATGTACGTCGTGCCGCCGTAGGTCGTGCTCGCAGTGCCGACGACGAAGGTCGACGAGTAGTACACCGCATGGGTCTCTGCCCGCCGGTGCAGGGTGCCCGCCGTGACGGTGAGGGTCGCGGTGGTGTCGCAGCCGTCCATGCCCCAGCAGTCGTCGTCCAGGCAGCCGGAAGCCCGTCGTTGTCGCTGTCGTCGCCGTCGTGGCAGTCGGCCTCGATGCAGTACGGGCTTAGGGCACAGTCGGCGTCTTCGCAGTCGATGGTGCCGTCGCAGTCCTGATCGACGCCGTCGCGACAGTCCTCGGTCTGCTCTGGGTGCCGCTGGTCGTCGCTGTCGTCGCAGTCGGTCCAGGAGGGGCTGCGATTGGGCGCATCCAGGCACGTCTCTTCGAGCGTTCCGCCCAGGTAGGTGCCGAAGCCGTCGCCGTCCTTGTCTGGCCACGTCATGCCCCGGTTGGGCTCGGTGCCGTCGCAGTCGTCGTCGACGCCATCGCAGACGTCCAGCGCCAACGGATGCACACTGGCGTCGTTGTCGTTGCAGTCCCCTCCGCGCATGGGCTGGTACGGCTCGGAGTCGCACACGCTCACCGGGTTTCGACCGTAGTGCCCGTCGCCGCCGCGTCGAGATACGACAGGACGTAGCGGCAGCCGGGTTGTTCCGAGATGGCCGGGGTGGCCGGGGTGGCCGGGGCAGCGAGGTCGACGCACGCGGCGAGCAGGGACAGCGTGAACATGGTGGCTCCAGGCCACCGTAGTGCCGCGGACCCGCCGATCCTTCACCGCGGAAGCACGGCTCCCGTCCGCCCCCGATATTCCCGCCACAGGTCGCCGAACTGCTGCTCGAGCATGGCCTCCTCTTGCGGCAGCCTCCACCCCAGCACCCACACCTGGCTGCCGAGCATGATCGCGGCCAGCAGCCCGTTGCCGGTCAGCAGCCCCAGGCCGGTGAACAGCAACAAGAAGCTGGTGTACATGGGATGGCGGATGCGGGCGTAGGGGCCGTGCTGCACCAGCTGGTGGCCCTCGCGGAGGTGAAGCGTGCCCGAGAAGTGCACGCCCAGCGCGATCTGCACCCAGACCAGCAGCGCGACGCCCGCCTCCACCAGGCCCAGGCCGAGCCAGTGCGCGGCCACCGGCAGCGGCAGGTTGAGCGGCACCAGCTCGGCCCGCCAGCACCACAGGAAGGCGCCGCCAACACCGCCGACCAAGAAGGCGAAGCGCGCGACATAGCCGAGCAGCCGTCCCTCGCGCTCGAGTCCGTCGGACTGGTCGCGGAACATGCCGCCCGCCTCTTGGTGAGAGACGATGCGCACCAGCAGGATGAGGGAGAGCAGCACGCCCACGAGCAGCTGCCGTTCTGAGACGTCCATCGCAGCCTCCGTTGGCGAGAGCCTATGCTGATCCAATTGAAAATGAAAGTCATTTTCAATTGGAAGACGATCCGACGGCGCGTTGCCGCCGCGAACGGCTACGTTAGACGGCTGGGGTTCGGGGTATAGCGCAGCCTGGTAGCGCGCCTGCTTCGGGAGCAGGAAGTCGTAGGTTCAAATCCTGCTACCCCGACCATCCGAAACACGGGGCCCGTCGAGTTCGCTCGGCGGGCCTTTGTGGTTGGGGGTGGGGGCGCCTCGGCGAACCAGTCCCATCAAGGGCCGGGGGTTCTCGGCTGGGAGTTGGCTCGGATCCAGACCGCCAGCTCCTCTTCGCCCACCTCGCCGGCAGCCAGGGCCAGAATGGTGCGCACCTCATCCACCTCGTCGGGGTCGAAGTCCACCCCGTTGATGGCCAGAAACACAGCCACGGCCAGCACCGCGACGCGCTTGTTGCCATCCACGAACGCGTGGTTTCGGGCGAGACCGAAGCCGTACCCGGCGGCGAGTCGGCCCAGGTCAGCACCCGGCTCGTAGGCGAGCAGGTTCCGTGGCCGGGCGAGCGCGCTCTCCAACAGCCCCTCATCTCGAAGCCCGCCGTGCCCGCCAAAGACGGCGAGGGCCTCCTGCTGCAGCGCCACCACCAGGGCTCGGGTGAGCCATCGAGGCTCCATCAGCGCGCGAGCTCACGCAGCGCGTTCCGGTGCCGGCGCATGTAGTCGCGACCCGCTTCGAGGGCGTCGGCGAAGTCCGGGTCGTAGGCCGTCAGCCGGATGCCGTCCGGCGTTCGCACGACGAACAGGGTGTCGCCTTCTGCGATGCCGAGCTCGGTCAGCGCGTCCTTGCCCAGGATGACGCCGAAGGAGTTGCCGATCTTGCGGACGGTAAGCGTGGTCTTCATGCGGACGTTATAACTTCAGGTAAACATCGTCGCCAGCGCGCCTGTCGCGACAACCCCCAGGCACGAAGTTCTCTACGATTCGCCCAGGCGGAACCCGTCACGAACAACGCAATCGCCATCGGGCTCCTGCCGCCGCCCGGCAAGCTGCTGCGCTCCTTCGTAGGGTGTTGTTCCGCCGACGCAGCCCCCTCGAGTTCTGCACGCTCCTCGTCGCTCAGCGCCCTGGAGTGGGCCGCCTCACGCGCCTTGGCCACTCATGCTCGGCGGGTGGTCCGTCTCAGCGGAGCAGGGTCACTTGACCCAGACTGGGGCACAGTATCGCCCGAAGTAATCTCGTAGAGCGCGTTCCTGCGGCATGATGCCCGAATGGTCCAACACCTGCGACTTCCGGATCCAGGGTGCACCCAGCGCGGCGAGCGTGGTGTCGTCTGGCCCAGGAGGAGAGAGTGAAAGGAATAGGGTGTCTCCGACACGGGCGCGGGGCTCAGCGGAGTGGAGCTGCCTTTCGCCATCGACGTCGCCTCCCCGAATGTAGATGTCCTCCGTCGAGTTGACCTCGCCTCGAATTGGGTAGTGAACGTCTAGAGTCACTCTGGACCAGATTTGCCCTGATTCCATGCCGTCAAACCGGAAAGGCTCGATTGCGGCAACTTCACCGACAAAGACCTTGTTCCCGAGGCACGCATTTCTTCGGCCATCGACTGCTTGCTGCTTTCGAAGTCCCGTCAACGAGTCGATTTCGAACATGTAGTCGTTGGGGAAGAGGTATCCATCGGGAACACCCTTCGAGTCTGCTCCGGCGGGCACCTCGGGCTCCTCGATCGGCGGCTCCGCCGGACCGACCCACCTTCCGTAGCCGTCCCAATCGACGTCTCGGCAGATCTCGACGCCAGGCGCATGGTTCACGATGAATGACGTTGCGTTCGGCACCTTCGCCAGGAGCGTCTTGCCGAAGTCGGTCAGAGGGTCGCAGGCCTCGGCGCCCCGGCTGATCACGGCGAGCACCGCCATCTGGGTGTCGTCGGTCGTCTGCACGACGACGGCTCCTCCCGTGTCCTTGGCGCAGGCCATACCCATGCGCTGGCCCGACGTCGTCTCCCAGACCGCCGGCGGATCCGCTGGTGTCGTCCAGCGAGCGAGCGTCGTGCGTCGAATGCCACCGCGTCGGTCCCGGCTACCATTCTCGCCGTGGCCGATCAGCCGAACACTCAGCTCCGCGAGCTCGGGCCGGAGATCGGTGATGCAGGATGCTGCTTTGTCCGAAGGTTCCGCCAACGTGATGATGGCGAGGTCGGTGTCTGGTGACGACCCGTCGTACTCGGGATGAATTGCCGCCGCGTCGACGTCGGCGACGATGCCGCGGAGGGCAGTCGGCTCGCCGTTTTGATGCCAGTGCACCTGGCCGTCGACGGACACACCGGACTGCCTGGCCGCTCGCATGGCCTCGACACACGTTGCGGAAGTCAACACGTGATTGGCATCGACCAGCGTGCCCGAACAGACCGGCACCAGGAGGTCGCCGACGGCCGCGTCGACGTATCCGAACATGCCGAAGGGAGCGTAGATGCCCGTCGCGCGGTCACCGTTCGTGACGGCGCCAGCGGGGGCGGCGAGCCGGAGAGCAACGAGGGCTACGGCCATCCTCATGGTTCCGATGCCTTTGCGCAGCCGTCCACGCCGTCCACGACCACACCCCTACCCCCGCTCGTAATAAAACACGACCGCGCTGCAGCGCTCACGCCGCCCCCACGCAGCAGCCTCCCCCTCGGGACCCCAGGCCACCGTGGAGTCGCCCTTGTTGCTGTAGCTGCAGCTCAGCTCCAGCTCGCTGTCGCCGTCGATGAGGGGGGCGTCGTCTTCGCCGTAGACGACGTGCTCGATCCACTTGGGTGAGAAGTCGCCGTTGTTGGCTACACACGTGGACGTGCTGGTGTCGGTGAGCGACAGGGTGTGGGCGTTCTTGCCGGCCCCGACCTCGGCCGAGAACACGGCATACTCGCCGTCGGGCACCGAGGCCGAGTAGGTGCGCACACTGTCGCCGGGCGGCACCGCAAAGCCGTCGCGCTCGGCCTGGGAGCTCGGCTCGACCGTGAGCCACTGCAGCTCGCGCGTGATCTGCGACGGCTCGGCCCAGCGCACGCGCAGGGTGGCCTGGTCGAACCAGGTCATGGTGCCGGCCTGTTGGTCGATGAAGCCGTTCTGGTCGAGGCGCTCGAACTCGTCATCGTCGAAGTGGGTGTGGAAGTCGGCGCGCAGCACGAAGCGCCACCCGGGCTCGAAGCGCAGGCCGGTGCTGTCGGGCAGCTCGACCGCCGATCCACCCGGTACCGTGCGCCACAGGGGGACTGCGTCGGCGAATCCCAGGCCGGCGTCGCAGCGGTACCAGTCTGGACCCGACTCGTCGGCGTCGGCCCGGGCGGTGTCGCTGGCGCCCGTGGTGTCGATGACCAGCTGCGAGTTCAGGAAGATCTGGCCGATGGCCGTCTGCGCCTGCACGCCGGTGATGAAGCTGGTGTCGGTGCGGGCCGGGTCGAACTGGATGCAGAACCAGTCGTCTTCCATCTGGTCGTACTCGCGCTGGTCGTAGTCCTGCTCCTCCATGTACCCGGCGTTTCCGCCGCCCGGCGGGTCCAAGAAGCCGTCGTTCACCACGTCGTACTGGGACGAGACGTACTCGGTGGCGTTGGCCAGGGGCTCGACCACGGGGGCCGACAAGCGCTCGTAGGTGTCGTCGTACTCGACGTGATCGGTGCGCTGCAGGTACGCCACCAGCATCGCCTGCTCGGTGTCGGTGAGGCGCTTGTCGTTGAGTGCGGCATGCTGGGGCTCGCAGCCCTGCTCCCCGACGTGGTTCGACGCCAGCGGCATGCGCTGCCCACGCTCGGGTTCGGTCTCGAGCTTGGCCAGGATGTTGGGGGCCAGCCGAGAGACCTCCTGGTGGGTCTCGAGCCGCCGGTAGGTGGACAGGCGGTCGGCGCTGTGGCACCGCGCGCAGTGGGCCTGGACGATCGGCCGCACGTCGTCCCAGGTGGCGGTGACCGGGGCGGTGTCCGAGGTGTCGCTGGCGGTGTCGTCGCCACCGGAACAGGACAGGGTGAAGGCCGCGGCCAGGAGGGCGCTCGTGCGCAGGGCGGTGTGCAAGGGGGACATGGAGACTCCTGAGCCAGAAGACGCATTGTAGCGGCAGATATTGTGTGGCCCACATGCGCCCGCTACGCGCCGCGCGTCCAGGCCCCGCGCTCGCGCTGGGCAAAGTCCGCCAGCGAGGTCGGTTCTCGGCCCAGGGCGTCTCGCACGCCGTCGGCCAGGCGCCCGGCGAACCCCAGCCGGGCGTGGGTGTACTCGGCGATCATGAACAGCACGAGCCCCCGGGACGTGCCGTGCCGCACTTGCTCGCGGTAGAAGCGCAGGATGCCCGGGTCGAGGTTGTGGATGGGGCGGCCGAGCACCTCGGTCAAGGTGGCTGCGACGTCGGCGGTGCTGAGCGCCTGAGGCCCCGTCAGATCCCAGGTCACGCAGCCGTCGCGGTCGACGAGGCCGGCCACAGCGGCCTGGGCGACGTCCTGCACGTCCACCATGCTGATGCGGCCGCGCCCGCTGGGCAGCGAGATCGCGTCGCGCAGGCGGATGTCGTCGCGGTGCATGGTCGAGAAATTCTGCATGAAGTAGCCCGACCGCAGCAGCACCGTGTGCATGCCCGAGCCCAGCAGGTGTTGCTCGATGGTGTGGTGCGGCAGGAAGCCGGTCCGCTCATGCGCGCGCTCCGTCCAGCACCACGCGTGCCAGTGCCGTGGCCCAGTCGTGCTCGCTGGTGTCGGCGACCATCTGCGGGCCGATCCAGGTCAGAAAGCCGCGGGCCTCGGCCGCCCCGATGGCCGCGTCGGCCAAGGCCGCGGGGTCCCCCTTCACGCCGGCCTGCGCCAGCCACCGGGCCAGCAGCCGCCTTGCCACCAGGCTGGGGCCAGGCTGGCCCTTCGCGAACACCTCGCCGACCGACACCTCGCTCATGCGCAGCACCGCCAACGCCGGCCCGACGGCCTCGAACTCCCGGGCCAGCTGGCCGAGCACCCGCACCAGGGCCGCAGCCACGTCTGCAGGAGGCGCACAGGACAGCGTGCCCAGCCAGCCCGGCGGCTGCGGCGGCAACATCGCCGCGAACAGCAGGCGCTCCTTGCTGCCGAAGCGCTTGATGAGCCCCGCCGGCGTGAGCCCCACCGCCTTGCCGATGACCGCGAGCGAGACCGCTGGACCCCGGTCGACGAAGCACCGGCGGGCGTGGGCGAGGATCTGGGCGTCGGTGATGGTGCGCGTCGCGCGCATGACGCAGGGCGAGGCCACCGGCAGCGTATCGGTCGCGCTCGACCGGGTGTCGGGCTCGCCCATGGTGGCGTATGCCGATGTCGCCTCGTGGATGCTCGATCGGGTCGAGCAGGGCGGCTTCGTGCGCCAGGCTCCCTTCGTCAGCGGGGGCTGACCCTCACCGGGCCAGCAGCGCTCCGCCCAGGCCGCCGTACATCACCAGCACCGTCGCCGCGGCTGCGAAGGTCACGATGTGGGCCAGCACCAGCACCACGCCGCTCTTGCGCGCCCCACTCCAGGCCCCGACGGCTGCGGCCACACCGCCGATGGGGTGCAGCAGCAGCCCGGCCACGGCGATGAGCGGCGCCGCCACCACACCCGCCAGACTCGACCAGAACAGGACCGCCAGGGTGGTGAAGCCGCCAAAGTCGCTGTCGGTGGTCACAAAGCCCAGGATGTAGCCCACGATGTTGGCCAGCACGTACAGCACGCTGGCCAGCACGGCCGCGCCGGTCGGCGCCAGGCAGACCACGCCCACAGCCACGCCCACCAGGCTGGTGCGGGACCAGCCGTCGGGTGCGTTGGGCTCGGTCATCGCCGGGCTCCCGTGCGCTTCATGGGGGGGTCTCCTGGGCCCGCGGCCTAACGCCGTCCACGACGGGGTGGGCGGCGATGCGCGCCCGCACCGCGCGCGCCCGTTCGGCCTGGCCGGCATCTTCGAGGATGCGCGCCCACTCTTGCAGGCGCTCGGCGTCGTCTCGGGTCTCTAGAACCGCGTCGTCGAGCAGTGGCGCGAGCCGCAGCCACTCGGGGTCGTGCGGGGCGGCCGGCAGGCTGGAGCTCCAGGCCAGGGCGTGCACGCGCGCCGCCCGCTCGCCAAAGGCGCGATCGACGATCGGGCCGATGATGTGCGGGCTGCGGCGCAGCCCGGTCAGGATCTGAGGCTGATCGACGGGCTGCTTGGCCATCCACTCGGTCACGGCGTCGGTCTGGCCGAGCAGCGCGAGCCACTCCGCGTCTGGTGCGGTGACCGGCAGGTCGACCTGCGCGGGCTGTCGGGTCTGCATCCAGGCAAGGCGCGCGAGGTCGTGGCCATCGGGCTCGACCGGCGCGGGACGGCCGCCTCGGATGCGAACGGGCCCCAGGCGGCCGCGGAAGGACGGGTTGGGCACCGTGCGGTCGCCGCGCAGGCGAATCGCGAAGTCGACCTGCTCGGGAATGCGAGGAGCCTGGACGTCGGTGGTCAGCGAGACCCACTGCTTGCCGTCGGCCTGGATGGAGCAGTGCTGACGGCCGCCCTCGACGCTCAGGCGTACGCGCACGGTGTGGTCTGCGGGCCCCGCCGGAAACCAGCCCAGGTTCACCCCCTCGTTGGGCACATTTCGGCCCACGCAGCCAATGTTGTGTTTGTACTCACCATTGCCCCCCCAAGATCCAACCGAGAGCATGAGCTGGCGATTGGGCTTGGTGGAATCGTACAAGCCAACCAACAGCTCCATGCCGGCCTCGATCCGGTCGATGTCGAGCTCGAACTCGACGCCAGCCCGCGCCTCCGAGAAGGTGAAGGTGCGGGCCAGGACCGTGCCATCCGGGCGGTAGCCGTCGATGTACAGGTCGTGCCCGTCGATGCGGAGCGCGGAGGGACGTGTGGTGCGCCAGCCGGCGTCCAGATCCGCCCAGTCGATGTCCGACTGCACGGCCAGCGCGTCGGCCACGGCCTGCGCCAGCGAGGGATCGGGCTCGTCGACCTCGTGCAGCCAGCGCTGTGCCGCCGAGAAGTCGTGCACGTCGGCATGCCACTGCGCCGCCAGCGCCGCGATGGGACCGATGTTGGCCGCGCCGACACCCCGCGCAGACTCCAGGTGCTCCAGCGCCTGCTCGATGTCGCCCGTGCTGTGCTCGAGCGTGGCCGCCGCCAGCCAGAACTCGCTCGCCGCGGCGGGGTCGACGGCGATCCGAGCCAGCTGGGCCAGGTGGTCGGCGGCCTCTTGCACCAGGCCCAGCCCGGCCAGCTCGCGGGCGGTCGCGAACGCCGGGCGGTCGGGCGGAAGCGGCGCGTCCTGCTCGCCCAGTCGGGGCAAGGCCTCTTCTCCTGCGCCACAGATCACGCGCGTGGAGTCGTCGAGGGCGGCGAAGAGCTCGTCATCGCCATCGCCATCCAGGTCCATGGCCGCCGCGACGGCGAACTCGTCCACCAGGACGTGGGCGAACTGCCCCGGCGCAGTCTGGCGAAGCAGCCAGGTCTCGCCAAAGACCCCGGCCGTGACGGCGGCAGCGAGGTCGACCAGCCCATCGCCATCGAAGTCCCCGCGCACCAGCCGATACACGCCCTGCCCCATCGACGGGGGAGCGGGCACCGTCGTGGTGGTCGTCGCCGCTCCCTCTCGGACCCTGTACACAGCCAGACCACGCTGCCCGCGCCCCTCGAGCCCGCGCAAGACCACCAACTGGTCGCCCCCCTCCGGGTCGGGCAGGGTCTGCAACACGCCGTCCACCGGGATGACCGCGATGGCGCGCAGCCAGCCGTCGGGGGCAGGCTCGTAGACGCGGATCTGGTTGCTCTTCCAGCGAGACGTGCTCACCGCCAGCTCCGGCTTGCCGTCGTTGTCGAAGTCGCCGGTCACCATGCTCACCACATCCGAGCCCTGGCGCTCGTCGGGCGCGATGATCGGCCGAGGCTCGGCGCCGGGCTCGTCGATGCGGAACACCGTGCGCGAGTAGGCGCCCGTGCCGTAGTACAGCTCCTCGACGCCGTCGCCGTCCAGGTCGGCCGAGGCAACGCCCGCCAGGGGCCCGGTCATGTTCGTGTTCAACACCTCGGGCGCTTCACCCGGCGCCACCCGGGTCAGGTTCACCAGCCGGCCATCGTTGCGCCCGATGGTGAACAGATGGCCGACGCCGCGCCAGCCAAAGCCCCGCGGCACGTGGTTGTAGCTCGCCCCCATCGGCATGCGGTGCAGGGGCTGTGGAGGCACACCGCGGGCCATCAGGCTGGCCGTGCGTGTGTTGGGGTTGGTGAACCAGAGCTGGCCGTTGTCGGCGGGGTAGACGTCGTGCCCGGTCGAGCCCGTCGGGGCGGTGTAGGACAGCGCATCGAGCACCGGGCCCACGCCGTCATCGTCCAGCAGCGCCGCCGCTTCGCGAAGCCGCCGGCGCCCGGCGAGCGACGCCACCTGGTCGTCGAGCGGCGGACGGCCCCCGGCGCGCTCGATCGCCCCAAGGCTGTGCCCCAGGCTCGCCCACCGACCCGTGTCCCGCAGGTGGCCCGCCAGCGCGTGCAGCACCTGGAGTCGGCGGGCGTCCCCCTGGGCCGAGGCGAGCGCGTTGGCCAGGGCCTGGCGCACCGGTGCCGGCTCGGTCAGCTCGTTGGCGCGAGCCAGCCAGGCCTCGGTCAACGCGCCTGTGTGCTGGTTCTCGGGAAGCCCGCTCCAGGTCTCGAAGACCGCGGCGGCCTCGTCGGCCCGTCCCTTGTCGGTCAGCTCGGCGCGGGCGCGCTGCATGGCCACCAGGCTCTGGGCCGCGGCGGCCTCGCGAACGTGATGGGCTCGCCGGGCGGTCCACGCCGCTCCGGCCGCGCCGATGGTCCCCAGCAGGGCCAGCCCAGCCAGCACCCGCGCCGCCGTGCGGTGACGCCGCAGCGCGAGCACCGCCCGAAGGCGCGGGCCAGACCCATCGAGTGGCTGGCTGGTCAGCACCCGATGCAGGGCCGCGGCGAGCTCGGCCGCGCTGGGGTAGCGGCTGGCCGGCTCGACCGCCAAGCACCGCCGCAAGAGAAGGGCCATGGACGGCGACAGCCCCGCGAAGTCGATGGGCCCCCGCTTGGCCCGCGCCGCGTCCACGAAGGCCTGCCCACGGCAGTCGATCGGGGTGCGCCCCAGCAGGGCCTCGTACAGCATGACGCCCACCGCATACACATCCGAGCTCGCCTCGCCGGCTCCCCCGGCAGCCTGCTCCGGGCTGACGTAGTCCAGGGTGCCGGCGATGCTGCCCCGGTTGCCCAGCGACAGGGCCATGCCGAAGTCCAGCAGCTTGGGGCGACCGTCTGGGGTGATGCGCACATTGCTGGGCTTGAGGTCGCGGTGCACCCAGCCGCCCGCGTGCACGTGGGCCACGCCCTGGCACAGGTCGTGGAAGACCTGCAGCACAGAGGGCTCGTCGAGATCGCCCACAGCGTCGCGGAAGGCCAGGCCGTGCACCAGCTCCATCGCGATGAACACGCCCCCCTTCCGGGGGCCGGCCTCGATGACGTAGGGCACCGAGGGATGGTGCAGCTCGGACAGCGCCTGGGCCTCGTCCAGGAAGCGCTGGCGTGCGTGGTCGGAGGCGGTGTCGTCGCGCAGGACCTTCACCGCGACCCGTCGCTGGGGCGAGCTCTGCTCGGCCTCGTACACGACGCCTGCGCTTCCCGAGCCCAGGACCGCCAGCACCCGGTACGGGCCGATGCGGTCGGGTAGATCATCGGGCCGGGCGCCGCGTTCGTCGACCTCGACGGTCATCTCGCGGGCCAGCAGGTCCATCATCAGCCCAGGGCCTCGGCCATCGACCAGCGGATCGTCTTCGGCGTCGGCGGCGAGCAGCTCGCGCACGCGCACCTGCAGTGCCGCGTCCTCCCCGCACTCGGCCAGCAGCCGGGCCTCCCGAGCCTCGGGCGGCAGGTCGAGCAGGGTCGCCAACACCTCGAGCGCTCGGGACTCGTCGGCCATCAGCCCAGCGCATCCACGAGGAAGGCCCGAGCGACCCGCCACTCGCGCTTCACGGTGCCCTCGCTGACGTCCATCACCACGGCGATCTCGGGCACCGTCAGGCCGCCCAGCAGGCGGTACTCCACCACCTCGGCGGCGCGCTCCCGCACCTGCTCCAGCTTGGTGAGCGCCTGGTCGATGGCCAGCAGCGTGACGGTCTGCTGGGCCACCCCGAGCCCATCGAGGGCCACACGCTCCAGGCCGCCGCCGCGCTTGGCCGCCATGCGCTTTCGGGACCGGTCGGCCAGCACCTGGCGCATGGCCTTGGCGGCGACGGCCGAGAAGTGGGCTCGGCTCTCGAAGCGGCTGCCTTCGCTGTTGGCGAGCTTGATCCACACCTCGCTCACCACGCTGCTGGGCTGCATGGAGCCGCCGTGGCGCGAGGCGAAGGAGCGGGCTTGCCTGAGCAGCTCGTCGTACAGCTCGGGCACCAGTTGGCTGACCGGGTCGTCCATGGCCCAACGCTAGCAGGAATTTTCTTTGATCCGTTTTGCCGTTGCTTCGCGTGAAGGGGGTGAACCGGGAGCTCCTCACCATGGTCATGAAGCAACAGCTCAAAGCGAACGCCCCCAAGAAGGTCGACAAACAGGCGCCCAAGAAGGACGTCGTGCCCAACGACGGCAAGCTCGACGCCAAGGACGTCCAGAAGAACGACGAGACCACCTTCCTGGACGAGCTGGGCCTGAACGACGACAAGGGCAAGCCCAACCAGCAGGCCAAGAAGCCGAAGTGGGACGAAGACGTCGGCGACCCGGACACCGACGAGCGGAGCGTCGAGGAGATGAACAAGCTTCGCAAGCTCGCACAGGTCGACCCCAAGCTGAAAGAGCAGCTCGAGAAGAAGCAGACGTCCAAAAAGCAGATCGCCGAAGTTGTCGGCATCAGCGTGGGCGGGTGGGGAGCCGGCGGCACCTACCTGGGCATGAAGGGCATGGACGGCTTGAAGAGCGACGTCAAGACGAACTTCGGCCTGAACGCCAACGACCGTTCCACGAACGCCCTGACCTCGGGGCAACGAAGCCTCGGCGCGGGCGGCATCATGATGGGGCTCGGTGGACTGCGCATGAAGGAGGGCGCCAGCCGCGAGAAGAAGGCGTCGCTCACCAACGACCAGGCCGGCATGACGCTGGGCAATACCCGCACGAAAGAAGGCGCGCTCGATGTCGGCAGCGGCGCATTCGAGTCCGGCAAGGGCATGGCCAACACACTGAAGGGCATGAACCAGAAGCAGGCCCTCGACGTGGTGAAGAGCAACGGCTTGCCCAAGAACAGCAAGGCCAGGAACGACCTGCTGAACTCGGTGGCCAAGGATGCCGGCAAGACCATGGGCCAGGTGGCGACGGGCATTGGACTGGCCGGCCACGCGTACCAAGGTGGCAGGAGCCTGTACGAGCTCGGCAAGACCGGAAAGAAGGGCATGGACCTCAAGGCCATCAAAGAGGGCTCCGGCGGCGGCATCGTGACCGACAAGGGCGGTTCCTGGTTCAAGCAGATCCAGAGCGGCAACCGAGGCAAGGCCCTGCTGCAGGGGCTCAAGCTCCTGGGCGTCGGGTTGGGCATCGTCGGCCTGTTGGCGTCGGGGCCGGTGGGCCTGGTGCTGGGGCTTGCGGGCGCGCTGACCGGCGGACTCCTGTCCCTTGGTCGCTACTTCAAGCGCAGGATGGACGACAACTCGTCCAAGAAGATCCAGAACGCCGACGCACCAGACAAGAAGAACGAGGTTCCGGAGTTCGATGGGTGGGCCGAGATCAAGGTCGAAGAGGAGATCGAGGAGCAGATCGGCGACGAGAAGAATCCGCCCAAGAAGAAGGGCTTCTTCAGCAAGCTGTTCAGCCGCGACCCCAAGAAGGCCGAGCTCAAGCGGCAGCGCAAAGAGGACAAGAAGCGCGACAAAGAGACCCGCAAGCAGAACCGGAGGCAGAACAAGATCGACAAGAACGACCTCAAGGAGGCTCGGAAGGAGCGGCTGCAGCAGCTCAAGAAGCTCAAGAAGAACAAGAGTGGCTTCGATAAGAGCGAGAAGACGATCGCCAAGCTGCGCAAGAAGCAAAAGAAGGCCGAGTCCAAGGGCAAGATGGGCAAGTACGAAGAGCTCGAGGTCGCCATCCAGGAACAAGAAGACAAGATGCGGGCGTTCAAGAAGGCCGGCTTCCCGCCCGAGGACGCCTCCAAGAAGATCGACGAGGCCAAGAAGCTGGTGTTCGGGAACCGCCAGGCCGCCTTCGAGATGGTGGACGCGATGAGGAAGACCCCCAAGAGCAACCCCACGGGCCTCCTTCCCGAGCAGCTCCACCACGACGCCGAGCTGCTCACCGGCGATGCCCTGGGTGTGACCAAGAAGGAGGCGCTGTCCAGCAGCGGCCAGGAGCTCATCGAGAAGAAGATGAGCGCCTTCGACGGGCTGTAGGCATTATTGGGGCTTCGAACTGGAGGTTCCATGCACCGTCTCTTCGTCCCCGTGCTCACCCTGCTCGTGTCGGCACCGGCCCTGGCTGTTCCCACGCTCAGCACGCACCAGGGTCGCCTGTTCGACGCGCTGGGAGCCCCGCTGGACGGCGATCACGACCTGGCGCTCTCGCTGTATGCCAACGCCTCGGGCGGCACGGCGCTGTGGTCCGAGACCCAGGTCGATGTGGCCTTCGACAACGGCTACTTCGTGGTCGACCTGGGCGCGGTCAACGCGCTCGATGCAGGCGACTTCGACGGCAGCACCCTGTGGTTCGAGATGACTGTCGACTCGGGCCCCGCCCTGTCGCGCCTGCCCCTGCACTCGGTGCCCTACGCCTTCAACGCCGAGTCGGCGCTCAGCGCCGACACCGCGCTGTCCGTGGACTGGTCGAACGTCACCGGCGCACCGTCCACCACGCTCGGCGACCTCGCCTGCGCCGCCGGCGACGCCGCGGTCTGGGACGGCTCGGCCTGGGGATGTGATGACCTCATGCCCATCGACGCGTCGGCCATCGCCAGCGGCACCGTCGACATCGGCCGCCTGCCGGTGGGCGGCAGCAACACCGAGGTGGCGGCCGGCGACCACAGCCACGCGCTGTCGGCCCTCACCGGCGTGGTCGACATCAACGCCCTTCCCGTCGGCACCACCAGCGCCCACGTGGCCGCCGGCGACCATGTGCACGGCGGGGACGACATCACCTCGGGCACGGTGGCGACCGCGCGCCTGAACGTGGGAGACACCGCTGGAACCGTGGCTGCAGGCGATCACTCGCACGATCTGGCCGATCTGGGCGGCGACCTGGAGCTTCCCATCGTGAGCAGCGCGCCGGCACCGGCATCGGGCGTCGGCAAGCTCTACGCCAAGCCCTACGCCAACCAGGGCGGCGAGGACAACTTCAACGTGCTGATGCTGCACTCCGACACCGCGAGCGGATCGACGAACTTCCCGGACAGCTCGCCGGCAGCCACCTCGTTCAGCGTGACGGGCACCGTCGAGCACAGCAACGCCACGTCCAAGTTCGGTGCCACGGCGATGGACTTTCGCGGGGGCGGCTACCTGACCGCGTCCGACAGCCCCAACTGGGACTTCCCGGCCGACTTCACCATCGACTTCTGGGTGTACCTCGAGTCGGTGCCCTACTCCTTCATCCTGGTGCACCGCAACTACCCCACCTACAGCAGTGGCAGCTGGCACGCCTACCTGAACTCCAACGGGCAGTCCATCCTGAACTTCACCTGCGGCAACTCCGCGGGTCAGTCCTTCATCTCGCTGGTGTCGAGCAGCCAGATCCCATTGAACACCTGGACCCACGTGGGCATCGTGCGCGAGGGCGGCACCGCCACCATGTACTTCGACGGCGTGCAGCAGGCCCAGGACACCAGCGCGGCGGGCAACTGCGGCGGCGACCCCGCTCCGCTGCGTATCGGCGAGCTCCAGAACTACGGTCCAGACGACTTCGACGGCCTGCTCGACGAGGTGCGCATCTCGAAGGGCATCGCGCGCTGGTCGGGGCCCTTCACCCCTCCGACCCGGGCCTACGACGCGGGCGGGAGCGGCACCGGCCTGTTCTTCATCGACGAGGCGGGCACCGAGCACCGGGTTCAGCTGGTCGAGGACTAGTTCCCTACCAGTCCGTGATCCGGTAGTCCTTCAAGAACTGGCCCCACACGTGCTTGCCGGTGTTCAGGCCATCAAAGATGGGGTCGACGATGCGCGCGGCCCCATCCACGATGTCGAGGGGCGGGTGGAAGTCGTGCATCTGCCGCTTCTCTTCGGCTTTCTGGGCCGGGTCTTCGTCGGTGACCCAGCCGGTGTCCACGCTGTTCATATGGATGCCGTGCTCGACGTAGTCCTGGGCCGAGGTGCGCGTGAGCATGTTGAGGCTGGCCTTGGCCATGTTGGTGTGCGGGTGCCGGTCGGACTTGAAGGTCCGGTAGAACTGCCCCTCCATGGCGCTCACGTTGACGACGTGGGCGTCGTTGGTGGGCACCGCCGCCATGAGCGGCTTGAGCCGCGCGTTGAGGATGAAGGGCGCCACGGCGTTGACGAGGTGCACCTCGAGCAGCTCGATGGTGGGCACCTCGTCGGCCTTCAGCCGCCAGCTGTTCACGGTGCGCAGATCGACCTGCTGCAGGTCGGCGTCGAGCTGATCGGCGGGGAACAGGGCGCGCGCATCGAGGTGGTCTTCGTCGAGCAGCGGCACCTGGGACAAGGCGGCGGCGGGAACGGCGGTGGCGGCGGTGCGCTGGGAGGCCACGAGCGCGCGGGTGGGCGCGTCGGGGGTGGCCGAGAGCTCGGCGGCCATCATGTGCTCGTAGAAAGCGGGGGGCCGGCGCACGGTCTGGCAGGCGTTGTTGATCAGGAAGTCGAGCCGGTCGTGGGTGTGGAGCAGCTGGGTGCACAGGGCCTCGACGCTGGGCGTGTGACGCAGGTCGATGCCGTGGATCTCGAGGCGGTGCCCCCACTCCTGAAAGTCGGGCTCCCGTGCGTAGCGTCCGGCCGCGTCGACGGGAAAGCGGGTGATGACGATGACGTGGGCGCCGCTGCGAAGCAGCAGGATGGCCGCCTGGTAGCCGATCTTGACCCGGGCTCCGGTGACCAGGGCCACGCGACCGGACAGATCCGCGACGGGGCTGCGCTTGGCGAAGTTGAAGTCGCCGCAAGCCAGGCACATCTGGTCGTAGAAGCCGTGCACCTCGGTGAAGCGCTCGCGGCAGACGTAGCAGACCCGCTCGTCGCTGGTGCTACCCAGGGGCGGCGGCGGCTTGTCGGGGAGGCCCTGGCGGCGGGGGGTCTCGAAGATGGGGTTGCTGCGCAGCTGGCGGATGCCCGCCTGGTTCAGCAGCGCGCGGTCGGCCTCGCGGGTCTGGACCTTGGCCTTCTTGCGGAATGCCCGGTTGAGCTGCCGGCGGGCGTGCTTGTCGGGCTTGCTGACCCGGCCCGCCGCCGTCAAGAAGCGCGTGCGCAGCTCGGGGTCGACATCGGCGAGCAAGCCGCGATCATCGAGGATCGCTTCGAGCAGGGCGGTGGCAGCGGCGATGTCGGAGGGGGTGGGCATGGCGGAGGCTCAGGGGGTCTGGCAACCAATGGTCGCTCGCAGACTCGGCATTTTGGCCGGTCTGCGTGGTTCGTGCACCACGAATAACCAATGGTCGCGCTGGACACGGCGCGGAGTGGAGACTTCGACGGGACCACCCCGGTTCACGGACCATTGGTAAAGAGTCGGGTGGACTCTTCTGAGGCACAGGATTTGGCGGGATGATCGGGCGACCATTGGTTGCCAGACCCCCCGACCCCCCTAGATATTGATCCGGCTCCGGATGTCGTCGATGTTCACCCCCAGGGCCAGGAACTCACCGCGCTTGGCCTCGAGCAGGTCCAGCAGCGACTTGGGGATCTCGCGCTGGTCGTTCTCCATGACCCGCCCGATGGTGCGCGTCGACAGCCCGTAGGCGAAGAACAGCTGCTGCGTGGCCTCGTTCGGCGGCGGCGCGATGCTGTCATCGGACTCGGGGCCCCAGCTGCCGTTGCGCATGGCCAGTCCGCTGTACCGCAGCTCGCCGCCGTCATCGACCTGGCGATCGTTCGCCCAGGTGTGGAACAGCGTCGTGTGAAAGATGCAGTAGCGGCACACCTGCTTCAGGTTGGCGATGTCCTGCTCGGGCGGATCGGCGTCCACCTTGGTGATCGGCCGCACCGTTCGCTCCAGCCCCCCGTGGGTCTCGCGGGGCAGGTTGGGGTCGTCGATCTCGCTCAGGTCGTACCACCGGTCCCAGTAGTCGTCGGGCTGGTACACCACCGAGTGCCGCACCAGATCCCGGCTCATGCGTGCCACCTCGTACCAGTGCTCGACGATCTCGCCCTCGTTGTCGGCAAAGAAGCCGTCGACATGCTGCGTCAGCACCTCCCAGTACAGCTCCGCCGCCCGAGCGTACTGGTGCTCGTCGTTGATCGGCCGGCGCGGCTTCCAGTTGGTCCAGTCCAGCGTGCCCAGGAAGTGAACCAGCCGGTCTCGGGCGCCAGCCGTGGTCAGCGGGCTGTTCTGGGTCAGGATGCCGTCGGGGCCAAAGATGGCGCTGCCGCCCACCGTGTTGATGGCGACCACGCTGCGCAGGTGCGGAAAGATGAGGTCGCGCAGCGGATTGAACCTGAGGTGGCGCCACGCCGCGATGGCGTACTGCTCCATGTTCAGGTGCGCGCCCGCCAGGTGAGCGTCGGTCTCGCCGATGATGTTCCAGCTGCAGCGCACGATGCGCTTGGCCTGGTTCCAGCGGTCGCCGTCGTTGGGGGTCACGGTGATGGGCTCGTCCATGGGCGAGCGGGCGGCCGTCCCACCGTCGGATCGCTTCTGCAGGGTGATCTGCGTGGGCATCAGGCGCTTTTCGTGGTCGAGCACGAAGCGCACGTCGGTGTTCCACAGGTCGTGCAGCCCGTCCGACTCGTACAGGCTGAAGTCGTGCACCATGCGGAATCCGCCCTCGTTGTCGGGATCCTTCTCGAGCAGCGTGGGGTTGAAGCCGTTCATGATGCGCTTGCCAAAGAAGTGGTCGCTGCGGCTGTCGTTGGCCGGATCCATCGTCATCGACGGGCCGTAGTCCTTCTGGATCTGGTCGATCTTGGGACGGTCCGGGTCGGCGCTGTGGATGGCCCGGTGCTTCTCGCGCTCGAGCGCCACTGGCAGTCCCTGAAAGTTCAGGTTCATCGTGTAGCCCTTGCAGAACTTCTGCGGCGGGTCGCCGTTGTCGAGGGTGGCTGCGTGGGGGATGGCGCTCGTCAGGTCGTACTCCCACCACGGCACGCGCTGGCGCCCGAAGTTGAAGCTGTTCTTGCCGGCATCGCGCGGGCCCTCGTAGCGGGCGATCTCTTTGTGGATCACCTGAACCACGTCGTCTTCGTCGCGGAAGTTGCGCTGCCGGTACACCACCAACACCAGGTCGGCGAAGCCGCCCTTTCGGTCGGCCCGCGGGTTGTACTCGATGCGGTAGTCGCCCTTGCGGTCGGTGAAGGCCATGCCCAGCGGGTCGTCCTTGCTCAGCCGATCGCGGTCGAACAGCTTCACCAGCACGTTGTGCAGCGGCTCCTCTTGGTCGTCGGCGTGCACCAGCTGGCCACTGCAGGTGGCCGTCTCGAGGGCCAGGTTGGCGTCTCGCGGCCCGGGCCGACCACGCAGCCAGTAGCCCCAGCGGCGCCAGCGCTGGGCGCGCGGATAGACCCGGCTCCGAATCCACGCCAGCGAGTTGTAGTCCGCCATCGACGTGGCCGGCAGCAAGCCAAGGCTCGAGGGCTGGTTGTCGACGCGGAACTCGAGCGCCTCGGCCTCTCGGTGGGCCAGTGCCCGATCGAGCTCGATGTCCAGCAGGTCGAACCAGGGGTGGGTCGCTGAGTCCCAGACCCTGGCGGTGCTGTTGAGGTCGGGGGGATCGTCGCCGCGGGGCTCGTGCAGCTGAATCTGCAGCTTGTACAGCACCTTGTTGCCGTGCTTGAAGCGCCGGGGCCACTCCTTGCGCAGGTAGTCCTCGGGCCGCGTCTCGTCGGGAAGGCGGTCTTGTTCCCATGGACGGCTGGCGTCGGGCTCGACGGCGATGCCCGTCTCGGGGCCCAGATCGGCAGGAACCATGCGGTACTTGCAGTACCGAAGCACGCCATCGTCACCCACGAAGCGAAACGCGATCTTGGTGTAGAAGTACAGCCGGGCAAAGGTCTCGGGTGCACGCCGAACCGAGCCCTGCGCAATCTCACCAGCAGGGGGATTGTTGGCGGCGTACGCCTTCAGACCGGCCTTGCCGCTCATCTTGCCGCGCACGAAGGCCAAGAAGGTCCAGCCGTTCCAGAAGGCGTTCCGCGGGCCGGTGTTCATGATCAGGTCGAAGGGGCTGTCGTCGGCGCCGGGCTCGGCCGAGAGCTTGAGCGAGCCGCTGCGGATGTCCTTGCACGCATCGTCGGCGTACGACACCGTCGCGTGGCGCACCTGGACGGGAAACTCGCGCCCGGGCGTGAAGAAGGGGTGGGCCGGGAACTTGGGATCCGCGGGCACACGGCCGGTTCCCGCTCCCCCCACGCCGTACAGGTGGGTGCCGCGCCCCTGGTTCAACAGGCCCAGGCCGGCGAACATCAGCGAGAGGTTGAACGACCAGAAGTGCAGAGAGAGCTTGCCGAGCATCCGGCCTCACTATTGTTGAGCAGTACCCTGATGATCCCGGGCAATGGATGCATCATAGGGCATTCCCAGTGCCGTAGCGGTCTCGAGCGCCTGGGCCCAGTACCTGCCCGCCGCTGCGGCGTCCCCGTCGAGCTTGGCCAGTAGGCCACAGCACACCGCGTGGCGTGGGCCACCGATGGGGAAGGCCTTGGTGAACTTTCGCAGGCCCTCGATGCCCTGCAGGGCGATGTCCCGGTGCTTGCCCGGCTCTCGCTCCATGAGCGCCAGCGCGGTCAGGGCCGCGGCGGCGTAGCCCTCCAACAGGTAGGCCCCCACCGGGTCGCTGCCCGACGTCAGCGCGACGGCCCGGCGCGCCTGGTCCGTGGCCTCCTCGGTGCGCCCCAGCCGCATGTAGACCGCCGCCTGAACGCCGTGCAGCGCGATCGCCGAGGCCTTGTCGGCGCTCTCGCCGTGCAGCGACTCGGCCTGGGTCATCAGCTCGGCGGCCCGCTCGACGGGGCCGTTGCCCGACTGCCGCAGCAACAACACCGCCCGTCCAGCCAGCCCAATGACCTGGAGCACGTCGTTGCCGTGGCGTTTATAGCTGTGCACGGCCTCTTCGAGAAGCAGCGTCGAGACGTCGATCTCGCCGGTCCACATCGCCACCCAGGCCCGCGGCAGCGAGGCGTAGGCAACCCGTGACCAGTCGCCGAGCTCGCGGTAGGCGGCTCGGGCCTCGTCCAGCAGCTCGCGCGCGATGACCCAGTTGCCCAGGCCGTACTCGTAGGTCGCGCGCGTCGTCAGCGACCAGTTGTGCGCGTGCTCGTCGCCCACCAGCTCGTCGGTCGCCAGCAGGTGCCGCTCGTACACCCGGGCGAAGTAGTGCATGCCCGTGACGCCCATGGCGACCTCGGTGTTGGCGTAGGCGCGCACCAGCTCGGGGCAAGGACCGGCGCTCTCGGCCAGGTTGAGGCCGCGAAAGACCCCGTACACACTGGGCAAGATGTCGTTGCGCATGTAGTAGACCTCGGTCAGCCGCTCGTAGCTGCGGGCGGCAGCGCGCAGGGCGTCGACGCGCTTGCCGCGGCCGATGAACAGGCCGGACAGCCACCGGTGCAGCAGCTGCACGCTCGCATGCCACAGCAGGCCAAAGACCTGGCCAGCGGCACCGGCCGGCATGGGAAAGCCCAGCTGCTCCAGCGCCGAGCGATGGTGCTCGCGGGCGCCCACGATGTCGCCCAGGCCGAAGCAGGCCTCGCCCAGCTGGCGCTCCCAGGTCGAGCGCCGCTCGGGGTCGATGTCGGGCGGAGCCAGGTGCAGCGCGCGCCGCAGGAAGGTGCGCGCGTCGCGGTTGGCGTAGCCGCGCACGGCAAGCTCGCCGGCTCGCTCGAGGGCGGCGATCGCCCTGTCGGCGACACCTGCGCGGTCCCAGTGGTGGGCGAGCGTCGGCTGCAGGGTGTCCAGGTCGCCGTCGAAGTGGGCCTCGTAGTACTCGGCGAGCTTGTGGTGCAGCTCGCGGCGCTGGGCCAGCAACAGCACCTTGTAGGCGACCTCGGCGGTGACGATCTGCCGGAACACGTACATGTGCTCGTGCTCGGGCGAGTGCATCAGCAGGTCGAGCCGCTCGAAGCCGGCCAGCTGCTCGGCGATGACCTCTTGGGCGGGCTCGGTCGGGTGAATGTGGGTGAGCGCCTCGACACTGAACTCGCGGCCGATGACGCTGGCGGCCTTCAGGGTGAGCTGTTGCTCGGGGGGCAGCTGGTCGATGCGGCCGTTGACCACGCCCTCGAGGGTCATGGGCAGGGTCAGCCCGTCCAGATCGACCCCATCGGCGACGCGGCAGTGGCGGCCATCGATGACGATGTGTCCGGCGTCGCGCAGCGCGTAGGCCAGCTCTTCGCTGAAGAAGGGGTGGCCCTCGGCGCGGTCCTGGATCAGCCGAGCCACCTCGGGGGGCAGGGTCTCGGTGCCCAGCCGTGTGCGCACGAGCTGGAGGGCCTCGGTGTGCTCCAGCGGTGCCAGGGACAGGTGGGTGACGCCGCCCATCCGCACGATCGCCTGCAGGCCCTCGGGATGCACCTTCATGGGGCGCGACACCAACGCGATGAGCAGGGGAGAGACCTCGCGCGCGACCACCTTGGCCAGCTGCCAGCTGGCGGCGTCGAGCCAGTGGGTGTCCTCGAGCACCAGCACCACCGAGCCCTGCTCGACGCGCTTGTGGAGCAGGGCCACGATGAGATCGTGCAGGTTGTCGCCCCGGACCTGCCCCTCCATGCGCGAGGTGTAGTCGTTGTCGGGCAGATCGGTCGGCAGCACCGCGTTGAGCAGCGGCGCGAGCCGACCCAGGTCCGGCTCCTTGAGCAGCTTGCGCACCACCGCGGCGCGGATGACGTCGGTGCTGGCCCGGGCGGTGACCCCGAACAGCTCGGCCACTATGGGGCGCCAGGCAAAGTAGGGCGTGCTCTGCTCGATGCCGTCGGCCCAGCCCACCAGGGTGTCGAAGCCCAGCTCGTCGGCCTTGTCGAGCAGATCGAGCACCAGGCGCGACTTGCCGATGCCCGCCTCGCCCTCGATGACGATGCAGCCGCTGCGCCCGCCGGGAAGCCCCTCGAGCTGGTCGGCCAACAGGGAGCGCTCGCGGCGGCGGCCGATGATGGGCAGGTGATGACCGTACCGCCTCGGCTCGAGGGAGTCGTTGTCGGGTCGAAACACCTGCAGCGGCTCTGAGAGGCCCTTGGCCACCACCGGAGCGAGGGTCTCGAAGCGAATGCCCTTGGCGGCGTTTCGGGCGGTGGTGGCGTCGCAGAGCACCTCGCCCAGGCTGGCCTGCATCAGCCTGGCGGCCCGGTTCACCACGTTGCCGATGATGGTGTACTCGCGCCGCTCGTGGCTGCCCACCACGCCGCAGTAGGCGCGTCCCGTGGCGACGCCGATCGCGTACTTTCGGGCGTACTTCTTGCCCAGATCGTCGAGCGCTCGTGCGCATCCCACCGCGGCGCGGACGGCGCGAACGGGGTCGTCGGCGTGCGCATTGGGGGGAACGC
This sequence comes from Myxococcota bacterium, assembly GCA_965216925.1. Lineage (GTDB taxonomy): Bacteria > Myxococcota_A > UBA796 > UBA796 > CAYYHT01. The sequence goes on along the minus strand of CBDCGT010000001.1, from coordinate 5,661,283 downwards.
CGAAGGCCACCACCACACTGGCCCCCTTGTCGTCGACCGACAGCTTGTCGAGCGTGCCTCCGTGTTTGTAGACCACCTTCTGGATGGCGCGGATGGCCTTGTTGGCGATGGGCAGCGGGGTGGATTCGTCGAACTCGGGCAGGTTGATGAACACACTGGTGATGGCGCGCAGCTCGCCGAGCCAGTCCTGTTGCCCCGCGGCCAGGCGCGCCTCGACGGCCTGGGGCAGGTAGTCCGAGGTGGCGTCGAGCTGGGCAGCGTCGAGGGGGGGCAGCTCCAGGCGCGTGGTGCCCAGGGAGGGGCCCGCGCTCACCAGCCGGCGGGCCCCGTGCAGCAGCTCCTCGCCGCGAAAGTCGGCGCCCAGGTGCGCCCAGGCCTGCTTGCTCACCACCACGTTTCCCGGCGGGGCCAGCCGGTCCAGGTTGGCCAGCTGCGCGGTGGCCTCGCCCACCACGAAGTACTCCCAGCGCTGCTCCTGACCGCCGATGTGCCACTCCCAGAAGCGGCCCGTGCCCACGGCGATGCGCATGGTGAGGTGGATGCCGTCGCCGGCGTCGAAGCCGTGCAGGCGCGACTGCAGGTCGGATGCGCAGCGCACGGCCTCGCGCGTGGCGGCCATCAGGTCACCGAGCTCGTCGGGGGACCAGGTGGCCAGCACGGCGTCGCCCGCGAACTTCACCACATCGCCGCCGAACTCGTGGATGCGGGTGACCAGCTTGCCAAAGAAGCCGTTGAGCACGCGGGTGAGGCCCTCGGGGCCGGCGCCGGTGGCCGCGAGACGCTCGGCCAGGCTGGTGAAGCCGCTGATGTCGGCGAACAGCACCGCGCCCTTGTTGCGCCGGGCCTCGGGCGTACGCAAGCGCCCACCCCGACGGGCGATCGCCTTGAGTACCATCGCCGGCACGTACGGAACGCGCGGGTCTGCGACCGGGGACATCTGCATGGACCGACATGATACTGGTGCAAGGCACGTTAAGCAGGCGCCGATGGGTGGATCCACCAAGGCAATCGCGGGCATCGGTGGGCTGGTGGCGTTGCTGCTGCTGGCCCTGGTGCTCAAGATGGCGCTCACACCCAGCCATCAGATCACAGCCAGCGCGGTGCATATCGACGTTCGAGCCGGCGCTGCCGAGCGCTTGTCCACCGCGCTGACCTACCCCACGGTCTCGGGCCCGTCCGACGCCGCCGTCACCGAGGCCGCCTTCACCGAGCTGCTGGCCTACCTGCAGCAGACCTTCCCGCGCTTCCACGGCGAGCTCGATGTCCGGCGCGTCAGCCGCTTCACGGTGCACGCGGTGTGGAAGGGCACCGACCCGTCGCTGCAGCCCGTCGTGGTGCTGGCCCACACCGACGTGGTGCCCATCGCCCCGGGAACCGAAGATGCGTGGGAGCACCCGCCCTTCTCGGGCCGAATCGCCGATGGCTACATCTGGGGCCGCGGCTCCATCGACAACAAGCAGAACGTGCTGGCCTACCTCGAGGCCACCGAGGCCCTCCTGGCCGCCGGCCATCGGCCCCAGCGCGACGTGCACTTCGTGTTCGGCCACGACGAAGAGGTGGGCGGCCATGCCGGCGCAGCGGTGGTGGCCCGGCAGCTGGGCGAGCAGGGCATCCGCCCGCTGGCGGTGTACGACGAGGGGCTGATCATCGCCGACGGCCTGGTGCCGGGCATGACCGTGCCCGTGGGCCTCATCGGGGTGGCCGAGAAGGGCTACGTGACCCTGCGCATCCAGGCGCGGGGGGCCGAGGGGCACTCGTCCATGCCGCCCGCCGATGGCACGGCGGTGGGGGTGCTCGCCACGGCCATCACGCGGCTCGAGGGCCGCCCCTTCGATCGCGAGCTGTCCGGCCCCGCAGCCATGCTGCTCGACACCATCGGGCCCGAGGCCAAGATGCCCGAGCGGCTCATCTTCACCAACCGCTGGCTCTTCGGGCCCGTGATCACCTCCATCATGGGGGCCAAGCGCAGCGGCGACGCCACCCTGCGCACCACCATCGCGCCCACCATGCTCGAGGCCAGCGTCAAAGAGAACGTGCTGCCCGACACCGCGGCCGCCCTGGTGAACTTCCGCATCCACCCGCGCGACAGCGTCGACAGCGTGAAAGAGCATGTCGAGCGCGCGATCTCAGACGACCGCATCACCGTCCGCATCGAAGGCGCCGCGCCGGCCGAGCCCTCGGTCGTCTCTCCCACCGATGGGCACGGGTGGACGGCCCTGCAGACGAGCTACGCCGAGGTCTTTCCCGGCATGCCCGTGGCCCCCGGCCTGTTCGTCGCCCAGACCGACAGCCGCCACTTCGACCCCATCAGCGACTCCGTGTACCGCTTCCAGCCCGTGCCCTCCACCGCCGAAGACCTGGGGCGCATCCACGGCACCAACGAGCGCATCGCCGTCGACGCCTACCAGGACATCGTGCGGCTGTACACGCGGTTGTTGGTGAACGCCGGGGGGCCGTAGGCGCCACGCGCGTCCGAGGCCTGGTGGGTGCGCGGCGCCTGCCGGTCTCGTTCGACGAACGAAGCCCCGATATCGCCGAAAAGGCGGAAATCCAAGGCCGTTGGTACTCCGCGCGTCGAGGCGCTTCAGTACGTTCGAGTTCCACTCACGGAGCCGAAATGGGTACCGCAATTCGTCTGATTTCAACGTGCGCACTGCTGCTTTCTTCCACGGTCGCCGCCGCACAAGAACCCGCTGACTTCCTCCAGCTCTCGTTCACCGGCGACGGCACGACCCCAAGCGCCATGTCCGTGTTCGAAGACCAGCGAGAAGGCCTCGCGGCACCGCGCTATGCCGTCAACGAGTCGGCACGCGGTGACGCCAGCTACTCCATCCCCATCGAGCTGCCCCCGGCCCTCGTCCAGCCCACGCTGGCGCTGGTGTACAGCTCGGCGGGGGGCACCCACAGCCACATCTCGCGGGGATGGTCCATCGACGCGGGCATGCGCATCACGCGCATCTCGGGCAACGAGGGGTCCCACGCCTACGCCGAGTACATGCGATCCGACGGCGTCTCAGAGGCCTTTCGGGTCTCGGGCGGGGGCCTGGACGGCATCGTGGTGCCCGACGGCGCTGAGTGGGCCTACGCATCGACCGAAGGCATCGCCGCCTCCTTCCAGCTCGACGAGCTCACCCAGACCTGGACCGTGCGTGCCGACGGCCTCACCACCACCCTGCAGGCCAACGCCGACATCGACATCGACGACCCCGGCGTGTGGGTCGGGGCCTGGCACACGACTCAGGTGGTCGACGAGCTGGGCAACGGCTTCGTGCAGGAGTGGGAAGGCAGCCGCCTGTCGGCCATTCGCCTGGGGGGTTGGGGGGCTCAAGGCCTCACCGGATTCCTGGCCGATGTCGAGCTGAGCTACCAGCAGCCGGCGCCCTCCTCGTTCCAGGCTCAGGGAGGCTTCGTCGAGCGCATCGACGATCGGCTGTCCAGCATCCGGGTCGTCCCGACGGCGGCGGCACCGGGCGTCCCCGCAGCGTTGAGCGAGTGGTCCCTCGGCTACACCGATGTCGACGGCGAGCCGGCCTTCAGCACGCTCGACCAGGTGAGCGTCGCCACCGGCGCGAGCCGGCAGGTGGTCGAGCTCGAGTATGCCGAGTGGGAGGTCGACGACGACGCGCCGCTGGTGGTGGGGGCGGAGCCTCCGTTCTTGTCGGCCACCTTCTCGGGCACCGTCGACGCGTCGCTGCCGTCGCTCAACACCACGGGCCAGGGCCTGTACGACGCGTCGGGCGATGGCATCGCCGATGCGTGGGACGTGTTCGACGTCAGCTGGCAGGTGTGGACGGACGTACCGTCGGGCTTTCCCTACGTTCGGGGCGTGCTGTCGACGTGGGATGCGCCCATCGCCCTCAACGACGACATTCCCACCTACAGCCAGCTCGCCGAGAGCCAGAGCGCGCGCTGCGGGCCCGATGCCAGCAAGCAATTCCACATGCGGCGTCTGATCGACGTAGACGGCGACGGCTTCCAGGACCTGATCGAGACCTCCGCTCCGCCCATGACCCCGTGGTCCTACGGCCTGGACTTCTGTGGCGACACCCAAGAGGTGCAATCCACCTCCTGGTCCATTGCGTTCGGCACACCGGGAGGCTTCGAGTCCTACACCAGCACCACCGCCCCCGTGCAGTTCCCCGGGGTGACGCGTCCGGCGCTCAGCAAGAAGCAGCTGGGCGACGACCTGGCCATCTACGAAGACGCCTCCGGCGGCCTGATCGAGCTCATGGACCTCGACGGCGACGGCTGGCAGGACATCGTGCGTGTCGAGTACCACCCCAGCCAGCCCGCTGCCCGACTGTTGGTGGCGTACTACCACAGCGGCTTTCGAGGCGGCGGCTGGGACGTGGGCGTTCCGGTGGCCGAGGGCTTCGACCTTCCCGGGCTCGAGGCGCTCGAGACCACCCGGATGTGGTCCAACATCGAGGCCGTCAGCCCCTGGTATGCGCAGACCGGTGGTTCGGCATCGACCTACGTCTCCGTGCCGGTGGCCGAGACGTCCAGCATCAAGGGATTCCACGACGTCAACGGCGACGGGCTTGTCGATTGGGTCGATTCCTCCGGATGGACGACGGCTCTGCCATTCTGGGACGTGAGCTTCGGCACCGGAGCTCGCGGGTTGGGGGCGTTCCGAACGTCCGAGCACGCGTGGCCCTCTCCTGTGCCGCACTTCAGCCTGGTCGACGAGGGCGCGGCCAAGGTCACCAGCTGTTCCTACACCGACCCGGGCTTCACCATCGACTCCGAACAGGTGCACGTCGGCAACGAAGAGACCGGCTTTGGCTTCAACGTGGGTGGCCTGGGCTTGTACATCGCCTGGAAGTCCTTCGATGGCGCGACCAATCCGCTCGACGCGAAGTCCTTTGCTCTCGACGGCACGAACTTCAATTGTTCTGTTCCAACGGTTGCCGGTGGTCCGCAGGGACGCCACTCTCGCGTGGTCACCCGCCTGCTGGACATGGACGGAGACGGCCGCCTGGACCTGGTTCGGGTCGCGCCCAAGACCGAACCCAACAAGCTGCTCATCGACCCGCTTCAGGGCACGGGCTCGCCGGAATGGTACCGAAACACCGGTGCCGGCTTCGACCCGAACCCACTGCCCGTGCCCGCCTGGTTCGGCAGCAGCCTGGACAGCTCCCTGTCCTACCAGGTGGTGTTCACCCACGACGACAACATCCTGGGCCCGACGCCGCCCGACGAGTCGCAGGTGGTCTCTTCTCGCACCTCCCGCGTTGGCTTGACGTCGGTCGTCGACCTCGACCGGGACGGTGCCCTCGACAAGGTGTACGTCGACAACCCCTATGTCGACGGGGACACCGTCGGCGTCATCTACGGAACCCGCAGCCTCACCCCATCCGCGCTGGGTGAGTCGCGTCCCGGCCTGCTGGTGCAGGTACGCACGGGCTTTGGCGCCGAGACCGAGCTCGCCTACGCCTCCAGCGCCACCTTCGCACCCTCCGGTTCGGGCGGCGTGCACCAGATGAACGCGCACCGCGACGTCCTGGTGGCGGTCGAGACGGTCGACCCGGTCACGGGACACGCCGCTCGAAAGGGGCTGATGTGGCAGGACGGGCTCTGCGAGGGCGGTGCCTGCTTGGGGTTCCAGACGACCGGCGTGGTGAACGAGATCCACGACCCGGCCATCCACGCCGCGGGCGAGTTCCAGCAGATGTCCTACACCACCGGTCTGCACTGGCTGCAGCGCGACCACCAGCTCCCGCTCCAGAGCCGGGTGTTCCAGGACGACACCCACCCCTGGCCCGACGCCAGCGCGCCGTCCACCGGCCCCAGCTGGTTCCAGGTTCGCGAGACCAACTGGACCTACCAGGCAGCCCCCGTCACAGCGACGCTCGACACCCACTGGGGCGACGCGCGCACCGAGTGGGAGCGGGCCCTCGGCGGCACCGACGACCGCGAGTGGATGGTGTGGAACGAGCGCGACGCGTTCGGCAACATCACCGTTCAGGAGCACAACCAGCTGTGCAACGGCAGTCCGTGCACCGACTTCCGCCAGGAGCTGCGGGTCGAGGTCGAGTACGCCTCCAACGCAGACGCCACCCTGTTCGTGCCATCGCAGGTCGGGACGCATCATCAGAAGCGCTACAACGGCCCGTGGGTCCTCGATGAGGCCGCTCGCTTCGAGTACGACAGCCTGCCGCTGGGCTCCGCGACCGCCGGGAAGCTCACCGAGCAGGTCCTGAGCTCGACGCTGGGGACCATGACCCTCTGGGCCGACACCGAGCTGTGGACCTTCACGCGCACCCCGCGCGGCGCCGTCGACACCGTGACCGCTCCCGGCAACCGCTCGCAGACCTTCACACACACCTACGGCGATGCCGTGGTGCTCACTGCAGCAAACGGGCTCGGACACGTGACCGAGTCCATCGTCGATCAGCTGGGGCGAGAGGTCGGAAGCGTCGATCCCAACGGGGTCCGCGACGAGCAGACCCTCGACGCCTACGGGCGCCCGCTCGAAGAGGTGTTGGTCTCGGCGGACGGCATCGCACACGACGTTCGCTCGTGGCAATACGTCGACGCGGTCGGCGCAAGCTGGGTCGAGGAGACACGTCGCACCTTCCACGACGACGAGGGTTCGCTCGTCCAGCAACAGGCCGTGGCCTTCCAGAGTCTGGACGGCTTCGGCGACGTGGTGCAGACCTGGGAGCCCAGTGAGTTCCCCGGCGAGTGGGTGGTCACCGAGACCCTCACCGACATCGCCGGGAACCCCGTTCGTCAAGGGTATCCGCACCGCGAGAGCGCCTTCTTCCCCGCTCTGGCAACGATCTCACCCGACATCGCCGCCTACCACCTGCGCGATGCCTTCGGCCGCCCTCGGATCTCGTGGGAAGACCACAGCGCAGGGCTCGGCCGCACCGAGCTCGACTATGGCGCCGGCACCATCGACGTGCTCGATGCCGACGGCTTCGAGCGAACCGAGACCTACGACACCCGCAATCGCCTGATTCGCGTCGACGAGGGCCGCAACGGGGTCAGTCGCCGCACCGCGACCTACCGGTACGACGCCCGCAGCCGGCTGACCTATTTCAAGGACGCCTCTCAGAACGTCTACGAGTACAACTTCGATGGTCTGGGCCGCATGCGTGAGGTTCGCCGCAAGGCCCAGGGCGAGCCCAAGAAGCTGTGGTTCAGCTTCGACTACGACGGGCCAGACCCGATCGAGATGTGGGAAGGCGCGTCCGGCAGCGGAACGCTTGCCGCCACCTGGACGTACGACGTGCTCGGCCGTCCCGTGCAGAAGGACGTGCTGGACGCGACGGGCACCGGTTCCGACACGTACACCTGGGAGTGGGACGGCACCTGGATCGGCAAGCGGTCGAGGGTGACCGACCCCTCAGGCGAGACCGTGTACCTGCACGGCGTCAGTGGCGTGCTGGGCAACCTGGGCCACGAGCGCAACCTGCAGCGCAACTGGAGCGATGGCGTCGCTGTGCAGTGGCGGCAGGAGTTCGACACGGCCGGCAACAAGCTGCAGTCCGAGTGGACCGACGGCACGGTGGTGCGCTCAAGCTTCCACAGCAACGGCTGGCCCCACCAGGCCTCGGTCGACGCGGCCTTCTCCGGTGACTCCGCCCTGGTGACGTACACGTACGACAACTTCGGCCTGCCATCGGGCTGGTCGGGCTCGGTCGCCGGCGACACGGTGTCCCAGCAGATCTTCCACGACACACCGACGCGCACGGCCGACATCCTGTGGACGCGCCCAGACAGCACGGTGCAGGCGGTCGGCTACACCTGGCTCGACAACGGCATGCTCGACACGAGGGCCCTGCCCGACGTCGGTGGCGAGCTCCAGGTCGACTACGACGCGTGGAAGCGGGTCACCAGCCTACACGAGCCCGTCCTGGGGCAGGTGTTCGAGACCTTCGCCTACGACGAGATCGGCAACCTGACCGACCACTTTGACGGGTCGACGACCTGGACCTACGCCGATGCGGAGTTCTCCCAAGTGCCGGCGCGCAACGGCTCCAACGGCGACAGCCAGGACCTGATGTGGGACGCGGTGGGTCGCCTGCAGCACGCGGTCGACCTGGGGTCCGGCGCCCAGGCCGAGGTCTTCGCCTACGACGGCGCCAGTCGCCTGAAGCAGCGCGACCTGACCATCGGCTCGACGCTCACCACGAGCACCTACGCCTACGACGTCGACGACGGGCTGGTGATGGAGACGCACACCGGCGATCACGCCCGCACGGTCTACCGCTTCGGCGGCGAGCGCGTCATCGTGCCCGAAAATGGCGCCGTTCTGGTGGACGGTCCGCAGCTCATCAGCAGCGTGCTGCCCATGCTGTCGGTCGCCGACGGCGACTTCCGGTGGCGCTTCGTCGAGCCCGATGGCCACGCGCTCGAGACCCTGTCGGCCGACGGCACGACGCAGTCGGTCGAGGTGGCGGGGAGCTACGGCAAGCGGATCAGCAGCCTGTCATCAGGGACGTGGCCGGTGGATGGCTTCCACGGGTCCGACCCGGACTCGGGGCTGTCGCACATGGGTGCACGGCACATGCGGACGGGCGACGGGCTGTGGATGCAGCCGGAGCCACTGCTGTATTTGGGGATGACGAACGGGGATCTGCGGCGGCCGCTGGGGTACGGTGGGGTGTATGCGGCGGGGAGTCCTTGGGCGCTGGAGGATCGGAGTGGGCGCACGGCAAACGAGTGGTTTGCAGGGAGTGCGCGCAGCTTTAACGCTGCTGCAACCTCTCTTTCAAAGGGAAACGCCGGTGATGGTGCGGTTGGCCTCCTCCACGGGGCCGCGGGCATGTTGCAGGGTGCCGTGGGCGCCGTGTCATTCTTCTCGGAGAGTACAACCGGCTATGGAATTCCAGGCCCCTCCGGCCCATCCAGCCCATCGCAGCCCGGACAGTCGGCGCCGACCGGACCTCCTTCCACAGGTGGGTCTCAGGCCGGGGTCTTCGGCTCTTGGACGGACACGGGCCTTGCATATGAGGACTACACCTCAAACGGAACACCCATCACAGTGCACGGGGGAAAGCGAATGGAGCGTCGCGGGTTCACAGGCGCGGACGTAGACAGAATCCTGGGCGCGGACCCGGAGGGCACATGGTCGGACGATGATGACGGCCACCAGAAACTGAGCCATCTGGCCACCAGAAACTGAGCCACCTCCAGCAACCCCAGACGCCCGCTACGACAGCTTTGCAACAAGCGAAGTCAAGGCGGGCCGGAGATGCTGAAGATGGCTGATGTTCATGTACTACGGCACTTGGTCCACGCGCAGGGGAGATCCCAGCGCTCGGTGGCCAAGGAGCTCGGAATCTCCAGAAACACGGTGGTGCGCTACCTCGACGACGCCGTCGAAGCGGGCGTGAGAGTCGAGGCGGAGGCACGACCAAAGCCGGTCTACGAAATGATCGAGGCGACGGTCTTCGAGCTGATGAAGACGTCGAGGACGACGAAGAAGCAGCGGCTGACGTCGCCGACGATGAAGCGGCTGCTCGCCAAGCAGGGTCTTGAGGCGTCCTCACGGACGATTCGCCGCGCGATGGCCGAGTACCGGCGCCGCGCCAAGGAGGCGCACATCCCGCTCGAGTACCACCCGGGTGACCTCGCAGAAGTCGACTTCTTCGAGGTCCGCGTCGTCATCGACGGCGTGGAGCAGAAGGCGTGGATGTTCGTGATGCGGCTGATGTACTCGGGCCGCGACTTCGCCTGGCTCTACAAGTGGCAGGACCAGGCCTGCTTCCTCGATGGCCATGTGCGTGCCTTCGAGCACTTCGGCTTCGTGCCCAAGCGCATCCTCTACGACAACCTGAAGGCCGCCGTGCGCAAGCACCTGGCGGGTTCGCAGCGGGAGCTCACGGTGCGCTTCCAGGCGCTGGTGGCCCACTACGCCTTCGATGCGCGATTCGCGCGACCGCGCGAAGGCCACGACAAGGGCGGCGTGGAGTCGCGCGGCAAAGCAATCCGCTGGCAGCATCTGACGCCGCTCCAGGAGGCGGACACCCTCGACGAGGTAAGCCGCGAGCTCCTCAGCGGGCTCGATGCGTCCATGGATCGGCCTCGTCGTCGCGGAGATCGAAGCATTCGTGCGTTGTGGGCCGAGGAGATCGCCGAGATGCTGATGCTGCCCAGCATCCCGTTCGACCCAGGGATCCTGTTCGACGTCGGTGTCGATCGGTCGTCGAAGGTGCGCGTGAAGACGGCATGGTACTCGGTTCCGTGCGAGTGGAAGCTGCTGCCGGTGCACGCTTGGCTGTACGCAGATCGGGTGGTCATCGCCCACGCCGGTCGCCGGGTCACGCACCCTCGCCAGCCTGGCAACGGCAAGTCCATCTGGTACCCGCACTACCTGTCGGAGCTGGCGAAGAAGCCGCAGGCCATCGAACAGGTAGCCGAGACCTTGATGGGTCAGCTGGGACTGGCCTACGAGCGGGCCTGGAAGATTCTGGTCGTCGAGCGAGGACGCCGGGCAGCCGCCCGGAGCTTCAAGATCGTGCTGCGGTTGGCGGACGAGCGCGGGATCGAGTCAGTCGGTCGAGCGCTGGAACGGGCAATGGACGCCGACGACGACGTCGTGCTGGCCTTGCGGGGGCCGGTCCCGAAGGCGACGACGATGGTGCCTGTCGCGCTGGCGCATGTACGGGTCGAGTCGTCCTCTCTGACCGTCTACGACGGGCTTTCGGGAGGTCCCCGATGAGCCGCGAGCGCATGTTGGAGGAGACCATCAAGGGCAAGCTGAAGGAGCTGCGGATGCCGGGAGCCGCACGCTGCTTTCGGGATCGGGCCCGGCAGGGTCGGGAGAGCGGCTGGAGCCATGAGGAGTTCCTCCTGGAGCTGCTCGAGGAGGAGCTGCGCAGTCGTGCCGTCAGCTCTGCCCGCAATCGTCGTCGAGAGGCCCACTTCCCCCTCGACAGGACCCTCGATCAATTCGACTTCTCCCTCCAGCCGGAGCTGTCGAAGGAGGAGATCGTGCGGCTGTCACGCTGCGAGTGGATCGACGCCGCCGAGCCCGTGCTGCTGGCAGGGCCCGTCGGCACCGGCAAGACGCACCTGGCCATCGCGCTGGGGATCGAGGCCACGCAGAAACGGTACCGCGTCCGCTTCTACCGAGCGGACGACCTGGTTCGCGAGCTGACGGAGGCGAAGTCGGAGCACCACGTCGGTCTACTGATGAAGCGACTGGATCGCCTTCACGTGCTGATCGTAGACGAGTTGGGCTTCGTGCCGTTCGACCGAACGGGGGCCGAGCTGCTGTTCAACGTCCTGGTGAAGCGGTACCAGCGCCGCGCCACCATCGTGACCACCAACCTGCAGTTCAGCGAGTGGTCACGGGTGTTCGGCGACGAGCGGATGACCGCCGCGTTGTTGGACCGCCTGGCCGAGAACGCCCACGTGATCACCACCTCAGGCCGTAGCCACCGCACCCGCGGCCGCCTCGATGAGGACGAAACGCCCTCACCACAATGAGCGAGAGGGGGCTTCCCCCTCTCGCGCTCTCCCCCTTTTCGATAGACTCCTTTTACTGGAGCGTGGCTCAGGTTCCGATGGCCAGAGCGGCTCAGAATCCAGTGGCCAGCATCAGACGAACACGGGACGATGCAGCACACAGATGGCAAAGGGAATACCGTTGCTACGAACGAAGACGGCGCGGTCGTTACGGTCTTCGGGGACTCCGACGGGGGCAAGAAAGTTGAGTGACCGACAGAACAAGTTCGCCCGGGAGCTGGACAGCATCATCGGTGCGATGAACCTGGAAATTACCCCCGGAGTGTCGCTGGAAATCGCGCATTTCATCCCGGCTGGCTGGTCCACCGCGATTCGCGAAGGGGGCTTCGTGGTTCGCGGGCCAGGCGACCAAGACTGGGATTCCAATGTGACACGGCTAATCGGCGTTCTTGCCTACGCGGAGGGAAGCCTCGTTCGTCGAAGCGACGCGCGAACGGTCGAGCTCTACACCTGGCGAAATCCTCAGGGAACGGGCTTCAAGGTCACGTTCGAGCATTCGCCGGAACAGCCGGCAACGGGCCAATTGAGTCAGCTGGAACGCAAGTGAGGTTCGAATGCTCATGTGGGACGCTGGTTGTCGACACGACCGACAACCTCCCCCACAAGGCCTACCTCTTGTCAGATGAGGATCTGTCCGAGGTGCTCGCTGCGGAGGACACCGACCTCCGCGCCATTGTACAGCTGGCGGCGGGTGGCGCAGACGACCGAGGACGCCTACCAGAGCGGCTGCAAGACTTCGGATCCACGAGGACTTCGGTAGAACGTGCACTGTACGAGTGCACGTCGTGCGGTCGGCTTCATCTCCGCAACAGAGATGGCAGGGGCTTCCTTTCCTTTGCACCGGAGAGTCTCGAGCGAGGGGTTCTGCGTCGGCACCTGTAGGCTTCGCCGCCCATCCGGTGACCGGCGAGTTCGACGACGAGTGGAAGCGGGTCACCAGCCTGGCGCAGACCAGGACCGGGCAGGTGTTCGAGACCTTCGCCTACGACGAGATCGGCAACCTGACCGGCTACTTCGACGGGTCGACGACCTGGACATACGGCGACGCCGAGTTCTCGCAGGTCCCGTCCCGCAACGGCGGCACCGGCGACAGCCAGGACCTGAAGTGGGACTCGGTGGGTCGCCTGCAGCATGCGGTCGACCTGGGCAGCACGTCCAGGGCCGAGGTATTCAGCTACGACGGAGCGGGTCGGCAAGCCATCCGTCCGACCGGCGGATGGGGAAGGAAGCCTGCGGCCGAACGGGACCCCGTCGGCCGGCAGGAGACGGCTGATGGCGTCAGCCGAGTGAGCGGGACCTCACCGTCGGCTCGGCGCTCACCACGAGCACCTACGCCTACGACGTCGACGACGGGCTGTGATGGAGACGCACACCGGCGATCACGCCCAAGGCATCCGCCCGACCGGCCGATGGGGGGAAGGAAGCCTGCGACCGAACGGGACCCCGTCGGCCGGCAGGAGAGGGCGGATGCCGCCAGGGGACCGGTCTACCGCTTCGGCGGCGAGCGCGTCATCGTGCCCGAAAATGGCGCCGTTCTGGTGGACGGTCCGCAGCTCATCAGCAGCGTGCTGCCCATGCTGTCGGTCGCCGACGGCGACTTCCGGTGGCGCTTCGTCGAGCCCGATGGCCACGCGCTCGAGACCCTGTCGGCCGACGGCACGACGCTGTCGGTCGAGGTGGCGGGGAGCTACGGCAAGCGGTTCAGCAGCCTGTCGTCAGGGACGTGGCCGGTGGATGGCTTCCACGGGTCCGACCCGGACTCGGGGCTGTCGCACATGGGCGCTCGGCACATGCGGACGGGCGACGGGCTGTGGATGCAGCCGGAGCCGCTGCTGTATTTGGGGATGACGAACGGGGATCTGCGGCGGCCGCTGGGGTACGGCGGGGTGTATGCGGCGGGGAGTCCTTGGGCGCTGGAGGATCGGAGTGGGCGCTTTCCGCAGGCCGTGGCGGCAGGGGGTGCTGCTGTCGCGGCACCGGCCGTGGTTCCCGCATTGGCGATCGTGGGGGCTGTCGCGACTGGCGCGGCAATTGGATATGGTGTCCATCGCTGGTACCACTTAGGCTCGTCGTCTAGTTCGTCGAGTTCTTCCGCCCCATCCACAGGCCGCTCGAGTCGGAGCCCCCGTGAGCCAGACGGCGATCGTCCCAGACCGACTCCCGTCACCTTCCCGACAGATGACACAGACGCTGGTCCCGTAGACGGGGGTGCTCCAAGGGAAAGGGGCGCCGAGCACCGCAAGAATAAACGGCCGTCGAACAAGCCGAAGCATGAAGAGGGCGAGACCAGGCGGCAGCGGGATGCGGGTGGGGAAAAGGGAGACGAGAATAGAAGGGTGCCAAGGAAGAAGCCGCCGAACCACAAGGGTCCGTGGCCGCCGAAGAAAAAACAGGAGTAGAGAGCGTGTCACATTTACGCATTCCGACGTTGTCTCTGACCCCCAACGCCGAAGAGCAATCGTCGTACGCATTGGCGTTTCGATTGTCACAGGACGGTGCGCCCGACGAGGAGGTGGCGGCGCACATGCGAGCGGCTTCCGTCAGCGGCGATGTGCGCGCAGACTATTCGATAGCTTCCTGCCTCCTTGCCGGTGTTCGGGGGTTCCAGCACGACCCCGTTGCCGCCGTTCCATTGCTCAAGCGTGCGGCCGCTGGCAACGTCGTGGAGGCGATGTTTGACCTCGGTGTTTCTTTCGACCGTGGGATTGGCGTCCAGGCCGATCCCCGAGAGGCATATTGCTGGTACCTCCGTGCCGCGTTGCGCGGCGACCTCACCGCGCTGAGCTATGTCGCCAACTACAGCACGCATGGACACGGAGTGGCGCGGGACGATCAGGTTGCTCTGGTTTGGTACGAAGTGGCTGAAGTGTTGGGCGTCGACGCCGAGGAAGCCAAGGCCTTTCGGAAGACGATGGGCGAGGAGCTATCCCTGTACGGTCACCGTGACCTAAACTCGCGACCAGCCGGCGCTTCGGACGAACCGTAGGGACTCGTCGACGGGAAATGGAATGTCCGAACAACAATCCGATCTCTGTGAAGATTACGTCCGCGATCTCGGGACGCTCCTTCGCGCATACGCCGACGAAGCAAGAGCGGACCGTGATTCGGATCCCACGGCGTTCCGAAATGGCTACCTCAGTGGGTTTCACCGGGTCGTGTCTTTGATGCAGCAACAAGCTGAAGCGTTCGGTATTCCAGCAGCGGCCCTAGGGCTCGATGACTACGATCCCGACAAGGAGCTCGTGTGAAGGCGGACCTACCTCACACCCCGCTTGGACGAGGGAAGGACGGGACACCTCAGGCCAGGACGTGGGAAGTCGACGCCCCGACCAAGGAGCCCCCCCTCGGCCCCGCCTCGCGGCTGGGGCGGGTCTTCGGATGTTTATCGGCGGAGACGGTGGAGATTCGGCGGTCGTCCGCCTATCGGACTCGGTGGTCATGGAGCGCTCGACCTCCGACATCATCCGCCGAACAGATGCTCTGATCCTCGCCGTTCATCAGCATCCCGTCGAGAAGCGAGGGCGCTCGTGACGAGTGACCGACAGGACAACTTCGCCCTTGAGCTGGACGGCATCATCGGTGCGATGAACCTGGAGATTACCCAAGGGGTGTCCCTGGAAATCGCACACTTCATGCCGGCCGGCTGGTCCACGGCGATTTGCGAAGGAGGCTTTGTGGTTCGCGGGCCAGGCGACAGGGACTGGGATTCTATGGTGAGACGGCTGATCGGCGTTCTTGCTTACGCGGAGGGCAGCCTTGTTCTACGACGCGACGCTCGAACGGTCGAGCTGTACACCTGGCGAGATCGCCAGGGAAAGGGCTTCAAGGTTACGTTCGAGCGTTCGCGTGAACAGCCGGCAACGGGCAAATTGACCACACGGGAAGGCAAGTGAGATTCGACTGCTCCTGTGGGACGCTGGCTGTGGACGCGCCCAGACAGCACCGTGCAGGCGGTGGGCTACACCTGGCTCGACAACGGCATGCTCGACACGAGGGCCCTGCCCGACGTCGGTGGCGAGTTCCAGGTCGACTACGACGCGTGGAAGCGGGTCACCAGCCTGCACGAGCCCGTCCTGGGGCAGGTGTTCGAGACCTTCGCCTACGACGAGATCGGCAACCTGACCAACCACTTTGACGGGTCGACGACCTGGACCTACGCCGATGCCGAGTTCTCGCAGGTACCGGCGCGCAACAGCTCCAACGGCGACAGCCAGGACCTGATGTGGGACGCGGTGGGTCGGCTTCAGCACGCGGTCGACCTGGGCTCCGGCGCCCAGGCCGAGGTCTTCGCCTACGACGGCGCCAGTCGCCTGAAGCAGCGCGACCTGACCGTCGGCTCGACGCTCACCACGAGCACCTACGCCTACGACGTCGACGACGGGCTGGTGATGGAGACCCACACCGGCGATCACGCCCAAGGCATCCGCCCGACCGGCCGATGGGGGGAAGGAAGCCTGCGACCGAACGGGACCCCGTCGGCCGGCAGGAGAGGGCGGATGCCGCCAGGGGACCGGTCTACCGCTTCGGCGGCGAGCGCGTCATCGTGCCCGAAAATGGCGCCGTTCTGGTGGACGGTCCGCAGCTCATCAGCAGCGTGCTGCCCATGCTGTCGGTCGCCGACGGCGACTTCCGGTGGCGCTTCGTCGAGCCCGATGGCCACGCGCTCGAGACCCTGTCTGCCGACGGCACGACGCAGTCGGTCGAGGTGGCGGGGAGCTACGGCAAGCGGTTCAGCAGCCTGTCGTCAGGGACGTGGCCGGTGGATGGCTTCCACGGGTCCGACCCGGACTCGGGGCTGTCGCACATGGGCGCCCGGCACATGCGGACGGGCGACGGGCTGTGGATGCAGCCGGAGCCGCTGCTGTATTTGGGGATGACGAACGGGGATCTGCGGCGGCCGCTTTACTACGGCGGGGTGTACGCCGGGGGCGACCCCGTCAATCGCAGCGACCTGAGCGGGTTCTTTACTGACGAGGCCCTGGGCAATCGGACAGAAAACCCGAGGGTGGAAGGAGCCCCCAAGACGACCGGGGAGCGTGTTGTCGTCGCCCTGGCGGCAGCACCGCTGGTGGCCCTTTCGCTGCTAGCGCCGGGGCCGGAAGACGCAGTCGCTGTTGGGCTCGTCGGAGCTTTCGTCTCTCGAGGCTCGTATCGTTTGGCTGGAAGGGCGGCTGCCGCCGCCTTCGGCTCGCCGAACGGACGGAATCGGGCTACGAACTCCTCGGTGGCCTCAAAGGGGGCACCCTACACGCCCGACCGCCGTTTGCCGCGCACCAAGCACGGCGACCCGGTGCCCGATGTGGACCTCCCCCACACGCAGCTTGGGCGAGGGAAGGACGGGACGCCACAGGCTCGAACGTGGGAGGTAGGGGAAAACGGCAACCTCCAGCCGACGAAGGACATTGACTTCGGCGACCACGGGTTCCCGGAGGGACATCCCAATCCGCATCAACACAAGCTCACGCCCGCGAACCCGGACTTGGCACCCAAAGGCGGGATGCATCGTGGCGATCCCGAACCGCTGACGGATGACTGATGTACGCGCTGATCAGAGACAAGACGAACGATTCCCAGCGGCTACCCCTAGGTAGGGCTGTTCGAGCCCTGGTCGCCTCCTTTCACGCGACGCACACGCATCTGGTTGTGAGCATGGCTTCGGGCTACGGCCTGCGCGTGAACGACCTCGACGACGCGACTGAGGGCGGCAGTGAGGTCACGGTGTCGTTGTCGGAGTTGATGGAGATCATCGACGCCGAGGACGAATGGTTCTACGAGTTGCGAGTGCGCGACGCGAACCGAGCATTCGCCTTTGGCATCGTGGACTCGACCGCCGTACTGATCCAGGCAGAGGAGGAAGTCGTGCGAAGAGTGACCGCCACATTTTCTGATGTGGCGTTCTACGCCGGTGAGTTGGAGACGTGAGCATCCTCTCCACGACCCACCCAGCCTCCCTCCCACTGGCCACGGCGACCACCCTCCCGAGCCCCCGCACAGCGGCTGCGGCTGCTCCCGTGGGGTCTTGCGGGGTGGCATGAGCATGCTGGACGATGGATCGCCCGCCGACGCGTCAGTCCAAGCGGAGTGGGAGGATGCGGTATCGCAGGCTCGGCAAGGCCCCGCCAATGCTGACCAGCACTTGAAGAAGTGACTGGCCCGACGGAACCACCGTATATTCGCTTCAAAGGGGATGGGACGGTGACCCATGTTGAGTGAACTGCGACAAACCTGGGAATGCGGCGACTCACTCGCCGCCGGCGAGCTGCTCTGGGGGCGCCTGCCGCCTGCGCATCGCGCGAGCTGGGCCGCGGCCATCCTGGAGCTGGCAATGAGTCGCCTCGATGAGGAGTCCCCAGCTCTCTCGGACTGCCTGGCGATCGCCAGGAACGCCGAGCGGTGGCCAGCGGGGCACGACGCGTTCTCGCGATTGCGCCACGTGGTTCTGTCGCTTCCCGCAGACCAAGGCCCAGCGAATCGCCGCGCCGCATGGGTCTTTGCAATCGCAGAGCTCGTGGCCAAGGTGGCCTACAACGCGAGCGATCCCATCGACGCCTTCGATGACGACTCCGGCCCGTGGTTGGCGAAGTGCCTACGGGGACTGGTGGAGCTCGAGGACGATCCCCACTTCAGAGAAGCCGCATGGGCCGTGCTGGAGCTTCCAAGCGGACCCCACAAATGACTCGGCCCGGCCGTCGCGGCGGTCGTCGACGTCGATTCGCGGGGTCGTCGACGGTCACGTAGACGTGGACGTGGACGTGGACGTGGGCGTGGACGTGGACGTTGACGGTCACGGGCACGGGCACGGGCACGGGCACGGGCACGGGCACGTAGACATAGACGTAGACGTAGACGTCTACCCCGTTCGTCGCACGAGGGGCTCGCCGATATGCACGAAGGACCGCCCCACCCTCACCCCAACAACCACGCCAGCACCAGCACCACGAACAGCCCCACCAGCCCCCCGGCCATCAGCACGAACAGCGCCGCGCCCGCCAGGTACAGCGGCATCAGGCTGGCCTTCTGCGTCCCGCCAGACGGCGCTGGCCCCACTCCCGGCGCGACGGGCATCACGCCGGGGCCCGGCGGCCTGACCTCCGCCGTCTCGGGCGGCTGATCTAGCTGGGTCACCGCGCTTGCTGGGCCGGCAGACGGAAAGTGGTCCAGGGGGTCCAGGGGCTCGGCGGGGGCCACGTCGGGCTCGGCGAAGCGCTGGTCTTGCAAGAAGTCGGTGCTCTCGCCGCTGTCCAGCAGGCGCCGGCCGCCACCGCGACCCGTCGGTCGCACCCGCTGCACCGACCGGGCTCCCGCCGCTCCCTGGCCACCCCGCTCCAGGGTGCCGATGCCCACCATCGGGTGGGCGTCGTCGCGCCAGCCCCACGCCACCTGCGGTAGCCGCTCGGCCCACTGCTGCAGGGCGCGGCGGTCGGGTCCCAGCCGCATCAGGCGCCGCCCCGCCTCGTCGACTGGGGTGCGGCGATCGCTGTACCACTCCAGCAGGTCCAGGGTCACCGCCTGAAGACCCGGCGATGCGCGTGTGGCCGCCAGCATCTGCTTGATGGACGTGCGGTGCATCGCCGGGGTGCTCGCAGACGCGATCGCCGCCATCAGCGCGCTCATGGCCTCGCTCCCCCCCAGCAGCTCGACGATGAGCTTGCCCAGGCTCCACGCCGCATCGGGCGGATCCGCCAGGGTGTGCGCATCATCGCGCAGCGGCCAGCTGCCGGCGGCGGCGAGCACCGGGTCGACGCGCAGCGAGCCCTCGCGCGTCAAGAAGATGGTCTCGGCCGACAGGTGGCGGTGGATGTGCGCGGCCGACGTCACGCGGGCCAGGTGCGCCATCAGCCCGGCGGTCTGGCTGGCCACCTCCAACAAGGCCGCCTCGGGAAGGTCACCGCTGCAGGCGCTGTTCAGATCGAGCATCACCGCGGCTTGCATCAACACCACCGTGCCACCCGAGAAGTGGGTCGCCCCCAGCACCGGGGTCAGCAGCGCCTGCCGGTGTTCCTGGAAGGTCTGGGCCGCGCCGAGCATCGCGGCCGAAACCTTGGCATTCTCGGGCCCGGTCACCCACAGCAGGTGCGCCTCCCCCAGGCCCGCGGGCCCCTGGTGCGCCGCCAGGAATCGGTCGATACCTCCCGTTCGACCCAGGTGCGCGGTGATGGTGAAGCGCGGCTGGCTCATGGCAGGCCGTTGCCCCAGGCGATGTCGCGGTACCGCTCGATCACCGGCCGGGGAACCCGCTCCTTGTTCGGACGCAGCTCGTACAGCCCAAAGCGCAGGTCCATGCCGTGGTTCCACTCGTAGTTGTCGACCCAGCTCCACGCGTAGTAGCCGCGCACGTCGTGCCCCGCCTCGATGGCGCCGTGCAGGCTGTCCAGGTGGTCGACCAGGATGGTGTCCGACGCGTCGACGTGGGGGGTGCCGTTCTCGGTGATCACGATGGGTCGCCCGTAGCCGCTGGCCACCTCGACCACCCGGCCCAGGCCCTCGGGGTGCGCATCCCAACTGAACTCCGGGATGAAGGTGGCGACGGGCACCTCGGGCAGCAGCTGCAGCGAGGTGCCGGTGACCAGCACCTCGTTGTAGTAGTTGATGCCCAGGTAGTCCAAGCGGTCGGCGAGGTCGGCACGGGTCTGGTCGGGGGTGCCGTCCAGATCGGGATCCCAGGCGCCCTCGGTGATCGCGTCCAGGAAGACGCGGTGGTACAGGTAGTCGGCCTTGTCGGTGGCCTCGACGTCGGCGGGCCGATCGGGGTCCTTGGGCACCATGTCCACCATGTTGAGCACCAGGCCCACCTCTGCTGAGAGGCCGTCGGCGTCGGCGTCCTGGGTGTCGTTGGCGTGCACGGCGTCGTACATCGCGGCGTGGCCCTCGATCTGATGCTGCAGGCTCGCCACCACCCGCGGGCCGTCGTTGAACAGCCCTGGCGGCCCAGAACGCGCCTCCCCAGGGAGCATGTAGCCCGACAGCGTGGTCGCGAAGGGCTCGTTGAGGGTGGCCCACTGGTCGACCTCGCCCCCGAACTCGCGTGCACACCACCCCGCGTACAAGGCGATGAGCGGCACGATGCGCTCGCCGCTGACCCAGCCGTCGGCGGCGCAGCTGTCGGGGTCCTCGTGGCACGCGGCTCCGTCGTGCACCCACAGCGGCAGGGTGTAGTGGTTGAGCGTGACCAGCGGGTGGATGCCGTTGTCGGCCAGGGCCGCGAACATCTGGTGGTAGCGCTCCACCGCATCGGCGTTGGCATGGGCATCGAGCGCGTCGACGGTGGTGGCCTGCTCGGCAGCCGCATCGGGGAACAGCCGCGACCACTCCAGGCTCATGCGAAAGCCGCTCAGGTGGTCGCGCCGCATCTGGCGCGCATCGTCCTCGAACAGCTCCCACATACCCGGGCCTACGCTCACGGGCTCGCCGGCGACGAACAGCTGCTCGTTGCCCACGATGCGGGGGTCGGTCACCCACTGGTACCAGTCGCTGGCGGTGTCGTTGCACGCGTCATCGGCCAGGGTGGGGCAGCCCATGTCCACCTGGAAGCCGGCGGTCGCGCTGCCCCACACGAAGCCGTCGGGGAAGGGCTGGCTGGGCACCGGCGGGCTCTGGCAGCCGGCGAGCAGCAGGGCGAACAGGCTGATGCGCACTTCGACTCCATGGGCGGCGAGTCCGCATGTTAGCGCGGGGGCATGACCACTCTGCACTTCCACTACGACATCGCCAGCCCCTACTCCTACCTCGCGGCCACCCAGGTCGAGGCCATCGCGGCCGACTGCAAGGCCACCGTGGTCTGGAAGCCCACCCTGCTGGGCGCGGTGTTCAAGGCCACGGGCAACGCGCCGCCCGCCAACCTCCCAGCCCGCGCCCGCTACCTGCTCCAGGATCTCGGGCGTTGGTCGGCCTACTACGGCGTGCCGCTGAACTTTCCCATGGCCAACTTCCCCATCAACACCATCGTGGCCATGCGCGCGCTCACCGCCGCCGACGACGACGCCGTGCCCGAGCTGACCCACCGGCTCAACCACGCCTACTGGGTCGACGGCCAGGATGTGTCGCAGGCCGCTGTCGTGGCCGACCTGGTGGGGCAGGAGCTCGTCGACAAGGCGCAGACCCAGCCGGTGAAGGACGCCCTGCGCGCGGTCACCGATGCGGCCATCGCCCGCGGCATGTTCGGCGCCCCCACCTACTACATCGGCGATCAGATGTTCTTTGGCAACGACCGCCTGCCCTTCGTGGAGCAGGCACTGCGAGACGCAAGGAACCGCGCCGAGTCTTGAGAGTCCACCCCCTTCCTCTGTTTTCGCCGATACGCCGGCGGCATCCAAAAACGGAGGAATCCCAATGAACAAGTCCGCCCTTCTGCTTCCCCTCATCGCTCTTGGCCTGTCTGCTGGCTGTGCCAGCCCGGACGGCGTCTGGTACTTCGAGTTCGGCGAGACCGAGATCTCGGACCAGGACAGCGACTGCAGCGAGAACTTCAACGAGGCGTCGTGCTACAGCGACGCCACCGGCTCGAGCAGCTGGGACTACGAGGAATCGGGTGAGGTGTCGCCGATGTCGCGTTTTGGCGAGATCGTCGACGGCCCCAACGGCGACTCGTACCTGATCATCGGCGACGAGGTCTACGTCGGCGATCGCGTTGGTGGCGGCTTCGTCTTCGAGTGGGAGCACTTCGACCGCACCGAAGAAGAGGCTTCGCACGACTCGGGCTACCGCCTGACGCACGAGAGCGACTCGACGTCGATCACGCGCCTGATCCTGAACCGCAGCGGCGACACGATGACCGGTGTGGTCGAGACCGAGACCACCCTCGACAACCAGTGGACCGAGACCGATCGCTGGTATTCCAGCGGCGACGCGCCGTACTACGGCGAGATCGGCAACAAGGTCAGCCTGGACGGCTACGACTCCAACTACGCCGACGACACCGACTGCTCCAGCGAGCCGTGCCGTGTCGAGGTCGAGACCACGCTGGTGTCGCAGACGCCCGTGCTGGCCTTCCAGACCGGTGCCGACTCCGATGCCTTCGACGGCCTGCAGTACGCCGGCCAGAACGAGGGGGTCGACCTGGAGTAACTCCAGGTATCCCCGTGTCTTCTGCCCTGCGCGAGCGGTTCGCCTCGCACGGGGCTACCTTCGTGTCCAAGATTTCCTGGAGGAACCATCATGCGCAAGCTGCTTGCACTCACCACCATCCTTGCCCTCTCCACCGGCTGCACCGCCGGCGAAGTGGGCGTCTGGCTGTTTCTGTTCGACAACGTCGAGGTCGACGTCGGCGATCAAGACTGCGCCGAGAACTTCAACTCCGCCGACTGCGCGGCGACCCCCACGGGCGGTTCCGATTGGGACGTCGACGTGTCGGGCGAGCAGAGCCCGGGCGCGATGTTCGGCGAGATCACCGACGGCCCCAGCGGCGAGGCCTACCTGGTCATCGGCGGCGAGGTCTATGTCGGCACCAAGGCCGGCGGGGTCTACAGCTTCGAGTGGGAGAGCTTCGACAACACCGAAGAGTCGAACACCCACACGCCCAGCGGCTACTCGCTGTCCGAGCAGAACGACAGCTCGGTGCTCACCACCATTCGCTTCGATCGCAGCGGCCGCAGCCTGACCGGCAACCAAGAGACGGTGGCCATGACCGAGCGCACCATTCGCGAGACCGACACCTGGAACTACGACGGCAGCGGAGCTCCGACGTACGGCGCCATCCAGAACGAGGCCTACTCGTACATCGACGGCGATGCCGACAACTACTACGACTCGCAGGACTGCTCGGCGAGCATGTGCGAGGTCAACATCGTGAGCGAGATCACGTACAGCTCCGCCTTCACGGCCACCAAGACCGACCTCGACCACGCCGCCTTCGACGGGGTCGACGGCGCCGGACAAGACCCGGGCGTGCCCAACAACTAGCATGCTGCTCCCCCCCGACATTGCCCAGGAGCTCGAGCTCATCGCCGCCGAAGCGACGCGCGGTGAGCCCGCGGGCCCCCACCTGTGCCGTCGCCTCGAGCGCGATGTGACGGCCCTGCTGCACCGCCGCTACCCCGGCGTGCGGGTGGTGGCGGATCTACAGGGAAGCGGCATCGCCGTCACCATCCTGATGCCTCGGCGCGGCAAGCCCGTCGAGCGCATCGTGTTCCACGTGGCCAGCACGGGCCCCGGTGGCGGCGGCTCGAAGCGATTCAAGCTGTAGCAGTTGCCTGCACGCCGCCCAGGTCGGCCAAGGCGTCGTCGGCGTCGTGCAGCGCGATCTCGGGCAGGACGACGCTGTTGCCGGCGACGCGCACCCGCAAGAAGGCCAGCCCCAGCAGGCGCTGGATGGGTCCCTGGTTGCGCTCCAGGCTCTGCATCTTGGCGCGGCTGATGATGCTGGTTCGGCGGTTCCACCACCCGCGCCGAGCGACGACCACCTGGGGCGTCACCAGCCAGCCCTGAAAGCGGAAGTCGAGCCAGGCGCCGAAGATCTGCATGGGCAGTAGTCCCAGCACCAGCCAGCCCCAGCTGCCGAACAAGAACGAGGCCAGCGCGGCCCACACCACCGTGCGGGCGATGGCCCAGGCGATCACCCGGTACAGGGCGCGGGCATGAGGGCGTCGAAGCTCGACATCGCCGATGGCCACGTCGGCTTCGGGCAGGGCCGCTGCGATGACGGCGTCCAGATCGGGCGCTTCGACCACCGGGATGGTGGTCTGGGCCGCCACCACGCCGCCGGCGTCTTCGCGGGCGGCCGCCGTCTCGACGTGCACCGAGCCAAAGCCCGCCAGCCGGCGAATGAGCGGCTGGGTGACCAGCACCAGCTGAACCTTGTGCAGGCGAAGCTCGACCCGGCGCGTCGACAGCAGGCCCTCGGCGGCGGTCAGGCGGTCTTCGAGCCGCGACAGGGTGAAGCCCCAGTGGCGAACCACGCCGTTGCCGGTGCCGAACAGCCAGGCGCCGGTGATGATCGCCACCACCAGCAAGGTGCCCGACAGCAGGTCCAGGCGCCCGCTGATGGACTCGGCCTGGTCGGGGGCGATCCAGGTGCTGCCGTCGGACAGCAGGCCGATCACCACCAGCACCACCGCGCCAAAGCGGGTGTCGGTCGCGCCGTAGCGCACCAGATCCCAGATGTCGTTGTGCGCGACCTGGGCGGCGGGCTCGACCTCCTCGGTGCGCGGGCTGTGGCGCTCCTTGGCCTCTTCGAGCGCGTGCACCAGGGCCTCGGCGTCGTCGGTGGTCAACGCCGACAGCAGGCCCTCGACCTCGGTGCCGCTCGCCGTCTCGATGCGCACCTCGACCAGCCCGGTGAGCCGATGGGCGACGTTGCGGGCCAGCTCGGTGTTCTGGATGCGAATGGGATCGATCACCCGCACCTGGCGGTTGAGCAGACCCGAGCGGATCTCGAGCCGGCCCCCGTTCACCCGGTAGCGCAGCGTCAAGAAGTGGATGATGGTGCGGCCGATGGTTTGGATGAAGAACAGCGCGGCGAAGAACAGCTCGAAGGTGCCGCCCTGGCCGCCCTGCACGTAGATCAGCAGCAGCAGCGGCCAAGCGCTGCGCAAGAATGCCCAGGTGCGCGGCAGCAGGTTGACGGCCACGCTGCCCGGATGCAGCTGCTTCCACGGCTCTTCGTGGGGCTCAGACGCCATCGTCGCCCTCGGCGACCCTCACCAGCTCGTCGCGCAGCGCCTCGGCCACCTCGACGTCGAGCCCGGGGATGACCCCGTCGGCCCCCATGCCGCTGGCGGTGTAGATCTGCACTCGGGCCAGGCCCATCCACTGTTCGAGCGGCCCCTGCCGGGTGTCCACGTGCTGAATGCGGTGCACCGGGATGGCCGCCACGATGCGGAACAGCACGCCACGGGTGATCACCAGGTCTTCGTCGCGCAGCAGGTAGCCCCAGCGGTCGAAAGACAGGCTCGGGAACCACAGCGCCAGCACGAACAAGAAGAACAGCCAGCCGATGGCGCCGATGGCGACGTACAACGGGCTGATGAAGAACACCGCACCCACCGAGGTGACGGTGGTCGCTGGAATCCAGAAGAAGAAGAAGGAGGAGAGCGCCTGCAGGTGGAACAGGATGCGCGCACGCTCCGCGAGCGGGACAAACTCCATGACGCGCTGTCTATCGCGGTCTGCGGGCAATCTGCATTTTTCTTTTCTGGCGCTGGGCGGTCGTGGTTCTGACTCCACGAACACGCAAGGAGACACCATGCGCACCCTCAGCCCCGTCCTCGTCGCCCTCGTCACCCTGACCGCCTGCGGCACCGCCGAGCAGACCCCGGCGGTTCAGGACGACACCCCGCAGTTGCAGGACGCCCGAACCGGCGATGCCGAGCTCGACCTGGTGGACCGCAGCCTGGCCCTGCAGGACGCCCTCGCCGCCGACCTGGCCCCGGTGGGCCCGGCCTTCGACGCCGGCGCCATGCCCGACGGCTTCTACATGGCCGTCAGCGGCGAAGAGCTCGCCGGCACCGACGCCGCGCCGCCTCCGTCGTGGGGCTACGACAACTACCTGGCCGGTGTGGCCGGCGTGCTCGCCGCCGATGCCGTGGCCATCGCCGCCATCGCGCCCCCCGCGACCGCGATCGCCATCGCCGCCGACGGCCTGGTGGTGCCCATTGCGCCCAATGTGTGGCAGGCCACCAACACCATCGACGTCGAGGGCGAAGCGGTCACCGCCGACTTCACGGTGGCCTGGGTGGGCACCGGCTACCTCGCCGAGATGCGCATCAGCAACGACTCGATGAGCGGCGAGCGCTGGTTCGCGGGCTACGTCTCGGCCGACGGCGACCTGGGCTGGTGGGACTTCTACGACCAGGGCCAGATGGTGGGCGTGGTCGAGTGGATCGACACCGCCGACGCCGGCCAGTTCGGCATCGCCGTCACCGGCGGAGACGCTGCCGGCAGCCTGATCACCTACGTGGACGGCTACGACCTGGACGCCATCTACGCCTTCGACGGCAAGCGGGGCGAAGACGCCTGGGTGGTCGTGGCCCCCAACCGCGCCGGTGAGGTGCGGCTGCCCGACTTCAACGGCGGCGTGCCGGCTTGCTGGGACGCGGATCTCCTGAACACCGAGTGCGCAGCACCCTGAGCTGACGAGCCACCGGATGAACGCGCATGGCCGCGGCCTCGGAGCTTCCGAGTGCCGCGGTCAGCTCGTCCAGCAGGTCGGTGGCGGCCTGGATCTCGGACTCGCCCTTGCCGGCGGCCACCGCGCGTCGGGCCGCGGCCACGCGGTGACGAAGGCGCAGCAGCGGCGACGCCTCGAGCCATCCCTCGACCGGGTAGAAGAGCTTGTCGGCGTCGACCTCGTCGCCCAGGCAGTGGGCCCGGTAGCAGACCGCCTCGGCGAGAGCCGGCACGTCCCCGATGGTGCCCAGCTCCGACACCGCCTGGTCGAGGTCCCGGCGGGCGGAGTCGTGTTCGCCCATCAGCCAGCGCGCGGCACCACGCAGCGCGCGGATGCGCTGCGCCGAGAGCATCAGGCCGGGCTCCTCGGCGCGGCGCAGTAGATCGTCGGCCATGCGCGCCGCGGCCGCGTGCTCACCGGAGTCGACCAGGATGCGCCCGCCCACGATGCCCGACTCCAGGCGCAGGTGCAGGTGCTCCCCCCGGCGAATGGTGGCCGCCAGCTCGTCGACGCGCTCTTGCGCCCGCCCCAGCCGCCCGATGCGCACCTCGAGCCAGGCGGCGGCGATGACCGCGCGAAAGTAGTAGGTCGACACCTCGCAGACGCGCAGGATGGGCAGCGCATCGTCGAGCACCGCCGCGGCATCGCTGTACCGCCCGCGCCAGCCCAGCGCGTCGGTGACGATGGGCACCGCGCGGGCCAGCCCACGGTGGTCGTGGGTCTGCAGCGCGATGCCCAGCACGTCCAGGCCGATGCGCTCGGCCTCCTCAAGGTCTCCGCGCGCCAGCGACATGCGCGCCGAGCCTGTGGCGGCGTAGGCCAGGGTGCGCGTCGTCTCGGACTTCTGGGCCCGGTCGACGGCCCGCTCGTGCCACCGGCCCGCGCCGGCGAGGTCGCCGGTGAGCCAGCTCGCCTCGCCGATGCGGCTGGCGATGAGCGCTCCCAGGCCAGGCTGGTCGGCGGCGTCGCACACCTCTTCGGCGGCGGCCAGGTACTTCTGGTAGTTGCGGTAGTGGCCCGACACGCGCTGAACCCGGGAGCGGGCCAGCGCCAGGCGGGTGTCGAAGACGGTCCCGGCCTCACGACCCAGCTGCCGGGCCTTCACCAACGAGCGGCCCGCTTCTTTGTCGGCCGGGCGCGCCAACAGCAGGGCGTTCGCCTTCAGGATGGCGGCGGCAGCGAGGTCGTTGCGGTCTTCGCGCCTTGGACTGTCGAGGTAGCCCTCGATGGGTGCCAGCGCCGCCAGGGCCTCGTCGGGCTCGTCGCTCTCGAGCGCCTGGTGGGCCAGGGTGAGCGCCATGGCGACCGCATCGTCGCGCCGGTCGGACTCGGCCAGGACCCGCACCCGAACCGGGCCCGCCGGCAGCTGATCGACCACCCCCGCCAGCGCCCGGGTCAGCGCCACGGCCCGAATGGGCGGCAGGGTCTTCTCGCAGATGCGCGCGAGCATGCGCTGGCAGCGAAAACCCTCGCCGTCGCGGTCGAGCCAGCCCCTCTCTTGCAGCGCGGCGAGCGCCGGCTCCAGGTCGTCCGAGGTGCGCTCGAGCACCGTGGCCAGCAGCGAGACGCTCCCGCTCCGGATCATGGCCACGGCCTCGAGCACGCGGCGGGTGTCGGCGGGCAGGCGGCCGATCTCGCGCTCGATGCGGCGTCGCGCCTCGCGCGGCACTGGAATGTCGATGTCGGCCGCCCCGCGGGCCCACTCCAAGCGCACGCCGTGCTCGCCGCCGATAGCCAGGTGCCCCTGAGCCAGCAGCGAGCGCACCACCTGCTCGACGAATGCCGGGTGGCCGCCGCTTGCGGCGTGGATGCGCCGCGCGATCGCGGTGGGCGGCGGTCGGCGCTTGAGCAAGGCCCCCACGAGCAGGGCCACCTGCCGCTCGTCGAGCGGGGGCAGGGGCACGCGCATCAGCTCGGTGAACGCGTCGAGCCGTGACAGGGGCTGTTCGAGGGACACGCGGTAGTCGCCCACCAACACCACCCGGGTGTGGTTCTCGCGCAGGGTCTCGCGCAGGGAGCCCAAGAAGGCGAAGGCCTCGTCTTTGGCCGCCTGCAGGTCGTGCAGCAGGATGACGGCGGGACGTCCGCGGCGCACGCGCTCGTGCAGCAGCTCGGCGACGTTCTCGCCGGCGGCGATCCACTCGCTGACCGGCGCGCGGCTGAGCGTGGCCTGAAGCGCCCGGCCGGTGGCTTCGCCGTCTTTGCCCAGTCCACCCACCAGGTCGAAGACCGCATCGGCATCGGGAACGCCCCCGAAGTCGGCCTCGAGCAGCCGCCAAGCATCGTCGGCGAGCTCCTGCTGCAGCGACTCCCGCAGCGCGGTCAGCCCGCTGCCGATCTCGCCGGTGAACACGGCCATCGAGCCCGGCTCCATCGCGTGCACGAAGTAGCGAAGCGCCGCGCGCTCGTCTTCGCGCCCCACCAGGCGCCGCGCGGTGCCGCCCACCGCCAGGGCCGGTGGCTCGGCCAGGGGCTCGCTGGCGATGTCCTGGAGCTCGGCGGCCAGCTCGGCACCGCTGGCGGGCCGGTCGTCGGGGTCTTTGGCCAGCAAGCGCAGGATCAGCGCCTCGAGCCGCTCGGGCAGCCCCACCACGATCGAGGACGGCGGCGGTGGCGCCTCGTAGACGTGCAGCTTGGCCAGAGCATGGGGATCATCGGCGTAGAACGGCCGCTTCCCGGTGCACATGCGGTACAGCAGCACGCCATAGCTGTACAGGTCCGAGCGGTGGTCGATGCCCTTGCCGCGCAGCTGCTCCGGAGAGGCGTAGGCGAAGGTGCCCAGGAACTCGCCGTCGCGGGTGATGGGCTCGGGCGCCTCGGCGAAGCGGGCGGCTCCGAAGTCCAGCAGCTTGATGCGTCCGTCCTCGACCACCAGCAGGTTGGCCGACTTCAGGTCGCGGTGCACCAGCCCGCGGGTGTGGATGTGGTCTAGGGCGGTGGCCAGCCCGTACGCCACCTTGATGACGTTGGCGGTGCGAACCTCGGTGCCGGGAAAGCCCGAGTCGCGGCAGTAGACCTGCACCGGGGTGCCGTCCACCAGCTCCATGGTCATCCACGGCAGGCCGTCGTGCAGCCCGTAGCCGTACACCCGCAGGATGTTGGGGTGGTTCAGGGTGTTCATCACCTCGTATTCGCGGTTGAAGCGCAGCATCGGGATGCGCGACTTGTGCTTCAGCCACTTGAGTGCGAGGTGCTCACCGCTGGAGGGGTCTTCGACCTCGAAGACCTCGGCCATGCCTCCGCGGGCGATGGCTCGAAGGACACGGAAGGGGCCGATGTGCTCGGGCAGCAGCCCCAGGCCGTCTGTCACCGCAGGCCACCTCGAATCTGCTGCGACCAGGGATGCACGCGCAGCGCGGCGCGATCGGTGTCGTTGAGGCTCTTGGCCAGCGCGTTCATGGCCAGCAGGGCCTTTCGGTACAGGGCCTTGCTGCCGGCCTCGTCGCCGCGGGCGCGCACGTGCCGTGCCGTGGCCAGCAGCTGCTCGAGCTGCACGACGCGCATGGGCTGCGAGGCCACCGACTTGAGCCCGGCAAAGATGGTCTCGGGATCGGTCTCTTCGGCCAGGGCGCGGGCTTGTGCGATCAGGGCCTCGGACAGCGCCGAGATGTCGCCCGTGCCAATGAGGCCCAGCACGGCGGCGCGGAAGGCGTCGCGCGACTCGTCGTGCCGACCCTGCAGCCACAGCGTCTCGGCGTACGACGAGCGGCACAGCTCGGCCAGGATCACCAGCCGTGCAGTGGACGCCCGCTTCTGGGCGTTGAGCAGCGTCTCTTCGGCCTCGTACAGCTGGCCCGACGCCATCAGGATGCGCCCACGCACCAGGCCCGCCTCGCACTGCAGGTGCAGGTACTCGCCCTTGTTCAGGGTGGCGTCGAGCTCGTCGAGGCACTCCTGGGCGCGGCCCAGGCGGTACAGATCGACCTCGCACAGGGCGGTCTGCAGCAGCATGCGGACGTACAGCGACGACGCCTGCCCCTGCCGGGCCTCGGGCAGCTTGCGGTACAGCATGGCGAGCGCGTCGGAGTAGCGGCCCTGGGTGCGCAGGATCTGGGTGCGCAGCGTGAGCGACTCCCAGTGACCCTGGTCGTTGCCGATGGTCTCGAAGTGGGTGCGCGCGGTCTCGACCTGCTCCTCGGCCTCGATCAGCGCGCCGTTGGTGTAGTGCAGCGTGGCCATCCCCAGCCGGGCGTGGGCCTCGGCCAGGGGGTCGTCGGCCCGGCTGGCGAGGTCCCAGGCGCGCTGGTACCACTCGCCGGCTGTGCGCGGCTCGCCGCTCCACAGGTGGGACAGGGCCAGGTCGAGGGCCACCGAGCTGGCGAGGGCCAGATCGTTGTCGCGGTCGAGGGTCTCCCACGCCTGCAGCATGAACTTCCGGAAGTTCGGGTAGTGGCCGATGATCCACTGCATGCGGGCCTTGGTGAAGTCGACGCGGGCACTCACCGAGCCCGACTCGGCCAGGGTCTTGGCGCGCATCAGCGACCGGGCGGTGCCCATGTCGGTGGGACGCACGGTCATCAGGCAGGTGGTGTGCAGCAGGTGCAGGCGGGCGAGGTCGTCTTGCTCGATGCCCTCGACATCGCCGGTGAGCGGGGCCACCAGGTCGAGCACCTCGAGGGCGCGGGCTTGCTCGCCCTTGGCGAACAGCTCTTCGCCGACAACCAGACCCACGCGTACGGCGTCGACCTGCCGATCGGCAGCGAGCAGCAGCGAGACCAGCCGCGCGTTGGGCACGCCTTCGGCGAGCGCGTTGGCCAGGTTGCGCTCGATCACGCGCTTTCGGGCGGGGTTGAGCTCTTGAATCAGGACCTCGCGGGCCAGGCGCCGAGGCATGGTCCAGCCCTTTTCGCCGAGCTTGAGCCAGCCCTTGGCCTTGAGCTTGCCGGCCACCACCTGCGCCTCTTTGGCGTCGAGTCCGATGACGCCGGCCACCAGCTCGAGCGGCGCCGTCTGATCGAGCAGGGCGAAGCCTTCGAGCATGCGCCGGTGCGCGACCGGGACCTTGCGCAGCTGGCTGTCGATGAGCTCGCGCGCTCCTGGCGCGATGTTGACGCCATCCATGTCGCCCTGCGCCCACTCCAGGCGGTTGCCGTCGTGTTCGTGCACCGCCAGGGAGCCATTGGCCACCAGCTCGCGCACGATCTCTTCGACGAAGCCCGGCTGACCGCCCGACGCGGCGTGCAGGCGCCGCGCCAGCTCGGCCGGTGGGGGACGGCGGTGCAGCATGGCGCCGACCGACAGTGCCACCTGCCTCGGCGTCAGCGGCCCCAGATCGACGCGGTTGTCGTCGGCCCATCGCGTGCGCAGCGGCGAAAACGGCCCGTCGACGCTCTTGTCGCTGGACACCAGGAAGTTCACGCGGGCCTTGGCGTTCACCAGGATGCGCCGCGCGTCGACCAGCACGCCGAGCGCCACGGGCCCAAGCAGGTGGCCGTTCTGCAGCACCACCAGGGTGGGCTTGTCGCCGCTGGACTTGGCGACGCCCACCAGGACCTCGCCTGCCGCTCGCGTCACGCGGTCGCGCACGTCGGGAAGCAGAGTGACGCCCTTGGCCGGCTCTTGCAGGTCGGCGATGAGGTCGCCGCGCTCGATGTCCAGAGCCATGCTCCGCAGCGCCTGCAGCAGCAGCGACAGCGCGCGCTTCTGCTGCAGGTTGATGCTCGCGAGCGCCCAGCCATCCACCGATGCGCTCGAGGCGACGGCCTGGGTGAAGCGAAGGCGATTGCTGCCCGCGGCGCCCACCACCAGGATGCTCTTGCCGGACACCGTGCGGTCGAGCATGTCGGTGGCGCGGCGCAGCTCGTCGTCGCGGCCCACGGGGCGATCGGCGCGCACCGCGATGCCCGTGCCCGGCAGGCGGCTGATGTCGTCGCGCGTCATCTCTTGGATGGCGGCCTGGATCTCGCCGGCGCCGTGCGGTCGGTCTTCGGGCTTCTTCTCGAGCAGCCACATCACGATCTGTTCGAGCCACTCGGGCAGGTTGGGCACCAGCTCGCGCGGGAGCTTGGGCGTGACCTTGAGGTGCATGCGCGCCAGCTCGTGGGGCTTGTCGGAGGCGAAGGGGCGTCGGCCCGTGGCCAGGCGGTACAGCAGCACGCCAAAGCTGTACAGGTCGCTCTGGTAGTTGACCTCGCCGCCCAACAGCTGCTCGGGCGACGCGTAGGCAAAGGTGCCCACGAACTCGCCCTCTTGGGTGATTGCCTCGACGGGGTTCTCGAGGTGGGCGGTGCCGAAGTCGAGCAGCTTGACGCGCCCGTCGGGCAGCACGATGACGTTGGCCGACTTGAGGTCGCGGTGCACCAGGCCACGGTTGTGGATGTACTGCAGCGCGTCGGCGAGGTGCCAGGTGACGCGCAGTACCTCGGTGGTGCGCTGGGTGGAGCCGGGCCGGCCCAACAGCTTGACCCGCTTCTGCAGCGGAACGCCGTCGAGCAGCTCCATGGTGAGCCACGGCATGTCTTCGTGGAAGCCGTAGTGGTAGACGCGCACGATGTTGGGGTGGTTGAGGCGCGTCATCGCCTCGTACTCGCGGTTGAAGCGCGGAAGGGCACTGCCGGCCTGCATGAGCAGCTTGAGTGCCACGTGCTCACCGCTGGCGGGGTCGGCGACCTCGTAGACCTCGGCCATGCCGCCGCGAGCGAGCGGGCGGACGACCCGGTACGGTCCGATGTATTCGGGTACGGCGGTGAGTTCGCTCACTGCCCCGAATGCTACAGCAGATCCGGCGCCGAAGCGGCGTTGGTTCAGGCGCGCGACAGATTCTTGTCGCGCCCCGCGGCTACCGGCCCAGCTCGCGGTCGATGATCGGCGCGAAGGCATCGGCCGGCTGTGCACCGGAGACCAGGATGCCGTTCACGAAGAAGGTCGGAGTGGCCTGCACGCCGACTTCTTGCCCGGCCTCGAGATCGGCCATGACGATCGGCTCCCACTTGCCCGAGGTGGTGCATTCTTTCCACGAGGGGATGTCGAGGCCCACCTCGGTGGCGTACTGCTCGAGCTGGTTGTCCTCGAGCTCCTTCTGGTGCTGGAGCATGATCTCGCCGAGCTCCCAGTACTTGCCCTGCTCGCCGGCGCAGTGCGCGGCCACGGCGGCAGGCACCGCGCGCTTGTGGAAGTTGAGCGGGAAGTCCTTGTAGACCACGCGCACTTCGTCGGGGTAGCGCTCGCGCAGGTCGCGCACGGTCTCGGCCGCGGTGCCGCAGTAGGGGCACTGGTACTCGGCGTACTGCACGATGGTGACCGGGGCGTCGGCATTGCCCAGGGTGGGGTCGTTGTCTTCGATGGGCACGTCGACGCGCGGCAGGTCGGGGTAGGCCAGCGCCACATCGACCTCGTACTTGGCCTTGAGCTCTTTGACGTACTCGCCGAAGCGCTCGGCGTTCTGACGGCGCTGCAGCTCGCCCACCACCATGGGACGCGCCTGTTCGAGGGTAGCGCCTCCGAGCTGGCGCTTGGCCTGCTCGTACAGCTCGGCGATGGCTTCTTCGCTGGGCTCGGTGGTCTTGTCTTCGATCTCGATCTTGAGCAGCTCGGCTTCGTCTTTCAGGCCGCGGGACTCGGCCTCGAGCTTGAGCAGGCTGTCGATGAGCTTCTCTTCGATCCAGCCGTTCTGGCGGTCGTAGCGGCCCATCAAGAACTCGGCCTCTTTGGCAGCGAGCTCGTTGTGCAGGTCTGCGTCCATCTCGCCCTGGGTCAGCTGCCCGCCCTTCCAGGTCACGACGGCAGCGCTGGGGTCGACAGCGCCCTCGGACGCCGCGGCGACGACCGTGTCCTTCTTGGACTTCTTGGGCTTGGCGTCGGCGTTCTGCGGTTCGCCGCAGCCGCCGAGCAGGATGATGGTGGTGAGCAGGGAGCGGATCATGGATTCCTCGGTGCGAGCCGGTCGGGTAACACCCACCGACACCGCATCGCTCCATCGGTGACAGGAGATGGCGGGTTTTTCTGGCACGGAGGGTGCAAAGAAGTACACTGACAGCGGCCGCCCGGCCTCCCTCCTCCTCCCCTCCCCACTCCCCCCTTTCCTCCATGAATCGCATCTTTGCCTGGATGATCTTCATCGCATTCGCGGTGGCGGCGCTCCGACAGCTCTCGGTTCCGCTGTTGATGCTGGTCGACACCCCGCTGACGGGCATCATCCTGCTCACCGGCGCCGAGCCTCCCAACGCCATGGCCGAGCTGTCCGGTGCGGCGCTGGACTGGGCGAACACCAGCGTCGAGCTCGCCTTCGGCCTCATCGGTGGCATGGCCCTGTTCCTGGGCCTGGTCAAGGTCGCCGAAGAGGGCGGCCTGCTGCTCATCATCGCCAAGCTCATCCGCCCAGCGATGACCTGGCTCTTCCCCGAGGTTCCCGCCGACCACCCGGCGATGGGCGCGATGATCCTGAACATGTCGGCGAACGCGCTGGGGCTGGGCAACGCGGCCACGCCCTTCGGCATTCGAGCGATGGTGGAGCTCGAGAAGCTCAACAAGATCCCGGGCACCGCCACCAACGCGATGGTGCTCTTCTTGGCCATCAACACCAGCTCGGTCACCATCCTGCCCACCGGCGCCATCATCTGGCGTGACAAGCTGTGCAGCGCCGACCCCAGCGGCATCATGGCGACGACGCTCTTCGCGACCCTGTGCTCGACGTCCTTCGCCATCCTCATCGCCAAGACGCTGCAGCGCTTCTTCCCGGCCAACCCCGAAGATGCCGAGGAACGAACCGGCGAAGAGGCGCCCACCAGCAGCGTGCCAGAGATGTCGGTGGCCGCTCCGAGCGAGGGCTACCCCATCTGGGTGAGCCTCATCGCCATGATGCTGCTGGTATCCATCATTCCGCTCACGATTGTCTACGGAACGTTGATCTCTCCGTGGGTCGTGCCCTGCATCATCCTCTTCTTCCTGGGCTTCGGCTGGGCGCGCGGGGTGGCGGTCTACGAGGTGTTCGTGCAGGGGGCCAAGCAGGGCTTCGACATCTTCGTGCTGATCATCCCCTACCTGGTGGCCATCCTGTCGGCGATCGCGATGCTGCGCGCATCCGGAGCGCTCGATCTGGCAACCCGGCTGGTGGGGTCGGTGACCGGGCCCCTCGGCCTGCCGGGCGAGGCCCTTCCCATGGCGCTCATCCGCCCGCTGTCCGGCTCCGGCGCCACCGGGGTCATGGCCGATGTGATGACGACCCACAACGCCGACTCGTACGTGGGCTACCTCGTCAGCACCCTGCAAGGCAGCACCGAGACCACGTTCTACGTGCTGGCGGTGTACTTCGGCGCCGTCGCCATCAAGCGCCTACGCCACGCAATCTTCGCCGCCCTGGCTGCCGACCTGATGGGCATCATCGCCGCGGTGTTCATCGTCAACGCCCTGTACGGCGACCTGCCGACCACCGCCGACAGCGTGGTCGATGCCAACGGGAAGTGCACGATGCGGGGGCTGCCGCCTGAAGAGGGGGTCGGGGGGTCTGGCAACCAACGTTAGTGAAATGAGCCCATACATCCTGGGCAATTTCCCATGTGTCAGCGAAATTACCAATGGTCGCTGATGTTGCCAGGTCGCCGGCCCGGCGTGCACCCCGATTCCGCGCCCCTGCCAACACCACCACCAACCGCAGCCGGTGACCAACCCGACCATTGGTAATCTCACTGACACCGGCGTGTCGATCCCGATGAACAGCGGGAATGCCGCTAACGTTGGTTGCCAGACCCCACGGCCCCTACACAGACCCCACGCCCCCTACACCCCTCGATCCGCCGGATCCATGCGCGTCACCAGCCACGGCGCCGGGCCCCAGGTATCGGTGCACTCCACTTGCCCGACGTAGCTCCACGCGCCCACGTTCTGCACGTACAGCTCGTGATCGCCGAGTCCCACGAACGCCTCGCCGCCGCTGTCCACGGTGAGGGGCCCCTCGGGAACCCCCTCGAAGTCGAAGCGCAGCTCCTGCCCCTGCGTCCGGCCGCACCCGTCCCGCTGCGTCGGCCCCGACAGCTCGCCGGCGGTCACCTCCAGGCTCGTGAGCGGATTGGCGGCGCCCAGGCTCGCGAATCCGCCGTTCCACCCCTCGTACCCGGCGAGCAGGATGCCGTCGTCTGCTTCGACGACCGCACCCAGGTCGATGGCCCAGCCGTTCACGCGAAACACCGTCGCCGAGACCTCGGTGCCCACAGCCTGGTGCACCACGGGCGCCCACTCGGTGGTCTGCTCGATGCCCATGCCGTAGCCGATGCGCATCTGGGCCTCTTCGCTCTGGATCACCAGCGTGCGGGCGCCCTCCATCCAGCCGGCGGCCCCGCAGTCGCCCTCCTGGAAGGCGCGCTCCTCGACAATGGTTCCCTCCAGGGTCCAGATGTCGGCGAACCCCTCCTGGACCTGGGCAGAGTCCAGGTCCGTGCCCAGGCAGAGCCCGAAGCGACGGCGCTCCGAATCGGGGTCGGTCGTGGTGCAGGCCGCGGCCAGGACGACGAGGGCAGAGAGGACGGCAACGCGCGGCATGGTGACTCCCGGAGTGGTGCCTCGCGACCGTGCAGTGACCGTGCCAGCCGCGGAGATGGCGACGGGAACGGCATCGTGCCTGTCGGCGACGTGATCGCAGCGGCGAAACCGGGACAATCGGATCGGGGTCTACGGCGTGCGGTGCAGCGACCACATCGTGCGCGTCGGGTCGCAGGTCGGGTCGTCGTTGGTGCTGGTGCCCCAGTTCGACCGGTGGTTCCGGACGTCGAACACCACGTCCCCCGCGGCGATGGGGTCCGGGTCATCGGGGTCGATCACCGTCGCGGGCG
The DNA here is from genome assembly GCA_965216925.1 of Myxococcota bacterium. Taxonomy (GTDB): domain Bacteria; phylum Myxococcota_A; class UBA796; order UBA796; genus CAYYHT01. The sequence goes on along the minus strand of CBDCGT010000001.1, from coordinate 5,623,933 downwards.
CACCCTCCACCGCGAACTCGAGGCTCAGGAAGGTCCAGCGGCACCAACCGCTGCGCTCGGAGTGGTCGGTCTCGCCAGCCACCTCGATGCCAAGGTCGGGCAGCGGGTCCACGTCGAGTTCGATCCGGTCTGGGTTGTTCCCGATGGCCAGCACCAGCCCCTCGTCGTCGCGGAGCACCACCAGGTCGGGCGAGTCCCCCCAAATCCCAAGGACCGCAACGCCGAACAGGCGGTCGCCCGGACTCACGTCCAGCTGTAGCGGCGAGGTGGCGAACCGGTGGGGCTCGTAGGTCAGCAGCATCTCGCTGCCATCATCACGCGCCAGCCGCAGCGCGAAGTCCGCGACGTCCACCACGGCAGCGTCGATGTGCCAGATATCCAGGTCCTCCCTGGACTCGTCGGGCTGGGCATCGGTGTGCATCAGGGGCAAGAGCCCCTTGTTGGGTGGCTGCTCGGGGCGACAAGAGGTCGCGAGCAGCGAAAGGGAGAAGATCAGGACAACACGATTCATGCCGTCGATCTAGCGGCACCGCCCCTCGAAGCCGGTCACAGCCCGGTCACAAGCTATCGCCACGGGTACCCCCCACCCTCTCCCCGCTCCCACACCACCTCGCCCCGAACCCACGTCGCCACCGGCCGCGGGGCGTCGTGGTCGAAGATCAGCCAGGCGAGAACCTGCTCTTCGCTCTCGGCCCACTCGGGCAGGTCCCAGGCGACGACGTCGGCCTCCATGCCCACCTCGATCTGGCCGACGCGGTCGTGCTGCAGGGCCAGGGCCCCTCCGCGGGTTCCCCACCACAGCAGCCGGCGCGGATCGAGCATGATGTCGCGGTGCAGCGCGTTGTCGTAGGCGCTCGACAGGATGCGCGGGATGCGGAAGCTGCGGCCCGCGGCCACGTCGCTGCCCATGACCAGGTTCAGGCCGCGGCCCAGCACCCGGTCGGTCTTCATGTGCCCCGAGCCCAAGAAGAAGTTGCTGTCGGGGCAGTGAGCGACCACCGCCCCCGCGGTGTCGAAGCGGTCCCACTCGTCGTCGGACAGGTGGATGCAGTGGGCGTACACACTGCGGCGATGCAGCATGCCGGCGCCTTCGTAGATGGACAGGTAGTCGGCGGTGTCGAAGCGGCTGGTGGCGACAGCGCACTCGTCGAGGTTCTCGGACAGGTGCGTGGTCACCCACAGGTCGAGCTCGCGGGCGAGGTCGCCGGCACGCCGCAGCATGGCGGGGGAGCAGGACAGGGCAAAGCGCGGCACCACCGCCACCTGCAGGCGTGCATCGTGTCCATGCCAGCGCTCGTGCAGGCCGCGCAGGGTGTGCAGGGCCTCGTCGACGGGCACAGTCAGGGCATCGGGGCTGTGGGCGTCCATGAGCACGGGACCGGCGATGGCGCGCAGGCCGCTGCGGTCGAGCTCGGCGAACAGGGCCTCGGCGCTGGCCGCGTGCACCGAGCCATAGACCATGGACAGGGTCGTGCCGCTGCTGGCGAGGTTTCGGACGAAGTAGCGCGCGATCTTCGCGGCGTGCTCGGCGTCGGCGAAGGACGCCTCTTCGGGGAAGGTGCTCTTGTCGAGCCACTCGAGCAGTGGGCCGCTGGCCGAGCCGATGATGCGTGTCTGCGGGAAGTGCAGGTGGCCGTCCACCATGCCCGGTGTCAGCACCGCCGGACGAAGATCGCGGTCGACCGGTCCACCATCGTAGGGACCGACCTGGGTGAGGACCCCGTCCTCCCAGGCCACGACGGCGTCAGGCAGGTAGTGGCAGTGGTCCGGGTCGACCGGAGTGAGGAGGCGGGCACGGATGCGCATGGTTGTCTGTCCGAGCCCAGGGTATACCCATTGACCACTGATTTCTGGAGCCCCCTCAATGGGAGACCGCTTCCTCGTCGCCGTGGACTTCTCGCGGCTGACCGTGCCCACCATCGAGCGCGCGGTGAAACTCGCGTCGGCTGGCGCGCATCGAATCGATCTGTTCCACGTCGTCGTGGGGCCGGTGGCTTCGCACTCCCTGGGGCATCCGGCCGCGCAAGAGATGCTCAGGGAGCTCAACAAGGGCGAGACCGAGGGCGCGCGTCGCCAGCTCAAGGAGCTCATGGACAAGCATGTTCCCGCATCGCTGCAGGGCGACATCGTGCTCGGCGACGGCCCGCCCGCCGAGGCCATCAACAAGCGCGCAAAACATGACGACCTGTACGAGATGGTCATTGTCAGCACCCACGGGCGCACGGGGCTTCAGCACATCCTGCTGGGCTCGGTAGCCGAGCGCGTCGTGCGCTACGCCAAGATCCCGGTGCTGGTGGTGAGGTAGATGGACCGCAAGTTCATGACGGGCATGCTGAAGGACTGGGGGCTCGCCCTCATCATCGTGGTCGGCGTGCTCTTTGTCTGGAACCTGATGCAGCCGGGCGCCCCGGATCTCGCCGGAGACGCCGCCCCCGACTTCACCCTCAGCGACCTGCAGGGCCAGGAGTACACCCTGTCCGAACAGCAGGGAAAGGTGGTGGTCATCAACTTCTGGGCGACGTGGTGTGGCCCCTGCCGCCAAGAGATCCCCGCCTTCGCGAAGTTCCACGAGGAACACCCCGAGATCCAGATGTACGGCGTCAGCGTCGACGACAAGATGAGCGCCGCCCGCCTCGAGGCCGCCGCCAAGCGCCTGGGCATCAACTACACCGTCCTGCACGACAAGCGCAGCCTCGCCTCCCGCGCCTACCAGGTCACCGTGCTGCCCACCACCTTCGTGATCGGCGAAGACGGACAGGTGCTGCGGGCGCACGCGGGCCCGCTGTCGCTCGCGCGCCTCGAGACGCTGGTGAACGGCTCGTAGGCGGCCGTTCTACCAGGCCGATGAAATACTCGTTCCTCGCATTTCAGCGGCCTGCTTCTACCATTGCCGGCACCGCCGCCATCAGACTCGGCAAGTCCGGCCGCCGACTCGACGATTGAGTTTGGCCGGTGGTTTTCGCATTCTCGAGGAATCGCCGATTCGGCAGCCGGACCTGCCGAGGGCGGCGGATGCCTCGGTCGCAGCGCCCTGAAAAACCCGGCAAGCCGGGTTTTTCAGCACCCTGCTACAGCTCCAGCACCACCTTGCCCCGGGCCCGCTTGGTCTGGACATAGGCGTGGGCTTCGGCGCTGTCTTCGAGCCGCCAGACCCGATCGACCACCGGACGCAGCTGCCCCTCGTCGACCCACCGGCGCAACACGCCCAGGTCGCGGCGGTTGCTCTTGACCACCACCAGCGCGGCGCGATGCAGGCTGGCCCGCCTCAGGATGCCCCTGGCGACGGCGCGCTTTCGCGGAATGGTGGTGCAGAAGTTGCCCGTGCGGGTGAGCAGGGGCTTGGCGTCGTTCCACGGCAGGCTGCCAAAGATGTCGAACACCGCGTCCAGGTCGCGCAGGGCCTGCACGTCGTCGGTCTGGTAGTCGAGCACCTGGTGGGCGCCGAGCTCCGTCACCAGGCCGGCGTTGCGCGCCGAGCACACGGCGATGACGTGCGCGCCCATGGCCACGGCAATCTGCACCGCCAGGGTGCCGACACCTCCCGAGGCTCCGTTGAGCAGCACCCGGTCGCCGGGCTGCACGTCCAGCTCGTCGCGCAGGCCCTGAAGCGCCGTGAGCGCGGCCAGTGGCAAGGCGGCGGCCTCGACCATGGTCAGCGAGGCGGGCTTGGCGTCCAGCTCGTCGAAGGGCACCGACAGGATCTCGGCGCAGGCGCCGGCATCATGAGAGCCCACCATGCCAAAGACCTCGGTGCCGGCGGGCAGACCGCCCGCGTCGTCGACCAGGATGCCGGCAAAGTCGTAGCCCGGGGTGCGCGGCATGCCTCGGCCGGTCAGCCACTGCATCTTGCCCTTGCGAACCAGCACATCCTTGGGATTCAGCGCCGCCGCCATCACCCGTACCCGGGCATGGCCGGGGCGGCGGTCGGGCTCGGGAACGTCGGCGAGCTGCAGGACGTCGGGCTCACCGAAGCGCTCGTAGATGATGGCGCGCATGGTCGCTCATCCTACCGTCGATGGCCGGCGATTCACTGCCGCTCGTAGTCCCTCAGGATCTTCTGGAGGATCCACCCGTCATCTCGGGCCGGGTGCTTCTTGCGGTAGTGGGCCAGCACGCGCTGCCGGTCCGGAGCGTGGGGGATGACGTTGTGGAGCTTGACCAGCAGCTTGTCGTCCTTGGACGGCAGCCGGAACGCCTCCCCCGGGCCCGCGGCCATCCCGTCCCCGCCGTTGGCCGCCCACGCGCTCTGCACCCAGCTTCGCGCATGGTTGTACTGGTCGGCGCTGTGGTAGCCGAGGTGCCGCTCCACGAACCGTCCGCCCACCGACGCCACCGTCACCCTTCCCCGATGGAACACGCCGGCAAAGCCCACCACGTACATGCACAGATCGGTGATGCGCTCGGCCTCGGGGATGTCCTGCTTGTCGTGGGGAAAGGCGCTGACGTCCAGGATGTGGTGGCAGATCTCGTGGCACAGCACCGCGGCCGCCGCCTCGATGTCCTCGGTGTGCCGCCGATGCACGTCGATGGTCACCCACCCCTCGCCGTCGACGGTGTACAGCCCCGCCGACTCGATGTCGTCGACCACGCGGACGCGCGCCTTGGCGAACGGGATGCGCAGGCCCGGCGCGCGGCTGCGTGCGTGCGTGTACAGGGCATGGGCGATGCCGTCCAGGTCGGCCGGCAGCTTGCCCGGCGACAGCTCCAGGCTGCCGTGCCGCTTGATGCGCTCGAGGGCCCACGCCGCCAGCGCCAGGGATCGCAGGGTGGACGATGTCGCGGCATGGGGACCCGCTCGGCTGCCGGCTGCCTGTCCGCGGAAGAGGGCCAGGAACCACGCCCACAGCGCCTGCAGCCACGCGATCACGACACCCTCTCGGCGGCGAGCTTGCCGGTGCGGAAGGCCCCCTCCATGTTGGGCGTGGTCAGGTGGTCGCCGGCGAAGACGATCGGGGGGCGCATCGCGTCCAGGAAGGCCGCTGCGCGCTTGTAGAAGCCCGGATACGGCACCCCCACGGCGGCGGGCCTCGCGTACACACCCACCAGCTGGGCCTTGGCGGGGAGTGCGCTCCAGAAGCGCCGCGCACGCTGCCAGACCGCCGGAGCGATCTCGTCATCGGGCCGTCGCACCATCGCCTCTGAGGCCTCGGCGGTCAGGAATACCGAGACCAGCTCTCTTCCGTCATCGCGCCGCCCGTGCTTCGGGGTCTGGCGGCTGATCACCGCGATGTCGTCGCGGCCGCCGATGGGCAGCACCGTGGCCATGTCGTGGGGCCAGTGCATGTCCACCAGCCACGCGACGTGCACCTGCGGCAGGCGCTGGGTAGCCGCCAAGAACTGCTGCTGTGCAGGATCGAGGGTGCCCTCGGGCAGCATGCCCAGCAGCTCGGGCGCCCACCACGCCAGCACCAGCGCGTCGAAGCGCTCTCCGTTCACCCGCACCCCAGCCCCTTCGCGCTCGATGGCCGCCACCGGGGTGTTCAGGCGCACCTCGGCGTGCTGCGCCATGGCCGTGCACATCGAGTCCATGCCGGTGCGCAGGCCTGCCACCGAGCCGTCCACGATGCGGCTGCACAGCGCTTTGAGCATGGCCACCGAGGCCGCCTCACAGCGAAAGAAGTAGAACGGCTCGACCCCCGGACGCATGCCCGCGTCGATGATCGCGTCCGAAACACGCCTTCGTGCCGCGGTGATCATGTCCTCGTCGTCGAAGTGCGCCAGGTTGTGGGGGTCGTGCAGGTCGAAGCGAGGCCGCTGCAGCGTCCAGGAGCCCATCTCGGCGGCGAAGCGTGCCTTGTCGCGCACCCCCAGGAAGGGGAAGCGCAGGAAGCTGGACACCGAACCCAGCGTCATGGTGGCCAGCTGGCCGTCGCCCCGGATGCCCGTGGTTCGAGAGAGCTGCACCAGCTGCTTGCGCAGTCCCAGCGGCTTCAGCGCGGCGTGCAGCTGCGGGTAGAAGCTGCACAGAAAGCCGGCGCCCGTGTCCAGGATGCCGTGTTTGCCGCGGTGACAGCGGGTACGGCCGCCCAGCGCATCGCTGGACTCGAACAGGACGACGCTGGCTCCGCGGTGGTGCAGGTGCCAGGCGGCGGACGTGCCGGCGATGCCGCCACCGGCGACCGCGACCTTCATGCTTCCCCGCTCAAGTCTCGCCGAAGCTGCCGGTGCGCAGGTACTGCACCGTGCCCTCGACCGTGCGCGGGTGGCTCATCACGAAGGTGTGGATGGCCTTGACGAAGAGCTCGTCTTCGGCGCCGTCGAGGAAGGTCTCGGAGAGCGCCACAGTCATGTCGTCTTCGCCGTCGAGCAGGGGGTTGAAGCCAGCACCGTCGCCCTTGACGCCGGCCACGATGCCGAAGGGCACGTCGGGCGGCGGGATGTCGTCGACACCGTCGGTGGTGAGGTGCTCGAAGGCGGGCCCGCCGATCAGCTTCACGACGGGGTTGCTGCGCAGCAGGTTGGCCAGGTTGGCCCCCTGGTTGGGAGTGGCGATCATCACCAGGCGGCCCACCTCGATGCGCTGACGCCACTCGCCGTTGCGCGACAGCAGCAGGCGCGCCAGCAGGCCGCCCATGCTGTGCGCGACGAAGTGCACCCGGTCGTAGCCCTCGAGGTCGTTCATGAGTCGCTCGAGGGTGGCGGCGTGGTCGGGCAGCGACCGGCGCGTGCTGGGGTAGTTGATGGACCACGCGTCCCAGCCCTCCCGGCGAAGGCGGCGGGCCATGGGAAAGAAGGCGTCCTTGGCCCGGAAGATCCCGTGCAGCATGAGCACGGCCTCGTTGGACCCCGTCTTCACCTCGCGCTGGCTGCGCACCTCGTCGAAGGCCGTCAGGCACCGCTCATAGGTGCCCATGGCGAGACGCAGGTCGTAGGGGTCGAGCAGCCGGTGCTGGCCGGTGTACACCTGTTCTTGGATGCGGTAGCCGGCGTTCAGGTACACGTCGGCCCACAGCTGCTTTCCGCCGAAGGTGGGGATCGGAATGGGGTCGCGCACGCCCGGCATGCCCCAATCCTTACTCACCCGGGCTCTTCCGCCAAGACCGCGCCGTCTTGGGCATCGGGCAGCCACGGCGCCAGCTCGCTGCGCAACAGCTCGAGCTCGCTGGCGGGTTTGCCCTTGCTTCGCCCCATCTCGCGACGCATCAGGGCGAAGCGGTACTCGATGCGGACGACCTCGGTGGCGGGCGCGTGATCACGGAGCCAGGGCTCGAGCTCGTGCTCGAAGCGGTGCACACCGCGTGCCCACTCGATCACGGCCTCGTCGTTTCGGGCCTCGGCGTCGAGGCGGGCGGCTTCGACCAGGGCCTCGTCGACACGGGCGGCGGCCGCCAGCGGGTCGATGGGCGCCGGAGGTTCTGACGGACCGCAGGCGAGGGCGAGCAGCAGGATCATGGTGTCCTCGGGAGAGGAAGGACCCGGGGAGGGCCCTTGGGGGGAGGTCAGTGTAACCCGGGGGGCTACGCCAGCTGCTCCCTCGCGGCCTCCAGCAGCTCCCAGTCGTCGTCGGACGGCGCATTGCCCCACCCCAGGGCCGCGGCAAGGATCCAGCCGCGCACGGCGCCCTGGGCCGCCTCGGCCCGCTCCCAGGCGGCGACGGGCAGCTTGAAGTGGTGGTCGTCGGTGGCCTTGGACAGGGCCAGGGTGCGCTGCGCGGTGACGAGCTCGAGGGGGTCAGCCAGTCCGAGCAGTGCCTGGACGGCCCCCACCCGGTCGCTGTCGAGCGCGGCCATCACGTCATCGGCGGTGGCGCCGGTGCTGGCAGCGAGCTCGTCGAGGCGCACGGCCTGGCCCTCGCCGCCGGTGCGATCGACGGCGTCGACGTGGTTGCTGCCCACCAGCGCGGCCATCTGCAGCGCGGCGACGCGGCGGGTGCGATCATCGAAGATGGCGTCGGCGAGCCAGATGCAGGCATCGACGCCGGTGGTGGTGTGCAGGCCCGGAAACACGCCTGGCTCGTCGCGATGGGTGAGCGTGAGCTCGGAGGCACGCGCCAGGGCGGCTTCGCGCAGGGCGCGCAGCGAGCCGCCGGCCTGGAGGTGCTGCAGGGCCACGTCCGAGCAGGCCTCGGCGCCGCCCACGCGGATCTGGGCCAGCAGCGGCGCGACCTCGCTGGCGTCGTAGGTCCCGCTGTCCCATCCGACCGTCAGCTGGTCGGCCCGGTCGCGGTTGGAGTCCCAGGGCGCGAGGTAGCTGGCGTCTTGCTCGGCCTCGGTGCACAGCCCGTACACCAGGGTGCGCACGACGGCTTCGTCGACACCTACCGGGATGGCGGTGCGCAGGGTCTGCGAGACGTGGATCATGGCGTGGCCGATGCTGCCCACGCTGCGAAGGCCGCCGCGCACCAGCCCGGTGTTCAGGCTGATCAGGTCGTCGGCGCGAACCAACGACACCGCCGCGGCGTCGGCAGTCTCGTAGTCGAAGCTCTCGAGCGCGATGGGCAGGGCGTCGGCAGCCTCTGCTGCACCCATCAACAGCGAATCGTCGAAGGGGCCCGCGTTCTCGGGGCGGCCCACATCCGCCTGGTAGTGCTTGAAGCGATCGAGCGCGTGCATCAGGGCCAGGCGCGCGTCGGTGGCGGTGCCTCGGCTGGCGATGGCGCGCGCCGAGTACAGCGTCCACAGCGGATGGGCATGGAAGCCCACCTGCGCAAAGTCGAGCTGCCGACAGCAGGCCACCAGCCCCGCCCGGTGCAGCACGTCCAGGGTGTGTCCGGCGCGAAAGGCGTCGCCCAGCACCACCACCAGCGCCTCGGGGTCCGGCGCCTCTTCGATCGCCACCACCAGCTCCAAGAGCCCCGCGGGCACCGGCAGCGCGCTGTCGTTCACCAACGGCGAGCACGCGGCCAGCAGGCCCGAGGCGGCGAGGGCTTCCAGCAGTTCACGGCGTGTCCAGGACCTCATCGGTGGAGCTTACTCCGGGTGGTGTCATCACCGGGGGAATGCCAGCCCGGTCTCCGAGTTGTAGACTCGCGACCATGCTGCTCACCCTCGCCCTGCTGCTCTCGATGTCTGCCTCCGCCTCCACCTGGTCTGAAGGCAAGGCCATGGTCAAGAAGGGGCACTTCTACGATGCCGCCAAGTTCTGGATCGAGGCGCTCGACCAAGACCAGTACGACCAGGGCGCCCTCAAGGGACTCGACCGATACGCCGAAGCCGCCTACGAGCAGCGGCTCGACATGGCCCAGGAGCACGAGGCCGAGAAGCGCTTCGAGCAGTCGCTGCAGACCTACGACGATCTGCTCGTGCTCAACGCGCTGTTCCGCGAGATCGAGGCCATCGAGTACACCGATCATCAGCAGGTGCTCGAGCTCGAGCGAAAGGACACCTACGACGGCTGGGTGACCTGGCTGCTCAAAGAGGGCGCGGCCGGACTGGCCCGCAACGACTGGGAAAAGGCCGAGAAGAACTACCAACACGCCCTCGAGCTCAACCCGGACCTTCCCGAGGCCCGTAAGCAGCTGTCCAAGGCCCAATACGAGCTCGGCCAGGTGCACATGGGCAAGTTCCACTACCGCACGGCCGTCGAGTACTTCGATGCGGCGATGGCCAATGGCTACGGCCGCGAGGCCCGAGAGTGGAGCTTCGCCACACACAAAGAGCTGGGCCGCTACTTCATGAACGAGGGGGCCTGCCGCCAGGCGGCTCGCGAGCTGCGCAAGGCCGGCGACTTCTCGGACGACATGGAGATGGTGGAGCTGCTGACCCGGGCCGAGGACTGCGCCCGCGTCGAGCTCATCGTCGAGCCCTTCGAGGCCGTTGCCGGCGGAAACATGGCCGGCTCCGCTCCGGCGGCCATGCTGGTCGACCGGCTCGAGGCGGCGCTTCGAGACCAGGGCAGTGAGTTCCTGGTGCTGCTCGACCCCCAGAGCCAGACCGCGGCCGATGCGCTTGCGGGCGGGCTGGCCGGCGCCCGACCCGGTGCCCTGTACCAGCTTCGCGGGCGCATTACCCAGCTCGCGGTGGAGCGGCCGGAAGCCTCGACCACATCCCGCTCGGTCGAGGGCAAATACCAGGTGGTATGCCCGCTTCCCGAGGGCGTGTACTACCGGGCCGAGGAGTGGTGCGACGCCTCGACCACCATCTTCTACGAGGAGCGGTCGGCGCGGCTGCACGCGATGGCCGAGGGCTCCATCAAGGTGATCGAGCCGCGCAGCAGCGAGCAGCTGCTCACCAGCCCGGTCAGCGCCAAGATCGAGAAGGATGCCAGCCAGAACGTGGGCTTCCAGCGCACCAAAGATGGCGAGAAGGTGCCTGCGCAGGTGGGCGACAAGGCGTCGTCGGACGTGTACGCCATCCCCGCCGAGGTGCTCGCCAAGCTCGAACAGCCGCCCCCCCTGCCCACCGACAGCGTCATCGCCAGCGAGGTCACCACCGAGCTGGCCCGAAACATGGCCAAGGCCATCCTCGAGGTGGTCGACCAGCCCATCCCGCTCGACGATCCCAAGGTCATCGACAACTTCGAGAAGCCGGTGCTCGACGCCGGCCAGATCGACCTCTCGGGTGGCAAAGGCGGGGGTAGCGCCGTGCCGAAGGCCGAACCCAAGCCGGAGCCGGTGGTGCCGCCGACGGGTGCGGTGATTCCGAAGTAGGTAGGCCGGGGTTGGACCTTGGTCCTGCGGACCGCGACCTAGCTTAGCAGGCCGTTGAAATACTCGTTCCTCGTATTTCTACAGCCTGCACTACCATTGCCGGCACCGCCGCCTTCTGGCTCGGCAAGTCCGGCCGCCGACTCGACGATTGTGTTTGGCCGGCGGTTTTCGCTGTTCAAGGAATCGCCGATTCGGCAGCCGGACCTGCCGAGGGCGGCGGATGCCTCGGTCGCAGCGCGCTGAAATACCCGGCAAGCCGGGTATTTCATCACTCTGCTAGCCTTCGGTGACTTCTCTCAACCACTCGGCGGTGGGCGGCTCGGCGAAGCTCTCGGCCTGGTTCACCCGGCCCAGGAAGTCTTGCAGCTGCTGGCCCTCGAGCATCTCTTCTTCGAGCAGCAGCAGGCTCATCTCTTCGAGCAGCACGCGGTTGTCGGTGAGGATGTCGATGGCGCGCAGGTAGGCGCGGTCGGTCAGGCGGCGGATCTCGTTCTCGATGCGGTCGAGCGTCTCGGGGGAGGTCTGGCGATTGGTCTCCCAGCCGCCGATACCAAACTGGTTGCCGCCCTCGGACCCGTAGTTGATGGCGCCCAGGGCCGAGGTCATGCCGAACTTGGTGACCATGTCCTTGGCCAGGTTGGTGGCGCGTCGGATGTCGTCGCTGGCACCCGTCGTGACATCGCCAAAGATCAGCTCTTCGGCAGCACGGCCGCCGTACAGCATGGTGAGCTGGTTGAGCAGCTCGGCCTTGGTCTTGCTGTAGCGGTCTTCGACCGGCACGGTCATCGTGTAGCCGAGCGCCATGCCGCGGGGAATGATGCTGATTTTCTGCACGGGGTCGGCGCCGGGGCAGGCGGCCGCGCACAGGGCGTGGCCCACCTCGTGGTAGGCGGTGTTCTTGAGCTCGAACTCGCTCATGCGGCGGTTCTTCTTCTCGAGGCCCGCGACCACCCGCTCGATGGCCTCTTTGATGTCTTCCATGCCGATGGCTTCGGCATCGCGACGGGCCCCCAGCAGCGCGGCCTCGTTCAGCGCGTTGGCCAGCTCGGCGCCGGCGAACCCCGGGGTGAGCTTGGCGATCTCTTCGAGGTCGAGGCCCTCTTCGAGGCGCAGCTTCTTGCCGTGCACCTCGAGGATCTTGCGGCGACCCTCGCGATCGGGCCGGTCGACCAGCACCTGGCGGTCGAAGCGGCCGGGACGCAGCAGCGCGTTGTCCAGGATCTCGGGGCGGTTGGTGGCCGCCATCACGATGACGCCCTTCTTGTTGTCGAAGCCATCCATCTCGACCAGCAGCTGGTTGAGCGTCTGCTCCCGCTCCTCGTTGCCCGCCGGCCCGCCGGCGCCGCGTGCTTTGCCCACCGCATCGAGCTCGTCGATGAAGATGATGCAGGGCGCATGCTCGATGGCGTTCTTGAAAAGGTCGCGCACGCGGCTGGCACCCACGCCCACGAACATCTCGACGAAGTCGGAGCCCGAGATGCTGAAGAACGGCACCCCAGCCTCGCCCGCGACCGCGCGAGCCAGCAGCGTCTTGCCCGTTCCGGGCGGGCCAACCAGGAGCACACCCTTGGGCGGGCGGCCGCCGAGCCGGGTGAAACGCTCCGGGGTCTGCAAGAAGGCCACGACCTCGCGCAGCTCTTCGGCCGCTTCGTCTACGCCGGCGACGTCGTCGAAGGTGACGCCGGTGCCGTCTTCGGGCACGAGCTTGGCCTGGGAGCGGCCGAAGGCGGCCACGCCCTGGGAGCCGCCGCCGCGGTTGGCGATGAACAGCCAGAACATACCCAGCAGCAACAGAGGCACGAGCAGCAGCCCGACCTCCATGCCATCGCAGGCGCGCGGAGCCCGCGCTCGGTAGGTGATCTCCTTCTCGTCGAGCAGCTGCAGCAGCTCTTCGTCGGCCTTGCCGCCGACGCGCACCGCCTGGACCACCTTGGGCAGGCCGCCGTCCGGGGTCTTCTTGACGATGCGCACATGGTTCTCGTCGAGGATGACCTCCTCGATGTCGTTGGCGGCCAGCTCGGTCTTGAGCTCGTCCCAGGTGACCGCGCTGCCCTGGGTCGACCAGATCGCAGACGCCATCCACGCAACGATGGCGACCAACAGCATCAAGCCGATGATCGGGTACCAGCGGGACTGGTTCACAGGTGGCTCCGAATCAGACAAGGCAGCAACGTAAGCGCGTAGGAGCGTGCGGCCAAGCGGGACGGTGTCAGGAGACCATTTTGCGGAAATTGAAGGGCGTTGGTTGGTGGACCCGGCTGGAGCGGGACGGTGTCAGGAGACCATTTTGCGGAAATTGAAGGGCGTTGGTACCCAGAGCCGATGACCCGTCGCCTGTTCATCGCCCTGCTCGCCGTCGTGGGGTTCCCATGCAACGCCGGGTATGCGGAAGAACCGCAACGCCACCCGGCGCGGAGCGTGCCGGAAACGGACCCCACTCTGCACAGTGAGGACGCCGAGCTTCGCGCCCTGGCTCTCGCCTACGCTGCCTTCGTCGACGTCGACCTCCCCGCCGACACCGACGCAGCGCTCTTGGTGCTGACCGAGACCCAGGCCGCTGCCCTGGACTCGCTGGTGCAGGCCGCGAACGAGATCGAGCAGACCGGAGCCAGCCCGGCCGCGGCGACCGCCCTGTGGATCGAGGGCAACGCCCACCTCGCCTACGCCGAGCAGGGTCTGCGCCTCGGACCGACGCCGGACATGGACCCCGCCATGCAAGCGATCTTCCAGGAGGTGCTGTTCGATGCTGTGTACCCCGGGTTCTCGCACATCGCGACGAAGCCCGTGAGAGCCTCGTTCGCCTCGTCGAGCATCATCCGACGAGCCCGCTTCACGCGAGAGCGCGACACCTTCTCGACGGGATGTGAGCACCAGGGTGTGTGGGCGCGGACTCGGCCGGGCTCGTCGTTGCCGGGTCGACCCGGCGAGCGGTTGCCTGAGGGGGTCCGCACCAACGGTGCTGGATTTCCGAAAAATGGTCTCCTGACACCGTCAGGCCACTCATGACACCGTCAGGCCACTCTCCATGGTCGCCCGTCATCGCTGGACGCTGATCGGCGTCAGGAACCGCGTCGGCGGGCGTTCTTCGGGCGATGCCCTGTCGTCGGCGCCCCACGTGTTGGCCTGCTACCATGGTCTCGTGCCCATCCGAATGGACGCCGAGCTCGACCGATTTCGCGTGCATTTCTCGGACGGAGGATGCGGGCCCGAGCTCGGTCAGCTTGGTGGACTGCTGCTGGCGTTGATCGGCCTGATATCCATGGCGACGGCCGTGGTCTCTGGCGCGTTCACGGGCGTTCCTCGTGACCTGTTCTTCGCGTTGCTCATCGTTGCGATGGGCGCGGCCTCCGTCGCGCTGGGAGCTGGCCTCGTGCGTCACTTCATCACCGCGACGACGCTGGAAGTGGACTTCGTTGAAGTCCGGTTCCACAAGACCTTCGGCGGCATGGCCTTCGGGACTCGAGCATGGCCGATTCACGAGGTCGGCTTGGTGCTCGCTCAGTCCGCGGTGGTGCTCCGATACCCCCGATGGGCCCATCAGGCTCGCCGATCTGTCGGGCGCGAAGCGCTTGCAGTTCGTCAATCTCTTCGAGCGAGCGAGGGCCGAACACGCGCTGCTCATGCCCGCAGAGGTTCCCGCCGAGCTCCAGGCGCTCAGGGGCACGACGGTGTCAGGCAAGTACTCGTCGGGGGTCTCCTGACAGCGTCGTTCCACCGACCAAGCTCCCTAGATTTCCGAAAAGTGGTCTCCTGACACCGTCCGTCCCAACGACCAACGGCCTCAGATTTCCGAAAAATGGTCTCCTGACACCGTCCGTCCCAACGACCAACGCCCTTCAATTTCCGAAAAATGGTCTCCTGACACCGTCCGCCCGCTACCCCGTCTCCTGATCCAGCACCTGCACGGTCTTGTCGTACAAGAACCGGGCCATCTGCAGGTTGTCGCCGATCGCCACCACGCCCAGCTTGCCGTACTGCGACAGCGCGCCGATCAGGTGAAAGACGACACCACGCTCGCTGGGGCCGTCGAAGTGCAGGCCGTGGTAGACCGCGATGTCCATGAGATCTTCGGGCAGCAGGCCCTTGTAGGCATCGGACTGCAGGTTGTCGCTGGCGTAGTAGTACTTGGGCCTGCCCGAGGGCGCGTAGAAGTCGCCCGTGTCCTGATCGTACTGGCCTGAGGTCAGGAACTTGAGCGTGAGGAAGGGGTGGGTGGTGCCGCCCTTTCGCAGGTTGGTCTCGATGGCGTAGTGGGCCCATCCATCGCCCTTGGGAACGCTGACGAAGTCGATCCCGAAGCGGCCGATCACCCCTCGTGCGGCCAGCTCGGCGGCGACGCGGGCGCCGGCCTCCTGGATGTCCAGGCGGTACTCCGGCGCCGCGGGGAAGGTGCAGCCCAGGAAGACCTGGCCGGACGGCCCGCCCAGCACCTGATCGTGGGTCGAGATCACCTGCGGCTCGCGGATGGCGTTGACCCGGCACTGAACCGACGGCGATTCCTTGTTCTCGCCCTCGACGAAGGCTTCGACCACGCCGCCCATGTCGGCGTACTTCTCTTCGAAGCTGTCCCAATTCTCGGCGGGCGCCTCGAAGCGGAGCTCGGGCAGCATGCCCTTGATGCGGCCGGCGAGCTCGGCCTCGGACAGGCCCCCGTCCAGGCCGTCGTAGTAGAACAGCGCATTGCCCTCGCCCGAGAAGCCCTCGTTGAGCTTGACCACCGCACGGCGCGCGTCCGGGTCGCGCCGCTTGATGGCGGCCAGCCCCTTGGCGATGTCGTCGGCGGTGCGCAGCCGCTCGAAGCCGAAGGGCAGCAGCACGCCCGCGGCACGGAAAACCTCGCGGCAGCCGCTCTTGCTGCCCAGGTCGGCGAGATCGGGGTCGACGGAGTTCAGCGGCAGCCCCAGGCGAACCGCCAGGGTGCGCTCGTAGGGCGTGCTGTTGAAGCACACCATGTGGGCCGCCGTCGGGTCCTTGATCTGCGCCTTGATGCGCTCCAGCAGCCGCGGCCGCTCGAGGATCTTCTGGGACAGCGACTTGTCGCTTGCATCGCTGCAGTGGAACATCACCAGGCGGCTGCGCGCATGGCTGCTGGGCACCCCCGGCAGCAACGCCAGGTAGTAGTCCACCACGGTCGGATCGAGCTGCTGGCTGGTGACGTAGACCAGCTGCGTGCGGGGCTGACGCAGCAGCATCAGGTTCACCAGCATGCGCTCTTCGTAGTGCACCACGCCCTTGATCTTGGCCAGCTCGCGCGGGTCCATCGACAGCGAGGGCACGATCACCACCGTCTGTTCGATGCGGCTGTCGCTCGCGAGCTTGTTGTACAGCGTGGGCACAGACGCCTGTAGGGCCTGCCAGGCTGCTTTTTCGGCGGGGGACCCGGGTTCGGGCCAGGGAGGTACCGTCATGGTCAAAGTATACGCAGGGACTTGAAGGATTCGGAACGCCACGCCACTCAGCAGTCGTGACCCAGCCTGCCCTCAGACGCCGACAGCACCGCGCGCTCGTGATCTCTCTCGCGCTGCACGCTGTCGTTCTGCTGTCATGGCCCGTCTACGAGGCCACGCCGCCGGACTCGCCGCCCCAGCCCGTCGTCGAGCTCACCCTGCTCGACCAGCCTGCCCCCCCGGCCGAGCCCACGCCCGAGCCCGAGCCCGACGTCGCGCAGGCGGAGCGCGAGGCCGAGGTGGCCACCGAGCTCGAGGTGCCCGAGGCCGATGCCATCGCCTTCGTCTTCGCCGATCTGCCGGCCCCCGACAGCGACGAGGATGCCGACGGCGACGTCATCTCAGCGATCACCGACGACACCGAGCTGGCCCTCTCGGCTCGGATCGTGGCGCCCGAGGCCGGTGAGCAGGCTCCGCAGGACGTCTCAGCGCCCGCGTCTCCGACGTCCATTGCTGTCGCGGCCGCCGTGGGTGACCTCGCTGAAGCTCAGCAGGCGGCGCCCAAACCGGTCGAAGAGACCGTGGCGCAGCAGGGCCAGGAGCTGGCTGGCGTCGACACCTCCCAGACGCCGTTCGCCAACGATGGCGAGCTGGCCGAAGCGGGCGGAGCGGTGGCCTTCGCCCAGCCTCAGGAAGAACCCCAGGACGCCTCGCTGTGGGATGGAGCCGGCCACGCGCCGGCCGAGGTCCTGGCGGGCTTCAACGGCCAGGTCGACAAGCCGGTGGTCGACGACCCGTCCATCGATCGGCGAGGGGCGAGCGGCTCCGACGGCGGAATGGCGAGCTCTTCGCAGGCGGTGATCGACGACGCGCAGGGTGCGACGCGGGCTCGCCTGCGCCGCGCGAACACCCCGCTCGGCCGCTATACCCAGCGGGTGTACAGCGTGGTCCGCAAGCGCTGGCACAAACACCAGGTCGAGCTCACGCCCGTGCAGCGCGAGGTCACCGTGGCGTTCCGGATCGAGCGCAAGGGGCGCGTCGACAAGGTCGAGCTCGAAACGAGCAGCGGCGATCCCATGCTGGACGCCATCGCCCGAGCGTCGGTGCCCAAGCGGCTGGGGCGCTTCCCGGCCCAGCTCGATCAGAGCCACATCCGGCAAGAGATCACCTTCCGCTACGTGCCTTGAATGCGGTGCGCGCCCAGGTAGATCCACAGCACCACCAGCGCCAGCACGGTGTTGGGCCCGGCCATGATGAGGTAGCGGTGGTCGAGGTACTGCACCGCCAGGAAGTAGGCCGCGAAGTAGGCCACGCCGGCGATGGCGATGCGCCGATCGATCACCAGCGCCGACAGCGTGCAGGTGGTGCCCCACAGAAAGAACTGCGAGGCCATGATCTGCAGGGGCTCCAGCCCGAGCACGTGCAGTCCACCCGCCTGAATCCCCTGCAACACCGGTGTCAGCAGCAGCCAGCCAACCAGCTGGCGGGTGAGGTCGGACTCCCAGATCGAGCGGCGCAGGGCGGTGATCGCGCTTGCCGTCAGCACGAACAGCGCCAGCGCCGAGCCGTAGATGAAGCCGTGGGTCGGCGGCTCGCCCGAGTCCAGCAGGTGGCCGGTGAACGGCAACGAGACCCAGAGCACAGCGAGCCCGATGATGGCGCCGGCCCGGTTGGAGGCCCCGACGCGGGGATCGGCGCGGCGGGCGATGGCGGCCATGCGTTCCTCTTCGGCCGTCAGGGCCCGGACCTGCTCGCGGAGCTCGGGCGCGCGGCCCTCGTGCAGCTCGCCCAGCAGCCGGTCGGCGCCATGGATGTCGCCGGCGTCGATGCGGTGTCGGGCCATGCACTCCAACAGGCGCTGCAGCCCTTCGAGCGCACGCTGGTTGTCGGCCCACTGCCTAAGCGCGGCGGAGTAGGCGAAGCGCGCGGCGTCGAACAAGCGCTCCTGCTCGTCGGGGCTGGCTCCGGCGAGGTCGCTGGACAGGTCGTCGGCCTCGTCGGTCAGGGCGAGCGACCCGCGGTGCGCGAGGTAGCTGTCGACGGCTCGGCGAAAGGTCTCGGCAGAGTCGAAGCGGCGGTCCGGCTCCGCGGCCATGGCGGTGCGCACGATGTCGGCGAGGCCCGCCGGCACATCTTCGGGCAGCGCCGGGGTCCAGGCGATGGTGCTGGGGTCGTCGAAGTTCTGGCCCCGGTGCGGCGCGCGTCCGGTGAGCACCTCGTGCAGGATGGCGCCCAGCAGGTACACATCGGTGCGCGCATCCACGCTCCCCGGCGCGAGCCACATCTCGGGCGCCATGTACAGGGGCGTGCCCACCACAAGCCGGGCGCTGGCCGGGGGCACCACCGCACCGGCACGCATGCCCGCGGCGATGCCCCAGTCCACCACCACCACCTCGCCAAAGGCGCCCACCATCACGTTCTCGGGCTTCAGGTCGCGGTGCAGCACCCCACGATCGTGCGCGAAGGCGACGGCATGACAGACGGTGATCAGCACGTTCAGGTGCCAGCCCAGCACATCATCGGTGCCGAAGGTCGCTGAGAGGCCGTCGGGATCGGCGATCCAGCGACCCCAGTTGTCGCCATCCACCTTCTTGAGCAGCAGGGTCAGCCGGCCGTGCTCGTCGAGGGTGACGTCGTGGATGGGCACGACGTTGGGGTGCTCGAGCTGCCCGACGGTCCACGCCTCTTGAAGCAGGTGATGCTCGAGCGCGGGACTCGGTGTGTCGGTCTTGAGCTGCTTGGCCGCCACCTCGCGCCCCAGCGACGCCTGCTGCGCCACGCGCACCACCCCCAGGCCGCCCTCGCCCAGGGTGCGCCCGAGCTGCACGGGTCCGACACCATCTCGCAGCGACGTCACCAGCCCGGCGAACCGCTCGAGCGGAGCGGGCTCGGGCTTGAGCGTCGCGCTCGGGTGCGCCTCCTGGCCCTGGAGCAGGTGGGCGACGGTCTCGTCTTCGGCCATCGCGTCAGTCTACGCCACGGGCTTTTCAGCCCGGTGTAAGAACCAGCGAGCCGCGACGTTGTTTCAATGAAACACGGAGATCCCCATGTCCCAACGAGGATTCAAGCTCGCGACCGGCTTTGGCGCCGCCGCCCTTGTGTGCACCCTGTTCGCCACGGGCATCGTCTGGAAGGTGACCGAAGCCTACGACCGCGCGATCGAGCAGGCGGCCTACCGCGAGCGCGTGCACGTCGCGATGGCCTCCCGCGACCTGTACCCCGGCATGATCATCACCCCCGACGACTTCGTGCTCACCTCGATCGACCCAGACTGGCTGCCGGGCGGCAGCACCGACGGCCTGTTCACCAAGCCCGAGGAGCTCATCGGACGCGCCCCGAAGCAGCGCATCCTCGCCAACGAGTTCATTGCCGAGCCCCGGCTGTCCGACTTCCAGACCGGCGACGGCCTCAACGGGCTGATT
The DNA here is from genome assembly GCA_965216925.1 of Myxococcota bacterium. GTDB lineage: Bacteria > Myxococcota_A > UBA796 > UBA796 > CAYYHT01. Next base: position 5,604,536 of record CBDCGT010000001.1, on the reverse strand, counting down.
CCACCCGGCATGCGCGCCCTGTCGCTCCCGGTGCGAGACGCCGCGGCGCTCGGCGGCCTTCTGGAGCCCGGCGCCTACGTCGACGTCATCGTGAACGTCGACCCCCAGGACGGCGGCCTGCCCATCAGCCACACGCTGGCCTACAAGGTGTTCGTGCTGGGCGTCAACGGCCGCACACGCACCCCCGAAGACATCGAGAACCGGCGCAAGGGCAAGGCCGCCAAGCCCAGCGTGACCCTGCTGCTCGACCCGGAGCTCGCGGCCCAGATCGTGCATGGGCGCGTGCTCGGTGACCTCACCCTGGCCGGGGTGAACGCCAACGACGAGCCCCCCGAAGAGCCCAACCTGGGTCAGGGCGAGGGCGACGACACCGGCGAACCCGAGGCGCCCGGGTCGGCCGTCGAGCGGCCTCCCCCGCCCCAGGTGGAAACACCGCCGGTGGATGTGCCCGAGCTGTGGGATCTGCAGGTCTGCCGCGGCACCGACTGCGACACCGAGCAGCACGAGATCGTGCCGTAGCGTGCACGAGCTGCTGTCCGACATTCGCGCCTGCACCCTGTGTGCCGACATCCTGGAGCCGCGGCCGGTGGTGCGCCTGTCGCCCGATAGCCGGGTGCTGATCATCGGGCAGGCGCCAGGCTCCAAGGTGCACGCCTCGGGGGTGCCGTGGGACGACGCCTCGGGCGATCACCTGCGGGAGTGGCTCGCGGTCGACCGCGCGACCTTCGACGATCCGGAGCGCTTCGGCATCGTGCCCATGGCCTTCTGCTACCCGGGCAAGGGCACGAGCGGCGACAACCCACCACCGGCGCGCTGCGCCCAGACATGGCACGGCCCCCTGCGCGAGGCCCTGCGGCAGCCGGCGCTCACCCTGTTGATCGGCCAGTACGCCATCGGTCGCTACCTCGGAGCGCGGCGGCAGCGCACGCTGACCGAGACCGTTCGCCGGCATGCCGACTACGCCCCCGAGTTCTTCCCGTTGCCGCACCCGTCGTGGCGGAGCCGCATCTGGATGAAGAAGAACCCCTGGTTCGAGACCGACGTGCTGCCGCAGCTGCGCACCGCGGTGCACGACCTGCTGTGAGCGGCTACCGCGCGCCCTGGCCCGAAAGCACGGCCGGTACCGTGCGGATCAGCAGGCTCACGTCCAGACCCAGGCTCCAGTTGTCGATGTACTCGAGGTCGAGCTCCATCCACCGGTCCCACGACAGCTCGCTGCGGCCCGAGACCTGCCAGATGCAGGTCAGGCCGGGCTTCATGGACAGCCGGCGCAGCTGCCAGCGCTCGTAGCGTGCGACCTCGGAGGGAATGGGCGGCCGCGGTCCCACCAGGCTCATCTGGCCCAGCAGCACGTTGATGAGCTGCGGAAGCTCGTCGAGGGAGGAGCGGCGCAGGAAGTGGCCGAGCCGGGTGATGCGCGGGTCGTCGTGCATCTTGAACACCGGTCCGTCCGCCTGGTTGTGCTCGCGCAGTGCGTCGAGACGGTTCTCGGCGTCGACCACCATGGTGCGGAACTTGTACATCGCAAAGGGCCGACCAAAGCGCCCCGAGCGCTCCTGCACGAAGAGCGCCGGGCCTCCGTCCGACAGGCGAATGGCGGCTGCCAGGGCCGCGAGCATCGGAGACAGCACCAGCAGCGCAGCGGCCGCCAGCGTCATGTCCATGAGCCGCTTGGCCACGAGCTCGGCGCTGCGCGGGCTTCCGGACGTGAAGGTGAGCAGGTTCCAGCCCTCGAAGTCGGTCAGCTCGGCCCGCGAGGTGGTGAGCCCCAGGAAGTTCGCGTCCATCGACAGGCGCACGCCCGTGTCGTCGCACACCGACGCCACCTGGCGCAGGGTGTCGAAACCCAGCCCGCCGCCGGTGAGGTAGACCTCGTCGATGTGGTCCCGAAGGATGTGGCTGGCGACCGCATCGACCTCGCACCGGCCCACGATCTCGATGCCCCACTCGGGGTGGTGCCGAACCGCATCGCGGAACGGGGCCGCCTCGCCCTCGGCACCCGCCAGCAGGACCCGATGGGGGTCGAAGTGGCCGCGGCGCAGGCGACGCAGCGACCACAGCTGCAGCCAGCGGCTGAGCACCAGGGTGGGCACGGACAGCACCGCGAAGCCGACCACCACCGAGCGCGACACGTAGTCGAGCTTGAGTGCAAACAGGATGGCCAGTACCACCATGAGGGCCAGGCTGGTGCTCACCAGCAGGCGGCTGGCCACCTGGGCGGGATCCTTGCGGCGCAGGGCGGTGTAGCTGCCCCGCAGCTGCAGGACCGTCAGCCACGCCGGAACCACCAGCGCGGCGAGCGGCCAGTGCAGGCCGGGATCGACGGGCTGAAGCCAGTCGACGTGCATCAGCGAGCGCGCGAACACCCACGCAGCCCACGCACCCGCCAGCATCAAGCTGTCGGAGACGATGGCGCCGAGGCGCAGCCACATGAGCTTCTCGCGGTGCATGGACTCCCTATGTACCCGATATCGCCACAGACTCGTAGAGCTGTAGCGTCTTGTCGAGCATGCGCTCGAAGGTGAACTCGCTCAGGTACAGCTCGCGACCGGCCTGACCCATGCGGCAACGCAGCTCGGGGCTGGTGATGAGCTGGCGCATGCGGTCTGCCACCGCCTGGACATCCTTGTGGGGCACCAGGAAGCCCGTGACCCCATCGCGGATGGCCTCGCCAACCCCGCCGACGTCGCTCGCGAGCACCGGAAGGCCCGCCGCCATCGCCTCGAGCGTCGAGTAGGGGAAGCCCTCCCAGTTGGTGACCAACAAGAAGCCCTGAGCGCGGGCCAGGCGCTGGGGCACGTCGCGCTGAAAGCCATGGAAGGTGACGCGCTCGGCCAGACCCAGTCGGGCGGCGAGATCACGGTGCGCATCGAGGGAAGGACCGTCGCCGACGAAGTCGATGTGCCAGTCCAGGTCGGTCAGCCCGGCCATGGCCTGCAGCAGGGTGGGGTGATCCTTCTGCGGTGCGGTGCGGGCGACCATGATGAAGCGGGGCGGCTCGACCCCGGGATCGGCCCGCAGCTCCGGCGGCACATCGGGCATGGCGTTGTGGATGGTGTGCACGTCGTGGGCACCAAAGCCGCGGTAGTTCAGCGCAAAGAGCCGGTCCTGCTCGCACACGGTGATGATGCCGTCCCCCAGCTGCGCGCCCGCGACCTCGAAGGCTCGGAACATGCGGCGCTTGGCGGTGGGCACCTCGAGGGCGAACTGCCAGCCGTGGGCGGTGTACAGCACCGGGATGCCCAGCATGCGGGCCGCGATGCGACCCAGGATGCCGGACTTGGAGTTGTGGCAGGTGAGCAGATCGGGGCGAAACCGCCTCAGCTGGCGCACGATGTGGCGAAGGGCGCGCAGGTCGGTGAGCGGCTTCACCTCACGCTGCAGGTGCTTGACGACGTAGAAGGGAACGCCCCGCTCGCGGCAGGCATCCCCCATGACCCCGTCTCCACCGGCCAAGACGATGGCGTCGTGTCCACGGTCACGGCACCCGGCAGCGAGGTCGCGTACGTGGACCTGGGTGCCGGCAAAGTCGTCGCCGCGGGTGAGCATGAAGACGATGCGCATCGCGCGCACGGGTAACCGAGCATTCATGTGGGGTGGGTGTGCCGACTACCGGGGAGCCTTCATCCTCCAGCTCCAGCCCAGGTCCACGCCGCCCACCCACTCGGTGGCCCGTCCGTCCACGAAGCGGGCCTGCAGCGCGGGTCCGACATGCCAGCTGAAGCGGGAGTGGTAGGGCAACCAGTCGTCGCGACCGATGTGCAGCGCCGCGCGGGGCACGAACGCGGTCGACGCCTTGGGCTCGGTGCCGTCGATGCGGCGGGCCCGAGACACCCCGGCCGAGGTGACCAGCTGCCCCTTCCACCCGAAGGGAGCGACGTAGCGGACACCGGTGCCCAGCGATGCGCCGCCCTGCACGCGCTCTGCGGGGTGGTAGCCCCCGGTCAGCGAGGGAATGACGTACAGCTGCCAGGCGGGTGGCCCCGGGATTCGGCCCTGCTTGTGGGGGCTGGTGAGCACCGGCAGCTCGACCCCCACCGACAAGGCCTGGTGGCTGCGGCCCGCGCTCCAGGTGGTGGCGACGGAGGCGCCGTGCTCGAACGGCGCAGCCAGGGCGGCCGCGATCAGGCAGGTGAACAGGATCAAGGGGTCCGTCCAGGCATGGCGCTCTCCGTCGCGTTCATGCTGTTCGACTCCCGCGGCGCCGCGAACCGTGACCGCAAGTGCACTCGGTGACAAAGGGAAACGCCGGCAAACGTGGTAGACTGGGGGCCGGCGTCTCTCCCTCGGCGCCGTGACAAGGAGCGTTGCCATGAGCAATCGCACACGCAGGCCCCAGCCCGGTCCAGCGCCCGCCCCTCAACGCCGCGAGGCCGAAGGCGGTGGCGGCATCCTGGAGCAGTCGATGTCCTGGATCCGATCGCGCCTGGGCGGCGGCGATCGCGAGCGCGAGGCCGAGTCCGACGGGCCTGCCCGTCCCCAGCGTGCACCCCAGGCCGATCTGTCCGGCTACGCGCCGATCGTCGAGCTGCTGCAGCAGGCGGGGGTCGGTGCCGCGCAGCTGCAGGCCGCGGCGAACACCAAGGGGCAGGCCGCGGTCGAGGCCGCGTACATCTCCGGCCCCAAGGCCGCCGTCGGCGACGAGGGCACGCTCCCGGCCGCCGATCTGGGCTCCAACGGCAACGGCGCCAGCCGGGCCTATGGGCTCGACTACAGCCAGTCCTCGGCGCGGCTCGATCCGCAGCGTCCCCAGTCGATGGCCGAAGGCGCCGACGAAGACGAGGCCGCGATCAGCGACGTCTTCCAGGGCCACTGGCAAGACCTGTTCGGCGAAGAGTTCGGCGGGCTCACCCTCGAGCAGGTGCGCGGCGCCATCGGCGTGGCCGAGGCCCTGGGCTTTCCCGCCGCGGTGCAGCAGATCCGCGCCCGCATGTTCAAGGTGAACCAGCACGCGGTCATCCGCAGCTTCAACGTCGAGAGCAGCTCCCGGTACCGGCCGGGCGGCGGCAACACCTACTGCAACATCTACGCATACGACGTGGTGAGCGCGCTGGGCGGCTACATCCCCCGGGTGTGGTGGTACGACCGGCCGCTGGCGCAGGTCCAGGGCGGTGCCCGGGTCATGCACGGCGATCAGCGAGACGCCGCGCGGGCCGCCGGCGAAGACGTCAGCGACGTCGTGGTGCCCTCCTACGGCGAGACCGTGTTCGAGATGAACGCCAACGGCCTGGTCACCTGGATGGAGGAGCACGGCGCCGCGTTCGGCTGGCGCCAGGGCACGGCCCAAGAGGGGCAAGACGCGGCCAACGGCGGCCAGCTCGCGGTCATGCTGGCCACGGGTCGCGGCCAGAGCGGCCACATCACCGTGGTCACCGCCGAGGGCTTCGGCGCCACCGCCGATCGCAACGCCGAGGGCGAGCTCGAGACGCCGCTGCAGAGCCAGGCCGGCGCCGCAAACGAGAACCTGGGCACCGGCGGCGATCAGTGGTGGGAGAACAGCCGGCACACCGATGGCGCCGCGTGGATCATGACCAGCACCCCCAACAGCAGCCTCGTGCCGCGCGAGCTCATGGGCCGGTAGACCGGTCAGGCCGGTCAGGCCGAAGTCAGGATTTCAAGCTACAAATCACCGCCCTCATGATAGACTGGGGGCTCACTACCGTTCACTCTGACTCCTCCAGAGGTCCCCGATGTCCAAGCAACGCGTTGGCCAGCGTTCCCCCGCTCAGCAGACCGCAGCGCCAGCGAAGGCCGCACCCGCAGCCGAAGAAGAAGAGCTCGAGGCTCAGGAGCTCGAAGGCAACCAGGCCGTCAGCGACCAGATCTCGGGCACGCAGGGGGCCAGCGCACCACCCACGGGCAACCCGATGGACGACGCCACGTCGGGCGAACCCGACGAGGTGCCCTTCCTGGCCGACGTCGCCCGCGGTTTCGGCCAGCACGCCGACGTCGATGGCTACACGGGCAAGAAGGACGAGATGGCGGCCATGGGTGCCCAGGCCGCCGCGCGTCCGGGCGAGATGGTGTTCGCCGACCAGAACCCCGACAAAGAGACCGTGGCCGAGGAGTACGCCCACGTGCTGCAGTTCGGCAATGCGGGGGTGAGCGCCGCCGGCAGTGGTGTGTCGAGCCCCACCTCCCAGGCCGAGACCGAGGCCAAGTCCGGGGCCGCCGAGGTCGCTCGTGGCGGCGTGGCCGACATCGTGGGCCAGGCCCCGGCGGTCACCCACCGGCGCGAGACCGGTGGCGGCGAGCCCCCCAAGAACCCCTGGGCCGACAAGGGCAGCGTCGAGAACATCGGCTCGATGTCGTACCGGGTGTTCACCGACAAGGACTGGGACTCCGCCAAAGCCAAGCGGCCCGAGAAAGAGGACGGCAGCACCGAGGCGCCGAAGTGGATCGACCGCTCTGGCTACACCCAAGAAAAGCGCAAGGTCGAGGACACCAAGGCCGCCAAGGAGCTGATCGCCGAGATCGTGAAGATCGTCGAGGGCACCAAGCCGCACCACGACTTCGCGTGGCTGGTCTCGGCCGCGGTCGCCGCCCGCTCGCCGGGCGCCCGGGTCATCGCCTTCGAGAGCGACGAGCTCTGGGGGGCCGATGCGCTCAAGGATGCCGACATCGCGCTCAAGATCGCCAAGGGACTCGACCCGGTCGAGGGCCTGCGCAGCACGCTGAACGCGTCGGGCAAGAGCACCCTGGCCAACCTGAAGTCGTGGACCAAGAACTACCCCGACTACTGCGATCGGGCGCTCGAGGACGGCGGCATCCAGGTGGCCATCCAGGACAAGCTCGAGGGCGACCGCACCGAGGCGCGGCTGTACCTGCTGGCCCACGGCGACTGGACCGTGAACCCGAAGGACACCTGCTACATCGCCATCGAGAAGCAAGAGGACTCGTCGTTCATCACCGCCTGGAAGTCCCTGGGCGAAGAAGACAAGCGCAGCCTGGTCTTCGACAACCTCTTCTTGCACTCCGTCCGCGAGAACCTGCCCTCTGGCTACGCCTACGTCAGCGAGTTCATGGCGACCCTGGGCATCGAGCAGGGCTACGGCGTCGAGTTCAGCGACAAGGACAAGGACGCCCTGCAGGGGCCTGCCGACGAGACCGTCTCGACGGTGCGCAAGAGCATCATCGGCAAGGACATCGGCACCGCGCTGGCCGCCCTCGAGGGCTACCGCGACACGGTGATGGAGCGGCTGAAGCACCACGACGGCAGCGCCGAGGGCAAAGACACCGCCATCAAGAGCGTGGGCGAGGGCATGCGCCTGGTCACGCAGCCCATCAACGACAGCGTCAGCAGCTTTGCGATCTCGATGTTCATCTCGTCCATGGCCATCGCTGGCAAGGCCGACGAGGCCCAGCGCTTCAACCAGATCCTGACCGGCGGCACCGCCGAGCTGGCCAAGCTCTTCGTGGACTACGACACCGATCTGACCGAGGCCGACACCACCTACCTCGACCAGATCCTGCCGCCAGCCATCGAGCGCCTGCAGGCGCTGACCATGCCGCTGAGCAACAAGGGCAGCCAGTTCATGCAGGAGCTCGGCGACCTGCGGGTGCGCCTGCACAAGGGCATCATCTCGGAGCTGCCCGGCGACCACGAGGCCGACTGGGCCGCCAGCGAGCGCCGCCGCAAGGCGGTGGGCGAGATGAAGCGCCGCTTCGAAGACAAGACAGGCACCAGCATCGAGACCGCCATCAAGATCTCGTCCAACGGCATGATGGAGGGCATGGCGCTCGGCATCCTCGAGAACATGGAGACCGAGGCCGCCCTCGAAGACAACCCCGACCTGTACAGCCCCGATCTGAGCGATCTGGACAAGAAGCGCCTGAAAGACGCGTTCAGCGGCTGGGGCTCCAAGATGAACGACGAGTTCCACCGCTGGAACACGCGTGATGACACGATCATCAAGTTCTTCCGTGGGCTCGACAAGGACATCCGCCGGCTCACCAAGCCCAAGGTCGACAAGCCGGCCATCGTCAAGCAGTGGAACGACAAGATCCGGGCGGCCCAGGACTACTTCGTGTCCTGGTACAACGGCGCCTACGAGGGCCTCGCCAGCGAGATCACCGACCACATCAACCAGCCGCAGTGCGACGAGGCCCGACGCATCGTGGGCATCCACCGCGACGAGAACGCCGGCGCCGGGGACGAGCTGCTCGCCGGAGAAGGCAACCTGGCGATGGCCGAGCAGGTCGAGTCCTGGAAGAAGATCTGCGCATCCACCGCGCAGACCTTCGAGGACATCCTGGGCGGAGCGCTCACCGCCTCGACCGACTGGGGCCTGGTCGACTGGGCGGGCATGATCTCGGACAGCAAAGTCACCAGCAACGCCTTCTGGTTCAGCCACATGAAGGCGACCTACGTGGCGACGCTCGGCGAAGAGTTCGCCGCCGACGCCAGCAACTACCTGCTGCGTGAGTTCAAGGCTCGGGGCGGCAAGATCCAGCCGGCCATTCGCCGTGCGTGCTCCGAAGACAACGCCAACAAGACCTTCGAGCTGCTGGGAATCAGCGGCTCGACGGCCGCCAAGGTCGACCTGTTCGCCGAGGCCGGCGCACAGATGGACGAGCTGAAGGAGGCCGCTGGCCAGCCCGAAGAGGCCAAGAAGGCCGCCGACCAGGCGCAGTTCGAGAAAGAGATGGGCGGGCGCATCGACGCCGTGTCTCGTGCCCTGGTGGGCGACTTCTCGGCGGCGACCGACGACGAGAGCAAGAAGGGCTGGGTGCCGCTGGTGGTGCTGTGCAAGGCCGTGGCCACGCGCGCCTTCGGGTACCAGAACGGCAAGGAGCTCCTGCAGAACACCTGGAAGTCGCGCCTGGGCATTCCGCTCGAGAACGACATCGGCCTGCACGTGAAGTTCCCCCTGCTGCGGACGCAGCTGGCCGACGCCTTCCAGATCGACCCCTCCACCATGCCCAAGCCTTCGGGCGGGTTCATCAACCCACAGGCGGTCGAGGTCGCCAAAGAGATGGCCGTCCTGTCGCAGGACCTCGAGGGCGGCGCCGACCAGTCCAAGCTGCCCCCCGAGCTGCAGTTCAACGAGCAGGGGGTCAAGGATGGCTTCGACCTCGAGGTAGCCGCCAAGCGCGCGGCGGTGCTGCAGGCCTTGGTGTCGATGCTTCCCGCATCACGCGACAAGGTCGAGATGGCGCTCGTGGGCCCCAACGGCATGAAAGAAGAGACCCGGGTGACGCTCGAGGTCTACAAGAAGATGTACGGGCACTCGCTCAAGTACGCGCTGCGAATGGCCTACCGGGACACCCCCGAAGAAGCCGATCGCATCAACGACTTCGCGACCGGCGCCTTCAACAAGACCTTCGTCAACCAGATGCTCGCATTCGCCCGCTACGGCGACGCCGAGAGCGCTCGCAAGGCCGCGCTCAAGGCCTCCCCGGACGAGAAGAAGGCGCTCTTCGACGACGACGACGCGCTGGGCAAGATGCGCCAGGCCTTCGGCGAGTCGAGCTACAAGATCATCTACCGGGCCATCACCGACCAGGTCACGATGTACGAGCTCATCGAAGACCGCGGTGGCAACGCGTTCGGCTGGGACACCGACGAAGACGGCGTGAAGGACGACTTCAAGAACTGGTTCGACGGCAAGCGCATCATGCTGATGAAGGACCCCGAGCTCAACAAGCGGGCCGGTGGTGACCCCAAGAAGCTCAAGGAACTCGTCGCCATCAAGATGAAAGAGATGGCCGCGCGCACGTTTGCCGACCCCAACGTCAGCAAGCAGATCGACCACGAGTTCAGCGGCGACGAGCAGTTCGAGATGGAGGCGCTGCTGCTCAACCAGGGGCAGGAGTCCGGGTCCGACAAGGTCATCACCGACACCATCGGGCTGGGCACCACCGACTCGATCTGGGCCGACATGGAGAACATGAGCAACGAGGAGCGCGCCAAGCTCAAGAACAGCCCGCTCGCGCTCTCGGTGCTGGCCGAAGACCTCGAGAACGAGGGTTCGTCCAAGCGCGACCAGGCCTTCGAGGAGCTGTTCAGCGAGCAAGGCAGCAACCAGGAAGCGAAGTTCGAGGAGCTGCTCAAGGTCACGCCGAACACCCAGAACGGCCACTACAAGCACGGTGGCGGCAACACCAACGAGTTCAGCAACAGCAAGACACGCAAGTTCTTCGATCAGGTCTTCAGCATGGGGCCCAAGGAGCTCGCCGAGTTCAAGAAGGACCGCGTGCGCCTCAACGAGCTGCGCAGCCGCCTGTCCGACGAAGACCTGGTGAAGCTCGACAACTACCTGGCGTCGCAGTCCAAGGCCATCGAAGACAACGGCGGCACCGACCCCCAGACCGACGACCAGAAGAAGACCCAGAAGCGCGAGTGGCTGGTGACCAAGTTCACCGGGCAGTTCCTGGCCGCCATCCAGGGCGGTGGCGACGCCATCCTGGCGGTGGCCCAGGCGGCGTTCACCGAGAAGGGCGAGATCGAGGTCGAGGTCGAGACCGAGAAGGACGGCGTCAAGAGCAAGAAGAAGGAGAAGGTCAGCGCCTTCGACCGACCAGCGCACCAGCAGGTGTGGAAGAACATCAACAGCGAGTACGACAAGAAGGTAAACGGGGCCGACGTCACCATCACCGACGGCACCGAGATCTACTGCGCCGTGCGCGACTCGCTGTGGCACCCCGACGACCCCAAGTACGACCCGGCCGGGCTGCGCTACGACTACGCCGTCAGCGGCTCACGCATCATCGGCATGGAGAGCGAAGACGCGGCGATGGCCGCCATCAACGGAGCCAGCTCCAAGTACGCGCTCGAGAACTGGTCGAACGTCAAGAACAAGGGTGTCGGCGGCAACGCGACGGCCGTGCCGATGGTCGACAAGTACACCGAGATGACCACGGCGCGCGCAGCAGTCGAAGACGCCATGAAGCGCATGATGGACGCCAAGGCCACCGGGCCGCTCGAGCCCGACCTGGCGGCGGCCTTCGACACCGAGATCAGCGAGAAGAACACGCTCTTCCAGGTGAAGTACCGCAACTTCAAGCAGCACGAGCTCGACCTGTCCTTCGACGCGTTCGCCAAGTTCGGCGAGACCGACCGAGTCGACACCAAGGACTCGGCCCTGGGCTACGACCGCGGAAAAGACGCGAACAAGAAGATCACCGCGGTGCAAAAGAAGCTGCTCACCATCGAGGCCACCGACATGGCCGAGTCGTGTGGCGCGACCGAAGACGACCAGTACTTCGCCAGCGACGTCGAGCAGTTCATGAACGACGACCGCAAGACACGGGCCACCTGGCAGCACGACAAGCAGCAGTACAACCGGCAGGCCGATGGCAGCATGGCCGACGGCACCACCAACGCCGACGAAGAGCTCGACCTGGCGTACATGATGTACACGGCCGAGGTGGGCGAGTCGATCAGCGGGCAGAAGGGCATCGTCGGCGAGATCACCGACGAAGAAAAGGCGCGTATCGACGACAAGAAGGGCAACTTCGACAAGAAGCTCGAGGAGTACAAGGCCGCCAAGACCGCGTTCGCGGACATCCTGAAGTGGATTGCCATCGCCATCATCACGGTGGTGGCCACCGCCCTCACCGGTCCGGGCGGACCGACCTTGCTCGCCGCCCTGCTCACCGGCGCCGCGACGGGCGCCGCCAAGGCGGGCATCGACGAGCTGGTGCAGGGCAACGACTACGACTTTGCGACCGAGGGCGTGCAGACCATCCTGGTCGAGACCCTGACCTCGGTAGCGACCGTGGGCCTGGGCAAGGCGGTCAAGTTTGCCGGCGGCAAGTTCCCGGGCGTGCAGAACACGCTCAACCGCTACGACAAGTTCCTGAAGTGGGAAGAGGCGGTCAAGGAGGGGGCGACCAAGTCGCTGCCCGGCTTTGCCGGAAACCTGATGTACGAGACGGGCAAGGCGACGGTCATGGCGCCGCTGGCCGCGCTGAAGGACACGGCGGTCGAGTCGCTCGACCTGTCGGTCTGGAAGTACGGCACCTTCGCCGGCGTGGCCCACACCGAGGACGTCTTCGACGACAAGATGGGCAGCCTGGACGAGGGTTTGCGCAAGCAGTACCTCGACATCCTGATCAACAACACGATGGACCTGGGCGCCGCCGCCATCTTTGGCAAGAACAACGACACCCTCGAGGGCATCGACACCAAGAAGCCGGACGCCGAGAAGACCAGCCTGGCGATGTCGGTCCTGTCCGACGTGGTCGACGCCAACAGCCCCGACAAGCTCGCTGGAGCCATCCGCAAGCAGGGGGTGGACATGGTGGTCGACAAGATGATGAAGGGCACGCTGCTCAAGTCCAGCGGCTGGGACGCCGACGAGCTGACCGCCTTCGTCAAAGACCTGGCCAAGGGCCAGCTCGACAAGTCGGTCAGCGCCGCCGCGGGCGCCATGCAGGACTGGAACAACGCCAAGCTCCAGAAGAAGCGCATCGACGAGGCCAAGAGCGGGGCCTTCAAGGGGCTGTCGGGCAAAGAGCTGGAGTGGGCGCTGGAGCACTACACGCACTACCTCGAGACCGATGCACACATGTACGGCGGGGGCGAGGAACTGGGCGAAGATCCCGAGAAATGGCTCCAGAAGTACCAGAAGAACACGGTGGTGAAGGTCAAGACCCACGTCACCAAGAAGTTCGCCGAGTCGGGCAGCACCGATCTCGAGGCCAAGGCCGAGTACACCACCTGGCTGATGGAGAACCCGGGCAAGACCAACGACCGCATGGCGGTGGACTTCAACGAGTTCCGCAAGGCCAACCAGAAGGCCAAGAACACGGTGTACGCCATCAAGAACAGCGACAACTACAAGTCGTTGTCGGTGGCCGACCGCCGCTTCTACGACGAGTACCTGTCGGACTCCGACCGCCTCATCAGCCAGGACGCGGTGAGCGACGACCTCAAGATCGACGGCGTCGACATTCGCGACAGCAGCGGCCTGAAGGACTTCAAGACGATGCTGGTGAACACCCGGGCCACCATCGCCACCAACATCGTGCTGTCCGACAAAGACGACAAGTACCACGCCGACGCGTTCAACAAGTGGCTGCGCGAGAATCCCAGCCGCATGGGTGGGCTGTCTCCCGACGGCGACCGCCAGAACAAGCGGGTCACCGAGAGCCTGTTCGACCAGTTCGCCCTCGAAAAGGGCATCGAGATCGAGGTGACCTGATCCCATGGGCGTGAACCAAGCCTTCTCGATGCTCCGTGGAGCGCAGATTGCGGCGGCTGCGGGAGCGACCGGCGTGCCGGCGCCCACGGCCACCGCCGTCGTCCAGCACCTGGCCGAGCCGGCGCTCGACGAAATCACCCTGCACAGCACCGCCGACTTCACCCGGCTCGACGCGAGCTTCTTGGTGGAGATGTCGCTGTACGAGCGCACGCACCGCGCGCTGCTGAAGGCCGGAGCCATCGACGACGAGGGCCTGCAGCGGCTCACGTCGTGGACTCAGCTGGTGAACACCGGCATGGCCGAGCTGGGCATCGAAGAGCCGGCCAGCGACCAGCGTGCGAGCGTGGTGTGGTGGGCGGCCGTGGCGACGGCCCCCGGCGACATCCGCGGGCTGTGCGACGCGCTGGGCGTCGAGGGCGGCCACACCGATGCCCTGATGGAGCGGGTCGCCGCGCTGGACTGTGCGCGCACGATGGGCGCCGCGCTGGTGCTCGAGCCCGGTGGCGCACCGCAGTACCGCTTTCGTCTGCTGCAGAACATCGAGCTCGATCACCTGTTCGACCGCGTCCTGGCACTCGACGCCGCCGCAGCGACCCTTCCGGCTTCGGATGCGCAGCGGCGTTGGTTCCGCGCGGTGTTCGAGTCGCTCACCAAGGCGCGCGGACGCATGTTCGCGCCGGTCGAGCTCGAGGTCGGTCCCGGCGGCGTCGCTCCCACCATGCGGGTGTCTCTGGCTCAGGTGGCCGAGCGAAGCGTGGTGAAGGTGGTCGACCAGTTCTCGACCGACGAGTCCGCGGCTCGGCGTCTGGGCGCGTTCGTGGGAACCCTGGGCGAGACCGAGACCTTCGAGTGGCTGCACCTCACCCTGCGCGACACCGAGCCCCCCGGGGTGGGCTTCGCGGTCAAGCAGCAGGGCCTACCTGGGATCACGGTGGTGTAGCAAGACGCTCGGCGCGTCAGGGCTCCGGCACCCCGAACACCACATCCTCTCCGGGCCACCCCTCTTCTGAGAGCCAGCTGGAATCCTGCTCATCGTCGGTGAGCGTCTCGACGGCGAACGCGGTGACCATGGTCTTGATCACACCCTGGGCGCGATCGGGCGTCATCCAGGTGTCGTCGGCGCCGCAGTCTTCGAGGAAGGACAGGATGAGGCAGATGTCGGTCACGCCCCAGTGGCCGGTGCGCTGCAGCGACACCAGCCCGCGGGGCTCGGGCATGCGCGCCATGGTGGGCACCGCTTCTTCGTCGTAGGGCAGGTCGGCGTCGAGGGTGCCCGCGAAGGCCAGGATGGGCGCGACCCCGGTCATGCCGCTCTCGCCGAAGGCGTACCAGCCCCCGGGACTGATGTCGACGCCGGCGACCGCCCGCGGATCGGGCTGCATCAGCGCCGGGTCTCCCACCTCGGTGTCGTCGAAGAAGGCGCAGCCCGGGGGGGCGTCTTCGTGGGTCTCGCAGAAGTCGAGGCCGAAGTCGAAGTCGGGCACCGCTCCGGTGACCGCGAGGGTGGTGAGCCCGCCAAAGCTGTGGCCGGACATCAGGTACTGGTTGCCGTCGACGTGGGGGCCCAGCTGGGGGTCGGCGAGCAGGCCGTCGACGGCGCGGATGACCTCGCCGGGCCGATCCACCAGCACCTGCCCGGTCAGGCTGCTCTTGAGGTCGAGCATGGTGTTGTCGCGGTGGTCGGGTGCCACGACCGCGAAGCCGTGCGCGGCGAGGTGCTCGACCATGTAGGCGTTCTGGTAGCGGATGCCGCCGAAGCCGTGGCTGAAGGCCACCAGCGGGTAGGGCGCCCCGCGAACGTCGAGCTCGGCGTCGCGGTGGGCGTCGCGCGAGATGGCGAACTCGGGGTAGTCGGGCACCGGGGTGCCGGGATCGAGCGCCGGGTACCAGACCTCGACGTTCACGGTGCCGCCGCGGGGATCGTCGAGGACGAGCGTGGTCACGCCGACCGCGTAGGGGCCGGTCTGATCGGGGGCGACGCGCTCGGGTGGGGGCCCTGGATCGGGCTCCTCGTCGGGCGTGCACCCGAGGATGGCGAGGAGCACGAGCACCGGGGCTACTTCTTCTTCTTCTTGCGCTTCTTCTTCATCGCCTTGCTGCCCTTGTTGGACGGGTTGCGGAAACCCGGGCGCTCGGCGAGATCAGACGTCTTCGCAGCGGGGTTCTGCCAGGCCTTGGAGGGGCCGGACTCTTCGTCTTCTTCTTGGGTGCCCTCGGTCTCGGGCGTCTCGTCTTCTTCGCTCATGGGTAGAGCCTACGCCGACTCATCGTCGAGTGCCAGCACCCCGCCCGGATGCACCACCACGCGCCGGTGAACCCCGGGAGGAACGGCGCAGTCGCTCCACACGACGCTGTCGATGAGCTGGGCGTCCGGCGACACGACGGCGCGCTCGCCCACGACGCTGTTCTCGATGCTGGCGCCGTTGAGCTGTGCGCCGTGGCCGATCCACGCATCGCCGATGACCAGCGCGCTGGACGCGGCAGCAGCCGATCCCCAGGTGCCCCGCCCCGACCGGGCCCAGGCGGCGCGCTCGAACGGGTTCAGCGCGAGCCTGGCCTTGCCGCTCAGCACCGCCAGGTTGGTGTCCAGGTAGGCGGCGGGATCGCCGACATCGAGCCACAGCCCGGTGTGGCGGATGCTGGCCACCTCGCGGCGCGGCACCAGGTGCTTGTAGGCGGTGCGCACGATGCCGCTGAAGCCCTGGGGCACCTGCTGAAGCGCATCGACATGCATGGCGTGGATGCCCGTGAAGTGTGTGTCGGCCTCGATCTCGCCCGAGGCCGTGGCCGAGGCCACGTCCACCAGCTTGACCACGATGCCGGTGGTGTCGCGCCCGACGTGTCCGTAGCGATCGACCGGTCCGGGACGCAGCGCCATGGCGGCGCCTCCATGGGGCACGGCGGCGACCAGCGCGGCGAGATCGACGTCGCAGAGCACGTCCGCGTTCACGACGGCGAAGACATCGGCCAGCTCGCGCTCGACCTTCTTGAGGCCGCCGCCGGTACCCAGGATGTCGGGCTCTTCGACGGACACCGTGACCTTTACGCCCTCGTGCTCGCCGGCCCACGGCTGCAGCGTCTCGGCCTTCCAGTGGGCGTTGACCACGACGTCGAGCAGGCCGTGCTGCCGGCACAGGGCCAGGGCGTAGGCGAGCATGGGCACGCCACACACGGGCACCAGCGGCTTGGGCAGGTGGTTGGTGAGGGGGCGCAGGCGCGTGCCGAAGCCGGCGGCGAGGACGAAGGCGTTGTGTCGCATGGGCGCAGCTTAGACCCGGCGATCCTTGATCACCGGCGATCCTTGATCAGTCGCGCACGTCGTTGGGCGCGGCACGCCAGCCCGCCTTGGCGACGATGTCGTCGAAGGCGGTGCTCGCGGTCCACGGGGCCTCGCCGTACCGCAGGAGCGGGCCAGCGGGCTCGAAGTCCGTGCAGTCGTAGTAGCTGGTGGCGCAGCCGTTGGGCCAGGGGCCGGTGTCGGCCGGCGGGCTCGAGACGCCGGGGTAGTGGTTGAGGTTGGAGCGCACCTGATTGGTGCCTCCTGCGTAGATGTGCCAGGGTCGCGCGTCGGTGCTGCCGGCACGGTACACGTTGTGCTCGATGGTGACGCGGGACTCGTCGAAGATCGCGGTGCCGTGGTTGAACCAGTCGTCGACCGCGTTGTTCACCACCATCACCAGGCCGTCCTGGATGCGAGGCGAGCGCTGGGTCACCGCCGAGAAGTGGTTGCCCAGCACGCTGGCCTCGATGCTGAAGTCCGGCTCGCTGGAGCCCCCGACGATCATGCCCTTGTTGGTGTTCGAGAAGCGGTTGTACGAGATGGTGATGCTGCCGCGCAGCGCACCCTGGTCGCCTCCGACCACAGCGATGCACTCGTCGCCGCAGTTCTCGAAGTTGTTCTGGTGAAGCCAGATGTCGTCCCACCAGCGGACCGGGCTGGCGGACTTGTCGTTGGCGGTGGTGAACACCTGGATCTGGTCGCCGAAGCACTGCTTGTCGAGCGGGCCTGTCGGCGGGGTGCCGACGTACTGCTGGGCGAATTCGACATGGGTGATGATCACGTCGTGCGCCGCCTGCAGATCGAGGATCGAGCCCGTCGGGCCCTGGGGATCCGCGATCAGATCGCACTGCTGGGTGCCTGAGATGTCGGTCCAAACGGCGTCGCTGTACAGGTGCGTCTTCTGCAGGCGAACCTGCGAGCCCCGGCCGTCGATCGTGATGGCGTCGGGCACGTCCAGGCGCTCGCCCACCTCGATGGTGGTCATGGCATCGACCGGGAAGACATCGCGGTCGAAGACGATCCATCGCGGGCCTGTCGCCGTCTGCAGGGCGTGCCGCAGCGTGCCGGGCGCCCCGTCGTCGGCGGTGGAGTGCACGATGTAGAGATCGCCGCCCAGGCCACCGGTGGCGCCGCGGCCGAAGCCGAGGCGCTCGTCGAGCAGGGTCGACGCCTCCACAAGGGTGGGGGCCACGGTCACGCCGCTCCAGCTCACCCCGTCGCAGAGCTCGAGCTGGCCGGTGTAGCGGAGCGAACCCTTGGTGCTGCTGTCGCATGGAGCGGTGTTGCCGCCCAGCTGGACGGTCCCGGTGACGTGGTCGTGCGTGTGGGGTGCCGGCTCGACCAGGATGGTGCCCGCCGAGTCGATGATCGTGGTGCCGGCCACCCGGATCTCGCTGGCGTCCACCACGCCACCGTCGACGTTGACCGCGGTCTGGGCCAGGGTGGCCTCGGCGGCGCGCAAGGCGAAGGGCACACTGGCCAGCTGCATCCGGTCCTGCAGCTCGGCCCCGCCATCGACCGACACGCCCAGCCACACCGCGTCGCCGCTGACGACGCCCGCATCCAGCGGACTGATCTGGCCCAGGGTGACGGTGAAGAATCCGGCATCGAAGGGAACGTCGACGAGGTCTTCGCTCCACAGCTCGGTGCCCGCGGTGGCGTCGTCGTACAGCGCGAAGCCGAGGTCGTGGTCGCCGGTGAGTGGGGCGCCGCTGCCGTCGAACAGCCGTCCTTGGTGCAGGGCGGTCGTGGGAACGGCGAGGGCGGACGCTGGCAAGAGCAGCGCCAGCAAGAGTGGGTTGCGCATGGGGTTCTCCGTGGACTGGGACCATGCCCGGAGATGCGCTCGCCCAGGCGTCAACGGTTGTCTACTCGCGGTGCTGGTCGATCAGGATCGGGTTCCCGTCGGGGTCTTCGAGCATCAGGTGCCCAGGCCCAGACTCGGACTGCACGCGCATGGTGACCACGATGCCCTGGTCGTCGAAGTGCTTCTGGATGGCGCGCACGTCGTCGAAGTCGTCGGGACTGGACATGTCGCTGCCCTTCCAGCCGGGGTTGAAGGTCATCATGTTCTTGTCGAACATGCCGTGGAACAGGCCCAGGGTGGTCTCGCCGTTGCGCAGGATCAGCCAGTTCTGCTCGGCGTCGCCGCCGGTGACGGTGAAGCCCAGCTTTTCGTAGAAGGCTCGGCTCTTGGCGAGGTCGGACACGTTGAGGGAGAGCGAGAAGGCGCCGAGGTTCATAGGGGTGGTCCTTTCTTGGGGTTTGGGGATGCGGCGGGATCCGGGGGGTCTGGCAACCAATGGTTGCTGCCGGATCACCATGTAATGGGCGTCTACAGGAGGCGGCGACCGACAATTACCAATGGTCGTCGATTCGGCCAGAGAGTGGTCCAGAATGGACCATTGGTAATCGGCAGGACCGGTCGCCGCCGGACCCGCCTGTCATGCGGTACTGGCGTGGACCATTGGTTGCCAGACCCCCCGACGCCCTCCCTACCGAATCGGCACCAACAGCACCCCCGCCGAGGCCGGAGTGCGAAGCCGGAAGCGGAGGCCCAGCCCGACCCAGGTGTAGCCGGGCACATGACGGAACGAGGCCTCGAGGCCGCCGCCGAAGCCCACCTCTCCGTAGCCCACGCCGATGACGCCGCCGGAGCTGCCCACATCGGCGAGGCTCCCGTCCACCCACTGGGCGAACTCGAAGCTCACCCCCAGGCTGGCGCCGAAGCCCCAGCCGACCGACCCGTTGCGCAGCACCTCGAAGGTTCCACCGGGTGCCAGCCGCAGCACGAAGGGCAGCCGGCGCCCTTCGCTGCGCTGTTGCCAGCCGTGCGCACGCAGCTCGGCGTACACGCCCTGGTTGAATGCGCCTTGCGGGCCCCAGGTCGCGACGTAGCCGATGCCCGGATCGACGCGGCGCTCCAGCAGGTCGGGCACGACGCCCAGCGGGTAGATCCCGGCCCTCAGGTCGGTCTCGCGGTTGGAGCCGATGGAGCCCCAGGTATCGGGAGGCGGCGCGGGGCCCTGGGTGAAGCCGTGGCTGATGGACACCTCGGCGGGCGGCGTCGCGAAGGGCAGGGCGATGCAGCCCGCGAGCGCCAGCAGCAGCATGGCTAGCCCAGCGCCGCTTCGATGCAGTGGTTCACCCCGATGCCGGTGTAGCCCCAGCCCAGGAAGCGCACCCCGGGCACCGCATCTTGCAGGCGGCGCACCCGGGCGGCGTGGCCGGGCGCGTATTGGGGAATGCCCGAACGGTGGGCCGCAACGTGGGTCTCGACCGGCTCGGCGTGGACATCTTGCACGGCTGCCAGCACCGAGCGGCAGCGCTCGACCAGCTGGTCTTCGTGCAGCAGGGCCGCCATTGGGTCGCGCGCGCCGCCGACCATCACGCGCACCAGGACGTGACCGGGCGCGTGGCCGGGGAAGGCGCTGGAGACCCACAGCGCCCCCAGGGCGTCGCGCAGCTCGCTGGACGGCGCCAGCCAGCCAAAGCCGTTCATGGGGGGCACGTCGGCCTGGCGATACACCAGATGAACGGCGGCGATGGGCGCCGAGGGCATGGCGCCGAGCTCGGGCTGCAAGCCGGGCAAGAGGGTACTCGCCACCGGCGGGGGCACGGCGACCACCACACGCTCGGCCGCGATGCGCTCGCCGCCGGCAAGCACCGCCAGCGGGCTGGTCTGGATGCGCTCGACGGGCGTGTTCAGGCGAACTCGGTCGCCGAGTCGTTCAGCGAGCGCCCGGGTGAGGGTCTCGATGCCATCACGGAAGGTGAACAGCGTCTTGGGTGCCCACGGCGGCAGCGGCGCCTGCGGTTCACGGCGAGACAGCGCGGCGCGGATCACGCTCCCGTGCTGCTGTTCCATGTGGAACACCGGCGGAAAGGCCGACTCCATCTCGAGCGCACGGGCGTCGCCGCCAAAGATGCCGGCCATGACGGGATCACCGAGCCGCTCGGCCACGCCGCGCCCGAACCGCCGCTCCAGGAAGCCGAAGACGGTCTCGGGAGGCCCGGCTCGACGCGCGGGCAGCAAGGGCTCCACCATCGCGCGCAGCATCTGGCGGCGCTTGAGCGGGCGCCCGGTGAGGAGCATCTTGGGACCGAGCAGCTCGAGCTCTCCGTTCCACAGGATGAAGCGGCGGCGGGCCGACGCCCTGGCCTCGACAATCTGGCCCTGCAGGCCCAGCTCACGGACGAGCCGCAGCGTGGCACGGCCCTGGTGGCGCAGCGACTGGGGCCCCATCTCGACCAGAACACCGTCGCGGCGCACCGATCGCACCTTGCCCCCGGCCCGCTCGCTGGCCTCGAGCACCACCACGTCGCGCCCCTGCTGCATGAGCGACCATGCGCGGGTGAGGCCGGCGATGCCGGCGCCGATGACGATCGTGGGCATGGGTGGGGCCTAACGGCGCAGGTACACCATGGTGTTCACGTTGTAGCCGGTGCAGTACCCATCGGTGCGGATGCACGCGAGGCAGTGCGCGCCGATATTGCTCACCCCGTTGTTGGTGCAGTGGCTCCACGGGCTGGTGTCGATCATCCAGCCGTTGTTGGTGTGGTGGGTGTACCCGGCCCGATCGCCGTCGTTCCAGTGCCAGGTGATGGAGCCTGGGCTGGCCCCCCATCCGGTGTTCACCGACAGCAGCTCGATCAGTCCGGCGGCGGGCCCGCCCGCGCTGCGCTCGGTCCACGCCCAGCGCCCCTGGTTGGCGTTGTCAACCACCAGCACCTCGGTGGCCTCGCCCGAGGCGTAGAAGTTGCGCGTGATGCACGACCCCACCCCGCTGGTGCACTCGGAGCGCGACATGTCCATGAAGTTGGTGGCGATGCGGTCGGCGTCCAGGAAGTGCGCCATGAGCGTCCACCCGCCGCCGGCGATCGTCATCTCGCAGTAGCGCTGCGAGGCGGGCTGGCCGCCGGTGCCGTCGGGGTCGAGCCAGTAGACGCCGTTGCCGGTCGACGCGCCCGAGTCCATGATGTCGGTGCAGTCGCGGGCCGGGTTGCCAGCGCTGCTGCCGAGCCCGCCCCCGGCCACGAAGACCCAGCCGTCGCCGTCACAGAACTCCACCGCCTGGTTGGTGGAGTCGTAGCGCAGCGCCCCCTGGGTGGTGCTGCTGCACGTGACGCTGCTGCCGTCGCCGATGGTGACCACGCCCGAGAATGCGCCGTTGGCGGCCGAGATGTCGCCCGAGAAGGTGCCGTCGCTGGGCAGCGCCGAGGCAGGCACCGTGCCCGAGAACTCGCTGAAGTCGTGGGCGTGGGTGGGCAGGCTTCCTTGCAGCTCGCTGTAGTCGTGCACGTGGTCACCGGCGGACACGGTGCTGCTGCTGTTGCCGATGGGCAAGCGGCCGATGGCGATGGTTCCGGTGAGGTCGCTGGCGTCGTGCGTGTGGGAGGGCACGTCGCCGCAGGCCCAGGCGCTGCCGCTCCAGACCGGGAGCTGCGAGCTGGTGCAGCTCAGAGCGAGGTCGTCGAGGGTGTCGGATGGGTCGCTGACCTCGGCGGGCACGTTGACGATGCGGCTCCAGTCGACCTCGCCGCTGGTCATCGCACCGCTGCTGTCGATGATGGTGCTGCCGCCGATGCGGATCTCGCTGGCGTCGACGATGCCGCCGGACACGTTGACCGCGGTGTTCGCGCGGATCGCGTAGGGCACGCTGGCGATCGCGATGCGCTCGGGGAGCTCCGGGGCGCCATCGACCGCGATGCCCAGGTAGCGCTTGCCGCCGTCGAAGTCGCTGTCCTGGAGTGCATTGGACGGGGACTGCCCCAGCACGGCGCCGTAGTAGCCGTCCTGGAAGTCGAGGGTCTGCGGCTCCTGCCACAGGGCCACGCCGCCTGCCGGCGCGTCGTAGATGCGGAACTCGACGGTGTGCGTGCTGGTGAGCGGGTTGCCCAGGGCATCGTGCAGGCGCCCCTGGGTCGAGAGCTCGAGAGGCACGGCGGAAGCCGTCGAGGACAGCATCAAGAGAAGGGACAGGGCGAACGGGCGCATCGGGGACTCCGGATAGTCCTCGATTGTAGCCCGGGATAGAGCACCCGTCTCGCCCGCTCGGTGGGCCCTCCGCTACACCCTTGCCCGCGGACGGCCCGCCAAGCGTGCCGTCGGCGTGCCTTGGCTGGCGTACACGCGGTAGTCGATGTCCGCGAAGATCGTGTCGCGGGCCTCGATGCCGCCGAGCAGCGCGTCGTCGATGCGACCGGCCTCGATCATGTCGGCCAGGGCGGCAAAGCGGCGGATGTGGTCTTGGGTGCGCTGGCGTGCGTAGCCGGTGGACGTGCGGGTGTGCAGGATGAAGGCCCAGTCGCTGCTCTGGGCCAGCAGCAGCTCGCGCGCAGCCTGGTTCAGGGCGTCGCGCACGCGGCCACCGGCTCCGGGGAATCCGTTGGCGAGCCGCACCATGCGCCGGGCCATGGGCAGCAGGTGGCTGTAGATCCACTCGTTCTCGGGCTCGAGCCACACCTCGGCGTAGCCGTTCGCTCCCCAGCTGCTGAAGTGCGGCTGCGCCACCTGCTGCACGGGGTGCTGCGCAAGGTACTCGGAGGGGGTGATGGTCTCGATGACGTCGCTGTCGCAGCCCAGCTTGCGGAACATCATCTCCAGGAAGAGGGGGCCCTCGTACCACCAGTGGCCAAAGAGCTCGGCGTCGTAGGGGGCGGTGATCATGGGCTTGCGGCCGAGCTCCCGGGCCAACCAGCGCACCTGGTGCTCGCGGTTGAACACGAAGTTGCCGGCGTGTTCGGCGGCGCGCTCGGCGGCGGTGGCCGGGTCGTAGTACTCCTTGCGGTCGGTCTTGCCGGTGACCCGGTGGTACTTGATGCCGACGTTCTTGCGGCTGCCGTTGGGCTGCACGTAGGCGGCGACGTGCTCGAAGGGCGCGTCCCAGCCCAGATCGCGGTGGAACTCGCGGTAGTCGCCGTGGCCGGGGTAGCCCGACTCGGCGCTCCACACCTGGGCGCTGGTCTCGGGGTCGCGGCCAAAGACGGCCACCCCGTTGGGCAGGCGGATGGGCGCATAGACGCCATGCACAGGCCGCGGGGTGGCGTGCTCGATCGCGTGGCGCTCGCCGATGAAGTACCCGATGCCATGCCGGGCCAGCACCTGCTCGACGCCCGGGTGGTAGGCGCACTCGGGCAGCCAGATTCCACGGGCATCACGGCCGAATCGGGCGCGGTAGTGCTCGGCGGCGACACGAACCTGGGCATCGACCGCCTCAGAGACATCGGCCATCAGCGGCAAGAAGCCGTGCGTGGCGCCGCAGGTGAGGATCTCGAGGCGGCCGAGCTCCTGAAAGCGCCCGAAGGCCGACACCAGATCGCGGGCGTACACGTCTTCGAACTGGTGCAGCCGCTCGTCGAAGAGGTGGGCGTAGTAGCGAGCCAGCTCGCCCTTACGACCGCCGTAGCGGCGGCGCTCCTCGGCGGCGAGGGTTCGCAGCCGCTCGAGGTGCTGCACGTAGCGCTCGCGCAGCAGCTCGTCGTCGAGCATGTGGATGAGCGGCGGGCTCATGGTCATGGCCAGGCGGAAGTCGACGCCGTCGTCCCACAGGCGCTGCATCATGGTGAGCAGCGGCAGGTAGGTCTCGGTGATCGCCTCGAACAGCCAGTCCTCTTCGAGGAACTCGGGGTACTCGGGGTGGCGCACGAAGGGCAGGTGCGCGTGCAGGATGGGGACGAGGTAGCCCTGGCTCATCGCGTCACCGCCTTGGGGAAGATGTGGCTGGAGGGGAGGTTCGACACAGGCAAGGAGCCCTTTCCTCCGACAGGCACGGAGGCCTGTCCTCCTTGCACGCCGTGGGAGTTCCATGGCCGGGGCTGGTCGGGCGGCAGCGCCAGGGCCTTGCTCCACAGCACGGCGACGAAGCGGTCGCCCTCGAGGGTGCCGAGCATGGCGCGGTACGTGCGGTCCGGGGTCAGCCCGCTGATGGCCCAGCGCGTGGTGCGGCCGTCGGGCGTGGCGCGGTGCACGACCTGGTGGTTCCAGGTCTGGTCGACGAGGCGCAGCTCGACGGTGCGGCCGAAGAAGGCACGACGCTCGGCGTCGGTCAGCGACCAGATGGCCACCAGCGAGCCCGGAGTCTGCGGGAGCAGGGTGAGGAAGGCGTCGTCGTAGGAAACAGGCATGGGAGGAAGCTCCAGCGGCGGCAGGAGGGGACCCTTGCCGGCGTGCGGATGCAGTTGGATGGTCGGCGCGGCCTTGGCTGGCGCACCGCTGTTGCGCGGCATGGTGCTGCGGCGGGCGAGCACGTCGGCTGCGGTGAGGATCACGGGCTCGGGCTCGGGTCGCAGCTCTGGGGTCGCCAGCTTCTGCACCACCGGCACCGGCTCGGCCAGGGCCTCGGACAGAGCCGAGACGAGCTGGGCTTTGTTCATCTTGCTGCGGCCGGCGATGCCGTGCTCGGAGGCGAGGGCCCTGAGGGCCTTCAGGGTCATGGTGGCAACGTGTTGGGTCATTCGTGACTCACTTGTGAGTTACTAGTGTCTATCGCCGGAGCGCATCCCGTCAAGCCGGCAGGCGAGACGTCGCCTCTCCTTGGGTTATCGGCGGCCCTCGGAGGCCCGATGGACCCGTTCCTGTACCAATACGCGATCGGCGGCGCCGTGTTCGCGACCGGCATGGTCTACGCGTACAAGCAGGGGTACGTCGGCACCGAGGGCAAGGCGCTCGGCAACGGCGTGGTGATGGTGGCGGGCCTGCTCTTCTTCGCCCTCATCCAGGGCTATCTGCAGTACGCGCCCATGACCGAGCTCCCGGCGGTGCCCTACACGGGCGAGCCCCTGCAGAAGGGCGACACCATCGGCACGCCGCTGGACTACGCGGTGATGGTTGGGTACTTCCTGGCCATCCTGCTGATCGGCACCTTCTTTGGCCAGAACCAGAAGGACACCAAGGACTTCTTCTTTGGCGGGCAGCGCTTCAGCTGGTGGCTCATCGCCTTCAGCCTGGTGGCGTCGGTCATCGGCTCCTACTCCTTCGTGAAGTACAGCCAGGTGGCCTGGAACTACGGCGTCGCCAGCTCCCAGACCTACCTCAACGACTGGTTCTGGCTGCCGCTGTTGCTGTTCGGCTGGCTGCCCATCCTGTACTTCAGCCGCCTCACCAGCATTCCCGAGTACTTCGAGCACCGATTCGGCCGCACCAGCCGCAACGTGATGACCGGCCTGCTGCTGCTGTACCTGGTGGGCTACGTCGGCATCAACCTGTTCACCATGGGCAAGGCGCTGAACATCCTGCTGGGGTGGGACGTGTTCCTGTCGGCGTGCCTGGTGGCCGGAATCTCGGCGATCTACGTCACCTTTGGTGGTCAGACCGCGGTCATCATGACCGACCTGTTCCAGGGCGTCATGCTCATGGCGACGGGGCTGGTCATCCTGATTCTGGCGGCCTACGAGCTGGGTGGGCCCGCCGAGCTGTGGGGCCACCTGCCACGCAGCCACCGCATGGCCTTCCCGCCCTTCAACCAAGACCCGGGCTACAACGCCGTCGGCATCTTCTGGCAGGACGCCATCGCCAACTCGGCGATGTTCTACTTCCTCAACCAGGGCATCCTGATGCGCTTCATGGCGGCGCGCTCGGTCGATGAGGGGCGCAAGGCCGCCATCAGCGTGCTCATCGTGCTGATGCCCATCGCGGCGATCGTGGTGGCCTCGGGGGGCTGGGCTGGAAAGGCCCTGGCCCACGCGGGCATCCTGCCGCCCGACATGCCGCCCGCCGACGTGTTCTTCCTCACCGCCGAGTTCCTCGCCATCCCGGGTGTGTTCGGGCTGGTGCTGGCGGCGCTCACCGCCGCGCTCATGAGCACCGTGGACACGCTGATCACCGCGGTCGCCGCGATCGTGGTCAACGACATCGTGCGTCCGCTGCGGCCCGAGTCCAGCGAAGAAGAGCTGCTCAAGGCCGCTCGCATCACCAGCGTCGCGGTCGCGCTCACGGGCATCGCGCTGGTGCCGGTGTTCCAGCAGTTCGACAGCATCTACGCCGCCCACGGCGCGTTCACCGCGGCCATCACACCGCCCATGGTGGTGGCGCTGCTGTTCGGCGTGTTCTGGCTGCGCTTCACCCCGGCCGCGGCCAATGCCGTGCTCATCGGCGGCACGCTGGCGGTGTTCGTGAGCGTGCTGTACCCCGACATCATCGCGCCCATCGCCCACGGCACACCACCGGGCGAGGCGGGCGAGGGCATCTTTGGCGGCGCCAAGCAGTACAAGTTCATGCGGGCGCTGTTCGGGATCCTGGTGAGCGTGGGCATCGGCGTCGTGGTCACCCTGTTCACCAAGCCCCGCCCCGTCGACGAGGTGAGGGGCTACGTCTGGGGCACCATCGCCGACGCGATCCGCAGCTACAAGGGGGCTCCCGGTCGCGAGGCGTACAGCGCCTGGGCCACCACCACCATCACCCGCGGCACCGACGAACACCGCATGGGCGAGGCCCGGCTGCCCATCGCCCGGGTCAGCGCCGAGCTCGCCACCGAGCTCGACGCCGCCGAGCACGACCTGATCTACATCGCCGACGAGCGCGCTTGGCTGGGCGGGCTCAAGAGCAGCCACGCAGTCATCGTGGGCATCACCCAGCAGCCGGGCAAGGTGCTCGAGCTGGGGCCGGCCGCCTACGAGGCCGTGGTGAGCCAGGGCCGTGAGGGCAAGCCGGTCGTCGTGCAGCGGCTGTACTGAGCATGATCACCTGGACCGCCGACCACCTGGGCACCCACTACGTCATCGACGCCAGCTCGCTGCCCTTGATGGCCGCTGGCGCCGTGCTGATGGCGATGGTGGCCTTCGCGATGTTCGCCCGCACCTGGTCTTTCGAGCGTGCGAGCCTCGGAAGGGCCGCCCTGGCCTGGGTGCTCGGCACCCTGCTGTGCTCGCTGCCGGCGCTGTTGTGGGCGTTCGCGACCGCCGTCTACCTGATGGAAGGCACGGTGCTGTGGCACTTTCCCGGGCTCCCGATGCTCACCCTGCTGGGCCTGGGCTGGATGGGCATCACCGGAGGCCTGACCATCGGGCTGATGGGCCTGAAGCAGTGGCCCGAGGGGCACTGGCTGGTCACCGTGCTGGTGCTGGCGCCGGCCCTGCTCGCCGGGCTGCTGGTGCTGCCCGCTGTGGGTCAGAACGTGCACTACGCATCCCTGGGCCTGCCGCCGCTGCCGACGCTGAGCACGCTGTCGCCGTTCCACGTGGGCCAGACCCTGCCTCTGCAGGGCTTCGAGCCGCTCACCGACTCGGCCTGGACCCGCCATCCGGTCGAGGACTGGTCGGCCGACACCGCGGGTGAGCAGAAGCGGCTGCTCAAGGTGACGGCAGGTGGCGTCGAGGCGAGCCGCGAGGTGGCTCGCATCGCCGGCCTGGAGTCGGGCAGCGACCGATTCCCGCTCGCGGTCGGCGATCGCTGGGTCTGGGTGCCCACCATCAAGCAGGCCGCCACCGAGCGGGTGTTCTTCAAGGGCGGGCGACGCGTGAGCACGACGCACCCCCAGGACGCCGTCACGATGACCGTGGCCGAGCCTCGCGTCGACAGGGGTCTTCGCATCTGGAAGATCGAGATCGTGCGCGGCGCCGACCCGCCCGAGACCATCGAGTTCGTGCCGTGGAACGGCAAGCTGGTGCGCGAGACCGAGTTCCCCGCCGGTGCGAGCCTGTTTCGCTTCGACGGCGCCGCGCACCTGATGACCGACTCGGTCAGCTGCACCGCTCCCCCCTTCCCCTCGTTCAACTGCGAGTGCACCGTGCCCAATGGGTGGCTCACCGGCACGGCTCCCGGCCCCACCCACTGCCGCAAGCGCGTCGGCGGCGATGTCGGACACGGCATCGCGCGGGCCATCACCCTGTTCGCCACCCTGGGCATGGTGGACCCCGGCGGCAAGGGCCACACCGAGTTCATGAACCTGGTGGAGTACTCGCCGGCGCCCGAAGGCGCGCTGCGGGTGGGGGCGCCCTGGACCCCCCCGAGCACGCGGGTGCAGCCGGTGGTCGCCCAGCTCGACGGCATCACCTGGGACAAGGACAAGAGCAGCCTGATTCGGCGAAAGGTCACCGCCGAGTGGACCTGTCCCGAGGTGGCCGCGGTGGCACGCCAGCTCGACTGGGACGATGGCCAGCGCACCCTGCTCGACAGCCTGAAGCCCACCATCGGCGACGAGTGCCACGCCAAGCTGATGGGCTTGCTGCCAGCTCCGCTGCCCAAGTCGGGGCCGTAGCGGCCACAGGCACGGGTGCCTGCGGTAGGCTGCCTCCTTCTCGGAGCCGATGTTGTTCTCGCACCACCTCACCGTCGACGAACGTGACGCCCTGGTGGTGCTGCTCGCCTTCATGGCGGCCACCGACGGCGAGGTGCGCGATGTCGAGCGGCAGTTCGTGCGCGAGCTGTGCCATCGCCTGGACGTCAGCGCCGACCCCTTCGATCGGGTGGGCAAAGAGAGCCTGTTCGACAAGTGTGGGCGCTTCCGCACGCCGCGCAGCCGCCGCATCGCCTTGATGGAGATCATCCGCGCGGCGCACATCGACGGCGAGTACCACTCCAGCGAGCAGAAGAGCATCCGGGTGATCGCCGAGCTCATGGACGTCGACGGCGACACCCTGGTGGCCCTCGAGGAGTGGGTCGAGCGCGGCATGCACTGGCAAGCCGAGGGCATGGCGCTGGCCAATCAGGGCTGGCAGCCTCCCAAGGCCGGAACCTCGACCGGCGCCTGAGGTCCACCCTCCACGACCCTCCGTGGAGATCACATGCGCCCCGTTCTCGCCGCTCTTGCCTTCGTCATCAGCACGCCTGCCCTCGCCGTGTGCGACGCCGCCTACACCCACGACGACTGGTCGCATGACATGGCCGACGTCGACGCATCGATGGCGGCCCTCAAGCTCCACGACGCGGCGGTGACCCTGGCCCAGACCCGCGACCAGCTGCCCTGCCTGGACACGGTCGCCCAGCGCGCGCACCTCGACCGCTTCGCGCTGCAGATGTCGACCCTGTACTTCTACCAATCCGAGGAAGACAGCGCGGTGCGCTGGGCCAACCTGATGAGCACCCGGCCGGCCGAGGCCCCGGTGCCCGCCTGGGCCGAGATGCTCGACTTCCACGATGCGCCGGTGATCGGAGGCCCAGTGGAGGCCTCGGTCGTGGCGCCGCGGGGTGGGGCGGTGCACATGGACGGCGAGCGGCTCACCGCCCCCCGTGCGGCCGCCGAGGTGCCCCACCTGGTGCAGCTGACCGACCGCCGCGGCGAGGTGCTGGACGCCTGGTGGCAGGACGGCGCCCGCTTTCGTCCCGACCTGCTGGGTGACGGGCTCGACGTGGGCGGCGGCGCCGGCCCCACGCCGGTGGCCCTGGGCGTGGGCGCTGGCGCACTGGGCGTGACGGCTGCGGTGCTTTACGGCATGGCCGGGGCCTTCGGGCAGCCGGTCCAAGAAGGCACGGGAACGCCCGAGGCCCTGGTTCAGGCGCGGTCCCGCGCGAACATGGCGGTCATCGGTGCCGGGGTGGCCGGCGCCGGCGCCCTGGGCCTGGGGGTGACCGCCGCGGTGAGCGCGAAGGGCGCCGGGGTGCGGGTTCGGTTCTAGGTTCTGGGGGTTGGTGGAGGGCAGGCGAGACGCCTGCCCCACTTCAGTCAAGGCAGGAGGGTGGAGGGCAGGCGAGACGCCTGCCCCACGTGGGGCAGGCGTCCCGCCTGCCCGAAAAGACCAACCGCCTCGGATTTCCTCGATTCCCGGTTCGGCGAGCGGTAATTCGCGGCCATGTCCTGGCGAACGAACGACCCTGATTCACCCCACTACAGGCGACGCTTGCCTCACCTGCGCGAGGACGGCGCGGCGTACCACGTGATCTGGCGACTGCACCGCAGCCAAGGCGCGCTTCGTGACGCCGAGAGGGACCGGGTCTTGTCCGCCATTCGCTTCTTCGACGGCCGGCGATACGAGCTGCTCGTCGCTGTGGTCATGGATGATCACGTGCACGCGGTCCTCGTGCCAGCGCAGGGCCACCCGCTGGAGCGAATCGTTCACAGCTGGAAGTCCTACACCGCACACGAGCTGTGCAAGCGCGGGCGCCGGGCGCCGGTTTGGCAGGACGAGTACTACGACCGAATCCTTCGCAGCGACGAGCAGCTGTGGACGGCTGTCGCGTACGCCATCTGGAACCCCTGTGAGCGCTGGCCGGACGTCCAAAGCTACCCCTGGCTGTGGGTGATCGGCGGGCTCGAGATGTAGTCTCTCCCCATGCCCGAACCCCTCCATGACATCCCGGTCACCGTGGTCACCGGCTTTCTGGGTGTCGGCAAGACGACCACCATCCTGAACCTGTTCGAGCACCGACCCCCGGACGAGCGCTGGGCGGTGCTCGTGAACGAGTTCGGCGAGGTGGGGCTGGACGGGCCGATCCTGGAGTCCGGCGGCATCGCGGTGAAAGAGATCCCAGGCGGCTGCATCTGCTGCAGCGCCGGGCTCGAGCTGAAGGTCGGGCTGGTGCGGCTGCTGCGCGAGGTTCGCCCCGACCGCCTGCTGGTCGAGCCCACCGGTCTGGCGCACCCGGCCACGATCATCGACATCCTGCGCACCCCAGGCCTGCGCGAAGCCGTCCGCGCCAAGGCGGTCATCGGCCTGGTGGACCCACGCCAGTTCCTCGATCCGCGGTACCGCGAGCGCGAGAACTACCGCGACCAGGTGCAGATCTCAGACGTGCTGGTGGCCAACCGCACCGACCAGTGCACCCCCGAGCAGCTGGCGGACTTCCGTGAGGCCGCTGGCGAGCTGTACCCCCCCAAGCTCGACGTCCTGTTCACCGAGCACGGCCACATCGATCCCAAGTGGCTCGACGTCGACCCGTCCCCCAAGCTCATCCCCCTCGACGTGCCCCATCAGGGCGTCGAGGGCAGTCAGGGCTGGGTGTGGCCAGCTCACGCCGCCTGGGACCGCCGCAAGCTCGAGGACACCCTGCACGCCCTGGTGCGCCCCGGAGACCTGCTGCCCGACGGAGTGCTTCGCCTCAAGGGCATCTTTCGCACGCGCTCCGTGTGGCTGCTGGTGCAAGCCACCAGCGATGAAGTGGTGTGGCGGCCCATCCACCATCGCCGCGACAGCCGCGTCGAGATGATCACGCCCAACAAGGTCGACGACGCCGTCTGGCAGCGGGTACGCGAGGCCCTCGAGGCGGCGACCCTGCGCTTGTGAACCGGTCGCCATGGCGACTGTCGTACCGTGAAGCAACTGGAGCCCTCGATGCTGTGCAGTCACTGCGGCCTGACCACCCAGGGGAGCCCGTGTGTGGAGTGCGGCGAAGACCCGCTTCTGGACGGCCGCTTCACCCTGATCGAGGTGCTGGGCCGCGGCGCCAGCGGCACCACCTACCGGGCCATCGACGCCGAAGTCGATCGGGCCGTGGCCATCAAAGAGATGCCCCTGCGCCAGGCCGAAGACGCCAAGGCGCGCGAGCTGGTGGAGCGGGAGGCCCGGGTGCTCCGGCAGCTCGAACATCCCGGAATTCCCCGGTTCTACGAGAGCTTCTTCACCGGACGGGGCAAGAACCGCACCCTGTGCCTGGTGCTGGAGCACGTGCCAGGGCGCACGGTTCACGACAACTTCGCAGAGCAGCGCTACCAGCCCGAGCAGGTGGTCGAGCTGGCCATCGAGCTGCTCGAGATCCTGGCCTACCTGCACCGCCTGTCACCCCCGGTCGTGCACCGCGACGTCAAGCCCGCCAACCTGATGCAGCGGCCTGACGGCGGGCTCGTGCTCATCGACTTTGGCAGCGTGCGCGACGTCATCCGCAGCGAAGACGGCGGCGGAAGCACGGTGGCCGGCACCTTCGGCTACATGGCGCCGGAGCAGCTGGTGGGGGACGCCACGCCTGCGGTCGACGTGTACGCGGTGGGCGTGCTGATGGCCGTGCTGCTGTCCCGCCTGGAGCCCAATCAGCTGATGAGCCGGGTGGGCGCCCTCGAGCTGCAGGGTCGTGTGGTTGTGCACCCGGTGCTGATGCGCTGCTTGCAGCGCTTCACCGCCGTGGAGCCCAGGGAGCGCCCTCGCGACGCGGCTGCGGCGCTTCGAGAGCTGCGGCAGGCCCAGGTGGCCATGTTGAGGCCGGCACCCATGGTGCAGCGGGGCGCGACGATGCAGGATCGCGCCGTCCTGATGGGCAGCCTGGTGATGGCCTCCCTGCTGGCGATGGGGGCGGTGGTCACCGTCGCCGGAGTGCTGCTCGCCGCACGCCAGTCGGTGCCCGAGCCCCCTCCACCCCCGGTCGCTGTGGCCCCGGTGGTGGCCGCCCAGCCGACGCCGCCGCCACCGGCCCCCCCGGCACCCGTGGCCCAACAGGCGCCCGTCACCGATCCTGCGCCCTTCGCCCCGCCCGAAGGGGCTCGCCAGCCCGAGCCAGGCCCCTACCCGCCCCTGGGCAGCCCGAGCGCCCTCATCCAGGTGCACGTCTTCACCGACTACCAGTGCCCTTTCTGCTCGCGCATCGAGCCCAGCCTCAAGCAGCTGGTCGCCGACAACGACGACGTCGCCCTGTACGTGCACGACACGCCGCTGCCCTTTCACAAGAACGCCTTCCGCGCGCACCACGCGGCTCGCTGTGCCAACGAGCAGGGGCTGTTCTGGCCCATGCACGACCTGCTCTTCGAGCGCGCCAAGGAGCTGTCGCCCAGCACGCCCTACGACGTGTGGGCCCAAGGGGTGGGCGCCGACCGCGAGACCTTCGACGCCTGCATGCGCAGCGACCGATACGTCGCCGACATCGACCGGGCCTACGAGGTGGCGAAGCAAGACCACGGGGTGCGCGGGACGCCCAGCACGTGGATCGGTGGCTCTTTCGTGAGCGGTGCGCAGCCCTACGAGCGGCTTGCCGAGGCGGTACGCCATGAACGAAGGCTGATCATGGGTCCCGAGTAGGCGCCGGACGGGCTACGATGCCCGACCCATCTGGAGTCCCCATGGCCCGCCCCCTCGTTCTGTCCCTAGCGCTGGTTGCCGTGCTCACCGGCTGCCGCAACACCACCCCCCTCGTGTCGAGCTCGGCGCTCGACCCCGGCGACGAGTGCAGCAACGGCGGCACGGCCTTCGCCACGGGCGTCGACGCCGACAAGGACGGCGTGCTGACCGGCGACGAGATCGAAGAGACCGTGGTGATCTGCAACGGCGCGCCGGGCACCGACGGGTCGGACGGCTCCGACGGCAAGGACGGTTCCGATGGCGCCGACGGCGCCGATGGCAACGACGGCACCGGCGGCCAAGACGGGGCCGCCGTGGTCTTTCGCACCACCACGCTGCCCGTCGGCGACGCCGACTGCCCCGGCGGCGGTACCCGCATCGAGTTCGGCCTCGACGACGGAGCTGGGGGCGAGACCGCTGGTGACGGCGTGCTGGGGGATGGCGAGGTCCAGGCGACCCAGGCGATCTGCGATGGCAGCCCGGCGATCATTCCCGATGCGGTCGACGAGCCCGGCGGCGCGGCTGGAACTGGTACCATCGACATCAGCGGCGGCGACGGGGCCGATGGCGATGGCGGCCGCGGCGGCGACATCGACATCAGCACCAGCGACGACAACCCGGCCAACGTCAAGGTGTTCACCACCGGCGCCGCCGATGCCAGCTTCACCCTGCCGAGCTTCCCCGTGGATCTGGGCTTGGAGCCGGCCGTGTTCAGCGCCGACGCCACCATTCCGCGGGCAATCAGCGTGAACGTCGTGAGCGGACTGACCGACGGCGAGGTCTTCCTGTCCAACGAAGACAACGGCCTGTTCGTCTACGACTCCGGTGGAAGCCACTCCCAGGTCACCGGACTGCACATCCAGCCCGGGGCGACCGTCAGCATCGAGGCCGGCGGCGAAGTCGACTTCCACGTGACCAGCCTGGTGGTCGAGGGCACCCTGGCCACCGGCTTCTTGGGCGGCGGCCGAGACGGAGTCGACCTCACGGGACAGCTGTTGCACGTCGGTACCAGCGGCATCATCGACACGTCGGGCGACACGTTCGGCGCCCCCGGTGAGCAGGAGCTGTACTTCTCGGTGGTGGTGATGGAGGGCACCCTCGACGCCTCGGGCGACACCGATGGCCAGTCGGGCGAGCAGATCGATCTGTACAGCGACTACGGGACCTACGCGACCGGCCAGCTGCTCGCGCGAGGTGCCGACGCCACCAACGGGTCCGGCGGCAACGGCGGCACCGCGTACATCGGCATCGAAGACATCGGGCCCGTGTTCTCGTCGGCCTACATCGACGTTCGCGGCGGCGACGGCGCGTCGGGCGGCGAGGGCGGTCCCGGCGGCGAGGGCGGCACCGCCGAGATCTGGTGCGACAACGACTGCGTGGTTCGGTCCTCGGGCGACATCGACGCCTACGGAGGCTTCGGCGAGGGCCTCGACGGCGGCGAAGGCGGAGACGTGGAGATCTACGGCTACGGTGGCTCGCTGGTGAGCACCGGCGACATCGACGTGCGCGGGGGCGGCTCCGACGGCCGCGACGGCGGTGAGGGCGGCTTCATCGACATCTATGTGGGCAGCGACGACCGCGAGCCCGGACCCATCGATGTGATGGGCAGCTTCGATCTGCGCGGCGGGGACGGCGACGAAGGCGGCCGCGGCGGTCAGGTGTCCGTGTACCACGACAGCAACCTGGACGGCCACTTCGCTCCGGTCACCCTGTACGGGTACAGCCAGTTCGTGCTCGATGGCGGCGATGGCACCGACGGCGAGGGCGGACACGCCGGCGGGCTCGAGGTCCATCAGGGCAGTTACAGCGACTCGCAGCAGCAGCACGGCGGCGTCGTGTTCTACGTGCCCGTGCGCGGGGTCTCGGGCAGCTCCGAGACCGACACCGGCAAGGGCGGAGAGGTCAGCCTCTACTGTTCGGACTGGGAGTGGGACGAGAGCTGCTTCGTGGTGTCCGGGGCCACCTACACCCTGGGCTGCGGCACCGGGATTCACGAGTCCTCCGGTGGCGAGCTCGACATCGAGGCGTCGGGCTGGGTGCGCCACACCGGTGATGTGGTGCTGGACGCGATGGACAGCTCCGCCGACTCGGCCTGCTGGGGCGGCGAGATAAACATCGAGGCGGGTGGCACGGTCACGTGGTCGGGCGACGTCTCGGCCAACGGGGCCTCCACGACGGCGAGCGGTGGCGAAGGCGGCTACGGCGGCGAGATCGACGTCGAGGCGTCCCACGTCAGCTGGGAGGGCGACCTGACCTTGCGAGGCGGCGACGGCCCCACCGACGGCACAGGCTCCGACGGCGGCTACGTGTGGCTTCGCTCGGCGTTGGGTGGCTCCACGGTCACCATCGGCGCGGCCGATCTGACCGGCGGATCGGGCGGCGACTCAGGCCTGGATGGCTGGGTGTACGTCGACGGCTTCAACGTCACCGCCGCGCTGCCCACCCCCTGAATGTCCTTCGAGCCCCCCACCCACCTGGCCAACCGCCGGTACACCGTTGGTGAGCGCTTGGGGCGTGGATCGGTCGCCGTCGTGCACGCGGTGCGCGACCAGAGCCTGGGCACCGAGCGAGCCGCCAAGCTGCTCACGCCGGCGCTGTCCAGCTTCTTGGTGCACTTCGAGCGCTTCCAGCGCGAGGCCAGCAGCATGGCCGCGCTGCACCACCCCCACGTAGTGCAGGTGGTCGACATCGGTGTCGAGTCCGGCTGGACCTACATCATCACCGAGCTCATGCACGGAGGCCCGCTGGACACCTGGGTGCTCGACAACGGACCTGCCGAGCCGGCCCTCGCCATGCGGTGGATCGACGAAGCGCTTCGCGCCCTGCAGGCGGCCCACGAGCAAGGCGTGGTGCATCGCGACTTCCGGCCCAACAACCTGCTGCTCGACAAGCACGGTCACGCCAAGCTCGGTGACTTCGGCCTGGCCCGGCTGCTGCATCGCTTCGCGCCCGGTGCCGACACCATCACCGTCGGCGGATCCCCCATGGGCCGCCCACCCTATGCGGCCCCCGAGGCCCTGCTCGACGGGCGCAGCGCCGACGAGCGAGCCGACGTCTACGGGGCGGGCATGACCCTGCTCTTCTTGCTCACCGGAGCGCCCCCCGACGACCTCTCCGCCGCCCTCGATGCCGTCGAGCCGCGCATCGCAGCGGTCGTCCAGCGGGCGACGCGCCCGCAGCCCGAAGACCGCTGGCCCTCGGCCGAGGCGCTACGGCAAGCCCTGCTTCAGTAGCTCCAGTTGTCGTAGGCCGGCGTGCGCGCCCCGGGCGGCTTGCCATCGACCAGGGGCTGGTCGGACAGCAACAGCACCTCGTTTCGGCCCTGGCCCGGCTCGCCGTCGGGACCAGACGGCGGCAGCATGTAGGTCTCGACGTCCAGGGCCACATGGTAGTCCTGGCCCTGAAGCAGGCAGTACTCGGCGAGCACGGCGGGCCCCGGGTGCTCCTTCAGCCAGTCGCGAACGGGCGGAGGCGTGGTGTCGTCCACGGCGGCGAAGCTCACCTCGAGCGTGGGCGCGATGTGGGCCCGCAGCTTGCGGTGGGACAGCTCGGCGGTCTGGCCGTCCCGGGTCAGCTGCAGGGTTCGCTCGCTCTGGTAAAGAACGCTGTGGGCGGCCCAGCTGCCATCCTGGGCCCGGGTGCCAACCACCACCTCGGCGTACACGCAGGTGCCGTCCGACTTCATGCCGGTCACCTCTTTGCCGGACACCGTGGTTGGACCCTGCAGAGCGGCGAGGGCGGCGAGGGTGACCAATGGCATCAGGGGCTCCTTTCGGGTTTTTAGCGTATCATCGCCGCGGAGGACGCTTGAGGACTGCACTTCTATGGCTGCTGCCAGGGATGGCGTGGGCTGGAAACCCCGCCGACTGTGAAACACCTGCCCGGGTGTCCGACATCCAGGCGCAGACGTTGCAGACGACCCTGGCCTTCGCGACGCTCGATGTCGAGGGCTTTGCCAAGGCCTACGACGCCAGTCATGCCCAGCTCGAGTGCGTGGCCGAGCAGCTGCCTCAGTCCACGATCGTCGACTTCCACCGCACCGAGGCCCTCGGCGCCTTCTTCGAGAAGGACGAGGAGCGCACGCGCAACGCGTTCCAGGCGCTGCTCACCGTGCAGGCCGACTGGAAGCTGCCCGAGCAGCTCGGCGCGCCCGGCGGCGCCCTCGACCTGGTGCTCCAGAAAGCCCGAGAGAAGCCCCCGAGCCTCGAAGTGCCCGTGGTGGTGCCCGACGGCATCACCGTGATGATCAACGGGGTCGAGGCGGCCTCGCGGCCCGCCAACATCCCCTCGCTGCTCCAGGTGCTCGACGCCAACGGCGCGGTGGTGTGGAACACCTACGTGCAGGCCGGCGAGCCCCTGCCCGACCTGGAGTCGCTGGCCGCGGGCGGCGGCGCCACCGACCCGCCAGACGATGCCGACGACCCACCCGACGACGCCGACGACCCGCCAGACGACGCCGGCGACCCACCCGACGACGCCGACGACCCACGCGACGACGGTGATGAGCCCCAGTTCGTCGTCGAGACCGTGAAACGAAAGAAGGTCGGCTTCGCCATCGAGGCGGGCACCACCCTGGGCCTTCGCCTGGAGTACCGGCCCGCCAGCAAGGTCGTCTCGTCGGTGGGCCTGCGTGGCGCGGTCAAGTACTGGGGCGTCGAAGGCGCCGGCGCGCTGCTGTACATCGACTTCAACGCCGTCGACAAGCTCGACTTCGAGCTCGCGCTGGGCTCGGTGGCCACCGTGGGCGCGCCCACGGGGGTATTCGGCGCAAACGCTCAGTACTCGCTGGGCAAGGGCTTCTACATCCAGGGCGGCGTGATCGCTGGACCTCAGGTCGTCTTCCTGGACGCGGTCGTGGGCTACTTCTTCTAGGCAATGAACGATCTGCGCACCCGCCTCGCGCTGCTGGGACCGGGCCTGCTCTGGGCCGGCACCGCCATCGGCGTCAGCCACCTGGTTCAGTCCACGCGGGCGGGCGCCGGCTTTGGCATGGGCCTGCTGTGGCTGGTGCTGGCGGCCAACTTCTTCAAGTACCCCGCCTTCGAGGCCGGTCCTCGGTACACGGCGGCCACGGGCTTGTCGCTGCTCGAGGGCTACCGCCGCCGCGGCATCGGGGTGCTCTTCGTGTTCATCGGGCTGTCCTTCTCGACGATGTTCACGGTGGTGGCCGCGGTCACCATCGTCACCGCGGGCATGGCCAGCGCGCTGGTGACCGACGCGGTGCCAGCCTGGGGATGGGCCGGCATTCTGCTGCTCTCAGCGACGGGCCTGTTGGCTGTGGGGCAGTACAAGGCACTCGAGACCTTCATGAAGGCCATGATGCTGCTGCTGACCGTGTCCACGGTGATGTGCGCCCTGCTGTTGATTCCACAGGCCGACTGGGGCGCCATGTCGTGGACGCCCACCTCCCCACCGCTCACCGCCAGCAACATGGTGCTGCTCGCAGCGCTGGCGGGCTGGATGCCGTCGGCCATCGACACCTCGGTGTGGAGCAGCCTGTGGAGCCTCGAGAAGGCGCACGCCGAGGGCCGCCCGGTCGATCCCGCCGAGACCGCTTTCGACTTCAACGTGGGCTACATGGGCACCACCGTGCTGGCGACGCTGTTCGTGTTCATGGGTGCCGTGGTGCTGTTCGGGAGCGGCACCGAGATCCCGAACTCGGGAGGCGCCTTCGCCACCATGCTGGTGAACGTCTACACCGATGCCCTCGGCAGCTGGGTGCGGCCCATCATCCTGGTGGCGGCCTTCAGCACCATGCTGTCCACCACGATCGCCTGCGCCGATGGCTTTCCGAGGGCCGTCGAGGGCGCCATGCAGCGCATCGGCGCCGCAGAGCAGCCGGGCACGCCGCCACAGCAGCAGGGGCGCATCTACTGGGCCTTGCTGCTGGTCGAGATCGCGGTGGCTTGGGTGATCATCTACTCGTTCACGGGCCAGCTGAAGTCGCTGGTCGACCTGGCCACCGGGCTCACCGGGGTCACAGGCTTCGCCTTCGCCGTGCTCAACTACGTGGTGGTCTCGGCCCCCGAGGTGCCTGCGGCGCACCGGCCCAGCAGGGCGTACCGCGCGTGGCACCTGTCCGGTATGGTGTTCCTCTTCATCATGGCGGGCATGTACGTGATCGGACGATTCGAGCTGGTTCCATGACAGACCCCGAACCGAGCTCGACCGAGCGCGAACCCGTGAAGTTCGGCACCTTCACCGGGGTGTTCACGCCCACGCTGCTCACCATCCTGGGCGTCATCATGTACGTGCGCGTGGGCTGGGTGGTGGGCAACGCCGGCCTGCTGGGCGCCTTCCTGATCCTGGGCCTGGGCATCCTGATCACCCTGTGCACCGGGCTGTCGCTGTCGTCGATCGCCACCAACACACGCATCGGGCCGGGCGGGCCCTACGCCATCATGAACCGCTCGCTGGGCATCGAGGTAGGCGGCGCCATCGGCATTCCGCTGTACCTGACCCGTCCACTGGGCGTGGCGATGTACATCATCGGCTTTCGCGAGGGACTCATCTGGGCCTACGCGCCACTGGCCGAGTACGCCATGCCCGTCGATCTGGCCATCTTTGCCGTGCTCTTCGGCATCGCGTTCAAGAGCGCCGACCTGGCCTTCAAGACGCAGTACTTCATCATGGCCGTCATCGTGCTGTCGCTGATCTCGATCTTCACCAGCACCGCACCCAGCGAGGCCACCCACACCGTCGAGCTCTGGGGCACCTACCCGGGCTCGCCCGACACCAACCCCGCGTTCAAGGGCGCCGACTTCTGGATGGTGTTCGCGGTGTTCTTCCCCGCCACGACGGGCATCCTGGCCGGCGCCAACATGTCGGGCGACCTCGAGAACCCCCGTCGGGCCATCCCGCGCGGCACGCTGTGGGCCATCGCCATCAGCACCGTGCTGTACTTCGCTGTGGCCATCTGGTGTGCGCGCGCAGGCACCCTCGAAGAGCTGTCGCAGAACTACGACTTCATCATCGAGAACAGCCGCTGGCCGGTGCTGGTCTTTGCTGGATTGCTGGGTGCCACGGCCAGCTCGGCCCTGGCCGGGTTGGTGGGCGGCCCGCGCATCCTGATGGCCATGGGCGAGAACGGCATCATCCCGTTCAGCAAGGAGCTCTCGCAGACCACCGACGGCGAGCCCCGCGCGGCCATCGTGGTGACGGGCGTGCTCACCCTGGCGTCGATCATGGTGCGCGACCTGAACACCGTGGCCCCGCTGGTCACGATGTTCTTCTTGATCACCTACTGCACCATCAACGTGGTGGTGCTGCTCGAGGGCTCGCTGGGCCTGGTGAGCTACCGGCCCACGCTCAAGGTGCCGCTCATCGTGCCGCTGGCCGGGCTGATCGGCTGCGTGTTCTCGATGTTCATCATCAACCCCACCTTCAGCCTGCTGTCGGTCGCGATGGTGGGCGCCACCTACATGTACATGCGCGGCGTGAAGCCCGACGGAGAGGGCGGCGAAGACGTGCGCAGCAGCATCTTCATGGCGGTCGCCGAGTGGGCAGCCAGCCGGGTCACCGCCGAGGACATGGACAACGTGCGGGCCTGGAAGCCACACCTGCTGGTGCCGGTCGAGGACACCGAGAACCTGCGCGGCTCGCTGCCCATGCTGCTCGACCTGGCGCGGCCCGAGGGCACCATCAAGCTGATGGGCGTCGCGTCGCGCGAGGCCCCGGAGTCGCTGCTTCCCAAGCTCGAGCGCATCGGCAAGGACCTGCGCAGCCGCGGCGAGCGTGCCTTCTACACCATGGTCGACATCGACCACTACGAGAACGCCGTCAACGTGGGCATCATGGCGCTGCAGGGGGCCTTCTTTCGGCCCAACCTGGTGTTCAGCCGCCTGCCCGAAGACGACTCGGCCGATGCCCGGCTGCACAGCGTGGTGCAGACCGCCCGACAGACGCGGGTGGGCGTGGTGCTCGAGAGCCTGCACCCCAAGACCGGCTTGGGCCAGCAGCGGGACATCCGGCTGTGGATCGGTCCCAGCCCCGACTGGGACCCCAACGCCGCCTTCGACACCTCGTCGCTCGACCTCGTGCTCTTGATGGGCTTCCGCCTGTGGCGGGTGTGGAACGGGCGCCTGACGGTCACCGTGGTCGCCCACGACCGCGCCGACGAGCTGGCGGCCAAGGCCTACCTGGACACCATCTGCGACCTGGCCCGCCTGTCCGCCTCGGTCGAGCGTGAGGTGCTGTTCGGCGACTTCGACGAGTGCGTGAAGACGGCCTCGGCGGTCGACCTGTCCATCCTGGGCCTGGACGCCGACGCCCCCAACTTCGAGGGGGCGCGCAAGCTCACCACCGACACCCGCGGCAGCTGCCTGTTCGTGCTGGACTCGGGGCGGGAGTCGGCGCGGGCGTGAGCGCCGTCGCAGACGCCCTCGCCGCCCTGGTCCCGCCCGGAACCGACCGCCTGCTGGAGCCCTTCGTGGGGTGCGGGCCGGTGACCCTCGCCGCCGCCCGCGACAACCGGGCCAGGCACTTCGTGGTGGGCGACGACGACAGCGGTCTCATCGCCATCTGGCAGCTGGTGCTGGAGCGGCCCCGGGTGCTGCAGCGCGGGTATGCCGAGCTGGTTCGGGCCCATGGATTCGACGTGGACGCGGTGCGTGCCGACCACCGCACTCCGCGTGATCCCAGCCGACGACTGTTCGTGCTTGCGGCGGCCGCACAGTGGGCTCCGGACGAGCTCTCAGCGGAGCTGGACCGCGCTCACCTGCTGCTCAAGGGCCGATCCGGCACCCTGGACGGTGACTATTCCCTGCTGGTGCGGGCCGCCCAGCCCGAGGACTTCGTGTACCTGGACCCTCCGACCGAGCGCTTCGACGAGGCCCGCTTTCGCGAGGTGTTGGCCACGGCGACCGCCAGAGGCGTGCGCTGGATGGCCACGACCGAGCTCGAGCTGGACGGTGATGTTCGGCAGGTCGGCGGCATGCGTGTGGTCTGGCATGGATGACGAGGAGCGCAAGGCGCGGCCGACCCAGATGCTGCAGCGCTACGCGATCGGGCTCCTGGTGGTCGGCATGGCCCTGAGCCTGTGTGGCGGCGTCGGAGGAGGGCTCGCGGGGTTCGCGCTGGAGGGCAATCCCGGCACCACCCTGGGCGTGTTGATGGTGCTGGGAGCCATCGCATTCCTAGTGTGCACACCGCTGGGCCTCGGTCTAAGCATCCCGGGCCTGCTGCTGTTGCTGCTGAGCTTCTATGCCAGTGCCGATCTGTGGATTCGTGGGCGGATGCGTGCCGAGGAGGATGGCTAGGACGCCGAACGGGTAAACGTCCACGTCCACGTGACCGTTAACGTCCACGTCCACGTGACCGTCAACGTCCACGTCCACGTGACCGCCCACGTCCACGTCCACGTCCACGTGACCGTCAACGTCCGCGTGACCGTCGACGTTCACGCACGCGTCGACGTCGACGTCGACGAATCGTCGTCGCCGGCCGGGCCGGTGTGGCCCCGTCACCATGCCGCTGGGATGCCGCACCGCCGGCCCCGCGTCAACCTCCGCGACCCCTTCGGCGGTCGGCTTAGCCTCCCGCCTGCCAGGGGTTCCCGCGGAGGTTGACCCGGCGCCGTCGGCGCGGCCGGGGCGGCTCAGGGTCCAGCCGCCAGCCCTGGCCGTGGGGGGAAGGAAGCTTGCGACCGAACGGGACCCCGCGGCCAGCTCGACGGCTGGCGGCGCAATCGGTCGCAGGCCACACCGGCCCGGCCTGCGAAAGGGCAAGGCCGGCAAGAACCAGCTGGACATTGCTTTCGCGAGTGCCGGCGAGGCCAACGCGGCTCTGCGGCTGAGTCGGCTCGAAGGGGCAGAAGAGCAGCAGGCCAAGCTGCGGCGCGTGGGACAGATGCTCTGGAGGCTCAAGCGGTAGCGCTCGAGCTGCGGTGGGCCGAACCTACCCGTTCGGTGCTCTAGGAGGGTGTAGCGCGCAGCGCTCACACCCTCCTCCCGTGCCCATGCCCGTGCCCGTGCCCAGCGGAGCGGTGCCCGATGCGGCGTCACGGCCCGTCGACTGAGTCCTGGGGTCCATCCGCGGCGGGCCTCGAATTGGCGGTCGACACGCTACCGCGGGCGCGGGCGCGGGCGCGGGGGAGCACGTGCGCTACGCGCGACGCACTGCCAGCACGCCGCTGCTACACGCTGCTACACGTCTGCAGCACGTGCGCGCCATAGATGTCGAGCATCCACTCTGGAGGCTCTATATGCACCGTCTGTCCATCCTCACCGGCATCCTGGCCCTGTCCACCGCTTGCGGCGTCGAGGTGTACCTCAACGAGCACGATGCGGACGACCTCATCGGAACGCCAGAGCTCGACACCCCCGAGACCGAGGCCGACCCGGTTCGCGCTGCGGACCTGGTGATCGCCACGCTCGAGCTCACCGAGACCGACGACGACCCCGTCGAGGACGACCCGATCGAAGACGAGCTCGGCGACGAGCTGAGCACCCAGATCTTCGACAGCCCCGGCGAGAGCGAGTGGGTGGTGCCCACCGACGTGGCCTTCGTGCGCATCGAGGCCTGGGGCGGCGGCGGAGCTGGCGGAAACCAGCAGGGCGCTACCGGCGGAGGCGGGGCCTGGATCGAGGCCACCGTGCCGGTCACCGCGGGCGAGGTCTTGTACGTGCAGGTCGCCGAGGGCGGCCTGGACCGCGGCGACGGCGGCGGTGCCAGCTGGTTGCTCACCAGCACCGAGGTGCTCGCGGTGGCGGCCGGCGGCGGCGGCGGCGGCTCGGACGGGTGCTCGGGCTGCAAGACCGGCGGCGCCGGTGGGGCCGGAGGCGGGGCTGTGGGCCAGTCCGGCCAAGATCTGGTGCTCGGCTTCAACGGCTACTGCGACGCAGCCACCGGCGGCGAGGGCGCGTCCCAGACCGTCGGCGGCCT
The DNA here is from genome assembly GCA_965216925.1 of Myxococcota bacterium. Classification (GTDB taxonomy): domain Bacteria; phylum Myxococcota_A; class UBA796; order UBA796; genus CAYYHT01. The sequence goes on along the minus strand of CBDCGT010000001.1, from coordinate 5,560,310 downwards.
GGGCGGGCAACCGCAGGGTTTCGCCGACTACCCCTGCGACGGCGAGCCCGGCGCCGAGGGCCGTGGCGGCATGGCCAGCGGCGTGTGGGGCAACTGCGAGGCGGGCAACGGCGCAACGGGCTGGCAGTCCGGCGGCGGCCAGGGCAACGGCGGCGGCGGTGCCGGCGGTGCGGGCTGGTACGGCGGCGGCGGCGCGGGCTTCATCTGGACCTACTGCAGCGGCGGTGGCGGCGGCGGCAGCTCGTGGGCCCACCCGACCGCGACAGGCGTGACGCTCATCGGTGGCGCGGCCCAAGATCAGGGCATGCCCGGCCCCTCGGGCGGCGCTGGACGCGGGGGCGATGTGCTGGGCGCGGGCGGCAACGGTGCCGTGCTGATCACCCCGATTCTCGCGGCTCCCTGAGCCCAGGCGCTCGGCGGGGCTCGGCTCCGTCGAAGCGCTCGGCGGCGCGCCTCAGCAGGCGCACATCCTGAGGAGGGCCTGCGATCGGGCGATCGGTCCAGCGGCCCTCCGCGACCTCGATGAACGCGTCCAGTACATCGTTGAAGCGCCGGAAGCCCACGGCCTCGGCCTCGGCGCGTGCCGCTCGCAGGCGAAGCAGCGCCGCATCGCGCTCGTCGGCGAGCAGGTGCACGATGCCCTGGTTGGCCCAGGTAGCGATGACCCCAGCCCGGTGGCCCGCGCGCTCGTGCTCGCGCAAGGCCTCGTCCAGGCGCTCGCGCGCGAGCGGCAGGTTGCCCTGCTCGGCGGCGAGCACGCCCAGGTTGCCCAGCGGCCAGGCGGCTCCGGCGCGATCCCCGTGGCGGCGCAGGGTCTGCAGCTCGGCGTGGGCAAAGGCCTCGGCCTCGGCCAGGCGCCCGGCGTCGACCTCGACCTGGCCGCGCTCGTGCAGGATCGAGGCCTCAAGGCGAGGGCTGCCCGCGTCGGCGAAGGTGTCGGCCGCGCGCGCCAGCACGGAGCGAGCGCGGTCGAGCTGGCCGGCGCGGCGCAACACCACGGCGAGGTTGACGGCGGTGTTCGAGACATAGGAGTCGGCGCCCAGCTGCTCGACGAGGTGCAGCGCATGCTCGGCGGCGGCGAGGGCCCGAGCGGGCTGCTCGGCCACGTCGTGCACCAGCGCGAGCACCGTGCTGGCGCGGGCCGCCGAGAGGTCGGCACCGGCGGCGACCTGGGCAAGAACCCGGACGGCGTCCTGGGGCTGGCCCAGCCGGCGATGGGCGGCCCCCACCAAGAAGGCGGCCTCGCGTCGGGTGGGCTCCGGCGCGTCCGAGCTCGCCAGGGCATCACCCAAGACCAGCGCTTCGTCGCCGTGGCCGGTCAGGCGCGAGGCGTTGATGTGCACCAGCATGGCCTCGTGGACCAGCTCGGGCGAACCCGTCGCGCGGGCATCGGCGAGCACCTCGGCGGCGAAGCCGTGCAGCCCCTCCCAGCTCCCGCGCACGATCCACCACCGCACCAGGGCGATGCCCAAGCGGGCGGCGTCGCGGGACGCAGCCTGCCGCCCCGACCAGACCGCATGCACGTTGGCACGCTCGGCGTCCAGGGACTCCCGCCAGGCGCGGCCAGCCCGAATGTGTTCGGCCACCGCCTCGGCGTGGGCGGCCGCCCAGGCCAGGCAGCGCTGCCGCAGGGTGAGCAGCTCGGCCTGGGGGGCCGACTCGATCACGAAGCGGGCCACCAGGCCCAGGGTCACGATGCGCGCCTCGCCGTGGCGTTCGTCGACACGCACCAGGGCGCGGTCGGCGAGCTCGGCCACCGCCTCGACCGGGTCGCGCTCGGGGAGCAGGGCATCGAGCGCGTCGAGGGGCGTGCCATGTGGCAGCAGGGACACGGCGATCAGCGCCTGCCGCTCGGCGGCATCGAGCGCCTGGACGGTGGAGCCCAGCACCGCGGCGACGGTGCGGTGGCGCTCGGGGCGGTCGCGGTCGCGCGATCCCAGGGTCAGCGGGTCGAGCCGCTGCAGCAGAGCACTCGGGCGCAAGACTCGGGTGCGGGCCGCCGCGAGCTCGAGCGCCAGGGGCCAGCCGGCGAGGGCTGCGGTGATCGGCGCCAGCGCACCCAGGTCGTCGGGGTCGAGGGGGCCGCGGATCGCTTCGCTGCGGACGCGGAACAGGTCGGCGGCCGCGACGTCGCTGAGCGGCCCCAGCTCGAGCACATGCTCGCCGGCGATGCGCAGGCGGGCGCGAGAGGTGACCAGCAGGCGCGTGTGCGGGAGCGCCAGCCAGGCACGGGCGAGCTCGGCGGCCACGGGCACCAGCGCGTCCACGTCGTCGAGCAGCAGCAGCGTGTGCGCCGCGGACAGGCGCTGGGCGATGCGTGGGGAGGGGTCGCCAGCCCCGGCGGGCAGGCCCAGGCGCGCGCTGACGGCGTCGAGCAGGGCCCGGCGCTCGGAGATTCCAGAGAGATCCACGGCGGCGACCTCGCGCAGCTCCTGGGCCTGGTTGCGAAGGAACTCCAGGGCCAGCCGGGTCTTGCCCACACCTCCGAGGCCCAGCACCGTCACCAGGCGGGCGCCACCGGACAGCAGAGCGCGCAGCCGCTCCAGCTCGGCCGCCCGGCCCACGAAGGCGTCGGGCGGCGGGGTGATGGGGGCCGATGCCGCCGTGGCCCGTCCCGGCTCGAAGCGGTAGCCCGCGCCGCGCACGGTGTGCAGAAAGCGCGGCGCGCTCGGGTCGGGCTCGACCTTGCGTCGCAGCCGGCTCATAGTGAAGTCGACCGCCCGGCTTCGCACGCTGGCCGAGTAGCCCCAGACCTCTCGCTGCAGCTCGTCGCGGGACACGTCCTGCCCCGGCCGGTCGGCGAGGTAGGCCAACAGCCCCGCCTCGAGCTCGGTCAGGGCGTCGAGATCCTTCCCGGCGCGGGACAGGCGCCCCTCGGGCAGGGTCACGGTCAGATCGTCGAGCGGCAGCTCCATGCCGGGAGGGTACCGCGCTCGGGCCCGGCGTAAGCTGACGGTGCCCTCGACCGTTGGTCGACCGAGGACGAACCCATGCTCCACGTGCTCTTGATGCAGCTGGCCGTCGCCGCGCCCCTGGTGACCGGCGTCGTGGTCGACCATCGGGGCAAGCCGGTCGCTGGCGTGCACATCGACAACACCAGCCGCGTGGGGGTGGGCACGACGTCGCGCACCGACGTGGTCACCGGGGCGGATGGCCGCTTCGAGGTGCTGTGGCCTCAGGATCGGGCGTCGGGGAGCCAGGCCGCGGTGTCCGTCGCCATGGTCCAGGCGCGGCACTCAGACGGGCGATCCTCCGAGATGCAGTACCCCACGGGCTTCCCGGCCGACATCGAGCTGAGCCTTCGCCCGGCAGCCACCCTGGAGCTGCAGATCGCTGGTGACGGCAAGCAAGCGCCGGCGACGGCGTTCGTAGGGGCCACCACCCAGCGGGGATCGCTGCTGTCGAACGGCGGCTTTCGCCTGCACGAAGGCGAGGTGGAGCTCAAGAAGGGGCGCGTGCGCTTCGAGGGGGTGATGCCCGGAGAGGTCACGGTGAGGGTGGCGGTGGGCGAGCAGGTCGGCGTGGCCGTCGGCACGCTGCACCCCGGCGAGAGGACGCGTCTTCGGGTGCAGGTGGGCGCGCCGGGCCGCATCGGAATGCGAGCCTCGCCGAACCTGGGCGACGCCGCCTGCCTGCTGGTGCCGGGCACCACCCACGACGCCCGCAGGGGCGTGCCGACGGTGGAGTCGTGCTCTCGCCTGGATCCCTGGCACCACGCGCTCGATGACCTGGTGCCGGGGGTTCAGACCCTCACGGTCAAGCGGAGCGACGGAACCGAGATGCACCGGCGACTGCAGGTGCGCCCGGACACCTACTGCGACTACGGCGAGATTGGCTGGACCCAGGACCCCGTCCAGGGCGTGGTGGGGGTGGTGTTGCCGGTCGACGGACGGCCGCCCGAGCTGACCGGGGTGCTGCCCGCGAGCCCTGCTGAGCGGGCCGGACTGGCCATCGGAGACACCATCCTGGCCATCGACGGAGCCCCCGTGAGCACCGGCCTGCAGGCGCACCTCGCCATTCGCGCCGCTCCCGACGACCGGCCGGTGGCGATCGAGGTGGGGCGCGCCGGCCGGGCCGAGGTGCTGAAGCTGCGGAAGATCCCCGTGACCGAGCCGGCCATGCTGCCACCCGCGCGCTGCGGAGAGCCACCAGCGCGGCCCGAGCCCGAGCGCCGCCGTCCCTACGGGTTGCCCGTTCGAGAACCCAGCCACCTGGAGCTGCCCTCAGCGGATTAGCATGGGACCGTGCGCTTGCTCCTCGCCCTGCTCGTCCTGTTCGCCGCGGCCCCCGCCGTGGCCGAGCCCATCGTGGCGGTGCTGGCCTTCGACGTCGACTCCCACGACCCCGCGCACGCGCCGCTCGGGCGTGGCCTGGCCAACATGCTCATCACCGACCTGGACCGCGCCGGCGGCGTGAGCGTGGTCGAGCGCACGCGCCTGAACGCGCTGCTCAAGGAGCTGCAGCTCCAGCAGTCCGACTTCGTCGATCCCGCCACCGCGGCCCGGGTGGGCGAGGGCATCGGCGCCACCGAGGTGCTCATCGGGGGCATCACCGCCACCGGCGGCGACATGCGCATCGACGCGCGGCTGGTACGGGTCTCGACCGGCGAGGTGGGCATCACTGCCAGCAGCGAGGGCCACGCCGACCAGTTCTTCAAGCTCGAAGAGAAGCTCGTGCGCGACCTCAGCAAGGAGCTGCGCGCCCAGGTGTCCGCCCGCAACGAGGCGCAGTTCGCGCTGCGGTCCGAGATCCCGCTGCAGGGGGCGGTGTCCTACAGCACCGCGGTGACCGAGTACGACTCGGGCGAACGGGACATCGGTCGGCACATCACCGACGCCGCCGCCCTGTCGGGCAAGCAGCAGAAGGTCTCCCGCATCTTCGAGGCCGACATCAAGCCCATTCCGCCGATCTTCGCGGCCCTGGGCCTGGCCGCCGGCCCCACCTTGGGCGTGCTGCCGGGCGCCAAGCTGGGCACGGGCTTGTCCGTACAGGTTCAGGGGGGCTACGGACCGTCCGAGGTCGGCGCCATCTTCGGCCTGGTGAGCATTCCCCTGTCGGGTCCCTCGGTGACGCGCACCCCCACCTCCGAGACCGGCGAGCTGGTCAACGAGGTGCGGCTGGTGTCGGTGCACGGCGGAGCGCGCCTTCGCGTGACCCAGTACCAGGGGCACGGCGTGCACCTGGTGGGTTCGGGGGGGCTCACCCCCGGCTCGCAGCGGCTGATGACCGAATACGAGCTGTACCAGGTTCGGCGCTTCATCGGACTGGGCGCGCGCGGCGGCCTCGAGATGGTGTTCATGGACAAGGAACGCGTCGGCCTGCTGGCGGGTGTGCACGCCGGCGTCGACCTCTTCTCGCTGGGCAAGGACCACGGCATGCTCGGGACGGGAACACGCGTCGCACCCGCCATCGAGGTGCGTGTCGGCTACGTCACCTTCGGAGGGGAGCGATGACGCGGGCTCTGCTGGCCCTGGTGCTGCTGAGTGCCTGCTCTTCGCCCAACGAGGCGTGGGAAGGCAGCGTCGTGCGCGACGGCGGCGACCCGGTGTCCATGCGTCTGTACCCCTACCCCCGCCGCAACGAGTGGGACGGCTACTTCTACAACCACTTCTTCACGGCATCCGGGTGGATCGACGACCCCAACGATGGGCCGCTGCTAGTCAAGCTGGTGCTTCGCATGGAGATCGACGACGAGCCCGAGCCCGGCGCCGAGTGTCCGGTGCTGACCTGGGGTGACCCGACCTCGGACACCCCGTGCGCGCTCTTCCTCTCGTACGTCGAGCAGCCGCTCGACCACCCCGATCGCCAGTTCTTCGACTGGCGCAACACCGACGGCGACGGCACGGCGTCGGGCACCTTCCACTACGACGAAGCCATCATCGAGCCCGATCCATTGGGGCTCGGCGACGACCAGACCCTGGGCTTCCGCGGACGGCTCGAGGCCACCATCGACCACAGCGAGGTCGACGTCGCACCGGGCATCCGGATGATCGACACCAGCGTGTACCACGGGGATTTCTGAAGGCCGTTTCTCCTCGAGAAGGGCCAAGGAGCACAGGCCCCCGTGCCTGTGCGAGCGGCTGGAACTTCTTTGCGATGCACCGGCCGGGCGGGTAGGACTGAGGCATCCACGGGAGGTTGCATGTTGGACGTTGCGAACACCCCCGCCGGCCTCTCCTAGCGCTCAGCGAGCTCGGGAGCGGTGACGGCGGCGACGGGGCGATGGCCCCTGCTTGGGTCGGCTGAGAGGCCGGCGCCACCGATGTCTCTGTTCCTGGATTCCCTGAAATGAACCGCTTCTTTGCGCTTGGCCTCGACCAGCGCTTTCTGCGCCAGCTCGCCGACGAGCTGGGCTCCCTGCTCGATCCCTCGGCTGCCCTCACCCTCGGTCGCGTCGCATCGGGCGCCCACGGCCGCTGGCATCTGCTCACCCCGGACGGACCCATGCTGGCGCTCGCGGCGGGCCCGCTGCGCGGCGATGTCGTCGTTGGCGACTGGCTGGTGGTCGAGACCCACGGCGACCCGCCCATCGCGCGGCGCCGACTGGATCGCAGCGCCACCCTTCGCCGGCGCGACCCCGACGGCGGCGAGCAGGTCGTCGCCGCCAACGTCGACGTGGCCCTGCTGTGCACCGCCGCCGGACCCGAGTTCAACCGCCGCCGCACCGAGCGCTGGCTGGCAGTCGCCCACGAGGCAGGCTGCGAGCCGGTCGTGGTCGTGACCAAGGCGGATCTGGGCGCCGACGATGAGCTCGCGGCGCTGGCTGGCATCGCCGACACGGTGCTGGCGGTCTCGGCGGTGTCGGGCGCCGGGATGCAGGCCGTGCGCGCACACCTCGAGGGCCGCACCGGCGCGCTGCTGGGCAGCTCCGGGGTGGGCAAGTCGACCCTGCTCAACGCCCTGATCGGCGGCGACGAGGCCACGGGGGACGTGCGCCAGGACGGCAAGGGCCGCCACACCACCACGTGGCGCTCCCTGCACGCCTTGCCGTCTGGCGGGTGGCTCATCGACAATCCCGGAGTGCGCGAGGTCGGCCTGCTCTCCGAAGAGGGCCTGGGTACGACCTTTGCGGACATCGATGCCCTGGCCGACCAATGCCGCTGGCGCGACTGCAGCCACCAGGCACCTGAAGGCTGTGCGGTGCTCCAGGCCGTCGCGATGGGCGAGCTCGACGAGGGGCGCCTGGCCTCGTGGCGCAAGCTCCAACGCGAAGCGGCCTATGAGGCGGCTCGGCACGACCCTGTCGCCCGGGCGGCCCGCGAGGCAAAGTGGAAGCGCATCCATGTGAATGCGATGGCCCGACGCCGCTTCGAGGGCAAGGAATAGGCGGCCGGCGCCCCGCCGCTCAGCGGCCTCGCAGCTGGGCCCAGCGCTCACGGGTGACGACCCAGCGCTGGGTCTGGCCGCCGCCGGTGTGGTGCTGGGCCTCGATGACGCCCACCAGCTCGGCGCCGGTCTTCTCTTTGACGCGGCGCGAGGCGGCATTCTCGAGGGCGTTGTGCACGAAGATGCGCTCGACACCCAGCTCGAAGAAGATGTGGTCCTGAAAGGCCGTCACCGCCTCGGTCATCAGGCCCTGGCCGTGGAAGGGTGTGCCCAGCCAGAAGCCACGGTGGTCTTGGGTGTCGGCGGCCCGGCGAAACTCCAGCAAGCCGATGGCCTCGTCGTCGCCGTCCCTCAGGGTGACGGCCCAGCACAGGGCATCGCCGCGGCCGATCGCGGGCAGCAGATAGTCCACCAAGAAGCGCTCGGCGCCGTCGCTGGGGTAGGGCCAGGGCACGTTGAGCGACATGTGCTGGATGATGTCCCAGGTGCCGAAGTGCCGCTGCAGGGCTGGGGCGTCGGTGAGGCGGACCGGGCGCAGCACCAGGCGCGGGGTGACGAGGGTGGTCATGCCCCCGCCAGGTGCTCCAAGACCAGCTCGGTCACCCGCTCGGGCTGGTCGTTCTGCACCCAGTGGCTGGCATCGAGCAGCTCGAGACGGCCGTCCTTGCAGAACTCGACGCTGGCCTCGGCCATCTGGGTGGTGAGCGCGATGTCGTTCTTGCCCCAGATGAGCAGCAGGGGAGGCTGGACCTGGTACGAGTCGGGGCGCTGCTCGCCCACGCGCACGGCCGCTCGGTAGTACGCCAGCATCGCCTTGACCGCGCCCGGCTGCGACCACGCAGCCTTGTAGTCGTTCATCTCTTGGTCGGTGAAGGCGCCCGGCCGGGCGCTGTCGAACACCTTGGTGAGGGCGGCGAAGTCGCGGCGCTGCAGCACCCACTCGGGCAGCCACGGAAGCTGGAAGAAGAACACGTACCAGCTGGCACGGATCTGCTTGAAGCTCGACTTGAGCGTCTTGGTGAAGACAACCGGGTGCGGGATGTTGAGCATGACCACGCGCTCACAGACGTCGGGGTGCTTGAGTGCCAGCCACCAGCCCACCACGCCGCCCCAGTCGTGGCTCACCACATGGGCGCGCTCGGCCCCCAGGTGGTGGATGAGCGCGACGACATCGCCGGCCAGCTTGTCTTTGCTGTAGTGCTGGATGCCCGACGGCTTGTCGCTTGTGTTGTACCCCCGCATGTCGGGCGCGACGACGCGGTAGCCGGCATCGAGCAGGCCCGGGATCTGGCCCCGCCAGCACGCCCAGTACTCGGGGAAGCCGTGCAGCAAGACCACCAGCTTGCCGTCGGGGGGCCCGCCGACCATGGCATGCAGGGTGACGTCACCGAGAGAGATTCGCTGGGACTCGAGGCGCGGATCGACAGGATTACTCACGGACGGCTGGCTCCACGATGCGGTTGCTTCGGAGCGCCACCGTACACGGATAGGGCCCGTTGTTCAGCACGATTCCCCACTCGGCGGTCTGCGCGGTTCCGTCCTGCAGCGTGTCCTTGTCGGTCTCGAGCTCGAGCTTGCCCTGGGTCAGCGGCGGATAGTTCTTGCGCTCCCACACGGGCTTGCCGTCTAGCTTGCCCACCAGCTTGCCCTCGGGGTCGGCCTTCATGGCGTCGAGGATGGCGTTCTTGGCGGTCTCGTCCAGGATGATGGCGGTTCCTGGATTGGCGACGATATCCAGGCGGATGCGGGCATCGACGATGTTCGCGGCGGTCGCCAGTGCGGGGCCCCCCTGCTCGGGCTCGATGACGAAGGCTCCCTGGGCGGCGAGGGTGTGGGGAATGGTGGCCGCGAGCGTGGGGTCGCCCGGGAGCGTCGCCAGCAGGGTCATCGCGCCGTCGCTGGGGGTCCACACGGGATCGCCCAGGCCCATCTCGGCCACCCGGGCCTTGAGGATGGGCGTGGCGGCCGGGCAGGCGTCGTACACCAGCTCGACCCGATCGCCCGTGGCCGGGTGCCCGTACCAGCCCGCCATGCACAGGGTGCTGTACCCGCCTACCAGCAGCGCGGCCATGGCGATGGGCATCACGAAGAACCAGCAGCCGCCCCCCTTGGCGGGAGCCAGCCGCGGGTCGTTGGGGTCGACGTCGGACATGGCGCCGCTATAACCACGGCGTGCACCGGGCAGGAACGCACCCCAAGGATGCAGTGGGGGCCCGCGCCGGGCTCAGGGCCCCACGACGGGGCCGGCCGCAAAGCCCACCAGCGCCAGACGGAGGCACAGATAGACGAGCGCGGGCGCCGTGAGCAACAAGCCGGCGAGCCGCCAGCCCTGCACCTCGAAGGCGTCACGCAGCAGGGCTGGCTGAGACAGCGCCAGCGCCAGGTAGATGGTCCACAGCGGCTCGAGCGGCAAGCGGAACCGGGTCATGCCCGCCAGGCAGGCGATCACCGCCAGGTGGTACAGCACGCTGCCCACGGCCACCGCCCCAAAGACCCCCCGAGCCCGCGCCCAGGCTCCAACGGTGCCGCCCCACATGACCAGCAGGCTCCACAGCACCACCCAGACACACAGCAGCTCGGTCACGACGGGCCCGACACCCTCCAGGCGCCCCTCACGCAGGGTGCGGGTCAGGAAGCTGTTGGGGTTGAGCAGCTGGGCCAGCCGCAGCGGGATGCGGCGCGCGAAGAGCACCGGGTCTTCGGCCACGAAGTCGGCGGCGTTTCGCAGCTCGCAGGCATTCCACTGCGCCACGGGCAGGGCCTCGTCGCAGTGCGGCCGCCCCATGCGCAGCACCTCGAGCGGCGGCTGAAGCCCGTGGTCGAAGGTGCGGGGAGCAAAGGTGTTGTTGCCTTGCCAGGCCATCTGCCCGGCGGTGGCGTCGCTGATGATCAGCCCCCCGTGCCGAGCTGAAGCGCTGATGGAGTAGGGGGCGACCACGAGGGCGGCGGTGAGAAGCAGGGCAGCAGCGTGCCCCGCGTTGGCACGCACGGAGTCACCCCAGGCCGCCTTCGCGACCGGCCACAGCACCGCGAGCGCGAAGACCGGGGCCAGGAAGGTGGCGACGCCCCGGTAGAGCACGCACAAGCCCAGCAGCATCCCGGGCAGCAGCGCGCGCTTCCACGTGCCCTCGCGCGACCACAGCAGAGCAAGCGTCGCGCCGGTGATGAGGGTGATGTAGATGGTCTCGGGCCACAGGCGCGTGGCAAAGAAGATGAGCGTGGGGTTGAGCGCCATCAGCCACGCCGCCCAGCGCGCGCTCTTGCGGTCACCGAGTGGCTCCGCCAGCTGTGCCACCATGGCGATGGTGACGGTGGACAGCACCACCTGAACCAAGCGCAGCACGCCCTTGCCCGCCGAGAACTTGGCGGCGGCCATGGTGTAGGCGTAGCCGGGCGCCCACATCCACCCTCGGTTGCGCTGCATGCCCTCGCCGAGCTTCACCGCTTCGGAGATGGTGTCGTACAGGCACTCGTCGCGGGTGCAGCCGAGGTCGTTGAACCAGATGAAGAAGGGCAGGATGCGCAGCAAGAAGCCGACCGCGAGGGCGGCCAGAATCCAGCGATCCCGCAGCGTCGAGTCGGAGCTCAGTCCCAAACGACCGGGTTGGTCGTCGCGCCCCACCAGCTGACGGTGGCGTCGACCACGGTGATGCTGGACTGCGCTCCAACTGGCGAGATGCGCACGATCTCGCCGTGCTGGCTGAAGCCGTAGAGCTCGTCTTCGACCTCGTCGTAGCCCAGGCCGAACAGGTCGCTGGCGACAACGCGGCCAATCCAGGTGGTCTGGCCAGTGGTGGGGTTCACGCGAACCAGCTCGTCGCTGTCATTGCCCTCGACGGTCCAGTACAGGTTGCCGTCGGGTAGGCCCACCAGATCGCCGCTGGTCTCGTACTCGGTGGAGGTGGCCAGGCTGGTGGCTGCGCAGCTGCCCAGGTTCACGCTGACGACCTCGGTGCCGGCCCCGGCAAAGAGCACGCCGTCACTGGTGAAGGCCATGGCGTAGGGGCGAAGCTCGGTGTCGCAGACCTTGGCGACGACGGCCGTGGTGGGGTCGATGCGGTACAGCGCGTCGAAGGTGCCGCCGTACATGTGCCCGTTGAGGTCGATGGCGATGTCGACCATGCCGTCGATGGGCTGGCCGTTGAGGGTGAAGCCGCCGATGAGGGTCTTGGCCCCCGTGGCCGGGTCGATCTCGTACAGCTGCTCGGACGTGTTGGCGTACACCGGAGCCGTGGCGATGGGCTCTTCGGCGCCGGTGTCGGCCACAGCGGTGTCGACGGGCGGGGTGACGTCGTCTGGGGGCAGCTGGTAGCCGTACTCGACACAACCGGTGAGCGACACAAACAAGAACATCAGCATAGAAGAGTCCTCCCGAGAGGCGGCACGCTTGTATCCGGCGGCGGCCGATCCTCCAAACTCAGCACCAAAACGTGACCTGTGCACGCCGTGGAGATCCCGATGTCCGACCTCGCTTCCCAACACTGCGAGCCCTGCCGCGGGGGCATGCCGCCCATGACCCCCGACCAGATCGCCGAGCTGCTGCCCCAGCTCGATGACGGCTGGTCGGTGGTCGATCACCACCACCTGGTGCGCTCCTTCTCATTCGCCGACTTCGCGGCCTCGCTGGCCTTCGTGAACCAGGTGGGCGCCCTCGCCGAGCGCGCGGGCCACCACCCGGACATCCGCTTTGGCTGGGGACACGCCACGATCGAGCTGTGGACCCACAAGATCGACGGCCTGCACCTGGCCGACTTCGTGCTGGCCGCCCAGATCGACGAGATCTAGCAGGCCACTGCAGAAGGCCGCGTGGCGGCCGCTGCAGGGCCTGCTCCCGTGCCCGTGCCCGTGCCCGTGCCCGTGCCCGAACGCCATGGCTGGGCGCTTCGAATTGGCGAAGGCAGCTCGCCTCGCCCGTCAAGTCGCCGCTGGAGCTTGGTGATGCGGAGGAGGTTGTACGTGGCTGCAGCGATCGTGCCCGCGAACGCCGTCTTCTGGCGCCCGCGGAAGCGACTTCGTCGGAAGCCCGCCACCGCGTTCATCCAGCCGTAGATCTTCTCCACCAGCATCCGGGCCGTCTGACTGACGGCGTATCCGGGATGGCGGGTTGTTCGGCCGTCGATCGCGAATCGCGAAGCGGTCCGCGACCGAGGCAGCCGCACTGGTCATCGTGGCGAGTCGACTCGGTCTCGCCCCTGGGGCTGACGTCCCGAAGGCCCGCGAACTCCTCCATCGCCTCGTCTCCATGCTGGTCCGCATGGCCGCCAACGCTGAACGCCGACGCTCCCGAAGATGCGGAGTCCGCGTCTCACCGAATCGGGCACGGGCATGGGCACGGGCACGGGCACGGGTCAGGATGCGCAGAACGCGCGCTGCGCGCGGTGTTCTGCAGCGTCCTGCTGGGGCGCTGCTACAGCTCCAGGTCAGACGGGTCGGTGACCTGGGCCTCGACATCGACGGCGCGCAGCAAGAAGCTCGCCGCCTCTTCGGTCAACACATCGATGGCCAGGCGGGCCAGGTCGCGCTCGGCCATGGGCTGCTTGGGGGCCGCAGCCAGGGCCAGGATGCTGGAGTCGACCACCACCGACACGTCGGGATCGGTCCCCACCGCCACCGGTCCGTTCGCGTCCTGGAAGGCGTGGGCGTAGGTGGTGCTGTCGCCCTCGCGTCGGCCCAGCTCGTGGCGGCTGCGCACCCGCGTCTTGCGGTGCTGCAGCTCGACCTTACCCACCAGCTGGGCCGCGCTCTCGATCACCACCTCTTCGTACAGCACCTCGACGGTCTCGTCGCAGGGAACGAGGACCTCTTCGCCCAGCTCGTTGGTGGTGGCGCATGCCATCGCCCGGGTTCCTTGGGTGGCCTGGCGAGTGGTGGTCGCGTTGGTGTCTGCCCAGGCCTCGGTGAGCGAGATCTGCAGGGAGAAGTCGGCTAGTCCGCGCTGCTCGGGCTGCAGCAGGCGCACGAAGTCGCTCTTGTCGCGCTCGACCGCCGTGATGGTGCCGTCGCGCAGCATGCCAGCGACGTCGATGCCGTCCACGTCGGACCCGAAGCGAAGCTGGGTGGGCTCGACCACGACGTGGGTGACCGCACAGTCCCAGGCATCTTGCACCTCGGTGGACAGGCTGCGCTCTTGATCGAGGCGGTCGGCGCGCTTGAGGTCGCGCCAGGCCTGGCGGCAGTTGCCGCGCTGGTAGTGGTAGCGCCCCAGCGCGGTCATCAACACTCCGGCGCGGTCGCGGGCGTCTTCGTAGCGGCGTCCAAAGGCCTGATCGGCGCCCTCGTATTGGTCGACCGCGGCGCGGTACTGGTGGCCCTCCTCGTTGTCGCGGGCGGAGCCGTACCAGGTCTTGGCCAGCGCGAGGTCGAGCCCGGGCCAGCTGGGCCGCTCGCCCTTGACCGACTCGAACTTCTGGAAGGCGACCGCGTAGTCCCCGCGGGACAGGGCCACCTCGCCGGCGCGAAAGTCGGCCGCGACGGCAGCCTCGCGCATCTGACTGGCCATCGACGCGAGGTCTGGGATGTCGAAGTCGAGCACGCCGTGCACCTTGAGCCGGTGCGTGTACCGGGCGAGCTCGTCGTACGTCGAGGCGGCCTTGCGGAAGTTGCCGTTGGCCTCTTGGGTCTGCGCGGTCGCCAGCCGCTTGCGGTAGCCGGGCTCGGCGGTCGCGATGAGTCCGAAGGCGGCGTCGCCGTGGTTGGGGCGACGATCGAGCACGAAGAGGTACTCGTTGGCGGCCCGGTAGTCCTGGCCCGCTGCCTGGTGGTCGCGGGCGCTGCGCATGTGCTTGGGCACGGCACAGCTGAAGCCGGTCAGTCCCAGGGAGGCGACGAGGAGGATGGGGAGCAGGTTTCGCATCGGGCCATCGTATTGCAGGAGGAGTCGGATCCGAGTAGCCGTGCGCTTCAATGTCTGGGCCTGTGGCCTTGTTCCGGAAGGGAGAGATGAAGCAAGGCATGGTGGTCGGGGCAGCTGGCTTGCTGTTCGGCGGCGCGGTGCTGTTGGTCGCGTCGAGCGATGCAACGGCCAAGAAGTCGGTGCAGATGGAGTGCTCGGCCTTCGAGGTGCCCAGCGTTCGCGTTGGACAGCAGCGGCGCGACGTCCTGAAGGCGCGCGCGCTGCCTGAGGGTTGGGTGGTGGTGGGCGGCGGCGTCGGCCCCAGCGCCGAGACAGACACCTACAAGTCAGGCGCGCATGTGCTGGCCTGCCGCGAGCACGTGCCTGGCTCCGAAGTGCCCGACGAAGAGCCGGCGAACCAGGACTAGGACGCGCCCAGCGCCCGCCGGACGCGGCGCACCCGCTCGACATCGACGGCATTGCGCCAGTCGCCCTCGTGCTTGAACCACGAGCCGACGATGAGCGCCTGCGCGACCGTGGCCAACTGGGCCGCGTCGGCTGGACCCACACCCGAACCGACCGCGACAGGAACGCCCGCGGTGGCGGCCTCGCGCACGTGTTCGATGTCGGTGCTGTGGCCCGTGTGGCGCCCGGTGATCACCAGCACGTCGGCCCCGCTGAACACGGCACCCTTGGCCAGATCGGCCAGCGAGAGGTCGGCGGTGACGGCGTGAGCGGCGTGCTTCTTCTGAACATCGGCCCAGATGGCCACCGAGCTGCCCATCGCGGCGCGGGCGCGCAGCAGCTCGCCGGCGCTGGCATCGAGCCAGCCCTCGTCGGCGACGTGGGCGTAGGCGAAGGCCTCGGCGCGAACGAACTGCGCGCCCGCGGCCACGGCCACTCCGAGCGCCTCGCGGTTGGCGCCCGCGAGGAGCTGCACACCGACCGGCAGCCCGCGCTGCACCACAAGCGAGGTGGCCAGGGCCATGGCAGCGGTGGTCTCGGGGTGCACGTGGCCAGGCAGGTACGGCGTGTCGCCCATGTTCTCGACGATGAGCGCGTCGACGCCGCCCTGCACGAGCGCGTCGGCATCGGCCTGGGCGCGCTGAAGGACCGCACCCATGTCGCCCGCCCAGCCGGGGCTACCCGGGAGCGGCAGCAGGTGCACCATGCCGATCAGGCTGCAGGAGTGGTCACTGAACATCGCGGCGATTGTTCCATGCGAGCGCGTGTGCACGGCAGGCGAGGCGGTGGCCGCGGCCACGCAGCAGGGCCTCGACGGTGAGCCGCTGGTTGTACAGGCGCATCTCGGCCAGCTCGAGCCGCAGCCACTCCTTCACCGCGGCGTCGGGTGGACGGCCCGGGATGATGAGCGGCTGGGTGGCGATCCACTCGCCGTCGTGGTGCACCAGCCGGGCGGCCAGGGTGTCGCCGGGGCGGGCGTCGCCAGCCACGGCCGCAGGCTCGCGCAGGCGCACCGGACCATCGGGCAGCCAGCGGTGCCAAAGGCCGACCAGATCCGAGAGCTGCCAGCGGTCGCCGACAGCGCGATCGAGCCCCCACAGGGACAGTGGCGCGATGCCGACCGCCCGGACGCGGTCGCGGTCGGCGGTGCTGGGCCGGGGCTTGCGGTGGCACCACTGGTGGTAGAGCGACAGTTCGCTCGGCCCGTTGGCGGCGAACAGACGGATGGCGGTGCACACCACCAGCAGGCGCCGATGGGCCGGATTGCGGGGGTCGAGCTCCGAGAACCAGGGCCCGACGACGCGATCGGTGCGATCGGCCGCAGCGGCACCGATGTCGACGGCCACCCGCTGCATGAACACGTCGGTGGCGGGCTCGGCGCTGGGGTACAGGCGCACGTCGTTTCGAGGCTCGCGAAACAGCCCCAGGGGCTCGGCCAGCCGCCGCAGCTCGTCGTCGGGGCTGGCACCCAGCGGGGCGTTGTCGAACCAGGCCAGGGCCGCCTTGCGGGCGGCCTCGAACCGGGGCTGCGGCCAGGTGCCGCCGCCCTTGTCGATCCAGTCGCGGTACAGCTGCGAGTGGCGGACGAAGGGCGCGTCGCGCCAGGGATCGGTCATGCGGTGGCGGTGGCGTAGCGCTCGGCCGCGCGGCGCAGGCGGCTGCCGATGTCGGCCGCGAGGGAGTCGGGCGAGACCACCTGAGCCAGGTCGCCGAAGCCCAGGATCCACTGGCGAAGCTCGACGGTGACCGACACGTGCATGCGAATGAGCAGGCGGCCATCGGGCAGGGTGCGGAAGGTCTGGGTGGGATGCCAGGTGCGCTCGCGGATGTAGGCGGCCTCGGCCTCGGCGAAGGCGATCTGCACGTCTTCGGGCTCGCCGCTGATGATGCCGAAGGCGTGGGCGATGTGGGCGCGGGGTTCCCAGCTGGACGGGTAGTCGAAGTGTTCGCGGATGCGGCGGGCCTCGACGAAGCGCTCGACCGCGTAGGTCTTGATCTGGTTGTTGTCGACGTCGAGCGCGAACAGGTACAGGCCCTGTCGGTAGGTGGCCAGGGTGAAGGGGTGCAGCAGGATGCGCCGCTCGACACCCGTGACCTTGCGGTAGCGTGCATCGATGGGGTTGTTGTAGACCAGGCAGCTGATGACGGTGTCGATGACATCGTCGGCGTCGCCCCGGTAGTCCTTGGTGTGCTCGCCGACCGCCAGGAACTTGGTGTCGAGCTGCCGGGCGAGGTCTTGGTGGGCGCGGCTGATGGCCGGCGACAGGCGCTCGATGGCGCCGTCGAGGTCGGACGCGAAGCTGGTGCCATCCAGGAAGTCGAACAGGGTGCGGCCAAAGTGCAGCGACAGCACCTCGACCAGGGTGAGCTGCACACCGCTGCGGCGCCAGCGGCTCTCGACGCTGATGGTGCGGTCGGTGCCGCGACCGTCGTCGTGGATGGGCACACCGATGTCGCGAAGATCGGCCAGGTACCGGCGCAGCGAGCGCGCATCGAGGTCGAAGCGCTTGAGCAGCTCGGTGGCCCGAACGCCGCCCCGGGCCGACATCATCTGCACCATCTGCACGAGCTTCTGGCCCTTGTTCAAGGTCAACGGACGGCCTCCTGGGACAAAATTTGGCCTGTTGGCGGCGCCCGTAACGGCTCAGCACCACTGAACAACTTTTTTAGGGGGCGGACATTTTCTGACCGGGTGGTGCCTTAGGCTCTGTGTGTCGACGGGGCACGGAGCGCCTGGGAGGGCGCCCCCACCTTTGAGACACTGAACGCTTTACAAGTGAAACTGTGTTCAGTATGTTGTTCAGGCAACGCAGGGAGGAACCATGGAACTCGCAGAGCTGATTCTCACCACCTCGAGCATCTTCGCCGTAGGGGGCATCGGTCTGTTGGGCGTCTGGGCACTTCCCTGGTCCGAGCCCGAGCTCGACGCCAGCAGCCGCGCATTCGAAAGCGCTGGCACGGCGGTCACGCAGCAAGCGGCGTCGCTCCTGGGGAGGGGTGCACGGGCGCAGCGCGTGCTCGCCACGGTGTAAGAGCCGGGCAGAGTCCGAATGGAGCGGGGGTCTCTGGGGAGGGATCCCCGCTCCTACGTTCGGGCCCCATTCTGAGCCTGGCAAGGATCCTTGCCGTGCGCTGCTGTTACAATCAGGCTCCCTCCTCGGGCACCTCGCCCGAACCCCTGGGCTCCCCGCCCAACCCTCCCCCCGACTCCCCTCCCTCCTCCCCGGGACCCCTCCCACATGCAT
Organism: Myxococcota bacterium; assembly: GCA_965216925.1. Lineage (GTDB taxonomy): Bacteria > Myxococcota_A > UBA796 > UBA796 > CAYYHT01. The sequence continues at coordinate 5,542,442 of CBDCGT010000001.1, read as the reverse complement.
GCCGTCGATCTGTTCGCCCCGCTCGATCGGGTGGTGAAGAAGTACCGCCGCGACGTCCACCTGCTGTCCACCGAGGCCCCTCGCGACGCCATCAGCGCGCTCGAGAGCCACCTGTCCAGGGCGCTGCCCCACGGCCTACGCGTGTTCCTGGCCCGCCACAACGGCGCCCAGCTGTTTCGCGGCGCGTTGCGCCTGCGGGCCACCAGCGAGATCACCCCGGCTTCCGAAGACGCCCCACAGGTGGTGCTCTTCGCCGACGGCAACGAAGGCCAGATGTGGGCCTGGGCGACCGGCGCCGACGGCAAGCCGGTGTTCGGCGAGTGGGACGGCGAGGTGCTCACGCCCCAGCACAGCACCTTCTCGGGCTGGCTGCGCGGCACCATCGCCGTGCTCGACGCCCGCGTGACCCGTGACTCCGACAAGGCCGCGCTGCGGCACGACGCCGACCCCGACGACGTGTGGCAGGTCCTGGGCGCCGGCGAGCGCGCCCTGTTCGCAGGTCAGCCCGACGAGGCCGCCCAGCTGTTCACCCGAGCCACCGAGCTGGCCCCCACCCACGTGCTGGCGTGGCAGCGACTGGGCGAGGCCCTGGCGATCTCGGACCGCATCCGCGCCCGCCAGGCGTGGCTCGCCGCCATGCGGCACACGGCCTTCCCGCTGCCCTGGCCGGGCGCGCCTTGCCTGGATGCCGCGCTGTTGCGCCAGCTGCCCGACGCCTTCGCCGACCCCGAGCAGTGGGAGCGCGAGCTCACGCGCTTCCTCGAAGAAGCGGTGCGCGACATCGCCAGCGAAGAGGCCGAGACCGTGGTGGTGGCCGCAGCGACCGCCCTGGCCCAGAGCCACGTGCGGCGGGGCCACCGGTCGGCGGCGCGCGACGTGCTGTGTGGGCTGGTCGAGCGCGCCACCCTGTTCACCTGGCCCGGCACGCCGTGGAGCGCGGTGCTCGAGCTGGCGCGGCTCGAGATCGACCTGGGCAACCACGACGAGGCCGAGAAGCTGATTCGCCGGGTGCGCCGCGAGGCACCGACCGAGCTGTGCGGCCGGGCGCTGCTCTTGCTGGCCCGCATCGCCGTGGCGCGGCAGGAGCCCTGGGCCGAAGAGATCCTCGACGAGGCGATGTCGGCGGGCCTTCCTCCCGTGCTGCAGGCGCATGCCGCAGCCCTGGGCATCGAGCGCGCCCTGCGCCAAGACCAGCCCGACGCCGCTCAGCGCATGCTGACCGCGGTGCGCGACGGGTCGCGTGGAATCGCCACCCGCCACGTGCAGGGCTTGCTGGCCATGGCCGAAGGTGACGCCGCGCGCGCCCGCCAAGACACCGAAGCCGCATGGAAGGCCTACGAGAAGGGGGTTCGCCTGTGCACCCCCGACCACGATCCCGAGCTTCACTACCGGCTGGTGGCGCGCATCGGCGACATGGAGTGGGCGGCACGTCGGCCGTCGCAGGCGCACTCGCGCTACCGCGACGCCGCGCAGGGCTTCGCGCGCTTCGAGCTGCCCGTCCGCGAGGCGTGGGCCCTGCTGCGCCTGGCGCGCCTGGCCGAAGTCCCAGGCCCGCTTCTGGATGCCGCTCGTGAGCGGTTCTTCGCCGCCGACCTCGCGGCTGGCGTGGCCGCCGTCGATGCCATCGCGGGCGATCCTGGCGCCCACCTGCACTGGCACATGGAGCGGGCCACGTCGCTGGCCAAGCTGCGCCACGATGCCCAGCGCAGCAAGCCCCCCCACGAGCGCGCCGACGCCGATCGTCCCGAGCGCCGGTTGGGTGCCCATCGCCTTGCGATCGCCGCCTGCAACCAGCTGGTGGTCGATGCCATCAGCCGCGAGATGGACGCCACGGCCCGCGCCCTCGCCGCCGGCAGTGTGCGCAGCCTGGACCCCAACGTGCTGCGCTACATCGCGGCCGTCGACCTGCTCTCGGGGCACCAGAGCTTCGAGGCCGCGACGGTGCTGCTCGATCACCTGCTCTCGCGCCGGGTCGATGGCCCGCCTCGCCGGGCGCTGCAGGGCGCGATCGCGCGCTCGCCCAACGCCGCCCTGGTGGACGGGCTGCTGTCGTGCATCGAGCAGCCCGAAGACGCGCCCTCGCACTCCGTCGCCGCCGCCGCCGAGCTGCTGGGGCTGCGCCGCGAGCGCAGCGCGCTCGACGCACTGGGCGCCCTCGCCGAGCGGGGCTCCAACCCCATTCATCGCAAGGCGGCGGTCATCGCCCTGGGCCGCATCGGCGACCGCGCCTACGCCGACCACATCGCCCCGGCCCTCGAGGAGCCAACCCTCGCCGAGCAGGCCGCCCTGGCGCTGTTGCTGCTGGGCGACCGGCGCGGCGTCGACTTCCACGGCCGTGCGCTCAACGAGGGCCGCCGTGATCTGTCAGGTTCGCCGGGCGAGATCGTTGGCCGCTACGGTGGCCCGAGCCACCTGCTCCTGCTGCGCGGCGTGAGCGAGTCCGCCGAAGACGAGCGCGCCAACGGCGCCATCCAGGGGCTGGGCCTCATGGGCGACCCCCGCGCGGTCGGAGCGCTGCTCGACAAGCTCGAGAGCCGCGACCGCAACGTGATGCAGATCGCCAGCGGCGCGCTGCAGATCATCACCGGCCACGCCGAAGACATGGACGACCCCGGCGGCCGCACCCGCTGGAACCTTTGGTGGGAACGAAACGGCGACCGCTTCGAGGGCGCCGTGCGCCACCGCCACGGCAAGGTGTTCGGGGTCGGCGACCTGATCGAGGCCCTGTCCAGCTCCGATGCCTGGATCCGGCGCACCGCCTACGACGAGCTGGTGATCACCACCGGCGCCGCGCTGCCCTTCGACTCGGACGGGCCGTGGCGCGTGCAGCGAGCGCACCTGCTGGTGTGGCACCAGTGGTGGCTCGACAACAAGGAGCGCTTCACGCCGGGCTGTTGGTACCTGGATGGCGAGCGAATCGGGTAGGGCGCCTCTTCAAGGAGAACGGGCCTCCGTGCCCGTTCTTTCGGGCACCGCCTACGTGTCGAGCACCAGCGTCACGGGCCCATCGTTGACCAGCGACACCGCCATGGTGGCCTGAAAGACGCCGGTCTGCACACCGATGCCCTGCTTGCGCAGCGCCTCGCAGAAGGCGTCGTAGAGCGGCGCTGCGACCTCGGGGCGGGCGGCCTGGATGAAGGACGGGCGCCGGCCCTTCTTGCAGTCGCCGTACAGCGTGAACTGCGACACCACCAGGGCGTCCAGGCCCGCGTCGAGCAGGCTTCGGTTCATCTTGCCGGCGTCGTCTTCGAAGATGCGCAGGTTGGCGACCTTGTTGGCCAGCCACTCGATCTGTGCAGGGCCGTCGTCGTGGGTGACGCCCAGCAACACCAGCACGCCGCCGTCGATGGCGCCGGTGACGGCCCCGTCGACCGTCACAGAGGCCGAGCTGACTCGCTGGACGACCGCGCGCACGGGGGCGCTACGGTCCCGAGCAGCTGAGGCTTCCGCCGCCCGCGCGGCAGTTGACCGTGCCCGACTTCTGCACCAGGCCCGCCCACATGCCGCCACCGCCATCGACGGTGATCATGCAGCTGACCGGCAGCGCGGAGCCCTGGAAGGTCATGGACTTGGAGCCATCGACCTGGACCTTCTGGCCGTCGCCGCAGCCGATGGTGGCCTTGGTGCCGACATTGAAGGTGACCCGTGCCGGGCCGCCGGTGGGCGGAGGAGGCGGAGCCCGCTTCTTGACCGGCGCGCGCTTCTTGGTAGAGCCCGAAGACGTCGTGGTGCGCTTCTTGGTGGGCTTCTTCTTGGCCTCTTCTTCTTTCTTCTTCTCTTCTTCGGCCTTGCGCTTGGCCTCTTCTTCGGCCGCAGCGGCGGCTGTGTCCTCTTTGGGCTCGTCGTCTTCTTCGGTGTCCTTGTCCTTGTCTTTGTCTTCGGTGTCGGCGGTGGCGTCGCCGGACATGAAGAAGGCGGTGCCACCGCCCAGGACGGTCAGACCGCCGCAGCCCAGGATGGCGAGCACCGCGAGCACCGCGACGATGATCATGGTGTTGCCGCCGCCGGCTTCGGCGGGCGCGGGCGGCGGGTAGGCACCGGGAGGTGGACCGGCCATCGGTGGCGGACCAGCAGGTGCGGCAGGAGGACCGGGCGCTGCGGCAGGCTGCGCTGGCGGAGCGGCGGGCGGCCCGGCGGGAGCGGGGGGCGGTGCAGCGGCGGGTGCCTGACCGCCCTGGCCGTTGTTGGGGGGACCGCCGGGGCGCTTGTTGCTGGGCCCACGGCGCTGACCACCGGCTGGGCGACGCTGCCCTGCGCCGGCGTTGCGCTTGGGACGAGGGGCCTCGGCGCTGCCATCGGCCATGGCCTTCATCTGATCGACGGTCCAGAAGGCGGTGGCGGCACCACCACCGACGGCGGGGCGGCGCGCGGCGGGGGCCGCCTCGGGCACTTCGTCGGCGCCTTCTTCTTCGGATTCTTCGGCGGCCTTGAGGGCGGCCTTCATGTCGTCGCGGGACCAGAAGGCGGTGGCCTGGCCCGGCTTGGCGCCGCCGCCACCGAAGTTGATGGCGCCCTTGGCCAGGGGGCCGGTGCGCTGCACGGGACCGCCGAGGTCTTCGGAGTCTTCGGGGGGAGGCGCGGCCTTGCGGGCGACGACCTCGGAGTCGCGGCGCTGGGCTTCGCCGTTCAGGGCGGCGTCGCCCCACTTCTCGAGGTCGGGGCCATCGACCTCGGCGGCAAACGCGATGAAGGTACGCCAGGCGTCGACGGCCGGCGGACGTTCTTCGGGGTCGAAGGACATCAGCTTGGCCAGGAACCACTGGATGTCGCCGACCATCTCTTCGGGGCAGTCTTCGAGGTTCATGGCGATGATGCCGTCGATCACGGCATCGTCGTGATCGTCGGGATCGTCGAGCGGCAGGCTGTCGAGCTCGCTGCGCTTGGAGAGCAGCTTGTACGCGGTGTACCCCAGGCCGTACAGGTCGCTGAAGGTGCCGTCGGGCTCTTCTTCGGGGGCGTTGGTGGTGTCGCGGTTGGTGCCGTAGCCCTCGATGGAGATCGCGCCGGTCTCGTCGATGAAGACGTACTTGGGGTGGATCTCGCCGTGAGCCTCGCCGTCTTGATCGGCGATGTCGAGGATCTCGCAGAGGCTGGCGATGATGTCGAGTGCGACGTTCACGGGAGGCAGACCGTCGGCCAGGATGCTCTCGAGATCGAGTCCGATCGCTGGGCCGTCGCATGCGTCCACACCAGCGTCGACTCCGGTCGTGCGCACGTAGTGGAATTCGCTCAACGATTCTCCTCAGAGCTCATTTCTGGCTGCCCCACGCGAGTATGGCAGCACCTGATCATATGCTATCGAGTTCTTCGACAACGAGCCGCCGTGCCAGTGCCGGATCGGCCTGTCCCCGTGTAGCACGCATGACCAAGCCCATGAAGAAGCCCGCGAGCTTTTTCTTTCCTTGGCGGTACTTTTCTGCCTCGGCCGGATGCTTCGCGACCGCGTCGCGCACGATGGCGCGCAGCTCGTTTTCGTCGCCCACCACCGACAGACCGAGCGCCTCGATCGCATCGTCGGCCCCGCCTCCGTGGAGCCACAGGTGCTCGAACACATCGCGCGCGCCGTTGCGGGTGATGGTGCCCGCGCTCATGAGCGCGTCCAGACGGGCCAGCTCGCTGGGGCGAAGCCCGGCCTGGGCCAGCTCCTCCCCCTCGCCGAGGTGGCGCAGGACGTCTCCCTGCAGCCAGTTGGCGATGCTGCGCACCTCACCACCCGCCGCAATGGCCGCCTCGAAGAAGTCGGCGAGCTCGGGGGTGGCCAGCAGCACACCGGCCACGTAGGCGTCTAGGCCGTGCGCTTCGCGGAAGGTGGCCGCACGGGCCTGGTCGCGGTCGAGCAGCGCATGGTCGAGCGGCAGCGCGCCGAGGCCAGCGGTGGCCTGGGCGGCGAGGTCCGGGTCGATGTGCAGCGCCGGCAGGTCGGGATCGGGGAAGTAGCGGTAGTCGCTGCTGGTCTCTTTGCTGCGCATGGGCTCGGTGGTGCCGTTGCGCCAACCCCGGGTGTGCTGCACCACGGTGCCGCCGCCGTCGAGCACCTCGATCTGGCGCGCGACCTCGGCGCGAATCGCGGCCGCCACGAAGCGGAAGCTGTTCACGTTCTTGATCTCGGTTCGCACGCCCAGCGGGTCGCCGGGCCGCCGCACGCTGACGTTCGCATCGCAGCGAAAGTGGCCCCGCTGCAGGTCGCCGCGGGTCACGCCGGCCTCGGTCACCACCCGGTGCAGCATGCGCAGCGCCGCCTCGGCGGCCTCGGCCGAGTCGAGCTCGGGCTCGGTCACGATCTCGGCCAGGGGCGTGCCGGCGCGGTTGTAGTCCACCAGGGTGCCGCGCTCGTCGTGCACCGAGCGCGCGGCGTCCTCTTCTAGATGGATGCGGGTCAGCGGCAGGGTGCGGCGCTCGCCGTCGAGCAGGTAGGACAGCGAACCCGCCGTCGCGAAGGGGCGATCGAACTGGCTGATCTGGTAGCCCTTGGGCAGGTCGGGGTAGAAGTACTGCTTGCGCGCAAACACGCTGCGCCCGTGCACCTCGCACCCCAACGCACGAGCCGCCCGCACGCCCAGGCGCACGGCCTCGCGGTTGATCACCGGCAAGGTGCCCGGGTGGCCCAGGCACACCGGGCAGACGGCGGTGTTCGGCGCAGCCTCGTCGGCGGTGGGGCAGCTGCAGAACAGCTTGCTCCTGGTGTCGAGCTGCACATGCACCTCGAGTCCGATGACGGCTTCGTACATGCCCGGCGCCATATTTCGTCTGGGGGTGAAACACACGGCCCGCTTCGGCATACTGCCCATCCGTGAGACTGCTTCCCCTCCTTTTGGTGGCGGCCTGTGGCGAGCCGGAGCCCATTCCGGACGGCCCCTGCGACTACCCCGAGTATGCCGAGCCGATGGCCGCTGATGCGCCCCTCGCCCCGTACTCGTGGCCCACGTCGCTGCACGCCGACGGGCGCTCCATGCCCCTCGATCTGCAGGACGTCTACTGCGACACCGACGAGATCATCGACTGGAGCATGCACGACCTGCTGCTCTTCGTGTCCATCCCCGCCTGGTGACCCAGCTGCTTTGTGCACGCCCGTGAGGTGGCCGAGGTAGAAGACGAGATTGCAGCCGAAGACACCGAGATCATCTGGGTGCTCGAAGAAGACACCATCCGTGAGCCCGGAACGAGCGCCGGCTGCCGCGAGCTGATGGACTCCTTCTTCAGCCAGGAGGGCTGGTGCGTGGGCGACGCCGAGACGCTGCCCGACGCCGGCGTGTTCGACGACTCCCCCTTCGCCATCGGACGCGGCTTCGACATCGTGGTGCGGCGGTCGGACATGCACATCGTGTACGTCACCACCCACGGCACACCGGGGGGCAACGAGAATCCCTCCGGCGAAGACGTGCTCGATGCGGTGGTGGCCGCGCACGCGGCGCTCGCCGTGGAGTGACCGGGTTACGGGCGGCGCTCTGCGCTCCATCCCCGAGGACCCCATGTCCGTGCACCTGCCCAAGGGCACCCGCGACTTCCTTCCCAACCAGATGCGCAACCGCAACCGCGTCATCGCCATCCTGCGCAGTGTGTTCGAGCGCTTTGGCTTCGAGCCGCTCGAGACGCCGGCCTTCGAGCGCATCGAGACGCTGACGGGCAAGTACGGCGACGAGGGCGAGAAGCTGATGTACCGCATCCTGGCGCGCGGCGAGGCCGGCAAGCGGGGCGAGGTCGACTCGGCGCTGCGCTACGACCTGACCGTGCCGCTGGCCCGGGTGGTGGCCATGAACCGCGACCTGCGCATGCCCTTCAAGCGCTACCAGATCCAGCCGGTGTGGCGCGCCGATCGGCCGCAGAAGGGTCGCTTTCGCGAGTTCTACCAGTGCGATGTCGACATCATCGGCACCCAAAGCCCCAGCGCCGATGCCGAGTGCCTGGCGGTGGTGGCCACGGCGCTCGGCGAGCTGGGCTTCCGCGAGTACACGATTCGGCTGAACGACCGCCGCATCCTTTCCGACCTCGCCGCCTCGGCCGGGGCCAGCGGTCCCAGAGAAGAGATGAGCGTGCTCATCGCCCTCGACAAGCTCGACAAGATCGGGAAGGACGGCGTGGACCGCGAGCTCGCCGAGCGCGGCTTCACCGGCGACACGGTGGCCACGATGTGGGCGGCGCTCGAGCGGCAGCCCAGCAACGAGGCCACGCTCGCCCACCTGGACACCCAGCTCACCGAGCGCGGGCAGGAGGGGGTGGCGGTGCTGCGCCAGCTGCTCGAGGCCACCGCGGCGATGGGCGTGCCCGAGGGCGCGATCCTGGTCGACCCCACGCTGGCGCGGGGCCTGGACTACTACACGGGACCCGTCTTCGAGACCGCCGTCACCGAGCCAAAGGTGGGCTCCATCAGCGGAGGAGGGCGGTACGACGGGCTGATCGGCATGTTCTCGGGTCAGGATGTGCCCGCGGTCGGGGTGAGCCTGGGCATGGAGCGCATCATCGCGGTGATGGAGGAGCTGGGTATGCTGCCCGACTCGGCAGCCGGGGCCGACGTCCTGGTGACCGTGTTCGGGGACGACACGCGCCCCGCGAGCATCGCCATGGCGACGCGCCTTCGCGAGGCGGGCATCGCGACCGAGCTGTACCTGGGCGAGACGTCGAGCCGCAAGGCGTTCAAGAAGCAGATGAAGTACGCGAATGCCGGCGGCTATCCCTGGGTCATCGTGATTGGACCCGACGAGGCGCGAGAGGGCCGGGTGACCCTCAAGAACATGCGCTCGGGCGAGCAGGAGTCGGTGGACGCTTCTGCGGTTGCCGGTCGACTCGGGTAGGATCTGCGCATGGGTGGGAACGACGATCACATGGATGGGATCGACGTCGTCGAAAAGTCGGCGGCGAAGCACACCCACGGCCAGAGCCAGCGCAAAGACACCAGCGACGATGCCTGGGACGGCGGTGTGCACGCCGACGCCGAGCACGAGGGCGCCACTCCCACCCTGGGCACCAGCCGCGACTTCGACGACGACGACGACACCGACGTTCTCACGCGGGGCCTGCGCCAGAAGGCCGCCCAGCGCAAGTCGCAAAAGCCTGCCAAGGCGCCGGCGCCCCAGGGTCCGCCGGTGGCGGTGTGGTTTGCGGCGGGCTTTGGCATCGGCGGGGTCTTCGCGGCACTCTTGGTGTTGCTGCTCGGCTGAGGGTCCAGCACGCAGGGGAGTCGACCGGGCGTCGTGGTACGCTCTCGATGCAGCCTCCCCGGCTGTCTCCCTCCCCCCTCCCCACCCCTCCAGACTGGAGCCCTCCCATGGCTCGCTCGCTGACCGTCTCCCACGACGAATCCACCTCTGTGAACTGGCTGTTTGCCGGGTTTCTGCTGATCGCCATCGGCTGGACGACGCTCGCCGGTGTCGCCAGCATCGGCACCGCCTCGGCCGAGGCCGGGCCCGGCGAGGTGCCCGACGCCACCTTGCAGCCAATCTCGCGCTAGCTTTCCGTGCGCCCGCGGTAAGCTGCCCCCCTGGGGGCCACATGTCCGCGAGCACACTCGACTACGACCTGGTTTCGAAGTCACCGACACCCATCTACATGGGTGAGCTGCCCGAGGACTATGCGGCGGCGCCGGCCTCGGTGGTCATCAACGCGTGCGGGGTCTTTCCCAACATCGCGGTGCCCTCGCCCACCATCCTGACGCTGCCCATGATCGACACGCTCGAGCTGGAGTACTTGCCCGGGCGCAGCCAGATCGAGGCCTTCTTGAAGGGGGTGCACACCCACGCCGTGGACGGCCCGACGTACTGGCACTGCCACGCCGGTCTCAACCGCAGCGCGCTGCTGGTCGCGTCGTACCTGCACCTGTATCGGGGCTTGCGCATCAGCGATGCGATCACGCAGCTGCGCGACGCGCGCTCGCCGATGGTGCTGTGCAACAACGTGTTCGAGCGCAAGCTGCGCGGCTGGTACGGGCAGCCCGACGAGCAGGACTTCGAGACCTTCGATCTGGCGACCTACCTGAGAGAGAGGGTGCGGCGGCGGGAGCGCGGGAAGGCTTGATTCGGCAGCGGACGCCTGCCCTGGAAGTGCGGCGGCGGAGGCCCAATCTGGGTGTCAGGAGTGCCTGGTCGGACGCCCCTAATCAGCAGTTGTGTACACCCGATGCGGCACCACAGTGATTGCTCCCGACTCCGGGTGAACCTGCCAGTCGATCTGGAGGAGGTCTGGGTGGTTCCCCAGAGGCGTTTCGACGTCAAAGCGCTCCGGAAAGGCCTCTGGAGAGCCTTGGGTAAACAACGCGCAGACCTGAAGGTGGCTGCCTTCGTCTCGAGACCGCCTGTCGAGGACGCGAACGCGGGCGTTCGGCCCGTAAAAGGAAGCCTGCTCTTCCGCGAGTACGCTCAGGAGCTCACCACGATCCGCGGCAGACCAGCCGTCCGAGCTCAGTCTGCCGATGCTTACCGGCTGGTCAATTGCACCGTAGGGAAAACCGGAAGAATCGACGATGCGATCACACCTGGGAATCCTAAGGATGGCACCACCCGGCTCTCTTCCGTCCTCCACGAAGAGCTCCTCCGCTGCGACGCCGTCGTAGGCATTCGCGGCGGAGGCACATTGCCGAGCCCGCTGCTCCTGTTCAAGCAACAACCCAACGTCGAACCATGCCGAGCTGCTTCGGAGGGTGAACAGCGGAACATCTCCACACTGCATCCGCTGCAATCCGAAACGAGCGTGCCGTAGCGCCATCGCGGCAGCATCCGGCGGCGACGAAGCGCATTGTCCGGAAGTCCAGCTGACGTCGACTCCACCCATGGTGAAGGATGGACGCTCACGCAGACGCGCGTGGACCTCGGCGACGCTGAACAACTCGGAGCAGACAGCGTGGCCCGTCACCGAGCCCTCTGGCAGGCCTGGGCATCCTTCGTCGACCGTCCCATCGCAGTCGTTGTCTTGCCCGTCGCACGACTCCAGCGCAGCCAGGTGCACGTCTTCTGCTCCATCGTCGCAATCCCCGTGGGCCGCGACCAGCCCCGAGCCGCCCTCACAGGAGTATTTCACGTTTCCCGCCCCGAACCCGTCACCGTCGGCGTCATGGAGCCACGCGAGAGCGTCAACTGCGCCGTCGTCGACGGCTCCGTTGCAGTCGTTGTCGACGCCGTCGCAGACCTCGGGGGCGGGTTCGCAGGTGGCGTGTTCGACCGGAGCATCTCGGGGCGAGCCACACCCAACGACGGAGACGACAGCGAACAGCGCTGGCGGGCTGCGTCTCAATTCTGGCAGGTCATCGCGTCAAGGGCACTATCGACCTTGAGAAACGCTCCATTTGCAACGAAGTCCTCGAGTTCGTCTTTGGACGAGGCGCCCGCTGCCAGTGCAGTACGCAAGGCAAATCCGTCGCAGTTTGGAGCGAGCCCAACGTCGCTCAGCATCAACGCAGCGGCACCAGAAACCAATGGAGCCGCCGAGGAGGTGCCTCCGATCGCTTCCCAGGTGTCTCCGCCGTGTTCGTGCCACGCCACACTCCGCATTCCGCCGTGGCCGGGCGCGGCGAGCTCGACCGTGCTGGGTCCGTGATCGGCGGGCAGTTCCAGAGCCCAGTCCGTCGCCGTGTCAAAAGACGGGCCCACGCCAGTCACCACTATCTTCTGGTCAAACTGAAGCTCCGAAGGCAGGCCGACGTAGGTGTCGAGATCCAGGTTTGACGTCCCATTGCCGGCCGCCACGACCAACAATGGGAGACCCGGTATCGGTGGGTCTGCCAACGCCGCCTCGTACTGAACTTGGAACGTCTCCAACGTCGCGTCATGTAATTCTGCGCTTGGAGCCACGTCGTTGTGCCCAATCGACATATTCACCACGTGGGCGCCGTTCTGCGTTGCGTAGTAGACGCCGTTCAGGACGTTGACAGCGTCAACGTGGCAGTCGTCGTTGTTATCGACGGAAATGAGCATCAGGCTCACCTCTTGCGCGAGCCCGGCGATGTTCCGGCCGTTGTTCGCCGATGCCCCAATCAGACCAGCAACCGCCGTTCCGTGGGTCCCGGACCACGATGTGGTGCCTGCGTTCGCTGTCAAGCTGAACCCTGTGCTGTCCCGGGCCCGAACGTCGCCGCTGGCGAAGTCAAAGTCACCGGCCGCACCCGTGGCAACATTGGCTCCGATCAGGTCGTCTCGGACGCCGTTCCCGTCGTCATCGCAGAAGCCGTCCTCGAACGCTAGCAGGAGGTCCCGCGCGCTGAAGGTGTTCGGATCGCCGCCCTCGGACTCGTCCAAGTCGCTGCGGAAATCTATGCCCGTGGCGGCTGCAAGCTCCGTCTGCGCGATGGTCAGTGCCGCGGGATCTGGAGAGCGGAGGTCTCGCATCGAGAAGCGACCGTCACCGTCAAAGTCCCATTTGCCCGGGAAGTCGTAGCCGTCGTTGCCGCACTGGTCGGCCGGATTGGAATGCGGCAGTTCGCCAACGTTTACCCAGAGGTTCTCGGTCAAGTCTGGGT
>CBDCGT010000001.1:0-722500 GCA_965216925.1 Myxococcota bacterium | reverse complement strand
AGGTCGTCCTCGTCGGTCAGGGACAGGCGCGCGCTGCCGCCCCCTACCAAGCGTGGGTACAGCTCCTGGAAGTACTCGTTCACCCGGTCGAAGGCGTCGCGGAAGCGCTGGCGGCACAGGCGGTTCATCTTGGCGATGGCCGCGCGGATGCGGGTGACCGACTCTTCGAGATCGGCGCGCTGGCTCACCAGCTCCTGGTGGCGTCCGGCGACGTCCTTGTACTCCTCGAGGGCGGCCAGGTTGACCTCGCCCAGGCCCGACAGCCGCTGCCGCAAGTCCTCGGTCTCTTGCACCATCAGCGCCACCCGGTCGAAGTCCCCCAGCAGGTAGGTGGTGACCTCCATGTCGGGCACGCCGTCGACGACCTTGCCTCCCACCTGGATGGAGTCGCGCACCAGCGGGTCGCTGTCGATGGTGATGGTGCGCCGGGCGTCGAGACGGTCGAGCAGTCCGGGCAACGAGACCTGGTACCGCTCGTCCATGCGGCTGCGCAGACCCTCGACGCCGATCTGCACCTGCTGGACCTCACCCTCGATGCGGCTGACGTCGGCCGCAGCGGTGTCTCGAGCGGTCACCACTTCTCGAAGCCCTTCCTCGGCCTTTCGCCAGGCCTCTCGTAGCTTGTTCACGCGGGCTTTCTCGCGCTCGAGCTTGTCGGTGGCGGCCTGCTGCGCGACCGCGAGCTCCCCGTGCGCCTCGCGCAGGCGAGCGAGCTCGGCGGTGAGGCCCTCGCGCTGGGTGGCGTGTTCGTGCAGGCGCCGGGTGGCACGCTCGGCGCGCTGGGTGGCATCGGCTTGACGCCGCGTCGCCGCCGACACCGCCGACATCGCCGCCGTGGCGCGCTCGCGCAGTGCGACCGCCTCGACGCGTGCTTGGCTGGTGGCCTGGAGCCGATCGCGGGCCGCCGCCTCGGCGTCGCGCAGGGCCGCTCGGCAGACATCCTGGTGCCCGCTCCTCTCGCGCTGGAGCTCGGTGGCCGTGTCGAGGGCCTCTTGGGCGGCCTTGCGCTCGGCGACGAGCGCCTGGTCGGCGCCCGCGAGCCCGTCGATGCGCTGATGGAGCTGCTGGACACGCCGTTCGAGGCGCGCGACCGCTGCCTGGGCCACGTCTCGGGCCCCCCGGCGGCGTACCTGCTCGACCGACAGCTCGGCTTGGGCAGCGCGAGCGGATGCCAGGCCCTCGTTGGCGGCCTCGAGGGCGCCAGCGGCGGCCTGCCTCGCTTGCTGTCCGGCGGCCCGCGCCTGGGCCACTTGGGTGCGCCTGGCGTCCCGGACCTGCTTCAACACCTCGGCAGGCTCGCCCCCCAGCGCGTCGATGCGCTGTTTGCGCTCGTCGCGCAAGGCCTGACGCCGGCGCTGGCGGCGCAAGGCCTCGGCCGCCGCGGCGGTGGCATCGCCCAGGTGCACGGTGCCGTCGGCGTCAACGCGCTCGCCGGAGTCGCGCACCACCGCCGATCCGCCGGTGAAGCGATGATGGGCGAGCGCATCCTTCAGGGTGTCGACCTGGTGCCGCTGGTCGAGCAGTCGCTGGGCCATGCCCGGCCCGGGCCCCTCCCCCTCCAGCGATGCCGCCCCGGGCCTGGCCAGCCACAGCAGTTGGGCCGAACCCGCTTCGCGCACCGCGGCCGCGGCACGGAGGACCGCGTCCTCGCTGTCGACTACGGGAAGCATGAGGCGGTCGCCCAGCACCGCAGACAGGCGGTCGGCCGCCTCTTCGTCGAGCTCGAGCAGCTCGGCCAGGGGGCGGGCCTCGGGCACGGCCTCGGCCAGGGCACCGGCCCCCTCTCCTCGGGCGCGGCTGGCCTGGATCTCGGCATCGAGTGCCGCGAGCTGGGCCGTCAGACCGTCCAGGGACTCGATGGAGGCACGCACAGCGTCGACCGCAGCTTCGGCCTGGATCTCGGCATCGGCCACCGTCTGACGGGCGGCAGCGTCGGCCTGGGACAGAGCGCGCGACGCGGCGATGCGAGCGGTGTCGGCGTCAGCCACGGCCGCCTGGGCGGCGCTCACCTCGTGCGAGAGGGCCTCGAAGGCACCGGCAGCCGAGACGGCGGACTGCCGGGCACGGGCCAGTTCACGCTCGATCTCGGCGAGCTCGGCCTCGATGGCCTCACGGACTCGGGGGCCGTCGGCTTCGCGCCTCTCGATGGCCATGAGCTGGGCCTCGACGGTCGCCACCTCGCGGTTGCCGGCACTGACGGCCCGATCGGCCGCCTCGAGCGCGGCTCGGGCGGTCACCACGGTGGCCTCGGCGGTGGCTTGTTGCTGGCTGGCTTGCTGCTCGAGCTCGGCGGCGTGGTCGCGCTGGGCCCGCAGCTCGTCGAGCCCCTCGGCGGCCGCTTCGACCTCGGTCTCGGCGGCCTGGGCCTCGGTGCTCGCCGCGGCCAGTTCGGCGTTGGCGGCGTCGGTCTCGCTGGCCAGCTCGGCCAGGCGACGCTCGGAGAAGGAGCGAATGCCCTCGTTCTCGCGGATGTTCGCCTCGACCTCGGCGAGTTCGTCACGCCACGTGCCAGCCGCATGCTCCACGACGTCGAGCTCTTCGCGGCGCTCGACCACGTCGGACTCGCGGCGCGAGAAGTCGCGCTCGGCGGCCGCCAGGGTGTCGCGCCCCACCCGGAGCTCGCGACGCAGCCGGCGACGCTCTTCGGCCAGGTCGGCGTACTTGGCGAGGGCCAGCACGATCTCGCGTTGTCGCAGCAGGGCCCGCAGGCGGCGGAAGCGAGCCGCCTTGATCACCGCCTTCTCGAGCTGGCGCAGACGGCGGGCCATCTCGTCTTCGACGTCGGCGGCCCGGTCGAGCTGGGTGGCTGTCTGTTCGAGTCGGCCCTGGGCCTCTTCGCGCCGGGCCTTGTAGCGGCTGATGCCCGCGGCCTCGTCGATGACGCTGCGGCGCTCGGCCGGGCGCGCGTGCACGATCTTGCCGATGCTCCCCTGCTCGATGAAGCTGTACAGGTTGTTGCCCACGCCGGTGTCGAGGAACAGCTCGACGATGTCGCGGCGGCGGCAGCGCGTCTTGTTGATGCTGTACTCGCTGGCTCCGCTGCGGTGCAGGCGCCGGCTGACCTCGATGGCGTCGAAGCGCGCATAGTCGCCGGGAAAGGGCTCTCCCTCCTCGGCCGAGAACGTCATGCACACCTCGGCAAAGCCCACCGGCGCCCGGTCGGTGGAGCCGGCGAAGATGACGTCGAGCATCTCGCCGCCACGGAGGCTGCGGGCCGACTGCTCGCCCATGCACCACTTCACCGCGTCGACGACGTTGGACTTGCCGCAGCCATTGGGCCCGACGACACAGCTGATGCCAGCCCCGAAATGCAGCACGGTCTTGTCCGGAAAGGACTTGAAGCCGTGCAGCTCGAGCTTGGTGATGCGCATCGCGTTCCGGGGTTCGGCCTACTGGGCGCGGTACTTCGACAGCAGGTGCAAGTACGCGCGCCAGCCGTTGTCGATCTGCTGGGTGTCGGCGGCGGTGACGGGGCGAACGACCTTGGCCGGGCTGCCGAGCACCAGTGAGCCCGGCGGAATGACCTTGTTCATGGTGACCAGCGCGTTGGCGCCCACGATGCTGCCCCGGCCGATGACCGCGTTGTCGAGGATGGTGGCGCCCATGCCGATGAGGCAGTCGTCTTGCACCGTGCAGCCGTGCAGGATGACGTTGTGGCCGACCGTGACCCGCGCACCCACGGTGGTGGTGGACAGGCCGCCCGTGGAGTGCACCACGGTGCCGTCCTGGATGTTGGACTCGGGACCGATGACGATGGCCCCTTCGTCGCCGCGGAGCACGGCGCCCGGCCAGATGCTCACGCTCGGACCGAGCTCGACCTCGCCGATGACCCACGCACCCGGATGCACCCAGGCACTGTCGTGCACGACGGGCTCGTGCCCATCGAACGTCTGCAGCATGTCCCAACCCCCTGGGCCCCCCGGCCCGGATGCGCTGGATGGTAACGGATCGCAACGACTTTCGGGGAGCGCCACCCGACTGAAATAGGAAGCCAGGTCGGCCGTAGCTCCGAACAAGGAGACCACCCCCATGTCCACAGCTCTCGTTCGCGACAAGCGCAGCATCGGCGTCGGCTACCTGCTCTGGCTCGCTTGCTTCTTTGGTGTGTTCGGCATTCACCGCTTCTACGCGGGACGGTGGATCTCGGGCCTGATCTGGTTGTTCACCGGCGGTCTGTGCGGCGTCGGCCAGCTGGTCGACCTGGTGTTCATGCCGCGCATGATCGAGGACATCAACACCGGTCGGGACGTCTGGTAGGGGGTCACAGCCCGGCTTGAATGACCTCGGAGGCCCGATCGACGAAGTCGGGCGGTAGCCGGTGACCCTCGTAGCCGCCGACTTCACGGGTGACCGGATGGTCGAGTCGTTCGAAGGCGTCGGCAATGTCGCGGGCATTGGCGGGAACGACCCAAGGCTCGGCCTCCCCGGCCACGAACACCGGCATCGGCGCCCGCCCCGCCGCCCAGTCGATGGAGGCGCCACCCGGCGAAGACACCACGATGCCGCCAGCAAAGTTGTCGGGGTGCCGCCCAATCATCTCGGCAGCTACGCCGGCGCCCTGTGAGAAGCCACCGATGAACAGCGGCTCGAAGGCCAGGTCGGCGATGGCCTCTCGAACGTGGTCGACGTTCTTGGCGGCCGGTGTGGTCCACCAGAACGTGCGAGGGCCATGGCTGTTGGGCCCGCCCACCATCACCAGGGCTACGCCGGTGCGTTCACACAGCTCGTGCAGGCGACCTGGTGGGTCTTGGGGCGAGCGCCCGGCGCCGTGGAGCCAGATCAGCGCGGGGCCAGCGCCATCCTCACGGACGTGGGACACCAACACCTCGCTGGGCACGGGGTTCGCGGTCCAGTGCTCGCTCATGGCCTCGATGATGGGGCGAAGATCGTCCCATCGCTCGTCCTGCCGAAGCGGCTTCAGGTGCTTGTCCTGGTACGCCTTGGCGAGCGTCACCCCCTCTTCGCGGGCGGCCCGCTCGAGCCAGGCGGCGGCGCCATCGAGATCGCCGCCCATGGCGTAGAAGCCTGCCAGGTTGGCCATGGGTGCCGGCGGCTTGCCACCTCCTGCATCGACCGAGGCCATGGCCAGGCGGAGGGCGAGACCGTGCTCACCTCGGGTTCGAGCCTCCCAGCCACCCTTCCACAGCTCGACGCTCGAGGAGCTGGTCCAGGAGTCGGGCAGCGGGGGAACGCCCATCGCGGCAGACGATGGCGGCTCGGACAACGGACGTGGGCACGCGAGCAGCGTGACGAGGACCAGGGACAGCATGACCAGACCGACCACAACGGGCGCGCACGGTTCCTCGCGGTACCCTCCCCACATGCTCACGCTGCTCGCTGCATCCGCCCTGGCAAACACCCCGACCCTGCTGTCCCAGACCGTCGACCCCGCCCGGGTCGAGGCCGACGTGCGCATGCTCTCGGGCGACGAGCCGCTGCCCGACGGCACCGTGCTGGAGTCGAGGCACATCGAGCACCCCGACCACGCCGTCGCCGCCACCTGGCTGGAGGGTCGCCTCGCCGAGCTGCCCGGATTCACCGTGCGCTCGGAGCCCTTCGTGCACGACGACCTCGGGCTCGACAACCTGATTGCGGAGCTGCCGGGTCAGGATCCCGGTGCGCCCTGGGTCGTGCTGGGTGCCCACTTCGACTCGACGGCGAGCGCCGAGCAGTCGTGGATCCCCGACCTGGATCCGGCACCCGGCGCCGACGACGATGCCAGCGGGGTCGCGGCACTGCTCGAAGCCGGGCGCGTGCTGGGGGAGCACGGCCACTTCGAGCACGGCATCCGCATCGTGCTGTTCGACGCCGAGGAAGTGGGGCTGGTGGGCAGCGAACACCACGTGGGCGAGCTCACCGACGACACCGAGGTGGCGCTGATCTTCGACCCCGTCGGCTACAACCCGGGAGGCGCCGGCTACCTGTGGTTCAGCTACGAAGAGCGCTGGCCGGGCGAGAAGGAGCTGGCGGATGCCACCGGCACCGAGCTCGGCCTGCCGATTCAGCTCACCGGCGTCGACCAGGCGAGCATCGGCGGAGACCAGAGGTCCGACCACGCTCCTTTCTGGGCCGATGGTCGGCCCGCCCTGCACTTCGGGAGCTTTCCGCAGCCACCGGCCTACCACACCCCCGATGACACCGTAGAGGTGGTGGACTTCGCCTTCTTGGGCGAGGTCACCCGCTTCGCGTCCGGCCACGTGGCGAGCCGCGCCGGCGTGCTCGAGAAGCGGGGGTGCGGGTGCGACGGCGGCGGCGGACCGGTGGGGTGGTGGCTCGTGGCGCTGGCTGGACTGTGGATCAGGCCCGCTCGTCGATCTCGGTGCCGCTGACGGTCAGCTCGGGCTCGCGCGTGCTCGTTCCCCTCACCGTGAGCTTGGCGACACTTCCGCCGGTGAGGGTGACCTTGGCGCCGTCCAGGACCTGAAGATCGGCCAGGGTCGTCGCTGAGACGTCGACCTGAGCGGTGTTGGTGAGGATGACCTCGTCGTCGATGGTGCTGCGCTCGAGGCGCACGAAGCCTCGTCGAATGGTCATGCCCCCGCCCCCGCCCTTGCCCGCGTGGTTCCCCGTGATCGACAGCGAGTCCAGCGTCACCCGGGCGTAGCCATCGATCAAGATGCCGCTGCCGGTCTCGAAGGCCCCATTGGTGACCTCGACGCCCGACACAGCCACCTCGATGCCGTCGGCGTCGATCATGAGCACCGGCCCCCTGCCCCCGCCATCGAGCACCACGCCGGGCTCGCCCTCGATGCGCAGGCTGGTGCGGATGTGCAGGTTGGCCTGGTGCCTTCCGGCGCCCAGACAGACCACCGCCCCCTCGGCGAGGTGGGGTGCGATGTCGTCGCCGGCCGCGACCTTCACGGTGCAGCTGCTCATGTCGATCTCCTGTGCGGGCGGCTGGACGGCCCTGGGGGTGCAGGCCGCCAGCCACAAGGCCAGCGTGAGCCGCACGCTACGACTGGCTCTCGGCCTGCGGAACCTGGCAGGTGCTCAGGCTGCTGTAGTACTTGAGGTACTCGGCCGGGGTGAGCGGCTTGGGCTGCCAGCTGCCCCACGGGTTGTACAGCTGGACCATGCCGTCGACGATCTTGTCGAAGCTGTAGCCGTGCCAGGCGATGACCTGTTTGGCCGGGTCGAGCATGCCCTGGAACTCACCGCGAACCTCGAGGTCGCCGCCCGACTCGGGCGCCTTGCCCTCGGCGTACTCGATCTGGACCTTGTTGGACTTGTACTCGACCTCGCCGTCGGCGACGTCGCTGCCGCTGAAGTCGGCCGTCTTGTCGCCGTCGGAGCCGGTGTCGCGGGCGCTGCCCACGTTGCCCTTGGCGTCGGTGATGGACACGGTTCCGGGCATGAGGTGGTTCCAGTTGTGGATCATCGGCACCGTGCCGCTGTACTTGCCGTCGGACCCGGTGAGCGGGTTGCTCACCTCGAGCTCCATGGACGACAGCGAGCCCGTGTAGATGGCCAGGCCTTGTTCTTCGGCCTTGGTGAAGAAGGGGATGACCTCTTCTTCGGACAGCTGGCTGGTGTTCTGGTACTGCGCCGGGTTGCCGGTGAGCGCTGTCATGGCCTCGGAGCCGTAGCCGCCGTCGCCCATGACGTTGTAGCCGCCCTTCCACACGGCGTAGGCCTTCTCGATGATGGCGCCCCACTGGTCTTTGCCCGAGGCCCCGCTGGCGTAGGCGCCGTTCTTGGAGTCGCCCTTGGTGGGCAGGTAGCCGTCGACCTCGATCCAGATCTCTTTGTGGTCTTTTTCGCCGGTCTGCCAGTTGTAGCCCTGCTCTTCGAAGAAGCGGACCTTGTACATGCCCGTCGACTCGTTGAACACGACCGACTCGTCGAGGAAGGCCGAGTTGGCATTGCCCACGGCGTTCATGCCCGCGATGAAGTAGCAGTCGGCCAGCCCGCCCTGCTCGACGTCGCGGCCCGACTCGACATCGGACTCGTCTTCGCCGGTGTGCGTCCAGGTGTGGCCCTCCATCATCGACTTGTCGTCGTCGTCGTGGAACAGGCGCGGCTGGTCGCTGAACACCGCCGAGCTGACCCAGCCGGTCGCCTTCTTGCCGCCGGCGTTGTACTCGACCTCGATGAAGCCGTTCTCTTTACCGATGACCACCACCGCGGTGCCGTTGGCGATGGGCCCGGTGACCGAGGCGTCGGCGCCAGGGCCGTTCTGGAGCTCGATCTTGCCACCCATGGCGATGAGGGCGCCGTAGTCGCCCACGCCGACCGAGTCGGGGCGATGTGCGAGGTCTTTGGGCGCCTCTTCGGCCGCCACCACCACGTCTTCGACCACGTCGAGCACCTCGGCGGGATCGGTGATCGCGGGGCCGTCGATCTCGGTATCGACCACGTCGCTGTCGACATCGGTCTCTTCGTCGATGATCACGTCGACGACGTCTTCGTCGACCTCGATCTCGGGGGTTGGCGTGTCGACGGACGGGGTCGGCGTGTCGACCACGGGAGTGGGTGAATCGACATCGGGAGAGGGTGTGTCGACGTCGGGAGAGGGCGTGTCGACGTCGGAGGTGGGCGTGTCGACGTCGGAGGTGGGCGTGTCGACGGACGGTGCGGGGGTGTCGACGTCTTCGGCCGGGGTGTCGATCTCGGGCTCGGGGCCGTTGATCTCTTCGTCGCTGTCGACGGTGCTCCACAGCACGTCGCCCCACAGATCACCCAACGTCACGCTGTCGGACTCGGAGTCGGTCACGTAGGCCCGCCACCAGTCTTGATCGTCGTCGCCCACCATCTGTTCGGGCTGGACGTCGGTGTCGCCGACCTTCTGTTCGGCAAGCGCCGCGTTGCCCATGAGCGACTGGGCATCGCCCGCGCTCTGGCGTGTGGGTGCGCTGGCAGGAGCCCCCGCTGGCGCGCGGGAACGACGGGATTTCGACATGACAGACCTCGAGGAGAGAGGCATCGATTGTACTTGAGAAGCCGCCCGCCGTGCGTACTTTCTGGGAATCAAGGAGGTTCGATGGCCCGTATTCCCCACGTCCCTGCGGCGGTGCGCCAGGCCCGGGAGATCCTGAATGCGCGGGTCCGCGTGCTGCGCTCGGTGTTGGTGGTGGCGGGTTCGCTCATGGTGGGCTCGGTGATGGCCATGATGCTCGGCTTCATGTCGATCATCGCGCTGGACGCGGGCATGCACGGTGTCGCCATCGGGCTCGCGGCCGGCTCGACCGTGTCGGCTGTCGTCGTGGCGACCTCACCCGTGGTGGCCGCCGTACTCGCCACGGGTGGCCCATCGCACCAGGACCTGGGCGACGCCACGGCCGTCGAGCAGGCCTGGCAGCAGAAGCGCCCGGCATGGGCCGATGCGCTGGTCGGGCCGGACATCGACCTGCTGCTGGAAGAGATCGAGGACGAGGCCTCGGCGCGCCGTACCGCGCGCACCGAGGTGCACCAGCACGTGCGTCGCGTCGCCTGACGTGAAACAGGCGTGAATCGGCCCCTGGCGGCGTTGTCCACGGTCGGTTCGCGCCTATTTGGGTGAGAAAGGAGGTTCGATGGCCCCTCTTCCTCGCATTCCGTCGGTGGTGCACACCGCACGAGCGGTCCTGGACCGGCGTCGACGCTCCATCACCCTGGGCGTGCTGGCCGGGATTGCGGCGCTCAGCCTGGGTGCTTCGGGCATGGCGGTGATGGGTGCCGTGTTCATGCTGGGCGTCATCGCCGAGTCGGGGGCGCTGGCGCTCGTGGGCATGACGGCCACCGCGCTGTGTGGCATCGGCACGCTGGCCGCGCCGTTGGTGGCCGCCTCGCTCACGGTGTTCAGCCCGTCGGCCTTCGAGGTGAGCGACGCGCGCGCCGTGGTGGCGACCTGGAACCGCAGCCGGCCCACTTGGGCCCGGGCTCTGGTAGAGCCCCAGATCCACCTGCTGGTCGACGAGGCAGCGAGGGACACCGAGGACGTGCTGGTCGCTCGAGACGAGGTGCAGCGCGAGGTACGGCAGGTGGCCTGACGCGCCTCCTCTGTCTCTAAACTCGATATTATCGAGTAAACAAAATATCGATACACGAAACAGTCAGCCCGGGTGAGGTTGCAGGTGGACGAACCTGGAGCCGCGATGCGACCCTTGCCCCTCTTGCTGCTGATCCCCCTCGTTGCCTGCTCATCGAGCCGGGAGGGCGTGCTCGAAGACCTGCACGTCGACGCGACCGACATCGACATCGAGCTCCCGGACGGGGCCACGCTGTACCAGCTCGACGATGCGGCGAGTCCCGAGCTGGTGTTCCAGGCCGTCGGCGCGACCGGGCCCCAACACGGCACGTGGTCGCAGTACAACGTGGCGGTGGTGCGGCCCGGCGAGGATCTGACGGACCTGAGCATCGAGGTGCAGGTGCAGGTGGACTCGGTGGTCACCAACTATGCCCAGCTCGACAACCACCTGAAGACCGCCGACTTCTTCGACACCGACAATCACCCCACCGCCAGCTTCGTGAGCACACGGGTGACCCAGCTCGAAGGCGACGTGTACACGGTGACGGGCGACATGACCCTGCGCGGAACGACGCGCGAGCTGTCCTTCCCCTCCACCATCGAGGTGGACGGCGATGGGCTGTTGGCCGCGGCCACGATCGAGTTCAGCCGCTGGGACTACGGGCTCATCCGCGCGTCGGCCGATGAGCCCGAGGCGGACGGCGTCGAAGACCGGGTGGTGCTGGACTACCGGGTGCGCCTGGTGCCGTGAGCTGCCGGGCTGCTACAGGAAGATGCCGGCGATGGCGCCGGTCATGCAGGCGGCGATGACCCCTGCGATCATCGCGCGAAAGCCGAGCTGGGCCAGGTCGCCCATGCGGCTGGGTGCGATGCCGCCGATGCCGCCCAGCTGGATGCCGATGCTGGCGAAGTTGGCGAAGCCACACAGGGCGTAGCTGGCGATGACGGCGCTTCGCTCGCTGATCTGCGGGGTCTCGGCGTTCACGAGCCCACCCAGGTTGATGTAGGCGATGAACTCGGTGAGCACGATCTTCTCGCCGAGCAGCCGGCCGATGATGGGAGCCTCGGCCCAGGGCACGCCGATGATGAAGGCGATGGGCGCGAAGACCCAACCCAACAGGATGGACAGTGACATGGACTCTTTCGCCGCGTCGGCGGCACACACGTAGCCGGCGGTCCAGGAGCCATCGCAGCGCGTCATGGGGACGAACGAGAAGAACCAGTTCACCATGGCGACGAGGCCCACGATGGCGATGAGCATGGCAGCCACGTTGAGGGCGAGCGTCATGCCGTCGGCAGCGCCCTTGGCGGCCGCCTCGATGGCGTTGGACGCGGCCTTCTCTTCGGGCATCTTGACCTCGCCGCGCGTCATCGGCTCTTCGGTCTCGGGCACCATGATCTTGGCGACGGCCAGCGCAGCGGGAGCGCTGATGATGCTGGCGATGACCAGGTGACCGGCGATGTTGGGAATATCCTTGAGGAAGGCCACATACGCGCCCAGGACCCCGCCGGCGACGGTCGCGAAGCCGCCGGTCATGACGGCCATGAGCTCGGAGCGGGTCATCTTCTCGACGAAGGGGCGGACCAGCAGCGGTGCCTCGGTCTGGCCCACGAAGATGTTGCCGGCGGCCGACAAGCTCTCGGCGCCCGATGTGCCCAGGGTGAACACCATGACCCGGGCGATGAGCTTGACCACGACCTGCATCACGCCGATGTGGTACAGCAGCGACATCAGCGAGCTGAAGAAGATGATGGTGGGCAGGATCCAGAACGCGAAGGTCTTGACCGGCGGGCTGATCTTGCCGATCTGGAGCGTGGGCTGGCCGTTGCCAGCGAGCAGATCGCCGACGCCGTCGGTGGAACCCGCCGGCGGCGTGGTGACCATGTGCGGGTCGACGGTCTGGAACACGAAGGTGGCGCCGTCGCCGGCGAAGGACAGCAGCTGGTTCACACCGCCGTTGACCACGGTGAAGAAGAAGTTGGACACCACCGGCGACAGCACGACCGCGCCGAACAGGAGCTGAAGTCCGATTCCCCAGAGCACGGGTCGCCAGTCGATGCGCTTGCGGTCGACCGACAGCACCCAGGCGATGCCCACCATGCAGGCGATGCCGAAGATCGACGTCCCCCGGTCGAGGAGCGAAGTCTCGCGAGGGATGAAGTTCGCGGCTTGCGCGGGCGCGATGAACAGGAGCCAGGTGAGCATGGGCCTCTCCGGGGGGCGGCGGAGGGTAACCCGCTACGCGCCTTCGATTTCCCTCAGGGCGTCCATCAGCCCCCGCCGTGCCTCCCCGTCGACGCCAAGCTCCAGCAGCGAGCAGTACAGCGCGTGGGCGACCGTCCAGTGTCCCTGGTCGGGCGCCTCGGCCAGGACGGCGGACAGCCACTGGCGGATCTCGGTGCCGCTTGAGGGGTCGACCAGGGCCAGCTGGGTGACGGCGATGATGGCCGCGGTGGTGAGCCAGTCGTTGCGCACGGCCAGCAGGCTGTGCAGCGCGTCGCGGCGCTCGCTGCCGGCCCACGGCTCGGGATCGGCGGCGAGCGCGAGGGCGGCGGCCACCTGGACCCGCTGCAGCCACAGCCAGCCGGGGTAGCCAGCCGGGCCTGGCGGGGGCTGGAGCATGACGCTCAACAAGGACTCGACGCCGTGCTGCTGACGGAGCATCGAGCCCTCGCGGAACCAGGCTCCCCGGTCGAAGGGGGCGGAGGCCACCGCTGAGATGGCGCTGGCTGCTCGATCGTCGGGCGGACCCAGCGCCGGTTGCGCGTCGGTGCCCGACCACTCCCACAGTCGGTGTCCGGCAGCCCAGCGGGGCTGGCGAAGATCGGGCCGGGCGATGGCGTCGGCGGTGGTCGTCAGCTGTGCTTGGTGGCGCCACACCTCGGTGGTGCAAGCCCAGACCGCGCTGGGCGCCTCGAGCACCGGCAGGGTCATGGAGAAGCTGCCCTCGCCGTCCTGCGCCGCTTGCCGCAGGGGCTCGGCGATCTGCTGAAGGCCCGCGATGCACGCCTCTTGGGGAGGCGGCAGCCAGCCCACGAAGGGTGCGGCACGGGCAGCGAGCTCGGCCGCGCGCCGGTTGTCGGGCTGAGTGCGCGCGTAGCCCGCCAGCGCAAGCCTCCCGGCCAGACCGGGTTTGGCGGCCCAGCGGCAGTACATGGCGCTGGGCTCGGCCCACGGATGGCCGAACTGCACACGCAGCACGTCGTCGTACAGAGGGAGGGCGAGCTCTGGGCGCTGGTGATCGACGAGGGCGTCGGCCCAGTCCAGGCGCACCCCGATGTCGTCGGGCCGATGTTCGGTAGCGCGCCGCCAGGCCCGCTCGGCCGACACCAGGTCGCCGAGCGAGCGATGCAAGCTCCCCAGCGCGGCGGCGGTGAAGTAGGAGTCGAGCTCGGCATGTGCCGACAGGGCGATGGGCAGGGCGTCGTGGCTACGGTCGGCGCGCTGGGCCTCGACCACCATGGCCATCACGGCCCGATCGGGATCGAGGCCTTCGTACTGGGTGGCTTTGGCAGCGTCGATGTCGCGGATGAGGGCGAGCGCCGCATCGCGCACACTCATGCCGAGACCGTCTCGTGGATGAGGGGCGGTACCTGGGGCGGTTCCTCGCCCAGCACCACCGCCAGCCGCACCGCTTCGAGGGCCTCGTCGAGTGCGGTGTCACGGTGGTGGATGCGGGCCAGCACCTGGCCCGTCTCGACGCGATCGCCAGGCTTGGCCAGCGCCTCGATGCCCACCCCGGGGTCGACGTCGTCTTCGGCCCGGCGACGGCCGGCACCCAGCACGAAGGCCGCCTTGCCGATGCCCAGGGCATCGACGTGGGTCACGTACCCGCTGTGGCCCGCCTTGACGTCGAGCACCGTGGCGCCGCCGCCACGCAGGCTGTGCACATCGCCGCCCTGCGCCGACACCATGCGGGCAAAGGTCTCGTAACAACGGCCACTGGCCAGGACCTCGGCGGCGCGCGGGTCGCGAGCCAGCGCCACCGTGACCTGGCGCAGATCATCGGGGCCTCCGCCCTTGAGCGCTGCGATGGCCTCGGTCACTTCGAGCGCGTTGCCCACCGCCACGCCCAGCGGTCGGTCCATGGCGGTGATGAGCGCGGTGCACTCGACCCCGTTGCCGGTGGCGACGTCCACGAGGGCCCGGGCGAGCTCCCGGCTCTTGTCGAGCGTCTTCATGAACGCACCCGACCCGGTCTTGACGTCGAGCACCAGTCGGCTGATGCCCTCGGCGAGCTTCTTGGAGAGGATGGAGCCCACGATCAGCGGGATGGACTCGACCGTGCACACCTCGTTGCGCAGCGCGTACAAGATGCGATCGGCCGGCGCGAGCTCGCGCGTCTGTCCGCTGATGAAGCACCCCACATCGCCCAGGACCGCCTCGAGTTCGGCCTCGGACAGGTCGGTGCGGTATCCCTTGATGGCCTCGAGCTTGTCGAGGGTGCCGCCGGTGTGACCCAGGCCACGGCCCGAGATCATGGGCACCCGGTAGCCGAGCTCGACCAACAAGGGCGCCAAGACCAGGCTGACCTTGTCGCCGACGCCGCCGGTGCTGTGCTTGTCGACACAGGGAGGTCCGTCGCCCCAGTGCATGACGTCGCCCGAGCGCGTCATCGCACTCGTGAGCGCGATGGTCTCGCGGCTGCTCAGGCCGCGCTGAAAGGCATAGGCAAGCCAGGCAGCGGCCTGGGGACGGGAGATGTCGCCGGTGGTGACGCCGCGCACGAAGGCCGCGATGGCCGCATCGGACTGCTCGTGGCCCTCACGCATGCTGTACAGGATCTCGTCTGCGTGCATGACGCCTCCGGGATGGGAGCGGGAGCATACCGGACTATGATTCGGGTCCCGGAGGGTTGGTGTCCTTCTTCTCGAGCCTGCTGTCGTATCTGCGTGGTCCGGATCCCGAGCCGGATCCCGAGCAGAGCGAGGTGTTCGCCCTCCGCATCCACGCCATGCTGACCACGGCTGGGGTGCCCACCCAGCTGGACCTGGAGCGCTTTGCGCTGCGGCACGAGGGCGGGCAGGTCAGCTACCTGGGCAACCACTACGACTACTGGAAGGCGCTTCCCGACGATGACCGGGAGGCCGGCCTCATGCGCATCTGTGCGGCCCTGGTGGAGCTGGCCAGCCCGCCCGAGGTGCCCGACGAGTGGGACACCGCCCGGGACGGGGTGTTGCTGCGCCTGCAAGCCCTGCACGTGCTGCACGCGACCAAGATCGAGCTGGCCCAGCAGGGCAACGACGTCGCGTTCAGCACCATGGCCATCGAGCTGGCCGGCACCATCGGCATTCGGCTGGTCTTCGACACGCCGCGAAGCATCGTGCAGTTCTCGGCCGACCAGCTGCAGACGTGGGGGGTGGACGTCGACACGGCGCACCGCCAGGGCTTGCAGAACCTGAGGCTATTGGCGCCCAACCCCTTCGTGCCGGTGGCTCCTGGGCAGTGGGTGGCCGCCGAGGGCGACTGCTACGACTCGACGCGCCTGCTCCTGGTGGACGACATCGCGCAGCTTCCCGTGGATGGGCGCCACGTGGCGCTGCCGGCCAACCGGGACACGCTGTTCATCACGGGCGACAACGACACGGTCGGCCTACACCGCATGCTCGAGGTGGCCATGACGGCGATCGACGAGCCGCGGCTCGACACGCTGCAGCCCCTGGTGCTGGTGGATGGGCAGTGGGAGACCTGGACCCCGCCGCCCGGCCACGAGCTCCACGCCGAGTTCCGGGAGCTCGGCATCCGCACCCTGGGCGGCGCCTACGCCGACCTGAGCGCGCAGCTCAAGCGCAGCTTCGAGGCGGACGGCACCGACGTCTTCGTGGCCAGCTTCGGCGCGCTAGAGATGGACGGCGTGATGCACAGCTACGCGGTGTGGGCCCCCATCCCGACGTGGTTGCCCCGGGCCGACCTGCTGGCCATCGCCACCAGCGACGACCCCGAGGAGGGGTTCATCCAGGTTCCCATGGCCACCGTGCTCGAGCTGGCCGGTGACGAGCTCAAGCCCGTGCCCGATCTGCGCCCTCACTACTGGTCGGCGGAGGGGCGAATCAGCGACGACCTGCTCGACCGTTTGCGCGAACACGCGGTGGACATTTGAGCGACTTTCGCACCAGCCCCTACGAGCGCCTGGGCGGCGAGCCGACCTTCCGCAAGCTCGTCGACCGGTTCTACGAGCTCATGGACACGCTGCCGGAGTGCAAGTCCATCCGCGACATGCACCCGCGTGACCTGTCGGGCAGCAACGAGCGCTTGCGGCTGTTCCTGATGGGGCGCTTCGGCGGGCCGCAGACCTACATCGAGACACGTGGGCATCCGCGACTGCGCATGCGGCACATGCCCTTCGAGATCGGCGAAGCCGAGGCGGCGCAGTGGATGCGATGCATGTCTCAGGCCCTCGAAGAGGTCATCGAGGACGAGCGCTACCGCACCGAGCTGGAGGCCTTCTTCGCAGGCGTCGCCCAGCACATGCGGAACCGCTGATGGCCAGCGACGAGACCTTGCAGGCGATCATCCGGGCGCTCGAGCCCTACCGGCGAGCCGTGAGCCCGGTGTTCCTTGGCCTGGAACGCATCCCTCAGCGGCGGCCGCTGTTGTTCGTGGGCAATCACACGCTTGGAGGGCTGTTCGATGTTCCGCTGATGGCCCGCGAGCTGTATGTCGAGCACGGCATCCATCTGCGGGCGCTGGCCGACCACTTTCACTACGAAGTGCCCGTCTGGCGGGACCTGCTGGAGCGCGTGGGCGCCGTCGACGGCACCCCCGAGAACTGCGGCGAGCTGATGGAGCAGGGGCAGTGCGTGCTGGTGTTTCCCGGAGGCGCGCGCGAGGTCACCAAGCGCAAGGGGGAGCAGTACAAGCTTATCTGGAAGCAGCGGCGGGGCTTCGCGCGGCTGGCGGTCCAGCACGGCTGCACCGTGGTGCCGTTCTCGGCCGTGGGTGTCGAGGACGCCTTCGAGATCGTGCTCGACGCCGACGATTTCTTGGCATCCCCGGCGGGAATGCTGGCCAAGGCGCTGGGCTGGCGCACCGACCTGATTCCGCCCATCACCCGGGGGCTGGCGGGGACGCCGTTGCCAAGGCCCGAGCGCTTCTACTTTCAGTTTGGGGAGCCGCTCGACCCGGCAGACTTCGCCGGCGACGCCGACCCCGTCTGGGCGCTGCGTGAGGCCACGCGCATGGCCGTGGCTGCAGGCATCGAGGAGCTGATGCTCTATAGAGAGGGGGATCCCGGTCGGCGGTTGAGTGGGCGGATTCGGGCGAAGATTCTGGGACGGTGAGCGCTCGGAGGTGGAAATGAGCCTGGTGCTGGTGCTTTCTGTGCTCGCTGGCGCGGCCGAGATCGACCCGCTCACCGCGGCGTCGACCGGGGCCGCTTCGTACCTGACCGCCGCCGCCGTTCATGAGATTGCCGGCCATGGCCTCGGGTGTCTCGCGGCAGGTGGCGAGCCGCTCGGATTCTCGACCACCTACATGGTGTGCGACACATCCGGCATGTCCGCGGGCGGCGTGCGATTCGGGACATTCGCGGGCACCGGCGCCAACCTGCTGGTTGGTGGAGCGTTCGCCGCCACGCTGGCGTTCGCGCCGCCGAAGGACCCCTGGACGCGCCACTACCTGTGGACATCCATGGCCTCGCAGCTCTATCTCGGCGGGAGCTACATGCTCTTTGGTGGCCTGTTCGGCACGGGCGACTTCGGCGAGTACCTGTCGACGATCCCGGAGGGAAACCGCGGGCCGGCTCAGCTGGCTTTCATCGCTGGCGGCGCCACGGTCTTGGGACTGGCCTTTCCGCTCACACTCGCGCTGGCGGAGCCCTTCCTCGGTCCTGAGGCCGACCAACGCCGTCGACGCAAGTGGGCCCTGTCGCTGCTGCCCTACACCGCTGTCGGCGTCGCTCTGATGACGGTCACGGGCGCGCTGAATCGGGGCCATGGCCCAGGTCCCGGATCGGCCGCGGCGCTGCTCGGCTACGGCCTTGGAACGGTCTATTTCGCTTACACTCCGTTCTTGATTGGCAAGAAGCCGGCGAAGTCGACGCCGAAGGCACCGCTCCGACTTGGCCGCAGCCCAGCCTGGTTGGCGGTCGGCGCCGCCAGCGTTGTCGGGCTGGTGGTGCTCGGTGCCGGGGTTGGCAGGATGGACCCCGAGCCGCTGGATGGGTGGCGCGGGGGGTAGTCGGCTGCCCGCCACCTACCGCGTAGCCGCGTACACCGCGTCGATGGTCTTCTCGCCGATGCCGGGGGTGGCGGCGAAGTCTTGCAGATCCCGGAACGGTCGGTTCTGCTCGATGACGGCGACGCCGCGGCCGTAAACACCGGCGTCGCGCAGCTGGTGAGCCTCGGCGGCGTTCAGCCAGAGTACGGCACGCCGCGCGTGGGGGGCCGTGAACGTGACCCCATCCACGGTGACCGCCGCCTCGGTGAGCGCGCCATGATCGGGCGGCTTGGCGATGACGACGGCCACGGGCTCGGGCTCGGGGGCAGAAACCGGCACCACGATCTGGACCCGCTCCGGAGGCGGCGCGGGCTGGGGCTTGGCCTCGGGCTCGGGCTCGGGCTTCGCCGTGACGACGGGCTCGGGCTCGGGCTCGGGCTCGGCAGCAGGCACGGTGGGTCGCGGCTCGGGCTCGGGCCCAGGCTCAGCCGCAGTGGGCTCGGCTGTCGCATCGACAGCTGGCGTCGGCACCTCTGCGGTGGGCACGCCAGGCTGTGCGATGGCGATGACCAGCACCGCGAGACCGCTGCATGCGAAGCTCGCCGCGCCGATGGTGCCCAGCGCGCTGGCGCCAAGGATCCACGGGGTCGCAGGCGACTCCATGGGCTCGAGACCCGGCAGCGGGTGACGGCGCAGCGTGGTCTCGGCCGTCGTGTCCAGCAGGGAGTCGATGCGCTGAACCAGCTGGGCCGCGGTCGGCCGCTGGTGGGCCTGTTTGCTCATCATGGCTCGCACCAGGTCTTCGACGGCGCGGGGAACCGAGATGTCTGGCGCTTTGTTCGCCATCGGGGGGAACGGGTCCTGGATGTGCATGACCGCGGTGGTGACGGCGTTGTCGCTGCTGTAGGGCAGGTGCCCCGTGAGCATGCGGAACAGCATGCAGCCCAGGCTGTAGATGTCGACCCGATCGGTGAGGTCCTTCTCTCCCCTGGCCTGCTCCGGAGCCATGTACGCCGGGGTGCCCATGTAGACGCCGGTGGTCGTGACCTCCTGGTGCTCGCCCCGGCGCTTGCTGCGCACCAGCCCGAAGTCGACGATGGCCGGCCGCTCCCGCCCCACCTCGTCGGTGACCAGCATGATGTTGCCGGGCTTGATGTCGCGGTGGATCACCCCCTTGCCGTGGGCATGCCGCAGGCCTCGGGCCACATCCTGGGCGATGCGCAGCGCTTCGGGCACCGACATGGGCCCCGCGCGCAGGCGCTCGGTCAGGGTGGGGCCCTCCAGGTACTCCATGATGACGAAGGCCTGGCCGGTTGCCTCGTCGTGCCCAAAGTCGTGGATGGTGACGATGAAGGAGCTGGACAGGCTGCCGGCCAGGGCCGCCTCGCGCAGGAAGCGCGCCTCGAACTCGGTCTTGCTGCCGTCCACCAGGTCGGTGCGCAGGGTCTTGACCGCGACCTGCCTTCCAAGCTGATCCTGAATGCCTCTGTAGACCCTCCCGGCCCCGCCGCTCCCGATGAGCTCGGTCAAGCGGTAGCGGCCCGCTAGCATCCGCCCGAGCAACGGGTCGGGCTCGGTGGCACCCGGGGGGATGGAAGGTTGGTCGCTCACTACCCCAAATCTAACGTATTGTGCGGCTCACCCCCGGAGGCCACCGATGACTGGTTTGTCCCTTGCGTTCCTGCTGTTCACCGCCTGCCGTGGGGGGGGCATCGACGGGGACGCGGATGGCTTCGACGCGAACGTAGACTGCAACGACAACGATGCGGCCATTCATCCGGGTGCCGCCGAGGTGTGCGACGGCGTCGACCAGGATTGCGACGGAAGCGCGGACGACGGGGCAACCGACGGCACAGACTGGTTCCTGGACAGCGACGGGGATGGCTACGGCAGCCCCAGCAACGTGCAGACCAGCTGTGAGACACCGAGCGGCTACGTCGCAGACGCCACCGACTGCAACGACGGCGACCCTGACTACCATCCCGGCGCGGTCGAGGCGGATTGCACCGATCCCAACGACTACAACTGCGATGGCTCCTCGGGCTACGCGGATGCCGACGGCGACGGCTACCCCGCCTGCTCCGACTGCAACGACGGCGCCGGCAGCGTGAACCCGGACGCCGACGAGGCCTGCGACGGGCTCGACAACGACTGCGACGGCGTGGTCGACGAGCCAGGCGCGGTCGGATCGCAGGAGTGGTTCGCCGACAACGATGCCGACGGGTTCGGCTGGGAGGGGGACAGCCGGACCTCCTGTACCCAACCCGACGGCTACGTCGGCAACGACGGCGACTGCAACGATTCTTCGGCCCTCGCGCTGCCCGGAGGCGTCGAGGTCTGTGATGGGCTCGACAACGACTGCGACGGGGTGCCCGACGACGACGCCAGCGACGCCACCGTGTACTACGCCGACACCGATGGGGACGGCTTCGGCGCGTCGACGGTGAGCCAGCGCGCCTGCCAGCAGCCGGCCGGCTTCGTCGACAACCGCACCGACTGCGACGACGGCGACAGCGCGACCTATCCAGGCGCGCCCGAAGCCTGTGACCTCGAGGACAACGACTGCGACGCGATCGCCGACGAAGGTCTGGACGGGGACGGCGACGGCATCACCACCTGCGAAGGCGACTGTGACGACGGTGACGCCGACGTCTTTCCCGGCGCCGACGAGCTGTGCAACGGCAGCGACGACGACTGCGACGGGGCACAGGATGAAGGTGCCATCGATGTGCAGACCTGGTACATCGACTACGACGGCGACGGCTTTGGCAATGACGCCTTCACACTCGCTGCGTGTACCGCACCCACCGGCTTCGTCGCGACCTCCACCGACTGCGACGACCTGGACGACCAGGTGAGCCCCGGCGCCGCGCCCGGGTGCGACGGGCTCGACCACGACTGCGACGGCCAGGCGGACAACGACGCCGACCTCGACGGCTACAGTGACATCCTCTGCGGCGGTGACGACTGCGACGACCAGGACCCGCTGGTGGTGCCAGACCCGGGCGGAGGCTGCGCGCAGGGCACCAGCTGCGCCGACATCCTGGACAGTGGGCTGTCGGTCGGCACAGGGGTGTACACGATCGACCCCGATGGGTTCGACACCGGCATCGAGCCCTTCGACGTCCTGTGCGACATGGACCTGGAGGGCGGCGGCTGGACGCTGCTGGGCAAGTTCAACCTCAACGTCACCGGAAACACGATCGGCGGGCGCAATTGGCGCGTCGACTCTGCTGTGAACACCGACTACCTCACCGCGCCCGACGACGATGGGGTGTACAACGCCGGACACCTCTCGAGGGCCGCGGTGGCCGCCGTCGTCAACAGCGGCGAGCGCCGCGTGATGACCTACATCAAGCAGCACTCCACGCAGATGTACAAGTACTGCGAGAACCACTACCAGGGTGGCATCGACAGCAACTGGAGCTTCACCTCGGGCTCCTCCTCGTCGCCAGGCAAGGGCAGCTGCGGCCAGCTGGGCTGGGGTTCGGGCTTTGCGTGCGGCGCGACGTCGACGACGTGCGCATCGCACGACGCGAACTACACGATGGATAGTCACTGGATGCACGCGAACGGGCTGAACAGCGGCACGCTCAGCGGAGTCATCCAGACCTACTGTGGCGACAACGCCACAACGGGCATCGGGCACTCGACGTCGCCGACCGGAGTGCGCCGCGGCACGTGCTTGTTGTGGGGCAAGTGACACGGGAGCTGCTGGCCCCGGACCTCTTCTGGTAGGGTCGCCGCCCATGTCGAAACGCGTCGTCCTGGCCTCCGACCACGGTGGCTTCCCACTCAAAGAAGCCCTCAAGGAACACGTGCGTTCCAAGGGTTTCGACGTGCTCGACGTCGGCACGTGGAGCACCGAGTCCGCCGACTACCCGGTCTTCGCCACCGCGGCGGCCGAGGCCGTCGCCAGCGGCCAGGCCTGGCGCGGCATCGTGGTCGACGGCGCCGGCATCGGCAGCGCCATGGCCGCCAACAAGGTCAAGGGCGTTCGCGCGGGCATGGCATTCGACGTTCGCACCGCGAACAACGCTCGCGAACACAACGACGCCAACGTGCTCACGCTCGGCGCGGGGTACCTCGATGCCGCAGCAGCCGCGGCCATCGTCGATGTCTTCTTGACGGTCGACTGCACGGTTGACCGGCACAAGCGGCGCGTGGCAATGATCGACGCCCTCGACGAGGGGCGTGCTCCGGCTGCACCCTCCCCTCCCCCTTCCAGGAGCCCCATGGCCGCCCCGACTCCAGACCGCAGCAAGCTGGTCGAGCAGATCGCCGCCGTGCTGAGCGCCAATCCCGGTCTCATCGGCGGCACCGCGAGGCCGGTCGCCGCCGGCGCCCCGGGCTTCGTCGACGCCACCTGCAACCCCATGACCAAGCAGTGCAAGGGCCGCGGCGACTGCTGCGGCAGCTGCCGCACCAACTCCGCAGGCGACGCGGTCAAGGGCATGCTGGGCGAGCTGGCGGGCACCCGCTTGTGCACCGAGCTGGGCATGTGCGACGTGGACGGTTCTTTCGCAGGAATCATCGACCACACCCTGCTCAAGGCCGATGCCACCTACGACATGATCGACCAGCTGTGTCACGAGGCCGCTACGTGCGGCTTCATGTCGGTCTGCGTCAACCCGATCTACGTCAAGCGCGCAGCAGACCGGCTGCGCGGCGCCAGCCCGGTCGTGTGCACCGTCATCGGCTTCCCGTTGGGCGCCACCCCGACCCAGGTCAAGGTGCTCGAGGCGCGGCGTGCCATTCGTGACGGCGCCAAAGAGATCGACATGGTGATCCCCATCGGCGCGCTGAAGTCCGGCGACCACCGCTATGTCTACGAAGACATCCGCGGGGTGGTCGAGGTCGCCCGCGACCACGGCATCATCTGCAAGGTCATCATCGAGACGGCACTCCTCACCGACGAAGAGAAGATCGCCGCTTGCGTGCTCTCCAAGAAGGCCAACGCGCACTTCGTCAAGACGTCCACGGGCTTCTCGACCGGTGGAGCCACCACGGCCGACGTGGCGCTGATGGCCCAGGCCGTCGACTACCAGCTCGAGGTCAAGGCGTCGGGCGGTGTGCGCAGCAAAGACGACCTCATCCAGATGGCCCACGCTGGAGCCACCCGCATCGGCGCCTCTGTGGGGCTCAAGATCGCGGGGTGCAAGGTGCCGGGCTCCCTCAAAGCAGGCGGCTACTAGTGTCTGTAGACCTCCGTTCGTACGTGTTCCTGGACTCGCTGCAGCCGCAGATGAACGCGCTGATCGGCACGATCAGCCGCGGCTTCCTGCCCACGGTCTACGAGGCCGCGCTGTTCGTCGAGATCGCCCCGGGCATCGCCATCAACCAGCTCACCGACGTGGCCGTCAAGAACACCAACGTGCGTCCGGGCATGCAGATCGTCGAGCGCCGCTACGGCATGCTCGAGGTGCACAGCGAGTCCCAGGGCGATGTTCGGCAGGCCGGGCAGGCCATCCTCGATGACCTGGGTCTGCAAGAACACGACCGCATGAAGCCCAAGATCCTGTCCAGCCAGGTCATCCGCAACTGCGACGACCTGCAGGTGCAGCTCATCAACCGCGGTCGCATGGGCATGATGCTGGTGGGCGGCGACTCGCTGTTCATCTTGGAGTGCGCGCCCGCAGCCTACGCCGCCTTCGCCGCCAACGAAGCCGAGAAGGCCGCCGACGTCAACATCATCGACGTGCGCATGACCGGCGCCTTCGGACGTGTGTACCTGGGCGGCCTGCAGCGTGACATCGACGTGGGCAGCGTGGCCGCGGTCGAGGCCCTGCAGTCGCTGTCGGGGAGGGAGCAATGAGCGGATCGATGCGGGACATCGAGCTGCGCAGCTACGTCTTCTTGGACACGCTGCAGCCCCAGCACGCCGCGTTCATCGGCACGGTCGCCAAGGGCTTCTTGCCCGTTCGAGGGCAGGCCGCCCTGTACCTCGAGATTGCCCCCGGCATCGCCATCAACCGGCTCACCGACATCGCGGTCAAGGCCACCGATGTGCAGCCGGGCATGCAGATCGTCGAGCGCGTGAACGGGCTGCTCGAGATCCACCACGACGAACAGGGCGAGGTTCGCCGCGCCGGCGATGCCATCCTGGCCGAGCTGGGCCGGGTCGAGACCGAGCGGCTGAAGCCCAAGATCGTGTCCAGCACGGTCATTCGCCACCTCGACGACCGCCAGAGCCAGCTCATCAACCGCACCCGTCACGGCCACATGATCCTGGCGGGAGAGACGCTGTTCGTGCTCGAGGTGCACCCCGCGGCCAACGCCGCGATCGCCGCCAACGAGGCCGAAAAGGCAGCCAACATCAAGATTCTAGAGGTCACGGCCTTCGGCGCCTTCGGGCGCATGTACCTGGCTGGAGCTCAGAAAGACATCGACGTGGCCGTCGAGGCGGTTCACGCCGCTCTCGCCGCCATGGACGGCAGAGACAACCCGTAAAAGGAGAAGTAGAGATGGCCGAAGCACTGGGCATGATCGAGACGCGCTCGTTCGCGGCAATGGTCGAGGCGAGCGACGCAATGGTCAAGGCCGCGAAGGTCGAGCTGGTGGGCTACGAGAAGACCGGTGGCGGACACGTCACCGCGATCATCCGTGGCGATGTCGCAGCGGTGAAGGCCGCCGTCGACGCGGGCACCACTGGAGCCGGCCGTGTCGGCGAGATCGTGGCGACCCACATCATCGCGCGTCCGCACGTCAACGTCGATCTGGTCTTGCCCCTCGGGCGCAAAGACGAGGTCGAGAAAGACGTCAAGGCCCGCGGCGGCAAGAAGTAGCAGGCCCCTCCACAGGAGAACCCCATGCTTCTCGCACGGGTGGTGGGCACGGTCGTGTCCACCCAGAAAGATCCGAAGGTCCACGGGTTCAAGTTCCTGCTGCTGCAGAACGTCGACCCCGAGACGCTGGCTACCGGCGGCTACGTCGTGGCCAACGACGCCGTGGGCGCGGGCGTCGACGAGTACGTGTTGTACGCGTCGGGCAGCAGCGCGCGGCAGACGAGCGTCACCAAGGATCGACCGTGCGATGCCGTGATCATGGCCATCGTCGACTCCTGGACCATCGATGGCGAGCAGAAGTTCCTGAAGCACAGCACCGAGGCCGGCTATGGCGACTAGTGAGCAAATTCGGCAGATCGCCGCGGCCATCGCCGACGAGCTGTTGGGCCAAGCCCCAAACTTTGCTGCGATGAACGCCCCGTCACCATCGGTGCGCGGCGGTGGCGGAAGCGCAGGTCTCGGCAATGGCGTCTTCGCCAGCATCGACGAGGCGGCCCAGGCCGCACGCGCGGCGTTCCTGGCGTTTCAGACGGTCCCGCTCGAGCAGCGCAAGCTCATCATCACGGCGCTTCGCCATGCCCTGGCCCCGCAGGCCGAGCACATGGCCAAGTTCGCGTGGCAAGAGACGGGCCTGGGTCGCTGGGAAGACAAGGTCATCAAGAACCTGCTGGTCACCAACAAGACCCCAGGCCCCGAGTCGCTGGTGCCCATGGCGGTCAGCGGCGACAACGGCATCAGCATCATCGAGCAGGCGCCGTTCGGTGTGTTCGGGGCCATCACCCCGTGCACCAACCCCACCAGCACCATCATCTGCAACGCCATCGGCATGCTGTCGGCGGGCAACTCGGTGGTGTTCAACGTGCATCCGGCCGCCAAGATGGTGAGCCGGTGGACAGTGCAGTTCATCAACCAGACCATCGTGGCCAACGGCGGCCCGCCCAACCTGCTGTGCTGCGTGGCCGAGCCCACGATCGAGAGTGCCGGGCAGCTGATGCACCATCCGCTGATTCGCATCCTGGCGGTCACGGGTGGCGGCGGCGTGGTCAAGGCCGCCATGAACTCCGGCAAGCGGGCCATCTGCGCTGGTCCGGGCAACCCGCCCACGGTCGTGTGTGACACCGCCGACCTCGACAAGGCCGGGCGCGACATCGTTCGGGGCCACTCCTTCGACAACAACGTCATCTGCGTCGACGAGAAAGAGTGCATCGTGGTCGACCGCGTCGCCGACGACCTGAAGGCGGTGATGAAGCGCAACGGCGCCGTCGAGATCCCCAAGAGCGAGCTGGCCCGGCTCGAGAAGGCCATCTGGAAGAAGAACGCGGGGCCGCGCGGCCACGCCGTGGTCAACCGCGACTTCGTGGGCAAGAACGCCAGCCAGATCTTGTCGGCCCTGGGCATGCCCGGCGGCGACGAGGTTCGCTGCCTGATCGTGGACGTGCCCAACGACCATCCGCTGGTGTGGACCGAGCAGATGATGCCCGTGCTTCCCATCACCCGGGTTCCCAGCACCGATGCGGGCATCGACCTGGCCATCGAGGCCGAGGGTGGCTGCTTCCACACCGCCAGCATGCACAGCCGCGACATCGACAAGCTGTCCACCATGGCCAAGCGCAGCAACGTCAGCATCTTTGTGAAGAACGGCCCCCACTACGCCGGCCTGGGCCAGGGTGGCGAGGGCCACACCAGCTTCACCATCGCCTCCCCCACCGGCGAGGGCCTCACCGGCCCACGCGAGTTCTCGCGCTGGCGCCGCTGCACCATCGTCGAGCACTTCCGGATTGTCTGATGGTGCCGCCGGGCCCGGTCCTGCGGTCGCCATGCTCGACATCGGCGATGTGCCGGCCGGCCTGGCCGCCCTCGACGCCCTCATCAAGGAAGCCCGGGTCGAGATCGTGGGCCGCGGCACGGTGCAGCCCGGCCGCTACCTCATCTTGTTCGCGGGCGGGGTCGAAGCGGTGCAGTTCGCCGATGCCAAGGCCCGTGAAGCGGCCGGCGGTGCGCTGGTCGACCAGGTGCTGCTGCCCTACGCCGACGAGCGCATCCTGCCAGCGCTGCTCGACGGCCTGGTTCGCTGGCCCCACCCGGGCGAGACCCTGGGCGTCCTGCAGTCGGCATCGAGCCCCAAGCTGCTCGCCGCCGTCGATCGCGCGCTCAAGGGCGCCGAGGTGGGCCTCGTGCAGCTGAGGATCGCCGAAGGACTGGCCGGCAAGGCCCTGTGCACCCTGTGGGGCCACAGCTACGACGTCGAGGCCGCCATCGAGCTCGCCGACACCGACAAAGCCCGCATCATTCGCAACGCCGACCCCGAGGTCGCCAAGGCGATGACCGGCGGCACGCACTTCTTCGGGGGATGGCGGGGATGAAGATTGGACGCGTCATCGGCAACCTCGTTGCCACCCACAAGGTCGACGGCATGCACGGGCTCAAGCTGTTGGTCGTCAAGCCCCTCAAGGCCGACCTTTCGGCGGAAGGCATGAGCTTTGTCGCCACCGATGCCAGCGACCAGGCTGGCCCCGGCGACCTGGTGACCTACGAGAAGTCGCGTGAGGCGGCGTTGCTGCACCATCCGCGCGTCGTGCCGGTCGACCATGCCATCGTGGGCATCATCGACCAGCACCACTACCAGGAGGATCCGCTGTGAAGGTGGGCAAGGTCACCGGCACCGTCGTCGCCAGCCAGCAGCACGCCTTCTACCAGGGGCGCAAGCAGCTGATCGTGCGGTGGACACGGCCTGACGGCAGCTACGACGGCGACGGCTACGTGATCGCCGTCGATCTTGTGGGCGCCGGCATCGGTCAGACCGTCCTGGTCGAGGACGAGGGCAACTCGGCGCGCCAGCTGCTGGAGTGCGGCAGCGACGGCCCCATTCGCAGCGTAATCATCGGAATCGTGGACAGCGTGAACACGTAGCGGGCGGCTACAGCCCTTGCCCGTACACCAGCCAGATGCCCCCCGACGTGCTGCTGGGGGTGTCCCAGAACGGGGCCGCGGCGGCGAAGTCGGCATAACCATCGGCGTCCAGGTCGCCCGTGGCCGCGATGGCGCTGCCAAAGAGCGCCGCTGACTCGTGCCCCAGCAGGCGGCTGGCGCTGGCGTCGTAGACGTCGACATCGCCTTGCACAGGTCCGTGGAAGACATGAACGGCGCCGCCGCGATGCACGTAGTCCGACCAGTAGGGGTCGCCGACCGCGAGATCGGGCACCCCGTCGCCGTCGACATCGCCCAGGGCCGCGAGTTCGATGCCGAAAGTGACGATGGGCTCGGGAATGCCCACCATCGTGGCCGTCTGCACGTCGCTCACGACGTGTTCGCCGGCCCCCAGCGGCCCCGGCACCAGGTGCACACGGCCTTGCACGCTGGCGCCGCCGAGGTACTGGGGCGCGGCGATCACCAGGTCGTTGGCGCCGTCGCCGGTGAGGTCGCCCACCTCGAGCTGGTAGCCGATGGCATCTTGGCTTGCCTGGCCGCGAACGACCCAGTCGGCGTCGGCATCCAGGTCGATGGCCCCCGCGAGCGGGCCCTGCAGCGCGTACACCGCGCCGGCATCGGCCCCGGCCACGTCGTCGCCGGGAGCGCCCATGAGCACCTCATCGACGCCGTCGCCGTCGAAGTCTCCTGACCACAGGGCGCGGGCGAAGTGGCTGGAGTTGTTGCGGTCGATGGTGGCATCGGCCGCGGTGTACGACACGTCGGTGCTGTTGGTTCCGTCGTAGAAGTAGACGCCGAACTGGGGCCGGCCCACCGCAAGGTCGGGGGTGGCATCGCCCAGGAGATCGGCCCCGAGTGCCAGCGTGTCCCCAAAGAGCGACGCGCCAGCCGGGCCCGTGACCGCCATGAGCGCGACATCCGGGGTGCTGTGGATGCCGGCGCCGGCACCGGACAACACCACCGCGCGCGGGGGGTCGGCCGCGTCGGAGCTGATGGCCAGGTCGGGGTAGCCGTCCCCATCGACGTCACCCCCCAGCGCAAGCGAGTGGCACAGGAAGGTGCTGGCACCCGGGGACGCCACCTGCAGCGTGGGTGTGCCGCCCGGGCTGGTGAGAGGGCCGTGCCAGATGGACAGCTCGCCCCCATCGAAGGACAGGGTGTTGGCGCCATAGGCGCACGCCGCCAGATCGACGGCCCCGTCGCCGTCGAGGTCGGCCGCCTCGAGGTATCGGCCCAGGATGGTCCCGTGGCCATCGACCCCCTCGGCGAAGGGCAGATCGTCGGTGGCCACCGCCGCGTAGTCCAAGCGGCACCCCTGGGCGGTGCCATCGCAGTCGTCATCGACCTGGTTGCCGCACACCTCAGGGGCTCCGGGGTTCACCGCGGCGTCGGTGTCGTCGCAGTCGCCGGGGGCGATCGCGTAGAGCACGGGCAGCTGGCAGAAGGCGTCGGTGGCCGCCTGACCGAAGCCATCCCCGTCGTTGTCGCGGTAGTAGTCGACCCCGTCGACGGGCTGGTCGTCGGTGATGCCGTTGCAGTCCTGGTCGACACCGTCGCAAGTCTCGGGCGCCGTGGGGTGCACACCCGCCGCCGAGTCGTCGCAGTCGGTGGCGTCGTCGACGGCTCCCGCGGGCTGCGAGCACGCATCTACAGGGGCCGCCGCGTCGCCGTAGCCGTCGCTGTCACCGTCGGTGAACCACGTTCCCTGGGCCTCGTCGGCCTCGCCGTCGCAGTCTTCGTCGGTCCCGTTCGCGCAGATCTCGGTGGCATCGGGCGCGAAGTCGGGGTCGAAGTCGTTGCAGTCGCCCGCGACCGCGCTGTGGCCCGACGGTGCCGTCGTGCTGCAGTCGCGCAGCACGGAGCCCTCGACACCAAACCCATCGCCATCGCCGTCGACGAACCACACGTTGGCGTCGATGGCATCTTCGTCGACCACCTCGTCGCAGTCGTTGTCGGCGCCGTCGCAGCGCTCGGCGGCGCGGGGATGGGTGTTGGCGGCCGAGTCGTCGCAGTCGCTGTCGTCGGCGACCACGCCGCTGCCCAGGCTGCAGCCGGTGGTGGGCTCGTCGGGGTCGCCGTAGCCATCGCCATCGGAGTCGACGAAGCCCACGAGCCCGTCGGTGGGTGCATCGTCTATCAGGCCGTTGCAGTCGTCGTCGCGTCCGTTGCACAGCTCGGCCTGGGCGGGAACGCTG
Source organism: Myxococcota bacterium (assembly GCA_965216925.1). Classification (GTDB taxonomy): domain Bacteria; phylum Myxococcota_A; class UBA796; order UBA796; genus CAYYHT01. The sequence continues at coordinate 692,488 of CBDCGT010000001.1, read as the reverse complement.
GCATCGAGGTCGTTGCAGTCGTCGGCACCCACCAGGCCGTCGCCGTCCAGATCGTTGTTGGCGCAGCCCCACAGCAGGGCGAGGACCCCGATCACCAGCCGCCCCCTTGCACGGTGTACACCGCCCCGCGCTCGTTGCCGGCAAAGTAGCTCGCACCGATGATCACATCGTCGAAGCCGTCGCCGTCGAGATCCTGGAGCCGGGTCTCGGCCCCGAGGGCGCCCTGCAGCGTCTGGGTGCCGATCTCGATGTCTCGAGTGACGTCGACGACCCCCGAAAGCGGCCCACGAACCAGCCAGACCTGGCCCTGGTCGGGATCGTCGGCGTTCACATCCTGGCCGCCGGGCCCACGGTAGCGGTTGCCGACCACCAGATCGACCACCCCATCGCCGTTGGTGTCACCCACGTCGAAGGCGTGCCCGATGCCCGGGTCGGCGCTGATGTCGGGTGGCCCCATGAACACCGTGTGCGCCGCGTCGACCAGCGGACCGGTGGCTGGCAGCTCGTCGATAGCGTAGATCCGGCCGGTGCTGTCGCAGCCCGTCGGACAGGCCCGCCCGATGAGCACATCGGTGGTGCCGTCGCCGTCGACATCGGGACCGATGGCGACCTTGCCGCTCAGGTACCATCCGCCCTCGATGCCCATCCACTCCCGGTCGTTGTCGCCGGTGGTCATGTCGCCCGAGACGGGCCCCAAGAACACGTAGGCGGCCCCGGTGTTGGCCGCCGGGGACTGCGTCCGGAACTGGCTGACCACCAGGTCGGCCACGCCGTCACCGTCGAGGTCGCCGGCGTCGAGGCGGGTACCGAAGAGGCCGTCGTCGATCGTGCCCGTCACCGTCGCCTGGGCGGACGGCCCCGCATAGAAAAGGCCGGTGGCGTCGGGATCGAGCACGAACACCCGCCCGCGCTGGCTGCCGGCGCCGGCCACGTAGGGGGCGCCGATCACGAACTCGAGCGCCCCATCGTCGTCGGTGTCGCCGGACTGGCTGATCTCGGTGCCAAAGCGGTCGCCCTGGGCATCGCCGATGTAGAAGAGTTCGATGTCGCTGGAGCCCACCGCGCCGGTCGCGCCGCCGCGAAGCACACCCACCGCACCGGTCAGCAGGTCGAAGCCATTGCCCCCCAGCGCCAGCTCGTCGTCGCCATCGGAGTCCAGATCCGGCACGCGCCGCAGCCGCCCACCAAAAAAGTCGCCATCGGCGCCTCCGTACACGTTCACGTTCACCGACCACGGGCCCAGGCCCGCATCGAGCACGATCGACGCGCCCCCCGTGTCCACACGTCCGGCCTCGTCGAGCCAGGGGACGCCCACCACGATGTCGCCGACGCCGCTGCCGTCGAAGTCGAGCACCTCGACCACCGAGCCGAGCCGGTCACCGCTCTCGTCGCCGACGAGCGCCGGCACCACGCTGGTGAGGTCGATGTGCCGGGGCAGCTCGCAGGCCAGGGCCTCACCGCTGCAGTCGTCGTCGGCGAAGTTGCCGCACACCTCGGTCGCCGCGGGATTCACCCCACCATCGGCGTCTTCGCAGTCGCTGGCATTGGGCACGTAGCCGCTGGGCGCCGTGCAGCCCGTCGCCGGCGTGCCAGCGTCGCCGAAGCCGTCACCGTCGCTGTCGGCGTAGAAGGTCGACAGGTCATCGGCGTCCTCGTCGAGCTGCCCATCGCAGTCGGCATCACCGGGAGCGGCGCAGGTGTCGGCCACTCCGGGGTGCACTCCGGTGAGCGCGTCGTCGCAGTCGGTGTCGTCGGCGACGGTGTTCGCGGGCTGGGTACAGCTCCACGTGACCTGGCCTGGGTCGCCAAAGCCATCGCCATCGGCGTCGGCGTACCAGGGGTCGCCGTCTTCGTCGACGGTGCCGTCGCAGTCGCTGTCGACCGAGTCGCAGCCGTCGTGCACGCCTGGGTGGATGTCGGGGTCGAAGTCGTTGCAGTCGCTGCCATCGGCGATGCGGCCGTCGGGGGGCGTGGACCCGCAGTCTGCGATGAAGTTGGTGGTGGCGCCAAAGCCGTCACCGTCGCCGTCGAGGTGCCACAGCGTGCCGTCGATCGGCTCTTCGTCGACGGTGCCGTCGCAGTCGTCGTCGAGGCCATTGCACCGCTCCGGCGCGGCCGGGAAGGCGAGCGCGTCGTCGTCGTTGCAGTCGCCGCCCACAGCGATCGCTCCCGCTGGCGGTAGACAGCCGCTGCCACTCACATCGCCAAAGCCGTCGCCGTCACCATCGACGAACCACGAGGGCGTGTCCTCGTCGATCTCGCCGTCGCAGTCGTCGTCGAAGCCATTGCAGACCTCGACGGCGTCGGGATTCACCAGGGCCGACTGGTCGTCGCAGTCGGTGCCGCCGGCCTGTGCGGCGTTCAGAAAGCCGTCGCCGTCGAAGTCGACGCGGGACGAGTTCTCGTGCTCGCCGATGTACAGGCAGCCGCTCGTCAGCAGCAACAGCATGGGGACGGGGAACACGCGTGTCACCGCGGCAATGTACCCAACGGCAGCGCTATCGGGAAGTCCGCTGGCAACGCAACGTCCTGGCTGCGTCCGAGCAGCTTGGCCTCGAGCTCGCGAGCCCGCTCGTTGAGGTCTTCTGGAGGCGGCCCGCCGCACCCGTCGTCGGTCAGGGCCGGCAAGATGAAAGCCATCGCCGCGGCGTGCGAGCCGCCTCCCTCCATCGCATCGCAGGCCTGGTAGAGCGAGGTGCGGGCGGTAGCGGGATCGGCAAAGCTCGCGAGGTACGCCGACAGCTCGGAGCGCGCGCTGCCGAAAAGGTGGCCCTCGCAGGGCTCGCAGGGCAGCTCGACGTCGGCGCCGCCCGTGGCCACGGCGTCGGCCACGTGGCGAGCCTCGTGCACGGCCACGCCCCGGGCCAAGAAGGCGGCCAGCGCCTCGATGGCCGGGAGCACGCGCTGATCGGCGGCCAAGGCCAGGCTGCTCTCGATGATGGCGGTGGCCTCGTCGGTGGTGACCTCGGGGCAGCGCCGGTGTTCGCTGCCCGATGCCGCGGACAACAGGTAGTCGTGCTCGCGAGCGGCAAGTCCGTCCCAGGGCAGCTGCGCAATCTGGAAGCGGCTTCCGCACGAACGCCGGGCCCGAATCGCCTCGACCGCGCCGTGCAGGCGGCGCCGCAGGGGTGCGGTCTGCTTCAGCACGTCGAGGTGCTCGCCGGCCACCCCGGCTGAGGCCTCGGCGCGGACCGCCGCAGCGAAGGGCCCCTCGGCGGCCGGATCGAGCATGGGCCACACGTCGTCGACGGCAAACTCGCCGATGCGGTCGACCAGCACGACCGAGCCCACATCCGGGGTGGTCGCCATGCCGTGGTACATCTCGACGACGTTGGTCTGGTCGATGCGGCGCACGATGCGCTGGCGCACCGCGGTCTGCCCCACGCGGGGCTGCATGTCTGCCAGCACGACGTAGCTCTTGGTGTAGAAGCTGCCCTCGCCGCTCCTCGACATGACGGTGCAGTCGATCCAGTACGGCGCCTGCAGCGTGTCCAGATAGTCGTTCCACGACCAGCAGATGCGATCGATGCGCTGGGCGTTGGCCCATGGGTCGGCGTGCACCAGCTCGGCCAGCTCCACGATGAGTGCGTCGAGATTGGGGTCGACCCCCGCCTCGGCGCGGAGCGCGGCCAGGTTGTCCTGGGCGATCTGCTGGCTGCGCTCGTCGGGGTACGAGGCCGCGATCATCCAGTCGGGCAGCAGCTGCCCATGCACCTTGGCCATGTCGATGCCCGCCACCACCGACTGCTCGACCTGGAACGGTGGCCGGTAGATGGGGTTGCCCTGCATGTCGACCTCGCCGCGCATGCGGGCCAGCAGGCCTTCGCCGACGTAGCCCCACAGCCCCAGCGCACAGGGAACGGCGGCGAGCAGCACCACGGCCACCGTCACCGCGCCGGCCATGACCATCTGCTGGCGGGTCTGAGCACGCGCGTAGTCGTCGAGAGGATCACCCATCGCTGCCGTTGTATCCTGCCGAGCTTGCCGGAAGGACTCCCGATGCCCGATCTCTACGCCGTGCCCGAGCGTGTCAGCGCCGACTCCCCCAACCCCATCACCAGCCTGGACGCCTGGCGCGACACCTGGATGCGCGCTGCCAACGATCCCGATGCGTTCTGGCTCGGGATCACCCGCTCGCGGTTGACCTGGCGGGTGGCCCCCACCCAAGGGCTCGAGGGCAGCTACTACGACATCGCCAGCGGGCCGGTGCGCTGGTTCGGCGACGGTGAGCTCAACGTGACCGAGTCGTGCCTGGACCGGCACCTGGACACCCGCGCCGACAAGGTGGCCATCCTGTGGGAGGGCGACGAGCCCGGTGACACGCGCATCCTGACCTACCGCGAGCTGCACGCCGAGGTGTGCAAGACCGCCAACGCCCTGGCCGAGCTGGGGCTCAAGAAGGGCGAGCGCGCCATCATCTACATGGGCATGGTGCCCGAGGCCGCGATTGCGATGCTGGCCTGCGCGCGGCTGGGCGCCATCCACAGCGTGGTGTTCGGCGGTTTCTCGGCGGAGGCCCTGCGCGACCGCATCCGCGACTGCGGCGCCGAGATCGTGATCACCCAGGACGAGGGCATGCGGGGCGGCAAGCCCATCCCCCTCAAGGCCGTCGTCGACCAGGCCCTGGTGGGCGAGCAGAACGTCCAGAACGTGCTCGTGTACAAGCGCACTGGCGGGGCGGTCGAGTGGGTCGAGGGACGCGACGTGTGGTGGCGGGACGCCGTCGGTCGGGCCAGCGACAGCCACCAAGCGGTCGTGTGCAGCGCCGAGGACCCGCTGTTCATCCTGTACACCTCGGGCTCCACCGGCAAACCCAAGGGCCTGGTGCACACCTGCGGCGGCTACCTCACCTACGCCAGCTACACCCACCAGACCGTGTTCGATCTGCGCGAAGACGACGTCTACGCCTGTGTCGCCGACGTCGGCTGGATCACGGGACACACCTACATTGTGTACGGCCCGCTCGCGAACGGCGCCACCACGCTGATGTTCGAGTCGACGCCGCTATACCCCGATGCCGGCCGGTACTGGGACATGGTGGAGCGCCACGGCATCACCATCTTCTACACCGCTCCAACCGCGATCCGCGCCCTGGCGGCCTGCGATCCCGAGCTGGTCACCAAGCACGACACCAGCTCGCTGCGCGTGCTGGGCACGGTGGGCGAGCCCATCAACCCCGACGCCTGGCGCTGGTACCACGAGGTGGTCGGCGCGGGCCGCTGCAACATCGTGGATACCTGGTGGCAGACCGAGACGGGCGGCATCGCCATCGCGCCCATCGCCCCGGCCACGCCCACCAAGCCCGGCGCCGCGACGCTGCCGATGCCGGGCATCCTGCCCACCCTGCGCACCGCCGAGGGCCGCGTGATCCGCGGACCCGGGCAGGGTCTGCTGTGCATCGAGCACCCCTGGCCCGGGCAGGCGCGCACGGTGTGGGGCGACCACCCGCGGTACGTGGGCACCTACTTCAGCCACTTCAAGGGCCTGTACTTCACCGGCGACGGCTGCCGGCGTGACAAGGACGGCTTTCACTGGATCACCGGCCGCGTCGACGACGTGATCAACGTGAGCGGGCACCGCATGGGCACCGCCGAGTTCGAGGCCGCGCTGATCTCGGCCGAGCCGGTCGCCGAGGCGGCAGTGGTGGGCTTCCCCCACGACATGAAGGGCCAGGGCGTGTACGCCTACATCGTGCTGCAGCCCGGAGAGCAGGTTGGCGACGGCTTCGAGGCCGACCTCAACGGCGTGTGCCGCGCGGTCATCGGCGCGCATGCCAAGGTCGACCTGTTTCAGGTGGTGCCAGGGCTGCCCAAGACCCGCTCGGGCAAGGTGATGCGGCGTATCTTGCGCAAGATTGCCGAGGGTCAGCCCGGGCAGATCGGCGACGTGAGCACCCTGGCCGATCCCGGGGTGGTCGAGGCGATCAAGGCAGGGGCGAAGACGCTGGGGTGATCGCGGGCCGGGATGGGCACATCCACAGATTGAGAGGCTTTCGACACGAGGTCGGGGCCGGTTCGGCTATAAGTACATGTCGCCTGGCACGGCACGTACGGCTCGGAGGTCCCAGTGGCTCGCAAGCTCCTCATTCCTGCATCGGTCCTGATCGCGTTGTTGGGCTGTCAGTCCGAGATCGACCTGAACCCGGACAACCCCAACAACGGCACCCCCGACGACACCGGCGACACCCCCATCGGCCCCGGCCCGTGGCCCGACATCAAGATCGAGCCCGAGACCCTGACCTTCGGGCAGCAGATCCCCGACTGCGAGACCAACCCCAAGACGGTCGAGGTCAGCAACGTCGGTGACGCCGACCTCGAGATCAGCGACATCACCGGCCCCGGCGCCGCGCAGTTCGACTCCAGCCATCCCACCGGCACGCGCACCCTGGCCCCCGGCGAGAGCTTCACCTTCGACGTGACCTTCACCCCCGACAACTTCGGCTCGTTCACCGGATCGGTCGTGGTCGCCAGCAACGATCCCGACGAGCAGACCGCCGGCGTCGCGCTCGAAGGCGACGGCTCCGAGAACGCCATCAACGAAGACTTCTTCCATCAGCCCGAACCCGACGCGGTCGACGTGCTGTGGGTCATCGACAACAGCTGCTCGATGAGCGGCACGGTGACGACGCTCGGCAACGAGCTGGGCACCTTCATCCAGAACTTCACCACCCTGGGCCTCGACTACCAGATCGGCGTCGTCACCACCGACATGGACGACCCGACCGACTCGGGCCGCCTGCAGGGTGCTGGCGTGATGTCCCCTGCCATCCAGGGCAGCGACGCCGCGGTGCAGAGCGCGTTTCAGGCCGCCAGCAACGTCGGTGCCGGCGGGTCCGCGACCGAGCGCGGCCGCGATGCTGCCTACGCCGCACTCACCCCACCGCTGGTCAGCAACGAGAACGCCGGCTTCGTGCGCAGCGACGCGCACCTGGCCATCATCGTCATCAGCGACGAAGAAGACAGCAGCACCATCAACCGCGACACCTTCGTGCAGTGGCTCGACGCCTTGAAGCTCGACCCCGACAAGACGACGTTCTCGGCCATGGCGGGCACCGAGTCCAACGTGCCCGGCGGCTTCGGCTTTCCCGACTGCGGCTTCACCGGCGGCACAACCGCCCAGCCCAGCTACGAGTACCCCTACGTCACCCACGCCACCGACGGCCTGTACACCGAGCTGTGTGACATGGACTTCAACGAGGTGCTCACCTGGCTGTCGTTCTACGCCGCCGGCATGGCGACGCGCTTCTGCCTGACCGACGACGTGGCCAGCCCCGCCGGTCTCACGGTCACCGTCGACGGAAACCCCTCGAGCCGCGTGTCGGGACCGCCCCCGTGGACCAGCGGCTGGAACCTGGACACCGACAACTGCATCGAGTTCTTCGGCTCTTCCATCCCGGGACCCGCCACCGACATCGTGATCTCGTACCCGGTGAACTCGACCTGCGCGCCGTAGTCGCCCCGCGCAACCCCTGAGTGGGTGGGCGCACCGCGGCTTAAATGCCGCATTCTGACATCTGTCAGCGGCGCGCTTACAGAAAGCTCACTTGCCACGCACCTTAAGAGCAGCCTTAAATGCCGCCCTCCCGGCATGATCCTTGCTGAGCATGCAGGGACCGGGTCCTTCTGGAGGCACCATGTCTGCACGCGCACTTCTTGTCCCTGCCCTCGTCCTGCTGGTCGCGGCCGGCTGCACCCAGGAATACGACGTCGGTCTCGACCACCCCGGCAACGACACGCCGGGCGACGACACCGACAACCCCAACCTCGACGGCCCGCAGCCTGACATCAAGCTCGATCCCGAGGTGATGAGCTTCGGCTACCTGCTGCCCGACTGCCCCAGCGACCTCAAGACGGTCACGGTCAGCAACGTGGGCGACGCCGACCTCGAGATCTACGACATCAACGGGCCCGGTGCCTCCCAGTTCGGCTCCGACCACCCCACCAGCAGCTACCCCGTGCTCGCTCCCGGCGAGTCGTTCACCTTCCAGGTCGACTTCGAGGCCAGCTCGCTGGGCGACTTCACCGGCTACATCGAGTTCGAGAGCAACGACCCCGACGAGAACGTGACCGGCGTCGACCTCGAGGGCCACGGCAGCGACACGCCGATGAACGAAGACCTGTTCGAGCAGCCCATCCCCGATGGCGTCGACGTGCTGTGGGTGCTCGACAACAGCTGCTCCATGGGCGACATCACCAACAAGCTCTCCAACGAGCTCGACAGCTTCGTGGGCAACTTCACCACCCTGGGCCTCGACTACCAGCTCGCCGTCACCACCACCGACATGTACTCCGATGGCCACAAGGGCCTGCTGCAGGGCGCCGGCGTCATGTCGCCCGCCATCCAGGGCAGCGATGCGGCCGTGGTCTCGGCCTTCGGCGATGCGGTCGACGACGCGTTCAACACCGGCGGCGCAGGCACCGAGCGCGGCATGGACGGTGCCTACTCTGCGCTCACCGCCCCGCTCATCAACAACGAGAACGCCGGCCTGGTGCGCACCGACGCCCACCTGTCCATCATCGTCATCTCCGACGAAGAAGACCAGAGCGAAGAGAGCGGCGGCGTCGACGACGTCACCTTCATCAACTGGCTCGACGCCTACAAGGGCGACCCCGACAAGACGAGCTACTCGGCGATGGCGGGTGCCCCGCAGTCCAGCCCCAGCGGCTTCGGCTTTCCCAACCTGTCGTGCGCCTTCTCGGGTGGTGGCACGGCCGAGGGCACCTACTACTACCCACACGTCGCCAACGCGACCGGTGGCCTGTACACCGAGCTGTGCGACATGGACTTCAACACCGTGCTCACCTGGCTGTCGTTCTACGCCGCCGGCATGCAGACCAAGTTCTGCCTGAGCGCCAACCCCACTCCCATCACCAGCCTGGGCGTGACCGTGGACGGCAACAGCGTCAGCCGCATCAGCGGCCCGCCGCCGTGGTCGAGCGGGTGGAACCTCGACGCCAACAACTGCATCGAGTTCTACGGCTCGTCCATCCCCGGCCCCGGCACCGACGTACGCATCACGTACCAGGCGCCGAGTACCTGCAACTAGAGCACCGTACGGGTGAGTTCGGCCCACCACAGCTCGAGCGCTACCGCTTGAGCCTCCACAGCATTTGCCCCACGCGCCGCAGCTTCGCTTGCTGCTCTTCGGCCCCTGCGAGCCGACTCAGCCGCAGAGCCGCGTTGGCCTCGCCAGCACTCGCGAACGCGATGTCGAGCTGGTCCTTGCCGGCCTTGCCCTTTCGAAGGAGGCCCTCGGCGGTGTTGGCAGGCGGGAGGCTAAGCCGACCGCCGAAGGGGTCGCGGAGGTTGACGCGGGGCCGGCGGCGCGGCATCGCAGCGGCACTGTGACGGGGCCACATCGGCCCGGCCGGCGACGACGATTCGTTGACGTCGACGTCGAGTCGCGTGGACGTGGACGTTCACGGTCACGTGGACGTGGACGTGGACGTTCACGGTCACGGTCACGGTCACGGTCACGGTCACGGTCACGGTCACGGTCACGGTCACGGTCACGGTCACGTGGACGTCTACTTGTGCGGTGCAACTAGGGGAGTACACTCCGGCCATGCCTCTGGCTTGGCCGCTGCTGTTCCTCGTGTGCCTCTCGGCGCGCGCCGATGAGCCCGATGCCCTGCCGTCCGACAACGACGAGTTGTTCTGGCCCCAGCCGGTGTCGACGGCACCGGGCGAGCAGCGGGCCGTCGCCTTCGTGGCCACGGTGCTCGACCGCCTGAGCGAGGGCGGGGTCGACCCCGAGTGGCTGCGAAACACCTTTCGACCGGCTCACCTGCCGGTCGCGTCGACGCGCTGGTATGCCCAGCTGGACTACGCACTCCGCGACGGCGCGACCGGCCAGGCCCTGCGCCGCAGCGAAGCCCCCCATGCCGTCGTGGACGGTCCCGACTACACCCGCGTGGTGCTCGACGGCCTATCGCTGGTGGTTCGGCAGGGGGCGGACGGACTGCTAATCGACCGCATCGAGGCGGTCAGCTGCTTGCACTGCACCGAGCCCGAACGCTTCGTCAGCGATGTGCTCGCCGCCTATGCGCGTCCCGACCCGGGCCATCGGCTGGTGCCCACCGTCGACCTGGCGGTCGCCGCCCAGGGCTCTCGCGGCAACGGGCTGGCGCACTCGCACTGGCTGGCCGCGATGGAGGCGCGCAACCGCGACGGGCACGGGCTCGAGGCGCTTCTGGACGGGGCCACCATCGACAAGGCCGATGGCCGCGAGGTGGTGCTCACCTACGCCGATGGTCGCGCCGACACCTGGACACTCCTGTACGAGCGCGGGGTGTGGAAGCTCGACCTGGACGCGCTGCCCGCCGACAGCGCTCTGCGCCTGTCCAGCGATGCGGCCGAGCGATGGCGTCGACCGGCCACGGTCCACACGGCGGCTCGGGAGCGCTGGCAGCCGCCGTTTCAGGAGCGAGACGGTGGCCTGCTGGTGGGCACCGGTGTGATCGGGGCTCACTTCGACCCGCTGGACGACACGGTGATCGCGTCGAGCTTCGAGCCCGACCGCTCGATGGCGGCGACCTTTCGCATCGACGTGGACACGCGCCGGGTCACCGAGCGCTGGTCGATCCCCATCGACACCGGCAACCCCCTGCCCACCGGCGACTGGTACACGCACTGGCACACCGCCCTGTCCCCGGACGGCGCCCGGCTCGCCGTGACCCAGAACACGCGCCTGTACGTGCTCGACCTCGAGTCGGGGCGGGCCGAGCTGCAGATGCGGCCGCGGGAGCTGACTGCCCTGGCGTGGTCGCCGGACGGTGTGCTGCTCGCAGGCGAGCTGTGGGGCAACCTGTACGCGCTGGACGAGCCCTGGCACCGGGCCTGGCTGGAGTCCCCTGCCCTGGCGCTGGATCGCCGCGGCGACGAGCTACGCGTGGCCACCCGCGCAGGCGAGCTCGTGGCCATCGCCGCCGACGGTGCATCGGCCCATCCCGACGGCGCTGCGTGCTGTGGCACCGCCACCGGCGCCAGCTTTCACCCGGACGGAAGCCGCGCCCTGCTTCAATGCGGTCCCGCGTGCCCCTCAGCGGCAGCCCTGGTGGACTGGCCAGGCGGAACCGCCATCGACATCGACGGGGCCTCCGGGACCTGGGATGCGACGAGCTTCTCGCCGGACGGACGCTGGTTCACCACGCACAGCGCCGACCGCGGCGTGGTGCTGTGGGACACCTGGAGCCTGCGGCCCATGAAGCGGCTGGGCACCGGGGACGTGCGGGGGGTGCGCTGGTCGTCCCGGGCCGATCGCCTGCTGACGCTCGGGGTGGACGGCGAGCTGTGGATGTTCGACCTTACTGGCGCCGCTCCCGCGGCAGGCGCTCGATGAAGGCCTCGACGCACCGGCGGATCTCGTCGCGGCTGCGGCGAAACTGAAAGCGCCAGCCCCCGATGGGGTCGGCGATCTCGGGCACGCCACCAAAGTTGCCCAGCATCAGCATGCGCTCGCCCACGCTGGGGTGGTGCTGGCGGATGTGGGTCGCGTGGTGGAACTCCATCACCAGCACGTAGTCGGCCCAGTCGATGGCCACCTGCGACAGGGGCACACTGCGGTGCCCGCCGATGTCGACCCCCAGCTCGGCGCACACGGCGACGGCGTTGGGGTCGGCCGGGTAGTCGGCGAGGCCCAGGGTGCTGGCGCCGCGAATCTCGAGGGCCCGGCCGGTGGTGTCGGCGTACCAACGGGCCAGGCCCTGAGCCATCGGCGATCGGCAGATGTTGCCGGTACACACGAACAGCAGACGGTACGGACGGGGGTCTTCGCTCACGAATCGGTCACCTGCGGCGAGGCTAACATCCGCACGGCCCCTCACCTTGACATGGTGCCACCGCGTCTCCATAGTTGCCGACTCGTTCCACCAAGGAGGGCGCCATGGGCAACCCAACCGCAGAATTCCAGACCTCGATGGGCAACTTCACCGTCGAGCTGTTCGCCGACCAGATGCCGATCACCGCCGGCAACTTCGTGCAGCTCGCCAAAGACGGCTTCTACGACGGCCTGCACTTTCATCGGGTCATCCCCAACTTCATGATCCAGTTCGGCTGCCCGCACAGCAAAGACCCCAGCGATCCGCGCGCCGGCACCGGCGGCCCGCCCCACGGCCGCATCCAGGACGAGTTCACCGCCCAGCTGTCCAACGAGCGCGGCACGCTGTCCATGGCCAACACCGGCCAGCCCAACAGCGGCGGAAGCCAGTTCTTCATCAACACCGTGCACAACCCCTACCTGGACTGGTTCAGCGCCGGCCGCAGCAAGCACCCGGTGTTCGGCAAGATCACCTCCGGCATGGAGATCGTCGATCAGATCGGCAGCGCTCCCCGCAATGCGTCCGACCGCCCCACCACGCCGATCCAGGTCGTGAAGGTCGTGATCAGCGAGTAGGGGTCGTTAGCGCCCCAGCACTTCCATCAGGTTCTGCAGCACCGTGTCCATCGGACTCGGCTTGGGGATTCGGCGCTCGACCAGATCGCCGAACAGCTCCAGCAGGACGTGGTCGGTGCACGCGGTGTGGCTCACCACCCGCGGCCTGGGGTCGAGGCGCTCGATCTCTTCGAGCAGCACCAGGCCTCCCAGGTGCTGCACATCGCGCTGGTAGCGGCTGGCGCGGGGCCCCAGCACGCGATTGGGGTGGTCGCCCAGCGGGATGAACAGGTCCATGATGATGGCATCCCAGGTGGTGCCCTCGTGCAGCCGCTCGACCGCGGCCTCGACCGTGTCCACCACCACGACATGGGCCTCGAGCGCCTCTTCGAGGATCTCGGCCACCAGCTCGACGTTGTCGACCTCGTCATCGACGAACAGCAGGTTCACGGGCGGCCTACTTCTTCCATTCGGCTCGGTCGAAGTCCCACACCCGGCGCATCTCTTCGTCGGGCTTGAGCACGATGTCGAAGCTCTTGCGACGCCCGTCGTTGGCCACGATGGTGACCACGTGGCGCCCGGACGGGAAGGATCGCCGCACCAGCGGCACCTTGCGCACGAACTTGCCGTCGACGTAGACCTCGGCGGGCTGAACAGCGGAGATGGTGAGCATGCCGATGCCGTCGGCGACGGGCTCTTCGGGGGGCGGGTTGTCCGCCACCGGGCCCGGGCCGGGCTGAGCGATGACCACCTTGGTCTTCTCGGGCTCGGGAGGCGGCCGAACGACGGTCACCTTCGTGGGCCCGGACTCGAAGGCGGCGTCGGTGTCGCGCGGCGGCGGGTCGGGCTCGCGCACTGTGTCCCGGGGCGGCGGACGCGACTCGATGGGTGTGGGGCGGGTCTCGGCGATGCTCGGATCGTCGACTGCGGGCTCGACCTGGGCCTCGGCGCCATCGGCGCCATCGGCGGTGCCATCGCCCGGATCGGCCTCGTCGACGGGGTCAGCCTCGCCGTCGGTGAGCGCGTCCGGGTCGCCGTCGACCGGGTCGAGCTCGGCGATGCCCGTGCCCTGGTTGGCGCTGTACACCAGCACGATGCCCAGCACGACCACGAAGGACAACGCGAGCACGCCCATGAAGGTGGTGCCCAGGATGAGCCCGATGGCGCTGCCACTCGCGCTGGTGCTGGGCGAGCCGGCGATGCTCACCGGGGAGTTGGTGTGCGCCGTGCCCGTGTGCAGCGAGCGGCTGGACGCCGGAACCGGCAGCCCCTCGTTGAGGGCGTTGACCACCTCGTAGAAGCGGGTCACCTCTTCGCGGGCGGTGATGGGATCGGGCAACAGCGCGGACAGGGAGCGGCCCAGCTGCTGGGCGCTGGTGAAGCGCGCAGCCGGGTCGCGCTGCAGGGCGCGGACGAGCACGTTGACCAGCGGGCCGTAGGATGGGTCGAGCGTGGCGGCCATGCGGGCGGCGTGGTCGTCCATGAGCAGCCGCTTGATCTCGGCGGGCTTCTTCTTCTTGAACAGGGGCTCCTGCGACGCCATCTCGTACAGCACGGTGCCGAGCCCAAACACGTCGGCAGGGGGGCCCACATCGAGGCCCATGGCCTGTTCGGGCGCCATGTAGCCCCAGGTGCCTTTGACCGAGCCCTTTCGCTCTTGCATGAGCGCGCCGCGCGCGATGCCGAAGTCCAGGATCTTGACCACACCCTGGGGGTTGAGGATCAGGTTGCTGGGCTTGATGTCGCGGTGCACCAACGACAGGTGGTTGCCCCGGTCGTCTTTTGCCATGTGGGCGAAGTGCAGGCCATCGCAGGCCTGGCGCCCCGACTCGGCGATGACGCCCATGGGGATGGGGATCTCGTGGCGGCTGCACAGGCTGATGGCGCGCCGCAGGGTGAGCCCCTCGACGTACTCCATCACGATGTAGAAGCTGTCGCCCTCGCGGTCGAAGTCCTGGATCTGCACCAGGTTCTGGTGGTGCATGGACGCGCCCAGGCGCGCCTCGTTGATGAACAGCTCCTGGAAGGTGTCGCTGCCGGCGTAGTCGGGCAGGATGAGCTTGATGGCCACCCGCGGCGACACGCCCGCCAGGCTCTCGCGCCGGGCCTCGTACACCAGTGCCATGCCGCCCTTCGAGAGCGGCCGGACGATGCGGTAGCGACCGATGCGCTCCAGCTTGTGCGGAGGCGGGGCGCTAGGCGACTGGCGGTTCGACATCGAGCCTCAAAGAAAAACAACACTAAAACGGGCAGATAACGCCTTGTAGCGTAAACCACTCGGGGTGCACACCGCAATGACCGCGGCCCCGCGGCCGGGTTCCATCGCCGGCCGATCGCGCGCGTGGGGCCGGCATCGGCGGGTCGCTACATGCGCTCGAGCGCCTCGATGCCCAGCAGGCCGAGGCCCGTCTTGAGGGCGTGGGCCGTGGCCGTCACCACCATCAGGCGGCTGGCCGTGGTCTGCGGCGTGTTGTCGTCGGACAGCACCTTGCAGTGCCCGTAGAAACGCGAGAGCCCCTGCGCCAGCCGGAACAGGTGGTCGCACAGCAGGTTGGGCTTCCAGGCTTCGGCCGCCGCCAGCACCACTTCGGGGGTGCGGCACACCAGCAGCGCCAGGTCGCGCTCGGACTCGTGCTCGAGCACCACCTCGCCGGCGGCCAGGCCCTGCGCCGCGGCCTTGCGCAGGATGCCGTGGCAGCGCGCGTGCGCATACATCAGGTAGGTCGCCGTGTTGCCCTGGTCGGCCAGCATCTTGTCCCAGTCGAAGACGATGTCCGAGGTGGGGTTCTGCGACAGGTCGGTGTAGCGAACCGCCGCCAGGCCCAGCACCTCGGCGATGTGGGCGCGCTCGGCCTCGGGGAAGTCACCGGACTTGGCATCGACGACCGCCCGGGCGTGGTCGCGGGCGGTGTCGAGCACGTCGACCAGGTTCACCACCTGCCCCGCGCGGGTGCTGGCCACGGCCCCGTCGGCGAACTTGAGCATGCCGAACCACACGTGGACCAGCTCGGTGTCGGGCGCCACGATGCCCGCCTTGCGGGCCGCCGCGAACACCTGGCGGAAGTGCAGCTGCTGGCGGGTGTCGGTGACGTACGAGATGACCTTGGGTGCGCGGCCCCACTCGGTCTGGCGCAGCTGCAGGGTGGCCAGATCGGTGGTTCCGTACAGGGCCGCGCCATCGGACTTCTGGATGAGCAGCGGGTTCTTGGAAAGGCCCTTGCCCTGCAGCGGCACGATGACGGCACCCTGGTCGTCGATGGCGTGACCGTCGGCCTTCAAGCGGGCGATCAGCGGGCCCACGTCGTCTTTGTAGTGGGACTCGCCATAGGTCACGTCGAACTCGATGCCAAAGCGCTGGTAGATGCCGTTGAACTCGGCCATCGAGGCGGCGACGAACTGCTGCCACAGCCCGTAGTTGGGCTGTTCACGGTTCTGGAGCTTGGCGGTCTCGGCGCGGGCGCGCTCGATGAGGGTGGCATCGTCCTTGGAGAGCTGGTCGAACAGCTGGTAGATGCGCTGGAGCTCGCCGATGGGATCGGCCTGGTAGGCGGCCTCGTCGCGGTGGTCTTGCCACATCACGATGAGCTTCCCGAACTGGGTGCCCCAGTCGCCGATGTGGTTGTCGCCCTTGACGTCCCACCCCACGAACGACTGCAGCCGGTACAGGGCATCGCCGATGACCGTGCTGCGTAGGTGGCCCACGTGCATGCGCTTGGCGATGTTGGGGGAGCTGTAGTCGAGCACCATCAGCTGGCCGTCCCCGGGCTTGGGCGCGCCCAGGCGCTCGCTGCTGGTGCGGCGGGCGAGATCGGCGCCCAGGAAGGCGTCGGTGAGCCGGAAGTTGAGGAACCCGGGCCCTGCGACCTCGACGGCGTCGACCATCGGGGACGGCGGCATGGCCTCGGCGAATGCGGTCGCCACCGCCCGGGGGTTGGTGCGGGCCGCCTTGCCCACACGAAACGCGAAGTTGCTCTGGTAGTCGCCGTGCTTGGGGTCGGCGCAGGGCACGCAGGGCTCGAGGGGAATGGGGGTATCGCCGTGCCCAGCGGCCTGGGCGGCCTGGGCGACGAGCTCGGTCAACTGCAGTGCGATGGTGGACATGCTGTGCGGTTAACCAGACCCCCTGAAGATGCAGCCCGACCTCACCCCCGCCGAACGCTGGCTCGCCGGGCGCTCTGCCCAAGAGCGCAAGGGGCTGGGCCAGTGGCTGACACCCTGGTGGGTGGTTCAGCACGTCACCGAGCGTGTGATCGCCGACCTTCCCATGTTCGCGAGCGTCATCGATCCAGCCTGCGGAGACGGGCGCTGGTTGCTGGCGGCCGGTCGTCTGCGCCCGGATCTGCAGCTCATCGGCCTGGACATCGACCCCGACGCGATCGCCGCCGCGACCGAGACCCTGGCCCGGGCGGGCGTGCGGGCCCAGCTGTCGGTGGGCGACGCCCTGGCCGCCGACGCCCCCTGGCCGCAGACCGATCTGGTGCTGGGCAACCCGCCCTTCGTGCGTCCCCAGAACCTGCCGCGCGATCAGCGCGACGACCTGTGGGACCGCTTCGACACCCTGACCGACAAGGCCGACCTGTACTGCTGCTTCGTCGAGCGCGCGGTGAGCCAGGCCGATCGGGTCGCCTTCGTCATCCCCGACACCTGGCTGCACATGGCCAGCTTCGCGGCGCTGCGGGTGTGGGTGCAAGACGCCGGTGTGAGCGGGATCTACTCTCTACCCACCAACACCTTCAAGGGGGCGCGGGTCAAGAGCGTGGTGCTGTTGACCGGCGACGAGGCCGCTGGCGCCGGCATCCTGACGGAGCAGGGCTTCGAGCAGCGCGGCCGCATCGGGTTCTCGGACCATGCGTGGTCTCTGGACGGGCCTCTGCCCGAGCTCGCCGGCACTCCCCTCGCCGAGCACGTGACCATCCACATGGGGGTCGTGTGCGGCGACTACGCCCGCTACGTGCACCCGGGCCCAGCCAGCCACCCGCTCGATCGACGCACCTGCCGAGGCCGGGACGTGCAGCGCTGGGCCATCGACGATCGCGACGAGTGGCTGCGCTACGACCCCGCCGACATGTTGGCCCGCAAGCCCTACGTCGCCCCCAAGCATGCGGGCATCTTTGACGTGCCCGCCAAGATCATCCTGGCTGGCACCAGCGGCACCGAGCTGCGGGCCGCGATGGACACCGAGCGCCGCTTTGCCCTGGACTCGTGCTACGTGCTCGGCGCCAAGACCCCCGACGTCGACCTGCACGCGGTGCTGGGGTTCCTACTGTCCGAGCCGGTGAGCCATTGGTATGGCGCGCGGCACCGCGGGGCGCGGGTGAAGGGGGTCGAGGTGGCGCGGATTCCGCTGCCGGAGAAAGGATGGTCCCGCGTGGCCGAAGCCGCGCGGGACCGGGATGAGGACGGGTTGGAGCGGGCGGTGGTGGAGGCCTACGGCTGATGGGTCGCAAGCCGTCGAATCGTGTACCCTCGCCCCATGGGCGCACCCGACGCAGAACTCCACGCCGGCACCGGATTCCCCCTTCCCGTCTGGGACGAGCACCGCCCGCCCCATGGCGAGGTCACATGGGTCGAGGGCGACGAGCGCATCGTCAGCACCTCCGGACCGTCCATCCAGCTGTTCATCGACCTGTACATTCCACGGTGTGCGGGCGACGAGATCTTCGTGGCGGTGCGCCTGCGGGACACCGGCGGCTACATCCCCGCCGGCGATCCCGAGTACAAAGATGACGAGGACAACCTGTCGGTCACCGCGGTGCTGTTCTTGCCGGCCGACGGCCGCGCCAGCCGTGTCGAGGCCATCCTGCCCTACGTAGTGATGCCCCAGGGGGCGGGCGGGCTGATGGAGTGCGAGATCGCCGTCTTCGACGACGAAGGCGAGCTGGTGGCGCTGTCGTACTACCCCGTCGAGCTCCCCGACGACGTCGACCGCAGCCCCGACCTGCTCACCGTCATGACGCACACGCTCACGGCCCTGGTGCGCAGCGAGGGGGCGCTCACCCGCGACGCGGTCCGCACCATCCGCACCCTGCTGCAAGACAACTTCGAGCTCGACGAGCTGGGCGATGCCTTCCTGCGCCGCATCCTGAAGATCGCCAACAAGACGCACCACTCGTACCAGACCCTCGCCGAGGTGGTCGATCTGGTGGTGCCGACGGCGGCCCATCCCCGCTTCGTGAATCTGCTGTACGCCTGCGCGCGCAGCCACGACGGCGAGGTCTCGCGGCGCAAGCAGCGCTTCATCGACGGCCTGCTGGCCGAGTGCGACATCCACGACCACCACAAGCTGGGCAGCAAGGGCCTCATCCGGCACTACGAGGCGCTCGAGATGGAGCCCGGCGCCGAGTGGGACGAGGTGAAGAAGCAGTACCGGCGCATGATCCGCGACTACCACCCCGACAAGGTCAGCGGCCTGGCCCAGGGCTTCCAGGACTACGCCAACAAGCGCACTCAGGCGTTCAACGAAGCCTACGGGGAGCTCGAGAAGGCGCTGGTGAAGGCCGCGGCTCCCGAGGCGACCGTCGAGATCGACCTTGACTGAGAGCAGCCGGGGGTCATCCACTGTCTCGCCACGAGGTTCCCGATGAGCGACAGAAGCACGGTCTTCCTGCAGGGTCTGCAGGCCGACAACCCCGTAGAGAACGCCGCGGCGCTGGCCGAGCTCACCCCGGCCGAACTGGCCGTGCCCGAGGTGTTCGCGGCCGCATTTCGGTTGGCGCGCAGCGACGTCGAGGTGCCGGGTCGGTACGCGCCCAAGAAAGAGGCCGATCCCTTCGCGTCCTTCTTCGGCGACGAGGTCTCGGCCACGGCGTACACCCTGGGAGAGATGGCCATCGACCGCATCATGGCGGTGACCATCCCCGGAAGCACCGACCACGCCGGCGCTATCGCGGTGGTGCTCGGTGAGGCCGACGTCGACGACCGCATCGCGAGCGCGGCCGCCCGCTTGCTGGGGTCGGTGGCCTGGCAAGACCAGCCGCGGGCGGTGCGGGCCATCGCGCCTCCCCTCATCCGCGCCGACAAGACGTTGTTCGAGGCGCTGCCCGGGCTGCAGAAGGAAGGGCTGCAGGAGCTCGTCGATCTCGCGCTCGACCCGTACGTGAGCCGGACGGTGCAAGAGCTGCTCAACCACCCGGTTGCGGGTGAGATGACCTACAAGGCCATCCAGAAAGCGCTGATGAAGGGCACGATCGAGGCCAACGAGGTGGACACCGCCGAGCTGTTGAGCCTGCTCTCGGCGTGGTCGGGGGTGGTCAAGGGCCCGGCGCGGGTGGTCGCCAAGACCTACCCATGGGCCGTCGCCTTCGAGGCATTCGACGACCCCGACGCGGGCGGGCGCTTCGCGGTGTGGCTGCAGACCGATGGCAAGGGCTTCGACGGCCTGGCCGGCATGATCGAGCGCGCGGCCCTGTCGCGCCCCGGCATCGAGGGCTTTCCGCTGCAGCAGTTCCTGGAGTGGTGCGATGGCGGCTGCGCCATCGTGAAGCGGTGGAAGTGGACGGGCCACGTCGTGCCGCTGCTGGTGACCTGGGTCCAGCAGTGGTGGGAGGACGGCGAGCGGGGCGAGCGCGCCTGGGAGGCCATCTTGCTGCTGCTGCAGGCGGGTGAGCACGGGCCCGTGAGCGACATCATCGCCGGGACCTTCGAGCGCACCGACGACCGAGCCATTCCCTGGGACCGCGACTTCTTTACGCTGATCGCCGAGGCCCAGCCCCCCGTCGAGGGCCTCACCGAAGGGCTGGTGAACCTGGGCTTGCGCAACCCCGACCGCATCGGTGACGTGGTCCCGGCGCTGAGCGCGTCATCGGGGGACGGCTCGGCCTTGCGACGTGTCGTCGAGCCAATCCTGGCCAAGGCCGAGGCCGCCGAGTGGCGCGAGACCAAGCAGAAGGGCGGCGTGACCCTGCGGCACAAGCAGGGCTTCGATGTGCAGGGGCTCGAGCCGCTGGTGCAGAAGATCGGCGACGACGCGCTGCAGACGCGGCTCGACGCGGTGTGGCCCAAGCTGCTGCAAGGGTAGGGCTGGAGGGCGGGCGGCGTTCTCGACGCCCTACCGCCGGAAGGGCTGTCCGTACACCAGGTACGTCTGTCCGTGCGCCGTCTTGTTGTTCAACCCCGTGTCGCCATCGACATCGACGAACGGAGCACCGATGGCCATGTCGGCGTAGCCGTCGCCATTCACATCACCGGTCAGGCTCACGCTCCTGCCTGTGCTGCTGGGTCCCGTGAGCAGGACTCCATGGCCGCTTAGTTGCTCACCGTCCTGAAACGGGACACCGGTACCGTTGCCGATGTAGACCACCTCACCCGACAGCCACGAGGAAGGGTGGGGTTGTGTCAACGTCGCCGGGTCTGAGGTTCCAAACAACACGTAGGCCGCGTGGTGCGCCGTTCCTGGGGCACCGATCATCAGATCGGGACGGCCGTCGCCATTCACATCGTGGCCACCACTCAGGCTGGCGCCGAGCATGGACGAACCCGAAGAAACCACCAAGAATCCAGCCGAGGCCTCGGAATCCTCGTCGAAGTCACTGTAGAGGTTGATATTCCCAAGGTTGGCGCGACCGAACACCACGGTAACCGCAGCAAAGGCCGTCACTGCACTGCCCGCCCCGACCGCGAAGTCGTCGACGCCGTCACCGTTGAAGTCACCCAACCCCGTCACCGCGGACCCGGCCTCGTTCGACACGGGGCCGAAGGTCGACATGTAGTCGTTCCGGAGCACGATGCCACCGTTGGTCCCGTCGAGCGAATCCAAGCCGTCCACGAAACCATTGCTCCGTGCCGAAATATGGCCAAACCGTGCGACCAGGTCGGCGCGCGGGCCACCGAACAGCAGGTAGACCTTGCCCGTTGCTCCAGCGTCCGCGGCACCCACCACCATGTCGGCGTAGCCGTCGTCGTTGATGTCTCCGGCGATGCTCACCGACCTCCCGAGGTCGTCACCGGGCTGTGCGCCGGGCACCACCAGCGCGGACGCTGTTCCACCGACGGTCCCGACACCGTGCAGCGCGCCCATCGAGGCCCCGAACACCAGCGCCAGGCTGCCCGATCGCGGCCCACCGAGCGACGAGCTGCGCTGTCCGATGAGCAGGTCGTCGACGCCGTCCTGGTCGACATCCCCCCCTGATGCAACGACCAAGCCGATGTTCACCGACGCTGGCTCCGCCGCCAGGCGAGCGCCCACCGGGCCCGCCAGCGCTGCGAGCTGGTAGCCGTCCGTCCCGTGGAGTCCGCCGACTCCCGCGCCGCCCCCGACGACGTAGACGCTCTGAACGTCGACGTCGCCCGCACCGCTTGTTGCCACGTTGGCATCACCGACGCAAAGGTCCGGGCGACCGTCCCCATCGGCGTCTCCACTTCCGATCGAGCCCCCTACCCGGTCATCGCCCTCGGACCCCAGCACCGTGAATCCAACCGCGCCGTCGAGCCCATCGAGCCCAAAACCCATGGTGCCCCCGGCGAGAGCACCCAGGGCGGCTGCCGAGCGGCCGAAGACCGTGTACACCGCCCCGCTCAGGCCAATGGTCGTGGGCGGCTCCAGATCGTACTGAGGCGCGCCGATCGCCAGCTCATCCAAGCCATCGCCGTCTACGTCGCCAACGATGGCCACGGCGGACCCAGCGTGATCCCCCAAGCTCACGTCGGTGCTGCCACGTACGCCGTTGAACTTGAGGCCGTCCGCGATCCCGTCGCCATTGATGTCGCCCCCGTCGAGCAGGTCGAGTTCGACCCGTTCGATGGGGCTCGATGCACCGGTGTCGGTGTCGGTGTCGGTGTCGGTGTCGGCGTCGGTGTCGGTGTCGGTGTCGGCGTCGGCGTCGGCGTCGGCGTCGGCGTCGGTGTCGGTGTCAGCGTCAGCGTCGGTGTCGGTGTCGGTGTCGGCGTCGGCGTCGGCGTCGGCGTCGGTGTCGGTGTCGGTGTCAGCGTCGGCGTCGGCGTCGGCGTCGGTGTCGGTGTCGGTGTCGATGCCCGTTTCGGTGCCGCCCCCAGCACACGCGGCGAGAGCAAGCAGTGTACCCACGGTGAATCGCGTCCAGATCTGCCTTCCTGCCACAGCTAGCTCCATCCTGGCGGCACGATGTATCCCGGATCAGGGCGAAAAGCTGCGGCAGGGGTAGGGCTCCGGCGCGCCAGTCGGGCGTCGCCAGCCCCATGTCCCTCCCAGTGTCCGCGGATGGGTCCCTATGTATGCGCCAATGTCCGGGTCTCGGAGATCGGCGGGCGGGCGGACCTGGAAAGCGGAGGTTCGTTCGCGGCGGCTGGCGGCGTGGAGGCAGGGAACGGACACTGACGGGGGCTTGGGGTGCGACGCGGGGACACTCGGGGTGGCATGGGGTGGAGGCGGAGGCGGAGGCCAAATAGGAGGGGGAACACTGACCCCGCTCTCCCCGCCCTACCCCCGCCGCTTCGTGCCCCGCAGCGCCCTGGCCGCGACGGGATCCTCGGGCCAGGCGTGCTTGGGGTACCGGCCGCGCAGCTCCTTGCGCACCTGGGGCCACACGTTGGCCCAGAAGCCCGCGAGATCGTCGGTGACCTGCTGGGGACGCCGGTTCGGCGCCAGCAAGTGCAGCAGCACCTTGGCCCGGCCCCCGGCGATGGTGGGGGTGTCGGTCAGACCGAACAGCTCCTGCATGCGCACCGCCAGCACCGGCGCGCCCTCGGGGCGATACTCGAGCCGGATGTTCGAGCCGCTCGGTACCTCGATGCGCTCCGGCGCGTGCTGATCGAGCAGCTGGCGCTGCGGCCAGGTCAGGCGGTTCTTCAGCGCGCCCAGCAGCGGTGCCTTGCGCAGGTCGGCGAAGCTGCGGCGGCCGTGGGCGAGCTCATCGATCACCTGGTCCAGGACGGCATCCTGGAAGTCGGGCATGCCGAGATCCGGCATGGTACGCGCCAAGAATCGCGCCCGGTTCAGCAAGCCCGCCACATCCGGGTTGTCCAGAGCCAGTGCTCTGTCCCGGTCGGCCTTGGCGCGCTGCGCCAGGAGCTCGGCGGCAGCCTGGGCGGGAACCTTCGCGCTGCGCTCGTCGAGCACCAGGCCACACCACTGCCGGCGGCTCACGCCGAGCACCCGGTGATTGGCGGCGTCCCACACCGGTGCCACGACCTGCTCGAAGCCCCGGGCCGGCAGCCACTCCTCGTCGATGCCTACCGCCAGCCGCACCACGTCCTCGGATCCGTCGACGCCCTGGATGTCCAGGGCCACGAACAGCTCGAAGCCCGCCAGGGCATCCGCCGCCCACAGGGACAGCCCTCGACCCGCCGCCGTCACGGCATCGGCCGCATCCGGCGACCGCCGACGCGACACGCGATCGGGCCAGGCGGCGACCGCGGCACGCCCCAGCGCTTGGGGCGCCGACACGCCGGCGCCGCCCCCTCGCGGCAGCAACCGCTCCAGCTGCTTGGCGACACGCTCGATGCCGGGATCGGACTCCCGCAGGGCATCGACGAGCGCCCAGCCCCTCACCCCAGGCCGGCGCAGCCCCTCCGAGAGGATGGCCGCCGTGCGGGCGCCCGCCGACGCCTGGCCCAGCTCGGCCGCCGTCAACAGCAGCACGCCCAGTCGAGGATGCAGCGGAAGCCGCGCCAGGCGGGCGCCGAGCTCACCATCGGCGCCGAGCTGGGCCAACTCCTCTTCGGCGACGGCCAGGGCGCTGGAGTCCGGGGCCTCGAACCACGGAAAGGCAGCCAGGTCGCTCTCGCCCCAGGTGCGCAGCTGCAGCACCGTTCCGGCCAGGTCGACACGCCGGAGCTCGGGCACGTCCGCGGCGGCCAGCCGGGCCTGCTGGTTTCGCGTCCACAGCCGCCAGGCGATGCCCGGGGCGGTGCGACCCGCCCGGCCCGAGCGCTGATCCGCCGACGCTGCCGAGATCGACTCCACGCCCAAGCGATCGATGCCCGTCCGCAGATCGTAGCGAGGCACACGGGCAAGGCCGCTGTCGATGACGGCCGTGACCCGCGGCAGGGTGACCGACGACTCGGCCACATTGGTGGACAGCACCACCTTGCGGGGCCCGCTCCCCGACAAGGCGCGGTCTTGATTGTCCCGGGAGTCGCTGCCATGCAGGCGCAACACCTCGAGCTGGCCGGGTCGCGCCAGATCCGACAAGCTCTGCTGGCACCACCGAATCTCCCGCATGCCCGGCAGGAACACCAGCACGTCACCATCGGTCTGCTCGAGGGCTTCGCGCACCGCAGACCGCACCTGAAGGCCCAGCTTGCGGTCGTCCTCGCGCTCATGCCAGCGCACCTCCACCGGAAAGCTGCGCCCTTCGCTGCGCACCACCGGCACGCCGCCCAGCCAGCGCGCGATGGGCTCGGGGTCGAGGGTGGCGCTCATCACCACCAGCTTCAGGTCGTCCCGGGCATCGGTCTGCACGCGCCGGCACATCGCCAGCGACAGGTCGGTCGCCAGGTGGCGTTCGTGAAACTCGTCGAAGACCACGACATCGACGCCCTCCAGGAACGGGTCGGACTGCAGCCGGCGGACCAGCAGGCCCTCGGTCAGCACCGAGATGGCGGTGTCATCGCGCAGCTTCTTGTCGAAGCGCACGTGGTAGCCCACCTCGTGACCCAGCCGGGCCCCTCGCTCCGAGGCGATTCGACGGGCCGCCGCTCGGGCCGCGATGCGACGCGGCTCGAGCATGAGCACGCGGCCAAACCCCGCGTCCGCCAGGGCCCCCGGAACCCGGGTGGTCTTGCCCGCTCCCGTGGGCGCGAGCAGGACAGCCGAAGGGTGATCGCGCAGCGCGGCCACGAGCTGGGGCAGGACCTCGTCGACAGGGAGCGACGGCCGGCTCACAGCTCGGAGTAGTCCCACACCTCGACCGGCCCGAAGGCGGCCTCGAGCTTGGGCTGCACCTCGCTGGCGGTGGCGACCACCACGATGGTGAAGGCCTCGGGCTGCACCCGCTCGGCAAAGGCCGCGTTGAGCTGTTCGCCAGACACCGCACCCATCTTCTGGATGAGCGCGATGCGGTCGTAGGCCAGCCGCCGCTTGTCGACCTCGAGGGCGAGCCGCTCGGATGGCGTGTCGATGAGGAAGGGCATGCCGTTCTTTCGCGACATCTGCCCCTGCTTCAGCTCTTCGGGGGTGAAGCCCTCGGTGTCGGCGCTCTTGGCCATGTCGATGACCAGCTGCAGGGCGTCCGCGGCGTACTCGCTGCCCGGCGCGAGCCCCATGACCCAGTCGGTGGTGCCCTCGGAGATGCTGGGACGGCTGTAGGCGTAGTAGCTCCAGCCGCGCTCGACGCGCACCTCCTTCATCAGGCGCCCCGAGAACCCGACCCCGAAGGCGTCGTTGGCCAGCAAGAAGGCCTCGTAGCCGGGATCCTTGTGGTCGATCCCGGGGTGCCCCACCAAGATCTGCGCCTGGGTGCGCTCGGGCTTGTCGACGAGCACGACATGGGGCTCGGTGCGGACGGGAATGGGGGGCGCTGCGGTGTCGTCGGGGGCCGCCCCTTCGATGCGGCCCAACAGCGCGGCGAGATCGGTCTCAGTGGCCTTGTCGAAGTCGCCCGCCACGCCAAAGATCGCGCCGGTGGACACGAGGTAGTGTTTGTGCCACGCCTTGAGCTTCTCGGGGGTGATGGCGTCGATGCTGGCCTTGGTGCCCAGCGCCGATCGCGCGTAGGGGTGCTCGCCATAGGCCGCTTTGTTCCACGCCTTGGCCACCAGGCTGCGGTCCGAGTCGCGCGAGGCGTCGATGTCGTTCTTGACCTCGCGCTTGAGGGTCTCGAGCTCGTCGGCGTCGAAGCGCGGGCTGCTCACCGCCTCGCTGACGAGCTGCAGCGTGGCCGGCCAGGTTCGCGACAGTGAGCTTCCGTACACGGTCACCCCGTCTTGGCCCACCGCCACGTTGGCCGTGGCCCCCAGCTGCTCCAGCGCGTTCTCGAAGCTGGACCGGTCGCGGCTGGCCGTACCGCGAAGCAGCATCTTGCCGGTGAGGTTGGCCAGGCCCTGGTCGGCGTTGGAGTCGATGCTCGCGCCATGGGGGAAGTACAGCCGGTACCACACCACGGGCAGCGTGCTCTCGTAGGACATGAGCACCTTGGCGCGGTGGTGCGTGGCCTCGACCACGCCCCCATCGGCGCTCTTGGGCGCCGCGGGAGCCTCTCCCTTGTCGCGGGCATCGACGGCCACCAGCTCGGCGGGCGTCCACGCCTTGACGTCGACCTCGATGGGATCGGGCTTTTCGGCGGGGCGACCCACCACCACGCTGCTGCGTTCGGCCACCAGGTACTTCGCCGCCACGCGCTGCACATCTTCGAGGGTGACCTTGCCGACGGCATGCTTACGAGCCAGGCCATCGTTGTGGTCGCCCGTGTGCACCAACATCCACCCCAGTGCGTCTGCGCGGCCGCCCGCATCGGCCAGTCCGAGCCACTCGCTGGCTTCGTACTGGCTGATGCCCATGGCCAGCTCGCCGGGGGTGATGCCCTCGCTGCGGATCTTGGCCAGCTCGGCCCACAGGACCTGCTCGACGGTCTCGGCGCTGACGCCGACCCGGGCGGTGACGTCGACCTCGTACAGGCCGGGGTAGCGCATGGGGTACAAGAAGGCCCCCACACGACCGGCGTAGCCCGCGTCCTGCAGCGCCCGCTTGAGCCGCCCAGTCTTGCCGGCGGTCAGCGCGGCGTCGAGCACCAGCAGCGCGGGGATGTCGGCGTGGGTGAACTCGGGCGTCTTGAAGCCGATGATCACGCGGTCGGACTGCATGGGCAGCTCGAGTTCGATGCGCCGCTGCTCGCTCTGCTCGGGCTCGGGCGCCAGCTCGGGCCGCTGCTGGCCCGACGAGGCCATGCCGCCGTAGTGCTTCTTCACCAGCTCGTGCACCGCATCGGGCTCGACATCGCCCACCACCACGATGGTGGCGTTGTCGGGGGTGTACCAGCGCTTGTAGAAGTCGACCGCATCGGTGTACTTCAAGGTCTCGAGGTCGGTCATCCAGCCGATGGTGGGCCAGCCGTAGGTGTGCCCCTCGAAGGCCAGCTTGGCCAGGGCCTCGCTCATCTTGCCGCCCGGATCGTTGTCGACGCGCAGGCGACGCTCGTTGATGACCACCTCGCGCTCGGAACCGAAGCTCTCTTCGTTCACCACGAGCCCATCGAAGCGGGTGGCTTCGAGCTCGACCACGCGCTCGAGCGCGTCTTTGGGGACCGACTCGATGTACACGGTCTGATCGAGCCAGGTCCATGCATTCATGCCGCTGGCGCCCAAGGCGTCGAGCTCCTTGTCGAACTCGCCGGCCTCGTAGCCATCGGTGCCCTTGAACATCATGTGCTCGAACAGGTGTGCGAGGCCGGTCTTGCCCTCGACCTCGTCGCTCGACCCCACCCGCATCCAGGTGTGGTAGGCGACCGTGGGGCTGGAGCGGTCGGGCACGACCTTGATGATCAGGCCGTTGTCGAGCTCGAAGCTGTGCACGCGCAGATCGCCGACAAAGGCCTCGCCGGGGAGCTGCTCGGCGAGTTCGGAGTCGGTGGACGGAACGTCGTCCATGACGGTGGGGCCGCAGCCGGCGAGAGCGAGGGTGAACAGCAAGGACAGGATGCGCAAGGTGAACCTCCGGTCGCCGCTGGTATCCAGTTGGCTACACTGGGGCCTTGCATGCCTCCTCGCCCGAGCCTCAGCCGAACGTGTGGGATCGCCTCACCCAGTGGACGGGTGCCGGCCTCGCCGCCCTGGGAATCGGCACCACCGCCATCGGCGGGGGCCTGTTCATGGGCTCAGGCTTTCTGGCGTGGTTCTTGATGCCCGCGACCTCGCCCAGCCTGTGGACCGGGGCCCAGGGCTGCGCCGCCATCAGCGCGATCCTCTTTGGGCTGTTCGGCACCACCATCGGAGCGGTGGTGGCCGTGTTTGGCCTGGGCCTGTCCATGCCCGGCGGCGCCATGTGGTTCGCGATCTGGTGGGGACAGGCGCGGGCACGGCGCAACCGGCGGTGGGACGAGACCTTGGACTGAGCCCTACATGCGCCCGGCGCGGTCGAACAGCTCCTTCGCGATGATCAGCCGCTGAATCTGGCTGGTACCCTCGTAGATCTGGAAGATCTTGGAGTCACGAAGAAGCTTCTCGACCGGGTACTCAGTACTGTAGCCATAGCCTCCGAAGATCTGCACCGCGTCGCTGGCGATCTTGTGCGCCGCATCGGCGCTGAAGGCCTTGGCGCAGCTGGCGTAGTAGGTGTTGCGGCGACCCTGGTCGATCTCCCAGGCGCTGCGCCACACCAGCAGGCGCGCGGCCTCGATGTTCATGGCCATCTCGGCGATCATGAAGCTGATGGCTTGGTGCTTGGCAATGGGCCGGCCCATCGTCTTGCGCTGGGTGCTGTACTCCATGGCGTGCTCCATGGCGGACCGAGCGAGGCCCACCGCCGCCGAAGCCACCGCCGGGCGCGTCTTGTCGAAGGCCTTCATGGCCAGCAAGAAGCCCTGCCCCTCCTGGCCCACCATGTTCTCGGCCGGCACCTCGACGTCGGTGAAGGTGATGCCGCGGGTGTCGCTGCAGCGCTGGCCCATGTTGATCTCTTTCTTGCCCACCTCGACACCGTCCCACTCCCGCTCGACCATGAAGGCCGTCATGCCGCGGTGGCGCTGTTCGGGGTCGGTGTAGGCGACCACGAAGTACCAGTCGGCGACGCTCGCGTTGGTGATCCACATCTTGGCGCCGTTCAGGATGAACTTGTCGCCCTTGCGCACGGCCCGGGTCTTCATGCCGGCGACGTCGGAACCCGCCCCGGGCTCGGTGACCGCGTAGGCGGCCATGCGCGGCTCTTCGGTCATGGGAGCGACGTACTTCTTCTTGAGCGCATCGGAGGCGCCCAGCAACACGGGCGCCAGCGCCAGGCCGTTGGCCTCGAGGGCGGTGCCGATGCCGGTGCATCCCCAGGCGAACTCCTCGCCGATGAGGCACGACGCCAGGCTGCCGAGCCCCAGGCCGCCGTACTCCTCGGGAATGTGGGTGTTGGTGAGGCCCAGCTCGTGCGCCTTCTTGATCACCTCCCACGGGAACTTCATGGTCTGGTCGTGGTGGGCGGCCACCGGGCGGATCTCGTTCCTGGCGAAGTCGCGGGCGAGGTCGCGCAGCGCGTCCTGCTCGTCGGAGAGGCCAAAGCTGATCATCGGGGAACTCCTTGTTCTGCAAGCGAAAGGCGCGGAGGGTAGCATGCGCTCCCTTCAACTTGGAGTCTCCATGAACACCCTGCTTCTCGCTGCGCTCATTGCGCCCTCCGCCAGCGCCGTGCCCACGAGCCTGACCCACCAGGGGCGCATGTTCGATGCGCTGGGGGCTCCCCTCGATGGCAGCCACGACGTCGACATCCTGTTGTACGACACGCCTGCCGGCGGCACGGCGATCTGGTCCGAGGCGCAGACCACGACCTTCGAGCAGGGCTACTACACCCTGGTTCTCGGCTCCAACCCCAGCAACGCCCTGGACATCGCCACCATCGACGTCAGCGAGCTGTACCTCACCACCGCCATCGACTCGGGGCCCGAGAGCGACCGCATGGCGGTGCACAGCGTGCCCTACGCCATGTTGGCGGGTGCCATCGACGGCGACCTGCCGTGGTCGCAGCTCAGCGGCGTTCCGTCGGGCCTCGACGACGGCGATGACGACACCATCACCACCAGCCTGGACTGGACCGCCATCACCAACCGGCCCGCCGGCCTCGACGACGGCGACGACGACACCGTCACCGCAAGCCTCGACTGGACGTCCATCAACAACCGGCCCTCGGGCCTCGACGATGGCGACGACGACACCACCACGCCGCAGTGGGCCGACATCCAGAGCCGCCCGGCCGGCCTCGACGACGGCGACGACGTCGGCCTGGACACCGCAGCGGTCGAGGCGCTCATCAACCAGCGCCTGTGCGAGTACCGCAACGGCGCCTGGGATGCGTCGGGCGGCACCTGCACCGAGCCCATCAAGCTCTCGGACAGCGCCATTGCCCCCACCAGCATCAACTGGGCCTACGACGGCGGCACCTGCGGCGCCGGCTACCACGTGTGCATGGGCACCGAGTACTTCGAGTACATCGCGATCATCCGCCGAATGGGCTGCCCCGCCGGTCAGGGCTTCAACGGCGGCTGGCCCGTGACCGAGCCCGAAGATCGCAACCAGATGTTCCACGGACACAGCAACAGTGGCGTCAGCGGCTACCAGCGCGGCCCCATGAAGCCCACCGGCGGAACCCTGATCCAGACCCAGGGCAGCAATGGCACGGGCTGCGCGCTGTCGCCAGGAGGGGGCACGAGCCGCGTGTGGTGTTGCGTGAATCGGAACGGGAACTTCTAGATGACAGTGGCCCGAATGTCGATCCGGTTCCCTGTGCCCGATTCCCGATCCCGGTCTCCGTCTCCGTTGCCAGCGAAGCGTCTGCCCGTCTGCCCGCTCCCGTCCTCCGCCTCCGGCCGCCGGGGTGCGGGAAACGGGCGACGGGAGCGGGCAACGGGCAACGGGCAAACGGGCAACGGAGTGCGGGAGCCGGGGGTCGGAGACGGGTGGGCCGAAGTCTGACGCGGTTGGTCGTTGGAAGGGCGAAGGCTATCCCTCGTGGGGACCGGCCGCTGGCCGGATTGCCACTCCTGCCCGGGTCATCTAGCTAGTTCGCTACCGCATGCGCTCGATGAACGCGCGCTCGAACTCGATGGTGCGCTCACCACCCGCGCCCTGGAGAACCAGCTCGATGGAGCTCCCCTCCGGCCCCAGGCCCCAGGTCAGGAACTCGTCGGTGGTCATGCCGCGCACATCTTCGCCGTCGATGGCCACGATCACGTCCCCCTTGCGCAGCCCCGCCTCCTCGGCCGGGGAGCCCTCGAGCACGCCAAAGACCTTGGCGCCGGACTCACCCATCTCGAAGGTCACCCCCATGCCCGCCGGCTCGTAGTCGGGGAAGGACAGCACCACGTGCGCCCCCTCTGCGGTCGGCTCGACGAAGGTCGGCTCGCCGGGCAGGGCCAGGTCTCCGGCGATGCGATGCACCTGAACCCGGCAGCGCTCGGCGTCGGTGCGAATGCGAAAGCCCAGGCCATCGGGCGTGGCGTCGAAGTTGTAGACCCGGTCGCCACAGGCGGTGACCCGCGTGATGCGCATGTCGGCATCGGTGGTGCCCGCGATGACACCGGTCACGATGCCCATGGGCACTTGGGGGTCGGTGGCCAGGCACGTGCCGTCCTTGAACACCAGGGTGGCGATGGTCTCGGCCGACAGGCGCAGCTCGACAGACTGCACGGCGTGCGGCACCTCGAACGAGACCGAGCCGGGCCCTCCCGACGCCGGCGCCGACTGCCGACCCCACGACACCCACAGGCGCTCCTGGCTCGGATCGACGCCATCGGGCCAGGTGATGGGGCAGGCGATGGGGATGCGCGGCTCTGGCTCGGGGTCGTCGAAGGTGAGCTCGTCTGAGGGGTCGCCAGGAGGGAGTGGAGCGGGGGTGGGGTCCTGGGTGCGGTCGGGCTCGGGCACAGCCACGGGGCCGGGTCGGGGGCCGGCGACCGGGACGTGCACCTGGAGCTCGGGCGGGCTCGGGCGCCACAGGATGGCCAAGACCATGGCCAGCACCAGCGTGCTGGCGCCCAGCGCGATCCACACCTGCCGGTCAGTCACCCGGGATTCCCAGCACGTTGCGGGCCCGCTCGACGTCTTCGGGGGCGACGTACAGCCGCTCGATGCGCCGGGCATCGGCGTAGCGCTGGAACACGGCGGTGGCTTCGTCGATGGTGTGCAGGCAGCCAGTGCCGCCCAGGCGCTCGATGACGTAGATTCGCGCCGCCTTCTCGCGCTTTTGGCCAAAGACGTTGTAGCGGCTGATCTTGCCCACGGAGCGGCTGTGGATGACGTCGATGCCGGCGTCGTCGAGCAGCTCGGCCGGCCCCGACAGGTCGATGTCCCGGGGGGCGCCATGGCGCTCGACGACCCGCTTGTAGGTGCGGCGCTCGACAAAGCGCTTGGCCCACTCGTTGTCGGACTGGCGCAGGTGCAGCTCCATCCAGGGGTCGTCGACGTACAGGTACTCGTCGAGGTCGGCGGGCAGCCTGAAGCGGGTGTCTTCGCTGGTGACGAAGCGCTTGAGCAGCTCTTCGTAGATCACGCTCTTGTGGTGGAAGTACACCATCAGGAACATGTGGTGGCGCGCGATCATGAAGTCGTCGAAGGCGTAGATCGCCGCTTGGTCGAGCGCCAGCGACACGTCGGTCCCAACGGCCACGGCAGCCAGGTTGCTGATGAGCCAGGACACGTCGACCTGCCCGTAGCGAGCACCCGAGTAGTACGAGTCGCGCGGCAGGTAGTCCAGGCGGTCGACGTCGAGCTCGCTGCTGATGAGCTGCGACAAGATGCGGCGATAGCACAAGCCCTCGTGGGTCCAGAAGGCGTCGTCGCACTCGACGTCGGGGCTCACCAGCGCCGCGACGTGCCGAGCAGTGAAGCCGAACTGCTGCTCGATGAGCGCCGCGATGCTGGTGCGCTCCAGGATGGCGATGGTGTAGTCCTCGTGGCTGGCGCGAACCGTCGGGTCGACGTCGGGCCCGTACCAGGTGATGCCCAGCGCCTCGATCGCAGGCATCGCGAACTCGGTGGAGTGGCTGTAGGGCGCGTGACCCAGGTCGTGCAGCAGCGCCGCCATGCGCACCAGCCCACGCAACTCGGCACGCTTGCCTTCGCTTAGGGGTGCCCAGTCGCGGAACACGCGATCGAAGGCGCGCCCCGCCAGGTGCATGACCCCCAGGCAGTGGCTGTACCGCGAGTGGGTGGCGCCCGGAAAGGGCAGGTGCGAGAAGCCCGTCTGCTTGATGTTGCGCAGGCGCTGCACGAACGGATGATCGACCACCGCAAGCTCTGCAGGGGCGACCTGCATGGCTCCATGGATTGGATCCCGAACCTCCATACGTGCTTTCTCCCGGTCCGCGGTATAACCGCGTCCCTTCCTTCCATGCGTACTGCCCCCCGATGAGACCCATCCGCGAGCTTGACGACCTGAGGCCTGGCCGAGTGCTCTACCACTCAGCCTTCGGCTTCGCTCGTGTCGTCGACCTGGGCCCCAACGAAGCGAAGCTCTCGTGGAGCAAGTCCGGCGACAACCTGCCGCGCCGGGTCAACCTCGAGACCCTGCGCCGCGTGTATGCGGCGTGCCGACCCAACGGCTTCTTCGAGCGTGCGCTGACCGACCTCGAGTCGCTGCAAGAGACGCTGCACTTCGACGCCGCCGGCGCCCTCGCGCTGCTGCTGGCCGATCTGCCGGGCAAGCAGGGCAAGGACGACCTGCGCGAGTGGCTCGTCGAGCGCGACGTGATGTCCGATGGCGCCTTCGACCACTGGTGGAACCAGCTGCAGCCCCAGCTCCCGGCCGACCCCCGCTTCGTGGTCGACGGCGATGTGGTGGGCCTGCACGAGTCCGAAGACGACGCCGGCGTCGAGGCTCGCCTGCGCGACATGTCGCTGGCCCCCCGCAAGCGCCTGGATCTGGCACTCGCCAACCGCCCCAAGCTCGACCCCGACTTCTTTCGCGACCAGGTGCTCCTGGCGTGGCGAACCGGCGGACAGCAGGTCCGTGACATGGCGCTCAACGCCGTCAAGAGCACCGCACCCGACACCATCGTGGCGGCGCTGCTGGCTCCGGGGCCCGAGTCGGTCGAGAGCATCGTGCACGCCATCCGCCGCGGCGGCTGGAAGGCCGACAGCCTGTCGCCGGGCACCATGCGTCGCCTGCACGAGCGCATCGAGCAAGCCAGCCTTCGCGGCGGCCCGGTCGACTCCGAGGGGCGCCTGGCTGCAGCCCTGCTGCGCTGGGGAGTCGACTCCACCGCGGGCGTGCTGGCGGCGGTGGCCGGCCGCGAAGACGGCCAGCGCCTGATTCGAGCGACGATGTCTGCGCTTCCGCCCCGCCGCGCCGAGGCCCTCACCATCGAACTGCTCGCGGCCGCCGTGCAGATGGGCGCCGCCGCCGAGGCCACCCACTGGCTGGCCGGCGAGGTGCTCGAGCAGCGCGCAATGGGCGCCGACGAGCTGGCCCTCGAGCTCCAGGCCGACAACCCCGCCCTCGCCGCCTGGTTCAGCCAAGACTACGACCCCTTCTTCGAAGACGACTGGGACGCCGATGAAGGTGGCGGAACCACCGAGATCGAGGTCGACTGGCTCACCGAGGCGGTCACCCTGGCCAAGGCACCGGTTCAGTCCGGGGCCAACGTGCTGTCTGTGGCCGAGGGCATGGCGCGTGCGCTGGTCATCTCGCAGAAGGCCGGCGAGCCGGTGAACCCCACCTCGAGCACCGTCGCGGTGCGCCCCGACGGCACCGTCGAGATCACCGGAACCGGCGAGCCCGGTGACTCCCCTCGCCCCCTCGGCGAAGGCCCGTCGCTCACCGCCGATGTGTACGCCATGGCGGTGCTGCTCATCGAGTCCGTCATCGGCCGGGACTGGCCCCGGGCGCTGCCTGCCGCCCACGCCATGGCCTACCTTCGCCATGTCGCCCCAGCGCTGCCCGCCTCGCTGCTGGGCCCTCTGCTCAGCGCTGTGCACAGCGATCCCGCCAAGCGCCCGGCCGACGCGGTGACGTGGCTCGATGCCCTGCAGAAGGCAGTCACCGCCGAAGACGAGCGCAACTCCAGCGGCGCCGACGCCGACGCGCGCCTGCTCACCGGGTACGACAGCCACATCGGCCGGGTCAAGGTGCTGCTCACGCAGACCAACCAGGACGCCATCTTCGCGGCCACCCGCGACGACCTGGGGCTGTTGGTGGTGTGCGACGGCATCAGCACCGCCACCGCCGGCTCGGGCGACGTCGCCAGTGGCATCACCGCCCACGTGATCGCGGGCCTGTGGGAACAGTCCCAGCAGCGCTTGCGCGAAGCCAGCGCCGAAGAGACCTTCGAGTTCCTGGAGCGCTCGCTGCGCATGGCCAACCAGGCCGTGTGCGAGGCCGCGCTGCGGCTGGCGGGCGGTCGCCTGGACGGCAAGATCCCAATGGGCACCACCGCCATCGTGGCGGTCACACGCGGCAACCGCGTGAGCCTGGCGTGGCAGGGCGACAGCCGCGCCTACCTGGTCGGGGACTACGGTGCCGCCCTGATCACCGCCGATCAGAACCAGGCCGGCGAGCGCTTCGCGGGCTGGGTCGCCGGGGCCGAGCGCTCCTGGGATCCCAACGGCTACGCGCTGGTGGGCTACATCGGCCACTTCAACGAATACGGCCGGCCCGAGCCGCTGCTGCCCCAGCAGACCAGCTTCCTGCTGCTGCCGGGCGAGCGGCTGGTGCTGTGCACCGATGGCGTCACCGACTACATCGCCGACCACCCCGCCGATGTCGCCGATCGCATCAACGAGGCAGCCCAGGAACAAGACCTCGACGACATCGCGCGCAGCTTGATTCGCGGGGCCAACAAGGGCGGGGGCGGCGACAACACCAGCGCAGTGGTCGCCCGGCTACGCTAGCGTGCACGCATGCACCGCACCCATCGTGGTCGCGTCACGGCGAAGCGCACCGGCAGGGGGTAGGCTGATCCCGTGAGAGCGGCCACTCCACGCATCGATCCGGGCGCACGCTTCGGTCCATACACCCTCGAAGAGGCGCTCGGAAAGGGCGCCAGCGCAGTGGTATGGCGTGGCGTCGATGGCGATGGCCGCGTGTTTGCCATCAAGGTGCGACGACGGGGCGACCCCGCCATGGACCGGCGCTTCCTGCGCGAGTTCGAGTCGATGCGCAGCCTTCGTCTGCCTGGCGTGGTCCGTGTCTACGAGGCCGGCATCGAAGACCAGCACCTGTGGTTCTCGATGGACCTCGTCGAGGGCAAGCCCTTCTACAAGCACCTGCACGCGGCCCAGGACATGACCGAGCGGGTGCGCCGCGTCATCGATGCCTCGCTGCAGCTGCTCGAGATCCTGTCGGCCCTGCACCAGGCGGGATTCGTGCACCGCGATCTCAAGCCCAGCAACGTGCTGATCGACGACGACGGCGGCGTTCACGTGCTCGACTTCGGCATCGTGCGCTTCTTTGCCGGCGGCGAGCACACGAGCACCACCAACACCGGCGCGGTGTTGGGCACCATCCCCTTCATGGCCCCCGAGCAGCTGTCGGGGCTGCCCAACGATCACACCGTCGACATCTTTGCCTGCGGCCTGATGATCCACGAGGGCATCCATGGTCGGCGAGCCCGCCCGGCGGTGCCCATCGGGTGGATTCCCCGCACGTGCATGGAGCGCCTGTCTCCGCTGGCCACTCTGTATGCCGAGGTGCCGCGCGGGCTGTCGCACATCGTCGAGCGCATGCTGTCGGTCGACCCCAGGGATCGCCCTTCGGCGCCCGAGGTGACGAGGGCCCTTCGCTCGCTCGCGGGGGGGCGCGACACCATGGACTGCCCCGAGCCACGCTGGGTCGAGCCCGGCGACTGGATGACCGAGATCGAGGGGCTCATCGGCCACGAGGGCAGCCCGCCCATCTGGGTGCTCGAGGGGCCCGCCGGCAGCGGCAAGGGTCGCTGCGCCGAGCAGATCCACCGGCAGGCGATCATGCAGGGGGTGTGGCCGCTGCACTTGCGCGCCCGCATCGACCGCGTGGGCGGCCCGCTGCTGGAGCTGCTGGAGCTGCTGCTGTCGGCCAGCACCGAAGAGACGTGGAGCTCGACGGTGGTCGAGGACGACGGCGCCCTGCTGCGGCGCATGTGGCCGGGCCTTCACGTGCCTGGCGCGGCCGAGCGCGGTGACTTTCCCGGCGTCGAAGAGGTCGCCGACGCCGTGAGCCGGTGCCTGGCGCGCATGGTCACCTACCGGCCCACCCTGCTCATCCTGCACGACGCCGAGCAGGTCGACCCGGTCACCTCCCGTGCCCTCGCCCGCATCGCCCGGCACGCTGGCCCGTCGCTGGGCCTCATGCTGCTGCACGATCCGCGCTGGGGCACCCGCGAGTCCGAGCGCCTGGTGGCCCGCCTGCGCACGGTCAACGGCGCCGGCCTGATGACCATCCCCCCCATCACCCATGCCGAGGCCAAGTCGATCATCGAGTGCTTGTGCCCGGCCGAAGAGGTGTCCGAGCCGCTGCGGGTCAACTCTCCCCAAGAGGCCGTCGAGGTGGGCAACCGCCGACTCGCCCGCTGGCGGCGCGAGGCCTGGGAGTCACCAGGAACCGGACTGTGGGCGCTGGCCGTTCGCGACGCCCCCATCCCCGAGTCGGTGCTCGAGGAGGCCGGCCTCAGCGAGGTCTCGGACAGCCGGTGGACTCGACGCAACTCCAAGGGCATCACCTTCGCCGCCCGCTTCGCCCGAGACGCCGCCCGTGCGCGCCTGCCCGACGCCCGAGTCGCCGCTCGCAGCCTGGCCGGCGCCTGGGAGCAGGTCGCCGGCCAAGAGCAAGCCCCCGACGTGGCCATTCTGCACATGCTCGCAGGAGACACCGGCCGCGCCTGGCTGCCCGCCGCCCGAGCTGCCCTGCATGCCGAAAAATACGGGCTCTACGCCGAGGCCCGCGGCTGGCTCTTCTTGCTCGACACCCTGCCCCGGCCCGCCGAGCCGGTGACCGAGAAGGCCTTCGACCTGTCGCTGGTGCGGGCCCGCGTGGCGCTGCGAACCGAGGTGGGCACGCCTCGTCGCGAGCTGCTGGAGATCTGCGAGAGCCTGGCGGTGGGCGAGGTTCAGCAGGCCCGGGCACGCCTGCTGCGGGCCGAGTACGACCTGCGCGAGGGCCACGCCACCAAGGCCCTGGTGGCCTCGTTGCGGGTGGCCAGCAACCTGATGGCCCCCGCTCCGCACACCGCGGTGCGCGGCCTGCTGGGTGCCGTGCTGTGCCGCTTCGTGCTGGGCCAGACCGACGAGATCCCCCTGCAGCTCGACAAGGCCCGCATGGCGCTGATCGAGCACCCCGACGCACTGCTCGAGGTCCAGCTCGATGACCTGCGCGCCGAGTACTTCTTGCGCCGCAACGACCTGTCCAGCTGCCGCACCCTGTCCACACGCCTCATCCAGCGCGCCTCCGAGGCCCGCTACATGCGCGGCGCCGCGTTTGCTGCGTCTCGGCTGGGCCGGGTGCTACGCCAGCTCGGGCGGCGGCGCGAGGCCGAGCACCACACCCGTTCCGCGCGCGACGCTTTTGCCAACACCGGCGACATCGTGCTCAACGCCGAGACCGGGCTCGCCCTGGCCACGCTGCTGGTCGAGCGCGGCGACACCGCCGGCGCCCGGCACCTGCTCGACGACTCCATCCGCCACATTCGCGGGCTGCACCTCGACGACCTGCTCCCCGGCGCGATGCGCGTGGCCCTCGACATCGCCATCTTTCGGAACGACCCCACCGACGCCGCCGTCGCCCTGGAGGTGCTGGGACACAACCACACCGCCGACCCCGAGGTGCCCAGCGTCTTGGTGCGCTGGTGGCGCATTCGGGGCGACATCGACCGCGCCATGCTGATCACGGGCCCCGACCGTCCCGGCTATGGCCGCTGCCTGTGGCACATCGAGCGGGCCCGCGTGGCCATGATGGCCGGCTGGGACGAGGTCGCCGACGAAGAGGCCACCGCCGCCATCGAGCTGGCCGCCGACGGCGGCTTCGAGGAGCTGGGCACCTACGCGCGCCTCATCCTGGGCGTCGCCATGCCCGAGAGCGCCCCCAACTGGGACCGCATCTTGGGACGTGCGCAGCAGGCGATGTGGACCGAGGTCTACCTGGGCGCGCTCGAGATGGACGCACGCCGCATGAGCGCCAACCACCGCTACGACGAGGCCCGGTCGCGCCTGCGCACCCTCGAAGCCCGCGCCAAGGAGCTGGGCTACCTGCCCGG
The DNA here is from genome assembly GCA_965216925.1 of Myxococcota bacterium. Taxonomy (GTDB): domain Bacteria; phylum Myxococcota_A; class UBA796; order UBA796; genus CAYYHT01. The sequence continues at coordinate 653,347 of CBDCGT010000001.1, read as the reverse complement.
CGTCGAAGAAGCCGAGGGCTGGCTGGCGCGCATCAACGGCGAAGAAGAGACGGTGACGGTACCGAGGTAGGGCTGCGGCGGCACCGCCGGCCCTCTACTCGCACTCGGGGCCGTCGAGGTAGCCGAGCGCACACAGGCGAGCGGTCTCGTCGTCGCCGACGGCCTCGGCCCCGCCCGAACCGATGCTGATGCTGGTCTGCTGGAGCACCTCGTCGCGCTTGGCCTTGAGCTTGGCCAGCAGCTCGGCGTTGGCCGCCAGGTTGCTCTGCTCGCCCGGGTCGGCGCCCAGGTCGAACAGCTCGGCGCGCTCGGCGTTGTTGCGGCTGAACAGCAGCTTGTGCTGCGGCGTGCGCACGAAGGCCAGGCCGTCGTGCCAGTGGCTGGTGCCCACGTTGACGCGGTCGGCGCCGCTGCCGCTCTTCATCATGCTCACCAGGCTCTCGCCATTGAGCGGGTGCTTGGCGGTGCCGCCGGTGAGCTCCATGAGCGTGGGGTAGATGTCGATGGTGCGCACCGCGGCGTCGACCGTCTTGCCAGCGCCGACACCGGGCGCGCGCACCACCAGCGGCACGTCGAGCACGGTGTCGTAGGGAATGTCGTGCCACACCTTCTGCCGGGAGTGCTCACCAAAGCCCTCGCCGTGGTCGGACGTGAACACGAAGACCGTGTCGTCGGCGATGCCCATGTCTTGCAGGCCCTTCCACAGGCGGCCGAGCTCGGCGTCGTTGGCGTGGAGCTCGCCGTCGTACTTGTTCTGTAGCTGGGCCATCTGAGCCGCCGTCAGGTCGACCTTGCCGCGATTGATGGCGCCGTGCTTCAAGAAGCCGGGCCGTTCTTTGCCGCCGGAGTGGATGTTGACGTCGACCGCAGGATCGCTCCACTTGTCGTGCTCGGGCGCGGGCTCGTAGGGCGCGTGGGGGTCGAGCCAATAGACCACCGTGAAGGTGGGCTGCGCCTTGTTGGCCTTGATGTGGCCCAGCGCCAGATCGACAAGCGTCTCGGGCTTGGTGAACTTGGACGAGTCGAAGCCCTGGGTGAAGCCCGCTTGTTTGTAGTAGATGCCCTGCGCGGTGTAGAGCGCCGTGGCATAGCCGTTGTCGCTCATGGCCTCGGCCATGGTGTGCGCGTCGGTGGTGAGGTCGAGCGTGTACCCGGTGGCCTCGTAGTCGACCTTGTGGTTGTGGCTGAACAGCCCGGTGAACACCCCCGCCACCGAAGGAACGGTCCACGGCGCGGTGGACTGGGCCTTGCGAAACACCGTGCCCTCGCCCGCCAGCTTGGCCAGGTTGGGGGTGGTGTCGCGCGAGTAGCCGTAGGGGGTCAGGTGGTCGGGACGGGTCGCGTCCCACATCACCACCACCACGTGGGGCTTGGCGGCAGCTGCCGTGTTCAACGGCATCAGCGCGGCCAGGATGAGCACGGTCGCACGGGAAATCATCGAGGTCATGGAGTCTCCGGAGCAGGAACCCACGGCAAGGCGGCGGCGTTCCCGAGCAGGGCACACTAGCAGTCCCCTATATGGGTCGGTAGGGCCGCCGAGCCTTCACCGTCACGACACGATCGTCGTCGATCAGGTAGCCAGACAGCGCGCCGCCGTAGACGCAGCCCGAGTCGAGCCCGATGAGGTGCGGCTTGCCGGCCCGCTCCACCCTCACCAGCCCGCGGCGAGCATCGTGACCGAAGATCGTGCGCCGCTCGCCCCGGTACTGCGCGTGCCAGAAGTCGGAGTTCAGGCTCTCGTCGGGAAAGCGCCGCATGGTGAGTGCCATCTTTCGCGTGGTCTTGGACAGCTTGCCGCTGGGGTGGAGCCCTGCGTGCACCACCGTCCACCCCTCGACCTCGAGGAACACGGGACAGGCAGCCAGCCACTCTCGCCAGCCAGGAGCGCCTTGGTCGAGGCGGCCCACGGCCTGGTGCGCGCGGTGATCGCTGGTGCGCTTGCCCACCGCCGCCTGCAGCACGCGCGCATCGTGGTTGCCCAGCACGGTGCGCATGCCTCGGCCGCGAATCAGCTCGTACACGCCCACCGGATCGGGCCCCTTGGTGAACAGATCACCAACCAGGACAGCATCTGTGGGCTGCACCACGTCCAGCAGCTCCGACAGCTCGCCGGCGCAACCGTGAACATCACCAATGACGAGCGTGCTCATGAGCGCCCGATGGTACCCTGCTGCACCCTCCATACTCCTCAGGACGATGTGACGATGAGCGATAGCGAAGGAACGCGCACGCTGTACGCGAACTCAGACCAGAGCCGCTTCTTCTGGATCCCAGACGACCACGAGTGCGAGCAGGGCACGCTGTTGATTCGCAGCCTCACCGGCAGCCGGCTCGAGGTCACCGAGGCCGAGGCGGCCAAGTGGGAGGTCGACGAGGCCCAGGCCAAAGACCTGGCCAAGCTCCAGGTGCAGCGGTACACCAAGGCCGCGGGCAGCTTCTTGTCGGCGGGCGCCGCCGTCTTTCGGCAGGTGGCGCAGAAGCAGCGCGAGGGCAAGATCGGCGGGCTGGACAGCGTGAAGGCCAAGCCCGACGCGGCTGGCCTCGCCGAGGCCCTGGGCACCACCCCCGAAGAGCTCGTCAACGACCCCGGCAAGGCGCTCGAGGGCCTCAAAGAGACGCTCAAGGGCATCGGCGACACTCTCAAGAAGCAGGCATCCGAGAACCCCGCCGACAAAGAGGAGGTCAAGGCGCGCATGGAGATCCTGGCCCGGGCCATCGGCGAAGCCACCGGCGATCCCGCGAGCGTCAAGAACCTCGAAGACGTGCCCCGGGTGGTCAACGACTTCCTGTCCAACCCCGAGCTGGCCGGCAAGGTCCGCAAGATGACCGAAGAGCTCAAGCAGACGGCCGCCGAGATTCGCAACGCGACCAACGTGAAAGAAGGCGAGTAGCGGGCCCTAGAACGGGCTGAACGGCTGAGCAGCCGACGTCCCCGGGGTGATCGTCCACTCGCCCACGTTGAACACGGGCGTCGGGCCGGCTGTCGCGGCACGCTTGACCACGCTGTCGGTGTATTCCCAGGGCTCGTCGCTGCCATCGACGCCGATCTGGCCGAACACGTCGAGCACGGCGGTGCCGTTCTGCAGGGCGTAGACGTCGTCGCCGTTGCCGTTGATGCTGCTGCTGGTGCCGCTGGGGGCACGCCCGAACAGCGTCTCGAAGTCTTCGGCGCCCGAGCTGTTGCAGATGACGTACGTGCCGTCGGCGGGCAGTAGCTGACCCGGCAGCTCGACATGGTCGGAGGTGCTCTCGCCGTTGCTGTAGCGGTGCACCGAGAAGCCGGTCATGTCGATGGAGCCCGTGCCCATGTTGTGCAGCTCGATGTACTTGACCTGGGCCGAGTCGGCGTGGTCGACCACCTCGTGGATGCGCAGGATGCCGTTGCCGACGTTGGTGTCGGTGTCCGTGTCCGTGTCCTGACCCGTGTCGGTGTCGCCACCGGTGTCCTGGCTGCCGGTGTCGGGACGCCCGGAGTCGATGATGTAGGGATCGATGCACGCGGCGAGCGTGAGCAGGAGCATGGCGGGAGTCAGGGTGCGCATGAAGGCGAGTTAACCCGGATTCCTTCACCGCAGCCCTCGGAAGACCGCTTGCCTCATCGCCTCGAGTTCTGGTTCGACGTCGTGTGCCCCTATGCCTACCTGGCATCCACCCAGGTGGCGCAGATCGCCCGGCGGGCCGGCGCCGAGCTGATGCTCAAGCCGGTGCTGCTGGGCGGGCTGTACCAGCACCACCAAGCGCCCCAGAACCCCGGTGCCACCATGAGTCCGGCGCGGGCCCGCATGGACCTGCTCGATCGCGAGCGCCAGGCCCACCACCTCGGCGTGCCGCTGGCGCACAACCCCCGCCACCCCGTGCGAACGGTGCACGCGATGCGCCTTGTGCTCGCCGCCGGCGACCGCGGCTGGGCCGTGGCCCAAGACCTTTTTCGGGCCTACCACGTCGATTCCGAGGACATCTCAGACGCGGCCGCGCTCGCGCGCATCGCCCGGGCCCACGACGTCGACCCCCAGGTCGTCGGTCAGCAGCGCTGGCGCGAGGCCTTGTTCGCCGCAGTCGACGAGGGCGCCGCCAAAGGGGTCTTTGGTGTGCCCGCGATGTTCGTGAATGACGGGGAGCTCATCTGGGGCGCCGACCAGCTGCACTTCGTGGAGCAGCAGCTGGGCCTCGCCGAGCAGCCACCGCCGCCACCCGGTGCCCACCCCGACGGGGCGCCGGTCGTGCGCTTCTTCCACGACTTCAGCAGCCCGTACAGCTACCTGGGCTTCACCCAGATCCAGGCCATGGCCGACCGCGCCGGGGCCCGCCTGGAGCTGGTGCCCATGCTGCTGGGCGCGCTGTTTCGCGACATCGGCACGCCCATCGTGCCGCTGGCCACCTTTCACGAAGCGAAGCAGCGCTGGAATGGCCGCAACCTGCTGCGCTGGGCCCAGCACTGGGACGTGCCCTTCCAGTTTCCGAGCCACTTCCCCATCCGAACGGTCGCCGCCCTGCGCGTAGCCATCCAGGAGCCGGCGGCCACTGCCGCGCTGTACCAGGCGGCCTGGGCCGACAACCAGAACATCGGCGAACCGGCCGTGCTGGCCCGGGTGCTCGACGCCGCGGGCTTCGACAGCCAAGCCCTGCTGGCCGGCACCCAGGATCCGGCGATCAAGGCCCAGCTCAAGGCCAACACAACCGAGGCGGTGGCCCTGGGTGCGTGCGGCGCGCCCAGCACCGTGGTGGGCAGCGAGGTGTTCTGGGGGCAGGACCGCATCTGGATGGCCGAGGCGGCGCTGGCTGCAGGGAATTCAGGCCAGCGCTAGCCCCTCGACGGATCCGGGACTACACTTTTTGTACTGGCCGGCCAGTTCAAGGAGCTCCCCTGACTCGACACACCGGAAATATCCGCGGCGCCCGCACCATCGCTCGCATCGTCGATGCCGCCGCCAAGCTGTTTGGCAAGGAGGGCTACCAGGGGGCCTCCATGAACGCCGTCGCCGCGGCAGCCGGGGTGAGCAAGGGGCTGCTGCACTACCACTTCGACAGCAAAGAACACCTGCTCATCGAGGCTCAGCGGGCCACCTTCAAGCAGATCCACGCCCGCTTCGACGAGCGCTTCGACTCGGGCCAGCGCGGAATGACGCATGCGCTCGAGGCGCTCGACGCGCTGTGGCAGGCGGTCAAGGATGTGCGCGCCTGGGCGCCCTTCATGGTCGAGACCTGGAGCCTGGCGGGCGACAACCAGGCGGTTCGTGACCACCTCGACGACTTCTACGACGAGGCCATGGTGCTGCTCGAACAGGGCATCCGCAAGGCCTTCGACGGGCAGGTCGAGGCGCTGGCCATCCCGCCCGAGCGCCTCGCCCGCCTGATCCGCGTCACCCTGCAGGGGCTGGTGGTGGCGCTGGCCTTCGCGCGCAACGAAGACGAGTTCCACCAGGCCGATCAGGCCTACCGCGACCTGCGAGACCTCATCGCAACTGCTGCTCTACTCCAGGAGGGGTCCACATGATCGCTCGAGCCATCCGTGGCGAAAAGCCCGGCGTTCCCTACGACATCTTTGACTACGGCCGGCTGCTGGCCGAGTCCCGCAAGGCGCAGAAGCTCGAGGGCATCTACCACAAGGGCCAGCGCAAGATCTGGGACGGCAAGCAGGTGTTGTCCGACCTCATCGCGGCCCACGGCACGCCCACCGTCGCCGACGACCGCACCCGCGAGGCCATCAAGACCCTGTTTGCGGTCATCCTGTGGGGCGAGCTCGCCGCCTGGAAGATCAGCGCCGATCTGGCCACCGAGATCGACGACTTCGAGGCCAAGATGGCCGCGACCAGCCAGGCCCACGACGAGGCTCGCCACTTCTACGTGATGCACGACTACCTCGAGCTGCTCGACGAAGCGCCCATGTCGGTGGGTCCCCTCACCAACAAGGTGCTCGCGGGCACACTCAACGCCGACTCGCTCATCAAGAAGCTGATGGGCATGCAGATGATGATCGAGCCCATGGCACTCACCCTGTTCCAGATCGTGCGCAAGCAGGGCTTCGAGCCCGTGCTGTCCGAGCTGTTGGTGCTGTACGAACGCGACGAAGCTCGCCACGTCGCGCTGGGCGTGATGTACCTGCCGCGCATGCTCTCCAAGCTGTCCAAGCGCCAGCTGGTGTCGCTGTACACCTGGCAGATGCGCCAGTACTTCGACCAGTTCGCGATGCTGGGTGAGCTGCAGCCCCACTTCGAGGCGCTGGGCGTGCCGGTGCACGACGTCATCGACGTGGGCCGCAAGAAGCAGATCACGGCCATGCAGATGCTGTTCGACGAGCTGGGCTTCGAGCTCAAGGGCATCGAGGCGATGCTGCGCGTCACCGACTTCAAGGCCGAATACGACTTTCCCCGCCCCGGTGCCGACAACCGTCGCCGCGCCCGCCTGCGCAGGGCGGTCGAGCGGGCCATTCGCGCCGAGCGCCCCGAAGACCGGGTGCTGTCCGAGGTCGCCTGAGCACGGTACGCTGACCGGGTGAGCATCTGGGCACTGGGAACACTTCGCCTGCACGAGGCCCCCGATCCGATCGGGCTGGTGCACGCCGCCCTCGACCGGGGCGCCACCATGCTGGACTGCGCCGACGTCTACGGTGCCAGCCCCGAGCACCTGGGTCAGGCCGAGACGCTGGTCGCCAGCGCGCTGGCCAGCTGGGAGGGAGACCGCAACCGCATCACCGTCGCCACCAAGGGGGGTCTGGTGCGCGAGGGCAAGCGCTGGCGCCACGACGGCCGTGCCGGGCACCTGCGCCAGGCCGCAGAGCACAGCCTGCAGCGGCTGGGGCGCATCGACCTGTACCTGCTGCACGCCCCCGACCCCGGCCGCGACATCCGCACCGCCGCCCGTGCGATCGCCAAGCTGCAGAAAGACGGGCTGGTTCAGCGCGTGGGGCTGTGCAACGTGCGGGTGCGCGACCTGGAGGCCGCCGCCGAACACATCGACCTCGCGGCGGTGCAGGTGCGCATCAGCCCTCGGCACAGCGAGGCCATCGACGGCGGTGTGGCCCGGTGGTGCCTGGACCGCGGCGTCACCCTGTTGGCCCACAGCCCGTTCGGGGGGCACAAGAAGCACACCAAGACCGGCCGACACCCGGTCCTGCTCCAGGTGGCCAGCCGCCACCCAGGGGCTCGGGCCTACGACGTCGCTTTCGCATGGCTGCGCTTGCTGGGCGCGGTGCCCGTCGTGGGCTGCACGCGCATCGAGAGCCTGCCCAGGGATCTCGAGCTCAGCGCCGGTGACCTCGCTGCACTGGATGCCGCCTTTCCCTCGGGGGCGCGCCTGCGAACCGGGCCCCTGCCCGCGCCGGATCCCGACACCGCCGACGGCGAGGTGGTGCTGGTGCTGGGCCCACCCGCCGCCGGAAAGAGCACCCGGGCGCGGGCCTACACCGAGCGCGGCTACGCCCGGCTGAACCGCGACGAACGCGGTGGCACGCTCGCCGACCTGCTTCCCGTCCTCGATGCCGGCCTCGCTGGCGGCGAGCGCCGCTGGGTACTCGACAACACCTATGCCTCGCGAGCGGCCCGGGCAGCGGTCATCGGCGTGGCATGGAGCCACGGCGTGCCCGTCCGCGCCGAGTGGCTCGACACCCCGATCGAGCGCGCCCAGGTGCACGCCGCCTCGCGCCTGCTGGATACGCACGGTCGGCTGCTGGAGCCCGACGAGCTGCGCGCCAGCAAGAGCCCGGCCGACTTCGATCCTCGTGCCCAGTTTCGCTGGCGACGGGGCTTCGAGCCCCCCAGCGAGTCCGAAGGCCTGGCGGAGATCCGGCGGCTGGAGCCTGGCCCCCTGCCCATCTCAGGAGAGCGCGCCGCGTTGATCGTCGACTACCCCGAGCTGATCTGGGCGCGCGTGCCCCGTGACGCCCAGGACATCGAGCTCGTGGACGGCATCGCCGCTCGGCTACAGCAGGCCGCGCGCACTCGGCTGCTGCTGTCGGTCGCCTGGCTGCCCGCCGAGGACTGGCCCCCCGACGAGGCCCGTGCCGTGCTCGAGGCCACGCATGCGGCCCTGGGCGTCGAGATCTTGGCGACGTGGTGCCCGCACCCGCCCGGTCCGCCGGTGTGCTGGTGCCGCAAGCCCCTGCCGGGGTTGGGGGTGTACCTGACCCGGCTGTGCGGGCTCGACCGCACCAAGACATCGGTGTGGTGCCGCAACGCCGCCGACCGGGGCTTTGCGGAGCGCTGTGGGTTCAGCGTGGCGACGCCAGCCACTCCGTGAGCTGCTCGCGGACCGCCTGGTGGTCCAGCAGGTCCAGGTGATTGGCGCCGGGCACCACCAGGGTGTCCGCCTCGTCGAACTCGAGTGCCAGCGCCGCGTCCGCGTGCTTGCCCAGCGCGCTGGGCACGGGCACCACGCCGTCGCCCACGACATCGTTCACATGTCCCGCGACGGCGAAGCAGCGCACCCCGTGGGGCAGTGCCAGCGACCCCCGCGGATCGCCAGCCATCGCAAAGCGGTCACGCCCGGTCCAGTGCTCGTTGAGCACGTTGCCGTACCGCAGGTCGGTCACCCCAGCGCTGCGGATCTTGCCCAGCCTGGCCAGCGGCGCGCTGTAGCGGTGCACACCCAGCAGCACATCGATCCAGTTTCCGCCCCGCTCCAGCGGCGCGCCTTGGTGCGGCGTGCCCAGGAACACCAGCCGGGTCAGCCGCGGGCGCCATGCCAGGCCCTGGGCCTCGGCCTCGGCACACGCACTGCGCACCACCAGGCCGCCCATGCTGTGGGTCAAGACCACCAGCTCCTCGATGGGCACGGGCCAGCTGTCGATCAGCCCCTGGAGCAGGCCCGCGAGCTCCCGCCCGTTGGTCGAGATGTGAAGCCCGGTGTTGTACAGCACGTCGACGCGCGTGGCATCCAGTTGTTCAGCGAGCATCTCGCCGTGGTCGTGCTCATGGCGCCGCCACTGCCGGTCGTTCATGCACGAGCCATGCACCGTCAGCAGGATGCGGCCTCGGGCCTCGTTCACCTGGGCAGGGCCAAGGAGCTCGCCATCTCGGCGAAGGCTCATGCCCATCGCCAGCGGGTTGTCCGTGGCCACCAGGTAGTCACCCAGCACGCCGTTGAGCGCGGCCAGCACCAGCTCACCCTCGGCGGTGGCCGTGACCTCGCCCAGCAGCGGCTCCAGCTGGGCCAGGGCCGCGTCGATGCCCGCCCCAACCACCGTGGTCACCCCGCGAATGCCCCCGTAGACGGCTCCGGTCACCGCGGTGGCGGGGCCCCGCAGCGGCTTGCCCAGGACCGCGGGGCCGCTGGCAATGCTTCGGTGCATCTCGTGCACCAGTCCGGTCACGCCCTTGGTGGCCTCGATGGCCAGGCGGCTGGCGCCGCGGAGGTCGTGCACGATGCTGCGGGTCGGCTTGCTCATGGTGCTGGGCTAACGCCCGCATGCCGCGCTAGGTTTTCGAGCATGCTGCTGGACTACCCGCCCAACTCCGCAAAGTACTACCACTTCGCCTTCGCTGCGGATCCCAAGCAGGTCAGCGAGCTGATGGCCATACCCGACGACGCCCCTATCAACGGCTTCTGCGATGCCTGGGCTCCCGTCGCCGCCCAGCGGTGGGTCGACCTGCCTGCGGTCACGGTCGATCCGGATCTGGTGTTCCCCTTCGAGCTCGGCGATGCCGAGCAGGCGGCACTGCGCAAGCCCGTCCATCCGTGGCTGGCGGACTCCCTCCGACCCCTGCCGGATCGCCACGCCACCCTGGTGCGCCTGAACGCCCCGGCCGTCATCGTGCAAGGCGCGATCGACCGCATGCGCTGGGAGCTGTCGAACCTCGTCCTGTTCCACGAGAGGCCCGTCGATGCTCTGGCCGAGTGGATGTGGGGCGACACGCTGCTTCTGTGTCTTCGCTCCCAGAACTTCGGCCTCGGGGACTGGTTCAGCTGCAGCAACCCGGTCACCCGCGCGCTCGCCGGCGAGTCAGTGGACACCAACAGCGAGCTGCACCCGCCCCGCGCGATTCCCGGGCTCGATCACCACAGCCACTGGCCGGTCTTCACCGGCACGGGCGACGAGCTCATCCGCCTGGCCGAGCGCCTGGAGACCGAGCCGGCGCAGAGCGGCCCGAGCAAGGAGGCCATCGAGGCCACGGGGGATCCCAGTGTCCTGCGAATCGTCGCCGCCATGTCCGACGCCGAGCTGCAGCGGAGCGCCACCGGCTACGACCGGGAACGCGCTCGATACGCCGCCAACTGCCGAAGGCTGGCAGCGTCGGGCATGGCTCTGCTGTCGTGGATTGGCATCAACGACTGATCCGCCCGGCGGCTACTGCGCTGGCGCCTCGAAGTGATGCCGGATCGAGTTCGCGTAGTACTCCAGAATCGGCTGCTCGCCGTCCACCATCTCGAGCTCGCTGCCGTTCTTCACCACCACGCCACGCCGCTCCAGCTGGGTGCGGGCCAGCACGACGATCAGCTCGGCTTCTTCGGCATCGAGCAGCTCGTCGTCGAGGCCTGGAACCGACGCCACACCGGGCTGGCTGCGGCGCTCGCGGATGGTGTCGAAGGCACGGCCCAGGGCCACCGGGCGACCCTTGTCGCGCAGCTCGCGCACCACCTCGGCCACGCGCTTCTGCAGCTGCCCCGAGGTGTTGGGCCCCTGCGCCAGCATCGCCGTGCACAGCAGCGGCACTGGAGTGGCGGGGATCACCTCGCCGATTCGCTCGTTGAGCAGATGCGTGGCCATCTCGGCCACCTTGGCGCGGCGCTCGTGCCGGTCGGCGATGGCGTGCACCGTCTCGCCTCCCTCCCAGTCGAGCAGGCGCAGCGGCTCGCCGAAGCTCACCGCCGCATAGCCGAACTTGCGGTGGCTGCGGGTGGCGACGCGCAGCACGTTGGCCGTCACCAGGATGGGTAGCCAGAAGCCGATGCCCGCGATGGTGGTCATGCGCTGCCGGATGGTGGCCTTGGGCAGCGGCCCGTCGCGCTCGGCCACCAGGGTTCGGTCTTCGAGGGTGCGGTCGTAGTTCAGCCCGACGGGCAGGAAGTAGATCTCGCGGTCGGGCTGCTCGTGGCGAAGGCGAATCAGGTAGTCCAGCAGCCCCGCTTTGGCGGGCCGCAGCCCCCCGTCGCGGGACAGGCCGCCCTCGATGTAGAAGCCCGTCACGCCGCCGTGGCCGGCCAGAACCTGCACGAAGCGCTCGAGCACGGCGTGGTACAGCGGATCCTTCTCGCCCCGGCGCACGAAGTAGCTGCCGAAGCGCCGAAAGATGCTGTGCACCGGCCACACCAGGGCCCACTCGCCGGTGGCGTACGACAGGGCCACCTGGCGCAGCAGCCCGTACGAGATCACGATGGAGTCGGTGTTGCTGCGGTGGTTGATCACGTAGACCCGAACGGCATCCTCGGGCACCTTGGCGGCCTGGCGATCGAACTCGTCGTTGTCGACCACCAGCTCGAAACAGAAGTTCACGAACAGCTTGGCCATCGCCGCGCCGAATCGGTAGTAGGCCGACATCGAGAAGTACGGCGCGATCTCTTCGAGGTAGGCATCGGCCTTGCGGCGAAGCAGGTACACGCTGTCGCCGCTGCGACGCGCCTCGGCGGCGATGGCCTCTTCGATGGCCGGGTCTTGGGCGAGCTTCTCGCGCATCCAGATGCGGTCGATGAAGCGCGCGCTCTCGAGCCGCACGTTGTGTCGCCGTACAAAGGAGGCAGCCCCGTCGCTGAGCCGCCGGCGGGTGTACGAGACGATGAGGTAGCGAACCAGCTCGTACCCGCTGATCGCGCACAGACCCCACAGCAGGTATTCGGCCCACCAGGGCATCAATGGCCCCCTAGAAGTTCCAGCGAGTGAACAACTCCTGCCGGAAGCGCGCGAACTCTTGCAGCGGCCCGTCCTCGTCGGCGGTCTCTTCGAGCAGCTCGACGAACTTGGTGTTGATCAAGGTGAGCCGGTAGGCCAGCACCTTGGCGATGGACAGCCCCAGGTTGAGCGCGGCCGGGTCGCCGTCGAGCACCATGCCCTCGAAGGTGTTCTGGTCGATCGCGTACAGCTTGAGCGACGAGCTGGCGCGCACCGTGGCCGTGCGTGGTGCCCCGGTGAGCAGGCTCATCTCGCCCAGCACATCGCCCGGGCCGGCGCGGCCCAGCACGTGTTCGGCCCCGCTGCCATCGGACTTCTGGATGACCACCTCGCCCTCGAGCAGCACGACGAGCCTGGGTCCGTCCTCGCCCTCTTCCATCACGATGGCGCCCGCGGGCCAGTGCTCGACCCGACCCGCTGACGCGAGGCGCTCGACCTCGTCGGGCTCGAGCCCCGAGCACAGGGGGGTGCCCGCCAGGGCTTCGGTCAGCTTCACGTCTCCTCCAGGGTGTGCATGGGGCTACAGTCCCCGGAGCACGGTGGCCTTGCCCACACGACCGATGGCCACCACATAGGCGGCCTCGCGCAGGGACAGGCGCTTGTTCTTGGCGACGTCGGCGACGGTGACCATCGCGGCCGCCATCGCTTTGTCGATCTCGTCGTTGACGCGCTCTTCGGTCCACCGGTAGCGCTGCAGGTTCTGCACCCACTCGAAGTAGCTGACCGCAACGCCACCGACGCTGGCCAGGATATCGGGCACCACCACCACGCCACGATCCCGCAGGATGTGATCCGCGTCGGGGGTGGTGGGGGCATTGGCGGCCTCGACCACCACCTTGGCCTGCACCTGCGAGGCGTTGGCATCGGTGAGCACCGAGCTGATGGCTGCCGGCACCAGGGCGTCGACGCCCAGGGTCAGGATCTCTTGGTTGGTGAGCCGATCGGCGCCCGGGAAGCCCGCGAGCGTGCCGTTGTTGCGCTTGTGGTCGACCAGGCTCGGGATGTGCAGACCGTCGCCGCGCATGATGCCGCCGCGGCTGTCGCTGACGGCGATGACCCTGGCCCCGGCCTCGTGCAAGAAACGCGCGGTGGAGCGGCCGACCTGGCCAAAGCCCTGGATGGCCACCGTGGCGTTCTGCACGTCGATGCCGCGATCTTTGAGCGCGCCGATGGCGGCCATGCTGATGCCCCGGCCGCCGGCCTCGACGCTGCCGAAGGAGCCATGCAGATCGAGCGGCTTGCCGGTGACCACGGCCGGTGTGAGGCCGTGGACCTTGGCGTATTCGTCCATCATCCAGGCCATGACCTGGGAGCCCGTGTTCATGTCGGGGCCGTACACATCGGTGTTGGGCCCGATGACGTCGTGGATCTGGCGAAGGAAGGTGCGAATCAGCTTTTCCCACTCGCGCAGGGACAGCAGCCTGGGCTCGACGGCGATGCCGCAGGACGACCCCCCAAAGGGCACGTTGGCGACGGCCGTCTTCCACGTCATGAGGCTGGCCAGCGCGTTGACCTCGAAGCCGCTGAAGTCGCGCGAGCACCGGATACTGCCCTTCATGGGCCCGCGCGAGCTGTCGTGCTGCACCAGGTAGCCGCGGAAGCTGGCCACCGAGCCATCGTCGCGCTCGAGCGCGACCTGCACGCGCACCTCGCGCTGCGGCATCAGCAGGAGCTCCTCGATGCGGGGAGAGAGGTCCATCAGCTTGGCCGCTTCGCGGAAGAACTGGGTGACGGTGTCGGTCGCGTTCACCGGGACTCCGTGGGGGCCCGGAATCTACCACGGGAACCGCTGGCCACGGGTGCAGTCGGAACCACCCATGGCGCTCCCCTCCCCGGACCTGCTGACCGAGTTCGCCAAACTCGCCACCCTCACGATCGTGGCCATCGCTTCTGCAGCGGGCGTCGCCATCACCGTGGTGGACCCGCCGGATCGCGCCGGCTCCATCGAGCCCCTGTGGGAGACCGATCGCTGTGAGGCCGTGCAACAGGCCCTGATGTTGAAGATCCCTCCCGAGCAGATCGCCACCCGCATCGAACGCTACGACCTGACCCCGCTCGACGCGCAGTGCATGCTCGCCGCCGATGTGCCCGAGGTGATCTGGGTGGCGGCGATGCGCAGCGTGGCGCGCAACCATCCCCGGTACCGGGATGTGATCTGGGTGAAACCCGGCGGCGCCTGAGGGGGTCAGTGTTCCCCCCTCTCCTATTGGTGATCTCTGTCGATGGGCTGTTCCTGCAGTTTTGGGCGGGGTCAGTGTTCCCCCTTCTCCTATTGTGCCGGAAAACGGGCCTTCTTCCGTCTCGGAGCGCCTCCCGAACGGAAGAACCTTCTGAATGCGCCGCAATAGGAGAAGGGGGAACACTGACCCCCATGCCGGCACGCGGCGATCCCGGCCTCAGCACCCACCCATGCCAGCCCGAGTGTCCGCGCCCCCGACCCCATGCCCCGGTGAGTGTCCGTTTCCAGCCTCAGCGCCGGCCCACGCCACGAACAAAACGGCACTCTCGTGACCCGCGCGCCCCCGTATCGCCGAGAGCCGGACATTGGCCCCGACATGGGGGGCTGGTGGCGGACGTTGGGGGGGACATGGGTCGGCGGCCCACCCCGCTCGAGCTACAGAAGCAGCAGCGCGCCCAGAACGAACGCGAAGATGTACGCCCCCTGCATGGCCGCGCCGGCGACGAACGCACCGCCTCGGCTGCGCACCATGGTGCCAAAGAGCATGCCGAACAGCGTGAACTCGATGGCGTTGGTGCCCAGGAACATGGCCAGCTCGACCGGGTGGAAGGCCGCGAAGGGCTTGAGCAGCGGCAGCGTGTTGTGCAGCACCGCCCAGCTGAGCATGCTGCCCGCCGCGAAGGGGAGCACCGGATCGACGGCTCGGCGCAGGTTGAGCGAGGGCCGGAAGATCTCCATGCCCGCGATCAGCACCGGCGTCAGCAGCAGGAAGGCCATGGCATTGAAGATCAGGCTGCTGGCGGCCCCAAAGAAGCCCAGCGAGGCCATCAGCGCGGGAGCCGCGATGTAGCAGAGGGCGAAGGTGCCCCCCATCCAGGTGAGCACCGCGCCGTGAACGCGCAGCCGCTCGGCCAGCGGGGCGCTGAGCGGCTCGAGCGTGCCTGGCTCGATGTGGACGAGAGGCTGCGGCCGAGCGTCCATGGTCCCTCCCTGACGGTCCCTGTATGGACGATCAGCGTGCCCGTCGGTTTCCCCGGATCGCAGCGATGCGACACGCGATGACAATCCGGGCGACGATCGGCGGGGAACCGTGGCCGCCTCCTGCTATCTTGGGCCGATGGCAGGACCACGGCGTTTCCACATCATCGAGTTGTTGGGAGAAGGCAGCTTCGGCGCCGTCTACAAAGCGCGACTCGAAGCCGACGGCGGCGTGCAGAAAGAGGTGGCCATCAAGCGGCTTCACAGCTCGGTCGAGGGCGACCAGTTCGTGGCCGAGCGGCTGAGGGACGAAGCCCGGATCATGGCCCTGCTCCGCCATCGGGCATTGTTGAAGGTCGATGGCCTCGCCCGCCTGGACGGCCGGTGGGCCGTGGTCATGGAGTTCGTGCCGGGCATCGACCTGTCCGCACTGCTGCGGCACTACGGAGCCGTGCCTCCAGGGCCAGCACTCGAGGTGATCGGCGAGGTCGCCAGCGGCCTCGACGCCGCCTACACCCAGCCTGGTCTCGACGGACGGCCGCTGAAGCTGATCCACCAGGACCTCAAGCCGTCCAACATCCAGCTGACGGCCTCGGGCGAGGTCAAGGTGCTCGACTTTGGGATCGCCAAGGCCGACTTCGACGCCCAGGAGGCGGCTCCGCAAGAGGGAACCCTGATGGGCTCCATCGGCTACATGGCGCCTGAGCGCTTGCTGGGCGGCGGCGGCCCCGAGAGCGACATCTACGCACTGGGGGTGGTGCTGTACGAGCTGGTGGTCGGCCGGCGCCTCAAGCGCACCTACCCCAAGCGCGACAAGCACGAGCAGAAGATCGGGCGGCGGCTCGAGCAGCTGGCCACGGCGATGCCCGACTCCGAAGGCCTGCGCGAGCTGCTCGCCAAGATGCTGGCCTTCGAGCCCAGCCTTCGCCCCACAGCCAAGGCGGTGCTGCGCCGCTGCCGCGACCTGCGTCAAGATCACGGCGACAAGTGGCTTGCCGACTTCGCCGCCGCCAACGTGCCTCGCGCCCTGGCCGAGCTCGATCGCCCAGAGCCCGATGAGCTGTGCGGCACCACCCTGGTCGAAGAGCCCACCGAGAGCGCCTGGAGCGCAGACGACCCCGACTGGGACGACGACACCGAGCCCATCGGCCTGCTGCCGCCGCCCGACCCCAAGACCCCTCCGCTCGAGCCAGAGCCAGAGCCAGAGCCAGAGCCAGAGCCAGAGCCAGAGCCAGAGCCAGAGACCGAGCCCAACGTCGCGCAACCATCCACACCCACGCCGCTGCCGGCGCCGCTTCCCAAGAACATCCCGGCCAGCAAGCCCCTCGCCCCGCTGCCCCCTCCACCGTCCACGTCCGGCGCCGGGCGTGCGCCCGTCATCCTGGCTGCACTGCTGGTGATCGCCTCGGGCATTGGGCTTGCGGTCGCGGCACTGATGGTGCTTCAGGGCGGCCAAGACGACGCCGCCGACAGCGGAAGCGAGGTCACCGCCGACGACAGCGACGACGCTGCCAGCGACGCCCCAGCGCAGCCGGCCTCGGGTCGGCCCGCCGCATCGAGCAAGCCCCCGGCCCAGCCGAACAGCACCGCCGAGCTGCCCGAGCCCGCTGCCGATCCCGAGCCCGCACCCACTTCGACGAGCGGCGATCCTGGCTCAGCCGACCCCGCTGCCGCCCCCCAGGCCGAGACCCTGGTGACCTTCGGCGGCGACCCCGCCAAGATGATCGCCATCAGCTTCGACGCGCCCGTCGACGGCACGCCCGTGCGCATCGACGGGGGCCTCATCGGGCACACCCCCATCAAGGGCTTCGCGGTGCCCGTGGGCAAGTACACGCTACAGATGGGCGACTCCACCGACAACATCCGCGTCACCCGCAGCGGAAACGTCCGCTACCAGCTGCGCGGCGGCGCCATCGAGGGCTTCAAGTAGCGGCGTTCACTCCCACATCACCGGACCGCCGGCCAGCAGGTAGGCCGCGCCGGCATCTTCGCCGCCCTCATCGTTCAGGTGCGCGCCCAGCAGCACATCAAAGAAGCCATCGCCGTCGTGGTCGGGCACCCACGACAGCGACCAGCCCGCCTCGTCGCCGGCATGTTCACCCACGGTGTGGAAGTCGGCATCGTCGAGGGTGACGGTGGCGCCAATGGGGCCGTGGAACACGTACAGCGCCCCGGCGCGCTCGCCGTGAGCGCCATCGAGCGGCGCCGAGAGCACCACTTCGGCGTAGTCGTCGCCGTCGACGTCTCCCGGGCCGTTCAGCGCATAGCCCTCGCTGCCGCCCTCGCCAGCGATCACGCGGATGTCGGCCGTGTCCAGCAGCTGATCGCCGGCCAGCGGGCCATACAGCACGTAGATCGCCGAAGAGACGTCGCTGCCCGCAACCATCGCATCGCAGTATCCATCGGCATTGGCGTCGCCGATCCAGTCCACGAAGCTGCCCACCCGCTCGCCAGGAATGACGCCCGTCAGCACCACGTCGGCGTCCTGTGCTGCCAGCAACCCGGCGCCCGGCGTGAACACCACGTAGGCCGCGCCCGCATCGTCACCGCCGCGATCGGACCCCGGCGCGCCAAAGAAGGTGTCGTCGAAGCCATCGGCGTCGATGTCTCCGGGCGACCCCACCGCGGCGCCCAGCGCGTCCCCCGGGTGGGTACCCTCGACGACGACATCGGCCGCGCTGGCCTGGGTGCGGGTGTTGCCTCCGCGCCAGATGGTGGCCTGACCACGCCCCCCGAGGGCCCCGGGCGCGCCGGCCACGAAGTCGTTTCGGGCGTCATGATCGGTGTCGCCCAGCATGCTGAGCGTCGAACCAAAGCCATCGCCAGGCGCATCTCCGGTGATGCGCGTGCCCAGCGAGCCCAGCGGGTGTTCGCCAGTGAGCGGACCGCTCAACAGGTACACGGCACCGGCGCCATCCCTAAAGCCCGGGGCCGACACCAGCACGTCCCCGACGCCATCGCCGTCGTTGTCGAGCGCGGTCCGCACCGCCTGACCGGCCCGGTCACCGGCGTGCTCACCCGTGAACTTGGCCATCGCCTGGGTGAGCGACGTGGTTCCCGAGAGCTGGACCCCCGACACCAGGTAGGCGGCTCCAGCCTGGCCGTGGCCCGGTGCCCCGATGAGCACGTCGGGCACGCCATCGACGTTCATGTCTGTCGCGAACGAGACGCTGATTCCGGCGTGATCTCCCGGGGCTTCGCCCACCACCTTGGCAAAGGCGTCGCCGGCCAGCGTCGAGCCCGTCCACCCTGGCTCGTCCGGCGGGCCGGTCTGGGGCCCTGCAGACACACAGCCCGCTGCCACGATCGTGAGTGCGACGACGGCGCGCATTGGACCTCCGTGTGTCCAATGTAGCCGGTTCTTAGAAGATTTCCTGCAGTTTGAGCGCCCGCAGCTCGCCGGCCCGCTGGCTGCGAATCGCGCTGACCACGGCCCGCATGGCGGCGAGCGTGGTGATGCAGGGAATGCCGTAGCGCAGCCCAGCCAGTCGCATGGCCCGCTCGTCGAACTGGGCCTTCTTGCCCTGCGGCGTGTTGAGCATGAGCTGAATCTTGCCGTTCTTGATGTGGTCGACGATGTCGGGCTTGCCCTCGTTGACCTTGAACACCGGCTCGCAGGGGATGCCGTACTCGTCCAGGAAGGTGGCCGTGCCGCCGGTGGCGAAGATCTTGAAGCCCATGTGGTGCAGCGAGCCGGCGATGCCGATGGCGCGCTGCTTGTCGGCATCGCGGAGCGAGAGGAACACGTTGCCTTCGTAGGGAAGCACCATGCCTGCGCCGATGAGCGCCTTGGCATAGGCCTCTCCGAAGCTCCAGCCCACGCCCATCACCTCGCCGGTGGAGCGCATCTCGGGCCCGAGCACCACGTCGCTGCCCGGGAACTTGCGCCACGGGAAGACCGGAGCCTTGACGAAGAACATGCCCGCACCCCGCTGCCGGAAGGGCCCCAGGTCGGCGAGCTTCTTGCCCAGGCACAGGCTGGTGGCCAGCTTGGCCAGCGGCACGCCCGTGGCCTTGCTGACGAAGGGCACCGTGCGGCTGGCACGGGGGTTGACCTCGAGCACGTACACCTGGCCGTTCTGGATGGCGTACTGGATGTTGACCAGCCCCACCACGCCCAGGCGCAGGGCGATGCGCTCGGTCCACTCCTGAATCGTGCGCCGGTTGCGCGCCGACAACACGACGGGAGGCAGCACACCTGAGCTGTCGCCCGAGTGCACCCCGGCCTCTTCGATGTGCTCGATGATGCCGCCGATGTACACCTCTTGCCCGTCGCACAGCGCGTCGACGTCGTACTCGACCGCGCCCTCGAGGTACATGTCGAGCAGCAGGCTCTTGGCGTCGCTGGCGTTGATGGCCTCGTCGACGACGCGATCGAAGTCGGCGAGGTCGTAGCAGATGCTCATCGAGCGCCCGCCCAGCACGTAGCTGGGACGAACCAGGCACGGGAAGCCGATCTCTTGGGCGCGCTCACGGGCTTCGTCGACCGAGTAGGCGACGGCCCCCTTGGGCTGGCGGATGTCGAGCTCGCCCAGCAGCCCCGAGAAGCGCTCGCGGTCCTCGCACAGATCGATGGCCTCGGGCGGTGTGCCCAGCACCGGCGCGATCTGGTGCGCGAGCTTGAGCGGCGTCTGGCCGCCGAACTGCAGGATCACACCCTTGGGCTTCTCGCGCTCGATGACGCTGGTGACGTGCTCGACCGTGCACGGCTCGAAGTACAGCTTGTCGGAGGTGTCGTAGTCGGTGCTGACCGTCTCGGGGTTGCAGTTGAGCATCACGCTCGTGTAGCCCTGGTCGCGCACCTCGAAGGCGGCGTGGCAGCAGCAATAGTCGAACTCGAGGCCCTGGCCGATGCGGTTGGGGCCGTTGCCCAGGATGATGACGCGCTCGGAGTCGCTGTCGCCGGCCTCGCACTCGTCGGCGTAGGTGCTGTACAGGTAGGGGGTGTGGCTCTCGAACTCGGCCGCACACGTGTCGACGCGCTTGTAGACGGGCAAGAGCCCGTGCTCGTGGCGCAGCAGACGAATCTGGGCCTCGCTGCAGGCCAGCAGGCGCGCCAGGTGATCGTCGGGGATGCCCATCTGCTTGGCCCGGCCCAGCTCGCGCTTGGACAAGTCGTCGACGAAGCGCCCGGTCATGCTGCGCTCGAAGTGGATGATCTCTTGCAGCTGATCGAGGAACCACTTGTCGATGCGCGTGATGTTGCTGATCTCGGTCTTGTCCCAGCCGCGCCGGTAGGCCTCGAAGATGGCCGACAGGCGATCGGGGGTGGCCACCGAAAGGGCCGTCCGGATGCGGTGATCCGGCCAGTCGGAGCAGTCGGGATAGCCGCCTTCCAGGCTGCTGATCGCCTTGAGCAGGGCCTCTTGGAACAGCCCGCCGATGCCCATAACCTCACCCACGCTGCGCATGGCCGAGCCGAGCTTGCGGCTCTCGACCTGGAACTTCTCGAAGTTCCAGCGGGGGATCTTGACGATGACGTAGTCGAGCGCCGGCTCGAAACAAGCCGGCGTGACCCGGGTGATGTCGTTGTCGATCTCGTCGAGGGTGAGCCCGATGGCGAGCTGCGCCGCGATCTTGGCAATCGGAAAGCCCGTCGCCTTGCTGGCCAGCGCCGAGCTGCGTGACACGCGAGGGTTCAGCTCGATGACGATGATGTCGCCGTTGTCGGGGTTGACCGCGAACTGGATGTTGCAGCCGCCCGTCTCGACGCCGATGCGCCGCACGATGCGGATGGCCTGGTTGCGCAGCTCCTGGTACTCCCGATCGGTCAGCGTCTGGGCGGGGGCCACGGTGATGGAGTCACCGGTGTGGATGCCCATGGGATCGAAGTTCTCGATCGAGCAGATGATGATGACGTTGTCGTCGAGGTCGCGCATGACCTCGAGCTCGAATTCCTTCCAGCCCAGCAGGCTCTGTTCGACCAGCACCTGCGTCACCGGCGACAGGTCGAGGCCCTCGCTGGCGATGGCGCGAAACTCTTCCATGTTCCAGGCGATGCCGCCGCCTGCCCCACCAAGGGTGAAAGACGGACGGATGATGCAGGGCAGACCCACCTCTTGCAGGGCGGCCTCGGCCTCTTCCATGGTGTGGGCAATGCCGGCCTGGGCGACGCCGATGCCGATGCCCTCCATGGCCTTCTTGAACAGGTCGCGGTCTTCGGCCTCGTTGATGACGTCGGGGTCGGCGCCGATGAGCTTGCAGCCGTACTTGTCGAGCACACCCGATCGGTGCAGCTCGAGGGCGAGGTTGAGGCCCACCTGACCACCGACCGTGGGCAGGATGACGTCAGGGCGCTCGCGCTCGACCACCTGGGCGGCGAAGTCGAGGGTGAGCGGCTCGACGTAGGTGGCGTCGGCCACGGCCTCGTCGGTCATGATGGTGGCGGGGTTGCTGTTGATCAGCACAACGCGGTAGCCGAGTTCCTTGAGCGCCTTGCACGCCTGGGTGCCGGAGTAGTCGAACTCGCAGGCCTGCCCGATGACGATGGGGCCGCTGCCCACCACCATCACCGTGCTTCCCTTGGGCAGGACCTCGCGCTTGCGCCGTCGCTGCTGTCCCGTCTTGCCCGAGGTGGGCATCTTGACGACCTTTCCGTTGCCCTTGCCGCCTGGGCTCTGGGTCTTGGCCTGCATGCTTCAGCCCTCCGCGGGGTGGGGGGTGGGGGCCTGGGTGGCCGCGAAGTCGAGGAAGCGCTGGATGAGCCCCTGGCTGTCGTGCGGCCCTGGGCACGCCTCGGGGTGGAACTGCACCGCGATGACGCGCTTGTCGCGGTGAACGAAGCCGCTGACCGTCTGGTCGTTGAGGTGGGTGTGGGTCACCTCGGCGCCGGCGGCGATCAAGCTGTCACCCGACACCGCGAAGCCATGGTTCTGGCTGGTGATCTCGACCTGGCCCGTCCACTCGTCGCGCACCGGCTGGTTGGCACCGCGGTGCCCGAACTTGAGCTTGTAGGTCTTGGCGCCGATGGCCAGCCCCAGCAGCTGGTGCCCCAAGCAGATGCCCATGGTGGGCACCTTGCCGACGACCTTCTGGATCTGCTGGATGGGGCCGGTGAGGGCCGCCGGGTCACCAGGACCGTTGCTGAAGAACACCGCGTCGACGTCTTTGGTCCACGCCTCGGCGGTGTCGGTGATGGGGTGCACGCGCACGTAGGCACCGCTGGCTTCGAGCAGGCGCAGGATGTTGCGCTTGACCCCGCCGTCGACCAGGGTCACCCGAATGCTGGGGTTCTTGGGCGCCACCAGCTCGTAGGCCGCCTTGCAACAGACCTCGGTCGCCAGCGCGCGCCCCGCCATGCCGGGCCACTGCTCGAGCCTGGCGGTGAGCTGTTCGATGGGGGTGCCATCGGTGCTCACGACGCACTTCATGGCGCCCTTGCTGCGCAGATGGCGCACCAACGCGCGGGTGTCGATGCCATGCAGCCCCGGTACGCCCGCATCGCGCAGGTACTGGTGCAGCCCGCCCTCGGATCGCCATGAGCTCGGCCCACGTGTGAACGATCGTGCGATGAAGCCCGCGGGCCACACCGACTCGGACTCGGGATCCTGCGAGTTGACCCCGTAGTTCCCGATGTGTGGGTACGTCATGGTGACGACCTGCTCGGCGTAGGAAGGATCGGTGAGAACCTCCTGATAGCCGGTCATCGACGTGTTGAAGACGGCCTCGCCGACGCGCGTGGTCTGCGCACCGAAGGCCTCGCCGACGAACTTGCGTCCGTCTTCCAACAACAGAATGCCCCCCATCGCCCCTCCAGCGTGGGCGTCGGCCGTAAGCCGGGGATCGGATGGTCGCCACCCCGTGGAAAACTTGGCCAAAACTCGGGCACAGGGCACAATGCGCGCCGGAGGTCTCCCCTACCCATGCGTCTTTGCGTGCTGCTGTGCCTGTTCGCGCCGGTGACGGCCGCTGCAGCGACCCTGGCCGTGCCCGGCGACCACCCCAGCCTGGCCGACGCGATCGCGGCAGCTGGTGACGGTGATGTCATCGAGCTGGCAAGTGGCGTATGGGCCGAGTCGGTCACCGTCGGCAGCGGCTTTTCCACCACCGGCCTCACCATCGCGGCTGCCCCGGGCGCCGCCTCGGTGATCCTCGGAGGAGCCAGCGGCTCGGCCGAGACCATCCTTGTCGAGTCGGGCGCGCGCCTCGCGCTCGACAACATCGTGCTCGAGCCCGCCGATACCCGGGCCCTGACGGCATCCGGCGCCGACCTGTCCCTGGTGGGCGTCACCGTGCGCGGAGGCAGCGCCAATGCAGATGGCGTAGGCGCCCTGCTCACCGACACCACGGCCGTCATCGAAGACAGCGTGTTCATCGACAACACCGCGCTGGGCAACGGCTCCAGCGGCGCCCACCTGTGGATCTGGGGCGGAACGGTCGGCATCACGGGCGGCCTGTTCCAGAACGGGTCTGCCGGCACGGGCGGGGCCATCGCGGCCACCGGGGCCGACATCACCATCGACGGCGCCAGCTTCGTGGGCAACGAAGCCAGGTTCGGCGGGGGCGGCGCCATCTCGGCGGTCACCTCGGGCTCGCTGACGGTGAGCGCCGCACGCTTCGACACCAACCAGGGGGCGGGCAGCGGCGGACACATCGTCAGCAGCGACGTCACCATCGACATCGACGACACGTGGTTCGAGGCCGGCGGCAGCGACGGCGATGGCGGCGCGTTCACGCTCACCAACCCCGGCGACCTGGACCTGTCGGGCCTGTCCTGCGTGTCCACCGCCGCGGGCGGCGCCGGTGGCTGCATGTCCGTGGTGGGCGCGGGCGACCTGGCCCTGACTGCCAGCACGATCGACGGCACCATGGCTGGAACCGACGGCGGCGCGCTGCACCTCAGCGGCGCTGGCGACATCCACCTCGACAGGGTGGGCATTGCCAACACGAGCGCGGCAAGCCGCGGCGGGGCGCTCACGGCGGTCAACATCGGTGACTTCGTGGTCGAGCGCTCGCGCATCGACAGCGCGACGGCCGTCGACGGCGGCGGGCTGTGGCTGATCGTCGACGCGAGCCACCGCTTCGAGGCCCACCACACTCGCTTCGACAACCTCGAGTCGTCGGGCGGCGATGGCGGCGCGCTGCGGCTGACGGCGGGCACCGTGGTGCTGCACGACAATGCGTGGATCGGCAGCGCCACCCTCAACCGTGGAGGCGCCGCGTTCATGGCGGCGATCGGTGAGCTGGACGTCCGCCGCAACCTGTTCTGCGGCAACGGAGCGGCTCGCGGCGGCGCCGTGTTCACCTCGGCGGCGGGCACCACCAGCGCCGTAGTGCAAGGCAATGTGTGGGCCGACAACAGCGCGAGCATCGTGGGCGGCGCCTTCTTCTTCGTGAACAACGGCGCCACCACGGTCCTGAACAACCACTTCCTGGCCAACCACGGGGCCAACTCGGGCGGCGCTGGCCAGGCCAACGGCACCGCGCTCGACTTCCGCAACAACGTGGTCGCCTACACCGATGGCGCCGCGGCGGTACGCACCAATGTGGCCGCCTCGCTCGACTACGATCTGTTCTTCGACAATGCCGGCGGTGACGGATTCCAAGCGGCTGTCGTGGGTACAGGCTCGTTGTTGGCCACCGACCCCTTGCTCGTGTCGTTCACCGACGACGGCGACTGCAGCGACGACTACCGCCCGGCCATTGGCAGCCCGGTCATCGACAACGGCGACCCCTCGGTCGAAGACGCTCCGGGCAACCGCTCCGACATCGGCGCCTTCGGCGGCGGCGACAGCCCGCAAGACGGCGACGGCGACGGTGTCCTGGGCTGGCTCGACTGCGACGATGACGACGCGAGCATCGCGCCTGGGGCCATCGAGATCTGCAACGGCATCGACGACGACTGCGACGGCGCCATCGACGAGTCCCCGGTGATCGGTGGCTCGTTGTTCTGGGCCGACACCGATGGCGATGGCTTTGGCGACCCCAGGGGTGCCTCGGCCCTGGCCTGCGACATCCGCGCGACCCTTCCCGGCTTTGCCGACAACGCGCTCGATTGCGACGACACCGACGCCTCCACCTACACCGGCGCCCCCGAGCGGTGTGACGGCGCCGATCACGACTGCGACGGCCAGATCTTCGACAGCGATGCCATCGACCCGGCATCGTGGTGGACCGACGCAGATGGCGACGGCTTTGGCGACGCCAACGCGACACCCACCTCCAGCTGCCTGGCCCCCGCGGGCACCGCCGGCAACGACAACGACTGCGACGACACCGACCCCGCCGCCACCCCGAGCTCGGTGTGGTACGCCGACAGCGACGGCGACGGCTACGGCGACGCTGGCGACTCGCTGACCCAGTGCGACCGGCCCGCGGGCTACGTCGACAACGACCTCGACTGCGACGACACCGACTCGGGCAACCCCGCCGGCGTCGCCTTCTACCTCGACGCCGACGACGACGGATACGGCGACCCTGCCGTGCCCAGCAACGCCTGCTTCGACCTCACCGGCTACGTCGACAACGATCTCGACTGCGACGACACCCGCCCCGAGGTGAACCCCACCTCGGGCGCCGACACCTGCGGCGACGGCATCGACGGGGACTGCGACGGCGTGGGCGGGCCCTTGTCCGACGAAGACGGCGACGGGCTCGACGCCGCCCAAGAGGCGCTCGCCGGAACCAGCGACTGCGCCCTCGACTCCGACGGCGACGGCATCAGCGACGCCGCTGAGTGGGGGCTCGACAGCGACGGCGACGGCATCTGGGACGCCGCCGACGACGACGACGACGGCGACACGGTGCTCACCGCCAACGAGGCCCCCGGCGACAGCGACGCCGACGGCCTGGCCGACTACCTCGACAGCGATGACGACGGCGACGGCCTGCACGGCGAAGGCGACCAGGACATCGACCTCGACAACGTGCCCAACCACCTGGACACCGACGACGACGGCGACGGCATCGACACCGCCGACGAGCTTCTGCAGGGCACCGACCCCCTCGACGCCGACACCGATGGCGATGGCATCGACGACGGCACCGAGTGGGGCACCGGCGCGACCCCGCGCGACAGCGACGGCGACGGCATCTGGGACGTGTTCGACACCGACGACGACGGCGACGGCATCCCGACCCTCCTGGAGGGTGCCTGGGACATCGACGGCGACGGCATCACCTGCGACCCCGTGGGGGACGGCATCCCCGCCTACCTCGACGACGACTCCGACGGCGATGGCGTGCTCGATGCCGATGAGGCCAGCGGTGACGCCGACGCCGACGGGGTCCCCGACTTCCTCGACTGCGACGACACCGACGGCTGCGCGGGCGACATCGACGGCGACGGCCTGAACAACTGCGAAGAGACCACCGCCGGAACCAGCCCGCTCACCAGCGACACCGACGGCGACGGCCTGACCGACGACTTCGAGATGCCCGACCCCACGAGCCCGGTCGACAGCGACAGCGACAGCCTCATCGACCCCATCGACCCCGACGACGACGGCGACACCGTGCCCACCGTCGAAGAGGGGGCTCCCAGCCGCGACACCGACGGCGACGCCACCCCCGACTACCTCGACACCGACGACGACAACGACGGCGTGGCCACGATCGACGAGGATGCCTCTGGCAACGGGCGCGCCGGTGACGAAGACACCGACGGCGACGGCGCCAGCAACCACATCGACGACGACGACGATGGCGACGGCAAGCCCACCATCAGCGAAGACAGCAACGGCAATGGCGACTGGTTCGACGACGACAACGACGGCGACGGCATCGTCGACTTCTTGGACAGCAACGACGACGACGGCCCGCTCTCGGACCTCGACGGCGACGGCCTGACCAACGGCGAAGAAGCGCTGGCCGGCACCGACCCGACGCTCGCCGACTCAGACGGGGACACCGTGCCCGACGACATCGAGGTCGGCGACCCGGCCAACCCCACCGACACCGATGGCGACGGCAACATCAACGCGCTCGACCCCGACGATGACGATGACTCCCTGCTCACCAGTGTCGAGGGCACCGACGACTTCGATGGCGACGGCACCCCCAACTACCTCGACACCGACAGCGACGACGACGGCATCCCCGACGCCGACGAGGGCGTGGACGACCTCGACTGCGACGGGCTGGTCGACTACCTCGACCCCGACAGCGACGATCTGTGCATCGGCGAGACGGGACTGGACACTGGCGGCGCCGACCGCTTCACCTACGTGGGCCGGGGCTGCGGGTGCGACGGCGCCAGCACCGGAGCGGGTGGCATGTTGGTGCTGCTGGCCCTGCTGGGCATTCGGCGGCGCGAGCACACGTAGATCGCGGTCAATCGCCCGAGCATCAAGTACACTCCAGTCGATGTTCACGTTCTGGCCTCTGCTCTCCTCGCTGGCCTCTGCCGCGACAATCTCGGTGCCCGCCGACCAGCCCACCCTGGCCGCGGCGGTGGGCGCGGCCAATGACGGCGATGTGATCACGCTGGCCGCCGGCATCTACGCCGAGTCGGTCGACATCAACGGCAAGTTCGGCACCCTTGGCCTGACCATCAAGGCGCTTCCCGGCCAGGCGGTCGAGCTCGACGGCACCAACGGGGGCCTTCACCACACCATCGGCCTGAACTCGGGCGCCATCGTGCAGCTCGAGGACGTCACCATCAAGCGGGGCGCCCGGCGCGCGCTGTACTCCGACGCGTCGACCCTGGTGCTCCTGGGCGTCACCGTCACCGGCTCCAAGGCCGCCTACGACGGCCAGGGGCTGTACGCCGAGGGAGCAAGCACCGTGACCGTGGTGGCCAGCACCTTCCACGACAACGACGCCCAGTCCGGCCGCAACGGCGGTCACGTGTACATGCGCGAGGGGGGAACCCTCGACGTGAGCGGCTCGACCTTCAGCATGGGCCGCGGCGACGACGGATCGGGCCTGTACCTGGATGGGGTCACGGCCTCGTTCAACAACACCACCTTCGACGACAACGTCAGCCGCGGGGCCGGGCACGGCGGCTCCATCCACATCCGTGGCAGCGGCAGCTCGCTCACGGTCGGCAGCAACACGGCCTTCATGAACGGGCGATCCGACGGCCAGGGCGGCGCGATCTACGCGTTCCAGACCCCCACGGTCACCATCTCGGACACCACCTTCACGGCGCTGTCCGCCGATCGCGAGGGCGGCGCGGTCTACCACAAGGATGGCGCCACGCTCGCGGTCACCGACACGGTCTTCGACGATGTGCGCGTGAACGACGGAGGGGTGCAGGGCGGGGCCCTGTGGATCGAAGATGCGACCACGACCTTCACCCGGGTCGACTTCATCGACAACGCCGCCAAGAGCGGCGGGGGTTCCATCTATGGGCAGGTCGCCGGCGACCTGACCATCACCGACTCCAGCTTCCACACGGTGACCGCGACGGGCAACGGCGGCGCCATTCGCTGGCAAGCGGGCAACGACCTGGCCCTCACCATCACCGACACGCCGTTCGAGGCCATCCACGCGAACCTCGACGGCGGCGCCATCTGGTTCCAGAGCAACGGCGACGACTCGGCCATCAAGCTCGATGGCATCGACTTCACCACCGTCGACTCCGACGAAGAAGGCGGCGCGCTGTGGAGCAACCTGGCCGCCGACATCGACGTGGTGGACTGCACCTTCACCGACGTCTTCTCGGACTGGCACGGCGGCGCCATCCGGCTCATCGGGCCCCACGACACCGACATCGTCGACACCCACTTCGACAACGTCTACGTCACCGACGACAACTACGGCGGCGGCGCCATCGCCCTCGACCAGGGCCCGCTCGACGTCGTGCGCTCGACCTTTCTGGACACCACCTCGCGCAACCGCGGCGGCGCCATCTGGGCCGACACCATCGAAGACCTGTGGGTCGAAGACAGCACCTTCACCAACACCTCAGCCAAGAACCACGGCGGGGCCATCTCGTGGACCGCCGACAGCACCGGCCACGCCGCCACCATCACCGACACCACCTTCACCAACTCCACGGTGACGGCTCAGTCGGGCGGCGCGCTTCACCTGCACGGCACGTCCCACACGTTGCTGCTGCGAGACCTGGCCTTCGCGGGCACGTCGGCTCACCAGCACGGCGGCGCCATCTACGCCTTCGACGCCGACGACACCACCCTCACCCGAGTGAGCTTCGACACCAGCAGCGCCCGGCTGAACGGTGGCGCCATCTTCTTGGACGACCAGACCGGCACCGCGGTCTTCACCGACGTGAGCTTCGACAACACCCACTCCACGGTCGACAACTACGCCGGCGGCGCGCTGTGGTCCGAGGGCGCAGCCTTCACCTTCACCCGGGTGCACATCGACAACGCGAGCGCCATCGAGCACGGCGGCGCCATCTACCTGACCCAGGCCGAAGACACGACGTTCAGCGACTGCAGCTTCACCAGCACCAGCACCCGCGACGAGGACGGCGGCGCGCTGTGGTGGGCCGCCAAGAGCTCGCGCACCCTGAGCTTCGACGACTGCACCTTCACCGACGCCGTGGCCGGCGACAAGGGCGGCGCGCTCTACCTGACCGGGGTGAACCACACGCTGCAGGTCGACGACACCACGTTCACCGGGGGGGCGGCTGGTGATCAGGGCGGCGCCATCTGGTCGAGCGACGCCCGCGGCATCTCGGTGACGCGGGCCGACTTCACGGGCATGAGCGCCGGCGGCCACGGTGGCGCCGTGTACACCAACATCTCCGACGAAGAGGTGCGCTTCACCGACGTCACCTTCACCGACCACCAGGCCACCACCAACGACCGAAACGGGGGCGCGGTCTACGGCAACGACGGCACCTGGTTCTTCGAGCGTGTGTCCATGAGCAATGTGCACGCCGGCGGCCACGGCGGCGCGGTGTGCCTCGAGACCGTGGACGGCGTCACCTTCACGGACGTCACGGTGAGCAACGCCAGCGCCGAGCAGGGCGGCGCCGTCTGGTTCCAGCCCGAGGGCAACCAGGACCCCTTCACCATCGACGGCAGCACCTTCACCGACACCAGCACCGACGACACCGCCACCGGCGAGGGCGGCGCCGTCTACCTGACCGGCGCGACCCTGGTGAGCATCACCGACAGCAGCTTCTTGCGCAGCAGCGCCCAGCGCGACGGCGGCATCCTGTACGCGAACGCGCCGCACACGCTCAACCTCGTGCGCAACACCTTCTGCGACGCGGGCATCGTGAACGGCGCGCGGCTGGGCGGCCTGGTCTTTGTCCAGAACGCGGGCAACGGCGACCTGCTGGCCACCAACAACGTGTTCGTCGACGGCAGCACCGGCAACAACGGCGCTGGTGTGTACCTGGCCAACGTCGACGGCGACGTGCACAACAACCACTTCGTAAGCAACGAGGGCGGCAACCACGGCGCCGCCCTGTGGATCGGCACCGGCAGCGTGATCGACTTCCGCAACAACGTGGTGGCCCACAACTCCGGGCCGCTCAGCGCGCTGCGCTCGGCCAGCAGCACCATGACCGTCGACTACAACGCCTTCTGGATGAACACCGAGACCGACCCGCCGGGCTCCGCGGCCCCGGGCACCAACGCCGTGACCACCGACCCGCAGTTCATCGCGTGGGCCGACGACGGCGACTGCAGCAACGACAACCTCGCGCCCACGATCGGCCTGTCGCCACTCATCGACATGGCCGACCCCGACCCGCTCTTCAACGACCCCAACGGGTCCCGCGGCGACATCGGCGCCTACGGTGGACTCGACGCCGACCTCGACGAAGACCTGGACGGCTACCGCCTGTCGAGCGACTGCGACGATCAGGATCCCGAGCGCTTCCCGGGCAACCCCGAGGTGTGCGACGGCAAGGACAACGACTGCAACGGCACCGTCGACGACAACGCCGCCGACGCCAGCACGTGGCACGCCGACTCGGACGGCGATCTGTTCGGCGATCCGGGCAACACGGTGGCGGCGTGCGCCCAGCCCGTGGGCTTCGTGGTCAACGCGACCGACTGCGACGACAGCAGCAGCGCCGTGAACCCCGGCGCGACCGAGGTGTGCAACGGCGTCGACGACGACTGCGACACCGTGGTCGATGGCCCGTCCAGCAGCGACGCGACCGACTGGTACGCCGACGCCGACGGCGATGGCTACGGCAACCCCGACATCACCGTGCACGACTGCAGCGGCCCCGCCGGCTACACCGACAACCCCGACGACTGCAACGACGGCGATGGCGCGCGCCACCCGGACACGCTGTGGCACGCCGACACCGACGGCGACGGCTACGGCGACCCCTCCAACACCACCGGCCCGCAGTGCGCGACCGTGCCCGGCCACGTCATCGACGACTCCGACTGCAACGACGCCGACGCCAGCGTCAACCCCGAGACCACCTGGTACCGCGACGCCGACGGCGACGGCTTCGGCAACCCGAGCCTGGCCCTGCAGCAGTGCACGCAGCCGACGGGCTACGTCACCGACAGCAACGACTGCGACGACACCGACAACACCGTGCCGTCCGGGGTGCTGTGGTACCCCGACGTCGACCTGGACGGCTTTGGAGACGGCAGCGCGCCAGCCGCCGCCTGCAACGTGCCCGCGGGCTACGTCGACGACGACACCGACTGCAACGACGCCGACAGCGCCATCTTCCCCACCGCCGACGACAGCGTGTGCGACGGCATCGACACCAACTGCGATGGAGCCGGCGGTCCGCTCGACGACGAAGACGGCGACGGCATCAGCTGGGCCGACGAGGTGGCCGCCACCGCCGACGGCTGCAGCACCGACTCCGACGGCGACGGCGTGCCCGACAGCCTCGAGTGGGGCGCCCTGGGCCGCGACACCGACGGCGACGGCGACAAGGACATCGTCGATGACGACGACGACGACGACGGCGTGCCCACCGCGGTCGAAGATCACGACGGCAGCGGAGACTGGCTCGACGACGACACCGATGGCGACGGCATCGTGGACTACCGCGACCCCGACGACGACGGCGACGGCGTGCCCACGACCGGTGAAGACCGCGACCTGGACGGCGACCCCACCAACGACGACACCGATGGCGACGGCACCCCCGACTACCTCGACCCCGACGACGACGGCGACGGCATCGACTCCAAGGTCGAGCGCATCTGGGGCGTCGACCCGCTGTCGGCCGACACCGACGGCGACCGCCTGGACGACTACTACGAGTGGGGCGGCGACCCCACCGCCGGCCCGCCCCAGGACTTCGACAACGACGGACTGGCCGACGTCTTCGACATCGACGACGACAACGACGGCGTGCTCACCGCCATCGAGGGGCGCAGCGACAACGACGGCATCCTGGGCCCGGGCACCTGCCCGCCACCGCTGGACTGGGACCCCGACAACTGCCTGCCCATCGGCGATGGCATTCCGGCGCATCACGACGACGATGCCGACGGCGACGGCATCTTCGACTTCGAAGAGCTGCCCATCGACGACCCGAACCACGACGAAGACAACGACAACGTGCCCGACGTGCTGGACTGCAACCAGTGCGACGGCTGCGCCGGCGACGCCGACGGCGACGGCATCGGCAACTGCGACGAGCAGCTGGTCACCGGCACCGACCCGGCGAACCCCGACACCGACGGCGACGGGGTGTGGGACGGCGCCGAGGTCGACCTGTTGGACGTGAACAACGTGGTCGACACCGACGGCGACGGCATTCCCGACGCGCTCGACACCGACGACGACGGCGACGGCGTGCTCACCCGCGACGAAGACAACAACGGCGACGGCGATCCGAGCGACGACGACACCGATGGGGACGGCACACCCGACTACATCGACACCGACGATGACGGCGACGGCGTGCCCAGCATCGACGAGCGCGGTCAGGACACCGACGGCGACGGCATCGACGATGCCATCGACACCGACGACGACGGCGACGGTGTGCTGTCCATCGACGAAGACGACGACGGCGACGGCGACCCCCGCAACGACGACCGCGACTGCGATGCGGTGCCCAACTACCTGGACATCGACGACATGGACGGCCCCTGCGCCGACGCCGACGACGACGGGCTCACCAACGGCGAAGAAGAGGCCGCGGGCACCGACGCCTACAACCGCGACACCGACGGCGACGGCCTGCCCGACGGCCAGGAGCTGGACGGCGACACCGGGCGCGACACCGACGGCGACGGCCTGACCGACGCGGCCGACAGCGACGACGACGGCGATGGCGTGCCCACCGCCGACGAGGGCTTCCTGGACCCCGACGGCGACGGCCTGCCCAACCACCTCGATCCCGACAGCGACGACGACGGCATCCCCGACGGCGAGGAGTCGGGCGACAGCGACTGCGACGGCCGCCCTGACGTGTTCGACGACCACGACGACGGCCTGTGCGGACCGGTGGACACCGGCACGGTGGGCTCGGTGCCCGACACCAGCGACGTCGAGCCCGAGACGATGTGCGGCTGCCGCACCACCGGCTCACCTGGCCTGCTGGCGCTGCCGCTCATGCTGGTGCTGCTGCGCCGACGCCGTGGCGACCCAATCTCTACAGTCGACTAGCGAGCCTCACACTCGCCGCCGGCGGCCTGGCACAGCAGCCGGGCCTCGTCGGCGTCGAGCTCGAGCTGCTCGCTGACCCGGACCCAGGCCGCGGCGTGCTTGGCGGCGCGCTCGCGCAGCAGCTCGGCGTAGCGGCGCGTCTCGACCCGGGGGTTGCTCTCGCGCACGCGCTCGGCGTCGCTCCACAGGCTGGCCGAGGCGTGGGAGCGCAGGCGGTGCAGGTCTTCGATCTTGCGCGACCCGTTGGGCCCGGTGCGCACCTGTGGGGTGTTCAGCGCGAGCTCGGCCAGCTGCAGCACCCTGGCGGTGTCGGGCTCGTCCTGCTGCATCATCCAGCTGGCGAGCTCGTAGGCGACCGAGCCGTCGCGCGGGTCGACGTGCCGCAGATGGGACTGGGCGAGGTCGGCCCAGCGATGTGCATCGCCGCCCGACCAGGCATCGGTCATGAGCACGCGCGACAGGTGCTTGCGCTCGGCGGGAACGCCGGTGACGGCCATCTGCACGGCCAGGCAGCCGCGGTTCTCGACCGTGAGCTGGCCCAGCAGGGCGGCCGGCTGGGGATCATCGCCGGTGCACGCCCGGCTGCGGGCCGAAAGCGGCGCGTCGGCGGGATCGTAGCCCTGCCAGTGGCACGAGGGGTGGTCGTGGAGGCCGTCGCGGCTGCAGCACCCGGCCGCTCCGGTGGCCAGGCAGGCGCCCAGCGACGTGCTGGGCTCGATGCCCAGGCCGCGGTCGAAGTCGAGCCACTCGGCCATGCGCTGGCCCGCCTCGGCCCGGGCCAGCTCGTAGTCGGCCGAGGCCGAGCCCGTGCGCTCCCGGTCGACATCGCGGGCCGCGCGGTCGATGCGCGCGAGGTCGACCATGCCGCGAATGACGTACAGCCCGCGGGTGTCGCTGCCGCCGGCGCTGCGCGGCAGCTCGGTCTGCACCCAGTCGAGCAGCCCGTCCACCACCCCATCGGGGCTGCGCATGAGCCCGCGCTGGTAGTCGAAGGCCACGTCCAGGTCGTGGGCATCGACCTGGCGAAGGTGTTCGTGCACGATCTGGTGCCAGGTGGCCCGATCGAAGTGCCTCGACGCGTTCGCGATGAGCAGCTTGGACGACACCCGCCGATCGTCGTTGCTCAGGCTGGCGCCGCGGGTGGTCTCGAGGCACGCGATCTCGGCCGGCGACAGCTGCCCGACGGCCGCTCGCCGCATCATGCGATCGCGGTCTTCGCAAACGATCGCGGGCGCGCCGGCCACCTCGAGGTAGCGAATGGACAGGCGGCGCCACTCGGCCCAGTCGGCCCGCCCGGCGGCATTCGCCACCAGCAGGGTGTGGAAGGGATCGCGCGCCGCCGTCGACGACACCAGATCGAAGGCGGTGTCGACACAGGCAAGCTCGCGGGCACTCAGCGCTCCTCGATCGGCTCGCAGCGCCAGCTCGCCAAAGTCACCGCACGGCCAGTCGCAGGGGCTGGCCACGCTGTAGCAGTGGCCCTCGGACTCGCAGACCTGCTTGCTGCAGAGCGGTTCGCTCTGCGCAAGTGCTGGTGCGGTGCCGAGGAGAGATACCGCCAGACCTACGATGCTCATGGTTCGAAGCATCGCCCCCCCGGCGCATGGCCCACTTTACACCACGCACACAGACCCGTGCGTCTCGCTGCGGCTCGGTTACGGCTCGACCCGCGCGGAGGATCCCCATGGCTGGTGACAAAGGTGGTGCACGATCATTCGATCTCGATCGGGTCCGCAACATCGGGATCGCAGCGCACGTCGATGCCGGCAAGACCACGCTCACCGAGCGGGTTCTCTTCTACACGGGCACCAGCCACAAGATGGGCACCGTCGATGACGGCAACACCCACACCGACTGGCAGCCCGAAGAGCAAGAGCACGGCATCACCATCACCAGCGCGGTGACCCAGTGCCCGTGGAAGGGCCACATCATCCAGATCGTGGACACCCCCGGCCACGTCGACTTCACCATCGAGGTCGAGCGCTCCATGCGGGTGCTCGACGGCGCGGTGATCGTGATGGACGGCGTGCGAGGGGTCGAGCCCCAGACCGAGACGGTGTGGCGCCAGGCCAACAAGTTCGACGTGCCGCGCATGCTGTTCATCAACAAGATGGACAAGCCCGGCGCCGACTTCGACCGCGCCCTCGAGACCGTGCGCAAGCGCCTGGGCGAGAACCCGGCCCCGGTCGCCGTGCCCATCATCGACAGCAAAGAGGTCATCCACCTGATCGAGGGCGTGGTGTACAGCTTTGCCGGCGAGCGCGGCGAAGAGGTCTCGACCCGGCCCCTGGCTGATCAGGAGAACGATCGCTACCAAGAGGCCCGCGAGACCCTGCTGCTCACCCTGGCCGAGCACGACGAGGGCCTCGAAGAGAAGGTGATCATGGAGGAGCCCGTCGGCCAGGACGAGCTGTGGGCCGTGCTGCGCCGACTCACCATCGAGGGCAAGGTTCGCCCCGCGTTCTCGGGCTCGGCGCTGCGCAACTGGGGTGTGCAGCCGGTGCTCGACGCCATCCTCAAGCTCATGCCCGCGCCGCTCGAGGCACCACCGTCGGTCGGCATCGACAAAGACGGCAACGAAGTGCTGGTCGCCATGAACAACGACGAGCCGCTGGTGGCGCTTGCGTTCAAGGTGCAGCTGATGGAGGGCCGTCGGCACGTGTTCGTGCGCGTGTACCGGGGTGTGCTCGACGCGGGCACGCGCATCCGCGTGGCCGGCCGCGACGTCGAAGAGCGCGTGGCCCGGGTGTTCGAGGTGTCGGCCAACAAGAAGACCCGCCTCGATCAGGCCCGCGCCGGGCAGATCGTGCTGTGCGCGGGGCTACGGCACGTGAGCACGGGCGACACGATGTGCCCGCAAGAGGGGCCCGAGATCGTGCTCGAGCGCATCGATGCCCGCGAGCCCGTCCTGGGCCTGGCCATCGAGCCCATGTCCAGCCGCGACGAAGAGAAGCTGCTCGAAGCCCTGGGCAAGATCACCGAAGAAGACCCCACCCTGCGCTACGAGCTCGACGAAGAGACCGGCCAGCGCGTGCTCAAGGGCATGGGCGAGCTGCACCTGCAGATCCAGTTCGAGCGTCTGCAGCGTGAGTTCAAGCTCGAGGTCAACGTGGGCCGGCCGCGCGTCGTGCACCGCGAGACCATCGGCAAGACCGCCACCGCCGAAGGAGGCGTCGACCGGGTGCTCGAGGCCGCCAACAACCTGGTGCTCAAGGCGTCGTGCGTGGCCACCGTCAGCCCGCTCGGGCGCGGCGAGGGCCTGGTGGTCGAGTCGCAGCCCAGCTGGGAGCCGGCCGGAACCAACCCCAACGACGAGCAGCGTGCAGCCGTGGCCCAGGGCGCCAAGGACGCGCTCGGCGGCGGTCCGCTCGAGGGCAGCCCGCTCGAAGACGTCAAGGTCACCGTCGACCGCGTGATCACCTTCGACGAGGGCAGCAATCCCCAGGCCCTGCGCATCGCCAGCGCCACCGCCGTGCGCGAGGCCCTGCGCAAGGCCGGCGGCCAGCTGATGCAGCCCATCATGCGCGTCGAAGTCGTGGTCCCCGACGAGAACACCGGCACCGTGCTGGGCGACCTGCAGTCCCGCGGCGCCACCATCCTGGGCCACGAGTCCGAGGCCGGCACCACCAGTATCGCCGCCGAGTCGGGCCTCAAGTCGCTGATTGGGTACACGACGAACTTGAGGAGTCAGACGAAGGGGCGTGGGCAGTTTGTGATGGAGTTCGACCGCTTCGACGTCCTGTAGCCAGACACCCCATGAACCCCACCGATCTCCGCGCCATCTTCAGCTCCCTACACGACGGCTACATCGTCGCGACCGCAGCCTCCGAGGGGCGCATCTCCTTCGACATCGTCTGCGCCTACATCGCCGAGGCGTTGGGGCACCCCCAGGAGCGCGCGTTCCGCCTCACCGTGTCCGAGCCCGTGGTGTGGGAACCCTGGGACCGTAGCGACGACGAGCGCGAGCCACCCACCTTCAATGACATCGCCGCGCACGAGGCCGACGTGCTGTCCGCCGAGGAGGTCGGCTCCAAGGTCGGCGTGACGCTGCTGTTCGAGGGCTGGAACCCGGACACACCGTCGCGGCAGAGCGGCGGGCGCCTGTTGCTGCAGGCGGCGGGAGCGACGCTCGCCTGGGCCGACGGGGAACCCCTCACGACAGCCGATCTCCTGGCTGCATCGGCCCGGTACTGGGACGCTTTCGCTTCTCGCAGTCGGTAGCCCCAGCTCCTCGCCCCACCTGATGTAGTCTGCCGCTCCCATGGATCCGCCCACCCACATCGCCGCCATCCTCGCGGCTCTGGCCAATGGGGACGACCCCTTCACGGGCTTGCCGCTGCCCCCAGAGCATGTGCTGACCGACGACCGGATCCGAGCCGCGCTGGCGACCGCCGCTGGCCTGATCGACCCCGAGATGGAGGTCGCCCCCAGGGCGGCGGACAACCCGCAGCCGCCTCGCCAAGGCAAGGCCTGGGATGCCGACGAGCAGGCGCGCCTCGTCCAAGGCCACGACGCCGGCAAGACGCACAAGGCGATGGCCCAGGAGCTGGGGCGTACCACGGGTGCCATCCGCAGCCGACTGGTCCATCTGGGCCTCGTGGTGGTCGAGACGCCCAAGGGGGACGAGCGCTTCCTGCGTCACTTCGAGCGGGCCCACCTGCTGAGCCGATGCGTCGATCAGGGTGTGGTGCGCCGTGCCGCTCGCCTGATGGCCGCCCAGGACCCCTCCACCGCGTCCAGCCGACTCGACGAGGCCGTCGCACGCTATGCCGAGCGGGCCGAGCCTCCTCTGGGACTACCGTCCTGGGATCTGGCCAATATGCTGCCGAGCTGATCCGTCGTGTTCGAACCGCGGGACCGAAATGCAGCCGCCCAAGACCGAGCCCCACCACTTCGACGTATCGTAGGCCCGTCATGAGCCACGGACCACAGCGCCTCCTCGAGCGAATCACCGGCACCGAAGCCGAACACCCGCTCCTCACCCGCGTCTTCTTCGCCTACCTCTTCGCGGCGGTGGTCGCCTTCTCGCTGGCCACGGCTCACAACTCGCTCGCGGGCTTCTGGAACCTCGCGGTGGCCACGTCGCTGTTCGTGGCCGCTCATGCCAGCGCCCTGGTTGCGGTTCGCGGGGGGTACGCACCGCGGCGTCGGGTGGCGCTGGCCCTGTTCGTCGTCAATCAGGGACTCATGGCCGGCTATTGGTTCGTCGGGGGCGGCCTCGACGGCGGCGGCGTCGTCCTGCTGCTCTCGAGCGCCGCGATCTGGCCCATCGTGTTCACGGGGCGCACCCTCCAGGTCGTGGTTGCCGTGTCGCTGAGTGTCTTCGCCTCGTTGGTAGGCATCCAGCTGATGCAGCCGGCCCTGGTCCCCGACATCTACGCCCACCCCGTCGACCGAGCACTCGATGTGGGCATCTCGTTCGTGCTCGTCTTTGCAGGGGTTGCGGCGGTCGTTGCGGTGCTCGTCGCAAACTACAAGCGTGCGCTGTCGGCGATCGAGTTCGAGCAGCGACGCTCGGAGTCGCTGCTGCGAAACATGCTGCCGGCGTCCATCGCCGCTCGCCTCAAGGCGACCCCCGGCACCATCGCCGACAAACACGACGCTGTCACCGTGCTCTTTGCGGATCTGGTGGGGTTCACCGTGCTGTCCGAGAAGCTGTCGCCCGAGGCGCTCGTGGCGATGCTCGACAGGATGTTCCAGGAGGTCGACGCGGCAGCCGACCGCCACGGACTCGAGAAGATCAAGACCATCGGCGACGCGTACATGGCGGCAGGCGGCGTGCCCGAGGCCCGTCCCGACCATGCAGATGCGGTGCTCGCTTTTGCGCGCGAGCTCATCGACATCGTGGCCCACAGCGGCGCCGAACACGGCCTGCAGGTTCGCATCGGCATCCACACCGGCCCCGTGGTGGCCGGTGTCATCGGACACCGCAAGCTCGCCTACGATCTGTGGGGCGACACGGTCAACACCGCTGCTCGCATGGAGTCGCACGGGACCCCAGGTCGCATCCAGCTCACGGCCGCCACCAAGCAAGCCCTGTCGACGCCGGTCGCGCTCGAGGCAGGGGGCGTCAAGGCCATCAAGGGCAAGGGCGAGATGCAGACGTGGCTGGTTGCGATCGAGTGAGCGCGATGCGGGCCAGCCGCCCCACGAAGCGCGCCAGCAGACTGCTGAAATGCTCGTTCCTCGCATTTCAACAGCCTGCACTACCATTGCCGGCACCGCCGCCTTCCGACTCGGCAAGTCCGGCCGCCGACTCGACGATTGAGTTTGGCCGGTGGTTCTTGCATTCTCGAGGAAACGCCGATTCGGCAGCCGGACCTGCCGAGGGCGGCGGATGCCTCGGTCGCAGCGCCCTAATAAGCCCGGCAAGCCGGGCGTATTGGCGCCCTGCTAAACTCCCCCCATGTGCACCCTCCTCCTCTTGCTCCTCGCCTGCAGCAGCACCGACACCGTGCCGCTGTCCGGCGCGCCCACCTCGTCGGCCAGCCGCCTGGCCATCACCGGCGGCGCCACCATCGACATGGGCGCCCTGGCCGCCTACGACAACGACTGCTCCGACCGCAAGACCGGGGGCGCGCACAGCAAGGTCAACGCCCCCTGCGTCGACCACCACTTCTACGTGGCGCCGGTGCGCGCTGGCGACAGCGGGCCCGTCCAGGCCTGGGCCACCTGCCCCAGCCGCATCGACGACATCGACACGTGCCGCGCCCTGATGAGCGAGCGCTCCATCACCGAGCACCGCGTGCTGTGGCGCGTGAGCGACATGGACACCGGCTGGAGCAAGGCCATCGCCAGCTCCGGGCTGCAGAGTGCCCCCAAGGCGCCGGTGCTGCTGATCGAGTAGCTTCAACGCAGAGCTCGCTGATGGGCATCGGGCGAAAAGCCCCGCTGCAGAAATCCCGCACGTTACTCCTCAATCGACGGACAAACCTCGGTCCCCAGGAGACCCGATGACCTGGGACGACGAGGCGGCGACGTGGGATCACAACCCCGCGGTTCGCCGGTACGCGCTGGCCGCGTTCGAGACCACCAAGCAGCACTTGCACGACAACCACACCTCGCTGTCTGGTAGCCGCGTGCTCGACTTCGGCTGTGGCACCGGGCTGCTCACCGCCGCCATGGCCGGCGAGGCCGCCTCGGTGATCGGCCTGGACCCGTCCGCGTCGATGGTGGACCAGCTGCGGCACAAGGCGCTGGCCAACGTCACGGCACTGACGGGGGTGCTGGGCGACCACGATCTAGGCCACTTCGACCTGATCACCGCGTCGTCGGTGTGCGCCTTCCTCGAGGACTACCCTGGAATGGTGAAGCAGCTCGTGCAGCGGCTGCTGCCCGGGGGCTGGTTCGTGCAGTTCGACTGGGAGCTCGACCTCGCCGATGCCAAGCCCTTTGGCCTGAGCCGAAGTGCTGTGCGCCTGGCCTTGCTGGGCGCTGGACTGGTCGAGGTCGAGGTGCGCACCGCGTTCGTGGGCTACACGCTGCCGCCCATCTTGGGAGTGGGTCAGGCAGCGACGCCGGCCCCATGCGCCTGAGGCGTTAGCAGCGCCCTGAAAGACCCGGCTTGCCGGGTCTTTCAGGGCGCTGCGATCGAGGCATCCGCCGCCCTCGGCAGGTCCGGCTGCCGAATCGGCGATTCCTCGAGAATGCGAAACCACCGGCCAAACTCAATCGTCGAGTCGGCGGCCGGACTTGCCGAGTCTGAAGGCGGCGGTGCCGGTAATGGTAGAAGCAGGTCGATGAAATGCGAGGAACGAGTATTTCAGCGGCCTGTTAGGCCCCCTCCCCTGGAGCCCCCAACATGACCATCGACCTCTGGATGCTCGTCGGAGCCGCGGCCCTGCAGTGGGTCCTCATCATGGCCGACGCCACCCTGTTCATCATGGCCAACGGGGTTCCCACCGCGTCCGGCAACCGCGACGGCGACCTCGCCGAGCCGTCGCCGCTCAATGCACGCCTCAAGCGCTGCAGCGAGAACATGCAAGAGAACCTGCCCATGTTCGCCATCCTGGTCCTTGTGGCCCACGTCTCGGGCCAGGCCGACAGCCTCTCGGCACTCGGAGCCGAGGTGTTCCTGGCCGCTCGCATCGTGCACGCTGGCGTCTACGCCGTCGGCGTCACCTACCTCAGGACCGCGGTGTGGTCGGTGAGCATCGTCGGCATGGCCATGATCGCCGTCTCGCTCTTCTGAGAAGCCCCGGAGTCCCCCATGTCCGACCTGCTCGTCCTGTACGGAGCCACTGGCCAGACCGGCCGCCACATCCTGCCGCTCGCGCTGGAGCAGGGGCTGCGGGTGCGGTGCTACGTGCGCTCCCCCGACAAGATCCCAGCCGAGCACCGCGAGCACGAGTCGGTCGAGATCGTGCAGGGCACCTTCGAGGACACAGCCGGCGTGTCGGCCGCCATCGAGGGCGCCCAGCTGGTCATCTGCGTGGGCGGCGGCCCGTCCACCTACAAGGCGGGCCTG
The DNA here is from genome assembly GCA_965216925.1 of Myxococcota bacterium. GTDB lineage: Bacteria > Myxococcota_A > UBA796 > UBA796 > CAYYHT01. The sequence continues at coordinate 611,440 of CBDCGT010000001.1, read as the reverse complement.
ATGGTCGATGTGGCCAAGGCCATCGTGGCGGGCATGAACGAGCATGGCTGCAAGCGGCTGGTGTACCAGGCCGGCGCGTTCTCGCCCGAGCCCGGCCAGCAGAACCCCTTCTTCGTGCGCTGGTTCCTGCGGCCCATGCTGGGCACGATGTTCGGCATCACCGGCATGCTGCACGACAACGACCAGCTCATGGCCTGGGTCAAAGACAACGCCCCCGACCTGGACTGGACCTTCACCCGTCCCGGCCAGATCGTCGAAGCCGAGTCGATGGGCGAGCTCAAGGTCTCAGACCAGATGAGCAGTAAGTGCACCTTCGCCGATCTCGCCAAGCTCGACCTGCAGATCGCCACGTCCGGTAGCCACCGGCATGGCTTTCCGTACGTGAACTACTAGAGCCCCCACTCCCCTGCCAGCGCCTCGACCTTCAGCGCAATCGCATCGCGCGCAGTCCGGAACCCCTGCAGCCGCTCGTCATCGGACAGATCGGCCTGCTTGCGGTCGGGGTCGGGCATAGCCCAGCTCCGGCGCTCGGCATCGCCCAGGAACAGCGGGCACTCCTCTTCGGCGCACAGGGTGATCACCAGGTCGACGCCGTTGGCATCGATGGTGTCGACCGACTTGCTGGAGTGGCTGGACAGGTCGATGCCCAGCTCGGCCATGGCGGCCACCGCGAAGGGGTTCACGCGGCTTGGCGCGCTGCCCGCCGACTCCACGCGCACGCGATCGCCAAAGCGGGCCCGGGCCAGGCCCTCGGCCATCTGGGAACGGGCGGAGTTGGCGACGCACAGGAACAGGACACGACGGTCGGGCATGGGGCTCTCCGGTCCGCATCGACGGCGCCGATCGACTAACGTGCGGCTCGCCACGGAGACCCCCATGCCCGTCACCTACCCCCTCGCCCGCAAGGCCTCGGCCGATGCCATCGGCACCTTTGCCCTGGTGTTCGCCGGCTGCGGCGCCGCGGTGGTCGATGCCCAGACCCACGCGCTCGGCCACGTGGGCGTGTCGCTGGTCTTTGGCCTGGTGGTGGGGGTGATGATCTTCGCCACGGGCCATGTCTCGGGCGCCCACTTCAACCCCGCGGTGACCCTGGCTTTTGCGTCGACGGGCAACTTCCCCTGGCGCGAGGTGCCCGCCTACATCGGGGGCCAGGTGGTGGCCGCCATCGCCGCCAGTGCCGCGGTGATGGCCCTGGTGGGATCCCAGGCCAGCCTGGGTGCGACCGTGCCCTCGGTGACGCCAGGCGCCGCCCTGGGGCTCGAGGTGCTGGCCACCTTCTTTCTGATGTTCGTCATCAAGTCGGTCGCCACCGACGCGCGCGCCTCGGGCCAGGTGGCCGCGCTCGCGATCGGCGGGACCGTCGCTATGGGCGCCCTGATGGCCGGGCCGCTCACCGGCGCGTCCATGAACCCGGCGCGGTCGCTGGGGCCAGCGCTGGTGGCCGGCGTGGTGGACCACCAGTGGCTGTACGCGCTGGGGCCGGTGCTCGGCGCCGTCGCCGGTGCCTGGACCTACGACCTGGTGGCCTGCGGCCCGACCGACAAGTCCGCGGCGGGCTGCTGCTGAACGGCGGCGGCGCCAGCTACCGCTGCAGATCGCGGATCTGGCGCATGGTCACGTGATCGTGGCCCAGAACCGGGCCTCCGATCTCCATGGCCCGCCCCACATAGGCCTGGGCCAGCCCGCGGTCTTTGCGCTTGTTCGCGGCGATCGCCTGGGCCAGCAACAGGTCCACCAGGTACTGCACGGCCAGCCGCGTCTGGGGGTGTCGGTCGCCGCGGGCCGTGCGCAGCAGCATGGCGGCCGGGTCCAGGTAGCCCATGGCTTCGTCGACGCGGCCCAGCTGTGCACACAGGTGGCCCAGCTGTGCATAGCGACCGGCCACCTCGGGGCTGCCCTCGCCGTACAGGCGCACATCGACCTCGAGCGCCTCGCGCAGGATGCCCTCGCCCTCGGCCGGGCGCTTGCGCTCGATGATGACCACGCGCGACAGGATGGACAGCCGGTTGGACAGCTGGGGGTGGGGGTCGCCCAGGCGCCGGGTGATGCGCACCGACTCTTCGATGAGGCGCAGCGCCTCTTCTTTCAGGTTCACGTTCTGCAGGCCGAGCCCCAGATCGATGGCCGACAGGGCGATCTCTTCGTCGTCGCCCATCTCTTTGGCGCTGTCGTACAGCTCGCGCAGCACGGGCTCGGCTGCCAGCACCTTCTTTTGGCGGGTCAGGCCGGTGGCCAGGTGGCGCCCGACACGGCGGGTGCGCGGGTGCTTGATGCCCAGCTTGTCTTTGAGCGTGTACCAGGCATCGCGCAGCAGGTCGACGGCGGTGCCTTCGTCGCCGTTCTTGATGTGCATCTCGGCCAGCTGGGCCGCGACGACGCCCTCGGTGCCGGGCTTGACCTCTTTGCGGATCTGCCAGGCCTGGCGCAGGAGCCCCACGGCCCGGCCCTCTTCGCCGGCTCGGAGCAGGTGGTTGGCGAGGTTGGCGGCCACGACCGCAACCCGCACGTCGGACTCACCCACGGCGTTGCGAAGGCCCTCGTAGGCGCCCTCGAGCATCTTGCGAGCCTCGTCTTTGCGGCCCGTGCGGTCGGCGAGCGTGCCCAGGGCGCCCAGCTCGGTGAACGAGTCGGGGTGGTCGTTGCCGAAGCGCTTCACCCGCAGGCGCAGGATGCCCCGCGTGGCGGCGACCGCCGGCCGCCAGACGTGCTTGCCCGTCCACCAGTTGCGCACCCGCACCAGCAGGGCCTCGGCCGGGTTCTCGGCGCCCTGCGGCACCTGCAGCAGCTTGGCTGGAAGGCCCGCCAGTGCGTCGTCCCAGGTGGCGAACCCCGCCTCGGCGAGCACGGCTCCGCCCTTGTCCTCGAACTGGGACTCGATCAGGCGAGCGGCGATGGCGTGGGGCTGCGACATGGCTGCCGACTGTACTACCGAAGGCCCGCGCGGCGGCGCACAATCCACGCCAGCCCCGCAAAGAATGCGATCCACAGGCCCAGCAGCGGTGCGCGCCACACCGCCGTCTCGCGGCGATCCCACACCGTGCGTCCTGCGGTGGCGTCGCGCACGACCGGCCCGAAGTCGCCGGGCTCGTAGTAGCGGCCCTTGGTGGCCCCCGCGAGCCACTGCAAGAACTCGGCGTCGGGGGCGACCTCGTCGAGCTCGGGGTCTCGGGTGGTGACCGCGAACACCGTCTCGGCACGACCGACCTCTTCGAGATCGAAGCTGATCTCGCCCTGCCCGCTGGCCGCGCCATGGGTGTTGGTGACGGTCACCTCGACCCGATGGGCACCGCGGGCGACCGCCTGGTACTCCAGCACCGCCTCGCCGTCGGGCCCGGTCTGGCCGCTCAGCACCGCCCCTCCCCGGCCGATGACCTTGGCCTGCACATCCGCTCCCTCGAGCGGCGCGAAGCCGGGGGTTCGGGCCCGCACCACGATGCGCACGCTGTCGCCCGCCGCGTAGTTCTCGCGCGGGGTGTCCACGGTCACCCGGCTGGCCGACGGGTCGGCCATCAACCAGCGAAAGGCGTTCTTCCAGAAGCGAAGGTAGGCCTGGTTGCCGCGTCCCTGGGCGGCCTCGCTGAAGCTCCACCGCCAAGAGCTGTCGACGGTCAACGCCATGCTGCGGCCCTTGCCCGCCTCGCGCACCGCCAGCACCGGCAGGGGCTGCCCGTTGTCGAGCGTCTCGGTGGGGTGGGTCAGCAAGACCGCGGCGTCTTCGTGCACGCCGCGCACCCGGTTGGCCCCGTCCATCGTGTGCAGGCGGTCCCACCACACGCCGTTCTCTTCTGAGTCCGTCACCAGGCGCGTGATCGGGTGCCTCGCTCCCTGCTCGGTGAGCAGCGGACGAAAGGCGCCCTCGGCCACCGACGTCTCTTTGGGCAAGCCCAGCTTCAGCGGCAGGATGTCCTGGATGGGGGTCTCGCCGTAGCGTCCCAGGTCGTAGCTGCGGTCGCCTCCCACCATCGCGAAGGCCCCGCCCTGCTCCACATACTCGCGGATGTTCGACAGCAGGCCCTTGCCGCCTCGGGTGAAGTACGGCTCCCAGTCGAAGTTCTGGAAGATCACCACATCGAACGACCACAGGTCTTCGGTGAACAGCTTGTCGTAGGGGAACTGGATGAGCGACAGCTCGCGGTCGTCGAAGCCCGCGTCCAGATCGCGGCGCGTGCGCAAGATGAAGAAGGACACCAGGTCGACCGACGGGTCCTCCTTCAAGAAGCGCCGCAGGAACTTCACGTCCCAGCTGGGTGTGCCCGTGACCTGCAGCACGCGGATCTTGTCGACCACGCTGCGCACAACCACGGGCAGGCTGTTGTTGGCCGGCACCACGTCGCCCTCGAACACCGGGACCTGCACCTCGTAGTTGAAGCGCCCGGCGTTCTCGGTCACCACCTCGAAGACCACCTCGCCCTGGCCCAGGCCGTCGAGCGCCACCGGCTGCTGCGTGACCGGCGCGCCGTCGCGCAACAGGGTGGCCTTGATCACCTGATTCTCGAAGCCCAGCCCCTCGATCTCGGCGCGGATGCGGAAGTTGTGCCGGGCGAAGGCAAAACCACCCGCGTCGACGCCGCGCACGGCCAGGTCCTTGATCTCGCCCTGGGTGCCCACCTGAAACACCGTGAGCGGGCCCGGAACCGAGGGCACGGCAGGGCGCTCTTCGCTCTCGAAGCGCTTGCGCAGCAGGCCTCGGTCCAGCCCATCGCTGATGAGCACGACGCCCGCGAGCTTCTCGCCGGCGATCCTCTCTGAGAGCGCGTCCAGAGCGCCCTCGACGTCGGTGCCGGGCAGATCGCTGCCCTCGGGCCGGCCCACCGCCAGGTCGTCGCCAAAGTGGTAGACGTCGACATCGCCCTTGTCGAGCTTGCCCACCAGCTCCATGGCGATGCGGCTGCGGGGCACCCCGTCTTCGAGGATGGACATCGAGCGCGACGCGTCCACCAGCACCACCACCCGCCCGGGCTCCTCGCGGCCCTCCTCTTCGACCCAGACGGGCCTGGCCAGCGCCACCACCACGCCCACCAACGCCAGGCCCCACAGCACGGCCTCGCCCACCCGGGCCGCCAGCGAGCGCTCACCCAGCCACGACGCGCCCCACGCCAGCAGGGCCGCCGCCACCGCCAGCTGGATGGCCCACACCGACGCCGTCCACTCCAGCGAACCCGCCGGCCCCAGCTCGCCGCCCAGCAGAAACTCCATCATTCCGAGAAGCCTCCGGGCAGGCGGTTCTGGCGAATGAGCTCGGCGACGTGGGCCTGGTCTTTCTTGTAGTTGCTGGTGATGCAGTACAGCACCACGTTCATGGCCAGCTTGCGGGCCTCGCGGCGCTGGCGCTCCCCTCCGGGCACACAGGGGCGCTCGCGGCCGGTTCGGTCGCGGTCGAGCGCGCCGGACAGGTCGTTGCGGAAGTACACCAGGGGCGCCAGGTTGCCCACGCTGATGCCCTCGACGTAGGGGTACTGCGCGATGCGGCCCTGCGGCTTGGGCTTGAGGAAGAAGCTGCGGAACAGCGAGTGGTCCTCGGGCAGCGGCGCCAGCGGGCGGTTGGGGAACAGCGCCGCCACCAGCTTTCGCACGCTCGCATCGAAGGGACTGCGCTCGGCGCCCACCGTGTCGTCGATGAACAGCAGCCCGCCGTAGTCCATGAAGCGCTTGAGCTGCTCGAGCTTGCCGTCGGTGGGCAGGGCGAAGGCCCCGTCGCCCAGCAGCACGCAGAAGGGGTACTCGAACAGCTGCGGGTCATCGGGCTCGAGCAGGGCGACGGTCGCATTGGTCTCGACGCTTGTGGTGTGCCGCACGTCGTAGAGCAGGCGCTTCCAGGCGTTGGGCCGCGACAGCGTGCCCGGCCCCAGGTCGAGCTCGGCCACGCCCACCTTGCTGGCGTCGCCGAAGGCTTGTGCAGAACCCGGGATGCAGGCCATCGAGCCCGCCAGGAGTGCAGTGAACTGCCTGCGATTCATTCGGTCCCCCGGGTGGCCAGCAGCGACGAGAGCAGCAAGAACAGCAGTCCCAGGCCAAACAGCCCACCGCCCAGGTCGACGGTTCGCTCGAACAGCGTGGGGTCGATGTCGGCTTCTTCGCGGGCGACGCTGCCGTAGCTGCGCACGTCGGACTCGTCGGCCGAGGTGTTGGCGGCGACCCAGGCGATGGGCGGGCCATCCACGAGCACCACCTGGTAGGCCCCGGCCTCGCGGGCCTCGAAGAGCAGCGAGCTGCCCTGGATGCGGGAGCTGACGGGGCTTCCGTCGGGACCGATGACTTCGGGCTCCATCACCAGATCGGGCAGCGGGATGCTCACCTTGTCGCCCACCGCCGCGTCGAAGCGCGCCGCCGAGCCGCCGGCCTCGCCGCCGAGGTAGGCCACCATGCCCTGCACCAGCGGCATGAACACCGACTGCACGGGCAGGTTGCCCCAGTCGAAGTCGACGCTGGTGGTCCACAGCAGCACGCGGCCCGTGCCCACCTTGCGCTCGACCAGCGCCGGCATGCCGTTGTCGAAGCGCAGCAGCGTGCGCACCTCGTCGGTGTCGTCGAAGGCCTCGAGCGTCATCACGTGGCGAGCCCGTACCTTGCCGAACCCCGCGCGTCCCGCCCGTCGAAAGCTCTTGAACAGCGGGTGCTCGACGTCGGGGAGCCCGATGGCCACCCCGGCCTCGCCCGACGCCGCCAGCGCACGGCTCTTGCGCAGCTGAGCGGGCAGCACGCCGCCCAGCGCCGCGTTGTACCGGTCGGGCGACAGGTTGTCGCCCGCGGTGATGACCACGGCCCCGCCCTTGCGCACGAACTCGGTGAGCATGGGGCCGTACGGACGCGGGTCGGACACATTGGCCAAGAAGACGACCCGGTGTTTCTCGGGGTCGAGCTCGAGCAGGCCGCTGGGCGGCACCACGTCGGGCGTCACCCCGGTTCGGCTGCCTCCCCAGGGCGCCAGTGCGCGCTCCAGGAAGTAGACCTCGCTGCGGGTGGGGGTGTCGCCCGGATCGCCGTCGACCACCAGCACCCGGCTGGCGCCCACGCGCGGCAGGTGGAAGTAGCGCGCGTCGTCGCCCTGAAGGTCGGGGTCTTCGCACTCCACCACGCCCACGCCGCCCAGCGCCTCGCGCGGCACCGTCACCCGCTCCTCGGCCTCGCCCTCGGGGGGCAGGTCGGCAAAGATCGGGATGTGCTGCCCGTCGGGGAGGGTGACCTCGCAGGGGATCTCGATGGGATCGGGGCCGTAGTTGGTGTGCCGGATGGTCACCGAGCCGCCCTCGGCCCCATCGCCGTACACCGCGCTGCTGATGGCGGTGTTTCGCGGCGGATCGGCTCGCACGGTCAGCGGAATCACCGACTGCCCGGCGGCCACGATGAGCTCGAGCTCGGGACGGGCCTCGCCCACGATGCGGGGCCCGGCCTCGTCGCTGAACAGCACGATCTCGCCCTGCTCGCCGCCCAGCAGCTTGCGGGCCTCGGCCAGGGCGCCGCGCAGGTTGGAGGTGCCGCCGGTGGGCTCGACCTCTTCGAGGCGCGACACCAGCAGCGACGCATCGGCGGTGAGCGCGGGCGTCAGCCGACGGGCGTTGGTGTCGAAGGCCACGCCGCTCACCAGCGTGCCGTCGGGCAGCTCCTGCACAAAGTCGACGGCCTCGCCCCGGGCCCGCGCCAGCAGCGTCGAGCCGCCGTCCTGCAGCGACATGGACATCGACTGGTCGATGACCACCACCACACGACCGCTGGCGCCGAACTCGGGCACGCCCCCGGGGTAGGTCCACTGGGCGCCGGCCACCGCGAACACCACGCACATCAGCGCCAGCATGCGCAGCAGCAACAGCCACGGGTCCTTGACCCGGCGGCGGCGCCGCAAGCGCTTGATCACACGCTCGAGCAGCAGCATGGCGCCAAAGGCCTTGCGGTCGCGCGGGGTCTGCCGCGCCAGGTGGGCCACGATGGGCAGCACGGCCAGCAGCGAGAGCGCGAGCGCCGCCGGGGCGAGCAGGTTCAGACCCAAGCGCGCTCCAGGGGCTGCGGCTGGGACTGCAGAATGCGCCGAATCAGCGTGTCGAGGGGCTTGTCGGTGGGAGCCGGCACGTACAGCCCGCCCCACCGCACCACGCCGCCGTACACCTCCTCGACGTACTCGCCCACCACCTCGCGGAAGGCCTCGGCGGCGCCCACCGGGTCGACCGCCAGCTCGTCGCCGGTCTCGGGGCTGAAGAACAGGGAGGGCTGGCTGAAGTCCAGGTCGAACTCACCGCGGTCGTACAGGTGCACGAAGCGCAGGTCGGAGCCCCGGCGCGCGAAGGCGCCGAGCGAGGGCAGCCACTGCTCGGGCTCCTCCATGCCATCGGTGATCAGCGCGGTGAACGAGCGCCGCGGCGTGCGCTGCCCCACCCGGTTGAGCGCGGGCGCCAGGTCGGCCACGCCGCCTGCCCGGGCGGTGGCCAGGATGAGGAACAGCAACTGCAGATGGTTTCGGCCGTCGCGGCAGGGCAGCGAGCGGTAGGGCGGCGCGCCATCGCCCGGCTCGCCCGCGATGAGCTCGAGGCCCACGGGCTCGCCGTGGCGGTGCATGAAGTACAGCAGCGTGGCCGCCAGTGTGATGCCGTAGCCCGCCTTGGAGCGGTCGAGGTCGGGGAAGCCCTTTTCGCCGCGATCCCCCGTGCCCAGGTCGCCGGACAGGTCCAAGATCACGGTGCAGGGCAGCTCGGTCTCGGTCTCGAAGCGCTTCACGACGTGGCGATCGGTGCGCCCCAGCACTTTCCAGTCCAGGTGGCGCAGGTCCATGCCCGGCACGTACTCGCGGTAGTCGGCGAACTCGATGGCCTGACCCACCCGCCGGCTGCGGTGCTCGCCCTGCAGCAGGGCATCGGTGAGCATGCGTGCCTTGAGGTGCAGATGCCGCACGCGCGACAAGACCAGGGCATCCCAGGGCTGGGTGGCGGGTTCGCTCACGGTCGCTAGCCGACCTCTTCGATGAGCTGCTCGATGACCTTGGTGGAGGTGAGCCCCGCGGCCTCGGCCTCGAAGTTGAGCACGATGCGGTGGCGCAGCACGGCGGTCGCGATGGCGCGCACGTCGTCGCGGCTGGGCACCTCGTTGCCGCGCAGCGCCGCCCAGGCCCGGGCCCCGATGGCCAGGTACTGGCTGGCGCGGGGCCCCGCACCCCAGCGAATCCACCGGGTGGCTGGCAGCGCATCCTTGCCGTCGCCGGGCCGCGTGGCGCTGGCCAGGCGCACGCAGTAGCGCACGACGTCGTCGTTGGCGGGCAGTCGCCGCAGCACCCCCTGCATGGCCATCAGCCGCTCGCGGTCGAGCACCTGGGTGGCGTGGGGCATCTCGCCGACCGTCGTGCGCCGCACGATCTCGACCTCTTCTTCGGGCGACGGGTAGCCCACCTGGATCGACAGCATGAACCGGTCTTGCTGGGCCTCGGGCAGCGGGTAGGTGCCCTCTTGCTCGATGGGGTTCTGGGTCGCGAAGACCAGGAAGGGCTTGTCGAGCGTGTAGGTGTGGCCGGCCGCGGTCACCCGACGCTCCTGCATGGCCTGCAGCAGCGCGGCCTGGGTCTTGGGCGGCGTGCGGTTGATCTCGTCGGCCAGCAGCAGGTTGGTGAACACCGGCCCCTTCAAGAATCGCAGCTTGCGCTCGCCGGTGGTCTTGTCTTCTTCGAGCACCTCGGTGCCGGTGATGTCGGAGGGCATCAGGTCGGGCGTGAACTGAACGCGCCCGAAGTCGACGCCGACCGCCTCGGACAGCGTCTGCACCAGGAGCGTCTTGGCCAGGCCGGGCACGCCGATGAACAGCCCGTGCCCGTTGGCAAACAGGGCGGTGATCATCAGCTCGACCACGTGTCTCTGACCCACCACCACCTCGCCGATCGAGCGCAGCAGCGCTTCACGAGTGGGGGCCAGCGCTTCGAACAGCGCAATATCGGAATGATCGTCAGGCACAGTCACCCTTCACCCCCTCTTCGGAGGATGCGGAGGTTGTCTTCGTAGCGTCGGGCTGCCCTCAGGTCGCCGGTGGCCGTCGAGAGGTCGGCCAGCGCCTGTTGAACAGCGGGGTCATAGGGGTTGAAGTCGGCCGCGCGGCGGTACGAGCGCAGGGCTGCAGCCGCGCGTCCCTGCGAGGCGTACACCGAGCCCAGCGTCTTGTGCGACAGCGGGAACTCCGGGTAGTCCTGGAGCGAGTCCTCGAGCACGCGCCGCGCCGAGTCGGCCTCGCCCAGCTCGAGCCAGGCCTGAGCCATGCGGTTGGCCAGCAGCGGCGACATGGGCTCGTCGGCGGGAACGGCCTTGGCGTACTCCACCATCGCCGCCTTGTAGCGCGAGCGCTCGGCCAGCAGGTCTCCCAGGCGCACGAAGCGGGCCAGGTCTTGCCGGTGGGACAGCACGGGGTCGGCGTCGAGCTCGGTGCCGCCGTCGAGCACGGTGGGCATCGACGCGAGCTTCTTGCTCACCAGATCGAGCCCTCGCACGTACTCCAGCCACCCGTCGTGCATCTGGTCGTAGTTCTTGAAGCCGCACCCCAGCGCCAGGGCCTGGGCGGCGTCGGTGCCGTCCTTGATGCGCGGCAGCACGTCGAGCAGCAGGCCGTCCCCCTGCTTGTCGTAGCAGTAGGCCATCATCGTAGACACCTGCGCATAGGCCAATGACGCCCGATCGGCGCTCTTGAGCTTGGCGAAGCTCGGGTGCATCTCTTCGAAGCTCACCAGGTCGTCGCTGGCGATGGCCTCGGCCAGCAGGCCCTGGGCCCGCACCGACAGGTGGAAGTGGTCTTGGCCGTCGACCCAGCGGTTGTCCAGGTACTTGGCGATGGCCTCTTGCAGCCACACCGGCGTCTTGTCGTCGGTCTGGTGCGAGACCACCAGGTGGATGTACTCGTGGGCGACGGTGTCCTTCCAGCCGTAGCCCCGACCCAGCGCTCGAGGGCTGGTGAGCAGCAGGCGCGACCACTTGGACAGGGCCACCACGCCCGTGGTCTGCACGTCGTCTTTGGTGAGCGAGGACGCGTCGATGAAGGTGCGGCCATCGGGGTAGATCTCGAGCCGGGTGGGGCCCGGAGGCGGCCCGCCCATCAGCTTGTCGGCGAGGTGCTGCTCGGACAGGGCCAGCACTTCGGCGGCCTCTTCGAGCAGGATCACGTCGACACCGGGTCGCCAGGTGATCAAGAAGCTGCCGCGCTCGGCCTCGGTCCAGTCGGCATGCACGTCCCGGGTGCGCTCGTACAGCAGCCGGTCGTCCCAGCGGTCGTTCCAGCCGGCGTCGGCCGCCTGGTTGGCCAGCTTGGCGGCCTCTTCGAAGTTGGCGGCGTAGAAGTGGGCCTTGGCGGCGAAGGCCAGCCAGTCGGGGTTCTTGGACGCCGTGGCGTTCATCTCTTCGACCACGGCCATGGCGCAGGGCACGTCATTGGCGGCCAGACAGCGCTGCCCGTCCGCGAGGTTGGCCGCCGACGCGCTCATCGACAGCGCGAGCGCCCACAAGCTGGGAATCATCGAGGTCATTGACGGACGAGCTCCTCGAAATAGCGCTTCTTCCAAGACCGGTATTCCTCGGGCACATCGCCCTCCATGCCCTCGAGCAGCTGCCGACGGTACTCCTCGGCCGAAAAGTCGTCTTCGTCGCTGGTGATCTGCATGTCCTGGGTGTCGAAGCGCTCATTCTGGCCCGATTCCCTGCCGCCCGACTCGCCGTCCTTGGGCTCGCCCTGGCCCTGGCCCTGCCCCTCCTGCAGCTGCTGCTGTTGCTCGGCCGCCTGCTGCATGGCCTGCTTCAGCGCATCCTGGGCGTCCTTCAGGCGCTGCGCCGCCATGCCCTGCGCCCCCTCGGACGGCATGGGCTTGCCGTCCTGCAGCTCCTGCCCCGACTGGCCCATCTGCTGGTTGGCATCGTCGAGGGCCTCCTCGAGGCCGTCAGGCCGAACCGGGAACTCGCGCATGACCTGCTGCGCCTGCTGCTCGGCCTGCTGCAGGCGCTGTTGGAGTTGCTGCTGCTGCTGCTGGAGCTGGCGTGCCTGGCGCCGGGTGCTGGGGTCGGTCATGCGCGACTCCTTCTCGAGCTTGTCGAGGATGGCCTCGGCCTCTTCGACGAGCTTCTGCAGCTCGGCCATCTCGCGGCGGCCCGGACCCTTGAGCTGGCCTCCACGCCGCTGCCGCTCGCGCTCCATGGTGTAGTCGCTGCGATTCCAGGCAGCCCGCGTGTCGCCGACGCCCTTCTGCGCCCCGCGCAGGTCGCGAGCCCCCACCGACTCGTGCATGCGGTCGGCCTCCTCGGTGGCCTGCTTGGCCCGCTCCTGCTCGTAGAAGTCGCGCTCGGCGGACTCGAGCTGCTCCGCGTACTTCCAGCCCTTCTCGGACAGCTCGCCGGTCTTCTGCTCGAGCTCTTCCCATAGCTGGGCCACACGCTCGGCGCGCTCCTTGTCGGCCTCTTCGCGCAGCTTGGCCGTCTGCTCTTGCAGCGAGCGCTGCTCGGCCTCGATGGCGGCGAGCTCCTCGGTGAGGCTCTGCGCCTGCTCCATCGCCTCGTTGCCCTGGCTCTGCATGCGATCGAGCTCGTCCTCCATCCACTCGCTGGTCTCGCGCATGCTCTGCTCCAGCCGCTCCATGAGCTTCTTGGCGGTCTCCATGTCGCCCTGGCTTATGGCTTCCCGGATCTCGTCGGTCAGGCTCTGCATCTCGTCGGTGCGGGCGTTGACGAACTCCTTCAGTCCGCCGTTCTCGAGCTTGGCGCTGGCCTTCTGCATCTCGGCCAGCTTGCGCTCGAGCACGTCGAGCTGCGCCAGCATCTCGAGCGAATCGGGGGTGTCGGCCTCGAGCATCTGGCGCATCTCGGTGGCCATGTCGGCCAGCTCGGCGGCCTTGTCGACCACCTTCTTGAAGGCGCGCTTCTTGATGAGGCCGTCGAGGTTGATGATGCCGTCTTCGAGCGACTCGATGGCCTCGTCGCGCAGCTCGACGGTCATGTCCCACGCCGTGTCGCCCGGGATCTCGGTGCTGCCCGGCGTGAACGCGACCTGGGTGTAGCGAATGAGCTCGCTGCCCGACTTGGTGACGCTGCCCAGCACATCGGCCTCGAGCTGGTTGCGGCGGCTGCTGCGCTCGTAGGCCTCGACCATGTCTTCGAGGCGCTCGTAGCGATGGGCGAGCTCTTCGCCCCAGCGCGCCAGCTCGCCGCCCGTCACGCCCGGCGGCCAGGGCTCTTCCAGAAAGTCGGCCAGCACGTCCAACATGAGGTCGCGTAGCTGGGTCTGCCGCTCGTCGTCGCGCTGATCGAGGCCCGTCTCTCCCAGCACACGGATGACGACCTCGCGAGAGCGGCCGGCCTTGCTGCCCGAGTAGGTGTCGTTGTCCCACCCCACGATGCTCAGGCGCACGCTGTCGCCCTCGCCCAGCCCCAGCTGGCGCGGCGACACATCGAGCATGCCCCACACCTCGGCCTTGCGCCCGTGCTGGCGGTTGATGGGCTTGCCACGCTCGGTGCCGTCGAGCTCGAGCATCACGCGGTCGACCCCAAAGTCGTCGCGGGCCCGCCAGGGCACGCCAATGCGCTCGTCGGCCGCGACCTCGATCTCGTCGTCGGTCTCGATGATGACCTCGGGCGGCAGGTCGGGCTCGGGGGTGATCAAGAAGTCGCGGGACGAGCTGGGCTGGCCATCGCGGTAGGTGACCAGGTGCCAGGTTCCCTCGTCTTTCTCGATGGTGAAGGTGCCCGACAGCATGCGGCCGCCCTCGCCCACATCGGCGTCGAGGGCCGGCTGGTCGTAGGCCACCAGCGCGCCTGCCTCGACCGGCTGATCCGACCGCGCGAACACCTGCACCACCGTTCCCGGCGGCCCCATGGCGTCGCCGGTGGAGTTCTCGACCTCACGGGGGTCGAGGCCCGTGTACTCCGGGTAGGTGTAGCGAAGCACGATGTCGCCCACGCGCGCCTTGCTGTCGTCGGCGGCGGTGAAGCCCTCGCCGGCGCCATCGCGCCCTCCGCTCACCATCCACCACTCGATGGTGCCGAACACCCCGCCCGGCGACACCAGCAGGCCCAACAGCGACACCATCGACGCCATGCCTGCGGCCCCGGACCAGCCAAGCAGCGGCCAGAAGGAGTGGACCTGCGAAGGCGAGCGGTTCTGCAGCACCCCCACCGTGCGGCGCGCCAGCAGGCCCACCAGCTGGGGGCTCTCGGCGCCGATGGCTCCGCCGGTGCGCTGAACCGCGGTGATCAGGCGCCCGCGCAGCTCGGGCACCCCCACCTCGACCAGCTTGGCCTGGCGCAGCACATCGCCAGCTTGCTGCCAGCGCAGCAGGAAGGGCAGCACGCCCACCGCCCACAGGCCAATGCCCACCAGGCCCACCATCGCGGCATAGGCCGTGGGCCGGTCCCACTGCGCCCAGGCGGCGATGACGCCCAGCAGCACGGCGGCGGCGCCCAGCATGATGAGCTGAAGCACCACCCGGCCCGCGACCACGGCGCGCTCTCTTCGAACGAGCGCCCGTACGAAGCCGCGAATGCGCTGCAGATCCTGGTTCATCCGATCCCTGTGGGGCGGCGCTGGCCGCTCGTGATCCCTGCGTAGACGACAAGCGTACCGTGGATGGGTTTCTGCTGGGGAGCGCCCGTGACGCACGATGACAGTCGGGGTCGCCGACCTACAACCCCTCGGGCCCCACTCCGCAGCAGCCACCCACGAAGGCACAGCGCCCATCGAGCCGGCCGAGCAGCTCGCGAAGCGCCTCACCGCGCAGATCCCCCGCGCTGGGGCAGGCCCAAAGGGGCACGCCGGGGTCGCCCGCCGCTGAGAGGCAGCGCTCCAGCGCGTCAGGGCCATCGCCGCAGTTGAAGCCCACGGCCGTCGCACCCGCCGCCGCCAGCCGGCGCAACGCCTGATCGGGCGGCGTTCCGTCCCAGCACAGCCCGTCGGCGCGCGGGTTCACCGAGGCGGCGATGGGAAGCCGGGTCACGGCCCTCACCTGGCGCACGGTGCGCTCGAGCTGCTCCACGTCCACCGCCGACTCCAGCGCCACCCCCACCGCCCCCGCGGCGATCGCCCTCGCCGCCACCCGAGCCGCGCCCTCGGGCTCACACGGACCCAGGCTGGCCCACACTGCCGACCGCCCCGCCACCCCGGTCAGCGCAAGCCCCACGGCCTGGACCGTGAGCGCCGACCAGTCGGGCTCACGCTCGGGCCACAGCATGAAGGTGCCCGCCAGCACGATGTCGGCCCCGGCCTCCACGAACGCGTGGTGCACGTCCACCAGCGCGTCGGGCCGCTCGCGAATCCAGGCGTTCACCGGGGTGAACGGGTCCAGGCCGTGCCGCTGCTGCAGGGTCGTCGCGAGGCCACCGTCGACCCTCATCGCCGCGCGTCTCGCAGCCAGGCGACCACCTGCTCGGGGCTTCGCGGCCCCGATGTCCCCGTCTTGGGCTCGAGCGTGCCTTCCTTGAGGCGGGGCCAGCGCGCCGGCGACCCCTCGCAGCTCACCGGCTGCAGCGCCACCCAGTGCACGATGGCCGAGACGTCGAAGGCCTTCATCAAGCTGCGGTGCTGGTCGAAGTTGCCCACGTTCACCACCACCTTGTGCCAGCCCTCGAGCTCGTCCGACAGCGGCGCCGTCGCACTCATCTTCTTGACCAGGTTGCAGTCGGCGCACCACGACGCCGAGAACTGCAGCAGCATGGGCTGGCCGTCGGCGACCGAGGCGCGGCACGCATCGCGCAACACCAGGTCGAGCTCGGTGTCGGTGCGCTCGACCCAGTAGTCGGCGCCGAGCGCGCCCTTCTTGGCCGGTGACGGCCCAGCCGCGGGCTCGCCACCACAGCCGGCCACCATGCCCCCCAAAGCCAGCCCGATCGCGGTGCGGCGGAGCTCAGTGAACGATGTCGTCGTCATCGTCTTTGCCGCCCTTGAGGACCTGGAAGCGGCGCAGCTCTTGCTGGATGTCGGCCTCTTTGCGCAGCAGCTGCCGGCGCCGCCCACCGGGGCCCAGGTAGTTCCACCAGGCAAAAGCCCCCACGATGGCGCCAAAGTGGTCGGCCGAGTGCATGCCCGGCCCCGACAACATGTACAGGAAGGCCAGCGCGAGCGAGCCGTAGGCCATGTACACGGCCTGCACGGGGATGATGAAGAACAGCCGGATGGTGGCGTCTGGGAACCCCAGGCCGAAGTACACCACGGTGGCGGCCACCAGCGGCGACCAGCCAAAGGTGCCAAAGCCATCGAGCCCCAGCAGGTCGAAGGCCAGCGCGGCCATGGTGCCGCCCAGGGCCGCTGCCCCGAAGGCCTGCACGCCGCGTCGCGCGTCGAACAGCTGGGCCATCGCGGGCAAGAAGAAGTACAGCACCACCAGCGAGATGACGACGTTGAACACGTCGTTGCCCTGCACGGCATACCGGGTCAGTGGCTGCCAGGCCGCGAAGCCATTGCCGAACGGCTGCCACACCAGCGCGGCCACCGCGGCCTGTTGACCCAGCACGTTTCGAGCCAGCAGCTCGACCGCAAACAACACGAACAGCCCCACCAACAGGTTCCAGCCCCACTTGGGAAGCTGCGGCAGGACGAACTGCACATCGGGCGAGCCAGTACGCATGCCCCGGGGCCTAACAGCCAAAGCAGGGTGCTGAAATTCCCACCTTGCCGGGCATTCAAGCGCGCTGTGACCCAAGCAAGCCTGGACTCGAGGGCGAGGAGGTCGATCCGCCACTTTTCACGGGCACCGACGGAAGTTCGACCCCGCTGTGCTCACAGAAGCGGCGTGGACTTCCGCATCGCCAATCAGAGAGCCTTCGAACTTCCGCTTGGCCCCGAAATCGACAACCCGCAGCGCCGCCCACCACGAATGAACGTCGATTTTCCCCGGCTCGAACCCAAGCAGCAACCCCAAAGCGGAACTTGAAGGCCTCTCTGTCGACCGCAGCGGAAGTTCGAGGCCGTTCTGCCAGCAGAGCAAGCGCAAACTTGCGGACGAACCCCTTCGGATGGACAATCGCCCTCTCTCACTGGAGCACCCGTGCCCCCCAGACTCGATCTCGTCGCTGCCACCGGACCCATCGCGGGTACCCGGGCCACCTTGCCGACCGACAAACCCCTCATCCTCGGCCGCAGCAACAAGGGCGTGCACATCGTCGACCCCAGCGTGAGCCTCGAGCACGCCAAGATCGTCTACGAAGAGAACAACGATCGCTTCCAGATCGAGGACCTGCGCTCACAGACCGGCACCATCGTCAACGGCGTCAAGCTCGAAGACGCGCCGGTCACCATCATCGAGGGCACCGAGATCGAGATCGGCGAGACGCTGTTCATCGTCGAGGCCCAGGAGGGGCTGGCGCCGTGGGTGCTGCCGGCCGCGGGGCTGCTGGTGTTCATGATCGCCGGCGTGGCGGGCCTGGGCTGGTGGACCAGCCGACCCATCGTCTACAACCCCGTCATCAAGGCACCAGCCGAGGTCAGCCAGGGCGGCGAAGCCAAGAGCGCGCTGGTGCGCCTGCCCACCTCGCTCATCCGCCAGATCGGCAAGGACCACCGGCACCTGCGCGTCAACAAGGTCACCGATCACGACGAGAACGGCGTGAGCGAGCTGTGGCTCAAGGCCGGCAACCGCGACCAGATCTGGACCTGGGACGCCGAGGGCAAGTGGCGGATGCTCGGTGACTTCCCCCTCGACTGCGCCGACAAGACCGGGGTGGTGTTCCCCGATCGCGTCTGCTCGGGCATGCGCTGGCGCTACCAGGACGGCCGCTACGAGGCGTGGGGCCACGAAGACGGCATCATCGCGTTCATCAAGCCCGACGCCGAGTTCACCAAGGCGGCCAACGAAAAAGCCCAGAAGGCCGCCGCCGAGGCCAACCCGGACGCCCCTCCCCCTGCACCGCGTCCACCGAATGTCGCGCACCCGTACCGAATCTCGCTGCTGCTGCCCGAGCTGCTCTCGGCCTTCCTGGAGGAGCGCGGCATCGACGAGCCCGTGCACTACGTGATCTGCGAGGGCTTCTTGGACGGGGTGGGCGCCCAGGCGCTCACCGCCAGCGGCAAGATCGTCCCGCTCGAGCCCGGCTGCATCCGCAACATGACCCTCGACGGCAGCAAGCTCAAGGAGTTCGCCAACGGCGCCAACCTGCCGGTGGCCTTCGCGTTCACCCACAACGGCTACGAGGCCCTTCAGGGCGACATCCGCACCTGGTTCGCCGGCAGCCCCGACGGGCTGTTCCTGAGCAAGCCCCAGCGCGCCGCGCTCAACTGGATCGGTGGGCCCGTGAACCCCCGCCTGGGGCACGTGCGCATCACCTTCAAGACCCAGGAGCCGCCCGCCGACGACTGGAAGCCCGCGCATCCGAGCCCCATCGCGCCCGAGGTGCCCATCACCGGCACCCGCACGCTGCTGGCTGGCACCGGCGGCGCGCCTTCCACGCTGGCCATCACCAAGACCATCAGCGGAGAGGGCACGGTCCAGCTCGACCCCGAGGGCTGCACCGAGCTCTCGGTCGACACCGCGGTGTGGCACTGCCGCATGAACAAGCTGTGCACGCCGGGCAAGCAGTTCTTGTCGGTGTCCGAGGTGGGCTGCAGCGACGCGCCCAAGCCCATCGTGCGCGTGCCGTACAAGGGCGGCATCTTCTCGGGCAAGAGCCAGGACTACGAGTACCGCGTCCAGGTCGAGAGTGCGGTGGGCAACGGCATCGATGTGCTGCGCAGCCGCGTGAGCTGGCGACCACGCGTGAAAGAAGAAGCGGCACCTGCCGAGTGAGCGTTGGCGGCGACCGCGCCGTCAGCGGATCTTGCGGAACACCCCGACGGCCTTGCCGATGACCTCGACGTCGCCCGACGCCGCGTCGACGTAGATGGGATCCATCGATTCGTTGGCGGGCTGCAGGCGAATGCGGTTGTCTTCGCGGTAGAAGCGCTTGACCGTGGCGTCGCCGTCGACCATGACCACCGCGATCTCGCCCTGCCGGGCGTTCTTGGTCTCTTTGACGAACAGGTAGTCGCCATCGTGGATGCCGTCGTCGATCATGGAGTCGCCGGTGACCACCAGGGCGAACAGGTTGCCACCAGACGGCACCATGGAGGCATCGACCCGGACACTGCCGTCGTAGTTTTCTTCGGCCAGGAGGGGGAGGCCGGCGGCGATGCGGCCCAGCACCGGGATGCCCACGGTGCCGTCGTCGTCGAACCCTCCGGCGGCCTTGCTGGTGATCTTGAGCGAGCGCGGGGTGCCGCGCCCGCCGACCCGTTCGATGTAGCCCTTGCGCACCAGCGCTTTGATGTGATCGCTGACACCGTTGGTGGAGCCGATGCCCAGAGCGCCACCGATCTCGCGATAGCTGGGTGGCACGCCCCTCATGTCGATCGAGGCTGCGATGAAGTCGAGGATTTCGCGCTGACGGGGGGACAGGTCGTCCATGAGGTGGGCTCCGACGGGGGGACTGCACAGGCGTTTCGCTGTACGTCTGTACAGTAAGCCATCGAGCGCGCGAAGTCCAGCGGGTGGCTGCCCCCACCCGGTCGCCCCGTGGTACCGTCCCCCCGTCCCTACCTGAAGCCATGACCAAGCACGCCTCCGAGTCCGAACGCCGCTCGCAGATTCTCCGGTCGGCACGCGCCGTCTTCATCGAGAAGGGCTTCGTTGCCTGCCGCGTCGAAGACGTCGCCAAGCGCGCGGGGCTGTCCAAGGGCGCCGTCTACTTCTACTTCTCGAGCAAGCGCGACCTGTTCATGGCGCTGCTGCGCGAAGAACACGAGAACACCTACAGCTTCCTCGACAAAGCCGAGGGCGACGACCGTCCCGCCGCCGAGAAGCTCCTGGATCTGGGCCAGAAGTACATCAACTACTTCGCCGGCCTGAAGTCCCCTCCCCGGTTCTTCTTGATGATGGCCGAGCAGTCCATTCGCGATCCCGAGATCCGCGAAGAGGTGCAAGCCGTGCACATGCGCTTCGTCGAGGCCGCCGCGCGCATCTACGCCCAGGGCGTCGCCGAGGGCAGCTTTCGCGACCTGAACCCACTTGCGGTCGCGATCATGCTCAAGGGCCTCATCGACGGCTTCGCGGGGCAGTCCGCCATCGGCATGCGCCCGGATCAGGGCCTGCTGCTGCACGACGGCATCCAGTTCATCCTGCACGGGGTGCTGCAGCCGCCGGCGAAGGGCACCGGATGAAGCCGCCCGCCCGGGTGGCCTTCCTCTCGCTCGACCGGGACGTCTGCACCCTGGGGCGCGACGGCGTCGAGCGCTCCCACACCCAGCTGCCCAAGACCATGATGATCGGGTGGCAGCCCGCGGCATCGCGGGCGTTTTCGTGGCCGACGTGGTCGCGCGACGGCTCCAAGCTGGCCTGCTTCGGGCTGGCGGGCGGGTCCGAGTCGGGCTCCACCGTATACGTCGTCGATCCCGATGGCATCGAGCAGATCGAGCTGGCCGACCTGGGCAGCCGCCTGCCCATCTACCTGTTCTGGTCGCCGTCCGACCGCAACGTGGCGGTGCTGTCCCAAGACGAAGACGGCCTGGTGCTGTCCGCCGTCGACGTGAACCGGGCCGGGCACGAGAAGCGCGTAGCCTCCGGCAGCCCGCTGTTCTTCACCTGGGGCGATGCCGACCGGCTGGTGACCTACGTGGGCGACGACGAGCTGCCCAGCACCCTGTCCATCACCGACATCCTGGGCAACGCCACCATGCTGCCCGGCAATCCGGGGAGCTTCTGCGCGCCTCTGTGGGTGGGCGACCATGCCTGGTACGTGTCGCACGAGGGAGGCGACACCGCCTTGGTGCGGGCGGCGCCCGGCGACGCCGACACCGACACCATCGAGCACATCGACGGCCTGGTGGCGATGCTCGCGTCGCCGGACGGGCGGTGGATTGCGAGGGCGGTGGCCCGTGACGGCGACGGCACTCCGTACGCCGACCTGGCCTTGGTGGACGTGCACACCGGCGAGGTGCAGCCGCTGGTCGAGGAGCCCCTCCTGGCCTTCATGTGGTCCCCCACCAGCGATGCCCTCGTAGGGGTTCGCGTCGACACCGAGCGCAACCTGCTGCAGTGGCTGCGCGTCGACCTGGACGGCTACCAGACCTTGCTGGCCGAGCTGTACCCCACCCGCGACCTCGGCTTCTACCTGCGCTTCTTCGAGCAATACACCCAGTCCCACTCCCTGATCGATCCCAGCGGCAAAGAGATGGTGCTGGCCGGCGGCCTGTACGGCATCTCCGAGCCGAGCGAGGGCCCCCTGCTGTGGATGGTGTCGATGGACGGCAGCCACGAGCCCGAGCCCATCGGCAAGGCCTTGTTCGCGGTGTTTTCTCCGCAGTAGGCGCACCGCTGGAAGGCGGCGTGCAGGGCGGGCGTCGGTTGAGCGCTGAGGCCGGCATAGTCTCCTCGAAGTTGACAGTCGGGCGGCGTAGCCGGCTCCAAGTTGACGGCCGGGGCGGTGTGCCGGGGTTCAGCAACGGCACAAGCACCAGAATGGTCCACTCCAGAGCCCCCCACATCGACGATCGTCAACTTCACCCCGGCTACGCCGCCACCGCGTCAACTTCCATGCGGCTACGCCACTGGGCCGCCCGGACCGGGGGTGTCACCCCCGCAACCCCACCCCAAAGCCGTCCGCAGGACCGGGAGGGAGCCCGCTCCCGACCCTGGCGCGCGAGGGAGGCCGGCGGGGCTACAGGCCGACGAGCAAGCGAGGAACGAGCGCCAGCGAGGAGTGCCGAAGCCCCGCCGAGTCCGACCGACCGACGCGCGCCAGCTCTCGCTCCGGCAAGCGAAGCGAGCCGGAGCCAAATAAGACCCCGCCGAGTCCGACCGACCGACGCGCGCCAGCTCTCGCTCCCGCAAGCGAAGCGAGCCGGAGCCAAATGAGCCGCAGGACCGGGAGGGAGCCCGCTCCCGACCCTGGTGCGCGAGCGAGGCCGGGCACACCCCGGACACAAGTCAGCGGACCGAGATCCATCCCCGGCGTTCTGTCCGGAATCCGGGCACAACCCGCCCGATCGGCCCCGATGCCCCTACTTCTGCCCGGAATCCGGACACAAGTCGGGGGACTGATCCCACTCCCGGCACTTCTGTCCACCCCTCCCCGCAACCCCACCCCAAAGCCGTCCGCAGGACCGGGAGGGAGCCCGCTCCCGACCCTGGCGCGCGAGGGAGGCCGGCGGGGCTACAGGCCGACGAGCAAGTGAGGCACGAGCGCCAGCGAGGAGTGCCGAAGCCCCGCCGAGTCCGACCGACCGACGCGCGCCAGCTCTCGCTCCGGCAAGCGAAGCGAGCCGGAGCCAAATAAGACCCCGCCGAGTCCGACCGACCGACGCGCGCCAGCTCTCGCTCCCGCAAGCGAAGCGAGCGGGAGCCCATCTCCTCCAAAGCCGTCCGCAGGACCGGGAGGGAGCCCGCTCCCGACCCTGGCGCGCGAGGGAGGCCGGGCACACCCCGGACACAAGTCAGCGGACCGAGATCCATCCCCGGCGTTCTGTCCGGAATCCGGGCACAACCCGCCCGATCGGCCCCGATGCCCATACTTCTGCCCGGAATCCGGACACAAGTCGGGGGACTGATCCCACTCCCGGCACTTCTGTCCACCCCTCCCCGCAACCCCACCCCAAAGCCGTCCGCAGGACCGGGAGGGAGCCCGCTCCCGACCCTGGCGCGCGAGGGAGGCCGGCGGGGCTACAGGCCGACGAGCAAGCGAGGAACGAGCGCCAGCGAGGAGTGCCGAAGCCCCGCCGAGTCCGACCGACCGACGCGCGCCAGCTCTCGCTCCGGCAAGCGAAGCGAGCCGGAGCCAAATGAGACGCAGGACCGGGAGGGAGCCCGCTCCCGACCCTGGCGCGCGAGGGAGGCCGGCGGGGCTACAGGCCGACGAGCAAGCGAGGAACGAGCGCCAGCGAGGAGTGCCGAAGCCCCGCCGAGTCCGACCGACCGACGCGCGCCAGCTCTCGCTCCGGCAAGCGAAGCGAGCCGGAGCCAAATGAGACCCAGCCGAGTCCCACCGACCGACGCGCGTCAGCTCTCGCTCCGGCAAGCGAAGCGAGCCGGAGCCAAATGTCGCGATCGCCTTGTTACCCTCTGCCGCCGAAGGGAGAGACGCCACATGGGAATCCGCACCACCATCGCTGGGCTCGTGCTCGAGGGCGTCGTCCGTGACGTGGTCGAGCAGGTCCTGTCCACCCGCACCTACGTCACACCCGCCGAGCTGCAGACCGTCAAGCAAGACCTCGCCAAGGTGGCTGCCGGCAGCGACGATTCTGGCGTGGCCGACCGCCTCGATCTTCTCGAAAAGCGCATCGCCAGCCTCGAAAAGAAGCAGTCCATGACCATGGGTGCCGTGCAGGCGGGCACCACCGAGATCATGGGCGCCAAGAATGCGGCCGCTCAGGCCGCCCAGCAGGCCACGAGTGCAGCCGCGACCGCCGAGGCTGCGGCCGACGGCATCTCAGCCCTCGAAGAGCGCCTCGACGCGCTCGAGAAGGGCGCCGCCACCGCGCCCGCGGCGGGACCCGCTGCCAACGGGGCCGCCGCGCCCGCCAAGGCCAA
This sequence comes from Myxococcota bacterium, assembly GCA_965216925.1. Classification (GTDB taxonomy): domain Bacteria; phylum Myxococcota_A; class UBA796; order UBA796; genus CAYYHT01. The sequence goes on along the minus strand of CBDCGT010000001.1, from coordinate 587,958 downwards.
GAAGGCCGCCGGCGACAAGGGATGCAACGTCCCGGGCTGCGACGGCAGCCACCGCGCCCGTGGCTTCTGCGGCAAGCACTACCAGATGTGGAAGCGCAACACGCTGCCGGGCTTCGTCGCGGGCGACGGCAGCATCATCGACGACAGCGGCAACGCCCGCTTCAAGGTCGACGACAAGCTGTCCGGCAAGACCGCCAAGATCGCGGGCGGTCAAGTGCTGGTCGACGGCCAGCGCGTCGAGGCCCAGGCGGTGGCGGCCGAGGGGTGATGTGACCCGGAGGTCTCCTGAGGGGAGACCGCGTGTCCGGGACGACTTCCCCGCGCCCGCGCCCGGCGACGCGGCGCCACGGCTCTAGATATCGAACTTCACGCCCTGCGCGAGCGGCAGCTCGGTGCTGTAGTTCATGGTGCAGGTCTGGCGGCGCATGTACGCCTTCCAGCTGTCGCTGCCGGCCTCGCGGCCGCCGCCGGTGTCCTTCTCGCCACCGAAGGCGCCGCCGATCTCGGCGCCGCTGGTGCCGATGTTGACGTTGGCGATGCCGCAGTCGCTGCCAGCCGCCGACAAGAAGGTCTCGGCGGCGCGGAAGCCGTTGGTGAAGATGGCGCTCGACAGGCCCTGATCGACGGCGTTCTGCTGGCCGATGGCCTCGTCCAGATCGCTGTAGGTGAACAGGTACAGGATGGGCGCGAAGGTCTCGTGCTTGCAGATGGCCATGTCGCGGTGCGCCTTCACCAGGGTGGGCTTCACGAACGACCCGGGACGGTCCAGGGCCTCGCCACCGGTCAGGATCTCGCCGCCCTGCTCGCGGATGGTGGCGATGGCCTCGTTGTACATGCGCACGGCGTCATCGTCGATCAGCGGCCCCATCAGGGTGTCGTCGCTCATCGGGTCGCCGATGCGCACGCTGCCGTACGCACGCACCAGGCTGGCGGTGAAGTCGCTGGCGATGGACTCGTGCAGGTACACGCGGCGCGTGCTGGTGCAGCGCTGGCCGGCCGTACCCACGGCTCCGAAGGTGATGCCTGCCAGCGCCAGCTTCAGGTCGGCGTCGGGCTCGACGATGATGGCGTTGTTTCCGCCCAGCTCCAGCAAGCAGCGCGCCAGGCGCCCGGCCACCACCGAGCCCACTCGACGCCCCATGCGGCTGCTGCCGGTGGCGCTGATGAGCGGCAGGCGGCGATCGGCGATCATCGTCTCGCCGACGTTCTTGTCGTCGCCGATCACCAGGCCCATCACCCCGGCAAAGCCGTGTTCTTCGAGCACGGCGGCACAGATCTTGTGGGTGGCTATGGCCGTCAGCGGCGCCTTGAGGCTGGGCTTCCAGATCATGGTGTCGCCCGCGATCGCCGCCACCATCGCGTTCCACGCCCACACGGCGTTGGGGAAGTTGAAGGCGGTGATAATGCCGATGACGCCCAGCGGGTGCCACTGCTCGTACATGCGGTGCCCGGGGCGCTCGCTGTGCATCGTGAGGCCGAACAGCTGCCGGGACATGCCCACGGCGAGGTCGGCCATGTCGATGGACTCCTGCACCTCGCCCAGGCCCTCACTCTTGATCTTGCCCACCTCGAGCGTGACGATGGCGCCCAGGTCGTCCTTGTGCTCGCGCATGGCGTTGCCCATCTGCCGCACGATCTCGCCGCGCTTGGGCGCCGGCAGCGTGCGCCACCGCTCGAAGGCCGACTGCGCATCGGCGAGCACCGCCTCGTACTGAGCCACGGTGGCCAGGCGAACACGGCCCAGCGGCTCGCCGGTGGCGGGGTTGTAGCTGGTGACCAGCTCGCCGTCGGTGGGCATGGGTCCATTCGCCCCCCACGCGCCAGAGAGTTCTCCAGTGAGTCCGAGTCGGTCGAGGATGTCCTGCATGTGAGCCTCCGGCAATGGTCGAGTTCCGGCAAAGGTCGCGGAACGGGGGACCGCCCTGTATCGCCCGGGGGTTAGCGACGCACGATGCTCGCCCTTTCCCTGCTCTCAGCGCTCGCCCTGGCCCAAGACGCCGTCACCCTCGATCTCGTCGGCAACGCCCAGGTCGGTCACGGTGCACCCAGGGTCACCATCCACAGCAACATCCACGGCGCGGTTCAGGTTCAGCTCAGCTGCGGCGGCCGGTCGTATGGCACCGACTGGGCAGCCCAGCCGGGAACCCAGCTGGACATCGATCTGGACGGCCTGCCCCAGGGCCAGCATCGCTGCTCGGGCGAGCTCTCGCTCGACGCCACCGACGGCACGACCGGCTCCATGCCCCTTGGCTTCGACGTCGCCATGCTGCCCCCGCTCCTGCTGCAGGTCGATCGCAGCCAGCTGCACCTCGCCGAGCGACGCCTCACCGTGCGCGGCAGCCGCCCGCTCGCCCGGGTCACCGTCCAGGCGCAGGGCCCGCGGGGCGTCGAGCTGGGTCGCGGAGAGGTCGGCGCCAACAGCGATCTCGTCGATGTCGAGTGGAGCGGATCCGACGCCGACGAGGTCATCCGCCTGGTGGTCACCGGCTGGGATGCCGACGAGCTCCCGGGACGCATCGAGCTCTTCCCGTGGAGCTACGCGATCCCTCACCAGGACGTCGTCTTCGACAGCGGAAAGAGCGAGATCACCGGCGCCGAGGCGCCCAAGCTCGAGTCCGCCTGGGACGAGCTGGTGGCGGTGCGCGACAAGTACGGCGATGTCGCCCGCATCCAGCTGTACGTCGCGGGCTACACCGACACCGTGGGCGACGCCGCCAGCAACCAGGCCCTGTCCGACGCGCGGGCCCGCAGCATCGCCAGCTGGTTCCGGCAGCGGGGCTTCGACGGGCCCGTGCACTACCAGGGCTTCGGCGAGTCCGTGCTGGCCAAGCCCACCCCGGACGGCACCGACGAGGCCGCGAACCGAAGGGCGATCTACCTGCTGGCCGCCGACACGCCGGCGTTGAGTGACGAGGTTCCCAAGAGTGCCTGGCGCGCACTCGAGTAGGGGGCCGGCGCCTGCCTACACACCCGACACCGCCCTCCCCCCCAGGCTATACCTCCCCCATGCACCTGCTCACCCTGCTCACCCTGCTCGCCTGCACGGACGGTCCCGGAGCCGACGACACCGCCGACACCGGATCCGACATCGACACCGACACGACGGGCCTCGCCGACGCCGATCAGGACGGCTTCGACGAGCGCGACGACTGCGACGACACCGACCCCGACGTGTACCCCGGCGCGCCCACCATCCAGGCCGACGGCATCGACCAGGACTGCGATGGCGCCGACGAGCTACCTCTCGAGGCGCTGGAGTACTCGGGTGCGGCCACCATCGGCGCCGGTGCCTACTCGGGCACCACCACGCTCCGCGACTACGACATCGAGGCACCCGAGACCGACCTGTGCCGCATGGAGTGGACGGTCGACACCTCGACCGCCGTCGACACGAGCGCCATCCCCTGCGAAGGCTGCGAGTGGGCATTCACCCTCACCCACGCCTCGGCGAGCACCCGCGAGGGCGAGTACTGCGACCGCTGGTACACCGACCCCGCGTGGGACACCGGCCCCGCCAACTTCACCATCGCGCTGCACACCGCCTGGACCGACACCGGGAGCACCACCGAGCGGCCGGCCCTGCTGGTGCTCGTCAGCCCCGACGGCGAGGATCCCTACTGGTACGCCGCCCCCGAGTCCGAGATGACCGTGGACTGGGACGAGACGGCCGGCACGATCGCCTGGTCGCTCATCGCCGAGACCTACTACTACTATCCCTGACCGTGCCGTGGCTGCGCCGCGCACGCTGGGAGGTCCTGTGGAGCAGCTGACGCTCGACTCGGTGCGCGACCGCGCCGCATCGCTCGACGAAACCGGAGCCAGGGAGCGCCTGGCCAGCCTGGTGCCCGAGCTCAACCGGCACAACCACCTGTACCACGTCGTCGGATCGGCCGAGATCGACGACCGAAGCTACGATCTGCTGTACCGCGAGCTGCAGACCCTCGAGGAGCGCTTCCCCCACCTGGTGCGCGACGACAGCCCCACCCAGCGCGTCGGCGGCGAACCGGTGCAAGACCTGGAGCCCTTCACACGGCGAACCCCCATGCTGTCGCTGTCCAACGCGTTCTCGGCCGACGAGATGCGCGAGTTCGACGCCCGCTGCAAGCGATTCCTGGGCGACGATGCCCCCGAGCACCTGCCGTACGTGGTCGAGCCCAAGCTCGACGGGGTGGCGCTCGAGCTGGTGTACGAGAGCGGCGTGCTCGTGGGCGCCGGCACCCGCGGCGACGGCCAGACCGGCGAGGACGTCACCCACAACGCCCGCACCATCGGCTCGGTCCCGGTGCGCTTGATGGGCCAGGTGCACCCCAGCTACGCGTCGGTGCGCGGCGAGGTGATCTTCGAGCTCGAGGCCTTCGAGCGCATGAACGACGCACGACGCCGGGCGGGCAAGAAATCCTTCGAGAACCCGCGCAATGCCGCCGCCGGCGCCATTCGGCAGAAGGACCCACGCGAGACGGCCAAGCGACCCCTCACCTTCTTTGCCCACAGCTTTGGCGAGGTCGACGGCGTCGAACTCGACCACGGCACCCACAGCGCGCAGCTCCAGACCGCCATGGACTGGGGCTTTCGCACCAACCCCAACAACGCTGTCGTCCTGGGCATCGATGCGGTCATCGAGGCCATCGCGGCGCTCGACGCCAAGCGCAACGACCTGCCCTACGAGATCGACGGCGCCGTGGTGAAGGTCGACTCCATCCCCCTGCAGGACGCGCTGGGCTTCATCACCCGCTCCCCCCGCTGGGCCATCGCCTACAAGTACCCGCCCCCCCAGGTGCAGACGCGCCTGCTCGACATCGACTTTCAGGTGGGCCGAACCGGGGCCGTGACCCCGGTCGCCATCATGCACCCCGCCCGCGTCGGCGGCGTCACCGTCACCAACGCCACCCTGCACAACGAAGACTACGTGCACGGGCTCGACCTGCGCGTCGGCGACATCGTGGTCATCGAGCGCGCCGGCGAGGTCATCCCGCGTGTCGTCAAGCACATCGACGACGGCGAGCACGACACCCGGGAGCCCTTCGCCTTCCGGCCCGACTGCCCCGAGTGCGGCACCCCGCTCGAGCGCCCCGAGGGCGAGGCCAAGCAGCGCTGCCCCAACACGCTGTCCTGCCCCGCCCAGCTCCGTGCCGCCGTTCGCCACTTCGGCGGGCGCACCGCCATGGACATCGACGGCCTGGGCGAGAAGATCGTCGATCAGCTGGTCGACCACGGGCTCGTGACCCGGGTCAGCGACCTGTTCGCCCTCAAGATCGAAGACCTCACCAGCCTGGAGCGCATGGGCCGCAAGAGCGCCGAGAAGCTGATCCAGTCCATCGACGTCGCCCGCGGCCGCCCGCTGGACCGGGCGCTAGGCAGCCTGGGCATTCCCGACGTGGGCGAGTCCACAGCCCGCGATCTGGCCCAGCACTTCGGCACCCTCGACGCCATCCGCTCGGCCAGCGAAGAAGACCTCACCGCTGTGGCCGGCGTGGGCCCCATCGTCGCCAACAAGCTGCGCGCCTTCTTCGACGACGAGCGCCACTCAGCCGAGGTCGACCGCCTGGTGGCCCTGGGCGTCGAGTTCGTCGAGGTCGAGGCCATCGGTGGGGGCGGTGTCAACGAGCACTTCGAGGGCAAGACCTTCGTCATCACCGGCACCCTGCCGTCGATGGGCCGAGGCGACGCCAAGAAGCGCATCCAGGCAGCCGGCGGCAAGGTGACCGGCTCGGTCAGCAAGAAGACCGATGTGCTGCTCGCGGGCGAGGCCGCCGGCAGCAAGCTCACCAAGGCCAACGAATTGGGGATCGAAGTCATCGATGAAGCCCAACTGTTGCGGTGGCTCGACGACGCCTGATTGCAGGCGGATCCGCGACCCCGTGTGCGCCTCATCACCGCGTCATCGAGGTTGTCCGCTCGCTGTGCTATCTTGACAGCGGAGACCGCCATTCTGATACTGCGGCCTCTTCGCGAGCTCCCGCCACGGGCGCTCCTCCCCCTCCGAGAACCCCTCCATGCCCGTCAACGTCGCCGAGCTGTATCAGACCCCTACCGACGAACTGGTAGAGAAAGGCAAGCAGCTCGGGATCGAGAACAGCTCGCAGATTCGCTCGGGTGACCTCGCCTTCGAGATCGCGCGCATCCTGGGCAACCGCGAGAACCTGCAGTTCGGCCGAGGCGTGCTCGAAGTGCACACCGAGGGCTTCGGATTTCTTCGCAACCCCGCCGACAACTACCTGCCGGGCACCGAAGACATCTACGTCAGCCAGAGCCAGATCCGGCGCTTCAAGCTGCAGACCGGCGACACCGTGGTGGGCCAGGTCCGCGACCCCAAAGAGGGCGAGCGCTACCTCGCCCTGCTGCGCGTCGAGGCCGTCAACGGCGACCCGGCCGGCGAAGAGCCGCCGTCCTTCGAGTCGCTCACCGCGATCTACCCCGACGAACGCATCGCGCTGCACAACGACCCCATGCTCAAGGCCATCGACATGGTGGCGCCCATGGGCCTGGGCCAGCGCGGCATCCTGGTGGCGCCCAGCCGCACCGGCCGCGTCGAGATCCTGCGCTCCCTGGCCAGCGCCATGGGCGAAGAAGAAGAGCTCGACGTCACCGTGTTGCTGCTCGACGAGCGCCCCGAAGAGATCCAGGAGTGGCGAAACGCCGGCCGCGCCGAGGTGATCGCCACCCCCTTCGACGAGCCGCCCGCCCGCACCCTGCAGGTCGCCGACATCGTGTTCGAGCGGGCCCGACGCCGTGTCGAGCGCGGCGACGACGTGGTGCTGCTGGTCGACTCGCTCACCCGCTTGCTGCGTGCCTGCCTGGCCGAGCTGCCGCACACCGGCCGCGAGATGGGCGGCATCGACACAGCAGCCCTGCACCGCATCCGCCGCTACATGGGGGCCGCCCGCGCCCTCGAAGAAGGCGGCAGCCTCACCGTCATCGGCGTGGTCAGCGGCGACGTCGCCAGCCGCACCGACGCCACCCTGCTCGAAGACCTGCGCGACGTGGTCAACTGGGAGCTCTACCTCGACCGCGATCTGGCCGATCGAGGCATCCGCCCTCCCATCGACGTGCACCGCAGCGGCACCCGCCGCGTCGAGCGGCTTCTCGACGAAGACGAGACCGACTTCCGCAAGCGCTGGCGCGCAGGCCTCACCGGCGACACGGTCGAAGACGGCGCCGCCCTGGTGGCCCTGGTCAGCGGCCCCACGGCGCCAGCGGCCAAGTAGTTCCCGCTCGGGCCCCCGCCCTTGCTTGACAGATGCGCTCCAACAGGAAATAGAGCGTCGGTTCGCCCGCCGCCCTAGTGCGCGCCGAGGCACGGAGTATCCAATGAAGGCCGACATCCACCCCGAATACCGCCACGTCGTGTTCCGGGACATCTCCTGCGACTTCGAGTTCTTGACCCAGTCCACCATCCAGACGGACAAGACCACCGAGTTCGAAGGGGCCGAGTACCCGCTGGTCGTCATCGACATCAGCGCCAAGAGCCACCCCTTCTACACCGGCACGCAGAAGGTGCTCGACACCGAAGGCCGCATCGACCGCTTCTACCGCAAGTACGGCTTCAAGCGCGAAGATGAAGAAGGTGAGGCCCAGGCCGACACCGAGGGCGAGTCGTCCGAGAGCTGAACGGCTCGGGGCATCCCCGCTCCCTGAACGCTCGATCGGATTCTGGAGTTCCCTCAGTGTTGCATCGCCTCGAGAGCTTCGTCCTGCGTCTCGAGACGCTGGACCGCATGCTGATGGACCCCGAGGTGCACTCGAGCGGCAGCCGCATGCGCGACGTCACGCGAGAGCGTGCGCACGTCGCATCGGTGGTCGAGGCCTTCAACCACCACAAGGGCCTGCTCGACGAGCTCGAAGGGGCCCGTGAGCTGGCCGCCGAAGCCGACGACGCCGACATGCGCGAGATGGCGCGGGCCGAGATCTCGGAGCTCGAGGAGCAGCTCGAAGCGAGCACCGAGGCCCTTCGCATGGCGCTGTTGCCGAAGGATCCGTACGAAGGTCGGCCCATCCTGCTCGAGATCCGCGCCGGAACGGGCGGAGACGAGGCCGCCCTCTTCGCCGCCGACCTGTACCGCATGTACGAGCGCTTCGGCGATGCCCACGGCCTCAAGCTCGATCCGGTCAGCGTGTCCCACATCACGGTGGGCGGCGGCAGCGGCAAGACGCTGGCCGGGTACAAAGAGATCGTCGCCAGCGTGAAGGGCGACGAGGCCTACAACATGTACCGCTACGAGTCCGGCGTGCACCGGGTTCAGCGCGTGCCGGCCACCGAGTCCCAGGGCCGTATCCACACCTCGGCGGCGACGGTCGCCGTGCTGCCCGAGCCCGACGAAGTCGAGATCAACATCGACAAGAACGACCTTCGCATCGACGTGATGCGCGCGGGCGGTCCCGGCGGGCAGTCGGTCAACACCACCGACTCGGCGGTGCGCATCACGCACATCCCTACCGGCATCGTGGTGCAGAACCAGGACGAGAAGTCCCAGCTCAAGAACAAAGACAAGGCGATGCGCGTGCTCAAGGCCCGCCTGCTCGAGGCCGAGCGCGCCAAGAAGCACGCCGAAGAGGCTGCCGCCCGCAAGGCGCAGGTTGGCTCCGGCGACCGCTCCGAGCGCATCCGCACGTACAACTACCCCCAGAACCGGGTCACCGATCACCGCATCAACCTGACCCTGTACAAGCTCGACCAGATCATCGCCGGCGACCTGCAAGACCTCGTCGACGGGCTGCGGGCCGAGCACCAGCGCGAGCTGCTCGAAGAACAGCAGGAAACCCTCTGACGTGATTCCGCTCGTCGATGTCTTGCTGCGCACCGAGAAGTACTTCCGCGAGCGGGGCATCGACTCACCGCGGCTCGACGCCGAGCTCATCGTTGCCCATGCCCTGGGCATCAAGCGCCTCGAGATCTACCTGCAGCACGACCGCCCCATGGCGGGTGCCGAGCTCGACGCCATCCGCGCCATGGTGGCTCGCCGCGGCAAGCGTGAACCGCTCGCCTGGATTGTCGGGAACGCGGGCTTTCACGCCATCGAGCTGGCCGTGCAGCCTGGCGTCCTGGTGCCCCGACCCGACACCGAGACGCTGGTCGAGGCGGCGCTGCAGTGGATGGGCGAGCCCGACGAGCCCTTCTTCGTGGCCGATGTGGGCTGCGGCTCGGGCGCCATCGGGCTGTCGATCGCCGTGGCCCGCAGCCAGGCGCGGGTGTACTGCACCGACATCAGCCCCGAGGCCCTCGCCACCACCCGGGCGAACGTGGCCGACCTGGGCCTGAGCGATCGCGTGGCCGTGCTCGAGGGCGATCTGCTCTCGCCGATTCCACCCCTGCGCCCCGTTCACTGGGTGGTCAGCAACCCGCCCTACATTCCCAGCCGAGACATCGACGGCCTCATGCCCGAGGTCAGTCGCTTCGAGCCGCGGCTTGCGCTCGACGGTGGCGACGACGGACTGGCCGTGTACCGCCGCCTCGTTCCGCTCGCTGGAAACCGGGTCATGAGCGGATTGCTGGTCGAGGTGGGCGTGCACCAGGCCCCTCGCGTCGCCGACCTCTTCCGTCGCGCCGGCTTCATCGGCATCGAGACATGGTCGGATCTGGGCGGGATCACGCGGGTGGTGGGTGGTCGGACGCCGCCTCGCGAGGTAGAACCCCCGGGCCTTGCGCGTCCCCAGGAGGGTTCATGATCCGCCGTCTCTGCACCATTCCCCTGTTGCTTGCCCTGATGTCCTGCGGGGGTTCCGATAGCGCTGGCGACGGCACACCCGACGGCGATCCGGACGGCACGCCCACCGACGCCAGCGCCGAGCGCCGCGACATGATCGTGATCGCGTGGCTGTCCGACATCGGCAACCTGAATCCGGTGGTGGCCCAGAAGGCCTCGGATACGGCGATCTTTGACCAGAAGCTCCTGTTCCCCACCTCCAACAGCGACTTCGACTGCTCGCTCAAGAAGAAGCCCGGCCTCGCCAAGAGCTGGGAGTGGAACGAAGACGGCACCATCCTCAAGATGGAGCTTCGCGACGACATCACCTGGGCCGACGGCGAGCCCGTCGACGCGCACGACATCAAGTTCACCTTCGATCTGGTGGCCGACCCCACCGTGGCCAGTCCCCGCATCAGCCACATCGAGCGCATGAAGGCCGATGCCCGTCCCAAGGTCATCGACGCGACCCACATCGAGTGGCACTTCACCGAGGCCTACGACCGCGACACCCAGTTCGCCCACGCCAGCTCGCCCATGCCGGTGCCCGAACACATCCTCAAGGATGCCGACCGCGGCTCGCTCCGTGGCCACGAGTTCGACAAGAACCCGCTGCCCAGCGGTCCCTGGAAGATCGCCAAGTACGAGTCCGGCAGCACCCTGGTGCTCGAGCCCAACGACAAGTTCACCGGCAAAGCCGAAGAAAAGCCCAAGCTCAACCGCGCGATCTTCAAGATCATCCCCGAGTACTCCACGCGCCTGCTCGAGCTGCAGAACGGCACCGTCGACATGATGGACGGCATCACGGTCGCCGACGCCGACCTGCTGCGCGAACAGAACCCGAACATCCGCCTGGAGCGTCGGGGCTGGCGCTTCATGGACTACATCGCCTGGAACCTGTCCAACCCCCTGTTCCAAGACAAGGATGTCCGCTACGCGCTGGCCCACGCGGTCAACATCGACGAGCTCATCGAGAAGCTGCTCACCAGCAAGTCCGGCGAGGCCTACGGCCGCCAGGCGGTGAGCACCATCACCCCCGAGCTGTGCGGCGTGCACAACAACGACATCAAGCCCATCCCGCACGACGCCGCCAAGGCCAAGGAGCTGCTGGCCAAGGCCGGCTGGACCGACACCGACGGCGACGGTGTGGTCGACAAGGACGGCAAGCCCTTCAAGTTCACGCTCAAGACCAACACCGGCAACAAGCGCCGCGCCGACGCGCAGATTCGCATCCAGGCGCAGCTCAAGGCCGTCGGAATCGAGGTCGAGCTCGCCAAAGAAGACTCCACCACCTTCTTCGAGAACCTGCGCAAGAAGGAGTACGAGGCCGCGCTCGCCGGCTGGTCGGCCGCCTTGTTCGTCGATCCCAGCACCATCTGGCACAGCGACACCGAAGACAAGAAGTACGAGTTCAACTTCACCGGCTACAGCAACCCCGAGGCCGACGCCCTGATGGACCGAGGGCTGGCGACGCCCATTCCCACCGAGGCCGCCCCGATCTGGCGTGAGCTGCAGCAGAAGATCTACGAAGACCAGCCCTACCTGTTCCTGTACTGGCGCGACGACATCGTGGGCATCGACAACCGCTTCGAGAACACCAGCATCGACCTGCTGTCGGTCACGCACAACCTGCACGAGTGGTCGGTGCCCGCCGACAAGGTGAAGTACAAGAAGTAATGTCCGCCCTCTCCTGGTTCCCATGGAGATACGCGGCTCGAAAGCTGCTTCTCGCCATTCCCCTGCTCTGGGGTGTGGTGACGCTGCTGTTCTTCTTGATCGAGCTGTCGCCCGGCGACGTGGCCGACCAGTTCTTCAACGCCGACACGCCGCCCGAGGTGCGCGAGATGATCGTGGCCAAGTACGGCCTCGATAAGTCCGCGTTCACCCGGTACATCCTGATGTTGGCCAACGTGGCCACGCTCGACTTCGGTCGCAGCCTCACCAGCGAAGTGCCGGTCTACGACCTCATCGCCGACCGGCTGCCCAACACGCTGCTGCTGTCGGGCACCACCATCCTGGTGATCTTTCCCATCGGCATCCTGCTGGGCACGCTGCAGGCCGTGAACCAGGGCAAGGCCCTCGACGGCGCTGCCTCGGTGGGCAGCCTGTTCTTCTACTCGATGCCGCGCTTCTGGCTGGCCATGATGCTGCAGCTGCTGCTGACCTACTGGGTGCTGTGGCTGCCGTCCTCGGGCATGTACGACCCGTACCTCGAGTACTCCGACCCCACGACCTGGGAGATCCTGTACGACCGGGCCCAGCACCTGGTGTTGCCCGGACTCGCGATGGGCATGGCCAGCGCCGCCGGCGTGGCCCGCTACATGCGCAGCTCGCTGCTCGAGGTGATTCGCCAGGACTACATCCGCACCGCCCGCGCCAAGGGCGTGCCCGAGTACAAGGTGATCGGCCGCCACGCGCTGCGCAACGCCCTGCTGCCCATCATCACGCTCTTCGGCCTGTACCTGCCCTTCATGTTCAGCGGCAGCGTGCTCATCGAGTACATCTTTGCGTGGCCAGGCATGGGCCGACTCATCGTCGACGCCATCTTCAAACAAGACACGCCGGTCATCATTGGCTGCTTCTTCGCGTTCACGCTCATTGTCGTGGCGGGCAACCTGATCGCCGACATCCTGTACGCCGTCGTCGACCCCCGGATCCGCTACTCGTGACGGCCATCGTCCGCACCCGCAAAGAGGCGCCGCCCGCCGCCAAGGCCGGACTCGCGCTGCCCGGACTGGGGCACCTCGTCACCGGGTACCCGGTCATCGGCCTGGGCATGCTGGCGTGCATGGGCATCGTCGCCTGGGCGGCCATCGCTGGCCTGCCCCGAACGGGCGAGCTGCTGTTCGGCCCCATCGGCCAGGCCTGGCGCCACGGTGCGGGCCGGCTGCCCCTTCACGCCGGCGTGTCCTACATCACCCTTCCGGTCGCCCTGGTGCTGCTGTACTGGCGCGCCTACCGCCTGGCCTTCCCCCGGGAGCTGTCCGACGACGAACGCAACAGCAACCAGGCCATCTTCTTTCGCACCCTGACGCGAAACCGCACCGGCATGCTGGGCTTCTTTGGCGCCGCGACCATGTTCTTGCTGGTGCTGCTCACCCCGATGATCGCGCCCTTCGACCCCGATGCCATCGATGTAGGGCCCAAGCTGGGGGCACCGGGCTTCGATTTCTTGCTGGGCACCGACGAGTTCGGCCGCGACATGTTCTCTCGCCTGCTCTACGGCGGCCGCATCTCGTTGGCGATCGGCTTCGTGGCCGTCAGCATCGCGGCCACCATCGGAACCACTGTCGGCGCAGTCGCCGGCTACTTCGGTGGATGGATCGACGGCGTGCTGATGTGGTTCGTCGACCTGCTGCTGTCGCTGCCGCGCCTGGTGTTGCTGCTGGCCATCGTGGGCCTGATCGATGTGCAGGACGAGGCCCGAATCTTCTTGATCGTGGCCATCCTGGGGCTCACGGGCTGGCCAGGTGTCAGCCGCATCGTGCGCAGCCAGGTGCTGTCCCTCAAGCAACAGGACTTCATCCAGGCCGCCCGCGCCCTGGGCTTCTCGTCCAGCCGCATCGTGTTTCGGCACCTGGTGCCCAACGCCTTCGCGCCGGTCATCGTGTACTGCTCCCTGGCCATCGGCGGCACCATCCTGGCCGAGGCCGGACTCTCGTTCCTGAACCTGGGTGTTCGGCCGCCTACCTCGACATGGGGGACGCTCGTCAACGACGGCCGCGAGCCCCTGCGCCTGGCCCCCTGGATCGCGACCTTCCCCGGTCTGGCGATCGTGTGGGCGGTGATGAGCTTCAACCTGCTGGGCGACGGGTTGAGGGACGCGCTGGATCCGAAGCTGCGCGGGCGGTGATTCGCCGCAGATCACGGGTGTTCGGGCGGTGAGGAGGGAGGTCGGCGGCGGGCTACCGCCGTCTGCGGCGGGTGGGGTTGGGCTCGGGGTCGAGGTCGGTCTCGGGCTCGGTCTCGAGGTCGGCCTCGGCGAGAGCGACTTCGACCTCGAGATCGCCTACGAGGCCGAGCGCGAACGCGAGAATCGTCGTCGAGCGCGCGTTCTTTGGAGAAGCGCCGCGACGGTCACGTGGACGTCGACGGGCACGGGCACGGGCACGGGCGCGGGCACGGGCGCGGGCACGGGCGCGGGCACGAGCACGAGCACGAGCACGAGCACGGGCGGGCACGGGCACGGGCACGTAGCCGTAGACGTGGACATGGACGTGGACGTGGACGTGGACGTGGACGTGGACGCGGACGTTTACCCGTTCCGTGCTCTGGGCGGCCGAAACACCGACGTCGCCGACCACCCCGCGATCAGCTGCCAACCGCGAGGTTGGCGGCAACCGCGCGCTCAGCTGCCGCTATACGGCGGGAAACCGCGACCTCGCCGACCAGCCCGCGCTCAGCTGCCGCTATGCGGCGGGAAACGCCGACGTTGGCGGCAACCCCGCGCTCTGCTGCCGCTATGCGGCGGGAAACGCCGACGTTGGCGGCAACCCCGCGCTCTGCTGCCGCTAGGCGGCGGGAAACGCCGACGTTGGCGGCAACCCCGTGCTTTGCTGCCGCTATCCGGCGGGAAACCGCGAGGTTGGCGGTATCCCCGCGCTCCGCTGCCGCTATACGGCGGGAAACGCCGACGCCGACGTCGAGTCGCGGGGCGTCGACGGTCACGTCGACGTAGACGTGGACGTCGACGAGCACGAGCACGAGCACGAGCACGAGCACGAGCACGAGCACGTAGCCGTAGACGTGGACGTGGACGTGGACGTGGACGTAGCCGTAAACGTGGACGTGGACGTGGACGTAGACGTTTACCCGTTCCGTGCTCTGGGCAGCCGAAACACCGACGTCACCCGCAACCGCGCGCTCAGATGCCGCTATGCGGCGGGAAACACCGACGTTGGCGGCAACCTCGCGATCGACTGCCGCTATGCGGCAGAGAACGCCGACGTCGCCGACCACCCCGCGCTCAGCTGCCGCTATGCGGCAGAGAACGCCGACGCCGCCCACCACCCCGCGCTCAGATGCCGCTATGCGGCGGAGAACGCCGACGTCGACGTCGAGTCGCGGGGCGTCGACGGTCACGTCGACGTAGGCGTGGACGTCGACGATCACGGGCACGGGCACGGGCACGGGCACGGGCACGGGCACGGGCACGGGCACGGGCACGAAGCGCCGGCGCCGCCGACAACCCCGCCCCAGACCGCCCCGCAGCAAGAGATCTCCTGGCGCCGCCGGGGTCCCACGACGATGCCGCATCCCATGCCGCCGTCCACGGAGGCGACCATCGGGCGGGGCGCGGACTTGGCCTGCTCGGCCGTCTCGACCGTGCCCCGTTCTCTTCGAGGTGGTTTTTGCTATGCTCCCCGGCCACCTGACGGAGGAGCACATTGACGACGGCCGAGCATGCCGTGATCGGCGCCTCCTCCTTCAAGTCCGTGCCCGACATGTGGCACCACCGCGTTCGCAGCACCCCCGACAGCGAGGCGATGACCTTCCGCGGCCCCGACGGCCACTGGACGGCCATCACCTGGCGCGAGTCGGGCGCGCGGGTGCGCAACATCGCCAACGGCCTGCTCGCCCTCGGCCTCACCCGAGAGCAGCGCTGCTGCCTGCTGGCCGCCACCAGCCACACCTGGGTCCTGGCCGACATGGCCATCCTGTGCAGCGGCGGCGCCACCACCACCATCTACCCGTCCAACACGCCCGAAGAGTGCGAGTACATCATCGACGACTGCGATGCGGTCTTCGTGTTCTGCGACTCGGCCGCGCAGGTCGCCAAGCTGGTGTCCGTCCGCAACCAGCTCCCCGATGTGCGCCACGTCATCACCTTCGACGGCGAACCGTCCGATGATGGCTGGGTCATCACGCTGGCCGAGCTCGAGCGGCAAGGCGAAGCCTGGGCCCTAGACCAGCCCGAGGCGTACGATCAGGTCAGCCAGAGCATCGGCAGCGAAGAGCTCGCCACCCTCATCTACACCTCGGGCACCACCGGCGCGCCCAAGGGCGTGATGCTCACCCACGACGCATGGGTCTACGAGTCCGAGGCCATCGACGCCCTGGGCATCATCAGCCCCGCCGACAAGCAGTTCTTGTTCCTGCCGCTGTCGCACGTCTTCGCCAAGGTGATGCAGATCACCTTCATTCGGCTGGGTGTGCCCACCGTCGTCGACGGCGACATCCCGTCGCTGGTCGCCAACCTGGGCGAGACGCGCCCCACGTGGATGGGCGCCGTGCCCCGCGTCTTCGAGAAGGCCTACAACAAGATCATCAGCACGGCCCGCGCCCGGGGCGGACTGTCGTGGCGAGGCTTCAAGTGGGCCGTCGACATCGGCACCCAGTACAGCCGCGCCCTACAGGCGGGCAAGCAGCCCGGCGGCTGGCTGCGCATGCAGCACCAGATGGCCGACAAGCTCGTGTTTGCCGACATCCGCGAGCGCTTCGGCGGCCGGCTGCGCTTCTTCATCAGCGGTGGCGCGCCCCTGTCGCCCGAGATCGCCGAGTTTTTCCACGCCTGCGGCATCCTCATCCTCGAGGGCTACGGACTGACCGAGTCCAGCGCAGCCAGCCTGCTCAACCGCCCCGAGGACTACCGCTTCGGAACGGTGGGCAAGCCGCTTCCCGGCTGCGAGGTGCGCATCGGCGACGACGGGGAGCTGCTCATCAACAGCCGCGGCGTCATGGTGGGCTACTACAACAAGCCCGACGCCACCATTCGCTCCCTCGAGGACGGATGGCTGCACACCGGCGACCTGGCCCGCATCCTGGACTCAGGGCACGTGCAGATCACCGGCCGCCTCAAAGACCTCATCGTCACCGCGGGCGGCAAGAACATCGCGCCCACCCACTTCCAGGGGTTGCTCAAGGCGCGGTCTCCGCATGTGAGCCAGGTGCTGGTGCACGGCGACAAGCGCAACTTCTGCACCGCGCTCGTCACCATCAACCCCGAGTCGACCGGCGCCTGGGCACGCGACAACGGCCTGTCCTACGCGAACTACGCCGACCTGGCCTCGCGCCCCGAGGTCACGACGCTGATCTGGGACGCCGTCGAGGCGGTCAATGCCGAGCTCCCCAGCTACGAGACCGTCAAGAAGATCTACGTGTGCCCCGAGGACTGGACGGTCGACAACGGCCTGCTCACCGCCACGCAGAAGGTGCGCAGAAACCTCGTCGAAGACAAGTATCGAGAGGTGCTCGAGGGCTTCTACGAGGGGACGGTCGCCGAGCTGGGATAGCCGAGCGAGCACACCTGGGGCCGTCCAACGGCCACCGTCACTTTCTTCAAAATTCATTGAAGATTGAAAACCAGTGGTTAGACCTACGGCCAACGGGGTAGAGGCATGACCACACATCCGGTGTCCAGCGCAGCCGAGACCATCCAGGAGGAGCCGGTGTCGTCACGAATCCCCGGCTTCTACCGCCTGCCCCCCTCCGAGCGTCTCGACGCCCTCGAAGAGCGCCGCGCCGTCGCCGGCGAAGACGCCGAGGTCTACCGCAACACCGAGCTGTCGCTCGAGAGCGCCAACATCATGGTCGAGAACGTCATCTCGACCTTCGCGCTGCCTCAGGCCGTCGCCGTCAACTTCCTGATCAACGGCGAAGATCGCATCGTGCCCATGGTGGTCGAGGAGCCATCGGTGGTGGCCGCGGTGTCCAACATGGCGCGCCTGGTCCGTGACTCCGGCGGCTTCCACGCCGAGGCCGACCCCTCGCTGATGATCGGCCAGGTCCAGCTGATGGACGTGCACGATGTGCCGGCCACGGTCGCGCGCCTGACCGCCGCCCTTCCCGAGCTCGAGCGCATCGCCGCGAGCGTGCACCCCCGCCTGGTTCAGCGTGGCGGCGGCGTTCGTGGCTTCGAGGTGCGCGAGGTCACCTACGACGAGCCGGGCAAGCCCACCGAACACATGGTGGTGCTGCACCTGATGCTCGACTGCGTCGATGCGATGGGCGCCAACATGGTGAACACCGTGGCCGAGCGCATCGCGCCCCATGTCGAGGCCGTCACCGGCGAGACGGTCGGCCTTCGCATCCTGTCCAACCTGGCCAGCCGCCGCCTGTGCCGGGCCCGGGTCAGCGTTCACTTCGACGCGCTGGCCACCGAGCACGCACCTGGGCAGGCCGTGGCCGAGCGCATCGCCGCAGCCTGGCGCTTCGCCTGGGCCGACCCGTACCGGGCCGCCACCCACAACAAGGGCGTCATGAACGGCATCGACGCCGTCGCCCTGGCCACCGGCAACGACTGGCGGGCCATCGAGGCGGGTGCCCACGCATTCGCCTGCCGCGACGGCCAGTACCGCCCCATCACCCGCTGGGAGGTCGAAGGCGACCGGCTGGTGGGCACCATCGAGCTCCCCGCCCAGTTCGGCACCATCGGGGGCACCACCAAGCTGCATCCCAAGGTCCGCAGCAACCTCAACACCCTGCGCGCTCGTGGCGCCGCCGACCTCGCCTCGGTGGCCGCAGCCGTGGGCCTGGCACAGAACCTCGGAGCCCTGCGCGCGCTGGCCACCGAGGGCATCCAGGCCGGCCACATGCGCATGCATGCCCGCACCGTCGCGGCCAACGCCGGCGCGGTCGGCAGCGAGGTCGACCACGTCTGCGAGCAGCTGTGCGCCGACCACGACTTCTCGGCCGAGCGCGCCGCCGCCGTGCTGGAGAGGCTACGTGCCTGATGCCGTCGGTGTGGGCGGCGCCAAGCTCATCCTGTTCGGCGAGCACGCGGTGGTGCACGGCTACCCGGCCCTCGCCCTCGGCGTCGACCGCACCACCACCGTCTCGGTCACAGCCGGCGATGACCCAGCGCATCCCGGCACGCTCGCAAAGGACCGCCGAGTCGCAAGCCTGACCCAGAGCCTGTTCCCCGGGCTGAGCGTGCACATTCGCTCGGACATTCCGGTCGGCAGGGGCATGGGCAGCTCGGCGGCACTCGCGGTCGCGCTGGTGCGGGCCGCCGCCGCCCACCACGGCGAAGACATCGATGCCGACACGGTCTTCAGGCGTTCGCTGGAGATCGAGCGCATCTTCCACGGCAACCCGTCCGGGGTCGACAACGCGGTGTCCGACCGCGGCGGCGCCCTGCTGTATCGGCGAGGCCCACCAGCCGTGCTCACCCCCCTCCCCTGCCCCGACCTGCCCCTGGTGGTGCTGGACAGCGGCTCGTCGGGAGACACGGCCAGCCTCGTCGCGGGCGTCGCGGCACGGAGGCCCGCCATCGACGAACACCTCGCCGCCATCGGCGCCATCACCGAGCAGGCGGCCGCACACCTGCACGAACCCGACGTGCTGGGACCCTTGATGTACAAGAACCACGAGCGGCTCGCTGCCATCGGCGTCAGCACGCCCCAGCTCGACCAGCTCGTGGCCCTGGCCATGCAGCACGGCGCGCTCGGTGCCAAGCTCTCGGGCGCGGGCGGCGGCGGTGTCGTCGTCGCGCTGGCGCGCCAGCCCTTGCCCATCATCCAGGCCGCACGCGCCGCTGGCTTCGACGCCTTGTCGTGCCGTGTGAGGGCATCGCGATGACCACCGCCCGGGCCGTCGCCCACCCCAACATCGCCCTGGTGAAGTACTGGGGCAAGGCGTCGGTGCCGCTCAACCTGCCCGCGGTGCCCAGCGTGTCCATGACGCTCGATGGCTTCGAGACCCGCACCGAGGTCACCTGGGGCGCCTCCCAAGACGAGGTGCACCTCGATGGCGCGCCGGCATCCCCGCGCGTCTCGGCGCGCACGCTGGGCTTCCTGGACACGCTCGACGCGGGCAGGCCCCCGTGCCGCGTGGTGAGCCGCAACAACTTCCCCACCGCGGCCGGCCTCGCATCCAGCTCGTCGGGCTTTGCGGCCCTGGCGCTCGCGGCGCAGGCGGCGAGAGGCGAGAGCACCGACCCCAGCGTGGTCTCCGAGCTGGCGCGCCGCGGCTCCGGCAGCGCGACCCGCAGCCTGTTCGGCGGCTTTGCCCTGTGGCTCGACGACCGCGCCGAGTCCATCGCCGGCCCCGAGCACTGGCCCGAGCTGCGCATGATCGTCGCCGTGGTCAGCGCCGCCAAGAAGCCCGTCGGCTCGACCGAAGGCATGGAGCGCAGCCGCCTGACCAGCCCCTTCTACGACGCCTGGGTGCGCACCGCGCCCCACGATGTGCACGTGGGGCGCCAGGCCATCCTGGACCGCGATCTGTCCGCGCTGGGGGCGGTGATGGAGTCCAGCACCTTCAAGATGCACGCGGTGATGCACAGCTCGGTGCCACCCATCCTGTACTGGCAGCCGGGCACCGTCGAGATCCTGCACCGGGTGGCCGCCATGCCCCATGCCTACGCCACCATGGACGCCGGCCCCAACGTCAAGGTCCTCACCACCGCCGAGCAGGCCGATGCCGTGGCCACCGGTCTGCGCGATGCGGTGACCGAGCTGCACGTGCTGAGCGCCGGCACGGGCGCCCGGATCGTGCCGTGAGGGTCATCGCGCCCGGCAAGCTGGTGCTCGCGGGAGAGTACGCCGTGCTCGATGGCGCCCCAGCCCTGGTCTGCGCCGTCGACCGAGGGGTCTCGTGCACCGTCGAGCCCGACCCCACCTTGCGCTGGTCGACACCGGGCGACGACCGCTTCGTCGCCGCCGCCTTGCTCGCCGCCCAGGCGCCGCCTGGTCACTACCGGTTCGCGGCCCACAACCCGGTCCCCGCGCACACCAAGGTGGGCTTCGGGCACTCGGCGGCGGCCACCGTCGCGGCCGTCGTCGCCGCCGGGGCACAAGGGGGCTACGACCTGGCTCGGCGCGTTCACCACGAGGTGCAAGGCAGCGGGTCGGGCATCGATGTCGCCGCGAGCTGGTTCGGCGGGGTGCTGCGCTTCCACGAGGGCCAGGCCAGCGCGGCCACGGCCATCGAGCCTCTGGTGGTGTGGAGCGGCGACTCGGCCGCGACCGGGCCCCGGGTGCAGCAATACCAAGCCTGGCCGGATCGGCAGGCATTCACGGCCGAGAGCACACGCCTGGTCGACGCCTTCGACACCGCACCGCTCGACGTGCTGCGGGCGTGCCGGCGACTGCTGACCGACATGGCGCAGCGCGCGGGCGTGGCCTACTGGACCCCGGCCCTGTCGCGCATCTGCGACCTCGCCGAGGCGCACGGGGGGGCCGCCAAGCCGTCGGGCGCCGGCGGTGGAGATTGTGTCATCTGCCTGTTTGACGACGAGTTGGCGGAACGGGCCTTCGTGTCGGCTGTCCACGATGCCGGCTACATGCCCATCGACGTGAACCTCGCGCCAGGAGTGTCCCCATGAGTGCCCACAGCCGCCGCAAGGCCGAGCACCTCGATCTCGCCGCCACCGACGCGGTGGCGTTCAAGGGAAAGACGACGCTCTTCGACGAGGTTCACCTGACGCACGACGCGCTGCCAGAGCTGCACGTCGACCACATCGACCTGGCCACGCCCCTGGTGGGGCGAACGCTTGCGGCGCCGCTGCTGATCGCCGGCATGACGGGCGGCGTCGATCGGGCCGTCGACATCAACCGCGACCTCGCCGCCGTGGCTCAAGAGCTCGGGCTCGGCTTTGGGCTGGGATCGATGCGGCCCATGCTCGAAGACGGCGTGACCGACGGCTACCTGGTGCGTGATGTCGCGCCAGACGCGGTCATCCTGGGCAACATCGGGGTGGTCCAGGCCCGGCAGGCGAGCATCGAGCAGCTGCGCGATCTGATCGGCCGGTCCGGGGTCGACGCGCTGGCCATCCACCTCAACCCAGGGCAAGAGGTGGTGCAGCCCGGCGGAGACACCGACTTTCGCGGCGGCATCGAGGCCATCGGACGCCTGGGCAGCGAGCTCGGCACCCCCATCGTGGTCAAAGAGACCGGCTGTGGCCTGTCGGGCAGCGTCGGGGAGCGCCTGGTGGCCGCCGGCGTGCGCTGGGTCGACACCGGCGGCGCCGGTGGCACGAGCTGGGTGGGCGTCGAGACCCTGCGCGCTCGCGCCACCCGCAGCCTGGGCGAGCTGTACTGGGACTGGGGCATTCCCACCGCCGCCAGCGTGGCCCAGCTCGCGCCCACCGGGCTGAACATCATCGCCACGGGCGGGGTTCGGCACGGCCTGGACATCGCTCGGGCCATCGCGCTGGGCGCCCGCGCCGGCGGCATGGCCCGGCCCTTCTTGATGGCGTGGAACCAGGGCGGCCGCGACGCCGTGCGCGACCTCGCCACCCGGGTGGTGAACGAGATCCGCGTCGCCCACCTGCTGACGGGCAGCGCCAACCCGGCGGAGCTGCGCAACAAGCCCACGGTGCTCGGGGCCGAGCTGCGGCGCTGGGTCGAGACGTAGCGCGCTCGACGCGATACACCCGAAGGTCGCACTTCGGGGGTTTTCGTGGGGCACAGAATCGCGGTCATTCCAGGCGATGGCATTGGCACCGAGGTCATCGCCGAGGGCGTTCGCCTGCTCGAGGCCCTGAACCAGCGCCACGACCTGGGCCTCACCCTCGAACACTTCGATCTGGGAGCCGAGCGCTACCTGCGTGACGGCACCACCATGCCGCCCGAGTTGATGCAGCGCTTCCGCGACGACTTCGACGCCATCTTCCTGGGCGCGCTGGGCGACAAGCGAGTCCCCAGCAATGTGCACGCCAAGGACATCCTGCTGGGCTGCCGCTTTCAGCTCGACCTGTTCATCAACTTCCGGCCGGTTCAGCTGCTCGACGCGCGCTACTGCCCGCTCAAGGACACCACCCCGCAAGACCTCGACTTCGTCGTGTTCCGTGAGAACACCGAGGGCCTGTACACCGGCATCGGCGGCCAGTTCAAGCGCGACACCCCCGACGAGGTGGCCATCGAAGCCGAGATGAACACCCGCAAGGGCGTCGAGCGCATCATTCGGGCGGCCTTCGCCTACGCGCACCAGCGGGGCCGCAAGTCGGTGTGCATGTCCGACAAAGCCAACGCCATGCGCCACGGCCACGACCTGTGGCAGCGCGTGTTCAAAGAGGTGGCGGCCGAGTACCCCGACATCCACGCCTTCCACCTGTATGTCGACGTGCTCACCATGGAGATGGTGCGCGCGCCCGAGCGCTTCGACGTCATCGTCACCAACAACCTGTTCGGCGACATCGTCACGGACCTGGGCGCCCAGCTGCAGGGCGGCATCGGCCTCGCGGCATCGGGCAACATCCACCCCGGCAAGGTCTCGCTGTTCGAGCCCGTGCACGGCTCGGCCCCCGACATCGCGGGCCAGGGCATCGCCAACCCGCTGGCGACCGTGCTCTCAGCGGGGCTCATGCTCGAACACCTCGGTCACCCCGAGCTCGACACGCGCCTGCGCGCGGCGGTCGCTCACTGTCTACAAAACGGCCACGTCACCGGCGAGCTGGGCGGCAATCTGTCCACCTCGGCGGTGACCGACCACGTCCTCTCGTTCCTGGAGCTCTGACAATGAACCTCGACATCCAAAAGCGCGACATCGTGATTCTCTCAGCGAAGCGCACCGCATTCGGCACCATGAATGGCTCGCTCAAAGGGCTCTCGGCCACCGATCTGGCCGTCCCCACGGCTACCGCAGCGCTCCAGGCTGCGGGCGTCGGCGCCGATGCCGTCGACCACGTCATCTACGGAAACGTCCTGCAGACCGCCAACGACGCCATCTACATGGCCCGTCACATCGGCCTGCGCGCGGGCACGCCCAACGCGGTCCCGGCCATCACCCTCAACCGACTGTGCGGCTCGGGCTTCCAGGCCGTGGTCAGCGCCGCCGAGCAGATCCTGACGGGCCAGGCCAGCGTGGTGCTGTGCGGCGGCACCGAGTCCATGAGCCAGGCGCCCCACGTCACCTACGGCCTGCGCGACGGGCAGCGCTTCGGCAAGTCGCCCAAGATGCAAGACCTGCTCTGGGAGTGCCTGACCGACAGCTACACCGGCCTTCCCATGGCCATGACCGCCGAGAACCTCGCCGACCAGTACAAGCTCACACGCGACGACGTCGACGAGTACGCCGCCACCACCCAGGCGCGCTGGGCCGCGGCCCAAGAAGCCGGCAAGTTCGACGACGAGATCGTGCCGCTGACGCTCGAGACCCGCAAAGGCGACGTCGAGTTCAAGGTCGACGAGCACCCCCGCCCGTCCACCCGCGAGTCGCTGGCCAAGCTGCGTCCGGTGTTCCGCAAAGACGGCTTCGTCACCGCGGGCAATGCCTCGGGCATCTGCGACGGCGCCGCCAGCCTGGTGGTTGCCGACGCCAAGTGGGCCGAGCAGCACGGCCTCGAGCCCATCGCACGCCTGGTTGGTTGGGGCATCAGCGGCTGCGACCCCAACATCATGGGCATCGGCCCGGTTCCGGCCGCCAAGCGCGCCCTCGAGATGACGGGCCAGGGCATCGGCGACATGGCGCTGGTCGAGGTCAACGAGGCCTTCGCACCGCAGTACGTGGCCGTCGAGCGCGAGCTCGGGCTCGACCGCAGCATCACCAATGTCAACGGCGGCGCCATCGCCCTGGGCCACCCCCTGGCCGCATCGGGCGCCCGCATCACCGGCACGCTCATCCACGAGCTGCGCCGCCGCGGCGACAAGTACGGCCTGGGCAGCGCCTGCATCGGCGGCGGTCAGGGCATCGCGGTCATCGTCGAAGCCCTGTAGGAGGCACCATGAACGAAGCCGACGTCATCTACGACTGGAACACGTCAGGGCACGCGGTCTCGCCGCCCATGCGCCGCGTGGCGTTGCACGACGAGACGCTGCGCGACGGCATCCAGTGCCCGTCTGTCTACGATCCCGACATCGAGAGCAAGTTCGAGATCGTGCGCCTGCTCGACAGGGTGGGCGTCGAGACGGTGAACGTCGGCCTTCCGGGCGCCGGTCCGCGCGCAGTCGATGACGTCACGCGGCTGGTCGAGCTCATCCGCGACGAGGGCCTGGCCATCAAGCCCACGTGCGCCGCGCGCACCCATCCCAACGACATCCAGCCCATCATCGATGTCTCCCAGAAGACGGGTGTGCCCATCGAGATCATGACGTTCTTGGGCACCTCGCCCATTCGCCTGTACGCCGAGGGCTGGGACGAGGCCAGGCTCGAGGGCCTCACCCGCACCGCCGTGCGCATGGGCCGCGACGCCGGGCTGCCCACCTCGTTCGTCACCGAAGACACGGTGCGCAGCCAGCCCACCACCCTCAAGCGCCTGTTCGAAGCGGCCGTGCAAGAAGGGGCCACCGGCCTGGTGCTGTGCGACACCTGCGGGCACGCCACCACCAACGGCGTCTTCAACCTCATCCACTGGACCCACAACCTGCTGCTGGGCATGGGCGTTCGCGACACGGTCACCATCGACTGGCACGGCCACAATGACCGCGGCCACGGGCTCACCAACGCGCTGTACGCCATCGAGGCGGGCGCCGATCGGGTGCACGGCACCGTGCTGGGCATCGGCGAGCGCGTGGGCAACACCGCCCTCGACCAGGTGCTCGTGAACCTCAAGCTCCTGGGCGTCGAAGAACGCGATCTGGGAAGCCTGGCCGAGCTGGTCGACAAGGTCGCCCTGGCCTGCCACTGGGACGTGCCCGTGAACTACCCGGTGTTCGGCGCCGACGCGTTTCGCACCGGAACCGGCGTGCACGCCGCCGCTGTCATCAAGGCCGAGAAGCAGGGCGATGCCTGGCTGGCCGACCGCATCTACTCGGGAGTGCCCGCCAGCTGGGTTGGCAGGCGGCAAGAGATCACCATCGGGCCCATGAGCGGCCTGTCCAACGTGCGCTACTGGCTCAGTTCCCACGACATCGAGCCCACAGACGAACTCTCGCAGGCTATTTTTGCCATGGCCAAGACGTCGGCAGAGATGCTGACCGACGCCCAGATCCTCCAGATCGTCGAGCGCCACACCTCTACCGGAGCCGCCAAGTGAAGCTGAACACCCTCCCGCTCTTCGCAGCGCTCTGCGTCGGAGCGATGGCATGCAATGGCGGCGAAACCGACGACACCAGCGGCGGAACCGACGCCGATACCGACGCTGACGCCGACGCGGATGCCGACGCCGACGCCGACGCCGACGCCGACGCCGACGCGGACTCCGACGCCGACGCCGACACCGACACCGGCACCAGCGACACGGGCATCAGCGACACGGGTGACACCGCCATTGGCACGCCCACCTGCATGGCCGACGAGCAGATCACCCTGGGGCTCGGCGATCAGATCGACGTCTCCTTCGACACCACCACCGAGGTCGACTCGGCCAACGTGTCCTGCGAGGCCGGCACCGGCAGCACCAACGACCGCATCTTCGAGATCGTGCTGTCCGACCCGGGCACCCTCGTGGTTCAGCCCGATCAGGACTGGCTGGTGTGGGGCCTGTACCCCGCAACCGCCGACTGTGGTTCGGGCTTCGACCAGCAGTGCTACGATCCCTTCTTCGAGGGTCTGATCGGCTCGTTCGCCGACCTGCCCGCCGGCACCTACTACCTGGTGGCATCGGACTGGGACAGCTCGTTGAGCGTGCCCAGCACCACGTCCATCGCGCTCGGCGCCGAGTTCGAGGACTGCGCCACCCCGGGCGACGAAGAGTTCGACGGCACCGCCGACTGCGCCGACATCGAGTGCATCGGCACCACGAACTGCGCGGGCGGCACGTGCACCCCCGACGTCGATCTCGGCGTGGTCGACGCCAGCCAGACCTGGCTCGTTTCCGGTGACACTACGGCCGGCGACGACGACATCGACGTCTCGTGCAGCAGCGCCACCGGAGCCAACGAAGACCTCATCTCGTTCACCACCGAGTGGGACTCGCTGATCACCGTCGACTACACGCAGGCCTTCGACAACATCAACACCTTCGCCTTCTACTTCGAGGGTCCGTCGGGCGGCGACTGCACAGACGCCGAGAACTTCTGCTTCACGCCGCCCACGGCCGTCGCGGGCGTGCTCACCACCGACCCGCTCCCCCCGGGTACCTATTGGCTCGCCGTAGAGGCCACGGCCGGAGGCGGCGCATGGTCGGCCGACCTCTCCATGACGCTGCAGTGCCCGCCCAACATGCACGCCGACCCGGATCTGGGCACCTGCGTGTGGGACGACTGCGAGTACCTCGACTGTGGCTCGCAGAACAAGAACTGCGACGACAGCCCGCAGCCGTCGGTGTGCACCGACTGCCTGGGCGGCTACACGCTGGGCTTCAACGACCGCTGCTGGGACGACACCCTGTCGTACGGCAGTGCCTGCACCGACGCGGCCGACTGCCCGGGCACCGGCACGCCAGGCGCCGACGTGCAGTGCGACGTCAGCACCGGCGGCTTCTGCTGGACCTACGACACCCCCGAGTGCGCCACCGTGGGCCAGCCCTGCACCGGCGACCCCAACAGCGTGTGCGGCGAAGACATCAATGGCTTCCGATACTGCCTGCCGTCCTGCTCCACCGACAGCGACTGCCGGCCTGGCTACCGGTGTGATCCTGACGGCTGGATGACCGGCCAGTCCACCTGCGCCTTCATCAACGACTGCAGCACCCGGGGCTGCAACGACGGCGGCGCAAGCGACCCCTACTACTGCGACGCCGGTGGCACCGAGCTGTGCTGGCTCGACAGCTGCGACAGCGACCCATGCGCCGCCGACACCAACAGCGATGGCACCTGCAACGCCGCCAACGATGGCCACACCTGCGACTGCCTGGCGGGCAACTACTGGGACGAGACCCTGCAGCAGTGCGAGCCCTTCGTGTGCCTGAGCAGCGATCTGGGCACCTGGGATGGCACCCCGATCTCGGTCACCGGCCACAACTGTGACGACGGCGACGCGCGCTACGGCAACAGCCCCCTGGCGTGCACCGCGTTCTCGGCGGGTGGCAGCGAGCTCACCTACGAGCTGGTGGTGCCCAACGGCCAGACGATCGACCTGACGCTCACCGGCGCCAGCTCGGTCGACGCCTCGCTGTACATCGTGGACGTGTGCGAAGACATCGACGGCGCCACCTGCGTCGACGGCGCTGACGCCACCGGGTCCGGCGCGGCCGAGATCCTGGCCTACACCAACAACTCGGGCGCAGACGCGACGATCACCATCGTGGCCGACGCGTTCTCGGGCTGCGGTTCGATGACCCTCGACATCCAGTAGTCCGCACCGGGCACCCGCCCGAGCGACCTACTCGGCCTCGCCCCGGGCCAGCGCCGCTCGCAGCGCCTCGCGCTTGGCGCCATCGGCATCGTGCGCCTCGCGCTGCTGCTCTTCGAGCCAGGCCAGGCGGTTGTTGTTGTTGACCACTGTGCGAAAGAAGAACAGCAACGCCACGAACCAAGCCACCACCCGGGGCAGGCCCGGCAACCCGTAGATCACCACCACGCTGCCCACCAGCAGGTTCATGCCCTGCAGCGCCCAGAACACGCCGCGGCGTGCCTTGAGGCCGGCCACGCGCATCACCAGCTGGTTCGCGGCCATCGCGGCCACGACGCCCAGCACGACCGCCACCTCGTAGTCGAGGGCCAAGAACATGTCTACCACTGCAGCTCCGGTCCGATGCGCACGTTGTCGATGAGGCGGGTCGTGCCGTAGAAGCCGGCCACCAGCGCCCGCGCGGGTCGCTCCACCACCGAGATCGGCTGCAGGCTCTGGGCATCGACCAGCTCGAGGTAGTCGATGGCGTCGGCATCGACCAGGCGACGGCCGAGCTGCAGCAGCGCCGCGGCCTGGTTCTCGCCCTCGTCGGCGGCCCGCTGCATGGCCAGCAGCGCCCGGCGCAGCGACAGGCCGCGCTCGCGCTGCAAGGCCGTCAGGTAGACATTGCGGCTGGACAGGGCCAGTCCATCGCGGTCACGAACCAGCGGCCCGGGCACGATGCGCACGGGCAGCGCCAGGTCGCGCACCATGCGGCGAATGACCATGAGCTGCTGAAAGTCCTTCTCGCCAAAGACGGCCACGCTCGCCCGGGTCACCCCGAACAGCCGGGCGACCACGGTGGTCACGCCCTCGAAGTGCCCCGGCCGTTTGGCGCCGCACAGGCCCGTCGTGAGCCCGTCGACGGCCACGTGGGTCGAGAACCCAGCGGGGTAGAAGTCGGACGGCGTGAACAGCACGTCGACGCCGTGCTCCTGGCACTTCGCCGCGTCTCCCTCGGGGTCACGAGGGTAGCGGTCGAGGTCTTCGTTGGGGCCAAACTGCAGCGGGTTCACAAAGATGCTGACCACCAGCTGGTCGCATTCGTTCCGCAAGCGATCCATGAGCGAGGTGTGCCCGCTGTGCAGGAAGCCCATCGTGGGCACCAGCCCGATGACCTGGCCCGATGCCCTGGTGGCGTCGGCCCAGGCGGTCATGGCGGCGGTGGCGGTGATGGTCTGCATGGCGTGCGCCACCTTGGCCCGCCCTAGTACAGCTTCGCGATCTTGCGCGGGCCCTTGCGCGTGAAGCTGTGCGCCTGGTCGGGGAAGGCGCCCTCGCGCACCTCGCGCCCGAACGCGCCAAAGGCTTCGATCATCGTGGACTCGAGCTGGGCGTAGCGCTTGACGAACTTGGGCTTGAAGCCCGAGTCGAGGCCCAAGATGTCGTTGCACACCAGCACCTGGCCATCGCAGTCGGGCCCGGCACCGATGCCGATGGTGGGGATGTCGAGGTTGGCGGTGATCTCGGCGGCGACGTCGGTGGGCACGCCCTCGAGCACCAGGCAGAAGGCGCCCGCCTGGGCCACGGCCATGGCGTCACGCAGCACCTGATCGGCGCCTTCTTGGCTACGGCCCTGGACCTTGAAGCCGCCCATGGCGTGCACCGACTGGGGCGTCAGGCCAACGTGGCCCACCACGGGAATGCCGGCGCTGACGATCTTCTCGATGGCGGGGGCGCTGCGCTCGCCACCCTCGAGCTTGACCGACTGGGCGAGACCTTCTTGCATCAGGCGGCCCGCGCTCTGCAGCGCCTGTTCGGGCGAGACCTGGTACGACATGAAGGGCATGTCGGCCACCAGGTGCGCACGCTGCAGGCCTCGGCGCACGCAGCGGGTGTGGTAGACCATGTCATCGAGGCTGACCGGCAGGGTGTCGTCCTGCCCCTGGATCACCATTCCCAGGCTGTCGCCCACCAACACCATGTCCACCAGGGCGGCGTCGACCAGCCGGGCCATGGTGTAGTCGTATGCGGTGACCATCACGATCTTGTCGCCCTCTGCCTTCATGCGGCGGAGGTCGAGGACGCTGACGCGCTTGTTCATCTTGGCTCCTTGTACAGGCTGGTTTCCCAGTCCCGTCGCGGGTTTTGCCTATTGGGTGGGGACGAGCCCCGGAACACGATTGGCTAGTAGAACCCCGACCCGAAGAGATTCGGCTGGTCCTCCCGCTCGGAATCCGATGCAGGGGAATTCGGGGCTGGCGCTCCTGTGAGTGCCGAGTGGATCCTATCCAGGACCTCACGCTGATGCTCGACGTTTTCGGAGTAGTCGAGATTCGAATTGTCGATGCGGAGCACGGGAACCCGCTGTTCGCCCAGCAGCACCTCGTACCGCTTGGACAGGTCGCCGACGTAGGCCCGGCTGATGCGGTCCTCGCCAGGTGCCTGACGCTGGGCGATGCGCTTCATCACCACGTCCAGGGGCGCATGCAGGTACACGATCAGGTCGGGCTGCGGGGCACTCTCGCCCAACGCACCGGCAAAACGGTCGTACAGCTCGAGCTCCATGGCCGACAGCGTCTTTTCGGCGAACAAGCGGTCTTTCGCGAACAGGTAGTCGCTCACCACCCCGTGCTCGAACAGCTCGGCCTGGCGAATGCTCTGCTGCTGCTTCCACCGGTTCACGAGGTAGAACATCTGCACCGGAAAGCCGAAGCGATCCGGGTCGCGGTAGAAGGGCTCCAGGAAGGGGTTGGTCTCGGCTGGCTCCATCACCAGCTTCATCTTCCACTCGCGGTGCAGCAGGCGACAGAGGGTGCTCTTGCCTACGCCGATGAGCCCCTCGACGACGATGAAGTACTGCACGCAGAGCCCCCCGATGGCCCGGAGCGAACCGAGCCACCGGGGGAGCTTATCAAGCCGTGGCAGCCGCCGCTGTCGCAGCCTGCGGGCCCCGCGCAGACGCGCGGTCCTTGGACAGGAAGGTCACGCGACTGGCCACCACGTTGGTGCGCCAGTGCTTCTGCTCCTTGTCGTCGGTCCAGCTCGACGTCTCGAGTCGCCCCTCGATGAACACCGGGCTTCCCTTGGACAGGAAGCGCTGGCAGTTCTCGGCCGTGCGGTCAAAGACGCGCACGTCGTGCCACTCCGTCTCGCTGACCCAGTCGTCACCGACCTTGCGCCGCGAGTGTGTCGCCACACTCAGCTTCGCCCACAGCTTTCCAGCCGCGGACGTGCGCAGCTCGGGGTCCGACCCCAGGTTTCCGATCAGCATCACCTTGTTCATGCCCTGCATGGGCACCTCCTTTGTTGCGCTCGGCCCAAGAGCAACAGGGGTGCCAATCGAAAGCGGGCGTTGGCTCGTGACAGGGGTGTCGGACGTCCGTCACCCCCACCCGGAAGCCAGGGGGCGCTGGTCGCGCGTCGGTCAGGCCGCCTGAGCGTGCTTCTGAAGCCAGCTCACGATGTCTGCCGACTCGAAGAGCGGGTAGTCGTCGATGAGCAACATCGGAACCGTGGTCCTGCCGGTGCGATCCGACAGGTCCCGTCGCCAGCGCGGATCGGTCCGCGTGTCGCGCATCTCGACCTGGACGTCGAGGTCGTCGAGGGCACGCAGCACGCGCTGGCAGAAGGGGCAGGCGTCGTACTTGTACAGCGCGAGCGTGTGCCGCGCGCCGGGCTCCGGCGCGTCGGCTGGAATGCCCCCGCCACCGAACCGATCGAAGAGTCCCATCGATACCTCCGCATTGCCCCTCAAGCTAAGCAGCTAGGCCAGCCGCGTCCGCACCGCGGGCAGGAACGGTACGTCCCCCGGGGCCCACCGCAGCTCGTCGAGCTCGGCGGTATCGACCCACCGCAGCTCCGCGTGCTCGATGGCGACGGGCTCGCCGGACGCGATGCGAACGACGTAGGCGACCAGGCGCACGGTCACGGCCGGGTAGCGGTGGGTGGCCTCGCCCAGCCGCTCGTGCACCGTCCCCTCGATGGCCAGCTCTTCCATGAGCTCGCGACGTAGCGCCTCGCGCTCGTCCTCTCCGTCCTCGACCTTGCCGCCGGGAAACTCCCAGTACCCGGCCAGGTGCTTGCCCGGGCCTCGCAGCGCCGCGAGCACCCGACGTTCGCGCAAGATCACGGCGCCCACGACATGGATGGGCTCACCCATCGCTCCCCCCTTGACTGCCCACCCGATTGGCAATAGACGGCAGCGTCTCCTGGGCGATTAACTCAGTGGGAGAGTGCCACCTTCACACGGTGGAAGTCACTGGTTCAAATCCAGTATCGCCCACCACTAAAGAGCCCGTCGAAGCATCGCTTCGGCGGGCTCTTTCGCTGCGCAACGCGCGAGTCAGTCTTGGCGACGCCGGCGGACCGACGGAATGCCGATCAAGAGCAGCAGGGCGCTGAAAGGCATGAACGCTAGGTTGGGCTCGCTCTGGCAGTTGCACCCCTCGGGGGCCGCGCAGTCTTCGTCCACGACGCCGTCGCAGTTGTTGTCGATGTCGTCGAAACACACCTCGACGATCCCTGGCAAGACGGACGCGCTCTCGTCGTCGCAGTCCCCGTCGCACCGGGACACGTCGTCCATGTCGGCGTCCGCCTCGTCGGCAGGAAGCTCGCCGTCGCAGTCGTTGTCGAGCCCGTCGCAGACTTCCTCGGCCTCCGGGCCGACGTCCGCGGTGGTGTCGTCGCAGTCACCCTCGCAGATTGAGCTGCCGTCCCCGTCGAGGTCGGCGTCCTCATCCGGCACCGCCCCGGCACAGGCGTTGTCCAGCCCGTCGCAGAGCTCCGGCGCTCCCGGGTAGACCGCATCGTCGGCATCGTCGCAGTCGGTGTCGTCACAGTACCCGTCGGCGTCCGCGTCGGTGTCGGTGGCGCCGTTGCACGGGTCGATGTCGTCGCAGATGCCGTCACCGTCGGTGTCACCAGTAGCGTCGTCGCCGTCACAGACGTCGACGTCGTCGCAGAACCCGTCGCCGTCGGCGTCCAGCTCCTCGTCGATGGTCCCGTCGCAGTCGTTGTCGAACCCGTCGCAGACCTCAGTCGCGTCGGGGTTTACCGCGGAATCGGTGTCGTCGCAGTCGACGTCCGAGAAGTTCCCGTCGGCGTCGGCATCGGTGTACAAGAAGCACGCGGTGCAGCCGTCGTTGGCTTCGTTGTTGCCGTCGTCGCACTCCTCGTCGCCGCCTTGGGTGCCATCGCCGCACACGTGGGGGGCGCCGCCGCGGATCTCGAAGCGCCACACACCCGGCTCGCTGACATTGGACGTGGTGCACAGCTCGGTGATCTGTGCGGTCTGGGACTCCGCGTGCGACCAGAAGTTCGTGCTGTCGCCCGCGTCGTAGCCCATCTGCGCGGGGATGCCGTCGCTCGCCGTGCCGAAGATCCACTCGCAGCGATTGTAGCGGTACTCCACATCGAAGTCCCCAATCGCGACATCGGTGCGGTCGGTGAGGATGAGCTGGAAGTTGTTGTACGTCGAAGTCGCCAGCTCGTCGTTGTAGTGCCCGACCTCCCACCAGGTCACGACGAGCTCGCCCGCCGCGTCGTCGACGAAGTAGTGCACCTCGTTCGTGCCCGCGACGCCACCGCGATCGCCGGGAGCAGTGTCGACATCGGCCCACCACGGAGCGAGCATGGGCTGGCCCGAGACCGGGAAGGGCTGCGAAGTGTAGGCGTCGACGGCCGCGCCAAAGGTCACGTTGCCGTTGTTGTTGACGAACACCGAGGTGTAGGTCGTGCCGAAGAAGTCGACCCCGTTCGGGAACGCCGACGCAATGTCGACCTCGAGAGAGGGGCCGTCGTCGATGTGGCCGATGCCGGTGCCGAAGTCGGCCTCGCCGCCATAGCCGTCGATGAGGGGGGCCTGTGCCGATGCGATGCCCGGCGCGAAGGCGAGACACAGTCCGAGCAGCAGGTGCTTGGGGTGGTTCGTGGTCATGGGTTCCTCCGCCACAGAGTCTATTCAAGACGCGTGCCACCCGCGATGGCGCATTCGCAGGGATTTTCGACGCGGCTGACCGGTCACGGGACCGGTCACGGGTCCTGTGACCGGTCGGCGTCACGCCGCCTCGGCCATGCGCTACACTCGCCCCACAGGCAGGAGCCGTGGTGCCCGGAGACGACACGTCCAAGCCCTCGAAAGCGCCACCCATCTGGCGAGGCCCCGCAAGTCTGGTGCCCAAGGCGGCGGAGCCCCCGCCGGACGAGCCTGTGGAGCCCGACGAGACCGAGAAGGCCTCCACCCTGCTGTACGACCCCCTGCCCGGCCAGAAGCCGATGACCGCCGCAGAGCTGAAGGCGCTGTACGAAGACGACGACTTCGCCCCCCGCGACGAGACCGACGTAGGCGAACGCGAAGAAGATCCTGATGACGACGACGGCGGATTCGCCCTAGTCGAGGAGTGACCATGTTCATCGTGCTCGCCGCTTTGCTGGCGGCCACCCCTGCTCTGGCACAGGACCGAGGAGCGCGCGGCGACGACGCCGCCTTCGCCAGCGGCGATTCCGACGCCTACACCCCTCCCCCAAAAGACCGGCTCTGGTACAGCAACGCCACCTTCGTGCGCGTCAACCCGCTTGGGCTCGTCGACAGCTACAAGCTGGGCTGGCGCCGCCGCCTGTCCACCAAAGACAGCATCCTGTTCCAGGACACAACCGCCTTCGCCGGGCTCACCGCGCTGGTCACACCCGCGTACAGCCGGCTGGGGCTGTATGGCGAGGCTCAGCTGCTCGCCGTGCTGCGCGTCTTCGTGGACGTCAGCAGCACGGGGTACTACGGCACATTCGACCAGCTGATGACTTGGGACGATCCGGCTACCGCCGCGTACTCCGATCAAAGCATCGAGGCCCGCGGCGACGAGTCGAAGGCAGGCGGCGGGTGGGTGTTGACCACCGGCGGCACGCTGCGGGCGGCGGTGGGGCCCATCGCGGTTCGCTCGACGCTCAGCCTCACCCGATTCGATCTGGGGCTGGGCGCGCCCGAGCTGTACTTCTACGACCAGTTCTGGGATCGGCTCGCCCCCAACAAGCGCTTCATGGCCCTCAACGACGCCGACGTGTTGTTCGTGAAGGACAAGCTGCGCCTGGGGGTACGCCACACCTTCTCGGACACCCTCGACGGCCGCGACGACGGGTCGGACAGCGCGCTGGCGCACCACCGCGTGGGGCCGCTGTTCGCGTGGCAGTTCCACGACAAGAAGCCTGGGACGCGCTTCAACCAGCCGACGCTGTTCGTGCTGGTGCAGTGGTGGGCGCAGCATCCGTACCGCACCGGCGCCGAACAGCCTGGCGCACTGCCGCTCATCGCCGCAGGCTTCGCCTTCAACGGCGATCACAAGATCTCAGCGCAGTAGGTCTGCGGCCATGGTGTCACTCCGATGCAAGTCTGCGGTGAGCCCCCTGTGAGTGCTCTCACCGGCCCCAGCCCGTAGTCTCTGAACATGGAAACGCTCTGTGGACCAACGCTGATGCCCCAAGGCCAGAACGGCAAGCGTCCGATTCGGCGCCGATTCTCACAGCCACGGGCAGGCGGGGTCATTCCGGTGCTTCGCGTTCCCGCTCCTCGGCGCCGCAACCACATGCGCACCCAGCCAGCGCCGCCCCCGCGGCACGTGCGCCGCCCCCCTACCCCGTCGCGCCGCCCGGCCCTGCTCGGCTGGGCCCTGCTCGCCGCCGCCGCGGCTGCCTGCTTGGTCAACCTCGAACCCGACATGCTGCGCGAGCCCGCCGGCGAGGCACCCTCGCTGGTGGTCGAGTCGACGGTGCACGCCGTGCACGCCCTGCCCACCCCCATCGTGGTGGCGGCCAAGCCGATGACCGAAGCCGAGCCTGTCGTGGCCACGCTCGTCGACACGCCACCCCGGGCCAGGGTCCGCCGCGCACGCGCGGTGCAACAACCGGCCA
Organism: Myxococcota bacterium; assembly: GCA_965216925.1. Classification (GTDB taxonomy): domain Bacteria; phylum Myxococcota_A; class UBA796; order UBA796; genus CAYYHT01. Next base: position 552,343 of record CBDCGT010000001.1, on the reverse strand, counting down.
CCGTCGACAAGCACGTGCCCGCCTCCCACGACGTGCTGGCGGCGTCCGCTCCGCCGCCTCCCCCGCCGGTGGTCGCCTCCCCCAAGCCCCGCAAGGGACTGTTCAAGAAGCTGCGCAGCAAGCGGCGCAAAGGGGTGTAGGCACCCAGCCAGCGCGCTATGTTGCTGCGATGCGCGCCGCGGTGAACGGACATGAGCTCGAATACGACGTCCGCGGGAGCGGCACGCCGGTCCTGCTGATCATGGGCCTGGCGATGAGCCGCCACGCCTGGGAGCCGCAAGTGGTCGGGCTAGCCGACCGCCACACCGTCATCACCTTCGACAACCGCGGCATCGGCGGCAGCACCGGCGGTACCTCGCCCTACCACATCACCGCGCTCGCCCACGATGCCGTCGGCCTGCTCGATCACCTGGGCATCGACGCCGCCCACATCACCGGCGTGTCCATGGGCGGCATGATCGCGCAGCACGTGGCCCTCGAGCACGCCCCGCGCACCCGCAGCCTGGCCCTCATCGCGACACACTCGGGCAGCAAGCCCCGCGCCCTGCCCCGCGGCCGCGCGGTGCTCCCCTTCGTCAAGGCCCTGCGCAAGACCGGCCCCGACCGGGCCCGCGCCGTGCTCGAGCTGCTGTACCCGCCCGAAGCCATCGAGCGCATCGACCTGGCCGAGTACTCCGAGTCACTCAAGCGCGATCTCGGAGCGCGACAGTCCCTCACCGCCGTCTTGATGCAGATCCAGGCCATCGTCACCCACAACACCAAGGCCCGCCTGCCCGAGCTGGCGGCCACCCCCACGCTCATCGTTCGACCCGGTCGCGACGTGTTGGTGCGGCCCAGCAACAGCGACAAGCTGCACGCCGCCATCCCCGGCAGCCGACTGGTGTCGTTCCAAGAAGCTGGTCACGCGGTCACTGCGCAGTGCGCGCACGAGGTCAACGCCTCGCTGCTGTCGCACTACGCCCGAGCCGAGGCATGAGCCAAGCCATCGCGGTGGTGCGCACGGCCTGGGTGTGGGCCTTCTTTGTCACCTGGACCGCCGTCATGAGCGTGGTCGCCCTGCTGATGTCGGTGGTGACCCTGGGTCAGGTGCGCCGCCAGCTGGCCACGTGGCTCGCTCCGGTGTGGGCGCGGCCGTTGTTCTGGTCGGCGGGCATTCGGCTGCGCTTCGTGGGCACCGAGCACCTGTCCAGCCGCTCGGCCCGGGTCATGGTGATGAACCACAGCTCCACCCTCGATGTCCTGCTGGTGTGCGCCCTGGGCCCGCCCGGGCTGGCACCGCTGGTCAAGCGCGAGCTGATGTACATCCCGGTGATGAACCTGGTGTTCTGGGCGCTGGGCGGGCAGTTCGTCGATCGGGGCCAGTCCGATGCCGCGGTGCTCAGCATCAACCGCCTGGGCGACGCCATGCGGGCCGAGAACCTCACCGCTGTGATCGCCCCCGAGGGCACGCGCTCGATGGACGGCACCCTGCAGCGCTTCAAGCTGGGCGCCTTTCACATCGCCAAGAACGCCGGCGTCGACATCGTGCCGCTGGTGATCCACGGCGCCCACGAGCTCATGCAGCCCCGTGCCTGGCTGGTCTACCCGGGCGAGGTGGTCGCCGAGGTGCGAGCGGCCGTGCGCATCCCCCAGGGGCAAGAGCTGCGCGAGTTCGCCGACGGGCTGCACGATCGCTACGCCGAGTGGCTCGCCGCGGGGCCGCCCGCGCCATCTCCTGCCACCGTGTGATCGGCCACGTCGGATTTACAGCCCGTCAGTTGGGGCAGGACGGATCGGGATCGCAGGAGTCGCCCAGGGCATCGTTGTCGGCGTCTTGCTGGCCTGGGTTGTAGACGCCAGGGCAGTTGTCGCGCAGCTCCATGACCTCGTCGCTGTCGGGGTCGAGGCAGGCGGGACCCACGATCGCTGCGTCGAACACCGCCGAAGAGGGCGGTGACTGGCCCATCGCGTAGGCGGCAGCGTTCACGAAGAGGTTCGTCAGGTCCGGATTGTCGAGCCAGACGAAGCCCGTGTACTCGTCGGCCACGTTCAGCCAGATGATCTCGCCGGTGCCCTCGGTGCGCACCACAACGGCCGGGAACCCCTCTTCGTCCTGGGCCAGCAAGGTGGCGTCGGATGCCAGCGTCACCACCGAGTAGCCAGGGCCAGTCAAGCCGATGGTGGCCGGCAGCCCAGTCATCAGCGCGTGCCCGGGCTGCACCACCGTCCAGGTGCGGTCCGCGTAATTCCACGAACCGGCATAGCTGACCGGCAGCACCGGCGCGATGACCGGCGAGAACGTCGTGCCACCCCAGGCGACCCACTCGTTGACCACCAGACCGCGACCGCCCTGCACCGCGGCCAGCAGGTTGGCCTCGGCCGCCGGGTCGAACGGCGTTGAGTAGGTGCTGCCGTCGAGCCACACGAAGCCGTCGAAGGCGCTCAGATCCTCGGATGCGCCCACGTCCGAGGGCAGCGGTCGATAGTCGACGCCCAGACCGGCCCACTCGGCGGCGCAAGCCAGGGGGTTGAAGTTGCGCGCCGAGCCCACGACGAGCACGGAGCCCGTCGGCGGGGGTGGCTCGGGCCACACCGGCGGCGCGGGAATGACGGTGTCCTCGTCGACCGACCCGTCGCAGTCCCCGTCGACGCCGTCGCACACATCCGTCGCCACGCCGGGATGCACGGTGTCCTCGGTGTCGTCACAGTCGCCGCCCTGGGCCACGTAGTTCGTGGGCTGCACACAAGCGTCCATGGGCCAGCCGGTGTCGCCCCAACCGTCGCCATCCCAGTCCCAGTACCAGGTGACCACGGCGCAGCCCGTGTCGGAGCCGGTGTCGGTGTCTGCATCGGCGTCGCTGTCGGCGTCCGCGTCACCGTCCGCATCGGCATCCGTGTCGGCATCGGCATCCGTGTCGGCATCGGCATCCGCGTCGGCATCGGCATCGCCCCCGCCTGCGCCGCTGTCGTCGGGCACGGTGATCGCACCGCCGGTGCAGCCGGTCAGCAACAACAAGCACAGCCGGGTCATTCGTCTTCCTGGTAGGAGTAGCGTTCTTCGAGCCAGGGGTCGGCGCGCTTGTGGTAGCCCCGCTCCTCCCAGTAGCCCCGCTGATCGGCCGTCAACAGCTCGACCCCGCACACCCACTTGGCGCTCTTCCACGCGTACAGGTGGTGGCAGACGAAGCGCACCGGTCCGCCGTGGTCGGGGTCGAGGGCGGCACCGTCGTGGTGGGTGGCAAACAGGTTGCCCTCCCGGGCGAAGTCGGAGAGCGGCAGGTTGGTGGTGTAGGCCACCGAGTCGGCGCAGTGCAGCAGCACGTGGCTGGCCTGCGGGGTGGGCTGGGCCAGATCGAGCACGGCGTGGGCGGCCACACCGGCCCAGCGGTTGTCGTACCGGCTCCAGGTGGTGACGCAGTGAAAGTCGGCGACCGCCTCGATCCGAGGCAAGGCACCGAAGTCCCTCCAGCCGAGCTCGATCTCCCGCTGCACGGCCCCGAAGACCCGCAGCGACCACCGCTCGGGGTCGATCTGGGGAGTGGGCCCTTCGTGCAGCACCGGCCAGCCCTTGGTGAGGTGCTGCCCGGGCGGCAGGCGGTCTGTGCTGCGCTGCTTGCTGGTCTTCTGCCCCCATCGAAACACCGGCATCAGGCCCTCCGACGGCGAACGAGCAGCAGCAGCGGCGCGAGCGCGAAGGCCCCCGCTGGTGCAGAGCTGTTGCAGGCGCAGGCCGCGAGCTGCAGCGGGTCGGTGGGGTCGCTGAAGCCGTCGCAGTTGGCGTCGGCATTGGAGCTGTCTTCGCTGGCGCCGGGGTTCACGGCCGGGTCGGCGTCGTGGCAGTCGCTGTCGTCTTCGACGTAGCCCTCGGGCAGGCCGCAGGACAGCGAGGTGGACAGCGGGTCGCCAAAGCCGTCGCCATCGGAGTCGCGGAAGCCCACCACCCACTCGGACACGGTGAAGTCCAGGTCGTCGCAGTCGAGCAGCGCGATCACCCCATCCTCGTCGAGATCGGTGAACAACGACGCGTCGGCATCGGGCCCGCCAAAGGCACCGATGTCGGTGGCGCCGCCGTCGGGGTCGGCATCAGCCGGGTTTCCCGCGTCGACCAGCGGGCTCTGGGGCGTGGGGTATAGCTTGTCGAGCGAGCAGTCACCAGGGTTGTAGGCCAACAACAGCGGATCGGTGTTGGTGGTGTTGTTCTGGAGCACCGAGCCGTCGCTCGCCTCGGGGGTGTCGTTGTTGTCGAACAAGCTGTAGTCGATGGTGAGCTGGCCACCGACCACCAGATTGGTGGGCCCCAGCGAACTCTGGTTGGCGAAGAACAGCGTGCTGGTGACGTCGGCCACGGCAGCGTCGCCGCCACCCAGGAACAGCGCCGGACCATGTTGATGGGCCCGATTGCCGATGATGTGCCCGTTCTTCATCTGGATGCCGCTATTGTCGGAGGCCACAGCCCCCCCTTCCCCGCCCGCGGTGTTCTCGAAGAACACATTGTTGGACAGCTCGGCATCGCCCTCGGTCTCGTCGAGGTAGATGGCGCCGCCGTCGCCGTCGCCTGGGCCGTCCGGGCTGGTTCCCAGCGCCTCGTTGTGGCAGAAGGCGCCCCGCAAGAAGGTCAGGTTGTCGATTTGGTGCGCGTGTACCGCGCCCCCTCGAACCGCGCCGTTGTCTTCGAACCACACGTCCACGAAGTCGCAGCGGCCAACGCGGCAGGCCAGCGCGCCGCCATGCTGCTCGGCGGTGTTGCCGCGGAAGGTGCCGGGGCCAATGTAGGTGCCCGCGATGCCGTCGACCTGTTCGAGCAGGAACGCGCCGCCATCGAGGCGGGTCGCGCGGTTGTCGGTGAACGTGGCCATCAAGAAGTCGACGGTGCTGTCTTGCAGGTAGACGGCGCCGCCCGACGCGGCAGCGTTGTCGCGAAAGGTGGTCTGCACCACCTCGCCTCCGGCATCGACCAGCGCCAGGGCCCCTCCCCGGGCCTCGCTGGAGCAGTCGTGGAACACCGAGCGCGCGATGTCCACGTCACCGTCTTCGAGCAGCAGGCAGCCGCCACCGGGCTCGGACGAGGCGTTGGTGGTGTGGTCGCCGTTGCGCACGACGGTGCGCACGATGGTGACATCGCCGTGGTCGACGTCGAGCACGCGCTTGGTGCCGTTGCCGTCCAGGATGAGGTCCTCGAGGGTGAGATCGACGCCGCTGGCGGTGATGAGTGGCGCCGAGACGACGGGGTTGCTCGTCCACACCGGCTTGGTGCTTCCCTCGCCCCGAATGGTGAAGTCATCGCCGGTGAAGGTGACGGCGTTCTCGACGGTGTCGGCCTCGAGGATGATGGTGTGGCTGCTGCTGCCCGTCTCGAGCGCGGCGGCATTGATGGCCGCCTGGATGGTGCCGTGCTCGGACGGAACCCGAAAGGTCCCAGCCGTGGCGAGCGACGCCAACAGGACGACGAGCACGGTCATCGAGCCTCCCTCATGTGTCCCCAGCTGGCACCGACGGTCGCGCCGACGCGCCAGCGGCCGGCGCCCACATCGCGCCAGTCGACATCGGGCTGCACAAAGCGGCCGGTGGTGTGGGTGAACTCGCCGCCAAAGCGCACCTGGCCAAAGTCGAAGTCGACGGGCGCGTACCCGGCCGACGCCGACAAGAAGCTGGACGCCGGCATCACTCCCAGCTGCACGTTGGCGTCGAAGCCGGGCAACAGCGTGGTGGAGTAGCGGGCGCCCACCCGGGGATGCCCCAACAGGGGCTTGCGGCTGGCATCGCCCTCGACCAGGCGCACCCCGCTGGCACCGATGCCGCCGTACACGATCACGTCGCCCAGAGCCATGCCTGCGCCGGCCGCCACCTCGAGGCCGCCGCTTCGTCCGGGCGAGCCGTGAAGCGCCGCCCAGCCGCGCAGCGGAACGTCGGGGATGGCAACAAGCGCCTGCCCAGCCACCCCGATGCTCAGGCCGCCCACCGACTCGTCGGTGATGAACTCGCGCTCCTGGGAGGGGCGCTGGCCCGCGCCGGCGACGCCGAACACAAGCGCCGCGTGCGCGACCACCATGTCGTAGTCGTCGCCCGACAGCGCCGAGCCGCCGCCCTCCCGGGGCTCGCGCATCTTCTTGCCGCCGCCCTTCTCGAGCTTGTCGATGCCGGGGCCCCGCCGGGGCGGCGGGGCGGCGGCCACCTCGAAGGGCAGCTTGCCCACGGCGGTGCCGAACTCGGTCATGCGCTGCATCTGCACGATGTGAAGCCCCGAGACATCGGGGATACGCCCAGTCACCACCACGCCATCGACCCACATCATGGTGTCGGCGGGCACCTCGGGCGCATCGGGCGCCGGTTCGGGCAGCCGCGGAACGCCGTTCTGCAGCAGCTCGGGCGGCACCCAGGTGGCCGGGTCGATCTTCATCGCCGTGGCGAGCGGGATGGTGGGGTCTTGACCGTGGTGCTGACGAATGATGGCCTCGGACACCAGGATGGCGGCCCACGGCTCGACCGGCACCGGGACGCGCAGGCACTTGGCCTGGCTGGTGAACTGTTCCATCGCGCTCTCGTGCATCATCACCGCGTCGCTCTCGACGGCCTGGGCCGACAGATGGGCCAGGGCATCGAGCGTGTTGCGGTCCGGCGCAGGGCAGTCCTGCGCCAGGGCGAGCGTGGTGACGAGAGCAATCAGCATCGTTGCCAACGATAGCCGGCACTTTGGGTACACTCCACCCGGTGACTTGGCTCGCCTCCATCGTCATGCTGCAGACCGCCCTCGCGGCGGACGACCCCGGTACGTTCCGAAAGGCCAAACACGCGGTCGAGGCGCACACGTGTTCGGGCGCTACGCGAACCACCGATGCCCCCACCAAGGGCGAACCCGACGGCGCGTTCTGGATCTGGTGCGTTGGCGAGGACGGACTGCACGACTCGTTCGCGCGCCTGGCCCGCGGAAACGACCGCAAATGGCACGTGGTCAGGACGGGCACCTACGATCAGGGCCGTGCGGTGGGCACGTGGCGGGCCTGGCGCAGTGATGGCGCCGAAGAATGGCACCTCGAGTTCCGCGACGATCTCCAGCCCTGGCAGCACGAGATCGGCTCGTCCGGGCGCCGCCCTGCCCTCACTCGATCGGTCTCGGTCAGCGACAGCACCGGCACCGAAGAGCGCCTGTGCCCCGACCGGCGCGCGATGTCCCGCCCCGAAGACAGCCCCCTCACCGGCTGTCGCCCCTACGGACGCCGTGTCGACGGAGCCAGCGGCGAGCACAGCTTCCACGCGCCGCGCCAGCAGCCCCTGCAGTGCGGCGCGGGTATGCAGCTCGTCATCGAGCAGGACACCGAGGTCATCTACGGCATCAGCGACGAGCCCGTCGAGGTCCAGCCGATGTACTGCACCAAGAAGGGCAACCGGGTGGGCCCGTACCGCGGGTACACGCCCGGCACCGGCTACGCCCAGGTCGACGTCGAGGGCGGCTACTGGGCGGGGCAGCCCACGCGGCGCTGGACCGGCACCAAGCCCGTTCGCTGGAACGTCGACATCGAGGGCGGTGAGCTGCGCCTGGTCAGCGGCCTCGACGAAGCCTACCGATGGGAGATCGAGCCCAGCAAGGCCGCCTGGGCCTTCCAGGGCACCTCGCCGGGGGGCTCCAAGGCGGTGAAGGGAACCGTGCAGCTCGACGGCGGGCTCCTGAACCCGATGCACATCGTGCGCACCGGCACGTGGACCTTCTTTCACGACAACGGCAAGAAGCGCTCCGAGGGCGAGTACGTCGAGGGCAAACGAACCGGCACCTGGCACTTCTACACCACCCGCGGTGCGCCGGTGGCCGAGGGCGAGTACGTCGACGACAAGCGAGAGGGCGAGTGGACGCTGTGGGACGCGCTCGGCGAGCCACGCCGCGTGGTGTACCAAGACGGCGTCAGCGGCGAAGATCGCGCCCGCGACGCGATGATCGAGCTGCTGCCCTCGGTCGACGCCCACATCCTCAAAGAGCGCCGCGACAACCAGTACGTGCCCGACAAGAACCTGCCCGACGACCTGTGCGCGCCCTTCCGGAGCCTGCACCAGGAGTGGGGGGAGTTCGCCGTGCTGTTGGCCGCCTCGGGGCTGTGCGAAGAGCGCTACCCCAGCAACGTCGAGCTCGAGGACCGGTGCCGCAACCTCGCCGCGGCGCGGTGTTTCTAGAGGTTGGGCAGTCGGGACGCCCGCCCAACGGGCAAGCCTTGGTGGTGTGGGGCAGGCGTCTCGCCTGCCGTGGGAAACGTCAGATCCGAGCCTCTTCGTCTTGCTCCTCGATCTGCTTGTGGGCGAAGCCGAAGCGAATCCGCAGGCTCATGTCGTCTTCGGTCAGGTCGAACTGCAGCGTCTCGACCGCCATCTGGGTGCCGATGGGGTTGGCCATGGGCCCCACCATCTCGTCGACCTGCTGCCGCTTGAGGATGGGCACCGGGTTGACGTTGCCCAGCTGCTGTTCGAGCAGCTGCTCGGCCAAGCGCGACAGCATCTGCAGGATCAGCGGCTCACCGATGTTGACGCCCAGGTCGCGCAGGCGTCCAATCACCGCTTCGTGGTCGTCGTCGTAGTGCACATCGGCCAGGGTGACCGAGGCGCCGACCCGCTTCTCGAGGGTGAACGGCAGCTCGACGTTCTGGGCCATCAGGTGCACGGTGCCCGTGCAGGTGGCCTTGAGCCAGGCATCGGCGCCGACCTTCTGCTTGCCGTAGCGAAAGCGCGAGCCCGAGTCGTCGAGCTCGACCTTCCAGGTGCCCTCGACGCGGATCACGTCGTTGAGGCGGCGATACACGCTGGAGCGGCGGGCTCGCCACAGCTCCTTGGCGCGATCCTTGGCTCGAATCAAGCCGGTGGGCGCGTTGCGATCTTCGAGCAAGCCGCGCACGCGGTCGCGCATGCCCAGCTGCTTGATGGCGGCTCGAGCATCGCGCGCGAGGTGAAACTCGCCGTTGGTGAGCTTGATGGGAAGGGCCGCACGCAGCAGCTCGTCCCAGAGCTCGTGCCCCAGCGAGATCGAGAAGTGGTAGCCGTTCTTCTTGGTCGACATGCCGCCAGTGTACGCCACCCGGCCCGCAACGGGCACGGGCACGGGCACGGGCACGGGCGCGGGGCCCGCTGCGCCGCCTAGAACAGCTCGGTGCTGCGGAAGAAGTAGGCCAGCTCGCGGGCCGCGCTCGCGGGGCTGTCGGAGCCGTGCACGGCGTTCTTGCCCTTGGACTCGGCGTAGAGCTTGCGAAGCGTGCCGTCGGCGGCCTCGGCCGGGTCGGTGGCGCCCATGATCTCGCGGTTCTTCAGGATGGCGCCCTCGCCCTCCAGGCAGATGACGAAGCACGGACCCGAGGTCATGAACTCGACGAGCTCACCGTAGAAGGGACGCTCGGCGTGCTCGGCGTAGAAGCCGCCGGCCTCTTGCTGGGACAGCCACGTCTTGCGGATGCCGGCCACGCGCAGGCCTTCTTCTTCGAAGCGGGCGAGGATGGGGCCGGTGACGTTCTTGGCAGTGGCGTCGGGCTTGATGATCGAGAGGGTACGTTCGATGGCCATGGGAGCCTCCTTGAGAGAAAGACGGGGCTGGTAACCGGCTGGTGCCGAGGAGGGCGGTCCTCGGTCGTTGCTCCAAGGTCCCTGGGGTGGGTACGCGCGGCATGTTCGGCTTTGTCGCAGCGCTTCGGCGAGGTGAAAACGACAGCGGGCCGGGGAGCCAAACGCTCACCGACCCGCGATCCCGGAGACCAAGGAGAACGGGCCTCCGTGCCCGTTGCCGGGCACACGCACAGGCACGGAGGCCTGTGCTCCTTGCCCAGTCCAAGGACCAAGGACCAAGGAGAACGGGCCTCCGTGCCCGTTGCTGGGCACCTGCACAGGCACGGAGGCCTGTGCTCCTTGCCGACCAAGGACCAATCCCTACGACCCAAGCACCTCGGCCATGCGCTTGCCCAGGTGTGCGGGGTTCTTCACGATGTGCACCCCGGCCTCGCCGAGTGCCGCGAACTTGGCCTCGGCGGTGCCCTTGCCGCCGCTGACGATGGCGCCCGCGTGGCCCATGCGACGACCTGGAGGCGCCGTGGCACCCGCGATGAAGCCCACGACGGGCTTGTTCATGTTGTCGGCGATCCAGGCGGCAGCCTCTTCTTCGGCGGTGCCGCCGATCTCACCGACCATGATCACCGCGTCGGTGTCGGGATCGGCGTTGAACAGGGACAGCACGTCGATGAACTTGGTGCCGATGATGGGGTCGCCACCGATGCCCACGCAGGTGGACTGGCCCAGGCCCTCGGCCGACAGCTGGCCCACCGCCGAGTAGGTCAGCGTGCCCGAGCGCGACAGGACGCCCACGCGGCCCTTCTTGTGGATGTGGCCGGGCATGATGCCCATCTTGCACTCACCGGGCGTGATGACGCCGGGGCAGTTGGGGCCCACCATGCGGCTGTTGGAGCCCTTGAGCACCGCCCACACCTTGACCATGTCGGCCACGGGGATGCCCTCGGTGATGGGGATCACCAGCGGAAGCTCGGCGTCGATGGCCTCGATGATGCCGTCGGCCGCGAACGGCGGCGGCACGAAGATCATGGTGGCGTTGGCGCCGGTGGCGGCGACCGCGTCACGCACGGTGTCGAAGATGGGCACGCCGGTGTCTTCGAAGGTCTGGCCGCCCTTTCCGGGAACGACGCCGCCCACGATGTTGGTGCCGTACTCGAGGCACAGCTTGCTGTGCAGCGCGCCGGAGCGACCGGTGATGCCCTGCACCAGGACCTTGGTGTCCTTGTTGACGAGAATGGACATGGTTCAGGCTCCCTGAGCGGCGGCGACAGCGGCGTCGGCGGCTTCATCGAGGGTGGAGGCGGGGATGACGTTCACGCCAGAGTCGGCGAGAACCTGCTTGCCGAGCTCGGCGTTGGTGCCGGCCAGTCGCACCACCAGCGGAACCTCGAGGCCCACGTTGCTGATGGCCGCGATGATGCCGCGCGCGATGACGTCGCAGCGCATGATGCCGCCAAAGATGTTGACCAGGATGCACTTCACGCTGGGGTCGCGCGTGATGATCTCGAAGGCAGCGGTGACCGCGGCCTCGCTGGCTCCGCCTCCCACGTCCAGGAAGTTCGCCGGCTCGCCGCCTTTGAGCTTGATGACGTCCATGGTGGCCATCGCGAGGCCTGCGCCGTTCACCAGGCAGCCCACGTTGCCGTCGAGCTTGATGAAGGACAGGCCGTGCCCACTGGCCTCGACCTCGGCGGCGTCTTCTTCGTCGAGGTCGCGCATCTCGCCGAGGTCTTTGTGCCGGTACAGCGCGTTGTCGTCGAAGGTCATCTTGCAATCGAGCGCGATGAGCGAGCCGTCGCCCTGCACCACGAGCGGGTTGACCTCGAGCATGGAGCAGTCCATCTCGGTGTAGGTCTTGTACAGCCCCATGAAGAACTTGGTGGCGTACTTGACCTCGGTCTTGTTCATGCCCAGGGCGAAGGCCAGCTGGCGCGCCTGGTAGGGCATGAGCCCGACGGTGGGGTCGATCCAGATCTTCTTGATGGCATCGGGGTTGTCGTGGGCGAGGTCTTCGATGGTGGTGCCGCCCTCGGCCGCCCCCATGAACATCACCTTGTTGACCGAGCGGTCGAGCAACACGGCCAGGTACAGCTCGCGCTGGATGTCGGCGCCGCCCTCGACGTAGATGGTCTTGACCTTCTTGCCCTCGGGGCCGGTCTGCTTGGTGACCAGGGTGTTGCCCAGGATCTTGCTGGCCGCGGCGCGAACCTCGTCGTGGCTGCGGCACAGCTGCACGCCGCCAAAGCCGTCGAGGGGAGCGCCGCTGGCTGCGGCGGCGAGCTCGTCGGCGCTGGAGTGCTCGACGAAGCGCCCCAGACCGCGGCCGCCCGCGTGGATCTGCGACTTGACGACAAAGAAGCTGCCGCCCAGCTCGCCGGCTGCCGCCACCGCCTCGTCGGGCGTGGCAGCCGCGATGCCCGGGGGCACGGCGACGTTGAAGCGACGAAGAACGCTCTTCGCCTGGTACTCGTGAATCTTCATGGGGTGGACTCCCTACGAATGGAAAGCAGAGAGGCGAGCCGGTAGGCCGGGCCCGCCTCTTTGGTGAATCGAATGGTTAGTCGGAGATGGCGTCGGCGGGAATGGCGAGCTTGCTGACCACGCCCACCGAGCGGGGCTCCTGGTTCTCGGCAACGAACTTGGGCCGGTAGATGGGGGCCCCCTTGCCGCCGCGGAAACGCAGGCGCTCGTCGACGATCTGGGCAGCGATGCCGGTGCAGCGCGAGAGCCCGAACAGCACCGTGTAGTAGTCGCTGTTGGTGAGGCCCGCCGCGTTGAGCAGCGTGCCCGACACCGCATCGACGTTGGGGAACGGGTTCTTGATCTTGGGGAAGTCCTTGAGCACCTTGGGCACGATGCGACGCATGGTGGCGGCGGTGCGGAACAGCTCGTCGTCGGGGCAGACTTCTTCGCCGACCTGGTACTGGATGGTGGCGCGGGGGTCTTCGGCGCGCAGCACGGCGTGACCGAAGCCATAGATCTTGCCGCCCGAAGACAGCTCGTTGCGCACGAAGGCCTCGACCGCGGCGTCGTCTGAGGAGCCGACCTTGCGCACGAAGTTGAGGCAGTCCTGGTTGGCGCGGCCGTGCAGCGGCCCGTACAGGCCCGACATGGCGGCAGCCAGCGAGCAGTACACGTCGGTGTGGGCGCTGGCGACGGCCTTGCCCGTGAAGGTCGAGAGGTTTCCGCCGCCGTGGTCCATGTGCAGGATGTAGAAGGTGCGCAGCATCTTGGTGAGGCCGCGGATGTTGGTGCCGGGCACACCCAGCATCAACGCGAAGCTCTCGATCAGGCCCTCGTTGGGGTTGGGCGGGATCACGTCGCCCCAGCCCTCGCGCAGGCGGAAGATCGCGGCCACCAGCTCGGGCATCTTGGCGATCACGTTCTTGGCGTCTTCGAGGTAGTCGCCGGTGCGGCAGTGCATGCCCAGGAACACGATGCCGCTGATGAGCCACTCCATGGGGTGGCCATCTTTGGGGAACTGCCGCAGCAGGTCGATGACCGCCTTGGGAACGCCGCGGCGCTCCTTGAGCTCGGCATCGAAGGCCCGGAACTCGTCGTCGGTCGGCAGCTCGCCGTGCAGCATCAGGTACACGATGGCTTCTTCTTCGAGGAAGGCCAGCTGCTTGATGGGGTAGCCGCGGTAGCTCACACCCTCGTTGGGGTCGACGCGGCTGGTTCGGCAGGTGCCGACCGGGAAACCACGGAGCCCTGTGTTCAGGTGCCCTCGGGTGATGGTGAACAGTGCCTCGTTCGCGTCGTCAGCCACGGTACATCCTCCGTTATCCACGCCCTCCGGCACGTTGACGGAAGGGGAAAGGATCCGGGAATAGCGGACGCGGCACCAAGTGCGCAAACGGTTTCGCACCGCGGCGCGCCCAGACGTCGAATCCAGGCGGCCGAGCGGTGGAAATCAGGCCTTTTCCCGATGGAACAGAGTGGCCCAGACCAGGTCGCGGTTCATGCGCGAGATGTAGCTGAGATCGATGCCCTTTGGACACACCGCGGCGCACTCGCCGTGGTTGGTGCAGTGCCCGAATCCGGCGCTGTCCATCGCGGTGACCATGGTCTTGGCCCTGGCATAGCGCTCGGGCTGGCCCTGCGGCACCAGGCTCAGGTGGGCGAGCTTGGCCGAGGTGAACAGGCTGGCCGACTCGTTGGGGCAGGCCGCGACACAAGCACCGCAGCCGATGCACGTGGCGGCATCGAAGGATGCGTCGGCATGGCCCTTCTCGATCGGGGTGGCGTTGGCGTCCTGGGCCTGACCGGTGCGCACCGTGACGTAGCCGCCGGCCCGGATGATGTCGTCGAAGCGGTCGCGCTTGACCACCAGGTCTTTGACCACTGGAAAGGCCTCGGCCCGCCAGGGCTCGACCACGACCGTGTCGCCGTTCTTGAACTGCCGCATGTGCACCTGGCACAGCGTGCTGCCGTCCCCGGGGCCGTGGGCTCGCCCGTTGACCATCGCGCCGCAGCTGCCGCAGATGCCCTCGCGGCAGTCGTGCTCGAAGGCGATGGGCTCCTTGCCGGCCGAGATGAGGTCGTCGTTGACGACATCGAGCATCTCGAGGAAGGACATGTGCTCGCTGATGTCGTCGCGCTGGAACGTCTCGAAGCTCCCCTTTGCATCGGGGGAAGCCTGCCGCCAGACCTTGAGCGTGATGTTCACTTGTAGCTCCGCTGGGAAGGAAGAACGTACTCGAACTTGTAGGGTTCTTGGTTGCGGATGGGCTCGGTGTCGGGGCTGCCCGTGTATTCCCACACGGCACCGTGCTGGAAGTTGTCGTCGTCGCGCTTGGCCTCACCGTCTTCGCGGACGTGCTCTTCGCGGAAGTGGGCCCCGCAGGACTCGTCGCGGGTGAGTGCGTCGCGAACCAGCACCTCGCCGAACTCCAGGAAGTCGGCGACGCGCCCCGCGCGTTCGAGGGCCTGGTTGAGGTCGGCGCCGCTGCCGGGCACGTTGACCTCGGCCCAGAAGCGCTCACGGATCTTCGGGATGGCAGCGAGCGCCTCTTTGAGGCCCGCCTCGTTGCGACCCATGCCGCACTTGTCCCAGATGACCTGCCCCATCTCGCGGTGGAAGGAGTCGGCCGACCGGGTGCCATTGCACGCCAGCAGCTTGTCCTGGAACGCCACCACGTCGCCCTCGACGTCGTTGAACGCCGCGTGCGAGGTGTCGTCGAAGCCAGCTGACTGCCCTGCCAGGTAGTGCCCGATGGTGTACGGCAGCACGAAGTAGCCGTCGGCGAGGCCCTGCATGAGCGCCGAGGCTCCCAGGCGGTTGGCGCCGTGGTCGCTGAAGTTCGCCTCGCCGATGGCGAACAGCCCCGGGATGTTGGTCATGAGGTTGTAGTCGACCCAGAGCCCGCCCATTGTGTAGTGCGAAGCCGGGTAGATGCGCATGGGCTTTTGGTAGGGCGAGTCGCCGGTGATGCGCTCGTACATCTCGAAGAGGTTGCCGTACTTCTCGGACACACCCTCTTTGGTGAGGCGGCGGATGGCGTCCTTGAAGTCGAGGTACACGCCAAATCCCGAGGCGCCGACGCCATGACCGGCATCGCACATCTTCTTGGCGGCGCGCGAAGCGACGTCGCGGGGCACCAGGTTGCCGAAGGTCGGGTAGATGCGCTCGAGGTAGTAGTCGCGCTCGTCTTCGGGAATCTGGCTGGGGTCGCGGTCGTCTCCCTTCTTCTTGGGCACCCACACGCGCCCGTCGTTGCGGAGCGACTCGGACATCAGGGTGAGCTTGGACTGGTAGTCACCGCTGACCGGGATGCAGGTGGGGTGAATCTGCGTGAAGCACGGGTTCGCGAAGCCGGCGCCGCGCTTGTAGGCCCGGTAGGTCGCGGTGACGTTGCTGTTCTTGGCGTTGGTGGACAGGTAGAAGACGTTGCCGTAGCCGCCGGTGGCGAGCACCACCGCATCGGCGGCGTGCCGCTCGATCTTTCCGGTGAGCAGGTCGCGGGTGATGATGCCCTTCGCGTGCCCGTCGATCTTGACGATGTCGAGCATCTCGGTGCGGGGGTGCATCTTGACCTTCTTGTTGGCGATCTCTTTCGAGAGAGCGCCATACGCGCCCAACAGCAGCTGCTGGCCGGTCTGGCCGCGGGCGTAGAAGGTGCGGCTGACCAGGGCGCCGCCGAAGGAGCGGTTGGCCAGCAGGCCCCCGTACTCACGGGCGAAGGGCACACCCTGCGCCACGCAGTGGTCGATGATGTCGACGCTGACCTGGGCCAGCCGGTACACGTTGGACTCGCGGGCGCGAAAGTCGCCGCCCTTGACCGTGTCGTAGAACAGCCTGAACACGCTGTCGCCGTCGTTCTGGTAGTTCTTGGCCGCGTTGATGCCACCCTGCGCGGCGATGCTGTGGGCCCGGCGCGGCGAGTCGTGGAACGAGAACGCCTTCACGTTGTAGCCGAGCTCGGCGAAGGTCGCGGCGGCCGAGGCACCCGCGAGGCCCGTGCCCACCACGATGACCGTGTACTTGCGCTTGTTGGCGGGGTTGACGACCCGGATGTTCTGTTTGTGGCGGGTCCATCGGGTCTCGATGGGGCCGTCGGGCTCGTGGGATGCGAGGTTGAGCGTCACGTTTCCTTCCTACTTCACGAAGCCGAGGGCAATGGCGCCCACGATGACCATGTTGCCGACCAGCACGCTGCCACCGATGAGCCCAGCGAGGAACTTCCAGGTGGCGTTGTAGCCGTCGTGGTTCAGGCCGAGGGTCTGGAACATGCTCTGGGTGCCATGGATGACATGGGCGCCGGCGGCGATGGCCGCGAGCAGGTAGAACTGGGCCCGAAGCGGGTTCGACAGCAGCGAGGTGAGGTTGTGGTAGACCTTGCCGTGCTCGAACGTGGGGTGGGTGGTGCCGATGGTCAGGTCGAGCAGGTGGATGGGGATGAACACCAGCAGGATGAGCCCGCCCACCTTCATGGCCTTGGCCAGCACGTTGGTGGCGAAGTCGACCCGACCGCCCTCGTAGCCCGTCTTGCGGGTGACGCCGGACTGGCCGATGAGGCCCATGATGGCCCAGATGTGCGCCAGGATGCACGCGAGCATCACGCCGCGCGTGCCCCAGATGATGGGGCCCGAGGTCTGGAGCTTGTGCCCGTAGGCGTCGAGCCACTCGGCGCCCAGGAAGACCTGAAGGTTGCCGAGCATGTGGGCAAAGAGCCAGGCCACCATCAGGCCACCGGTGACGGCCATCACCGTCTTCTTGCCGATGGTGCTGCTGTAGAGCGCCGCGATCGCGTTCATTGCGCCTCCGTTGAAGAAACGGCCCGTAACCGGATCAGCAAAGGCCGCCCGACGTGATCGGACGGCCTTTTCTGTTTTTTCGAACGCTACGTTCGGTCTAGCTCAGGAACTCCGCGACCCGGGACGCCATGTCCGTCTTCTCCCAAGGGAAGCCGTCGCGGCCGAAGTGGCCGTGGGCCGCCGTCGGGCGGTAGATCGGGCGGAGCAGATCGAGGTGCTGGATGAGGCCGGCGGGCTTGAGCGGGAACAGCTCGCGGACGGCGGCGGTGATGTTCTCGTCGCTGACCTTGCCGGTGCCGTAGGTATCGACCATGACGCTGACGGGGTCGGCGACGCCGATCGCGTAGGCCAGCTGCACCAGCGCCCGATCGCAGTAGCCCGAGGCCACCAGGTTCTTGGCGACGTAGCGGCTCATGTAGGCGGCGGATCGGTCGACCTTGGACGGGTCTTTGCCCGAGAAGGCGCCGCCACCGTGGCTGCCGTGCCCGCCGTAGGTGTCGACGATGATCTTGCGGCCGGTCAGGCCAGCGTCGCCCATGGGGCCACCGATGACAAAGCGGCCGGTCGGGTTCACGAAGTACCGGGTGTTGCTGTCGAGCAGCTCGGCCGGGATCGTGGACTCGATGACGTTCTTGATGATCGCTTCGCGCAGGTCGTCGTGGGAGATGTCGTCGCTGTGCTGGGTGGACACCACCACGGCGTCGACGCGCACGGGCTTGCCGTCCCGGTACTCGACGGTGACCTGGGTCTTGCCGTCGGGGCGAAGCCAGTCGACGCCGCCGCGGCGGTAGTTGGACAGGGACTCGGTGAGACGGTGGCTGTAGTAGATGCTCATGGGCATCAGCGCCTTGGTCTCGTTGCAGGCGTAGCCGAACATCATGCCCTGGTCGCCGGCGCCCTGCTCTTGATGCAGGCCCTCGCCCTCGGTGACGCCCTGGCTGATGTCCGGGCTCTGCTCTTCGACCGCGACGAGCACCGCGCAGGTGCTGGCGTCGAAGCCCATGTCGGAGTGGGTGTAGCCGATGTCGCGCACGGTCTCGCGCACCACAGCGGGGTAGTCGACGTGGCCGGTACCGGTGATCTCACCCGACAGCAGCACGAAACCCGTCTTGACGCTGGTTTCGCAGGCGACACGTGCGCCGGGGTCCTGGGCGAGCCAGGCGTCCAGGATGGCGTCAGAGACGTTGTCGCAGATTTTGTCGGGGTGTCCCTCTGTCACCGATTCCGAGGTGAAGAGGTAGTTCTTGAGACCCATCGGGCGTCCTCCAGTGCGTGAAAGACGGCCCGTCTATCCCGTGTATGACGCGCGTCAAGCGCCTACGGGCGGATGAAGCCCGCTCTCAGACTTCTTCCCAGTCGTCCTCGTCGTCGGTGACGGGGTCGTCGCCGGGTGCGGCCTCGGCACGGTCGCCCCTGCCGCGCTTGATGCGCTTGTCCTTGCTGCGACGCAGCTGCTCCTCAACGCGATGGAAGCTGGTGTCGAGCGCGGCCCGCAACTCGTCATGTTCTTCGATCGCCTTGTGCGTCGTGCCTCGGGACTGGACCACCAGCTCGCTGATGGCCTTTCCGTGCTCGGTCGAGAGCGTCAGATGACCCTCGTCCGCGGTGTCCAGAAAGCGTTCGAGCTTGGCGAACAGCGCCTGGGCTCGCCGGTTGACTTCGCTGCGACCCTTCATGTTTCGGAAGGTGACCTCGAGATGCATGTGCAACGACCTCCTGGGGGATTGGAACCACTGTGACTAGAACATCTGCTTTCGCTTGGAGCTGGGAAGGATGCCGAGTGCCTCGCGGTACTTGGCGACCGTGCGACGGGCAATGCGAATGCCGTCTTCGTCTTTGAGCTTGTTGGCGATGGCCTGATCGGACAGCGGCTTCTTCTTGGGCTCGTCGCCAACCAGGCTCTTGATCTTGCTCTTGATGGCCTCGGCGGCCATGTCCACGCCGGAGTTCTGCCGGACGCCGGCGCTGAAGAAGTACTTGAGCTCGAAGATGCCGTGGCTCGTGTGCACGTACTTGTTGGTGGTGACACGGCTGACCGTGCTCATGTGCACGCCGATGTCGTCGGCGACGTCCTGCAGCACCAGCGGGCGCAGGCGCTCGGCGCCGTGCTCGAAGAACTCGCGCTGGAACTTGAGAATGCTCTCGGTCACCCGGCGAATCGTCTTTCGCCGCTTGTTGATGGACTTGATGAGAAACTCGGCCCCGCGCAGCTTGTCGAGCAGGTACTCCTTGTCCGACTTGGACGCCTCGCGCAGCACCTTCTGGTAGTACTTGCTGATGCGCAGGTCGGGCATGCCGTCTTCGTTGACCAGCACGTGCCAGTCGCCGCCCCGCTCGACCACGTACAGGTCGGGGGTGATGTAGCGCGGCTCCTCGGTGCTGAAGCCGCGGCCGGGCAGCGGCTCGAAGTCCTGCAGCATGCGGTGGTACTCGATGACGTCCTCGAGCTCGAGGTTGAGATCGCGGGCGATGGCCTGGTAGTTGCGGCGCTCGAGGTTGTGCAGGTGGTCGGTGACGATGTCGACGAAGGTCTCGTCTTCGGGGAAGTGCTTGCGGGCCTGCACGGCCAGGCACTCGGACAGGCTGCGCGCACCGCACCCCAGCGGGTCGAGGGACTGCACCAGCTCGAGCGCCTCTTCGGCCACCTCGAGGTCGACATCGCACTCGGCAGCGACGGCTTCGAGGGTGAGCTCGGTCATGTAGCCGCGGTGGTCGAGGTTGTTGATGATGACCCCGGCAGCGCGTTCTTCGTCGGCGCCGCACTTCATCATCTTGAGCTGGAACTCGAGGTGGTCGGCCAGCGACTCGCCGTAGGTGAGGTTGGTCTCGATGGGGGGGAGGTCGTCGTGGATGGTGCCGCCGAGCGAGCGCGTGGCGCGGCTGTTGCCCATCTGCTCGATGAACTTCTCCCAGTCGACGGTGCCCTCTTCGCCGTTGTTCTGCTCGGAGGTCTCTTTCTGGGTCTTCTCGAGCTTGTCGCGCAGGCCTCGCTCGCTGTCGGCGTCGATGCTGCCCTCGCTGTCGGGCACGGCCTCGAGGGTGGGGTTCTCGAGCATCTGTTCCTGGACGTGGGCAACCATCTCGATGTGGTTGTACTGCAGCAGCTTGATGGCCTGCTGCAGCCGTGGAGTCATCACCAACGATTGGGACATCTTCTGATCGAGACGAAGATCCAGCCCCATTGATGAACGCACTCCTCTACCCGCCGGCCGGACGCCAGCTCCAGATTGTCTTCAGCGGTTCACGCCCTCGCGATTTGCGCAGCGTGTTCCTGGATTTCCGCTATGGCACCCAACTTGCAGTAAGCATTATAGACCCCGGGCGCTCGCTGTAAAGAAAACCTGAGACCCCGAGCTACAGATCGAGACGGAAGTCGCTTCCGAGGTAGCGATCCCGGGCACGAGAATTCTGGGCCACCTGGGCCGGCGTTCCCCTCACCTGGACCACCCCGGTGTCCAGCAGCAGCACACGGTCGCAGGTGGGCATCGCGTCGCGCACCGCATGGTCGGTCAACAACACGCCGATGCCTGCCGTGGCCAGCTCGCGAATGCGGGTCCGAACGCGCGCGACATGTCCGGGATCGACCCCGGCGAAGGGCTCGTCGAGCAGCATGACCCGAGGCTGAAGCGCCAAGGCCCGCACGATCTCGACCCGGCGCCGCTCGCCGCCCGAGAGCACGCCCGCCGGGCGGTCGCACAGCTCGCCCAGCCCCGCCGCCTCGAGCATCTCGCGGGCCATCGCGGGGTCGCGGCCCAGGTTGTGCAGCGCGACCGCCACGTTGTCGGCCGCAGACAGGCGCGGCAGCAGGCTGGGGTGCTGCGGCAGCCAGGCGAGCCCTGCGCGCGCGCGGCGGTGCAGCGGCCACCCGGTGACATCGCTGTCGCCGAGCCACACGCGCCCCGAGTCGGGGGTCTGCAGGCCCGCCAACATCTGGAAGACCGTCGACTTGCCCGCCCCGTTGGGCCCCAGCAGACCGACGACCTCGCCCGCACCGACATCGATGTCGACGCCATCAGCGGCACGAACGGCTCCAAAGCTGCGCCGCAAGGCCTCGCCCCGGAGCACGCTCATCGCGGTGCGACGGCCTCGCCGTCGACGTCGAGGCGGCAGTCGTCACACTCCAGACGCTCATCGTCGAGGAACAGCACGATGCGCTGCCCCACCAGGACATTGGGGCCGTCGGCGACCGAGGGATCTCCGGTCAGCTCGACCCGACCGCTCGCCACGGTGAGCTCGGCCCGCGCGCCTCGTGCGGTGCGCCGGCCGCGAACCACCCGCACCTTGCCCGTCGCCACGGCCGCTTGCATCTCGTCGCCGTTCCAGGTGAGCTCGAGCCGGTCGCAGTACAGGGTCACGGGGCCCCGCTCGGCGCGCACCTCGCCTTCGAAGACGACGACCCCGCCGCCCAGCTCCCAGCTCGACTTCTTGCCCACGACGGTCAGTGGCGGCTGGCCGTCGACGGACCCCGACGCCCCCTCGCCGTGCCCGTCGCCGTCGTCGTGCACGACGGCGCCATCGAGGTGCAGCACGAGCTCGGGCTCACCGGCCACCGCCACGGAGACATCGACGACGGGCCAGGCCCGGTCATCTGCCGCCGGCAGCGGCTGGGTGCCACACGCCAGCAGCAGCACGGCCAGCATCACGACGCGACGGCCTTCTCGGCAGAGGCGTCGTCATTGGACTGCCGCTTCTTCTCGACCACCGCGCGGATGTAGCTCGAGAACAGCGGGTGGGGGTCGAGCGGGCGGCTCTTGAACTCGGGGTGGAACTGGCAGGCCACGAAGAACGGGTGATCGGGCAGCTCGACGATCTCGGCCAGGACACCGTCGGGGGACAGGCCGCTGATGCGCAGCCCAGCCTTCTCGAGGCGCTCGTGGTAGTCGGGGTGCACCTCGAAGCGGTGCCGGTGACGCTCGCTGATCTCGCGGCTGCCGTAGATGCGCTCGGCCTGTGTGCCCGCGGCGATCTTGCACGGGAAGGCGCCCAGGCGCATGGTGCCGCCCTTGTCGGTGACCTTGCGCTGGCTGTCCATCAGCTCGATGACCGCATGGGCCGGAGACGGATCGAACTCGCGGGACATCGCTCCCTTGAGGCCAAGCACGTTGCGGCTGTATTCGACCACCGCCATCTGCAGGCCCAGGCAGATGCCGAAGAAGGGCACCTTGTTGAGGCGGGCATAGCGGATGGCGGCGATCTTGCCCTCGGTACCCCGCACGCCAAAGCCTCCTGGCACCAGGATGCCGTCGACGTCGCCGACCGCCTTGGCCGGGTCGTCGACATCGACCGTCTCGGAGTCGATGAACTTGAGCTCGACGCCCGCATCGTTGGCCAGGCCGCCGTGGGTGAGCGCCTCGTTGAGGCTCTTGTACGTATCGGACAGGTGCACGTACTTGCCCACGATGCCGATCGTGACGCGCTGACCGGGGTTCTTGAGCCGGTGCACCAGCTCGGTCCAGCGGTCCATGTTGGGCGACGCCGCCCAGATGCCGAGCTTCTCGCAGATGCGGTCGTCGACGTCTTCTTCTTGGAGCTTCACCGGCAGGTAGTAGATGTGGTCGACGTCTTCGACGCTGATGACGTCGAGCTCGCTGACATTGCAGAAGCGAGCGATCTTCTGCTTGATGTCCTTGGGAATCGCCTCGGTGCTGCGGCAGAACAGGATGTCGGGCTGGATGCCGACGGTGAGCAGCTCTTTGACCGAGTGCTGGGTGGGCTTGGTCTTGAGCTCGCCGGCGGTCTTGATGTACGGCACCAGCGTGAGGTGCACGTACAGCACGTTCTCGGACCCGACCTCTTGCTTGAACTGGCGAATGGCCTCGAGGAAGGGCAGGCCCTCGATGTCGCCGACCGTGCCGCCAACCTCGACGATCACCAGGTCGGCGTCTTGGCCGGCCAGGTGGATGCGCCGCTTGATCTCGTCGGTGATGTGGGGAATGACCTGGACGGTGCGCCCAAGGTACTCGCCCTTGCGCTCACGCTCGATGACGCTGGCGTAGACGCGGCCGGTGGTGAAGTTGTTGGTCTGCGACAGCTTGGCGCTGGTGAAGCGCTCGTAGTGCCCCAGGTCCAGGTCGGTCTCGGCGCCGTCGTCGGTGACGAAGACCTCGCCGTGCTGGTAGGGCGACATGGTGCCCGGATCGACGTTGATGTACGGGTCCATCTTGAGGTTGGCGATCTTGAGACCGCGGGCCTCGAGCAGGGCCCCCAGAGCCGCGGCCGACAGGCCCTTGCCCAGGGAGGACAGCACGCCTCCGGTGATGAAGATGTACTTCTTGCGCATACCAGCCCCCCGGGAACGCGCGTCCATAACGTGCAGCGACCGACGATCCCCGAACATGATCACGGAATGAAACCGGGTGTCCCCAGGGTTGCGGGGTGCCCAGCCTACGGCTAGGCTCACCGCGATCTCATGGAGGAGACATAAACCATGCGTAAGCTACTTTTCTGCGTCAGCGCACTTGCACTCATCACCGGCTGTGACGACAGCACCGGCGTCGTTCTCGACGACATCGTCGGCGACGACACCGGCGGCGGCGGCACCGACATCGCCGAGTGCCCCACCACCTCGGCCTCCGGTGCCACCCTCACCGCGCCCTACGCGTGGGAGAAGCCCACGGTCACCCTCACCGAAGGCGGAATGGCGTTCGACGCCACCACCTGCGGCGCGACCTTCACGGTCGTGTGGAACGCCATCCAGACCGGCGTCACCAACGTCAACGACGGCTGGAAGGAAGAGCACAACCCGCCCTCCACCAGCTTCTTCGCCGGTGACGCGGACAACCCGCCGTCCGACACCCTGTCGCAGAGCCTGACCCACAACGCGGGCAACGTCTTCGACTCGGTGGCCAACAGCACCACGCCGTTCAACAGCGACGAAGGCACCGGCCTGACCCACGTGCTGCGCCTGTACAACGAGGCCGACACCCTCACCGACTGCATCGCTTGGGGTCAGAAGCCCAACGAGGTGCTCGCGGGCGAGATCACCACCACGGGCCCCGCCGTCAGCAACGCTTCCGAAGTCAGCACCGCCAACTGCGCTGTGCTCAACTAGTTCAGCACGCGGCACCCGTGCCGCAGCGCTGACGAATGCCGACGTCCCTTCCGGGGCGTCGGCATTCTTGCTCAGGGGCCCGTTGGGGCTCCGCGTTCAGGGAGTGGCGGGCGCCGGTGCCGCGGCTGCGGAGTCCTTGTGGTACTCGGCCGAGTGGGCCTCGAGGCGCTCGATCATGGCGCCCGTCTCGCCGGTGGCGAGGCCCTTGTCTTTGGCGCGCTTCACCATGTCGTCGACATGGGCCTGGATCTCGGGGTACTCGTCGATGCGCGCAAATGCCAGGTTCTCGCGCAGGTCGCCCACCGCGGCGAGCATCTCTTTGCCCAGCGCGGCGACCTCGGGGTCATTGCTCTTGGCGAGGTCCATGCCCAGCTGCTGCAGGGGCGCCTGCTGCTTGGCGGAAGCGTGGCCGGCCGGCGTGTCGCGGAGCTTCTGCAGCCGCTCGGAGTGGGGGTTGGGCTTGCCATTGGCGGGGTGGTTGGGCACCGCGATGCCCAAGCGGTTGTTGGCGGGGATGGGGCCCGGGCGACCCGTGGGCGCTGGCGTGCCCTCGGCGGGCGCGGGGTCGCCGCCCTGTGGGCGGGCCAAGCCGTCGTCGGCGGGCACGGGCGTCATGGGACGCCCCTCGGTGGGGATGACGACGGGCTCTGGCGCGGCGATGCCCTCGGAGCCACCTCCGGGCAGGCGCACGAGCAGCACGGCGAGTCCCACGCCGACGACAGCAGCACCGGCAATCCAAGCGCGATTCATGAAACCTCCTGGCCGCTACGACTTAACGAGCGGCGAACCCATTCGAGCTGTTCAATCGTATCGACCCCGGGCGCCGCCGATGGTGCGGTGGCGACATGAATGGGGATGCCGGCGTCCAACCAGCGCAGTTGTTCGAGGGACTCGCGGCGTGCGGCCTCGCTGGGCGGGGCCGTGACCGCGCGCGCGAGCACGCCGTCGCCAAAACCGTAGATGCCGATGTGCCGCATGGGGGCCACCTCATCACCGAAGGGCTGGCGCGAGAAGCCGGTGGCACGCCCGCTGTCGTCGATGCGTACCTTCACGATCTCGGGCTGATGCAGGCCCGCCGTAAGCGGCGTGGCCAGCGTGGCGATCGGCGCTCCGGCACACAACAGCTCCAGCACGAGCTCGATGTGGCGCGGATCGAGCAAAGGCATGTCGCCCTGCACGTTGATCACCAGCCCCGGCGCGTCGCCCGCGACCAGGAAGACCCGGTCGGTGCCACAGCTCGCGGGGCCCGTGAGCACAGCCTCGCCGCCATCAGCGGTCACCACGCGGGCGATCTCGTCGTCGGGGGTCGCCACCACCACCCGCGTGACTCCGGCCGCCCTCAGGGCCCGGCGTCGCACGTGCTCGATCAGGAAAAGCCCCTCGACGAGTGCGAGAGGCTTTCGGGGAAGCCGACGCGAAGCGAGTCGCGCCGGAATGACAACCAGGGCCAGTGAAGCCTAGCGCTTGCTGAACTGGAACCGACGGCGGGCGCCGCGCTGGCCGTACTTCTTGCGCTCGACCTTGCGGGCGTCGCGGGTGAGCATGCCGGCACGCTTGAGGCCCTCGCGGAACGCGGGGTTCACGTCGAGCAGGGCGCGGGCGATGCCCAGGCGGATGGCGCCGGCCTGGCCGGTCATGCCGCCGCCGCGCACGTTCACGATGCAGTCGTACTCACCGGTGGTCTCGGTGATCGACAGCGGCTGGGTGAGGTCCATCACCAGCGTGGGACGGGTGAAGAACTCGTCGACCGGACGCTTGTTGATGATGATGCGGCCGGAGCCCGGACGCAGGTAGACGCGCGCCACGGACGCCTTGCGGCGACCGGTGCCCTGGTACTGAACGGTGGTGTTTCGAGCCATCAGGGATCCTAGGGGAGAGGCTGCGGCTTCTGGGCCGCGTGCGGGTGATCGGTGCCAGCGTAGACCTTGAGCTTCTTGAGCATGTGACGCGCGAGCTTGTTCTTGGGCAGCATGCCCTTGACGGCCTGCTGGAACATGCGCTCGGAGTCGGTCTCGCGCACGGTGCGGGCGTCAATCACGCCCAGACCGCCCGGGTAGCCGGTGTGCCGGTAGTAGTTCTTCTGGTCGAGCTTGCGACCGGTGAGCTTCACCTTCTCGGCGTTGACGACGACGACGAAGTCGCCGGTGTCGACGTGCGGGGTGAAGGTGGGCTTGTTCTTGCCACGGAGAACGTCGGCGATGCGGACGGCCAACCGACCGAGGACTTCGTCCTGGGCGTCGACGACGAACCACTGGCGCTCGATCTCACCGGGCTTTGCAGAGTAGGTGCGCATGTGCGTATCCATTGAAGAGTGGGCGGTGCCCCTCGAAGGGCAGCG
This sequence comes from Myxococcota bacterium, assembly GCA_965216925.1. Taxonomy (GTDB): domain Bacteria; phylum Myxococcota_A; class UBA796; order UBA796; genus CAYYHT01. The sequence continues at coordinate 526,190 of CBDCGT010000001.1, read as the reverse complement.
CGAACCGCGGGCGTGTATGGGATTGCCCGCGGGGTGTCAAGGCGCACGGCTAGGGTGCGGCGCCTTCTTGAACGAGGGTGAACTGGGCGTCTTCGCCAAGCGGAATGCGGGTGAAGAAGACGTCGGAGGTACCGTTTCGGCCATCGGTCCAGCTGGTCCAGACGTCGTCGGCTCGAACGTCGACGTTGATGTCGACCTTGAAGGACGCGCCCGGCTGCATGTTGTCGATGCGGTGGTCGCTGACGTCCCAGGTGGCGCCGCCGTCGGCCGACCAGTTGTAGTAGATGTCGTTGTAGCCCACGCCCTCGCTGTCACCGCGGCGTTCTTCCCACACGGTGACGACGTTCTCGCCGCGCACCTGGATGCGGGGCTTGAGGGAGTTGGCCTGGCCGGGACCGTCGGTGTCGAGGCGGGCCTCTTCGGTCTCGAAGTTTCCGTCGACCGCCGAGCGGAAGAAGATGTCGTAGCCGCCGTTGCGGTTGTCTTCCCACGCAAAGTAGGCGGTGCCCTCTTGCACCGCGACGTCGGGGAAGCGGCTGTCGTAGAAGCCGAGCGCATCGCTCTCGACGCGAATCGCCGCCGTGGCCCAGGTGAGGCCTCGGTTGGGCGACCAGTTCATGAGGATGTCGCGGTTGTCGCCGTTGCGTTCGTCGGACCAGACCACGTAAACGCGGCTGCCGACGGCGGCCATGCGCGGGGTAAAGCTGTCGAACTGCCCGGGCTGATCGCCCAGGTCGAGGCGAATGTCGTGTTCGAAGGTGAGGCCGTCGTCGTAGCTGCCGGCGAAGTACACGTCGGACTGGCCGTCGCGCGAGTCTTCCCAGGTGACATAGACGTTGCCCTCGCCGTCGGTCGCGATCTCGGGCCAGGCCGAGTAGGCGGCACCCGCCTCGTCGCTGTCGAGGCGGACCTGCGGGAAGAAGCTCTCGCCGTCGTGCGAGGTGGACACCATGATGTCGTACCCGCCGCGAAGCGCGTCGAACCAGGTCACGTACACCTTGTTGCCGATGGCCGTGATGTCCGGGCCCAGGCTCATGCTGTCGCCCTCTTCGTCATCTTCGATGCGGAGGTCGGCGTCGAGCCAGGTGTCGCCGCCATCCCAGGAGCGGTTGTAGTAGATGTTGTGGGCCTCGATCTGGGAGTCGCGGTCGTCTTCCCACACCACGAACACACCGGTGTCGGTGCAGGCGATGTCGGGAGCAAAGGCCTTGCCGTCACCCAGACTGATCTTGGTGTCTTCGTTTTGCCAGTTCTCGCCGCCGTCGAGGCTGCGGTTGAACCACACGGCATCGACCCCATCGCGGTCGTCGAGCCACACCACGAAGACTTCACCGTTGCGGTTGACGCACATCCGAGTGGAGTCGCTGTCGATGACATCGTCGGTGCCAAGGTTGTCGACGCGAATGTCGCTGGACACCGGCACGCCAGCGCCGCCGGGGCACCCAATCAGCACCACAGGCGCAACGAGGGCCACGATCCGAGACTTCCAAGACAACATCGATCTCCCTCCAGAGGTAGGGTCCGGGCCGGTATAACCAGTTTCGCATGCAGTCGATGTGGGTCGCGTTAAAGCGGCGCCCCACCTGTACGGAGACCAGATGCAGGACAAGACCAAGCTCGGAACTCGCTACGTCTGCTTCACATGCGGCTGCAAGTTCTACGATCTCAACAAGCCCGAACCCCTGTGCCCCGAGTGCAGCACCGATCAGCGCCAGGCGCCGGGCGTGGACATGAAGACGCTGCTGTCTGGCAGTGGCCGTCCCCGTCCCAAGAAGATCGAAGACGATCCCGTGCCGCCGGCGCCCAGCAGCGACGACGATGATCTGGGCTTCGACGACGCCGACGAAGACGACGTCGACGACAGCGACGACGAAGAAGAAGAGTAGCTAACTTCCATCCGAGAATCAGAAAGTAGCCTCGAAAGCTGAAAAGAGGCTGCGCGGTCCTTCCTCGTTCCGTGATGATCATGCGATCATCAGGTTGCGAAAAACCTACACGGGTTCGCTGTTCATCAGCGTTCCCAGGGAGGAGGAAGGATGCGCAGACCTCGGAATCAACAGCTGTTCTTGGTCCCCAGAAGAGTGGACCACGTTCACGCCAAAGAACTGGCGGCGATGAGCCGCTTGCTCGGCAGTATCCCGGAGCTGGCCGAGCTCGTCATGGATGACTTGGTGCAGGGTCGCCGAACCGACGTTGGCGCGCCGGGGATGACCGGGGCCCAGGTTCTCCGGGTGGGGCTCCTGAAGCAGCTGCGGGGGTTCACCTACGAGGAGCTGGCCTTTCACCTGGTGGACTCTGCGAGCTACCGCGCCTTCTGCGGCCTCGGTCTGGGGGAAAGAGCTCCGCGACGAGCCACGTTGCAGCAGAACCTCGCCAGGGTCAGGCCGGAGACGTGGGAGAAGATCAACCGGCAGCTCGTCACTCATGCGATCGACACCGGTGTCGAGAGCTGCGCCCGAATGCGGTCCGACTCGACCGACGTGGATGCCAACATCCTCGAGCCCACGGATTCCGGGCTGTTGTGGGACGTCATCCGGGTGCTGACGAGGCTGCTTCATCGCGCAGCCGAGCGTGTGTCCGGGCTGGTGTTCTCCGACCACACGCGCATGGCGAAGAAGCGCCTGGTTCGAATCACCTACGCACGGAGGAACCAGGACCGGAGGCTGCCGTACAGGCACCTCATCCGCATCGCTGAGGATGTGCTCGGCTACGCCCATGACGCAGTCCTGCAGCTCGCCACCGAACCGCAGCTCCAGCAGCGAATCAGCCACTTCCGCGCACTGGGAGAGCGCGTCGTCGACCAAGCCCGTCGGCGCGTCCTTCATGGCGAGAAGGTGCCGGCGACCGAAAAGGTCGTCTCCATCTTCGAGGAGCACGCTGCCATCCTCTGGAAGGGACTGCGGGAGGTGCACTACGGCCACCGGGTCAGCGTGACTACAGGGGTGTCCGCGCTGGTCGTCGACTGCGTCATCGAGGACGGGGCGCGAAATGACAGCACAACGACCGTCCGCAACGTCGAGAGATTCATCGAAATCACCGGCAAGACGCCGGAACAGGCGGCTTTTGACGGTGGCTACGCCAGCGTCGCCAACCTTGCGGGCGTGAAGGAGCTGGGCGTCGACGATGTCGCCTTCAACAAGAAGGCCGGCCTGAAGGTGCCCGACATGGTTCGCGAGACGTGGATGTACAGGACGCTGTGGCGCTATCGCGTCGGAGTCGAGAGCCTGATCAGCCTCCTCAAGCGGTGCTTTGGACTACGACGGTGCACCTGGCGGGGCGAATCGGGCTTTGGTTCGTACGTTTGGTCGTCCGTGGTCGCCTACAACGTCCTGTTCCTGGCGCGGGTCCAGCTCGAGTGAGCTCGATCCCCGTTCTTTCTCAAGTTCGCATTTTCCGACAGGAGCCGCCCAAGGCATGGAGCGATCTGTCCGGAAATAGCTCCATGCCGGTCCAATCGACACGCCCCGACCTACTGAGATGCCGCTACTGCCGCCGTCTCAGCGGTTCTCAGCCGGACGGTAGCTATCGGTCGCGGTGTTCGGTCCACGGCGGAGGGCCGTCACCGTAGACGACCTCGACCAGCTCCAGGCCGTGCGCGGGTGCCGTGCGTGCGGCCGCGCTGCGATCCCGGGCCTCGATCACTTCGGCCATCCACTCGGGTGGTCGCCGTTGGCGGCCGATGTCGGTCAGCGTCCCGGCGATGATGCGCACCATGTGCCGCAAGAAGCCCTGCCCGTGGATGTCGAAGTGCACCTCGTCGCCCTTGGGCGTGATGCCGGCCGTCCAGATCGACCGCACGGCGTGCGCCACGCCAGACCGCGCCGCGCAGAAGCTGCTGAAGTCGTGGCGTCCCACCAGGTGGGCGGCTGCCACCGACATGGCCTCGACATCGAGCGGGTGTCGGTGGTGCCACACGCGGGACCGCCGCAACGGGCTGCCTGCCTCGCGCACCAGCCAGCGGTAGCGGTAGCGCTTGCCCCACGACCAACTCCGGGCGTCGAAGCCGTGAGGGGCGACCGCCACATCGACCACCGCGACATCGTCGGGGAGCTTGGAGTTCAAGCCCCGCAGCAGCTCCAGGGGCGTGCGCTCGACATCGGTGTCGAACATGCACACCGCTCCGGTGGCGTTCACACCTGCGTCGGTTCGGCCCGAGGGGTACACCCGTGCGAAGTGCCCCATCAGGCGCTCGATGGCCGTCTCGATCTCGAGCTGGACCGTGCGTTGATGAGGTTGCAGCTGCCAGCCACAGAAGTCGCGGCCGTCGTACTCGAGCGTCAGGCGAAACCGCGGCAAGGACGGACCTAGAAGTCCATCTTGAGGCCGGCGCTCCACACGCGGCCCGTGAAGTTGTAGCCGGGGTCGCCGTCTGCGGGTTCTGCACCGCCCACGCGGTTCTCGATGCGCTGCTGGCGCCACTCGATGACCAGGAAGGTGTCGTTGATGCTCGTCTGACTCTCGAGGGTGCTGGCGCGGCGTGGCTGGAACCAGTCGAGCAGGATGTTCACGCCGTACCCCAGGTGACGGCCGTTGAAGGCGCCGCTGGTGCGGTCCCGGGTGCCCGGATTCAAGGGCTTGTCGGGGTCGGCGGCTCGGCCGCTCTCCCAGCTCTCTTGCCAGATCAGCCGGTTGAAGCCGAATCGGGCGAACGGCACGATGGGCTGCTCGTCGAGGAACTGCAGACGGCCGGTGGCGGCAATGGAGAGGTCGTACCAGGTGAGTCGCGCGTCGTCGGCGCTGATGCGGTCGCTGTCGACCCCCACCTGGTAGCCGAGCTTGCTGTGGCGGCCCAGGCCCAGGTCGAGCTCGACGACTTGCATGAACGCGGGCCCCGCCTCGATCTGAAACCCGCCCAGCTGGCCGCTGGAGCCGTAGGCTTGATCGACCGCCGACACGGCGTCGCCGTTGGCGTCACGCTCGTAGTTGAGCTGGCCGTAGCGCACCTCGACATTGCCCCGGGTGTTCCCCAGATCCTTGGGCAACTCGACGGCCGCCGCAGGAGCGCCCACGGCCAGCAGGGCCGCGGCCGCAACGGACCGACGCCGACGCCCCAGCGCGATGATCGGGGCCAGCAGCAGGGCCAGACCTCCTGGGCCGGGACCCGTGGCGCACAGCGGGCCGCCAGGCTCGCCAGCACCTAGAGAAGGCGGGATGGTGGACTCGGGGGTTTCTGCGATCACGTCGGACATGGGTCCTCGCTGTCCACTGGAGTCTACGGCACGCACGGCGACGTAGTAGGTGACATCGTTGGTGAGGCCAGAGATGCGGTGTTCGACCGCGCCAGATGGCTCGACCTCGGTGATGGTGTCGTAGCCGGTGACGTCGTTGTCGATCTCTTCGTCGGTCGGCGTGTACAAGGGGCCGCAGGCGGCAGGGGTGGAGAGGCAGTCTGCGTAGTCGGCGGCCGAGAACGGCTCGAGGCTCATGTACACGTCGTACGAGGCCAGGTCTTCGTCGTCGACGCCGTCGAAGCTCAAAACGATGGCCTCGTTGCCAAAGCCGACGCTGAGGTCGACCGAGCCCGGCACATTGTCTTTGGTGAAGTTGGCGCGGCCGTGCCCTGTGAGCGCGTTGGCCGAGTACACGATGTAGAGCGCATGCGTGCCCTCGTCCCAGTCGTCGCCCACGGTGACCTCGACCGTGGTCTGGGTGCCGGCGACGCCATCTCCCTGGGCGAGCTCGTCGCCGCCCGTGCCCGTGCGATCGCCGCCGAGGTAGACCTTGTAGCTGCCGTCGACATCGGGCGTGAAGGCCACGGTGGCCACGGTGCCGCTCACCCCGGTGTCGGGCGAGACCGAGACCCCACCCACCCAGGGGTTGGCGGTGAGGATAGCGATGCTTCCGTCATCGCTGGCAGCGAACGCGTAGCCGGCGTCGTTGGTGACGATATCGACCAGCCCCAGGCTGGTGTCGATGGTGGCCAGGCTGCCGGCGGTGCTGACCGTTCCGGTGGTCTCGACGACATCGACGGCACCGTCACGGGCCATCACCGCCCAGCCGTCGTCGAGGTTGGCCGAGTGCCCGACGCTGGCGTAGTCGTGGGTCGCCTCGCCGGTGTACCAGATGGACCAGCCGGCGCCGCCGGTCCCCGTGGTTCCCGTGGGCACGTAGCGGTAGATCTGTTGCCCGCTGGCGGCCAATACGCTGTCACCGGTGGCGGTGTAGAAGTTGGCCACATCGCCGACACTGGCGCTGGAGTTGTTGGGCGTGACAGTCGTGCCATTGGTTAGGTTGTAGGTGAACAAGAAGTCACCGCTGTGGGCCACGAACAGGCGGGTCGTGCCGCCGCCCACCTGCAACACGGCGTCGGTGTATTCCGTGCGCAGCAGGTCGAGCGGGTAGGTCGAGGCGCTGTCGACCACGTCGGTGCTCAGGTCGATGGTGTGCAGGAACAGGTCGTCGCTGCCGGAGCTCGTGTCGTTGGCCAGGACGAACAGGGTGTCCGTGCCGGCCAGATCGGCGAACCAGACGCCCAGTGCCTCGGAGGTCTGCAGGTCCCAGTTGGCGGTCTCGCGTTCGGAGTCGGCAAAGCCGTCGGCGCTCCACGCCAAGGCGGCGACGGTGCCGTCGGCGCAGGCCGCGAAGACCTCGTAGACTTCGGGGTCATCGGTGGTGGTGACGGTGGCCCCATTGGCCGAGCACACCGCGTTGGTGGTGGGGGTCGACCAGCTGTCGGCGTCGAGCCCGAACACGCTGCCACCGCTCACCCCGACCAGGAGCCGACCATCGCTCGAGAGCTGAAGCCGATCGGCACTGTCCCCGACCGACAGCGTCTCGGGAATGCTCGTCGGGGGGGCGGCCAGTGCCGCCGAGATCAGCCACCACATGGGGAACTCGCTCCTGGGAACGACCGGGAACCTGCAAGCACCGTACCAGCGAAAGAGGCGCCCCGGCGACGGTGGGAACGGCCCGATCCTGACAAAGTGTCAATCGCGTGAGGCGGCCGCCGGGCGGCCGGACAGGCTGTCAGCCGTGATCCTGCTGGATGAGCGCGCCACCCAGCGCCACGGCCGTGGTGGCGGTGGCGCGCAGGTTGTCCATCGACGCCCACAGCGTGAGCACACCCCTGGGGTCGACCCGGATGCGGCCAACCTGGGCGAAGGGCTCGCCCTCGACGCTGCGTGGCCGCGGAATCGAGCGCGTGGACTCGTCTTCGGGCGTGCCCAGCCCACCGTCGGCAAGAATCTGGGTGATCAGCTCGGCCGGGGCCTTTCGGGTGGCCCGGATGGTGATCTGGGCGCTGACACCGCTGAACACAGGCACCCCGATTGCTGAGACCCGGCTGGGCTCGACCCCCGCCAGGGTGGTGGTCTGGGTGCGAATGGCGCGCTCGATGTCGGAGTCTCCGCCATCGTCGACCGGGCCTGTCGCCGGTAGCAGGTCGAAGGCCAGGCCTTCCTTGAACACCTTTCGCGGCGGTGTTCCGCTGTTGAACAGGGTGACGACCTGGCGCGAGAGCTCTTCGACGCCGCTGCGGCCCCACGCCGAGGCGCCGAGCAACACCATGGCGTCGACCTCGCCGCCCAGGCCCGCGCGCCGAAGGGGAGAGAGCACCGAGGCAAGCAGCAGGGCGCCGGCACAGGGCAAGCGCGCGGCCCTCGACGACACCGCGTCGGCCAGGCGCTCGGGGTTGATCCAGGGAACCACCAGCGGAACGTCGTCGTCGCCCTCGAAGGCGCCCGAGCAGTCGACCGTGGGCACGCCGTCATCGAGGGCCTGGCCCCCGAAGGACCGAGCGGGGCCGTCGGGGATGGCGAGCAGCAGCAGATCGAGCTCGTCGAGGGCCTGATGGGCCAGGTCGTCGACGGCGATAGGGTTGCCCCGGTAGTGCACGAAGGGCACCGTGGTGGCGGGGGACGCCAGCGGCACGATGGCCTGGGGGCCCCAAGGCGCCCGCTCGAGCACCTCGACGATCTCTTTGCCCACCGCTCCGGTGGCGCCGGCGACGCCCACGTTCAGCTCGCTCATGGCTGTCTACCTCTCATGGACTTGGGGATCTGGGCGTCGGGCGCCCTCAGGTAAAACGGGGTCAACGACAGCGCGTCGCCGCCCCTGCCCTGCGCGATCGCGTCGTCGGCGAGGCGCGCAAGCACGTCGACACCCGGGTGGTCGGCCTCCGGCGCGACCACGCCTCCGGCCTCGGCCACGTGATCCGCGTAGACCAGGGCACCCTCGCCCGTCGCCACGAAGCCCGCGTCGATGCCGTTCAGGGCATCGCCCGGGGCGGCATCGATGGGTGGCGCCCCGACGCCGCCCATGTAGAGAGCGGCGTACACCCGCTGCTTGCGGGCGTCGAGCATGGCCAGCACCCGGTCGCCGGGGACGCGCAGTGCACGTGGCGTCAAGCTGTCACAGCCCCAGATCGGGCGGTCGAGTGCCAGCGACAGGCCCACGGCGGTGGCCAATCCAACGCGCAGGCCGGTGAAGGCGCCCGGACCCCGAGCCACGCCGATGCCATCGAGCTGGGAGCGCGCGATCTGGGCCTCGGCGAGCAGCTGCTCGACCCAGGGCACCACCCTCTGTTCGGAGCCGCGCTTGGTGCGCTCGTGGCGAACGAGCACGCCGCCGCCAACCCGAAGGGCGACCCCGATGACCGGTCCAGCTGTGTCGATAGCGAGGATGTGCTGCATGGCCCCCCCGCCTATCCGGCTGCGCGATGGGAGCGAGCGTCAGCGAGCCGAACCCGCAGCGGCAGGGGTTGAAGGGGCGCAGCCCCATCGAGCGAGCCTCAGCGAGCGACAATCATGAGCCGTCGCTGCGGGAGCGAGCGCCAGCGAGCCGAACCCGCAGCGGCGGGGGTTGAAGGGGCGCAGCCCCATCGAGCGAGCCTCAGCGAGCGACAATCATGAGCCGTCGCTGCGGGAGCGAGCGTCAGCGAGCCGAACCCGCAGCGGCAGGGGTTGAAGGGGCGCAGCCCCATCGAGCGAGCCTCAGCGAGCGACAATCATGAGCCGTCGCTGCGGGAGCGAGCGCCAGCGAGCCGAACCCGCAGCGGCGGGGGTTGAAGGCCCCTTCGAGCGAGCCTCAGCGAGCGACAATCGAGAGCCGTCGCTGCGGGAGCGAGCGTCAGCGAGCCGAACCCGCAGCGGCGGGGGTTGAAGGGGCGCAGCCCCTTCGAGCGAGCCTCAGCGAGCGACAATCATGAGCCGTCGCTGCGGGAGCGAGCGCCAGCGAGCCGAACCCGCAGCGGCGGGGGTTGAAGGGGCGCAGCCCCTTCGAGCGAGCCTCAGCGAGCGACAATCGTGAGCCGTCGCTGCGGGAGCGAGCGCCAGCGAGCCGAACCCGCAGCGGCGGGGGTTGAAGGGGCGCAGCCCCTTCGAGCGAGCCTCAGCGAGCGACAATCAGGAGAGAAATCGCTCGATGAGGCCGTTGACGTCGTTGATGGTCACGAAGATCATCAGCGCCACGAGGCCAAGCACACCAATCATCTGCAGACGCTCGCGAAGTGCCACCGACAGGGGCCGTCCGCGGACGCCTTCGACGAGGTAGAACAAGATCTGGCCGCCGTCGAGTACCGGCACCGGCAGCAGGTTGATGAGTCCCAGGCTGATGCTGATCATGCCGACAAAGCGCGCGTAGGTGTAGATGCCGCGCTCGGCGCCCTCGGCCGCCATCGAGAAGATGGCGACAGGCCCGCCCAGCCCCTCGTTGACGGGCAAGGCGCCGGTCAGCAGGTTGGCCACGCCGGCGACCGTGTTGTTGAACATCACGATCGTCTCTTTGGTGGCGCCGCTGACCGCCTCGGGGAACGAGTAGTAGATCTCGGTCCAGGGGCCGTCCGAGTAGCTGTCGGCGTACATCGACACGCCCACGACCGGGCGCCATGTCTGCTCGGCCATGACGACCTCGGACCACATCTCGGGCACCATGGACAGCGTGACGACTTCGCCGGCACGCATCAGGGTGAGCTCGACCGCGCGAGGCTCGGTGCTCTCGGCCCGGGGCTGGTCGGCCACGGTCTGGCCGATGAGCTGGATGAAGTGATCGAAGTCGCGAACGGGCGTGCCGTCGCTGGCAAAGATGCGATCGTCGGGCAGCACGCCAGCCCGCAGCGCCGCCGACTCGCCGGCCACCTGGCCCACCATCAGGATGGCGGGAACGATGCCGAACTCGTTGTCGTACGGGTCGTCCGGGTGCGGTGACCAGTCGTCGTCGGCAAGGCGGGCCGTCTTGCTGAAGGTCTCGAAGCCGTCGTCGGTGGGCACCGGGTGCAGGAACTCGATGTCGTGATCGCCAGACGCCAGAGCCCTCTCGATCTCGGTCCAGTGCACCACCGCATCGCCGTCGATCTTGGTGATGTAGTCGCCGGTGACCAGCCCGGCGCGCCCTGCGGGGGAGTCGGGGTCGTGCACGCCGATGCGGTTGTTGAGTGGGTTCCACACGACACCCAGCGCCTTGCTGTCAGCGATGCCCGCGCCGATGAGCGAGACGGTGTCGGCGCCGAAAGACAGCTCGTGCTGGGTGCCGGAGCGGTCGATGGTGATCGAGAACGGCTTGCCGACGTAGTGCGCGAGCTCGAGCTCCATGTCGCGCCAGTGGTCGACGCGCTCGCCGGCAACAGCCAGGATCTTGTCGCCCTGCTGCATGCCGAGGGCCTCGGCCGGTGACTCGGCCAGCACCGTGCCCACGGTGGTGTCGGGGTTGGGCTCGCCCGTCATCAAGACCGCCGTGAACAACACCAAGGGCAGTGCCAGGTTCGCGGCCGGCCCTGCGAACATCACCAGAAGCCGCTGCCAGATGGGCTTCTTCATGAAGTCGTGCTCGGGATCGACCATGGCGTCTGGATCGTAGTCGCCGAACGGATCGGCGCCGGCCATGGTGACGTAGCCACCCACCGGCAGTGCCGAGATGCGGTAGTCGGTGCCGCGCCAGTACACGCCCCAAAGCCGGGGCCCCATGCCGATCGAGAACACGGGCACGCCGACGTTGAACATCTTGGCGACGATGAAGTGGCCGAACTCGTGGATGAACACGAGCACGCCGATCGCCAGCAGTCCAGCTGCCATTGCGGTGATCATGCCCCTACCCCTTTACCAGGACGGCATACGCGTACAGCAGCGGCGCCACGAACATGAGCGCATCGATGCGATCGAGCATGCCCCCGTGGCCGGGGATGATCCACCCACTGTCCTTCACGTCGAACGACCTCTTGACGAGTGACTCTGCAAGATCTCCCACAACGCCGACGGCGCCAAGGCCCAGGCCCAGGAAAAGACAATCCGCGACGGTGAGCGTGGGGAACACCAGCGCCCGGTACACCAGCACAGCGACCACCGCGAGCAGCAGCCCGCCCACGAAGCCCTCCCAGGTCTTCTTGGGGCTGATGACCGGCGCCATCTTGTGGCTGCCCAGGAAGCGCCCGGCGAAGTAGCCCCCCGTGTCGCTGCTCCAGGGCACGATCATCACCAGGAACAGCCACAGCAGCCCGTCATCGAGCCGGCGAATCAGGATGATGTAGGCCAACAGCACCGGGATCCACAGCAACCCAAAGCAGTAGCGCCCCATCAGGCTCACCCCCTTGGGCAGCTCGGGCACCGTGAACACCGAGAAACACAGGGTGAGAACACCGGCGATGGCAAAGAAGAGCAGCCCGTGCTCGGGCGCCACGAACAGCGACCCGCCGCCGATCACCGCCGACATGGCGGCCATCCACACCAGCGAGGTGGTGGTGCTCTCGGGGAAGGCCATGCGGGCATATTCGTCGAGGCACACCAGGGTGACGATGGCGATGGCGATCTCGACGCCGAGCACCCCACCGAACAGGACCGTCGGAATCAAGATGCCCAGGCCGATCACGGCCGCCAGGATGCGGGTGCCCATCAGCGGTTGTTCCCGAGCTGCTCGTCGGTCTTGCCAAAGCGCCGCTTGCGCGCGCTGAACGCCGCGAAGGCCTCTTGCAGCTGCGGCGTGCGAAAGTCGGGCCACAGCACGTCGGTGACGTACAGCTCGGAGTAGGCCGACTGCCACAACAGGAAGTTGGACAGCCGCAGCTCACCGCTCGTGCGCACCAACAAGTCGGGATCGGGCAGGCCTCCGGTGTACAGCCTGCCTGAGATGAGCACCTCGTCGATGGCATCGATGTCGAGCGCTCCTGCGGCGACATCGCGCGCGATACTGCGCACCGCGGCGGCGATCTCGGCCCGGGACCCGTACGACAGCGCCAGCTGCAGCATCATGCCGTCGTTGTGGGCCGTCACGTCGGCGACCTGATCCAGCAGGGTGCGCACATGCTCGGGAAGGCGCTGCAGCTCGCCGATGGCGCGGAGCCGAACGCGGTTGTCCATCAGCTCGCCCAGCTCGTCGCGCAAGAAGCGGGCCAGCAGCGCCATCAACGCCTCGACCTCGTCTTCGGGGCGTCCCCAGTTCTCGGTCGAGAAGCTGTACAGCGTGAGCACCTCGACGCCCATCTGCCCGCACGAGCGCACGATCTCGCGCACACTCTCGGCCCCGGCCTCGTGGCCGGCGTTGCGTCCCAGGCCCCGGCGCTCGGCCCATCGACCGTTGCCGTCCATGATGATGGCGAGGTGTCGAGGCGTAGGGCTCGGCTGCCCGGCGTGGGGACCGGCTGGCATCAGACCTCGAGGACTTCGGCTTCTTTGGCGCTCGTGGCGTCGTCGACGGCCTTGATCCCGGAGTCGGTGATCTCTTGCACGCGTCCGACGTAGCGCCTGGACTCGTCTTCGGAGATCTCTTTGTCTTTCTCGGCGTTGCGGAAGATGTCGTTGTAGTCCTTGCGCACCTGCCGAATGCGAACCTTGGCCTGCTCGGACATCTGCCGAACCTGCTTGACCAGCTGTTCGCGTCGATCTTTGGTGAGCGCCGGCACGGGCACCCGGATGATCTGCCCATCGCTGGACGGGTTGAGGCCGAGCGCTGCGCTCACGATGCCGCGCTCGACGTCGTGCAGGGTGGTCTTGTCCCACGGGGTGACCACCAGCAGCCGGGCGTCGGGTGCGGTGACCGTCGCCAGCTGGTTAATGGGCATGGAGGCGCCGTAGGACGCGACCTGGCACACGACGTTCTCGAGCAGGCTGGGCGACGCGCGCCCGGTGCGAACCTTGACGAAGTCTCGCTGCAGCGCTTCGACCGCCTTGTCGATGTCGGCCTTCATCTCGTCGAGGTATTCGTCCAAACCAGGCTCCTTCAGTCGTTGCGCACCAGCGTTCCGATGGGCTCACCGCACACGACGCGGGCGATATTACCGGGAACGTTCAGGTCGAACACGACGATCGGTAGGTCGTTTTCCATACACATGGCAACCGCGGTGGAATCCATCACCCGCAGGTTGCGGGCGAGCACGTCGCGGTACGAGAGCTTCTTGTACCGGACCGCGTCGTCGTGCTTGGCGGGATCCTTGTCGTAGATGCCATCGACCTTGGTGGCCTTGATGATGACGTCGACGCCGATCTCGGCACCGCGGAGCGCGGCGGCCGTGTCGGTCGAGAAGAACGGATTGCCCGTTCCTGCCGCAAAGATCACCACACGCCCCTTCTCGAGGTGACGGGTGGCCCGGCGGCGAATGTAGGGCTCGGCGACCGAGTCCATCTTGATGGCGGTCATGACGCGGGTGTAGCAGCCACGCTTCTCGAGCGCGTCCTGCAGCGCCAAGGCGTTCATGAGCGTGGCGAGCATGCCCATGTAGTCGGCCTGCGCGCGGTCCATCCCCGATGCCGCGCCAGCGATACCCCGAAAGATGTTTCCCCCGCCGAGCACGATCGAGGTCTGAACCCCCATCTTGGCCACGTCGTGGATCTCTTCGGCGAAGCGCTTGAGGGTGTCGAGGTCGATGCCAAAGCCTCGGTCTCCGCCGAGCATCTCGCCGGAGACCTTGATGAGGACCTTGTCGTAGACGGCCTGGCTCACTCCTCGCCCTTGGCCATCTTGGCGACCTCGGAGGCCAGGTCGTCTTGCTTCTTCTCGAGGCCTTCGCCCAGGACGAAGCGGCTGAAGCGGCGAATCTGGATGTTCTCGCCGATCTTGGCGACGGCGGCGGTGAGCATGTCCTGCACGGTGACCTTGTCGTCCTTGACGAACTTCTGCTCGAGCAGGACGACTTCTTCGAAGTACTTGCCCATGCGGCCGTCGACGATTTTGTCGGCGATGTGGGCGGGCTTGCCCTCTTCGAGTACCCGGGCCTTCTGCACGGCGCGCTCGGCGTCGATGGAGCCCTGGTCGACCTGTTCGCGCGAGACGAACTCGGGACCGGCCGCGGCGATGTGCATGGCGACGTCGTGAACGAGCTTCTGGAAGTCGTCGGTCATGGCGACGAAGTCGGTCTCGCAGTTGACCTCGAGCAGCACACCGATCTTGCCGCCGGCGTGGATGTAGGCGTGCACGAGGCCCTCGGTGGCCGCGCGGCCGGCCTTCTTGGCCGCCTTGCTGATGCCCTTGGCGCGCAGCCAGTCGATCGCCGCTTCGATGTCGTCGTTGTTCTCGGCAAGAGCCTTCTTGCAGTCCAGGATGCCGGCGCCGGTCCGGGCACGCAGCGCCTTGATCTCAGCCATTCCCATTTGAACTTCTCCGAACGGGGGCAGCGCCCCCGAGATGCTGTTGAAAGTGGTTGGACCCCTACGCCTCGGCGGCGGGGGCCTCTTCGGCAGCGGGAGCCTCTTCGGCGGCGGGGGCGGCCGGGGCCTTGACCGACGCATCGGCATCGGCGGTCACGGCGCTGGCGCGACGCACCACAGACACCTCGTCACCCTCGGCCTCGGAGCCCTCGGACACGTACGCGCCCTTGGCCGAACGGCCGGTGGACAGGTTCTTGCCCTCGAGGGCCGCGTCGGCGATGGACGCCGTGAACAGGCGGATGGCCTTGAGCGCGTCGTCGTTGCCGGGGATGACCCAGTCGATACCCTGCGGATCGCAGTTGGTGTCGCACAGGGCGATAATCGGAATGCCGAGCTTCTTGGCCTCGAGGATGGCGATGTGCTCTTTGCGCGGGTCGATCACGAACAGCGCCGAGGGCAGGCCGTTCATGTTCTTGATGCCGCCCAGGCTGCGGTCCATCTTGGCGATGTCGCGGTTGAGCTCGAGGGCCTCTTTCTTGGTGAGGAGCTCGAAGCGGCCGTCATCACGGGCACGCTCGAGAGCGAGCAGGCGCTCGATCGACTTCTTGACCGTCTGCCAGTTGGTCATGGTGCCACCGAGCCAGCGGTGGTTCACGTAGAACATGCCGGCGCGCAGCGCCTCTTCGGCCACGATCTCGCGAGCGGCGCGCTTGGTGCCGACAAACAGGATGCTGCCGCCGTGACCGACGGTGGCCGAGACGAAGCGCGAGGCCTCGAGAAGGCCGCGGGCGGTCTTCTGCAGGTCGATGATGTGGATCCCGTTCTTGGCGCCGTAGATGTACGGGCGCATCTTGGGGTTCCAGCGGCCGGTCTGGTGACCGAAGTGCACGCCTGCCTGAAGCAGGTCGCGAAGCGAGACGTTCATGGGTGATGTCCTTTTGGTTGTTCGACCGCCGGTGTCGATCCCGACCTGGTCTGCGATGAGACCAGGCACCGTGGGAGTCGGCGTGGATCCGGCGTGGATTTTGCCCCCGCCCGAAGCGAGCGAGGCGGGTGGAGCTAATGGATTGTGGGTGCACGAGCCAGTCTCTACACATCGTTGCTGGCTCTCCACGAACGGCTGAAACCTGGGAGCCCATCAACGGTGGCTGCCTCGGATTCGTTGGCATGCAACTTGCTCTTTGCTCACCGTGGAGGCCCGTGATGATTCCCGTTCTGTTGACTATGGCTCTATCTCAAGCGGCCGCCAGGCCGAGCCACGACGACGTGCTGATCGCCGTCTGTTGGCCGTCCCAGCAAGGCGAGCCCGTCATCGTCCCTCTGGTTGGGGAGGCGGATGACCCCCGCTGGCACGACGCGCTCGGCTTTGAGCCCGAGCCGTTCGAGACGACCGTGCAACCAGCCCACGACCGGACCGTGGTGACGGCGCTCGGCAACTGCGCCGAGCCGGAGAGGCTCTATTCCTTGTACCCGCTGCGCTCCGGCGGGCCTCCTCGGGGCTGGCACACGTCGACCGTCATCCGCCAGCGAAGGGTCCAGTTCTTGCCCGACGAGTACACCATCGAGTCTCAGCGAGTGATCTCGCTCGAGTATGAAGGCATCGCGGCACTGACCATCGGCGGAGGAGCAGCGGGCAGGGGCGGTCGCTACGCCCCAAGCGCATTGCGTTGGTACCAGTTCGGTGACGCGGAGGCGGCGACGACCATCGCGGTGGCCCGCGTCCGCGCCAGGGGTTCGACAGGCTACTTGACCGTCGTGTTCCCCGCCGCCGGTCCTGAGATCGACGTTCACTGGCGGACAGTGGAGACGTGGACGTGCTGACCCCCACGCCCCTACTCTTGCCACACTGCCCGATCGGTTCGATGGCGGTCATCGCCGTTCACAGACCAGGTCGTGCTCATGAGCACCACAAGGTCCGCCACTCGCTCTCCGGTAACGACAAAGGAGACATCATGAGCACCGGATCCGACCTCGACGTGGAACCAGGTCAGACCGATCCAACTCTCGAGTTTTGGCGCGCCGTTTGCGGACGAGACGTTCATTTCTTTCGCGATGAACAGGTCCGGGGTCGGCACCAGTACCCCGTCGACACGCACGTCACGGACCTGGGGTGGGCTCAGCTCGCGAAGCTCGCCGGACTGCCGGTCCAAGAGCGCCACCAAGACGGCAGGCCCCGGGGTGCGTTCGATGTCGATGGGGTCGGCCGATAGGCCAAAGGACACCGTCGGACCGCAGCCGTAGTGTGCCACGTACGCTCCGGAGTCAATGCGCGTCATGTTGCCTGGATAGTGCATCTCGGTGAAGTCACCAACGGCCAGCGGCCGGAAGGCGCTGCTGCCGATGCTCAGGTCCCCATTGAGGCGGCAGTTGACGTCCAAGGTGGACGTCGTCTCACCGTCACCGTCCAGGTCGATCTGAAGACCGGTGCCGAACAGGTCGCTCTCCACCATGTCGGGTACGGCGCCGTCGACGTTGAAGCTCCAGGGTTCAGCTGTGAAGGGAATCTCGGCGTTTCCCACGTCGACGGGGACATCCACGGAGACCTTCATAGACAGCCGCCCCGGTGCCAGGACGCCCTCGGCCGTCGGAGCGGGCACGACGGCGGGTGACCCACCGCATGCCAACGCACACGCAATCGAAGCCAGCAGCGGCGCGAAAACCGGACGCATCGCTACGCCCCGGGCTGCGCGCCCCCGCCATCGATGTCGCCACCGGCGGCCTCGGCTGCGGCAGCCGACTCGGCAGCAGCCCTGAGCTCGGCCAGCAAGGCCTCGCCTTCGTCTTTGTGCTTGGCGCAGCACTTCTTGAACTTCTGGCCGCTGCCGCAGGGGCACGGGTCGTTGCGCTTGAGCTGCAGCTGAGTGGCGTAGGCGTAGGCCTCGGGGCCCGCCTGGGGCTGCTGGATCTGCCGCCGAGGAACGGGCGCCGGCGTCAGGTTCTTGAGCGCCGCCGACAGCTCGGCCTCGTTGGCCTTGGACTGGGCTGCTGCCGCTGCCGCCGCAATGTCGGGCTGCTGTGGAAGGGCGCCTGCCAGGCTGCGCGCGTTGCGCTTAGTGGGACGCTCGACGGCACGCTGCGCGGCGGTCTGGCTGAAGTCGGCCTTGAACAGCTGGATGAGCCACGTCTCGTCGCGCATCGCCGACATCATCAGGTACATGTGGAAGGCCTCGCGCTTGTACTCGAGCAGCGGGTTTCGCTGGCCGTAGCCGCGCAGGCCCACGCCCTGGCGAAGCCGGTCGATGGCCAGCAGGTGGTCTTTCCACATCTGGTCGGTGTACTGCAGCAGCAGCATGCGCGCGATGGACAGGTAGGGCCCCTCGCCGTTGGCTTCGATGCGCTCGTCGAGCACGGCGATGGCCTCGGAGCGCATGCGGTCGTGGATCTCGGTGCGCGAGTGGTCGCGGATCTCATCGTCGGTCTCGTCGGCCCACTCGACGCCAAAGACCTTGTCGAGGTTGTCGCGCATACCCGAGATGTTCCACTGCTCGGGGTGCACGCCCTCGAAGCAGTAGTCGTCCATGATGTCGTTGATGACGTTCTCGATGGACTCTTCGATGAGCTCGCGGATGCCCTCGCCAGCCAGCGCGCGCTTGCGCAGGTCGTACACACCCGTGCGCTGGTAGTTCATCACATCGTCGTACTCGAGCAGGTTCTTGCGGATCTGGAAGTTGTGACCCTCGACCTTCTTCTGCGCGTTCTCGATGCTGCTGGTGATCCAGCGGTGCTCGATGGGCTCGTCGTCTTGCAGGCCCATGCGCTCCATCCACACGGTGATCTTGTCGGAGCCGAAGATGCGCAGCAGGTCGTCTTCGAGAGACAAGAAGAAGCGGCTGCTGCCGGGATCGCCCTGGCGACCGGACCGTCCACGCAGCTGGTTGTCGACGCGGCGTGACTCGTGGCGCTCGGTGCCCACCACGCGCAGCCCGCCCGCGGCGAGCACGCGCTGAGCTTCTTCGGCGGTGGAGATGCGGAAGTCTTCGAGGGCTTTCTTGTAGTTCTCGGGGTCTTGCTCGGGATCGAACATCGACGCCGCGAGCTTCTCGGGGTCGCCGCCGAGCTTGATGTCGGTGCCGCGGCCCGCCATGTTGGTGGAGATGGTGACCGCACCGATTCGGCCGGCCTGAGCGACGATCTCGGCCTCACGAGCGTGGTTCTTGGCGTTCAGCACCTCGTGCGGCACGTTGGCCCGCTTGAGCAGCCGGCTGACGATCTCGGACTTCTCGACGCTGGTGGTGCCCACCAGCACCGGGGTGCCGTTGGCATGGGCCGCGCCGATGTCGCTGACGACGGCGCGGAACTTCTCCATCTGGGTCTTGTAGACGATGTCGTCGTCATCGGCCCGAGCGATGGGCTTGTTGGTGGGGATGACGATGGTGTCCAGGTCGTAGATGTCGGCGAACTCGGCGGCCTCGGTCTCGGCGGTGCCGGTCATGCCCGACAGCTTGTCGTACATGCGGAACAGGTTCTGGAAGGTGATGGTCGCGTAGACCTGCGACTCCTGTTCGATGTTGACCTTCTCTTTGGCCTCGACCGCCTGGTGCAGGCCATCGGACCAGCGACGCCCGTGCATGAGGCGGCCCGTGAACTCGTCGACGATGACGACCTTGCCCTCGCGGACGACGTAGTCTTTGTCGCGCTTGAAGGTGTGGTGCGCCTTGAGCGACTGGTTGACGTGGTGCAGGACCTCCATGTTCTGGGGATCGAACAGGTTGTCGATGCCCAGCTTGCCCTCGACCTTGCGCACCCCGGCCTCGGTGAGCGTGCAGGACTTGCCCTTTTCGTCGATGGCGAAGTCGATCTCGTTCTGCAGCAGGGGAATGACGGCGTCGATGATGTAGTACAGGTCGACCGACGAGTCGGCCGGACCGCTGATGATGAGGGGCGTGCGCGCCTCGTCGATGAGGATGGAGTCGACCTCGTCGACGATGCCGTAGTTGAAGCCGCGCTGCACGTACTCTTCGAGCGTGAACTTCATGTTGTCGCGCAGGTAGTCGAAGCCGAACTCGTTGTTGGTGCCGTAGGTGATGTCGGCGGCGTAGGCCTGGCGCTTGAGGGTGCTGTTGCGCTCGCCCGACAGGATCTTGCCCACGGACATGCCCAGGTAGTTGTAGATGTTGGCCATCCAGTCGGCATCGCGGCTGGCCAGGTAGTCGTTGACGGTCACCAGGTGCGTGCCCTTGCCCGAAAGCGCGTTGAGGTACATCGGCATGGTGGCGACGAGCGTCTTGCCCTCACCGGTCTTCATCTCGGCGATGCGCCCGGTGTGCAGCACGTAGCCGCCGATGATCTGGCAGTCGTAGTGGCGCATGCCCAGGGTGCGCTTGCTGGCTTCGCGCACCGTGGCGAAGGCCTCGAACATGATGTCGTCGAGGGTGGCGCCGTTGTCGAGCTTGGTCTTGAACTCGGCGGTCTTGGCCTTGAGCTGGTCGTCGCTCAAGGCCTCGAACTGGGCCTCGAGGCTGTTCACAGCCTGCACGACGGGTGAGATCTTCTTGATCTCGCGATCGTTGCTGTCGCCAAAGACCTTCTTGGCCAGGTTCGTGATGAATTCCACCGTCGTACTCGCAGTGCGGATGAAGAGCCCTACCTGTACACGCGCATG
The DNA here is from genome assembly GCA_965216925.1 of Myxococcota bacterium. Taxonomy (GTDB): domain Bacteria; phylum Myxococcota_A; class UBA796; order UBA796; genus CAYYHT01. The sequence goes on along the minus strand of CBDCGT010000001.1, from coordinate 506,081 downwards.
GAGGGTGACAAGGCTCGAACCGGGCGTCTATAGCGTCGGTGGGTGGATGGGGCCAGAATGGTCAGCCTCGCCCGCGGTGCGCACGATGGTTCGCTACCTGGGCAGGTAGTCGAGCGGGTCGACCGGGTGCCCGTCGAGCCGCACCTCGAAGTGCAGGTGCGGGCCGGTGCTGCGGCCGGTGCTGCCCACAGCGCCGATGAGGTCGCCGGCCTGTACCTCGTCGCCCTTGACGACGTGCAGCTGGCTCATGTGCCCGTAGGTGGTCATCACCCCGAAGCCATGATCGATCTCGATGTAGTTGCCGTAGCCGCCGGTGAAGGCGGCGCGCACCACGCGACCAGCCGATGCCGCGGTGATGGGCGTGCCACGGCGATTGCTGATGTCGATGCCGCTGTGAAAGCGCCAATAGCGCCGCCCCATGGGGTGTCGGCGCCACCCGAAGCCGCTGGTGAGCTCACCATCGTTGGGCCAGGTGCCGGGAAGGGCGGCCTCGAGCGCGCGAAGATCCTCGAGCTCGGCGACCAGGGCATTGACATCGGGCTCGGTGTCCTCGACCAGCTCCAGAAAGGTCTGCGCGCGGGCCTCGACGGCGATGGCCCAGGCCTCGGCCGGACGCAGGTCCTGGCCCTGGATCCATGCGTCGTTGTCGTCGAGCGGGGTGCCCGCCAACCCTGGATCGACGGGCGACTCACGGAAGCGGTGATGCCCCTCGAGCAGCCGATGGTTCGCGAACACATCGGGCGGAAGGGGCCCGGCGCCTCCCCTCGCCTCGCCCAGCGACTGGAGCTGCGCGTCGTACAGGCGGAGCCTCAGCAAGATGCGGTCGACCTCGCTGATCTTGCGATCGACTTCTTGTAGATGGGACTTCAGCGCCAGGTTTTCTTGCAGGAGCTCTTCGTAGGCGAAGCTCCGAGGCAGGCTGAAGCCCACCCCGATCAGCAGCACGAACACGAGCCCCGCGAGCAACCACACCAGCCGCTGCAGACGACGAATCGCGTCAGGAGGCTGGGGGGCTTGCGACATCAGTCGCTTTCGACCTGGGCAATGACGGCGGTGATGTTGTCGTCACCGCCCCGCTCGCACGCCAGCTCGATCAGGCGTCGCGCGGCCTCTTGCGGACCCATGCCGGCCAGGATCTCGCCGAGCTCTTCGCCATCGACGTAGCCGGACAGGCCGTCGCTGCACAGCATGAAGCGGTCGCCCCGACGCACGGCCTTGACCTGCACGTCGACCTCGACATCCTCTTGGTAGCCGAGCGACCGGGTGATGACGTTCTTCATCTTGTGGGTCTTGGCTTCTTCGGCCGTGATGAGGCCGAGCTTGAGCTTGTGGTTCACCAGGCTGTGGTCTTCGGTGACCTGCTCGATCTTGCCGTCGCGAACCAGGTAACAACGGCTGTCGCCCACGTGCGCCACGTAGCCGTTCTGGCCCTCGACCAGCAGGACGACGGCGGTGGTGCCCATGCCGTGGAACTCGGGTTCTTCGGTGGCCTTCTCGTAGATGCGACGGCCGGCGAGCCGAATGGCGTAGCGCAGCCGCTCGCGGGCGATCTCGACGGGATCTTCGTCGTCGGTCGGACGCTCGGCCATGAGCTCCATCGAGGTGACGATCTCTTCGATGGTGTTCACGCAGATGGCACTGGCGTACTCACCCCCCGCATGGCCCCCCATTCCATCGGCAACGACGAAGAGCGAGAGTTCCTCGTTGATGAGGTAGTTGTCTTCGTTGTGGCCGCGCTTGAGGCCAACATCGGTGATGCCGCAGGAGGTGATGTCCATTCGTGTGGGGACTCCGGGAACGCCGCCAACTAGCCGGCGTGGAGCGCCGCCGCCAACCGACGGTACCCGTCGACATCGATGCGCTCGGCCCGTAGACCCGCGTCGATGCCAGCCTGGGCCAGGGCCGCGGCGGCACGGTCGCGCCCGAAACCGGCCTTGAGGCTGTTGACCACGGTCTTGCGGCGCTGGCTGAACGCCGCTTTCACCACCCGATCGAAGAAGTCGGGCGGGACACCGCCGGTACGGGCCGACTCGAACAGCTCGACCAGCAACACCGCGCTCTGCACCTTGGGCTGGGGGTGAAAGCACTCCGGCGGGACCGGCAGCAAGAAGCGCGGCTGCCCGCGTGCCTGGCACATCACCGACAGCGCCCCATAGGTCTTGTTGCCCGGCTGCGCGCTGATGCGGGCGACGACCTCGTGCTGCAGCATCACCGTCATGCTGAAGAACACCTGAGGCAGCTGAAGCACCTGAAGCACCAGCTGCGTGCCGATGTTGTAGGGCAGGTTCGCCACCATCTTGACGCCGCCTTCGGGAAACAGCGCGGGCCAGTCCTGGCGCATCGCGTCGCCCTGAATGACCGCCACATCGGCGAACTGGCCCTCGATGTAGGTGGCGAGGTCGCGGTCGAGCTCGACGGCCGTCAGCTTGGCGCCGACGCGAACCAGCTCTTCGGTCAGGATGCCCAGGCCCGGCCCCACCTCGACCACGGTGTCGCCCTCACCGATGCGGGCGCCCTTGACCATGCGCGCGACGATGTCGGAGCGGGTCAGGAAGTTCTGCCCGAAGCGCTTGCGGGCAGACTGTTCGAGCATCTGCAGGATGACGCGGGGATTCTCGCGGGGGTTGCTCATCGGCTGGTGGCCGGGGCGCCGACAGGCCAGCCGGGCTGCGCCGCCAGCTCGAGCCCGTGGTGGTCGCCCGCGAGCAGGTGCAGGCGACCGGCGTTGGCGATCATGGCGGCGTTGTCGGTGCACCGCGAGCGCGGCGGCACGAAGGCCTCGATGCCCGGAAGATCGGCCGCAGCAGCGCGCAGTGCGCTGTTGGCCGCGACGCCGCCCGCCAGGCACAGCCGGCGGATGCCCGTCGCTTCGGATGCCCGCACGATGCGATCGGTGAGCACGTCGACGACCGCGGCCTGAAAGCCCGCCGCGACCTCGGCGTCGGGGCGGCGGTCGGCGCTGTCGAGGTGAACCCGCACCGCGGTCTTGAGCCCGGCGAAGGACCAGTCCGGCGACCCGGGCATGGGCCGCGGGAACTCGACCGCAGAAGACCCTGCCGTCGCCGCCAGGCGGTCGATGACCGGACCTCCGGGGTAGCCCAGGCCCATCATGCGAGCGACCTTGTCATAGGCCTCGCCAGCGGCGTCGTCGACCGTCTGGCCGAGCACCTCGTAGTCGCCCAGCGCCGTGCATCGGTACAGCGTGGTGTGCCCGCCCGAGACCACCAAGGCCAGGAACGGCCACTGCGGTGCCGGATCCTCGAGCAACGGCGAGAGCATGTGGCCTTCGAGGTGGTTCACCCCGATGAAGGGCACATCCCAGGCGCTCGCCAGGGCCTTGCCGAAGCACAGCCCCACGAGCACGGCACCGATCAGCCCTGGGCCGGCGGTGGCGGCGACCGCGTCGGGGCGCTCGAGGCCCGCCTGGGCGAGCGCGGCTCGGGTGACGGCGCCGATCTTCTCGACGTGGGCCCGGCTCGCGAGCTCGGGCACCACCCCGCCGTAGGCCTGATGGATGGACTGGGTGTGCACCACGTCGGACAGCACCCCCGCAGCGCCCACCACCGAGGCTGCGGTCTCGTCGCAAGAGGTCTCGATGCCCAGGACGTTCATGCGTTTGCGGGACTGTAGGGCATGGTCACTCTCCCTCTGGAGCAGACGACTATCACCGCGTGGCCGCCGCCGCCGGATGCGCTTTTGCCGCAATGCAACACGATTCATGTTGCGTTGCGGTATCTTCGGTCTTAGGGACGCCTCCTGGAGGCCTCCGTGATCGTTGCCTGGCTGCTGTTTGCGCTGTACATCGCCGTCACCACCTGGCTCGCCTACAAGGGCGGGCAGAAGACGGGCGACGCTGCCGAATACGCCATCGGCGGCGGCACCATGAATCCCTGGCTGGTGGGCATCACCCTGGGCGCCTGCCTGGCTTCGAGCGCGACCTTCGTGATCGTCCCGGGCTGGGTCTACGCCGAGGGAACAGCCGCGCTCATCGGCTTCACGCTGCCCTTCATCGCAGGCATCGCCGCCGGCCTCTTTGTGCTGGCACCCCGGTTCCAGCGCATCGGCGCCGCCGACGGCGCGCTCACCCTCCCCCACTGGCTGGGCCAGCGCTACAACCATGCTGCACTGCGGCAGATGTTCAGCCTGCTCAACGTCCTGCAGCTCGCCTACCTGGTGTTGATCACCGTGGGCTGCGGCATGGTGATGGAGCAGGCCCTGGGTGTGCCCTACCCGGTCGCGGTGGTGGGGGTCGTCGCCTTCGTCTTCGCGTACACCGGCTTTGGAGGCAGCTACGCACACGCCTTCACCAACTCGCTGCAGGGAGCGGTGATGCTGGTGATGGTGGTCGCGATCGTCGCGAGCGGGTGGCATTGGTGGTTGGACGGCTCGGTCGCGCGTGAGCTCGGCGAGACCGGGTGGACCGCTCCCGGCAGCGTGCTGTTCTCGACCCCCTGGGAGGTGTGGGGCATCAGCTTCGCCATGGGAGCCGCGCTCACCACCCAGCCCCACCTGCTCACCAAGGCGCTGTACGTGAATGGACGCCGCGACCTCCACATCACGCTGGGGACGGGAGTCGCGACGTACATGGTGTTCGCGCTGGTGCTCTTCGCGGGCGTCTACGCGCGCATCGCGCTGCCCGCCGACCTCGACCGCAAGGCCGTCATGGCCACCTACCTGGCACAGGCCTTTCCCTGGGACTGGGTGGGCGCCGCTGTCTCGGTCGCGATCCTGGCCGCATCGATGTCGACGCTCGATGGACTGCTGGTGGCCATCAGCGCGTCGGTGGGCAACGATCTGCTCCCCGGCCGGGGCACCGTGTGGGTGAACCGCGCGGTGCTGGTGGCGCTGGCGGTCGTGACCGCGGCGGTCGCCCTCTCCCCTCCCACGCTCGTGCTCACCCTGGGCCAGCTCGGCGTGTACGGGCTGGTCGCCGCGTCCGCGGGGCCCCTGCTGGTAGGGCTATTCGCTGAGGGTGACCTGGACGGTCGGTGGGCCGTCGCGGCTGCACTCGTGGCGCTCACGACGCACTTCGGCCTGGTCGCGGGCGGCTACACCGCCAATCCCGGCGTTGGAGCAACGGCCGCAATCCTCGTCTCTGTGCCGGTCGCGGTCATGGCATATGTCGTTTCTGCACATCGCGCAGCTGCAGCGCCTCATGGTATCGCTGCCGGAGAATAGCGGCGCGGCGCGCAGAAATGTAGTTTCAGGACACAAAGCCCTCGGGCATTCCTGGAGCAAATATGACTGACTCACGACTCACGACGATTCTCGCCCTCATGGCGCTGTCCACCGCCTGTGTCATCGGCGGGGACGCCGACGACACGGCCGCTGCGGACTACTGGAACTCGGCTGATTCGGACGCCGACGCCGATGCCGACGCCGATGCGGATGCCGACGCCGATGCCGACAGCGATGCCGACAGCGACGGCGGCCTGGGCATCGGGCAGGGCGGCGCCCAGGACTTTGGCCAGTTCAAGGGCATCCTGGAGTCGGGGCTCTTGCCGGCTCCCAACACGATCGATGACGTGGGCTTCTTCAACGAGCACAAGATCGATCTGCCGCCACCGGTCTGCGGAGAGAACATCTGCCTGCAGGGCCTGTTCGGCTCGATGGACAACATGATCTCCGGCAGCGACTGCAACATCGCCCTGCTGGGCATGAACACGCCCATCGACACCGACGAGCTGGAGCGGCCGCCGCTGAACCTGGTGGTCGTCGTCGACCGCTCGGGCTCGATGAACGGCGACCCCATCGAGTCGCTGAAGGACGGGCTGATGCTCATGCTTCCCCAGCTCGAGGACGAAGACCGCATCACCCTGGTGAGCTTCGACAGCACGCCCCGGATCGATGCCGAGTTCGTGGCCCCCGACGACATCGGCCTGGCAGGCGCCATCGCCAACCTGTCCGCCGGCGGCGGCACCGACATCTACCAAGCCCTCGATCTCGGCTACGACGTGCTTCACAGCCACGCCGACCCCACGCGTCAGAACCGCATCATCCTGGCCAGTGACGGTGTGGGCGGCGGCGCCGGTGCCACAGACCTGGCCACTGCCTGGTCCGAGACCCAGGGCTACGCGCTGTCCACCATCGGCATCGGGGACAGCTTCGATGTCGACCTGATGCGCGACCTGTCCGAGGTCGGCAACGGCAGCTTCTACTTCTTGCAGGACACCGACGCGGTGGTCGAGGTCTTTGTCGAGGAGATCAGCTACTTCTTGGTGCCGCTGGCCGAAGCCGGCGAGATCACGATCAGCCCGGACGACGGCTTCACCATCGGCGAGGTGTTCGGCACCAAGCTGGTCGACTACCAGGCACCGGACGCCGTCATCGAGCTGCCCACGCTGCAGTTGGCCCACCGCACCAGCGACACCGACCAGGGAACGGGCCGCCGTGGCGGTGGTGGCGCCATCATCGTGGAGTTCCTGCCCACGGGCCTGCCGGTGAGCGGCCGGGTGGCCACGCTGGACTTCGAGTACATCGAGCCCATCACCGGTGAGATCCGCACCGACTTCATCCCCATCGACACACCGCTCGACACGGCGGCCAGCCCGGCCGAGGGCCACTTCGACACCGCGTCCGTCGACAAGGGCTTCGTGATGCTCAATGTCTACGTCGCCTTCCGCATGGCCGCTCAGAACGTGGTGGACGGCGACCTGAACCAGGCGCTGCAGACCCTGCAGGCGCTGCGCATCAACGTCGAAGACTGGCTCGACGACAACGAGGACGCCGACATCGAGGACGACCTGGCCTACGTGCACCTGTTCATCGACAACATCGTGGACGAGATGGACCGGTGGGGCGAGCAGGCCGACGACAGCCAGAACGCAGAAGAGCCCAACTGGGGGCACGACTGAGGCCCTACTCCCGCGAAACGCCGCGCACGATGGCCCGGGCCACAACCACGCTCGCTGCATGACCCAATGCAGCGAGCGTCGCTGCGTCGGGATGCTCGCCGGCGGTGGTCGAGGCGACGAACACGATGTCGCCGTCGAAGGGGGTGAAGGCCGGCAAGATGGCCCGGGCCATACCCGCTGACGCCATCTTGGCCACCGTCTGGCACTGGGCCCGCGACAGCGGCGCATCGGTGGCGACCACCACCAGCGTGGTCTGGCCACGCCACTCCCCACTCACCGCCTGGCCCTGAGGCTCACCGCCCCGCACCCACTCGCCAGTCTCGGGATCGCGGATGCTGCCCAGCGCGTTGACCACGGCGAGGGCCGCAACCGTGTGGCCTCCCACCGCCTGGGACCACGACCCCGTGCCCCCCGGCACCGCGGTGCCCGTCGACGCCGCCACGCGAGCCCCCGCGCCCGCACCCACGCGCCCCTCGGGCACGGGGTCTGCCGAAGCCGCGAGCGTGGCCGCGCGACCCGCGTCGGGACCGGGACGCACTGCCGCCACCGGCAGGTCGTACAGGATGGCGGCCGGAACGATGGGAACGAGCCCATGCTGGGTCACGAAGCCACGCCCCTGCTCGGCCAGCACGCCCATGACGCCATCGGCGGCGGCCAGGCCAAAGGCCGAACCTCCGGACAGGCAGATGGCATGCACCGCGCCGGCGAGGTGCGTCGGGTCGAGCGCCCCGATCTCGCGGGATCCGGTGGCGCTGCCCGGGATCCACACACCGCAGCGGGCGTCGGGCTCGAACACCACCACCGTGGTGCCGGTGGTGCCCGACGTGTGGGTCCAGTGGCCGGTGCGAACCCCGGGCACGGCGGTGAGGCTGCGGTTCATGGGGCGTCCAGCTTCTCGGCGTCTTTGTCGACCTTGCGGCCGTACTCGCGAAACAGATCTTCGATCACCGAGGCCACGCCCGCATCGACCTCGTAGACGACGGCGGCCTCACCAATGCGAAGGTAGCGGCGCTTTTCGACCGGTCGGTCCGGTCGGCCCGTCTGCGCCTCGATCTCGGCGCCGATGGTGAGCTGGGTGGAGCCCCCCTCGGTGAACTCGAGCTCGACCGTGGCGAAGGGCTCGTCCAGGCCATCGCCGGCGGCTCCATCGTCGTGGAAGGCGGCCGCCTTGACCTCGGCTGCTCGGCCCGCCACGCGCTTGGGGGTGCTGCCGGGAATGGGCGAGTCGTCGGGCCAGCGCCAGTCGTCGCTGCTGCGGGTGATGCGCACGCTCTGGCCGTCCTTCGTGGCCGTGAGCGCGGCCACATCCCACTCGTGCTTGCCCAACAGCGTGCGCCGGCGAAAGCCCTCGAGAGGGCCGCGGAAGGCCTCCAGGAAGCCCGCACGCGCCGCGTAGACCGCCTCGTCCTCGACGCGCCAGATGTAGGCCTGCTGTGGGTCGGTGTCGGGGATGAGGTGCCCCACCCACAGGGTGATCGCCTGACCGGAGGACAGGGTGATCTTGACCGTGTGCTCCGGCGGCTGCAGGCCCAGGGCCTCCATGTCGGCGTCATCGCCATCGGCGACGAACTCCATGGCCTTGAGCGCGCCGGTTCGGCCCAACATGGTGCGCGCCTCCTCGGTCTCGACGTCCTGGTCGACCGGCGCCGTCATGTGCCACAGCCGAGGCCCCGTGCGCTCGAGCACCAGGCTCCGGCCATCGACGGTGGCCTCGATGCGGTCGGCATCGTCGGCATCGAGGGTGGCGAAGCGCCGCTCGCGGAACTCGTCGATGTCGAAGTAGTAGTAGTCCATCGACGACTTCTTCACGACGTACACCGTGTCTTCGCCCAGCGGCTTCACGTAGTAGGACACGGACGTCGGGTTGGGGTCGCCGGCCAGGAACTCCAGCTTGCTGCCGTCGCGCAAGCGCACCTCGACCGTGGCGGCGTCGTCGCCCAGGCCGTACAGAGACGGGTCGAACTCGCCCTCGGCCACCACCGCCCGGGCCGTGAGGTCGTGCAGCTGGTGGGCCACGCGGCGCACCATCGACCGGCTGGGGCGCCAGCTCTCGCCCACGACACCCCATTCCCCGGCGGTCTGCACCACCTCGATGGTCTGCCCGGCTCGCTGCACCTTGAAGCCCACCATGTCTTCTTTCTCGAAGCGAAAGATGTCGGGCGTGGGGTCGGCCGAGGGCACCTCGGGCGGCTCGGCCAGACGCACCAGCACCATGACGAGCACCAGCGCAGCCACGCCGATGAAGGTGCCCTGAAAGCGCTTCCAGGTCATCGTCCCCTCCGGGCCCACCATACGCCCAGGCCCGCCAGCAGCGACAGGAGCGGCATGAACAGCATCACCAGCCAGCGCACGCGCGTGCGCTGCTCGGGCGACAAGGGAAGCTGGCGCACCACCGTTCTGCGGCCCACCAGGCGGGTCTTGTCGTCGTCGCCGGCCAGCCAGAGCACCAGGTTGAGTGCGAACGAGGCGTTGCCGGGGTTCTCGGCCAGCTGCTCGTCGGTGAGCGCGTCGACATCGCCCATCACGAACACCCGGCTGGCGCGGCCCGGGGCGATGAGCGGGTGTGGAGCCCGCGCGGTGAGTGCAGCGGCGACAACCACCGGACCCTCGCCGTCGACGCCGGGCTCGAAGACCGGCTCCCGCTCGTCGCCGCGCTCGATCCACCCGGTGCGGGAGGTGACGAGCACGGGCTCGGCCACGACACCCGCCGCGCCAGCCAGCACCACGGGCGCACTGTTCACCACCACGGTGTCGACCTTGGCTTCGATGAGCTCGTCGGTGATGGTGTGGCGCCGGTACTGCAGCTGGGGCCTGTCGAGGTAGGGGAAGTAGCTCACGGTGTCCATCACGATGCCGTCCGGAAACAGCAATCCGAGCTGCTCGATGAAGCCCGGAATCGTGCCCTCGGGGTCGGCGATGAAGCCCAGGGCACCGCCGGTGCCGATGTACTCGCGCAGCGCCGATTCTTCGTGGGGGGTCATGGGCGCTCTGGGGCCGACGATCAGCACGGCGCTGGCGTCGTCGGGCACCACCGGTCCGCCGGGGTCGCTGCCGCGAAGCAGGTTGAGCGGCCGGACGGCGAGACCCTGGGCGTCGAGCAGGCTGGTCCATTGCTCGAGCCCGCGAGGGCCGGTGGACGTGGCGGTGAGCTCGCGATGGCCCTCGAGCAGGTAGACGACGCGCGGCTCGTCCGAGAGGACCTGCTGGATGGCCTTGGCCACCAGGGCCTCGCCCAGGAACTCGAACTCGCTGCCCGACTCGGTGCGCACCCGCTTGAACAGCTCCCGCTCGATGAAGTCGACCCGGTCGCCGCGGCCCTGCACGACCACGGTCCCGTACTGGCGCACGCCCATTCGCTCGGCGGTCACACGATCGGCGTCGAAGTCCACAAACTCGGTCTGCAGGCGGGTGGAGTGACGGTCGAGCTCGCCGAGCAGGTCTTGCAGCTGGCGGTTTTTCTGCACCGCATCGTCATTGCGGAGCTGAGCCGAGAACGCCGTGACCACCACGGTGTGCTCCTGCTCGTCGAGCGCCTCGAGCACCACGAGGGTGTTGCGCTCGAGGGTGTTGCCGCCATCTTGGGACAGGTCGAAGCGCAGGGCATTGCGCTCGGCGAAGCCCACCAACAGCACCACGATGGCGACCACCAGGCCGCTGACCAGCAGCGCATTGCCCCCGGTGGCCAGGCGGCGCTGGGTGCCCGAAGAGAACATCATGGCGTCCCCATCACGCCCATCGACGTGCCTCGAGCGAGCGCCAGGTGGCGAACAGGAACACGACCGTGAAGCCCACGAACCAGGCCACATCCCCGGTGTCGATGACCCCGCGGGCGAAGCTGCGTAGGTGCTCCAGCAGGGACAGGCTGTCGGCCAGCGGCTGAAGCATCTGGGGCAACATCTCGCGCGCGGAGCCAACCAGCCAGAAGGGCAGCAACAGGATGATGCCGCCGACTCCCGCCACCATCTGATCGCGCGTCAGCGAGCTGGTGAACAGCCCCGCCGCCGAGAACGCTGCACAGCACGCGTACAGCCCCAGGTAGCTGGTGAACAGCGTGCCCACATCGGGGTTGCCGTACATCCACAAGATGGCCGGGTACACCCCGGTGAGCGCCAACAGCACGGTGCACATGGCCATGGTGGCCAGCCACTTGCCCAAGATGAGGGCCCCCAGCGGCACCGGGGCGGTCAACACCAGCTCGAGCGTGCCCGCGCGCGTCTCTTCGGCGAGCTGGCGCATGGTGACCATGGGCAGGCAGAACAGCAGCGCCACGGACAGGTTGCCCATCATGGCGCGCAGGCTCGCCTCGCGCGTGGCGACGATGCTGACGTAGAAGAACATGCCCGCCAGGAACAAGAATGCGCCGATGAACACCCACGCCAGCGGCGACAGAAAGAGCACACGCAGGTCCTTGCGCAGCACCGCCAGCAGGGCACGGGCAAAGCCGGGGGGATGGACGACCGGCCGGCTCATGCTTCGGCCTCGACCAGCTGCAGGAACACTTCTTCGAGGCGGGCCCGGTGCGGCGCCAGCAGGTGCAGCGTCCAGCCAGCGGTGGCTGCAAGGCCGCTGATCTGGGCGCCGAGCTGGGCCGAGCCCGAGAGGCGGAAGCGCCGGATCGGCCCGGAGGGTTCGAGCTCCTGGACCGACTCGGCCTCGCTCAGGCCGCTCAGTCGGCCCAGGACGTCATCGCCCGCTCCGGTGAGGCCGACCTCGAGCCACGATCCGGCACCGACGCTGGCGGCCAGCGACTCGACGGTGCCATCGCCGGCGATGCGCCCGTTGTTGATCACCACCACGCGGTCGCAGAGCAGCTCGACCTCTTGCAGGATGTGCGTGGACACCACCACCACCCGGTCGACGGACAGCGCCTTGATGAGGCGGCGCACACCGATGACCTGAGCGGGGTCGAGCCCGCTGGTGGGCTCGTCGAGGATGACCACCGGCGGCTCGTGCACCAGCGCCTGGGCGAGCCCCACCCGCTGGCGGTACCCCTTGGATAGCGCACCGGTGAGCCGCTGCTCCATGTGACGAAGTCCCACACGCTCCATCGTCTCGCCAACGCGCCGCAGCCGGTCCGACGAGGGCACCCCTCGAATCTCGGCCACGAAGTTCAGGTACTCGCCGACGGTCAGCTCGGGGTACAGCGGCGGCGTCTCGGGCAGGTAGCCGACACTCGCCTTGACCGCGATGGGGTCTTCGAAGACGTCGTGGCCCGCCACGAGCGCCGTGCCCTCGTTCATGGGCAGGTAGCCCGTGAGCATGCGCATGGTGGTGGTCTTGCCGGCGCCATTGGGCCCCAGGAAGCCGACGATGCCGTGCTCGTGCACCACCAGATCGACCGAGTCGACGGCGGTGACATTGCCGAAGCGCTTGGTGAGGCCGCGTGCCTCGATCAACGGTCCTCCAGGGCTCCGCCTGCATGCTCGTCATGGAAGTAGCGACCCGGGATAACCGTTACCCTTTGCGCATGCTGCCGGCCCTCGCCCTCATTGCCACGGTCTCGGCGACCGCCGCGGTGGTCGACCGCATCGAGGTGGTGGTCGAAGAAGAGCTGGTGATGACCTCGGATCTGCTTGTGGATGCGGTGCTCGACCCCATCGACCAGTCGCCGAGCCCCCTGTGGAACACCACACCGCGCGACCGTCTCGCGCGCATGGTCGAAGCCACCCTGATTCGCACCCTGGCCGGCGAGATCGGCATCTACCAGCCCGACGAAGCCGACGTCGAGCGCCGCATGCAGCAGATGGTGAACGAACACTTCGCGAACAAGGCGGCCTGGAGCGAGCACCTGTCTCGCCAGGGCCTGGACGAGGCCGCCGTGCGCACCGCGCTGAGACGCCGGGTGGTCGTGGAGCGCTGGCTCAACCGCAACCTGCAGGCCCCGCCCGATGACCGGCTGAACTGGTGGCGTGAGTACCGCCAGCTCATCGCCCAGCAGAGCAGCCGGGCGCGCATTCGCCACGTCGACCCGAGGCAGCCCTGATGCGCCTGCGCCAGGCACGGGCTCGCGACGCCGCAGACATCGCGCGCATCGAGGCGTCGAGCACCAGCGCGGCCTGGTCGCCTGCCCAGGTCTTGGCCAGCCTGGACCTGCAGACCACCGTGGCCTGGGTCGCCGAGACCGCCGACGGCACCGTGGCCGGCCACCTCATGATCTCAGCGGTGGCGGGCAGCGCCGAGGTGCTCATCCTGGCCGTCGATCCCGCCTTCCGCCGCCGAGGGGTAGGCCGCAGCCTGCTGAGGGCGGCCCACGACAGCTGGCCCAGCCGCGGCGTCACCGAGGCCTGGCTCGAGGTTCGCTGCGACAACGCGGCGGCCATCGCCCTGTACGAGGGCCTTGGCTGGACGCGCCGCGGCACCCGCCCCGGGTACTACCGCGACGGCACCGACGCCCTGATCATGGGGTTCTCGCCATGATCCTGGCCCTCGTCGCCGCCCTCGCCGCGGCCAGCTGCGAGCTCGACGCCCCGGCGGACACCCCGCTGGCGGTCACCGATGTGCGGGCTCCCGACGTGCTGGTGCACCTGGAGCTGTGGACCGAGGACAGCGAGGCCAGCTGGGCGCACGCGCTGCTGGACGTGCTCGACGATCGGCACCTGCCAGCGACCCTGGTCATGCCCGACGCGCCCATCGGCGCCCTGTGGGAGCCCGTGATGGCCCGCCTCGAGGCCCACGGCCACAGCACGGCCGTGCAGCTGCAGGTGCCCACGGTCGACCGGGCCAGCGACGCCAGCCCCAGCATGTGGAACCGGCTCAAGAAGCCCGCGAAGGTCATCGGCCGGTCGGCAGGGACCCGCAGTCGGGTGGCGGCCGGCACCGCGCCCAACCGCCCCACCGAGGCCCTGTTCGGCGCCGCCGGCTACCGGGTCTTGCTGCCGGGCACACCCGAGCCCGGGGCGGCCGGACGCTTCGCGGCTCGCTTCCAGGGCCAGATCGGCAACACCGTGGTGCTGCCCACGGGGCCCTACGACGGACGCTGCAACCGCTCGCCCGTGGTGGCGCCCTTCTCGGCGATTGCCGCCGATCGGGCCACCACCGCGGTAAGGACCGCGTCCGGCTCGGCGCTCCCTCCCATCGTTCGTGTCGGGCTCCGGGGTTCGGCTGCCGGACCCGACGATGCGGCGGTGCTGGCGCGCTGGCTCGACGAGGTGCTGGTGCAGAGCGGGGCTCGCCTGGTCAGCCCCGACGAGCTGCACGACCAGATCACCACTGCCGAGCTCGACCGCATGGGCTCCCCGTCGCCGGCGTCCCAGGGGGGCCGACTGCTGTCCCGCGAAGACCTGCTGGCGGTGGCCAACGCCCTCGAGACGCTCGGAACCGTGCCCCGCAGCCTTCCCGGCGGCGTCAAGCCCACCGAGGCCTGGATGGGCTTTCTGCTGGTGCTCGCCGGCCAGATCGAGGGCGACCACGTCCGTCTACCCGCCGCCGGCGGGCCGTCCAGCGCGGCCCGCTCCTCGCTGACGGGCCCCACCGAGATCGATCGCCAGGCGCTGGTGGCCCTGGCCACTCAGCTGGTGGCCATGCTGCCCGACAAGATCCCGGCGGCCCTGCCCGTCGACGGCAAGCTGCTGACCGCGGGCGAGCTGCTGGTGGCCATGGCCAGCGCCGTGGCCAAGCCCGACCAGCCCCCCATCGCCCGCCCCATCGCCCATCCCGAGCCCAACATGGACGGCCTGGGCTGGGGAGAGAGCACCGTGCCGTAGGCACAGGCACGGAGGCCTGTGCTCCTTGCGGGCAGCCAGGGAGGACGGGCCTCTGCGCTCGGTCTCGTAGGCGATCTCGAGGTCGAAGTCGTTCTCGCCGAGACCGACCTCGAGACCGAGAAATCGAACTCGAGACCGAGAAATCGAACTCGAGACCGAAAATCGAACTCGAGACCGGGGTCGGCGCGATGCTCCAGCGCATGAAGGGGAGGTGATTGCCGTTGCCGAACCGACTTCTGACTCAACCCACCTAGGCACAGGCACGGAGGCCTGTGCTCCTTGCGGGCTTAGAAACCGGGCTTGAAGGTGACCGTCTTCTTGACCGGCAGGTCGGCCTTGATGGGCTGGAACTGCCAGCTGGTCATCTTTTGGGACATGCAGGTCTCGAGGCCGGCGTGGGACTTGCCCTTGGCGGCGATGCCGATGTCTTTCGTCTTGCCGGTGTTGGCCACCGTGAAGTTGAGCACCCACTGGCCCTGCAGGTTCTCTTCGGCCTTGAGCTGCTGGGTGTAGCAGCTCTTGAGCTTGCGCAGCTCGGCGCGCAGGACACGCTGCACCATCTGGATGATGGCGTCGTCGTCGGTGAGCGTCACGCCCATGGCCTGGCGACGGTTGATGGCCGCGCCGCCGAAGCCGCCGCCGAACAGATCGCCGCCGCCTCCGGTGACCGGCCCGCCCAGATCGTTGGGCACGTGCACGTCTTCGATGTCGCCGGTGCCCTGGCTGGTGCGGCTGCCGCGCGGGCCCTTGGTCTCGGGACCGCCGGCCGCGCTGGCATCGCCGACCTCGACTTCGGCCACGCTGCCCACCTTGAGGTTGCGCAGGCTGTCGATGGCGTTGGGCTTGTTGCCCCCGCTGGGCTTGTTGCCCCCGCTGGGCTTGTTGCCGCCGTTGGCCTTGGCCGCGGCACCCGCATCCGTGGGCTCGGGGTCTTCTTCTTCTTCGCCTTCGGCGTTGATGAAGTCGAGCTCGAGATCGGCGTACTGGTCGTCGTCGAGGTCGAGCATGGCCATCTGGGGCTCGGGCCAGAAGATGAGCGCCACGGCGGTGCCAAAGATGCCCAGCACCACCATGGCCGCAAACAAGAAGGGGATGAGCATGCGGCGACGCAGACGGCGGGCGTCTTGCGCCTCTTGCCGACGGCGGACCTCTTCGCCCGGATCGGTGGCCGCCTCTTCGCCCGGGATCTCACCGAAGCAGTTGGGGCAGGTACCACCGAACACCACCAGATCCTTCTCGACCTGGGTGGTGCAGAATGGGCAGCTCTCGGTTTCTGCCAAGCTCATCTCCATGACCAGCCGCGGGATGGGGCCACGGTTGACCGCGCAAGTATATCGCTACGGACCCCCCATGACCATTCAAGGCCGATGGACCGTCAGACTGGGATCAGGTTCCACATCGCTTCACGGAGGCTGGATGCCGTACAGCGCATCGAGCGTGCTGACCGTGATGTTGCACCAGGCATGAAACATCGCCCCGGCGATGACGCCGCCGGTTCTGGCCCTCATCCAGCCAAAGACGAGGCTGGGAAAGATGATGGCGAAGTGCCACCACTGCACGACCACGATGGAGTGCCCGAACGCGAAGATCACGCAGGTGACCAGCAGCCCCGGCCCCACCACGCCGCCCAGGATCTCCCACCGCGGCTCCCACAGCTCGTCGAGCCGCGACTGGATGTACCCGCGGTAGAAGAACTCCTCGGGGATGGCGACAAAAAAGATGTGGTACCCGATGAGGCGAATCGGGTCGACGGGCCAGGTGCCCTCGAACTCGAAGCCGAAGATCTGGGTCTGGTACAGGTGGTAGCCGACGAACCAAGGCACCGCGACCAGCCCGATGACCACGGCGTTCAGCTTGAGTGCGCCCAGCCAGGCCTCGCGGTCGTCGAAGGCGGGCAACGCCAGCGGGTAGTCCCAGCTGTCGACGCCCCGCCAGTTGCACAGCACCACCGGCGCGTACATGAACAGGATGGGCACCGCGGCCAGCACGATCTCGAGCGGCGCCCAGATCGACTTGAGCACGTCGGCCAGCCCCACGAACACGCGGATGAGCAGCAGCACCACCACCCACAGGGCCAGCACCTCGCCCAGCACCGCTCGGGTTCGCTGAGTCTTCCAGGGAGGGGCGGCCGTGCTCATGGCGCGCCGGGGCTGCGGTACCCCACCAGATCGACGGTCACCCAGCGAAATCCGGCGGTGGTGGCGGCCGCGCTCACCGCGTCGCGCACCCCCGGGCTCGCCAGGCGCTCGATCTCGCTGGGGTCGAGCTCGATGCGCGCGAGGGCGTCGTCGCCCAGCTCGTGCCAGCGCACGCGGAACTGCCGGAAACCGTGCCGTCGCAGCTCGCTCTCGACGGCGACCACCCGGTTCACCTTGGGCAGGGTGACCCGCGTTCCCTTGGAGAAGCGGCTCCCGATGCAGGCAAAGCTGGGCTTGTCCCAGACCGACAGGCCCAGGGCCCGGGCGGCGTCGCGCACCTGCTGCTTGCACAGGCCGGCCTCGACCAGCGGGTGGCGCACGGCGTTCTCGCGGGCGGCGGCGAGGCCAGGCCGGTGTTGGCCCAGGTCGTCGGTGATGGTGCCGTCGGCGAGCCAGGCCAGGCCGAGCTCGCGGCGGCGTGTCTCGGCCAGCGCGAACAGCTCGGTCTTGCAGAAATAGCAGCGCGCCCCGTCGTTGCGGGCGTAGCCCTCGCGCTCGAGCTCGTGGGTGTCGATCAGCACGTGGCGCATGCCGCACTCGGCGGCGACCTCGCTGGCGATGGCGGCTTCTTCGGGCGGGAGGGTGGGCGACTGCGCGGTCAAGGCCACGGCGCGCTCGCCCAGCTCTTCGGCGGCCACCCGGGCGACCAGGGCCGAGTCCACGCCGCCCGACAGGGCCACAAGGACCGAGTCCATGCCGCGGATGACCTCGCGAAGGCCGTCCAGTGCTGTGAGGGTGGTCATCGGCGCACCAGGTACGGGCCGATCAGCAGGGCGTCCAGGCCGCTGCTGCGCCACGTGCGAACCGCGTCGGCGGGCACCGCCACGGTGGGTTCGTCGACCAGCGCCAGCGGCAGGATGGCGACAGCGGCACAGCCCGTTCGGCGCTTGAGCGCGGTGAGGATGCTGTAAAGCCCGGTGTCGCCGTCGGGCTCCACGCGCATCAGGTGTGCGCGGCCATCGGCGGTGACCGCGGCCGGGTAGCGACGCTGGAACACCTCGTCGACCCTCAAGGCGGCGGCCCCGAAGCGGGTGGCCTCCCGAGCCTTGTCCAAGGCGATGATCTCGCCGTCGTCGGGGTTCTCGAGCCAGGCCAGCACCACCTCGTCGGTTTCGGCACGGCCCAGGCACTGGCGAACCGCGGCCAGGGCAGCCACGTCGTCGGCGCGCACCAGGACCGAGCGTGCGCCAAGCCCCGTCCAGCCGAAGCCTCCGCGGGACTGGAAGCGCGCGACGCCGATGCCATCGGCCAACAGGCCCGCCGCCGTCTCTGAGGGGTCGGTCACGCGCACCCCTCGCACCCCGGAGCTGTCCAGAGCGCGGGAGATCTGGCCGTCGCCATACTCGGCACCCAGGCCCGGGGGCAGGCTGTGCGGCGCCACACCCGCCACGCTCGAAGCCGCCCCCAGGGCCAGCTCGCCCCACCCGGGGCTCGGCGTGGCGGACACGGTGTGCACCAGGGGCAGCTCGGCGACGGCGGCCACCAGGCGCGGGTTGTCGAAGACCGCGCCGCCCAGCACGACGTCGGCGATGCCGATCTCGCGCACGTGGTAGGTCACCAGCTCGCGCACGGCATCGACCAGGTTGGCGAGCACCGTCGCGGCCGCCACCTCGCGCGGGGCCTCGGCCAGGGCCTTGTAGATGGGCGCCCCGCGGTGGGTGGGCACCGGGTAGCGCCGCCGCGCGAGTCTGGGACCCTCGGCACGCAGCACGCGATCGAGCACCAGGCGCAGATCGGCGTCGGGCTCGGCGCGCCCCGCCAGCGCCCACAGGTGCCGGTTGTCGACCCACGGGCGAAAGCCCATGGCGGCCGAGACCCGCTGCAGGTGCACGTGCAGGCTGCTGAAGCCCTTCTGGTTCCACGCCCGGTCGATCTGCCCCGCGTTGCACTCGTGCACGGCAAAGGACACGCCGTCGCCGAGCGGGTGCATGGTGAGCGCCACCACATCGTCGTCGGGCTGGTTGCGGTACACGGCCGCCGCCAGCGCCTTGTGGGTGTCCACCATGACCACCCGGTGCGGCTGGAATCCCCGCTCGCGGAACACACCCTCGAACCACTCCGAGGCGCGGTCGGCGTCGGCGGCGCCCAGGCCGGTCTGCCGCAGCATGGCCTGCAAGAAGACCTCGGCGTCGAGGAAGGGCGAGAAGGGATTGGGCTTGAGCACCGGGCGCAGGCCCGGGTGGCGGCGGGCGACGAGCGGCGGCGAGAACCGGCCCGCGATGGCGATGACGTCGACGTCCCGATTGCGCAGCCCCGCCGCGTCGAGGCACATGTCGATGGCCGTCCACGGGAACTGCGACGTGTCCTGATCACGCGCGTAGCGGGCCTCGTGCTCGACTGCGACCACGGTGCCATCGATGACCAGCGCGGCGCCGGTGGACCGGCTGTCGCACACCCCCAGAACGACCAAGACCTACTCCTGCAGGTGCCGGCCGCGCGCTTCGAGGGCCGCACTGGCCTTCTTGAGCGGGTCGAGCCGGTCGATGGTGAGCGGACGCAGGGTGCGGGCCTGGTCGAGGGTGGCGAGCTGGCCATTGGTGTACAGCAGCTGCTCGGCCAGGGCCTTGATCATGGCCGAGCGCATGATGGAGCCGGCGGCGTTCATGGCGTGGCACACCTCGGACCATGAGTCGCGGTCCATGGTGAGCAGCACCGCCGAGTCGCTCGCCACGCACGAGGCCATGCGCCGCTGGTCGTACTGCACCAGCGAGCACATGCCGAAGGCGTCGCCCTTCTGGAGCCGGGCGACGGGCTCGACAGAATCGTCTTCGGTGTCGATGAGCACGTCGACGTGCCCCTCGAGCAGGATGTACATCTCGCCGCCCACGTCGCCCTCGGTGCACACGAAGGTGCCCGGGCCGGCGCTGGCCGTGCCGAAGTAGCCCGCCAGCTCTTGCAGCGCGGGCTCGGGGGAGTCCTTGAACAGGTCGGTCTCGGCCAGCGACGCGGCCACGTCGAGGCCACGCGGACCCGCCGTCAGGCCCCCTCCGCCAAAGATGCTGGCCACCTTCGAGAAGAAGCCCTGGCTGGGCGTGACGTGCTCGACCGGCGTGCCCTCGGCCAGCTCCGAGATGCGCTTGTTGACGCGCCGAAGGCGGTTGCTCACCGCATCGAGCGCGTGCTCTTCGATGGCGTAGGCGATGGGGCTGTTCTGGTTGCGCAGCGTGATGTAGCCGGAGCGGTCGAGGATGAGCAGGTCGCACTGGGTCAGGGTCTCGACCGAGGCCGAGCGCACGCCCGAGCCGAACAGCGCCACCTCACCCACCAGCTCGCCCACGCCGGCGTTGCCCAGCAGCACCCCGCCGGTGGACATCTCGAGCTTGCCGTTGACCACGATGACCATCGACGAGTCGTGGTCGCCCTCTTCGATCAGCCGGGTGCCGAAGTTCACTCGCACCGGCTTGAAGTGCTTGATGGCCCACTCGAGGTGGCTTCGGGGAATGCCCTGGAACAGAGGCAGGGACTCGATCGACACGATCACTCCTGGCCATCGGGGGCGCGGGACACCCACGGGGGATGGCATACTAACGGCGGCTCCCAGCCAACGCCCTCCCCCCTCCCCTCCCTCGCCCGCCATGACCTTGCTTCTGCTGTTGCTCGCCTGCGCGACCGTGCCTGGACCTCCCGGTCCAATGGCTGCTCTCGGACGCCCAGACCCCGGACCCGCCGTGCTCGTCGAGCCCGACGCTGCTGCGCCCGTCCGTGAGACCGCTCCCCCCGGGCACACCGACGGCAGCGGCCTCGTCAGTGCCGCGCGCTACTACCTCGATCACAAGCCCCGCGGCTTCCGCGACGACTGCAGCGGCTACGTGTGCGCGGTGTACGACCGCGACGGACAGGCCCTCGAGGGCAACACGGCCTCGTTCTGGGAGCTGTCCAAGCAGCTGCGCGCCACCCACAAGCGAAAGCGCCCCCAGCCGGGCGACCTCGCCTTCTTCGACAACACCTACGACCGCGACGGCAACGGGCGCCGCGACGACAAGCTCACCCATGTGGCCATCGTGCTCGAGGTGTACAGCGACGGCACCATCGAGCTGGCGCACGGCGGCACCAGCAAGGGGCGCACCACGATGCGCATGAACCTGTACCGGCCCGACGAGCATGCCGACACCGACGGCCGGGTGCTCAACAGCTTCCTGCGCAGCCGAAACGCCGACGACGACGGCGGCAAGCGCCTGTCGGGCGAGCTCTTCCGCGGCTTTGCCACCCTTCGTACCCAAGACGCCCAGGGCGTCGGATGAATGCCGTGAGCGCCCCCCGCGTTCACCTCGAAAGCCAGGCCCCACTGGTGACCACATGCTCGCTCTGATCCTGTTGCTCGTGCTGCCGTCGCTCGCCGCCCCGGCGGTCGATGGGGGCGACCTCGCTGCTTCGGCCGCGTGGCACGCCCAACACACCCCCAAGCTCCAGCGCAACGACTGCTCGGGCCTGGTCGAGTCGGTGTACCGCCGCGCAGGTGTGACCTTCACGGGCAGCACCAAGACCTACTGGAACGAGGCCAAGCGTCGGAAGGCCACCCACAGCAACCCGCGGCCCGGCGATCTGGCTTTCTTCGACAACACCTTCGACAAGAACGGCAACGGCCGCGTCGACGACCCCCTCACCCACATCGCCGTGGTCACCGAGGTGCTGTCCGATGGCACCATCGTCATGGTGCACCGCGGAGGGCAGGGTATCACCGAGATTCGCGCCAACCTGTCGCGCCCCAACCTGCACGTGAAGGGCGATCAGGTGCTCAACGACTACCTCAGGCGCAACGACGGCGTCGAGGGAGCCCCACGGCTGGCCGGGCAGATGGTGCGCGGCTTCGCCACGATGTACGGCCCCGAGGCATCCGAAGGCACCGGCGATGCCGAGCCACAGACACGCACCGAGCCCCGTCCCAAGGACCGCCCCCGGGTGGTCGCGGAGTCCGAGGGTCGCCCGGGGCGTCCGGGCACCGACCTGGACGGCCTGAGGGCCTTCGAGCGGGCCAAGAAGGGCAAGAAGGTGCGGCGCAGGCAGCTACGGGGCCTGGACTGCGAGGAGCTGTGGATCGTGCGCAACACCGCCTACGCGCGCCACGGCTACGACTTTCAGACCAGCCGGGCCCAGCGCTTCTTTCGGGGCGAAGAGTGGTACGACCGCGACCGAAGCGTGAACCAGCAGACCATCGCCGACGAGCTGAGCAAGAAGGACGTCAAGACCATGGAGCGCGCCCAGAAGCGGGAGTTTCGGGGCGGCTGCCGGTAGCCGGGAGCACGCACGTAAGTCCCGTGCCATGGGACTGAAAGTCGGCCGTCATCGCACCGCTTCGCCGCACCGGGCATGGTGAAGATGCACCGAGGGTGGGCACGGGCTCACCAACTCCTACCACCAGTTCAGACCTCGACCGCTCGTTCCCCACAACGGCGGCCGTGCCCCCTCGGTGCCTCCCTCGTGAACCAGGAGCCTGCCATGACCCGGCCTGCCCCAGTGACCGCGTGCGCCCTGCTCTTGCTCTCTTCGCTGGCCGTCGCCAGCGAGCCCGACACCATGCAGGGCAAGCTCGTCGCCGACAGCGCCCGCTGGCACGTCGACAACCCCGACGCGCTGCGCGCCGAGGATCGGGCAGCCGTGGTGCAGACCATGCTCGAGGCCGCGGGCTTTCCCAAGCTCGAGCCGATCAGCGCCGACGCCCTGTGGATGGGCAGCTTTGGGCAGCGCCACTACTCGCCCGTGCCCCACATCGGCGACCTGGTGTTCTTCTCGGCCCCCGCCTCCCCCGACGACCACCGTGTGGCGGCGACCACCCGACTGGCCGACGTCGGCATCGTCACCGAGGTCGATGACCGCGGCGTCATCACCTATGTGCACGCCGATCCGCACCGCTACGCCGCGGTCACCGGGTGGCTGAACCTCGGCGAGCGCGACAATGTCGAGCACTTCCACGGCTTCGTCACCCTCTCCGAAGACTGGTTCCCCTCCCGCGACGAGCCCATGCCCGCGCTCACCCACCGCGCCATGCACGAGTCGGAGCCCGCCACGGCCGACAGCCCGATTCGGGCGGCGCTGGACGGCGACGAGCTCACCCGCCAGGCGCTGGCAGGGTCGAGCTGCAAGACCCTGTGGGCAGTGCGCAGCACGGTTCTGGCTCGGCATGGGTACGCCTTCGAGACCCGCGCGGAGCGGGTGTTCTTCGCATCCAGGCGCTGGTACGCCCCGAACCCCGCGGTGCACGACCAAAACATCGCCGAGTGGCTCACGCCGCTCGACCGCATCAACCTGGACCTCGTCGAGGACACCGAGTACCGGGCCGGGTGCAAGGAAGTGGCGCTGCGCTAGCGCCTACTCGCGGATCGAGCGCTTGCGGGTGAGCTTCTGCTTGGTCTTCTTGGCGGCGGGGGGCTCGATGTCATCGGCGGTGTCGAGCTGCTTGGGCACCGCGCCAAAGATGCGGCGGAACTGGTTGCCGCGCATCAGGTTGTCGGGGTCGAGCCGGGCTTTAAGTGCCATGAACCGGCCCACCGTCTCGTCGCCCAGGCTCTTGCGCACGGCATCGCCGCTGACCACGCTGTCTTTGGCGAAGTAGAAGCGACCCCCGCAGTCGACCACCAGGTCTTGCAGGTGCTGGGTGAAGCGGTAGAGCTCCTCGCGGGTGTGGTCTTTGACGAAGAAGTCCATCGCAAAGCTGTAGCCATCGACCGCGTGGGACAGCCAGAAGGCGTCGGAGCGGTGGCGCTTCATGACCACCAGGTACGGCTCGAGGGCTCGGTACTGGGCGTCGGCGAGCACGCGCCGAATGGTGCCTTCGGCGGCGCTCTCGGGCAGGAAGAGCTGGAACTGGATGAGGCCGCCTGGCGCCGTGAACCACTTCCAGTTGGGCACGAAGTCGAGCAAGAAGTTGAAGCGGGCGTGTTCTTGCAGGTGCGTGTGCTGCGCCGACTCCCGCAGGGCCATCCACTGGTAGCGGCCCCAGTTCACCAGCCACATGCCCCAGCGGTTGGCGAGGGGTCGTGCGAACCAGTGCAGCAGCGAGAACGGCAGGATGCCAAACAGGTTTGGCGGCAGCGTCTGATCTTCGGGGCGCATCAGGCTGCGGCCGACGGGGTCCTGCCCCTCTTCGACGTAGCGCGCGGCGTGGATCTGGCCCCGGCCGATGTCGGCGCCCTTGGCATAGGCGTCGATCCACCCCACCACGTAGTCGTAGTCGGCGTCGTTGTAGCGGCGAAACAGCCGGAACATGTGCCCGATGTCGTCGCCGACGATCGGCGTGACCGACAGGCGACCAGAGTGCACCGCCTTGGTCTGGATGGTGATGCTGACGAAGGTGCCCAGCCAGCCCATGCCGCCGATGGCCGCGTGAAAGATGTCGGGGTGCTGCTCGCGCGAGCACTCCCGGATCTCGCCGTCGGGGCACACCAGGGTGAAGCCCAGCACGTGATCGCCGATGGGCCCGTACTTGTGGTTGTTCTTGCCGTGGGCGTTGGCCGCGCACAGGCCACCCAGGGTGGTGTACATCGTTCCCGAGACCACCGCGGGCCACCAGCCCAGGGGCAGGATGTGGTGCCAGAGCTTCTGCAGGGTCACCCCGGGCTCGACCACGGCCACGCCGGTGTCGCGATCGAACTTGAGGATGCGGTTCATGTCGCGGAAGTCGAGCAGCAGGTTGCTGTCGTTGAGGGCAGCATCGCCGTAGCTGCGGCCACCGCCCCAGTGCGCGACGGTCCAGCCCCGAGCACGGGCCAGGTCGAAGGCGGCGAGCACATCGGCCGCCGACTGGGGGTAGACCACGTGGCAGACGGCATCGATGGCCATGCCCCAGCCCTCGCGTCGCTCGGACACGGGGTGCAGCTCGATGGCAGCGGCGGGCAGCTTGTTGGCGTCGGTCACGCGAGCTTCATCCGGCGAAAGACCACACTGGGCACCGACTTGATGCCGGTCATGATGGGCATGTAGGTCTTGGGAACGTACGCGACGGTGCTCCCCCGTCGGATGGCGCTGTAGATCTGCATCGCGGCCTCGTCTGCGTCGATCAGCAGCGCGCCCGTTAGGCCGTTGAACTCGCGCCCCTCGGTCATGGCGGTGCGCACGGGGCCGGGCTTGATCGTGACCACGGTGCCGCCCACCGGCGCGAGCCGGTTGCGCAGGGCCTCGAGGTAGGTGTGCAGCGCCGCCTTGCTGGCGCAGTAGGCTGGATTGCCGAGTCGCCCACGGTCGCCCGCCACGCTGCCGATGCCCACGATGGTGCCCGACTGCTGCACGGCGAAGCGCTCGGCCGCGAGGTTGAGCCAGTTGCTGGCCCCGATCACATTGACCTCGAAGATGGTGCGGTCGATCTGGGCGTCGTAGGTGTCGGGGGTGATGGTGGGCATCACGCCGGCGGCGTACACGATGACGTCCAGGCCGTCGAGGGCGCGCACGGCGTCATCGAAGGTTCGGCGCGCACCGGCGGTGTCGGTGACGTCGTGGGCGAACACATGGCAGCGCGTGGCACCACCGGCATTGATGCCATCGGCCAGGGCCTGGAGTTTTTCTTGCCGCCGCGCGACCGCGGCGACCACGAAGCCCTCTTGGCACAGAACCCGTGCCAGCGCGGCTCCGATGCCGCTCGATGCGCCCACGACGATGGCTCTCTTGAGCATGAGCTGCCCTCCGAAGCTCGGTTTATGCCAAAGACCGCACGACGCCAGCCGAAGAGCGTCTTGACTCCCCTGTCGCCCGTGTCCAGCTGATATAGTCTCCCGACCCCAAAAAAGGTGGTGGTGCGATGGCCGAAAACGCCGCTGACAACACGTCCCTCCCAAAGGACGAGTACTTGACCTCAACCGAGGTGCGCCACCTCAAGTCGGTGCTCGACGAACAGCTCACGACGCTGATGGATCAGTCCCGCGAAGCCGTCTCGAACTTGATCGAGACCCGCGAGGGCGACCCCGATCCGCTCGATCTGGCCGTCACCGAGTCCAACCGCGAGTTCACCCTGCGGCTGGCCGACCGCGAGCGACGCCTGCTGGGCAAGATCCGCTACTCGCTCGAGCGCATCGGCAACGGCGAATACGGCTCGTGCGAGTCCTGTGGCGAGCCGATCACCTACAAGCGCCTGCTCGCCCGGCCAGTGGCCACGCTGTGCATCGACTGCAAGACCGAAGCCGAGCAGATCGAGACGCGCAGGCGCGTGTTCTAGAGGGGTCGGGCGCTACCCGCCCACCTGCGTCATCACGCCCTCGAAGGCCTTGAAGCCGTGGTCGGCATCGGCCTCGTGGCCGGCCACCTTGCCCCACACCCGCTCGCGGATGGCGCGCTCGAGCTCGCTCGACGTGGCCCCGCCGCGCAGCACCTCGCGCAGGCTGGGGGCGACCTCGCGGCTCAGACACGTGCGCAGCTCACCATTGCACTGCAGGCGAAGGCGGTTGCAGCTGTGGCAGAAGTGCTGGGTCATGGGCGAGATGAAGCCCACGATCAGACCGTTGTCGAGCCGCCAGTGAGTGGCCGGCCCCCTGCCCTGAGCGTCGGACACGGGCTGCATGGACCAGCGCTCGCTGATGCGCCGCCGCAGATCGGCCTCGGGGCGGTGACGGCGCCCCTGCCCCACGCCCGTGAACGGCATGTACTCGATGAAGCGCACCTGGGTGTCGGCGGCGTGAGGCGCGAAGTGCTCGACGATGCCCTGGACCTCGTGTTCGTTCTCGCCGGCCACCACCACGCAGTTGATCTTGATGGGGGTGAGCCCCGCGGCGCGCGCCGCGTCGATGCCGGCCAGCACACTGTCCAGCTCGCCTCCCCGGGTGATGCGGCGGAAGGTGTCGGCGTCGAGCGAGTCGAGCGAGATGTTCACCCGGTCCAGGCCCGCATCGGCGAGCAGCTGGGCCTTGCCTCCCAGCTTGGCCGCGTTGGTGGTCATCGCCACCTGCTGGATGCCCGGCGTGGCCGCCAGGCCCTCGACCAGGCGCTCGATGTCGCGGCGGATGGTGGGCTCGCCGCCCGTGAGCCGCAGGTGGGTGATGCCCATGGTGGCAAACACGCCCACCAGCTGCACGATCTCTTCGTACGACAGCACGTCGGCGCGGCGCTCGAAGTCGAAGCCCTGGGCCGGCATGCAGTAGGTGCAGCGAAAGTTGCAGCGGTCGGTGACCGAGATGCGCAGGTAGGTGTGTACGCGCCCGAAGCGATCGACCAGCGGCCCGGAGGTGGGCATGGCGCCAAGCTGGGGCACGGGGAGGCTCACGCGTTGACCGGCTCGACCGAGGCCACCACGCCCCTGGCGATGTCGGCAAAGGCCTGCCCCAGCGCGTCGTCGGCCAGGGCCGCGGGCAGCCCGTCGTCGCCGCTCTTGCGAAGCCGCGACTGCAGCGGGATGCGGCCCAATACCTGGGTGTTCTCGGTCTTGGCCAGGTCGATGCCCCCACCCTCGCCAAAGACGTAGTCTCGGGTGCCGTCGGGCAGCTCGTACCAGGCCATGTTCTCGACCAGGCCCAGCAGGGGCACGTCGAGCTTGCGGAACATCGAGATGCCGCGCACGGCGTCGGCCAGGGCGACAGGCTGCGGCGTGGTGACGATGACCGCGCCGGTGATGTCGACCGCCTGGATGATGGTGAGCTGCGCATCGCCCGTGCCCGGCGGCAGGTCGATGATCAGGAAGTCGAGCTCGCCCCAGGCCGCCTGCTGCAAGAACTGCCGCACCAGGCCCATCACCATGGGGCCGCGCCAGATGATGGCCTGCTCGGGCGGAACCAGCAGCCCCACCGACAGACACTTCACGCCGTAGCTGTTCACCGGCACGATGCGCTGGTCGTCGGTGGACATGGGGCGGGCGTGCACGTTCATCATGGTGGGCAGGCTGGGGCCATAGACGTCGGCGTCCAGAAGGCCCACCGTGTGCCCTTGCCTCTGCAGGGCGATGGCCAGGTTGGTGGACACGGTGGACTTGCCGACGCCGCCCTTGCCCGAGGCCACACAGATGATGCGCTTCACGCCGGGGATCTTCGCCTTGACGATGGGCCCGCCATGGGGGGCCACACCCCCGCGCTGGCGCATGCCGGGCACGGGCTCGGGCTTCTCTTTCACCGGGCGGGGAGCCTGGCCGTGGGCCGGACCCTGGGGCTTTTCGCCGCGGGAGCCGGCCAGCCGAGCGAACGGAAAGACCTCGCCCTGGAAGCCCGCGTGGCGAAGGCGCTCGATCAGCGCGGCCTCGATGCCCTGGCGGGTCTCGCGGTCGTGGGCCTTGTCGAACACCAGATCGAAGCGCAGCCGGCCCTGGTCGTCGACGCGCGCGTTGTCGATCATCCCGGCGTCTGCGGCGCTCTTTCCGCTGATGGGGTCGCGCACGGCGGCGGCGGCGGCGGCGAGCATGTCTTGGGGTTGCGGTTCGGCCATGGGATCAGCTCCAGCGGTGCAAGCAATGGGCGTATCCGCTCGCGCGGTCGCTGTGCTACTGTCCCGATCACGGAGGCTCGATGCGGCACGCGCTGCCCCTTGCAACCATGGCCATCGCGCTCGCTCCCCAGGCAGCCCTCGCGGGCTGGCCCGAGGACGTCACGCTCACCGACATGCTCGACCACAACGGTCAACGCATCTCGGCACCCGTGCCCGAAGACTACCGCCAGCTGGTCACCGAGCTGGGCACGGCGGTGGCCAACAAGCCCATCTCGCCGGCCGGCACCCTGGGCGCCTTTGGCTTCGACTTCTCGCTGCAGAACGCGTTCGTGTTCTACGACGGCAACGGCGAGGTCGGCGACCCCACCCCCTGGGAACGCGCGGCCCCCGACGAAGACCCCTCCCCGTGGATGTTCGTGCCCACCATCTCGATCCGCAAGGGCTTTGCCGCCTCGTTCGAGTTCGGCACCACCGCAGGCTGGATGGGCATGAGCCGCCAGGGTGTGTTCGGTGGCTACGGCCGCCTGGGCCTGGTCGAGGGCACCAAGCCCTACCCCGACCTCACCATCCAGATGGGCTACTCCGCGTACATCGGCAACGTCGAGCTCGACCTCGGCGTGCTGGACTTCGGCGTGCGCATCGGCACCAAGCTGCCCTTCGGCGCCTTCCCCGAGATCAACACCGCGCAGTTCGAGCCCTACTTCGACTACACGCTCATGCGCATCACCGCCGCCCCGCGCCTGTCCGACGAAGACAAGGCCGCCATCGGGGCCACCCGGTACTACAGCTTCGGCCAGGCCGACGACGCCGAGCCTGCGCTGGGCGTGCACCGCTTCTCGCTGGGCTTCCAGGTCACCAACGGCACGGTGCACTTCCGTGGCGCCGCCTGGTACGCCGTGGGCTCGGCGCCCGGCGTGACCGCCGGCATGGGCTTCACCTACTGATCTCGGCCCTCGTGGCGCTGTGCTCGCTGACGTGGGCCGCTCCGCACGTGCAGATCGACGCCCACCTCGATGAGGACGGGCACATTCGCGGCACATTCGTGGCCACGGAGCCCCAGCAGCTGGTCGACCCGCTGGCGCGGCTGCCGGAGCCCGACGACCCCCTGTCGCTGCTGCGCACCTACCCCTTCGCGCGCAGCCGCGGCTCGGTCACCTGGCAGGTTCGCGACGGCGTGGTGCACTTCGACACCAAGCTGCCGCGGCGCTGGGGAGCGGTGGGCCGAACGCGTCGGCACGGCTCCTTCGCCAACGGCGCGTGGTACCCGCAGCCCGAGGGCCTGCCCATCGTGCAGTGGGACGTCACGCTCACCGCCCCCGATGGCTGGACGGTCGCCGTCGGCGACCAGTGGGGACCACAACAGGCGCACTGGACCGGCACCGCCGAGCGGGCGGCGATGGCGGTGATGCCGCGCGCCGTCGCCACCCCCATCGACGAGGACGGCGTCAGCGCCACGCTGCTGACCCGAGGCAAGCCCCGACGCGCGCTGGTGCGCGAGACCCGCAACCAGCTGGTGGCCATCGCCCCGGCCGACGCCGGCTGGAACGGCGTCATCGTGGAGGCCCCCCTGCGCAGGCGCCTGGCCCGTCCTGGCCCGGGCCTGGCCTACGTCAGCGACCGCGCTTGGCGCGTGACCGGCGGCCTGCACCGCTTTCACCACGTCGCCGTCGCCCGAGGCCTGGCCGCCGCGCTCTCGGGCCACGCCGACCCCTTCGAGCGAGACATCGTCGCCGCTGCCCTGTCCCAGCGCCACAGCGCGCGTCTTCGCGGCGCGGGAGCGCGGCGCACGCTGCGCTGGGCCAGCTTCCTGCCCACCATCGACAGCCTGCTGTACTCCCGAACCATGGCCTTTCACGGCGACATCCTGGAAGACACCCACCCAGCGGACCCCGTTCGCGACGACCTGGTGGAGGTGCACGCCCCGGTGTACGCCGGCACGGTCGTGGTCGCGCAGCTCGACGATGCCTACGGCTCCGCAACCGCATGGCAGGTCGGCACCGCGCTGCGCAACGGCGACGAGCTGCTGCCCGAGCACGCAGCCTTCCTGGAGGCCCGCCGCGTGCCCATGCCCGAGCAGGACTACATCCTGGCGGTCGACGACGAGCGGGTCCGCGTCAGCCGCGATGGCGCGGATGGGCCCACCGAGCCCGTGGTGGTGCGCATCGACGGCTACGATCAGGTCCTCATGGGAGCGGGAGCGATTCGCCAGCAGCCTGCGCCCAAGAGGGTGGCGCTCGACCCCGGGCGGCACCTGGCCCAGACATCCCGGGCCCACGACACCTGGCCGGCCCGGTACCGGGTGGTGGCGACCGGGGCCATCCACACCATCAACCTGTCGGACGGATGGATCGACATGGGCGGCGCGATGTGGCTGCGACGCCAGTACGAGACGCGAAACGTGTACTGGGGCAGCGCGTCCACCAACCGCAGCAGCCTCGCCGCCACCACCCTGGGCTACACCCGGCGCTTCGGCGCCAAGATCGATGGCTTGCGGCACCGGCACGCGCTGAGCACGTCGGTGAACGCCGCCTGGCTGAACCCGGCCTTCGAGGGCACCCTTGCGCCCATCGCCGTGGGGGCGGGCGTGTCGTACAGCTTTCGGCAGCGCTACGGCGGCTACTTCCCGCTGCAGGGCAGCGCCTTCGGGCTCGGAGCCGACGGGGGCTTCGTGCCCACCACCGACCAGCAGTGGGCCAAGGCCAGCCTGGCGGGCACCCAGGTGCTGTCGCCGCATCCCCGGCACGCGGTCGCGCTGCGTGGGGTGTTGGCCATCGCCCAGGGCACCGTCGCCCAGCGCCTACCCAGCCTGGGTGGGTCCAGCCGCCTGCGCAGCATTCCGCCCGAGGCGGCGCCGGCCACCGCCGCGTCGGTCGCCCTGGCCGAGTACCGGTGGGCGCCAGCTCGCGGGGCCAGCGTGCCGGTCGGATTCGGCTGGGCCACCGAGCTGCAGTTGTCGCTGGGTGCCGAGGCGGGGATGGGCATCGTGGACGGGGAGCTCGCGCGCGCAGCGGGGGTCACGGTCGGAGTCGCCGGCATGGCCGACATGCTGGGCTTCGAGCCACGCATGATGGGGGTGACCGCCGCCTGGCCCGTCTACGTCGAAGGGATCGAGCTCGAGGGCAACAAGTGGATGCCCGAGCTGTACCTGAGGTGGGGGCCGAGCTTCTAGAGCGCCGAACGGGCAAACGTCCACGTCCACGTCCACGTCCCCGTTCACGTTGAGGACACCGTGAACGTCCACGTCCACGTCCACGTCCACGTCCACGTATCGTCGTCGCCGGCCGGGCCGGTGTGGCCCCGTCACCATGCCGCTGGGATGCCGCACCGCCGGCCCCGCGTCAACCTCCGCGACCCCTTCGGCGGTCGCTTAGCCATGACACTGAGCACCACGCTACGGTCTCGAGGTCGGTCTTGTGTCGGGCACAGGCACGGAGGCCTGTGCTCCTTGCCAATGCCAGGCACAGGCACGGAGGCCTGTGCTCCTTGCCAACGCGCCAACGCCGCGCCCCGCAGGACGAACGACCGACCTCTCCTCAAGGAATCCCGACTGGCACCGTCGGAATCAAGAAGATCCCCTGCTCGGTCTCGCCCGGGCTCTGGCTGTCCTCGACCTGGGCGGCAAAGAAGTACCCGGTGAGCGTGATGCCGGTGAACGGGATCTCGATGCTGGGGGCGTCGGTGGTGTCCAGCATGAAGCCCGAGATCGAGCCGTCGGGCTGAACGGTCAGGTCGGCGGGCAGGCCCCAGGTGGGGTTGGCGTTCACCGTCACCAGGTCCAGGCCGTCCTCGATGTTCTGGGGGATGTCCTGCTCGGTCCAGGTGTAGGGCTTGAGGCCGCCCTGGGCTTCGAGGCTGTCGCTGTAGGGGATGAACGGCAGCAGCACGTCGAGCACGACGACCGTGAACAGGAACAGGTCGTAGGACTGGGCGCCCACGATGGACAGGGGCGCGATGCCGATGTCGATCGTGAAGTCGGAGGTGTCGGTGGTGGGCTGGTCTTGATCGTCGGACACCCGAACCGTGATGGGGAACTGCCCCACCTCGCCCACCGTGCCTTCGATGCGACCATCGGCGAACAGGGACAGGCCGGCCGGCAGTGCACCCTCGCTGATGAGCCAGCCGTAGGGTTCGGACCCACCCATCGCCGACAGCTGGGCCGAGTAGGGGAAGCCGTCTTCGCCCGACGGCAGCGAGGTGGTGGTGATCACCACCCCCATGTCGGTCACGGTGATGGACAGGTCGGCCTCGGCGCTGGTGCCGGCGTCGTCGTACACGGCGGCGGTGAAGGTGAAGCTGCCCTGGGCCGAAGGGATGCCCGACAGGGTGCCGTCCGCTGCCAGCTCGATGCCGTCGGGCAGCGAGCCGCTCGCCACCGTCCAGGTGTAGGGCTCGGCGCCGCTCGCAGCTTGCAGCGACGCTGAGTAGGCCTCGCCCACGACCCCATCGGGCAGCTGCTCGGTGATGAGCAGCACGCTGGGCGGCACACAGGCGTCGACGTCGCAGACCAGACCCGGGTCGCAGGTGGTGGCCGACCAGCCGCGGCCGTTGCTGTCGCAGGTCAGCAGGGTCTCGTCTTCTTGGGCGCACAGGGTCTGGGCGGGAGTGCAGGGCTCACCGGCGTTTCGGCAAGCCACCAGGGACAACAGCAGCAGCGTGGAAGTCATGCGCGGTGTTGTACACCGGGGCAGCGGAAGCGAGTGTGAAGCCCTCGAAAAGCCAAGCAGGGTGCTGAAAACCCGGCTTGTCGGGTTTTCGGCGCGCTAGCGGTTGCTCCAATGCAACATGAGCGTGGCCATCACCTGCTTGGGGCTGCCGTCGTCGAACTCGCGGCGGCCGTCCCAGCGGATGACCTTGCTGCCGCGCTGGATCCACACGGTGTCGCCCTGGATCGCGTACACCTCGCCGTCGCTGTCTTTGGGGGTGCGCCCGGTGATGGCGTCGCACAGGCCCTCGACGCTGTAGCGGGTGCGGTGCGGCAGCAGGCCCTCACTGGTGTCGATGAGGATGCCGGTCATGACCGGGTAGCGGTGCAGGGCGATGACCTCGGCGATGGGATCGCCCTCGGCCACGGCCAGCACACGGCTGGTGGGGCGCTGCAGGTCGGGGTAGCCAAACAGCACGTACTGCCGGTCGCCGACCGTCATGATGCCGCGCTCGCCCGCCTGGTGCAGCACATCGACCACAGGGCTGATGCGCTCGAGCTCTTCGGGGATGTCGGTCCACTCTCCAACGGCCACGGTGGCCTCGACCTCGTAGACCGCGCGCTTCCATCCCTGGGCGGGAAAGTCGTCGTCTTCGGCGGGCGCGGCGGGGCTGTCGGGCTCGACAGCGTTGAGCTGCACCGAGCCCTGGCCCAGGCGGCCGAGCTTGCCGGAAGGCGGCGGACGCTCGGGGGTGTCCTCGTCGCCGGTGTCCTCGTCTTCGTCTTCTTCGTCGTCTTCCCACTCGGGCTCGATCTCTTCGGTCTGCTGGGGCAGGTCGACAGACGGCGCCCCCTCTTTGGCGATCTCGCCGGCCACGTGGCCGAGCTCGGGAAGGATGAGCGTGCCAACGGCCGTCTCGACCGCGTCTTCGGAGCCCGGAATGGCGAAGACCGCCATGGGACCGATGAGACCGGCGGTGGCCCGGCTGAGCATGGCCGCGCTCCCGATCTCTTGAAGGCTCAGCACCCGGAACAGCTCGCCGAAGCCGGGGATGTGGCGATCGAAGAGAGCCTCGCAGGCCTCTGGCGTGACATCGCGGCGGCTGATGCCCGTGCCGCCGGTCAGGATCGCTGCATCGGCGCCGCTGTTGGCGTACTCGACCAGGCGTTCCTGGATCGCGGCGATGTCGTCGTCGACGAAGTCGCGCACCACGGTGTGCCCCTCTTCGGCGATGAGCTGAACCGCCAGCGCGCCGCCGGTGTCGCTGTCCTCGTCGCGGGTGGAGGACACCACGAGCACCCGTACATCGAGCTCGTGGACGTCTTCGTGTTCGTCGTGGGCCATGGCATGCCTCCGTCACCTGGACCGGGAGGATCGGGGCTGGGAAGGAAAAGTGCAAGCGTGTACGCTGGCCCCCGTTGCAGGGGGCAGAAATGGCCAAGCACATCGTACAGACCTTCGCGGCCGGCGCGCTGCTCACCATCGCGGGGTGCGCCAAGTCCAACCCCGATGGGCCCACCGAGAATCCGCCTCCGCCCGAGGTCCAAGAACCGGAGCCCGAGCCCGAGACCGAGAATCCGCCCGAGCCCGAGCCG
Source organism: Myxococcota bacterium (assembly GCA_965216925.1). Lineage (GTDB taxonomy): Bacteria > Myxococcota_A > UBA796 > UBA796 > CAYYHT01. The sequence goes on along the minus strand of CBDCGT010000001.1, from coordinate 471,757 downwards.
CCCGACAAGCTCGAAGAGCCGATCCACCGCAACCCACCGCCGCCCATCGACGAGCCCATCGAGCCCACCAAGACGCTGCCCCGGTGGGACGAGGTGCCGTCGAACCACCCCGAGGGAGCCACCAACCCCCCCATTCCGGTGTTGGTCGTGAAGTCCGAGGGCGAGTGCTACAAGCGCTGGACGAGCCCCTTCGCGGCGCGTGCCGGCATCAAGATGCAGCCCCACCACGACCCCGAGTGCGACAAGCTCGACCTGGGCTGTGGCACGCAGATCGAGTGCCCGCCCGAAGCCGCCGACATCCTGGCCGGGACGATGGAGAAAGAGTGACCGCCAGCCGGCGGGTGTTGGTGGAGTGGAGCAACCGGGTGCGGGCCGAGTACGCCAGCGCCGCGCTCACCGCCCAGGCGCTGCACTGGATGACGATCGCCGCCTTCCCCGACGAGCTGCTTCGCACCGCCCTGCGCATCGTGGGCGACGAGCTCGACCACGCTCGCCTGTCGCACGACTGCCTCACCGCCCTGGGCGGCCAAGACGAGCCGATGACCCTCGACATCGCCAACCTGTCGATGCCCCAGGTGGCCGACGGGCCGCTGGCCAGCCTGCTCGACAGCGTGCTGCGCAACTTCTGCTTTGGCGAGACCTTCGCGGTGCCCCTGTTCAACGCCATGCGCGAGCACACCACCCACCCCGCCTGCCAGCCCGCCCTCACGCGCATCCTGCGCGACGAAGCGGTGCACCGCGCGTTCGGCTGGGACGCGCTGGACGTGCTGCTGGACATCGATCGCGACGGTGTCGTGAGCCGCACCCATGCCCGTCTGCCGCGAATCATGGGCAACTTCCACCGGGCCTATGGTGAGGCACCCGTTGGGCACCCGCTCTCAGACGACGAGCGCTCCATGGGGCTGCTGGACGGGGAACGCTACCGCGAGATCCACGCCGTCACGCTCGACCAGGACATCCGCCGGCGCTTCGACAAGCGAGGCATCACCCTGCCCGACGTGTCCATCGCATGAGCGACGACCTGGACACGCTGCGCAGCCAGCTCGACCACCTCGACCGCGAGCTGATGGCCCTGGCCGCACGCCGCCTGGACGTGGTCAAGCGAATTGGCGAGGTGAAGGCCGACGCCACCCGGGCGGTGTTCGATCGACAGCGCGAGCGCTCGGTCTTTGCCCGGGCACGCCGCAACGCCGAGGCCGCGGGCCTGCCCCCCGACGTGGGCGAGCGCCTGCTGCACACCCTGGTCGAGGCCGGACACGGCATGCAGACCCAGCGCGCCGTCGCCGAGCGCACCGAGCCCCGGTCGGTGCTCATCCTCGGCGGCCGCGGGCAGATGGGCACCCTGCTGGGCGACATGCTGTCGCTGCGAGGCCACACCGTCGACGCCTACGATCGGGATGACCCCCGCGACCTCGCCACGGTGGTGGCAGGCGTCGAGGTGGTCATGATCGCGGTGCCCATGGATCTGGCGGGCAAGGTCGCCCGACTGGTGTGCCCCATGATGCGGCAGGGCCAGCTGCTGTGCGACATCAACTCGCTCAAGCAGGACATCTGCGCGATCATGAGCGAGCACGCCCCCTGCGAGGCCGTGGGCCTGCACCCGATGTTCGGGCCCAGCGTGGGCAGCCTGCGTCGCCAGAAGGTGGTCGTGTGCCGGCTGCGCGAAGGCGAGCTGACCGACTGGCTGGTGGGCGAGCTGGGCCGCCTGGGCACCGAGATCATCGAGACCGACCCGGTCACCCACGACCGCATGATGGCGGTGGTTCAGGTGCTCGTGCACTTCCGCACGCTGGTGATGGGCGAGGCGCTGCGGCGCACCGGCGTCCCGGTCCAGGACAGCCTGCGCTTCACCAGCCCCATCTACCGCCTGGAGCTGGCGGTCACCGGCCGGCTGTTCACGCAAGACCCCGAGCTGTACGCCAGCATCGAGATGGACAACCCCCACGGCGCCGAGATGCGCCAGCTGTTCGTCGACGCCGCGGGTGCCTACCAGGCGGCCATCGAGAGCGGTGACCGGCAGGCCTTCCGCGAGCTGTTCGAGGGGGTGAGCACCTACTTCGGCGAGTTTGGCGGCGAGGCCATGCGCTTGAGCGACGCGATCATCGATCTGCTGGTGGAGCGGGCCTGAGTCACAGGCCCGGAGGCCTGTGATCCACAGGCACGGAGGCCTGTGCTCCTTGGAACCGGCGAAACCCACGAACCCCGGCCCCTGAGCGCTGTCTCACCCGCGATGCTCGTCCCCATCCTGCTCGCGCTGTCGTGCGCGACACCCGTCGCCGATCCCGTCCCCCAACCCGCCGCCCAGCCTCCGCAGTGGCCGCCGATGGTGGTCGAGGCGCTGCCTCCGCTTCCCGGCGAATTCACCCTGCTGGTCCGCAAGACCGAGGCTGGGAACCAGCTGATCGGCGTCGACGGCAGGGGCGATTTCCACGAGTTGCGAGCGCTACCCGGCGTCCTCAGCCCGTGGAACAGAACTCGCCGTGCGGATGACCACTCCGTTCCAGCAGTGATCGTCGACCGGTGGCGCCGCGAGGTACTTTGGATTCGCGGCGACTCCCGAGAGGTCGTCGTCGCCAGCGTGGACGGGGGCGAGCCCCGCGTGCTGGGCTACACCCATGAGCACGGCGCTGTCGGCATCGTGGCCGACCGGCAGTGGGCGTGGACCGACACCGACCCCCACCGAATCCGACGAGAGGACGGGTCGATCCTCGAGATGCCCGAGTCCGACCACTTCGTGAGCAACAGGCCGAGCTCGTCGGTCGCTCGTCTGTTCGCCGGCGGGGACGCGCAGGGACGCCCTTGTGTGGTGGGAGGTCGCGGCTACTTCGGCTCGGACCCCGGGCCCGTGCTGACCTGCCTCGAAGATGGAGTATGGACGTGGGCACCCCGTTCCGGCGACCACAGCAAGTTCCAGATCTTCGTTGGGCTCTACGACGGCGGCCGTGCCGCACAGTGGTGGGGCAACTACAAGTACGACTGTGGGTTGTCGGGCTGTGGCTGGTGGGACCCGGTCGTGCCAGGGGAGCCGGCTCGGCGCTATCCATTCCAACCGGAAGGAGAGCTTGCGCGCTACCGGGAATTGTTGCCCGCACCCGTGCCCTGGACCGAGGTGACGATGTCCATCGATGGGCAGTCCACCCTGGTGAGGTCACCGGACGGCGCTTTCGTACTGGTTCCGACCCGTGGCTGGCGCGAGACCGGTCAGCCCGGCTCGACTGGCGTGACGTTGGCAGGGCTCGCCGACTTCAGACGGGTGCAGTGGCGCTAGCTGCGCGACCCCGGCGCGTTCACATTGCGAATCCCCGAGAGCTCGACGCGACCGACCCCTCGGACGAACCCCATCACCGAGCCCCCGGCCCGCGCCACGTCCTCGGCCCTACCGGCCTCTGAGGCCTCGAACACGCCGAGCAGGGGCTGCACCCGTCCGTCCACCTCGGCGACAGCCGGTCCTGCGGCCAGCAGCGCCGAGACGTGCTCGCCGGTGAGCCCCTCCAGATCGCACGGGGCCACCACGACCCGCGCGGTCTGGGCCGCCCGCATCGCGGCCACCAGGCCCCACAGCGGGTGCCGGCCCTCACCAGGAGCGTCGACCACCACGTCGATGGCCGTGCCGTCGGGCCAGGTCCAGCCGGGCTCTTCGGCCTCGTGCCGCACGATGCGCACCTGCGAGCAGTGAGGCCCCAGCGCCAAGGCCACCTGGACCGCCCAGGGAATGCCGTCGCGCAGCAGCCGTGCCTTGTCGGAGCCCATGCGCCGGCTCGCACCGCCGGCCAGCACGAAGCCCTCGGGCTTCACTCCGGGTGCCCGGCCACCGGGCTGCCAGCCGGCGCGCGCAGCAGCTGCACCGTCGCCGCCTCGCCGGCCACGACCCCCGGGCTGTCGACCGAGAGCAGCAGCAGCCCGTCCGCGTGCGCCATGCTGGTGAGCACGCCGCTGGACTGGGTGCCCGTGGAGCGGAACCACAGCCCGTCGGCGTCCCGCTCGAGCACGACGCGCTGGAGCCGTGCTCGGCCCGGCTTGCTGGGCCAGTCGACCCGCGATCGCGCCGTCACCAGGGGCAGAAAGCGGTCTTGCACCCCCTGGGCCGCGAGCACCACCGGCCGCGCGAACTGCAGGAAGTTGACCATGCAGCTCACCGGGTTGCCCGGCAGCCCGAACAACGGCACCACGGTGCCATCGCTGCGGGTGGCGTGCCCGTAGGCCAGCGGCTTGCCCGGCTTCATGCACACCTTCCAGAAGTCCATCGACGCCCCGACCGCAGCGAAGGCCTCTTTCACGAAGTCGAAGGCGCCCACCGACACGCCGCCGGTGGTGAGCACGATGTCGGCTTGCTCGGCGCCGTTCGCGATGGCCTTGGCGATGGCGTCGAGGTCGTCGGGCGCGTTGCCCAGATCGATGGGCTCGCCGCCCGCCTCGAGCACCAGGCCGCACAGGGCCACGTTGTTGGACGAGTAGATCTGACCGGGCAGCAGCGGCTCGCCTGGCTGCACCACCTCGTCGCCTGTCGACAGCACCGCCACCCGCGGCCGGCGCACCACCGAGACCTCGGGAAAGCCCAGCGACGACACCAGCCCGACGGCCGCCGCGGTGAGCCGCTCGCCGCGGCGCAGGATGACGGCTCCGTGGGCGATGTCTCCGCCGCGGGGACGGATGTGGTCGCCAACCGAAGCCGTGTGCTCGATGCAGACGCATCCGGCGCGGGAGCCGTCGGTCTTCTCGACCATCACCACGGCGTCGGCTCCCTCGGGCATGGGCGCACCGGTCATGATGGCGCTGGCGGTGCCGGGCCCCACGGGCATGGTGCCCACCGAGCCCGCGGCGATCACCTCGTTGAGCCTCAGCTCGACGCCAGGCCCGGTGTCGGCGGCGCGCACGGCGTAGCCGTCCATGGCCGAGTTGTGGAACGGGGGCACGTCGCGCGGCGAGACCACGTCGGCCGCGAGCACCCGGTCGTAGGCCTGGTGAAGGGGCACCGACTCGACGTGCAGCTCGGGAATGACGGCGTGAACCCGGGTGAGCGCTTCTGAGATGGTGAGCATAGGCGCCCATCTAACGGGCGCGGCACACCTGGGATCAGCCCCGAATCTTCAGCTTCTGCCCAGGAAAGATCGTCGACCCGGTGATCTGGTTCCAGCTCTTGAGCTCGGCCACAGTGCAGCCGTTTCGACTGGCGATGCGGCCCAGGCTGTCGCCCGCCTTCACCGTGTAGGTGGTCCAGCTCGATGCGACAGAGCCGCCGCCCGTGTGCACCGTGAGCCGCTGGCCCACCTGGATGTGGCTGGCGTTCTTGATGCTGTTCCACTTCTGCAGGTCGCTGCTGGACACGCCGTACTTGTTGGCGATGCCAATGAGCGTCTCGCCCGCGCCCACGGTGTGGCTCACGGTGGTGGTGCCTCCGCTGGCGCGCCCCCCGTCGTCGCTGCGCAGCACGAGCGTCTGGCCGGCGTAGATCGTGCTGCCCTTCAGGCCGTTCCAGGCGCGCAGATCGCTGCTGCTGACGCCATAGCGCGTGGCAATGCCCGACAGCGTGTCTCCGGAGCGCACCTCGTAGGAGCTGGGCTTGCTGACCTTCTTGGACGGCGCCGAGCTCGCCGCGCGGCTGCTGGCGACCGCGGCGCTGGACCCGCCGGTGGGGATGACCAGCTCCATGCCCACGTAGATGCGGTTGACGTTGCGCAGACCACTGGCCTTGCTGATGTCGTCGACCGATACGCCGTAGCGCCCGGCGATGGCCGAGAGCGTCTCGCCGCGCGCGACCCGGTGCCGCGTGTACGACACGCGCTTGTTCTTGGGCACGGCGGCGAGCGCCACCTCGAAGGTCTGCGCCTGGCCGGCCGGCACCCGCACTTCGTAGCCCTCGGGCGGTGACGCCCACCGGCGCAGGCCGGGGTTCAGCCGCTGGAAGTCGGACACCGACATGCCCGCGGTCTTGGCCAGCACGTCGACCTCGACGCTGCCGTCGACCGCGACCGCGTCGTAGGTGAACTCGCTGTCGTAGTCGATGCCGGTGAAGCCGTAGCGCTCGGGGTGCTTGCCCACGATGGCCGCGGCCATGAGCTTGGGCACGTAGTTGCGCGTCTCGGGGTGCAGGTGGGGCGTGATGTCCCAGAAGCTGTCGGAGTTGGCCTTCTTCATGCTGCGGCGCACGCGCCCGGGGCCCGTGTTGTAGGCCGCCCAGGCCATGCGCCAGTCGCCGTCGAACAGGTCGTTGAGCTCGGACAGGTAGTTGCACGCGGCGATGGTGGACTTGTAGGGGTCGCGGCGGTCGTCGACCCACCAGTCGATGCGCAGGTCGTACAGGCGTCCGGTCGAGGGGATGAACTGCCACAGGCCCGCGGCGTGCGCGTGGCTGTAGGCGTGCGCGTTGTACCCGGACTCGATCATGGACAGGTACACCAGATCGCGGGGCATGCCTCGCTTGTCGAGCTCGCGGTACATCATCGGGCGGTAGGCGCTGCTGCGCTCGAGCCAACGCGCGTAGTAGGTGCGACCAGGGCCGTTGAAGTAGGCCACCCACTTCTTGACCTCGTCGTTGACCTCGACGGGGATGTCGAACTCGTTGGGGTCGACCTGGTCGAGAAAGAGCGGGTCGGGGGTGAGCACCTTCTGCGGGTCGGCGTAGAAGTCGGTGGGCACGTCGACCGTGGCCATCTGCTCCATGACCGGGGCCTCGGACAGCACCTCGTCTTCGAGCTCTTCGAGGGCCTGGAGCGTGGGCTCGTTGGGGACCTCGCCGTCCATGCGCTCGATCCACGTCCAAAGCCCGTCCTCGGGATTCTCGACGGCTGGTTGATCGGCCAGCGGCAGGGAATCGGGCTCGGAGGATCCGGAGGTTTCCGCCTGGATGGCGTCTTGCTTGGGGGACTCGGCGAGGGCGGGAGAGCCGAGGAGCAGGAAGGAAAGAAGGAGGGGGAAGGACATGTGTCCTCTCTGAAGGCACCCGACAGCATTGTAATCCGTTGGGCACCGCTTTACGCAGGGGGCATGCAGCCGGTCCTCTTGCTCAGCGCTGACGATGCCCTGATTTCGCGCATCCGCGACGTCGTCACCGACGCCGGACATGATCTTGGCATTGCCAACAATTGGTCTAGAGTGGTGCAAGAGGTAATCGGCGGCGGGGCGCACGCGATCCTTGTCGACGCCAATGCACCCGGGGCATCCGGCCCGCTGCTGGCAGCGCTGTCCGAGACCACCGGGGTCCCCATGCGCGCGGTGGCGGCACCGCTCCCTCCCTTGCCCCACGCCGACGACGCCGGCGACCTGCGTCGGTGGCTGGCGGTGAGCGGACGACCGACGCTGTCCGTGTCCGAGCGCTATCGACTCGAGCTCGCCGGACTCGCCGATGCCGAGGCCACGGTGCTGAACCTGGCGTCCGCTGCCCGCCCCATTGCTTGGCTCGCCGAGCCCGGCTCCAGCGTGCTGTGGCTGTCGCGGCTGGTCGACCGCCTGTCCGGGCGGCGGGCCTCGTCGATCGTGCTCGCCCCAACCGACCAGGCACCCGATGGCTACGAGGTCTCGAGGATCGTGCCCTTGAGGGAGCGCCCAGGCGATCTACGGCCGCTGTTGCGCTACTTCCTGGAGCAGCAGCGTCAGCGCCTGGGCCTGCCCTGGCTTCGTGCCTCGCCGGAGCTCTACGCCGCCGTCGAGGCCCACCCCTGGCCAGGCAACGAAGCCGAGCTCGAGGCCTTCGCCGTGCAAGCCGCGCCCCACGGCGGCGGGTCCAGCATTCGGCTGGACGACCTGCCCGAGCGGGTCCGGGACCTGCTGGCGCCCGGCCGGGGCCTGGAGGTGTCGACGGCCAGCTACGAGCGCATCGCCGAGGCGTGGATTCGCCCCATCGTGCAGCACTACCAGCCCGGCGGCCCCAGCCTGTACCGGCGGGTCATCGACGCCACCGAGAGCGCCCTGATCCGCGCCGCCTACGAGCGGGCCGGCAGCCAGCTGGCCGCATCGAAGCTGCTGGGCGTGGCGAGGAACACGCTGAGGGCGCGTGAGGCGAAGCTGAAGGTTCGGCCATGATCCACGGTCTGTACGGCATCGCCGACGCCACAGCGGCCGACGGCGACCCCGAGCGCATCGCAGCCGCCTTCCTGGAGGGCGGGTGCCGGCTGCTTCAGCTGCGGTGCAAGGGCTGGGCTACGAGCGACATCGAGCGGGTGGCGCGCCAGGTCGGACTTCGATGCCGGGCGGCGGGGGCGACGTTCATCGTCAATGACCACGTCCAGGTCGCGGCCGCCGTGGGCGCACACGGCGTTCACCTGGGCCAGCTCGATATTCCCACCGCGAGCGCCCGCAAACAGCTCGGCCCCGACGCGATCATCGGCCGCAGCACGCACGATCTGGCCCAGCTCGCCGAGGCCAGCCGGCAGGCCACCTACGTGGCCTTCGGCCCGGTGTGGAGCACGCCCAACGGCGGCCGCGACAAAGGGGTGCGCGGGGTCGAGGCCTTGTGTGCGGCGCGGGCGGCGGTGCCCGGCATCCCGCTGGTGGCCATCGGAGGGGTCACCCGCGAGCGGCTTGCGCTGGTACGAGCAGCCGGCGTCGACGCCTGGGCGGTGATCGGGGAAGTAGCGGGGGCTGACGACCCCGTAGCCGTGGTGCGTGGACTCTGCGCTTAGCAGACGGCCAAGCCGCTCGTTCCTCGCATTCAGCACCGTGCTCTCAGAAGAAGCTCCCAAACGCGAACAAGCTCACGTTCGCCGTCCGGATCTGCACCCCGCGGCACTCCCCGCCCTTCAGCGCCGGATCGAGCTCGCCCTCGATGACCCGGCGAACCTCGATGGTGGCCACACAGGACTCGGGGTCTTCGTCGTCGAGGGCGCGGAAGTCGCCGGCAGACAGCGAGTAGAAGCCATCGTCCTCGGTGCTGCGACGCACGCGGCTGATGCAGCTGCCGTTGATCTCGATCTCCATCTCGTCGGCCGAGCCGGACGGGAACCAGTTCAGATCGACGCCCTCCCAACCCAGCTCGATCGCGTTGGTGGACGGCACGAGCTCGAAGGGCTCGGGCAGGCGGGCGGTCGAGCGCGGGGCGTCTTCGTCGTCGGCGCGAAACACGCCCACGCTCACCTCTTCGCCGGCTTCGAGATCGCCGAACCAGGCGACGTAGGTGTGCTTCTTGCCCACCACCTCTTCGAGCATCTCGATGGATTGCCCGTTGTACTCGGCGATCACCTCGTCATCCTCTTCGAGGAAGACCCACTTGCGCCAAGGACGGCGCGACTTGAGCGAGATACCCAGCGCCGCAGCTTCGCCGTCCCAGGCGCGCAGCTCGACCTCTGCCCGCAGCTTGCTGGTGGACACCTTCGAGGACTCCACGTTGCCGCATGCGGCAAGCAAGAGGCCAGACGCGATGGTGATGGGAATCGGGCTACGCATGGTGCACGGCCAGCATAGCCCGACCAGCCCCCAACCACAGGCCGACTCCCTGACCACCCCCGAAGCCGTCTTCGCCCAACTCCACGACAGCCCCGGCGCCGTGTGGCTCGACGGTGGGCGCTCGGGCGGCGTGTCGTGGGTCGCGTGGCAGCCCCTCGAGGTGGTCACCGATGGGGCCAGCTGGGTGCAGGCCGGCCGCCGGCTGGGGCGCCAGGGCTGGGTGCTGGGCTACCTGGGCTACGGGGCCGGCCACCGGGTCGAGAGGGTGCCGCCCGAGGCGCCGTCGCCCGAGCCCGAGGTGTGGCTGGCATCCTACGCAGGTGTCCTGCGCTACGACCACCGCACCGCCAGCTGGACGGCGCTGGGCACCCCGGACTTCCAGAGCCGTGCCGCCCAGATGCTCGCCGCCGCCCGCCCCACCGACGAGCCCGCCCCCCCTCGCCCGCCGCGCAGCGTGCACACCACCCACCCCGATCGCTACCAAGCCGATGTCCAGCGCATCTTGGACCACATCGCCCGCGGCGACTGTTACCAGGTCAGCTTGACCCGCCCGGTGTACGTGCACGGGGCCGACGCCCCCTGGCCCACGTACCGGCGCCTGCGACGCACGTCGGCCCCGGCCTATGGCGCCTTCCTGCGGCTCACCGACGACGTGGCCATCCTGTGCAACAGCCCCGAGCTCTTCCTGCAGCTACGGGGCAGGAATGTGCAGTCGGTGCCCATCAAGGGCACCCGTCCGCGCCATGCCGAAGCGGGCCGGGACGCCGCGCTGGCAGCCGACCTCGAGGCATCCGACAAAGAGCGCGCCGAGCTCACGATGATCGTCGACCTGGTGCGCAACGACCTGGGCCGGGTCGCCCAGCCGGGCACCGTGCGCGCCCACCAGCGCCAGATCGTGGCGCACGCCAACGTGCACCACGCCCACTGGCCCGTGTCTTGCGAGCTCGCCGACGGCGAAGACGTGTGGAGCACGCTGGCCGCAACCTTCCCGCCGGGCTCGGTCACCGGGGCGCCCAAGGTGCGCGCGGCCCAGCGCATCAGCGAGCTCGAGTCCAGCCCCCGCGGGGTCTACTGCGGGGCCATCGGCCTGGTGGCCCCCAACGGCGACGCCACCTTCAACGTCGCCATCCGGGCCGGCACCTGGACGGGCGATACCGCGCGCTACCATGTGGGCGGCGGCATCGTGGCCGACTCGGTGCCCGCCGACGAGTGGACCGAGACGCTGCACAAGGGGTCGGCCTTCCGGGCGGCGCTTGGGGTGTCGACCGAGACACCGGTGTCGCGAAACGTCGCTGGCGGGCCCCGCGCACGCGCCGAGTAGCGCGGTACAATGGGCATCGACGCGTGCAGGCACGACTCCTGCACCTACCCGGGCGACCTGGAGACTCCCTGATGCGCATCCCTTCCCTGCTCGCCGTCACCGCGCTGTTCACCGGCTGCGCCGCCACAGACTCCGACTTCGAGCTGGCGTCGTTCGACGACTGCGACAAACTCGCCAAGCACATGGCCAACATGGCCCGCGAAGAGGTCCAGTTTCGACACAGCCGCGGCGTCGGCATCGCGGTCACCAGCCAGGACTTCGCGCTGGGCGACTCGGCCAACGAAGCCGGTGGCGGGGTTGCACCCCCGGTTGCACCAGGCGCGGCGGGCGAGGTCTCGGGCACCAACACGCAAGAGGCCGGCATCGACGAAGCCGACCTGGTAAAGACCGATGGCGAGCACCTGTACATGATCTCGGGGCGCAAGCTGGTGGTCACCCGGGCGTGGCCGCTCGAGCTGGCCGAGCAGCTGGCGACCGTCGACCTGGACGGCGCGCCGCAGGGCATGTACCTGGTGGACGACCTGGTTGTGGTGCTGTCGCGCATCCAGTGGAACCCCTCGGTACCCCGGTCGGGCAACGGCTGGATCGATGGCCAGACCGTGCCCACCACCGTGGTCACGGTCATCGATGTGGCCGACCCCGCGAACCCCGTGGTCACCCGGGAGCTGTACACGCGCGGCGAGCTGAAAGAGAGCCGTCGGCTGGGCCCCAAGCTGTACTTCGTCACCTACCAGGACGTGCGCCTGGATCTCGGCGCGACCACCAAGCGCGACGCGCGCATCGCCATCGACACCGCGCTGCCCGACGAGTGGCTCCCACGCCGCCTCGACCATGTGCTGGTGGACGGCGACTGGAAGACCGTCGAAGAGCCGGCCTGCGCCTGCGAAGACACCTGGGCGGCCGGTCTGGAGGGCGGCACCTACACCACCACCGTGCAGGTGCTCGACATCACAGACCCCACGGGCGACATCGCAGGCAGCAGCGTGGTGGGCGTGAGCGACATCGTCTACGCCAGCAGCGATGCCCTGTACGTGGCGTATTCCTCGTGGGACGACGGCCCGTTCGGGGGATGGTCCAGCCAGGACACCACCGTCGTGCACAAGTTCGACCTCACCGAAGGCAAGCCCGCGTACCGCGCTTCGGGCAAGGTCCCCGGGCAGCTTCCTGATCAGTTCGGCCTGTCCGAGTGGGATGGCGTGCTGCGCGTCGCCACCACCAACTGGTCTGACGGCAACGACGGGCCCACCAGCGGCGTCTACACCCTGCAAGAGAACCAGGGCGAGCTGGTCGAGCTGGGCAGCCTGGAGGGGCTGGCCCCGGGCGAGAACCTCACCGCCGCCCGCTTCGTGGGCGACATGGGGTACCTGGTGACCTACGAGGTGCAGTGGGGCGACCCGCTGTTCACCATCGACATGTCCAACCCCAACAACCCGGCCTACGGCGGCGAGCTTCACATCCCGGGCTTCAGCTCCTACCTGCACCCGATGGACGACGACCACCTGCTGGCGGTGGGCATGACCGACGAGACGGGCCAGTGGGCCCTGCAGGCGAGCATCTTTGACGTCTCGGACATCACGGCACCCACGCGCACCCACCAAGAGATCCTGCCGGCATCGGGCAGCGAGGCCAACGACGAGCACCACGCCTTCAACTACTTCGCCCCCACCGAGACCCTGACCATCCCGTCGTGGCGAAACAGCGGCGACACGGTGCTCGAGGTCCTGACCGCGCGCCCCGACGAGCTCTCGAGCCGCGGCCGCGTCACCCAGCCCGCCGACATGATCGACCAGAACGATGCGTGGTGTGGCGGCGTGCGTCGCAGCGTGGTCATGGACGGCCACGTGTGGGCGGTGGGCATGGCGGGCATGACGGCCGCGCACCTGGACACCCCCGCCGAGCGCTTGCAGTCGGTGGCCTTCCAGGGCGTCGACCCTTGCGAAGCGCACAGCTACGAGGGGTGGTGGTAGGCGCCGACCGAGGTCAGTAGCCGCCGCCCTCGTCGAGAGCGTCGTCTGCCTGATCGGGATCGTCGCTGTCGAGCACCTCGTCATCGATCTCGCCGTCTTCGAGCTCGTCGTCGTCGAACTCGTCTTCGTCGTCGGCGTAGTCCTCGTCGCCGGGACGAATGGGACGGGGAAGGGCTCGAACGTTGTTGCCGTCGGGCAAGCCGCGGGAGTCGACGCGCTGCGCCAGCGGACGCGGCGTGCCATTGCGCCGGTTGGGCTTGTCGTCGTCTGCCTCGTCGTCTTGCTCGTCGTCGGGCTTGTTGCGCGCGTTGTTGCGGCGCGGCGTGCTTCTGGTGGGGCGCGCGCGCTTCTCGCGGTCGGGCCGAATGCGGGGCGAAGAGAGCGTGCCGCTGATGGTGTAGTGGTGCTTCTTGTCGCTGTTGTGCAGGGCGTCCTTCAAGAAGTTCTTGAACATCTGCAGGTCGTCGCCCAGATCGAGCACCGCGTCGAGCTTGAGGGTGCTGCGGCCCAGGTCTTCGAGCAGCCGGATCTCGCCGGTGATCTCGGCATCCATCAGGTTGCTGGACAGCCGACCGCGCTTGACCTTGGCCTTGCCCGAGTTGATGGCCAGCTTGAGCTCGAGCTCGCTGACCTCGGTGACCATGTCGAAGCTGTCGCCCAGCATGGTGCCCGGGGCCGAGATCTGCGTGATGCGGATGTCGTTGCCAAACAGGGTGGCCTCGCCGTCGGCCTTGCGCATGCCCTCGCTGGCGTCGATGTCGACGTCGAGATCGAGCGAGCCCGTGCCCATCAGGGTGGCCCCGTTGATGGGCGGCAGGCTCGAGATGGGAAAGTTGTCGGCCTCGAGCTTGATCTCGCCCACGCCGTAGCCGCCGCGCTTCTCGCGGGCGCGGCCGGTGACGTCGAAGTCGAGCGCCCCATCGCCGAAATTGACGCCACCCCAGGCCCGCGGCGCACTGCCCAGCAGCGACAGCACCCCCACCTTGACCCAGGCATCGTCGGCGGTGAACAGGGTGGCCACCGCGCCGTCATTGTCGCCTCGCTCGACCTTGCGCTTGTCGATCTGCTGGACCGAGAGGTTGCTGACCTTGGCGCCCACACCGGTGAGCACCGGCGACAGCCCGTCGGCGTCGATGTTGATGGACCCGTCGGTGGCCTTCTGCACCTCGTAGCGGGCGCGATCGATGGCCGCCTGCTCGGGGAAGGTCATCCACAAGGACACCACGAAGACCACGGCGAACCAGGCCAGACCGGCGATGCCCATTCCCAGTTTCTGCAGCATCATCCGCCTCCCGCGGTCTCGTACTCGTAGTGGATGGTCTCGAGCGTCAGCGTGATCATCTTCTCGCCCTTGACGTGGTGCACCTTGAAGTCGGCGGTCTCGATGCCCATGGGGTAGCCGCTGGTCTCGAGGTCGTAGAGGAAGGCGACGGAGTCTTGCAGCGGCACGCGCTTGAGGACCACCTTGTACCGGGTCTCTTTGCCGCCTCCGGTCGAGTCCTCGGTGCCCTGCTTGCTCACGGTCAGCGCTTCACGCACGCCGTCCTTGGTCGCGGTCTCTTCGAGGAAGGACGACGGCGTCTTGCCGGTGTGCTTCTTGGCCTCGAGCTCCCAATCGAGCACCTTCTGGTGCGCGTCGGCGTACTCTTGCTGCATCACCACCAGCAGCTCGTACTTGCCTTTGTAGTCGGCGATGGTCTGCGCGCGCGAGTTGAGCCAGCCGTTGAGCGTCCACAGCAAGATGCCCACGAAGGCCAGGCTGAAGAAGGCGATGAGGCCCGCGAGCAGGTTGCGGTCGCGAGGAGACAGGGACTCGAGGCTTCGTGTGATGATGTTCATCCGCCCTCCTCCTTGGTCTCGTCGCCCAGCGGGATGGTCACCGTGAAGCGCACCTTGCTGCCGCGCTTTCCGTTGTCTTCGCTGGTGGCCCGGGCGTAGCGCGGGTTCTTCTTGAGCGACTCCTCGACCGTGGCCGACGAGGTGTAGCCATCGGTCTCGGCCTTGATCACGATGTTGGTCTTGGTGATGGACAGGTCGCTGACGTTGACCTCGACCTGGCCGGGCTCCGAGCCGTTCTCGGGCTTGTGCGGCGGGAAGGCCTTGGTGATCTGCTCGAGCTCCTTGACGGTGGGCGGCTCGGGACTCACGCCGAGCTTGGCGGCCATCTCTTTGGTGGCCCTCAGCTTCTCGGCCATGATCGACTCCGAGGTGGTCACGCTGACCGCGGCGGGCGGCACGTCCGGGAACGTGTCGGACACCAGCGTGCGGATGCGGTTCTCCATGTCGGCCTGCTGCTGGCCCAGGTCGCGGTAGTACACGGCGAAGATCACGACCGCGGCCACCGACAAGAAGATGACCCCGCTGGTCATCAGCGTGCCGACCGCCCGAAGCACGTCGACCCCGCCCTTGAAGGCCAGATCGTCGATGCGAAGGTCGACCGGCCGGCCGGTGGGCGAGCCGGCGAGCACCATCGCGGCGGCGTCGGCCACACCGAACTCGGGCGGAACCGGGTCGCCGTCGCGGTCGGTGACCGCGGCCACCGCCACGCCGAGGTCGCGCTGCAGGTAGTCTTGCAGCGGGTACAGCCGCGCGCCGCCGCCGGTCAGCAGCACCGACTCCACCTCGGTCTTGAGCGCGTCTTCTGAGGTGATCAAGGTGCTGCGCACCTCGGCGAGCAGCAGGCCCATGGCCTGGTCGACCGCCCGGCGCGCCAGCGGCGGCAGCGGGTCGCCGGTGGGGGTCACGCGCGGCTCGGTGATCTCTTCGTCGTCGTGGGGCTGCTGCTCGGCCTGGATCTGGCCGTGCTTCACCTGCTGAGCATAGGCCCAGCTGCAGTTGAGCGCGCGCTGGATGGCGGCGGTGAAGTCGCGGCCGCCGACATCGATGGCCCGGGCCTTCTCGACCACGCCGTCGCGTACGACGCTCACCAGGGTGCGCGCGTGGCCCACGTCGACGATGGCCACTGTTCCCTCCCGCGGAGCCCAGTGGGAGTGCATGTCGGCATCGACATACACCCGCGCCGGATCGACGCTGCGCTCGCGCAGCTCGCCGATGAACTCACCCAGGTCTTCGTGGCGGGCCATCACCGCCAGCACGGAGGTCTTGGTGTCGACGGCCAAGATGCGGTGGCCGAGCACCATCTCGTCCATGTCGAAGGGCACCTCGCCCTCGACGGTGAAGGGCAGGGTCTGCTGCACCTGGGCCTTGTCGGTGAACGGGAGCACCAGGCGGTGCATCGACGCCTTGCCCGCAGGCCACATGGCCACCACCTCGTTGGAGGGCGCACGCCAGTTGGGGTGGTCGTCGAGCAGGGTGTCCAGCGCCGCAAAGCGCGCCTCGTCACCCGGAACGGTGGTGCCATCTTGAGGCACGGCTGCCGAGAAGCGATCGTCGGGCACCCAGCGGCGGCCGCTGCGCACCAGGACGGTCGCCTTGACCGCGTGGCTTCCCAAGTCGATGGCGATCAGACTGGGCATGAAGACCGTCCCGAGGTGAGGTCATCGGCGATGAGCGCGAGCATGCGATCTCCTTGGCTCACTGAACCCTCCAGTAGATGACCTTTCCGGTCGCCGACTGGCTGAAGTCGAAGATGGCGTCGATGGTGACGGACGCGTCGCCCACCTCGCCCACAGAGTGAACGCGAAACACGGTGGACTCGGTGGTCACGTGGTTGCCGATTCCCGGGCTGACGGTCGCGCCCTTCTCTTCGGCGAGGCGCTTGACCTCGTTGATGAATTGCCCCGCGTCTTGGTAGCGGGCGCCGAACATGCTCTTCTGAAACTGCAGGTTCGCCCAGATGTGGCCGACGATGGCCGGGTCATAGGGTTCGACCTTTGCCGTCAACAGGGCCCAGATGACCTCGCAATCCGCGGTATTGACGTTGACCTTGCCCGAGCCGTAGACCGTCAAGTGTCGGCCATAACGCTCCCAGATCTCGTCATCGTTCCAGCCATCCACGAGCCGAATCTCTTCGAGCGAGTCAAAGCCGGCGTTCTTTGCCCGGTAAGGCGGTTCGAGCTTGTCGTACAGGGAGTCCTCGTTGCCCCCCTGATACGCCCGGATGTCATCCGCATCGGTCCAGTCGGCGAGGTTGGCAATGAGCTCCCAAGGGTCGATGTCGCGGTCCCGAAAGTACTTCTCGTGATCTTCGACTTCTTCTTGATCGACGGGCCCGAGGGTGAACTCGACGGTCGTCAGCGGTGCGTCGGTGATCTGTCGCTGGACAGCTTCGCAGTAGTTCTGCCCCCACATCAGCGCGCGCAGACGTCCAGCCACGCCGTCGGCCGACAGGTCCGCCAACGACTGCGTGCGATGGAATTCTTTGACGTTGATGCGGCGGTCTTCGTCGGTGACCTCGACATAGAAGTCGCCGTCGAAGTCCAGGAAGCTCTTGGCGCGGCTGGACTTGTTGTCGCGGCTCTTGGCGCGCTCTTCTTCGGACAGCTGTACCGTGGCCACCTGCCCGCCGCCGTCGCCGCCGCCCCCGAACAGGCCCGACATGAAGCCGCCGTCGGAGTCGTCGGCGCTGTCCAGGTCGTCCAGATCGCCGCCACTGACGAACACGGCCCGCATCAGCCCGGTGTTCACGAAGGGAAGCAGCTCCCACAGCTCCATTCCGCCGAGCATTCCGGCCACTTCGGGGGGCAAGAAGCTGGCCATCTGCTGCATCTGCCCGGACACCTGCTTGCTCGCCACGAGCACCAGCTGGTACATGTACACGCCGCTCTTGGCCAGCACCTCGGCCTTGGCCTCGTCGCGCTGGTGGGCGGCCAGCTTGAGGCGCACGGTCGCCGCGTACTGGATCTCGGCCACCAGCACGGTCATGAACAGCAGGGTGGTGATGGTGAGCAGCATGGCGATGCCGCTCTTGCTGCTGCGGCCCACCCGGTAGAAGCGGTGGCGCACGTGCCCGCGCGGCTTCGTCAGCTCGTTGTACAGCCATCGCAGCGCGCGGGTCATTGCACCAACCTGCGCTGCACGGGGGGGCCCTCGACCAGCTCGACCGTGGTCAGGAAGGGGATGTCGATGGTCTTGTCGCTGTCGTTGGGGTCGGGCCCGATGAGCACCAGCCCGATCTGCACCGCGCGCGGAAGGCCCGGGGTGTCCGACTTGCGGTTGTCCCACTCGTCGAGCCACTCGTTGGTGCGCGGGTCCAGGAAGCGCAGGTTGAAGGTGCGCACGTTGTGGGCCAGCGGCTGGATGGGGCCGCCCTCGTCGGGCTCTTCGCCCACCCGAGGGGCCTCGCGGTGCCACAGGGTGTACCCGGGGCCTTCTTCGGCGTCCTCGCCCCACACGGTGATGCTGGTCTGGTCGCACTCGCGCGCGTTGCGGTACAGGCGCTGGTGCGCGAAGCTCGAGAAGAAGACGGTGTCGACGGTGCCGTCGTCGATGCCCACGAACACCGTGTTGTAGCGCTCGACCGCCTGGGGGAAGTCGCTCAAGAAGGCCAGCTGAAGCTCGCGACGCAGGCGGCCCATGGCCACGCGGGCCGAGCGCGTGGTCTCGTCTTTCTGGGCCAGCAGGTTCTTCATCTCGATGGCGTTGGACAGGGCGCTCATCGAGAACACCGACATCACGAGCACGATCGAGATGGCCACCATGACCTCGAGCAAGCTCAGCCCCCGCCGGCGCGCCCGCTGCAGCCGACGCTCGCCCCCCATCCTGGCGAAGAACGCGCTCAATTGGTGATGTCCGGGGCTTCGGTTAGCGCACCGGTGGGGTTCGAGATGTGCCCGGTGAGCAGCACGACGTTCTTCTTCTTGCGGGCGACATCGAGGTCGGCATCGCCCCACCACACCTCGACCTCGACCTGGCGGATGTACTTGGCCAGGTACTCGCTCATCGACTCGGGGTTCAGGAAGCTCTCCATGCCGGGAGGCAGCCCACCCGCGCCGGCGCCTCCTGCGGCTCCCGCGGCCCCGCTGGCCCCATCGGCCAGCCCTGGAGGCGCCATGGAGTCGCCGTATTCACTGGCCATGCCCATGATGTCGGGCGCCAGGCCCAGGTCGATCTCGAGGATGGAGTAGCGCCAGTGGTAGTCCTCGAGCCGCTCGCCGAACTCGAGATCCATGCCCTCGTCGCCGAAGTCGTCGAAGTCGCCGTTCTCTTCGATCTCCTGGCCCTCGTAGAAGCCCTCCTCCTCCATGCGGATGGCGGCTTCGGTGTACTTCTCTTGAGCCAGCGTGGTGGCGGTGATGAAGCGCTCGGCGTCCTGGGTCATCTTGACCGCGGTGGCCTGCGTCTCGACCAGGATCAGCAGCGAGATGGTCAGGATCGCCAGGGCGACGATGACCTCGAGCAGGGTGAAGCCCCGGCGGCGGTCGAGGGTCATAGGGCCAGCTCCGGGCCCTGCTGGGGCGCATCGCCGATGGTGTCTTCCCAGTCGACCAGCTCGGGGATGAGGTGCACCTTGCCCGACAAGGGCTCGATGGCGATGGTGAAGCCCACCTCGTCGTCGTCTTCGTCGACGATGTGCACCACCGTGTGCTCGGTGCTGCCGTTGGCAAAGATGTAGGAGTGCACGATGAGCGGCTTGTCGGGGTCTTCTTCGCTGAACTCGGGCTCGACCCAGTCGCCGTACTGCGGCGTGTACACCCCGCCGAAGCGGGTGCCGCGCGGCAGCTCCCACTTGGTCTGGAACTTGGTGGTGACCTTGGCGAAGCTGGTCTCTTTCAGGTGGTCGGCGGCGCCCTCTTCGATCTCGCGGTCGGTGAAGCGGCGCAGCTTGCGCTCGCGGTCCTCTTCCCAGTCTTCGCGGTCGTCGGGATCGCTGAACACCAGCGTGTTCGCGTCGCCGGCCTCGATCTCGTAGTACCCGCCGTCCAGGTGGTAGGCGACGCGAAAGGTCATGTTGCGCAGCATGGCCTCGTCGTGAAGCAGCTCGTAGTTGAGCGCCAGATCCTTGGCCGCCCGGCGCTGCTGCAGCGACAAGACCTCGGTGAGCCCGATGACCGCCATGCCCATGAGCACCAGACCCAGCGCGATGACCACCATCACCTCGATCAACGACATGCCCCGGCGAGGGCGTCGAGTCAGCGATGGGCGGGTCTGCGTCAGGGGAGGCTCCAGGGCAGGGGCGGGGGTGGGGTCTACTTGATCTCGGACAGGCGGATGTCGGCGGCCAGGCCGTCGCCACCATCGGTGCCGTCGCGGCCGTAGGACACGACGTCGAAGTCGAGGCCGTTGGGGCCGGGCGACAGGTACACGAAGTCGTTGCCCCAGCCATCCTTGGGCGGCTCTTCGCCCAGGTACACGGCGGCCAGGCCCTCGCTGGTGGTGGGCGCCTTGTTGTTGCGCACCTGGTAGATCTGCACCTTCTTGGCAATGTCGCCCATGGACAGCTTGGTGGTGTCGACCTTGGCCGACTCCCACACGCTCATGACGCCGTACCCGACGACACTCATGAGGGTCAGGATGATGGCGATGACGACCATGATCTCGACAAGGCTCATGCCTCGGCGGGACGCTCGGTCGAGGGTGGGCTTGCGGGCAGCGCGCAGGCGCTCGATGATGGTCTGTAGCTGGTTCATGTTGACCTCCGAAACTAGCGAATCATAGAAGAGATGTTCATCATGGGCATCAGCAGCCCAAGGGCAACCAAGAAGACGATGCCGCCCATCACCAGGATGGCGAGCGGGGCCAGCAGGCTGGTGAGCGCCTGGGTGGTCTGCTCGACCTGATCGTCGTAGGCATCGGCCACCAGGTTGAGCATGCGCTCGAGCTCGCCGGTCTTCTCGCCGATGGCGATCATGTGCGTGACCATGGGCGGGAACTGCCCCGACTGCCGCAGCGGCAGGCTGATGGACTGCCCCTCGCGGATGTTGTCGGCGGCCTTGCTGACGGCGTCGGCGATGATCACATTGCCCACGACATCGCGCACGATGTTGAGTGCCGTGATGATGGGCACACCCGACAGCATCAGCGTGCCCAGGGTGCGGCAGAAGCGGCTGACAGCCACCAGGCGGTTGAGCTTGCCGAACACCGGGATGCGCAGCTTGAGGCGGTCCCAGCTCTGCCGGCCAGACTTGGTGCGGATGTACCGCCGCGTGCCGATGATGGCGCCCACCGTGAGCACGATGGGGATGACGATCCAGAAGCTGGTGAGCGTGTCGCCCACAAAGAACACGATCTTGGTGATGAGCGGTAGGCCCTCTTCGCCACCCAGCGAGTCGAACAGCGAGCGAACCCGCGGGATGACGCCGACGAACAGGCCGGCCAGGATGCCCACACCGATGAGGCTCATCAGGATGGGGTAGGCCAGGGCGGACTGGATCTTGCCCTGCAGCTTGACCTGGGCCTCGGTGAACTGCGCCAGGCGCTTGAGCACCAGGGCGAGCGCCCCCGACTTCTCGCCGGCGCGCACCATCTGGATGTACAGCTCGTCGAAGACATCGGGGTGGTCTTTGAGCGCATCCGCCAGCGTCGTGCCCTCGTTCACGCGCTCCTTGATCTGCGAGAGGATGATCTTGAGCTTGGCCTTCTCGGCCTGGTCGACCAGCGCGGTGAGCGTCTCGCCCATGGGCACGTTGGCCCCGATGAGCGTGGCCATCTGCATGGTGAGCAGGCTGATGTCGCGGCTGGTGATGAACTGCAGGTACTTGGTGAGGTCGATCTCGATGTTCAGGCCTTCGCCGCTGGTGGCGGAGCCCGAGCCCTCTTGCTTCTTGACCTCGGTGGGGAACACGCCCTGCTTGCGCAGACGGCTGCGCGCGACCTTGGCCGAGTCGGCATCGATGATGCCTCCGACCGCCGCGCCGGCGGCATCGAGCCCTTTGTACTCGAATACGGCCATGGTCTACGTCCCCCTCAATCGTCGACCTGGGTGACGCGCAGGACCTCGTCGAAGGTCGTCATTCCCATCAACACCTTGTCGACACCGTCATCGCGAAGGGTCTTCATGCCCAGCTCGATGGCCTTCTTCTTGATGGTGCCCGCGTCGGCGTTCTTGATGACCAGCGGCTTGAGGTCGTCGTGGGTGATGAGAAGCTCGTAGATGCCCATTCGCCCCGAGTAGCCCAGCTGGTTGCACTCGGCGCAGCCGACGGCCCGGCAGACCGCGTGGCCATCGACCTCGGCGCGGGTGAGCATGAGATCGGTGAGCTCTTCGTCGGACGGGCGGTACACCTCTTTGCAGTGAGGGCACAGGCGCCGAACCAGGCGCTGGGCGAGCACCCCTTCGAGCGACGACGCCACCAGGAAGGGCTCCACGCCCATCTCGGTGAGGCGCGCGAATGCGCCGGAGCTGTCGTTGGTGTGGATGGTGCTGAACACCAGGTGACCGGTGAGCGAGGCCTGGACCGCGTTGTCGGCGGTCTCTTTGTCGCGGATCTCGCCCACCAGGATGACGTCGGGGTCTTGGCGCAGGAACGAGCGCAGCGCGTTGGCGAAGGTGAGGTTGATCTTGTGGTTCACCTGCACCTGGCCAACGCCGTGGATCTCGTACTCGACCGGGTCTTCGATGGTGAGGATGTTCAGGTCGGGGCTGTTGATGTCGGTGATGGCCGCGTTGAGCGTGGTGGACTTGCCCGAGCCGGTGGGGCCGCACACCAGCAAGATGCCGTGGGGCAGCCGAATCAGCTTGCTCCAGGTGTCTTCGATGTGCTTGGGCATGCCCAGCTTCTCGAGGCTGATGACCTTGCCCTTCTCGAGGATACGCATGACCACGCGCTCGCCATGGCGAACCGGCACGGTGCTCACGCGCAGGTCGATCTCGCGGCCGCCCATGCGGCGGCTGATGCGGCCGTCCTGGGGCAGGCGCTTCTCGGCGATGTTGAGCCCGGCCATGATCTTGATGCGGCTCACCAGCGCGGCCTTGACGGCGTTGGGCGGCCGGTGCGCCTCGTGCAGCACGCCGTCTACGCGAAAGCGCACCACCAGGTCTTTCTCGAAGGGCTCGATGTGGATGTCGCTGGCCCGGTCCTTGATGGCCTGCGACAGCAGCGCGTTCACGAAGCGGATGACCGGGGCCTCGTCGCTGCCGACGTCGATGAGGTCGGCGTCGAGCGCGTCGAGGTCGTCGTCGCCGCCGAACTCCTCGTCGACACCCGCCAGGGCCTCGGAGGCGTCTTGCATGGCGCGCTCGTAGGCGGCGTTCATGGCCTTGCCCAGCACATCGGCGGGCACCAGCACCGGACGCACGGGCCGGCCGGTCACCATGCGGATGTCGTCGAGGGCAGGAACCGCCGACAGGTCGGACAGCCCCACCACCAGGGTGTCGCCGGCCAGGTACAGGGGAACGATGCCGCGCTCGCGGGCGATGCCCAGGGGCAGGTTGCGGATGAGGTCGGGGGTGATCTGCGCGTCATCGACCTCTTCGAGCACGGGAAGGCCCGACAGCCGGGACAGCGCAACCGCGACCGCCCGGGGGTCGAGCTTGTCGGAGCGACGCGCCGCTTCGCGCAGGGGGATGCCCTGCTTGTCGGCGAGCGCCCGCGCGCTGGCGATTGCGTCGTCGGACGCCCCGTGCGCGGCGAGCGTTTCAGCGACTGGCGTGCGGCGAATCCCCATTACTCGTTGGCCTCGGGGGTCTCGGCGTCTTCGATGCCGTCCTCGACGGCCCCGCGAAGCGCGTCGCTATCGGAGCCGTCCTCCCAGCCCGAGCGCCCGGCGTTCTTCATGGCCGGGTCGCGCCACACCGACTCGCGGCCCACGGTGTTCATGCTGTACTGCAGCAGGTTCTGCAGCTCCTGGGCCTGTTGTTCCTGGCTCTTGCCGTAGAAGCGGCGCAAGAACTCCTGGCGCTGGGCTTCCTTGACCGCCATCACCTCGGCGATGTCTTCGTTGTCGTCGATGATGTGGGGGGTCAGGAAGATCATCAGGTTGGTGCGGCGCGCCTGGGTGCGCGAGCCGCGGAACAGCGCACCGATCAGCGGAAGATCGCCCAGGATGGGCACCTTGGTCTCGACATCGGTGTCGGTGGTGCCCATCAGGCCGCCCAGCACGACCGTCTGGTTGTCGCCCACCAGCGCCGAGGTCTCGACCTCGCGCTTGCTGGTGATGAAGCCGGCGGTGCTGGCGTCGAGGCCCCGGTTGTCTTCTTCGATCTCGGACACCTCGAGCAGCAGCTCCATGGTGACGAAGTCGGTGGAGTTCACGCGCGGGGTGATCTGCAGCGTGATCGCCACGTCCTCGCGCTGGAAGCTGACGATGGGCTGCCCGGTCAGGTTGTTGATGGTGGAGTTGGTGGGGAACGGGATCTTGCGACCCACCACGATCTTGGCCTCTTCGTTGTCGAGGGTGAGCAGGTTGGGGTTGCTCACGATGTTGACCGCCGAGTTGCTCTTGAGCAGCTGCAGCACGATGCCAAAGGACGGGACCTCGACGTCCTGGCCCCCCAGCGGCACGGTGATGTTGGGGCCAAAGATGCCCGTGGCCAGGCCCGAGAGCAGGTCCTGGGAGAGGCCCGTGACCGACTGGGCCCCCAGCTGCGCGCCCACGATGCCCAGGGTGTCGTCGATGCCCGTATTGACCGGGCCGTGCACACCCATGCCCAGCTCGAGCTCGTCTTTGCTGTTGATCTCCAAGATGACCGCGTCGACGAACACCTGGCGCCGCCGCACGTCCAGGTCGTCGATGACCTTCTTGACCACCTGGAAGTCGTCGCGGTTGGCGATGATCACCAGCGAGTTGGTGTTCTCGTCGTGGGTGATGCGCATGCCCGAGTCGAAGGCGGCCACGACGTTGGAGTTGCCCGCATCGGGCGTGTTGTTGGCGGCGGCGTTGCGGTTGGCGGCGGCATTGCGCGCGGCGGCGGTGTTGGGGCGGCGCGCGTTGTTGCTGCTGCTGCCGGTGCCCTGCGACAGGTTGGATAGCACCTGGGCGATGTCCTCGGCCTTGGCGTGCTCGAGGTAGACCACGTGGATGGCCGCGTTGCGGTCGGCGCTGGCGTCGAGATCGAGCTTGGCCACCAGGTCTTTGACCGCGCGCATGCCCTGCTCGTTGGCCAGCACGATCAGGCTGTTGGTGCGCTCGTCGGACATCACCTTGCTGATGTAGTTGGCCTCTTTGCCGGCCGTCGTGCCGGCGGCTTCGGGAGTGGTGTCCGGCTGCGGCCGCCGGCGGTTGTTGCGCCGGTTGTTGCGCCGGTTGTTGGCCGGTGCCGCGGCGGGCTGCTGGCTGCCACTCTGGGCGGTGCCGTACAGCTGCTCGATGATGCTCGCCACCTCGCTGGCCGTGGCGTACTGCAGCGCGATGATCTCGAGCTCGGACTTGGGCGCGGCGACGTCCAGGTCGTTGATGATGTTGTTGATCTTGCGCAGGTTCACGCCAGAGTCGGTGATGATCAGCGTGTTGGTGGGCAGGTACTGGATGTACTTGCCGTTGGGGCTGATGAGCGCCGAGACCACCTTGTCCAGGTCGCTCACGCTGACGTTGTCGGGCGTGATGATCTGCGTGACGTACTGCCAGGTGCCCGGCACCGTCTCGCCATCGGTGACGTAGATGGGCGTCTTGCCCGCGTCACCCGCCTTGATGATCTTGGTGAAGCCGCCGGCCGTGACCGTGGTGTAGCCCTTGGCCTCGAGCGCCATCAGGAAGGCCTCGTAGGCCGCCTCGACGGGCACCTCCTTGTAGCCAATGACCGAGACCTTGTCCTTGAGGGTCTTGTCGTCTTCGACGATGAGGTTCTTGCCGGTCTGAGCCGCGAAGTACCGCATCATCTCGCCGATCTCCCAGTCGGGCCAGTTGGGCACGACACGGGCCCCGCTGGGGATGACCGGGGGTCGCTCGGCGCGGCCCTCGGGAGGCTTGGGAGCGGGGGGCCCCTTGGGAGGCTCTTCTTGCGCGAAGGCAGGAAGGGCCAGCAGGGAGACCAAAAGCATGGGAAGGAGCGATCTCAACGGACCGTGTACCTCATGGTTTGCTGCTTGCCGCGGCGGGTGACCTCGAAGCTGAAGTTCGAGTCGTTTTGCAGTTCTTGGAAGGCCTTCATGGCCTCGGACATCGAGTTCAGCTCGTAGCCGTTGACCTTGTGCACGATGTCGCCGTTGCGAATTCCGAGCTTCTCGCCCACCGTGCCGCGGCGAATGCCGGACAGGCGGTAGCCATCGATGTTGCCGTCGGGGCCGCGGTGGGGAATGGCGCGCCCCAGGCGGCTGATGCCCTCGAGATCGTTGAGGTAGCGGTCGACCAGCTCGCGAGACACCTCGAACTCGGTGTCGCTCGTCTTGCTGATGTCGCCGTCGTCGCCGGCGGGCTGCTTGTCGGGGCGGTTCTTGCCCTTCTCTTCTTCGCCCGCGCTGATCTTGACGACCTCTTCGTTGCCGTCGGACGTGCGCAGCCGCACCAGCTGGGTCTCGATGGCGATGATCTCGGCGCCCAGGATCTTCTGCCCAATGCCATAGGCGCCGCCCTGGCCACTGTTCGCGTCGACGAGGTAGGCGGTACTGAACTCGGATGGCCGGGCCACGAGTGTGGCACGAAGCTCGACCTTGAGGGTACTCGCCCCACTTCCGGGCTCGTTGGTCTCGATGTCCTTGCCGATGGCCTCGGAGTCAAAGATGTTCCGGGCCAGGATTCCGGTCTGGTACTGGCCCTTGCTGCGGCGACGCGCGTTGGAGGGGCTGTCGGTTCCGCCGTCGGCCGGCTCGCCCTCGGCGCTGGGCTGGGCTGGCTCGTTGCCCTGGTAGCTGGCCAGGTTGGCGCCGTCGGGCAGGCCCAGGGCGAAGGTGGCCACCGCCTGGTTCAGGCCGCCCGCGCACGCCACCGCCAGGACGGTGAGCACGGTGCCGACAATGAGGGGGAGTCGAAGTCGCTGCAAGGCGTTGGTCTCGAGGCCAGGGTGGATCCGATGTGCCTTGCTGCGAGATTCGTGCCAGCCGATAACCCGGGGTTTGCCGGGCTTCCGCAGGTGATTCGGGACAGCTTGTCAATGCGTCCAAGGGCCTTGTGGGAGCCCTGACAATCTGTCATTCGGCCGCTCAGGCCCCGTGCGTCGGGAAGAGGAGCGCGCACCCGGCCGGCCGCAGTACAATCCTGCCATGCTCGTGGCCTGCCTGCTCATCACCACCGCCGGTGCGATCGACCTGCCCCCGGACTCCGAGCGTGTTCAGGAGCGCGCCCGCCTGGTGCCGTCGGTGGTCACCCAAGACGACGTGCGCGAGCTGTTCGTTCCGTCTGGAGACAACCGGCCCGCACTCCCCTCGCCCGGCATGCTCACCGACCTCGTCGCCCTGGCCGACCACCCCGATCCCACCGTGCGCCGAGCCCTGCCCGAGGCGCTGTACCCCTGGTACGCCTCCTGGACCACCGGTGTCTTGCCCGAGGGGCACGGGCCCGTGATCGACGAGGCGGTCATCGTGAAGCTGGCGCGCGACCCCGACAAGGCCGTGCGCAAACGCACGACGCGGCTCATCAAAGAAGCCCGTCCTGGCTTGCTCTCGGACGAGCTCGGGCACTCGCTGCTGGAGCTGTCGCGCGACCCGGTCAAGGGGGTGCGCCGCATCTCGATGGCGGCCCTGTCCGAGGCGCCGCGGCAGGGCATCCTGACGCCGGCCGCGGCCTGGATGCGCGCCATGGATGGCGCCAGCGAGCCCGCTCCCGTCGGTCGCACCGCCTGCGTCACCCTGGCCAAGCTGCAGCGCGACGTGAAGCGTGGCGAGCTCATCGACCCTCGCATGGCGGTGGCCCGCTGCATGCTGTTCCACCCCGAGAAGGCCTGGATCGTCTGGAATGCCTGGCGCGACGAGGTGCCCTTCGACCGCGACTGGGCCGACATGCTCGTCAACGACACCATCGGCTTCAACAGCAGCCTGGCCCACCACTGGGTGCTCGACGAGCCCGATCAGCTCGCCGAGGTCTTCACCCACAGCCAGCTGGAGCCCGAGCGGCTTCAGATGTTCCAGAACGCGCTGAGCGACATCGGCCACGAGCGGGTGCGTGCTTCGCTGGGGCTGCCCCCGCCGGAGCCCAAGCCGCCCAAGCAGAAGTTCAAGATGCCCAAGGTCCAGCTGCCCAAGAAGAAGGGCAAGGCGAAGCCGCGGTAGGCGTCACCCCGGACGCACGGCCTCGACCACGCGCAGGTAGTTCAGCCCCAGCACCTTGCGCACGCGCTGCTCGCTCCACCCCCGGTCGAGCATGTCGGCCACCAGCAGCGGGTGGTGGGTCACGTCGGGCAGGTCACGCGGCGGGATGATCATGCCGTCGTAGTCGGTGCCGATGGCCGCCGCGTCGTCGCCGGCAACGTTCATGATGTGCTCGAGGTGTTCGACGATCTTGATGCGGCTGCCGAAGGTGCGCACCGGCTCCAAGAAGCTGGACTGGTACATCACGCCCACCACCCCACCCCGGTCGGCGATGGCACGAATCTGGTCGTCGTCGACGTTGCGCCAGTGGTCGTAGACGCCCTGCACCCCGGTGTGCGTGACCACCGGCGGAAGGTCTGCGCTGTGCGCGTCCAGCGCCCCCCAGAAGGTGGGCTTGCCCGCATGGGCCAGGTCGACGAGCACCCGCGCCGCGTTGCAGCGCTCGACGAAGTCGCGGCCGCGGTCGGTGATGCCATCGTCGCGGCCCGCCGGGCTGTTGGTGCCGCCCAGCACCGAGCTGGTGAGGTGCACCAGGGTGATGCGGTGCAGCTGATCGCCCAGCGGGCCCTGGAG
The DNA here is from genome assembly GCA_965216925.1 of Myxococcota bacterium. Taxonomy (GTDB): domain Bacteria; phylum Myxococcota_A; class UBA796; order UBA796; genus CAYYHT01. The sequence continues at coordinate 443,498 of CBDCGT010000001.1, read as the reverse complement.
CACCGACGGGTCCGAAGCCAGCGCGTTGCCGCCCTGCAGGGTCAGGAAGGCCGCCAGCTTGCCGACCGCGAAGGCCGCGTCGTAGTCGGCCCGGGTGCGCACATGCGCCACCTCGTCGCTCACCGCCGCGATGCGGTCCAGGGCGGCGTCGACATTGCGCAGCGTCGCGGCTTGCCGATTGCCCTCGGGGCGGAAGGGATTGGTGGCGATGTCGTAGGCCAGCCCGGTGACCCCGGCCTCTTTGAGACGGGGAAAGTCGGTCTGCCCAAAGAACACGGGCGGCCGATCGGTGCGCGGGGCGTGCCGCACGCTGGGGTCGTACCGGTACAGGCGAGCCGGCACCTCGATGTCGACGTGCAGATCGATGAAGTGGCTGTCCAGCAGCAGCTCGGCCGCATCGACGCGGCAGCCCAGCTGGGCCGCCCAGGCTGCGGGATCGGCCCGGTGGTCGACGTAGTCCAGGGGCATCAGCTGGGGCTGGTGTGCGCGCGCTTGAAGTACAGCACCGCGTTGCCGGTCTCTTCGGGGTCGACGGCGACCAGATCCCAGCCCTGGGCACCGGCCCCGGCGAGCCAGGTGAACTTGTCGGGGCAGCTGGCGTGGGCGCCCTCTTCGCCTTCGGCGATCTCGCCCTGCCAGTGGCCGTTGGTCTTGAGCACGCGATCGTTCTCGACGAAGGCGACCAGGTATTCGAAGCGGGTCATCGGGGGCCGTCCGGGGCAGCGGGGTTCGGGGGCAAGAAACAATCGAAATTCCGGTATCCGGATCCATGCTTTGCCGGCCAACATGCCACCAAGGGAACGGACGAACCCCGAGGACCCCGATGAAGAAGATCTCTCTGTTGTTGGCCATGGCGCCCCTGATGCTCACCGCATGCGATGGCGGACCCGGCGGCGTGTTCGTCGACCACCCCATCGACGCCCTCACCTGGCAGCAAGCCCGCGCGCCCGAAGTCATCGGCGACGACATCGAGTACGTGGCCGGCTGGTACGCCAGCGACTGCCCATCCGGCGTCCAGGTCAGCCCCGACGGGGGCACGGTGACCTTTGGCGCCTTCCACAACGTGCTCTCGGTCGACATCGACCTGCCCGAGCCCGGATTCGACCACGGCTTCGACGGGCACGAGTTCGTCGCGGCCTCGGTCGACGTCCAGGGCCAGCCCACCACCCTCGTCAGCGGCGAGTACATGGGCACCGGCGACCTGTACGTGCTGCGACCCGGAGCCGCACAAGAGCGCGAGGATCGCAGCCTGGGCAACCGAGTCGTCGCCCGCGCCCAGCTGGCCCGCGACGGCGAGCCCGTGACCCTCTCCCAGAACCAGAACTGGCGGGGATGCCGCCTGGACTGGGGCGGAACGCAGGTCCAGCTCGACACCACCGCCTGCGAGTGGGGCTCGGACCTGGCGGTCGACACCGACCGTGGCGCGGCCTGGGTCGTCAGCTCGACCGGCATGCACCGCATCATCGATGGGGAGGTCACGACCCTGGCCGAACACACCGGCACCACCGCGGTCTTCGAGCCTGTGAGCGGCAACGTCGTGTACGGCGGCGGCTGGATGCCCACCAGCACGGCCATCCAGGCGCTCGACAGCAGCGGAGCCCCAGTGTGGACCCGCGACAGCAATGGCACCGTGCTCGACATCGAGCGCCTGCCCGACGGCGTCGTGGTGGTGCTCGAACAGATGACGTGGGGCCAGGTGCGGCTGCGCTTCTTCGATGCCGAGACGGGCGCCGCAGCTCGGTCGCCGGTGCGCATCGAAGCCTGGGTCAGCGAGATGGCGGCGAGCGAGGACGGGCGCACCATCGCCCTGCTGGGCTCAGAGGTGTACGCCTTCCGCCTGCTGCCTTAGCAGCGAGATGAACTCCTCCTTACGTTGGGTCGATGCGTAGAGCCCTGTTTCTCGTCATTCCTCTGGTGGCCGGTTGCGAACAGCGCGACTGGTGCACCGAGGCCGCCGCCTACGAGCCCACGCTCGCCATCGGGACGGGCATCGACGCCTACAGCCCGCTGACCGAGGGCGACGTCGTGGAGCTGGGCTGGGGACCGCAGGGCGGCCAGCACATCTGGAGCGGGGTGAAGGTCACGGGCATCGTGCCCGGTGTCGAGAGTCGGCGCGGGCCCGTCGCCCCCACCATCGTGTATACGCTGTGGGGCGATCAGCAGACCGAGCTGGGCGACGGCTGGCGCGAGTGGCCACTCGAGGGCGACGTCGACGAGGCGGTCAGCTACGGCGACACCCTGATCCTGGGCTGGTGGGAAGAGACCTACGAGGCCTTCGAGATCCGGGTCCAGCTGCGCGACAGCTGCGGCACCGAGCTGTCCGAGCAGATCGGCGTGCAGCTTCCCGAAGACTACGGCACCTGACCGCATCGGCGGCGGGGCTCAGGCCTCAGTCGCGCACGTAGATGGCGGTGTTGTGCACATTGCCACCACCGCCGGCGCTCGTGGCCGATGTGGTGCCGCAGAAGTGCAGGTTGGAGCCGAATCGATCGGTCTCGAAGCCATAGCACTGGGGGTCGCCCGTGTAGTTGTGGTCGTACATCCAGTATTGACCGTGGTAATTGCAGATCGACCGGTTGTCGGTGGTGTAGTGCTGGGTCTCGTTGGTGACCCCATCACCGGTCTTGTCGCAGAACAAGGAGTAGTCGGTCGGGCGCTGGCCTGTGCCCCACGACGGCCAGTCGGCCCCGTTGGTCTGCCAGCGCAGGTGGCCCGCCCCGTTGCCGATGAAGGTGCTGTCGGCGGGGCTGTCGACCCGCATCATGAACTCCCGATGGCTCCACAGCGACTCCCAGGCCGCGGTGGGGATCTTGCCGGCGTTGGCGCCCTTGGGCTCGGTGGTCCAGGCGCCGCCTTCGTTCACGTGACCCGGCGACGACAGGTCGGTGCCCGTCACCAGGTTCATGACCTTGGTCCAGCCGCCGCCGTCATAGGTCATGTCGCAGTACACGGGGAACGCGGCGCCGGTGTAGCCCGGCGGCACGATCCAGTACGGACCGCTCACGCTGGCCGGGTGGTTCACCAGAATGGTCTTGCAGCTCTGGCCGGGGCTAGCGGCCGATGTGCCGTCGTCGCCGGCCACAGCGGCCAGGCCCACCCACTCGGTGCCGTCGCACAGCTCCAGGGCGCCTGCGGCATACCGCAGCGACCCAGCCGGCGCGGCAGACCCACAGTCCCCGTCGCCGGCCGACCCCACCCCAACGAAGCCTGACACGGACAGGTCACCCGACAGGCTCCCTCCCGAATCGGGGAGTGCCCCCACCTCGGCGGCGGTGTGGCCGTGGTCGCCGCGGCTCACGGTCGACGACGTCGTGCCCACGGGAATGAGGTTGACCGACAGGGTGCCGCCGGTGATGTCGTCGGCCACGTGCGTGTGGTCGCCCGCAGCCACCGTCGCAGAGGTGCCCCCCACCGGAAGCCGAGCCACGTCGAAGACGCCACTGGTGGTGTCGGCCGCCGGGTGGGCGTGGGCGTTGGGCGCGCCGCACGACCACGACCCTCCCAAGAAGGTGGCGATGTCTCCGCTGGAGCAGCCCAGCGCGGCGAGCGTGTCGGCATCGGGCGGCACGTCGGTCAGGTCGTCGTAGCTGACGGCCCCCGTCAGCGACTCGGCCGATGCGGCACGAAGCGCGTAGGGCACGCTCACGATGGGGATGCGTCCGGCCTCGGCGCCTCCGTCCACCGCCATGCCCAGGTAGCGCACCGACCCGTCGAAGTCGTCGACGTCGAGGGGGTTGGTGCTGCCCAGCTGGACCGAGAAGTACCCGTTGTCGGCGGTCTCGGCGTGGGACTCCTGCCACAGCGGCACCCCACCGGTGGGGCTGTCGTACAGGGCGAAGTCCAGGTCGACAGGACCGTCGATCGCGGCGCCTGTGCTGTCGAAGATGCGCCCCTGGTGAGCGAGCTCGGCCGGGGCGGCTCGAGCCACCGAGGCCAGAAGGCAGCCGACGACAATGGATGGGGTGCGCATGGAAACTCCTGTTGGAGTGTCATGCTCGCACACCCCGCCCCCTATTCGAACCAGAACTCGACGCGGCGGTTCTGTTCCCAGGCCTCGGGCGTATTGCTGGGATCGAGAGGCTCTTCTTCGCCCTTGCCCACGGCCTTGATCCGCGACTCGGGCACGCCGGCGCTCACCAGGTACAGCTTGACGCTCTTGGCCCGCGCCTCGCTGACCTTCTGGTTCAGGCTGTTGCTGCCGCGCGAGTCGGTGTGGACCTCGATCTGCAGGTCGCCGAGTCGGGGATTGTCGAGCACGAAGTCGGCCACCTCGTCGAGCAGCACGTACGACTCTTCGCGCACCCAGTTCTTTCCGAACTCGATCTGGCCCTCGTTGAAGACCAGCTGCTGGCTCTCGGTCAGCGAGACTCGGGGGACGCGCACGCGGGCCTCGACCACGTTGGCACGGTCGGCCTCGACCACGACGGGCAGCCGAAGCGGGGCGGCGCCTTCGACGCGGATCAAGAACTCGGTGGCGCCCGCGGCCACCTTGCCCGTGGCATGCCCCAGCGGCACGGGCAGCTCGGTTCCGCGGCCAATCGACCAGGTGGCGTCGGTGGGCTCGCCCAGCGGCGACAGCACGGTCAGCTCGATGGTGCCCATCGGAGCCACCGGCTCGAGCTGGAACTCGAAGTCCATGGTGGGGGATGGCACCACACCCAGCGGTTCGTTGAGGGGCCACCATCCCAGCGCGGCGGCCTGGAGCGTGTACACGCCGGGGTGCAGCTCGAAGGTCGCCTCGGCGCTGCCGCGCTCGTTGAGCGGGTTGCCCTCTTGGGTCACGAACGATGCCGCCCCAGGAACCAGGTAGCCGTCGGGATCGGTGATGCGCAGGTGCACCTTGGTCTTGTTGTCGGGACAGCCGTCGTCGTCTTGGAAGCCGTCGAGATCTTCGGCGGAGTCCCGGCACTGATCGGCATCGTCGGCGATGCCATCGCCATCGTTGTCGTGGTCGGGGCAGCCGTCGGCATCGAGGTAGGCGTCCATGTCCTCGGCCTGGGCCGGGCACTGATCGATCTTGTCTTCGAGCCCGTCTCCGTCGAGGTCGCGCACCGGCTGGGGTTCGTACGAGATGGCCAGAGTGGCGCGCCCGGCCGGCGCTCCGATGCCCGCCGAGAGCCCGGTGCCGATGCCGCCGCGAAGGGCGACGTTGTCGGACAGCCGGTACCAACCGCCCAGCATCGCCTCGAGCGGGGTCGAAGCGCCGTCCAGCAGGCTCGCGGTGTTCACGGCCCCCGCGAGATCGAGGTGGAAGCCGGCCGACTCGCTGGTTGCATAGGCGGCGGCGGCCCGGAAGAACAGCTGGTCACCCAGCGCCAGCGAGCCCAGGTCGGTCTTTTCGTTGGCGCGGTACCCCACGTTGCCCAGCACGACCAGCTGGTCGCTGGGCCGCGCCTCGAGGATGGCCTGGGCATCGACCGTCCACCCCGCACTCCCGAGCGGCAGGCCGGTGGTGTTCGTGGGCGCGGTGATACGCGTGCCGAGCGCGAGCCCCAGGCCGTCTTCGGGGTCGAGCAGCGCCAGCCGCACATCGGCGGCTCCATCCCCCAGGCCTGCGGTACCCGTGGTCACATCGCTGGTGCCCACCAGGTAGATGGGCGCGTCGATGCCCAGCCGCAGGCGACCGATGTTGTAGCCCACGATGACGTTGGCCCCGACGGTGTCACCCAGGATGGACGTGCGGTCGCCGCTGGCCGTCTCGAACACGAGCGGGCTGGCGGTGTAGGCCGCGGCGAGGCGCGCGATGGGAAAGCTGCCCACGGTCGTGCCAGCATCGTCGGCCCACATCGAGCTGCGCGAATCCACCGGGATGCGGTGGTGCTGCGCGTTCAGCTCGGGGACATCTTGTGCGAGCGCGAGTCCGACGGTCAGGGCCAGAAGCATCGGGCGAACCGTAGCATACCCAGGCGCCCGTTGCGACGGCCCCGAGCGCTATCGCCGACACTGCAGAAACAAGCCCACACAGTTGAGCTCGAGCGACTGCCCCTCGCGCACGGTGACCGACGCAGCCGAGACCGGCCCGTTGCCAAACATCGCGAGGATCTCGTACTGACCGGCAGGCAGCTCGCTCGGAAGGTCGATGCGGGCGCCGGTCTGCGACAGGGCCCAGACCGCGCTGGCGTCGCCGCGAATCGCGATGTGCCCCATTGGCTCGACCGTGGGGGCCGCCTCGACGGGCGTCGGGTCGGCATGGTCTTGGGGCGAGCTCGGGACGGGCGAAACCACCGTGGGCTCGGGCTCCGGCTCGGGCTCGGGCTCCGACTCGGGCTCCGGCTCGGGCTCGGGCTCTGGCTCGGGAGCGGTGCCCATCGTGGCAGGCACCCCGCTCGGCGGCTCGACCGCCCGCGCTGGCGGCGCCGGCTTCCACCCACTGGCGACGATCCCGGCGACCAGGACAGCCATCGCGGCGACGGCCCCACCCAACCAGACGCCCCTCGCCGCCCCACCTTCCGAGGCAGCCGCGGACTCCACCCCAGGCCGTGTACCGGGCCCCGCAATGCCCTCCAGCGGCTCGACCGGAACGGTGTCCAGGGCAGCCAGGAGGTCGCCGCAGCTCGCGAATCGCTCGTCGGGATCGGCCGAGAGCAGCTTGCGCACGATCGCCTCGAGCTCACCCGGCACGTCGGGCCGGTGCTGGTGCATGGGCACGTAGCGGCCCGCCATCACCTTCTGAAAGATGTCGAAGTTGTCTGCGCCAAAGAACGGGCGCTCGATGGTCACCATCTCGTACAGGACGACGCCGAGCGACCACAGATCGGCTCGATGGTCGACCGCGGAAGAGTCCCGAATCTGCTCGGGGGCCATGTACTCCGGCGTCCCCATCGCAATACCGCTCCGGGTGTTTCGGCGGGTCGGGTCGCCGTCGACGTTCTTCACCAGCCCGAAGTCGGCCACCTTCGGCGTCGGCCGTGGGAGGCCGTGCGAGCTGTCGAGCAGAATGTTCGCCGGTTTCAGATCGCGGTGGATGATGCCCATCGCGTGGGCCGCGCCCACCGCCTCGACGATCCCTCGAAAGATCTCGAGCATCGCAGGAATGGGGAAGGGCCCGTCATCCAGGAAGTCGTGCAGGTTGGGCCCGGGGACGTACTCCATGACCAGCGCGAGGTTGCCCTGGAGCCGCAGCACGTCGGTCACCGCCACCACATTCGGGTGGCGCAGCCTTGCCTGGGCCCGCCCCTCCTCCAGAAGGCGATCGAGCATCGCAGACGTGCCCGCGAGCACCACCTTGAGGGCGTGCGCCGTGCCCAGGTCGACGTGCTCGACCTCGTAGACCGAGGCCATGCCCCCGACATCGATCAATCCGGACACCCGGTAGTTGCCAATCTGGTCGCCGATCTCGAACATCGCCTACCAGCTAACGGCCAATCCGATGCCAAAGCCCGCCGTGCCCAAGGCTCCTGCCACCGACAGAGCGGTCATCGTGTTGGTGCGCGCCTTCAGCAACTCCAGGTCGTCGGCTGGCGCATCGGGGTCCCAGAACCGCTTGTGGTTGCGCGCCGACACCGAACCGGCCGAGACCGCGACCACCGCCCCCACCACCGTGGCCGTGCCCAACACGACCCGGGGATCGATGCCACGCCGCGGCGGCACGGGCGCCGCGACCTGGGGCAGGACGATCGCATCGTCGGTGGGCGGCGTGCCCACGACGTACGTCGGCGTGGGGTCGGCGGGCGAAAGGAGCCTTGTCTCGACGACGGCTCCGCCGAGGTCCAGGAACTGCCACACGACCGGCCACTCGGTCGGACGCCGGTCCAGCGTGCCCCCATCGAGCCACACCGTGCCCTCCGCGGCCGGCTCGAGCACCTGGTAGGCGCCCGCACCGACATTGACCGCGTCGTACATCTCGCGGACGGGGTTTCCCTGGGGAACCAGGGAGGTCGGCAGGCGATGGTGAGGCTCGGCGAGCCGTGCGGCCGCGAAGCTGGCCTCGGCCCGTGCATTGTCCCGCTCCAGCACGGCTCGGAGGCCCTCGAAGCGATGAACCTGCGAGGCCACGCGCCGCGTCAGCGGCTCACCAACACAGGGAACGGCCGCGCGCATGGCGTCCGAGGCGGCAAAGAAGGCCTCGACATCCAGGTTGCTGAAGGCCAGCTCGGCGTCGGACGCGTGTTGCACGATCTGCGCGCCGGTGGACGGGGCCTCACATGCGGCGTGCGCCGTTGAGGTACCCAGCGCAAGGACCACGGCGATCGCGCCGGCCCTCACGGCAGCCCGCCGAGTAGCAAATAGGCGCGACCCGCGGCGCCCCCGCCGGTGTCTTCTTCTGGTGCCCCCACCAGGACGTCCGCGTACCCGTCGGCGTCGACGTCCCCGGCACCAGCGATGTCGAACCCGGCGCGGCTCGGCGCGGTCTCGCCGATCAGACGGACATCGGCGCTCGAGAGCGGCACGTTGCCCGAAGGAGCGCCCAATACCAGGTACGCAACCCCGGTGTCGCCGCCGATCGCTTCGTTGCCAGGCGCTCCGATGGCGAGATCGGGCCTCAGGTCGCCGTCGATGTCCCCCACCCCGGCCACGCTGGCGCCGGCCTCGTCCCCGCGAGCCTCGCCCAGCAGCACGGCCTCGGCCGCCGCGACGGGCAACGTGGGCGCCAGCCCCGTGCTGCCGTACCACAAGAAGGCCGCGCCCAGCTCGTCGGTGCCGTCATCGTACTCTGGAGCCCCCACCAGCACCTCGTCCAATCCATCGCCGTCCACGTCGCCAGGACCGGCGACCGCCAGGCCACACCGACTGTCGGACGTGCCGATGATGATCGAGTCGGCATCGTTGAGCGAGACAGCACCCGAGGCGGGTCCCAACATCAGGTAGGCCGCGCCGTCCTTCCCGCCCACGGTGTCGACACTGGGCGCGCCGACGAGCAGATCCGGCGCCCCGTCCCCGTCCACGTCGCCCACCATCGCCACGGCCGTGCCCGCCAGATCGTGCTTGGACACGCCGGCGAACCGGGCGTCGGCCTGGGTCAGCACGTCGATGGTGCCGCCTGCCACGCTGCCCAGTAGAAAGGCCGCCCCCGCCTCGGTGCCCGAGACCTCGGACAGTGGCGCCCCGAGCAACACGTCGGGCAGGCCATCGCCGTCGATGTCGTCGCCGCCGTCCAACGACTCGCCCAGACGGTCGTCCTGGCTGGCGACGTAGGTGCGCACCGCCACGTCGTCGACGACCGAGCCGAGCAAGGGTCCGGACAACAGGTAGGCCCGACCGGCGTCGCCGCCGACAACCCCATCCTCGGGGGCACCGATGAGCAGGTCCACAGCCCCGTCCCCGTCGACGTCCCCCGGCCCCGCCAGCGCCCAGCCCAGCCAGGCGTTGTTCTCGCGGCCATCGAGCACCGCCATCGCCGCACTGCTGTCGAGGGCACCGGTCGAGCCCCCGGCGAACACCAAGACCACGCCCGTGCGGTCGTCCGCAGCCTCGTCCCGCCCCCGTGGCGCGCCGATCGCGAAGTCGTCGAAGCCGTCGCCGTCCACATCGCCGAGGCCAGCCACCGACCAGCCGGTCTGCCCCCCGCTGGTCGCTGCCAGCACGGTGGCGTCGGCTGTCTGCAGCCCGACGTCCCCAATCAGCGCACAACCGGGTGCGTCGCCGTCGCAGTCGTCGTCGACGGCATCCCCACAGACCTCGAGCGTGCCCGGGGAGCGCAGGCTGTCGTCATCGTCGCAGTCTCCGCCCACGGTCACCCAGGTCGGACCAGGCGCCACGCACCGCTTGCGGAAGGTGGGGCCGCCAAAACCGTCGCCATCGACGTCGTCCCAGAACCACGTTCCATCGGGTGTGGCGCCCTCGTCGACCGATCCGTCGCAGTCGTCGTCGGTGGCATTGCAGGTCTCTTGGGCCCCTGGGTACGCCCCCGCGGCGCCGTCGTCGCAGTCCGTGTCGTCGGCCACATGCCCCGGGGGGGCCGAGCAGGCCAGCTGATCGGCTCCGGCATCGCCGAAGCCGTCGGCATCGACATCGGCGTACCAGGCCTGGGCACCGACGACATCGGGATCGCCGTCATCTACCAGCCCGTCGCAGTCCTGGTCGTTGCCATCGCAGGTCTCGGCCGCGCCCGGGTGAAAGTCCGCGAGCGCGTCGTTGCAGTCGCCCGGGGTGGGCACGTACCCCACGGGAGCCGCGCAGTCGACGCCGCTCGTGGTCTCGAGCACGTCACCCCAGCCATCGCTGTCGGCGTCCCGGTACCAGGTGTAGGGCCCGCCATCGTCGTCGGCCGTGCCGCTGCAGTCCTGGTCGATGCCGTCGCCGCAGAGATCGGTCCCGTCGGGGTTGGTTCCCGCGTCGGCATCGTCGCAGTCCCCCGACGCCGAAACATGTCCCGCGGGGACCGAGCAGGCCTCGGTCGTCTCGGTCGAGCCCCAACCATCGGAGTCGGCATCTCGGTAGTAGGTGTCGGGCCCGCCCACCGCAGCCGATCCGTCATCGCAGTCGGTGTCGTCCAGCACGGCACCCGGACCGGCGCCACAGGCCTCGATGGGGTGTTCGGCGTCCCCCAGGCCATCGAAGTCCAGGTCGGCATAGAGGGTGATCAGCCCGCCCTCGATGGTGTCGTCGTCGTCGACTAGACCGTCGCAGTCGTCGTCCACGCCATTGCACACCTCGCCCTGCCCGGGGTGCACATCGCCGCTCGTGTCGTCGCAGTCGAAGGGGTTGCCGACGTGGCCCTGCAGCGGGCCACACTCCCCTTTGACCACCGGGGACTCGACATCGCCGTAGCCGTCGCCATCGTCGTCGGCGAACCAGGTGACCGGCAGCCTGGTGTTGTCGACGATGCCGTCGCAATCTTGATCGATTCCGTCATCACAGACATCGATGGCACCCGGGCGCGTCGACGGGTCCGCGTCGTCGCAGTCGCCACCGCTTCGCACGTGGTCTGCCGGCGGGTCGCAGGTCACCACGGCGCCCACATCGGCACCGAAGCCGTCGCCGTCGTTGTCGGGATACCACGTGGCCAAGCCGCTCATGCTGTCGTCGGCCGCATCGACCAGCCCGTCGCAGTCGTCGTCGTGTCCCGAGCACACCTCCTGGGCCAGGGGATGGACCTCGTCGGCGCGATCGTCGCAGTCGCCGCCTTCGGTGCTGTACCCGGGCAGCGGCGTGCACGAGACCACGGCAAAGGCCGAGTCTCCAAAGCCGTCGCCATCGTAGTCGTAGTACCAGGTCGGGGGCTCCACGCCCTCGTCCACGAGCGCGTCGCAGTCGTCGTCCTGCCCGTTGCAGATCTCGACCGTCGCTGGGTTGCGCTCCGGATCCGTATCGTCGCAGTCGCCGCCGACCCCGACGTAGCGGTTGGGAGCCACACAGGCCTCCTGCAAGATGAGCCCGCCGTAGCCATCGCCGTCCTGATCGCCCCACCATTGCCGCGGTCCCGCCGTCCCGGGGTCGGCGTCGTCGCAGTCGAGCCCATAGGCCACGCCGTCGCCATCCTGGTCGCGGCGCAGATCCAGCTCGGCGGAGCTGATCCAGCAGCCCGGTGCGACCAGGAGCACGAGCAAGAGACGAGGAGTCATGGCAGAAGCGTAGTCAATCCGCGTGAAACGAGCGTGACACCGACCTGAAGGTCGGACGCCGGCCCGGATTCATGAGGCCAAATTGCGTTTCGCGTCTGCACCGCCACCGGGCGTGTGCTTCCCGTCGAATGGAAGACGACGAGAACCCCACCAGCGGCTTCGACCTTCGCGGGCGCACGGCAGCGTGGCGAGCGGCCCTCGACGAGCACCAGCGCTCGGTCATCGACACGTTCCTGGCCCGGGCCTCGGTGCAGGGCGAACGGGCGGTGATCCTGGGCCGAGTCACCATCGGCAGCCTGGCGCTCTTGCGGCTGGTGCTCTTGTTCGGCGACGATCTGGCGGCGGGTCATGCCAAGGCCTGGCTGGTGTTCTTCGGCATCGGCATTGCGCTCATGGCGTCGGCGGTGACGTGGTGGGGCATGGATCCGGAGGGTGAGCACCGGGAGGTGTTCGTCGCCTCGGTGTGCGTCGACCTGTTCATCGGCGTGGTCACCATCTACCCGCTGATGTATTGGCCCTATGAGGGCTATTCGGGCATGTTGCGGGCGCCCGAGCACGGCCTCTTCTACCTGATCATCATCGCGTCGGCGCTGCGCCTGTCCGACCGGGCCCTGCTGACGGGGATCTTCGGCGGAGTCGCCGCCATGGCCGTCTTGATCGGGCTCGACTTCTACCTGTGGGCCGACCGCATCACCTACAACCCGGGCGACGTGATCCTGGTGGCGCTCTTTCTGGGCGGGGCTGGCGTGTTCAGCGCCGCCCTGTCCCAGTTCACGCGGCTGCTGGTGCGTGAGGGCTCCCTGGCCACCATCAACGCCGAGCGCGCGCGCAAGACCCTGGGCGTCTACGTGAGCGAGCAGGTCGCGCGCAACCTCGACTCCGACGACGCCATGCACCTGGGCGGCGAGCGGCGCCCTGTCGCCGTCCTCTTCTCGGACCTGCGCGGCTTCACCAGCTACAGCGAGAAGCGGCCTCCCGAGTCGCTGGTGTACGAGCTCAACGCCTACCTGGACGCGATGGTGGGCGCCATCCACGACGAGGGCGGCACCGTCGACAAGTACATCGGCGACGCCATCATGGCGGTGTTCGGCCTGGACGACGACGCCCCCGGCCACCCGGCGGTGGGCGCCATTCGTGCGGCCGCCGCGATGGAGCGCACCTTGATTCGGCACAACGAGTCCCGCACCAAGAGGGGGCTTCAGCCGCTGAGGCAGGGCATCGGTGTGCACTTCGGACCGGCCGTCGCCGGAAACATCGGCACCTACGAGCGCATGCAGTACACGGTGCTCGGTGATGCCGTGAACACCGCGTCCCGGCTCGAGGGCGCCACCAAGGACGAGGGCATCCCCATCCTGGTGTCCGCAGCAGCGGTCGAGGCCGCCCGTTCGGCCAGCGACGACCGGGAGCTGCCCGCTCTGGAGCGGCACGGGCTGCTGGCCATCCGCGGCCGCGAAGAGGGCCTCGAGGTCTACCGGATCGGGTGACTTCGGCCTACCCTTCGCTGGGGCACGGCACCGAGAAACCGGGCGGCGGGGGGTTGCCGCTGGGCAGGCAGGCGCAGCTCTGGGACAGGTCGTCGGCCATCAGCAGGGCGTCGCCCACGCAGTGCCCCCACTCCGGCAGCAACATGAAGGGCGGGCAATCGACCGCGACCGGCGGCATGCGCCCGCCCGGTGGCAGCGGCTTGTCGGCGGGCGGATAGGTGTGGCAGCCCCCATCGGCGCTGGCGAAGATGCGGCCCAGCTTGGGGTGCCGCTCGTTGAGTACCTTTCCGAAGGCGCCGGCCTCGGCGTCGGTCAGCGACTTGCGCTCGATCTTCTGAGCGGGAGGGGGACGCTTGGCCATCTTGGGAGGAGGCGGCGGATTGATGCGCTTGGGCTCCGGTTCGACGGTCTCTTGCGCGTCGCTGGTTCGGCACCCAGCGGCGCCCGAGATGGTGAGCACGGTCAAGACGATGGCAGAGCGCTTGTTCATGGCCCGAATCGTACCAGATCTCCCATTTCAGAGGGCATCCGCCCAATCTTGACTACCAAGTACACATTCGATAGTCCCCGGGCATGCGCCTGTCCTCCGCCGAGGAATACGGGCTGCGCTGCCTCGTGCACGTCGCCCGCCACCAGACCCAAGGTCCCGTCCCCATCCAGTCCATCGCGGCGGGCGAGGGCCTGTCGCCCGAGTACGTCGCCAAGCTGCTGCGCCTGCTGCGCCAGGCCGAGCTGCTGACGTCCACCCGGGGCGCCGCCGGCGGCTACCGCCTGTCGCGGCCCGCCCAGCAGATCACCATGCTGCAGGTGCTCGAGGCCCTCGATGGCGCCCTGGTGCCCGACGACTGGTGCGGCAAGCACTCCGGCAAGCTCGATGCCTGCGTGCACCAGGGCGGCTGCAACGTCGTGGGGCTGTGGCGCTACCTGTCGGGCCTGCTCGGCGCCGCCCTCACCCAGATCACCCTCGACGACCTGATGAACGGGCGCCTCGCCCTGATGTCGCGCATCCACGCCGAACCACCCCTCCCCGCTGTCGGAGCCTCCAAGTGAGCACCACCGAGATCGACCGTGCCGTCGCCCGTGAGTACGACGCCGGCTTCGTGACCTCCATCGAGTCCGACGTCGCCCCTCCGGGCCTCGACCCCGACGTCATCCGCTTCATCTCGGCCAAGAAAGAAGAGCCCGAGTGGATGGTTCAGTGGCGCCTCGCCGCGTACGAAAAGTGGCGCAAGATGAGCGAGCCCACCTGGGCGTACGTGCAGTACAAGCCCGTCGACTACCAGGCGATCTCGTACTACGCCGCTCCCAAGGGCCCCAAGTACCAGTCCCTCGACGACGTGCCGCCCGAGATCCTCGAGACCTTCGAGAAACTGGGCGTGCCCCTGGCCGAGCGTGCAGCACTCGCCGGTGTGGCCGTCGACGCGGTATTCGACTCGGTCAGCGTCGCCACCACCTTCCGCGCCAAGCTCGAAGAGATGGGTGTCATCTTCAAGCCCATCAGCGAGGCCATCCACGAACACCCCGAGCTCATCAAGAAGTACCTGGGCTCGGTGGTCCCGGTCACCGACAACTTCTTTGCCGCGCTCAACGCCGCGGTGTTCACCGACGGCACCTTCGTGTACGTGCCCAAGGGCGTTCGCTGCCCCATGGAGCTGTCCACCTACTTCCGCATCAACGAGGCCAAGACGGGCCAGTTCGAGCGCACGCTCATCGTGGCCGACGAGGGCAGCTACGTGTCCTACCTCGAGGGCTGCACAGCCCCCATGCGCGACGAGAACCAGCTGCACGCCGCCGTCGTCGAGCTGGTGGCGCTGAAGGGCGCCGAGATCAAGTACAGCACCGTGCAGAACTGGTACCCGGGCGACGCCGACGGCAAGGGCGGCATCTACAACTTCGTCACCAAGCGCGGCATCGCGCACGCCAACGCCAAGATCAGCTGGACGCAGGTCGAGACGGGAAGCGCCGTGACCTGGAAGTACCCAAGCTGCATCCTCAAGGGCGACAACGCCATCGGCGAGTTCTACTCGGTGGCCGTCACCAACAACCACCAGCAGGCCGACACCGGCACCAAGATGATCCACCTGGGCAAGAACACCCGGTCCACCATCATCAGCAAGGGCATCAGCGCGGGCCACAGCGACAACGTGTACCGGGGCCAGGTGCGCATCGGCAAGGGTGCCGCCGGCGCGCGCAACTACACCCAGTGCGACAGCCTGCTGCTGGGCTCCACCTGCGGCGCCCACACCTTCCCGTACATCGACGCGGCCAACCCCACGGCCATGGTCGAGCACGAGGCCAGCACCAGCAAGATCAGCGAAGACCAGCTCTTCTTCTGCCGCCAGCGCGGACTGTCCGAAGAAGACGCCGTCGCGCTCATCGTCAACGGATTCTGCAAGGACGTCCTTCGCGAGCTCCCCATGGAGTTCGCCGTCGAGGCGACCAAGCTGCTCAACGTCACTCTCGAAGGAGCGGTCGGATGACCCTCGCCGTAAACAACATCCACGCCAGCGTCGACGGCGCCAAGATCCTCAAGGGGCTCGACCTGCAGGTCAGCAAGGGCGAGGTGGTCGCCATCATGGGCCCCAACGGCTCGGGCAAGTCCACCCTGTCCAAGGTCATCGCGGGCCACCCCGACTACACCGTCACCCAGGGCAGCATCAGCTGGGACGGGGTCGATCTGGCGGAGCTGGAGCCCGAGGAGCGTGCCCACAAGGGCATCTTCCTGGCGTTCCAGTACCCGGTGGCCATCCCCGGCGTCAGCACCGCGAACTTCCTGAAGGCCAGCGTCAACGCCACGCGCGCGGCCCAGGGCAAAGAAGAGCTCGATGCCTTCGAGTTCCTCAAGACCGCCCGGCAGAAGATGAAGATCGTGGGCATGACCGACGAGCTGCTCAAGCGCCCCCTCAACGACGGCTTCTCGGGCGGCGAGAAGAAGCGCAACGAGATCTTCCAGATGCTCATGCTCGAGCCCAGCCTGTGTGTGCTCGACGAGACCGACTCCGGGCTGGACGTCGACGCGCTCAAGACCGTGGCCGACGGCGTCAACGCGATGCGCGGCGACGACCGCGCCATCGTGGTCATCACCCACTACCAGCGCCTGCTCGACCACATCGTGCCCGATCGCACCTACGTGCTGCGGGACGGCCAGATCGTGCTCTCGGGCGACGCCGGACTGGCCAAAGAGATCGAGGCCCACGGCTACAAGATCGTCGACCAGAAGCTCGCCGCCGAGGCCAGCGCATGAGCCACGACGCCGTCCAGCGCCTCGCCAGCTCCTTTGTGGGCCTGTCCGACGAGCCGGGCTGGCTGTGGAGCAAGCGCAGCGAGGCGATTCGCAACTTCGAGGCAACGGGCTTTCCCACCACGCGCCTCGAGGAGTGGAAGCACACCAAGCTGCGGCCGCTGGTGCAGCCGGAGTGGCGAGTCGCCGCGCCAGGCGAGCCTTCCCGACGCAAGAAGCTCGATGTGCCGCAGCTCGACGAGCTGATCGGCAGCGACGGCTTCGGTGTGGTGCTCGTCGACGGGTCCTTCGACAGCAAGCGCTCCAAGCTGGGTGACCTGCCCGAGGGGGTCACCGTCACCAGCCTGCGCGACGCCATCCGCGACCGCCCCGAGCTGGTCGAGGCCTACCTGGGTGCCAACAGCGACGCGTTCAGCCGGGCCTTCGTGGCGCTGAACCTGGCCTTCTTCACCGACGGGGTGCTGGTGCACGTGGCGGCCGGCGTCCAGGTGCAGGCACCCATCGTCATCGTGGTCGCGACCACCGGCAAGGCCAAGGGGCAGGCACAGCACCTGCGCAACCTGGTGGTGGCCGAGCAGGGCGCCAGCGTCACCGTGGTCGAGCGATTCCTGGGCTGCGATGTCGACGCGCTCAACAACGTGGTGACCGAGGTCACCACCATGGGCGGCGCGCACGTGCACCACGTCAAGGTGCAGCAAGAGGGCGCTGGCACGGGCCACGTCGCCACCATCGACGTCAGCCAGCACCGCGACAGCCGCTTCACCAGCCACGCGCTGGCCACCGGCGGCAAGGTCGCCCGCACCGAGGTGCGCTGCCGGCTTCAGCAGCCCGGCGCCGAGTGCGCCCTGTTCGGCTTGTACCTGGGTCGCGGCGACCAGCAGCTCGACCAGCTCACCCACGTCGAGCACGCCGTGCCGCACGGCCGCAGCCAGCAGGTCTACAAGGGCATCCTGGACGGCAAGAGCAGCGGTGTGTTCAACGGCATGGTGCTGGTGCAGGCCGACGCCCAGCAGACCGACGCCGTGCAGTCCAACAAGAACCTGCTGCTCTCCGACGACGCCGACGCACACACCCGGCCGCAGCTCGAGATCCACGCCGACGACGTCAAGTGTGCCCACGGCGCCACCGTGGGCCAGCTCGACCCCGAGGCGCTGTTCTTCCTGCGCAGCCGCGGCATCGCCCAGCACGACGCCCGCCAGATGCTCACCAGCGCCTTCGCCAGCGAGGTGACCGCCACGCTCGAGGGCGATCTGCAGGCGCTGTTCAGCGAGGTGGTGGGCTCATGGATGCAGTGATGGATCTGGACGCGGCGGCCATCCGGGCGCAGTTCCCCATCCTCGACCAGCAGGTCCGGGGAGGGCGCGAGCTGGTGTACCTGGACAACGCGGCCACCTCGCACAAGCCGCGCGCGGTGATCGATGCGGTGTCGCACTACTACGAGCGCGACAACAGCAACGTGCACCGGGCGGTGCACGAGCTGGCCGGCCGCGCCACCGAGGCCTACGACGCGGCCCGCGGCACGGTGCAGCGCTTCCTGGGGGCCGCCGACGAGCGCGAGATCGTGTTCACCACCGGCACCACCATGGGCATCAACCTGGTGGCCCAGACCTGGGGCCGCGCCAACCTGGGGCCCGGCGACCGCGTCATCGTGAGCGAGGTCGAGCACCACTCCGGCATCGTGCCCTGGCAGCTGCTCGCGGCCGAGCGGGGCTTCGAGCTGGTGGCCGCGCCCGTCGACGACACGGGCCAGCTGCGCCTCGACGCCTTTGCCGACCTGCTCACCCCCAACACCAAGCTGGTGGGCATGGTGCACGCCAGCAACGCGCTGGGCAGCATCTTTCCCGTGCGGCAGATCATCGAGCGCGCGCATGCGGTCGGTGCCCGCGTGCTGCTCGACGGCGCCCAGGCGGTGCCCCACCTGCCCGTCGACGTGGCCGAGCTCGACGTCGACTTCTACGTGTTCAGCGGCCACAAGGTGTACGCACCCACGGGCACGGGTGCGCTGTACGGCAAGCTCGACCTGCTGCGGCAGATGCCGCCGTGGCAGGGCGGCGGCGACATGATCGACGAGGTCAGCTTTGCCGGCACCACCTACGCCGAGCCACCGGCCCGCTTCGAGGCCGGCACACCCAACATCGCCGGCGCCATCGGGATGGCTGCCGCCCTCGACTGGGTCGAGGGCATCGGCCGCGAGGCCCTGGCCGCCCACGAGACCGCGCTGCTTCGGCACGGCACGGCGCTGCTGCAAGGCATCGACGGCGTGCGCATCATCGGCACCGCCGCCGACAAAGTGGGCGTGCTGTCCTTCGTGATCGAGGGCGCGCACGCTCAAGACGTGGGCACGCTGCTGGACATGGAGGGCGTCGCCGTCCGCACCGGACACCACTGTGCCCAGCCCGCCATGCGCCGCTTCGGCATCGACGCCACGGTGCGCGCCAGCCTGGCTGCGTACAACACCCCCGACGACCTCGACCGCCTGGCCGCCGCGATCCGCACGGCCAAGGGCATGTTGCTGTGAGGACCTCATGAGCGAACACACCGACGAGACCACCAGCGAGGAGCCCGCGGTCGACGCGTTGCCCACGGCCGAACGCCGCGAGAGCACCAGCGCCAACCCGGCCATCCATGCGGGCGTCGTGGGCGCGCTGCGCGACATCTTCGACCCCGAGATCCCCGTCAACATCTACGACCTGGGCCTGATCTACAGCGTCGAGGTCGATGAGAACGACCGAGTGGCCGTCACCATGACGCTCACCTCGCCCGCCTGCCCCGTGGCCGGAAGCCTGCCCGGCGAGGTCGAAGAGAAGGTCGCCAGCGTCGAAGGCGTGAGCAGCGCGTGGGTCGATCTGGTGTGGGACCCACCCTGGGGCCCCGAGCACATGAGCGAAGAGGCACGGCTGACGCTGGGATTCTTCTAGGAGCCCGGGCCCGGGCACGGTCACCGTCACGTGGCGGAACCACCCCGCCTGCGCGCTGTCCGACACGACTCCTCTGCATGGAGTCCCCCATGAAGCTGCACCTCTCCTTCTCGTGTCCCATGAAGTGGAGCGAGATGCAGGGCGACGACGCCGTTCGCCACTGCTCCTCCTGCGACAAGCAGGTCACCTCGCTCAGCAACCTCGCGCCGGCGGCCGCCCGCACGCTGGTGGCACGGTCCGGCGGCGAGCTGTGCGTCAGCGCGGTGGTGAACCGCCGCACCGGCCACGTCGTGCACGGCGCCCGCGCCGCCGCCTTCATGGCCGGCCTGGCGGCAAGCCCCGTCGCACTCGCCGACGGGCAGATCCCCGACCTGACCGCACCCACCACTGACCCGGCGACCACGGTCGCCATCACCGACCCAGCCCCCGCCGACCCCGAGTTGGTGCAGGACCCCGTCCTGGTGGACGTCGAAGACACCGACTGCGCCGGCAACACCGCGGGCGGGGTCGAACCCGTCCTGCAGGCCGAAGAGGTGCCCCACCCCGATCCCGACGACTTCTTGATGATCGCCGGGGGCATCTGATGAAGCTCGCCCTGTCGTTTCGGTGTCCCATGGCGTGGAGCGATCTGGTCGGCGACGACGCGGTTCGGCACTGCTCGACCTGCGACAAGTCCGTGACCTCTCTGTCCAACATGGCCCCCGCTGCCGCGCGAGCGCTGGTTCGCCGGGCCGGCGGCGAGCTGTGCGTCAGCGCGGTGGTGAGCCGACGCACGGGCACCGTGGTGCACGGAGCCCGGGCGGCCGCATTCATGGCGGGCTTGGCCACCAGCGCGACCGCTGCCGCCGACGGCTCCATCCCCGCCCTCACCCAACCGGTGCTCGCGCCCGTGGCCGACGAGCACGCCCCGGCGACCGAGGCGCAGCCGGATGAAGCCCAGCAGGCGCAGGCCGCCGACGTCGATCCCGACGCCGAAGCAGTCCCGGTTCTGGACGACGTCGAGGATGCTGACTGCACGGGTGAGCTCGTGTCCGAAGAGACCGAGCAGCTGATGCTCATGCTGGGCGGCATCCGATGAAGGTCGACTTCTCGTACGCCTGCCCCAAGCGGTGGACCGACATGTCGGGCACCGACCAGCGCCGCCACTGCGCCGCCTGCGACAAGACGGTGCACAACCTCTCGGCCATGGGCCGCGAACGGGCGCAGCGCCTGCTCGATGCCCCGTCCCGCGGCGAGATCTGCGTCACCGCGCTGCACGACCGCGATCGCAACGTCGTCTTCGACCGGCGCCTGTTCCGGATGGCCGCCGCGACCCCGCTGCTCGCCCTGTCCACCGCCGCGCTCGCCGACGGCCAGATCCCCGACCTGACCGTGCCCACCATCGACGACATCGCCCAGACCATCGATCTCGCCGACGAGGCCCTCGAAGATGCCTCCGACGCCGACTGCGACAAGGGCTCCGGCGCCAAGCCGGGCGAGCTCATCCCCAAGCTCGAAGGCGACGAGCACCTGTACATCACCGGTGGTGTGTACATCGACCCGGGCCCGCCGCTCGTTGCGCCGCCCGCACCGCCCGATCCCCAACCGGTCGTGGTCGACGAGCCAGCCGCCGACAGCGAGTGATCAGCACCGACGGCAGGCGTTGCCGCCCGTATCGACGACATCCCCGTCCTCGAAGCGCACGGGGCAGCAGGCGAGCAGCACGTCTCGCAGCATGCTGCGCCCTCGCTGCACCCGGGTGCGCGCTCCCGACCCGCTGATGCCCAGCTCGTGGGCCAGCTCGGCTTGGCTGATGCCGTCCAGATCGACGCGCCGCACCGCCGTGCGGTACGGCTCGGGCACGTCCTGCAGCAGCCCCGGCAGCCAGGCCGCCACCGCATCGGTGCCATCGGTGCCGTCGGTGGCGGGCTCGCCTTCCTGGACCGTCTCTTGGTACTCGACCGTGATCTTGCGGGTTCGCAGGTGGTCGATGGCCCGGTTGCGAGCCACTCGACCCACCCATCGCACCACGTCCTCGTCGGCGTCGGGGCCGGCGCGATGCAGAGCCAGCAGCACGTCCTGCGTCAGCTCGTCGACGTCGGCTGGGTTGTCCACCCATCGGCGGATCTGCCGATGGATGGTCTGGCGAACCTGGGCGTTCACGCGCAGCACGGAGAGGGCTGGTCGTTCTCGATCACCGGGCTGTCGTTGGTGACCGTGTACAGCTCCCACTCCCGGCCGTCGGGGTCGGACACCCAGGCCTTGTTCTGCACCGCCCAACAGCAGGTGACGTCGAGCTCGGTGCGTGGATCGAGGCCGGCCTTGGAGGCCCGCTCCCAGGCGGACTTCGTGGCGGCGACATCGGCAAAGCGAAGACCGAAGTGGTCGACCGCTCCCTTGGTGCCGGGCTCGCCGGGCATCAAGGTCAGCACGATGGGCGCGCCATCGGGCTGGTAGCGCCGGTAGTTGTCGCGAACCTTGTCGGGCTCGACGCCGAACAGCGCCGAGTAGAACGACTCGGCGGCACCGAGATCACGGGTGGTCAGAGCGATGTGGATACGCATCGTCGGGTACTCCTGGTTGGTTGTACCCGCTCAGACGAAGGACGCGCGAACGTGACGCAGGTCAGTCGGCACGAAGCCGATCGACGAGCCGATCGAACATGCCCTGCACACCGCCCTTCTGCTTTTCGCGCAGGAGCGATGCGGGCACCGGCAGGTTGGGCACGGTGCGCGACCGGTACACCACGTGGGTCTGGTTGCCGTCGGGCGTGAAGTCCCACTCGACGAAGTACTCGGTGAAGTCTTCGGAGCCGGTGTCCATCGTCTCTTTGAAGCCACGGTCGGTGGAGCAGAAGACAGACAGCACACGAAGCGGACGCCACATGCCCCGCGTCTTGGTCTCGAGCTTGTTGCAGCGGCCGTTGGGCTCGCGCTCGGCGATGCTGAAGATGTCTTTGGAGAGGTCTTGGCGCGTGGCGGTGTTGGCCAGGACCGCGCGAAGGTCACCGACCGGCGCATCGATGGTGAGCCGCGCCTCGAGCGTGCCGTCGGGCAAGAAGGTGTAGCTGGGTTCGGCGGCGTACGAGGCCACAGAGGCCCCCAGAACCACCGACATCACGAGGGTGCGAAGCACACCGACCTCCAAGAGACGCACAGAATGTAGCAGCCTCACTGACACATGCCAATGACATCTGAATCCAGATTCAGTCAACACTGCGCACATGCCGGTGAAAGCGGGTTCTTCGTAGCATTTGCGGGCGTTCCACCAGCCGCATAGAACGCGGGGTTCGGATCCCCACCATGTTTGTCATGGCGCGATGACGAAGCGGTGACACAGGGTCACCGCCAACGCCCTAATAAGCGACGTCTAGACCTCTGCTCCGGAGTCCCCATGTCCCTGCAGCCCATCGGCACCTGGGAGACAGGCCCAAAAACCCCGTCTTTCGCCTCGGCCGACGTGCTGTCTGCGACCCACGATGTGCGCCGTCCCATCCACATCGTGCGCGACCCCCACACCGGCGGCGTCGGGGTGGCCTTCGCCGGCCGCTCCATCAGCCACGAACAGGTCAACGGGCAGCCCACCTACCCGCTGCTGGCCACCTTGCCGGCCCTGTACCCCGAGTGGCTGGGCGACCGCAGCTTCATGGAGATGCACGGAACCCGCTTCCCCTACGTGGCTGGTGCCATGGCCAACGGCATCGCCACCACCGATCTGGTGCTGGCCATGGCCAACGCCGGAATGATGGGCTTCTTTGGCGCAGCGGGCCTCAACCCCGCCAAGGTCGAGGCCGCCGTCGACCTGCTCCAGAACCAGCTCGGCGATCGACTCCCGTGGGGCTCCAACCTCATCCACAGCCCCAACGAGCCGGCGGTCGAAAACTCCGTCGCCGACCTGTACATCCGCAAGGGCGTTCGTCGCGTCAGCGCGTCCGCCTACATGGCGCTCACACCGGCCATCGTGCGCTATGCCTGCAGCGGCCTTTCCACGGACGCCAGCGGCAAGATCGTGCGCCGCAACTACGTCTTCGCCAAGATCAGCCGCCCCGAGGTCGCTCGCCGCTTCATGGCGCCAGCCCCCCGAGACATCCTCGACGGTCTGGTGCGCGACGGCCTGCTCACCCAGCAAGAAGCCACCCTGGCCCAGCGCGTGCCGGTCGCCGAGGACTACATCGTCGAGGCCGACAGCGGCGGGCACACCGACAACCAGACGCTCACCGCGCTGTTCCCCATCATCATGCGGCTGCGCAACGAGTCCATCGCCCAGTTCGGCTACGCGCGCCCCATTCGCCTGGGCGCCGCCGGCGGCATCGGCACCCCCTCGGCGGTGGCCGCGGCCTTCAACCTGGGCGCCGCCTTCGTTCTCACCGGCTCGGTCAACCAGGGCGCCATCGAGTCCGGGCTCGACCCCTCCGGCAAGAGGCTGCTCGCGGCCGCCGGCCTCGCCGACGTGGTCATGGCCCCCGCCGCCGACATGTTCGAGCTCGGGGTCAAGGTCCAGGTGCTCAAGCGCGGCACCATGTTCGGCGTGCGCGCGCTCCGCCTGTACGAGCTGTACCGCGCCTATGACTCCATCGAGGCCATGCCCGCCGACGTCAAAGCCCGCCTCGAGAAAGACATCCTGGGCAAGCCCGCCGAAGAGGTGTGGGAAGGCACCGCCGCCTTCTTCGCCGAGCGCGACCCCAAAGAGCTCGACCGCGCCCTCAAAGACCCCAAGCACAAGATGGCCCTGATCTTTCGCTGGTACCTTGGCCTGTCCAGCAAGTGGGCCATCTGGGGCGATCCCGACCGCCGCATGGACTACCAGATCTGGTGTGGCCCCGCGATGGGCGCCTTCAACGACTGGGTCCGGGGCAGCTTCCTCGAGCCGCCCGAGGCCCGCACCGCCACCCAGATTGCGCTCAACCTGCTCGAGGGCGCTGCGGTCATCACCCGCGCCCAGCAGCTCCGTACCTATGGCGTGCCTGTGCCCGCCGAAGCCTTTTCTTACTCCCCTCGCCCGCTCCAGTAGCAGGAGAGTCTTCGCATGTCCGAGTACAACCGTCACGCAGTCCCGCTCGCCGTCGTAGGCGTCAGTGCCCTCTTCCCGGGCTCGGTCGACAAGACCGGCTTCTGGCACGACATCCTGGCCGGCAAGGACCTGATCACCGACGTGCCGTCCAGCCACTGGCTCGTCGAGGACTACTACGACGCCGACCCCACCGCGCCGGACATGACCTACGCCAACCGCGGCGCCTTCATCCCCGACGTCGACTTCGACCCCATGGCCTGGGGCGTGCCCCCCAACATCGTGCCGGCCACCGACACCAACCAGCTGCTGGCCCTCATCGTGGCCAAGCAGGTGCTCGACGACGCCACCCGTGAGCTCACCGAGGCCGACCGCGAGCGCGTCAGCATCATCCTGGGCGTCACCAGCGCGCAAGAGCTCCTGGGCAGCATGGTCAGCCGCCTGCAAAAGCCCGTGTGGCAGAGCGCCCTGCGCGAGATGGGCCTTCCCGAAGACGAGGTGCAAGACGCCTGCAAGCGCATCGCCAGCAAGTACACGCCCTGGCAAGAGTCCACCTTCCCCGGCGTGCTGGGCAACGTGGTGGCCGGTCGCATCGCCAACCGGCTCGATCTGCACGGCACCAACTGCGTCACCGACGCCGCCTGCGCTAGCACCTTCAGTGCCCTGTCCATGGCCGCCAACGAGCTGTACCTGGGCATGAGCGACATGGTGATCTGCGGCGGCGCCGACACCATGAACGACATCTTCATGTACATGTGCTTCAGCAAGACGCCGGCGCTGTCCAAGTCGGGCGACTGCCGCCCCTTCAGCGACAAGGCCGACGGCACCATGCTGGGCGAAGGCATCGGCATGGTCGCGCTCAAGCGCCTGGCCGACGCCGAGCGCGACGGCGATCGCGTGTACGCCGTCATCCAGGGCGTGGGCACCAGCTCCGACGGCCGTGCCAAGTCCGTCTATGCACCGGTTCCCGCCGGCCAGGCACGCTGCCTGCGCCGCGCCTACAACGCCGCCGGCTTCCCCGCGAACACCGTCGAGCTCATCGAGGCGCACGGCACGGGCACCAAGGCCGGCGATGCCGCTGAGTACGAGGGCCTGCGCAGCGTGTTCGAAGAGACCGGCCGCGAAGACCGCCAGTGGTGCGCACTCGGCTCGGTCAAGTCGCAGATCGGGCACACCAAGTCGGCCGCGGGCGCCGCCGGCCTGTTCAAGGCCGTCATGGCGCTGGCGCACAAGGTGCTGCCCCCCAGCATCAAGATCGACAAGCCCAACCCGATGATCGACATCGCGGGCAGCCCCTTCTTCCTCAACGACACGGCCATCCCCTGGGTGCGCTCGTCCGACCATCCCCGTCGCGCAGGCGTGTCGAGCTTTGGCTTCGGAGGCAGCAACTTCCACATCGCCATCGAAGAATACACCGGCTCCAACAAGGCCTGGCGCAGCCGCACGGCCGGTTCCGAGGCCATCCTGCTCTCGGGCGCCAGCGGCGCCGCGGTGGCCAAGGCCGCCCGTGACCTCGCCGCGAGCGTGCGCAGCGCCCAGGTCGCCCCCAAGACCCTGCTGCAGTACCTGGCCCGCACCACGCAGTCCGAGTTCGACCCCGCTGCCCCGGCTCGCCTGGCGCTGCTGGCCACCGACGAGGCCGACCTCGCCAGCAAGCTCGGCCAGGCCGCCGACCTCGCCGCCAAGGGCCAGGCCGCCAGCACCCCCAACGGCATCCACTTCGGCACCGGTGCCCACAGGGGCGACACCGCCTTCCTCTTCCCCGGCCAGGGCAGCCAGTACGTGCGCATGGGCGCCGACGTCGCCACCCACTACGGCCGCGCGCTCGACGCGTGGGACGCGGCCGCCGACGCCGATCTTCCCGAGTCGCTGCACCGCGTGGTCTTCCCGGTCCCGGCCTACACCGACGCCGAACGCGACGCCCAGGCCGCCAAGCTCACCCAGACCGAGTGGGCGCAGCCGGCCATCGGCGTGGCCAGCCTGTCGCTGCTCGACCTGTTGAGCGATCTGGGCGTGAAGCCCGCCGCGGTCGCCGGCCACAGCTTTGGCGAGGTCACCGCCCTGCACGCGGCCGGTGTGCTCTCGGCCGCCGACGCCATCGCGGTGGCCCGCAAGCGTGGCGAGCTCATGGCCCAGGCCAGCGCCACGGTCCCCGGCAGCATGACCGCCGCGGTCGCCACCATCGAGCAGCTGCAGCCGCTGCTCGACGCGTGGGGCACCGACGTCGTGGTCGCCAACCACAACGGCCCCAAGCAGGTGGTGCTCTCGGGCTCCACCGACGCCATCGCCGCTGTCGAGGCCAAGCTCGCCGGTGAGGGCATCACCGCCAAGCGCCTCAACGTAGCCACCGCCTTCCACAGCAAGCTCGTTTCGGGCAGCGTGGGCCCCTTCGACGAGTTCCTGGACGGCGTCAAGTTCGGCAAGGCGTCGGTCCCGGTGTACGCCAACGCCACCGCCGCCCCCTACAAGAAGACCGCCAAGGCCCAGCGCGCCACCCTGTCCGAGCAGATCGGCAACCCGGTGCGCTTCGTCGAGCAGATCGAGGCCATGTATGCCGCCGGCGTGCGCACCTTCATCGAGGTGGGTCCCGGTAGCGTGCTCACCAAGCTGGTGGGCCGCATCCTGAAGGGCCGTGAGTTCACCGCCGTCTCGCTCGACAAGAAGGGCAAGAACGGCGTCGTCGCGCTGCACGATGCCCTGGCTCAGCTGTCGGCGGCCGGCGTGGCCCTCGACTTCGCACCGCTGTGGGCCGACTTCGAGCCCAAGGCCGACCCGCGCGACGCCCGGGTGCCCAAGCTCGTCATGAAGCTCAACGGCAGCAACTACGGCAAGCCCTACCCGCCCAAGAACGGCGCGGCCGGGCGTCCCAAGCCCAACGGCCCCCGTCCGCAGCCCGAGGCCCGGGTCGTGGTCAAAGAAGTCGAAAAAATCGTGGAGAAGGTCGTGGAGAAGCCCGTTTACGTGAACACCGGTGGCCCCGTGGCGCCCGGCTCCACCCCTGCGCTGCCCACGCACGCGCCCGCAGCCCCGGGCTCCGACTGGCTGGCCGCCTACCAAGAGGCCCAGTCCCAGACCGCCGCCGCACATGCCGCGTACCAGCAGGCCATGGCAGCGAGCCACCAGAGCTTCCTCAAGAGCGTCGAAGCCAGCTTCTTCGGCCTGGCTCAGATGGCGGGCGCCCCCGCGGCGCAGCCCCCCGCGTATGGGGTCCCCGCCCCCACTCGCCCGATGGTGACCGCGTCGACTCCGGCGCCGGTTCCCAGCGCTCAGCCAGCCATGCCCTCGTTCACCTCGGCGCCCACGACCTCGTCCATGACCCCGTCGTCGGTCACCCCGTCGGTTGCCGCCTCCGACTTCATCCCGGCCGCCAACGCCGCGGAATACCTGGGCGCCGCAACGGCGGCCACGCCCGCCGCCGGCCCCACGGCATCCACCACGGCCTCCGCCGTCGATGTGCAGGGGCACCTGCTCGCCGTCGTCGCCGACAAGACCGGCTACCCGCGCGAGATGCTCAGCATGAGCATGGACCTCGAAGCCGACCTCGGCGTCGACTCCATCAAGCGCGTCGAGATCCTCTCGGGCGTGCGCGAGCGTGAGCCCAGCCTGCCCGAGACCGACCCCGGCGCCATGGGCAACCTGCGCACCCTGGGCGACATCGTCGACTTCATGAACCAGCAGCTCGGGGCGACTGTGTTGGCGCCGGCCACCAGCACACCCCCGGCGGCCGCCAGCACGTCCTCGTTGGACCTGCGCAGCCTCATGCTCGACGTCGTGTCCGAGAAGACCGGCTACCCCGCCAGCATGATCGACCTCGACATGGACCTCGAGGCCGATCTGGGCGTCGACTCCATCAAGCGCGTCGAGATCCTCTCCACCATGCGCGAGCGCGAGCCCGCCATCCCCGAGGTCGACGCCGGCGAGCTGGGCAAGCTCTCCACCCTGGGCCAGATTGTCGAGTACATGGGCGGCTCCCTGCAGGCCCCAACGACCAACGGCCAAGCACCAAGGACCACACCGTCGCAGAGCCTCGACCTGCGCGGCCTCATGCTCGACGTCGTCTCCGAGAAGACCGGCTACCCCGTCGACATGATCGACCTCGACATGGACCTCGAGGCCGATCTGGGCGTCGACTCCATCAAGCGCGTCGAGATCCTCTCCACCATGCGCGAGCGCGAGCCCGCCATCCCCGAGGTCGACGCCGGCGAGCTGGGCAAGCTCTCCACCCTCGGCCAGATCGTCGAGTTCATGGGCGGAGCGACGGCTGCTGCTGGAGACAACGGGCACGGAGGCCCGTCCTCCTTGGCCGGAGGCCCGTCCTCCTTGACCTCCTCCCTCGACCTTCGCGGCCTCATGCTCGACGTCGTGTCCGAGAAGACCGGCTACCCCGTCGACATGATCGACCTCGACATGGACCTCGAGGCCGATCTGGGCGTCGACTCCATCAAGCGCGTCGAGATCCTCTCCACCATGCGCGAGCGCGAGCCCGCCATCCCCGAGGTCGACGCCGGCGAGCTGGGCAAGCTCTCCACCCTCGGCCAGATCGTCGAGTTCATGGGCGGATCGACGGCTCCTGCTGGAGACAACGGGCACGGAGGCCCGTCCTCCTTGGCCGGAGGCCCGTCCTCCTTGACGTCCTCCCTCGACCTGCGCGGCCTCATGCTCGACGTCGTCTCCGAGAAGACCGGCTACCCCGTCGACATGATCGACCTCGACATGGACCTCGAGGCCGATCTGGGCGTCGACTCCATCAAGCGCGTCGAGATCCTCTCCACCATGCGTGAGCGCGAGCCCACCATCCCCGAGGTCGACGCCGGCGAGCTGGGCAAGCTCTCCACCCTCGGCCAGATCGTCGAGTACATGGGCGGCTCCGTGCCGGCCCAAGGCACCCACAACCAGGCACCGAGCACCACACCGTCTGCGCAGCCGTCCACGCCGGCCCTGGGTCGCTTCGCGCTGCGCCTGGTGCCGGCCCAGCCCACCGGCCTCGCGCTGGGGGGGCTGCTCGGCGCCAAGCATGTGGTGGTGACCGACGACGGCACCGGCGTTGCCCAGGCCCTGGTCGATCAGCTCGGCGAGCGCCAGGTCTCAGCGAGCGTGGGCACCCCCGACGCCCAGACCGACGCCCTCATCTTCTTGGGAGGCCTCCGGGACGTCGCCGATACCGACGCCGCCGTGCAGGTCAACCGCGACGCATTCGACGCCGCCAAGCGGGTCTCCGACACGCTGTCGGCCTCGGGCGGCGTGTTCGTCACCGTGCAGGACACCGGCGGCGACTTCGGCCTCGGCGGCAGCGAGCGTGCCTGGCTGGGCGGCCTGCCCGGCCTGGTCAAGACGGCCGCGCAGGAGTGGCCCAAGGCCGGTGTGCGCGCCATCGACATCCAGCGCGGCGACCGCAGCCCCGAACAGCTGGCGGCCATCCTGGCCGACGAGCTGGTGTGGGGCGGCTTCGAGCTCGAGGTCGGGCTGCAGGCCGACGGCAGCCGCTGGACGCTGCAGAGCTACCGCGACGCGGCCCCCGCCGGCGACGCCATCTTCGACGCCAACGACGTCGTGGTGGCCTCGGGCGGCGCTCGCGGCGTGACCGCGGCGACGCTCATCGCGCTCGCGCGCGCCACCCAGTGCAAGCTCGTGCTGCTCGGCCGCACCCCACTGCAAGACGAGCCCGCCGCCGTGCACGGCGTGAACGGCGACGGCCCGCTCAAGGGTGCCCTGCTCGCGGCTGCCAAGGCCAGTGGCCAGATGCCCAAGCCGGCCGAGCTCGGCAAGGCGGTCAAGGGCATCCTCGCTGGCCGCGAGATTCGCGCCACCATCGCCGCGGTCCAGGCCGCCGGTGGCGACGCCCGCTACGTGTCCGCCGACGTGCGCGACCGCAAGGCCCTGTCCACGGCCCTCGACGGCGTTCGCCGTGACTGGGGCACCATCACCGGCCTGGTGCACGGCGCCGGCGTGCTGGCCGACAAGCTCATCACCGAGAAGACGCGCGACCAGTTCGACTTCGTGTTCGACACCAAGGTCGACGGCCTGCGCTCGCTGCTCGAGGTCATCGACCCCAACGACCTGAAGGGCATCGTGTTCTTCAGCTCGGTGGCGGCCCGATGTGGCAACAACGGCCAGTGCGACTACGCGATGGCCAACGAGGTCCTCAACAAGGTCGCCGGTCAGCTTCGGGCCGACGGAAAGGTGGTCAAGTCGCTGGGCTGGGGCCCCTGGGAGGGCGGCATGGTGACGCCCGCGCTCAAGGCCCACTTCGAGAGCATGGGCGTGCCCCTCATCCCGCTCGACACCGGTGCCCAGATGCTGGTCGACGAGCTGGTGGGCGGCAACACCGAGCAGGTCGAGCTCGTGCTCGGCGGCGAGCCTCGCCCCGAGGCGCTGGCATCTTCTGGCGGCTCTCCCGAGGTGACAGTCGACATCCTGGTCGATGCCAAGCGAAACCCCTACCTCACCAGCCACCAGGTCAAGGGCGTGCCGGTCGTGCCCGTCGCGCTGGTGCTCGAGTGGATTGCGCGCGCGGCCAAGGCCTGCCGTCCCACCCTCACCTTCTCGGGAGCCACCGACATCAAGGTGCTGTCCGGCATCAAGCTCGACGGCTGGAGCAACGGCGGCGACATCTACACGCTGCGGGCGCGCCAGCTGAGCAACGGCGACGGCGCCATCCTGTCCGTCGACGTGCTGGGCAAGGGCGGCCGCAAGCACTACAGCGCCACCGCCGAGATGATCGAGGGCAGTGCCACACCCGGGACCGACGTGCCCAAGACCGGCGCCCTGAAGGCGTGGTCCGACGAGGTGTACGGCGACGTGCTGTTCCACGGCCCCGACTTCCAGGTCATCCGTGAGCTCGAGGGTGTCAGTGACGACGGCATCGCCGGCGAGCTGGTGGGCCTGGGCGAGCTGGGATGGGGCGGTCACTGGACCACCGACCCAGCCCTCATCGACGGCGGACTCCAGCTCGCGCTGCTGTACACCAAGCATGCGCTCGGTGGCGCCAGCCTGCCCACCGGCATGAAGAGCTTCCACTGCTACACCGAGGGGCCGCCCACGGGCGTGATCCGCTGTGTGCTGCGCGGCCGCACCGTCGGCAAAGACAAGGTCACCAGCGACATCGTCTTCTTGGGCGGTGACGGCAAGCTGGTCGCCGAGATGCGCGGGGTGGACACCCACGTGCTGCCTGGCACGCGTACGTCCAACGAAGCCCGGGCCTAAGCCCGCCTGCCCCCAATTGCGCGCTGGAGAGACCCTTGGGCTTTGCCCCGATCGCCATCGTTGGCCAGTCAATCGTCTTGCCTGGGGCCCTGTCGCCCGATGACCTGTGGACGGCGGTAGCCGCCAACCAGGACCTGTTGTCGCCGGCGCCCCAGGGTCGCTGGGGCATCGCTCCGGAGCGCATCCTCACCGATGACCCCGCCAACAGCGCCGACCGCGCCTGGTGCAACAAGGGGGGCTACGTCCAGGGCTTCGAGCGCGTCTGGAATCCCGAGGGCTTCGCCGTCTCGGCCAGCCAGCTGCGCCAGCTCGATCCGCTGTTTCAGTGGGTGCTGCACACCGGGCGCGAGGCGCTCGCCCCTGTGATCCGCACTGGCCGGGCCGGTGCCGTCATCGGCAACCTGTCTTTCCCCAGCGGTGGCTTGTCCCGCTTCGCCGAGCGTGTGTGGCTGCAGAACAGCGGCCTCGACCCCAGCGCCGTGGGCCTGCCCGCGTCGGTGCCCGAAGACCGCTTCATGTCCGGGCTGCCTGCGCACTTGCTGGCCGCCGCCCTGCAGCTCGACGCCGGCGCCTTCGCGCTCGATGCCGCCTGTGCCTCGGCGCTGTACGCCGTGAAGCTCGCGTGCGACAAGCTTCACGATGGCGACGCCGACGTGATGCTCGCTGGCGCAGTGAACCGGGCCGACGACCTGTTCATCCACGTAGGCTTCTGCGCGCTCAATGCGCTGTCCAAGACGGGCCGCAGCCGTCCCTTCCACGCCGATGCCGACGGCCTGCTTCCGGGCGAGGGCGCGGGCATGGTCGCGCTGAAGCGCCTGGCCGACGCCGAGCGCGACGGCGACACCATCCTGGGCGTGATCCGCGGCATTGGGCTGGCCAACGACGGCCGCGGCCGCGGCATGCTCGCTCCCGCCCAGGAGGGCCAGACGCGCGCGGTGCGCGCCGCCTACCAGATGAGCGGCCTGACCCCCGACGACATCGACTACATCGAGTGCCACGCCACCGGCACCCCCGTGGGCGACGCCACCGAGATCCACACCATGGCTGGGGTGTTCGCCGGACGCACCGACGTGCCCATGGGCTCGCTCAAGGGCAACCTGGGTCACCTGATCACCGCGGCCGGCGTGGCCGGGCTGATCAAGGTCTTGGCCGCCATGAAGCACGGCACCATCCCCCCGGTGCCGCACCTCGACAAGCCCAACCCCGCGCTGGAGGGCAGCCCCTTCCGCGTGCCCACCCGCGCCGAGCGCTGGGCCAGCGACGGCCCACGCCGCGCCGGGGTCTCGGCCTTCGGCTTCGGCGGCAACAACGCCCACCTCATCGTCGAGGAATACCGCCGGCCAGGGCAAGGAGCGCAGGCCTCCGTGCCTGCTGCTTCGGCCAACGGGCACGCAGGCCCGTCCTCCTTGGCGCTGTCCATCGTCGCCCTGGGTGCCCGCGTCGGCGATGGCCGCTCCGCCGCCGACTTTGCCGCGTCGATCTTGAACGGCCACCCCGTCGATCGCGCGGCCACCCAGGTCGAGCTCGCGTTCGAGGGGCTGAGGTTCCCTCCCCGCGACCTCGAGGCCGCGCTGGGCCAGCAGACGCTGTTGCTGGCCGCGGCCCGCGAGGCCATAGACGGGCTGAGCCTTCCGCGCGAGCGAACCGGCATCTTCATCGGCATGCAGTGCGACCCCGAGGTGGCCCGCTACGGCGCCCGGTGGCGCGCCGCCGAGTGGGGCGCGGTGCTCGGCGCCGATGCGGCCTGGGTGCAGGGCACCCGAGACGCCATCGTGCCGGTGCTCGAGTCCCCGGGCGTCGTGGGCACCATGCCCAACATCCCCGCCAACCGGGTGAACAGCCAGTTCGACCTCGGAGGCCCCAGCTTCACGGTGAGCGCCGAGGAGCTGTCCGGCGTGCGCGCCCTCGAGATCGCGGCACGAGCCCTTCGCGCCGGCGAGCTCGACGCCGCTGTGGTCGGCGCCGTCGACCTCTCAGCGGAGCCGGTGCACGAGGCCGCAGCCGCCACCGTGCTGCCCGCCGACCGCCGCGTCGGAGGCGACGCCGCCATCGTGCTCGTGCTCAAGCGCAGCGCCGACGTACAGCCGGGAGAGGCGGTCATCGCCAACCTGTCGTCGCAGCCCGCGCCGGCCGGCATCCGACTCGGACTCACCGACGGTGCGGCCAACCTCACCGGGCTGTTCGGCCACGCCCACGCCGCCTCCGGGCTGCTGCACGTCGCCGCCGCTGCGGTGTTCTGCCAGCATGGCCGCGCCCCTGCCGCCGAGGTCACCACCGACGCGTTGTACGGCCAGCGTGCCACCGTCTGGGTGCACGCCGCAGCCAACGCCACCGCTCCGGCGGCGCCCCCCCCGCACGCGGGGCCAACCCTCACCTTCCCCGCACACCGCCCCGCGCCCCGCATTCCGGCCGCGCCAGGAGGCCGCATGCAGACGCCAAAGACCCAAGACGGCTACCAGTCCATGGCCCCCGCACCTCAGCTGCCGGCAACCACCCTGGCGGCCCCGCCACCCGTGTCATCCCGGCCCGCGCCCGCGCCGGTTCCGCGCGTGCCCGCGTCCAGCACCCCCGCCCTGCCGCCCTCACCGGCCCCCGCGCCCGCTGGCCTCGGCGGCGACACCTACGACCGCTTCGTCGCCTACCAGCGCCAGCTCGGGCAGCTGCACCAGGACTTCCTGGCCCAGCAGCAAGCCACCCACGAAGCGTTCCTGCGCGTGCGCCAGAACGCCCTGTTCGGCTTGATGGGGGCGGCTCAGTCCCGTGGGGCAGGCGTCTCGCCTGCCCTTCCCCCGGTGCCGGCCCCCGTCCCAGCTGTACGGGCGGCCCCGGTGCCCATGCCCATGCCCGCGCCCGTGCCAGCACCCGCGCCCGTGGTGACCAAGTCCAACGGGCACGGAGGCCCGTTCTCCTTGCCCCAGCCCGCGCCCGCGCCCGTGCCCGTGCCCGTGACCGTGCCCGCGGCCAAACCGGCACCGGCCCCACCCCGAGCCACCGCCCCCAAGACCACCGACACCAAGGGCGTGACCGACCAGTCCAAGGGCTCGGGCCGCGACCCGGTCACCGGCCGCCTGCTGCCTACCGGCCGCAGCTGGAACGAAGACGAGGTCGCGGTGCACGCGTCGGGCAAGATCAGCTCGATCTTCGGGCCACAGTTCCAGCCCCAAGACCGCTACGACGTCCAGGTGCGCATGCCCGAGCCGCCGCTGCTGCTGTGCGACCGCGTCACCGGCATCGACGCCGAGCCGGGCTCGATGGGCAAGGGCACCATCTGGACCGAGTCCGACATCCACGCCGAGCGCTGGTACCTCAACGAGGGCTACGTGCCCGCGGGCATCCTGATCGAGTCGGGTCAGGCCGACCTGATGCTCATCAGCTACCTGGGCATCGACCTGTTCAACAAGGGCGAGCGCGCCTACCGGCTGCTGGGCTGCGAGCTGACCTACCACGGTCACCTGCCCTCCCCCGGCGACACGCTGCACTACGACATCCACGTCGACGGCCACGCTAAGCATGGCGATGTGCGGCTCTTCTTCTTCCACTACGACTGCTTCACCGCAGACCGGGCGGTTCTGACGGTGCGAGAGGGCCAGGCCGGCTTCTTCAACCGCGAAGAGCTCGATGACAGCGCCGGCATCATCTGGACGCCCGAGACCGAAGAGGAGCTGGTCACCCATCCTCGCCTCGATGCACCCGCCATCGACATCCCGCACCGCTCCTTCACCCCCGAGCAGATCCAGGCCTTCAGCCAGGGCGACGCCTACGGCTGCTTCGGCGAGGGCTTCGAGTACGCGCGGGCCCACAACCGCACGCCCAAGATCCAGAGCGGCAAGATGCTGTTCCTGGACACCATCACCGACTTCGACCCCAAGGGCGGGCCCTGGGGGCGTGGCTACCTCAAGGCCGTCACCCCCATCCACGCCGACGACTGGTTCTTCGACGGCCACTTCAAGGGCGACCCCTGCATGCCGGGCACCCTGATGTTCGAGGGCTGCCTGCAGGCGATGGCCTTCTACATGGCCGCGCTTGGCTACACCGTCGACAAGGACGGCTGGCGCTTCGAGCCCGTGCCCGAAGAGACGTACAAGCTGCTGTGCCGGGGCCAGGTCCTGCCCGAGAACAAGGAGCTCACCTACGAGATCTTCGTCGAGGAGGTCTGGGACGGCCCCATCCCCACCCTGTACGCCGACCTGCTGTGCACGTGCGACGGCCTCAAGGGCTTCCACGCCCGCCGCATGGGGCTTCGCCTGGTTCCCGACTGGCCCATCACCAGCAAGCACGGGCTGCTCGAGGGCTACGTCGAGCCCAAGCCCACTGCTCGAGACAAAGACGGCTTCCCCTTCGACTACGCGTCGCTGGTGGCCTGCGCATGGAACAAGCCCAGCAACGCATTTGGCCAGATGTACGCCCCCTTCGACGGCACCCGCAAGGTCGCCCGCCTGCCTGGCCCGCCCTACCACTTCATGAGCCGCGTCACGCGCACGACCGCGCCCGAGAACGGCTTCAAGCCCGGCGTCGAGATCGAGATCGAGTACGACGTGCCGCCCCTGAAAGAGTGGTACTTCCAAGAGAATGGCACGCCCACCATGCCGTTCTGCGTGTTCCTCGAGGCGGCACTGCAGCCGTGTGGCTGGCTGGCCAGCTACGTCGGCAGCGCGCTGACCGTCGGCGACAAGGACCTGATGTTCCGCAACCTCGATGGCACGGGCAACATGCTCATCGAGATCCCCCCCGAGGGCGGCACCTTCCGCACCGCGGTCACCATCACCAACATCAGCAGCAGCAGCGGCATGATCATCGAGAGCTTCGATGTGAACTGCTTCCTGCAGCGCCCCGACGGCAGCGAAGACAAGGCCTACGAGCTCAAGACGGTGTTCGGCTTCTTTCCGCCCGAGGCCTTCGAAGACCAGGCGGGGCTACCCACAAGCGACACCCAGCGTGAGCACCTGGAAGGGCAGTCCACCTACTTCGTCGATCTCACCGAGCGGCCCGCAGCCTACTGCGACGGAGCGCTGCGCCTGCCGCAGCCCATGCTGCTGATGATCGACCGCGTCACCCGCTTCGACCCCGAGGGCGGCAAGGCCGGCCTGGGCTTGCTGCGCGCCGACAAGACGGTGAACCCGGCCGAGTGGTTCTTCAAGGCCCACTTCTACGCCGATCCGGTGCAGCCTGGCTCGCTGGGCATCGAGGCCATGATCCAGCTGCTGCAGTTCTTCATGATCGAGACCGGCATGGGCGAGGGCATCGACAACCCGCGCTTCGAGCCCCTGATGCTGGGCCGCCCGATGACGTGGAAGTACCGCGGCCAGGTCGTGCCCAAGAACAAGCTCATCGGCACCACCATCGAGATCACCGAGACCGGCGAAGACGAGGCGGGCCCCTACGCCATCTGCGAAGCCAGCCTGTGGGTCGATGGCAAGCGCATCTACGAAGCCAAGAACATGGGCATGCGCATCACCAGCGGCGGCCCCGAGCAAGGCGACTTCCTGAAGCGCCAAGACGAGCAGAAGGGCCAGCCGCGCTGGACGACCATCGGCCACAAGGGCAACTACGTCGACATCGAGGGGAGAGAGGTCGATGTCGACGGGCACGGAGGCCCGTCCTCCTTGGCCCAAGGAGCACAGGCGTCGGTGCCTGTGACCGAACAGACCCTCGACCCCGCCGGCTGGGTGGCCGACCACCGCCCCACCTGGACCGTGCCCGCGCTGCCGGCCATGAGCATGCTCGACCGGCTGGTGGGCGCGGTGTTCCCCAACGAGCTGCCCGACATCGTGCAGGTCGCCGACCTGGTGGTTCATCGCTGGATCCCGGTGCCCGGGCCCACCAAGACCCAGACCGAGGTCGACGGCTCGGCGGCCAAGCTGCTGGTGTGGCGCAAGGCCGCCAAGGCCGAGCTGTCCCGCTTCGAGCCGGCCGCGAGCGCCACCATCGCCGCGATCGAGGGCATCCCCCGGCCGCCAGCGCTCGAGGCGCTCGTCGAGCCGGTCCCGATCGACGACCCCTACGCCTCGGGCAGCCTGTTCCACGGTCCACGCTTCCGCTACCTCAAGTCGCTCACGATGGGCCGCAACGGCAGCACGGCGGTGCTCGACTGCTCCGCGGGTGACGTGCCCCACGGCACGCTCAACCAGGGACTCCTGGACGCGCTGACCCACGGAATCCCGCACGATTCCCTGCACCAATGGTCCAAGAAGATCGGTGACGACGTCGCCGCCTACCCGCTGCGCATCCCCGATGGCTTCTTCTGGGGCGCGCTGCCCAGCCACGGAGAGGTCACCGTCGAGGTGCGCTTCGACGGCTTCGACGGTGATCCGCGCTTCCCCGCCTGCCAGGTCCAGGCCCGGCACGAGGGGCAGGTCATCGCCGCGTTCCGGCTGGTCGAGGTGCTGGTTCCCAAGGGCCGCATCGGCATGGCCGACCGCGCCAGTCGCCTGGCCTTCCTGCGCGACGGCCAGCACGTGCCCGGGCTCTCGCTGTCCCGCATCGACGGCGACGCCGCACGCCTGAGCGCGGCCGAGGTCAAGGCCAGCAACTGGCTTCCCGGCACCGTCGAGGCGCTGATGGGCACCACCGAACCCGCCGAGATCGCCGCCGCCGAGCTGGTGGGCCAGCGCACCGCGACCCACCCAGGGCTGGTGCAGCAGACCGAGCGCGGCGTCATCGCCCGCAGCCAGCCGCTCACGGTGTGGCCCGTCGACGTCTCGCACGACGGCGACGACGCGGTCGCCACCCTCACTGGCCCCCCCACCCTCGATCTATCGCCGGTGAAGGCGTTCTGGCGCGACTGGTTCGGCCTGGGCGACTGGCCGGTCGAAGACCTCTACTACGGCCTCGCCGAGCGCTTCGTGAACAAGGTGCAGCTCGAAGACCCCGTCGCCATGGAGCAGCTGCAGGGCCAGA
The DNA here is from genome assembly GCA_965216925.1 of Myxococcota bacterium. GTDB lineage: Bacteria > Myxococcota_A > UBA796 > UBA796 > CAYYHT01. Next base: position 405,265 of record CBDCGT010000001.1, on the reverse strand, counting down.
GTCTCTTGTTCCTGGGCAACCACCAGGTCGGCATCGAGTCGCTGATCTTCTCGATCATCGCCGGTGCGCTCAACCAGGTGCCCACCGTGGTGCTGGCCAAGGCCGAGCACCAACAGACGTGGCTGGGTCAGCTCATCCGCCACAACTTCGAGTACCCGGGCTGCGTCGATCCCCGCGTCATCACCTACTTCGACCGCGAAGACAAGTCGTCGCTGCCCCGCATCATCGGCGAGCTCGCCCGCGACATGGCCAGCGAGCAGGGCCGCAACGTGATGGTCCACGTCGAGGGCACCCGCAGCCTGGAGTGCCGCACCCCGGTGCAGAAGATGAGCGGCGCCTTCATCGACCTGGCGATGGCCACCGGTGTGCCCATCGTGCCGGTGCGCTTCACCGGAGGACTGCCCGCCAAGAAGCGTGAGTTCCGGCTGGAGTACCCCCAGGACATGGGCCGGCAGGACTACTGGTTCGGCGCGCCGATCTTCCCCCAAGAGCTCGCCGCGATGGGCCTGAAAGACCGCAAGCAGCGCGTGATCGACGGCATCAACCGCCTGGGCCCGCCCAACAGCGAAGAGGCGCCCTTCGCCGGCGCCCCCGAGTTCGAGCAGCGCTGCCTGGACTGGTCAAAGAAGACCGGAGCCACGCCCGCTTTCGCGGTGATCTACCGCGTGCTCGAGGAGCTGCAGCACCGCAGCCCCGAGGCCGACCGCATCCTGCGCGCTGCGCGCGGCGAGGTCGAGCTGGGCGACTCCGAGATGGACCAGTGGATGGTCGAGATCGCGGGCTTGATGGGCGGAAGGTCGTAGCCTTCGGGCGTCAACCGCAGTGCCGGGGGCGCGCATCGCGCTCCCCCGGGACCACCCCCTTGTCAGTCGGTGGGCGCGATGACGAGCATGCGGGCCTGCCCACCACCGAAGCCGTTCCAGGTGCAGGTCTCGCCAGCCGAGCCCGAGTTCTGCGCCAGCAGGCGCACGGTGTGCTGCACGCCCTCATCGAGGGTCATCACCCCGCTCATGTCCACGAACGGGGCCCACTCCAGTCCGTTGACCGGGGCCCGGATGATGCCCTGACCGTGGGTGTCGTGACCCAGTGCCATACCGTTGATCTCGAGTCGATGGGCGCCGTGGCAACCCGTCGACAGGGGGTGGGACTGCACACCGGACCCCATCACCAGGGCTCGGCGCTGCCCGCTCCCGGGCATGGTGAAGTTCATGCTCGCGATCTCTTGCCAGCCAGCGCCGCCGCTGTCGGACACGGGCCCCAGCGAGCTCTCTTCGTAGAACACCTGGCCCTTGGGCAAGGCGAAGGCGACCAGCGACTTGTGCGTCCCGCCGATGATGCTGCCGGCACCCGTGGTGACCTTGGCGCGCAGGTTGACCGTGTGCGTACCCGGGGGGGCATCGGCCACACCGAACATCGCGGTAGAGCGCCACCACTCCTCGGTGTAGGTCGAGACCGACTGCTCGCCGGTGGTGTCGTTGCCCAGCTCGGTGCCGTCGACGCTGAAGCGGAAGCGCGCCTGGGCCTCGCCGGCGGTGTGGTGGTTGTTGCCGTGCCACGCCGTCTGGCTGAAGAAGACCAGATCGCTGTCTTCGGTCACGTCCAGGGACAGGTCGCTGAAGGCATCCTGCCACGACGGGGACAGAGCGGTAGACCCGTTGTAGTCGGACTGCATCGGGGTGTCGAAGGGCAGCGCGAGCACGGCCATGCGCGAGCGCCCGTACGACTGACTGTCGCCGTTGTAGCCACAAGGCCCGTCGTTGTGGTTGTCGCCCACCTGAAGCCGGACGCTGTGCTGGCCGCCGTCGACGGTGGCACCGGCGAAGGCGAGGCGCGGAGCCCACCAGCTGCGGCTCTGGTTGGTGACGAAGGGGTAGGGCCGGTACAGGGTCTGGCCATCGAGCAGCAAGCGCTCGAGGTCGTGACAGGTGCCCGAAACGCCGCGCAGGGTGCCGGTGCTGGCGATGAACAGCTTGGACGGGTTGTCGGTGACGAAGTCGACGTCGAGCTCGGGGTAGTACTGGTCGGAGACGTTGCGGTAGTTGAACTGCGGAACCCGCGATTCACGCGAGAACACACGCTCGGCTCCGGCGCTGGTGGCACGACAGATGGCGCCAAAGCTACCGTCGAAGCCGACCAGTGCTTCGCCGTCGGGGCAGGAGGTCGACGCGGTGGGGCCCGCGTGCGTGTGGTCGCCGGCGGCGATCGTGCTGGAGCTGGAGCCGACAGGCAGGTGCGAGATGTCGACGGTTCCCGAGGTAATGGCCCCGCCATCGTGGCTGTGGCCCGAGACCGAGGCGCACGACCAGGAACCCGAGGACAGAACAGCCACATCGCCGTCGGAGCAGGCCAGAGCACCGAGCGTGTCGTCGTCTGCTCCGTCGTCGAGGCCGGTGGGCAGACCGCTGAGTGAGCCGAAGTCGATGTTGCCCGAGCTGTCGATCACCGTGGTTCCGTTGACCTGGATCTCGGAGGCGTTGATGACCGAGCCCGCAGCAACCGCCGAGGCCGTGGCCGCGCGGAACGCGTACGGAACCGTGTCCAGCTGCAGTCGCGTGGCCATCTCGGGACCCGAGTCCACCGCGAGGCCCAGGTACAGATCCGAGCCGTCGAAGTCGGCCGCATCGAGACCCGTGAGCTCCACGCTGAAGTAGCCATCGTCGAAGTCGACGCTGGCCTGGGTCTCGGTCCACAGCGGCGAACCACCGCTTGCCGAGTCGTAGATGCTGAACGTGAGCGAGTGCGAGCCAGAGAGTGGCGCGCCGAGGGCGTCGTGCAGCCGGCCCTGATGAGCCATCTGATCGGGAACGGCGCTGGCGGTGCTGGCCAACAGAGAGAGGGCGGCCACAAGGCCGGAAGCAGCAAGAAGTCTGGGCATGGAGATCTCCGGGGGTCTATCGCCGCCCTATACCCAGCTTCTCGATGGTTTGCGACCCCCACCGGGGCGAATCCCGCGAAGCGCGTGCATCACAGCGGCGCCCGGAAGTCACACCCCTCGCGCCAGCGCCCGCACCCAAGCGCCGAACGCCCCTGGATGATGGTGCCCACCTGGCAGCGCGGGCACCGGTCGCCGGCCCGAATCGGCGGGGGCGCCGCGGGCTTTCGCGGCGCCGAGCTGTCGTTGCGATCGGGGAACCAGAACCCCACCGTGCCGTCCTCGTTCAAGACGAGACCCGCCTCGAAGTCACTGCCCTTGCGGCTCTTGAACCCCTTGAGCACCTTGGTCTTGCCGTCGTTGAGCAGGTCCTTGACCATGCGCGCGCTCACGTTGCGCTTGGCGACCTTCTTCCAGATGACGAAGGTGCACGAGCGTCCGGTGTCGCAGGCGTAGTTGGGTCGGCGCTCGCGCACGGGCTTGCCGCACACCGGGCAGTCGCCGAGCACCTTCTCGGTCTGCTCGCGGGCGACGAGCTCGGCCGGGGGTGGCTCGGCGGTGTCGATCTCGCTCACGATGCGGCGCACGTGTAGGGCGACATCGCGCATGAAGGCCTCGCGGCCCTCGCGCCCCTCGGCCATGGCCGACAAGCGCGCCTCCCAGCGCCCGGTCAGCGACGGGCTCTTGAGCTCGTCGAGCGGAATCGCGGCAATGAGCGCACGGCCCCGGGGCGTGCTCCACAGCTCCTTCTTCTGCCGCTCCATGTACTTGCGGTTCAGAAGCGTCTGGAGGATGTTCGCGCGCGTCGCCGGCGTGCCCAGGCCGCTCTGGCGCATCGCGCGCTTGAGCTTGGCCTCGTCGAGGCGCTGACCCGCCGTCTCCATCGCCCGCAGGATCGAGGCATCGGTGTAGCGCCTTGGCGGTCGGGTCTGGCCTGCAACCGCCTGCACGTCGTTGGCCATGGCCGTGCTCTCGGGGGGCACGCTGGGCAGATCCGTGTCCTTCTTTCGGCTGGGCGGCGGATCGATGGTGCGCCACCCCGGCTGCACCACCGTGCGCCCCTTGGCCCGGAAGCACAGGGGTGCCGAGATGCCGTCGGGCGGCTCGTCTTTGGGGGTGACCTCGACGACGATCTCGGACAGCTCGTAGATCGCGTCCTCGGACAGCGCGGCGAGCAGCCTGCGAGCGACCAGATCGTAGACGCGCTTTTCGTCGCCCGACAGGGAACCCGGCGACGGCGCACGGCTGGTGGGCAGGATGGCGTGGTGATCGCCCACCTCGGACGCGTCGACGACGCGCTTGCCGGGCTGGATGGGTGCCGAGAGGATCTTCTGGGCCACCGTCGCGTACGGTCCCAGGGTGGCCACGGCGCGCACGATGTCGGGCAGCTCGGCCACCTGATCGGGGGTGATGAAGCGGGCATCGGTACGCGGATAGCTCAGGATCTTGTGCCGCTCGTACAGCGACTGCGCGATCTCGAGGGTGCGCGCCGCCGGCAGGCCGTAGCGCTGGTTGGCGCGCCGCTGCAGGCTGGTCAGGTCGTACAGCAGCGGCGGGCGCTCGGTCTTGCGCCGGCTGCCCGAGGTCGCGACCCGCCCCGGCTGCCCATCGGCCAGCTCGGCCACGCGCTTGGCGGTGGGCTCGTCGCCGATGCGCTCGGCGTGATCGACCTGCTCGGGGGCGTCCTCGTCGCGCCGGGCCGAGCTCTTCACGTCGGTGCGGAACCAAGTCGCCTTCCAGGTGGCCAGCTCGGAGGCCGCCTCGCCCAGATCGACCGTGAACGTGCCCTTCACCTGCCAGAAGTCCTCGGGCACGAAGGCCTCGATCTCGAGATCCCGCTCCACGATCATGGCCAGCGTGGGCGTCTGCACCCGCCCAATCGACAGCAGCTCGGCGTCGGCCGCGCGCCGCGCCAGGCAGGTCATCGCGCGCGTCGCATTGAGCCCCACCAGCCAGTCCGACTCCGACCGGCACCGGGCCGCATCGGCGAGCGCGTCGTAATGGCCCCCCGGCCGCAGGTTGCCCCAGCCCTGGTTGATCGCCTGGTCGGTGAGCGAGCTGACCCAGAAGCGGAGCACGGGCTTGCTGCATCCCGCCAGCTCGTAGACGTAGCGAAAGATGAGCTCGCCCTCGCGACCGGCATCGCAGGCGTTCACCACCTCCGAGACCGCGGCGTCGCGCAGCAGCCCGCGCACCACGCGCCACTGATCGACCGCGCCCTTCCGCGGCCGCAGGGCGAATCGCTCGGGCAACATGGGCAGCGTGTCGAAGCTCCAGCGCTTCCACCGCTCGTCGTAGTGCACCGGGTTCTCGAGCTCGGCGAGGTGCCCGACGCACCAGGTGATGCGCACGCCCTCCCCCTCGATGAAGCCCTGGTGCTTGCCCCGCGCCCCCAGAACCCGGGCGAGATCGCGTGCCACCGAGGGTTTCTCGCAGACGACGAGGCGGATCACCGCCCTCCGGTCAGCTTGAGCAGCCACGACTGCGGGCTGTGCACATCGAAGTAGACCGTCAGCTCACCGTCGGGGCCCGTGGCCCGCACCGCATCGATCCAGCGCCCGCCGTGTTGGCCAAGCTCGCTGCGAATCGGAGTGAGCTTCAGGCTCTCGCACACCAGGCGCAGCTCGCGGCTGTCGAGCACCCGGATGGCCGTGTCCGGGGTGCGGCCGTCGCCCGACCGAAGGATCGCCCGCACCAGCCCGTTGGCGAAGGTGCGCTGGCACTTGGCCTCGAAGCTCTGGGACACCTGAATGCAGATGCGGCTCATCATGAAGCGGATGTCGATGGACAGCGGGTCGGTCTCGAGCAGCTCGTTGGCCAGCTGGAAGGCTTCGTCCCAGCGGCCCGTCGCCATGCGCATGCGCAGCTCTTCGAGGCCCTCGGTGTCGCGCACCCACGGCATGTAGCGATCGCTCGTCACATAGGCGCGGCGCAGCGCCGTGTAGTCCGCCTCTTTGGGATCGGACAGCGCCTCGTACAGCAGTGAATCGAAGCTACCCACGCGACGCCCCGCCGGTGTTGCGCCCTACTCGGGCGGACGCAGACCCACGACCGTGGTGCCGGCCACCACGAGGTCGCCTATCTGGGCGCTGACGGTGGACTCGGCGCGCTGCATGTAGCCGCCGCGCAACACGTAGGTCGGGCATCGGGCATGAAGTGGCGCGAGCTGGATGGCGTCGCCCATGAGCTGAACCGCCGCCTGGCGGCGTCCGGCCAGGGCGCGGTCGAGGGTGAAGCCGCCTGCACGGGCACGCGCGGCGCGGGCACCGGAACACCAACGAATGTTGTCTTGGCCGCGGCGATCGGGGAAGGCCAGGCCCGGATGGTTGGGCTCACGACCCAGCTCGGCCGTCTGGCCATTGAGCACACCCAGGCGCATCTCGGTGTCCGAGAGCAGCACGCCGGTGTAGTTGGAGTCGTTGGTGGACTTGAACTCGATGGCGCCCGTGGGCGTGGTGATGGTCTGGCCATCGCGCATCTGCACGGTCTGGCCCGACGAGAGCACCGCGCCGCCAACGGACACGCCCGGCGAGAGCGCATGCAGGGCGACGCCGGTGGGCTGCACCTCGATGCGCAAGATGGAGCGGTCGCTGCGGTTGACCCAGCGCCCGTCGGGCAGCAGGTCGTAGGAGTAGCTGGACACCACGTCGGACAGCGGCACGGCCGGCAGGGCCAGGCCGCAGATCACCAGCTCGAGATCGGCGTGGCTGGCCACGTCGAGCACGATGGTGTCGGAACCGCTGCTGCGGCTGACCGCCTTGAGCGTCTCTTGGATGGCGGACTCGATGGCCTCGGGTGTGCCGATGACCAAGCCGCGACCCGACTCTTCCCACGCGTGGCGGTCGACCGTGGGCACGGTGTACGTGGCCAGGAACAGCGAGGCCGGGTTGAGCACGGGCAGCGAGCCCACGGCCGCTTCGAGCTCGGGCGAGCCGGAGTCGAAGCCCTCGAAGATGATGACCGGGTCGGGCGGCAGCAGCGGAGGACGGGCCCCCTTGCGCAGGCGCACCAGGTTGCCGACCTTGGCGGCCGCCGCCACCCGATCGGGCAGCCAGGCCTTGTGCCGCTGAACGCAGCGGAAGCACTCTTGGTCGCCGGGGATGCCCTTGAGCCGGAACCGACCCACCGACTCCCAGGGGAGCTCGGCGTCGTTCATGCAGCTTCGGGTTCCTTCGCCGAACCAGATCTCGCCCCCGGGTGCCTTGCCCAGGATTCGTGCGGCGAGGTTCACACTCTCGCCAAAGACGTCGCCGTCGATCTCTTCGACATCGCCGGTGGTCATCGCCACACGAATCGTGTGGCCACCGGTCTCATGGGTTCCGTGCTGGATGTCGAGTCCAGCGCGCACCCCATCTGTCGCCGAATCGACGAGACATAGGAAGGAATCGCCAATATTCTTGACGATACGACCGCCATAGCCCTCGATGATCGGACGCACGAGATCTTCGTGCTCCGCGAGGATGCGGCGAATGCCCTCCCGATCCATTCGCGACACCTTGGCGGTGTAATTCGCGAGGTCCGTGAAGAGCACGGTACGGGTTCTCGTGCCTGCCAAGCCCTTTACCCCCACAGTGCAACAAACCGGCGCAGACGGCCGACCCGGCAGCGGCACAAGGCTACCCCGCGCGGGTGTGTTCCGTCGACCCCCGGACACACAATGAAGGCTCCAGCCCGGGAAACCGCCCCCATGGGACGTGCACGGCTCTCAATAAACGTGAACAAGTACGCGCTCCTCCGAAACTCGCGGGGCCACGATGTTCCAAACCTGGTGACTTCCGCGCGCACCGCGCTGCTGGCGGGGGCTCACGGCATCACCGTGCACCCGCGCCGCGACGAACGCCACGTGAAGATGAGTGATCTTCGCCCGATGTGGGAGTTTCTTCGCAGCGAGTGGCCCGATGCCGAGTTCAACATCGAGTGCGAAGACGCGCCCGAGATCCTGGAGCTGGTGCTGGAGCTGCGCCCGCACCAGTGCACCCTGGTTCCGGTGACGCCCGGCGAGGTCACCAGCGACCACGGCTGGACGCTGCCGCGCGACGCCCCCCGTCTAGAGTCGGCCATCACGCGCCTGAAGGGCGCCGGCATCCGGGTGAGCTGCTTCGCCGACTGCGAGCCCGAGCTCATGGCGCGCTTCGCCGACACGGGCACCGACCGCGTCGAGCTGTACACCGGGCCCTACGCCTGGGCCTGGGGCACCGACCGCCAAGATGCCGAGACCGCGCGCATCACCCAGACCGCGGCCGCCGCCGAGCGGGTGGGCTTGGGCCTGAACGCCGGGCACGATCTCGATCGGCACAACCTGGCCGGGCTGCGCGCGATCCCCAACCTGGACGAGGTGAGCATCGGCCACGCCCAGATCTGCCGCGCGCTCGACGTCGGCACCACCCAGTCGGTGGCCGAGCTGCTCGCTGCCCTGGGCTGGTAGGGGCGGGCGGCACACGCGGGCGCGGCGCGCCGTGATACGTGCCGCGCATGCAGCGCACCATCGGAGCCATCGACGCGGGTGAAGGGCGACGCGTCCCGTGGATCCGGGTGCGCGCCGAACAGCCCGGACCCACCGCGATCGTCACCGCGAACATCCACGGCGACGAGGTCACGGGCGTGGCGGCCGCGCACAGCCTCGATCGCTGGCTGCGCGACAACCTCGAGAGCGGGCAGGTGATCCTGTACCCCACCCTCAACCCGGCCGGGCTCGAGGCGGGCACCCGCAACCTCCCCAAGACGCGCACCGACCTCAACCGCAACTTCCCGGGCGCCGGCCGCCGATCCGAAGAACGCCTGGCCGTCGACATCTGGCGCCACCTCGAGCGCAACTCGCCCGATCTGGTCATCGATCTGCACGCCGACTCGGCCGACGCGGTGCCCTACGCGATCGTCGATCGGCCGGTGCGCCTGCCCAGCAACGAGCGCGCGCGCATGGGCGATCGTCTGGACACGCTGGCGGCGGCCTCGGGCCTGCTGGTGCTGCGCGAGTACCCCGACGATCAATACATCCGCTACGGCCTCGATCGCTCCCTGGCCGGGGCCGTGGTCAACCGCCTGCGCGTGCCCGCGGTCACGCTCGAGGTCGGGCCCCGGCGCTACGCCCACCCCGATGCCGTGCGCACCACCGTGCACGCCGCCATCCGGGTGCTGGGTGCGGCCGGATTGGTGGACACACCCGCGGCCGAGCCCACCAACCACGGCGGGCCCTGGCGGCGCGCCGCGGCTCCGCGTGTGCGCAACCCCGGGCTGTTCACCCCCGCACTGCGCCCCGGCGATCGCTTCGACAAGGGGTCGTGCCTGGGCACCATGCACGATGCCGCGGGCAGCGAGCTCGAGTCGCTGCAGGCGCCGGCGGCGGGGGTGGTGGTGAGCTGGCAGGAGCGCAGCTGGATCGGTGCCGGCGGCGTGGTGGGCACCCTGGGAGTGCTGGACTCGTGAAGCCGCGATCCAATCGCGGGGCGGGCAAGCCCCTCGTCGTCAACGGCTACTCCGAGAAGTGGCTCAAGCGCGGCTTCCCCTGGGTCTACCCCAAAGAGGTCGAGCGCGGCCGGGCCCCAGATGGCACCGAGGTCGAGATCCGCTCCAAGGGCGGCGAGCTGCTGGGGCGGGCGCTGGCGAGCAAGGGCTGGCTGGCCGCCCGCGTGTACCGCCACGACGACGGTCCCCTCGACCAGGCGTGGCTCGACGGGGTGCTGGACCAGGCTGCGCAGCTCCGCGACCAGCTGATCGGCCCCGAAACCACCGGCTACCGGCTGGTGAACGGCGAGAACGACGGCCTGCCCGGCATTCGCGTGGACTGGTGGAACCACTTCGCGGTCATCACCCTGGACGCCCCCGGCGCGGGGCGTCTGGTGCCGATGATCGCCAGCTGGCTGGACCGAAACCGGCGCCCGCGCGGGGTGTACCTCTGCTACCGGCCCGACCCTCGCGATCGGGTCGACATCGACAAGGCCAGCCCGCCGCCGGGCCTGGTGTCGGGCCATGCGCCCGCCGCGCCGGTGCGCGTGAGCGAGCGCGGCATGAGCATCCTGGTCGATCCAGACAAGGGCCCCGACGTCGGCCTGTACGCCGACATGCGCGAGGTGCGCGCCTTCTTGGAGCCGCACTGGGGCGGGCGGCGCGTGCTCAACACCTTCAGCTACACCGGCGCCTTCAGCGTGGCCGCGGGGCTGGGCGGTGCCGTCGATGTGGTCTCGGTCGACCTGTCCAGCCGCTACCTCGACCGCGCCGAAGAGAACTGGGCCGCCAACGACCTCGATCCCGACGTGCACGAGGTCGTGTGCATGGACGTGTTCAAGGCCCTCGACCGCTTTCGCCGCACCGATCGCATGTTCGACCTCGTCATCCTCGATCCGCCCAGCTTCTCGCACAGCAAGGAAGGCATCTGGTCGGCCAAGCGGGACTGGCCCCGGCTGGTGGCCGCTGCAGCCCGTGTGCTCGAGCCGGGTGGATGGCTGCTGACGGCCAGCAACCAGGGCGAGCTGTCGCCCCGCGACTACACGGGCATGCTGCAGCAGGGCTTCAAGAAGGCCGGTCGCTCAGCCCAGCGCCTGTACAAGGGTGGGCAGGGGCCCGACTTCCCCGCGGCCACCTGGTTCCCGGAGGGGAGCTACCTCAAGGTGAGCGTCTGGCGGCTGCTATGAAGTACGCCAGTCCGCTGAGCGACGCGATTCTGCGGCGTCGATACAAGCGCTTTCTCGCCGACATCGTGCTGCCCGACGGGTCCGAACACACCGCCCACTGCGCCAACCCCGGGGCGATGACCAGCTGCTGGGAGCCCGACTGCGCAGCGCGCGTGCGCTACGACGGCAACCCCAAGCGCAAGCTGGCGTGGTCGCTCGAGCAGACCCAGGTCGACGGGGCCTGGATCATCGTGAACACCGCCCTGCACAACAAGATCGTGGGCGAGGCGCTCGACGCCGGGGCCGTGCCCGAGCTGGCCGGGTACAGCACGGTCGCGCGCGAGCAGCGCTACGGCGAGAACAGCCGAGCCGACTTCCTGCTGTCGGGCCACCGCAGCGACAGCCGCCCCTGCTGGGTCGAGGTCAAGGGCGTCACCCTGGTGCACCAGGGGCGCGGCATGTTTCCCGATGCGGTGACCAAGCGCGGGCAGAAACACCTGCTCGAGCTGGGCGCGCGCGTCGAGCAGGGCGACCGGGCGGTGCTGTTGTTCTGTGTGGGCCGCGAGGACATCGACTCGGTGGCCCCCGCCGATCACGTCGACCCCGAGTACGGCCGCTTGCTTCGAGAAGCGGCGCGCATCGGGGTCGAGGTGATGGCGCATCGTTGCCGCATCGGGCCCACCGAGGTGGTGCTCGGGGGTCCGGTGCCGGTGTTGATCTAGCGGCGCTGGAAGAAGTGGGTCTCGCCCATGCCGGTCACCGCCACGGTCGATCCCGAGTCGTCGGAGTCGATGTGGCGCGCGGCCGCTGGGATGGGCTGCGTCGACAGCAGCTCGCCCGAGTAGCCGTCCACCCGCACCAGCTGCCCGTGCTCCACGTCGCCGATGGTCAGGATGGCCTCGCCGGCCGCACCGGTGACGGCGGTGATCGGGAGCAGCAGGTCGGTCGAGAAGCGCAGCGCGCCGTCGATCTCGAGGCCGCGCAGCACGCTATCGCCGGCGGTGGCGACGTACAGCACCTGGCCCGCACCGTCCCAGGCCACCCGATCGCCGTCGGCGAGCTCGGTGATGCCCTCGGGCGTGGCCACGCTCACGGCCCCATTGCTGGTGATGAAGGCCGAGCCGGAGTCGTCGTCGACGTCCAGGCTGTCGATACCGCCGGGCACGTTCAGCGCGCCGATCAGGTCACCGGTCCACTGCAGCCCGCGGTCGCCGCGAACCCCCAGGATGCCGCCGTCGAACAGGGCGCCGTCGGTGAAGTCGTTGCCCGGGACGTCCGGCGTGTACTCCGGCTCGCCCCAGTCGAACTCGTCGTTCCAGTCTTCGCCATTCCAGCCGGCGTCGGGGTCGTACAGGTGCAGTCCGTCGCTGCCGCGCACCAGCACCACGCCGTCCAGGCCGTCCTCGACCTCGTCGTCGGACTCGGCCACGTCGACGTCTTCGTCGATGTTGCCGCTGTCGGTCTCTACCTGGCAGGTGGCCCCGCCCATGCCCGCCTCGGCGGTGCCGTCATCGGTCACCACCACGCCTCGGGCGTCGTCCATGAGGGTCGATTCGTGCTTGAACGCCTGGTCCGAAGGCGCGCAGCCGATGGTCAGTGCGATGGTTCCGGTCAGGCCGGCGAGTGCAAGGGTTCGCATCCAGGGCTCTCCTGTGGTTCGAGCGTGTCCGGTGGCTCTGTGGCCCGCCGCACGTGCACCCATGGATCGCCCCCCGAAAAAGGCGGATCGGGTCACCCGCCCGCCACCACCAACGCCCGCTGCGAGCGCGTCCACGCCGTTCGCGCCACCGCGGCCAGCGCCAGCAGCCATGCCAGCTGCAGCGCCACCGCCCCCAGGCACTGCACCGCGCTCCACTGCCCCGTGAAGATCATCGCCGGGGTGTGGGCCATGCCGGCAAAGGGAAGCCAGGACAGCACGGCCGCCAGGTCGCTGGGTAGCGCCGCAAAGGGCACCACGGTGCCGGCGAGCAGCGAGGTGATCACGATGCGCACCGACACGGCGCCGTCCGCGTTGTGGGTGCGGAACACCAGGCTGCCCGCCAGCAACGCCACCTGGGTCGAGAGCGCCACCGCGCACAGCACCGAGGCGGCAAACAACGCCCACAGCAGCGGGCTCGCGGGGGGATCGACCCAAAAGAAGGCCGACACCACCACGGCGGCAGGCACCCCGGTGATCAGCAAGGTGCACAGCGCGCGGCCGAGGTCGACGCCGGTCGTCCACGCGTGCAGGTCGATGGGCCGCAGCAGGTCGTGGGCCATGCGGCCCGATCGGTAGCGCTCGCCCAGCTCGCGATCGACGCGGGAGGTGGCGGCACCGCCCACCAGCCAGGCGACGACCACGTAGGTGCTCATCGAGCGGGCATCGAGCCCGCCCACCAGCTCGACCTCGCGCATGAGCGCGCCCCAGATGCTCGCGGCCAGGCCAGCCACCACCACCGAGCTGATCATCGCCGTCAGCAGCTCCATGCGGTAGGCCACGCGCTGGCGAAACCCCAGCTGAATCGCACTGATCATGGCTGGTCGAGCCGGGCCGCGATGGCGTCTTCGAGGCTGGGCTGGCCGTCGGCGAGCTCGGGCACAGTGCCCTCGAACACCACACGCCCTCGGGACAGCACCACCACGCGGTCGCACATGGCCTCGATGTCGGCGCTGTCGTGCGTGGCCAGCAGCACCGCCACGCCGCGCTCGTGCGCGATGCGCCGCACGAAGTCCCGCACCCGGCGCCGAACCCCCACATCCAGACCGATGGTGGGCTCGTCGAGCAGCAGCACCCTGGGGCCGTGGATCAGCGCAGCAGCCAGGTCGCAGCGCACCCGTTGCCCCAGCGACAGCTCGCGCACCCGCACCCCCATGAGCGGCCCCAGCTCGAGCAGCGCGGCCAGCTCGGCCATGCGCTCGGCGGCCACCGCGGGAGGGACCGAGAACACCGACGCGAGCAGGTCGAAGGAGTCGCGTACAGGCAGGTCCCACCACAGTCCCGAGCGCTGGCCGAACACCACCCCCAGGTGGTGCACCGAGCGCGAGCGCTGGCGCACCGGGTCGAGCCCGCACACGCGCACGGTGCCCGCGTCGGGAACCAGGATCCCGGCCAGGCACTTGATGGTGGTGGACTTGCCCGCGCCGTTGCCACCGATGATGCCCAGGACCGAGCCGCTCACCAGCCGAAGGTCCACCCCATCGACCGCCCGCACCACGTCGGACACGGGACGCACCAGGTCGATGAGCGCGCCCGAGAGCCCCGATCGAGGACGGCGAACCCGAAAGTCCCGCACCAGACCGGTGGCTTGAACCAGGACCTCGCTCACGATGCGCGGCTGACCAGCACACCGAAGGCCACGCTGGCCACGATGACGGCCGCGGGGTGCACCTTGTACACGAGCGCCACGAAGGCGGCGACGGCCACCAACGCCGTACCGGCGCTGGTGACCCCCACCGGCGCCAGGTCCCAGGCCACGAAGGCCAGCATGCCCACGATGGCGGGCTTCACGCCGGCCAGCGCCGCCGCGACCCAGCGGTTGTCGCGGTGCTGCATGAGCCACGCGCCCAGCACTCCCATCAGCACCGCCGAGGGCAACACCACGCCACTCACCGCGGCCACCGCCCCGCCGACGCCGGCCTCCTGGTAACCCACGAGTACGGCCATCTTGGTGGCGATGGGCCCGGGAAGCGCGCTTGCCGCCGCCAGTCCCTCGGCGAACTGGTCTTTGTTCACCCAGCCCGCGCCGACACACTCGGCTTCGATGAGCGGCAGCATCGACGGCCCGCCTCCGAAGCCAAACACCCCGACCCGCGCGAAGGCCGCGAAGAGCTGCCACAGGATCAAGCGGACTTCCCAGCGCTGGCTGCCGCGATGAGCTCCTTCTTGCGCGCCTTCGACAGCTTGCCCACCACGGGCTTCATCCGGCGATCGGACTTGTCGCGGTCGGCATCCCACACCGGACGGCCCAAGGCACGACTGACCGCGGTGCCGGCCATCATGAAGCCGAACATGGCCGGGATCCAGGGTGCAGAGCCCTGCACCTGGAAGCGCGACTCGCAGCCGTGCACCTCGTTCCAGCTCTTGTTGGGGCAGATGCACTTGAAGCCGGCAGCCACGAAGGGATCGAGGTCGGCCGGCCGCTCGTCGCTCCACACGCACTCGATGCCCGTGGGCTGGGAGGTGTCGATGCCACGGTTGCGCAGGCCGTCGCGCACCAGGGCCGCAAAGGGGTCGTTGCGCGTCTCGCACAGATCGCCCGTGCGCAGGCAGCTGGGGTCGGTGCGGCCGCCGGCGCCCATGGATGCGATGACCCGCTGGCCCCGGTGGTGGCACGTGGTGAGCAGGTGCAGCTTGGCGGTCATGTTGTCGATGCAGTCGAGCACCACCGCGTACTCGCGATCCAGGATCTCGGCGGCGGTGTCGGGGCTGTAGAACTTGGCGATGGTGCGGATGTCGCCCTTGGGCACGATGGTGCGCATGCGCTCGCCCATCACATCGGCCTTGAAGCGCCCCACCGTCTCGCGGGTGGCATGCAGCTGGCGGTTGAGGTTGGTGATGCAGACCTCGTCGAAGTCGACCAGGGTCACGTGACCCGCGCCGCTGCGCACCAGGGCCTCGGCCGCCCACGAGCCCACCCCGCCCAGGCCGATCACACAGAAGGAGCTGGCTGCGAGCTTGTTGTAGTCATCGCGGCCCAGCAGCAGCTCGGTGCGGTGAAAGGGGTGCATCTTGCGCTGCACGCGCGGATCGTCGGGGGCAATCGGGTCACTCATCGGTGGGAGCCTCGCCCGGCGACGCCGTCCAGTTGCCAAACAGCCGCATGCTGCCGTCGCCCTGCTCGATGGTCTCGTCGTAGGTGGCCTCGAGGTCGCCGTCGGTGTTGGTGCCCGAGAACTCGACGACCCGCTCGTAGGCCTCGAGCCTCATGGTGCCGGTGACCGAGCTGCCCGAGACCAGGCCCTCGACCAGGAACTGCAGGCTGCCGATGACCGGCGCCGTGCACACACCCAGGCCGGTCAGGGTGCCGTTGGGCTGCAGATCGAGCTCCAAGGACTCGTGCGGGCACTCCGCTGGGCCGGTGTACGCCTCGCTCTCGAAGTACAGGTGGGCCTCGAGCAATCCGGTGAAGTGGATGGGCTCGGGCGGCGCCTCGACGACGGTCACGGCGATGTCGACGCTCGCCTCGCCGCCCTCGTGCTCGACCACGCCGGTGATGGTGGCTTCTCCGAGCGGCAGCGAGTCGACGTAGATGCCGTTGCCCGTCTGCGACCAGTCGCCAGCGCTCCACATCGGGGTGGGCTCGAAGGGCAGCCCGTCGGCGGTGGCAGCCACATCGAGCAAGATGGGCACGCCCTCGTTGAAGACGTCGCCCTGTGGCGGCGAGATGACCATGATCTCGATGGTGGGCGCGCAGCCGGCCAGCAGGGTCGTGGCGATGAGCAGGAACGAGCGCGGCATCAGCTCTCCTAGACCCTGCCAGCTAACGCGTTGTGCTAGCGCAGGCTGAGGGCCCGCAGGGCCGTGAGCGTGACCAACGACCGCGCGACGAGCCCCGCCGCGGCATCGCAGCGAACCACGCCCAGATCGACGGGCTCGACACCCCAGATCTCGTCGCGGTCGGCCGGCGGCATGGGCCAGCACGCGCCCTGGGCAGGATGGGCCTCACCGCGCAGCGACAGCCACGGCGTTCGCCCGATCTGCTCTCGGTCGAGGGCGGTGTGGGTGAAGCGTTCGCCCAGCCACGCCTGGTGTTCGCCCTGCGCGCCGGCCACATGACCATCGACGGCGATGACGGCGTCGACCTGATCACGAAGGCCCGCGTGCCGCACCATGGCGCGCGCCACGGTGTGGGCATGGGCGCCCGCCCCCACGAGCACGTAGCGCTGGGCATTGTCGTGGTGCTGTTCGGTGAGGGTGGCGTACAGCGCGTCGGCCGCGGCCACCGCATCGGCGTCGCCGCCCTCCACCGTCAAGGAGTCGGCCTCGCCGGCCAGCGCGTCGAAGAGCGGGTGGTGGCCCAGCAATATCCATCGCTGCCGCACCCGATCCCGGATGGCCGCGCGCGTCGCCTCGGCGTCGGCCAGGCCAGCCCATCCGCGGCCCGCGCCCAGCCAGGCGCCCGGGTCGTACTCCACCCCCAGCTCGATGGGATCGTCGAGCAGGGACAGGCGCGGCCCGTCGGGCCAGGTGTCGCGTGGAAGCACCGACGCGACGCGCTCTTCCCACTGCTGCTCGTCTCCGCCCGTCGCCTCGACCTCGTGCAGCGCCAGCGTCGCCAGCAGGGCGTGGAACCAGCGGCGCTCGTCGAGCTGCGGGGGGGCGGGCAAGCTGTGCCAGGCCGCCACGGCTGCCACTCCAGCCGCCACTCCGGCAACGGCCAGGGTGACCGGGTCGGTCAGTGGCGGCGCTCGCGCGGGTCGCTGTTGCGGCGGCGCACCGGCACGGGAATCGGGACCGGCTTGGGTTCGGGGGCCAGAAGCTCGTTCAGCCAGCTCTTCAGCTTCTCGATTGCGCCGGCCAATGACTTACCCGCCATACACGAACTCCCACGGTCACCAGAGTAGGGGATCTGGCGCAGGGGACGCCAGCCCTTTCTTGAATGCGCACGCGGGACCGGCCCCTCAAGCGGGCTCGACGAATGGTGACGGGACCGTCGCTCTCGGGGCGTTCTCGCCGAGGCCCGTGGGCAGCCAGGGGCCTAGGACTCTCCGCCGTCGAGCACGGGGCTCCACGTCGCCACCACCTTGTCGAAGGCGGTGCGGTCGCTGTCGGAGAGGGTGCGCCGACGCACGCCGTGGTAGTCGACCGGGTCGAGCGTCTTGCCGGAGCGGTCGATCTCGTAGTGCAGGTGCGGAGCGGTGCTGCGCCCGGTGTTGCCCGACAGGCCCAGTCGCTGGCCTGCCCGGACCGTCTGGCCCGACTCGACAATCGTGTCCGACAGGTGCAAGAAGCGGGCGGTGACGCCATCGGTGTAGCGCACCTCGACGCAGTTTCCGTTGTACTTCCAGTTCCAGTCGGTGCGGGTGACCGTGCCCGACTTGGGCGAGACGACCGGCGTGCCGACGGGGGTCTTGAAGTCCATGCCCTTGTGGGTCGGTCGGTCCTTGAGCAGCGAGGTGACCTGCTCGTACTGGTTGAGCGGCCCCTGCTCCAGTCGGAAGGCGGCCTCGGTGCCATCGGCACGCCACCACGAGTCGTAGTCGTCGCCCGCCGCCTTGAACCGGTAGGCGTCGAGCTCGCCGAGCTTGGCCGAGTCGTAGACCGCGGCGTGGATGGTGGGCAGCTCGCCGTCCCAGTCGTAGGCAACCGCCACGCGGTCGCCACGCTGCAGGTCGCGCCGCTGGTCGAGGTCCCAGAAGAACAGGCGGGCGTACACCGCCGACACCACGTCAGCACGCTCGGGGTCGATGTTCTGGAAGGTGCGCGCCAGCGAGTGGGTCACGGTGCCGGTCACGACCGTGGTGCCGTCGGGAATGGTCGGCGCGACGGGCTCTTCGGGCACGTACTCCAGCTCGGCCAGCGCCTCGATCTCGGGGTCGACCTGGGCGGCCGCGACGTTCACGTCGGGCGTGGGGGCCAGGGCGTTGACATTGGCCGTCGCGGGCGCCGGTGCCTCGCCGGAGCCGCTCGTGGCCAGGAGCACGACGTTCAGGAGCAGGCTGGCGCCACAGAGAGCGAGCAGGGCCCAGGGCTTGCCGCCGGGCGGTTCGATGAACTGCATGAGAGGATCTCGGGGTAGGAGGGGCGCATGACGCGGGGGGACGGCCTGAGGGAGGGGGCGGCCGTACCCCAAAGAGATCACATCTCAGATCCAACGTCAAGCATGCTCTTGACAAGGATCCTTCCGGCGTGCCGGCGCCCGGCGCTACCCGTTGAGCGGGTTCTTGCCGAGCACCTTGTCCATGAGCCCGCGGTCGCCCTGGATGGCGGTGCGGTTCATGTAGAAGTGCAGGCCGCGCAGGCCACCCAGCTCGCCTCCGCCGCCGGCCTTTCCGGGGCCACCGTGGTTGAAGCCGGGCAGCACGGTGCCGGGGCCGGGGCCCTGGTCGTGCACCTTCTTGGAGCCCCAGTACACACGCCCGTTCCACGGGGCCACGCCCACCAGGAACTCGCGCGAGAAGTCGCGGTCGTTGCTGTAGAAGGAGCACACCAGTCCGCCGCCGCCCTTGGCCACGATGGCGACGGCCTCGGCGGCGGTTCCGCCGTACGGTAGGATGGTGGCGACCGGGCCAAAGACCTCGTGCTCGTGCACGAAGGGCACATCGGCACCGCCGCTCGCCTTGTACACCTGCGGCGCCACGAAGTAGCCGGTGCTGGGCGCGCGGTCGGGGTCCCCGTAGACACGCTCGGCGACCTTGGAGAGCTGGTCGAGGCCAGCGTGCACGTCGCGCTGCTGCGACGCGGTGGCCAGCGGCCCGATGCGCACGCTCTTGTCGCCCGGATCGCCGAGCTTGCAGTCGTCGATGCGCTCGGTGAGCAGCTCGACCGTGGCGTCGACCAGTCCCTCGGGCACCAGGATGCGCCGGGTGGCGGTGCACTTCTGGCCGGCCTTCTGGGTGATGTCGCGGGCGACATCGGTGATGAACATCAAGAAGGTGTCGCTGCCGGCATCGACATCGGGGCCCAGCACGCTGGCGTTGAGCGAGTCGGCCTCGATGTTGACGGGCACGTTGTGGGCGACCACGCGCTCGTGTCCCCTCACCTGGCGGCCGACCGAGCCGGACCCGGTGAAGGCCACGGCGTCTTGCGGGCCCACGTGATCGAGCAGATCCCCCACCGAGCCCGACAGCAGCGACACCGCCCCGTCGGGAAGGATGCCGGCCTCGTGCCACAGCTCCACGATGCGCGTGGCGACGACAGCGGTGGCGGTGCCAGGCTTCTCGAGCACGGGGACACCGGCCAGCAGCGCGACCGCGGCCTTTTCGCACATGCCCCATGCGGGGAAGTTGAAGGCGTTGATGTGAATGGCGACCCCCAGGCGCGGCATCCACACGTGCTGGCCCACGAAGCGCGCGGAGCGCAGCACGCCCTCGGCGGCGCCGTCGAAGAGGAAGGTCTGGTCGCCCAGCGTCTTGCCCAGGTACGCGTAGTAGGACAGGGTGCCCGACGCGCCGTCGATGTCGAACTTGCCGTCGCTGCGGGTGTTGCCGCTGTTCTCGCGCGCCAGATCGATGAGGTGGTCGCGGTGCTCGTGGATGACGCCGGCCATGGCCTTGAGCACGGCCCCCCGCTCGGCGAAAGTCATCGCTCGTAGGGCTGGACCGCCGGTGTCCCGGGCGTAGGCGAGCGCGGCCCCCAGATCGAGGCCCTTGGTCGATGCCGTGGCGCACACCTCGCCGGTGGTGGCGTTGTGCAGCGGGCGCCCCTCGCCCTCACCCTTGACCCAGGAACCACAGAGAAAGCTGTTGAGCTGCCGCATCGAAGACCCTCCGAAAGAGTCGGGAGGGATAACGCGGGGGGCAGGTGGAGGGCGGTAGACTCTGCCATGGGCGCCATCAGCGCCGAGGCTACGCCCGATTCCTGTACAGGTCCGGATCGACGACCTCGGCCATCTTGCGGATGTCCATGCCGCCACCCAAGAAGTCGTTGACCGCGCGGGCGGTGGTCTCGGGATCGTCGATGGTCTTGCGGTAGTGCACCTCGAGCAGCTCGAAGTTGCCGTGCTTCTTGCAGTACAGGCGCGCCTTGACGATGTCGTTGCGGTAGGCCTCTTTGAGCATCTCGTCGTCGACGTCTTGCCCGCCCTGCTGCAGCCGGTCGACCATCTTGTTCTGGCTGGCGATGACCTCGTCGAGGTCGCGGCGCATGAACAGCACCCGGTATTGGTTGTCCATGGGCAGGTGCGGGATGAGGAAGCTGATGACCTTGAGCGCCTTGCCCCGGCCCTGCTGCACGTACGACTTGTCGGTCTCGGCCTCGAGGTCCTTGACGCGCTCGTACTCGAAGTAGCCCTTGGGGTTGTCGATGTCGGCGGTGCGCTCGCCGTCTTGCATGGGCGCAAAGCCGCCCGCGTCGAGCATCTTCATCATCATGGAGGTGCCGCTGCGCGGCAGACCGCTCACGATGACGACAGGGGCGCCGTAGCGGCGGTCGCGGACGAAGGCCTTGATGGAGTCGAGCATGGCGGCGGTCCTAACGTCGGATCGGCGAGCGGCCGATCAGAGGGTGACACCCAGGGGCTTCATGAACACCAGCCCCGCGCCCAGGCTCACGATGAAGAAGAACAGCAGCACGCCCAGCTCGCCGTCGGGGATGTAGGGCAGCGCGCGGTCGGGGTAGTGGATGCGGACGTCGGCGAAGGCCGAGCCCGCCGGAGGAGGCGCTTCGCCCGGGTAGAGCAGGGCATCGAAGGCGTAGGTGGTGCGCATCTGCGGCACCTTTCGCGCCTCGCCTCCCACGGCCCAGGTCTTGACCAGCTGTTCGTCGGGGGTGGACAGGGTGAGTGCGTGGTCACCGGGCGCGTCGGCACGCAGCCGCCAGAAGATCTCGCCGTCGGCGGTGCGCACGGGGCCGGCATCGATGGAGATGCCGTCGGGAACGGCCAAAGCGACATCGAGCGGGCTCGTCGAGGTGGCCGGATCGAGGGTGACCTCGAGCAGCTCGACATCGCCGACCGCCGCCGGGGCCTTGCTGTAGTTGGCCTCGAGCTGGATGAGCACGACCATGAAGGGGACGAGCATCACCGCCATGGGCCGCAGGTTGTGGCCCAGGTACACCGCGTTGTTCTTGAGGATGTTGCCCATCGCGCTGAACGTGATGCGGATGTCGTGCCGCCACAGCGTGATCTCGTACAGGTGCATCTTGATGCGGTCTTGCGCGTGCTCGATGCCTTTTTGATTCGACACGTACTTGTACACCAGCAGGGCCACCACACCGCTCAGCACGCTCCACAGCAGCAGATCGAACAGCCACGGCCCGTGCCCCAGAGGGGCCAGGAGCACGTCGAAGAGGGCGGATGTGATGTGGTTGAACGTGGACATGAATCTTGTCTATGAGGGGCCCCGCACGCGTCGGCCGTGGGGGGTAGGGAGCGAAGCGACCGAACGGGACCCCGCGGTCGACCTGAGCGGGCGGGGCCCAAAGGGCGGGCAGGGACCCGCCCGCAAATCAGGAGATGTAGCCGAGTCCCTTGAGCTTCTCGCGGATGTCGCCGTCGTCGCCGGCCTCTTCGAAGTGCAGCATCTCTTTCTCGAGGATGTGGATGACGAACTCCTGGGGGGTCGCGTACCCGGCGACGTCT
The DNA here is from genome assembly GCA_965216925.1 of Myxococcota bacterium. Classification (GTDB taxonomy): domain Bacteria; phylum Myxococcota_A; class UBA796; order UBA796; genus CAYYHT01. The sequence goes on along the minus strand of CBDCGT010000001.1, from coordinate 383,567 downwards.
GCGACCTTGCGCAGCTTGTCCCACAGGTCTTGATCGATGGTCACCTTGTTGCCGCCGAAGCCGAACATGGGGGTTTACTCCTTGTAGATGGACTCGCCCGTCATGCCGGGCAGGTTCGAGATTCCGTAGTGGGCCAGCAGGGTGGCCGTCAGATCGGTGAGATCGTGGCCAGTGCCGGTGATGGGCTTGCTGGAGAAGACGACGCCAGGCACCACGTCGGGGCTCATCAGGTGGTTGCCCGACCAGCGGCTGGTGTTGTCTTCGATGACCATGTCCATGACCTCGCCCAGGGTGGACTGGTCGCTGGTTCCGTAGTGCTTGTCGTAGCCGACCACCAGGTCGGGGGCCTCGCCGATGCGGCCGCCGTGGTACTCGACGCTCGCCTTGCGCACGTCCTTGACCACCCGGGCGCCGTCGCGGCCGTCGTCGGTGAACGCCAGCAGCTTGCTGCTGATCTCGTCCATGAGGGCATCGGCCTGGGCCGGGTCGACGATACCCTCGGCCTCGCGGCCCTTCTGGTTCAGGTACAGCCCGTTGAAGCCGAGTGCGTAGGCCCGGGTCTTGCTCCAGTCGACCGAGCCGGCCGGGATGGAACCCAGCACCGAGGCGCCCTCGGAGTCGGCCGCATCGAGGTAGCCCAGCGACTCGAGCATGCCCGCCTCGCCCTCTTGGCCGGCCGCGTCGCCCTTGAGCACCAGGTAGCCGTTGTCGAGCAGCCAGGTGTTCAGGTGCACCTTGCGCGTGTAGGGCTGAAAGCCATGGTCGGACATGACCAGCAAGGTCGTGCCCTCCGGCAGCTCAGCGCGCACCCTGCCCACGACGGCGTCGACGTCGCGGTAGAAGCCCTCGATGTCGTCTGAGTGCTTGTGTGCAGCGGCGTGATCGTCCATCGCCGGGTGGGCCGGCGCGCCCGGGTACTTGGGGTCGCGGTGGCGCCACAGCATGTGGCACTGCAGGTCGATGTCGGACATGTACAGGAAGGTGGCGTCGCCGGGCTCGAAGCGCTCGATGGCCAGCTCGAGCATCTGTTCGGTGTCCTGCTGCACCAGGTCGACCTGCATCAGGTAGTCGTCGTCGGTGAAGGTGCGATCCTTGAGCGCGTCGGTCTCTTCGGGCATGCCCTGGGTGTAGAAGAAGCCCAGCTGATCGTGCAGGTCTTCGACCCAGTCGTCGGGGCTGGTGAGCGGCATGGCCGGCGAGGCGGGCGAGATGTTGACCGGGCTGGCGTACAGCTTGAGCTCGGGGCGCAGCTCTTTGGCGTAGAAGCGCACCGCACCCTCGACGGGCATCAGCCCCCAGGGCAGCGCGTCGAAGGTGACCGGCACCCAGTCGCTCCACTCGCCCTGCTGCACCAGCGCCTTGTGATCGCCGACCCGCACCACGGCGGCCGCGTTCTCGGGGTCGACGTGGATGGTGAGCCGCGCGGTGAGGTGGTCGGACTCTTTGGGAATGGCGCCCGGCTCGAGGCGGAACAGGTCGGGCGGGCCGCGCAGCACCGCGTTGGCGGTGTCGCCGATGCCGTCCAGGTCGTCGTCGCGCACGGTGACCAGCTGGATGTCGCCCTTGATGTCCTGCCGCTCGTGGGGCTTGGTGGTGTACCAGGAGTAGGTGCCGTAGCCGCCGCGCATGTCGACGGTGCCCATGCCCGCGAGCGTCTTGGCGTTGGAGACCGGCACCGGGAAGTTGCCCGGGATGCGGTAGACCTCGACATCGACACCCGCCTGGTCGAGCGCGTCCCACCACGGGGTGCCGCCCCGGTTGTTGCCAGTGTCGCCGCCCGAGAGCGGGATGTAGAAGCCGCCGATGTTGACCACCCACGGCTCGTCGACGTGCGCCGGGGTGGCCGAGCTGATGGGCATGTACGTGGCCGGGTCGCGGTGCACGAAGTCGTAGATGCCGTGCCCCCCCGGGTCGAGCCCGGTGACGAAGTTGCTCCAGGCCACGGGCGACTGCGGCGGCGTGGACGTGCCCAGCTTGTCGAAGCTGCCCTCTTTGGCGAGCTGGGCCAGGTTGGGCAGCTCGCCGGCGTCCATCAGCCGCTGGCTGATCTCGGGGTCCATCCCGTCGACGCCCAGCACGAAGATGCCCGGGGTCGCGGCGGCGAGGGAAGGCGCAAGCAGCATGGCGCCCCCCAAGGAGCACAGGCCTCCGTGCCTGTGCCAGGGCAAAACGGGCACGGAGGCCCGTTCTCCTTGCGTGAGGTCGATCACTTCGCCACCTGCTCGTGCTTCTCGGGGAAGATCAGCGCTCCGGGCGCGGCCCCACTCTGGCTCAGGCTGTGCGGGTCGATCATGCCGCTGGCCGCGTCGTCGTCGAAGATCATCTGCCCTTGCATGTACTTGGGCGGCTCGTGGCCAAAGGCCCGCATGATGCTGAAGGGCAGGTCGATGAGCTTGGGGTTGTCGGTGGCGATGGCGCGGTTGCAGAAGAACACGCCCGGCACGATGGCGGGGTCGACGCAGTGGTCGCCCGACCAGCTCTTGGTGTTGTCGGTGAACACGGCCTCGGTGACCGAGCCCGTCGCGCACTCCCAGCTGTTGCGGAAGCCGCCCTCGTAGCCAATCAGCAGGTCGGGGGCATCGAAGCGGTAGGGGCCGTCGAAGTACTGCGGGGCCACCTCGACCTTGCGCACCGCTCGAATGCCGGTGGAAGGGTCGACTAGCTGCTCGAGCTTGGCGGCGAGCTCGGCCACCAGCGCGCGATACTCGTCGCCTTCTTGCACCACGCCGGACTTCTCGCGGCCCTTGCGGTTGATGAACATGCCGGTGAGGCCCAGGCTGAAGGCCCGGGTGCGCGTCCAGTCGACGTGCTCGAACCAGTCTCCGCTGGTCTCGTGCCCGTCTTTCAAGAACAGGTAGCCCTCTTCTTTGAGCCAGGTGTTCAGGTTCACGCCGCGCCTGAAGTTGGTGAAGCCGTGATCGCTGATGACCATGAACAGGGTGTCGGGGTCGCCCGCGGTCTGGTCCCAGATGCGGCCCAGCATGGTGTCCATGCGCTCGTACACCTTGGCGATGGCATCGGCATGCTGGGTGGCCTCTTTGCCCTCGTTGCTGGGGTGCGTCGGGTCGAGGTAGCGGTAGAACATGTGCTGCACACGGTCGGTGGTGTCGAAGACCGTGGTGACAAAGCCCGTGCGGGTGCGCTCGAGCGCATCGAGGAACATCTGCTCGCGCTCGTCGCAGATGAGCATGGCCTGCTTGTAGAAGGCCTCTTCGTCGATGACACGCTCGTTGAGCGCCCAGGTGTCTTCGGCGAGGCCCAGGGTGGCGAACGGCCCCTGCTTCTTGGCCAAGAAGATGCTGTACGCCGACGGATGCGAGATCGGCATGGCCGGGTTCTCGGGGTCGATGTGGATGGGCGTCATGTACAGGTTGACGTGGGGGTCGAGGCTGTTGAGGTGGAAGCGCACGATCCCGGCCACGTACACGCCGGGCATGGCCTTGAAGGACAGGTTGACCCACTCGCTGTACTGGCCCGGCACCAGGGTGACCGGCTCGTCGTGGCCATCGAGCTCGAGCAGGGCGGACTGCTTGTCGTCGCGGATGGTGAGCGTGAAGGGGATGGTCATGCGACCGCCCGCCTTGAGCATGCTGTTGTCGGGGCCCACGATGCGGCTGCGGATGACGTTGGGGGCCTTGCGGTTGCGCCGCAGCACCGTCTGTTCGCCGCCGGTATAGGCGCTGTTCTCGCCCTCGGTCTCGGTGCTGAAGAAGCTGAAGGTGCCCTGGCTGCCCCGCAGATCGGGCACACACATGCCGGAGAGCAGCACGCCGTTGAAGGGCACGGGCGGGAAGGTGATGGGCACCCGCTGGATGGTGCTGAAGATGTGCTTTTCGCCCAACAGCTTCCAGAAGGTCTGCGACTTCTGCAGGAGCTTCATCTTGGGCTTGTCGAGGGGGATGACGTACTTGCCGATGTTCATCACGCGCTTGGCGCCGCCGATGTCGGTGGACGACAGCATGGGCATGTAGGTGCACGGGTCACGGGTGATGAAGTCGTAGATGTTGTGCCGGCTGGCATCGACCCCGGTGGAGTAGGTGCTCCAGGCCACGGGGCTCATGGAGGGGTGGCTGGTATCGAGCGCCCGGAACACGCCTTTGTCGGCCAGCTTCTGGAAGTTGGGCAGCCGCCCCTCGCGCATGAACTTGGTGGCCAGGCCTGGGTCCATGCCGTCCAAGCCGAGCACGATGATGCGCTTGGCCTGGGCATCTTTGTAGGGATTGCCCACGCGGATGGTGCGCCACAGGAAGGTGATGGGCCAGGTGAGGATGGTGGCCACGGCAATGGCCATGGTGCCAAGCAGCACCAGCAGCGAGCCCGCAAAGGCGAAGCCGGCACCGGGGCCGATGTAGCCAAAGATGATCAAGCGGAGCCGCTCTCCTGGGAGTTCGTGGGGCCTTGGCGAGAAGAGGACGCAACTAACGCGTTACCTCGGTGTCCGTTGCTCGCGGACCCTTCAAACTAGTGGGTCCCCTCGCCCGTTCGACTAGCTGGAGACGTGAAATGACGCTGCGCAGCCTGGCGCTTGCATCCCTTCTTTCCCTGACGGCCTGCTCGGGCGCATCTCCCGATGCGCAGATCCAGACCGCGCAAGACGCGATTGCGTCGGGCGACTACGACAAGGCCGTCGCGGCCGCCGACGAGGGCCTGGGCATGAGCCCCGACGCCAAGGCCCGCTGGCGGCTCGAGTTCGCCAAGCTCGAGGCTCTGGCTCGCAAGGGCGACGGCAAGGCCACGCTGGGCGCGATCGAGGCGCTCGCCGCCGCCGAGGGCACCACCGTGAAGTCCTCGCACTACGTGTCCACCGCCGATCAACTCAAGGGAGGCGGCGACGCCGCCGGCGCCATCGCCGTGCTCGATGCCGGACTCAAGCGCTGGCCCGACGACGCCGATCTCACCAAGGCCATCGAGCAGTCCAAGGCGAGCGGCGGCGAAGACGAGCTCGAGGCGCTCAAGAGCCTGGGGTACCTGGGCGAATAGGGGCGATGCTCGACACGCGCACCCCCGTGACCCTGCTCACCGGCTTCCTGGGAGCCGGAAAGACCACCCTGCTCAACCGAATGCTGTGCGGGAATCACGGTCAACGCATCGCGGTGGTGGTCAACGAGTTCGGCGAGGTTCCCATCGACGGGGCCCTCGTCCGGCAGAGCGACGACCAGCTCGTCGAGCTGTCCAATGGCTGCGTGTGCTGCACGGTTCGCGGCGACCTTCAGCGCACCGTGCTCGACCTCCTGGCGCGCCGCGAGCGCCTGGTGCTCCCCCTGTCCTTCGACCGCGTCGTCATCGAGGCTTCGGGGCTGGCCGACCCCGGCCCGGTCGTGCAGACCTTCCTGATCGAGCCGGAGCTCTCCCGCCGCACCGCCGTCGACGGCGTCATCGCCCTCGCCGATGCTCGCCACATCGAGGCACAGCTGCAGCGCGAAGACGTGGCCGCGAACCAGCTGGCCTATGCCGACGTGATCTTGCTCAACCACACCGACGAGCTGGGTGAAGACGCAGTCTCGGCGGCCGAGGATGTGGTTCGCGGCGTGGCGGCGCTGGCCCAGGTGCAGCGCACGGTGCGGGCGGCGATCGAGGTCGGGGAGCTGTTTGGCATGGGCGACGCCAGGCACTCCACAGGCGGGACGCCTGCGCCACGGGGCGGGCACGGGCACGGGCACGGGCACGGGCACGGGATCGACTCGGTGTCCCTGGTGCACGTTGGGGCTGTGGACATCCATCGGCTCAAGATGTGGCTGCACTTCCTGGCGTCGCGCAAGACCCACGAGCTCATTCGGCTCAAGGGCATCTTTCGCTGCCCAGGTAGGCCGGTGGCAGTCGTGGCCCAGGGCGTCTACCAGACGCTCGAGCTCGGGCCCTCCGAGCTGCCTCCTCCCGACGCCTCGTCCCTGGTGCTCATCGGGCGAAACCTGGATGTCGAAGAGCTGACCCGAGGGTGGCAAAACGTCTGCAAGTCGTGACTTGCTCCCGTGCCACGACGGGTTCACATTGGGGGCACAAGCGAGACGTGGTGACCGGCCAAGCGAACATCCTGGTGATCAGCGACCTGCATCTGGGCGAAGAGATCCGGCCCGAGGTGCACAACGCCGAGGACTTCGAACAGCTCGGTCGCGAGCTGTGCAACTTCGTCGAACACTATGCGAACAACCCCCGCAATGGCCGTCCCTGGCGCCTGATCATCAACGGCGACATGGTCGACTTCCTGGGGGTCTGCGTGCTTCCCAGCGACGTGGGCGAGGTGCGCGGCCTGATGCACGACGACCACGTGTGGGGCCTGGGCACCAGCGCACGCGCCGCCCTGCTCAAGATGAACATGGTGCTCGACCGCCACGGCGGCGTGTTCGAGGCACTGGCGCACTTTGTCGGACAGGGCAACCAGCTCGAGGTGGTGGTGGGCAACCACGACGCCGAGTTCGTGTGGCCCCAGGTGCAAGAGGCCTTCATCGAAGCGATCGTCACCAAGTGGGCCGGGTCCGAGCGGTCGCTGCACGACGGCATGCGCACCGCCGACCAGGTCCGCGCTGCCGTCCGCTTCCACGAGTGGTTCTACTTCGAAGAGGGCACGGTGTGGTGTGAGCACGGGCACCAGTACGACGCCTATTGCTCGGTGGACCTGGTGCTCGACCCGCGCGACTCGACCGAAGAGACCGAGCTCGAACAGAACGTCGGCAGCGCCGTCATGTACTACCTGGGCAACCACCTGCCCGACTCGCCCGAAGACAACCAGGGCAAGGGCTTCGTGCAGTACCTGCGTGTGCTCTGGGAGCGCCTGGACATCGGGGCCTCGCTGCTGGGCGGCTACTTCTTGATGAACCGGCGGCTCGCCGCGCAGTGGCGCACCCGGTTGTCCAGCCCGGCCCTGTGGACCGAGCGCCGCCGTGCCCACGACAGCAAGCTGGCCGCCCTCGCCGACGCCGTTCGCCTGCCCGTCGCCACCATCAACGAGCTGTTCGGCCTGCGCCGCCAGCCGGTGTACCTGAACTTCTCGGAGTGGGCCCCGGCGGTGTTCCTGCCCCGGTTCGTACTCACCATCGCGGCGGTGATCCTGGCCCCGGTGCTGCTGCTGACCGTGGCCTGGCCCACCGCGCCGATCGCGGTGTTCACCATGTTCGTGCTGGTGGCCTTCGCCCACCTGGCGCTGGCCCTGGGCCGCGAAGAGACCGATCCGCGGCTCACCATGATGCAGGCCGCCCAGCAGATCAAAGAACGGGTCCGGGCCCCCATCGTGGTGATGGGGCACAGCCATCACCCCGTCGCCAAGCGCCTCGATGACGGCGGCTGGTACTTCAACACCGGCACCTGGGTGGGCGGCGCCGGCAAGCTGCGCAACTTCACCCACCTGATGATCGAGCACGGCGACAAGGGCCTGCAGGCCGCGCTGTGCCAGTGGAAGGATGGGCGAAGCTGGGAGCTGCGAGCCGAGAAGGTGTGGGGCCGGTATCGGGCCCCGTGGGGACTCGCCCGGCACAAGGCGTAGCCGCGCTACACTCCCCCGATGATCGTCGTCGACAACCTCATCAAGCGCTTCACCGACAGCGGGCGCGGCGAAGTCACCGCGGTGGCCGGGCTGTCCTTCACGGTCTCGGCCGGCGAGGTCTATGGCCTGCTTGGACCCAACGGCGCGGGCAAGACCACGACGCTGCGCATGCTGTCGACGCTCATCCAGCCCGACGAGGGCACGCTGACCGTCGATGGTGTCGACGCCAGACACGACCCCATCGGCATTCGCCAGCGCCTGGCCTATGTGCCCGCCGAGTCCGGCCTCCCCGAGCGACTCACCGCCCACGAGGTGGTGCGCATGTTCGCCGACATCCAGGGCGTGGCCGATCCGGGAGCCGCAGCGAGCCGCCTGCTCGACCAGCTGGGGGCCGCCACCTACGCGGACACTCGGTGCGGCGCGCTGTCGACGGGCATGAAGCGCCGGGTCGTGCTGGCGCGGGCGCTGGTGCACGAGCCCCGCGCACTGCTGCTCGATGAGCCCACCGACGGCCTGGACGTGCAGGGTCGCCGCGAGGTGCTCGAGCTGGTGCGCCAGCAAGCGGCCAGCGGGCGCGCCGTCGTCATCAGCTCGCACATCATGGCCGAGGTGCAGCGCGTGGCCGACCGCATCGGCGTCATGGCCAGGGGCACGATGGTGGCCGAGGGCGGACTGAAGGACATCCTGGCCGCCGCCGGCGCCGACAACCTCGACGACGCATTCATCGCTCTGACGCGGGATCCAGCAGCGTGAGGCTCCAGGATCTGCGCGCGCTCGCGCTGCTCACCGAGATCCTGCTCCGAAGGCTGCTTCGCGAGGGGCTGGTGGTGCGGTCCCTCGTCTTCCCGCCGCTGCTCGCGGTGGGCACCATGATGCTCACCATCGCCGTGGTGGCCATCGCCAAGTCCGGGCCCGCCGCCGTGGCCCTGACCGACGAGCTGATGGCCGATCAGGCGCTGGTGACGGCCTTTCACGAGCAGGGCATGCAGGTGGTTGCCGACCCCGACCCGGCGCTGGCCGTCAGCGAGGCGCGCGTCTGGGCCGGCACCGATGGCGACACCTTGTGGGTGTTCGGCGGCTCCACCGAGGCCTTCGCGGCCGAGGCCGTGCTGCGGCGGAGCAAAAACGCCGCGTGGGTGCCCGAGTACAAGGTCATCCGCGACCAGGGCCCCAAGAACGTGCGACGCACCCGCATCATCATGGTGGCCCTGTCGCTGCTCTTCGCGCTGTATGGGGTGGTGTTCGGCGCCGGAAGCGTGGTTCGCGACCGCGACGAGGGCACGCTCGAGTCCGAGCTGTCGATGCCCGTCCCGTTCTGGGTGCACGGCGCCGCCCGCTGGCTCGCGGGTTCCATCGCCGTGTGCCTGTTCTATGCCTTTGGCCTGGCCCTGGTCGACGCGGTGCTGGGCTTGCCCGACTCGGTCTCGAGCCTGCGGCACGGCATCGCGGCGTGCAGCACCGCGACCGCCGTGGGCTTGTTCGTGGCGGCGCGCGCAGGCGCCAACACGGGCTTCTCGGGGCCGCTCGCCGCGGGACTCACCGCGGTGACCTCGCTGCTGGCGCTGGGCCTGGCCGCCCCCGCCTTCACGCGCTTCATTCCCCTCGCCTCGCTGTGGACCGACACCGCGGGCTGGGAGGCACTGGCGGTGGCTGCGCTGTCCGGCGTGGTGGCCACCTGGACCTTCAGCCGTCGGATCGAGCCTTGAGGCCGCGCACCCTCATCGCCATCGCGCGGCGCGACCTCTCCCACGAGCTGCGCGGCCGCCGTGGCTACCTGCTCATCGGCATCACGCTGTTCTTGCTGTTGCCCATCACCACCGCTCCCAAGGGCGGCGATGGTCCGCAGCGCCGACGGGAGTGGCGCCCGCCAACCCGCACGATCACGGTGCGCGGCGACATTCCCGAGCGGGTGCTGGCGCTCGATCACATCCGCCCGGTGCCCAAGAACGCCTACATCGACATGATGGCCGAACCGGGCGGGCCCCTGGTGGTGCGAGGACAGCGCATTCCACCCAGCCTGCGCAATGCCCTCGACGATGGCGAGCCCTCGGTCCGCTTCCAGCGCGTGTGGTTCAACCGCAGCCTGCCCGAGCGGTCCTTGTTCCTGGGCCTCATCTCGGCGGCGGTGCTCACCGGGGCTGTCAGCGAGTCGATCGGAGGCGAACGCTCGCGCCGCACCCTCGAGACGCTGCTCACTGCCGCCATCACCCGCTGGGAGCTGGTGGCGGGCAAGTGGCTGGCCTGGGCGGGCTACGGCGCCGGTTCGGCCATGCTGTGCGCCTTGTTCATGGTGCTCACCGGCCGGCAAGAGATCGGGTGGTGGCTGCTGCCCCTGCCCACCATCGCCGGGTCGACCGTGGCCGTGGGGATGTACGTGAACCGAAAGGTGCGCGACGTGGTCACCGGCGCGACGGTCTCGCTGCGCTGGATGCCGCTGGTGCTCTCGGGCACCGCTCTGCTGGCCTGGTTCGTGGGCAACCGCATTCCTCTGTTGGGCGCCGCGGTGCCGCTTGGCGGTGCGCTCATGGCCGCTGGAAACATGTTCGAGGGCGCGCTGGCCCCCATCGTGGCCACCGTGAGCACCAGCCTCACCACCGTCCTGCTGCTGCACGGCACCGCTCGCGACCTGGCCCAGGAGGTGGGCGAGGAGGACGACGGGCCCAACCCCTTCATCGTGGCCGCGGGCGCCACCGCCATCGCTGCTCTGGCCTCGTGGCCCGCCCTGTTGGCGCCCATGCTGTGGGCTCCTGCCGGCAACTACGCGGTCACCGAGAGCCTCAACCCGGCCTCTGGGGTGCTCGCCGCAGGGCTGGGCATGCTGCTGCTCGCGGCGGTTCGTGGCCTGCGCAGCCCCTACCCCCGCGACGAAGTGGGGCTGCACGCGCCAACCCGGCTCGACTCCTGGGCACTGGGGGCCTTCGCGGGTGCCGTGTTGGCGCTGTCGGCCAGCGCGTCGGGGCTCGTTCCCCTGCCCGAGACGGCCGCGCTCGCCGAGATGCGCATTCGCCTGGCAGCCGCCAGCGAGCCCATGTGGACGGGGCCGGTCACCGCGCTGGCGGTGGTGCTGGGGCAAGAGATGCTGTTCCGAGGCTGGATCCAGAAGCACGCGGGCCCGTGGCTGGCCATCTTGGCCTGGACCCTGGTGATGTGCCCCCTCGACCCCGTGCGCGGGCTGCTGGTGGGCGGCGTGCTCTCTCTGGTGACCTACCGCTGCGGCGGATCGCTGATGCCCGCGTTCATCGCGCGCTTCGTGTGGGCCATTCCGGGGTCGCTGGGTCTGCTCTCACCGCCGCTGGGCCTCGCGGTGGGCGTGGCCGGTGCGGCAGGCCTGGCGTGGTGGACGCGCCCTACACCGCCTGATCCATGAGCTTCTGAATTCGCGCCACCGCGAGCCGCAGCTCACCCGAGTGCACGGGCTCGCTCTGAACCGCTGCCACGGCCGCGCGAACCTGCCCCAGCTCCTGCTCACGCATCGTGTCGTCGACCGCCTGGCGAGCCAGGGCCAGGTGCACCGACTCGCGAAGCAGCGTGTACACGCGAAGCAGGTGTGGGTCGCCGGACTGGGACAGCGCGTCGTGGGCGCCCTCGAACAGCTCGTCGGCCAGCCGCGCGTCGCCCGCCTCGACCTCGAGCAGCGCCGACCACGCCCGGAACACCCCACGGAAGCGGCGGTCCGAGACACCCTGGAGCAGCCGCTCCGCGGCCTGGTAGTGCTCCCGGGCGCTGCCCACCCGGCCCAGGTGGTGGTAGAGCACCCCCAGGTAGCCTTCGGCGCAGCCCTGCCCAAAGCGGTCGTGGTCGTCGTCGTACACGGCGAGTGCTGCCCTGAAGCGCTCCTCGGCCCGTTCGAGCAGGCCCTGCTCCAGGCACACGATGCCCAGGTTGGCCAAGGCGTTCGCCTCGCTGGTGCGGTACCCGACCTCGCGGGCAACCCGTAGCGAGCCCTCGTAGAGCTCGGCGGCGCGGGTCAGCTGCGCGCGGTGGTACTGCAGGGCGCCCAGGTTGCCGAGCATCACCCCCTCCATGCGGCGATTGCCCGTGTAGCGGTGCAGCTCCATCGCCTCTCGGTACAGGCGCTCGGCCATCTCGTCGTCGCCGGTCTGGCGGTACAACACCCCCAGGTTGCCCAGCGCCACGCCCTCGGCGCGCAGATCCCCCACGTGCTTGAGTCGGCCGATCCCTTGCTCGAGCGCGGTGTTGGCGGCGACCAGGTCTCCGCTGAGCATCAGTGCGGTGCCCAGGCCCGCCAGGGCGTGCCCTTCGTCGCGGGTGTCCGACGACGAGCGGCACAGCTCGACGGCCTCCTGGAACATCGCCACCGCCTCGTCGACCCTGCCCGACACCCGCAGCGCGGTGGCCAGCGCCGTGAGCACCGAGGCCTTGCCCGCCGCATCACCGATGGAGTCGGCGAGGGCCCGCGCCAACTCGAGATCACCCAAGGCTTCGTCGGTCACCCCCTGAAAGCGCCGGGCCTCGGCCCGGGCACGCAGCGCCCGAACGCGGTGGCGCTCATCGATGCCTTCGACGGCATTGGCCGCATCGAGCGAGGCGTCCAGCAGCAACAGGTGCGTGTCGACGGGACCCCACGAGCCCAGCAGGGGGTCGAGCGCCAGTGCCGTGCGAAGCGCCAGCTCGACCGCGGTCGCGGTCAGCGGCTGCATGGACAGGGCGTGCTCGTGAACGGCCAGCAGGTTGTCGAGCTCGAGCGACAGCCGCGCCATGGACTCGCCGCCACCCCGACGGTGGGCGCTCTGGCTCCACTCCTCGGCGAGCGCCAGGTAGTGCGCCGCATGGCGCTGCTCGACCGCCGCGCGACGGTCTTCGGGCAGGCGACGCCCGGCGATGCCCTGCACCCGTCTGTGCAGCGAGTAGCGCGGCACACCCGGTGCTTCGGCGGGCTCGACGCGACGGATGAGCTTCTTCTCGACCAGGCCGTGCAGCACGTCTCCGATCCAGGGCGCCGACACGTGCTCTTCGAGGTCGAGCACCGCCTCGGCCGCCTCGATGTCGAAGCCGCCGCGGAACACCGCGCACTGGGCAACCGCGTCGCGTTCCCAGAACGACATCTGGTCCCACGCGAAGGCCGTGGCCGCAGACAGGCCGTCCTCGGGATCGCTCGCCTCGCCCGGCCGGTACCTCAGCGTGCGCTGCGCCACGCCCCGAAGCATCTCGTTGGCCGACAGGCGATGCATCTGCGCGGCAACCACCTGGATGCCCAGCGGCGTGCCCCCGAGGGCCCGCACCAGCTCGAAGACGGGCATGCGATCGCTGCCCGAGGCCCGGAACTGAGGCCGGACCGTCCGCGCAATGCGCTCGAAGAGCAGCACCGACTCGGATTCCCCCACTTCGGGCAGGGTCAGCGGGCCCAGCTCGTAGGCCACCTCACCCTTCAGGCGGGTCTCGCGGGTCGAGGCCAGCAAGAAGCGAACGTCGGGGCTGCGGGCGAGCCAGCGGGCGATGGTGCGCTTGCCAAAGGGGATGAGCTCGTCGAAGCCGTCGAGGATGAGCAGCGCCTTGCCCCGCGCGGCGATGGCATGGCCCAGCTGTCTGGCGAGCTGATCGGGGCCACGGCCCACGGTGAGCGGCACGTCCAGCACATGGGCCACCTCGCGCAGCAGGCCATCGAGCGTGCTGCACTCGGACACGTCGGCGTACCAGATGCCGCCGTCTTCGCGCCAGGACGGCAACAGCTCGATGCCGGCGCGCTGAGCCAGGCGGGACTTGCCGATGCCCGACGGGCCGAACACCGTCACCAGGCGCACGCCAAAGCCGAACAGATCGCGAATCGCGCCGATGTCGGCCCGTCGTCCCACGAACAGGTCGCGGTCGGGCATGACGTTCGAGCGTCGGGTGTCGACGGTGCGCACCGGATCGAAGGTGCGCGCCGACAGCGACGCCGGCAGTGCCTGGATGAGCTGCACGGTGCCGCGCCTGCCGCGCAGCCGGTAGCTGCCCAGGTCCTCGATGAGCACGTCCGGATCGATCTGATCGGCCACCAGTCGAAACGCCTCGGCCGACAGCAGGATCTGCCCGCCCACCGCCGCCCCGGCGATGCGGGCAACGTGGTTCACGGCGGGCCCGTAGTACTTCATCTGGCGTGAGTTGCTGTCCTGGCGTGCCTTGGGCGAGCCCACGTGGATTCCCATGCGAATGCGCAGCCCTCGCTGCACCACCTCGTCGTCCTCGCCTCGCTCGACCGCCGCCTCGGGTAGCTCCAGCAGCTTGAGCGGCCAGTGCAGCTCGAGCAGGCGCTCCTGCACGCGAACGCACCAGCGAACCGCATCGACGGGCCGCTCCCACACGGCCAGGAAGGCATAGCCTTCGCTCTTGACCTCGTGGCCGCCAAAGGCCACGAGTTCTCGGCGCAGCAAGGCCTCGTAGCGCTCCATCGCCAGGGCCAGCGTCTCGGAGTCGCGTTCGTGCAACATCGCCCCGTAGCGAACGTCGGAGTAGACGAGCGCGACGCGGCCCTTGGGTGGGAGCGTGAAGGGGATCGCCATCGGGCCCGCATTGTAGCGCGGCAGCACCGACAACGAGCCTATTGCGCGATCCCTCTGATTAGCCGCGAAAAACCTGGCCAATGCGCTCGCCGCTGTCGCGTCCGATCGCCACAATGCCGTCCAGCACGGGATTTTTTGCCCAAACGCCCTTGTCGGATCGTCACAAGTCGCTATTCTTCGCGCGCCTCACGGGGGGATCTCCCCGTAGTGCCGGCACTGTCGGCACGAAAACACTCCCTGACCAAGTAGGGCCCAGAGGCCCACCGGAGACACGATGAACAAGAAGGAACTTGCGGCCAAGGTCGCCAAGAAGACTGGCCTCTCCCAGGCGAAGGCTGCCGAAGTCGTCAACGCCATCTTCGACGCCCGCAGCGGCCGTGGCATCATCGCCACCGAGCTCGATGCCGGCAAGAAGGTCACCATCCCCGGCTTCGGTACGTTCGGTACCCGCAACCGCAAGGCTCGCACCGGCACCAACCCCACCACGGGCAAGCCGCTGCAGATTCCTGCGCGCACCTACCCCTTCTTCCGCCCGGGCAAGACGCTCAAGGAGCGGGTCGCCAAGTAAGGCTGTCCTGCTTCGAACAGGCGCGCGCCTCAGCTTGCTGATGCGCGCGTCTTTCTTTTTGGATCACCAGACTTGCACCGACCCAAGGGCCGGGTGTCTCATTGGGGCATGAAGCACTCGATCACCCACGGTCTGAGCCACGAGATGGCTCGCAAAGTCACCCAGAAGGCACTGGACTCGTACCGGGCCAAGTTCTCGGAATACTCGCCGCAAGGCCGCTGGCTGTCCGACGACCGAGCCGAGGTGAGCTTCACCGTGCTGGGCAACACCCTGAAGGGGGCGGTCGACGTGCTGCCCGACCGTGTCGACCTCGAGCTCAAGGTGCCCTTCATGTGGCGCATCTTTCGCGGTCAGGCCATCAAGGTGATCGAGGGCGAGATCAACGAGTGGATCGCCAAGGCCAGGCAGGGCGAGCTCGACTAGAAAAACACGCTCATGCACGTGAGCGAGCCGTCGGCCTTACGAATCTCGCTGGTGTCGAGCTCGTGGACGCGGAAGCCTGCCTCGCCAAGCACCTCAGAGGTCGCGGGGTAGCCAGCCGCCACCAGGACGGTTCCTCCCACGCCCACCACGTTCGCCGCGTAGGCCTCGCTGTCGGGAACGCGGAGCACCCGCGCGCAGGCCTCGAATGGAGCCGGGTCGACCCAACCGGGTGCCAACAGCACGGTCTGGGGGTCGGGGGTGCTCACGTGGCACTTCAAGTGCAGCGAATCGGCCACCTCGACCTCCACGACCTCGAAGCCGAGTGGCTCGAAGGTGCCCCGCAGCGCGGTCACTCCTGCCGGGTCTGTGCGCTGGGAGCGCCCGACGAACAGCGTGCGCCCCACACGAAGCACGTCGCCGCCGTCCAGCCGGGCCGGCGGCACCATGATGCGAAGCTGGGTGTGCTCGCGCAGGGCCGTGGCCACGTGGGCCGCCTCGGCGCGCCGACTGGGATTGCCCGACCGGGTGATGAGCGCGGTTCCAGCGGCCACGACGGCCTGGTCTTCGACGAACACGCCGTCGGGCAGGGCAGGATCCGGCTCGATTCGAGTGATCGCGACGCCCGCCGCCCGCAGGGCCGCCACATACGCATCGTGCTGGGCGCGGGCGCGGGTCACATCGATGAAAGGACGCTCACCGGTCCTCACGGTTGCCCGATCGAAGCTGCTTGGGATGCCACCGACGAGGGCTCGGAAACCGCTCATTCACCCTCCGTTCTTTGACTTGCCAGCTGAAACGCGCCTAGCATCGCGCCGCCGTCCCCGTACCGGAGTGTGCCATGACAGACCAAGATCCCCCCGTTCTAGACGCGCGAACCACCAGTGTGGTCGCCGTCGTCGCATTCATCCTCGGACTGCTCGGCATGTCCGGCTTCATCTGGACCTTCACGGTCAACCGAGACGTCATGCAGGTGATGCAGATCCTCGAGAACCGCGACGTGAAGGTGATCAACCAGCACACCAAGCGCATCAAGGAAATCGGCACCTGGGAGCAGAAGATCACCGACCTCGAGACCAAGATCGCCGATCTCGAAGGCCAGGTCACCGAGCTCAAGGCCGAGGCCTCGGCCGATGGCGACGAGGCGGCTGCCCCCGAGTAGCGCAGAGTGTGCACGTCCTCGCCCGAGCTACGGAAGTCCGCTCGGGTGAGGCTCGCACATGAAGGTCACGTCGTTGCAGTAGCTGGACTGGCAGTCGCCGTCCTTGTCGCAGCCCTGACCGTCGGCACAGCCTTCGCACCAGCCGCCGCAGTCGACGTCGGTCTCGTCGGAGGTGCCCCCGATGTCGGCGATGCCGTTGTCGCAGGTGCAGGTGTTGCCCGAACACACCGATGACCCCACGAAGTTCACCATGCTGTAGGGCGGCTCGGTGGAGTGCTTGAGTCCGTCGCCCAGGCTGGCGCTGATGCTGATGTTGTCGAACTGTGCGGCGCGGCACTGCATGAGCACGACCGCATTGTGGGTGGTGTTGCCGCCGTAGGTCATCTCGACGTGGTCCATCTGGATGTCGTCGCCCGAGCAGCCGTAGAAGAAGAAGATGCCGCGCCAGGATCCCGGCTGGGTCGCGGTGGCGCCGGTGAACACGATGGGCTCGCTGGCGGTGCCCAGCGCGATCAGGCCGGCAGCGCCGCCGTCTTTCGAGAACTCCAGCGAGGCCGTGGGCGTGAAGCGCAGCTCGGTACCGGCCTCGATGGTGAGCACCGTGGGGTCGCCCGTCCAACCCTCGATCGCGATCTGGTCATCGACCCAGTACGGGATGGGCAGCTTGCGCCACGTGGTGTCGAACAGCAGGTCGGTCTCGTCGTGGATGACCATCAGCTCGCTGGTGTTGTCGGCGAACTCGAGGGTGCCGCTGGGGATGGTCTCGACCCGCTGGGGCCCAATCTCGCCCGGGATCTCACAGCCGGTCACCGTGAGGTCGACGCTGCCAGGCTGGAAGTAGGCATCGCCCCGGAAGCGGAAGCCGTTGCGGGCGGAGTTGATGATGGACAGGTTCTCGACGTGCACCGAGGTGTCGTCGAGCATCAGCGCCGCTCGGGTGGCGTTGTTGTCGCCGCCGTAGCCGAGCGTCAGGTTGCGCAGCGAGAACTGCGCCTCGTCGACGCCCCGGTACGCTTGGATGCCGTCCCAGAAGCCGTCGGTCTGCGCGCCCAGCGACGAGATGGTGACGGGCTCGCTGGGGGTGCCATCGACCACCAGGCCGCTCGCGCCGCCCTGTTCGGACAAGATGAGCGCGGTGGACACGTCGAACAGGATGGTGACCCCTGGGCCGACGCTCATGATCGCCGGCACGTCGTCGGTGCCCTCGAGCTCGACATCGTCCTCGATCACGAAGGGTACGCCGACGTCCTGGAAGCCGATGGGCGTGACCACCCGCCCGGCTTCGACGCGAATCTGGTCGCGCTCGTCGGTGTTGGCGTCGTACAGCGAGTCCGCCACGGGCAGGGTGTGGGCAGCTTGAATGTCGATGCGCACCGGGTGGCGGCCGGCCTGTTCGATGACGAGGGCCTGCGAGGTGTCGGTGAGCGCCCCGCCCTCGGTGAAGTCGATGCCGTCGTCGAGGGGGTTGCGAACCGTCAGGTGGTCGACATGCACCAGCCCTTGCAGGTACAGCGATGCGTTGCCGGCGCCGCCGTCGCCACCACCCTCGATGTTGGTGTAGTTGAACTCGCTGCCCACCGAGTACCGGCCCACGTCGATGGAGCGCCAGCCGTTCGCCGGATCGAGGTTCTCGACGGTGATGGGATTGGCCTCGGTGCCGTCGAACACGACGGCGGCGTTGGAGTTGTCGTGCCCCACGCGCAGGCGTACGACATCGCCGATCTGCACGACGGCGCCGGCCTCGATGGTGAGCACAGCGCCGTTGAGCACCTCGACGTCGCAGCTGAGCTGGTGGGGTCCCTCGGCGGCGGTCCACACCTGATCGTGCAGAATCTCGCCGCACTGGTCGGTCGGACCGGTGGGCAGCGCGGTGTCGGTGTCCGCATCGGCATCGGTGTCCGCGTCGGCGTCGGCGTCGGCGTCGGCGTCTGCATCCGCGTCGGCATCGGCATCGGCGTCGGTGTCGGCGTCGCCCCAGGTGTCGTCTACGGGGGGGCACCCTGCCGTCGCCAGGAGCGCGAGCAGGAGCAGGCTGGAGTTCAGGGTCTTGCTGGTCATTGGGAGAGCGGCCCTTCGCGGTTGTCGATGAAGGTGACGTTGTTCAGCGTGAGTCCGGAGGTGTCGTCGTTGGCGAAGCCCATGCCGTAGTGAAGGCTGTTGGCCAGCACGACGTTGTTGAACGTCGCGAACCGGCAGCCGGCCAAGAAGTTCACGTTGGCGGTCTGCGACGAGCCCTGCCCGCCGTTCTCGATGGTGACGTTCTCGAACAGCACGTCGCCGGCCTCGCAGGTGGTGAACGACAGGTTCTGCCACATGCCGGGGGCGTCGGTGCCAGCGCTGGTGAGCAGCACCGGGTCGCTGGGTGTGCCCAGCACGTGTAGGCCGGTGAAGCCCGTGAACGTGCCCTTCTGGGCGAACTCCATGCCGCTGTTCTGGTTGAAGCGCAGCTCGACGCCGGGGTCGATGGTGAGCACGGTGTGCGCCCCCGCCGGCGCCACGATGTCGAGGGTGCCGAAGTGCGAGTAGGGAAGCGCCAGCTTGGGGATGACCCGGTTGGACGCCACCGCTCCGGAGTTCGAGGTGGTCTCGATGTACGGTCGACCCACGTTGGTGAACACCCAGTTGGGGTGCATGGTGTACGCCGCCCCAAGCCAGATGCTTCCCGGAATCAGCACATCGTCGACGGTCAGCATGCCCGAGTCGGCGGTGAAGGCCGCACCGTCGTCGAAGTAGAAACCGTACTCCCGCGAGCCGGTGATGGTGAGGTCGTCGACCTTGACGTCGGTTCCGGTGACCGCCAGCGCCACACCACCCAGATCGTCACCCGCACCGTCGATGACAGTGTGGGTGAACTCGAGGCGGTCGGCGAGCGGGTAGGCGATGACACCGCGCCAGTGCCCGGTGGCGGCACCGAGCCCCCCGTAGAGCCGCACGGGATTGGTGTCGGTGCCGTTGGTGACGAGCGAGCCAGCGCCTCCGTTGAAGGACACCACGATGCCTGCCTGGTTGTCGAAGCCCACCTCGACGCCCTCTTCGAAGGACAGCTCGGCCGAGGCGACGGCGTCGCCCTCCAAGAAGATGTCGGAGTCGACGTAGTAGGGCACGCCCAGGTCTTCCCAGCTCGCCGAGAACTCCATCGTGGTGCCGTCGACGTAGATCAGATCCCAGTGGTTGCCGGTGTAGTCGGAGTCTTCGGACGGCAGCGAGGCGGCCCCGTTCGCGCCGACACGAACCCCACCCAGTCCGCTGCCGCGGACGTTGATGGCGGTCGAGCCGGGCAGCAGGTTGGCCGTGCCCGTCATCCACAGGCCCCAGACGCCGGAGTCTTCGATGGTGAGGTTCTTGGCCGTCCAGTCGATGTCCTCGACATACAAGCCCGCCGCCCGGGCACCGGTGCGCCCGCCGCCGCGAATGGTGACGTGCTCGAAGCGGACGTTGCCGGCAAACTCGAAGATCTCGATTCCCGCGTGCTTGCCTGCGCCGTCGCCGTACACGTGCTCGAACACGATGGGGTCCTGGGCGGTGCCAACCGCCACGAAGCCCGACTGCTCGCCGTCTCGACTGACCTCGATCACGCCATCGTCGCCGAACAGCACCAGGGCTCCTGGCTCGATGGTGATCGAGCCGCCCTCGAGCTCGAGGGTGCAGTCGATGAGGTGGGGATTCTCGGCCGCGGTCCACGTCTCGTTTGCGGTGATCTCGCCGCAGTGGCGGGTCGCCGGGCCCAGGTTGGTGTCCGTGTCATCGCCGGTGTCGGTGTCATCGCCGGTATCGCCGCTGTCGCCCTCGCCGGTGTCGGGCGGCGGCGGCTCGTAGTCCCATTCCAGCCACTCGTAGGGCTCGGGGGACAGGAGCTGGCAGCCGCTCAGCAGCGCGAGCAGGGGCACCATCAGGGTCTTCATCGCGCGATCTCTCCGCAGTCTTCGTCTTGGTAGTAGGTGATGTCGTCGCCCCACACCCAGCAGTTCCCGGCGTCGTCGCCCAGGTAGTAGGTGATCTTGGGGGCCTGGTTCTCGTCGAGCAGGGTGGTCTGCCCCGACACGACCTCGAACTTCTCGGACACGCGGTTCAGGCGCACCCCGGTGGCGGCGGCCGAGTGGCAGATGACGTAGCCGCCGTCGCCGTCGAGGCAGTCTTCGCCGTACCATCCGCCCGCGCCAGCGCCGGTCTCGGCCATGCCGAAGTCGTAGCTTCCCGAACCCCCGGTGAGCGTGAGATCGAGCCCCGAGGCGTCCCAGGTGACCACCGGATCGGGCGCATCGGCGTCGGCGTCGGCGTCGCCATCGGCATCGGCGTCGGCATCGGCGTCCCCATCGGCATCGGCGTCGGCGTCGGCATCGGTCTCGGGATTCCAGTCGTCCCACGTGTCGCCGGGATCGGGGCCGAACAGGTCACAGCCGCCGAGCACCAGCGGCGCCAAGGGCGCACCGAGTGCAAAAAGCGCCGACAATCGCATGATGGGAGCCAAATGGCCTTCCTCCGTTGCGCGGACGATACCCTCTATCGAGGCCGTCCGGCCAGCCGCGCGGGCATCAATCCAGGACGGTGTAAGAGACGGCCGGCTCGCGTCGGGCGACGGTGCCCTCCGCAACGTAGGCCAGGCGCAGCAGCAGGGCCTCGCTCCACGGGCGCCCCATCGCCTGGAAGCCGACCGGCAGACCGTTGGCGTCGTAGCCGGCGGGGAAGCTGATGGCGGGCAGCCCCAGCAGGTTGCCCTGTGGGGCGAAGCGCATGATCTCGGATAGCAGCTCCAGGTTGGACTCGCCGCCGGGCATGGCGTGCTCGGGAATGGCGGGCGCCGTGCACCCCGTGCTGGGGGTGACGATGACGTCGACGCTGTCGAGCGCCGCCATGAAGGCCTCGAAGCCCGCCCGGCGCACCCGCTGCGCGTGGGCGTAGTCGAGGGCGGCGAAGGCGCGCGCCAGCGCGAAGTTGATGCGCACGTCCAAGCCGTAGTCGTGCCGGTGCTCGCGGTCGTTGAACAGCTGACCGGCCACCATCTCGCTGGCGATGGTGACGAGGTGGGCCAGGCGAATCTCGTCGATGTAGTCCAGCTCGATGTCGCGCACGGTGGCCCCGGCGGCTCGCAGCGCCTCGACGACGTCGTCGCACTTGGCGACCACGTCGGGACGGGCATCCTGGAACCATGGGCGGTGAATGCCGATGGTCACGCCGGACAGATCGACGTCGCCCAGCCCCATCAGGTCGGGCGCGGGCTGATCCTGGGTGCCGGCATCGTGCTCGTCGGGCCCCGCCATGATGGCGTAGCCGATGGCTGCATCGCGCGCGGTGGCAGCGATGGGACCGATGTGCGCGACCGACCAGCACAAGGGCGCCGCCCCATGCTCCGAGACGCGGCCGAAGGTGGCTTTGAGGCCCACGTCACCGCAGAGCGCAGCCGGGGTTCGGATGGAGCCGCCGCCGTCGGCGCCCAGGGCCAGTGGGCACAGCCCGGCCGCAACCGCCGCCGCAGGCCCGCTGGACGAGCCTCCGGTGTGCCGCGTGGGGTCGTAGGGATTGCGGCAGGTGCCGTGATGCGGGTTGTGGCCGGTCACGCCGATGCCCAGCTCGTGCATGTTGGCCTTGCCAAAGAGCAGCGCACCGGCCGCTCGCAGGCGCGCCACGGTGGTGGCATCGCGTCTGGCGGGGCTGGTGCCCAGGAAGGACGTGCCGACGGTGGTGGGGTAGGGCACCATGTCGACCTCGTCCTTGACGGCCACGGGCACGCCGTCGAGCACGGACAGGGGCTTGCCGTCCGCAAAGCGCGCCGCCGACTCGGCGGCCTGACGCCGCACGTCGGACTCGTCGATGGCGATGATCGCTCGAAGCGGCTGGGAGCCCGCGTTCGACTCGGCCACGGCCGCGATCAGGCGCTCGGCCACCTCGGTGGGCGTGGTGGCCCCCGAGCGGTAGGCGTCGGCATAGTCGGTGATGGTGCGGGGCCGCCAGCCACCAGGGCTACGAGCGGGGAGCTGGGCGGCTACCGCCGCGAGTTCGACAGCGGGCAGCGCGTCGCCACGACCGGTCGGCTTGAAGTGGCGCAGCTCGGGCATCAGGCTGTTGGCCTGATCGACGGCGATCTCGCGCAGGTCGGTCACACCGGCGTCGCGCATGAGCTTGGCGCGGACGGGCGCGCCGAGCAGCGGGCGCTCCAGCAGCCACGCCAGGGCGCGCAGGGGGGTACCAGAGACGATGGGGGCCTTGATGGGCTTGCGGTTGTACGGCATGAGCGTCGCGTAACCGACGGACAGTTTCTGGCCGATCCCGGGGTTAGCCTGCGGGCATGCCACGCATCCTGCACACCGCCGACTGGCAGCTGGGCCTCAAGCTGCGCTTTCTCTCGGGCGATCGCGGCGCCCGCGCCCGTCTCGAACGCTTTCAGGTGCTGCACCGCCTGGCCGCCGCCGCACGCGAGCACCAGGTCGACGTCGTGGTGGTCGCCGGCGATGTGTTCGACGACAACGGCGTGGGGCCGTCCACCCTCGCCGCCACCCGCGACGCCCTGCGCGACTTCGACGTGCCGGTGCTCCTGCTGCCAGGCAACCACGACTCCGCCGGCCCCGACGCCGCCCTGCGCCGGCTCGACGCCCCCGACCACGTGCGCGTGCTCACCACGCGCGACCGCGTCGAGCTGCCCGACCTGCACATCTACCCGTGTCCGCTCATGCGCCGCCACCAGCAAGAAGACCCCACCGACGCCCTTCCCCCACGCCAAGACGGCGACCCGGTGCGTGTCGCCCTCGCGCACGGGGGCACACGCCGCTTCAGCGAGCGCACCGAGACCCCCAACCTCATCGATGCCGACGCGGTGATCGCCAAGGGCTTCGACTACCTGGCGCTCGGCGACTGGCACGGCACCTACCGGGTCAGCGAGCGAGCCTGGTACTCGGGCGCCCCCGAAGCCACCCGCTTCAAAGAGAAGGCTGCCGGCCAGGCCCTGGTGGTCGATCTTCCCGGTCCGGGCCACGCCCCCCAGGTCTCGGCCATCGAGGTGTCCCGAACCCGCTGGATTCAGCACGCGATTCGGCTGGGCGGCGAACACTCGGTGGCGGCGCTGGCCGACTGGCTCGACGCCCTGCCCGACGCGTCGTGGACGCTCGTCGAGCTCACCCTCTCGGGCTCGGTCAGCCTCGCCGAGCGCACCACCCTCGATGGCCTGCTCGCCCAGTGGTCCGAGCGCCTGCTCCACCTGCGGGTGCGCGACGCCGAGCTGCTCGAGCTCCCCAACGACGAAGACCTGGCCACCCTGCCCACCCAGGGCTTCCTGGGCCGGGCGGTCGACCTGCTGCGCCAAGGCGACACCCCCGCCGACCGCGACGCCCTTCGCCTGCTGTACCGCCTGGTCATCGAAGAGGCCGCCCAGCCATGAAGCTGCTCACCATCGAGGTGTGGAACTGGCGAGGCGTGCGGCACGTGCTGCTCGACGGCCTGGTGCCTGGCCTCAACATCATCGACGGCCCCAACGAAGCCGGCAAGAGCCGCGTGTTCGAGGCGCTGCGGTGGTGCCTCTTCGAACGCTACAAGGGCCGCGGCCGGCGCGTCGAAGAGCTGGTCAGCTGGCAGGGCGGCAACATGCCCGAGGTCGCCGTGACCTTCCAGGCCGAGCCCGGGCCTGGCCAGCCGACGGGTGCTCGATGGCGCATCCACAAGCGCTTTCTGCGCGGTGAGTTCGCGACCCTCGAGGGGCCCGGAGGCCCGTATCGAGGCTCCGAGGCCGAAGAGCGCCTCTCGCAGCTGCTGGGCACCCGCGGCACCAAGCGCGCCTCCAAGATGGAAGACCGCGGCCTGTGGCCTCTGCTGTGGCTCGAACAGCACGACAGCCGCACGCCGCCCCACGAACACATCACCGACGACGCCAGCCACGAGCTTCGCCAGTTGCTGTTGCGCGAGGTGGGCGAGGCCACCGCCGGCAGCCTGGGGCAGCGCGTGATCCAGCGGGCCAAGGCCGAATACCAGACCCTGTGGACCAACACCGGCCGCGAGCCCAAGGCCCGAAAAGACCTTCGCCTGCAGGTCGAGCAGGCCGACCGCGAGCTCGACCTCGCCCGCACCCGCCGCGACGAGGTGCACACCGCCGTCGAGGTGCTCGATCTGGCCAGCGCCGCCGAACAGAAGGCCCGCACCGAGGTGCGCCGGCTGCGCGACACCGTCGCCCGCGAAGACGAGCGCTTTCGCGACAGCTCGGACGTCGAGGCCCGCATCGACGCCGCGCGCGCGCGCCACGACGAGCTGCAGGGTCGCCGTGAGCTGCTGATCGCGCGGCTGTCCGAGCGCACGGGTCTGGCCCAGGCCGCCCGGCAGGCCGACACCGCGGCACGCAACCTCGCCGACCAGCTCGATCAGGCCCGAGCCGCG
Organism: Myxococcota bacterium; assembly: GCA_965216925.1. Classification (GTDB taxonomy): domain Bacteria; phylum Myxococcota_A; class UBA796; order UBA796; genus CAYYHT01. The sequence continues at coordinate 359,085 of CBDCGT010000001.1, read as the reverse complement.
CTCGACAGTGCCCAGCGCAACCAGGCCGCCGCCGAGGGCGCCCTGCAGGGAGCCCGCGCCGCGGTGCGTGCGGCCGAAGAAGCGCAGCGCCGAGCGGTGCGGCAGTCCCGGCGGGCCACCGCGACCCATCACCTCGCGCAGCTCGACGAGCGCATCAAGGCCGCCATGGGGCTGGACCGCCGCATCAGCAAGGTTCAGCGCGAGCTCGAGGGCAACCGCCTGGGCGGCGACACCCTCACCCAGCTCGACGCCCTGAACCGAGCCGCAGAGCGCGCCGAGGCCCGCCTCGACGCGGCCTCGACGGGTGTTGTGCTCACCGCGCACAGCGACCTCACCGTCGACGGCGAACCCCTGCCAGCCAGCGACACCCGCCAGTGGGCCTTCCCCAAGCCGGGCGCCTTCGACATCGAGGGCATCGGCCGCGTCGAGGTTCGCCCCGGCGGCGAGGGCATGGCCGACCTCGTGCGCAACGCCACCCAACAGCGCAAGCGCTTCGACGACCGCCTGTCGGCGTTGGGGGTGCGCGATCTCGCCGAGGCCCGGGCGGTCGCCGAGCGCCGCGCTCTGGCCGACCAGCAGCTCGCCGAGGCTCGACGCCAGCTCGAAGCCCTGGCCCCCGAGGGGGTCGACGCCCTGCGCTCGGCCTATGTGCTCGCCGAGAGCCAGCTCCGTGGGCTCGGCCCCGACGACCCCCGGGCTCCCGATGCCGCCACCGCCGAGGCCCAGCTGTCGACGGCCCGTGCCGAGTGCGATCTGGCCACCGCCGCCCGCGAGCGCGCCTCCACCAGCGCGGGCCACCACCGCGAGGCCGCCGCCCGCCTCGACGCCCAGCTCGAGGCGGTGCGCCGCGACGGCGCCCGCGCCAACAACCAGCTCGCCCTCCTCCCCCCCGAAGAAGCCGCCCAGGCCGAGCTCACCCTGGTTCAAGAACGCCTCGAAGAAGCCCACATCCGCCTGGCGCAGCTGCAGGGCGAGGCGGTCGAGTCTGGCGGGGCCGCCGCGCGCGCGGCGCTGGGCCGCCTGGGCGAACAGCTCGAGGCCGCCACCGAGGCCGAGAAGCGCTCCGGCATTCGCGCGGCTCAACAGCTCGGCATCATCGAGGCGCACGCCGCCCACGACCTGCACGAGCACCTGCAAGAAGCCGGGTCCAGGGCCGATCGCCTGCGCGCAAGGCTCGCCGATGTCGAGCGGCGCGCGGCAGCGGCCGAGCGCCTGCACGAGGCCCTGCAGACGGCCCGCCGCGAGACCCAGGAACGCCTGCTCGAACCCGTCATCCAGCACGTACAGCCCCACATCCACACCCTGTTCGCCGGCAGCCAGATCGACATCGACGACCGGTGGCAGATCCTGGGCATTCGCTCCGCCGATCGCCGCGAGCAGTTCCACCACCTGTCGGGCGGGGCTCAAGAACAGGTGAGCGTGCTGGTGCGCGTGGGGCTCGCCCAGGTGCTCGCCGGCAGCGAGCGCCTTCCGCTGGTGCTCGACGACGCGCTGGTGAACACCGACCCCGACCGCCGCGCACGCATCGTGCACACACTCGATCAGGTCACCGACCGGCTTCAGATCCTGCTGTTCACCAGCCAGCCGGTGCCCATTCCGCCGGGGGCCTGGCACAAGACGCTCGAGGCCACCCGGGCGCCGGCTACCCCCGTGGCTTCAGGCTACCCGTCGGCCCAATCTCGAAGTCCGACCGAAAGTCGCTGAGGGCGGTGGCGCCCAGCTGGTGATTGGGGGTGACCTCACCCTTGCCGGTCACGTCCATCCATCCGTGGCCGAACTCGGCCATGACGCGCACCACGCCGGTGCCTCCGAGCACCACGGCCACGTTGGCCTCGCGCTCGCCCACCACGATGACGCCCCCGGTCAGGTGCTCACCGGCATTCGCCGGGAGGGGCTCTTCGGTCTGCAGCGCTATGCCGTTGGAGAGCACCGCCCAGCCCGAGTCGCGAACGAAGGCGTAGGTGCGCTCGTCGGGTGTGGGTGGACGGCCCAATGACTCCTGCCAGGCCGCCTCGTCGGGGGCGTTGGCCTTGCCCTGCTCGGCCCACCACGCCGCCAGATCGGCCCGCGCCGCGAGCACCAGCTCGGGGCTGGGGTTGTCGCCCGGGGCCACACGCTGCCAGTAGCCGAAACCACCGCCGCCAGCGCGATCGAGGGCGCAGCCCGCGTCGACGGCCGCCCACACATCCACGTCCTCGCCCGTCGCCCACAGCACGAAGGCGTCGTAGGCACCGGGCCAGCACAGGTCACCGAGGGCGGCCACCATCTGGGCGAACACCGGGGCGAACGCCGGGTCGTGGGCGGCGGCGAGCAGCTCGGGCAGCACATCGTGCGGCAGCGTGGTCAGCTCGTCGCGGATGGTGTCGAAGCCGTAGTTGGGATTGGACATCGCCCGGTCGAGCGTGCCTTTGAGTTGCGGATGCATCAGCGGACTCCTGCCCCTTCGGTCGTGGCGGACCGATGGTCTACCAGAGGCCAGGAACCATACGCCACGGGACGCGGCGCACGTATGCGCGGTAGCCCTCGTCTTCGCTCAACACCGCTTCTTCGGCGCGAATGCGAACCACCAGGGTGACGACCGCCGCTACCAGCAGGGCGATCCCGACGGGACCCGCCAACACCACCGCGCAGCCGATGACCATCAGCAGCTGAGCCAGGTAGGCCGGATGGCGAATGAAGCGGTACGGGCCGCCATCGACCAGGCTACGAACCCCAGGCAGCACGGCAAAGCTGCGGCCGAGGGTGAGCAGCGAGAACGCGGCTCCCACGGCCCCCAGCGCGTACAGCGCCTGGGCGTACCAGGGCCACAGACCGGGGTCTGCGGCGAGCTTGAGAGCAACGCCTCCTGCGAGCACCGCGGGCAGCGCCCATGCGAGCGCTGCCCAAGGGGCCGCGCGGTGCTCGGGCTCCCGCGTCACGAACAGTGCCGCGACGGTGAAGTTCAGCCCGCCGATGGCGAGGTGAACCGGAGCCCACGCGGTCGCGGCCATCAGGCCCACCACCGTCCACCAGGCGACGGTGCCGCCCAGCATCAGGTTGAGGGTCTTCTCGGCCACGAGCCGCGTGCGAGAGAGTTGGTCGGGGACATCGTGCATCAGTAGATGATGATGCCCAGGAACGGAACGGTGAAGATGTTGATGACAATCAGCAGTCCGATGAAGACGCCGACTCGTGCAAGGGCATCGCCCATGGGAACCTCCGGGTGGTGAGACAGGGTGTTGTGTCGTTCAGACGACAGCCTACTATGCCGAAGTCTCCCCTTCCCCCGCTGACTATCAACTCGGACTACACGAACTTGTGACTCAGCCCCGCGCTGCCCGATCGTCCAGGGCCGCCCGACGCATTGCGTGCCTCGCCTCGATGAACTCGATGTCGTCGCGCGGGATCGCCTCGATGAGCTTCTGGGTGTATTGCTCGCGCGGGTTGGCGTAGATGCCGTCGGATGGGCCTTGCTCCACGATGAGCCCGTCCTTCATCACCACCATCACGTCGCTCATGAACTTCACCACCGACAGATCGTGGCTGATGAAGATGTAGGTGAGGTCGCGCTTGGCCTGGAGGTCTTTGAGCAGGTTGAGCACCTGGGCCTGCACCGAGACATCGAGCGCCGAGACACTCTCGTCGCAGATCACGAAGGTCGGGTCGAGCGACAAGGTGCGGGCGATGCAGATGCGCTGGCGCTGTCCGCCCGAGAACTCGTGAGGGTAGCGCCGCAGGTACTCCGGCGGCAGCCCTACCTCCTCGAGCAGCGCCGCGGCGCGGTCGCGTCGGTCGCGGTCGCTGTTGCCGATGCCATGCACCAGCATGGGCTCGGTGATGGCCTGCTCGACCGTGAGTCGCGGGTTGAGGGAGCTGTACGGGTCTTGGAAGATGATCTGCAGATCGGTGCGGACCTTCTGCAGCTCGGGCCAGCCCATGGCCGCGAGGTCTCGCCCCTGGAAGGTGACCTGTCCGGCGGTCGGCTCGATCAAGCGCAGGATCGCCCGGCCGGTGGTGGTCTTGCCGCAGCCCGACTCGCCCACCAGCCCCAGGGTCTGCCCGGGCCAGACATCGAAGCTGATGCCGTCGACCGCCTTCACCCAGTCGGTCACCCGCCCGAACATCGACTTCTTGAGCGGGAACCACACCTTCAGGTCGCGCACGGTCATCACCGGATCGCCCTTGCCCTCGGGCATCTTGTCGCGGGCGCCGTGCAACAGCTGCTGCTCACGCTCGGGCGTCAGCACCTTCTCTCGCATGATGAGCTCGCCGTCGGGCGTCTGCTCGACCTCCAGGAAGTCGTCGACGGTGGGCAGCAGGCGGTACTCGGTCTCGAGCCGCGGACGGCAGGCGAGCAGCCCCTTGGTGTAGGGATGCTGCGGATCTCGGAAGATCGACAGGATGTCGCCGTACTCGACCAGGCGCCCTCGGTACATCACCGCGACCGTGTCGGCGATCTCGGCGATCACGCCCAGGTCGTGGGTGATGAACAGGATGGCCATGCCTCGCTCGTCGCGAAGGCGGCGAAGCAGGTCGAGGATCTGGCGCTGGATGGTGACGTCCAGCGCGGTGGTGGGCTCGTCGGCGATGAGCAGCTTGGGGTTGCAGGCCAGCGCCATGGCGATCATCACGCGCTGCTTCTGCCCGCCGCTCATCTCGTGCGGGTAGCTGTCGACGCGCCTTTCGGGCTCGGGAATGCCCACCTCGTCGAACAGCTGGATGGTGCGCTTGCGCGCCTCGGCGTTCGAGGCGCCCTCGTGCAGCCGGATGGCCTCGGCGACCTGCTCGCCCACCCGAAATACCGGGTTGAGCGAGGTCATGGGCTCCTGGAAGATCATCGCCACGTCTTTGCCACGCAGGCTGTACATGTCGCGCGTGGTGAGCTGCAGCAGGTTCTTGCCCAGGAAACTGACCGTCCCGGACGGGATGTGGGCGGTCTCGGGGAGCAGCTGCATGACGGTGAGCGAGGTCACCGACTTGCCCGAGCCGGACTCGCCCACGACACCCAGCGTCGCCCCCTCCTCGACCGAGAAGGAGACGTCGTCGACGGCCTTCACCACGCCGTCTTCGGTGTGGAACCAGGTGCGAAGGCCCTGAATGTCGAGAAGCGGAGCCAAGGTCAGTCGGCAGCCTTCGCCTTGGCGAGCTTCTTCTCGAGCTCGGCGAGCTGCTCGGTGCGGATCTTGACGTCACGCTTAGCGATGCGCAGCAGGTCCTTGAGCGCCTCGGACTTCTTCTCGTGCGCCGGGCGCTTCGCGCGGTGCTCCGGGTAGAACTTGGGCTGCACTTCCTTGAGCTCGGCGATGACCTCGTTGACCTTGCGCGCCCGCTTCTTCTCGAGCGCGACGTCTTCTTGCTCGCCCGCCTTGATGCGGGGGCCGGGCGCCTCGGCGACGTCTTCTTTGGCTTCGGCGATGTCCTCGCGGTTCTCGGCGCGCTCGGACTCGAGCCAGGCGACGATCTTCTTGTCCCACTTGGCCTCTTTGTCGTGGTCTCCCGCCTTCCACACCTCGTGCCAGCCCTCGACGAACTTCATGATCTTCTTGAAGTCCTTCTCGTCGTCTTTCAAGTTCTTCTTGGCCACCTTCACATCGCCCTTGAGGCGGGTGACGCGCTCGCTTGCGGCGTGCGCCGGGGTGACAGAGACCGTTGTGGTGGCCATGGCGAGGGCCACGGCGAAGAGCATGCGCTTGATGAGCATTGGTTCCTCCAGGCGCGCAGTTTACTGCTGGTTCAGAAATTGAAAACCAATGGGTACCGGAATGTCATCCCATCGGGGAGCTGATGGGCGTCGAACTCGCCGTGTTTCAGTGTGTCCTGAACGCACGCACCGACGGCCGCATCGTAGGGGCCGGCATCGAGCACACGCACGTCGCTCACGAGCCCGTTGCAGCCCACCGTGATCTCGGTCTCGATGGTGCCCGACCGGGGCGGAACGCAGCGCAGCGTGTAGCCGATGATGCTGTCCATGCCGGCCTTCACCCGGCCGCGATCGAGCCCCGCGCTGGCGACTGCGCCTTCGTCGGCGAGGCCATCACCAGTGGGCGGAGGGATGCACTTCTTGGCGCGCGGACTGGGGAGCGGCGCCTCGCCCGCCTCGGTCGGCACCGACTTGGAGGTCGCGGCACGGCGAGGGCCACCGGCCTTGGCGGGCGAGGCCGGCGCCGCAATGGCGACCTCGATGCGGATCACCTGGCCAATCTCGAGCCCATCGCCGTCCAGGTCGTTCCAGGCCCGCAGCTGGTCGACGGTGACCCCGTGGTTGTGCGCGATGACCGACAGCGAGTCCCCCCGCACCACGATGTACTCGGTGACCTGTGGCTCATCGGTGCCCCCACCGCAGGCCAGCAGCAGCAGCAGCAGCACCGTCACGCCGTCGCCTTGGCCCCCAGAGACTGCTGCAGCGCGGCCTCGATGGCGGGGATCAGGTCGAACCAGGAGGCGTCGTTGTTCTTGGTGACCGACACGAAGTCGTTCACCCCGAACACGATGCGCACACCGGGCACCGCGAACAGGGCCTCGCCCACGGCGTTGCCCCGGGCCGCGTCGGCGCTGGTGAAGGACAGGGAGCCGCTGTCGGTGACGCGGGTGCCGCACACGAACTTCATGGCGTTGGGGTTGGGGGTCGGCAGCGCGGTGATGTCGAGCGCCGCACGCTCGGGCTCGGGCTCGGGCTCGGGCTCGGGCTCGGGCTCGAGCTCGGGCTCCGGCTCCGGCTCGGGTTCGGGCTCGGGTTCGGGCTCCGGCTCCGGCTCCGGCTCGGGATCGGGATCGGGCTCGGGCTCGGGCTCTGCGGCCTTGGGTTCGGGCGGGCGGGGATCCCAGGCGGGCTCGGCTGAGGGCTCGGTGTCGGCCTCGCCGGACAGCATGCGACGCAGGGTCTTGCGAACCGGCTGACCGCCGGTGAGCTGGCGGGCCACGCGGCGCAGGATCTCGACGGGAAGGCCCATGAGTTGCTCGATCACGACTGACTCCCAGAAGTCGCGCAGTCTATCACCCGGGAGCTTGCGAGCAGTTGACGGGGGCGCGAGTCCGCGGCGCGCTACCTAGGGGCGAGTTCACCGGAGCCCGCATGCGCTTTGCCGTCCTTACCGCCCTGCTCGTTGCCACCACCGCCTGCGAGCCGCGCTTTGTCGAGAACTCCGCCGAGGTCGATGCCTACCTGGTTCGCGGGCAGTACACCAACGCGTGCGTGGCCCTGCGCCAGAAGCACCACGACTACGACGACCTGCGCCGGTACACCGCCGACAAGCTGTCCGAGTTCAACGATCCCAGCGCCAACGCCTGCATCTGCGAAGAGGTGGTGAACCACGACCGCGGGTGGGATGCCGCCATCGCCGAGGGCCTCGCGAGCACCAAGCGCGACGACCTCGCCGACTGCCTGGCCCCCGCGCTCGATCAGCCGGTCGAGAACAAGAAGGATCTCGTCTACGCCATGGCCGGCATCGCCGCCCCCCAGAGCTACGCGGCCCTGGCCCGATTCGCCAAGAGCAGCGGCGACGCCGAACACCGCGAGGCAGCGGTTCGTGCCCTGCGCCCCAGCGAAGCCCACGTCCCGCTCATGATCGAGCTGCTCACCACCGACAGCGAGCAGGCCGTGCGGGCCGCCGCGGCGTACAGCCTGGCCGATCGCGAGCGCGACGACGTCATCGAAGCCATCGGCAAGGTGGTCACAGAAGACGAGTCGGGCCTGGTGCGTGCCGAGGCCATCGCGGCCGTGGTGTCGCTCAAGCTGCCACAGACCAACAAGATCGTGTGCGACGCGATGCTCGAAGATCCCGATGCCGCAGTGCGGCTCCAGGCCGTCAAGCAGGTGAAGGGGACGAAGAAAGAAGACCTCATCGCCTGCCTCGAGAAGCGCTTGCTCACCAAAGAAGAAGACGGCGCCGTGCGCGAGGCCGTGCTTGCGTCGCTCGGCGCATCGCCCAGCGACAAGGCCGCGCTGGCACTGTGCAACGCCATCGGCCCGGTCATCCGCACCTACGTGACCGGCGAAGGCAACAAGGTGGCCCAGGACATCGCGGGCGCCGACATCATCAAGGCGCAGAACAACCGCGACTGGGAGCGCAGCTGGGACTGCGTGGCCGCGGCCAAGCGCCAGGGTGGCTACAGCTGCTACGGCCGCAACTACCTGAACTGGTGGTACAAGGAACTGGGCGGATCGACGACGGTGCCCTGGTGCCCGGGCATGCCCAACAAGCCCGACCAGCCCGGGTAGCCTGGAGCGGCGCGCTCCCCCACCGTCCGCAGCGCGACCCACGATCCTGACACCGGTGGTGATGCTTTCCGGCTATACCGACACCAACCCAGTCGTGTGTGGAGGACGCCCATTGTCCGTGATGGAGGAAACCCTGGTCGGAACCCTCAAGAAACCCGACAAGCGCGACGCCATCATCGCCGACAGCGCCCAGCTGATCGAAGACGAGGTCGGGCGCAAGCGCGGTCTGCGCGCCATGGGCCTGAAGGCCGGCTACCGGGCCGTCAAGGCCGTGCACCCCGGCGTGATCGAGAAGGCGCTCACCAAGCTGCTGCCCGAGTTCGCTCCCGCGGTCGACCCGCACTACGCCGTCGCCCGCAAGACCGACGACGTCGAGGGCTACTTCGTCGACCACTCGGCCGAGATCGCCGAGGCCCTGCTGCAGGTCACCGACATGCGCGCACGGCAGGCCCGCAATCGCGTGATCCTGAAGGCCTACAACGGGCTTCGTTCCCAGGCAAAGGGGCACGTGCGCGAAGCCATGCCCGGCCTGGCCCGGCTGATCAAGAAGCACGTCGGCTGAGGGGCAGCTAGGCCGTGACTGTGCTCCACCTCGTGCTCCTGCTCGGCACCGCCTGGGCCCAAGACCACGTCACGCCACCTCACGGCGCCGACTTCGACGACGACGCCTGGATCGACACGGTCGACTGCGACCCCTTCGAGCCCACCGCGTACCCGGGCGCGCCCGAGCTCTGCAACCACGTCGACGACGACTGCAACGGCGAGGTCGACGACAACCCCGAGTGCCGGGGCTGCAGCGCCCGCTCGGCCTACTCCGAGGGCTTGGGGCTGACGCTGCTTCTGCTGCCGCCCATGTGGTGGCGGCGCCGCCGGGGCGGGCTCAGGGCGCCTTGATCTTGCCCTGGGTGGCCGCCAGGATGGCGTCGCGCGGGCTGAGGCCCGGTGGCTTGATGTCGCCCCGCGCCACCTGACGCACCACGTCGACGCGCTCGGTGAGCTCGCGCAGGCGATTGCCCACGTTGTCGAGCACGGCCAGCGACAGGCGCGCGCCCATGCCCGGGCGCCGGCGGATGATCTCGTTGAAGCGATCGCGCGACAGCCCAAACACCAGTGTGCGATCGACGGCGGTGACCGATGCCGAGCGCGGCACCGGACGGGCCAGGCACAGCTCGCCAAAGTGACCCCCGGGCCCGACGTCGACGAGGTGGGTGTTGCCCTTGGTGATGCGCACTTTGCCCTCGAGCACCACGTAGAAGGCGTCGCCGGGGTCGCCCTCGCTGAACAAGGGCTGCCCCTGCGCGAGGTACTGCTGGTCGAGGTACGGAGCCAGCACGTTGCGCTCGGCATCGGACAGGCCGCGAAACAAGAAGACCTCGCGCAGCACGTCGGTGATCGCGTCGAGCTGGTCGGGCTTGGAGTCGGTGCCCACCCGGAACATCACGGCGCTGGCGTTGTCTTTGCCGCCGGCTCGGTTGGCCGCGTCGATCAGCCGGGCGACGCCCTGGGCCAGGGTTCCCTGCCGAATGCAGCCCAGGATCTGCTTGGGCTCGAGCTGCGCGTGCACGCCGTCGCTGGTGAGCAGCAGCACGTCGTCGTCGGCGAGCTGCACCGCGGCGGTGTCGATGTCGACGTCGGCACCCGCTCCCAGCGCCTGGTACAGCTTGTGCCGCATGGGGCTGGTGCGAAACTCCTCGGCGGTCATGCGGCCCTGGCGGTAGCGCAGCATGGCCAGGGTGTGATCGTCGGTGAGCAGGCGAAGTCGGCCGTCGCGGAACAGGTAGGCCCGGCTGTCGCCCACGTGCGCAATGTAGGCGTGTCCACCGGCCACCAGCGCGGCCACCATCGTGGTGGCCATGGTGGACTTGTCGGCCTTGTCGGCCTCGTCTTCGATCTGCTCGTGAATGCCCAGCAGCACCGTCTCCATGACCTCGGCCAGGTCGAGCTCGGCCGAGCTGTTGCCCACCTTGGCCGCCTCGCTGACCAGGATGTCGGCGCTGTCGCGCAGGAACTGCATCGCGGTCTGCGACGCGACGTCACCCGCGCCCAGGCCGCCCATTCCGTCGGCCACCGCAAAGATCGGCACCTCGTCGAGGGCAATCACGGCGTCTTCGTTGAGCGAGCGCTTGACTCCGTTGTGGGTCTGCGCCGCCGACTCCTTGATCTGCATGGGGGACCCTCCAGCTGGACGGGCCGTGTTTCCCGCCCCATCCGCATAGCCCACCACACCCGCTCACGCCGCTGGCCACCCACTGGTATGGTTGCCGCATGGGCGCCTTTCAACTGTTGGTCCGGCGGGACCCTGGCTACGAGCTGAGGGTCTCGGTGAAGTTCACCGTCAACGAGGGTGGGGGCATCATCTCGATCCCCCAGCGCGGCAGTCCCGACGCCGCCCCCAGCCAGTCGTACGAAGAAGGCGACATCAGTGCCGACGCGCTGCGGGGCGGGCGCTTCATCCACCTGCTGCCCGAGTCCGGCAAGCGGCAGAGCTACGCCCTGTCCCGCCTCACCACCGACAAGCTGGCTCGGCTGCCGGACAACGACTGGACACCGCTCGACGCCACCACGGAGTTCGGCTTCCGCTATGCGGTGCTCCCCGACAACCTCCCCGCCGCCAAGTCGTCCGCCGGGGTCGCCGTCGCCGTCGCCGCAGGCGCGCCCGCCGCCGCTGCACCCAGCAGCCGGGCCGACAAACCCAAGCGGCACACCCTGGGCGTCAAGCGTCCCGCACCGGTCGCCAGTGTGGCGTCCACCGCCCCGGCTCCCCCTCCAGAGCTCGGCGGCGGCATGACCCCGGCATTGGGCGTGCCCACCACCTCGGCTGCGGCCGACCCCAACACGCTCGAGAAGGGTCGCGGCCTCGACACGCCCGCCCCCGACTCGCCGCCAGCGCCCAGCGCCGACACCGGGGTCTCGCTGCCCAAGCGCCCCGTGGCCATGGAATCGACCCTCGCCGAGTCCGCGCTCAAGGCCCTGTCCAAGCAAGAGGTGACCGCGCGGCTGCAGTCCGAGATGCAGAAGACGGCGGCTCTGCATCAGCACATCGACGCCCTCGAACGCAAGCTCCTCACCAGTCGCACACGCGAACGCGACCTGATGCAGCTGCTGCAGAAGTGGCAGGCCGGCGAGACGTGATTACGCACTTCGGCTGACCCACACGCCGGAGGCCACGATGTCCATCTACGACACCGTCAGCGAGCAGATGAAGGACGCCATGCGCAGCAAGGACAAGCCGCGCCTGTCTGCGCTTCGCAACATTCGCGCGGCGTTTCTGACCGCCGTGAAAGAAGACAACGCCGACACCCTGCCCGACGACAAGGCGCTCACCATCCTGCGCCGTCTCGCCAAGCAGCGGGCCGAGAGCATCGAGGCCTACACCGCCGGCGGTCGCACCGAGCTGGCCGCGTCCGAGACCGCCGAGCTGGCGGTCATCGAGGGCTTCCTTCCCCAGCTCGCCGACGCGGCGACCACCCAGGGCTGGGTGGCCGACGCCATCGCCAAGACGGGCGCCACCAGCAAGCGCGACATGGGCAAGGTGATGGGTGCGCTGATGGGGGCCCACAAAGGCCAGATCGACGGCAAGCTCGCCAACCAGCTCGTCGCCGCTGCCCTGGAGTAGACCGTGCTCGTCGCCACCCACAGCGGGCCCTTCCACGCCGACGACGTCCTGTCGTGGAGCCTGCTGTCCGTGTTCTGCGACGACGAGCTGTCGCTGCTGCGCACCCGCGATCCCGACAAGCTCGCCCAGGCCGACATCGTGTTCGATGTGGGCGGGCAGTTCGATCCCGAGCGCATGCGCTTCGACCACCACCAGCAGAGCTACACCGGCCCGCTGTCGTCGGCGGGCATGGTGCTCGACTGGCTGCAGAGTCAGGGGCGGCTGTCCGACGAGCTCGCCGACACGCTGCGCGCCAAGCTGGTGGGCTATGTCGACGACGTCGACAATGGCCGAACGGCCCCCAAGGCCGGCGTTCCGTGCTTTCCCAGCATCGTCGAGGCCATGAACGCCAGCGCCCACTCCATGGCCGAGTTCGATGCCCAGTTCATCGAGGCGGGCAAGCTCACGGTGGCCTACGTGCAGGGCATGGTCGACGAGCACCAGGGCATCGTGTCGGCCCGGCGCATCGTGACCGGCGCCATGGACGTCGCCGTGGCCCGCGGAAGCCGGGTCATCGAGCTCGACGCGTACCACAAGTGGAAGCCTGTCTACTTCGACAACGGCGGCGAGACGCACCCCACCGACTACGTGCTGTTTCCGTCCAACGACGGCACCTGGCGGCTGGTGGCCATCCCGCCCAAGCTCGGCGACTTCGGCCAGAAGCGCTCCCTGCCCGCCGAGTGGGCGGGGTTGTCGGGCGAGGCCCTGACCGCGGTCACCGGCGTCGCCGGCAGCATGTTCTGCCACAAGAACCGCTTCATCGCGGTGTTCGAGACCCTCGAATCAGCCCGCAAGGCCATCGACAAGCACGGCCTGGGCTAGCGCCACCAACCCATCTCCCCGGGCCTGCGTCTCGCTTGTCCGGTGCTCTAGGGCCAGTCGATGCGCCAGGTCTCACCATCCTTCGAGGCCTTGACCTCGTGGGCCGTGTCGTCGGCCGTCCACGTCAGGGTTCGCTCGTCGCCGTCGCCGCTGATCGCCACGGCCCGCACCCAGGCCAGCGCCTCTGCGTCGGCTCGCCGCTTGCGTTCCAGCGCGGACAGCTCACGCTCGGCCTCGGGCGCCGTCTCCCACACGCTCTCGAAGTCGGCGGCCCAGGTGGCGACCACACCCTCCAGCACCTTGCGCCCGCGCTTGGGGGTGAGGTCTTCGGGCAGCGCGTCGGGATCGAGATCTCGGGGCAGGTGGTGCCTGGTGAGCAGGGCCCTGCGCTCCTTGTCGCCGTCCTCGCCTTCTGAGAGCATGAAGATGACGCGCACCGCGGCACGCCCGGCGGCCTCGTGGGTGAGCGCTTCGGCCCACTGGCGCGTGTACGCAGGGCTGCGCCAGCGCAGGCCCCGGTCGGCCCGCGCGGCGATGAGAAACGGCGTCATCAGCGCCGCATGGGTGCCGTCGAACTCGGGATCGGGGTGCACCAGGTACAGGCGAGCCGCTTCGGCGTCGGTGCCGTCGTAGAGCATGGCGTAGTCGCGCTCGGGGTCGAGCGCCTGGGCCACGATCTCGGCGTAGCTGCCTGCGTGAAGCGACCAGTACACATCCCCTCTCAGGGGCAGCCGTCGCTCGCTGTGCACCACGTCGGTCCACGGCACCAGCGGCGGCATCGCGCGCGAATCGCCGTACGCCGCGGACAGCTCGGCGGCGAGCGTGTCGACCTGCACCAGGAAGCGCCTGCCGTTGGGCACGAGCTGCTGCTCGAAGGCCGCCGGGTCGACCCAGGCCTCGGGCTCGCTGGGCAGGCTCCAGGTCTGCATGAAGGTGTCGACGCGGCGCTGGAGTTCCTGGTCGTGCGACCAGGCGTCGCCCCACTGGGTCATGCCCATCGCGAGCCAGCGCGCGCCCAGCCCGGCGGCGGTCTCGTCGTCGAGGTAGCGAGCGGCGCCGCCCGCGGTGGCACAAGCATCCAGCAGAGCCAGCAGCTCGGCCTTCTCTTTGTCGGGGGCCCCGCCCACCTCGGGAGGCGGCTCGGGCGCCTCGGAGGCCCACTTGGGCGGCAGGGCCTCTTGGTCGGAGCCGCCGTCGAACTCGAAGGCCAGCTCGGCGCCCTGCAGGAAGTCGGCCAGCCACGGCCCGCGCTCGTCGATGGCCTGCTGCACGGTGGTGGGCATGAGCTGCACGGCGCCGATGGCCATGGCCGCCTGGGTGACCAGCGCCAGCCCTGCGATGGTGCGGGCCACGAACAGCTCGTAGCCGCTGGTCTTGAGCGCCCAGACCAGCCTCGCGCCCAAGCCCAAGGGGATGAGCAGGCCCACGACGAGCACCGAGATGGCGAGCGCCGCGGGCGCCATGGGCCCAAAGAAGTCGACATACCACGGGGCGAGGTTGAGCGCGTACAGGCCCGAGAGGCCTACGGCAACCACGACGACGAGTCCATACAGGGCGATGGTGAGGCGCATATCGAGGCTACGTGGGACAGCCGGCGGGCATTGCCAGTTCCGTCAGCCTGCGAACAGGACCGAGATGAACACCAGGCCGAACACGCTGATGAAGAAGCCCACGAACTCGAGCAGCCCCAGCGCGCCCAAGACTGCGCCGATGATGGCGAAGATCTTGCCGTCGCCCTGAACCTCGCCCCGGCTGACGCGGCCAAACAAGCCGACGGTCATGCCGATCGAGGCGAGCGACAGCAGCGGCCCCAGGATGAAGGCCGGCCCGCAGATCAGGCCGAAGATCGGCAAGATGCAGGACGCGAGGCCCATGACGAGGATGGTGATTCCCTGACCGCTGCTCGATTCCATGGCTTTCAGGCCTCCGCCGCAGCACCATACGCCAAAGGCGCCAGCGTACGTAGGGTCTCGACCGAACTCGCCCGCTGCCCCTGCGCGATGTCATGCACCAGCGTGTGGGCGGCCTGGTTGACCGGGACGTCGATGCCATGCCGACGGGCGCGCTCGATGATCTCGCCGTTCAAGAAGTCGACCGCCGGCGGACGCCCGCGCTCGATGGCCGCCAGCATCGAGCTGCGCAGCCGCCGGTAGCGCGCGCCCACCGCCAGCAGCAGCGAGTGCTTGGCAAACAGGGTGGGCGAGCCCATGGTGGCAGCTCGCTCGGCCTCGGTGAGCGCAATCCAGTACAGGTCGAGGGTGCCGCCCAGCTTCTGCAGCTCGACGCCCTCGGCGTTGGCCACCTCGACCACCTCGCTGAAGATCTGCAGCGCAACCCGCCTCACAAAGCGGTAGCTCACCAGCGGGCCAAAGCGATCGCCGCCGATGGTGCCCAGGGTGCTGATGGCGCAGTTGAACGCCAGCTTGCTCCAGCGCGCGCCGCGAAGGTTGTCGGTGATGGTCACGGGGCCAATCACCTCGAGCAGGGTGGCGAGCTCGCCCAGGCGTGGATCGTCGGTGCGCCCGTCCAGCCGACCCAGGGTGAATCCCCCGCCCGAGGTGCGCTCGAAGACACCCGGCTCGGGCATGCTGCCGCCCCAGCCCACGATGCCGCCTATGACCCGGTCGGGGCCCACGATGCGGGCCACACGCTCTTCGGGAAGGCCGTTCTGCAGCGGCACCATCACGCCATCGGCCGCCAACATCGGGGCTGCGGCACGGGCGGCATCCTCCATCTGCGGGGGCTGGGTGGCCAAGAAGATGACGTCGTAGGGTCCTGCGGCGACGTCGGTCGCGGTGCCCGCCACCGTGGCGCTGCCGTCGACCCCGCGAAGGCGAAAGCCGTGGCTGGCGATCGACGCGATCACCTCGCGGTTTCGGGTGAGCGCGGTCACATCGGGCTGCAGATCCCCGGTGTGGTGGCGCAGCAGGGTGCCGGCGAGGGTGCCGCCGATGCCACCCGTGCCAACGATGAGGATTCGCGGACGTGGGTTCAAGGGACCTCCGAGCCCGAGGCTATAACGCGCACCCTCCGCTACACTCCCGCCCATGCCCGACCTCAAAGACATCCGCCGCCGCCTGGACCTCGTCGACCGCCGCATCGTCGACGCCCTCGCCGAGCGCCAGGCCATCGTTCAAGACGTGGCCCGATTCAAGGCCCAGCACGCAAAGACCCTGCGCGACACCCCCAGAGAGCGCGACGTGCTCACCAAGGTCGCCGACCTGGCCAGCGAAGCGGGCATCGATCGCCAGTTCGTGGTTCGTGTGTACCGCGAGATCATGGAGCACAGCCTGCGCCGGCAGCACGCCTGGCTGTCGGAGCAGCAGGGCGCTCCAGACCGTGTGGTGGTGGCCTTTCAGGGCACGGCCGGCAGCTACAGCTGGCTGGCGAGCAGCCGCTTCTTCGCCAGCCACTCGGCCACCGCCGAGCTGCGTGGCTACGACACCTTTCGCCACATCCTGGACGCCGTGCGCGACGGCGCCGCCGACTTCGCGGTGCTACCCATCGAGAACACGACGGCCGGCTCGATCAACGAGGCCTACGATCTGCTGGCCCGCACCGACCTGGTGATCGTGGGCGAAGAGGTGCACCCCATCGTGCACTGCCTGCTCGCTCCCGAGCCCGTGCCCATCGGCCAGATCCGCAAGGTGTACAGCCAGGCGCCGGCGCTGGCGCAGTGCACCGACTTCATCGACCGGCTGGCCGACTGCACCGCGGTCTCGTGGACCGACACGGCCCGCAGCTGCGAGAAGGTGAAGGGCGACGGCGACCCCACCCAGGCCGCGATCGCGTCGGCCGAAGCCGGCGAGCTGTACGGACTGCACGTGCTGGCGCGCGACATCGCCAACCAGCGCGAGAACCACACGCGCTGGGTCGTCGTGGCCCGGCAACCCCTCGCTTACGACGCGCGCATCCCCTGCAAGACCAGCGTCGTCTTTGCCACCCGCCACGAAGAGGGCGCGCTGGTGGCGTGCCTGAACGTGCTGGCCCAGCACGGCCTGAACCTCACCAAGCTCGAGAGCCGCCCCCGGCCGCACACGCCCTGGGAGTACCTCTTCTACGTCGACTTCGAGGGCAACGCCGCCGACCCCGAAGCCGCCGCCGCCCTCGACGCCATGGCCCGGCACACCCGTCACCTCAAGGTGCTGGGGAGCTACCCGGCGCGCAACACCGCCGACGCCGCGCCCGCACAGCCGCTGCCCACACGCACGGCGCCGCGCCCCCAGCTCGGGCGTAGTGCCCATCCCCTGGCCTCACGCGACCACCGCCAGGACGACACCGTCGTGCGCCTGGGGCCCGTCGCCTTTGGCACCGGCGAGCCCGTGCTCATCGCCGGCCCGGGCCAGGTGCGCAGCGAGGCGCAGATTCGCGCCATCGGGCAGGCCGTTCGCACCGCAGGCGGGCACGTGCTGCGGGGCGGTTGCTTCAAGGCCGCGTCCGGCGGCGCCCCGACTGGCGTCGAGGGCCTGCGCTGGCTGGCGGCCGCCGGTGCTGCGGTCGAGCTGCCCGTCATGACCGAGGTGACCGACGCGTCGCAGGTCGCCGATGCCGCTGCCCACGCCGACATCCTGCAGGTGGGCGCCCGAGGCATGGCCGACTACGCGCTGCTCGATGCCGCGGGCTCCTGCCAGCGGCCCGTGTTGCTCAAGCGCGCCGAGCTCGCCAGCCTGGACGAGTGGCTGGCTGCCGCCGAGCGCATTCTGGCCTCAGGCAACCAGCAGGTCATCCTGTGCGAGCGGGGCATTCGAGCCGCAGGAACCCGGGTGACCCTGGATCTGGGCGCCATTCCCGCCCTGGCAGAGCGAACCCACCTGCCCGTCGTCGTCGACCCCTGCCACGCGGTCGACGCCGGGTCGCTGCTGCCCATGTCGCGAGCGGCGCTGGCGGCGGGTGCCGCGGGCTTGCTGCTGCGCGTCGAGGTGGGCGAGGTCGAGGGGCCAACCAGCCTGGATGCCCAGGAATGGGCGGCGTTTGCCGCAGGGCTCGCTCAGTAGCGCCCGGTGCACGCGCAGGGGCAGTGCGTCGAGCCCATCTCGCAGGGAGCGCAGCTCCACTGGCCCCCCATCGCCTCGCACGCGTTCGGGTCTTCGTTGGGGTCACCGGGCTCGATGGGGCCGACCGGCTCGGGCGCGGGCGGGATCAACGGTGGGCTGTCGATCCAGGCGCGCATGTGGGGCTCGCACACAGCCTTCTGAGACGCCCGGCAGCGAATGGCGACGTGCGCCATCCAGGCGTCGACCCGCCAGCGCGGCGGATTCTTGCCCTTGAACTGGATGGTCGTCCACGCATCGCCCAGATCGACGCTCCCTCGCTCTCGCTCGCCGGCCGCTGGCGCCGTGGGCGCGGCGACGGACGGCTCGGTCCACTGTTCGTAGCGAATCGTGTGCGTCTTGCACGTGCGCTCGGTCCAGCGCTGTCCCAGGTCGGCGCCCGCCACGTCGGTGCAGCCGGCCGGCGGTTCGGCGGCGGCGAAGGTGGAGAGGAGGAGGAGGATGGCGGTCATGGGATGGTTCCTGGGGCCGGATACCAAAAGGATCCGGTGGCGAGGGAACCGGAACGTCGGGTGTGGTGGCTCCGTCGTCGGCCTGATGGGAGCGTGTAAAAAGAACCTTGATACGTGGTATCCCACTCGGACTGCTGCAGGGATCCGGCCGCCTGAACACCGCATGTACCGGGTGCCAACACATACCAACCGCAGCCCCGGGTCACAACCGCCCCCATCTGCGCATTGGCACCACTTGGCCCGCCAGACCCCAGCACGACCTGGGCCGTCACATCTGCGGCGCCGCCCCAAGGCCCCCAGCGCAGCGTCTTGGGTACGACGTCGTCGATGCCCAACGGGCAACCCGTGTCGATCCAGAACCCGGTCGCTGAATCGGAGCTACTCACCGTTGTCGAGGCACTCCACGAGCTCGGCGATATCGCCCACGAACGACGCCGATCGCGCGCCTCGCGACGCATGCCCAACCCCCAATCGCACCGGGCCGCGACCTGTCCATCGGCGCCCATCACCTCGACCTCGCCGACTACCCCCTCCGCGATGTGCTCGACCCTGACATGGTTCACGTAGGTGAAGGCACTCCAACTGAACGCTGACCGAACGTCGACTTGATGCACGAAGCCCCCGAGCACCTGTGACCGGGTCGCTCCTGCGCATCCTGGACCGGCGCAGTCATCGTCCCAGCAGTCGATCAAGGCGTCGCCATCATTGTCGTACTGATCGTCGCAGACCTCGACACAAGAACCATGCGTCGCGCAATCCCCGTCTTCGCAGTCAACGAGGCCGTCGTCGTCGTTGTCGGAGCCATCGGCGCATCGCTCGACGCACCCGGGCCCACAGTCGAGATCGGCGCAGTCCGTGGCGCCATCGAAGTCATCGTCCAACCCGTTTCCGCAGTCTTCCTGAATGCAGAGCGCTTCGTCGATCAAGCCGTCTCCGTCCTCATCCAGGCCGTTTCCACACACCTCCTGACACCGCGCCAGCCCGTCGCAGTCCGCGTCATCGCAATCGACGAGTCCATCGCCGTCGTTGTCTACCGCGTCGAAGCAGTTCTCGGCGCACAGCTCACTGCATCCGGGCCGCGAGCAATCGACTCCTCCCGCCGCTGCGGCGCAGTGGGCCGGCCACGCGGGTGTCACCGTTGTCGAACTCACTGAACACGCCGGGTCCTGCTCGTCGATCAGTCCGTCCGCGTCGTCGTCGATGCCATTGGCGCACTCACTGGCGCGACACCAGCCAACGAGCGCGCAGTCATCGGTGTCGTCGCAATCCACAAGGCCATCGCCATCGTTGTCCAACCAGTCCCAGCACACCTCGGCGCCCAGGACGCAGCACTGTGGAAGGCCGGAACAGTCGCTATCGCCGCAGTCGATCCGTTCGTCCAGGTCTTCGTCCACCCCGCCCTCGCAGATCTCGACGCACCCTGGGCAGCAGTTCTCGTCGACAGCGCCGTCACAGTCACCATCGCCATCGCTGCAGTCGTCGAGCTGCCCCGGGTGAACCTGGCCGTCCGTGTCGTCGCAGTCCCCGCCCATCGCCGCATGGCCCGACGGAGGTGAGCAGCCCGCCGCCGTGGCGGTGTCCACGCCGTAGCCATCTGCGTCCAGATCCTGAAAGTAGATCTGCGCGTCGAGCGCATCTTCATCGATCTGTCCATCGCAGTCGTCGTCGATGCCATTGCATACCTCTGGCGCGCCGGGCCACCGGGAGGGGTCGGAGTCATCGCAGTCGCCACCCCGCACACTCTGGTCGGAACGCGTCGTGCATCCCAGCGACGCCCACTCGTCATCCCCCCACCCGTCTCCATCGCCATCGAGGTAGCTCAGAAAGGCGTCAACAGCGTCCGAGCCGTCTGCCTCACCGTCACAGTCGTTGTCCACGCCATCGCACACCTCGGTTGACGGCACGCAATCCGGATCGCCGACATCACCGGAGTCGTCGGGAGACCCAGAGCAAGCGGCGACGAAGAGAAGTGCCAGCGCCGCAGCGGCATGGCGAACAGGGGGCATACCCGATCGTGTCTGCGCAAGGCAGCGCCGTCAATCGGTCATCCCCCGAACCCACTCCTCCATTCGCTGCAGCGCCCCATCGAGCACCGCATGGCTCGCCGCGAAGCTCAGCCGGATGTGCCCGTCGGCCCCAAAGGGTGCCCCGGCGACCACCGCCACGCCCGCATCCAGCAGGCTCTCCTGGACGTCGCCGCTGCCCGACAAGTGCCTGCCGCCGGCATCGTGACGACCCAACACCGGGCTCACATCGGGGAACGCGTAGAAGGCGCCCTGCGGCCGGACGGTGGGCAGGCCGATGCGGTTCAAGCCCCCGATCACCTTCTGCATGCGGTCCTGCCAAGGCAGCGCCCCTGGCCGCGGCAGCTGCATGGCCGCCAACACCGCCTCCTGGCTGGGGGTGGCGACCCCGCTCGTGGTCTGGGATTGCACCGTGCCCATCGCCGCGATGACCTCGGCCGGACCCGCCGCCCAGCCCACCCGCCAGCCGGTCATGCCAAAGCCCTTGCTCGCGCTGTCGACCACCAGGGTGCGCTCGGGGGCGTACCGGGCGACCGACTGCGCCACGAAGCCGTCATAGGTGATGGTGCGGTACACCTCGTCGCTCACCAGCCACAGGTCGTGCCGTCGGGCCAGCTCGGCCGCCGCGGCCAGCAGCTCCGGGGGCCAGCCACTGCCGGTGGGGTTGCTGGGCGAGTTGATGACCAGGGCCACGGTGCGCTCGGTTATCGCCCCCTCGAGCTGGGCGATGGTGGGCAGGAATCCGGCCTGAGCGGTGCTATCGACCGGCACCGGCACACCGCCTGCGAGCTGGATCATCGCTGGCGTGCTGACCCAGCACGGCCGGGGCAACAGCACCTCGTCCCCCGCGTTGATGAGCACGCGGAAGCCGGCCATCAGCGCCTGCTTGCCACCATGCGTGACCAGGATCCGGTCGGCACCCAGCTGGTGGCCGGTGCGCGTGCCGATCTCGGCGGCGATGGCCTGGCGCAGCGGCAGCAGACCCGCGACCGGACCGTAGCGGGTTCGACCGGCACGAATCGCCGCGATGCCCGCATCGGCCGCCTGTTGCGGCGTGCCCAGATCCGGCTCGCCGGCCGCCAGGTTCAAGATGTCTTCGCCGGCGGCCATGCGCGCCTTGGCTCGCGCGTCGGCGGCCATGGTGGGCGATGCGGGAACCGCCAGGATGCGTCGGGACAGCGGCTTCATGTGGCAAACACCCGGCTGGGGTCGCGAAAGCTCTTGAACTCGAGCGCGTTGCCGCTGGGGTCCAAGAAGAACATGGTGGCCTGCTCGCCCACCTCGCCGGGCCAGCGCACGTGTGGCTCGATCACGAAGGCGGTTCCGGCCGCCCGCAGTCGGTCTGCCAGGGCGTGCCAGTCGGCCCACGGCAAGATCACCCCGAAGTGCCGCACCGGAACCGACTTGCCATCCACCGTGTTGGTGGGCGCCCGTGACTCGGGCTCGGCAACGTGCGCCGAGAGCTGGTGGCCAAAGAAGTCGAAGTCGATCCAGCGCTCGGCCGAGCGCCCCTCGGACGCGCCGAGGACCTGGGTGTAGAAGGCGCGGGTGGACCCGATGTCGCGCACCGGAAAGGCCAGGTGAAAGGGGGGAGTGGGCATGGGGTGTGGGCTAACATCGCCCGGGCTCAGGGTGCTGCTGTGCCCGCGAAGCGTCGAGCCAGGGCGCGGGTGTGCTCGGGCCCCGTCCCGCAGCAGCTCCCGATCAGCGTGGCCCCCTCCTGCACCCAGCCCTGGGCCAGCTCGGCGTACGCCTCGGGCGCCTCGGGATGGCCCCAGCCCAGGCCGTCGTCGGTGTCACCGGCGTTCGCGTAGCAGCCGAAGGGCACACCCAGCCCCGCCAGCGCGGCCACGTACGCCACCGCTGTCCGGGGCTTGCTGCAGTTGACCAGCACGGCCTGGGCACCCGCCGCGACCACCTGCTCGGCCGCCAAGGTGACCGCCTCGGGCGTGAGCAGCGCATCCCACGGCCCCGCCGTCAGCGACGTCCACACCGGCAGCCCGGTCGACGCCGCGGCACGGGTTGCCGCCACCGCCTCGGCCGGGTGCGGAAAGGTCTCGCACAGCAGCAGGTCGACGCCGTCATGGGCGAGGGCTAGGGCCAGCTCCCGGTGCTCGGCTTCGGCGTCCGGGGGGCTGAGATCGGGTCGATAGCAGTCCTCGAGCGGAGCGATGCTGCCCGCGAGGCGGTGAGACGACCCGATCGCCGAGCGCGCGATGGCGACGGCCTCACGGACGAGCGTCCGCCAGTCGGCACCGATCGTGCGCCGCTTGGTGCGGAACGTGTTCGCGGTGTGCACGGTGGCGCCGGCATCTGCGTAGGCGCGGTGAATGTCGGCCAGCACGTCCGGAGCCTGGCGGATGGCGGCCGCACTCCACAGCGGCAGCGGCGTCGGCACCCCCCTCGCCGCGAGCTCGGTGCCCACCGGACCGTCGAGCACCACCACGCTCACTGCACCGCCCGGTAGTGCGCCAGCAGCCCGTCCAGGTGCCGGCGCACGGTCCAGTCCTGCTCGACCCGGCGGCGGCCCGCCTGGGCGATGGCCTGGCAGCGATCGGGATCGTCCAGCAGGCCGCGAACCGCCTGGGCCAGCGCCACGTCGTCGCCCGGCGGCACCAGCACCCCGTCGACGCCGTCCACGATCTGCTCGGGCATGCCCCCGATGCGGCTGGCCACCACCGCACACCCGGCCGCCTGCGCCTCGAAGATGGCGAAGGGCTGGTTCTCGTACCAGATCGACGGAACCACCACCACCGCGTGCCGGGCCAGCTCCTGGTGCACGGCGTCGCGCGGCAGCCAGCCCAGCGCTCGTACACCTGGCAGCCCCGCGGCGTCGACCTCGGCCGCCAGCGCTCCCGAGCCGATGAGCGTGAGTGGGTGCTGGGGAATGCGCCGGGCGGCCGCCAGCAGCGGTCGCACCCCCTTCTCGACCGCGAAGCGCCCGGCAAAGACCCATCCCTGACGGGGTCCCGGCTCCGGCGCCGGGCCCGCGTCCACGAACGGAGGCAGGTGAAACACCCGGTCGGACGGCACCCCGAAGTCCACGAGCTTCTGCGCCAGGAAGGCCGAGGGCGACAGGAAGCGATCGACCTTGTTCCACAGCCCCCACGCCACGTGTGCCGCCTTCTCGACCGCCACCAGGGCCGATCGCGCCAGGCTGCCCTTCTTGCACCGGCGCGTCATCGCCGCGTCGTAGCGATGCCCGCGGCAGTCCTGGCACGGCCCCCCGTCGGCGAACAGGTGGCCCGACGGGCAGATGAGCTCGTAGTCGTGCAGGGTCCAAAGCACCGGCGTGCCCCGGCGACGGGCGGCGCGCACCACCGAGGGGGTCAGGTGCCGGTGCACGTGCTGCAGGTGCACCACATCGGGGGCCACGTGGTCGAGCAGGCGGCCGAAGGCGCGCTCGGCCTGATCGTTGAAGATGGCGCGCAGCGCCGAGCTGGGTTGTTGGGGCAGCATCGGCGCGAACCACGGGTCCCAGGCATTGGGCCCGTTGTCGGCGTTGCGCATGGCAAAGGGCACCACCTCGTGACCGGCCAGGCGAAGCTGCTCGGCGAGGGCCAGAGTGTAGGTGGCGTCGCCTCCCCGGCCATACCACCACGTGTTCGCGAGCACGATCTTCATGGGTCCTCGCGGTGCAGCTGAGCCCACGCGATGCCCAGCGGCACCCAGTGGGTCATCGTGAACGCCTCGGTGGAGTGCACCAGGTTGAGGTGCAGCGCACCAGCCACCCCCACCCACGCCCAGGCCTCGCCGTGGGTGTCGCCACCCGTGTCCAGCCACCGGCGGCGCATCGAGAGCAGCAGGGCGCCGGAGAAGGTCAGCCAGGCGGCGGCGCCCAGCACGCCGGTCTCGCCAGCCGTCTTCTGGAGCACGCCATGGGCCTCGACGCCATTGATCCGGTAGTGCGGAAACTCCGTCATTTCGACGGTCGTGGACGTGCCCGGCCCCATGCCCAAGACGGGGCGGGCCTCGAACATGGTCCAGTTCCTCTTGTTCAGGCTGTGACGGGATCTCAGCGCGTCCGACATCGTGCGCGACTGCAGCAGGCTGGGCGCCACGATCGCCAGCCCACCGGCGACGGCGATGGCCACGGCGGTGAGTGCCCAGCGCTGCGCCAGCGGGCGGCCACGCCAGTGCAGCACCCAGGCCAGGCCAAAGCCCGCGGTGATGATGGCCGCCTTGCTGCTGGACAGGGCGATGGCCGCCAGCACGAGCCCCAGCAGCGCCTTGCCCTCTCGCGAGCCGCGCCGAGTCCACAGCCACGGAACGAAGGGCGCCGCCCACACCGCCAGCGTCTTGTGGTTGGGCGTCAGCATGGTGATGTCCGACCACCACGATCCCCACCCCGATGCGATGCGGATCACCGAGGTCACCACACTCACCGCGCCCACCACACCGATGCCCGCGACCAGCAGCGTGTCGGCCCGCTCGCGGCTCACCTGGTGTAGTGCCGCGGGCAGCGCCAGCGCGTAGGCCACGAACAGGAATGCCGGCCGCCGAACACCCCACTTCACGCCCATCGCCGCAGAGCTGTGCGCCGCCTCGGCATCGATGAGCAGGGCCGAGACCAGCACCACCGCCAGGTAGGCCGCGGCAGGGCCCGGCGCAGGCACCGGCGGCCGCCGCCCCCACATCCACGGCAGCAGAGCCACCAGCCCCAGCGCCGCCAGGTCGGCCACCGGCGCGTTGAGCTGCCAGACGCCCAGGTCGAGGGCAAGCTCCAGGTCGATGAAGGCCTGGGTCAGCAGCACAACGGCGAGCAGCGCGGTGATCAACCCGTTCATGAGCCCACGCTCGTGTCGCCCGTTGCAGGGCGCGTGGTCCAGGCCGCCAGCCCCAGCAGCGCGAAGAAGGGCACGGACTGGGCCCACAGCATGGGCGACCACACCGTCGACTCGTGGCCGACCATCGTCTCCAGGCCCACCGCCAGGGCGGCGCTAGCCGCGGCGATGCCCAGCACGGGCAACCAGCTGGACGTGGGCTGCCAGTGGTCGCGCAGCGCCCCCAGGTACAGCGCCGGCACCAGCCACCACACCAGGGTCGACGCCAGAGCAAGGCCATCGATGCCCATCCACGGCGCGAGCACGAGGTCCAGCACCAGGTTCGTCACAGCCGACACGACCCCCAAAGCCAACACCAGCCGGTATCGTCCCAGCACCACGTGGGCTCGCATCGCCGCCGCACCCAGGAACATGGTCCACAGCCCGGGCAGGTACCAGCCCAGCGCATCGGCAGACGCCGCCGCCGAGGCCGGGTCGAAGGCGCCCCGCTGGAACAGCAGCGACACCAGGGCGTGGCGGCCCACCCAAAGGCCGGCCAGCATCGGCGCGGTCCAGGCCGCCAGCCAGCGAAGGGACTGGTCGAGCTGCAGGGCGAAGGCGCCGTGCTCGCCGCGCGCCACCAGGTTGGCCCAGGTGGCGAAGGCCACCGGCAGCAGCGTCGCCTCGATCAGCGTCTGCGGCACGAGCCGGGCGAGGTCGGCGTACTCCAGCAGGGACACCGAGCCGCTGTCCAGGGTGGCGGCCACCGCCTTGTCCACCACCAGGTTCACCGCCACCAGCCCCTCCCCGGCCAGCAGGGGCAGCACCGCCGCCGCCGCAACCCACAGGCGCGGGTCCAGGTGAAGGCCGGGCACGGGTGTCCGGGAGCGCCAGCCCAGCGCCGCCCCGAGCCACAGCAGCTCGATGGCGGCTCCCACGTCGAAGGCCAGGGGCAGCACGGTGCCGCCCAGGGCCCGGTGGCCCAGCAGGATCACGGCCAGGGTGACCAGCCCGCGAAACAGCGGTCCTGCTGCGACGGCCACGAAGGCCCCATCGACTTCGGCGGTGGCCTTCAGCGCGACCCGCGCCCCCATGAAGACCACGTACGGCAGCAAGAGCAACAGGTAGTGCCACGCCAGCGCCGCCTTGCCGGGCTCGAAGTCGGTGAGCACCGGAAGCAGCGGCCCCAGCAGCCCCAGCAGCAGCGCCGCCGCAAGGCCACTCGCCACACCCACCAGCAAGGCGAGCGTGGCCCCAGCGCCAGCCAGGTCGGCCTCACGCTGGGCCCGGATGTCGGCGAGCGCCGGCGTGGCTGCGTTGGCCACGGCGTTGCCCGCGATCACCAACAGCGCCGCCGGAAACGCCCACGCGTAGAAGAACGCATCGGTCACATCGGCCACGCCCAGCAGCGCGGCGATGGCCATCGGCACGCACAGAGCCACGCCGCGGGCCAGCAGCACCACGGGAACCAGCTCCAGGGAGGTGCGTCCGACTCTCGGCTCATGCTGCGGAAGGGCGGCCACGGGCGGTAAACTAGATCAAGTTTTCCGCTCGGGCGCGCTCGCGGGTCCAAACGGCAAGGAGAACATCGATGCGCATCCTGCTCGCCACCGTCAGCGTCCTGTCCCTCGCCGCCTGCTCGGCCGAGGGGCCCGACACCTACCTGTACCAGAGCACCTTCGACCACCCCAGCCGGGGTGTGGTGCTGCACAACGACGGCCGCACCGGACACGCGGGCATGGCGCGCACCAACTGCCCCTACGAGACGGCCACCGGCTCGGTCACCGGCGACTACAACCTGCCGGGCGAAAACGAAGAGCTGCAGCACCACGGCATCAGCCCGCTGGGGCCCAACACCATCGTGGCCACCATCGGCGACACCGTGTGGACCCTCGACAAGACCACCGGCGACTACGTGGTCGACAGCGTCGAGCTGCCCGGCGTCGACCGGGCGCGCCTGACCGACTCGGGCATCGTGGCCACCGTCGGCACGGGCGACCGCTGCGACGTCGCCTGGACGGCGCACGACGGCTCCGTCCCGCTCGACGCCTGCCCGCCCCAGCACGGCTTCGCCGCCGATCCGCTGACATCCACGGCGCTCGCCGCCACCGGCGAGCTGGCCATCGCGACCCCCGAGGGCCTGGTGCACACCGGCCTCTCAGCCGACATGGTGGCCTGGGACAGCGCCCTCGCCCTGGCCTACGTGGCCACCGCCGGCAGCGAGACGCTTTCCGCCGTCGATCTGGATGGCAACGTCGTCTGGGTCAGCGACACGGGCTTCCCCATCGACGGCTTTGCCGCCCAGGGCGACATCGGCCGCGTCGCCGTCATGCACGACACCCTGGACGGGCGTGGCCTGCTGGCGATGTACCAGGGCAGCGACGGCAGCCTGGTGGGCGACGCGATCACTCCCGAGCGCGCGTCCACGGTCATCGCGTCGGCCGACGGCTCCGTCGTCGGTGTCGTGCTCGACCAGCGGGCCCACTTCTTCGAGACCGATCCGCGGCTGCGGTAGTACGGCGGGCACGGGCACGGGCACGGGCGCCGGATCACCGGCTTACCCGCCGCTAGAGCACCGGACGGGCAGACGTCGACGAACACGTCCACGCACACGTGACCGCGACCGTCCACGTGCACGTGACCGTCGACGTTCACGCACGCGTCGACGCCGATCACCGTCTTACCCACCGCTAGGCGGCAGAAAACGCCGAGGTCGACACCAACCTCCGGCTTATCCGCCGCTAGGCGGCAGAAAACGCCGAGGTCGACGCCAACCTCCCGCTTGCCCGCCGCTAGGCGGCAGAGAACGCCGAGGTCGACACCAACCTCCGGCTTATCCGCCGCTAGGCGGCAGAAAACGCCGAGGTCGACGCCAACCCCCCGCTTACCCGCCGCTATGCGGCAGCAAACGCCGAGGTGGACGCCGATCACCGTCGACGAACACGTGACCGTGACCGTGACCGTCCACGTCCACGTGACCGTCCACGTCCACGTGACCGTCCACGTTCACGCACGCGTCGACGTCGCCGTCGACGAATCGCCGTCGACAGCCAAGCCGGAGTGGCCCCGTCATCATGCCGCTGGATCACCGGCCTACCCGCCGCTAGGCGGCAGAGAACGCCGAGGTCGACACCAACCTCCGGCATATCCGCCGCTAGGCGGCAGCAAACGCCGAGGTCGCCCCACGATCGCCGCCGAACCGCCCCCTGCCACGGTCACCGGCACGGGCACGGGCACGGGCACGGGCACGGGCACGGCGCGGGCTGAGGGGGCATGCGATACACCCCAGTCATGCTCTCTCCCGGCGCCGGCAAGGTCATCGAGGTACGTCGCGGTGGCATCGCCATCGTGGGCGAGATGCCGCTGGCGATGGGCCAGCATGTCCAGCTCGGCCAGGCGCGCGGCGTGGTGCTCGAGCTGCGGGACGAGACCGTGGTGGTGGGACTGCTGCACGGCAGCCCCGACGCCGACCACGTTGTCCAGGCTGCCCCAGACCCGGGCGTGCCGGTGGGCCCCGAGTGGCTGGGGCACGTGTGGACCGAAGCGACCGACGGGCAGCACGCCCCGCGGCCGCCCGCACCCAGCTATGTCCGGGCCAACCCCGCTGAGGCCTGGCTGTCGACGGGCTTTCGCGCCCTCGACTCGCTGGCGCCGGTCACCGACCGCACGGCGCTGCTGCTGGTTGGTCAAGATGTGAACAACGCGCTCCTGGCCATGGCGAGCACGCCTCGCGAAGCGGCTCAGATCCTGCTCTTGCCGTGCGCCAGCGCCGCCGAGCTCCAGCGAGCTCGACGCAAGCTGGGCCCCATGGCACCGCACACGGTCATCGTCACCAGCAGCCCGGCCGCGCCCCAGCTCGCCCACCTGGGCTTGCTCGACGCCGCCGCCTCGCTGATCGAGTCGCTACGCGTCGAGCGCCCCGTGGTGGTCATCGCACCCGACCTGCACCGCATCGCCATCGCGGCCCGGGCGCTCGACCGCGCGCTGGGACGCGCCCGCGACCACGTGGGATGGTCGCTGCGCACCGGCCAGCTTGTGAGCTCGCTCACCGATCGCTGCGCCGGCGTGGGCCACCCCGTCTCGATGTTCGCCACCGCATCCCTCGAAGAACCCGGGCTCGACGATCACCTGGTCCCGTGGTTCGACCGCACGCACCACCTGGTGCCCGCCACTCGCCCGCGCATGCTGCCCGCGCTGGACCCCGCGCGGCTCTCGCCAGCGCGCAACTTCCTGCTCCCCCGGCAACAGCGCATCCAGGCCGACACACTCCGCGCCGAGCTGGTGTTCCTGGCCCAGCAGCGCGACCTCGCCACCGTCACGCGCGACCCCGATCTGATGGAGGGCCAGGAGCGCTTGCTTCGGCTGCTGCAGGGGTTGGAGCAGCCGCTACCCGCCTGATGGCTTGCGCGGCCTGGGCGGCTCCATGTCACCGAAGAACAGGGTGAACTCGATGCCCACCGTCGTGTACAGCCCAAACCCCAGGCCACCGGCGGTCTCGGCACCATCGAAGTCGGTGAACTTCTGCCTGCCGGGCACGTTGAGCTGGTAGAAGGGCGTCAGCTGGTAGGCACGCGTCGTGTCTTTGATCTGGGCGTTGATGTCGGTGCGAAGCGGGTAATACGGCACCACCAGCTTGGCGTCGCCCTCGCCGCCGAAGGTCTGGGTGCCAACACCGGCGCTGACACCCCAGAGCACGTCCAGCGCGCCCGGCACGAGCACGTGCTGGTAGCCCACCTGCCACTGGGCATCCAAGAAGCGCGAGCCCAGCCCAAAACCAAGGTTGATCATGGTCTTCGCGCGGCCACGGCTGTTGATATAGTAGACGCCGTCGGCACCGATCGAGAGGTCGTTCTTGACCTTCGAGACGGCCGACGTGGTGTCGTCTTTGACGGTGCCGGGGAAGCGAATCGGGTAGCTGCCCGGAATGGCCATGGTTCCGATTCGGGGGCCGACACCCCACATGTAGGGGTCGAGCGCGAACGCATCCGTGGCGACGAACAACGCCAAACCCGCGACCAGCCACCTCTTCATCAGCGCCTCCAGCGGGTTCGCATACCCGCAGCGACACTCTGCCACAGCCGGTGACCGCGTGCCTTACTTCTGAGCTTTCGCCCAGCTGAGCACCTTGTCACACACGATGGCGGCGACGCGGGCATGCCCTTGGGCCGACAGGTTCCAACCTCCAGCGGTCAGCTGCGCTCGACCGGCGTCGTCCCGAGGCCAGCCATCCCAGAGATCGACGTGGTGCACCGTGTCGGCGGTCTGGGCAAGGCGGGCCAGCACCCCGTTCACGGCATCGGTGCGCTCGTCGAGCTCTTGCTGGGAGCGCTCGCCGGGCACCTGCGTGAGCGACGGCGACACCACCCCCACCAGCAACACCACCGGCGGCGACTTGCCCTTGTTCAGCGCCCCCACCAGGGCTCCGGCGTCACGCTCGATGACGGCGGGCTCGTGCACCGCGAGCTCCTGCGCCCCCACGCTCACCAGCACCACATCGGGCCGAAGCTCGGCCACGTCTTCGACCCGCTCGAGCGCGGTCTGCGCAGTCTCGGCCGTCTGGGTCTGGTCGGTGACCGCCCACTGGGCCGGTGCCCCTTCTTCGAGGCAGTCGGCCAGCACCGTCGTCCAGCCTCCCGGAGACGGCGTGTGCCCCGCGGCTTGGGCCTCGCCACCCGCACGGTCGGCGGCGGGCGCCTGGCCCTCGGAGGCGTCGCCGTCGGACGACTCAGCGGGTGCGGCAGACGGGACACCGACCAGCCCATCGCCAATGGCGACGATGCGGCTTGGAGACGCCGAAGCGGCGGCGATGAGCAGAAGGGTCGACAGCAAACCAGGGCTCCCGGCGCGCAACATAGCGCATGGACAGGGTGCTCAGACGAACACACCTCGTCGTGCACCGATTCCACCCGGCGCTCGGGGTGGCACCCCTCCGCAACGTCGTGCGGCAGCGGGTCACGGGGAGCTGTGCTTACATCCGGTTCTTGCCCCGGAGAGTGTGATGGGCCTGGACTACCGTGTGAAGTGCTGCCCCGACGGGCTCATGACCGACCGACGCCGTGGCGTGCGGGTGCTCGATGCGACCATCCGGGACGGGGGCTGCTGCAACAACTGGCAGTTCAGCCACGACTTCGTACGCCGCAGCTACCAGGCGCTCGCCGCGTCCGGCGTCGACATCATGGAGATCGGCTACCAGACCACTCCGGGCCTGTATGACGACGACGTGGTGGGCCCGTGGCGCATGTGCCGCGAAGACGACCTGCGGCGCGTGGTCGGCGACAACCCCACCGACATGAAGATCGCCTGCATGCTCGACATGAACCGCATCCGGGTGCAAGACCTGCGCCCAGCCCGGGACAGCGTGGTGGATGTGCTGCGGCTGGCCACCTACGGACAAGACGTCGACGCCGCCATCGACATCCTGCACGGCGCCCAGGAGCTCGGCTACGAGGTGTTCTGCAACGTGATGGCGGTGACCGCGTGCACCCCACAAGAGGTCGACGCCTTCCTGGCCAAGCTGCACGACAGCCAGATCGACAACATCGCCGTGGTCGACAGCTTTGGCGCGCTCTACCCGCACCAGCTCCGCTACCTGGTGCGCAAGTACAAGAACTGGCTGCGTCCCGAGCAGAGGGTTGGGGTGCACCTGCACAACAACCAGCAGCAGGCCTTCGCCAACACCATCGTCGCCGTCGAAGAGGGCGCCGACTTCGTGGACGCAACCATCTTTGGCATGGGCCGAGGCGCCGGCAACTGCCCGCTCGAGCTGCTGCTCATGTACCTCGACGACCCCACCCACGATCCGGTGCCCATCCTCGAGCTGATCGAGGAGTACAGCGCCCTGCGCGACCACCTTCGCTGGGGCTACCAGCCGCCCTACGCCATCACCGGCTGGCTCAACCAGCACCCGCGCGCGGCCATCCGGCGCATGAACGAGGTGGGCGTGCGCAACAGCAGCGAGTTCTGGAAGGAGCTGGCCAAGGGCGGCGCGCCGAGCAACCACAAGCCCGTGGCCGAGTGGGAGTACTGACCCGGGCTAGACTCCACCCATGCCGATGCCCCCCGGAACCCACTTCCTCCTCCCCACGCTGCCCGTCCACGTCTTCGACGCCGCCGAGCCGGGCCCCACCGCGGTCATCCAGGCCGGCATCCACGGCGACGAGGTCGCGGGGGTGCACGCCGTCGAAGAGCTGCTCGAAGAAGGACTGCGCCCGTCGCGCGGTCGGCTGATCCTGACCCCGCGCATGAACCCCGGCGCCTACCGAGCCCGCACCCGCACGTCGCCGGGCGGCCTGGACCTCAACCGGTGTTTTCCCGGCGACGCCCAGGCACCGGAGATCGAGCGCCGGCTGGCCGCGAGCTTCATGGCCCAGATGCAGGACGAACGACCCGCGTTGGTCGCCACCCTGCACGAGTCCTGGAAGCGCTACCACCCCGAGGTGGCCGCCTCGTTCGGCCAGACGCTGGTGTACGGCGTCGACCCGGTTCCGCCGCTGCTCACCCAGACCGTCGCCAAGCTCAACGACGAGCTGCAGCACCCCTACGAGAAGTGGGACACCCACTACTACCCGGTCGCCACCAGCTCCACCGAAGTCATCGTCGATGCCGTGGGCTGCGTCGGCATCTGCGTCGAGACGTGGATGGGCTTCGAGGAGCGGCGCCGCATCGACATGCAGAAGACGGTCGTTCGTCATCTGCTGCAAGGCATCGGAGTGCTCGCATGACCCGCCTCCTGCTCCTCACCCCCCTCCTGCTCGCCGGCTGCGGCCAGTGGGGCGGCCTGCTGGTCGAGACCGCGTCGTCGTCCACCCTCGAGGTGTACTGGAACCCCGCCAAGGGGGTGCACCACTACGAGTGGCTGGTGGTCGACACCATCACCAACCAGGAGTTCACCGAGTCGTCGGCGGCCTTCGTGACCGACCGCACCATCACCGGGCTCAAGGCCGCCACCTCGTACGACGTGTCGCTCACCGCGTGCAAGAACGAGGACTGCAGCGGCACCCTCGGCACCCTGTCCCTCACCGCCACCACCGAGGCCGAGCGGTGGGCGGTCCTGGGCGACGGACCCGGCTTCGACAGTGCGTTCCGGGCGATCGACACCGTGGCCCCCAACCACGGCAGACCTTGGGCGATGGTGTACGGCGAATCCGGCCCGACCGGCTACCAGGGCCACATGACGCTGTGGTACGACCCCGGCCCCGGCAGCGACTGGGGGCCCGGCGTGCGCATGGCGACCTCGGACGGCTCCGTGGGCCAGGATCCCAGCAAGCTCACCGGCTTGGTGCCTGTCGAAGACCACGGCCTGGTCACGCCGGCGCAGGCTCCATTTGCCGAGCTGTTCCGCGAGATTCGCTCGTTCCAGGCCGTGCCCATTCAGCCCGAGAACGTCACCCGCCTGTTCTTCAATGGCGGCGCCGTCGAGCACGACGGCACGCTGCTGTCCATCGACGCCCAGGACGTGTACCTGGGTCACGACTTCGCCGAGAGCTTCGAGACCTTCTGCGAGCGGGGCGGGCACTACAGCAACGACGGCGGCGGCGCCTGCCCGGTCTACGACGTCTTTGGCCCCACCGGCGTGGGCGAAGAAGACATCCCCGGTGTCTCGGCCATCGGCCAGACGCGCATCATCTGGCCCCAGCGCCAGAGCTGGCGTTGGCCGCAAGACCCCCAGGACGGCATCGTCTTCTACGAGGCCGTGATGGTCGACGCGAGCTGCAGCAGCCTGGACTACAACATCGCCCGGGCCACCTGGACCGGGAACCGCTTCGACGTGAACACGGGCTGTCCCGATCACTGGCAGGGCATGCGCTCACCGACCCCGGTTCATCAGGGCCTCGCCCAGTACAAGCTCTATTACTTCGAAGACAACGCCACAGGCGGCACCGGGCCCACTCCGGGTGCGCCATTGAAGCACCTGTACGCGCGCGCCGACCTGGGCGGCAGCCCCACCTGGCTCGAGACCAGCGACTGGGAGAGCCCCGAGGTGGCGCGCACGGTGGGCGTCGAGTGGAGCGACGGCACCCCGCTCACCGCCGAAGAGGTCGCAAGCCTGCAGCACATGCAGATCCTGTGGCCCACCAACAGCGAGGACTACCAGGTGATGTACGCCACCATGCCCAGCAGCACGGGCTCCTTCGTGGGCGTGCTGCAGCTGATGAACCCGTAGGAGAGACCATGCGCAATGCCCTCATCGCCCTCGCCCTCGGCACGTTCGTTGCCTGCAGCACCGACGAGCCGTGGAACCCGCCCGATCAACCGGCCGTCGACGCGGCCTACACCGACTGCTCCGGCGGCCAGACCTGCGTCGTGGTCGAGCTGGGGTGCTGCGACCACTGCAATGGCGGGTCGGCCATCGCGGTCATCGAGGGCCAGCAGGCTACCGCCACCGCGGAGTACGGCGAGACCTGTGGCAACCGGCTCGCTTGCACCGAGATCGGCTGCGCTCCGCTGACGGCGGTGTGCAACGAGGGAACGTGCGGCTTGATGGAGGGTGAGCTGTAGATTACGCCCTGCTCATCAGGAGGAAGACCATGCGAGCACAGCCCCCGAGAGGTCGTCGTTAGCACCAGCCCAGCGCTGGTTTCCTCCCCTGTTGTCCGAGAATCCGAATGTCACGCAGAACCACTGCGGACCATCGGCCGTGGCAGCTGTGTGCGCAGGTGGAACGCGCCGTCGAACTCGCCCTTGGAGCCAGCGCTGACCCGCTGCTTCAGGGATGCTGGGTCGACTCCGTGAAGCCCGCACCCAGCCCGCGCCGGCTCGAGGTTCGCATCCGCACCGCGGACTCCGTCGACATCCCCACCCTCCAGGCATCGCTGTCCAGAGCCACCCCGTGGCTGCGCAGCGAAGTGGCGGCGTTCATCCACCGCCGCCGCACGCCAGAGCTGGTGGTGGTGTGGGCGGGTCCGTGAATCCAGGCAACCCCGCCCGTGTTATTGGGTGGGGTTGCACCTGGAGAATCCATGAATCGACTCGCCATGCTCGCCCTGCTCTTCGTGTCGTCCGCCGCCGTCGCCGTGCCCTCGACGGTGCAGCACCAGGGGCGCCTGTTCGACGCCAACGGCGACCCGCTGACCGGCTCCGACACCGTCACCTTCGCGCTGTACGACACCCAGACCGGGGGCACCGAGTTCTGGTCTGAGGCCATCACGGTGAGCTTCGACGAGGGCTACTTCAGCGTCAGCCTGGGGCAGACGACCCCACTCGACAGCAGCCTGCTCGACGGCGCCGACAGCTGGCTGCAGACCACCGTGGGCACCGACGTGCTGCCCGATCGCAACCGCATCCACAGCGTGCCCTACGCGGTGCGCGCGAGTGCGGCCGACTCGGCGCTCACCGCCGACTCGGCGACCACCGCCACCAACGCCGACACGGCCACGAACCTGTCCGGTGGAACGGTCGATGCCAGCGAGATCCTCATCAACGGCACCACCGTGATCGACAGCAGCGGCGCCATCTCCGGCACCCTGCCTGCTCATCAGCACGACGGCGTCGACATCAGCAGCGGCACCATCTCGGTCGATCGGCTGCCGGTAGGAGGCTCGGCTACCGACGTCGCCGCCGGCGACCACGCCCACGGCTTTGGCCAGATCACGGGCGTCGTCGACATCACCCAGCTGCCGGTCGGCGGCTCGGCCAGCGATGTGTCCGCCGGCGACCACAGCCACGCCTTCGGCCAGCTCACCGGCGTGGCAACCGTGTCCCAACTGCCCGTCGGCACCACCGCCGCCCACGTGGCCGCAGGCGACCACAGCCACACCGCCGCCGACGTGGGCGCCGTCGCCGTCGGCGACCCGCTGCAGCCCGGCGACTCCACCGCGGTGTGCGACGGCAGCGACGCGGCCGAGTACGGCACCATCCGCTTCACCGGCGACAGCCTCGAGGTGTGCACCCCCGAGCCCGGCTGGGTCGACCTGTGGCGCATGGTCGACGGCACCACCCCCGCCACCGCCGGCGCATCCTGCCTGGACCTGCTGAACCGGGGCACGACCGCCGACGGCATCTACTGGCTCAACCCGACCGGAGCCCAGGCCTACGAGGTGTACTGCGACCAGACCACCGACGGCGGCGGCTGGACGGCGGTGCTGCGCCTGTCCAACTTCGACGCGGGAATCGACTTCACCCACGACGGCGCCGGGTGGTCCGACACCGCGCCGTACAACGACATCCGCGACGTCGACCTCAACGACCTCACGGGCACGACCGACCACCGGTCGCAGGCCTACACCGAGGTATCGGGCGACAACGTCCTGGTGCGCGAGAGCCTGCAGACCGACCTCCACGCCGTGCGCACCGCCGACGGTGTGCTCGCCGGCCGGCAGCTGTGGGACATCACCTCGCCGGCCATCCCGGGGTCGGGCGGTGCGGCCTGTAGCTCCACCATCGTCTACCTGGGCTCCACTCCCGTGGGCGGCTCCACCCTGACGTTCGCCACCGATGAGGGGCCGGACACCGAGCCCGGCAAGATCGCCATCCGGGCCAGCTGTGCCGGCGACTCCAGCGCGCTGCAGCTCGGGTACAACCGCAGCGGCCATGGCGACAACGAGGTGTACAGCCAGGGCAACCAGTGGACCGGCCTCGCCAGCGCCTGGGTCTTCGTGCGCTGACCGGCGCAGCAGCCTGTTAGCGGGGCGGTCGGAGACCCGATGACCGTTCGCAC
Source organism: Myxococcota bacterium (assembly GCA_965216925.1). Lineage (GTDB taxonomy): Bacteria > Myxococcota_A > UBA796 > UBA796 > CAYYHT01. The sequence continues at coordinate 322,465 of CBDCGT010000001.1, read as the reverse complement.
CCGCTTTGCCCCCTCCCCCACCGGCTCGCTGCACGTAGGCGGCGCCCGCACCGCGCTGTACTGCCTGCTCTTCGCTCGCCACCACGACGGCACCTTCGTGTTGCGCATCGAAGACACCGATCAGGCGCGCAGCACCGAGGAGTCCCGGCTTGGGATCCTGCGCGATCTACGCTGGTTGCGGCTTCAGTGGGACGAAGGCCCCGAGGTTGGCGGCGAGCACGGTCCGTACCTGCAGAGCCAGCGCCTGGACACCTACAACGCCGCCATCGACAGGCTCAAGGCCGACGACCGCGTGTTCGAGGCCTTCGAGAGCCGTGACGAGCTCGGAGCCCTGCGCGCCGAGGCGCGCGCCAACAAGCGCAACTTCCACTACAAGCGCCGGACCTACACGTCCGACGAGCTCGAGCGCTTTCGCGCCGAGGGCCGCGAGCCGGTGCTGCGCTTTCAGGCTCCCGATCGCGAGATCACCGTCAACGACGCCATCCTGGGCCCGGTGAGCCAGCTCGCCAGCGAGATCGAGGACATGGTGGTGCTCAAGACCGACGGCTTCCCCACGTACCACTTCGCCGTGGTCGTCGACGACGCCGACATGCGCATCACCCACGTCATGCGCGGCCAAGAGCACCTCATGAACACCCATCGCCACATCGGTCTGATGGAGGCGCTCGACGTCGAGCCGCCCACGTTCGCGCACATGCCCACGATCGACAACATGAGCGGCAGCAAGATGAGCAAGCGCGACAAGGCCAAGGCCGCGCGTGAAGGCAGCCGGCAGTGGCTCGCTCAACAGGGCGCCGCAAAGGGCGACTACGCGCCGCTGGCAACCGCGGCCGACGTGCCCATGGACGTGCTCACCGCCTTCATGAAGAAGAAGAGCGACGACGTCGCCCTGGCCACCAAGCTGGCCCGCTTCGCCGGCATCGAGCTGCCGATGATCGAGGTCGCCGACTTCCGTGAGCGCGGCTACCTGCCCGAGGCGCTCACCAACTTCCTGGCCCTGCTGGGCTGGAGCCCCGGCGACGACCGCGAGATCATGAGCACCGCCGAGATGGCGCAGCTGTTCACCCTCGACCGGGTCGGAAAGACCTCGGCCAAGTTCGACGTGCAGAAGCTCACCTGGATGAACGGCGAGTACATCCGGCACGCCACCACCGAGCGCCTGCTGCTGGCCATCGACGAGTGGCTCGAGGTCTACGACAGCCCGCTCGCTGGGGCGACGACGGCCCAGCGCACCGCGCTGGTGGGCATGTACCGCGAGCGCATGAAGACGCTGGTCGACCTCGACATAGCGGCTCGTTTCTTCTTCGCCCGGCCCGACGGCTACGACGCCAAGGCGGTCAAGAAGCACATCCACAAGGGCGGCGGCTACGAGCGCCTGGCGCCGATCCGCGACGCCATCGCCGCCATCGACGACTGGACCGCGCCGGGCATCCACGCGGCTCTGGCCGCCTTCGCCGAGGCCAACGAGCTGGGCCTGGGCAAGGTGGCCCAGCCGCTGCGCATCGCGGTGAGCGGCGCGGGCGTCACCCCCGGCATCGACGAGACCCTGGCCTTCTTCGACAAGGCCGAGGTGCTCGCCCGCATCGACGCCGCCATCGAGGGTCTGGCCCCATGAAACCGACCCGCCGCGAGCTGCTGGGAACGCTGGTCGCAGGCGCGGCGGTGCCTGCTTGCACCGGCGGCGACTGGGAGCCCCGAGCCCCTCGCGTCGGTGACCCGGACTCCGACTGGACGGCCGAGGCCCCGGACGTCTCGGCCTTCCCGCTGGCGGCGATGGCGGGCGACCCCCTTCCCGACGGCCTGCTGCTGTGGACGAAGTACACCGGCACCAGCGATCTGGAGCTGCGCTGGGCCACCTGGGACGGCCAGGCGTGGAGTGCCACCAGCAGCGAGTCGGTGGCCGTCGCCGACGGTGGCTTCGTGCACCACGAGCTCACCGGCATCGCGGCGGACACGCCGGTAGCCTTTCAGTTCGTCGACGGTGACGGCGCCGCGTCGGCGAGCGCGCTCGGTCGCACCGCGCCGGCACGGGGCACCGGCGGCACCCTCCGCATCTTGGCCACCGCGTGCAGCAAGTGGCGCGACGAGGGGCATCCGGTGTTTCCCAACGCCATCGCTCGCGGCGCGTACGACGTCGTGCTGTGGGCGGGCGACACCGTGTACACCTACGACCAGACCCTCGAAGAGTACCGCGACCGCTGGGCCCTGTACTTCGCCTCTGCCGACTTCCAGACGGCGTACACCGCGGGCGCCAACGTGTTCTCGTGGGACGACCACGAGGTGACCAACAACTGGGAGGGCGACGACGTACCGCCCAACCAGCTCGCCAACGGGGTGGCCGCCTTCTACGAGCACACGCCCACACGTCGCGGCCCGGACGGCCAGCTGTGGCGGTCGTTCCGCATGGGCGACATCGTCGAGATCATCGTGCTCGACTGCCGCGGAGAGCGCGACTACGACGCGGGCATCTACCTCTCGCCCCAGCAGATGGAGTGGGCCAAGGCCACCATCGCCAGCTCGCCCTGCCGCTGGAAGATGGTGGTCAACAGCGTGCCCATCGCGAACATGCCCGAGCTCTTCGACGCGGTCGAAGAGGTCCAGCGCGATCGGTGGGAGGCCTACCCCGATCAGCGCCAGGAGCTGCTCGACGCCGTGGCCGACGTGCCTGGCGTGTTCTTTGTCTCGGGCGACTTCCACATGCCCTTTGTCGCCCGCGTCGAGCCCGACGGGCCGAGCCGCCATGTCTGGGACATCGTGTGTGGGGCCGCCGGGAGCAACGGCAACCCCATCGGCGCGCTCATGCACCGCCAGCCCGACCTGTACGCCGACCAGTTCCCGTGGTCCGAGACGCCCCGGACGGCGACCCTCATCGACCTCGATGACGCCGGCTTCATGAGGGTGCGCTTCGTCGGCGAAGACGACCTGACCTACTTCGACGGCTTGTGGGACGATCAGGGCCGGCTGCTGGAGCACACCGTCGTCGAGGTCCCGACCTGAGGCGCCCGTGAACACTCAGGCCCACGCGGTCGTCAACCTGGCCCTGCTGGGCGAGCCGGACACGCCTGAGCACAACACCGCGGTGCTCCTGGGGTCGGTGGCCCCAGACCTGCAGATCGTCGCCTTCTACTTCTACGAGAAGCTCGTGAACGGGACGAGCGAGGCGGACATGTGGCGAGAGGGCGGGCGCTACTTCGCGGTGCACGAGTGGTTCGACTGGCTCAACAGCATTCCTTTGTCGGCGGCGGTCGCGTGGGCGGCGCAAAGGGCCGGGTGGCTGAACGTGCGCGGCTTTGCCCTGGGCGTGCTTCTGCACAGCGCCGCCGACCTGCTGTGCCACCGCGAAGATGCGCACAGGCACTTCCTGCCCCTGTCGAGCTGGCGCTTCGTGAGCCCGGTCTCGTACTGGGATCCGGCCCACTACGGCGGGTACTTCATGGTCTTCGAGACCAGCCTGGTGCTCGGCTGCCTGTGGGTGCTGGCCGGGCGCCACGACAGCCGAGTGGCCCGGGTGGGCATCGGTCTGGTGCTGCTGTCCTACGCGGCGTTGGCGATGGTGATCGGGCTGTTTTGGATGGGGGCGGTGTAGGCGGGGGGTCTGGCAACCAATGGTCGGCTGTCCATCCGCCTGTCATCGGCATCCACGCGTCAACGATACCCAGATTACCAATGTTTGCCTTGATGACGCCATTTCCTCATCTATCGGCGTACCACGAATCAGGGTGAGTGCCGGCGGCCCCATTCAAGGCCTCGAAGCCGGCCACCAGGTCGCACCCCGGCGGCGGCGACCATTGGTAATCGGGAGTGCCCGCCGGCCGTCCACGTGCAGGGCATGCCGGTTCGCAGCCGACCATTGGTTGCCAGACCCCCGGATCCCCCTCCCCCACAATCCCCCCTCGCCCCCGCCAACGCCGTGCCTACACTCCCGGACTTCCCGGAGAGCCCGAATGTCCTTGTACCCAGACACCGTCCCCCAGCTCATCAAGATGCTCGCCAACCTCGAGGCGTGGATCGACGAGGCCCACGAGTTTGCCGCCGCCCGCGAGTTCGAGCCCGACCGCCTGCTTCAGGCGCGGCTCTTCCCCGACATGTTCGAGCTCACCCGCCAGGTGCAGGCGGCCTGCGACACGGCCAAGTTCATCGGCGCGCGCCTGTCGGGCACCGAAGCGCCGAGCGACCCGGACACCGAGACGACCTTCGTCGAGCTCCGCGCGCGCATCGCCAAGACCAAGACCTTCCTCGAAGGCCTCGACCCGACCCTGTTCGAGGGCGCCGGCGAGCGCGTGCTCGAGCTCGGCATGCTCCGTGGCCGCAAGATCCGCGCTGACGAGTACCTGCGCGCCTTCGGCGTGCCCAACTTCTACTTCCACGCCTCGATGACCTACGCTCTGCTGCGCAAGCAGGGCGTCAAGCTGGGCAAGCGCAAGTTCCTGGGCGGCTTCGAGCTGCTGCCCGAGTAGCGGCGCCCCAAGGCGTCGAGGTCAGTCCCACGTGGGCTTGCGCTTGGCCTTCCAAGCCGCGAGCCCCTCGCCGATCTCGCCCGTGCCGATGACCTCCATGAGCTTGCCCTCGAGGTAGGGCAGCGCGTCGTCGACGCTCATCGCGTCTTGCGCGTAGAACGCTTCGAGCCCCAGCGCGGTGGTCTTGGGGGGGCCCGCTGCCAGGCGTGCGGCCAGCGCGTGGGTGGCATCGTCGAGCTGATCGCTCGGCACCGCCTGGTTGATGAGCCCCATCGCCACCGCATCGTCGGCCGAGATGCGGTCTCCCAACAACACGAGCTCCAGGCCCTTGCGGCGCGGCACGCAGCGAAAGATGTTGGCCATGATCATCATGGGGAAGAGCCCACGCTGAATCTCGGGGGTGCCGAAGGTGGCGGCGTCTTCGGCCACAGCAAAGTGGCAGGCACACATCAAGCCCAGCCCGCCGGCCAGCGCGTACTTTCGAACCTTGGCAATCACGGGCTTGCCCACCTTGTGGAAGGCCAGGTTCAGCTCGACGAAGCCGCCGCGCTGGGGCATGGCCGGGTCGGGAGCTGCACCCGACTGCATGGCCTGCAGGTCGCCGCCACTGCAGAACACCCCGCCAGCACCGGTCAGGATGATCGCCCGCACCCGGTCGTCGCTCGCAGCCGTCTCGATCGCGACGATGAGCTCGTTGACCAGCTGCGGAGACAAGGCATTTCGCTTGTCGGGGCGGTTCATGGTGATGGTGCACACCCGGTCGTCATCGACCGAGTACGTGAGGACCTGGAAGGGAGGGAGCTGCATGGCCCCCTTCTAGCGTTAGATCCCACCGATGTCCGCCCAGCCACAGACCGACCGCACCCTGCATTGTTTCGCCCCGTCCGACGGCCGACGCCTCGCCACCCTCCCGATCGACGGCCCTGGCGAGGTTGCCGATGCCATCGGGCGATCCCGAGCCGCCCAGCGCGCGTGGGGCGAGCGTTCCGTCGAGGCCCGGGTGGTGGTGTTGCGCGCGTTCGTGGACATGCTGCTCGATCGGGGCCACGAGCTGGCTCGGCTTCTGGCCCTCGAGTGCGGCAAGCCCGAGACCGAGGCCTACGGCTTCGAGGTCGCCAACCTGCTCAACCTCACGGGCTGGTTCTGCGCCAACGCGCCCAAGATGCTCGCTCCAAAGCGCATCCCACTGGCCCTGTACAAGAACCGGCGAAGCGAGCTGCACTACAAGCCGCTGGGCGTCGTGGGCATCATCTCGCCGTGGAACTTCCCGCTCATCATCCCCATGGGCGAGGTGGTGATCGCGCTGCTCGCCGGCAACGGCGTGGTGCTCAAGCCCAGCGAAGAGACGCCCCTCATCGCACTCAAGGCCGTGCAGTGGCTCGAGCAGTGCGGCGTTCCCCCGGGGCTCGTCAACGTGGTGATCGGTGCCGGCGAGACCGGCGCGGCGCTAGTGACCGGCGGCGTCGACAAGATCGTGTTCACCGGCGGCACCGAGACCGGGCGCAAGGTGGCTGTAGCCGCCGCTCAGCAGCTCATTCCCTGCGCCCTCGAGCTGGGCGGCAAGGCGCCCGCGCTCATCCTTCCCGACGCCGACCTGGAGCGCACCGCCAAGGCGCTGGTCTGGGGCGGCTTCGTCAACAGCGGCCAGGTGTGCTGCGCGATCGAGCGCGTGTACGTGCACCGCTCCCAGCACGACGCCCTGGTGTCCCTGGTGGTCGACCACGTGCGCCGCCTGCGGCACGGCGACCCCTTGCGTGCGCCCGTAGACGTCGGCGCCGTCATTCGTGCCGGACAGATCGACATCGCCAAGGACCTCATCCGCGATGCGGTCGCCCGCGGCGCCGTGATCGAGGCCGGCGGCGGTGACAAAGCCGGCCCTGGGCAGTTCTTCGAGCTCACCGTCCTGTCCGGGGTCGACGACGACGCCCGGGTGATGCGCGACGAGATCTTTGGCCCCGTCCTGCCCTTCGCCATCTACGACGACGTCGAGGACGCCATCCGGCGCGCCAACGACAGCGACCTGGGACTGACCGCCTACGTCTACGGCGGCGACGCCAAGCGCTGCCGCGAGGTGGCGCTGCGCCTCGAGGCCGGCACCGTGATGGTCGGCGACGCCGTGGCCACCTACGGCATGCCCGAGACGCCATGGCACGGCATCAAGAAGTCCGGCATCGGCGTGGTGCACAGCGAGGCCGGTCTGCACGCGATGTGTCGGGTGCTGCACCTGAACACGCCGCGGGTCAGCCTGCCGCGAGAGGCGCACTGGTTCCCGTACCACGAGATCACCGTCGATCTGGCCCGCCGCGCGATGGCGGCCATGCACGGACGCGGCTGGCGGCGCATTCGCCTGGCGCCGGTCCCCAAGTGGGACGCCGACACCGACTGGAAGGACGTGCTCCCAGACGGGGTCGGGTAGACGAACCCTCATCAGCCGGCGCGGCGCTTCAGGCCGCGGGCCTGCTGACGCACGCGACGAGCATCGGTGGCCTCGGACGCGTGCTCCTCGACAAAGCTGTTGACCAGCTCGGACAGCCACACCAGGTCGTCGTGATCGTGGTGACTCGCGTGCACCGTGATCTGCGCGCCGCCGCCAAAGCCGATGACCAGGTGCTGGCCGTCGACCCGACAGCCGGCCAGCCGCGACCAGGGGCAGTCCATGCCGCCGATGCGCAGTCCACGGTCGTCCAGCCGCAGGCTCGTCACGTGGCGCTCGTACCGTGCCACTCGCCGAACCACCGCGGGAACGTGGTAGGCCCTGCCCGAGAACGCGTACAGCGTGAAGGTGAACAGCGCCATCGACGCACAGACCCACGCACCCGCTCCCTGGCCGTCGATGCCCAGCAGCACGGCGCCCACGAGACCCAGCGCTCCCAGAACCGCATAGATCTCCGGGTCGTGATGCTTGGCCGGGCGAACCACCTGGTCGGACTCGATCCTCTCGGACCCACGCACGGTGAAGGTCCAGGAACGGTCGGTCGAGACGGGCGCGAAGCTTCGGGGTGCGGTGTTGTCCATGGGACAAGCTAAGCACCGTTTGGGCGGTATCCATCGGTCTTGGGGGAGAATCGGCGGTCAGCCCTTGACCTTGTTCCGCAGCTCGCGCTCCTGCCGACGCAGGCGAATCTCTGCAGCATCCTCGAGGGAGTGCTCCTCGATGAAGCTGTCGACAGCCTCGTCGAGCCACGTCAGGTCTTCTGAGCTGTGCTGGTTGGCGTGGATCCGTCGGTCCTCGCCGTCGCGAAAGGCGATGACCACGTCCTGATCATCCACATAGAAGTCCGCGATATCGGCCCAATCGGTCCCCTGATCGTCGATACGTAGCTGCATCTGCGTGAGTTCGAGGCGGGCTGTCCCCTCGGTGGTCACCTGGCGCGTTGTGTACGAGATGGCCTCTGACCTCTCATGCACGGCCGCCATGCTTGTGAGCGCGGCCAGAACCAGAATGCCCGACAGCAAGAGCAAGACCAGATGCACGGTCAGACCCAGAAGCGCCGTGAGCACTGCCGCCGTCCAGATCATGGGAACGACCGGCCCCAGGTCGACGGTTTGCGGCAGGCTGTAGTCCCGCTCGAATGTCTCGATCACCGTGCGGTGCCGCAGGTGCAGCGTCACGGAGTGCGGGCTCGTACGCGGCCCGAAGCTCGAGGGGGCGCCGGCGTCATCGCTCATCGGCGAAGTCTACCTTGGGCCGACCCGCCCGCCCCCTACAACGCGCAGGTCGTCGACACCGTGAACGTGTAGTCGAGCTGCTCGCCTGCCGTGTGCCTCACTCGGATGCGCACGGCCCCAAAGCTGTCGTCGGTGGGGTTGTTGGTGAGCGTCACCGTGGTGCCGTCTTCGACCCGATCGGTGGTTCCGATGGCGCCGCCGGCGAAGTACTCGAGCGACATCGAGCCGTCGGCCACCAGCGCATCGCTGTCGTCGCGCTCTTCGTCGAAGGTGAGCTGGGTCTGGATGGTGCAGCTGGTGGACACGTTGACCACGTAGTCGTCGAAGTCGCCGTCGCAGACGCCGCCCTGCACGGTGGTGACCTCCATCGGCCCCGACGCGGGGCCATTCATGGGGTCTTCGACGTCCTCGACCACGCAGTCGGTCTCGCCGCCATCGGTGTCGGTGTCGACCGAGCTGGTGTCGTCGGTGCCGTCGACGGGCTCGCAGGCCCCCGCGACCAGCAAAGCCAGCGAGAATGCAGCGATGCGCATCAGCCCCATCCCCTCAGCTTCTGCTCTTCGGCACGGTAGAGCTCGAAGCTCTCTCGAACCACCTTGTTGGCCTCTTCGCGGCCTTGAACCGTCTCGACCACGACCTCTTTCTTCTCGAGCACCTTGTAGTCCTCGAAGAAACGCTTGATCTCGTGGAACACATGCCCCGGGAGCTCGGACACATCGGTGTACCCGCTGTAGGCCGGGTCACCCAGCGGCACGGCGATGACCTTGTCGTCGCCCTTACCCTCGTCGAGCATGTGCATGACGCCGATGGCCCGCACCTCCATGATCGACAGCGGGTTCACGGGCTCGAAGCCCAGCACCAGGACGTCGAGCGGGTCGCCGTCGTCGCAGTAGCTGCGCGGCAAGAATCCGTAGTTGGCCGGGTAGATCACCGAGCTGTACAGGGTGCGGTCGACGCGCAGCATGCCGGACGGCTTGTCGAGCTCGTACTTCACCTTCGATCCGCGCGGGATCTCGATGACGACGTTGAAGCGCTCGTGGGCGGTGTCGGGGTTGTTGGGCAGGTCGTGCCAGGGATGGGCCAAGGGGGCTCCTTCGTGAGGGAATGGGCTAACGCAGCCCCTTCTGTCGCTGGTCGACCAACCAGCGGAAGGCCGTCTGCGAATCCGGGTTGGCGAACACGTAGCCGGTGTCGGTGAGCTTGGTGGGGACCGCGCGCACCGAGGCCAAGAAGAGGCTGTCGGCGAACTCACCGAAGGCGCCGCGCAGGGCCCACTCGGGCGCACGGGCCCTGAGCTTGCGGCCCAGCACGAAGGCCAAGGCCTCGCTCCACTCGCGATTGGTGGGCGTCTGAGGCACCGCACCGTTCATGGCCCCCGACGCGGCCTCGTTCTCGAGGATGTGCACGAAGGCGCCCACGCAGTCCTGGGTGGTGATGAAGGGCAGGTACTGCTCGCCGTCGCCCAGCCAGCCGCCAATACCCAGCTTGAAGGGCTGCAGCATGAGCGGGAAGACCTGGTGGAAGGGGTCGAGCACCAGCGCCATGCGCAGCACGGCGCCTCGGCACTTCAGCGCCGCGGCAGCGTCGAGGTGGGCTTTCTCCCACGCCTGGTCGAGCTCGGCGAGGAATCCCTCGCCGGGGGCGGCGTCGTCGTGCAGCACCTCGTTGCCCCGATCGCCGAAGTACCCCAAGCCACCGGGCCCGATGAACGCCTTCAGCTGAACCCCGACCTGCTGCAGACTGCCCGTCAGAGCGGCGGTGGCGTCGACCCGGCTGCGAAAGAGCTCGGCGCGGCGACCTTTGGTCCACGGGCGGGTGGCGATGGGCGCGCCGGTCAGGTTGAACACCGCCTCGATGCCCTCGAGCCGGCCCAGGTCGTGCACCCCGCGGGCGAGGTCCCACTTCACCTGGTTGGGCGCCCGCAGACGCCCACGGGTGAGCACGATGACGTCGTGCCCCCGCGTCTCGAGCTCGGCCGACAATGCCGTGCCGATCATGCCCGTTCCACCGGTGATTGCGATGCGCAAACAGGACCCTGTTCTGTGAGGGAACCGGTCTGTATCACGATGCTGAATGGCCGTTCAGCCAAGGCGCGGGTAATCTGCGCGCTGGTTGGGGAGAGGATGGGCGAACGAGCACCGTCGGCCATGGGCGAGGCCCTGCGGCACGACAGCGACAAGCAGGCGTACGTCGACTGGATCTTTCGGTCGGTCGCCCGCCGCTACGACCTGGGCAACGACCTCATGTCCATGGGCTGGCACACCCGCTGGAAGCGGCGCCTGCTCGACCTGTGCGACCCCCAGCCCGGCATGCACATCCTGGATGTGGCCGCCGGAACGGGCGACGTCACCTGGATGCTGGCCGAGCGCCTGAAGGGCGAGGGCCTGGTGATCGGCAGCGACATCAACGCAGACATGATGCGTCCGGCCGACGCCAAGCGCCCTCCGGGCTGCACCACCGAGGTGCGCTGGGAGCTGGGCGACGTGGGGCAGCTGCCCTACCCCGACGCGAGCTTCGACATGGTCACGTGCAGCTACGCCGGCCGGGGCTTCCCCGACTGGGCGGCCGCCGTGCGCGAGATCCACCGGGTGCTCAAGCCCGGCGGCACCTTCTGGAACCTGGACTTCGCGCGGCCGCCGCAGCGGTCCTGGGACAAGGTCTACCGGGGCTACATGACGGTGTCCGGCGCGATGCTCGGCACAGCCCTGCACCGCGACCCCCGCACCTACATGTACATCCCGGCATCCATGAAGCACTACCCGGGGCAGCGCTGGCTCGACGAGCAGATGCGGGCCGCGGGCTTCCACACCGAGCTGATCGAGACCTGGTTCACCCTGATGGCCTACAACAAAGGCACCAAGCCAGCATGAGGGTCTTCGTTCCTGCAGGCGTCGACGCGCCCGGCTGCGAGCCGGTGACGCGCACCATGGGGCCCGTGCCCGCGGGCCTGCCAGCAGGAGCCGTCGTGCTGCTCGAACAGCCCGCTGGCGCGCCCGCCTTTGCAGTGCGATGCCGCGAGCAGGGCCTCGATCCCTGGGTGCTGGTGCAGCGCCCCGATGAGGTGGCCGCCCTGATCGAGCTCGGCGTCGGCCTCTGGCTCCGCGGCAGCGAGGCCGGTGGCCCCGTGCAGGGCTTCACCGGCCTGGTTCTCCTGCGTGCCGCCGTGAACGTGGGCCCCGTGTCGCCCGCGTCGTTCGTGCTCGACGGGTTGGGAACCCGGGCCATGGCCGCATCGATCGCCGTCGGCGCTGCCGGGGTGGTGCTCGATGCGCACCTGTGGGGCGTCCCGCAGCTGGCCCCCGAGCCGCTGCGCGCGCACCTCGGCGCGGCCCTGTCTGGCCGCGACACCATGCTCGAGGGCGAGCTCGAGGGCACCCACCGCCGTCGCCTGAATCGGGGGCCCGCCGGCCAGCGACCCGACGCCCCGCAGAACATCGGCGAGGCCCACCGCTACGCAGCCCCCACCGCCGCCGAGGTGGTGCGACGGGTGCGCGACGCCATCGCGTCCCACCTGGCGCTCATCCCCTCGCACCACCCCCTGCGCCCCGGCGTCGACCCGCTGGGAACCGGCACCCCCATCGTGCAGGGCCCCATGGCCAACGTCGCCGAGTCCGCCGGCCTCGCCAGCGCCGTGCGTGCCGCCGGCGGGCTCCCCTTCGCGGCGCTGGGCGCCCTGCGTCCCGACGCCGCCGCCGCCGTCCTGCACGACATGGCCAACGTGCCGCGCCCCTGGGGCGTGGGCATCATCGGCTTCGACGTGATGCCCTTTCGCGACGCCCACCTCGACCTGGTGGGCGAGTTCCGCCCCGACGCGGTCATCATCGCCGGCGGCAGCCCCCAGCTCGCGGTTCGACTCCAGGACGAGGGCTTGCACCCCTGGCTGCACACCCCCTCGCCGCGCCTGGCCCGCATGGCGCTCGAGCGCGGCGTGCGCGCCATCGTGTTCGAGGGCAACGAGGCCGGCGGCCATGTGGGTGCCCTCACCAGCATCGGCCTGTGGGAAGAGGGCCTGGCCGCCGCCGAGGCCCACGGCGACGGGCTGATCGTGCTCGCTGGCGGCATCGGCGACCCCATCTCGGCGGCCTTCGCCGCCGCCATGGCCACCCCCGCGGCGGCCCGTGGGTGCCGCATCGCCCTGCAGGCCGGCACCGCGTTCTTCTTCACCCACGACATCCTGGAGTCGGGCCAGATCACCCCCGCCTACCAGCGCGCCGCCCTGGCGGCGCGCGAGACCGTGCTCGTGGGCTCCACGGTGAACCTTCCGCTGCGCTGCGCGCCCAACGACTTCACCGCGGCCGCGCGGGGCCTCGAGGCCGCCTGGCACCAGGAGGGGCTGGCCACCAACGAGCGCCGCCAGCGCATGGAGCACCACAACCTGGGCCGAACCCGGGTGGCCGCCAAGGGCATCGAGCGCAACCCCACCTGGGACGGCCGCGACCCGAGCCAGCGCTACCGCCCGGTGCCGCCTGCGCGCACCTTCTCGGACGGGGCCTTCACGATGGGCCAGGGAGCCGCGGTGCACGACCGGGTCACCACCGTCAGGGACGTGGTGGATGCGCTCTCGGCGCAGGCCGCGGCCCTGCTGGACGCACCGCACCGCGCTGCCAACCCCTCCCCCTGGGCCAGCGTCACTCCGGTGCCCGGCAAGCCCGCTCCCGAGGCGGCGCCCGTCGCCAAGCCCGTGAGCCTACGGGCCAGGACCGGAACGGGCACGGCCACGGGCACGGGCACGGGCACAGGCGATATCGCCATCGTGGGCATGGGCACCATCGTGCCCGGCGCCGGCGATCTCGCCGCCTTCTGGCGCAACCTCGTCGACGGGGTCGACGCCACCGGCGAGATTCCCCCCGACCGCTGGAAGCCCGACACCTACTGGCGACAGGGCGATGCGACGCCCGGCAGCTCCTTCACCTACAGCAAGGTCGCGGGCGCGGTCCGGGACTTCGAGTTCGACCCCCTCAAGTTCCGCATCCCACCCCGCGTCGCCCCCACCCTCGACCCCTCCCAGCGCCTCGCGCTGACCGCCGCCGACGAGGCCATTCGCGTGGCCGGCTGGCACACCGGCAAGGTCGACGGCCAGCGCGCCGCCGTGGTGATGGGCAACGCCATGGGCGGCGAGTTCGCCAAGGGCCTGGCCCTGCGCATCCGCTTTCGCGAGGTGCTCGACGCGCTGCACCACGAGGGCGCCTTCGACGGCATGTCCGCCGCCGACCGGGCCGAGCTGAGCGAGCGGGTGGAGGCCCGCCTGTCCGACGATCTGCCCCCCATCGACGTCGACACCATGGCCGGGCTGCTGTCCAACGTCATCGCCGGCCGCGTGGCCTCGTGGCTCGACTGGATGGGCGGCAACATGACCGTCGACGCCGCTTGTGCCGCCAGCCTGGCCGCCACCTCGGTCGCGGTCGACTGGCTTCGCGCCGGCCGCTGCGACGTGGTGCTCACCGGAGGCGTGGACACCGACCTGTCTCCCGAGACCTATGTCGGTTTCTGCCGCACCAGCGCCCTGTCCTCGGCAGGCAGCCGGCCCTTCAGCGCCGACGCCGACGGCTTCGTGATGGGCGAGGGCTGCGCGGTGCTCGCACTCAAGCGCCTGGACGACGCCATCGCCGACGGTGACCCCGTCTGGGCCGTGATCCGCGGGGTGGGCCAGTCCTCGGACGGGCGCGGCCGAGGCATCACCGCGCCCAGGGCCGAGGGCCAGAAGCTGGCCCTGCAGCGGGCCTATGCCGACGCCGGCGTCGACCCGGCCAGCGTGGGCATGATCGAGGCGCACGGCACCGGCACGGCACTCGGCGATGTCACCGAGACCGGGGTGCTGGCCGACTGGTTCGCCGACCGGAAGGGACACGCCTGGCTGGGGTCGGTCAAGTCGATGATCGGCCACCTCAAGGGGGCTGCTGGCGCGGCCGGCCTGGTGAAGGCCACGCTGTCGGTCGCCACCGGCGTGGTGCCTCCCACGCTCCACGCAGGCCCGGTGAACCCCCGCCTCGACCTGGGCAACAGCCCGCTGCGCCTGCCCCGCTACCCCGCACGCTTCCCCGGCACCGGTCCACGCCGGGCGGGGGTGAGCGCCTTCGGCTTTGGCGGCACCAACTTCCACGTCGTGCTCGAGCAAGCCCCCAGCCAGGCGGTTCGTCCGCCACAGCTCGACGCCCTGGTGGCCTACGCCGAGCCACGCGTGGCCGCCGACGCCGCCTGGCCGCTGCACCAAGACCCCCCGATCCATGCCTGGGGCGCACCCACCTTCGAGGCCCTGGTCCAGGCGGTGCGCAGCCGGCCGCCCCAGCCGCCCGCCCAGGTCGCTGCCCAGCCGCACCGGGCGGCGCTGACCGGCTCCACCGACGAGCTGGCGGCCCATCGCCAGCGGCTCGCCGCCTGGCTACCCTCGGTCCGCGACAAGACCCACGCGGTGCTGGGCGCCCAGGCCGCCTATGGCCACGGCGAGGGCCAACCCGTGGTGCTGCTCGCCCCGGGCCAGGGCAGCCAGAAGCCGGGCTCGGTGGCGTCGGTTCGACGCTGGCCGGCCGGCGCCGGTGTCCTGTCCCGCATCGAGTCCCACCTGGGCCACGACCTCGACCGGCTCGAGGCCGAGGGCGCTGCCACGCGCGCCCTGCATCCACTGCTGTTCGGCGTGTCCACCGCGTGGGCCGCGGTCGCCCATGCCGCCGGCCTTCCAGTTGCGGGCGCGCTGGGTCACTCCTTGGGCGAATACGCCGCGCTGGCCGCCACCGACGCGCTCAGCCCCGAGCAGGGGCTCGACCTGGTGCAGGCCCGGGGCCAGGCGCTGGCCAGCTGCGCGCGCGGTTCCATGCTCGCTGTCGACCTGCCCCAAGACGAGGCACGCCTGCTCGCCCAGCAGAGCGGCCTGGCGCTGGCCGCGGTCAACGACCCCACCTCCGCCGTGCTCTCGGGGCCCAGCGAGGCGGTCGCGGCCCTGCGCGCCGAGCTGAAGCTGCGCGGCCTGCGCTGCACCATCCTGGCCGTCGAGCACGCCTTCCACTCGCCCTCCATCCAGCCCGCGGCTACGGCGCTGCGGGCCGCGCTCGCCCAAGCCGACATCGACAGCGGCACCGCGCCCGTGTGGTCGGCGGCGACGGCCGAGGTGATGCACGATCCCGCGGCAGACCTCACCGCAGCGCTCACCCAGCCCGTGCGCTTCGCCGACGCCGTCGCCGCCGTGCCCTCAGACGCGATCTTCGTCGAGCTGGGGCCGGGACGCGTGCTCAGCCGTCGGGTGCAGCGCTGTCGCCCCGGCGCCACCGCCATCGCGCTCGACCCCAGCCCCGGCGATGCCGGCCGCGGAACCTGCGCCGCAGCGGTGGCCCTGCTGGCCGCTGGACACCCGGGCCTCGCCGAGCAGCTCGCGGCAACCCCCACCGAACCCACCCAGGTGGCCGCGCCTCCCGCCGCGCCGAACGCCGACGCCCCGCCCTCGCCCACGCCGCCCAGGCCCTCCCAGCCTGCGCCAGCGCTGCAGTCCGAGGCTCGCCGCGTCCAGGACCTGCGCATCGCCGCCCTGGCCGACCCGGCCCACCAGCCCGCCTACCAGGCCGCCCGCAAGCTGCTGCTCGACCGCCTGGCGGCCCTCGACGCCGGTGCCGAGCCAGCGCCCACCCCGGTCGCCCACGTGCCGGCGAGCCCAGCGGTTCCCGCCGCCAGCGAGCCGGCGCCCGCATCGGTGCCCGCCTCCGACACCCGAGCCGCCGTCGTGGCCGCCATCGTCGAGGTCACGGGCTACCCGGCCGACTTCCTGACCGACGACGCCGACCTCGAGGCCGAGCTGGGCGTCGACTCCATCCGCAAGATGGAGATCCTGGGCATGCTGCAGGATCAGCTCGGCTTCACCACCCACGAGTCCGACTACGCCGAGCTGGCCAACCTCAACATCACTGGCCTGGTGCAGCACATCGAGGCCCGGCTGCCGGACGGCGTGCCCTTGGCCACGCCCGAGCCCTCCCCCGAACCCCAGCCGGTGCGCGCGTTGCTCTACACCTACGCCGCCACCGGCAGCGCGCCGCCCCCGGGCGACACTGCCGCCGAGCTGCGTGCCCTGCTGGCCCACCTGCGCGCCCACCCGGGCCCCCTGCCCGCGCCCACCTCTCCGGCCACCGCCGCCTTCGGGCGCTGCATCGCGCGGGAGCAGGGGCATGCGCTTCCCACCACCTCGGTGCCCATCCCGCTCGACCCGCTCTCCGCCGAGCTCCCTGCGCAGCCCTTCGTGGTGGCCACCGGCGGGGCCACCGGCATCGTGGCGCGCTGCCTGCAGTCGCTCGCCGACCTGGGACCGCGGGTGCTGCTGCTGGGCCGCCGCCCCGAGTCCGAGGTGGCCGATGCCCTGACGCAGCTGCGACGCACCGGAGTGGCAACCCGCTACGCCAGCGTCGACGTCACCGACGCGGCCGCCGTGGCCACCGCCATCGAGCAGGCACGCGCCGACTGGGGTCCGGTTCAGCTGGTCGTGCACGGCGCCGGCGTGCTGCGCGACAACCTGCTCGGCAACATCGATCCCGACGACATCTCAGCGGTGCTCGACCCCAAGCTCGCCGGGGCGACCGCGCTGTTTGGGGCCACGCGCGGCGATCAGCCCGCACTCTACGTGTCGTTCAGCTCGATCGTGGTCGAGCGCGGCAACCCGGGCCAGAGCCTGTACGCCGCAGCCAACGCCGCCCTCGAGCAGCTCGACCACCCCACCGCCGCGCGCTCGCTGCACCTGCGGTGGACCGCGTGGAGCGAGGTGGGCATGGCATCCAACCCGGCCCTGCAGCGGGTGCTGGCCCAGCGCGGCCTGCGTTCGCTCGACCCCGACACCGGCGCTGCGGCCTTCCGCCGTGCGCTGGGCTCCCGCGGCGTCGTGGCCATCACCGCCCAAGACGCCCCCCCGGCCCTGCCCTGGCCGCTCGGCCCGGCCACCGAGCTGCTGCCCGGCATCTCGGCGCGCTTCCGTGTTCCGCTCGACCCAACGCACGCCGCCCTCGATCACCACCGGGTGGGCGGCCGGCCCCTGGTGCCCGGCGCCGTCTGGGCGGTCGCTATGCAAACGGCTGCCCGCGTGCTCGACCGACGAGAGGGGTCGTGGTCGCTGGCCGACTTCCGCATCGTGGCCCCGACCTTCGTCGAGCGCCCGCGCGCCGACGTGGTCGTCGAGCTGGTGCGCGACAGCGAGGTCTGGCGCGCCCGGGTGCTCGCCCGAGACGCGGTGGTTGCCCAGGCCACCCTGAGCATCCGGTCGACCCCCGCCGCCATGGCTGCCCCCAGGCCGCTTGCGGGCGAGGCTGCCGGGCCGCTGTATCGCCACGACCTGCTCTTCCACGGCCCCGCCTGGCAGATGCTCGACCGCCTCGAGAGCGACGGCAACGGAGGCCTGTCTGCCGACCTGCTGCCCGCCGACACGGTCGATCCGCTGGCCTCGGCCATCGACGGCGTGCACCAGGCGCTCAGTGCCTGGAGCGGCGCCCGCACCGGCTGGCTGGGCTTGCCCGTCGGCGCCGGACGGTGGACCTTTGGTGAGGGGGTGCCCCAGGGCCCGCTTCGCCTACAAGGCCGTGCGCGCCCCGCTGACGGAGGCATCGAGGCCGAGGTGACCGTGCTCGACGCCGCAGGCAGGGTGGTGCTGCGCGGTGAGGGCGTGCAGCTGCGGCAGGCCTCGCGCTGGCCCGCCGACGCCCCCGACCCGCTGGGGGCCGGCGATGCCTGACCCGCGCATCCTGGGCATCGGGCGTGCCGTGCCCGAGCGCCAGTACGCTCAGACCCGCCTGTACGAGCACAGCCCCTGGGGCCGCAGCCCCCTGCTCGACCGCCTGTTCCTGGACTCGCCGGTGCACACCCGGGGCTTGTTCGTGCCGCCCGAGTGGTACGACACGCCGCGCACGCTGACCGACACCAACCAGGCCTGGAGAGACGGCGCGATGGCGCTGGGCAACCAGGCCATCTCCACCGTGCTCGCCGCCACCGACACCCCGCCCGCGGCGGTCGACCTGGTGGCCGTGACCACGGTGACCGGGTACGCCACGCCCGGCCTCGATCTGCTGCTGGCGCGCGAGCAGGGCATGCGCCACGACATCGCCCGCGCCCACTTCAACTGCATCGGCTGCCACGCGGCCATCCCGCTGCTCAAGGTCGCCGCCGACCACGCCGCGCGACGCCCCGGCACCCGCGCGCTGGCCCTGGCCGTCGAGATCTGCTCGGCCTGCTTCGCCAACGACGACGACCCCCAGAACCTCGTGGCGCTGGCCTTGTTTGGCGACGGCGCCGCCGCGGCGGTCATCGGCACCGAGGGCGACGGTCCGCGCCTGGTCGACTTTGGCAGCGCCTACGACTACGACCACATCGACAGCCTGGGCTTCGGCCTGACCACGGGCGGCTTTCGCATCGTGCTCGACCCGTCCATCCCCTCCATCATCGCCGCGAACATCGAGGCGGCGGTGGGCTCGCTGCTCGACAAGAACGGAATCGAGCGCTCCTCGGTGGCCACGTGGTGCTTCCACCCCGGCGGCAGCCGCATCCTCGACGAGGTGCAGCGCCGTCTGGTGCTCTCGGACGAGCAGATGGCCATGTCGCGGCGTGTGCTGCGCGCCCACGGCAACATGTCCAGCCCGTCGGTGCTGTTCGTTCTGGCCGAGACCCTGCAGCACCGTCCACCCGAGCCGGGCTTCGGGGTGATGGCCGCCTTCGGGCCCGGCCTGGGCATCGAGACCGCCCTGGTGGAGTTCGGGTGACCACCGCCGTCGACGCGCTGGACAAGCTGGGCGAGCCGCCCAACACCAACATGGTCGCCACGCGCGAGCTGGGCGCGCTCACGGTGCACTGCCTGGTTCCCGACCGCGACGCCTACCGGTATCGCCTGATGGGGATCGGCGGGCTGGTGGGCATCGTGGTGCTGGGGGCGGCTGCGCTGTACGCGCTCGACTCCGTCGACTGCACCTACTTCTTCTTGCTCGGGCCGGTGCTGTGGAAGCTGTGGCAGTGGTCCCAGGGCACCGTGCCCGGCGACCTGCGGCTGGAGCCCGACTCGCTGGTGATGGGCGAGCGACGGGTGGCCTGGGCCGACGTCGTGTCCATCGAGCAGTGCGGCGCCTGGGTCCAGGTGGGAACGCGTGCCGGGCAGACGGTGCACGTCACCGGGCCCAAGGGCGAAGATCCCGAGCGGGACTGGCTGCAGAGCGCGCTCGCGCTCCACTGGGAGCACTGGAAGCGCGAGGATGCGGGACAAGACGCGCTGCAGCGCCACGAGGTGGTGCAGGAGGTGACGCGGCTGAAGCGCGGGGTGGAACGCGAAGGATGAGCCAGGGCGACGGGCGCTGCACGTGCTAGATCCACGATCTGTGGAGGCAACGATGACCGAGTCCGACGTGCTGGCCCTGGTGACGCCGCTAGGCACCCAGCGGGCGCGAGACAACTGGGCACAGCGCTACCCCGACAGCCCGCTGAAGTACGTCGGCGTAGGCCTCACCCAGCTGCGCAAGGTGGCCAAGAAGGTGGGGCGCGACGCCGAGCTCGCGGCAGCGCTGTGGAAGAGCGACATCTACGAGCTCAAGCTCATCGGCCTGCTGGTCGACGACCCCAAGGCGATCACCGTCGAGCAGGCCGAGCGCCAGGTCGAACAGCTCGCCGACGGGCAGCTCACCCACGTGTTCGCATCGTGCGATGCCACCCTGGCCAAGTCCGACATCGCGGTCGAGCTGGCCGAGCGCTGGACCGTGCACGACGACCCCGTTCGCCGATCCTGCGGCAACACCCTCGCCTACGAGCTGTCCAAGTCCAGCAAGAAGTCCGCTCCGGACGACGACTGGTTCGCCCAGCGCATCGCCCACATCGACCGCACCTGGCGCGACGAGGACACCGACGTTCGCATGGCCATGGCCACGGCCCTCATGGGCATGGGCAAGCGCAGCGCCGCATTGTGGCCCGAAGCTCTGCGCGTCGCCCACGCCATCGGCCCCATCGACTTCGACCCCACGGGCAGCTGCGACCCGATGGACGTGAGCAAGCACATCGACAACGAGAGGGTGCGTCAGAAGCTCGGGGTGTGAGGGCCGGTGCTGCGGGCGGCGCTGACCGCCTACTCCACCACCCACACTTCGTCGCCGCCCATCCTGGCCACGTACGGGCTGCGCTTCACCACCCGCACCCGCACGGTGCGCTCGCCTTCCAGGTCGACGCCAGGGGCCTGGTAGGGCATGGCCTCACCCTCGACGGTGAACGTCGTCCAGGTCTGCCCCTCGATCTTGCTGCCGGCCTCGCCCGTGTGCTTGGCAAACACCCCGGTCATCTCGACCACCGGCCCGATGCCGATGGGATCGGCGCCGTCCTCGACCTCGTCTTTCAGCAGCTCGAGCGAGGTGACGGTGATGTGGTCGGCCATGATGTGCTGGGTCATCGGGTCGGGCACGAAGCGCTCGCCGGTGACGTGCACGCGCTTGCCCTCGAACCACGTCCACGGCTCGCGCTTGCGGTAGGCCACGAGCCAGCGGGTACCGCCCTCTTGAGCTAGCCACACCCCCTGAAAGCGCTTGCCCCCGGGCTGTTCGTCGATGGTGAGCGTGGCGATGAAGTCCAGGGCGGCCTCGGGGGGTGCCGGGGTCTCGGCGGGGGCGGGCGTGTCGATGGGCTCGGGACCCGTCGTCTTGCCGCACGCCAGCAGCATGGTCAGCAGTAGGCAGTTCATGGACAGAGAATAGCCCAGCCCATATGTTGCGCGGCTTCCCAAGGAAAACCATGACCACAGAAGAGTCCGCGCCGGCCGAGTCGGCGCCCCAGGACGGAGACAACGAGCAGCCCACGGGCGCAGACTACGTCTCTGACCGCAAGTTCGCCGACTTCCCCATCTCTCGCGAAGTCCTCGAGGGTGTGCACTCCCTCGGCTACGAGACCGCCACCCCGGTTCAGGCCCTCACCATCGAGCCTGGCGTTGCTGGCAAGGACATGCTGGTGCGTGCCAAGACGGGCACCGGCAAGACGACCGCCTTCGGCGTGCCCATGATCGAGCGCATCCAGGCGGGGGCCCGCGCACCGCGCTGCCTCACCCTGGCGCCCACCCGCGAGCTCGCCCAGCAGATCGCCGAAGAGTTCGCCGGCATCGCCTCGCAGAAAGACGTCAGCATCGCCGTGCTGGTGGGCGGCGTGAAGATGGAGCCGCAGATCAAGGCCCTGCAAGACGGCGCCGAGATCATCGTCGGCACCCCCGGTCGCGTGCTCGACCACATCAAGCGCGGCAACCTCGATCCCTCGGGCATCGAGGTCTGCGCCCTCGACGAGGCCGACGAGATGCTCTCGATGGGCTTCTTCGAAGACGTCACCAAGATCCTCGACAAGTGCGGCGACAACCCGCAGGTCCTGCTGTTCTCGGCCACCATCAGCCCGGACACCCAGCGCCTCGCGGCCCGCTACCTCGACGACCCCGAAGACATCGTGCTGTCCACCGACACCGACCACGTCGAGGGCATCGAGCACCGCCTGTACGAGACCCAGCCCGGCATGCACAAGGTGCGCGCCCTGCTGTACCTGATCGACCTCGAGAACCCCACCTCGGCCATCATCTTCTGCAACACCCGCGAAGATGCCGCCACCGTGGCGTCCTTCCTCGATCGCCAGGGCCTCGACTGCCAGCTGCTGTCCGGCGAGCTGCCCCAGGGCCGCCGCACCAAGGTCATGCAGATGGTCAAGAACGGCGAGGTGCGCTTCCTGGCCGCGACCGACGTCGCCGCGCGCGGCATCGACATCAGCGACCTGTCGCACGTCATCAACTACAGCCTGCCCCAAGACCCCTCGGTGTACATGCACCGCGTCGGCCGCACCGGCCGCATCGGCAAGAAGGGCGTGGCCATCAGCCTGGTGGGCGGCACCGACATCGGCACCCGCAAGACCCTCGAAGGCGTGCACAAGGTCGAATTCGAGGTGCACCACTTCCCCGACGCCGAGACCATCGTGCGCCAGCGGGTCGACCGCCAGTCCGAGCAGATCAAGGCGGCCATGTCCACCATGGTCTTCGAGGCCTACCTGCCCACCGTGCGCGAGCTGAAGGAGCGCCCCGACGGCGACGTCCTGCTCGCCGCGGCGCTGCGCGCCTTCTTCACCTGGGATCGCCAGCGCAAGCTGGCTGCCAGCGGCCTGGCCGACCTGCAAGACGTGCGCGCCGAGCAGCGCCGCGAGCGCGACGAGCGCCGCGGAGGCAAGGGCGGACGCGGCAAGGGCCGCGATCGCGACGACCGTGGCCGAGGCCGCGATCGCGACGACCGCGGCGGACGCGGCGGACGTGGCAAGGGCCGTCGCGACGACCGCGGCCCCCGCGGCGGCGACGACCTCGACGCCATGCTGTCCGAGGGCGACGCCCCCAAGAAGAAGCGCAGCCGCAAGAAGAAGTCCGACGGCGGCGGCAGCTCCGACGCCCCCAAGGCCGCACCCAAGAAGAAGTTCGACGACCTCGACGCCCTGCTCTCCGAGGGCTGAGGGTGTCCGACTGCCGCCACGCCCTGTTCCAAGCGTTGCTCGACGCCGAGCGGGTCCTGCTCACAGGACCGGTCGAGGCCGACGGCGACAGCCTGGGGGCGTGCCTGGCCCTTCAGCGGGTGCTGCGGCGGCACGGCGTTCTTGTCGACGTGGCCGGCACCCCGGCCTTCCGCTACCGCTGGATGCCCGAGATCGACGAGCTGCTCGCCGATGACCGGGTGTTCGCCCAGTACGACGCGGTGGTGGTGCTCGACGGCGACCGCCACCGGATGGCCCCGCGCGTGACCGCGGCCTTCGCTGCCGCCCGCGTTTGCGGCATCATCGACCACCACGCGTCCACGCGCACCGACGGGTACACCCACCCCTGGGTCGACCCAGCCGCCACGAGCACCACCGAGATGCTCTACGGCTTCTTTCTCGAGCGCGGCGAGGCCATCGATCACGACGTGGCCGCGCTGCTCTACGCCGGCGCCATCTTCGACACCGGCGCCTTTCGCTACAGCAACACGACGCCCGCCACGCACCACATGGCCGCCGACCTCATGCGCCACCGCATCGACCACTCGGGCATCTGCACCCGCGTACTGATGGAGCGCACGCCGGGCGGTCTGCGCTGCGCCGGACACATCTTCAGCGAGACCCGGTTCCACTTCGACGGGCAGGTCGCGGTCAGCCGCATCAGCCTCGCCGACCGCGAGCGTTTCGGCATCTTGCCTGGCGACCTCGAGGGTGTGGTCGACGCGCTGGTGCACGTTCACGGCGTCGAGGTGGCCGCGCTGCTCATCCAGCGCCAGCCCGATCTCACCAAAGCCAGTTTGCGCTCACGTGGCCAGGTCAACGTGGGTGCGGTCGCTCAGAAACTGTCTTCGGCCGGCGGAGGGCACGCCAAGGCCGCCGGTGCCAGCCTTGCAGGCAGCTTTGCGAGCGCCGAAGATCGCGTCGTGGGCATGCTCGTGGCGGCGGTGCAGGCTCATGTTGAAGGTTCGCCGCGGCAGACACACGGAACGGGCATCGCAGGCTTGCAGGCTCCTCTTGGGCAGGCAGGTCGGGGCTGAACTGCCCTTCACTTCTCTATTCGCAGCGTTTTTCCCGCCGGATCGCGATTTGACATCGCGCCCGTCGCGTCCTACCTTCGTAGTCCCAAGGGGGGGTCCCATGGAAGAGTTCCGCATCGAAGGTGACACACGTTCGTTCGAGATGCGCGTCGAAGAGGTGACCGAGTTCCAGCCCGAACTGGTCCGCACCCTCGTCGACATCGACCTCCAGACCTTCTCGGAGCCCACTTTCGGGCGCTACACCGCCTCGGCCCTGCTGCGCAGCGGCCGGGTCTTCCTGCTGCACGCCGACGACAAGTGCATCGGCACCTGCGTCTGCGTCCGCACCTGGGACCGCCCCAACGAGGTGCTGCTGCTGTCCATGGGCATTCGCCCGGGCTGGCGCGGTCGAGGCCTGGGCCAGCGCTTCCTCACCGGCGTGCTCAGCAAGCTGCGCGCACGTGGCCTACGGGCTGTCACGCTCAACGTGAGCGCCGACAACCGCCGCGCCCTCAAGATGTACCAGGACGTCGACTTCGCCCCCACCGGCGAGACCATCGAAGACCCTCGCACCGGCGAAGAGTTCGTGGTCATGAAGAAGACACTCGCCCCCGAGCCGATCCAGCTGCTCGAGTAGGGCGGCTCGAATAGCGCCCGCGGGCTGCTCCCCGCCTACTTGACCCACAGGTGACCGTCGCCGCTTCCGCGGTTGTCGTTGCGGCAGCCCGGGTTGCTACCCTGTTCGGGGTGGCGCTGGTAGGCCATCGACCACGCGTAGCTGTAGTCGTGGTGGTGGCCCAGCCCACGGGTGCCCGTGTTGGGGGTCAGCTGCACCAGGCTGCCCTCGAAGGTGCCGGTGCAGCGTGAACACTCGCTGCTGTTGACCGAGGCCTGCGCGTTGAAGGTGCACTGCGACGAACAGAACATGGTCTGCGCGAAGGACTGCCCTTCCCAGCAGGTCATGCGATACGAGGTGGGGCCCGCGTAGCTGCTGGCCGCCTGGATCGCATTGATGCGGTCGTCGGCGAACTTCTCGGCGCCCGACAGGTTGGGGGTGACCTCGCTCACCAGGTTGACGGCACCGGTGTTCCAGTGGGCCTGCCCGCCGGCAACCGTCATGCGCGCCACGAGCGCCCAGCCGCCGCCGTCGTTGGTCATGTCGCAGTACACCTGGAACGCAGCTGCAGAGTCGGGGCGAATCCAGTACACGCCGTCGGTGGCCGCGGGGTACTGCTGGTGCAGATCGTAGCAGCTGATGGCCGCCGAGCTGGGCGCCTGGCCGTTGCTGCCCCCGCCCACCTCGAGCCAGGCACCGTCGGCACACAGCTCGAGGGTCTGGTTGGTGCTGTCGAAGCGCAGCGAGCCGGCCACGGTCGAGTCGCAGGTCACTGACGTCGCTCCCACCTGCACCAGGCCCGTGAAGCGGCCGTCGCCCGCGCCCAGGTCGCCGCTGAAGCTGCCGGCCGCCCCGCTCACGTCACCGCTGAACGTTCCGGCCGCCCCGCTCACGTCGCCGCTGAAGCTGCCGGCCGCCCCGCTCACGTCGCCGCTGAAGCTTCCAGCCGCCCCGCTCACGTCGCCGCTGAACGACGCATCGGCTCCATTGAGGGTGCCGCTCAGTGTCCCGCCGGTGAGCGCGAGGTAGTCGGCGTGTCCGTGATCGCCCTCGGCAACCGTGTCGGGCCCGGTGCCGAAGTTCAGCCGCTCTGCGGCAAGGGTGCCGCTGGAGATCGCGCTAGCGTCGTGGCTGTGCGCATTGGAATCGGCGCAGGTCCAGGCGCCGGTGTCGAACAAGGGCACCGTCCCGTCGGTGCACACCAACGAGGCGAGCTCCGGGGCATTGACGATGCTGGCCCAGTCGATGTTCCCGCTGCTGTCGATGACCGTCGTGCCGTTGACGGCGACCTCGGTGACGTCCAGGGCACCCCCGCCCGCCAGGCTGTCGGCCGAAGCGGCGCGAATCGCGTACGGCACCGTGAGCAGGCGCAGCCTGTCGGCAATCTCGGCCCCGCCGTTCACGGTGATGGCGAGGTAGACCGTGTCGCCATCGAACCAGGTGCTGTCGATGGCGTTGGTCTCGCCCAGGGTCAGGGCGTAGTAGCCGTCGTCCAAGGTGATGGTGTGGCCCTCGGACCACATCGCGGTGCCGCCGGACGGGGTGTCGTACAGCGCGAAGTCGAGGGTGTTCGAGCCGGTCAGCGGCTGGCCCAGGGCATCGTGCACACGGCCTTGTTGGCTGAACTGCATGGGGACAGCCCAGGCCTGGGAGCAGAGAAGGGCCAGTAGACCGGTGACAGCGAAGCGGTGCATGAGGACTCCAAGTGGCGAAGTTCACCGTACACCACCGTGGGGCGGTTATGGGCCCGGATCCCTGGAGCATACGGAACCTTGAGCAACCCCAAGAAGGCCTACAACAACCTCGACTTCATCCACTCGCCAGCGGCCCGGCACATCCGCATCCTCTGCGAGTACGAAGAGCCCCGTCAGCGCTTCATGCAGAACGGCGTCAAGAACACCGTCGTGTTCTTCGGCTCGGCCCGCATCCGCAGCACCGAAGACGCCAAGGCCCGCCTGGCCGGCGTCGAGTCGTCCATCAAGCAGAACCCCCAAGACGCCGACCTCAAGGTCGAGCTGCACAAGGCCAAGGCGGGCGTCAAGCTGTCCCGCTACTACAACGACGCCCGCGAGCTGGCCCGCAAGTTCACCGCGTGGTCGATGGAGCGCGAAGGCCGCAGCTACTACATCTGCAGCGGCGGCGGCCCGGGCATCATGGAGGCCGCCAACCGTGGCGCCAGCGACGTGCCCGACGGCAAGAGCGTCGGCCTGGGCATCAGCCTGCCCTTCGAGCAGGGCATCAACGACTGGGCCACCCCCGAGCTCGGCTTCGAGTTCCACTACTTCTTCACCCGGAAGTACTGGTTCCTCTACCTGTGCAAGGGCCTGGTGATCTTTCCCGGCGGCTTCGGCACCATGGACGAGTTCTTCGAGACGCTCACGCTCATCCAGACCGGAAAGATCAAGAAGAAGCTCCCCATCGTGCTGTTCGGCACCGAGTACTGGAACGACGTGCTCAACCTCGAGGCCATGGCC
The DNA here is from genome assembly GCA_965216925.1 of Myxococcota bacterium. Taxonomy (GTDB): domain Bacteria; phylum Myxococcota_A; class UBA796; order UBA796; genus CAYYHT01. Next base: position 295,770 of record CBDCGT010000001.1, on the reverse strand, counting down.
AAGTGGGGCACCATCAGCCCCGGCGACACCGACCTGTTCAAGATCTCCGACAGCGTCGACGAGACCTTCCAGTTCATGACGCAAGAGCTCGACTCGATCGAGAGCATCTTCTAGCAGAGTGATGAAATACCCGGCTTGCCGGGTATTTCAGCGCGCTGCGACCGAGGCATCCGCCGCCCTCGGCAGGTCCGGCTGCCGAATCGGCGATTCCTTGAACAGCGAAAACCGCTGGCCAAACACAATCGTCGAGTCGGCGGCCGGACTTGCCGAGCCAGAAGGCGGCGGTGCCGGCAATGGTAGTGCAGGCTGTAGAAATACGAGGAACGAGTATTTCAACGGCCTGCTAGGACGCTCCCCCGAGCTAGCTCGACGTCGGCACGTACTGCGCGGCCCGCTCCTCGAGGCTGCGCTCGACGCTCGGGAAGCGCGTCAGCACCTCCTGAAGCGTCGGAGCGTACAGCGCGAAGAGCGTGCAGAAGCCACGTGCACGAACCTCGGCCATGCGCCGGCCTTGACGCAGCAGCGCGACCTCTCCGATGAAGTCCCCCGCTGAGACCACGCCCAGGGCCACGCCGTCGGCGTCGAACACCTCGAGCTGGCCGCGCCCCACGATGAGCAGGCGGTCGCCCAGGTCGCCCACCCCAAACAGCACCTCACCGTCGTTCCAGGCCTCGACCACGATCTGGGTCGCCAGCGCCTCCAGGGCCTCGGCAGGCAGCTCGGCCAGCAGCGGGATCTCACGCAGGCGCTCGGGCTGCACCGACCCGGTGCGGCCGTCCCGCCCCAGCTCCAGCCCCGACTGCCGCGCCCGTAGCCGAGCGTATGGCGCACAGCTGGCGAGCAGCTCAGCGTGCGGGCCATGGCCCACGACGCACCCCTGCTCGAGCATGACCACCTCGTCGAAGCGGTGCACGGCGGCGAGATCGTGGGTGACGGCCACCACCGTCGTGGTGCGCGGCAGCCCGAGCACCACTTGAAGGATGGTGTCCGCCGTGCGCGGATCGAGCGCTGACGTGGCCTCGTCGAGCAGCAGCAGGCTGGGCTCTCGCAGCAGGGCTCGGGCGATGGCGACGCGCTGCATCTCACCCCCCGACAGCGACTTGCCCCCCTGGCCGATGGGCGTCGACAGGCCCTCGGCAAGGCTGCTCACCACACCATCGAGCGCCGCGCGCGTGGCCGCCTGCTCGACCGCCGCGTCGTCGGCCGCCAGGTTGCCCAGCCGGATGTTCTCGCGCAGGGTGGTCGCGAAGGCGATGGGCCGCTGAGGAACCAGTGCCGTAGCGGCATCGGTCTGGGCGCGCGGGATGCCGCCAAGCGGGTCGCCATCCCACAGCACGTCGCCCTCCTGGGCCTGTCCATGGCGCAGGAGCAGCCACAGGAGGGTCGACTTGCCCGACCCGCTCGGGCCCACGATGGCGATGCGGCGGCCGGCCCCCAGCTGCAGGTCCACGCGGTCGAGGCTTCGGCGCGATTCGTCGTAGCTGAAGCCCACGCCGCGGAAGGTGAGCGCCTGAACGAGGGGTCGAGGGTCGCGGTCGGCCTGCTGTGGAGGCGGGTCGACCGCCGGAAGTTCCAACAGCTCCTGGATGCGCTCCATCGCCCCCACACCCTTGGCCAGGGCGGGCAGCCCGGACGAGATGCGGGCCACCGACGAGGCCAGGTTGGCCAGCAGCACGAAGAAGGCCGTGATGACCCCGACCGTCACCCCGGCATACACGGCCAGCAGCGCACCCGAGGTCAGGATCGACACCGAGACCGCCATCATGCCGATGGCGGAGGTGCCCTGGGTCATCACCTGAAGCCAGGTGAGCTTGAAGGTGGAGCGGGCCAGCGCGTCGGCGCGCTCTCGGTAGCGCTGGAGCCACACCGGGGTGATGCCGAAGGCCCGGAGGGTGGACATGCCGTCGATGAGGTCGAGCAGCACGGTGGCGGCCGCCCCCTCCCGCTCCTGGCGCGCCGCGCTCGCCGCGACCGTGCGCGGCGTGAGCACCCTCGGGCCGGCGACCCCCAGCGGCATCAGCAACAACGCCAGCACCGTCAGACGCCAGTCGAGCCACAGCATCATGACCAGCGAGCCACCGCCCACCAACAGGCCGCGCATCACCCGTGGAATGACACTCACCACCGCGGCGTCGACCAGGGGAACGTCGCCCACGAAGCGCGCGATCAGGTCGGAGCTGGGGCGATCGCCCAGCCAGTCCATCGGCGCCCCCGCGAGCCGCTCGGTCATCTGGTTGCGGAGGGCGTTCATGCGGTCGGCGGCGAGTCGGGCCAGCGCCGCCGCCGACACCAGGTGCCCCAGCACGGCAATGGCGAGGGCGGCGCCCGACAGGCCCGCCAGCTGGGCCACGCCCCAGACGTCGCGCGAGGGGATGACGACGTCGATGGCGTGCCGGTACACCAGCGGCAGTCCCAGGTCGGCGGCGATGGTGGCCAGGATGGCCAGCGCTGCCAGCGCCAGCAGGCCTGGTCGGCCGCCCATCACCCGCACCAGGGCGAGCAGCCGCCGGTCGTCCAGGCGCCGAATAGCAAAGACCGACAGCAAGAGCACCACCAGCGCCGTGCCCAGGGGGGCGATGGCCGCCGGCCCCCAGTAGACCGGGCTGCGGTCGTAGTGGACGGTGGGGCGCTCGAACGGCAGCGGGGCTCCGGTCAGCACCGCTTCGAGCAGGCCTGCCAGCCGATCCGAGGCCAGGGTCAGGCGCTGGGCCGCGGTCCCCTCGGCGCCTCGCAGGTACCAGGACGGCACCGGCGCTCCCACGGGCGCGCCGTACACCGATGTCCTGGACAGCTGCAGGCTCTCGGCCGCCCAGCTGGCCGGGGTGCCCTCCAGGCGAGCCGCGGCGGGCGCATCGAGCACCACACGCGGCGGCAACACGTCGTCCCAGATGGTGTGCAGGTCGGTGCGAGCCCCCTGGAACAGCACCACGTGGTCGTTGCCACCCCGATCGTGGGCGTGGGCGACGTGCAGGGGCTGGTGCAGGTCGGCCACCAAGTGGGCGAGCATCTCGACGGCCTCACGACGCTGCACCACGCCAAGCCCGGTGTCGCCTGCCACCCAGGCGTAGTGCTCGACCGCGGTCACCACGCAGAGGCCCCCCGCACAGTCCCGCTCAGCGTCGAAGCTGGGGGCATCCAACGGCACGTTGGCGAAGTGCAGCGGTCGCGACCAGGCCCAGCCGGGCTCTCGGCGGCGGTCGTCGAGCAGGTTCGCGACCGAAGCCAGCGAGTCGTCCCCAAGCAGCGCTGAGAGCTCGGCGCGAGCGGGCTCCGACAGGGCCTGCTCGGCTCTGGCTGCCACCAGCTCGTGCCCTTCTGGACCCCAAGCCCAGGCCACGGCCGGCGCCAGCGCCGCCAGGGCGCAGACCACCGCTGTCGAGGAACCCATTCGGACCATGCGTAGCGAGCATAGCGGCGCCGATGAGCCCCCCTGCGCAACAAGTCCGAAGAATTGCGAAGCGATCCGAAAGCCGACCTTCGTCGTAGAGTCTCGGCAACCCCGAGGCTGCCGTGAACACGCAAGACATCATCGCCATCACCTACGTGGTCCTGCTCAACGCGATCATCCTGCGCGGCATCACCGGTCCTCGGCACATGCAGACCCACCTGCTGCTGATCGTGACCGCGCTGTTCGTGCCGTTCATCAGCTTTGACATCCACCGCCTGGCCGAGCTGCCCGCCAGCGCCTGGGGCGTCTGCGCCGCCTTCTTGTTCGCGCAGATCCTGCACACGGCGTTCCACGCCTGGAAGCCCGATGCGCCCCACCGCGAAGGCCCCGAGATCCTGATGCAGCCGCTGCTGATCGTGTGGGCCGTCTCGGTGCGCTTCACCGTGCCCGCCGACCTCTGGTACCGCGGTGAGCTCGGCGTGTTCCTGTTCACGACGGCCATCTTGTTCGTGAGCCTGGCCGTGGTGATGGTCATCTACATGGGTGGCCTGACCGAACGCGCCGACGACGAGATCGACTTCATGGCCTACACGGTGCGCAGCCCCAGCAACGCTGGATTCCTGGTGGCAAGCGCGGTGTCGACCGCGGTCACCCTGTTCGTGACCTTTGGCCACCCGGGCTTCATGGTGGCGGCCATCGTCGCGTTCCTCGCGTTGAAGGTGGTCTTGCCACCAGAGGCCGTCTCGGTGCCCAGGTAGGCCGCCGGGTTAGCTACCCGCCATGCAACTTGTCATCGCCCTGCTTCTCTGCGGCTTCGCCGCCGCCCAAGACGACGAATTCGAGCTCGACTGGGACGACATCGACCTCGACGGGTCCAAGCCCGAGCTCATCGACTACAACGGCGGCTTCACCCAGACGGCCCCCGACTTCCACGACGACGCGCGCATCACCGTCACGCTGCCGTCCGGGAACCTGAAGGTGCGCTGCACCGACACCGATGGCGTACGCGGAAGCCTGTCCTTCACACTGCGCGGCAGCGACAAGGACGCGATGCAGCGCATGGGCGAGGGCATCCGCCTGTCGGTGTGGGGCAAAGAGGCCAGCGGCGGCGCCAAGGTGGTCGTTCCCAGCCAGCCCTCTGCCGTCAAAGAGGCCAAGATCGAGCTGTCGGTGTCCGTGCCCTCAGGCGCCACGGTCACGGCCGATGCGCCCAGAGGCTGGGTCGATGTGCTCGGCTGTGGCGGCTACGTCACCGCCAACGGCCGTGACGGCGCCCACGCCAAGGGGCCGATGAAGGGCTTCAAGCTCACCAGCAGCGGCGGCGACGTCAAAGCCAGCCTCGAAGGCAGCAAGCTCGAGTCGCAGAGCGCTGCCACCAGCAACTCAGGCAAGGCCACCGTCGTGATGCCCCTCGACTACGGCGTCCGGCTCGATGCCCGCGGCAAGGAAGTGCAGATGGCCGCGCACGAGGCCGATGGCAACGTCTCGGACACCAGCATCAGCGGCGCGATCGGCGGCGGTGGCGCCGGGCTCACCGTCCGGGCGGGGGCCGCCGTGGTGATCGAGACCCCGTAGCGGAGATCCAGCCGGTTTCCTGGCTGGCGGAGGCATCGGGGCAGCGGCAGCGGAACGGTGTCAGGAGACCATTTTTCGGAAATGGATCACCCTTGGTCGCTCGATCTCCCCCGAGACCGGGTTTGAGCCACCAACTGGCTCAGATTTCCGAAAAATGGTCTCCTGACACCGTCGCCCTCGTCTCCCCCTCACGGATATGACCCGCCCATGGCCACACCCACTCCCGACTTCGCCGCCCACCGCGCCAAGCTGCTCGAACACCTCGCCGACGACGAGGCGGTGCTGCTGTTCAGCTCGCCCCACCACATCCGCAACGGCGACGCCGAGTACCGCTACCGGCCCGACTCCGACCTGTACTGGCTCACCGGCTGGCCCGACCCCTCCGCCGCCGTCTTCCTGCGCCCCGGCGACGAAGCCTTCACCATGTTCGTGCAGCCCAAGAACAAGGAACGCGAGATCTGGACGGGCTTTCGTCCTGGCCCCGACGGTGCCATCGACGACTACGGCGCCGACGCTGCCTTCCCCATCGGCAAGCTGTGGACCGAGATGCAGCGCCTGGTCCAGGGCGTCAGCAAGCTGCACTACGGGTTCGGGCGCAACGCGAAGTACGACCGCCAGCTCAACGAGGCAATCCGCAAGGCCGCGCGCGCGGCTCGAAAGAACGGCCTGGATGTGCCCGAGACCTTCTACAGCCCGTCCAAGCTCCTGCACGAGCTGCGCCTCGTCAAGAACGACGACGAGCTCGCGGTCATGCGCGAAGCCGCGCGCATCACCGGCCTGGCCCATCGTGCCGCCATGGCCGCCGCCGCCCCGGGCAAGAACGAGTACGAGGTCGCCAGCCTCATCGACTACACCTTTCGCCGCGAGGGCGGCACCGGTGCCGGCTACGAGAGCATCGTCGCCGGCGGCGCCAACGCCTGCATCCTGCACTACATCACCAACCGGGACCCCCTGAAAGACGGCGAGCTCCTGCTCATCGATGCGGGCGGCGAGTACGGCTACTACACCGCCGACGTCACGCGCACCTTCCCGGTCAACGGCACCTTCACCGAGCCGCAGCGCCGGGTCTATGACATCGTGCTCGACGCGCAGCTCCAGGCAATCGACGCCTGCCGCGTGGGCACCACCTTCATGGCCGTGCACGAACTCACCATCCGGCGCCTGACCGAGGGCATGGTGCAGCTGGGCCTGCTCGACGGCGAGGTCGACGAGCTCATCGAAGACGAGTCGTACAAGAAGTACTACATGCACGGAACCAGCCACTGGCTGGGTCTGGATGTGCACGACTCGGGCGCCTACAACCGAGGTGGCGGAAGCCGCCCGCTGGGCCCGGGCATGGTGCTCACCATCGAGCCCGGCCTGTACATCTCGCCCGATGACGAGGACGCCCCCGAAGAGCTCCGCGGCATCGGCATCCGCATCGAAGACGACGTGCTGGTCACCGACGGCGACCCCGATGTGCTGACCGCAGATGTGCCGAAGCACCCGGGCGAGGTCGAGGCGGCGTGTCGCGCCACCCTCGGGTAGCATGCCGGCAACATGTCGCGGTCCCTGCCACTCCTCGTCCTGCTGATGGCCTGCACGCCCACTTCGCCCCCGCTGGACGACACGGCCTCGCCCAGCGACACGGCACCCGACGGTGAGCCGTGGCCCGACACCGATCCGCTGGCCGCCAACGGGATCACCTTGGTGCACGGCGGCCAGCTGCTGGCCAATGGCGACGAGCTGGCGCTGACGTCGGCCCCGGCAGGCCTCGATCAGGTCGCTCGCCTGGACTTCGTGGTGACCAACCGCACCGATCAGGCCCTGAGCTTCGGCACCTCCGACGCCTGGCTCTCCGCGACCGGCTTCACATGGGCCTCAGAGCCGCCGGCCTCTCTCGATCCCGATCAGAGCGCCACGTTCTCAATCGACGTCTCGGCGGCCGAGCTGTCCGCAGCCGCTGAGCTGTCCGCCACCCTGACCGCGCCCGGGGACACCGCCCAGCTATCGGTCGATCTGGTGGTACAGGTGCCGCCTCCGCTTCGCATCGTGGCGGTGGGTTCGGGCGGGTACGTCGCGGTCAGCGACGACTACGGCCAGTCGTTCACCGACGTCACCGTTCCCACCGACCCCGTCACCGACCGCCACACGCTCACCTGGGGCGCTGGCCGCTTCTTCCATGGATATGCGTCTGGCGGCGACTGGAGCGACCCCGGGCGCTACGAGTGGAGCGCCGACGGCGAGAGCTGGAACGCATCGGTGGTGAACGACGGCTTCTGGCCATCGCACTGCGTCTGGGGCCTGGAGCGCTTCGTCTGCGCCTGGGACGGCGGCATCGCCTGGTCCGAGGGCGGAGGCGGCGTGGTGCACGAGAACGAGTGGGGCTCGCTGCTCAACCACGTGGCCTTCGATCCAGTTCGCGAGCGCTTCGTCTTTGTCGGGCGTGACATGCGGGTGTCGGTGAGCGCCGACGGCCAGGGCTTCGAGAGCACCCAGGCGATCACCAGCGACCCGGACGATCTGAACAGCGTGGCCGTGCACGACGGCACCTGGGTCGCCGTCGGAGGCGGCGACCGCCAGATGATCGCCACCAGCCACGACGGCGGAGTGAGCTGGAGCACGCAGATCCTGCACACCCAGCAGTACCACTCTCTGGGCAGCGTCGCCCACGACGGCGAGCGATGGCTCACCACCGGCAGCGGACGCATGTACACCAGCACCAACGGCGACGACTGGACCCCGATCGACCCCGGCATCAGCCTGAACCTGGTGGGGGTGGCGGGCGGCCGGTTCATCGCGAGCGAGACCCCCTGGCAGGCCCAGTCCAGCCTGCACGTGAGCGACGACGGCACCAACTGGGCGCATGTGCACGACATCCCAGGCACGCTGCGCGTCCACGACATCGCCATGCAGGGGTGGACCCCTTGAGCGCCTGGCTCGCCACCGCGCTGCTGGCCTGCTCGGGCACGACACCGTCCGACGACACGGCGCCCGTGGGTGACGACACCGGGTCGGCCGACACCGCAGACACCGACACCGAACCTCAGAGCGACACGGCAGACACCTCGCCGCCCGACCCCAACTGCACGGACGGCATCGCCGCGTCGATCGGGGGCTCGTCGGTGGGCGGCAGCGTCGACCTGGGCACGGGCCCACTCGGCGCCGGCATGCTGTCCACCGAGCTGACCCTCACCAACACCTGCGACGTGCGCCTGCGCTTCCTGGGACACCCGGACGACTGGCTCCAAGGCAGCGGATTCAGCCTGGACACCCTGCCCCCGGTGTTCTTGGAGCCCGGCGCCCAAGCCACGCTGGTGCTCGCGCACGACGCCGGCACCGAGGGCATCGCCACGGGGCACTTCGAGCTGCCTCACGATCAGCCCGGCTCGCCCTTTGCCGTCGATCTGGGCGCTACGGTCCAAGCACCGCTCACCATCGTGTGGGCCGGCGACGGGCGCCACATCCTGACCACGCCGGACTACGGCGCCACCTTCCCGGTCGACACCTGGGAGACGCTGGTGGCCCACGGCGACGAGCTGCAGCGCGGCATCTGCGCCGGCAACGGCTGGTTCGTCTCGGTGGGCGGCAACGTCGACAGCCGATGGTGGCGCAGCCCCGACGGCATCGACTGGACCGCCCACTCGGACCCATCGGGCCCGGTGTTCGCCAGCTGCGCCTTCGGAGATGGCCTCTTTGTCGCCGCGACTCCGCAAGCGCCGTGGACATCGACCGACGGCACCACCTGGACCCAGGGCACGGGCGACTACGAGGGCGTGCACCTGCGCGGCATGACCTTCGCCGACGGCACCTTCGTGGCGGTGGGCGACGAGGGCAAGATCACCGTGACCACCGACGGCCAGTCGTGGCAGCACGAGCACCTTTTAGGTGGGCCGGGACTGCGTTCGGCGGCGGGCCACGACGGCACCTTCGTGGCCGTCGGCGACGCCGGCATCGTGCACACCTCCACCGACTCCGGCGTGACCTGGACGACGCAGACACTGGCGTCGAGTGGCAGTGTGGTGTGGGCCGGCGACCGCTTCGTCACCGGCTCGAACCCCGTGTCCAGCTCGCCCGACGGGCTGGTGTGGAGCGCGGTCAACGACGGGCCCGGCAGCCCCAGCATCGCCGTCGGCCACCAGATCTTCACGTCCAGCGGCGGCGCCGTGAACGTGTCCCATGACGGAGGCTTCAGCTGGACGCACCTGTACGACACCCTCGGCGGCCTGGGACTCGGCTCTGCCGCAGCGGGGGTGCCGCAGTGAGGTCCCTGCTGCTGGTGACCGCCCTGCTGGCGGCCTGCGACGGCGGGCAGCCCGAGCCCACGGACGACACCGCCGCCTGCGTCACCGACGACAGCTTCTTCGAGGGCCAGATGGTGCCCCTGCTGCAAGACTGCGTGGCCTGCCACGTGGACGGCGGGCTGGCGGGCGGCACCCGCAACGAGCTCGTTCCCTTCGACGCTTCGAACGCCGTGGCCAGCAACCAGTCCGTGCTCCAGGACTTCGTGGCGGACACATCTGACGGAGCCCAGCTGCTGCTGGACAAACCGACGGGTCGCGTCGCTCACGGCGGCGGGCGGCGCTTCGACGCCATCGACCCGCCCTACGCCGTGCTGCACGAGTTCGTCGCGCGTACCCAGCAGCCCGGCTCGTGCAGCCACCCGGGCACGCCGCCGCCCACGTGCGAGCCCGGCGAGATCGCCGGTGCTCCCGCCGCACCCCGCCGACTGACCGACGCCCAGATCCGCAACGCGGTGCACGACCTGTTCGCAGTCGACCCGGGCGCCGGCGCCTTCCCACCGACGGTGCGCGGCCCCGACTTTCGAACCTTCGCCGCCTCCAACCCGGTGACCGCACCCGACGCCGAGCAGCTGATGCTCGCCGCCGAGGCCGTGGCCTCGGCCGTCGACGTCGATGGGCTGCTCGACTGCGGCCTCACCGAAGACTGCGCCCGCGAAACCATCCTGGCCAAGGCCGAGCGCGCCTACCGTCGGCCGCTGACCGAGCGCGAGGCGCAGATCGCCACGCGCTTCATCGACGCAGGCCTCGATCCCGTCGATGCGACGCAGCTGTCCATCATGCTGTTGCTCCAGTCGCCCCAGTTCCTCTACCTCGACGCCATGGCCGAGTCCGACGGCCTGCTCAGCGACTACGCCATCGCCGCGCGGCTCGCGCTGTTCCTCACCGATACCTTGCCCGACGACGAGCTCTGGGCGGCGGCTACCGCCGGCGAGCTGCACACCCGCGAGCAGGTCTCGATGCACGCCGCTCGCCTGGTGCAAGACCCCCGAGCCCTGCGCGCGGTGACGAGCTTCCACGAAGACTGGTTCGATGGCTACCGCCTCGACGAAGCCGAGCGCGACCCGGCCCGCTACCCGGGCTTCACGCAGGACACCAAAGACAGCCTGCACCGAGATGGACCTGCTGGTGTCCGAGGTCGTGTGGGGCGGCAGCGGGCGCTTCGAAGACCTGATGTTCACCACCACGACCTGGGTCGACAGCGAGCTGGCGGCCATCTACGGGCTGCCCGACCCCGGACCGGGCTGGCACCGCGTCCAGCTCGACGACACCCGCCCAGGAGCCCTGACCCGGGCAGGCTTCCTGACCGGCCACGCCTACGCCGCCACCAGCTCCCCGGTGAAGCGCGGTGCCTTCGTGCTGCAGGAGCTGCTGTGCGAAGAGCTCATCCCGCCCCAGGACGTCAACATGGAGCTGCCGCCCGAGGGCCCGACCGCGCTCACCATCCGCGATCGGCTGGCCCAGCACGCCGCCGACCCGACCTGTGCGGGCTGCCACGTGCGTATGGACCCGCTGGGCTACGCCTTCGAGAACTTCGACGCCGTGGGCGCCCATCGACACGAATGGGAGAGCGGCATCCCGGTCGATGCGACGGGCAGCTTGGACGAGCCGGCCGGAGACTTCGACGGGGCGGCCGAGATGATTGCGCTGATCGGCACCTCGGCGCAGGCACGTCAGTGCTACACCCGGCGCTGGTACGAGTACGGCCAGGGCCGCCCAGTGGCCGATGCGGATCTGTGTAGCCTTCGCATCGTGCAAGACCGATTCGAGGCATCTGGGGGCGACATCCGCGCGCTGATGGTCGACATCGCCCTCACCGATGCCTTCCGCGCCCAGGTCCCCTCACCCGATCCCCAGACCCAGGAGGGGGGCGAATGAAGCTCAACCGTCGAGCCTTCCTGCGCGCGGGCGCCTCGATGCTCGCCGTCCCCGCCCTCGCCCGCTACCGCGAGGCCCACGCATGCACCCAATCGGGGGTTCCCAAGCGCCTGGTCGTCCTGCACAACCCTCAGGGCACCGTGATGCGGGACTGGGTACCCGAGGGCACACTCGACAGCTTCACCCTGGGTCCCATCACCGCTCCGCTGGCCCCGTTCCAGGATCGCATCGTGGTGGTGGCCGGCTGCGACAACAAGATGCCGGGGTACAACAGCGTCGGGAACGCTCACGTCAACGCGAACTACACCTTCCTCACCGGACGCCCCTTCCCGGTCCAGGACAGCTCGGCGATCACCTCGGGCGGCCCCAGCATCGAGCAGGTCATCGCTTCGCGCATCTCGAACAGCACCCCCTTTCAGCGGCTCGACTTCACCATCGGCGGCAGCAACACGGGCTCGGGCTTCGTCACCCCGACCGAGGGCTCATATTTCTGGGTCGATCGAAGCGATCCGGTCTCGTATTTCAACGACCCGGTCATCTCGACCCTGCGCATCTTCGGCGACAACTCGGTGCCCGCCGCCGACCGCTGGGCCGAGCGCGCACGGCGGTCCAGCGTGCTGGCCGCCGTTCGCGACAACTTCGGGGCCTTGCGACCGACCCTGGGCAGCCATGACCGCATCCGCCTGGACGCCCATGAACAGAAGCTCGCTGCCCTCGAGAGCCGCATCGCCGCCGGCACCGGGGACTGTGTACCCCCCAGCCTCACCATCCCCCCCGGCTACGACCTGTCCAGCGACGACGACCTCTCGGCACCGCTGATGGCCGACGTGATGATCACCGCCCTGGCCTGCGACATGACCCGCGTGGCCACTTTGCACTTCGCCAACGGCCACGCCCCCACCTTCCCCTGGCTCAATGCCCGCAACAGCGGCAACCCCATCGTCGACACCGGCGCCTGGGACAACTGGCACGCCATGGTGCACGCCGACTACCAACCCGGGATGGAGCTGGCGTACGAGTGGTACTTCGAGCAGTGGGCCTACATCCTCGATCGCATGGCGAACACCGATGACGCTGACGGCGACAACCTGCTGGACACGTCGCTGGTGATGATGATCTCGGAGTACAGCTCGGGCCGGCACTGGAATCGCAACCTGCCCATCGTGCTCGCCGGCTGCGTAGGCGGTGCCCCGCTGGGTCGCTGGCTCGATCTGCGACCGGGCACCGTCGACGAGTACGAGGCGGCAAACGGCTACCTGAACAGCGAGTACTCCACCAACCAGCTGTACCTGTCGCTGCTGCACGCGTTTGGCTTCTCGGACACCGAGTTCGGCTTCACCGCACCGGAGCTGCCGAGCGGGCCGCTGCCCGGACTGCTGTGATCGCGTATCATCCGCCCATGACGCGATGGCTCCGTGCGACCCTGACCCTGTTCCTGCTCACCAGCGCCCCGGCTATGGCGCAGGACACGCCCGACGAGCCCAGCGCCGCCGAGCTGCAGCGCGCCAAGCAGCTGTACACCAATGGCCGTGAGCTGTTCGCCGACGAGCTGTACCGCGAGGCCGTCGATGCCTGGCGCGAGGGCTACCGCCTGTCGCGCAAGCCGGCGTTCCTGCACAACATGGGCCTCGCCTACGAAGAGATGGGCTTTCTGGAAGAGGCGGTCGACGCGCTCAACCGGTACCGCGCCTACGCCCGCGCCGAAGAGAGCGACGAGCTCAAGGCCCGCATCGCCAACATCGAGTCCCGCATCGCCAGCATCGATGCTGGCGACGGCGATCCGGGCAAAGACGGCCTCGACCGCCCCAAGCCCGGCATCGAGATGCTCGACGAGGACTTCGACCTCGACCGCGGCGACACCAACCTCGACGACGGCAAGCCCGCCAAGCCCAAGGGCGACGGCCTGCCCAAGGCTCCCTTGGCCATCCTGGGTGGTGGGGGCGGCGCCGTGCTCGTGGGCCTGGTGGTGGGCAACAGCGCCCTGTCCAGCAAGCGCCGGGCCGGCAGTTCCTGCGGCGACGCCACCGGCTCCACCGTGTGCCTGTCCGACGCGCAGTCCGACCTGTCCAAGGGCCGAGCACTGTCCGTGGTGGCCGACGTGCTGGTCATCGGCGGCCTGGCCGCCGCGGGCACCGGAGCCTACCTGGCCTTTGGCCCGCAAAAGAACACGCTCGTGAGTGTGGGGCCCTCCAAGGTGGCGGTCACTTGCGCCTTCTAGGCATCGCCGCGCTCATCGCCCCGACCGCGGGCTGCATCCTGGCCGGGCCTCACCCCGCCGGCTGCGACAGCTCCGCCGAGTGCCGGGCCAACTTCGGGGCCACGTCGGTGTGCCTCGACGACGGCTACTGCGGCATCGCCGAGCCCAGCGATGGCTGCGCCACGCCGCAGCCCGTCGACCTCTTCGACCCGGGCGCCGACTACGGCGACGCCATCTTGCTGGGCGCCTCCTTCGACGCCGGCGACGACCCGGTGGTGCACGAGGCCATGCGGCTGGCGGTCGACCTGGCCAACCAGGAGGGCGGTCTGGACGGCCGCCCCATCGGGCTCGCGGTCTGCGACGCTGTCGGCGCCGGCACGTGGCTGGGCGACACGCTGGCCGTACCGGTGGTGGTCGGCGGCCTCAACGACGCCAGCGCCCTGGCCCTTCGAGCCGCCCTGCCCAGCGACACCGTGCTGGTGAGCCCCGGGGCCATCGGCCCCACCTTCGCGGCGCTCGACAGCTCTGCCTCGGACAGCAACCCCGGCCGCAGCTGGACCGTGTCTCCGGCCGCCACCCTCGAAGCCACCGCCATCGTGGCCGACCTGCAAGCCCGCTCCATGAGCACCGTGGCGCTGCTGGCCCAGGACGCTCCGGGCTCCAGTGAGCTCGCCGACGCCTTCGAGGCCGAGTGGGGGGGCACGGTCACGCGCTACGACTTCGACGACGGCAGCGCACGCAACTCCGCGGTGGCCTCGATCGCCTTGGCAGGCACCGTCGATGTGGTGCTGCTGGCCGCAGCAACCGACGAGCATGCCGCCCAGGTGCTGCTCAACGGCGACACCCTGGGCGTCGACACCGCTGAGTACTTCTTCACATCGGCCAGCGCGACGCCGGGCTGGCTCTCGGACGCCAGCTCGGTGAGCGACCTGTTCCCGCTGGTGCGCGGCACCCGCCTGCCCAGCCGCGAGAACCGCCTGGTGTTCCAGCACCTCGACTCGTCCCTGGCGGTGGCGACCGGCTCCGACGCGTCGGCCTCGCGCTATGCCGCCGAGGGCTGGGACGCCGTTTGGCTGGGCATGATGGCGCTCGCGTGGGGCGAGCTGCAGGCCGACGGCGCCAGTGCCGACAACGCCGCGATGGCGCTGCGCAGCTTCTCGCAGGGGCCGCCGGTCACCCTGATGGAGTCGGGCTGGGTCGATGCGCTGGGGCGGCTGCCCGACGCATCGTCCATCGATGTCGACGGCGCCTCGTCCGACCTCGACTTCGGCGACGACGAACAGCTGATCGTCACATTCAGGGCTTGGGAGATCGACGAGACCGGGGCCATGTTGATCGACGCCAACTGATCCTGCTTTCGTCCGTCAGAACCCGTCGGCAAAGGGGTCGATCAGCCCTTGGTCGTCCTTCTCGGGCGCCTCGTTGATGCTGTCGTCGCCCGCGGGCGGCGTCGGGTCGGACGGGGGCTTCGAGTCGGACGGGGGCTTCGAGTCGGCCGGAGGCGCCACGTCCGCCGGAGCTGCCGCGTCCGCCGGAGGTGCCGCGTCCGCCTGCGCGGGCGGGTCGACCCGACGCGTCGCACCGGCCTGCGCCGCAGGCCCCTCCGCAGACGGCTCGTCGGCGGGTGGGACGGGGTCTCCTGCATCGGGCGGGTCATCGCCTGGGGGGGCCGGGTCGGAGGCAGCAGTCGTGCCCTCGCTGGATGGACCCGGCGCCTCGGTGGCGGCCCCAACCACCGCCTCGGGCTCGGGCGGCAGAAAGGCGTACATCAGCAGGCCGCCCACCAGCATCACACCGCCGATCATCGCCGCGGTCACCGCCGCCGAGATGGCGCCGCCGACCACCATCGACGAGGTGTGCAGCTGGCCGGTGTCGAGCTGCTTGAGCGTGCCGGTGTCGTCGTCGGCCGCTGGCTTGTCGACCGGCGCCTCGGCGGTGTTCAGGTCGCCAAAGTCATTCTCGGCGACCATCTCGCCGGCCTCGACGGCGGCGGCATCGGCCTCGCACGACTTCAGCGCCTGCCCCAGCTCGCGCATGGTCGAGAAGCGGTCGTCCGGCTCCTTCTCGACACACTTGCGCATGACGGCCTCGAGCGAGCGAGGCACCTGGGCATTCGGGGCGACGTCGGCGATCATGGGCACCGGGTCGTGCATGTGCGCGAACAGCAGTGCCGGGGTGCCCTTGCGCTTCCAGGGTCGGCGCCCGGTGAGCATGTTGAAGAGCATGATGCCGAGCGGGTAGATGTCGGACCGGTGGTCGGTCTCGTTGAGTCCGGCGATCTGCTCGGGCGGCATGTAGTGCGGCGAGCCGATGATGTTGCCCGTCTTGGTGGCGCTGTCGGTCTCGCCCGTGTCCTTCACCAGCCCAAAGTCGACGACCTTCACGAAGTCGGGGTCGTCTCCGTTGCTGGTGATCAGGATGTTCTCGGGCTTGATGTCGCGGTGGATGATGCCCGCTTCGTGGGCCTCGGTGAGGCCCGAGACGATCTGCCGGGTGATGTGCAGCGCCCGAGACGGCGCCATCGGCGACTCGTAGCGAAGCAAGTGCGTCAGCGAGGTGCCCTCGATGAGCTCCATGGCGATGTAGTAGATGTGGTCGTCGGTGATGCCGAAGTCGTAGATGCGCACGATGTTGCTGTGGGTCAGCTTGGCGCACGCGCTGGCCTCGAGCTTGAAGCGCTGGCGGAACTCCGGCGCTCCAGGGCCGGCGCCGGTGTCCAGCAACTTGAGCGCCACCAGGCGGCCGAGAGGCTCCTGCCGTGCCCGGTAGATGCTGCCCATGCCGCCACTTGCGAGGTGATCCACGATGTGGAAACGCCCAGCGATGACCCGTCCGACAAACGGGTCCGCGGGCTCTCGATCGTTCGCATCTGGCGCGGACGGAGTCTCGGACATCCCACGCATTGTGCCGTCGATGCCCGCCGAGAGGCAAGCGGAGTGCCGACGCCGGCTGCTATCGTGCCGGCGGAGGCTCCCCGTGCGCACGATGCCCATCGCCTTGGCGTCCATGGTCGCCCTGTTCACAGCGTGCACCGCCGGGCCCGATGTCGACATCACCGATCAGCGCTTTCCACCGTCCTGTGAGGTGGTTTGGCCTGCCGAAGACAGCGAGCTGTTGTTCGGCGCCGACTTCGAGCTGGCGGTGGGCATCTCGGACTCGGACACGCCGCCAGAGGAGCTGTCGTTCCGGGCCGTCTCGGATCTGGACGGCATCCTGCCGGGCGAGGCCCGAATCGATGGCATCGGCGCCACGCTGGACGTGTCGGGCACGCTGCTGCGCGAGGGCTACCACACCCTCACCGCGACGGTCAGCGACGAGACCGCGGTCGCCGACTGCCAGGCGAGCTTCTTTGTGGTGCCCAACACCGATCCGTCGCTGAACTTCGCATCGCCGGCGTCGGTCGACACCTACCTGTCCAGCGAGAACATCCTGGTCGAGATCGCGACCTTCGACGCCGACGAGACCGACCAGGCGGTGCTGGACCTGGACTGGTTCGGCGTCGCCGAGCTCGCCCCCACGCGCCCCGAGCACCCCGACAGCGACGGCATCGTGAGCTGGTACCTGCCCAAGAAGCCCGCCGGTGACTACACCATCGGCGTCCGGGTCACCGATCCCGTGGGCGGCACGGCCTCTCAGACGGTCGCCTTCACCATCATTCCCACCGACGGCGACGGTGATGGCTACATCAGCACCGGGGACGGCGGCACTGACTGCGACGACGACAACCCGCTGGTCAACGCGGCGGCGTCCGAGAGCTGCAACGGCATCGACGACAACTGCGACGCCCTGGTGGACGGCGACGACGCCACCGACGCCACGTGGTGGTACCCCGATGCCGACCTCGATGGTTCCGGCAGCGACGAGCTGGGCGTTCGCCAGTGCGCGGCACCCACCGGATTCATCGGGGCTGGCGGCGACTGCGACGACTCCGACGAGGCCGTGAACCCGAGCGCCAGCGAGCTGTGCAACGACGTCGACGACGACTGCGATGGCGTGGTCGACGACGCACCTGTCGACGGCGACACCTACTACGCCGACCTGGACAACGACACCTTCGGCGACTTCAACAACGCCACGACCTCGTGCGGCCTGAGCGCGGGCGTCAGCAACGACGGCACCGACTGCGACGACTCCGACCCCGACGTGTCGCCTGCTGCGAGCGAGGTGTGCGGCAACGGCATCGACGACGACTGCGACGGCGGCGTCGACGAAGCGTGCGTGCTCGAGCACTGTGGCCCCATCACCACCGCCGAGCTGTGGACCCAGGGCTGGATCCACCGGGTCACCTGCCCCGTCGATGTGCAGACCACGCTCACCATCGAGCAGGGCACCCTGGTGCGCTTCGCCGGTTTCGACAGCACCATTGACGTCGGCCACACCGCGACCGGACGGCTGCTGGCGCTCGGTGACGCCACCGAGCCCATCCGCTTCGAGTACGAGGGCATCCGCGGCGGTGGCTTCCAGTTCGGTCCGCTCGACACCGGCAGCATCGTGCAGCACGCCCTCATCCAGGCGGGCGACAACCCCCGGGCCAGCATCGTGAACGCCGCTCCTCTGCTCGTGCTCGACAACGTGGTCATCTCGGATGGGCCGCTGCACGGCATCTCGACCGAGCCGGGCAGCGAGCTGATCGTGCGCGGCTCCCGCATCGAGCGCATGCAGGGCGCAGGCATCGTCTCGGCGGGCGGCATCACCGAGCTCAGCGACAGCGTCATCACCGACAACCTGGGCACACCGATACGCGTGCAGGTGGCCGACGTCGGGAACATCGTGAACACCGATGTCTCGGGCAACTGGACCGACGCCGTGTCGGTGGGCGGGGGCGACGTCACCGCCGATGCGGTGTGGCAGGACCTCGGCGCGCCCTATGTGTTCTCCGATTCCGTGGGCATCGGGTCGCTGAGCGAGCCGGTCGTCACCATCGAGCCAGGCGTCGAGCTTCGTTTCGGCGCCAACGACTTCCTGGCCGTGGGCGAGCACGCCCCCGGCATGCTGGTCATCGACGCCTCCGCCGACCCGGTGGTCATGCAGGGAACCACCACCCGACAGTTCCCGGGTGGCTGGCAGGGCCTGGAGCTGCGCCGCTTCGATCTGGGCTCGACCATCGACGGCCTGGTGGTGCGCCACGCCGAGATCGGAATTCGCACCGTGGGCGACGAGGGGTTTGACAGCGCGACCCTGGAGCTCCACGGCATCCAGATCGAACAGAGCCTGGATTCCGGCGTGCTCGCCGATGCCTACTCCTCGCTCGACCTCTTCGACCTGAGCATCACCGATGGCCTGGGCGACGGCGTGGTGACCGGGGCCGAGCTGCTGCGCTTCGAGGACGTCACCATCGAGCGAAACGCGCACATTGCCCTGGGGGTCGCCCCCAACCACGTGGTCGAGGCTGCCGCCGCCACGCTCGTGGACAACGGCGACGAGCGCCTGCACGTCATCGCGACCGACAGCCCGCTCACCATCGACGCGCTCTGGCCCGCTCGGGCCGAGCCTTATGTGGTGGCCGGCCTGCTCATCGTCGACGACATCGGGCGTCCCAGCCTGACGCTCGCCGACGGCGCCGAGCTGCAGTTCAACCAGCACAGCGGCCTCGAGATTCGACGCGGGACCTTCGACATCGAGTCTGGCGCGGCCGGGGTGCTGCTGACCTCATCGCGCCCCTCTCCGTCTCCCGGCGACTGGCGCTCCCTGCACCTGGGCGACGCCTCCGAGGTCGGACCGAGCCTGCTGGAGGGGCTCACCATCGAGTATGCCGGGGGCAACTCGTCGGGCAGCCTGTACTTTCAGGGCGCCGACCCCAAGCACCTGCGCGGCATCACCGTGCGCGACGGGGGCAGCAATGGCCTGTACGCCGGCCCGACAGCGAACGGGATGATCATCGAGGATGCCGTCATCACCGGGCATTCGGCTGCGGGCATCGGCGGCCACTCCCGCGGCTACTTCAACGCGATCCGCGGCAGCACCATCACGGGCAACGCCCAGCCCATGAACGTCGCCAGCTCGTGGAACATCGGCGCGCTCGAGGCCGACAACACCGTCGTGGGCAACCTCGACGACGTGCTGGTGGTCAACGCCTATGACTGTTTCTGCCGGGTCACCGCGGACATGACCATGCGCAACTTCGGCC
Organism: Myxococcota bacterium; assembly: GCA_965216925.1. Taxonomy (GTDB): domain Bacteria; phylum Myxococcota_A; class UBA796; order UBA796; genus CAYYHT01. The sequence goes on along the minus strand of CBDCGT010000001.1, from coordinate 276,325 downwards.
TCACCTGGGTCGTCAACGGCGTCATCTCGATGATCCACACCTCCAACCCGGTGCTGACCATCGAGGCCGGGAACCGGGTGGAGTTCGGATCGGGCGGCGGCATCACGCTCGCCGACTACGCCGGCCGGGGTTCGCTGGTGGTCCCGGGCACGGCCGCCGAGCCCGTGGTGCTCACCTCGTCCAGCGCGTCCCCAGCGCCCGGCGACTGGCAGGGCCTGCTGTTCACCCGCGACGCCGCGGGCGACCTGTCCCACACCACCGTCGAATACGCCGGTGGCGGCGTGAACGAGTCGGCGGTCTACTTCGAGTACAACACCACGGTCAGCTGGTCCGACGTCACCGTCTCGCACTCGGCCGGCTGGGGCGCCAACTACGACTACGCGACCATCGAGCCCGACGTCACGGGCATCACCTTCGTGAACAACGCCTTCGGGCCGACGGGCTGGTAGCCCCTCACCGCGCCAGCTCGGCGACCTTGTCGACCGCGTACTCGAGCTCGTAGGCGAAGCCCGCGGCCGACGAGCTCAGCCGCATCACGCCGGCATCGCCACCGGGCACATCGTTGCGGAAGTCGACCCAGACCCCCTGCTCGGCCAGTGCCTCGACGATCTGCGGCCCATTGCCGACCCGAATGGCAAAGAAGGCGGCCAGCCGATCCGGGTCGGCGCCCGCCTGCACGTCGAGGCCCAGGTGCAGCGCCGACTCGATGGCCGCCGACACGTTGGCGCGGGTCACCGTGCGGGCGCGCAGCACCGCGGCGCCGAGCTCTCCGCCCGCCGACGACGCGAAGGCGCGCAGCTCGGCCAGCAGGCTGACCACCGGCATGAAGCTGGGGGTGCCCGTGCGCAGCGCGTAGGCGCGTTCCCCCAGCTCCAGAGGGCCGTGGCTCATCGCCATGGGGTCACGATGTCCCCACCAGCCCGTGCGGTCGGGGCCGATGCGCTCGAGGGCCGCGTTGCTGTACCAGCCGAAGGCCGCCCCGGTGCCCGCACGGAGCTGCTTGACGCCCCCACCCAGGATGACCGTGCGCTGGGGCAGTGAGGTGGCGTCGATCGGCACGGTGCCCAGGGTCTGGTAGGCGTCGAGCACCAGCACCGCGTCGGGGCAGACCGTGCCCATGGCGGCGGACACCATGGCCAGATCGTGCATCCAGCCCGTCTTGTACAAAGCCGTCGTCAGCGACACGACGGCGGTGTCTGGGGTGAGCGCGTCGACCAGGCGCTCGGTGGGCACCTGGCCGTCGGCGTCGATGGGTACCCGCACGACGGCCGATCCCGTGCGCTGGCTCCACAGGTCGTGCACGTAGTGGGCGGTGGTGAAGTGCCCCTCGGTGGTGACGAGCCGGCCCGACAGCCCCGCCAGCGCGGCCGAGATGCCCTCGCTGACATTGGGGTACCAGGTGACGTCGCCGGTGTGCAGGTCGGCGCCGCACAGCTCGGCCACCTGGTTGCGAAAGCCGTCGAGGTGGTCGAGCCAGCCCTGGTCCATGAACACGCCCATGCCGTGGGTCATCAGCTCCAGGCGATGCTCCTCGAGGGCGATGGCGGTGGCCACGCTGGGCTTGCCGACGGCGTGGTTGCGGCAGTACACGCCCACGTCGAGCCCGGGGTAGAGCCGGCGGTACTCCAGATCGACGGCCATGGCGTCGAGCGCGCCCGCGAGCACCGCCTCGTCGCGCAGCTGCACCGGGTTGGGGTCGACCAGGGGCCACTGCCGCAGCTGATCGAGCACGGGGCGCTCGCGCAGGATGGCGCGGCGGATCTCGGCCGGGGTGCGCGCCCGGTTCAGGATGAGCTGCGCTTCGGGCACGGGCAGGGTGGATCGGTGCAGGAACTGCTGCACCTGGGCATCGGCGATGGGGGTGAGATCGGTCACGGCGGCACCTCGGCGGTGGAGGTTACCCGACGCGTCGAACCGAGGATCGGAGGGATCGATGCGAGAGGACTGGACGCTGAAAGGCCGGCACGCCCTGGTGTGTGGAGCCAGCAAGGGCATCGGGCGCGCTGCCGCCGGCTTCATCGCCGAGCTCGGCGCTGAGATGACGCTCCTGGCGCGCAGCGAGGAGGCGCTGCGCTCTGCCGTGCCCGAGCTGCTCGACCGGGGAGCATCGGCCGTGCACGTGCTCCCCGCCGACCTCGACGACCGCGTCGCGCTGTCGGCTGCCCTCGACCACCACCTTGCCCGGCACGCGCCCATCCAGGTGTGGATCAACAACACCGGCGGCCCCCCCGGCGGGCGGCTCATCGACACCGGCGAAGACGCCATCCACCACGCCTTTGGCCGCCACCTGCTGGCCGCTCACCTCATCGCGCAAAAGCTCGTACCGGGCATGTCGCAGGCGGGCTACGGCCGCATCGTGAGCGTGCTGTCCACGTCGGTGCGCGAGCCCATCGACAACCTGGGCGTCAGCAACATGATGCGCGCCGCGGTGGCCAGCTGGAGCAAGACCCTGTCGCGCGAGCTGCCCCCCGGCGTCACCATCAACTGCGTGCTGCCGGGCTTCACCGCCACCGACCGCCTGGCCAGCCTGGCCGAGGGTCGCGCTGCACGCAGCGGCAGCACCCGCGAGGCGGTCGAAGAGGCCTGGAAGTCCCAGGTGCCCGAGGGCCGACTGGCCCACCCCGACGAGCTGGGCGCGGTCATTGCCTTCTTGTGCAGCCCTGCAGCGAGCTTCATCCGGGGTGTGTCACTGCCGGTTGACGGAGGGCGGCTGCGGGGGATCTGAGAACGAGCTACACGGCGCCTCCACCATTGAGGTCCTCGTATGCGCGCTCTCCCCCTCCTGGCCCTGCTCCTGTCCCCCCCCGCCCTGGCCGTGCCCACCACGGTCCATCACCAGGGGCGTGTGTTCGACGCGCTCGGCGACCCCATGCAGGGCTCCGACACGGTCACGCTGAGCCTGTACGACACGCCCTCGGGGGGCACCGCGCTGTGGACCGAGACCGTCTCCAGCAGCTTCACCGACGGCTACTTCGCCGAGACCTTTGGGCTGTCCACCGCCTTCGACCCGGATGATTTCGGCGACAGCGACCTGTACTTCGAGGTCAGCATCGGGTCGGGCCCAGCGCTCACCCCGCGCCTGCTCACCACCAGCGTGCCCTTCGCCTTCGCCGCCGATCACGCCGAAGTCGCCGCCTACGCCGACGAGGCCGGACACGCCGCCACCGCCGACAGCGTGAGCGGCAGCGCGGCACTCGACGTCAGCAGCGTGAGCATCAACGGCACCGAGGTCATCGCCGCCGACGGCACCATCGACTGGGGACGCATCGTCAACGCGGCACACACCCACGCTGCGGCCGACATCGACGCCGGCACCATCCACATGGACCGCCTGCCGGTGGGCACGGGCACCGACAACGTCGCGCGCGGCGACCACATCCACACCGCCAGCGACACGACCACCGGCACCTTCGACTTCGACCGCCTGCCCGTCGGCACGACATCGACCACGGTGTCGCGGGGCGACCACGCCCATGACTTCAGCGCGATCACCGGCTCGGTGGCCACGTCCCAGCTGCCCACGGGCGGCACCATCCAGCTGGGCGACAGCACGGCCACCTGCGACAGCAGCGTCGAGGGCACGCTGCGGTACAACACCACCGACAAGCAGATCGAGTTCTGCGACGGCAGCGACTGGGTGACGGGCCAGCCCAAGCTCGGAAGCGCCGATGATCCGGCATTCTCGTGCAAGGAGATCCTCGACGCCGGCGACAGCGAGGGCAGCGGCGAGTACTGGGTGCTGCGCCAGGGTTCACCGGTGCGCACGTGGTGCGACATGACCACCGACGGCGGCGGCTGGACCCGCTGTGCCAGCCAGAACTTCGGCACGACCGGGCGCTACCTGGGCCACACCGCGCTCACCACCGATTGGGGCACGGTCGGCAGCGACCAGTGGGGCAGCGACTGCCTGGACCTGATGAACACCGTCCGCCCCAGCGGCGACGTCGAGTTCATGCTGCTGGGCGACGCGGCCGGCGAGTGGCAGTGGATCTGGCCCTTCGACGTGCAGGACTTCACCGAGCGCCTGGGCGGCGACGGCACCGACTGTGGCGGTCCGCCGGTCACGGAGTGCAAGGGGTCGGCCATGTCGTCTTCGACGTCGATCTCGGGAGTCACGCAGGCGTGCCACGGCGGCGGTGGCCACACCGGCGACAGCTACTTCATCTGGCAGGCCGCTGCGGGAGGCAACAGCAACGTGCTGATGGAGCTGGGCACCGGCGACAGCAACCACCCCGTCGGCATCCGGACCGACTGCAGCAACAGCGGCTGGTGGGGTGGCTGTGGGCGGCCCGGCAACACCTACCCGTACCAGAACCCCAGCTGGTGCAACAGCAGCCAGCGCGAGCGCGGCACCGTGAAGGTGCAGTTCAGGGAGCGCTAGCCAGCTCCTTCTTCATCCCCACCAGATACGTCGCGTAGATCGGTATGCCCGGTGCGTCCAGCTGGATGCGGCCGATGTCCCAGTCGTAGTCGTCCAGACCCACCACCAGCTCTTGCAGCTCGTCGGGTTGGTAGATGCGCATCATCGACACGAAGCCGTCCCACCACACCGCGAGCGGAATGATGGGAAGCAGGTAGGTGAGCGGAATCCATCGCCAGTCGAAGGGCCGGATGGTGGGCAGCAGCAGCGCCACGAAAAACGGCAAGAAGGGCAGGCCCACCAGGTTGCCCAGCCGGCGGTCGACCAGCTCGAAGACCGCGATGGGCTGCCCCTTGTCGTGGGCATCGGCCAGGATCTGGCGCGCCAGGTCGGGCGGCATGTGGTGCAGCGCGTTGAAGATGGTGCGCAGCCCGACCAGATCGTCGGGCACGCTCGTGGCGTCCACGGGTCGAGCCTCGAAGGTGAGCCGGCCGTTCGATGCGTCGGCGGTCGCCTGCAGGTGGGCCTGGTTGGGGAACAGATCGGTGCAGTGCACGCGCAGGTCCGAACCCTTGCCGGCGAGGCCCGCCGCCACCAGCGAGCCCGGTCCACCGGCACCACTGCACAGGTCGATGATGCGCTCGGCCCCGGACCGCTCTGCCGCCTCGAGCACCTTGGGCATCAGCGGGTCGAGCATGTTGGTGAGCGCCATGATCTGCGACAGGTAGGCGGTCATGGCGTCGCGCAGGACGCCGGGCCACCAGGGCTGGTCTTCGAGCTCGAACAGATGGGCGCGGCGCATGGCTGGATTGTGACGGCCGCGGCAACCGGGGCAAATGCAGCAAGCCGTGGCGGCATCGATCGTGGCGGATCGGTCTACACGGGCCTACACTCTGCCCAAGCTCCGGAGTCCTCATGCGCTCATTGTTCCTGTACGCCCTCCTGATTCCCGGCCTGGCCCAAGCCGTGCCGATGACCTTGCACCACCAGGGGCGCCTGCTCGACTCAGCCACCAACCAGCCGGTGGCCGGCACCCACGACCTGCGCTTCGCCATCTACGACGCGCCGTCCTCGGGCACCGAGGTGTGGGCCGAGACCATCGCGACCCCCTTCGACGAGGGCTACTTCCAGGCCACCCTGGGTGAGTCCACCCCGCTCGACACCCAGATCTTCAACGGCGACGAGCTGTGGCTGTCCATCCAGTTCGGAACCGGGGCACCGCTGCCCCAGCGCATCGCCATCAACAGCGTGCCCTACGCCATCCGCGCAGGCGTCGCTACAACCGTGTCCGGCGGCATCGTCGACGCGACCGAGATCCGCATCAACGGCTCCACCGTCATCGACTCCAGCGGCGACCTGTCCACGCCGGTGCAGTGGGCCGACATCCAAGGACGCCCCGCGGTCATCTCCGAGCTCGACACCTGCACCCAAGACCAGGTCCTGGCCTGGGACGGCGCCGCATGGATCTGCGCGGGTCTCGACCACAGCCACGACTTCGGCGACATCGGGGGCATCGTCGAGGCCTCGCAGCTTCCGATGGGAACGGGGTCCAACAACGTGGCCTACGGCGACCACGGGCACAGCGCCGCAGAGGTGGGCGCGCTGCCCGCGGGAACCACAGCCGCCGACATCGGCGCGCTGCCCGACACCACCACCGCCGCCGACATCGGGGGACTTCCCGCCGGCACCACCGCCGCCGACATCGGCGCTCTGCCCGCCGGCACCACCGCCGCCGACATCGGCGCCCTGCCGGCCGGCACCACCGCCGCCGACATCGGCGCCCTGCCCGCCGGCACCACCGCCGCCGACATCGGCGGGCTACCCGACACCACGACCGCTGCCGACATCGGCGCGCTACCCGACACCACCACCGCTGCCGACATCGGCGCCCTGCCCGACACCGGCACGCTCACCATCACCGGCGGCCTGCAGTTCGGCGACGACACTTCGCCCTGTTCCAGCAGCGCCGACTATGGCCTGGTGCGCTGGAACAGCACAGACACCAAGCTGCAGGTGTGCACCGACACCGGCTGGTGGGACCTGTACAACGGCGGGCGGACGGGCACCACAGCCCAGAACGCCGGCGATGACTGCAAGCAGATCCTCGACGACGGGCACTCCACGGGCGACGGCGTGTACTGGCTCGACCCCGACGGCGGCTCCACCGGCAACGCCTTCCAGACCTGGTGCGACATGACCACCGACGGCGGTGGCTGGACCTTCTTCGCGCATGTGAACCAGAACTACGGCACCGCCAACAACCTGTTCAACGCCAACAGCGGCACGTTCAGCGCGAGCCGGGTCGACACCAACGCCACCTACAGCCGCGGCGGCAGCATCATTCCGCACATCGGCGGCACCCAGATGATGGTCACCCTGGACACGCCCGATGCCGCCAGTGCCAACGCCTCGAACAAGATCGTGTTCTTCCAATACGCGTCGGGTCATGCGGCCTTCAACACCGGGCCGATGCCATGCAACGGCCTGGGCTCCGGGTTCAGCTACAAGACCCAGATCGGCGGCGGGTACTCCGGCGGAGGCCTGAACGGCTCCTGTGTCTCGACCAGCTGGTACGCGCTGAATTCGAGCAGCCAGTACCTCGTGCTCTTCCACGTCGGAAACTACGGCAACTACTGGGGAACCGGCATGGGCGGCAACAACAGCTGGAACCACGACGGGTACTGGTACGTCCGGTAGTCACCCCCAGTGACCCTCAGCGACCTGCACCGCCACCTCGACGGCTCCCTTCGCCCGTCCACCCTCGCCGAGCTTCGCCAGGAGGCGGGGCTCGACGTGCCGGACGTGCGCTTCTTTGCTGGCATGGGCCTGCAAGCGGCGCTCGCGAACTTCGTCGTGACGCTGTCGGTGCTGCAGAGCCCCGGTGCCGTGCGCCGGGTCGCGGCCGAGATCTGTGAGGATGCCGCCGCTGACGGGGTGCACGCGCTCGAGATTCGCTTCGCTCCGCAGCTGCACGGTGACGACCCCGGCGCCATCGTGGACGCCGCGCTCGAAGGCATCGCCGGCCGCGCGGGGCTCATCCTGTGCGGGCTGTACGGCGAAGACCCGGCCATCCTGGACGCCCACGTCGAGCTGGCGCGCACCCGCCCCGGGGTGGTCGCCATCGACCTGGCGGGCGGCCCCGTGCCCGGGCACAGCTACGACCTCGCCGACTACGTCCGCCCCTTCACCCGCGCCCGCGACCTCGGAATCGGCCGAACGGTGCACGCCAGCGAGGGGCGGCCGCCGCACGAGATCCACACCGCCGTGCAGGTGCTCCACGCACAGCGCATCGGCCACGGCACCACCCTGCTCGACGACGCCCATGTGCTCGACCTGGTGCGGCAGAGGGGGGTGACTATCGAGGCGTGCCCTACCAGCAACTGGCAGGTCGGCGTCATCGACTCGGTCGAGGCGCACCCTATGGCCCAGTGGCTGCGCCAGGGCGTCCGGGTGTGCGTGAACACCGACAACACCCTGATGTCCGACGTCACGGCCAGCGAAGAACACGCCCGAGCCGGCCACATCGAGGGCATGACCCCGGACCTGCTGGCGGCGGCAGTGCAGTTTGGCCGCGAGGCGGCGTTTCGGCGCTAGCTGCGTTGGCGCTGAACACCCCGCCTTGCCGCGCGTTCAGCGCGCCACGAGCCGCTCGGCCAACTTGTCGAGCGTGCTCTTCCATCCCATCGCGGCACCCTTCGTCATGCCCGCCATGGTCGCCGCCAGTGTGACGGTGAGCCGCACGCCGCCCTCGACAGGCTCGAAGGCCAGGGACTCGGTGAGCGTCTCGTCGCCCCACGGGGACTCCCAGGCGAAGGCGGTCTGCGGCGCAAAGACGCTGACCCGCGCGTCGACCCGACGAACGCTCGGCATGCCCCTGGACTCCATCATGGCGACCATCTGGGCATGCGCGGTCATTGTGTATGAAAACGCGCCTCCGACCTTGGCATCCAGCGCGTGGACCTCGACACTGAACCCCTTGGGCCCGTACCAGGATGCCACGCCCTCGGCCGTGGTGCACAGTGGCCAGACCACGTCCAGCGGCGCGTTCAGCACCCTCTCGATCGTCACGGTCTCACTCATCGAATTCTCCCTGCGACCGGCGTCGCTGAATCTCGGCGTCGAGGTTGTCGAGCCGCTGCTCCCACAGCACGCGGTAGTCGCTCAACCAATCTGAGAGCTGCTGGAACGGCTCGGGGCGCAGGCTGTACAGCCGGCGCTGCCCGTCTTTCCTGGACCGCACCACGCCCGCCTCTTTGAGCAGGCGCAGGTGCCTGGACACCCCGGACTGGGCGATGGGGAGCGCCCGGACCAGCTCGCCGACCGGGCGTTCGCCGGACCGCAGCATCGCGATGATCTGGCGACGGTTGGGGTCGGACAGGGCGTGGAGGACAAGCTGGGTCATGGGGTATATATATCATATGGTGTATATATCTAGGAAGACATTTATGGGGTCAGATCACTAGAGGCGCGGAAATCCGGCGCGGTTGGTCGACGCCAAGGTCGAGCAGGGGCCCACCTCCCCTGTGTCATCCCACCTCTAGTGATCTGACCCCATCCAGATCCCAGCCACAGCACCGCCACCCACAGCCGGCCGGATAGCCCCACCATCCAGGAGGTCCCATGCGCCATCACCGCATCGACTACATCGAGTTCCTTCAGCCCGACCTGGCCGCCGCCAAGGCCTTCTACACCGCCGCCTTCGGCTGGCGCTTCACCGACTACGGCCCTGGCTACGCGGGCATCCGCAACCCTCACGGTGACGGCGAGATGGGCGGATTCGCAGCCGGTGAGCCCACACCGGGCGGCCCCCTGGTGGTGCTGTACAGCGAAGAGCTCGACGCCACCCTGGCCACGGTCCAGGCCGCCGGTGGCACGATCACCAAGCCCATCTTCGCCTTTCCCGGCGGACGCCGCTTCCACTTCGCCGATCCCGGCGGCAACGAGCTGGCCGTGTGGGGTGCCCCCTCCTAGCGGCACCACCCCGCCGCACCGGCTACATCCCTCCGAAATCGGGGGGCTCCGTGCAGTACGACATCTTCTTCAGCATCAGCCACGTGCCGGTCGACGGCCACACGCCGACCGAAGCCCAGATGTTCCGCAACTTCTTCGACCAGGTCGTGGCCGCCGACCAGCAGGGCTACGGCACCGCCTGGGTCGCCGAGTCGCACCTGTCGTCCGAGGTCCAGAAGCTGGGCTCCAACCCGGTCATCCCGCACTGGCAGGGTGAGGTGGGCCTCAACACCGACATCGCGCAGCTGGCCCACCAGGTGTTCAAGCGCACCTCCCGCATCGAGGTGGGCTCCGCCATCATGAACATCGTCTGCAACGGTGGACCCGTCGCCGCGGCCGAGAAGGTCGCCACCTTCGCAGCCCTGCACGGTCTCGACCCCAGCGAGACGCGCCGGCTGTTCTCTGGCTTCGCCTTCGGCCGCTTCGAGTTCATGAACCGCGCCTACGGCATCGCCCCGCGCAACCCCGTCGAAGCCGCGGCGTGGAAGGGCCTGAAGGGACAGATCTTCAAGGAGGCGGCCACCATCTTCTTGCGGCTGCTGCGCGGCGACACCATCAGCTCCGACGACATCGAGCCCCCTTCCCTCTCCCGCGCCAACTTCCGCTCCGACGACGACTGGGCCCGGGCCCAGGACGCGGCCGGCACCTCGGACGAGGTGCTGCACTTCGACCGGCGCTGGACCTTCGAGAAGCTCAAGATCGTTCCCCAGGACTGGCGCCGCGAGCTGGTCCAGCCCATCGCCGGCTCCCACGACCCCGACGTCCAGGTGCACTGCAACACCATCCTGCCTACCCGGGTGTTCAACCTGTCCATCACCTCGCCCACGATCATCGACGCCACCCACGAGCGCATGGCCGCGGCCTACCACCCCGACGGGGGCCCCTGGAAGCGCGGCTACATGCCCCGCACCACCTTCGTCTTCCTCAACGAGCAGCCTGGGCTGACCGACGACTCCCGCCGCCAGGCCGCCCACGAAGAGGCGCGAGCCGCACTCGGCGCCTACTGGACGGCCCTGCAGGGCACGCTCGACCCCGCCAAGGTCGAAAAAGCCGCCACCAACGCGCTCATCGGCACGGCCAGCGACATCGCCCAGCAGATGCGCGAGCGCTTCCATCCCGACGACCGGCTGATGCTGTGGTTCGACTTCTTCAACCACGACTCGGCCCGGGTCATCGACAACCAGGCCGCCTTCATGAACAAGGTCGTGCCGCTGGTGGCCGAATGACCGTCGTGCTCTCCAACCACATCGGGGGCGAGGCGGTCCCGCCCGATGGCGACGAGTGGTTCGACGATCGCGCGCCCGCCACCGGCCAGGTCATCGCCCGCATTCCGCGGTCCGGCGCCTCGGACGTCGATCACGCCGTGCTGGCCGCCAAGGGGGCCTTCGAGGGCAGCTGGGGCAGCAGCTCCACCGCCGAGCGCGCCGACCTGTGCGACGCCATCGCCAGCGCTATCGAGGCCCGGCTCGACGAGTTCGCCCTGCTCGAGGCCCAGGACACGGGCAAGCCCATCCACTTCGCGCGCACCGTCGACATCCCGCGCGCCATCGCCAACTTCCGCTTCTTCGCCGGCGCGGCGCGGCACGACGAGACGGGCTTCCACAAGATGGCCGACGCCATCAACTACACCCTGCGCCAGCCGCTGGGCCCGGTCGCGCTCATCACGCCGTGGAACCTGCCGCTGTACTTGCTCTCGTGGAAGACGGCACCGGCCCTGGCCATGGGCAACACCGTGGTCGCCAAGCCCAGCGAGCTCACCCCGCTCACCGCCGACGCGCTGGCCGACGTCATCGCCAGCCTGGGTGCGCCGGCCGGTGTGTTCAACCTGGTGCACGGCTACGGCGCCGAGTGCGGCCAAGCCCTGGTCGAGCACGGCGACATCAAGGCCATCAGCTTCACCGGCGGCACGGTCACCGGCCGGCGCGTGGCGGCCACGGCAGCCCCCCAGCTCAAGAAGCTCTCGCTGGAGCTCGGCGGAAAGAACGCCACCCTGGTCTTCGACGATGCCGACTACGACGCAGCCCTGGAAGGCACGGTGCGCGCGGGCTTCAGCAACACCGGGCAGATCTGCCTGTGCGGCTCCCGTGTGCTCGTGCAGCGCGGCATCTACGACCGCTTCGTGTCCGACCTGGCCAGTCGTGTCGGTGCCTTGCGCATCGGCCCGCCCGACGACCCCCAGACCCAGGTAGGCAGCCTGATCGCACAGGCCCACCGCGACAAGGTCGAGGGCTATGTCGAGCTGGCCCGGCAAGAGGGGGGCACCATCCTGACCGGCGGTGCCCGGCCGGATCTGCCCCCACCCTACGACCAGGGCGCGTACCTGCAGCCCACCGTCGTCGCGGGCCTGGCGCCTACCTGCCGCACCTCGCAAGAAGAGATCTTCGGCCCCGTGGTCACCGTGCACCCCTTCGACGACGAAGACGAGGCGGTCGGCATCGCCAACTCGGTGAGCTACGGCCTGGCCGCCAGTGTGTGGACAAGCGACCTGGGTCGCGCCCACCGTGTCAGCGCCAACCTGCAGACCGGCATGGTGTGGGTGAACACCTGGCTGCATCGGGACCTGCGCGTGCCCTTCGGCGGCATGGGCGACTCCGGGGTGGGCCGCGAGGGCGGGCGCTGGAGCCTGGACTTCTTCAGCGAGCAGCGGAATGTGTGCGTGAAGTTGTAGGCGGGGGCCCGGCCCTGCGGGTCACCTACCCGGAAGTTCACCGGCGCTCTGCTTGCAGAGCGCCGGTGAACTTCCGCTCGGCGAAACAGAACGGCGCGCAACTTCCGCTCTGGGCCAGAAGCGCGGCTGCCGGCCGCCGATTGTGGGCATTGCAACGTCCGAGGCATGCCCGCGCGGCGCCAGAACCCCGCCGAGGCGGAAGTTGGGTGCCTCTGTGTTCCAGCGTCCGGAAGTTCGGGGCCGTTCTGCTCGATCTCGGCCACCCCAGCGTGACCACCGCTGTAGGCGGGGGCCCGTCTGGGGCACCAACCGCCCTGGATTTCCGAAAAATGGTCTCCTGACACCGTCCGGCTTCACGAAGTACCCCGCTCACACTTTCTGACACCACCGCCACTAGCAACGATGATTTTCGCTGGAGCGCTGGCCACGCCTGCCGCCGCCGGCGCCCCGGAACCCTGGCTGATCGAGCGGCGATACCGCCGCCGCACCCGCGCCGCCAGCCTCACGCTGGTGGGCATTCCTGCCTTCGGCCTGGGGGTGACCCTCGCCGGAGCCGCCATGGTGCTCATCGGCGCCCAGGCCTGTGGCCCGGACTGGTGCGCAGGCATCCCCTTGATCCTCGGGGGCCGATTCGTGGCCGCGGCGGGCCCGCTGTTCCAGCTGAGCGTGAACCGCCACGCATGGCGCAAGCAGATGCACCGCAGCGGCGTCTGGGGCCCGCCCACCGTCGGCCCCACGATGGTTCGCCGCGACGCACCGGGCATCGTGATGAGCATCCCTCTGTAGACCCTGGGCCCCCGCGGAGGGCCCCTACCCGGCTTGCCCGAGCACCCGGCCCATGAACACCACGCCGCTGCCGTCCCCGTAGTACGGCGACATCTCGATGATGCGCTCGAAACCAAGCTTGTCGTACAGGTCGGCGCTTCCCGTGCCCTCGACGCAGGTCACGAAGACCGCCCGGCATCCGGAGCGCTGCGCCCGCTCGATGCGGTAGCCCGCCAGGGCGGAGCCCACGCCTCGGCGGCGACTGGTCGGCGTGACCGCCATCGCCTCCAGGAAGGCCGCGCCGTCCATGACCTGGTGCCAGTCGGTGTTCGTGTAGTGACGCTTGATGCGGGTCGGGATGTCTGGGTGTTCGTTGAACAGCTCGCGCACGGCCTCACGGACATCGGCACGCATGGACGGATAGCGCCAGACCCGCAGCAGCCACGCCGTGGTTCCTGAGGGCTGCACGCGGCCGATGACTCCGAACCCCACTGGCTCGCCGTCGATCCTGGCCACGGCGGTCGCCGGCGTGTTCAGCTTGGCCCCGAAGTTCCACAGGCTGTCGTGAAAGCGCCCCATCGCGACCCGGTCGCGAAAGGCCGCTTCGTACAGGTCCCACAAGAAGGGCTCATCGCCCTCGCGGTAGGGGCCGACGGTGAGGGTGTCGGTGCGCACGAACCCATGCTCGGCACCGAACCACGTCATGGCAAGGGCCGGTATGTCTCCAGGTGGTCACCCGCCGCACCCCCGCATCGTGATGAGCATCCCCTTGTAGGCGCGTTACCGGGGAACTCCCCCGGAGGCGCCATGTCCACCACGCCATCCGCCGTCGCTCCCGGCCGGCCTGGCAGCGGCATCTACCCGACGTCGCCGCTCGGGCGCACCGAGCCCGGCATCCCCACTGGCCGCGACGTCGAGTGGGAGCCCCTGGTCGACTACCGCCGCAACGGGGTGAGCGAGACCACGATCCACGGCGCGGTGGCCTGGGCGTCCGGTGGCGAGATCGTGCACAGCTTCGGCGGCAACGTGCTCTGCTACGGCCGCTCGATGATGAAGCCCGTCACCATGAAGCTCTTCGCCACCGAGCTCGCGGGCATGACCTGGCCGCAAAAGGCCATCAGCCTGGCCAGCCACAACGGCGACACCGAGCACGTCGCCGCCGCCCAGAGCATCCTGTCCGAGACCGAGTGGTCGCTGATGCAGACCCCGCTCGACGTCCCGCTGGTGCAGTTCGGCCGCCAGGTCCGGCGCCCGCGCCGCTGGTACCACTGCTGCTCGGGCGAGCACGCCGCGGTGCTGGCCGGATGCCGCGCCAAGGGCTGGAACCGCGCCGGCTACACCCTGCCGCAGCACCCCTTCTTTCAGGCCTACCTCGACGTGCTGCGCGACTACATCGGCAAGGACTGGGAGCCCATCCGCATCGCCAAGGACGGCTGCGGGCTGCCCACGGTGAGCAACACCGTCGGCGAGCTCGCGGTGCTGTACGGCCGCCTGGCCGAGACCCGCGCCGACGACTGGATCTGGGAGGCGATGGTGCGCCACCCCGACCTGATCGGCGGCTTCAACCGGCTCGACAGCACCATCCTCAAGGCCTGCGACGGCAAGGTCATCGCCAAAGAGGGCGCCGACGGCCTGCTGGGCTTGTCCATCGTGCACCCCGACTACCCGCAGGGGCTCGGCGTGGTCATCAAGATCGCCCACGGCTGGAACGCCCAGGCCACTTGGTACATCGCCCGCGCCATCCTGGGCACCCTGGGCTTCGAGCTGCGCAATCCCTACCCGCTGCACCGCCAGAAGGCCTTCATCGTGCCGGGCGTGGTGCCCGCCGAGCGCCTCGATGCCCTGGAGCAGGTACCCACCTGGGACGAGTGGGACCCCGACGACGACCGCTGGTACTACGACTGGACGCCGTATCGAAGTCGGTGGGACGAACCCGAAGGAGACCGCGCATGACCATCGCCGCAGGCGTCCTCGCCCCCCACCCCCCTCACCTGGTCTACGCCGAGAACCCGCCCCAGAACGAGCCCTCAGCCGAGTGCGGCTGGGAGATGCTGCGCTGGGGCTATGAGCGCCTGCGCCGCGATCTCCAAGACGTCGACTACGACGTGATCGTGGTGCACACCCCTCACTGGCAGACCTACATCGGCACGCACTTCCTGGGCGTTCCCCGCTTCGACTCGCTGTCGGTCGACCCCATCTTTCCCAACCTGTTTCGCTACACCTACGGCATGGACGTCGACGTCGAGCTGGCCGAGGCGATCTGCGAGTCGGCGGCCAGCCGCGGCCTGGTCACCAAGATGATGCGCAACCCCGACTTTCGGGTGGACTACGGCACCATCGTGTCCTGCCACATGGTGCGGCCCGAGTGGGACAAGCCCATCGTGTGCATGTCCAGCCAGCGCAGCCACGCCTTCTACAACACCGACGTCATGGTCGAGCACGCCACCGAGCTGGGCAAGGCCACGGTCGCGGCCATCGACGGGCTGGGGCGCAAGGCCCTGCTGCTGTCCAGCAACTCGCTGTCGCACCGCCACTTCACCCACGAGGCCCCCGTTCCCGAGGACATGACCCGCGAGCACGTGCACACCTACATGGGCTACCTGTGGGACATGCGGGTGATCGAGATGATGCGGGCCGGCCGCACGCGCGAGCTGATCGAGATCATGCCCGAGTACACCGAGCAGGCGGTCAGCGAGACCGACGCCGGTAGCCTGGTGTGGATGATGGCGGCGCTCGGCTACCCCGACATCCCCGCCGAGCTGTACGCCTACGGCACGGTCATCGGCACCGGCAACGCCATCGTGGGCTGGGGAACCAATCCGCAGCAACCCCGGCTGGGCACGAACGTCGGGAGCCACCCATGACCATCACCCTCGGCGCCATCGTTCCCGGCATCCCGCACCCGCTCCTGTGCCCGCAACACAACGAGGGCTGGATGCGCCTGAACCAAGGCTTCGCCGCCCTGCGCGAGCAGATCCTCGCCGCCAAGCCCGACGTGCTGCTGGTGTACAGCACCATGTGGCCGAGCGTCATCGGCCACCAGGTGCAGGCCCGTCCCAACCCAGAGTGGGTGCACGTCGACGAGCTCTTCCACGACCTGGGCAGCATCCCGTACCGCTTTCGCATCGACGCCGAGCTCGCGGGCGCCCTGAACGACGCCGCTCACGAGCGCGGCCTGCAGTGCCGCACCATCGACCACCACGGCTTTCCCATCGACACCGGCAGTGTGGTGGCGCTCAAGCTGCTCACCCCCAACAACGAGGTTCCGGCCGTCATCGTGAGCAGCAACGTGTACGCCGACCGCGCCGAGACCGTGGTGTTCGCCAAGGCTGCTCGTGATGCGCTCGCCCGGCAGGGCAAGACCGCGGCGGCGATCTGCGTCATGACGCTGTCCAATCGCCTGTTCACCGACTGGATCGACCCCGCCAGTGACCGCATCCACTCCCCCAAAGACCAGGAGTGGAACGACAAGGTGCTGCAGTTCGTGCGCGAGGGTCGGCTCGAGGACATCAGCCAGCTTTCTCGGGTGATCCACAGCCAGATCCGGGTCAAGAAGGTGGTCAACTTCAAGCCCATGTGGTGGCTGTCGGGCCTGATGGGCCAGCACAACCGCTACGACGGCACGGTCTTCGCCAGCGCGCCGCTGTACGGAACCGGCGCGGCGGTCGCCAGCTTCGTGCCCAGCCAGTCGAGCGTGGGCGACAAGGAATACGACGAGGACGACGTCGAGGTGTGGGGTGGCGACCGCACCGTGCTGGGCGAGATCGAAGGCGACCAAGGAGGGCAGGCCTCCGTGCCGGCCAGCGACGCGCACCGAGCCCCGTCCTCCTCGCACGCCGTGCACACCAAGCGCGCCCCGGCTCCCGTGGGGCCCTACCCCCACGCGCGCCGCGTCGGCGACCTGCTGTACGTCTCGGGCATGGGTCCGCGCCAGCCCGGCACCGACGCCATCCCCGGCGGGCCCATCCGCGACGCCGATGGCAACCCCCTCGACTACGACGTGCGTGCGCAGACCGCCGCGGTGTTCGACAACATCCAGGTCGTGCTCGAAGACGCCGGCAGCGGGCTGCACGACATCGTCGACATCACGTGTTTCCTGGTGGACATGGACCGCGACTTCGCCGACTTCAACGACGTGTACCGCGAGTACATGGCCGACATCGGCCCCACGCGCACCACCGTCGAGGTGCGCGCGCTGCCGACGCCCATCGCCGTCGAGCTGAAGGTCGTGGCGAGGCCGTCGTGATCCACGACATCTCGCCGCTCATCCACCCGGGCACGGCCGTCTGGCCCGGCGACGTGCCCTTTCAGCGCCACGTGGCCATGAGCATCGAGGGCGGCGATCACCTCGAGCTGTCCAGCATCCACACCGCGGTGCACATCGGCGCCCACACCGACGCGCCCATCCACTACGACGGCGGCGGCGACCTGGTGGGCCGCCCGCTCGAGCTGTACTACGGCCCCTGCCAGATCATCCGCGTCGACGTCGGCCGGGGCGAGCGCATCACCCCCCAACACGTGCCCGTGCCGATCACCGCCGAGCGGGTGCTGTTCCACACCGGCACCATGCCCGACCCCGACGTGTTCAACCCCGACTTCGCGAGCCTGTCGCCCGAGCTGGTCGACTGGCTGCACCACCGCGGCGTGCGGCTGGTGGGCCTGGACACGCCCAGCATCGATCTGGCACACGACAAGGCCATGATCAGCCACAAGGCCGTCGCACGCCACGGCATGGCCATCCTGGAAGGGGTGGTGCTCGGTGATGTGCCCGACGGCGTCTACACCCTCATCGCCTTGCCGCTCAAGCTGGCCGGCGTCGATGCCAGCCCGGTGCGTGCCGTGCTGGTGGAAGCCCCGCCCGAGCTCGGGCGTTGATAGAGCCCCTTCGTCGAACGTTCCCACCCGGAAGCACCATGCCCCGAGTCCTGGCCCTCGCGCCCGCCCTGTTGCTCGCTGCAGCAGCCCTGGCAAAGCCCCTGCCGCCCGATCACCCCGACCACGCCAACCACTACCAGTCCGGGGCGATCACCTCCAACGACGTCACCCTGACCAGCCCGGTCGCCTGGGCTCGCCAGGCCCAGGGCAAGGTCAAGATCAAGTTCGACAACGACTCCACGCGGTGGCTGCTGGTGCACAAGAACGGCATCGAGTTCACAACCGGGGGCAACACCTTCCAGCCCACCCCCATCGACGACCGCTACGAGGTGGTTCGCCCCAACGACGAGGGCGCCCACACCTTCGTCTTCGCCGACGAGGCCAACCATGCCCTGCACGGCGACACCATGAGCCTGGGGGTCATCGGCGCCTTCCTGGCCACCGAGCCCAAGCCCGTCAACGCGCCGGACACCTACCTGCCCGCCCGAAGCGACGGCGTCGAAGAAGGCGGCTTCACCTGCCGAATCAAAGGCAAGGTCACCCAGTCCACCGACAAGCTGCTGGCGAAATACGAGTGCACCTTCTACGCCCAGCCGGGCACCATCGGCTTCGTCGACGCGGCCGGCTTGCGGGTGTCCATCGATGCGGGCGAGTTCGCCAACGAGGCCGGGGGCCAGGTCGAGCTGATGATGCCGGGGCAGACACGCACCATCAAGCTGCTGGTCACCTCCATCCAGCCTCGCCCCCACGGGGTCGACATGCAGTTCACCGAGCTGCCCGTCAAGTGGGACACCGCCCTGTTCACCTCCACGCTCGAGCGGCTCGAGATGGAGCCCTGGGCCTTCGAGCTCGACCCCGCGACCACCGCTGCAAAGAACGACTAGGAACGCCCATGTTCACGCTCCCCCTGCTCCTGGCCTCACTCGCCGCCGCCGACGACCTGGACGCCGAGGCCTACGCCAAGCGCTACGCGACCCGGGTGCCCACCGCAGCCCAGCAAGAGACCCTGCAGCGCTGCCTCACCGCCTGGAAGGGCGAGTCCCCGTTCACCAACCTGGCCGAGACCCCGGTCCGGATCATCCAGACCAAGGTCCGGGTGATGGGCATGGGCGCAACCGAGACCCGCGACGACACCACCACCAGCTACGACCAGCTGGTGCTCATCGAGCCGTCGGTCAACGTCTTGACCGGCACCACCTTCTCGCTGCTCAACCCCCGCGGCTGGTACTGCTTCGATCAGACCACCACCGCGCTGGGCAAGCTCACCATCCGCCTCGACTGCGGCGCGAACATGGCCAACAGCCACGGAGGCGCGGTGGTGATGGGCGGCGACAGCAGCACCCAGGGAGGCGTGGTGGTGATGGGCGGGGTCTCGGTCGAGCGCGTTGGCTGCGCAGAACAGGCCAAACCCGGCGCGGTCGACCTGCTGAGCGACGAGGCCTCTACCCCGGCAGCCTCAGCACCTGCCGGTAGATGACGGTCACATCGGTCTGTCCGGCCTGCCAGTGCAGGTCGGGCCCGTCGACCGGGTTGCTGTAGTTGTACAGGATCAGGTCGCCATCGGGATCGTCGGGGTTCGCCGGCACCACCTCGGGAAAGCACGTGTCCCCCTGGCTGGGCAGGTCGAGCTCGAAGGCCACGGAGCGCGTGTTGGGGTCGATGCTCCACACGCTGCAGCGCTTGCGCTCGTTCCAGTAGGCGAACTGGTTCTCGAGGTAGTGCTGCTCGGGGTCTTCGTGGGTCGAGATGTCATAGGCCCCGTCGTCGGTGACGTTGCGACGCCCCACCAGCCACGGCCGGCCCCGGTGGCTGAACACCAGCGGTGAGTCGTACTTTCGCGGGTCGTGGGCGCAGTCCCAGGTGCCCAGATCGTCGGCGGGCGCGGTGCACACGCGGCTGCCCATGCCGCCGGGGTCGAAGGCCTCGACCCGGGTGATGCCCACCAGCGAGCCGTCGGGCAAGAACGCGTAGTCGGTCTCGCTGCCCCCGCCCTCGGCCAGGATGCCGTCGCCCGCCACCGGCGTCCACGCCTCGCCGTCGGTGGACTGCATCCAGTGGATGCGCAGGGGCTCGTAGTCGTTGAAGTCGTACACGTTCTCGCCGCCGTCGTAGCCCACCATGCGCATGACCCCGTGCTCGACCTCGATGCGCCACGGGATGAACTTGTCGACGTAGTTGGCCACGGGCTCGGACCAGTCGCCGGGGCCGTTGTAGACGGCGTGCTGCATGCCCTGAGGCTCGAAGTCGAGCAGGTTGTCGCCCAACACCGCGAAGTAGAAGTGCAGCGTGCCCTCGTAGGACACCAGCTGGGGCTCGCGCACGTCGGTTCCGAGCGCGAACTCGCCCTCGTAGCGCCAGGTCTGTTCGTCTTGGCTCGACACGATGTACATCACCGTGTCGGTGCTGGCGAAGTGGCTGGGTGCCGTGCGGAAGGCGAAGAAGAGCCGGCCGTCGTGCCACTCGATGTCCAGGTTGTTGGCCGAGTCCTGCACGACGACCTCGGGCGGAAGCCCCGGCGAGGGCGCCACCACCGCCACGTCGACCACCTCGACGGCTGCGCCTGCGCCGGTGTCATCGAGGGGACCCGTGCAGGCAAGGGCGAGCGTCAGCAGCATGGTGTTCTCCGGGTCGAGCCCCGCCCTCGTATGTCTCGGTGTCGCCGCGATCAACCTGGGCATTCGGAGTGCCACGGGGTCACCACGATCGGTTCTGCCCCGGCGCGGCAATGTGGAGTAGACTGCCGGACCCCTCGCAAAACGACCATGGCCACACACCTAGAGACGCTCGCCCAGTACCTGCCGGCAATGCTGATTCGTCGTTCCAACGAATCGCACCTGCCCATCGACGAGCCTGAGACTGCAAAGTTTCCGGCCGCGGTCATGCGCGTGGACATCACGGGCTTCTCGAAGCTGTCCGAAGGCCTCACCACCGACGAGGCCACCGCCAAGCTGATCGGCCTGCTCAACGGCTACTACAGCAAGATCCTGTCCATCATCTTCGAGCACCAGGGCGACGTGGTGAAGTTCGACCACAGCAGCGTGGTCGCGATGTGGCTGCCCCAACACGAAGAGCGTGGCGATGTGGCCACCACCATCCTGCGCGCGGGCAAGTGTGCGCTGCACCTCACCCGCGTGATCACGCCGCAAGAACCCGTGCCCAGCGTGCGCGTCGCGATTCGTGTGGGGCTGGGCGTCGGCCAGGTGCAGATGATGACGGTGGGCGGCGTCGAGAACCGCTGGGAGCCCGTGTTGATGGGGTCTCCCCTCGAACAGGCCGAGGAGTGCGTGCACGACGCCGAAGAGGGCGACGTGCTCATCACGCGCGAGGCCTGGGGCCTCATCCGCTTCCGCAGCGTGGGCGATCGCGCCGGCGACAACACCGCCAGCCTCGAGGGCATCAAGGGCACGCTGCCGCCCATCGATCTTCCCTACCCGGTGCCCAACAGCCGGTCCCAGGCGCCGATGTGGAGCTACACGCCGGGCCCCATTCGCCGGCACATCGCCACCGGCAGCGATGATCCCCCGGCCGACCGGCGCCCCATCACCGTGCTCATGGCCCACATCAGCGGCGTCGACCCTCAGGCCGAGCTCGAGACGGCGCAAGAGGCCATGATGGGCCTTCAGCAGGCGCTCTACGGCGAAGAGGGCTCGGTGGTGCAGGTGTCGTACGAGCGGGGTGGCCTGGCCCTGTGCGCCGCCTTCGGCCTGCCTCCCTACGAACACGACGACGACGCCATTCGCGGCGCCCGGGCCGCCATGGCGATGAGCCGCGAGCTCGATCGCCTGGGGCTGGAGCACAACATCGGCGTGGCCAGCGGCGAGGCGTGCTGCGCGGCCATCGGCCACCCCAAGCGACGCACCTACACCATCATCGGCAAGGTGCGAAACGTCGCCGCGGCGCTCATGCGCGTGGGCGACGGGGTGCTGTGCGACACCAGCACGCGCATGGCCAGCAACGACGAGATCGACTTCGAGGTTCGCGCGCCCATCGAGGTGTACGGCCGCGAGACGCCGGTGCATCGCCCCATCGACACCGGCGTCACCAACAAGCGCCTGCCGCTGGTGGGCCGCGACCAGGAGGCGCAGCTCCTCGCGGGTGCTCTCGACGCCCTGGTGGCGGGCACCACCCGCGCGGTGGCCATCACCGGCGCCTCGGGCATTGGCAAGACGCGCATGCTCGACGAGGTCGAGCAGCTGTCGGTGTCGCACAACCTGTTCCCGCTGCGCGGCATGGGCGACTCGGTCGACAGCGCCAAGCCCTACCACGCCTGGACCGAGATCCTCTCCAAGGCGCTGGGCTTCAACAACCCCGACTGGAGCGAGATCGAGGCCAACGACGTCATCCAGCGCATCGCCGAGTCCGAGCGCGCGCTCGAGCTCGCGCCGCTGTTGGGCGAGATCCTGCCCGTCGACTTCGAGCCCAACGCCCAGACCGTCGATCTGGTCGGGAACTCCCGCGCGAGCGCCATGGTCGAGCTGGTGCTCGAGGTCATGCGCCTGTACACCCGCGGACGCCCCACCCTGCTGGTCATCGACGATGTGCAGTGGCTCGACGCCGAGTCCTGGGGCCTCGTCGAGGCCGTCTGGCGCGACGTGCAGCCGCTGCTGCTGGTGGTGGCCGCGCGCGAGGGCACCGAGTCCACCCCGCTCACCGCCATCCTCAACTCGCCGAGCACCTCGGTCATCCCGCTGCGCCCCATGAGCAACGAGGCCATCGTGCAGATGGCGCGCGAACGCTTTGGCCGCCTTCCCGATGTGGTCGTCGACCTGCTGTCCAGCAAGGCCCAGGGGCACCCCCTGTACGCCGAACAGGTGGTCGCGTTGCTCATCCAGGTGGGCGACCTCGAGCAGCAAGACGACCGCCTGGTCCAGCGCGCTCAGCTCGACCCCAGCGTCATCCCCAACGATCCGCGCAGCGTCATCGACATTCGGCTGAGCCTGCTCGAGGAGCGCACGCGCAAGCTCATCTCGGTGGCCAGCGCCGTGGGCCGCACCTTCGACTTCTTGACGCTGCACGACGTGCTGGGCGAGTCCATCGACATGGAGAACCTCGCCGAAGACCTCGCCACGCTGCAGAAGCTCGATCTGACGCCGGTGTTCCGCCTCGAGCCCGACGAGACCTTCATGTTCAAGCATGTGCTCGTTCAAGAGGCCGCCTACGCCGCCATGAGCGAGGCCGACCGCCGCGACACCCATCGCTCGATCGCGGTCTGGTACGAAGAAGAGCACCAAGACCACCTGGACTCGGGCGCCCATCCCCGGCTGGCCATGCACTGGCGCTTCGCGGGCGAGCCGTCCAAGGCCGCGCACTACGTGGGCCAGGCCGCCGACCACGCCATGCGCAACGGCGCCTGGGAAGAAGCGCGCCGCATGCTGGCCGAGGCACTCGACGACAAGAGCCACAAGCTGGCCGAGCACGAGCGCGCGCGCTGGCAGCGCCAGGCGGGCGAGGCGAGCCTGCGCATGGGCGACCTGGCCGGCGCGCGAGACTTCGTCAACGCCGCCCTGGCCACCCTGGGCGTCGATGCCCCCGAGGGCGGCTTCGCGGCGCGCCGCTCGATGTGGTGGCAGAGCGTTGTGCAGGCGAGCCACCGCATCTACGTCAGCAAGGCCAAAGACGGCGAAGACCGCAACGAAGCCATCGAGGCGACCCGCTCCGACCTGTTGCTGGGCGAGATCGCGCAGCGCAGCAACGACATGGTCACCGCCAAGCTGCACACCGCGCGTGCCGTGAACTCGGGCGAGCGCATCGGCCCCAGCCCCGAGCTGGCCCGCGCCTATGGCCAGATGGCGGCCGTCAACCAGTCCGAGGGCAAGCACGGCGACGCCGAGCACTACGCCGACAAGGCCATCGAGATCGCCAACCGCACCAAAGACCAAGAAGAGCTCGCGCAGCTGTTCCGGCAGCTTGGCGCCTACTTCGTGATGACGGCCGACTGGCCCAAGGCCGTGGGCGCCCTCGAGAAAGCCCTCATCATCGGTGATCGCACCGGAGATAGGCAGCTCGCCGCCGAGGCGCGCGCCATCAACGCCAGCTCGCTGCACTACCGGGGCGAGTTCACCGCGGCCATGAAGGACTTTGCCCTGGTCACGCGCGAGGCCGCAGCCATCGGCCACTGGCAGCTGCAGCTCGACGGCCTGTGCGGCAGCGCCGAGAGCATGATGCGGCGCGGTCACCTCACCGAGGCGGCCATGTTCCTGCAGAAGGCGCACGGCCTCGTCGACGAGCGCGTGCCCCCGGCCATGTTGGGCCGCATCACCGCCCTCGAGGCGGCCATCTACCTGCGGCGCAACGACTTCTACACCGCCATCCCCAAGGCCGACGAGGCCGCGAAGATCTTGTCCGAGTCGCGCCCGCTCACCACCGAGTACCTCGAGGCCTACTGCGCGCTGGGCGAGTGCTACCTGCGCGGCCTCGAAGACGACACCGCCGCCGCCGAAGACGAGCTCGATCGCCGCGACCGCAACTCCGACGCCGCCATCGCGTGGATGGACGAGTACGCCGCGGTGGTGCCGGTGGGCCGACCCCGCGCCCTGATGCTCAAGGGCTGGGCCCAGTGGCTCGAAGAAGAAGAAGACAAGGCCATTCGCACGCTGCGCGAGGCCATCGAGCTGGCCGAAGAGCAGCAGCAGCCCCTCGACCAGGGCCTCGCCATGCTCGAGCTGGGCCGGCGCCTGGGCTTCCTGCAGCGCGAGGGCCGTGAGGCGCTCGACGAGGCCCAGAACCTGTTCACCGAGCTCGAAGCCAAGTACGACCGCGAGCGCGCCGCGAGGATTCTGGACGAGAGCTGAGGGCGGGCCCACCCAGGCGAGCCCTGGTGTGCATCGGCTATGCTCCACGCATGTGGCTCTTGCTGTTCTCAGCGCCGGTCCAGGCGGCGACCGTTTGCTCGTCGACCTGCGAGTTCCCCGGCATCCAAGAGGCCATCGACGGCTCCGCCGACACGCTCATCGAGGTCTCGCCGGGGGACTACCTCAGCCGGGTCGATGTGACGCGCGATGTGACCATCCGCGGAGTCGGCGGGCGCCCGCGCCTGCTGTGTGGCACCGCGAGCTCGGATCGCGTGCACTTCGACGACGTGACCGCCGTGTTTGAGGCTTTCGAGGTGCAGACCTGCGTGGGCGAGCAGGCGTTCACCATCGTGGGCGGTGACGTCACGCTGCGCGACGTGATCGCCACCCGCACGTCGGAGCCACTGGACGCCGACGGTGGGGTACTGCACGCCAGCGGCGGCGCCGACGTTCGCCTGGAGCAGGTGGACTTCGGTCCGTCCGACGCGGGCATTGGCTCTGGCGGCCACGTTCGGCAGATCGGGGGCACCCTCGAGGTCGTCGACTCGACGTTCACCGATGGGCATGGCGCATCGGGCGGGTCGATCTACTTCTCGGGAGCCGCGCTGACCATCGAGGGCACGACCTTCACCGGCGCCCGGTCCGAGACCCACGGGGGCACCGTCCGGCACAACACCAGTGGGCCGCTGATCGTGCGCGACAGCGACTTCATCGACAGCTACGCCCGCGATGGGCGCGGCGGCTGCCTGTGGACGCAAAACGGCACCACGACCGTCGAAGACAGCCTGTTCTGCGGCTGCCGCCACGATGACTTCGGTGGGTCCGGCTGGCAGGGCGCCGCGATCTTCCTGCAGTTCGGCACGTTCGACATCACGCGCAACGTGTTCATGGACAACAAGAACAACGACCGGGGTCGGGCCGCCGTCGTCGAGACCGCGGGCAACGGCAGTTTCACGAACAACCACGTGCTCGAGAACTACACCAACCCCAACGTTTCGAGCTATGGCCAGCAGATCAACGTCGCCGCCAGCGGCCGCTCCGTCACCATCACCGACAACCTGTTCTACTGCCTGTGGAACGCCGACGAGTACGTGGTCTCCAAGAACATCAGCGGCGGCAGCTACACCGGTGTCGTCATGCACCACAACGCGTACTACCGGTGCGATGGCACCCCCCGGAACTGGACGGGCTTCACCGAGCTGGGCAACAACCTCGACGAGGTGAACCCGCTGCTGGTCCAGGGCCCGCCCTACAATTCGTGCAGCAAGGATGTGGCGCCAAGGCCCGACAGCCCGCTGCTGGGCGCCGGCAGCATCGGTCAGAACATCGGCGCCTTCCCCGACGTGACTCCGGCCGACGTCGATGGCGATGGCTATGACGACGTCGCCTGGGGCGGCGACGACTGCGACGACAGCGCCGCGAACGTCAATCCTGGCACGTCCGAGGTGTGCAACGGGATCGACGACGACTGCGACGGCACCGCCGACGGCCCGAGCTCGGTCGATGCGGGCACCTGGTGGACCGATGGCGACGACGACGGCTATGGCGATGCCGGGTCTCCCCAGGTCGCCTGCTCCCAGCCCACGGGCACCGTCGACAACAGCGACGACTGCGATGACGGCACCGGCCTCGCGAGTCCGCTGGGCACCGAGGTGTGCGACGACGGCCTGGACAATGACTGCAGCGGCGACGCCGACGGACCCGACGCCGTCGACGCCCTCACCTGGTACGCCGACATGGATACCGATGGGTTCGGCGACAGCAACGACATGTTGGTGGCATGCACAGCACCAGCCCAGACGTCTTCCGTCGGCGGCGACTGCGACGACAACGAGGAGCTGGCGCGGCCCGACGGCACCGAGGTGTGCGGCGACGGCATCGACAACGACTGCAGCGGCGATGCCGACGGCCCCGACGCCAGCGACGCGACCTCATGGTTCGCCGACCTCGACGAGGACACGTGGGGAGACGCAGGTTCGCCACTGGGCCCCAGCTGCATCCAGCCGGCCTTCAGCTCGGACACCGCCGGTGACTGCGACGACGGCGAAGCGGCCCGCCGACCCGACGGCACCGAGGTGTGCGACGGCCTCGACAACGACTGCAACACCCAGGTCGACGACGCGCCGTCCGATGGCCAGGACTACTACCTCGACGCCGACTCCGACGACTTCGGCGAGCCCACCTCGGTGCTTCGAGCCTGCGCGTTGCCGGCCGGGTACAGTGACAACGACCTGGACTGCGACGACGACGCGACGGCCGTGAACCCCGACGCGGCCGAGGTGTGCGACGGCATCGACAACGACTGCGACGGAGATCTCGACGATCCCGCTTCGACCGACGCGCTCAACGGGCACCGCGACGCTGACGGCGACGGCTATGGCGATCCGGCCGAGCAGCTGGTGGCCTGCGTGTTGCCCGCCACCCACGTGGTCGACGGCACCGACTGCGACGATGCGCGCGCGGACGTGCATCCAGCCGGCACCGAGGCGTGCAATGGCCTCGACGACAACTGCGACGGAAAGACCGACGAGCAAGGCGCTGTGGATGCGCCCGTGCACTACGACGACCGCGACGCCGACGGCTATGGCGACGCCAGCGCTCCACGGCCCGGTTGGTGCACAGCCCCGGCGGGCACCACCCTCGATCGCACCGACTGCGACGACGACGAGCCCTCGACCTATCCCGGAGCCCCAGAGACCCCCTACGACGGGGTCGACAGCGACTGCGATGGCGCCGACCCCGACGACCTGGACGGCGACGGGCAGCCGGCGACAGAAGCCGGAGGCGGCGACTGCGACGACGACGACCCGGCGACCTACAGCGGTGCGCCAGAGGTCACGGGCGACCCCGACCTGAACTGCGACGGGAGCGTCGAGGTGTACACGACTGGAGGGTCGGCGGCGTGCCACAGCGCGGGCGGCTCACCGGGTTGGTGGGCGATGGCGGCGCTCATGGGCTTGGTGCGGCGGCGAGAGTCGTTCAGGAGTCGTGAGGATCAGCACACGTTGCGGCGCAGCGGAGGCTCCCCGCCTACGGAAACCCAGGCGGCAGCATCGGGGACCACGGTGGATCAGGAATGACCAACCCCGCCGGGCAGCGATCCGCGACCCTCGCCGGGCCCTTCACGGCCACCGGCGGATTGGTGAACCCGAAATGGCTGCGCAGTGGCCCCAGATAGGGGAAGCGTGCGGGACTGCACTCTCCAATGAGGTACCACCCAGTGCCGCCACTTGGATCGGGCAACACCCCAATAATAGCGATCAGGTTCCCAGCAGTGTGTGCCTGATTTCGGGCAAGCGAAATGAAGATTCCCGTCGGCACCGCAAGCGCGTCGTCAGGCTGTATCATCCAGCCGTTGTCGATTGCCCAGACCTCAGTAGGCTCGAATCTGGTGTCGATGCGAATGGGAACCATGGTCCTCGCGGTCTTGAATTCCGTCTCCTTCGTCTGAAAGACCCATCCCCCCGTGCCGGCTCCGGCAGCGGGCCCCGGATTCGTGTCCACGCCGCTGAAGATGTTGCGTTCCAGCAGTGCGCAAGAGCCGATCGCTCCTTGGGCAACGTCGCCGGTTGCCACCAACACCACTTCTTCCGTGATGCGATCCGCACAGGAGAAGTGCTCGAACTTGCAGAAGCCAATCGAAAGCCACCGCATCGAGATGCCGATCGCCAGGTGCCGGCGTCCTCGACCAGACCCAACGTAGGCCCCGTACTCCGGGTTCGGCAGTGGATTTCCATCGCCGTCCTGGACCGTCTGCCGGCTGTCGAACGAGGCCATGCCACAGTCCGCTGACGATGAGGACCAGTCAGTGGTCTGAGAGCACAGGAACGGCGCCAAGCCTGGCTCACCGATAGGCGGATCGCCCACGAAGGTGCTGTTTCGCACGGTGATGAACCCAGAATCACCGGCGCCGGACGCGTGGATTCCCTTCCAGTTGGCCTCGAAGCGACAGTCTTCGACGCACACGTCGTAGATGGCGGGTGCCGCCAGTCCAACGGGTTCGCCAGCATCGGTGGTGCCCCTGAAGCGTTCCAGCGAGAGCCCGGCCATCGTGGACGCGCCATTGGTGTAGCTGAAGTCCGAGCGAACGAACGCCGCTCGGTGAATGATGCTGAAGGCCGCGCCCAGGTAGGCGTTGTGTTTGAACTCGCAATCGATGACCTGAAAGTCCGTGTTCCAGTTGTCGAGCGGAATGAAGTCGGCGTCCGTGTCGACTACGGCATCGAGAAGCAGCCCGATGCCAGGCGCGTTGTTGCAGTAGACCCCCTCTAAGCTCACCCTCTTGCAGGAGCGGAAGACGAGGCTATGCCCTGGCAGCGCTCCACTGGTGGTCTGCGCCCCGGGCGGCGGCGTGCCGCGAAGCTCGCGCGTGCCGTCAATCTCCAGATCGCGGATGACGATGTCTGTGCACTGCTGAAAACGCAGCAAGTGCGAACCGTTCTGCGACTGGTGGACAATCCTGGGCGCTGCCGATGGTGGCAGCGGGACGGTCACCGGGTCACCCCCCATCGCCTTCAGCATCGCGCGGTGGGACTCGTACGGAGGGCCCAGGGGCTCCGGCTTGAACGGCGTGATCAGCAGATTGCTCACGTTGGTGAGGGACAAGACACCGGTACCGGCGGCGCCACCTTGAGGGTCCAAGCTGAAGAACGAGAGGTTGGGGGTGCGCGGACGGAGCGCGAGGATGCCAATGGTGTTGGGGGTCGCGTCCAGCCGAGAGTCAATATTCACGAACAGGTCAAGCAACATTCCGGTGGAATCCAGATCTCCCGGCCCACCACTCCCATCCCCCCAACCGTTGTCGTCGACCCACCACAGGTAAAGCGTGCGCCCGACCCCGCCAAAGCCCGTCCATGTCCATCGGGAGCGACGGACGTTCGAGTGTCCCGGAAGGGGCCCTCCCCATGAGACGTCCAACGTGGCCGGAGTCGAGCTGCCCACTGCAAACACGTAGCTCCACCAGGTGCGGTGCTCCCGCGGATCAGGCATGAGCACGCCACCGTCCATCGCAGTCACACCGGGAAGCACGGGATCGACCATCTGGTGCTGCGTGTGCAGCTGCTGGAGGTCCTCGAGAGTGCAGCTCGGGGGATAGTACACGCCGGCATCGGGGTCGATGTCGTCCTGGAAGCTGACCAGCTGAATGGCATCGGGATCGGGCCCCTCGCCGCCACCGTCGGCCTCGGTCGACGTGGACCTCACCCCCGCGCTGTCGAGCAGTGCCACGAGCTCTTCGGCCGCGGGAGGCGCAGCGCCCGATGCCGGACCGGCAGGGCTCGGACGACGGGCTCGAAACACCGGCTGCATCGGCCGTGGAGCCAAGGGTGCGTATACTTCGGCCTGCTCGATGGGCTGCGGCTGACGGACCGACGCAGTGACCGGCTCGACGATCGGAACCGGAGCCCATGTCTGCTTGCGGGCGGGCTCCTCGATGGGAGCCGGCGCGTTGGGCTCCGGAGCTTCGACGGAAACAGCCTCATCGGGGTTTGCGGTCGGGTCTGTCGAGTCGGTGGACTCGCCGATGGGTGTGCCGGGAACACCGATGATGAGTGTGCCCGCGACGCCAGACAACGTGGTGCCCGGGCTGCCAATGAGCGGGGTTCCGGGAGTGCCGATGAGCGGGGTTCCTGGAGGTGCCATTGAGCTAATCCCCCCAACACAGGGCTGAGCTGTCGTCGAGAATTGCGCACCCGCCCAAATTCCCGATCGACAGAGTACCAGCGTCCGAAAACACTTCCTGCGGGGCAACACCCATCGGTCCCCCAGTCTCTCGCTGGCACCGCCATACGCCTTCCGTTCTGGCACACACCTCCGGTCCACCGTTGTTGCCTCCACCGACATCGACGGCAGAATGCGGGCCGCTTGGTAACGCTAGGAGAAACAAGTCACACCCCCAGCACCGGACCTCGCCTGTCGCATCGAGCCCGCACTGATTCCGATGGCTCGGAATCCCGGACACACTGGCCAACGGAACAGCGGGAGGCAGCACCCAGTCGCACGTCCCCTCGCCTTGGTAGGACCAGCCCTGCCACGGGCACTCCACCACCCCATCCGGACGCTGCGCGCACAGCATCTGCAGGCCAGCGAAGATTCGGTCGTAGGGGCCGGACATGAAGACCGCATCTTCGTCGGCCGAGGGCCCCCAGCAGTGGATGTCGCCGGTGGCGTCGATAGCACAAGCCACCTGCTGGTGGCCCACCCACAGGTCGCGCAGCTGCCCCGCCGGAAGTCCTTCCTCGAGCCAGCCACCGGCCGGCCAGCACACCCCCTCGGAGTCTTCATTCAACGCGCAGCCGGAACGGTCTCCAACCCGGAGGTTCGAGAGGCCCTCCACATCGGGGATCTGCATGACTTCCAGGTCTACGGTCGACACGCCCCACTCCGGCGGGCACCACACCCGTCCATCCGCATCCACGCCGCAGTGGTTCTGGTGGGCGGTGATCTCCTTCCACCCGAGCTCGGGGAGCTGGCGGGCCGTGCCGCTGTCGGACGTGTCGCTGGTGTCGGCCGAATCGGAGGGTTCTGCGCTGTCGGAGCTGTCGGTGGGGTCGACGACAGCCTGCTTGCACGCGGTTGCCAGGGACAGGAGGGTTGCGAAGGAGAGTAGGGCGAGGGCGCGTGGGGGCATCATGCACACTTGGTGCTCTCGTTGGCCCGAACCTTCACTCTGCCCCGGGGTCTGCGTGCTCACCATCGCTGCCTCAGTACTCGGAGTCCCGCCACGGTAGCCGTGAACGCCGCCACCCCGCTCGGCCGCTCCGCCCAGATGCGCATGCACACGGTGGCCTGACTCCACGGCCACTGACCCGTTCGTGGTGCGCTGTTGTTCGCCTTGTACCCGGGCGAGGCCGTGGTCATCTGACCGGGCCTGGGCCACCGATCGAGCGTGTCGTAGGCGGTCGAGAAGGAAGGGCCGCACCACTCCACACCCATGATTGACGGCTGACTGGTCTGCACGTCGTAGGTCGAGAAGGCACCGCCCCACGCCATGAAGGTGCGCAGCTGGACGTTGGACGACGCGAACGTCGCGCCGATGCCGCCGTCATAGCCGTCGTTGGCATGATCTTCGCTGCCGCACACCATTCCGTAGGTCTGCCCCGCCTCGGAGAGGGAGGCCGCTGCAACGCGGAACTGGAGCAGCAGACGATCGTAGACGTCGTAGTCGGTCATCAAGCTCGCCAGGTCGACCTGGACTCGGGGAGCCGTCGACGTTGGCGGGGACCACACGGTGTCCTCTTCGGGCTCGATCTGCAGACCGACACCATCGGCGAACTCGAACGCCACCGCTCCGCTGGCATCGTTGTTCTCTGCCGTCCAGGTGATTCCGTCGATATCGACCGTGGACCCGTCGGTGAGGAAGTCGTGATCGACGCCATCGCTTAGGTCGCGCGAGTACACCTCTTCCCAAGACGCGTCCGGGGTCCACGAAGCCACCGAGCGATCGGGGGGTGCGCCCCGCCAGGCGTGCGTTCGCGGCCAGCTCCCCATCAGGTCCCCCAACGCTGAATCAAGATGCGTAGACCCAAGAAGGTCGCCGTGAACGAGCTCGACGCGCCGTCACGCTCGGCCCAGAGCCTGAGCGCATCGGTGCCCGAACTCCACAGGCCCTCGCTGCCCAGTGTGGTCCCGCCGACTCCAAACGACCAGGTATCCCGCGTCATCGCCCTCGGATTCGGCCAGGTCTCACCACCATTCAGCACGTCGACGTCCGCGCGTACCGACCACGCGACCGGCGCGCGCCAGCCCAAGCCAATAAAGGGCGACTCGCCCGCCATCGCTACTTCGCTCGGCGAGAACGCGCCCAGCGAGGCGTACCGTGTGCATCGCAGCCACAACGAGCTGTCGTACACGTACTGCAGCATGCCGACCCGCTGCCCGCCTGTCGCAGCGCCAGCGCCGACCTGAAGTCCGTAGCCCTGATGGTCCTCACTAAGCGCTGCGTCAGCAACCCTCACCAGCACCACGAGCCGGTCGTGACGGTCATAGTCGCCAATCAGGTTCTGAAAGGGGACCTCAAGGTACGGTGCTGTCTGACTGGTGTTGTTGAACACTGTGGACTGTTTGGGCGCAATCCGCAGCCCGGTTCCGCCGTCGATATCGAACGTGTCCGCATTGCCGGTGTTCGCGGCTTCCCAGCTGCGTCCGCCGACGCTGACCGTCCCGTCAGAGAAATCCCCCCCCGAGTCAGGCAACGCGGTGAAGTCGACGTCGTAGGCGACTTCCCACCCCGACGCGCGCAGCGGCACAACACGATCGAGTGCCTGGCGTGGCCACACTGCCATCAGTCCCAGACCTCGGCGTAGACCACCACGTGCAGGTGGGTGTCGTTGGAACCAGAGCCCGCTGTGATGTTGGCCGCCATCCGCACATCTCCGATGGCGTCCACCAAGTACGGGGACGGAACCGGCAGCGCGTCCATCAGGCTCGCTTCCGTCGCGCTGTCGGTGACAGCTAGCGAGCCTGAAGAGTAGAAGGTATCGAGGTCGTCGGGCGCAGAGCTCAGCGACGAGGAAGCCTTGGCGATGTACAGATTCGCCGCGCTCCCGTACTCCTCGGTGGCATCCTCGCGCAGCATCACCGCAAGGATTCGCCCAGATCGACCAAGCAGGCTGAGGCGCTCTGTGTCGGTCCAACCGGTGCTTGCCGAGTCGCGAACCAGCGTGACCTCTGCCTTCACCATTCGTGGACTCATGACGATCCCCACCCGACCGCGCTGATCGAGAACTGCGCAGTGCCGCCCGTGACGATCACACGCCAACGGAGGTACTTGCTCAACTTCGAGTAGCAGACCTCGATGTCACCCGTCTTGGAGAGGTCGACGGGCGGCATCAGATCGACAAAGCGAGCGTCGGCTTGGCTGGGCGCCGTCTGCATGACCAGGACCGAGCCGGTGTTCGCCCCCGTCGGGCGCTGCACGTGGACATTGACCACGTCGAGCTCGCCAACGTTGACGGACTCGCTTGCAGACATGGATGCATCTGCGGACTTGCTGGTCAGGCCCTGAATCGTGAACTCGCTGCGCGCCATACGGCACCTCCATCAGGGAGATCAGGTCTCGCGGGCAACCACGTCGATCATGAACTGGGCGGTGCCGGTGATCGAAGAGACCGACCAACGAAGATATCTGAGCAGTCCGGTGGCTGTGGCATAGTCGCTACCAGCCGTCCCGATATCGAATGACACCGTATCGACGTCGATGAACGCATCTTCATCTAGAGTGGCTGAATGCTGCAATTTCAGGGTGCCCGTGCTCGCGGCGACGGGTACGCGAACTTGGACGACGATCTGCGAGTATTGCAGATTATCGACAGCGTTTTGGACATCCTGGGTCTCTACAGCTGAGACCGAGACGAGTTCTTGTAGTCGGTACGCAACCGGCACGATGCACCTCTGGGCGGCAGTGATTTCAAGGCGAGTGGCCGCCGTGCCTCGCCCGGAAGGTCCCGTTCTGGGAGGCCAAACAATCCGGTATCTGCCCCCCCCCGGGTCAAGCTTGACTTTCGGCGGGCGTCATATCGGAGCGCCATTCGGCCGCCTTCGCCCCAGTCGTGAGGATCTACAATAATGTCAAGAATTCCTCCGGTGATTCGGGTGAATGATCCACACGAATTGGCGCCCCGAGGCATTTCCGTACGTCTCGGACACGGAAACGCGTACGCGCACCGCTCACGGGCAAGGGGGTGGAGAGACGCTCACCCCCGGTACCTCTGCAGCGCCGCCGTCCCTTCATCAGCAGCCCCCTGCATGATCGCCGCCGCAATCGCCGTCACCGAGCGATTGCCCAGCTCTTCGAGCTCGGTGCCCCTCACCCAGCTGTTGAAGCCACCCATGGCGGGGCCGCACCACATCTGGAAGTCGCGCTTGCGGTCGTCGTCGCCCAGGCGCGCCCAGCGGCTGGTCATGCCCAGATACCAGCGAAAGGTCAGCGCCATCTTGTGCCGGCCGTCCCGCTCGGCGCGCTCGACCTGCTTGGGGTCGCGCTGCTGCCAGTACTCGCGCGTGCCCTCCCACACCTCGTCCAGGGGCCGCTTGAATAGCTGGCGCTCGAGCTTGCTGCGCTCGTCGGCGGGGATGTCGTCGAGGGAGCCCACGCGCTTGTACAGGTCGTACAGCTTCTGCGAGCGCTGCGCGTACATCGACCCGCGCGACAACACCTGCACCTTGGCCCCGATCTCGAACATGTCGGGCGCCGGGCCGCTGGCCACGTCGGTGTAGGTCGCGGCCGCCAGCATGGACTTGGCCAGGTCGCTGGTGCCGGCCTCGACCGCGGACTGGTTGACCGAGCCGGTGAGCACGTAGTCGGCGCCCATCGCGAATGCCCCCCACGCGGCGGCCCCGGTACCGATGCCGCCGGCCGCGCCCACCCGAGGGCGCTCGGCGTAGTTCAGCTCGCCCTGGATGCGGTCGCGCAGGCGCATCAGCTCGGGCAGCAACACCACCAGCGGCCGATGATCGGTGTGGCCACCCGAGTCGGCCTCGGCGGTGATGTCGGTGGCCACTGGAAGCTGCGCCGCGAGGGCGGCTTGCTCGGCCGTGAGCGCGCCCGAAGCCACCAGCTCGTCCAGGATGCGGGTGGGCGGCGGGCGCAGGAACTTCTCGGCCACCTCGGTGCGGCTGACCTTGGCAAACACGTGGTTGGCGGCCCGGGCACGGCCATCGGGACCCGCCGTGATGCCCGTGAAGCGGTAGCGCACGATGGCGGGCGTGAGGTCCATGTAGGCCGACGCGCTGACGCGGCGCACCCCGTACTTCAGGTACAGGTCGACCGTGCCCTCCTCGACGGCGGGCTCGACCGGGTTGTGCAGCAGGTTGAAGCCCCAGGCACCGTCGTCGCCGACCTCGCTGGACACCCGCTTCAGCGCCTCTTCGACCGCCGGGACGGGCAGCCCCCCCGCCCCAAAGAAGCCCAGCAAGCCGTCGCGCGCCATGGCGATGACCAGGTCGGCGCTCGCGATGCCGCCGGCCATGGCCCCCGCCACGTAGGCCCACCTCAGCCCGTGGGCCTCGCGAAAGGCCGCCGAGCCCAGCTGGTGCGGCGCCAGTGCCGCTGAGACGCCGCTGGCACCGCTGTGAAGCAGCAGCGCCTCGTCGACCACGACGTCGCCGCCCCAGGACACCCGCAAGCGGGCGCCGGCGCCGTCGCGCACCGCCTCGACCGACAGATCCCCGTCGGCCAGGACCACCGACTGCACTGCCGCATCGGCGAGCACGGTGGCCAGGCGCTCACGGCCGTGGCGGTCGAAGGCCGAGGCCAGGCCACCGCCGGTGGCGAGCTCGTGCTCGGGCACCCCGTCGACGGGGATCACACGAACAGCAGCGGCCTCGTAGACCGACAGCGTGGCGAGGTGGGACAGCAGGGACACGGGCAGCCTCGGAGTTGGCTGCTGTGCATAACCGCTGACCGACCTACTGAACGCCGCTGTCGGTGTCGTCGGCGTCGCCGCCGGTCATGACGTGATCGGGGCTGGGCTGGGTGCACGCCAACGTCGAGCGCGCGTCGTCGCCGGCGCCGTCGCCGTCGTAGTCGAGGTACCAGACATCGCCCGCGTCTTCGTCGATGCTGCCGTCGCAGTCGTCGTCGAGGTTGTTGCAGATCTCGGTGACGCCCGACAGCCCCTCGTCGGTCTGGAAGTTGCAGTCGTCGTCTTCGCCGTTGCAGGTCTCGTCGGCAGACGGGTTCTGGTTGGGGTCGGCGTCGTCGCAGTCGGTATTGTCGGTGACCCAGCCGTCGATCAGGCCCTCGCACGACAGCAGCTGGTACAGAGTGCTGCCGAAGGCATCGCCGTCGAAGTCGATGTTGAGCGTGATGGCGTCTTGGGCATTGTTGTCGACCGCGCCGTCGCAGTCGTCGTCGATCTCGTTGCAGACCTCGATGGCGTCGGGGTTGATGCCGTCGTCATCGTCGTCGCAGTCGTCGTCGTTGGGCACGTACCCCTCTTGGGCCGTGCACAGCAGGATCTGGGTGGCGTTGTCGCCAAATCCGTCGCCATCTTCGTCGGCCCAGTGGGGGGTGCCCGTGCCGTTGTCGATGATCTCGTCGCAGTTGTTGTCGAGCCCGTCGCACGCCTCGGTGGCGTTGGGGTTCATGCGCTCTTCTTCGTCGTTGCAGTCGACGTCGATGCCAAAGCCATCTTGATCGAGGTCGTCGTCGAGCGTCTCGTCGCGGCAGTCGTTGTTCAGGCCGTCGTACGGGATCTCGGGCGCGAGCGGGTTCACTTCGCGGTTGCTGTCGTCGCAGTCTTGGCTGGCGGGAAATCCGTCGGCGTCGGCGTCGACGTCTCCGCAACCGGTGCTCAGGAGCAGCACCAGGGCAAGGGCGTGCATGGGGTCTCCTCGTAGTATGCAGCGGACTCTAGCAGGGTTTCTGGCCCCGCGCTCAGTCCAAGCTGCCGTTGAATGACCAGGATTGGTTGGTGCAGCCGGCACACTGGAAGCCGCCCGTGTAGCTCGCGGTCATCGAGCCCTCGAAGCTGGCCGGGGTGATGAAGTCCAGCACCATCACGTAGTCCTCGGTGCAGGCGCCGGGAATGTTCTTGGTGGCGGTCGCCACGCCATCGACGGTGACCGTGCCCTCGAGCGACCCTGGCTGAACGCCGCCGAGGGCGGTCACCGAGATGTCGGGTTCTTCGTGGTTGATGACCACCGTGTCGAAGTCGATGTTCACGTTGCCGAGCGCGCAGGAGTAGCTGACCGAGCTGTCCAGGCTCCAGGTGCCCGAGTAGGAATCGACGCAGCCGCGCTCGTCGAGGTCGCTGGTGCTGGGGTCGCAGTCGTCGTCGATGTCGTTGCACTCGACCTCGACCGCGATGGGGTTGGCGTTGGGGTTGGCGTCGTCGCAGTCGAGGCGGTCGTCCGTGTAGGTCTCGGCGCAGCGCTCGTTGAAGGCATCGAAGTAGCCGTCGCCATCGCGATCGAACACGTCGTCGATGAAGTCTTCGCCGGACTGGAGCTGGCCGTCGCAGGCCGGCACGTCGGAGATGGTGACGTCGCCGACGCAGCCGCCGAGCGCCAGCGTGAGCGCCATTGCGCGTGTCGTCCAGGCCAAGTGTCCTCCAGAGCCGGCGCAACTTACGCCCTTCACAGCCGGCCCGCCACCCCATAGCGCACCAAGGCCCCCAGCTCTCGCAGCCCCATGCGCAGCGCAGAACCCCAGGGCACCTGGGCGCCGACGCCGCGCACCTCCTGGAAGTGCCGGGCGAAGGTTCGCTCGCAGCGGAGCACGTGGTAGGCATCGCTCACCACCAGGATGCGGTCGGCATCGGTGGCCTCACGGGCCTGCTCGGCGTTCTCGATCGTGGTGGTGGACCGCTCCTCGATGACGATGGCCGATGCGGGAACCCCCATTCGGACCGCCATCGCGCGGCTGACCCGGCTCTCGGACGGCGGGTGCTTGCCGACACCGCCGGTGAACACCAGCAGCGGCGCCCTGCCCTCCCGAAACAGCTGCACCGCCAGCTCGACGCGTCTGGCCAGAGCGGTGGACGGCACGCCGCCGGGCATGACCTTGCAGCCGGCCACCACGATGGCGTCCCAGGTGCCGGGCGGTGGCGGTCGACGGCCGTAGCGGTCCAGCGCGACCGCGCCCACAACGGGGCCGGCCACGGCGAAGGAGATCAGGAAGGAGGCGGCGGCGAGCATCAAGCTTGCCGACGTGGTTAAGGGGCGCGGCACTGGAGTTCACACATGCTCGCGATCTTGATGTTCGTCCTGGCCTGCGGCACCCCCGAGGCCCCGTCCACCGAAGCCACGCCTCAGGCGAACCCGGCGCCCTCGAGCGACGCCACGGCAGCCACGCCCGAGGCCGCACCCGAAGCCACCGACGCGGCGGCCACCGCTGGCGAGTGGTCCCACCACGGCGAGCCCTTCACCGACGGACTCGCCCCCATCCAGGTGGCCACCGTGCTCGACACGCCCGACGACTACAACGGCAAGAACGTGCGCGTGAAGGGCGAGATCGCCGATGTCTGCCAGAAGAAGGGCTGCTGGATGGTCATCCAGGACGACAAGGCCCGCACCATGCGCGTCACCATGAAAGACCACGCCTTCGGCGTGCCCATGAACTCCACGGGCCCCTGCGAGCTCGAGGGCACCGTCATCAAGAAGGAGCCCAACGCCAAAGAAGCCGTGCACTTCGCCAGCGAGGCGGGCAACGCCGACGCCATTCCCAAGGGCGAGGGCGTCGAGGCCACCTGGGAGATCGTGGTCAGCGCGGTCAGCGTGCAGGCCGGAGCGTGATCGCGCTCCTGCTGCTGTCCGCCTGTTCGCCGTCGGGCGATGCGTTCTGGATGACCTCGGCCGGCTTCAACTGGCACGGCTTCAACCACCGCCTGTCGTACTACGACATGGGCATGGACGAGCAGGGCAACGCCTGGGCGTCGGTCGTGGGCGGCACCTCCACCACCCAGCAGGGCGTGGCCGGCACCCTGCCCGACGAGTGCGACGTCAACACCTGCCGTGAGTTCCCGTTCAGCGACGATGCCGACATCGCCCTGGGCTGGACCCGGGTCACCCAGCGCGGCGCCGTCTTTGGCTCGGCAGGGGTGTCCGTGATCGCCGATGCCGTGGGCGGCACCACCGAGCTGGTCATCGACCTGCCCAGCGCCGCCAAGGGCGAGCCCGTCGTGTTCATCACCGGGCTGCAGATCGACACCAACGAGCCCCTGTCGGGCGGAGACGCCTGCTACAACCCCGAGTTCGGGTGGCTCCCCACCCAGATGGGCGTCGAGCTCGGCGCGCCCGCGCTCTCGGACGACGGCACCCAGGTGACGGTCGACGTCACCGGCACCTTCGCCGCGGGCCTCACCCTCGAAGACGAGCGGGCCTGCCTCGACGCCGTCGTCGATCAGGCCCAGGTGGCCATGACCGTGCAGGTCACCACCATGGTGAGCAAGCGCGAGCACGAGAGCATCCAGATCAGCAACGCCGCCGTCTACGAGCGCGGCGACGACCAGAACAACCCCCTCGAGCAGCCCGATCCGCCCGCGTCGGAGCGCACCCTGGGCTCCACACTCTCGGGCGACCTCGCCGGCGGATGGTCCCGCCTGGACTACACCTTCCACGCCGACGAGACCGACGGCCGCGGCGCCTACATCCGCAGCCTGATCTTCGACGTGATCCCCGCCAACGACTTCGCGAGCGGCCACGCCACGAACTACTCGCCCGGCACGCAGTTCTCGGGCTTCGACTACGACTTCGAGGGCACCGTCGAGGTGGTCTCGGTCAGCGGCGAGGTCCGCACCGGACTCATCGAGCAGACCCTGCCCGTCGAGCTCGACGACGACGGCCGGCCAGTGGTGTTCGACCTGCAGCGCTGACGCCGCTGGCGCCGACTACAGGCCGTCGGCCGCCATGTTCGCCAGGATGCTGCTCGCGTCCTGTGCCGTGCAGAAGAAGCGCACGTGCTGAATCTGGGCGTTGGGCGCGCCTCCCAGACCGGCGTACAGCGGTCGAACCGTGCCCAGGTGGTTGGCGCCCAGGTTCTGGTTCATCGCCGGCACGCCGTCGACGTACACCGTGAGCCACTGCCCCGAGGCCACCCCGGCGACATGGGTCCACGTGTTCTTGGGAAGCTGAGCGACCGGGTCGGCGCCCGAGTTCCAGTTCGAGGCCGTGGCCCAGCGGAAGTGCAGCCGCGTGGAGTTCGGGTAGAACCAGACCGCAGGTGCCCGCTCGGCCCCACCCGAGGCACCCGTGTCGCTGTGAAACAGGATGTTGCCCCAACCCGAGACGTTGGCGGCCGGGTTCACCCAGAAGCTGATGGTGACCGGCGCCCCGTCGGCTCCCATGTCCAGCGAGCTGTTGAGCAGGTTGCCGTTGGTCACGGTCTGCGCGCTGGGAGCGCCCTCCCAGGCAAGGTCGACGAAGCCGTCGCAGTCGTTGTCGATGCCATCGGAGCAGATGTCGCTCACGCCAGGCTGGATGGCGGCGTCGTCGTCGTCGCAGTCCAGACCGCCGTAGCCGTCCGACTCGTAGCCATCGACATCCTGGTCGTAGTCGTTGTCGCCAGCGCAGTCGCTGTCTACCCCGTCGTACCAGGCGTCGGGCGCGCCGTCGTAGATCGACAGGTTGTCGTCATCGCAGTCGGTGCCGCCGTGGCTGTCGGACGCCTGGCCATCGCCGTCCATGTCGTAGTCGTCGTTGCCCGCGCAGTCGCTGTCCACCCCGTCGTACCAGGCGTCGGGAGCGCCGTCGTAGATGGTGTTGTCGTCGTCGTCGCAGTCGGTGCCGCCAAAGCCGTCCGAGGCCTGCCCGTCCAGGTCCATGTCGTAGTCGTCGTCGCCCGCGCAGTCGCTGTCCACCCCGTCGTACCAGGCGTCGGGAGCGCCGTCGTAGATGGTGTTGTCGGTGTCGTCGCAGTCGGCCCCGCCATAGGCCTGAGCGCGCTGCCCATCAACATCGGCGTCGAAGTCGTCGTCGCCCGCACAGTCGGCATCCACCCCGTCGTACCAGTCGTCCGAGGCGCCGTCGTAGACATCGGGGTCCAGGTCGTTGCAGTCGCCTCCGCCCCACCCGTCCGACCGGTCGCCATCGCCGTCCTGGTCGTAGTCATCGTCGCCCGCGCAGTCGCTGTCCACCCCGTCGTACCAGGTGTCGGCGGCTCCCGCATGGATGCCGGCGTCGGTGTCGTCGCAGTCGGTGCCTCCGTGGGCCAGCGGGCGCTGACCATCGCCGTCGGCGTCGTAGTCGTCGTTGGTGGCGCAGTCGCTGTCGACGCCGTCGTACCAGTCGTCGGCGGCGCCCAGGTACACCGTGTCATCGGTGTCGTCGCAGTCATCGCCCCCGTAGGCCTCGTGCTGCTGGCCATCGCCGTCGGCATCGTAGTCGTCGTCCCCGGCGCAGTCGCTGTCGACGCCGTCGTACCAGGTCTCGGGGGCGCCGCCGTAGATGGTCGGGTCCGAGTCGTCGCAGTCGTCGCCGCCGTAGGCCAGCGGCGCGTGGCCGTCGCCGTCCACATCGAACTCCACCGAGCCGTCGCAGTCGGTGTCGAAGCCGTCGTAGGGGTCGTCCGGCGCGTTGGGGTTCACGGTGGGGTCGGTGTCGTCGCAGTCGGTGCCGCCGTACTCCAGGCGACGGAAGCCGTCGAAGTCCTGGTCGTAGTCGTCCCACCCATCGCAGTTGCGGTCGGAGCCGTCGTACCAGACCTCGGGCATCAGCGGGTTGATGAAGGGATCGGTGTCGTCGCAGTCGCCCGAGTTGGTGACCACGTCGCCCGGGCAGCCCGTCGCAGGGGCGGCTGGATCGCCGAAGGCATCGCCATCCGAGTCGACAAACCCGGTGATCGGTCCGCAATCGCCGGTGTCGGTGTCGGCATCGGCGTCCACATCGGCGTCCCCATCCGCATCGGCGTCCCCATCCGCATCGGCATCCGCGTCCGCGTCCACATCGGCGTCGCCCGAGTCGGGCAGCCCGGTGTCGACCGAGGTGTCGTCATACCAAGACAACTTCTCGCGGCACCCGACGGCCAGCAGCAGGGTCAATGCGGGGAGGAGCGTGCGCATCGCTGCCAGTGTGGCACGGAATTGGTGTTAGCGCCCCCCTCAGGAGACCCCACCCCATGAGCATCCCCGTCGTCATCCTGGGCGCAACCGGCATGGTCGGCCAGCGCGCGGTGACCCTGCTGGCCAACCATCCCTGGTTCCACATCGCGGCCCTGGCCGCGTCTCCGCGCAGCGCCGGCAAGCGCTACGACCAGGCGTGCACCTGGCGCCTGTATGGCGACGCGCATCGCGGGCTCGGCGACCGCATAGTGCAGCCCTGCGACCCCGCCCTGCTCACCGAGCAGATCGGCCGCACCGGCATCGCCCTGTCGGCCCTGGACTCCGGGGCCGCCAAAGAGCTCGAGGCGCCCTTCGCCGAAGCCGGATGGCACGTCGTGAGCAACGCGAGCGCCCACCGCATGGACCCCGGCGTGCCCCTGGTGATCCCCGAGATCAACAGCGAGCACCTGGCCCTGGTGGAGCGCCAGCCCTACGCGGGCTCCATCGTGACCAACCCCAACTGCACCAGCATGCCCATCGCCATCGCGCTCAAGCCGCTGATGGACGCGGTGGGCGTCGAGGCGGTGTGCTGCGCGAGCTACCAGGCCGTGAGCGGCGCTGGCTACCCCGGCGAGTCCGCGTGGGACATGATCGGCAACGTGCGCCCGCACCCGGGGAACGAAGAAGAGAAGGTCGCGCTGGAGCCCCGCAAGATCCTGGGGAGCCTTGGGCCTGCCGGCGTCGAGCTGGCCGACTTCGCGATGAGCGCCCGCTGCGTGCGTGTGCCCGTCGCCGACGGACACCTGGTGGCGGTGCAGGTCAAGACCCGCAACCCCATCCGCCCGCAAGACGCGGCCGAGCTGTTCCGCACCTGGGATGGCGCGTCTCTGGGCATGCCCACGAGCCCCGACCCGGTGATCACGGTCCGCGAGCAGCGCGACCGTCCGTCACCCCGCTTCGACGCTGATCTCGGAGGCGGCATGGGCGTCGCGGTCGGCCGCATCGAGCGCTGCGAGGTGATGGGCCTCAAGTTCTTCGCCATGGCGCACAACACGGTGCGCGGAGCCGCCGGCGCAGCGGTGCTCAACGCCGAGCTGCTGAAGCATCGCGGGCTGGTGGGGTGAAGCGCTGAACAACCCGTGCCTACAGCGGCACGACCTCGGTGGTCACGTCCTTCACGGTGTCGAAGACGCCCAGGTACCAGCCGAGCGACAGCGCTCCGGTGGCGTTGATGGGCATGGCCAGGCTGGCGATGACCAGCGCGGTGGTGTGCGCTCCGGTCATCGAGCGCTTGGAGAGGAAGCTCACCGCGAAGTAGCAGATGGCACACGTGATCACGACGCCGGCCGTGGTCATGTAGGCGGCCCGGTGCAGCGGGTTGTCGGCCAGAAAGATGATGGCCGGCGCGCCCGCGGTGAACACCAGGGTGTGGCCAATCCATTCGACACCCTCGTCGGCGTCTTCGCGGCGCAGGGTGCCGGCCTCGATGGCGTCTTTGTTCTTGCGCGAGAACCAGATGCTCACGCCGATCCACCACATGGCCAGCGGGTAGCACAGCGAGATGCCGTACTCCATGTTGCCGGTCGCCCACAGGAACAGCAGCCCGACGCCCCAGGCGGCCACGGGCCACACGAACAGGCGGGATACGTACTCGTCGACAGCCAACATGCCGATCTTTCTATACTTACGGACGCGGTTTGTCAGCCATCCATGCGAGGTCGTTCGTTGCGCTTCTTGTTGCCCCTGGTCCTGTTGGTCGCCTGTGAGGCGCCCGAGACCCTCGACACCGATGACAGCGGTGGCTCCTCGACGACGGACACCGGCGAGCCCGACTGCACCCCCTCCCCCGAGCTGTGCGACAACCTCGACAACGACTGCGACGGCGAGATCGACGAAGACGCCAGCGACGCGAGCCTGTGGTACGCCGACGCCGATGCCGACGGCCATGGCGACCCCGACGCCCAGGCCAGCGCGTGCAGCGCCCCTGCCGGCCACGTGGCCTCGATCGACGACTGCGACGACACCAACGACCAGATCTCCCCCGATGCGGTCGAGGTCTGCGACAGCGTCGACAACGACTGCGACGGCGACGCCGATAGCGACGCCACCGACCGCGCCACCTGGTACCCCGACGGCGACGCCGATGGTTTCGGCGACGGCTCCGCCCCCGTCGATGCCTGCGACATGCCCGCTGGCTACATCGCCGCTTCGGGCGACTGCGACGACACCGACGACACCGTCTCGCCTTCGGCCCCTGAGCTGTGCGACGGCATCGACAACGACTGCAACGCCGCGACCCCCGAAGACGGGCTGGTCACGTACTTCCAGAACGGGGG
The DNA here is from genome assembly GCA_965216925.1 of Myxococcota bacterium. Taxonomy (GTDB): domain Bacteria; phylum Myxococcota_A; class UBA796; order UBA796; genus CAYYHT01. The sequence continues at coordinate 232,043 of CBDCGT010000001.1, read as the reverse complement.
AGCCATCAACGACCTGACCGCGTCCTTCGGCTCGGGCAGCAGCGGGTCGCCCGCCGCCATCACCACGTCGATCAGCAGCGGCGACCTGCACGTGTGCGCCGGCACCTACTACGTGAACCTGGCGATCGATGGCTCTTCATCGGGTATTCCGGTGCGCATCATCGGCCAGGGCGGGGCGGCGGCGGTCACGCTGGACGGTGGCGGAGCGGCCGAGGTCATCCGCACCAACCACAGCGCCCAGATCCTCGAGATCGAAGGCGTCACCATCCGCGGGGGCAGCGGCACCGCCAACGGCGGGGGCCTGCGCCTGAACGCCGGCAACACCGCCACCGTGCGCGACACCGTGTTCACCGCCAACGCGGCCGACCGCGGCGCGGCCATCGGCGGACCGCCCGACACCCTGCTGCTCGAGCGCGTCACCATCGACGGCAACACCGCCACCGACCAGGGCGGCGGCATCCGCATGTCCGGGTCCAGCGTCACCATCGTCGACAGCACCATCACCAACAACACGGCCACCCTGGGCGGGGGCATCTACCTGTCCAGCGGCGCCAGCGTGACGCTCACGAACACCGAGGTCAGCGCGAACACCCCCACCGACCTGCACCGAACCGCCGACGGGCCCGGAACGATCGGCGGCGTGGCCAACGGCAGCTGCACCGACGGAGCAAGCTGCTCTTTCTGACGGCGCCGGGGCACTCAAGGATCGTCTGCGATCGCGTTTTGGCCGTGATCACGCCCGAATGCTACAATTCCAAGGCTTCAAGCCGCCTGGCCTTCCCTAGGCCACGCTCGACCGTCCTGGTCCCCCGTCTCTCCGTTCCACCCTCCTAGACATCGCTGGAGCCCGCATGCAAGCGGTTCAGCCGATCCAGCTGCATCAGGCAGCGCGCGAGCGCTACCTGAACTACGCCATGAGCGTCATCACGTCCCGGGCCCTGCCCGATGTACGCGACGGCCTCAAGCCCGTGCAGCGGCGAATCCTCTACACGATGTTCAACGAGCTGTCGCTCCACCCCACCGGCCGCTACCGCAAGTGTGCCGCCGTCGTGGGCGAGGTGATGGGCAAGTTCCACCCCCACGGCGACCAGTCCATCTACGACGCGCTGGTTCGCATGGCCCAGAGCTTCAGCCTTCGCTACGCGTTGGTCGATGGGCAGGGCAACTTCGGCTCGCTCGACGGCGACAAGGCCGCGGCCATGCGGTACACCGAGTGCCGGCTGCGCGCGCTCGCCGAAGAGCTGCTCACCGAGATCAAGAAGCAGACCGTCGACTTCCGCCCCAACTACGACGGGCAGCGATTCGAGCCCATCGTGCTGCCGGCCCAGTTCCCGCAGATGCTCGTCAACGGCGTCGAGGGCATCGCCGTGGGCATGGCCACGCGCATCCCGCCGCACAACCTCGCCGAGATCATCGACGCCTGCACGGCCCTCATCGCCAATCCCCGGCTCGAGGTCCACGACCTCATGCAGTTCGTGAAGGGCCCCGACTTTCCCACCGGCGGGCGCATCACCACCGACGCCAGCGAGCTGCTCGCCATCTACCAGACCGGCCAGGGCACCATGCGGGTGCGCGCCACCTGGCGGGTCGAGACCGCCGATCGCCGCAAGATCATCGTCATCGACTCGGTGCCCTACGGCCAGAACAAGTCCAAGCTCATCGAAAAGGTCGGACAGCTCGTCGCCAGCAAGAAACTGCCGCTGGTGGTGGGCGTGCGCGACGAATCCACCGAAGACGTGCGCATCGTGCTCGAGCTCAAGCGCTCCGCGAGCCCCGAGAAGGCGATGGCCTTCCTGTACAAGCACACCCCGCTCGAGTGCACGTGGTCGGTCAACCTCACGGCGCTGGTGCCGTCCAAGGGCGACGCCGAGCTTCCCGTCCCCCAGCGCCTCGATCTGCGCGAATGCCTGCGGCACTGGCTCAACTTCCGCTTTCGCACGGTCAAGCGCCGCTTCGAGTTCGAGCTGGCCGAGCTGCTCAAGCGCATCCACATCCTGCGCGGCTTCGTCATCGTCTTCGACGCACTCGACGAGGCCATTCGCCTGATTCGGGCCTCCGAGGGCAAGCGCGACGCCGCCGAGCGGCTGATGGATGCCTTCGACCTCGACGAGCTGCAGACCGACGCCATCCTCGAGATGCAGCTGTACAAGCTGTCCAAGATGAGCATCGAAGCCATCCGCGAAGAGCTCGAAGAGAAGCTCGCCGCCGCCGCCAAGATCGAGGCCATCCTGTCGTCCAGCGTCAAGCTGTGGGATCAGGTGAAGTCCGAGCTGCTCGAGCTTCGCAAGCTGTACGGCGACAAGCGGCGCACCGTCATCGGCGGGCCCGTTCGCGAGCTCACCTACGACGAAGACGCCTACATCGTCAAAGAAGACGCCTTCGTGGTGGTCACGCGCGACGGCTGGATCAAGCGCCAGAGCAGCTATTCCACCATCGACAAGATCCGCGTCCGCGACGAAGACGAGGTCGGCTGGCTCATCAAGGCCCACACCCGGTCCACCATCACCATCTTTGGCAGCCAGGGCGCGGCCTACGTGCTGCGCGTCGACGACGTGCCCGCGACCACCGGCTACGGCGACCCTCTGCAGCGCATCTTCCGCTTCACCGACGGCGAGCGCGTGGTCGGCGTGGTGAGCCACGACGCCCGGCACCGGCAGCACCTGCAAGAAGCGCTGCCCATGGCCACCGGCGACGACCCACCCCCGCCCTATGGCATCGCGCTCACCGAGCAGGGCAAGGTGCTGCGCTTCGCCCTGGCCGCCCACGAAGACGTGTCCAACAGCAACGGCCGCAAGTACGCCCGGCTCAAGGGCGGCGACGCGGTGCTGGCCGTGTACGCGATCGACGGGCAAGACAAGGTCGCCGTCGCCACCCGCGGCGGCCGGGCCATGGTCTTCCCCATCAGCGAGGTGAGCATCCTCAAGAACGCCGGCATGGGCGTGATGGGCATCAAGCTGCGCGACGGCGACAAGGTGCTGGCCTTCGAGCTGTGCTCCGGAAGCCTCGACGGGCCCGAGGTCTTCACCAACAAGGGCCGAGATCTGGTGGTGCGTGAGCGCAAGTTCGGCCTGTCGAGCCGCGGCGCCCGCGGCAACGTAGTGCTCAAGCGGGGCTCGATCGACCGGTGGACACGCTCCACCATCGTGCAGCTCGGCAACAAGGACGAGCCGCCCCCCGACCTGGGCGACGACGACGACGACGAGCCCTACATCGACCCTGCGATCGAACCCGGCGAGCTGGAGAACTGATGAGCGCTGCACCCCGCTACACCAGCAAAGACATCGACGTCCTCGAGGGGCTCGAGCCGGTTCGCAAGCGCCCCGGCATGTACATCGGCGGCACCGGCCCCGACGGGCTGCACCACCTGCTGTGGGAGGTCGTCGACAACTCCGTCGACGAGCACGTGGCCGGGCACTGCAACCGCATCGTGGTCACCCTGCACAAAGACGGCACCACCTGCTCGGTCGACGACAACGGCCGCGGCATCCCCGTCGACATCCACAAGAAGACCGGCCGCCCCGCCCTCGAGACCATCCTCACCACCCTGCACGCCGGCGGCAAGTTCCAAGAGGGCGCGTACAAGCAGTCGGGCGGCCTGCACGGCGTCGGCTCGTCGGTGGTCAATGCGCTGGCCACCCACATGGAGGCGCGGGTCCGCCGAAACGGCAAGGAGTACGTCCAGAAATACCGAAAGGGCAAGCCGCGCGGCGACGTCAAAGAGGTGGGTCCGGCTCGGGGCAGCGGCACCACCATCACCTTCACCCCCGACGACTCGATCTTCGAGGACATCCTCTTCGACCCCGACCGCATCCTGCGGCGCCTCGAGGTCAAGACCTTCCTCAACAAGGGCCTCAAGATCGTCTTCCGCGACAAGGTCAACGGCAACACCCACGAGCTTCAGCACGACGGCGGCCTGGCCGACTACCTCACCGTCACCCTCGAGCGCCAGGGCGTGTCCGCGATCATCGACCAGCCCTTCTTGCAAGAGCGCAGCAACGGCTTCCGCCTCGACGTAGCGCTCACCTGGACCGACGCCACGCGCGAGCGCATCCGAAGCTTTGCCAACGGCATTCCCACCCGCGACGGCGGCACCCACGAGACGGGCTTCAAAGACGCCGTCATCAAGGCGCTTCGCAACTTCATGGACACCCACGAGCTGCAGCCGCGTGGCGTGAAGATCACCGCCGACGATCTTCGCGAGGGCCTGGTTGGCCTGGTGAGCGTGTTCGTGAGCGATCCGCAGTTCCAGGGCCAGACCAAGGCGCGGCTCAACAACCCCGAGCTGCGTGGCGCGGTCGACCAGGCCATGCGCCCGGTGCTCGAGCAGTGGCTGCACGACAACAAGAGCCGCGGCGAGCTGCTGGTCAACCGCGCGGTGCAGGCGGCCAAGGCACGCATCGCGAGTCGGCAGGCGGCCACGGCGGTGCGGCGCAAGAGCCCCACCAGCAGCCGGCTGAACCTGCCCGGCAAGCTGGCCGACTGCAGCAGCAGCGACCCCGAGGAGTGCGAGCTGTTCATCGTCGAGGGCGACTCGGCCGGTGGCTCCGCCAAGCAGGGCCGCGACCGCCGCACCCAGGCCATCCTGCCGCTGCGCGGCAAGGTGCTCAACGCCGAGCAGGCCACGCTCAAGAAGGTGCTGGGCAACGAAGAGCTCAACAACATCGTGACCGCCATCGGCTGCGGGCTGGGCAAAGAGTTCCGCGAAGACAAGATCCGCTACGGCCGGGTGGTGCTGCTGATGGACGCCGACAGCGACGGCCACCACATCACCACGCTGCTGCTCACCTTCTTCTACCGGTACATGCGCAAGCTGCTCGAGAAGGGGTACATCTACATCGCGCAGCCGCCGCTGTTCCGCATCCAGGTGGGCAAGCAGACGCGCTGGGCCCTCGACGAGGCGCACCGCGACCGCATCCTCGAAGGGCTGCCCGGCCGTGCCAAGCCCGAGATCACGCGATTCAAGGGCCTGGGCGAGATGCCCCCCAAGACCCTGTTCGAGACCACCCTCGACCCCAACCGTCGGCGCCTGCTGCAGGTCAGCATCGAAGAGATCGAGGCCGCCGAGCGCGCCATCAGCCAGCTGATGGGCAAAGATGCCGCGCCCAGGTACGACTTCATCATGGACAGCGCCGGCGAAGCCGACGCGGTTGATATCTAGTAGCGCGCTCGGCCCCTGGCCATGGGGGGAAGCGAGGCACGAGCGAACGGGACCCCGTGGCCAGCTTGGTGGGCCGCAGTGCGCGTGAATGGGTCGTTATCGGTCGCTTCGCTCCCTTGGCGGGGGGCTCGACCCATGGCGCCGCCCGCCCTACAGCGGCCGCCGGGGTCCCGTTCAGTCGCAGGCTCCTTCCCCCCAGCGGCCGGCGGGCGGCTGGGCCCCACCTGCCCCCCAGTCCTGCGGACGGCGGTTTCGGAGGCGGTGTGGAGGGGTGGCGGGCGGCTGGGCCCCACCTGCCCCCCAGTCCTGCGGACGGCGGTTTCGGAGGCGGATCGGTGCGTCGCAACGGGCACGGAGGCCCGTTCTCCTTGGCCGGAGCGAGCATCGACACGGCGTGCCAGGGCAAGGATCGACGCCGATGGCCTGATCCAACGGGCACAGAGGCCCGTTCTCCTTGGCAGGGGCGAGCGGCCACTGCCTCGCCGCCACGCGCCCCCCAGGATCAATGCGCACACGGTGACACTTTCTGAAAGAACCGCCGCTCGCCGTCGTTACCATATGCACAGAGAGGTCTCTTCCGAATGAGCCGCCGGAAAGAAGCGCAAGCCCACCTGGAGCGCGGACGCCAGCTTCAAGCTGACGAAAGCTGGGAAGGCGCCGCTGCTGCCTTCGCTGACGCACTCCACATCGACCCCGCCAGCTTCGACGCGGCCTTTGCCCTGGGCCAGACCACCGCGCGCATGCTGCGCTGGACGCGCGCTGCCGACGCCTACCGCGCCGCGCTGCACATCGATCCCAACCACGTGCAAGCGCACACGGGCCTTGCCGAGGCCCTGCGCTTCGCCAGCTGCTACCACCAGGCCCTCGACCACTACGACAAGGCGCTGGCGCTCAAGTCGGGCCTGGCCACCGCGCTCGCCGGCAAGGGCGAGACGCTTCGCCTGCTGGGCCGCGCCGAGCCCGCGCTCGAGCTGTTCGACGAGGCGCTGCGCCGCGAGCCCGAGAATGCCTTCGCCCTGCGCGGCAAGGCCAGCGCGCTGAACGCCCTGTGGCGCTACGCCGACGCCCTCCCCTACTGGGAAGATGCGCTCAAGCTGCACCCCACCAGCCGCTTCGCCCACCACGGCAAAGACGTCGCCGAACGCGAGCTCGCCGGGCAGCGTGAGCGCGCCGATGCCGACAAGCTGCGCCCGCCTCCGGCCCCTCCCGAGCTCACCGGTGACGCGCTCGAGGCCGCCAGGCAGCACGCCTGGGGCGCCGCCCTCGCCGCCGACCACCGCCAGTCCGAGGCGGCCGAGGCCCTGGCCAAGGCCGTGGCGCTGGCGCCCAACAACATCGAGTTCACCTGGGATCTCGCCCGCATCCTCGAGAACGCCGGCGACTGGGACGAGGCCGTCGCCAGCTACGAGCGCGTGCTCAAGCTCGATCCCAAGCGCGCCGAGGCCGCGTGCAGCATCGGCGAGGTGCACCGCAAGGCCGGTCGCCACGCCAGCGCCACCACCGCCTACGACAAGGCCCTCGATCTCGACCCCGACCACGTCTTCGCGATGGCCGGGCGCGCCGAGGCCCTGCGCCTGGACGGCAACCACCTCGACGCCATCGTGTGGTTCGACAAGTCCCTGGCCATCCTGCCCACCCACGCCTTCGCCCTGCGCGGCAAGGCGGCGGCGCTGTCCGCCCTGCACCGCTACGAAGAGGCCGTCCCCAACTGGCGCCGCGCCCTCGATCTCGATCCCGGCGTCGACGCCGCTGCCGCCGGCCTTCGCCACGCCGAGGCCGAGCTGGCCCGCAAGCGGCGGCGCCCGGCCCAGCCGGTCCGCCCCCCCGAGCCCGTCGCCCAGGACACCCCCGCCCGGGCCGCGGCGCGTGTGCACCACGACACCGGCCGTGCCCTCATCCAGCAGGGGCGGCACCAAGAAGCGGCCGACGCCTTCGGCAGCGCCATCGAGGCCGATCCCGGGTGGACCGAGCCGGCCTACCTGCTGGGCATCTGCCTGTCCGAGCACGGCAAGCCCCAAGAGGCGGTGGGCGCCTTCGACGCCGTGCTCAAGCTCGACGCCGACCATCTCGACGCCGCCGTGGGCCGCGCCGACGCCCTGCGCAAGCAGAACCTCTTCGACGAGTCCATCGCGGCCTTCGACGCCGTGCTGGCCAAGAGCCCCGGCGACGCCCGCTCGATGGGCGGCAAGGCCGAGGCCCTGCGCCTGCTGGGCCGCTTCGAAGAGGCGGTCGTGTGGTTCGACAACACCCTCGCCCAGCGGCCCGCGAGCTACTTCGCCCTGTGCGGAAAGGCCGCCAGCCTCAACGCGCTGCAGCGCTACGCCGAGGCGCGTCCGCTGTGGATCCAGGCGCTCGGGCTCGAGCCCGCGAGCGCCTTCGTCAAGCAGGGCCTCGCCCACTGCGAGTCCGAGCTGCAGCGCAGCGGCGACGGCTTCATGGCCCCGGTCCCGCGCCCCGTCGCCCTGCCCAGCCGCGTGGGCTCCGACCGGCGCGCCGCCCGCGACCTCGTCGATCGCGGCCGCTCCTTCCACAAAGACCGCGAGTTCGCCAAGGCCATCGAGTGCTACAAGAGCGCCATCGGCCACGACGCCACCTACGTCGACGCGCACCTGCGCCTGGGCATGGCCTACGAAGACGACCGCCAGTTCCGCAAGGCCGTCGCCTGCTACGAGCAGTGCATCACGCTCAAGCCCGACCACCACCAGGCCGCCACCAACATCGGCGAGTGTCACCGCAAGAACGAAGAATACACCGAGGCCATCGCCGCCTACGACCGCGCCCTGGCCATGCGGCAAGACTACCTGTACGCGCTGGCCGGACGCGGCGAGTCCATGCGCATGCTGGCCGACTACGAGGGCAGCCTGAGCTGGTTCGACCGCGCCCTGCGCGTCGGCCAGAACCACGCCTTCGCCATCCAAGGCAAGGCCGCGGCGCTCAACAGCCTGCAGCGCTTCGAAGACGCCGTGCCCCTGTGGGCGCGCGCGCTGGCCATCGATCCGCAGAGCCAGTTCGCCAAAGACGGCAAGGCCTTCTGCGAGTCGCAGCTGCAGCGCCAAGAAGACGAAGAGAAGGACAAAGAGCCCGAGAGCCAGACGCCCACGCTCGACGAGCAGGGGCGCGACCTGACCGCGCTGGCCAAGGCCGGCGAGCTGTCGTACATCGTGGGCCGAAACCAAGAGATCCGCAGCGTCATGAAGACGCTGGTTCGCCGGCAAAAGGCCAACCCGCTGCTCCTCGGAGATCCCGGCGTCGGAAAGACCGCCGTGGTCGAGGGAGTCGCCCATCGCCTGGCCGGTGAGCGCGCTCCCGACCGGCTCAAGCACGTGCGCATCATCGAGCTGTCGATGGGCTCGCTGGTGGCCGGCACCAAGTACCGCGGCACCTTCGAAGAGCGCCTCAAGGCCATCATCAAAGAGGCCAAGGCCAACCCCGGCATCGTGCTGTTCATCGACGAGATCCACACCCTGGTGGGCGCGGGCCGCACCGAGGGCGGCTCGCTCGACGCCGCCAACATCCTCAAGCCGGCCCTGGCCCGCGGCGAGATCACCGTCATCGGCGCCACCACCCTGGCCGAGTACCGCAAGCACTTCGAGAGCGACTCCGCACTCGAGCGCCGCTTCCAGCCCATTACCATCGAAGAGCCCAGCCCCGAGGCCACCATCGAGCTGCTGAGCAAGGTGCAGCACCTGTACGCCGAGCACCACGAGGTCAGCATCGAAGACGAGGCCATTCGCGCGTGCGTGCGCATGGCGGTGCGCTTCATCCCCGACCGGCGCCTGCCCGACAAGGCGCTCGACCTCATCGACGAAGCCTGCGCCGAAGCGAGTCTCTCGGGCGCCGAGGCCGTCACCCCCGCGCTGGTGGCCAGCGTGGTTGCCGAGCGCACGGGGGTTCCGGTGCAGAAGCTCACCAGCGAAGAGCGCGAGCGCATGGTGAACATGGAGGGCTTCCTGGCCGAGCGGGTCATCGGCCAGAACGAGGCCGTCAAGCGGCTGGCCAACGCGGTCAAGCTGTCCCGTGCCGGCCTGCGCGACCCCGCCAAGCCGCGCGGCGTGTTCTTGTTCGCCGGCAGCAGCGGCGTGGGCAAGACCGAGCTGGCCCGCGCGCTCTCGGACTTCCTCTTTCCCGAGGGCGACGCACTCATCAAGATCGACATGAGCGAGTTCAGCGAGAAGCACACCGTCAGCAAGCTCATCGGCGCGCCTCCTGGCTACACCGGCCACGGCGAAGAGGGCCAGCTCACCGGGCCGCTGCGGCGCCGTCCCTACGCGGTGGTGCTGCTCGACGAGTTCGAGAAGGCCCATCCCGACGTGCAGAGCATGTTCTTGGGCCTGTTCGACGAGGGGGTGGTCACCGACAGCCAGCAGCGGCGGGTCGAGGCCAAGGAGGCCTTCTTCATCGTGACCACCAACGCGGGCAGCGACATCGGCGCCCGCGGGCGCGTGGGCTTCCGCAAAGAGGTCAGCAGCCGCGAGGCCGCGCTCGAGGCCATTCGCCCCTACTTCCGCCCCGAGCTGCTGAACCGGCTCGACGACGTCATTCCCTTCGAGCACCTCGATGCCGACGCCATGAAGGCCGTGGTCACCCTCAACCTGGGTCGCCTGGCCGAGCGCGCCGCCGAAGAGGGCATCATGCTCACCTGGACCGACGATGTGGTCGAGCTGTGCGCCAACCACCGGCCCGACCCCAAGTTCGGCGCCCGCACAGCGCTGCGTGCCATCGACGACCTGGTGGCCGAGCCGCTTGGGCACGTGCTCCTGTCCCGCGACGAAGACGCCACCGCCACCGCGGTTCGAGCCGTGGTGCAAGACGAGAAGGTGGTCTTCCAAGAAGACGACGCCGGCATCATCGACCAGAAGCGCAGCGTGAAGCGCGACCCGGAGCCGGTGTAGGTCTCCTCGATCGACGCAGCCCTACGGACAGCTCACCGAGGTCGCAGCCACACCCGTCGACGTCAGGGTAAAGCCGATCACGTAGGTGCTGCCGCCGAAGGTCGCGGTCACCTGCACCGGCGTATCCAGCGGGATGTTCTCGAGGCAGGGGAAGCCCGCCGTGCCCGAGCAGTCGAGGCCCGCCGGATCGGTGCTCACCACCGCCCAGCCCGTCTCGAGCGAGCCGCCGGTGGTGCTGTCGCTGGTGAAGAAGTCGAGGGTCAGCGCGCCCGCGGCGTCGTAGCCGGTGGCCGCCGCGCAGGTGCACGCCCCGGTGGTGTCGACCTCGACGCGGGACTGGCGCACGAAGGAGGCGCCGTCCCCGTCGTGCGCAGCGTCGGCCGGGCTGCACGGAGTGTCGGCGTCCGCATCGGCATCGGCATCCGCGTCGGCGTCGGCATCCGCATCCGCGTCGGCATCCGCATCCGCGTCGGCGTCGGCATCCGCATCTCCGCCACCGCCGCTGTCATTGGTCTCGTTGCTGGTGGGCGGCTCGCAGGCGCACAGGGCCAGCAGCACCCACAGGCGAAGCGAGCTCACTCTTCGGAGCAGTAGTCGAGGCTGCCGGCCGCTTGCTCGCACATCTGCTGAGCCACGGTGGCATCCTTGCCTGAGCTGCGGGCGTATTCGAGCCACTCACGCGCCAGGGTCTTGGTCTGGTTGCGCGCGTCGTCGACCTGCTCGCGCAGCTCGTCGGTCTGTTCGGTGGCGAAGTCGGTCTCGAGCTGCACCCACTGCTTCTGCGAGGCGCGGGCCTTGAGGCGGTAAAGGCTGTACACGCGCGCCACGTGGGTGTCGCCCTTCCAACGGGTGCGGTTCTCGAGGGCGACGTCGGCCCAGCGGATGGCGTCGGGGGCCCAGCGCGCGCCCTTCTTGGACAGGTACAGCGCGTACTTGTAGCAGAGGTCGGGATCGGAGCGGTCGATCTCTTCGAGGTGGCGGGCCACCACGGCGTCCCAGCGCTGCTTGTCGCCCTTGGCCCAGGCGTCGGCCATGAGGATGAGCGAGAGCTTGCGCTTGTAGGTCTGGCGGTCGGCGTCGCGCACCGAGTCTTCGAGGCAGTTGATCTCGCCGTCGGTGAGCTTGCCCATCATGGCGGCGGGCTCGAGCTTGAGCACGTTGTTGCACTCGGCCTTGCTCATCATGAGCTCGGAACCCATCAGCGCGTCGAGATCCTCTTCTTCGTCGTCGAAGGAGATGTCCACGAAGCCGGGCGAGAAGACCTCGGTGTCGCCCCCGGGGGCGGCCGTCGAGCCGTTGTTGCCCTTCTTGCCGCAACCGATGAGGGCTACGAGGGTTACGACCGTTCCGGCCAACAGGTACGAGCGCATTCAAACTCCGCGGGGGGCCGAGTGTCATCGGGCCACAGGTGAGCAATATACTGCCGTGTCCCGCCCCCGAGAGTCAATGATGCTGGACCTGCTTCTGTTCCATGCCTACCGGATCGCCGACGATCCCCACGAACAGGAGATCATGCGGCCCTTCCCTCCGCTGGGGATTCAGTCGCTGGTCGCCTGGCTTCGTGCACAAGGCGTGCAGAAGACCGACTGGTTCGACACGACCTTCGCCGATTCGATCGAGCGATTCCACGATCACGTGCACCAGACCGACCCCCGGGTCGTGGGCCTGTACGGGCACACGATCACGCGCCCCATCGGGCTGCGCATGGCGGCCCGCTGCCAGGCCGAGGGGCGCCGCGTCATCGCCGGCGGGCCCGATCCCGGCAGCTACCCCCACGAATACCTGAGCGGCGGCGTCGAGGTGATCGTGCACGGCGAGGGCGAGCTGACCCTGCTCGAGCTGATGACCCACCTCAGCACCAACCGCTGGCAGTGGGACTGGGACACCCTGGGCAACGTGCACGGCATCAGCTTTGTCGCCCCCGACGGCACGCTGGTGACCACCCCGCCCCGAAAGCTCATCAAGCCGCTCGATCAGCTTCCGTGGCCGCACCGCGACCGCCGCGATCTCGACGCCTACATGGCCGCCTGGCGCGAGCGGCACGGCGAGACCGCGCTGTCGCTCACCACCAGCCGCGGCTGCCCCTACCACTGCACCTGGTGCAGCAAGGCGGTGTACGGCGACACCTTCCGACGCCGCTCGGTCGAGGACGTGGTGTCCGAGGTGCTGCACCTGCGCGAGCGCTTCGACCCCGACCAGCTGTGGTTCGTCGACGACATGTTCACGCTCAACCGCAAGTGGGTCACGCGCTTCACCCAAGAGATGCAGCGGCGCCACGCGGTGATGCCCTACTACCTGATCGGCCGCCCCGAAATGATCGACGACGAGATGGCCACGGCACTCAAGCGCTCGGGCTGCTACCGCGTGTACATGTCGGCCGAGAGCGGCTCTCAGAAGGTGCTCGATGCGATGCGCAAGGGAAACACGACCGACCATGTGCGCCGCGCTGCCAAGGCCCTGAAGAACGCGGGCATCGAGCTCGGGGTCTTCGTGATGCTGGGCTACCCCGGCGAAGAGCTCGACGACATTCGCCTGACCATCGACTTCATCAAGGATCTCGAGCCCGACGTGACCCTGCTGTCGGTGGCGCACCCCATCAAGGGCACCCAGTTCTACCAGCAGGTGGCCAGCCTGGTGACCGGCGTGGGCGACGGCGGCCGGCTCACCTTCCAGATGCGCTACCCGCGGGAGTTCTACGAGGTCGCGCAGCGGCACTTCTGGACCGAGACCAAGCTCGCCCGCAAGTGGCGGCACGGGCAGGTCGACCGCGAGTTCGTGGCGCTCGCCGCGAAGTACCCGATGTACCGGGCTGCCTTCGAGTGGTGGGGCCGGTAGCTCACAGCGGCCCCTCCAGGATCATGTACACCAGCCGGTCGCCCGTGGACGGGTAGTTCGAGGCGCGGAGGAGCATGTCGTCGTGGCCGTCGCCGGTCAGGTCGCCGGCGTTCCAGTACACCGGGGTGAACTGGTTGCTGCCGGGCTCCCAGGAGTAGGCCGCGTCGTCGAGGGTGGTGGTGGCGTCGATGGGGCCCATGAACAGGTAGTAGGTGTCGAAGTTGCCGCCGGGCCCCGAGATTCGAAACAGGTGCACGAAGTCGGTCTCGCCGTCCGAGTTCAGGTCACCGACGGGCACGGCGTTGAGCGGGTAGTCGCCGCCCGTGAGGAAGCTGGACGTCGTCACGTCCGCGAGTGGCTGAACGCCCGAGAACGGCAGGGGCACCGTGGCCGTGATGCCCGGACCGGGGCTGCTGCAGCTCGCTCCTCCCGACCACGTGTCGGCGGCGTCGTACGCGGTGAGCCGGGCCGTCAGCCCATCGGGCGCCACCTCGGCCCAGGCCAGCCGCGAGCATCGATGGGTGCCGTGCACCACGTCGCCGGTCTTGGCCCATGCCTCGCCCGGCGTGAGGTCGAGCGGCCCCAGGAACTGCATGAGCGCGCCGTGCTGATCGTTGCTGGCGTCGGCGACCACGTCCATGTACCAGGAGCCCATGTACAGGTCGTCGTAGCCGTTGCCATCGGGGTCGCCATGGCGAATGACCATCGACTCGCCCAGGCGCGGCATGGCGGCGCTGCCCGAGTAGTGCGGGGCCAGCGTCAGGTCGGTGACCCCGGCGGCCAGCGGCCCCTCGACCACCCACACCGAGCCCGAGGTCGCGCCGTGCCCGCCGCTGCGCGAGGACTGCACCACCAGGTCGATGTCGTCGCTGCCCACCAGGTTGCCGGTGAGCAGCTGGGCGCCGCCCGAGATGGCGTAGTCGTCAGGGGCGCGGATGTCTGAGAGGTAGTTGGCACCGGCCTGATCGTCGAGCGTGCCGCTGACCTGCCCGCTGTACAGCAGCACGCGGTTGGCGACCCAGAACCCGCTGTTCACGCGGCGGCAGCCATCGATGGCCAGGATCTCGGGAACCCCGTCGTTGCCCAGCACATCGGCCACCCGCACGGTGGTGCCGATGCAGGCGGCGTCTTCGCCGAGGATGACGTTGGTGTTGGAGGCCAGATCGATGTCGGCGGTGATGGGCCCGTACAGGACGTGGATCTTGGAGTGGCCGCCGGGGGTGCCCCCGCTGCCATAGTTGGGCGAGCTGATGACCAGGTCTTGCTGGCCGTCGCCGTTCATGTCGTGCGGGATGGCGTTCCACAGACCGTCGCCGAGCTCGGCTTCGGTGATCAGCAGCATGCTGGAGGGGTCGAGCACGAGCGTCTGGGTGCCGCAGGGCTGATCGGACCCGTCGCAGTCCTGGTCGATGGCGTCGCCACACACCTCGGCTGCGCCGGGCGAGATGGACGCATCCAGGTCGTCGCAGTCGACCACCGTGGGCACGGCCGGGCCCGTCGACACCAGTGTGCCGCCCCCGGTTGGGCAGGTGATTGGGGCGTCGCAGCTCGAGACCGGCGACGCCTGCCAGGCACCATCGCCATCGCAGTCGACGTACCAGTCCGACGCAAGCCCCACGGTGGCGTCGTTGTCGTCGCAGTCGACCGCGCGGTTCACCCCGTCGTTGTCGGCATCGTCGTCGACCCCGGTGTCGGTGTCCGCGTCCGCGTCCGCGTCCGCGTCCGCGTCCGCATCGGCGTCGGCGTCGGCGTCGGTGTCGGCGTCGGCGCCGCCGCCTCCCGAATCATCGGTGTCGGGGATGGGCTCGGGCTCGCAGCCGAGCACCAGGAGCAAGACAGCAAGGTGTGTGCAGCGCATACGGCCCGCTATCCTGTCCGCCAATTGAAAGTGACTTTCAATTTCAACCGGTTAGCCACCGCCCATGACCCTGGATCAGCTGGCTATTGGCCAGACCGCACGCATCAGGCGCATCGGCGGCGCCGGCCCCTTCCGCCGCCGCCTGCTCGAGCTCGGGCTGCTGCCAGGCACCGAGGTCACCCGAACCGGGACTGCTCCCCTCGGTGACCCCCTTTCGTACCGGGTTCGCGGCGCGCAGCTGGCCCTGCGCGGCACCGACGCCAGCATCGTCGAGGTCGAGCGGTGAGCGACCCATCGCTGCTGCTCTTCGCGGGCAATCCGAACACCGGCAAGTCCACGCTGTACAACGCGCTCACCGGCAGCTCGGCCCCGGTCAGCAACTACACCGGCACCACGGTCAGCCTGCACCGGGCCGAGGTTCAGCTCGGCGGCCGAGCGCTGGCCGCGGTCGATCTGCCCGGCAGCTACTCCCTCGCCAGCCACTCGCCCGAAGAGCGCATCGCCATCGACGCGCTGCTGGGCCGGTCCAAGCACGGAAAGCCCGACGCGCTCGTGCTGGTCTGCGATGCCGGCCGCTTGGCGCGCAGCCTGTATCTGACGCTGCAGGTGCTCGAGCTGCGCGTGCCCACGGTGGTGGTGCTCAACATGATGGACGAGGCGCGGGCGGTGGGCCGGGTGCCCGACACTGCCGAGCTCGAGCGTGTGCTGGGCGTGCCGGTGGTGGGCGTGGTCGCCCGCACCGGCGAGGGCCTCGACGAGCTGAAGCGTCGGCTCGACGGCGTCTTCGCCGACCCGGCCAGCGCCACGCCGGGGGCCCGGCACGGGTGGTCGAGCGAGCTCACCCGAGACGCCGACGAGGTCGCCGCCGCCCTGGGCGGGGTGCTGGGCCAGGTGGCGGGCGGCCACCCCGATGTCGCCCGGGCGCTGGGCATCTGGCTGCTGCTGTCGGTGGACGAAGACGGCACCGTGCTCACCGACCCCGACGTGCCCGTCGACGTGCTGCACGCGGTGCACCGGCGCGCGCACGACGAGGGCCGTGACCTCACCACCGAGATCGTGGGCCAGCGCTACGCCTGGATCGATGCCCGCGAGGCCAGCCTGCACGAGGGCGCCCGCGACACCGGCCCCACGGCCAGCGAGACCATCGACGCCTGGCTGATGCGCCCGTGGGTGGGCGCGCCGGCCTTCGCCCTGCTCATGCTGCTCATCTTCCAGGCCCTGTTCGCCTGGTCCGACCCGGCCATCGGCTTCATCGAGGGGGCGTTCGGCGCCCTGGGTGGCCTTGTGGCGGCCGGCTTCGACGGCCTGGGGGCCGGCGGCGGCGGCGGCCTCACGATCGCTCGTGACTTGGTGGTGGACGGCATCATCGGCGGCGTGGGCTCGATCCTGGTGTTCCTGCCGCAGATCGCGCTGCTGTTCCTGTTCATCGCCATCCTGGAGGACTGCGGCTACCTGGCCCGGGCCGCCCAGCTGATGGATCGGGTGCTGCGCGCCGCGGGCCTGCCCGGACAGGCCTTCGTGCCCCTGCTGTCGGGCTTCGCCTGCGCAGTGCCCGCGGCGATGGCCACGCGCACCATGCCGCGCTGGCGCGACCGGCTACTCACCATGATGGTGATCCCCCTCACCTCGTGTTCGGCGCGGCTTCCGGTGTACACCCTGGTGATCGCCACGGTCTTCCCGCCCTCGATCGAGGGGTTCCCGCTGAGTGTGCGTCCGCTGGCGCTGTTTGGCATGTACCTGTTCTCGACGGTGGTCACGGTGCTCGCCGCCATCGTGCTGGGCAACACCGTGCTCGACGAGCGCCCCACCCGGGCCTTGATCGAGCTGCCGCCCTACCGCATGCCGCACTGGCCCACGGTGCTGCGCAATGTGCGCGACCGCTCGTGGGACTTCGTGCGCGAGGCGGGCGGCGTCATCCTGGTCGCCACCATCGTACTGTGGGCGCTGCTGTACTTCCCCCGGTACGAGCCCACCGACCTGCTGGAGCCCGAGGTGGTCGCCGCCGCCATGCAAGACGACCAGGACCTCGCCGAGCTCGCCGCGCCGCTGGCCATCCAACACAGCTACGCAGGCCAGCTGGGCCAGGCGCTCGAGCCGGCGCTCGAGCCGCTGGGCTACGACTGGCGCATCGGCATTGGCCTCATCGGCAGCTTCGCGGCGCGCGAGGTCTTTGTCACCACCATGGGTGTGGTGTACGGCGTAGGAGACGCCGACGAAGACAGCGCCGACCTGCGCAGCCGCATCGCCAGCGCCACCTGGCCCGACGGCCGCAAGGTGTACACGCCGCTCACCGGGGTGAGCTTGATGGTGTTCTTCGCGCTCGCGCTGCAGTGCACCAGCACCATCGCCGTGCTCAAGAAAGAGACCGGCGGATGGAAGTGGCCGGCGTTCATCTTTGGCTACATGAGCCTGCTGGCCTACGTCGCGGCACTCCTGGTGTTCCAGGTGGGGAGCCTGCTGGGCTTCCAGTGACCGGCATGGGGTCAGATCACTAGAGGCGCGGAAATGCAGGGTGCTTGGTCTGGGTTGGACTCGCGCCTTGGATGGGGTCAGATCACTAGAGGCGCGGAAATGCAGGGTGCTTGGTCTGGGTTGGACCCGGGCTGGATGGGGTCAGATCACTAGAGGCGCGGAAATGCAGGGTGCTTGGTCTGGGTTGGACCCGGGCTGGATGGGGTCAGATCACTAGAGGCGCGGAAATGCAGGGCGCTTGGTTCTCCGCAGCGCCGAGCCCGGCACGGACAGCGGACACGCTCGAACAGCGCGCTCCGGGGCGTTCGCGGCCGGTGGAGGCCCTCGGTCCAACCGCGACCAACGGCACCGGGTTTCCCCGCCTCTAGTGATCTGACCCCGTCAACTGACCCCGTCACCAACGGCACCAGGTTTCCCCGCCTCTAGTGATCTGACCCCATCCGATGACCCCATCCGACCCCCTGCTCCCCCGCCCCCCGACGTATGCTGCCTGGCCGGGGAGGTCCGATGGGAGCCAGTGGCTGGAGCTACTACGTGCCATGCGACGGCGATGTCGCCGCTGCGTTGACCCGATGCCGGCACGACACCTTCGCCAAAGGCGCGTACTACGTGTTTCCGCCCAAGCCCGAGTTCTCGGGCTCGGTCGAAGACCGCATCGCCCAGCTGCTCGAGAGCAACGACACCGAAGGAACCCACAGCATCCTGGACATGATGCTGGGTGTGTCCCAGCAGCCCAGCTTTGGCACGGTGGCGCCACTGTCTGACGCCAGGCTCGTCGAGCTGTTCGGCACCACGCGCCCCGACCACGCCGCTGTCTCAGCCCTACAGATGGAGCTGATGGAAGAGCGTCGCCGCTGGCAGGGCACCTACGTGCTGGTCTACGACGGTGACGTGGTGTCCGAGGTGCTGTTCATCGGCTTCTCGGGCGACTGACCGGCCGCCCACCCCTGGACCCTCTTGTACGGAGACCCAATGGCCATTCACTGGAAGCCCCCCGAACGCGGCAAGCCCACCGAAGCCGAACTCATCCGCGCGCTGGACGCCGAGCGCGTTCAGCGGTTGCTTGCCGACGGCGCCAATCCGGCGCTCGTCGAGCTGGTGTGGGGCAACCCCTCCGCCGTCGGTGGCCAGCTCCGGTAGGGAAGAGGGCCTGAACAATACCTTCTGGATGGACCCGGCTGTCGTCACAGAGGCAAAGCTCATCCCCTTCGTCTCGTTCGAGACGGGAGCCGAAGGAGTCGTTCGCCTCAACGGAGAATGGCTCTACCTCGACGGGGGGGCTCCGCGGCCCATCGAAGAATGGAAGCTGTGGGTGAAGATCATCGGTTTCAACACGCGGTACGCGCTCGACCTCGATCTTGCGGAACCTGCAGAGCGCGAAGAGGAGCTCCCCGCCGAGCTGAGGCGGGCCGATGGCACCGTCGACACACCCGCCATCCGAGCCGAAATCGCAGCCGCGAACTGCCCGAGGCTGCTGGACTGGTTCGAAGCGGTCGTCCGCCTCTCACAGGACCCCAAGTCGATCCGGGGGGAGTACGACGGCCCGGAAGTGGAGGCGCTCATGTAGGCCGCCTCAGTGGGTGTGCCCCCCGGGACCGCCCGCCCACAAGGACGGCAGTTCCGCGCCCTCACCGTCGGTCTGGTAGTCGCTCAGGAAGGGCCGCACGGCATCCGCGAGGGTGGCTGTCGCCGAGAGCGCGTCCCGCAGCGGCCGGGCCCACGGGTCCTCATCTGCCCGGGCGAGGGCCTCTCGCACACGTCGCAGCGTTCGCGCCTCCTCGTCGCTGCCGTCTAGCGGGGTGAGCGGATCGCCCAGCTGATCGTAGTAGCGGCGAAAGCCGCTGGTGGGCGCCAAGAAGGCGCGCAGGCCATACCGATCGGCCAGGGCCGCCTGCAGCCGCAGGCAGGGGAACTCCCGCCAGTCCACCTCTTCGCTCACCTCGAAGCCCCAGTCGCGCTCGGCGAAGGTGTGCACCCCGTTGGTGATCCAGTGGCAGATCTCGTGGAAGATCATCTGGCCGGCGTTGTCGTCGGCGTCGAGCTCGCCTTTGGTGGACAGCTCCAGCAAGCCCGAGCCGTCGGTCATGGCGAAGACCTCGGGGTTGCGCCGGATGTTCATGCCCAGGCGCTTGGCGGTGGCCAGCCAGATCAGCTCCAGCGGGTCGTCGTAGCGGTGCCGAACCGGGCGGTCGTCGTAGTCGAACAGCGAGTAGCCCTTCATCGCCGCGCTCCCTGGACGTCCCTCTTGCCGCTGCCATCGGGCGGATCGACGACGTAGCGCGGCAACGCGACGCCGCTCACCCGGGCACGCAGCTGCTCCCACAGCGCCAAGCCCTCGGCCTGGGACAGCCGCTGGTGGGCGTTGCCCTGGGCGGCGTCGGGGTGGTGCAGGTAGTAGGGAAAGACGCGGCGCCGCACCAGGCCCTGGCACAGCTCGGCCAGGACGTCGACGTCGTCGTTGACCCCGCGCAGCAGCACCGACTGGTTGAGCACCGGAATGCCCGCGTCGACCAGCTTGGCCAGGGCCTCGTCGACGTCGGGGGCCAGCTCGTCGGGGTGGTTGCAGTGCACCACCACCCACACCGGCTGCCGCTCGCGCAGCAGCGCCACCAGCTCATCGGTGACGCGCCATGGAGCCGTGATCGGCGCCCTCGTGTGGATGCGCAGCACGGGCGCGCAGCCATCCAGCTCGTCGAGGACCCGGGCCAGCCGACGATCGTTGACGGCCAGCGGATCGCCGCCAGACAGGATCACCTCCTGCACCCCGGCGTGGCGTGCGTAGGCGACGGCGGCGGCGAGCTCGTCGTCGGTGGGATCGACGGCGTCGCTGGGGTCGTGGTTTCGGCGAAAGCAGTAGCGGCAGTACAGATGGCAGCGCTTGGTCACCAGCAGCAGCACCCGGGAGGGGTACTTGTGCACGACCCACGGAACGGGGCTGCAGGCGTCGTCGCCCACGGGATCGTCGACATCGTCGGGGTGGGCCTGCAGCTCGCGGGCATCGGGCAGCACCTGGCGAGCGAGCGGCCCTGCGAGGTCGCCCCGCATGCGGTCCCAGAAGCTTCGGGTGATCGCGATGGGGAAGGCCTGGTGGGCGGCATCCCACACGCCGCGCAGCTCGGGGTGACGGGCCAGCACCTCTTCGCGGCGGACGATGCGGGATCGGCGGTTATAGGGCGGGACCTCTGCCTGAACCCCTGAATCGAGAGCGCGCTGAATGGCCACCTACAACACCTCGGACATCAAGAAGGGCCTGAAGATCGAAGAGAACGGTCAGCCCTGGAACGTCGTCTACTTCCAGTTCGTCAAGCCCGGCAAGGGCACGGCCTTCACCCGCACCAAGCTCAAGAACCTGATCACGGGCAACGTCGTCGAGCGTACCTATCGCAGCGGCGAGAAGCTCGAAGCCGCCGATGTCGAGACCAGCTCCATGCAGTACCTGTACAGCGACGGCACCGACTGGCACTTCATGAACACCGAGACCTTCGAACAGATCGGTATCGGCGCGGGCCCCCTGGGCGACGACGCCAACTTCCTGCTCGAAGAGATGATCGTCGACGTGCTCTTCTACAAGGGCCGCCCGGTCAACATCGAGCTGCCCAACTTCATCGAGGTCGAGGTCGAGTGCGATCCCGGCGTCAAGGGCAACACCGCCCAGGGCGGCACCAAGCCCGCCACCCTGCCCACCGGCGCCACGGTCAACGTTCCGCTGTTCCTCGAGAGCGGCCAGAAGGTCAAGATCGACACCCGCACCGGCGAGTACGTCGAGCGCGTGAACTAGGTGCATCCGCAGGGACTACGGGATCGCGCCCGGGTCCTCGCTGCGATCCGCCGGTGGTTGCACGACCACGGGTACCTCGAGGTGCCCACCCCCGTCCTGGTTCCTTCCCCTGCGATGGAAGAGAACCTGTACGGCGTGGCTGCCGGCGACGGCTGGCTGCGCACCTCCCCGGAATTCGCGCTCAAGCGGGTGGTGGCGGCCGGCCTGCCTCGCATCTACGAGATCGGACCGTGCTTTCGCGACCGCGAGCACGGCGACTGGCACCGCCGTGAGTTCACCATGCTGGAGTGGTACCGGGCGGGCGCTCACCTCGACGACCTGATGGCCGAGGTCGAGGCGCTGATCGCAGCCGCGGCCGACGCGATGGGCGTGCCCGCGCCGGCGTCGTGGACGGTGGTGACGGTCGACGCGCTGTGGGCCGACGTCGTGGGCGGCCAGCCCACCGAAGGCGACGCCTTCTTTCGCACCTGGGTCGAGCAGATCGATCCGGCCCTGCACGGCATGGGCGCCGTCTTCGTCACCGACTGGCCCGCCGAGCAAGCCGCCCTGTCCAGGGTCATCGGTGGCCGCGCCCAGCGCTTCGAGGCGTACCTGCACGGAGCCGAGCTCGCCAACGCCTTCCTGGAGCTCGTCGATGCCTCGGAGCAACGGCGTCGCTTCGAGGCCGCCCGCGCGGTGCAGATCGAGCGGGGGGATTCCCCTCACCCCGTGGATGAGGGGTTGATCGATGCCGTGGGCCGCATGCCGCCGACGGCCGGGATTGCTATGGGCATCGACCGGCTGGTGGCCGCGCTGCGGGGGTGGGATGGGATTGCGCGTGGGAGGGTGGAGAGGGAGTCGCAGGGGTCGTAGCCGTGCGGAAGTTGACGCGAGGCCAACGTAGTCGCGTCGAAGTTGACGGGACGACTTCCGAAACGGTCCTGTCGACGACAAGACCGCCACTTTCGCCGTGGCATCCTGCATCGGCGGCCGGTGGTGTCCACTTGGGGCGGACTACGCTCGGGCCCCGTCAACTTCGGGGCGACTACGGCGAAGGCGAACGGCCGCTCGGGCCCGACGTGACGGACGTCCGACGGGGCCGGGCTTCCGCGCGTCCGTCACCCGACGCACGAACGCCGGCTATCGGCTGGAACGCCGCTTGCTCACCAGGGTGCGCATGTACCACTACGCGCCGCACGCCTTCGGGGATTCCCTGCTCTTCATCACCTGGACCGAGGGCCTGGAGCTCTGGCGCCGACTCGCCTCGATCCCCGGCGTCTACTCGATCGTCGTGATGCCCACGCATGTCCACATCATGCATCCCCGCCGCATCCACCGGGAGCTGGCCGCGGTGATGAGTGCATTCGCCCGCTGGCGCAATCACCACCGGCAACAGCGGGGGCGCCGGGTCTGGCGGCCGCTCGGTCCGCCCACCGAGCCCTACAACGGCGTGAAGCAACGGCGCGACGACCGCTACGTCGGGCTGAATCCCTGCCGTGAGCGACTGGTGGGCGATCCATTGGCGTGGCCGCTGTCGACCCACCGGGACCGCTGCGGGTTGGTCGTGCGCCCCGCCGTCCGTCGCAGCCTCGATCCAGCCGGGTACCACCGGTACGTGTCCAGCGACCCCACCGTGCACGTCGCCGGCACCCCGCTGCCGGATGGCACCGGCATTCGCGCGTGGGACGCCTCGGCGCTGCCCGTGCTGCGCGACGCGGTCTCGTCGGCCCTGCGCATGACCATCGACGGCACCCACCGCAAGGGGCGGGCCCGCTCGCTGCTGCTGCGATGCGCCCGGGTGCTGACCACCGCGTCGCTCTCGGAGATCGGGGCCGCCACCGGCGTGAGCCGGCAAGCTGTGGGGAATGTGCGTCCCACAGCGGACGCAGCCACCCACTTGGTGGCGCGGATCGCGGGAGACCCTCGGTTCGGCGGCTTGTACGACGTGGACCTGCGCCGTCTTCCTACCTGGCACCGGCACCGGACACGGTCGTAGTCCCCATCAAGTTGACGCGGGGCCAACGCAGTCCAACGGAAGTTGACGCGACGGCCCCGAAGGCGACCCCCGCCACGTGCCAACCACCAATATCCATCGCCGCGGGGGCCCCGACAAGGCAGGTGTCCACTTCGAGCCGGCTACGCCGTCCAGGTGTCCACTTCGAGCCGGCTACGCAGCCAACGCTCCTCGTCGAGCACCTGCCGCGCCGTGCACCCCGCAAACAGCACCAGGCCGGGCAGCGCCCACAGCGTCAAGCCACTCAGCAGCCAGCTCGCGGCACACAGCGCCAGCAGGCCCGTCTCAGACGGGTGCCGCAGCCATCGGAACGGCCCGTCCTGGCGAATCGGCCCCAGGGGCATCGGGGAGGCCGTGAACGCCGGGCCGAGCGTGCGGAGGGTCCACTGGCGTAGGCCCACACCGAGCCCCGCCAGACCGACCGCCAAGCCGGGCAGCACCGGACCCGCGCCCAGACAACAACCCCCGATCACCGCCAGCAGGGCCAATCCCCGCGCGCGCTGAAGCCGCGTGCCCGGGTCCGCGCGGCGCCCATCTTCGAGCGCGGCGGCCAGGAGCCACGGCACCAGCGGCCACAGCGTCACTCGCCTTCCAGGATGGCGCGCACCTGGTCGCCGCTCATCTCGAGCGAGGCGGCGATGCGCATGAGCAGGTCCTTCTCGCTGTCCTCGAACACGCCGTCGGCGGCGGCGACCGCCAGCGCGGCGCGAAACAGCAGGTCCTTGCCGTGGTCGTTGATGCCGGGCGCCACGGCGGCGGCGAACTCCTCGACGGTGCGGTCGTCCGCCTCGGCCATCACGGCCTCGTCGCGAACCTCGTCGGCGGTCATCGCCTTGCCCGGCAGCCGGTCGGACAGCTCGACGATGGCGGTGACCTCGTCGTCGTCCATCTCGCCGTCCACCATCATCATGCCCACCATGATGCGCCGCACGGCCTCCTCGTACTTCGAGCGCACCGCGTCCTGGTCTTCTTGGATGCGGGCCGCGAGCTCGAGCACCTCCTCGTCGTAGGTGCCCATGCAGTAGTCGCACTCGATGTAGCGGCCCACCTCGCTCACCGGGAACAGCGGAATGAAGAACAGCGTGAAGTACCGGCTCATCTTCTGGTGGGTGTAGGGCCGGTCGTCGCGGCAGCCGGGGCAGAAGAACTGCCCACCCCCCAGCGTGTCCTGCACGCCCTTGGTACCCCAGATGATCAGCGGCATCGGACCTCCGAAATGCCGCCCACCCTACCAGTCGGCCACGAGGATCCAGTTGATGAAGATGCACATGTAGCACCAGATCCCCGTCAAGAAACCGCCGAGCAGCGTTCGGAACAGGCTCCAGTTCTCGGGCTGGTAGTACACGAAGAAGCCCTCGCAGATCACGATGGTGGCGAGCAGCAACGCCATGTGCGTGCCTCGGGTGCGGTACAGCCACACCCGACCCAGGTCGTTCCAGTCGTCGGGGATCTCGTCGTCGCGGGTCTCGGTCATCACCGGCCTCCTGCGCGAGTGTAAGCACCGCCTGCTGGGGTCGCCCGCAGCGATGCGTGGCACGGGCTCGGTGCGAGCCGGCGGCCAGGATCGTGGGTTAGCGGCGCAGCCTGGAGGTTTGCATGACCGAGCTCGAAGGCACGACGGCCATCGTCACCGGAGGCGCCCGAGGCATCGGCGCGGCCATCGCCCGCGCGCTGGCGAGTGCCGGTGCGAAGGTGGTGGTCAACTACCGCAGCAGCAGCGAGGCCGCGACGGCGCTGGCCACCGAGATCGGAGGGCTGGCCGTGGCGGCCGACGTCTCGACCACCGCCGGCTGCGAGGCGCTCGTGGCCGCCGCCACCGAGCTGGGCCCGGTCTCGACCCTGGTGAACAACGCCGGCATCACCGACGACGGGCTCATGCTGCGCATGAGCGACGAGCAGTGGGACAGCGTCATCGCCACCAACGCGGGCAGCGCCTTCCGCATGACCCGGGCCGTGTTGCCCGCGATGGTGCGCGCCCGGGCGGGCAGCATCATCAACATCGTGAGCATCTCGGCGCTTCGCGGCAACGCCGGGCAGGTCAACTACGCCGCCAGCAAGGCCGCCATCGTGGCCATGACCCGCAGCCTGGCCAAAGAGGTGGCCCGCCGCAAGGTGCGTGTGAACGCCGTCGCGCCTGGCTTCATCGAGACGGCCATGACCGAGGTCCTGCCCGACGCGGTGATCGAGGGGGCCAAGGCCGCCATCCCCATGCGCCGCATCGGCCAGCCCGAAGAGATCGCGCCCATCGTGCGCTTCCTGGCCGGCCCCGGCGCCAGCTACATCACAGGCCAGGTGTTCTCGGTGGACGGGGGCCTTTCGGCATGAGGCTGCTGCTGCT
Organism: Myxococcota bacterium; assembly: GCA_965216925.1. Lineage (GTDB taxonomy): Bacteria > Myxococcota_A > UBA796 > UBA796 > CAYYHT01. The sequence goes on along the minus strand of CBDCGT010000001.1, from coordinate 206,719 downwards.
CGCCCTCGCTCTGCTGGCGGCCTGCCCGGCACCCAGCACCGACGACACCTCGGTCGACACCGATGCCGACGCCGACGCCGACTCAGACGCCGATGCCGACTCCGACGTCGATACCGACGGCTTTGGTAGCATCTCGGGCGACTGTGGGGTCCTGGACACCGAGCTGACCGACGCCGGCCCCTCCCTGTTCGAGAACGCCATCGACTTCGAGGGCGACTTCGACTACGACGCGCTGACTCCGGGTGGCCAGGAGGTGCACGACGACGGCAACCTGGGCGGCAACTCGCTGTACTCCGAGATCATCGCCTACGAGCTGCTCGACCGCTGCGAGGGCGCCACGCTGCTCAAGACCGAGGGCGAGATCCTGTACGCCACCGAGGGCAAGAAGACCGATCTGCTGGTCGATCTCGACGGGAGCAAGATCGGGGTCAGCGTCGTTCGCGCCTTCCAGTACCCCCCCGGCACCGCGCTCGAGGTTCCCCGCGCCACCGAGCTGCTGCAAGACAAGCTCGGCGACATCCAAGAGAGTTCCGGCAACGTCGACGCCGCCGACGCGTGGACCAAGGCCGTGCTGTCGGTCATCGCCTACGACCAGACGGCGGCCGACAGCATAGGAACCGCGTGGGACGGCCTGGACGCGTCGGTCACGGCAGACACCATCGTGTACGTGACCATCACCGACGGAAGCGACGACTGGGTGTACTGAGACCGCGGTAGACACTGCGCCCTGCATCAGAGACATTGCCCGCCTTGGAGGCGCCATGCGCATCATCCCGACATCCCTGGCCCTCGCCCTGCTGTTCGCCTGCAACCCCGACGGCCGCGACCGCGACGACGACGGCTACCCGGCGTCCGAAGACTGCGACGACGACAAGCCCTCGATCAACCCCGCGGCGCAAGACCTGTTCGGCGACGGCATCGACCAGAACTGCGACGGCGCCGACGGCCTGGACAGCGACGGCGACGGCTTTGGCAGCCAGGTGAGCGGCGGTCCCGACTGCGACGACACTGACAGCGACATCGGGGACGCCCTGGACTGGTTCGCCGACACCGATGGCGATGGGTTTGGCGCCGGAGACCCCCTCGACAGCAGCTGCGACGGCCTGCCGGGGCTGGTGAGCAACAACGGCGACTGCGACGACACCGACGACGCCGTCAGCCCCAACACGCCGTGGTACCTCGACGCCGACGGGGACGGCTGGGGCGACACCACCCAACAACAGAACGCCTGCCTGCAGCCCGAGGGCTACAGCGCCCAGTCCGGAGACTGCAACGACGGCGACGACGGCGTGCACCCGGGCGCGCTCGACATCGGCGGCGACGACATCGACAGCGACTGCGATGGGTCCGACGGCGCCAGCGACGTGTTCCACATCGACGGCAACGACAAAGCTGACGTGCTGCTGATGGTCGACAACAGCTGCTCGATGTCCGAAGAGCAGGTCAAGCTGGGCGACGCGGGCTCGGCGCTCATCGCCGCCCTGGACACCACCGGCGTCGACTACCACGTCGGTGTCGTCAGCTCCGACATGGACGACTTCGCGCACCGGGGCAAGCTGCGGCCCGACAGCTTCACCGGCGCCAAGTGGGTGCAGAACGACACCACCGACGGCGACGAGGTGCTCGATCGCATGGTGAACATGGGCACGGACGGGTCGGCCATGGAAGCGGGCCGGGCCGCCGTCTACACGGCCCTCGAGACGCTGGCCACCACCGACAATGCCGGCTTCGCGCGCGACGACGCGGCGCTGGCCATCTTGGTCTTGTCCGATGAAGACGACTACAGCGACGATTCGATCATCACCCTGCCCGACTTCATCACCTGGCTCGACGCGCTTCGCACCGAACAGACGAGCTTCAGCAACATCGTGGGCCCGGCCATCCCCTGCACCGACGCCTGGGAAGAAGGCGCTCAGTACCTGGCAGTGCAGGATGCGGTCGGGGGCATCGACCTGTCGATCTGCGAGCCCGACTACGCTCCCTTCCTGCAAGACTTCGCCGACTACGCCGGCGGGCTGACGCGAAGCTTCCAGCTGTCGCAGCGACCCGACGAGTCCACCATCGTGGTGTTCGTCGAAGACGAGTTCGGCGACACCGACAGCTACGACGCCAGCTCCGACGCGTGGACGTACAACGACGCCACCTGGACCGTGTTGCTGGCGTTTGCGCCCTACAAGAACGGCACCGTGACCGTCAGCTACACGCCACAGCCCGCCGTGCCGTAGCGAGGCCGACGGGAACCGCCCGGCTCCGACGCGGTCCATCCGACGGTCCCCCGGCCCCGCCGTCCTCCGGCCCCGCGGAGTCCACCGCCGATGTCCCCGTCCCAACGCGCCTTGTGCGCGGCCGCACTGCTGTGCACCGCGTCCGTGGCGATGCTCAGCCAGTCGCCTGTTCATGCCCCCGCACAGACCACCATCTCAGAGGCCAGGCCTGCGCCCGATCTGGCCCTGGCCCTCATCCCCGCCGCTCCCGAACCCGTCGCGGTCACCTTCGCCGGTGCCGCCCCCGGGCTGACCTACTACCAGAGCGAGATCGATCCGAGCCACGGCGGCCACGTGCGCGGCCCCGACGGCGTCGAGATCAGCGTGCCGCCCGGCGTCATCGTGGATGCGCTCGGCGCACCGATGACCGAGCGCGTGACCCTTCGCTGGGCCCTGCTGGACGAGGTGGCGCACGTGCGGGCCCCTGGCGGACGCCTGACCACGCCCGTGGGCGCCGACGAGGTGCCGCTGCAGAGCTACGGCATGGTGGACCTTCGCCTCCACGTTGCCCGTGGCGTCGCCATGCTGGACGGGGCCGTCGACCTGTCCTTCCCCATTCGGCCCGAGTTCGCCGACTCCCCCGGCGGCATCGGCGTGTACCACCTGGACCCCGACCGAGGCACCTGGGACCGCGTCGACGATGGCCGCATCGTGGGCGAACGCTTCGTCGTGCGCGCCACCGACACCGGGTACTGGAACTGCGACGAGCCGCTGAGCAACCGAGGCTGCGTGCTGGCGCAGTTCGCCCAGCCCACGGGCACCGACACCAGGGGGTGGCTGGTGGGCATCGAGCGCATGTACTCGATGGTGGCCGCGGTCAGCGACGGCGAGGTCTGCCTGGATGGCCCCCCAGGCGCCAGCGGCAAGGTGACCGTGCTGGGACCTGACCCGCACGGGGACAGCTGCCAGACGTGGACCACATCGACGGTTCAGCTCTCGCCGGCCGGCACCAGCTGCGGCGCGACCCGCTCGGAGTGCACACGCGTCGCCATCGACGTCGCCAGCTCGACCGAGGCGGGCTGCCTGCCCAAGCCGGTGCGGTTCGCCCGCGAGGTGCCTCGACGCCCGCGGCCCAAGACCACCAGCAAGATGCAGATGCTCCTGGGAGGGGCGTTCGGAACGTCCCAGTGACGTGGCTCTTGCTGGCGCTGGCCTGCCTGCGACCCGGGCCCCCGCCCGAGCTGCCCTCGGCCCCGGTGCGGGTGCTGCGCGCCGACGGCCCACCGCCCGTCTACGTCCAGTCCTCGCCCACCCCCACCAGAGGGTGCGTGCAGATCGTGCTTCCCGAGGGGTCACTGGCCGAGGTAGCTGTGGCCGACGCCCTGTCTCCGACCGACCTGCTGGCCACGGGCGTGGCCGACACCCGCGGCCGATTCTGCAGTGAGCCACCCGCTGGCCGGACCATCCGTGTGGCCGCACTCAAGCAGATCACGCCCGAGTGCACCTGGGCCTGGCTGCCCCTGGACGTGCAGGTGCAGCCGAGCTCGACGGGCTGCATGAGCGGGCTGATGTGCCAGACCGTGACCCTGACATCGGCGCCCGTGGACTGCGCCATCGTCACCGACCTGCTGACCGGCCGCCGCACCGCCGCCGAGCTGGGGCTGAGCTTCGCCGGCATCTACTCCGAGGACATCGGCGGCGGCGGCGACACCTACGCGCTGACCGCCGACCCCACCCCGGTGCGGCGGCGGCCCTTCGAGGCCATCGCCGTGCACGACCAGGCCACCATCACGCCCACCACCACCATGCGCGACCGGCTGGGACCCGTCACCCAGCCCAATCAGCCCAATGTGAGCGCCGCCCGGGAGTGGCTCGATATCGATCGCCGGGCTTGGTCTGGGCCCATGGTCATCCTGGTTCCCGAAGGCGTCGGCACCGTTCGTGTGCGCTGCCCCACCGGCATGCGCGATGTCCGAACCGCGGTGAACGGGCAGGTGCACTTTCCCCAGGTGCCCAGCCAGTACCCCTGCGAGCTGTCGATCGACGAGCTGGGGCTCACCGCGCGCGGGGTGCGCGGCATCCACGGGTATGCCTGCGACGCCGATGGCTGCGAAGAGAAGTGGTAGGCGGCGGCCTGCACCCCCGGCGCGCAGCGAGGGTCGGTCCCCCGAACCTCTGGCCGGCTGGAGTCGAGAGGTTGGACAGCGGATTCGAAGCGCGGCGGTCGATTCTCGAGCTCGAGCTCGACTGCTCGGTCTCGAGCTCGGTCTCGAGGTCGACTGCTCGGTCTCGAGGTCGACTGCTCGGTCTCGAGCTCGAACGCGCGCACCCACAAGGAAAAGCGCCAGACCACGGACCGAGGATCTGAAGCGGACTTCGGACTCAACCCACTAGAGCACCGAACGAGCAAGTTCGGCCCACCACAGCTCGAGCGCTACCGCTTGAGCCTCCACAGCATCTGTCCCACGCGCCGCAGCTTGGCCTGCTGCTCTTCGGCCCCCTCCAGGCGACTCAGCCGCAGAGCCGCGTTGGCCTCGCCAGCACTCGCGAAAGCTATGTCGAGCTGGTTCTTGCCGGCCTTGCCCTTGCGTAGGAGGCCCTCGGCGGTGTTCAGCACCGCCGACTGGATGGAGCGCAGCGCCTGGTACTCGAGCCAGTGCGACCCTGAGGGCCACTTGGCATCGGCGATCCAGTCGGCCACCTCGGTGAGCAGACGGTAGACATCGAGCTTTTCGTACGAGAAGGACATGGTCGTTGACTCCAGGCCGGGCCGGTGTGGCCTGCGACCGATTGCGCCGCCAGCCGTCGAGCTGGCCGCGGGGTCCCGTTCGGTCGCAAGCTTCCTTCCCCCCACGGCCAGGGCTGGCGGCTGGACCCTGAGCGCCCCAGCCGCGCCGACGGCGCCGGGTCAACCTCCGCGGGAACCCCTGGCAGGCGGGAGGCTAAGCCGACCGCCGAAGGGGTCGCGGAGGTTGACGCGGGGCCGGCGGTGCGGCATCCCAGCGGCATGGTGACGGGGCCACACCGGCCCGGCCGTTGGAGGCGATTCGTTGACGGCGACTCGTCGACGGCGAGTCGCGGGGGCGTTCACGTGGACGGTCACGGTCACGGTCACGGTCACGTGGACGTCGACGTCGACGTGGACGTGGCCGTGGACGTGGACGGTCACGGTCACGTGGACGCGGACCGTCACGTGGACGTGGACGTGGACGTGGACGTGGACGTTCACGTTCACGTGACGTGGACGTGGACGTTTACTCGTTCGGTGCTCTAATCGTCGGCCGCGTCGAACAACGGAAGCTGGTCGTGCTCGGGTTCGGCGGGGCTGACCGGCCACTCACCGGTGAAGCAGCCCGCGCAGTGGGTGGGCGTGCCATCGACACGGCGGCCCACGATGTCGCGCAGGCCCTCGGCGGACAGAAAGCCCACGCTGGCCGCCTCGAGCCAGTGCCCGAGGGACGAAGGGGACTCGAACTTTCGGGCGGCGAGCTCTTCGTCGGTGGGGCTGGCCACGCCGTAGGGGCAGCCGTGGCGCACCGGCGGCGAGGCGACACGCAGGTGCACCTCGATGGCGCCCGCGCGCCGCAGGGCCCGGATGGCGCGCCCGGCCTGGGACCCCTCGATGAGGCTGGGCACCACAAGCACCACGGCCTTGCCTCGCACCACCGCCGGCACCGCAGACCAGCGCATGCGGGCGTCGAAATCCGCGAGACCGCCCGGCGGCTCCAGCAGGCGTTCGTGGGCGCCCGCGTTGGGCAGCAGCGCCTCGAAGTAGTCGACGTTGGCGCCCCGGGCATAGCCCAGGGCGGCGGGCACGCCCTCGCCCGGCAGCCCCACCACCACCTCGGCGGTGTCGCAGGGCTGCTCGCGGGCCAGGCGCTGGCCGAGGGCCACGCGCACCGGGTAGACCGCCTGCCCCATGGAGGTGGCCGTGCCGCGGGCCACGCTGACGAACTCGTGGATGCAGCGCGACAGGGCGCGGTCGGGGAAGGGCGAGACCGAGCTGACCTTGCCGCCCTCGATGATGATCATCTCGCCGGCGCGGACCTCGCGGTCGATCTCGCCACCGATGGCCAGGATGGGGCCGTCTTCGGTGCACACCACCGGCGCGCCCCCCACCGAGCCCAGCAGCAGCGGCCGGAAGCCGCGCGGGTCACGCACCGCCACCAGGCGGTCTTCGGACAGGAGCATCACCGCGTAGCTGCCCTCGACCTTCCAAAGGGTGTCCACCAGCCGGTTGACCAGCGTGCGCTGCGGGCTGGCGGCCACCAGCTGGAGGATGAGCTCGGCGTCGGAGAGCGAGGTGAACAGCGACCCATTGGCCTTGAGCTCGTCGCGCAGCTCGGGGCCATTGGTGAGGCGGCCGGACAGCGCCAGGCCCAGCTGCCCTTCGCGGTACCGGGCCAGCATGGGGTGGTGTTCGGGGCGCAGGTTGGGGCCGCACACCTGGCCGATGGCCAGCTGCCCGCGGGGGGGATCGCTGCCCTCGAAGAGCTCGGCCACATCGCCGGTCGCGTGGCGCTCGAGCAGCAGGTGCCCGTCGCTGCAGATCACGCCAGAGCCGTGGTTTCCGCGATGGCGCAGGCCGTGCAGTCCGAGCCAGGCGAGGTGAACCGCCTGCCGGTGCTCTGCAATGCCGATCAGGCCGGTCTCGTCGCGGAACGCGTCCACTGGAACTCCCCATCCCCGAGCAGCGACCATAACCCCAAGCGAGGAGCGAGATCCGGGGGTTACGCATCGTCCCGGTCGCGCGCCGACTCGACCGGTGGGAGATCCTCGATGCTCAAGCTGAGGGGCGGGCCGGCACTCCGGGCCTTCCGCATCGCCAAGCGAATGCGCGAGCTGCGCAGCACCGTGCCCGAGCTCACCGTGCTGGTGGCCGACTACGTGCACCTCGTCGACACGCCCGAGCTCACCCAGAGCGAGCTGGCGCGGCTCGGCGAGCTGCTCACCTACGGCCCCGACCCGGTGCGTGCGCCGGTGGGGCCTGGGCACAGCCAGGTGGTGGTCGTTCCTCGCCCGGGCACGGTCTCGCCGTGGTCGAGCAAGGCCACCGAGATCGCCCACAACGCGGGCCTCACCCGCATCCGCCGCATCGAGCGCGGCGAGGTCTTTGCGCTGGCCACCGCCAACGGCCCGCTCACCCCCGATCAGCTGGCGGCGGCCAAGCCCTGGCTGCACGACCGCATGGTGCAGGCGGTATTCGACGCCGACGCCGACCTGTCCCCGCTGTTCGCGGTGCACCAGCCGCGCTCGGCCGGCCGTGTGCCGGTGATGCGGCAGGGCAAGGCCGCGCTCGACGCCGCCAACACCGACCTGGGCCTCGCCCTGTCGCAGGGCGAGATCGACTACCTGGTGGCGGCGTTCACCGACCTGGGTCGCGACCCCACCGACGTCGAGCTGATGATGTTCGCGGCGGCCAACTCCGAGCACTGCCGGCACAAGATCTTCAACGCCACCTGGACCATCGACGGGCAAGACCAGCCCCACAGCCTGTTCCAGATGATTCGCCACACGCACCAGCAGAACCCGGGCCTGGTGCTGTCGGCCTACAGCGACAACGCGGCCGCCATCGCGGGCCCCATCGCGTCCCGGCTGCTTCCCGAGCCCGACACCCACGCCTACCGCACCGTCGACGGCCCCGTCGACATCCTGATGAAGGTCGAGACCCACAACCACCCCACCGCCATCTCGCCCCACCCCGGTGCGGCCACCGGCAACGGCGGAGAGATCCGCGACGAGGGGGCCACCGGCCGCGGCTCCAAGCCCAAGGCCGGGCTGTGCGGATTCTGGGTCAGCCACCTGCGCATCCCAGGCTTCGACCAGCCCTGGGAGGCTGCAGCGGCCGGCCGGCCCGACCGCATCGCCAGCCCCTTGTCCATCATGACCGAGGGCCCCATCGGCGGAGCCGCCTACAACAACGAGTTCGGCCGACCCAACCTCACCGGCACCTTCCGCACCTTCGAGGCGGCCGTGCCCGCCGCCCAGGGCAGCGAGTGGCGCGGCTACCACAAGCCCATCATGATCGCCGGCGGCGTCGGAAACATCGCGCGTGAGCATGTGCAGAAGCACCGAATTCCGCCGGGTGCCGCCATCATCGTGCTGGGCGGGCCCGCCATGCTCATCGGCCTGGGCGGGGGAGCGGCTAGCAGCATGGCGCAGGGGGCCAGCAGCGCCGACCTCGACTTCGCCAGCGTGCAGCGCGCCAACCCCGAGGTGCAGCGCCGCTGCCAAGAGGTCATCGACCGCTGTGTGGCCCTGGGCGCCGACAATCCCATCGTGTCCATCCACGACGTGGGCGCGGGCGGCCTGTCCAACGCGCTGCCCGAGCTGGTGCACGACAGCGAGCGAGGCGCGCGCTTCGACCTGCGCGCCGTGCCCAGCGCCGAGCCGGGCCTGTCGCCGCTCGAGCTGTGGTGCAACGAGGCCCAGGAGCGCTACGTGCTCGCCGTCGCGCCCGACCGGGTCCCCGTCTTCGAGGCCATCGCCAGCCGCGAGCGGGCTCCCTGGGCCGTCGTGGGGCATGCCACCGCCGACGAACACCTGGCCCTCACCGACGACCTGCTGGCCGACACCCCCATCGACCTGCCCATGTCGCTGCTGTTCGGCCGGCCGCCGCGCATGCACCGCTCCGGCGAACACCTGCACGCCACCCACGAGCCCTACGCCGACGACGCGCTCGACCTCGACGAGCTGGCGACGCGCGTGCTGAGCTTCCCGGCGGTGGCGGCCAAGCAGTTCTTGATCACCATCGGCGACCGCAGCATCACCGGCATGGTGGCCCGCGACCAGCTGGTGGGGCCGTGGCAGATCCCGGTGGCCGACGTCGCGGTGACCACGTCCACCCACAGCAGCCTGAGCGGCGAGGCCATGGCCATGGGCGAGCGCACGCCGCTGGCCATCCTGGATGCCCCGGCATCGGGCCGCATGGCCATCGGCGAAGCGCTCACCAACCTGGCCGCTGCGCGGGTCGATCGCATCGAAGACATCGTGCTGTCGGCCAACTGGATGGTGAGCGCGGGGCACCCCGGCGAAGACGCCCGGCTGTACGACACCGTCGCCGCCGTGGGCCTGGAGCTGTGCCCGGCCCTGGGCATCTGCATTCCCGTCGGAAAGGACAGCATGTCCATGAGGACGGTGTGGACCCAGGACGGCGTGAACAAGCGCGTCACGGCGCCGCTGTCCCTCGTGATCTCGGCTTTCGCGCCGGTGTCCGACGCCGGCGCCACCCTCACCCCGCAGCTGCGCACCGATGCGGGCCCCACCCTGCTGCTGCTGGTCGACCTGGGCGAGGGCCGCGACCGCATGGGCGGTTCGGTGGCCGCCCAGGTGCAGGGGCGACTCGGCGCCACCCCGCCCGACGTCGACGATCCCGCCCTGCTCAAGGGGTTTTTCGCGGCCATCCAGCAGCTGGCCAGCTCCGGCGAGCTGCTGGCCTTCCACGACCGCAGCGACGGCGGCCTGTTCGCCACGGTGTGCGAGATGGCCTTCGCCGGGCACACGGGCGTCGCGATCAGCCTGGCCGAGGGCGGCTTCGAGAGAGCGCTGTTCAGCGAGGAGCTGGGCGCTGTGCTGCAGATCCGCGAGTCCCGCGCCGACGAGGTGCTGGGCGTGCTGCGCGGCCATGGCCTGGCCGACGTGAGCCACGTGATCGGGCGCCCCACCGACGACGACACCATCGCGTTCTGGGAAGGCGCGACCGAGCGCCTCGCCGCCGAGCGCATCGAGTGGCAGCGCACCTGGTGGCAGACGACGTGGCAGATGGCGTCGCAGCGCGACGACCCGACGTGCGCACAGCAGGAGTACGACGGCATCCTGGACGTCGCGGATCCGGGTATCTCGCCCGTCCTGACCTTCGACCCGTCTGAGAGGCCGGCGCCAGCGAGCGCTTCACGGCCGCGGGTCGCCATCTTGCGGGAGCAGGGCGTCAACGGGCAGCTCGAGATGGCAGCCGCCTTCCATCGAGCGGGCTTTCAGGCCGTCGACGTGCACATGTCCGACATCCTGGCGGGCCGCCAGGACCTGGGCCGCTTCGTGGGGCTGGCCGCATGCGGCGGCTTCTCGTACGGCGACGTGCTGGGCGCGGGCGGTGGCTGGGCCAAGAACATCCTGTTTCAGGAGCGAGCCCGCAGCGCGTTCCGGCGCTTCTTCGAGCGCGACGACACCTTCACCCTGGGGGTGTGCAACGGCTGCCAGATGCTCGCCGTCCTGGCCCCGCTGATTCCGGGCACCGAACACTGGCCGCGCTTCGTGCGCAACCGCAGCGAGCAGTTCGAGGCGCGCTTCAGCACGGTCGAGATCCTGGACTCCCCCAGCGTGCTGCTGGCCGGCATGGCGGGCAGCCGCATTCCTGTCGCCGTGGCCCACGGCGAGGGCCGGGCCCTGTTCGGTCCGGATGGGCCGGCGCCCTTGCTCGACGCCGGGCTGGTCGGCGCCCGCTACGTGGACAACCACGGGCAGGCCACCGAGCGCTACCCCTTCAATCCCAACGGCAGTCCCGGCGGCATCACCGCCGTCACGACCCCGGACGGGCGAGTGACCGCGCTCATGCCCCATCCCGAGCGCGTGTACCGCACCGTGTGCAACTCGTGGCACCCGCCGGAGTGGGGTGAGGACGGGCCGTGGATGCGGCTGTTCGACAACGCACGCGCGTTCGTGGGGTAGTCGGCACAGGCACGGAGGCCTGTGCTCCTTGCCCGGGCCCGCGCCCGGGCCCGGGCCCAGCGAAGCGGCGCCCGATGCCCGGGGTCGGACCCGGCCACGGCGAAGCCCCCCGCATTCGCCGCCGAACCCGCCGAGGATCACCGCCACACGGCGAAACTCCCCGCCGTCGGCCCCGAACCCGCCGAGGATCACCGCCACACGGCGAAACTCCCAGCCGTCGGCCCCGAACCCACCGAGGATCACCGCCACACGGCGAAACTCCCCGCCGTCGGCCCCGAACCCGCCGAGGATCACCGCCACGCGGCGAAACTCCCCGAATTCGGCGCCGAACCAGCCCAGGATCACCGCCACACGGCGAGACTCCCCGAAGCCCGCGCTGGCCCCTGAGTCGCACAGGCACGGAGGCCTGTGCTCCTTGCCCGGGCCCGGGCCCGGGCCCCGGCCCGCCCCACTACCGGTGCCACACCCTCGTCGCCGCGAAGTTCGCGCCTCGCGCCGGCGCCCAGTCCTCGTTGCACGAGCTGGTGCAGTGCGGCGCGAAGTAGCTGGCGATGTCTCGGGCGTCGCCGTTGATGCCGCCCACGCCCAGGTTGAACTCCGAGCGGTTCTGGTCGTCGTTGACGCCGTTGTAGGCGCCGACGCCGTCCGGGTCGTTGACCTGGATGCCGAACTGCCACCCGTCCGAACCCTCCTGCGAGCGCCCGAAGATGCCTCCCCAGTAGTGGTACCGGTGCAGGTAGTAGCTGCCGTAGTAGTAGTTGCGCGTGCCGTGCACCGACGAGTTGCCCACGGCCACGCCCGTGCGCGAGGCCGGCGCGTTGCTGTAGTCGGTGAGCGCGTTGATGCTGGTGGTGCCGCTGAAGTCGACCTCGACCATCACCGCCTGATCGGACACGCGGATCTGCTGGTAGCGGATCTCGGTGGGCTTGGCCCAGCCATCGACGCCCATCACCCCGTACGACGACGGCGTGAGCGCGACGCCTCGGCCAGCGTTGTTGGTCCAAGAGCCCGAGGTCTGGATGATGTCCGAGGTGAAGAAGGGGGCCGGCGCGGCCGTGCGTGCCCACCGGTTGGTCACGTTGCCCACCAACATCCAGCCGCCACCGTCGGTGCTCATGTCACACCAGGCCTCGAAGGCCGGCTCGCCACTGCCCACCCCATCGATGTCGACCCAGTACAGCCCGTCGCTGCCGCCATGATCGGTGACGATCTGCAGGCAGCTGGCCCCAGCTTTGGCGGCGCTGCTGCCGTCGTCGTCGCGGAACTCGCCCAGGGTGACCCAGTCGCCCCCCGCGCAGCCCAGGAAGGCGGTGCCGTCGAAGCGCACCATGCCGGACGTCGACGAGTCGCAGGTGGCGCCGCTGTCGGTGAACGTCCAGTTGCCGGTGTTGGCGTGGCTATGATCACCCGCGGCGACGTCACTGCTGGTCTGGCCCACGGGCAGCTGCCCCACGGTGGCAACCCCGGTGAGCGTGTTGATGCCGTGGAGGTGATCGCCCGCCGCGACCTGGCTGGAGCCCGTGCCGACGGGAACCTGCGACAGCGTGAGCACCCCGGTGAGCGTCGACAGGGCGTGGCTGTGATCGCCGGCGGCGACCTGGGTGCTGCCGCTGCCCACCGGAATCTGGCTGATGTCGGCGATGCCGGTGAGCGTCGACAGGGCGTGCCCGTGATCGCCCGCGGCCACCTGGTCACTCCCGCCACCGATGTTGATGCGCGCGATGTCCAGCACGCCGGTGGCCACCTCGCTGGCGTCGTGCTGGTGCGAGGGCAGCGACCCCGAGATCGCCCCGCTGCCGTCGATGACCGTGGTGCCATTGATGCGGATCTCGAGCGCGTCGACGGTGCCGCCCACCAGGTTGGTCGCCGTCTCGGCCGTGATGGCCGTCTCGGCGCTCTGTGCCGTCTGGGCGTCACCGGCCCGGACCGCATAGGGCACCGAGTCCAGGTGCACCCGGCCAAGCTCGGCTCCACCGTCGACGGCGATGCCCAGCCACATCGACGAGCCGTCCAGCAGGTCGCCATCGACCGCACTGGTGCTGCCCAGGGTGGCGTCGAAGTAGCCGTCGGTGAAGTCGACGTCCTGGGTCTCGGACCAGGCCGCCGTGCCCCCCGAGTTCACGTCATAAAGCGCGAAGGCCAGGCTGTGGGTGCCGTCGAGCGGCGCACCCACGGCGTCGAACAGGCGACCTTGGTGGTGCAGCGTGGTGGGAACGGCCGACGCGGTCAGCGGCGCCAGAAGCAGGAGCGGAAACAGGGTGCGCATGAGGTCCTCGAGCTGAGGCCACAGCCTACAACCCCTCGCCGAAGACCCGCTCGTACAACTCGCGGTAGCGCTCGCCCAGGTCGCCCAGATCGCGCCGGAAGACATCCTTGTCGAAGCGCTTGCGGGTGCCCTTCTCCCAGAGCCTCGACCCGTCGGGGGACAGCTCGTCGGCCAGCACCACGCGGCCATCGGCCGTGCGCCCGAACTCGACCTTGAAGTCCACCAGATCGATGCCCAGCCCATCCCAGAAGGCCTTGACCACGTCGTTGATGCGCAGCGCCAGGGCGATCATCTGGTCGAGCTCGGCGTCGGTGGCCCAGCCGAAGATCAGCGCGACCTCGCGGCTCATCAACGGGTCGTTGAGCTCGTCGGACTTGTAGAAGAGCTCGGTCATGGGGCGGGGCAGCGCTTCACCCTCTTGGCGGCCGTAGCGCTTGGCCAGGCTGCCGGCGCAGATGTTGCGCACGATGACCTCGACCGGAATGATGTCGACCTTGTCGCACAGCTGTTCGGTGGGGGAGAGCACCTGAACCAGGTGGGTGGGCACGCCCTCGTTGGCGATGGCCTCGAACAGGTGGCGGCTGATGGCGGCGTTGACCTTGGCCTTGTCGCTGAAGAGCTCGTGCTTGACGCCGTTGAAGGCGGTGGCATCGTCTTTGAAGCGCAGCACGACCCGGCCCGGATCGTCGGTCGACCAGACCTGCTTGGACTTGCCCTCGTACATCAGCTCGCGCGCGGTCATGCGGGTTCCCTCCCCGGCTCTCGCGCCGGAGCATCTGCTAACCCCGCGATCTCCGGATGCCTGCCAAAAGCGGCAGGGCCAGCCACCACCCCGGCAGTCCGGGCGTCGCGTCGCAGGAACACCATGCACCGGCTCCTTCGCCGCCCCCGTCTACCTGGTCGCAGTCGACGTCCAGCACCGCGCGGTCGTGCCACGAAGAACCCTGCCCGTCCACCAGGGTCAGCTCGAGCTCCAGCTCGCCACAGCTGGTCGCGGTCGCCGGCAGCACCACCGTGCTGATGCCCACGGGCACCCGATCGACGAGCGCGGGCGCGTCGGGCAGCACACCCCCCTCGATGTCCACGCTCACCAGCCACGCGTCCCAGTCGCCGGTGTTGTCCAGGTTGACCTCGAGCTCGCTCCCCTGCAAGCGCACCCCGGCGACCGCCAGCTCCGGGGTGGCCCGCCCGTACAAGGCCACGACCGCGTCTTGATCGTCGGCGTGCAGGCGCCAGCTGCTGGGGCCCTGATCATCGGGGGCGAAGCTGGACATCAGCGCCGCATCGTCGCTGCTGTGCGAGATGCCGATGCAGTGCCCCAGCTCGTGAACCAGCGTGTGCCGCAGCGCGCTCTGCCCATCGGGGGCCCCGGCCGGGTCGACGTTCCAGTCGATGGAGCCGTTGCCGTTGCTGCCAAAGAACTGGATGTCGCAGTCGATGATCTCGGACCCCACCACCGTGCGCGCGCTGATGGCGATGGTGCTGCCCCAGTGGTAGCTCGACCACATCACCGCGTTGCTGCCGTTGGCGCCGCTGCCGTACTGGGTGTCGGTGGTGGACGGCTGCCAGGGCAGGAAGACGCGCGCCCCGCCCTGCTGGTTCCAGACCTCGACGCCGTCGATGAAGGCGTCCAGGAGCGCATCATCATCGAGCGAGGAGGGGAAGGTGCCGTCGGCCAGCGAGAAGGGGATGGCGAGCTCGGCTGTGGGCCAGGCGCTGCCGGCCAGCTCGTAGAACAGCGCGTCTTCGGGAACCACGTCGGTCGACAGGGGCACCGCCGACAGCGCCCGCAGCCCGTCGCCGGTGTCGACGAGCGCCAGGTGGTAGCGGTCGCCCAGCTGCAGCCGCGGCTGGTGGGACACGATCACCATGGTGTCCTCGATGCGCCCGCCGGGAAGCTCGAAAGACAGCTCCCCGTGCTCGGTGGCCACGGTGACCGTGGTCTCGATGGACCACAGCTGGTCGGCAGAGGGGTGTGCGGCGAGCTGCACGACGGTCGCGGTGAGGAACAGGGTGGGCATGGGCGCGATGTACCCCACCGCCGAGCACCCGCGCGCCAAGAGTGTGTCGAGGGCGCGCCGGCCGCGCGAGAAGCGGCTAGATTCGTGGCATGCGTGTCGTCGTCGCCCTCGCCCTGATGCTGTCCGCCTGCACGGCCCCCGAGCTCGGCCCCGCGCCGGTCTACGACCCCGACGGCGGGCGCTTCTACGACACCCCCTGGCCCAGCGATCTGCGCATCCGGCCCGACGGCACCCCCGACATGAGCGGCGTGCCTGGGTCCGACAGCCTGCCGCTGCTGCAGACCTACCTCGACATCGCCGAGGCCGAGCGCGGCTATGGCACCACCAGCCCCATCTACGTGCCCTTCCGCGAACCCATCGACACGGCGCTGCTGCCGTCTCCGCACCTGTCCACCAGCGACATGAGCCCGGTGCTGCTGATCGACATCGACCCCGACTCGCCCGACTGGGGCCAGCGCGTGGCCTTCCACTGGCAGTTCTGGGAGCAGGTCACCACCTACCTGCCCGGCAACCTGCTGGCCGTGGCGCCGCTGTGGGGCTTCCCGCTTCGGCCGAACACGACGTACGCGCTGGTGGTCACCACCGACCTGGCTGCCAGCAACCAGCGCTTTGCCCGTGTCTGGCAAGACGACCACCCCGATCATGCGCTGTACGCCCCGCTGGGCGACGCCCTGTTCTTCCAGGGGCTGGGGCCCAGCGACGTCGCCGTGGCCACGGTGTTCACCACCGGCGACCCCATCGACGAGATGCGGCGTGTGGCCGCCTACACCCAGCAGGTGCTGCAGCCGCCCTCGCTCAGCCAGACGCTCACCGACCTCGAGGTGGACACCCAGCGCTACCGCTCGTTCAAGGGCCGCTACCAGTCGCCGGTGTTCCAGCACGGCGAGCGGCCCTACGCGAGCGAGGGCGGCGGCTTCGTCTTCGACGAGCAGGGCCAGCCCGTGGTGCACAGCTGGGATCAGATGCGCATGGCCGTGTGCACGCCCACCGACCTGTCCAACCCGCCCGAGGGCGGCTGGCCGGTGGTGATGTACGCGCACGGCACATTCGGCAACTACCGAGGCTACTGCCGCGGCGACGACGACATCACCACGGCTGCCCTGTTCGCCGAGTCGGGCTTCGTGGGCATCGGCATCGACCAGCCCCTGCACGGCACCCGCGCCACCGAAGACACCAACGTCGAGCTGCACTGGTTCAACTACCTCAACCCCGTCGCCGGGCGCACCAACTTCCGGCAGTCGGCCATCGACAGCATCTACCTGGCGCGGGCGCTCGCCAGTCACCCCATCGTGTTCACCGCGCCCGACGGCACCGAGATCCCGCTGAACCCCGACGAGCTGTACTTCATGGGCCACAGCCAGGGCGGCATCTCGGGCGCGGTCGCCCTGCCGTGGATGGGCCAGGACGTGTCCACCGCGGTGCTCTCGGGCGCCGGCGGCGGCCTGGCCATCACCGTGATCGAGCGCAAGGACCCCATCGACATCTCCGACCAGATCGAGACCCTGGGCGGCTTCCAGACCGGCGAGACCCTGTCCGAGCTGCACCCGATCACCGGCACCGTGCAGTGGCTGGTCGACCCCACCGACCCGCTCAACTACGCGCCGTACTACTTCCACCGCCAGGGCAACTGGGCCACCCAGCGGCCCATGAACGTGCTCATCACCTCGGGGCAGCTCGATCACGCCACCCCCCATCGCTCGGCGTCGGCCATGGCGGCCGCCGCGCACGCACCGCAGCTCACCCCCGCCTTCGATCAGCCTCCCGTCTTCGGCGCCCAGCAGCTCGAAGGGCTGGTGCCGCCCGTCGCCGCCAACCAGGCTGGCTGGGACGGCACCCCGGTGACGTCGGGGCTGTCCCAGTGGGCCGAGGGCGATCACTGGGTGGTGTTCGACGACCCGGCGGCGGCCCGCATGTACCAGCGCTTCCTGGTGACGGCGCGCGACAGCAACCAGGCGCTGATCGAGCCCGGGGAGTAGGGCACACAAGGAGCAGGGCCCCCTACTCGCCGCAGTCTCCGGGGCCCCTCGGCCTCACGATGAACCGGCTCCGCTCGCCGAGCCACTCGCGCTCGACGTCGCCGGCGAGCCGGGGGTGGCTGCTCCCGAGCGTCCGTTGCTCCATGCGCACCATCTCGATGGACCCCTCGATGCGCCCCTCTTCGACGGTCCCCTCGAACCGATGGTGCCCCACCTGGGCCACATACATCTCGATGCGGCCCACGAAGGGCACCTTCACGAGCACGGTCGCACCAGGCTTGCCGTCCTCTTCGAAGTCGCTCTCGCCCAGCCAGTCGGGCCCATTGGGCAGCGTGCCTGCTGGGTTCGGCTCTGCACCCACCCACGAGGCACCCGGATCCGCCATGAAGCGCATGACCCCGTCGGTGACCTCGACATGCGCCAGGTAGGTCTGCTCGGGATATGCGGCGATGAACGCGTCCGGGATCACCGTCTGTCCCACGTTCGGGCGGTTGCTCAGCTCGACCGAGCACAAGCGCTGGGTCACCTGCCACCCTTGCGGAGCCGGGGTGAAGTCCACAGCCGCGACACTGGTCGAGGTGACCTCGATCCAGCCCACCACCGGCACCTTCGCCCGGGTCACCATCGTGGCCTCGAGCACCAACGGGGCATCGGCCAACGGCAGCGCGAAGGCGGTTCCGATCAGCCAGCTGATCATGCAGTCACCCGCAGATCTTCGACCAGCGCGCGGGCCGCCTGGCGTCCCGACTGCACCACCAACGGCAGACCGCCGCCGGGATGGGCGGTCCCGCTCGCGATGTACAGACCCCGGATGCGTGGCACCCGATTGGGGGGTCGCTGGAAGGCGGCGAACAGGCTGTTGGACGCGCCGCCGTACAGGGCCCCGTGGCTTCCGGGAAAGCGCTCGGCCAGCCCCCTCGGCGTGCGGGTCCACACCAGCTCGTCACCCTCGGCCAGCAGCCCCGCGTCCCGCGAGCGTTCGACAACGGCCAGCCGCAGTGCCGCCCAGCTCCGGTCGTCACGGACGGGGTCGTCGCTGACCGTCGGCGCATTCGCCATCAAGAACACCGGCTCGTGCTCGGGCCATCCGGACCGGCCGTGGGTGGCTTCTTGGGCGCAGGCGTAGACCGTGGGCACGGTCGGCGGCCGGGCGTGATCGAAGATGTCGACGAACTCCTGGTCGTAGTGGGAAGGGAAGAGCACGGTGTGCGGGGCCCGAACGGCTCGGCGCGCCCGGGCGACGGCCGTCCACCCGCTCATCGACGCCGTCCCGGGAATGCGCACGCCCGGGTCGACCGACAGCGGCAGGAGATCCCGAAGCAGGTGCGCGGCATCGGCGTTGCTGACCACCGCATCGGCCATCTGCTTGGCGCCGCCGTCCAGCTCCACGCCGGTCACCCCAGCCGAGTTCACCAGCACCCGGCGCACCGCCGCCTGGGTGCGGATCACCACCCCGAGCTTGTGGCACAGACGCACCATCTGGCCCACCAGGACCTCGATCCCGCCTTCCACGCCATACCCGCCCAGGGCCAGCTCCACGTGCGCGATGCAGTTGAGCGTGGCCGGGGCCCGTCGAGGATCGGAGCCGTTGTAGGTCGCGTACCGAAGCAAGAGCATGCGCAGGTGCTCGCTCTTCACGCGCCGCTCGATGGCGGTTCGCATCGAGCGCAGCGGGTCGATGCCGCGAAAGCGGAGCAGTCGCGCCGGCCCCAGCCGAGCCAGCTTCCAGGGATCCGGAGCCGGGCCCCAGATGAACTCGGGTGCGGCCAGCTCCCAGATCCCGCCCGCGTAGGCCAAGAAGTCCTCGAACTCGCGCCGTGGTCCGGCGCCGAGCGCCGCCTCGATCGCGGCGGCGGTGCGCTCCATCGAGTGGTGCACATCCAGCGACACGCCGTCCGCATAGATGTAGCGAAAGCCCGGCGAGAGCTCACGCAGGGTGACCTCGCGGTCGAAGTCCACCCCCGCGTCGGCGAACAGGTCACGAAACACCTGCGGCAGCGTCAGCACACTGGGGCCGGTGTCGAAGCGCACCCCGTCCACCTCGGCGGTGCCGGCCTTGCCGCCCACCGCATCGGCGCGCTCCAACACGGTGACACCCACGCCCTGGCTGGCCAGCGCGATGGCTGCAGCGAGCCCCCCGACTCCGGCCCCGATGACCACGACATCAGCCAACATCCACCTCCCCCGAGGGGCCGGAAAGACCCCTCCAGATCCACGCCAGTGCCCGGGTAGCGACGTCATGCCGCCCGGCGGACGGCAGCACGTTCTCGAAGCCGTGACCGAGGTCGATCTCGTCGAGCCCGTCGATCAGTCCTTGCTGCAGGCCGTCTCGGGTGCTGGGCGCCCCAAAGTGAACCCAGGCGGCGGGCTCTGCGCGCTCGCCCCACCGGTAGTCCAGCGCCACTGGAACCAGCGTGGCGCCTGTTCTGGAAGCCAGCCAAGCGGCACCGCGCTGCAGGCCGAGGGGCCGGAGGTGCGCCGGGCGCTGTTCGCCTTGCGGAAACACCCAGAGAGCACGCCCGGCGCCATCGAGGAAGGCTGCGGCGTTCCGCAGCCCCCGGCGGGCCCCCCAGCCCTGCCGGTCGACCCCAATGGCGCCGAACGCACCAAAGAACGGGCGTTTCTGAAGCTGGCCTGCGTCCATCAGGATGCGCCCATCGATCTGGAAGTGCCGCTGCAGATGCACGAGCACCGGCCCGTCGAACCAACTGACGTGCGTCACCGCGAACACCACGGGCCCGCGCTCGAGTGCGCGTTGAGCTCGCTCGATGCCACGCACCCGGATCCCGTCGAGCCGCCCGCTCAGGAAGCGGCGCAACCAGACACCGCCCAGGCTCCGCACGACGCTGGCGAGCAGCTCACCCATAGACGCGCCCCGCCCAGCGAACCCCGCCCTGGCGCTCCCAGCGCCAGGAGTTGAGCGCGATGGCCACCAAGACGAGCACGGCCACGGGCTGCAGCAGCACGCTCCACCAGCGGTGGCCATGCCGAAGCGCCAGGACCCCCCTCGCCGCCACGTTGGCTCCCACGCCGAGGAGAACGGGACCCCACAGCCCGGGCATTTCCAGAGCGGCGAGCGGCAGCAGGGCAAAGGGCACCACGAATGCGGTCGCGTACAGGCACGTGGCTCCGATCAACGCTGGCGTGCTGCCCAGTCCGCGGTAGATGTTCTTCGAGAAGCCAGCCCACACCTCCCCAAAGCTCCCGTACATGCGGCACGCGCCCAGGCGGTGCCCATCGGCGAAGAGAACCCTCAGGCCGACGGCCTTCGCGCGCCCACAGATGGCCATGTCATCGACCACCGCGCCCCGCACGCTGGCGAACCCACCGATTCGGTTCCAGGCCTCCCGTCGCAGCGCCAGCACTTGCCCGTTGGCAGCCAGCACGCGTGGGTCCGACACGCGCGGCACGAGCGCCAGCGGCAGCCACGCCACATAGGTCAGGTGCAGCAGCGGCATGAGCAGCCGCTCGGCCCAGGTGTCGGCCCGCTGCCGCGGCACCGCGGTGAACACATCCGCCCCCCATTGGTCCATCGTGGACACGATGCCGCCAGCAGCGCCGGCGGTCAGCTCGACATCGGCATCGACAAAGAGCAGGATGTCGCCAGTCGCGGACTCGCCCAGGCGCTGGCAAGCGTGCGGCTTGCCCACCCAACCCGGCGGCAGGGGCGCCCCGTGCAGGACGGTCAGGTCGGGCCCCGCGCGGTCACCGAGCACCACGAGCGTTCCGTCGCTGGATCGGTCGTCGTACACGCGGATCTCGCCAGCGCCGGCGGCGCGAGCCCCCTCGATGGCCCGTGCGATGTTGGCCGCCTCGTTGCGAGCCGGAATCAGCACCGAGACCCGCACCGGGGGGGGAAGCGCCGACGGCGTGGGCCGCAACCACGTCCACCGGTTCACCAGGGTGTTGGCCATCGCCGCGATCGCGAGCAGGGCCGCCATCCAAGAGACCAGGGCGATCACGATTGCACCCCCAGCAGCCGCTTCCATCTGCCGCGTCGTGGACCGCTGAACAGCGGCAGCCACATGGAGTTCGGGCGGGCGGTGTGGTGCACGGCCATGCCCACGAGCGGGCGTTGCCACTCCACATCGATACGGTCCGGAACCAGCATCTCGCCGGACCCCTGCCCGGCCGCCCCGTCGCCCGTGACCGCCCGGGTGTGCATTCGCAGGTAGAAGGGCCCGTCGTCCACGACCTCGGTGTGCTGAGCAACCAACACCCGCTTCTGGCCAGACCAGAGCTCGACGACGCTCGGATAGCGCAGTCCGTACCTGGCTCGCCGCATGCTGGCGAGCTGCACCCGAACGTCCGGGAAGCGCGTCGCCATCCCGTCCCGGTCCACGTCGATCACATGGGCCTCGAGCCGCCCATCGTGACCCCACAGCAGGTACCAGATGCGCTCTCCCTGGGGCAGTGCCACCCGTCCCCAGAGCCATCGCTCGATGCCCAGCGTCTCGATGGAGCGGGGACTGCCGTTGCGGTCGTGGTACACGCGGCCGCTGCCGTCCGCCACCGCCTCGCAACCGACCTTCAGGGACAGCTCGCCGTCGCACCCCGCCAGCAGCGGCGTCCACAGATGTCCGTCGCTGCGCTCCGGCTCCTGCCGGTGCCGGACCGCTGGACCGCGGGCTCGAAATGTGCCGGTGAGCCGATGCTTCGAGCCCGGAATCTCGCAGTCGATGTCCAGGTCGACGGCGCGCACGTCTCTAACGCGCCGGGTGCGCAGGCGGCTAGACCCCAGTCGGACCGTGTCCCCCGACCAGTCGGCATCGGCCTGGGGGTACTCCTGCAGCAGGTAGAAAGAGGGGCGGCCGGCTCGGTAGAGCACCACGTTGAGGGACGGACGCGACCCTGCCAACAAGGGGTGCCCACGCCGCGAGCTCCCCACGTGTCCAGGCAGGAAGGGCAACCCGAACGACCAGATGAACACGGCCCCGTTCTGGTCGGCGTCCCACCAGTCCACGTACCACCAGGCGAAGCCGCCGGGCTCGTTCAGCAGGCGATGCGGGAGTTCGATCCGCGTGGTGTCGACATCGAGGAGTGCTGTGGACATTTAATGTTCAAACCTTGTGCGAACTGTTGTTGCACCATCTGCATACCCTTTGTATAAAGAATGCGCAACATTCGAACAGGACTCAACCGTGCCCACACCTCGTGTCATCGTTCTAGGCGCCGGACCTGCCGGTCTGGCGGCCGCCGCGGCACTCGCCGATCGCGGTGCTCTCGCCACCTTGGTCGCGCCAAACCTGCGGGCGGCCTGGGAGCCCCGCTACGGCGCGTGGCTCGATGAGCTGGAGGCGTTGGGTCTTCAGCAGTTCGCCGCGCAGACCTGGTCGCGCCCCATCGTGCACACGCCGAGGCGGGCGTTCGAGCTCGGCTCCGCGTACGCCAACATCGACGGAGTCGGGCTCCAGGCGTGGCTGACGGCACGCTGCGACGGCGCCGACGTCGAGCAGGTCGACGCGAGAGCACGCCGTGTCGACGAGGCGGGCCACGGCCAGGTGGTGTTGCTCACCGACGGCCGGCAGCTCCGTGCCGACCTGGTCATCGATGCCACGGGCGCGGGCTCCAGCTTCGTGCATCGGCAAGGTGAGGCCACGGCAGCTCAGACCGCCTTCGGGCTCGACATCGAGGTCGAGGGTCACCCTTGGGACGCCGACCAGATGGTGTTCATGGACAACCGCGGCGGTCAGGGCGATCCGTCCACGTTCCTGTATGCACAGCCCATGACCGCGACCCGGGTGTTCGTCGAAGAGACGTCGCTCGCGGCTGGGCCTCCGGTCTCGCTGACGTTGCTCGAGCGAAGGCTGTACGCCCGACTCCAGAGCACCGGCATCCGGATTCGTAAGGTGTACGGCAGCGAGCGATGCTGGATCCCGCTGGACACCCCCATCCCCTCGACTCAGCAGCGTGTCCTTCCCTTCGGTGCCGCCGCATCGTTCACCCACCCAGCGACCGGCTACACCCTCATTCGCACCCTGGCCGCCGCAGAACCCATGGCCGCGGCCGTGACCCAAGGCCTGAAGACCTCTCGCCAGGCCGCCATCGCCGCGGGCATGCAGGCCATCTGGCCGTCATCGCAGCGCTTGAGCCGCAAGGCCCACCTGCTCGGACTCCAAGTCCTGATGGGGCTCGACGCCAACCAGCAGCGCGAGTGGTTCGAAGCCTTCTTCGCGCTGCCCGAGGCCCGCTGGCGCGGCATGCTCGCGCCAGGCGGGGATCCCTCCACGGTTCTTGGCAGCATGGGCGCCATGGCCCTGCACGCCCCACGCATGGTGGCCAACGCGGTCTACAACCGCGATCGGCCAGTCTCGACCCACACTTTGGCTGTCATCCCGGAGGTCCTATGAGCACCGTCGCTGTCGAACCCAACGCGCACGCGCCCGAGTACCCATCGCCGCTCGAAGCTTCCCTGGCCCTGATCGAGAGGCTGTGCACGCAGCCCGGCGACGATCTCGGCGACATGCTGTGGTCGCATGTGAACACCGGCGGAAAGAGGGTGCGGGCGCGGCTCGCCCTGACCGCTACCCGCATGCTCGGCACCGACGTCGATCGGGCCGTGCCATGGGCGGCGGCCACCGAGCTCCTGCACAACGCCAGTCTGGTGCACGACGACCTCCAAGACGGGGACGCCGTCCGCCGCGGAGAGCCCGCGCTGTGGACCGTGCACGGGCCCGCCCAGGCCATCAATGCCGGCGACCTGGGCCTGATGCTCGCCTACTCCGCCGCCGCTCAGACCCCAGTCGACGAGCGCACGCGCTTTCGCCTGATGTCGGCACTCGCCCACCACAGCGCGGCGGTGGTGCGTGGCCAGGCCGCCGAGCTCCAGCTGCTCCCCGGTCGCCGCCTGGACCGTGCCGGGTACGACGCCGCCGTCCTGGGCAAGACCTCTGCGCTGTTCTCTCTCCCTGTGCTGGGAGCCGCCCTCATCGCCCGGCGCCCTCCCGTCGTCGCCGAGGGCCTCTCGCGACCGTTCGCCCGCATCGGCTTGCTGTTCCAGATCCAGGACGACGTGCTGGACCTGTATGGCGACAAACAACGCGGTCGGCGTGGCAATGACCTGCGCGAGGGCAAAGTCAGTTCGCTGGTCGTCGAACACCTGCGGCTGCGCCCCGAGGACCGCCAACCCTTGCTCAACCTCCTGGAGACCCCGCGGGCCCTCGTGAGCGAGGACGCCGTGGCACGCACCATCGATTCCATGCGCGACAGCGGGGCCCTGGCAGCCTGTTGGCAGCGCATGGACACCCTGACCGCCGAGGTCGCCTCCGACGCGGTCCTGGCGACCGAACCGCGGCTTCGCGCGACGGCGCTAGCCTTGGTGGCGGCCTGCCTCGATCCCGTCAAGAGCTGTCGGCCGGAGGCATCATGAGCACATCCACCCAGCTGCTCGCCCAGAGCTCGGACGTCTTCCGTCGAAGGGCGAGCACGTTCTCGCTTGCCGCCCAGCTGCTGACGCACCGCCAGCGCGAGCAGGCGACCCAGCTCTACAGCTTTTGCCGGCTCGTCGACGACATCGCCGACGAGTGCGACGACCCTCGAATCGCCGACGAGCACCTCTACCAGCTGCGACGCGAGGTGCTGGGGGTGGTGTCGGCACGCCCCGAGGTGGCCGCCGCGATGGCCATCCTGGACGCATCGCCCGGGGGCCGGCGACCGGCCATCGACCTGCTCCAGGGCGCGGCAGACGACGTGGGGGGACACATCGTGTCCAGCGACGCGGCGCTGCGAGCGTACTGCTACCGAGTGGCCGGCACCGTGGGCTTGATGATGTGCCCCGTGATCGGCGTCGCCAACCAGGAGGCCTTCCGCCACGCCGTCGATCTGGGCATCGGAATGCAGCTGACCAACCTGTGCCGCGACGTGCTCGAAGACAGCCGGAACGGCAGGGTCTATCTGCCGAGAACCCGACTGCTGGGGGCAGGCACCACGCCCGAGGCCCTGCTGAACGGGACCGCAGACGAGGCATCGGTCGCCCAGGTGGTACTGGACCTGCTCGAGGTGGCCGACCGCTACTACGAGCGCGGTCGGGACGGCCTGGGCTACATTCCCCTTCGGCCAAGAATGGCCATCGCGGTGGCCGCTCGTGTGTACCAGGCGATCGGCGGAGTGCTGCGCCAGCGTGGGGGCAACGCGATGCTCGGTCGCGCCCACCTGACCTGGTCTGGCCGGCTCTGGTATGCGGGAAAGGCGCTGGTGGAGCTGTTGTGGCGCAGGCCGCCTGCGCCGCAGCATGAGTCGGCCGCCCCCGCCTGACCACTCACCCCCAGCACCACCCGATCCCCACCACCACCACCAGCGTCGGCACCGCCACCATCGCGGCCAGTGCCAGGCCCGCGCGCAGGGCCGTTCCCGGCTCGGGGGTGCCATCCAGCAGCCGCCCCACCCGTCCTGCGGCTGCCGCGGCGGGCGCGCTGCCGCTACCTCCAATGAGGCGCATCAGCTCGGCCTTGGCGTCGCCCTGGTCACCCTCGGCGCGCAGCACCTCGCCGGCCGCTGCGAGCGACGCCACGATGAGCTCCTGGTTGGCCACCAGCCGGGCCATGCGCTCGTCGACGTCGCCGGTGCCCGCTGCGACGAGCCGCCGGATCACGGGATCCTCACAAGCCGACAGGCGCTCCGCAAAGGCATCGACGGCATCGGACTGCAGCTCGCCGTCTGCGAGCGCGACCAGCAGGAAGCCTGCGTGAGGCGCCAGCGCGGCGACCGGGCGCATGTCCAGATCGGGGGCGCTCAGCGGGTCTACTCCAGGACGAGCGGCAGCGAGGTGAGGTCGACGTCGAGGGTGGCGTCGAAGATCGACGCGCGCAGCTGGCTGTTGATGCCACGCTCGACCCGCTGCCCGCCCCGTTCGGCCACGATCACGTAGTCGAGCAGCGTGCCCCAGCAATCCTCGACGCTGGTGATGGCGAGGCCGTCGAGCTCGAACTCACCGCCGGCGTTGGTGGTGCCGGCGCCCAGGGTGGTGCCTGGGTTCCAGCCGCGGTCTTCGAGGCGCACCGCGGCATCGGCGGCCCCGTCGCCAGAGCCGTCGTGCACCACCCCCACCACCTGCACCGTGTGCTCGCTCACCTCGCCACACTGCCCGTCGGTGTCGGGCTCGGGGATGTTGGTGTCGAAGTGCCAGAACGGGCCCGTGTCGGGCCCGGTGTCCTCGATGTTCACCGTGAGCGTACCCGAGGTCTGGCACGCGGCCAGGAGAGAGAGAAGCAGCATGGAGGGCAGTGTAGCCGACCGATGCCCAAGCGCGCTCGGCCGCAGGCCTCAGTACTTCGGCAGGCTCGGATCCACGTCGGTCGCCCAGCCGGTGATGCCACCCTCCAGGTTCCACAGGCGGGTGAAGCCCGCGCCGGCCAAGGCCTCGCAGGCCCGCGCCGACCGGCCGCCCATCTTGCAGTGCACCACGATGTCGCGGTCCTTGGGCAGCTCGCTCACGATGTCGAGCACGCTGGTGTGGGGCTGCAGGCGGTCGGCAAAGCTCAGGCTCACGATGTCGGCCTCGTTCTGGCCTCGCACGTCGAGCACGAAGGGCTTCCACCCCTCGTCGAGCTTGGCCTTCAGGCCCTTGGAGTCGATCTTGTTGTAGGCAGACACGGTGTCCTCCGGATGGTGTTCGACCTCGACGCCGGGCACACCGCAGAACTGCTCGTAGTCGATCAGCTCGGTGATGGGCTTGGCGTTGGGGTCCTTGCGTAGCTTGAGCTCGCGGAAGCGCATGTTCATCGCGTCGTAGAGCAACAGTCGGCCCGACAGGCTGGTGCCCTTGCCGAGCAGAATCTTGAGCGTCTCGGTGGCCTGGATGCAGCCGATGACCCCAGGAAGAATGCCCAGCACACCGCCCTCGGCGCAGCTGGGGACCAGCCCTGGCGGCGGCGGCTCGGGGTACAGGTCGCGGTAGTTCGGCCCGTCCTGGTAGTTGAACACGCTCGCCTGGCCCTCGAACTTGAAGATCGAGCCGTACACATTGGGCTTGCCCAACATCACGCAGGCGTCGTTCACCAGGTAGCGGGTGGGGAAGTTGTCGGTGCCGTCCACCACCACGTCGTAGCCCTCGAAGATGCGCAGGGCGTTGTCACTGGTGAGCGCCTCTTCGTAGATGTCGACCTGGACATTGGGGTTCAGGTCGGCGATGCGCTCGGCCGCCGACTGCACCTTGGCCACGCCCACGCTGCTGGTGCCGTGCAGCACCTGCCGCTGCAGGTTGGACTCGTCGACGACATCGAAGTCGACGATGCCGATGCGGCCCACGCCGGCAGCAGCCAGGTACATCAGCAGCGGAGAGCCCAGGCCGCCCGTTCCGATGCACAAGACCGCGCTGTTCTTGAGCTTGGTCTGCCCCTCCATGCCCACCTCGTCGAGGATCAGGTGGCGGGAGTAGCGGGCGATCTCTTCGCGAGAAAGCTTCTGGCTCATGCCACACCACCGGCGATGGAGGGAACGATGGTGAGCTCGGAGCCCGCCTGGATGGCGGTGGCCTCTTGATCGAGGAAGCGGATGTCCTCGTCGCCCAGGTACACGTTGACGAAGCTGCGGATCTTGCCCGAGTCGTCGCGCAGGTGCTTGGCGAGGCCAGAGTAGGTCTCGGTCAGGGCGTTGAGCGCGTCGCCCACGGTGTCACCGGGCACGCTGACGCTGGCCTGGTTGTCGGTGTACGGGCGAAGGGGTGTCGGGATGTGGATGGTGGCCATGATCAGGACTCCAGGAATTCGATGGGTTCTTCGTGCATGGCGACGCGGTCTTCTTGCAGCCGCCAGGACTGGGTGGTGTCGACCGCGCCCGACTGCACGCTCACGATGACGTAGGACATGTTGGGCAGGGCGTGGTCGCGGTCGTAGTCGCTGTACTGCGACGGGTGATCGGGGTGGGAGTGGTAGTAGCCGACCACCTGCAGCCCCTGCGCTTCGAGCCGTTGCTCGGCGCGCATGAGCAGCAGGCCGCTGACCTTGTACCGGTTGTGCGCCGAGTCGGCGCGCTCGTTGACGAGGTTGTGGACGTGGGTGACGTGGTGGGCGTCGCGGTCGCCTGCCAGGATGCCCACCACCTCGTGGGGGAAGCCCTGGGCGGCGTGCGCCCACATGTCCTGGGCCGCAGACTTGTCGAAGCGGAGGCTCATCGCTCCCCCCAGATGTGAGGTTCGGAGAGGTAGCGCTCTCCTGAGTCGCACAAGATGGTCACGATGACGCCGTGCTCAAGGGAACGGGCCGTTTCGATCGACGCCCACACGGCCGCCGCCGCTGAGGGGCCCACCAGGACGCCCTCTTCGGCCGCCAGCTTGCGCACGATCTGGAAGGCCGGCTCGGTGGGGGCGCCCAGCTTGGCGTCGGCCATCGCGGGGTCGTAGATGCCCGGCACGATGGCCGTCTCCATGAACTTGAGCCCCTCCAGCCCATGAAAGGGCGAGTCGGGCTGCACCTCGGTGATGTGGGTCTGGTGCTTCCACTGCTTGAGGTAGCGCCCCACCCCGGTGAAGGTGCCGCTGGTGCCCAGCACCGACACGAAGTGCGTCACGCGCCCCTGGGTCTGGGCCACGATCTCGGGCCCGGTGGAACCAAAGTGCGAGCGCCAGTTCGCGTCGTTGTTGTACTGGTCGACGTACACCAGGTCGGGGTGCTCGGCCGCCAGCTGGCGCGCCTGGCGAATGGCCCCGTCGCTGCCCTCGAGCGGGTCGGTGTACACGACGTTCACCCCGTAGGCCGCCAGCAGCTGCTTGCGCTCCTCGTTGGCGTTCTTGGGCAGGCACAGCGTCAGCTCGTAGCCGCGCACGGCCGCCACGATGCCCAGCGCGATGCCGGTGTTGCCACTGGACGCATCGAGCAGGGTCATGCCTGGCCGCAGCACACCACGGCGCTCGGCATCGAGCACCATCGACAGGGCGGGCCGGGCCTTGACCGAGCCGCCGGGGTTGAACCACTCGCACTTGCCCCAGATCTCGACGCCCTTGGGGATGAGGTCGTCGAGGCTACGCAGCCGAACGAGAGGAGTGTCTCCTACCTGCCGGAGCAGGCCGGAAGCACCATGGAAGGGGTGGGAGTCGGGTACATCCGACATGGTGCCCTCCTTCGCATCATTTGCCTCCACAGCGTGAATGACTCGCGTCATGCGAGACGGGGGAGCGTATACCCGATGCGTGCCAACGGCAACCGCGCGCTCTGCGCTTCCTGAACGGCCCCCCGCGTGCGTGCCGGCGGCCTGCTAGACTCCCCTCATCTTCGAGGAGTGCGGGCATGCGCGGTTGGAGCTGGATGCTGACCCTGGGCCTGTCGGCTTGCGGTGGCGGCTGGACCGACGCCGGCGAGCTGGCCACCCCTCGCTACGAGCACACCGCGTCGACCCTCGACGACGGCAGCGTGTTGGTGGTCGGCGGGTACGATGTGCAGGACGCCTCGCTGCCCGCGTGCGAGCGCTGGGACGGCAAGGAGTGGAGCGCCGCCGCGGCGATGCCCTCGGGCCGCGCCGAGCACACCGCCACCCCGCTGAGCGACGGGCGGCTGCTGGTGGTCGGCGGCTTCGTCGGCGACAACCCCGTCAACACCGCGCTCACCTACGACGCAGCGTCGGACAGCTGGACGCCCGTCGCCGACATGCCCTTTGGCCGCGGGGGGCACACCGCCACGCTGATGGCCGACGGCCGCGTCTTCATCCACGGCGGCCAGACCGACTTCAACAGCCCGGGCCCGATGATCTTCGACCCGGTCAGCGAGGTGTGGACTGCCCTCGAGATCACCACCCACCCCCGCCGAGACCACGGCGCCGCTCGCCTGGCCGACGGCACCATCCTGATCGCCGGCGGCCGGGCCGAGGTCGACCCCGACACGCGCCGGCTGGTCACCACCAAGTCGGCCCCCCGCTTCGACCCAGCCATCAACGACTGGGCCAGCGAGACCGAGCTGTTCACCGGCCGCGCGGGCATGGCGATGGGCGCCGACAACAGCGGTCTGGCCATCGCCGCCGGCGGCAGCACCCTGGCCGAACCCACCCAGGGCGACATGACCAACATCGTCGAGGTCTTCGAGGGCGGCGGCTGGACGGCGCTGCCCGCTCAGCTCTCCCTGGCCAGGCAGAACGCCTTGGCTTTCGTGACCGAGACCGGCGTGCTGTTGGTGGTCGGAGGAGACCAGACCGCCGAGTTCGCCAGTGACGTGGTCGAGGCCGTCGACCCCTTCAATGCCGAGGTGGTCGAGCTCGAGCCAATGACCAAGCGGCGCACGTTCGCGGCCGGGACGCTGCTGGACCGCAAGCGCTTGATGGTGGTGGGCGGCTGGGACGGCATCTACCCCAGGGCCGAGGCCGAGATCCTGGCGATCCCAAACGACTTCCGGTAGCGCCCCGCCCGGTGTACAGTCCGCCCTTGCTGTCTATTGGACTGACACCCGGAGCGTACCCATGATGCGAAAGAACGCAGCTCTATGCCTGCTTGGGGCCTTGGCCCTGCTGGGCTGCCGCGGCGGCGACGACGTCGTCGACGAGCCCGCAGAGTGTGCTGGCAACGATGAGTTCGGCGCCAACTCCTCGCGAAGCACCGCCATGATCCTCACCGCCGACGCCTTCGTGGACGGCACCTTCGCCGCGCAGGGTCACCTGTGCCAGGGCGACACCGACTGGTTCGCCATCGAGCTCGCCGCTGGCCAGACCCTCGACTTCACCATCGCCTTCGAGGCGGTCACCGGTGACCTCGACCTGCTGCTCGAGGGCACCGAGGGCGGCCTGCTGGCCGAGTCGGCGACGGTTCGCGGCGACGAGTCCCTGACCTACACCGCCACCCGCGATCAGACCGTGTACGCCATCGTCTCGGGCCGCGAGAGCTCGGTCGAGAATGCCTACAGCCTCGAGGCCACGCTGTCCGGCGCGGCCTGCGCGCCCGATGCCTTCGAGCCCAACGACTCGGGCACCGAGCCCAGCGCCATCACCCTGGGCTCCCACACCGACCTCACCGTGTGCTTCGGCGAAGATGACTGGTACGAAGTGCCCGCCGTCGACGGACAGGTCGTGTCCGCGCGCCTGATCTTCGACCCCTCCATCGCCGAGCTCGGCGCCACGCTGTACCGCGAGCGCGACAACGGCTCGCTGCAGTGGATGGGCGCCAGCCAAGAAGCCCAAGACGGCGCCGAGCTGGTGGCCCGCGTCAGCAACGACGGCCCCTTCCTGCTGCACATCAACCGTGGCGCCCAGACGCTCGCGGCCGACTACGATCTCGAGCTCGACGTCAGCGGCGAGGCTTGCAGCCCCGACCTCAACGAGCCCAACGACGGCTACTACTCCCCCACCATGTTGGCGGGCGACACCGTCATCACCGACCAGACCATCTGCCTGGGCGACAACGACTACTTCCAGTTCGACGTCGCAAACGGCGAGGTCATCAACGCCAGCCTGCTCTTCGATCACGACGAGGGCGACCTGGCGCTGCGCATCTACGAGCTGCTCGACGACGGCACCATCGCGTATCGCACCCAGTCCAGCACCCTCACCGACAACGAGTACATCACCTACCGCCCGCCCTTCGGCGGCACCTTCTTGATGTGGGTGTGGCCCACGCGCGGCTCGGCGACCGGCTCCTACGACCTCGAGCTCACGCTCGGCGGCGACGCGTGCATCGACGACGCGTTCGAGCCCAACAACAACTACGCCGAGGCCTCCCCACTCGCTGCCGGCAGCTACGGCTCGACCACCCTGTGCACCGGCGACGACGACTGGTACAGCTTCACCGCCAGCAACGGCCAGCAGATCAG
Organism: Myxococcota bacterium; assembly: GCA_965216925.1. Lineage (GTDB taxonomy): Bacteria > Myxococcota_A > UBA796 > UBA796 > CAYYHT01. The sequence goes on along the minus strand of CBDCGT010000001.1, from coordinate 174,865 downwards.
CGCCGGCATCACCTTCGAACACGACGACAACGACCTGGGCATGCAGGTCTACAAGGCCAACGACGACGGCACCATCAGCTACCGCTCCGGCAGCGACACGCTGACCGACGACGAGACCGTGCTGTACCAGCCTTATGACGACGGCGACTTCTTGCTGCGCGTCTACCGCAGCCGCGGAACCGCCCTCGCCACCTACGGCCTCGACTTCCAGATCTCCGGCGACCCCTGCGCGCCCGACGCCTACGAGCCCAACGACGCCTACCCCGAGGCCCTGCCCATCGCGCCCGGCTCGTACCCCAGCCAGACGCTGTGTGTCGGCGACGCCGACTGGTACGAGATCGACGCCGCCAACGGGCAGCTCATCGACATCGACGCCTCGTTCACCCACGCCGATAACGATCTGGGCATCTCGCTGTACAAGCTCAACGACGACGGCACGATCACCTACCGCTCCGGCAGCAACTCGCTGTCCAACGACGAACACATCACCTACCGCCCCTTCGAAGACGGCAAGTTCCTGGTGTACGTCTACCGGACCCGCGGCACCACGGTGGCCAACTACGGGCTCGACATCAGCGTCAGCGGCGACCCCTGCGTCGCCGATGGCTTCGAGCCCAACAACGCCGTGCCCGAGGCCGTGGCGCTCGCCGACGGCAGCTACCCCGGCCAGACCCTGTGTGTCGGCGACGCCGACTGGTACACGGTCGACGCCATCAACGGCCAGCTCATCAACGCGAGCATCAGCTTCACCCACGCCGACAACGACCTGGGCCTGGCTGTCTACAAGCTCAACGACGACGGCACCTGGAGCAGCCGCTCCGGCAGCAACACCCTGTCCGACAATGAGCAGGTGCTGTACCGGCCCTACGACGACGGCACCTTCCTGATCTACGTGTACCGCACCCGTGGAACGGTGGTTGCCGACTACGACCTCGACGTCAGCGTCACCGGCGCTGGCTGCGCCGCCGACGCCTTCGAGCCCAACAACCACTGGACGCAGACCTCGCCCCTGGCCATCGGCTCGCACCCCGGGCTCACCCTGTGTGTGGGCGACGATGACTGGTACGACTTCAGCGCCGACAACGGGCAGCTCATCAGCGCCCTGGCCACGTTCTCGCATGCGCAGAACGACCTGGGCATCCGCATCTACGAGCAGCGTCCCGACGGCACCATCATCAGCCGGGCCGGAGCCGACTCGCTGACCGACAACGAGTGGGCGCTGTACAACCCGTACCAAGACGCCGACTTCCTGCTGCGCGTGTACCGCACCCGCGGCACGTCGGTCGCCAGCTACGACCTGGACTTCGACATCCAGGGCACCGGCTGCATCAGCGACCCGTACGAGCCCAACGACCACTGGCTGCAGGCCGCCGACATCTCGGCCATCGTGGGCACCGGCACTGCCGAGCCCATGACCGAGTGCACCTCCGACCTCGACTACTACGACCTGGGCAACCTGGCCGCGGGCACCGTCATCGACGCCAGCATCGCGTTCACGCACATTCCCAACGAGCACGAGCTCGACTTGTACGTGTATCGGGTCAACGCCAACAACACGGTCACCAACGTGCGCAGCTCGACGTCGCTCACCGACAACGAGGCCGTGAACTACACGGTGCCCGGCGCCGACGACGGCATGCAGTACGTGCTGTACGTCAACCGCGTCAACGGAACCAAGACCGCGAGCTACGACATGCTCGTCGACCTGAACTAAGGAGCCCCAGATGAACATCACACGACTCTCCCTGTTGGTCGTCCCGCTCGTCTTCGGGGCCTGTCGCAGCAGCGACACCACCGCCTGCGACGACGAAGAAGACTCCTTCAACAACCCCACACCGCTCGCGGTCGACGACGCTGGCCACATCCAGGTCACCGGCGAGCTGTGCGTCGACGATCAAGACTGGTACAGCATCAGCCTGGCGGCCGGTCAGATGATCGAGGCCGATCTGAGCTTCCTGCAAGAAGACGGCGACCTGCAGCTCGAGCTGCAGTCTGCCGCCGGCGATGTGCTCGACGAGTCGGTGTCCATCACCGACCTCGAGTCCGTGCGCCAGGTGCTCGCCACCGACCAGGAGCTCATCCTGCGCGTGTACGGCGACAGCCGCGAGCTCACCGACAACGACTTCACCCTCGACGTGCAGGTCACGGGCTCCAGCTGTGTGCGCGACACCCTCGAGCCCAACGACTCGTCCAACGAGCCGGTCGCGCTCGCGGCGGGCACCACCGAGGGGCTGACGGTCTGCTTCGGCGAAGACGACTGGTACGAGATCGACGTCGTTGACGGCCAGGTGCTCACCGCCGATCTGGGCTTCGACGACCCCGGCAGCCTCGAGGCCGCCCTGTACCGGCAAGACCCCACCGGCGCGCTCGAGTGGCTGGGCGAGGCTCAGCCGACGTCCGCTGGCGCCGACCTGGTGCAGACCATCACAGGCTCTGGGCCCTTCTTGCTCAACGTGGCCCGCGGCCCCGAGACCACCAACGCTGACTACAGCCTGTCGGTCGGCATCGAGGGCGAGCCCTGCCTGGGCGACGCGTACGAGCCCAACGACGGCTCGTTCACCGCCGCCCGGCTCACCGGCGACACCACCATCACCGGCGGCACCATCTGCCTGGGCGACACCGACTGGTACGAGATCGACCTGCTCGAGGGGCAGGTCCTGAAGGCGTCGCTGATCTTCGACAACGACGACGGCGACCTGGCGCTGCGCGTCTACAAGCTGCTCGACGACGGCACCATCAGCAACCGGGCCACGTCCAGCACCTGGGACGACAACGAGCAGCTGAACTACCGTCCCGACGAGGACGGCACCTACCTGGTGTGGGTGTGGCCCACGCACGGCTCGCAGACGGGCATGTACGACCTGGACATCGCCATCACCGGCGAGGCCTGCATCGACGACAGCTTCGAGCCCAACAACCACTGGAACGAGGCCCCGCCTCTCACGCCCGGCAGCTACGCCGACACCACGATGTGTGTGGGCGATGACGACTGGTACCAGTTCGACGCCAGCAACGGCGAGCTGATCAACGCCAGCATCACCTTCGACCACGACGCCAACGACTTGGGCCTGGCCCTGTACGTGCTCAACGACGACGGCACGGTCACCACGCGGGCCGGCAGCAACACGCTCACCGACAACGAGTCCATCACCTACCGGCCCTTCGAGGACGGCACCTTCATGCTGCGCACCTACCGCACGCGCGGCACGGTGATCGCGACCTACTCGATGGACTTCGACATCCAGGGTCAGGCGTGTGTGCCCGACGGCCAGGAGCCCAACAACGCCTACCCCGAGGCGGTGCCCATCACCCCGGGCAACTACCCGACGCAGACCCTGTGCGCCGGCGACGCCGACTGGTACGAGTTCGACGCCGAGAATGGCCAGCTCATCAACCTGGACATCGGCTTCACCCACGCCGACAACGACCTGGGCGTGTCGATCTACAAGAAGAACGACGACGGCAGCGTGAGCTACCGAGCCGGCAGCAACACGCTGACCGACAACGAGAGCATCGTGTACCGCCCCTACGACACGGGCACCTTCGTGGCCTACGTCTACCGGACCCGCGGCACCCAGGTCGCCGACTACAGCATGGACCTCGCCGTCAGCGGCCTGGGATGCATCGACGACTCCCAGGAGCCCAACGACTCGCCCGAAGATGCGTCCATCACGGTTCCGGGCTCGTACCCCGGCCAGACCCTGTGCGTCGGCGACAACGACTACTACCAGATCGACGCCAACAACGGTCAGCTCATCAACCTCGAGCTGGGCTTCACCCACGCCGACAACGACCTGGGCCTGCGCCTGTACCGGCTCAACGCCGACGGCACGCTGACCTACCGCGCCGGCAGCGACACGCTGTCCGACGACGAAGAGGTGAACTACCGCCCCTTCGAGGACGGCTCCTTCCTGGTGCAGGTGTACCGCAGCCGCGGCGCGGTCACCGCCAACTACGACCTCGACATCAACGTCAGCGGCACCGCCTGTGTCGCCGACGTCTTCGAGCCCAACGACGCATTCTCACAGACCTCCACCATCGCTGACGGCACCTACGGCGGCAACACGCTGTGTGTGGGTGACAACGACTACTTCGACTTCACCGCGTCCAACGGTCAGACCATCAGCGCGCAGCTGTCGTTCATCCACAGCGAGAACGACCTGGGTCTACGCATCTACGAACAGAACAGCGACGGCACCGTCACATACCGCACCGGCAGCGACACGCTCACCGACAACGAGTGGCTGCTGTGGACGCCCTACCAGGACGGCGACTACATCCTGCAGGTGTACCGCAGCCGGGGCACGACCACCGCGAACTACGACCTCGACTTCAGCGTCAGCGGCACCGCCTGTGCCCCCGACAGCTACGAGCCCAACGATCACTGGCTGCAGAACGCCGACTGGTCGGCCAATGTCGGCACGGGCACCGCCGTGACCCACACCAGCTGCGTCGGCGACGACGACTACTTCTACATCGGCGACCTGCCCGAAGGCACGGTCATCGATGCGAGGGCCGGCTTCACACACGCCGACAACGACTTCGCGCTCCGCGTCTACGCGCTGCGCGCCGACAACACCCTGATCCAGGTCACGGCCAGCGACAGCGTCTCGGACAACGAGTACGCCGTGTACACGGTCAGCAACAGCTACGCCGACCGCCCCTACCTGGTGCGCGTGCACCGCAGCCGCGGCACCGTGAAGGGTGAGTACGACCTGACCGTCGACCTGTACTGACCGCAGCCCGGGCCCGCCCGGGTCGATTACAATGCCGCCATGCGAATCCTCTTGGGAGTCACTGGCGGCATTGCTGCGTACAAGGCAGCCGAGCTCACCTCGCTCGCCATCAAGCGCGGGCACCAGGTGCGCGTCATCCTGACACCGTCGGCCACCGAGTTCGTGCGCCCGCTCACCTTCGAGGCGCTGTCCATGAACCCGGTGATGGTCGACACCTTCCACACCGGCCCGTCCGAAGACGGCGTGGGCAGCATCGACCACATCAACTGGGCAAAGTGGGCCGATCGAGCGGTCATGGCCCCGCTCACGGCGTCCACGCTGGGCAAGGTCGCCTGCGGCATTGCCGACAACGCGCTCACCACCACCTTCTTGGCCCTGCCGCCGTCCACGCCCATCGTGCTCGCGCCGGCGATGAACACCAAGATGTGGGAACACCCCATCGTGCAGCGCAACCTGGGCTGGATCCGCGATGCCGGCATCTACACGCTGGTCGCCCCCACGTCCAAGCGCCTGGCCTGCGGCGATGTCGGGGTCGGCGGGCTTGCCGATGTGACGGACATACTGGCGGCGATCGAGGAGTAGGTCACTCGCGCCTACGGTGCGCTGATCACCGTGACGGCCGTGGTGTCGGGTGCGTCGGACAAGTAGCCGTAGAACAGGATGTCGTCCCCAGGCTCGGCGGTGATGGCGCCGATGTGCCGCACCAGCGTCTCTGGCGCCATCTCGACGGTCGCTCCAGACCGTGGGTGCGCGAGCGCCAGGTGGAACAACGGGTCGCTGTCGAACTCGGCCACCACGGTGACGCGCTCAGCAAACCGCGTGGCATCGAGGTGGGTGGGCGTCAGCGCACTGTGAACGGCCGGCCCGTCCACCACGATGGGGGTCTCGACCGTGTCCCCACCGACCGACAGCTGGTCGCCCAAGGCCAGCTGCAGCGCCACGGTGAAGGACCCGTCGGGGCGAACCTCACCGGTGGATCGCTCGTCGCGGGTGAGGTTGTCGACCTGCACCGTGTCCAGGTCGACGGCCGCACCGCTGGTGCCGATCACCCAGGCGTCCACGGGGGCCTCGCCCAGGATCTCGGAGGCGGTGACCGAGACGCGGGAGTCGTCGAGGTACCCCGTGATCTCGACCCCCTGGAAGGTGTCGGCCACCGAGGGGCCGTTGCAGGCGGCCGCCAGCAACAGCAGGGGAACAATCCGGTTCATGGCACGTCCTCGTCGAGGGTGGTGGCAGAGAAGGTCACGGCTCGTCGCACCGAGATCCCGCGCTTGTTCGCGGCGGAGTCGGCCTCGATGGCACGGTCGCGCAGGGTCTGCTGCAGCTCGGCGACGAGGGCATCGAAGTCCTGCTCCGACGCATCGAAGACGTAGCTTCGAGCCGCGGCCGAGCCGTCGGTGCGGCGCTCCACCACCCGCTGCCAGACCGCCGACGCCAGGATGTCCATCTGGCGATTCAGGCCATCGATCTGCCTGTCCGATGACCCGTCGTCGAAGAACTCGACCTGGGAGGGCTCGCGGATCAGCAAGCCGTCGACCTCGGCCACCTTTCCCTCCCGCATCAGGTCGTCGATGGCCACACCGACGTCCGCCCGCTCGGGCCACAGGGCCACCAAGGCGTCGCGGCTCATGGGTTGGTCGTCGAGGTGGCGCACGATCGCGCGCCGAAAGGCCAGCTGGTCTTCGGGGGCAAAGAAGTCGGACTGGAAGGTCTTGCTGACGCTGGCCACCGTGCGCAGCGACTTTCCGAACACGCGGGCGACGTCGGGCAACAGCATGCCGCGCTCGACCCGAGCCTCTCGAAAGTACGCGAGCCGCAGCAGATCCTCCATCTGACCGAGCGGCATCGACAGCCGCAGCCCGACGCGGGCTGCGCCCCGAAACAACGAGTACACCACCCGCTGCTTGAAGCTGTAGAACGCGCCCGTGTCGTCATCGTCGCCCAAGTGTCGCTGCTACTCGATCAGCGCGTCGAGCGCTGGTGTGAAGGTGAAGCGGTCGAAGACCTGAACCTCGAGCTGGGCGTCCAGCACGAGCAGGGTCGGGTAGCTGCCCGGCACGATCCAGTCGAACATCGCCCGGTCGTCGTCGAGCATCACGGGGACACGCTCTGCGGGCCACTCCTGGTGCCAGGTCGCGGCGTCCTCCTGGCTCGCCGGATCGCGCGATGTGTCCTCGAACAACACCGTCACCCACAGCACCTCGCCCGCATCGACCCGGTCGGGGATGCCGGCGTACACCGGGAAGTTCGCCATCAACGGCGACTCCTCGTGGGCGAGCCAGGCTGCGACCTCGGTGCAGGGGCCGCACCACATCGCCGATAGATCGAGCACCACGGGCACGTCCGAGCCAGCGAAGTCGTACAGATCGACCGTGTCCCCGTACTGATCGAGTGCGACCAGGCGGGGGACCCGCGCCCCCACGGCGATGGTGCCGTCGAAACCGGGATCGGACAGGTCGTCCTTGTGGGCGTTGAAGGGCCAGCCACCGGTGTAGATGCGATCGTCCGGGTCGTCCGGATCGGTCCCCGCCAGCGCCTCGTCGGCGTCGGAGTAGCCGTCCCCGTCGGAGTCCAGCTCGCCAGCCCCCGAGTCTGTCGTGTCCTGCGCCGTGTCCGTGCCCGAGTCCGTTCCCGGCTCGGGCGACGTGCACCCGAGCACGAGCAGTGCGATCATTCCCAGCGCCATAGCCACACCTCCCCGCTGCCCGTGGTTCCGATGCCCCAGGCCCCGTCGGCGTTGCCAAACAACTCGGGCTGCACCAGCTGCGCGCCCGATGGGGAGGTGAAGGCGGTTGGAGCGGCCCAGGTCTGCCCACCGTCGTCGCTGGTGAGCAGGCGCGTGGTGTTGCCGAAGGTGCGAGTGGTGACGTACACCCTGCCCGAGGGCCCGACCGCGATCACCGGCTGGCGCTCGTCGGCCATGCCCGTGATGGCCTTGTCGCCGGACCAGGTCTGGCCCCCATCGTCGCTGAACGCGATGCTCGCCGAGCCGCTGAAGCTGCCTCGGGACGACCAGACCACCACCATCTGCCCGGGTGCGGTCTCGGCCAGACGAGGGCCCTCCATCGGGCACACGGGCACGAAGCCTTCGGTCGATGTCGCCGCCACAGCCGACGAGAAGGAGCTGCCATCGGCGGACTGGCTCACCCACATCTCTCGGGTGTTCGCATCGTTGTTGCGGAACGCCACCGACAGCACACCACCGCTGTCGGTCATCAGGTCCAGCGGGCAGCACTCGCAGGGCACGCCCGGTGCCAGCTCACTCGCCGACGACGTGCTCCAGCCGTTGCTCTCGTCGGCGATGTAGATGCGGGCGCCGCTGACCGGGTAGGCCTGGAACGCCACCCGGAGTGTGCCGTCGGGCAAGAAGACCGGCTTGGCATAGTCCCGAAAGTCGCTGACGACGTCGTCGCCGATGACCTGGGCCGAGCCGAACGACAGCGAAGCTCCGGCGGCCGACGTGTACAGACGCAGCGTTCCGCCGCCGTCTCCGGTTGCGACAGCCACCCGGCTGTTGTCTGCGACGATGTAGGGCCGCCGCGACCCCTCGGTGATCAAGGGCTCGTCCGAGCCGTCCACACGAGCCGGTGTGCCAAAGGTCTCGCCGCCGTCCACACTCGCCACCGCCCAGATGTCTTCGGAGCCGTCGACCCAGATGGCGTACACCGTGCCGTCGGGCGCCACCGTCACCGCCTCTCCGCTGACCACGGCGCCGCTCGACACCACCTGCGAGGCCCCCAGCCAGTGGTCGAGGGTGGCGGGATCGCAGTCATTGTCGATGCCGTCGTTCTCGATCTCCGTGGCACCGGGGTTCACCGCGGGATCACTGTCGTCGCAGTCCTCTGCCCCATCAAAGCCATCGGAGTCGCCGTCGCCATCGAGCGTGGACGGGTCACAGTCGTTGTCCGTCCCATCGAAGGGCACCTCGGACGCATCGGGGTTCACGGCCGCCTCGCCGTCGTCGCAGTCGTCGGCCAGCACAAAGCCGTCGCCGTCGACGTCGTCGTCGGCCGTCGCGGCGTCACAGTCGTTGTCGCTCCCGTCGTAGGGAACCTCTGCCGCATCCGGATGGATGTCCGGATCGGAGTCGTCGCAGTCGGCGGGGCTGTCCCAGCCGTCGCCGTCCAGGTCGAGGTCGACGCCCGAGTCGCCGGTGTCCGTGTCGGCATCCGCGTCCGAGTCGGCATCCGCGTCCGAGTCGGCGTCGGCGTCGGCATCCGCATCGGCGTCGGCGTCGGCGTCGGCGTCGGCGTCCGCATCCCCGCTGTCTGCGGGCGTCGACGTGTCGTCCGCGTCTGGAGCCGGCGAGCAGGCCAACGCGCACAAGATGCTGATGGCCGGAATCAAGACGTGTCCACGCTGCATGGAGCCCCCAAGTGCAATTTTTTGCATGTGCAATTTATTGCACTTCTTGGCCGGCGCCGCAAGAAAAAAGATTGGAGCCGTCACCAGGGGCGACCGCGACTCCCGATATGCTTGCGATCGACCGACGAGGTTCCGATCCACACGTCCATGAAGCGCTCACTCCTGCTCACCGCGGCCATCGTGACCGCGGGCGGCTCAGCGCTGTGGGCATCCTGGCCCGAGCCTCCTCCCGTGGTCACGGTGGTGGTGGCGGCTCCGCCCGCCGTTCCACCCACGCCGGCGGCGGCACCTCGACACCGCACCGGTGCCCTGGCGGGCATGGTCATCCACCTGTCGGCGGGTCACGGCTACGTGGCCCACCCCGCCGGCATGGGCTGGCAGCGCCCCCACATGCACGGCCTGCTCGAAGACACCTGGACGGCGACCTTCGCCACCGACGACCTGATCCCGGCGCTCGAGCGGGCCGGCGCACTGGTGCTCACCCCCCGGGAGCGCGACCAGAACACCAGCGTGGTCGTGGCCGACGACCTGGACATCGACTTTCGCGCCGAGGGCGTTGTAGGGCGCGACATCGGCAGCAGCTGGGCCGCCGAGCAGAAGACGCGGCGACTCTCGGCAGCCCTGGCGGGCAGCACGGTGCTGTCGTCCGAGGGGCGCGCGGTGTGGACGCTGACCGCACCGCACGACGGGACGTGGCAGATGTACGCCACGTGGCTGGCCCATCCCGAGCACGATCCCCAGGCCCGCTACGTCGTGAAGTGGCCTGGCGGCGCGCTCGAGGTGGCCGTCGACCAGACCCAGCGAGGCGACCTGTGGTGGCCACTGGTGCGCATCGACGCCCAAGAGGGCGACGAGGTGCAGGTCTTCTTGAAGGGAAGTGGGCGCGGAACACTCTCAGCCAACGCCGTTCGCATGGGAGGGGGCACGCACCGCGTCGAAGACACCCGCACCCGCGAGCTGGTGGAGCTGCCTGCCTGGCAGGTGGCGTCGATCCACCACCTGCCCGTCGACGGCGCTCCGCCCGAGGTATGGGGCGGCGGTGGCGGCGGCTATGCCGGCGACGCGAGCACCCGCGCCCGCTGGGCGAACTGGATGCACGCGAGCGACGAAGACGCCGTGTACCTGTCCATCCACACCGATGCCGGCGGCGGAACCGGCACCACCGCCTACATCCGCGAGCACTGCTACGGCCGCGACCCCGACAGCTGCGATGCTCGAATCCGAGACTCGGAGCGCCTCGCCCACGAGCTGCGCAGCGCCGTCGTCGACACGGCCCGCGCCCACTTCGACCCGGGCTGGACCGATCGCGGCACCCACGCCGCGCACCTGGCCGAGGTGAACAGCGAGGTCAATCCAGCCATGCCCGCCGCGCTCCTGGAGGTGGGCTTCCACGATCACCCCGGTGACGCCGCCGTCCTGGCCGACCCCCTCTTCCGCGAGGCCGCGGCCGACGCCATCACCGCGGGCTTCATCCGCTACCGAAACGGTGCCGACGCCGAGCTGCCGCCGGTGGCGGTGCAGGGCGTGGAGTGGGGCGAGTCGGTGACCTGGGCCGATGCATCCGACGCCCGCGGCTGGCGGGTGCGCGAAGAACGCGGCGATGGCCTCTTTGGTCCGCCTTCGTGGGCCATGCTCCCGGCCTGGCAGCCGGCAGCCGGCGTCCGCGCCATCCAGATCACGCCGGTGAACCTCGCCGGCGGTGGGCGGCCGCGCGTGGTTCAGCGCCCCAACGACGGGCTGGTGGAGGGGCCATGATGCTCTGGCTCGCCCTGCTGGCGTGTGAGCCCCCTGCCCTGCCCGAGGTGCCGGTGGCCACCGGGCTGACCGTCCGAGCTCGGGACACCGTGCTGTACACCACCGACGGCGAGGTGATCCGGGCGGGCGCCGAGGGCATGGAGGCCTGGCTCGACGACGGAACCCCCACCCGTGAATGGCGCGACGACAGCGTGTTCTTTGCCATGCTGGGGCCCAGCGACGACCTGTGGCTGGCGACGGGGCCCCTCAGCGGCAACCCGTCGCTCGCCGTCTGGGACGACGCGCTGGGCACGCTGTCGGAGCCGCTGGTGGCCGAGGTGCGCAACCGGGGCCCGTACACCGCCGAGATCTCGCCAGACGCCAGCTGGCTCGCGTACGTCGATCCCAGCGGCATCGCCACGGTTCGCTCGCTGCAGGGCACCAACAGCATTGCCTTCTACGAGTCCGAGCCCGTGTTGTTCAGCCACGACAGCACCCAGCTGATGATGCAGTCTCCAGGAGGCGGCAACGAGACCGTCGCGAGCCTGGACACCCTCGAGTCGGTCGATGCACCCTTGGAGCTGCGCGCCCAGGATGTGTTGATGGGCCTGAAGTGGGACGAGATCGGCCTGCGCATCCTGTACGTGCGCGATCAGACCCTGACCGTGGAGCAGCGCCTCTCGGCGCGCTTCAGCAACGACCTGTTCAGCACCGACGAGCAGATCCTGGGGCCGGTGAGCATCGACCCCCTGGGCGCAAGGCTGGTGGTGCGCACCCTGTGCGACAGCGAGTTCGGCGGCTGCGACACCCCCACCTGGAAGCTGTGGCGCGTAGGTGTGCTGCAGACCAGCAAGCGCCTGCTCGCCACCAGCCCCGACGAGCTCGGCCCGCCAGTGCTGCGGTCCGACGGCGAGCGCGTCGCATTCACGGCCGGCGACGCCCTGTACACGCTGGAGGTGAGGTAGCGCGCCCGGGTAGCGCGCCCGGCCCCTCGGCCGCGGGGGGTAGGGAGCTTGCGACCGGACGGGACCCCGCGGCCGAGCTGAGGGGCCGCGGTGCGCGTCGATGGGTAGCGCGCCCGGCCCCTCGGCCGTGGGGGGTTGCGTCCCGCCTGCCCTCCCTTCTCTACGCCTCTCTCACCAGCTCGATGTCGACCTGCAGGTCGTCGGCGAGGTCTTCGAGCGCGGCCTCGAGCTTGGCGGACGAGACATCGGGCGGCGCGCTGAGCGCCAGGACGCAGCGGAACAGCAGCTCGCCGGACATGGGCGCGCTCTCGGTCTCGGTGGCCGCCTCTTCGATGTTGACGCCAAAGTCGCGGAGCACGCGGGCCACGTCGCGCACGATGCCTTCGTGATCGGCGCCGGTGAGCTCCAGGCTGAACACCTGAAAGCCCGCGTCGTCGGCGGTGGCCGCGACCTCGCCGCCGGTCGCCGAGCCCACATCGACGATCGCACGCAGGCCCAGCTCGGCGGCGCCGGCTTCGAGGGCCGTGGACAGCTTGTCGGCGTCGCCGGGAACGGTGACGTAGACCAGCCCCGCGAACCGGCCGGCCAGCGACGCCATGCGGCTGTCGGACCAGCTGCCGCCGTGGGCGGCGACGATGCTGGCAAGGGACTCGACAAGGCCCGGGCGGTCGGGGCCAGTGAACGTGACGACGAGGTGGTTGCTCATGCCGGGGAGCTAACCCCGGCCCGTGTTACACCGCCCGACTTTCCTGTTTGTCGAGAGGTGGTTTCATGGGCAGCAACGAGAAGCATCAGCCGGTCGAGTCCTTTCAGACCAACCCCAGCCAGTACAAACACTGGAAGCTGTCGTTCGACGGCCCGGTGGCCACACTCGCGCTCGACATCGACGAGAACAACGGCCTGCGCCCCGACGACTACGAACTCAAGCAGAACAGCTACGACCTGGGCGTCGACATCGAGCTGGCCGATGCCGCCGACCGCATTCGCTTCGAGCACCCCGAGGTGCGGGCGGTCGTGGTCACCAGCAACCAAGACCGCGTCTTCTGCGCGGGCGCCAACATCAAGATGCTGGCCAGCAGCACCCACGCCTTCAAGGTCAACTTCTGCCGCTTCACCAACGAGACCCGCTGCGGCCTCGAAGACGCCACCCACAACAGCGGCCAGACCTACATCGCCGCGCTCAACGGCACCGCGGCGGGCGGTGGCTACGAGCTGGCCGAAGCGTGCGAAGAGATCTACCTCATCGACGACGGCTCTTCGGCGGTCAGCCTGCCTGAGGTGCCGCTGCTGGGCGTGCTTCCGGGCACCGGCGGCCTCACGCGTCTGGTCGACAAGCGCAAGGTGCGGCGCGACGTCGCCGACCTGTTCTGCACCAAAGCCGAGGGCTTCCGCGCCCGCGACGCCGTGAAGTTCCGCCTCATCGACGGCAGCTTCCCGCGCAGCAAGTGGAGCGAGGGCATCGACAAGGTGGCCGCCGCCGCCGTCGAGCGCAACCCAGCCCGGGCCACCGAGGGCATCAAGCTGCCGCCCGTCGAGGTCGAGGTGGGCGACGATGGCAGCCGCAGCTACCGCTACGTCAGCCTGGACCTCGACGCCGACAACCGCTTGGCGACCCTCACCGTGCGCGCCCCGGACACCGCGCAGCCGCCCAACCTCAAGGCCGGCGCCAACAGCTGGAGCCTGCGGGCCTTCCGCGAGCTCGACGACGCCCTGCTGCACCTGCGCTTCAACTTCGCCGACATCGGCCTCATCCTGCTCAAGACCGAGGGCGATCGCGACGCCGTCCTGGCCCACGATGCCGAGCTGCACGAGCGCCAGGGCGACTGGCTCGCCGACGAGGTTCGCCTGTACCAGGCGCGGGTGCTTCGCCGGGTCGACAACACCGCCCGCAGCTTCTTTGCGCTCATCGACGAGGGCAGCTGCTTCGCGGGCTCGCTGTTCGAGCTGGCCCTGGCGGCCGACCGCTCCTACATGCTCGAAGACGACGACGGCAACAACGTCGTGCGCGTCACCGCCGCCAGCGGCGGCCTGTACCCCATGTCCACCGGAGCCACGCGGCTGCAGAACCGCTTCATGGGCACGCCCGACAAGATCGGCGAGATCCTCGAGCTGGGCGAAGACATCGACGCCCCCGACGCCGCCGACCACGAGCTGGTCACCATGGCGCTCGACGACATCGACTGGGAAGACGAGATCCGCATCGCCATCGAAGAGCGGGCCAGCCTGTCCCCCGACGCGCTCACCGGCATGGAGCAGAACCTGCGCTTCGGCGGCGCCGAGACCTGCGACACCAAGATCTTCGGGCGCCTGAGCGCCTGGCAGAACTGGATCTTCCAGCGCCCCAACGCCGTCGGCGACGAGGGCGCGCTGACCCTGTACGGGCATCCCACCCGGCCGAAGTTCGACTGGAGACGGACGTGACGTAGTCGCGCGGCACGAGGCAAGGAGAACGGGCCTCCGCACAGGCACGGAGGCCTGTGCTCCTTGCCCACCATTCCAAGGAGAACGGGCCTCCGTGCCCGTTGCCCCAGGCGATGGCACAGGCACGGAGGCCTGTGCTCCTTGCCCACCCCAAGGAGAACGGGCCTCCGTGCCCGTTGCCCCTCGCGATTGCACAGGCACGGAGGCCTGTGCTCCTTGCCCACCCCCAAGGAGAACGGGCCTACGCACAGGCACGGAGGCCTGTGCTCCTTGCCCACCCCCAACGGAGAACGGGCCTCCGTGCCCGTTGCCCCAGGCGACTGCACAGGCACGGAGGCCTGTGCTCCTTGCACTCCCCAAAGAGAACGGGCCTCCGTGCCCGTTGCCCCTCCCGTTCGCACAGGCACGGAGGCCTGTGCTCCTTGCCAAGCACCAAGGACCAGCCCCCTCCCCCCCGCCGCGCTATATGCCTCTCTTCCCTACGGCGTGTGTCTCCCGGAGGTCCTGATGGGCATCGATTACGAATCCAAGATCCCGAACAACGTCGATCTCGGCACCGACCGCAAGCTGCAGCGCGCCCTCGAGAAGTGGCAGCCCAAGTTCGTCGATTGGTGGATGGAGATGGGCCCCGAGGGCTTCCAGCTCGACGATGTCTACCTGCGCACCGCCATCAGCGTCGATCGCGACGGCTGGGCGCACTTCGGCCACGTCAAGATGCCCGACTACCGCTGGGGCATCTTCTTGTCCGAGCGGCAAGAAGACCGGCCCATCTACTTCGGCGATCACATGGGCCAGCCCGCGTGGCAAGAGGTCCCCGGCGAGTACCGCAACATGCTGCGCCGCATCATCGTCACCCAGGGCGACACCGAGCCCGCGTCTGTCGAGCAGCAGCGCTGGCTGGGCAAGACCGCGCCCTCGCTCTACGACCTGCGCAACCTGTTCCAGGTCAACGTCGAAGAAGGCCGCCACCTGTGGGCCATGGTCTACCTGCTGCAGGCCTACTTCGGCCGTGACGGCCGCGAAGAGGCCGAGGCCCTGCTCGAGCGCCGCGCCGGCAACGAAGACAAGCCCCGCATCCTCGATGCCTTCAACCAGCCCTGCACCGACTGGCTCACCTTCTTCTGCTTCACCACCTTCACCGACCGCGACGGCAAGTACCAGCTGGCCAGCCTCGCCGAGTCGGGCTTCGACCCGCTGTCGCGCACCTGCCGCTTCATGCTCACCGAAGAAGCGCACCACATGTTCGTGGGCGAGACCGGCGTCGGCCGCATCATCCAGCGCGCCATGGACCTCGAAAAAGAAGCCCCCGGCGGCGATGTGCGCAAGCTCGGCGGCATCGACCTGGACACCATCCAGAAGTACGTGAACTACTGGTTCGCCTACAGCCTCGACCTGTTTGGTGGAGAGATCAGCAGCAACGCCGCCGACTACTTCGCGGCGGGGCTCAAGGGCCGCTTCCACGAGGGCGGCCGCACCTACGGCATCTACGACCCCGACCAGTCCAAGTACGACGACCACGTCTGCCTCGAGGGCTTCCACACCATCCCGGTCATCAAGGACGGCAAGCTCGTGGGCGAAGAGGTGCCCCTGCGCAACGCCATGAACGAGCTGCTGCGCGAGGAATACGCCGCCGACTGCCAGAAGGCCGTCGACCGGTGGAACCGCATCTTGCAGAAGGGCGGGCACGACTTCCGCATGAGCCTGCCCAGCACGCGCTTCTTCCGCCGCCAGGGCATCTACACCGGCACGCACTTCGACCTGCAGGGCAACGTCATCTCCGAGGCCGAGTTCCAGAAGAACGAGTCGACCTGGCTGCCCACCGACAGCGACCGCGCCTACGTCGAGTCGCTCATGGCTGCCGCGGTCACCGAGCCGGGCAAGATGGCCAACTGGATCGCCGCGCCACGAAAGGGCATCAACGGCAACGAGCAAGAATTCGAATACGTGAAGTTCCACTGAGCTTTCCCGAGCCCGAAGAGGTCGCCGCCGCGTACGACGTGGTGGCGTCCGACTACGCCGCCGAGTTCGCCAACGAGCTCACGCGCAAGCCGTTCGACATCGAGCAGCTCGAGGCCTTCTCGAGCTCGGTGAAGGGCCTGATGGCCGATCTGGGCTGCGGGCCCGGCCACATCGGCCGCTTCCTGGCCGATCGCGGGCACGACGTCGTGGGTGTCGACCTGTCGCAGCAGATGGTGCGGCTGGCCATCGGGGCTCACCCCGACATGCGCTTCGTGGTGGGCGACCTGCGCCACATCCCGCTCGCCAACCAGGCGCTGGGCGGCGCGGTGTGCTTCTACAGCCTGATCCACCTGGCCCCCAACGACGCCAAGAACGCGCTCAAGGACATGTGGCGCGTGCTCGAGCCCAAGGGCCGACTGCTGCTGGCCGTGCACGCTGGCGAGGGCACGGTCACCACCCAAGACTGGTATGGCAAGGGCGTGGACATGTCGGCGCAGCTGTTCGACGAGACCCTGCTGGAGCGCTTCTTCGAGATCGCCGGCTTTGGTGTCGAGAGCAAGACCCGGCGCCCGCCCTACGACTTCGAGTACCCCACCGACCGGCTGTACTACGTGCTCGGCCGCCGGCAATACAGGCACTGAGATGCTGACGCTCGTCCTGTTGCTCGCCTGCGGGAGCGGCCCCGACGCCCAGGGATGGTTCAAGGTCGAGGGCGGCAAGGTGCGCGTGCACGCCAACGAGCTTGGCCCGGGCTGCGTGCTCATCGGCGGGCGCTACGGCGAGTACACCCTCGACCCCGAAGACCGCGTACGGCCCGACCCCACCATCGAACAATGCGACGCCTTCCTCGAGCTGGACGGGGTGAGCGTGGTGCTGGCCGGTGACGAGGGCGGGATTCACGCCGCCTACGAGCCCATCGACCTCCAGCCGCTGCTGGTCATGGCCGACAGCGTGTACTTCAACATGAAGGGCGTCAGCGAGCCCGGTGTGTTCAGCATGCCGCTGGTGATCGACGTCGGCGGCGAACAGCTCGTCGAGACGCTGAGGGTCGACGCGGTCGAGCGCTAGGCGGCACGAGCTCCGAGTTCACAAAGCGCAACACTCTGCCGGCCTCCTTCACCCCGCACACATGACCGCCCAACAGTCCATGCGTCATCCTGGGTGCGATTTACCAAGGAGGTCGCATGTTCAAGAAGACGATTGGACTGCTCACCGCGGGACTGCTTTCGGCAGCTGCTCTGGGCAGCTTTGCCGTGGCCAACCCCGGCGAGGACGGCCCCGGAGCCCGCGGCCCGCGCGGCCACCACGGTCCCCCACCGGTCATCCACCTGCTCAAGGGCCTCGAGCTCGACCAGAACCAGGAGGCGATGCTCGACGGATTCAAGGCCGATGCCAAGGCCGAGCGCGAAGACAAGCGCAGCCAGGTCGAGGCGATTCGCACGGCGATGAAGGCCGAGCTGCAGTCGGGCAGCCCCGATCCCGCGGCGATGCATGGCTACATCGACGACCTCGAGGCCGTGAAGACCGAGGGCGCCCATCGCATGATGGACGACTTCCTGCAGGTCTACGCCACGCTCACGCCCGAGCAGCTCGCCCAGCTGACCGAGCGTCTGGACAACCCGCCCGAGCGCAAGCGGGGCGGTCCGGAGGGCAAGGGTCGGCGCGCGAACCGCGGCGGCAATGACGTCAAGGGCAAGGGCAAGCGCAAGGGGCACAGCAAGGGCAAGCGCCCGGGTCAGCGCTCGGCACCCGAAGCCACGGAGTAGACTCCCGGCATGAGACGCATCCTGGTCATCGATGACGACGAGCGTCTTCGCACCCTGCTCGCCGAGTACCTCGGCGCGCGGGGTCTTGCCGTCGAGGTGGCGCCCGAGGGGGAGTCGGGCCTGGAGCGGCTTCGCGGAGGCGGCATCGACCTTGTAGTCCTGGACGTCATGATGCCCGGGATGGACGGCTTCGAGGTGTGCCGCGCCATCCGACGCGACAGCGAGGTGCCGGTCATCATGCTCACCGCGCGCGGCGACGACATGGACCGCATCGTGGGCCTGGAGCTGGGCGCCGACGACTACCTGTCGAAGCCCTTCAACCCGCGCGAGCTGCTGGCCCGCATTCAGGCGGTGCTGCGCCGGGCCACCCCCTCCGCCTCCCCGCAGACGGGTCCGCTCTCTGCGGGCCCGCTGGTGGTCGATCCAGACGCACGAACGGTCACCCTGAGCGGAAACCGCCTCACCTTCACCACCACCGAGTTCGAGATCCTGCGTGCGCTCGTGGCCAACGCAGGCCGCGTCATCCCACGCGAGCGCCTGATGGAGCTGGCCCGCGGCGAAGACTACGCGTCCTTCGACCGCAGCGTCGACGTTCACATCAGCCACATCCGCAAGAAGCTGGGTGACGACCCGCGCGACCCCACATTCCTCAAGACCGTGCGCGGCGTCGGCTACACCGTCCCGAGCAACCCCGTCCCCGACGCATGAGCCTGCGCGCCCGCCTCACGGCGGCAATCACCGTGCTGGTGGCGTCGACGCTGCTGGTGGTGTGGCTGTTCGGCTCGGGCCGAATCCTGCAGCCGTTCAGCGCCGCCGTCTTCGCCGGATTCGTGAAGACCGCCATGTACGTGGCCGACGAAGTGGACAAGGGCGCCGACCCGGCGGCGCTCGGCCAGCAGCTGGGCCTCGACATCCGCGTCATCGGCGAGGGCCGTCGCCCCGACCGGGGCCAGGCCCGGGGCAAGGGCAAGAAGGGGCGCAAGGCGCGGGGCCGCCCGGAGCCCGGCGAGCTGCCGCCGCACATCATCGAGGGGCTGAGCTTCTCGGAACAGGACGGGCGCGATCTGGCCTTTCCACCCGGCCCACGCGACCGCATCCTGGTGCGCACCGAGACCCGCGGCTGGGTGATGGTGCGCCGCGACCTGGACCTTGCCGCGCCCAACCGCCAGTTCGCGGCCTTCTTGGTGCTCGCCGGCATCCTGATCGTGCTGGTCGCGTCGCTGGTGGCCTCGTACGGCGTTCGCCCGCTGTCGACGGCGCGGCAGGCCATGGGCCGTATCGCATCGGGCGATCTGGAGCACCGCCTGGACGAGAGCGGGCCCGAAGAGCTGGCCAGCGTGGCGTCGGCCTTCAACCAGATGGCCGATCGCATCGACAAGATGCTGCGCACCGAGCGCGAGCTGCTGGCAGGCATCAGCCACGAGCTGCGCACCCCGCTGTCGCGCCTGCACCTGGAGCTGGAGCTGCTGGGCGACACCGGCTCCGACCCCAACCGCATCGACGCCATGCGCGGCGATCTGCAGGAGATCGACCGCATGATCGGCGAGCTGCTCGACCTGTCCAAGATGCAGCTGGGCGACACCGCGCTCAACCGCGCGCTGGTCGACCTCAACCAGCTGGCCCACAACGCCGCGGGCCGGGCCAACATCCCCAACGCCATCACCATCGAGGGCATGGGTGCGGTCGACGGCGACGCCGTGCTCATCGAGCGCGCCATCGGCAATGTGCTGCAGAACGCCGGCCGCTACGCCAACGGAAGCCCCGTCACCATCCGCATCGAAGGCCCGACGGTCACCATCGAGGACGGCGGGCCCGGCGTCTCGGACGAGATGCTCGAGCGGCTGTTCGATCCGTTCTGGCGGGCCGAGGGCAGCCGCGCCCGAAGCACCGGTGGCATCGGCCTGGGCGGCATGATCGTGCGCCAGGTCACCGAGCTGCACGGCGGCTTCGCCAAGGCCAGCAACCGCGAAGAGGGCGGCCTGCGGGTGGTGCTCGAGTTCGCCCGGCGCCGTGCGCAGGGGTAGCGGCGGGCTACGCGCCCAGGATGGCGCCCACGACGGCGATGAAGAGCATGAAGACGAAGAAGAAGATGTACAGGCCGAAGAACAGGCAGAAGAACGCCAGGTAGGCGAACAAGAAGGCCAGGATCATCACCAGGATGGCCGTGCCGATGGCCGACGTGATCATGCCGACCGTGGCCTCGGTGGACTGCTTGCGCCCCTCGGCCTTGGCCCGCTGGGCCGCCTGCCACGAGAAGTACAGCCCAATGGGCGCGATCATGGGCATGGTCATGCCCACGAGCCCCAGCACCATGGCGATGGTGTCTTCTTGGGGAGGTCGTTCGGGCGTGGGCCGGCGCTGGGACTCGGGTGGCTGGGGAGGCGCTGGCGGCGGTTCTTCTTCTTCGGCCATGGCGCACTCTACCGCGCCGCGGCCGGGCGGGCTCGAAGGACAGCGGGGCCTGGGGACAATACGGAGGTTCCGTGCTGCCCCTCCTGCTGTCCACCGCCCTCGCCGCTCCCCTCACCCAGGTCGAGCCCGAGCCCGTGCGCACCCTGATCACGGGCGTACACGTGTTTCGCCCCGACGGCGAGCTGACCGGCCCCCACGACGTCATGCTCGACGAGGGGCGCATCACCGCCATCGGCAAGGTGGGCGAGGGCTTCGGCATTCCCATCGAGCGCGCCGTGGACGGCACCGGCGGCACCCTGGTTCCGGGCCTCATCGACGTGCACGTGCACCTGGGCTCGGTCGAGGCCCTGCCCCGGGTCATCCGTCTGCCCGACCCCAAGCACAACCTCGACGCGCTGCTATACGCCGGCGTCACCACGGTGCTCGACCCCGGAATGGCCGCCCGCGACGGCGAGAAGATGGCCGACAAGCTCCAGCGTGGGCGATGGCACGGGCCCGACGTGTACTGGACGGGCAAGCCGTTTGCGGCCCCCGGGGGCCACCCCAAGGCCTCGGTGTTCGCGTCTTTCCCCAACCTGCTGGTCAAGATGGCGGGCGGCGGCATCAGCTGGGATGTGCAGACCGCCCAGGACGTCACCCGCGCGGTGGCCAAGCAGGGCCGCACCGAGCTGATGAAGATCATGCTCGACGACGCGCCCGGCAACAGCCCCACCATCAGCGACGAAGCCGCCGACCAGGTGGTGCTCGCCGCCCGGGCGCTGGACAGCACGCTGGTGGCCCACGTGGGCCGCCCCGAGGACGTCACGCGAGCGCTCGATCTGGGCGTCGACGCGCTGGTGCACATGCCCTGGGCCGGGGCCATCGACGTCCACCAGTCCGACGCGCTCGCGCGGCAGGGCATCGCGGTGGCGCCCACCCTGGTGGTGTGGGATGCCGTCGCCCGCTACTCGCGCGCCGAGCCCCACGACAGCGAGCTGGTGCGCACCCTGCGCCGCGACCGCATCGACCGTGACGCCGACCGGCTGGTTCGCCGAGGCGCCGGCAAGCCCGCCCCCATCGACCCGTGGACCATCGCCGTCGCACGCGGGAGCCAAGACCGCGTCGCAAACGCGAAACTGCTTCAACAGAGCGGTGTCCGACTGATGGTGGGCAGCGACACCCCCATCTTTGGCGTGCCAACCGGCGCGGGCACCCACCTGGAGCTCGAGCTGCTGGGCCAGGCGGGCTGGTCGAACACCGAGCTGCTGCTGGCGGCCACCAAGAACAACGCGCTGCTGCTGGACGACGACCCCGACTTCGGCGCCATCGCCCACGGCTTTCAGGCCGATGTGCTGCTGGTCGAGGGCAATCCTGTCGATGATCTGGGCGCGCTGCAGCGCATTCGGGCAATGTGGGTGAATGGACGCCACGTACAGCGCGTCCGCGGGGGAACGGAGTGAACATGTTGCTGGCCCTGGCTCTCGCTTTCGCACCCGCCCTGGCTCAGGACGGGCCTCCCACCGACGAGCGCCCCCCCACAGAGGCCGAGACCGCCGCCGAAGAGGCCAAGCCGCTGCTGCGCGGCGCCAACGAGGCGTGGAAGCCCAAGTTCTACTACCAGCCCATCTTCAACGCGCAGGGTGTTCAGGGGCGCAGCGGTCCCTTCATCCAGGCACGCGGCGGCGGCGACATCGGCTGGCGCTACCACTCCAGCCTCACCGACAAGCCCATCCTGCTGGGCCGCACCCGCCTTCGCGCCGTGGGCCTGTACGGCATCGGCACCAACTCGTGGGGCATCGATGCCCGGCTTGGGAGCTTCCTGGGGCCGCAGCTGGGCAAGTACGTGACCCTGCAGCACGGTCCCGACTTCTGGTTCAACTTCTACGGCACCTCGACGTCGACCGACTACTTCTTGCCGCCCACACCGGGCCTGTCCTTCCTCAACCAGATGCTCATCCAGCCCATCCCCGAGCTGGGCTTCCTGTTCCAGGCCTCACCGGGCTGGGTGTTCCGCGAGTCGCGGCACCCGCCCCAGAACTACGCCTACCTGTTCCACGAGGTCGATCTGGTGGCCGCCGTGGTGGTGAACACCGGCGCGACGGGCCCCCTGACCATCGGCTACCAGCGCACCTACGACGGCTACGGCATGCGCCAGGGGCTGATCTTCACCACCAACTGGTTCTGACCCACCTGCAAGCATGGGCTCGGGGTGTTGCGCCTGGGTGTGCACGCCGTGTGGGGCCATTAGCCAATAGGTGTGCCCTGGAGCCCCTGTGAACAAGATTCGTTTTGTGATTGCCGTTCCCGTTGTTGCCTTCGCCCTGGCCTGTGGCGGGGGCCCACCCGACCCCAACAGCATCGAGGGATGGACCGCGGCGTCCACCGCCGAGCGCATCAGCAAGGCGGGCTGGACCCCCGAGTCCTGCGACGCCTACGACGACCCCGGCTACGTGGACTCGCTGATGTGCGGCGCGTCCAAGGGCGACCTGCACGCCGACATCGAGGTGGACCGGTACTCGTTCACCAGCGATGCGAAAGACGCCGGCGATGGCTGGGACCCCTCCGAGGCGGTCAAGCGCGACGGCCGAGGCGTGGTGACCGTGCGTGTGTACGACGGCGAGGGCTCCAAGGCGCTGCTCACCGGCATGCTGCCCGAGGGCACGAAGCTCGTGGGCAAAGACCAGGCGTGGCTCGAGTCGGCGGCCAAGGCGCAGGGCTGGACGGCCTCGGACTGTGAGTCGTACAAAGAAGGGCCGATGCACGACATCGACTGCGAGCTGCGCAAGGGCGATGCCACCGGCTCGGTCACCCTGTCCATCGACCCCGACCTCGACTTCGGTGACTCCACGCTCGAGATGAGCGACGGTGCCGCGTCGTACTACGAGAACGGCGCCGGAATCGACGTCATCATCCTGGATGGCCCCAAGGCCAAGACCCTGTTGGATGGGTTGATGGCGGGCTAGGATGGTGCCTTGGAGTGCCCATGCGCCGCGTTCTTCCCCTGCTCTTCCTGGTTCCGATGGCCGCTCAGGCCGTGCCCGACGTGCTCTCCCACCAGGGACGGCTGTTCGACCAGACCGGAGTTCCGCTCGACGGAACCCACGATCTGAGCTTCGGCTTGCACGATGCGCCGGTGGCCGGCGCTGAGATCTGGGCCGAAGACCTGGTGGGGGTGGGATTTGTGGATGGGTACTTCTCGGTCGATCTCGCCGGCATCGACGGCACTGTGGCCAGCGGCGACGACATGTGGCTGTCGATCGCCGTCGACGGCGGCTCGCCCCTGGCCACCCGCATCGCCGTCCGCAGCGTGCCCTACGCGGTGCGCGCCGGCACGGTCGACTGGGCCGATGTCGCGGGTGTGCCCGCCGATCTGCAAGACGGGGGCGACGCCGACACCTTGGCCACCTTGCTGTGCACCTCGGGCCAGATCGCGGTGTTCAACGGCACCTGGGACTGCGGCGACCTGCCGTCGACGGCGACCGTGGACGGCGGCGCCATCACCGGCACGGTGCCCGCCACGGCGCTTCCCATCGGCACGGGCTCGTCCGATGTCGCCGCGGGCGACCACCTGCACACCCCGTCCGATCTCACGGGCATCGTGCCCACCGCCAACCTGCCCATCGGCACCGGCTCGGCCAACGTGGCGGCGGGTGACCACGGCCACGTCATCAACGATGTCTCGGGCACCGTGCCCCTCAACCAGCTGCCCGTCGGCACCGGCTCGGGCAACGTCGCCGCTGGCGATCACGGCCACGACATCAGCGCCATCTCGGGGCCCGTGCCCTTCGCCAGCCTGCCCGTGGGCAGCGGCGGCAGCCAGGTAGCGGCGGGCAACCACACCCACGCAGCTGGCGACATCACCAGCGGCACCGTGGCCCTGGCTCGCCTGCCCATGGGCACCAGCGGCACCACCGCGGCCTACGGCGATCACAGCCACACCGAGAGCTGGCAGATCCCCAACGACACCTCGTCGTGCGTGTCGAGCTCGAACGCCGGCACCATGCGGTACAGCGCCGGGGTCATCGAGGTCTGCGGCGAGAACGACGCCTGGGTCATTGTGGTCGATACGGCGCTGGGAACGCTGCCCTCCCGGCCCGGCGAGACCTGCGAGGACATCCTGACTCGGGCCCCAGGCTCCCCCGATGGCCAGTACTGGATCGACCCCAACGGCGGCGCGACCTCGGACTCCTTCCTGGTCACCTGCGACATGTCGGGCGGTGGGTACACGCGCTTGAACCTGCACGGGGGCCGCACCATGGCCAACCTGTCGATCGGCGCGCAGAGCGACTGCTCGCCCTACGACGGCTACGGCACCAACAGCTACCCAGGAAGCGGCCACCGGGCGAGCTGCGGCGGCACCGAGAACCCGGTCACCTGGAACGACGACAACGCCAACGCCATCCCCACCTCCCAGGTGACGGCGATGTACAACCTGAACATGGTGTCGACGCCGGTGCAGAACTGGATCCAGGACCCCGACGGAACCACCGACAACCTGTTGTTCTGCTGGGGAACCAGCACGCTGGCGAACCACACCTGGGCCCCCAAGTCGGGAACCAGCATGTCCTGCTACCAAGACAACAATGCCGTCACCACGCGCATCTTCGACAAGTGGTCGGGAAGCTGCTGTGGTGACGACAATGCCCAGAACTGGTACCTCGAGAGGTACTGGTTCTTCCGCTAGAAGCTCAGCGCGCCCGCTCGGATGAGCAGGACGAGCTCGTCGCGCTGGGCCGGCTCGAGCAGGGCGTGCAGCTTCTCGAAGGCCGCGACCAGCGTGGCCTGCACTTCGCGGGCGGCGGTGACCCGCTGCTCGGCGGCAGCCTGGGCGACCTCCTTGTCGAAGGCGTCACCGCTAATGGCGGCAGCCAGGGCCTTTCGGGCACGTCGGTCGTCGACCTCGGCCTGCGCACGCTCGGTGCGCACGTCGTCGATGATCTCGGCCACGGTGCTCACCTGGGCGTCGCTCAGGTCGAGCTTGTGGGCGAGGAAGCGCAGTGGGCGACGCACGCCCATGCCTGATCCTCGGGGTCCGCAGCGTCCATGGCCGCGGTGGTGTCGATGCCATCGCATCTCGTTCTCCTGTCGGTGAGGGCTGTTCGCTCCTCACGGGGGTTGACCCATTCGGTCGGTCGCGGGCGGAATGCCTCGCGACACCCCAAGAGTGCTTCCCGGCGAGCGGGCCGGCAATGCGGCTTCACAGTTCTTCAAGCTTCGAGCCCACGCCGGACACAACTCGCCGGACCGCGATCGCTCCCCCGACTTTGGTCCGGATTCCGGACACAACCCCGCCTATCGGCGCCCATCGCCTGGGTTCGGTCCGGATTCCGGACACAACTCCCGGCATCGATCTCGATCCCCGGGGTTCGGTCCGGGCCGGCGGCGCCGAACCTCCTCTCTCAGCCGCGCTCTACCGGTCGCGGCGCTCGGCCCGCAGCAGGGTCAGCCGGCGACGTGCGGCAAGACGGTGCTCGGGCCTGGCGACGGCGAGCCAGCGGCGCACCGAGCGACCGTCGACCTGCTTCAGCTGGGCCACACGCGCAACCGGGTGCCCGGCCACCACCGCCAGGCTCGCCGCTGCCCGACGACTGGCCACTGCGGGCGGCGCTCTGCCCTCCCCGTTGGTGGCGAGTGCCTCCTCGGAGGCCGTGAACAGCGCGCGGATGCCGTACTCGGGAAGCAGCGTCTCCTGCAGCGGCGCCGGTGGTCGCGTGCCGACGAGGCCCGCTGCCCACTCGCTGCCCCGACGAGGCAACAGGGTCCAGATGCGCTGAGGGTCCCAACCCTCGATCACGCGCGCGCCCACGAGGTCCTGAAAGCACGACCCCTCATACAAACGGTCGGGGACGGCCAGTCCGTGCTTCGATGCTTGGGTGAGCAGGTAGCCCACCAGCCACTCGAGGTGTCCGCGCCCTTCCACGGGCCTCACGAAGGCCGGTGCCAGCCGCCGCCCACCGAGCTCGGCGCTTCGCACCATGCCGCCGGCCAGCGCACCGGCCTGCCGCCGGGTGGCGCACACCACCACGTGCAGGTGATCGTCGACCACGCAGAACAACACCAGCCGCTGGCCGCAGACGCACACCACCAGTCCAGGCCCGCTGGTCGAGGATCACGGCCACGCCCGGACCCCACCCCAATCACGACCCCGGATTCGACCCCGATGACGCCGCCACCGACACCTCCACCCCCAGGTGGTCCGACGCCGTCTGGCCATCGCCCGTCACCGGCTCGTCGCCGATGGTGCGAAAGCCGCTGAAAGCGACGTTGTTCCCCCACACCCGGTCGTAGCGTGTGCCCTGCCCGGTGCGGCTGCTGATGTAGGTCCACCGCTGACTCGGCTCGGCCCCACAGGCTTGCCAGGCATCCAGCAGCGGCCCCAGCGACTCGGCCTCGGCAACGCGCAGGTTGGTGTCGCCGCCGAACACCGCAGGCCCGTCCCAGGCACGGAGCTGCTGCAACACCGCCTGGGCCTGAGCCAGCCGCCGCCGCGACCCCTCGCGCATCGACTCCAGGTGCGCCGTCAGGATGAGCCAGCGCTGCCCGTCTGCCTCGGCCACAACCCGGGTGAGCTCGCGGCCCATCCCGCTGTCGAGGGGCACTACCTGCTCTTCGACCACCCTCAAGGGCTCCCGCACCGCGATGATCTCGTAGTACTCCCGCATCGGGCGCAGCTTGGTGAGGGTGTAGCCGGCGGCCGTCAGGTGGGGACGGATGTGGGCGTGCAGGCTGCGATCGACCACCTCCTGCAGCAGGATGATCTCGGGCGGAGGCGGTGGTCGCTTGCCCGAGAGCAAGGCCCGCTCGGGCGAATCGCCGAGCATCAAGCGAAACATCGCGGCCTCGCTTCGCAGATCGAGGTCGCGGTCTCCGAGCCCGAACAGATTCCATGACACGAGGCGCATGGTCAGCGGATAAACCGTCTGGCATGCGCCTACTACCCCTCGTCGTCGTTCTCGCCGCCTGCAACGCCAAGCCCGGATTCGGCAAGTACTGGGTCTCTGTCCAGGCGGGCAGCCACGAGTGCACCTTCGACGGCAACGACCAGGACTTGGGCGCCTGGGCGATGGCCCAGACCATCGCCGACGGCCAGGCCGAGGTCGACAACACCGAGGCCGGCAACATGGCATGGGGCCAGGTCGATGCCCTCGAGCAGCAGATGACCTGCACGACGACCCCCGGCGACATGCTGTGCGAGCGCACCTTCACGCACGACTACAACTCCGGAGTGGCCTGGGGTGACGCCATGCACACCAGCGTGATGACGGTCGAAGGGGAGTGGGTGAAGTGGGGCCACATCACCGACGAGCTGCTGGCCAGCCGCGTCCAGGCCTGTGACACCGGCGAGCGCAGCCAGTGCGGGGCCTTCATCGCCGACCTCGTGCTCACCGCCGAGTGCACCGGCCCCGACTGCGACCGCGTCAACGAGCGCAGCCCCACCATGGACTTCCCGTGCACGTCCACCGCGACGGTTCAGGGCATCCAGGTGCCCAACGACTTCTTCCCGTAGTCGTGCCCTCACTCCGGCTCGTCGAGTTCCTGCCGCCGCCGTCGCAGCGCCAGCACCACCAACAGCATGGCCCATCCCGGCGGCATCACCGTCAACGTCGCGCAGGCCGCGTCGCAGCTGGGATCGCAGCCGCCTCCTCCTCCGCAGCCGCCGCAGCCCCCTCCCCCGCCCGATGAGCCCCCGTCCGCGTCCGCATCGGCATCGGCGTCCACATCGGCGTCCGCATCGGCATCGGCGTCCGCGTCCGCGTCCGCGTCCGCGTCCGCATCCGACTCGACCGTGCGCGGGCTCCCGCCGCAACCGCCCACCTGGGCCTTCACGCTGAAGTCGAAGCTAGGCCACAGATCGATGTACACCGCCGCGGCCTCGTCGGGGGAGTCGTACCAGAACAGCGCGTCACCCACCGCGTCGGCCAGGGTCTCGGCCTGGGCGTCGTCTGGGCTGAGCGAGGTGGTGTCGTCGGCGCGCCAGCCCTCGATGGTGGTGTCGTCGACCAGCAGCTCCAGGTCCAGCGCCAGCACCCCCTCGGTGTCGGCATCCACCTCGATGCGACGCTGGTTGGTCGCCAGTCCCGGGTCGAGCGCGACGTCGACGGGCGTGCCGTCCAGCTCGAGCTGCAGGCCCAGGCTGCCGCCGAAGGGATCGTCGGCGAGCTCGACACCCACGGCACAGTAGCTGCCCGCGGGCACGGGAAAGGGCTCGGGACGCAGCAGATCGAGCTCGTACCCCACCACGACCTCGACGGCATCGCCGTCACAGCGATCGAAGAGGAAGGCGTCGACATGGGCGCGGGCGCTGTCGACACCGAGCGCGCCATGCTCGGTCGCCACCAGGTTCACGTCCCCGAAGCCCCCTCCTCCACATCCCGCGGCAAAGCCGAGCATCCACGCGCGCCACACATCACACCTCACGTCCAGGAGCCTCGCACAAGCACGTGGCCGCTGCCATTACAGACCCTTTTCGCCAGGTCTGGCACGATCCGTGCTGATGCATTCCACCAGAGCCACCGCTCCGGAGGACAGCCCGATGAAGGACATCACGATCGGCGACCTGGTCGACGACTACCCCGAGACCCTCGACATCCTCGAAGACTTTGGTGTCGACGTCGACGCCGAGACCATGGAGCTCACCCTGGCCGAGGTGTGCCTGATGTGGTCGCTCGACGCCGACGAGGTCCTGGACACCATCCTGGACGAGTGGGAGGACGAGGACGAAGACGAGGACGAGGACGAGGACGGCGAGTACCTGGACGTCTCGGACGACCAAGAAGAGGGGGACGATCCCATCGCGTTCGACGCGTCTTCGAGCCTGCCCTGGTCGAAGGCCCCCACCCGCATGTGGAGCCCGGCGCGCCGCTAGCCGGGTGCACCAAAGCGACCCACCTGGGCAATCTGCCCCAGCCACGCCTGGGCAGCGGCCAGCCGCTCGGGGGAGTCCGCCTCGCACCACGTCAGGATCGCCTGCTGCAGGCTGTCGGCGACCACGCGCTGCCCTCCCTCGCTGTCCTGGAACACCACCGCGGCGCCGTCCAGGCCGATGCGACCGCCGTCAGCGGCAAAGCCGAACCAGGCGATGTCTCCGGTGGACGGCTCCCCGCCCAGCTCGATCTCGAAGGTCGACGGATGCATCAGGAAGGTCTCGCCGCTGGTGACGTGCTCGTCGATGAGCTTGGCCAGCACGGGTTCGGGCTCGGTGCCCCCCAGGTAGGTGGCCACGAAGTCGGCCTGGGGGTCGGTGCCGCCGCTGGCCCCGTCGGGCCCGAAGACCGTGGGCACGCCCGCCGGCCACTCGCCCTCGATGTGGAGGGTGACGTCGGCCGGGCGCTTGGCCTTGCGGGTGGCGCCGCGCGGGGCCAGGTCGGCGATCAGGATGTCGGCGGCGGCCTTGTGGGCGGCCTTGTCGGACAGGCCGTCCGCCTGGATGGACTCGGCGTACAGGATGCGCTTGTCGGCATAGAACTCGCGGCCGGCCCCCAGCTTGCTGACCACGCGGTCGCTGAAGGTGTCGAAGTCGTCGCCCGGAGGCAGCTGGATGCTGACGTTGGCGTAGACGACCTCGCCCCTCCACTCCCAGACGACCAGGCGCTTGGCAGAGGGAATCGACGCGCCGACCGTGGCCTCGCGGAGGGTGACGTGGATGTGCTTCATGGTGGACCTCTCTCGTTCAGGGTGACCCGGTGAATCTGACCTGGTCCGGCCACCATGGCGCATCAATGAACATCAAAGAAGCTCGATGGCGGGGGGTGCCCACCCTAGATGTCCAGCGTGCACCGGGAACGTCTTCCCGGGCCGACGCTCTGGAGAATCTCGATGTTTCGCACGACCCTGTTTGCCGCCAGCCTCTTTGCCGCCACCGCCTGCTCGCCCGGGAGCGAGGCCGAGCTCGAGCCCGACCTGGGCATGGGCGACAAGAGCGAGGCCGAGCTGTCCGAGCACGTCTCGTCGTCGCTCGTCGACACCGACGCCACCCTCGTCGTCACCGAGGTGATGCGAAACCCTGACGCCGTGAGCGACCGCAACGGCGAGTGGATCGAGATCTTCAACCAGAGCCTGGACGACATCGACCTCAACGGCCTGGAGGTGCGCGACAGCCGAGGAACCGGCTTCGTGGTCGACCAGCGCGTGCGCGTGCCCCCCTTCGGCTTCGCGGTGCTCGCCCGCAGCACCGACCCCGACGTCAACGGCGGCATCGACATCGTCGACTTCGCCTGGGACGGCAGCTTCTCGCTGGCCAACGCCGGCGACGACATCGAGCTGGTGTACGAAGGCGTGGTCGAAGACGTCGTCGTGTTCGACAGGGCCGCCACCGCCGGCGTGAGCGAGCAGCTGTCGCGCTCGTGGCACGGCGCGCTGGTCAACGACGACCCCAGCCACTGGTGCAGCCCGGCCGAGGCCTACGGCGACGGCGATCTGGGCACGCCCGGCGCCAACAACATCGACTGTGGCGACACCGTGATGGACGTGTACGAGCTGTTCGGCGGCGAGCTGGTGATCACCGAGATCATGCGCAACCCCGACGCCACCACCGACGCCCGCGGAGAGTGGTTCGAGATCCACAACACCACCGACGCCATCATCGACCTGGAGCACGTGACCATCATGGACAGCGCGGGCCACTCCTTCGACCTCCCCGCCGGTCTGGCGATCGAGCAGCACGGCTACCTGGTGCTGGGCCAGAGCACCGACTCCACCATCAATGGTGGCGCGCCGGTCGACTTCGCCTGGCCGGGCACGCTGACCCTGGGCAACGGCGCCGACGACCTGATCATCGACTCCTTCGGCGACGTGATCGACCAGGTGAGCTGGGACTCCAGCTGGCACGCTCCCGTGGGCGCCTCGCTCATCCTGCACGACACCATCGACCCGTTCTTCGACAACGACGAAGCCGGCAGCTGGTGCGTGGCCACCGATGCCTACGGGCACGGCGATCGGGGAACGCCCGGTCAGCCTGGCGGCTGCTGAACGCGGTATCGTCGGGCGGTGTCTCGCTACACCGTTCACGGCACCGCCTTCTTTGGCCGGGAGGCCGAGCTCACCGCTCTGCAGGAGTGGTGGGACTCGGACTCCCGGCTGCTGTCGTTGGTGGGCCCCGGTGGCGTGGGCAAGACCACGCTGGCCTGGCAGCTGGTCGAGGGCGAGTCCCAGGCGGCGTTCTGCGACCTGTCGGGCGCCCGCTCCGCCGAGGTGGCCCGCAGCCTGCTGCGCGACGCCCTGCCCACCGAGGCGCCCCTGGCCGAGGCCCTGCAGGACCACGGCGGGCTGATCGTGCTCGACAACCTCGAGCAGCTCGACGCGGCCCCCGAGCTGGTGCGCGAGTGGCTCGAACACCCCGTCCGCCTGCTGTGCACCAGCCGTCGACGCCTCGATCTGCCCGACGAGGCCGTGCTCGACGTGGGTCCGCTGCCTCGAAGTGCCGCTCACCAGCTGTTCGTCGAGCGCGCCGCCCGCGGCCGCCGCGTCTCCCCTCCCCCAGCCCACGATGTCGACCAGGTGCTCGACGTGCTGGACGGCCTGCCCCTGGCCATCGAGCTCGCGGCTGGACGGGCCATGCTGCTGGGCCTGGGTGAGCTGCTGCGCCGTGTCCAGGCCTCGACCTCGGAGCTACGCCAGCGGGGATCCACCCAGCGGCACGGCTCGCTCACCGCCGCGATCCGCTGGTCCTACGACGACCTGGACCCCGCCACGCAGCGAGCCTTCCGCTGGTGTGGCGCCTTCGAGCACGGCTTCGATCGGGACGCCGCGCTGGCCGTGCTGGGCGCCCATGCCGACGACGCGCTGGAGGAGCTGGTCGACCGCAGCCTGTTGACCCTCGAGCCCGGGCCGCGCTTTCGCCTGCTGCGGCCGCTGCGCACCTTCGCCCGCGGGCTGCTGGACCAGGAGGGCGAGGCGGCGGCTGCCTTTCGTGCCCACGCCGCCTGGTACACCCGCGACCAGCGCCGCACCGCGACGGCCGCCGAGGTGGGGCCCGATCTGCTCGAGCTGGACGCCGTCTCAGCGCGGTGCGATGCCGATGGCAGTCCGGACGCGCTGCGCACGGCCCTTCGCGCTGCGGTCATCGGCGCCGACGCCCGCTTGGTGGCCGGCTGGTCGTCGGGCCGGGTCGAGGCCATCAGCGCGCTGCTGGAGCACGACGTGCACGCGCCTCTGTGGCGGGCCCATGGGCTGGCCGCCCGCGCGGGCCTGCGCTTCGGACGCGCGGACTGGACCGGCGCCGAGCAGGACTTCGAGGCCGCAGGGGCCGCGTTCCGGGCTGCGGGCGACCTGCCCCTGATGCACACCACCGCGGTGAACCTGGCCATCGTGCTGGCACGGACGGGGCGCATCGACGAGGCCATGACCCGCGCCACCGAGGCCGCTCGTGGACTCGAGGCCAGCGAGGCACCGGCCCGGCGCCGGGCGCTGGCGTGGTCGAGCGTGTGCCTGGTGCACCACGCCCGGGGCGAGCTGGACCACGCCGAAGAGGCATGCCGCCGGGCCATCGCGGCGGTGGACGAGAGCTCGGATCTGTACGCCCGCAACCTGGGCAACCTGGGCTTTCTGCTGGCGGCGCGCGGCGCGCTTCACGAGGCGATCGCCGCCTACTCGGAGGCGCTGCGCGCCGCGCCACCGGACAGCCTGCCCATGCTCCAGGTGCTGTTCTACCGGGCGACCGCACACCACGAGCTCGGAGACAGCGCCGCCGCCCTGCTCGACTACGAGGCCGCCATCTCGGGAGCCGAGGCGCGCGGCGGCCTGCGCCAGGTCGGGGAGTGGGCCCTTGCCGCGGCCTGCTGCCTGACCCAGGCCGGCGACGAGGCTCAGGCCGCCGAGTGGCGCATGCGGTCCGACGCGGCATGGTCGCGCCGACCCCATCCCCGGGCGGACGCGCTGAGGCAGCTGTACCTCGCGGCCAGCGGCGACAGCGAGGCCCGTGCGCAGCTTGCCCTCGACGCACCGGGGGCCGCCTCGGAGTTCCGCTTCCCCCTGCGGCTCATCGCCGCTGACAGCGCCGCGCCCGAGCTCGAGGTCGGGCCCGAGGGACGCTGGTTTCGCATCGGGGGCGCGTCGGTCAGCCTGGCGCGACGCGCCAACCTTCGGCGCATGTTCCAGGCCATGGTGCAGCTCCACCTCCAGCAGCCGGGCTCGGTGGTGTCGCGCGACGACCTGTTCGACATCGGCTGGCCGGGCGAGCGCATCGCGCCCGACTCGGCGGCACACCGCGTTCGCGTCGCGGTGCACACCCTGCGCAAGCTGGGGCTGGCCGAGATCCTGACCCGTCAGGACGACGGCTGGCTGTTGCTGCCCGAGCTGCGCGTGGTGCTGCGAGACGAGAGCAAGCCGCCTACAGGCACTTGACCTCGGCCGCGTCCATTCGCAGCCCGCGGTAGCTGTCGGGCGTGCCCTCCTCGCCGCCCAGATCGACGAGCGTGATCACGCCGGTGAGCTCCATCTCGCCGTCGCACTCCGGCGCCGCAGCCGACTGCACCACGATCTGCACGTCACCCACGTCGACATAGGAGGTGACCTTCTCGGGAGGGGGCTCCTCGCCCGGCTCCGCAGGAAAAGAGGGAGGCGGCATGGGGTGGTTCATCACGTCGGTCGCGACGGTGGCAGCGAGCGTCACCGAGGCGCCGTCGCAGGCCGTCCAGGTCTGGGGGTCGC
This sequence comes from Myxococcota bacterium, assembly GCA_965216925.1. GTDB lineage: Bacteria > Myxococcota_A > UBA796 > UBA796 > CAYYHT01. The sequence goes on along the minus strand of CBDCGT010000001.1, from coordinate 140,881 downwards.
CGGCGTCGCACTCGGAAGGCGGAACCGCGGCAGCAGCCGTGGCGGCGTCGGCAGCAGCCTGCTCGCCCACGGTCTTGAGCAGGGCCAGCCCCTCGTCGAAGTCCTTGGCCAGCATCGCGTCGATGTCCACAAAGAGGTAGCCGATCTTATCCGAGAAGCTGTTGGTGCCGTACAGCTTCCAGTGCACCTCGGTGCCGCCGTCCACGGGGGCGAGCGTCATGGTGACCACCGAGCTCGACTCGAAGGGCTCGATGAAGTCGAGGTCCATGACCACCTTCTGCTGGTCGACCAGCTCGGTGATGGTCATCTTGCCCGAGCCGTTGGTGGGGCCGGTCCACGTGTACCACGCGCCCAGGCCGGCCGAGGGGTCGGACATCTCTTCGGTCTGCTCGGGGTCGCGCGGCTTCCACGGGTCCCAGCTGTTGTGGTGCGCGAAGTCACTCGCGAGCGGCCAGAGCTCGGCGGGGGTCGCCTGGATGGTGATGCTGCGGTCGATGTCGAGGGCGGCGGGCTGCATGCTGACGGCGGCCACGAAGCCGACCGCCACGAGTCCGAGTACGCCGGCCACACCGAGGCCGATCTTCTTGATGTCCATTTTGGGGCTCTCCGGAGGAATCTGGGCAAGCTAGCAGGGCAACGCAAGGACGCCCAGCTGCTATGCTCACCGGCCACTCGGGAGGGCCCATGGCCGACATCCAGATGACCCAGCAAGACGCCCGGACCTTCGTCGGCATCCGCCGAAAGGTGAACGTCGCCGACCTCGCCACCTACTTTGCCGAAGTGCTGCCCAAGGTGATGGGCTGGGTGACCGCCAAGGGCATTCAGCCCGCGTCCATGCCCATGGCCATGTGGTGCGGCATGGACATGGCGACGGGCATCGCCGACTGCCACGCGGGCTGCTTCGTGAACGGCGAGGTCCAGGTCGAAGGCGAGATCACGCTGGGGCACACGCCCGCCGGCGACACGCTCACCATCACCAACGTGGGGCCGTACACCACGGTGGGCCAGTCGTGGAACGCCATCTACGGCCACGCCGCCAAGCTGGGACGCACGCCCGGTGCGGGCTGGGAGATCTACGTCGACGACCCGACCGTGGTGCCCGAGGCCGAGCTGCGCACCGAGATCTTTCTACCGGTCAGCTAGGAGCCCGTGCCGCGCGTCTGCAGCATTGGTCGACAATGGGCACGCCACGATGATCTGGTGCTTCTCCGTGACCGCCGCCTGGGCGTTGTAGGCCTGCGCGAAGGCACCGGAGCCCTCTGCCGGATGCGCGCCAGCCGCGTGTCCCGTCGCTTGAGCTCATCCGGGATGTCGAGTCCGTCGCTGTCCGCGCCGAACTCCTCGTCCGGACCTTCGTACCATCGATGGACACGTGACCGAGATTCATCAGCCCGCCACGCTCTCGAACGTCGCCCGCGTAGGTCTTCATGGCCTCAGCAGATCACCGACGCGGGAGCGTGTCGATCGCGAATTCGAGGCCCGGCGGATGGGGCCCGGGACTCAGTCGACGGGGCGTGACGCCGCATCGGGCACCGCTTCGCTGGGCACGGGCACGGGCACGGGCACGGGAGGAGCGTGTGAGCGCTACGCGCTACACGCTCCTAGCCGGCGCCACATAGGTGCCCTGCGCCACCGCCACGATGCGGTCGGGGCTGCCCTCGACCCACAGGTCGATGCTGCCCACCAGGCGCCGTCGGCCCACCGAGTTCAGCGTGGCCCGGGCCAGCAGGTCGCCGCCCACGGCCGGCCGCACGAAGCGGATCGAGAGCTCGCTCGTGAGCGCCATGGCCTGAATGCCCAGCACGGTGAAGGTCGAGAACCACAAGGCGCAGTCGGCAAGGCCGAACATCGTGGGGCCGCTGATGAAGCCACCGGGCCGCAGCGCGGTGGGATCGTAGGTCCAGCGCGCGATCGCACTGCGCTCCGAGATGGCGTCGCAGCAGAAGCCGTCGCGGGCCGCCGAAGGGAAGGCGGTGGCCAGGAAAGCGTTGATTTCAGCTGGGCTTGGCGAACTCATGGCCCCCTGGACTAACCTGCCCATCGCCTTGGAGGTCCCCATGCTCGTCTTGCTCGCCCTGCTCTCGTCGCCCGCCCAGGCCGGTGCCTGCAACTGCGGCCAGGAGTACTACCTGGCCCGAGCCCGCGGCGAGACCGACGTCAAGCCGTCGAACCCGGACGAGTGCCACGAGCCCGAGGGTGGTCCGGGCGACCTGTCGTGCGTGATGCTCGACGAGTGGAATCCCTACGCCAACCCCACCCGCGACGCCGAGCAGCGCACCAAGCTCGAGGCGGTGCTGGACGTGGCCGAGAGCCAGGCGGTCGACGACCTGGGCTGGAAGCTGCTGAACGCCAAGATGTGGCGCATCCCGCCCGACGATCCGCTGCACTCCCGCGTGGTCGCCTTCAAGCCCACCAGCGGCAGCGACGCCAAGACCTGGGACAAGGCCAGTGCGCTGGTGGGGACGCCCGGCAAGCTGCAGGAGCTGCTGTGGACCGACTACTGCGACGGCTTCCGCAGCACCGTGGCCTACCACCCCCACCTCAACGACATGGGGCCCACCCCCAGCGTCGACCGCGACAAGGGTCGAAGCAACGCCGTGTGCCCCTACGGTGCCGAGAAGCCCTGGCTCGGATGGGCCTGGAACAGCCTGAGCGACCCCATCGATCCCGATGGCCTGTGGGTCTACACCAACGACGAGCTGGTGCTGGTGGAGACGATGGTCGCAGCGCGGCACGGAGCCCCGGTCACCGGTGCGGCCGCCGAGGCGTTCAAGGAAGACCCCTTCAAGTACTCGTACAAGGCCGACGCGGCCTACACCGACGCCCTGCTCACCGAGATCGACCGGCAGAACCTCGACAAGATCAAGGCCTACACGGCCGCCCGCAAGGTCGACCCCGACCACGCCTCGGCCGTCGCCGCCGCCCGCGCCACCATGCCCACCGATGTCCAGGTGGCCGAAGCGGCCGAGGACTCGGCGGCGTGCGCGACGGTGGGCTTCGGGAGCCTGGGGCTGTCGTTGCTGGCGTTGATGATGACGCGGCGGGAGCGGAAGGGGGATGGGACTGGCTGAGGTCCGAGTCCCGGGGCGGTCCCACCCGGCACTCATCCCATACCTCGGGTGATCTACCCGCGTTCGACAGCCGCACCGTGGTCCACTCCCCAGCGTCGGACCACCGCAGTCCACTCCCGCAGCAGCTCGTCCGAGGGGCCCGCGAGCCACGACGACCGGCTCAAGCTGGTCATCACCGGCCAGGCACCGATGGCGCCGGCCAGAAGCCCTACCAGCACCAGGATGGTCGGGTCCTCCATCCCGGCACCGGCTTGCCCGCCGATGGTGGCGCCCACGAGACAGCACAGCGCAAGCGCCGACCCCTGTACCAGGCGCGACCGTCGCGAGTAGGCGGCCACGCCGACCTTCACCGAGGGGTCGCCGGTGGCGAACCACACCTTGGTGACCACTCCGGTGGTCCAGCTGCGTTCGTCGTGCAGCGCCACCTCGTACCGGCCGTGCTGGCCCACCAGACGACCGATCACACATGGGCCAAGGCCGGCGGCTGCCGCAGCCTCACGCAGCTTGCTCGTCACGGCGTCGGCGAGCGCCTCGGGGGCTGACGAGGGGTGGAGCCCCAGGTGGTGGGTGGTCAGCCGGAGCGTCAGCGGCTCGACAGGGGCGGAGTGGGCACGGCGCTGGTTCGCGGGCAAGGTGGCCTCCTTCGAACCACGGCTATCGGTCTCGCTACCGGGGGCTTTCCGCTGCGCGCCAGGGACGTGCATCGAGACGACAACCGCCCCCCGCCGTGGCAGTATGGTGGACCTCGGATTCTGGAGGAACCATGCTGGAAGTCCTGATGCGCTACCAAGCCAGGCCCGAGCAAGCAGACGCCCTGGCCGCCGTGCTCGACGAGATCGCGACCGATGCACGCGCCGCCGCCGGCTGCACCCTCTCCGAGGTCTGGCGCAACCGAAAGCGCCCCGACCGCTTCGTGACCCGCCAGCAGTGGCAGAGCGAGGATGCGATGCACGACTTCCTACGCGCGGATCTTCTGAACCCGCGGGGAGCCATCGTGCGCGACGCGACCACGCAGCTTCCCGAGCTCGAGATGTTCGACCCACAGGGGTGAGGCCCCTGCGAAGGTCAGCCCCGAAGCTGGTCGACCAGGTCGAGCTCGAGCACGCAGCCATCGCGGTTGGCGTGCCGCTTGGGCCGAAACACGTCGGGCAGGCTGGCCCGGTCGTCGGCGAGGTTCACGAACCAGCCCACGGTGTCGGCAAGCCGCTGGCTCTCGGGAAACAGGATGCGGATCTTGGTGCCGCACCGGCCGCAGAACGAGCGAATCACCGGCGACCCCTCGCGACGAAAGTCCACGACCAGCTCTTCGCCAGCGGTGAAGTGCATCGCCGACATGGGCACGGCCGCGACCTCGTACAGCGGTGCCGCGTGCGACCGGCGGCAGTCGTCGCAGTGGCAGTAGGCGGTGAACACCGGCGCAACGACGTCGACGGTGAAGCGGACGGCGCCGCAGTAGCAGTGAGCGGGGACGGGGTTGGGCATGGGGGTGGTGTATCCAGGCGCGCGGCGGTGCTCACCAACGCTGATCGATCAGCGCGAGCCAGTACACCTTGCCGCAGTGCCGACAGGTGAGCTCCACCGTGTTGTCGGCGAGCACGGCGTGCGCGCTCGCCTCGTCGCGGTCGGTGTAGGCGCCGTACAAGGTGTCGGGCCCGTGAACGGGGGGCAGGTCGTCCTTCTGGCCACAGTGAGGGCATGGATGGGTACGCATGGGGCTCCCGCTGGCAGAGATGCGAGACCAAGCTTAGGTCGAGAGCGTGCGGCGGGCTGTGCCTGGCTGGTGCGGGTCCCGGTTTTCAAAACCGATGGGACGGGTCGAGAGGCTTCGTTCGGTGGGTTCGATTCCCATAGTCCGCCGCCAGGTTTTTGGATATGAAAGGGGGAAGGCGCGGAATCGCCGGGGGCGATTTGGGGTCGTCCATGTGGCGTCCACTTCTCCTCACGCCGTTCGACCGACGCCGCCGGGGGAGGCCAGATGACCTGTGGCAACTGCGATACGACGCTCACCGACCGCCAGTGGCAGAAAAAGGCCTACCCCTACTGCCCCCGCTGTCACGTGTTCTGGCCGAACGCGAAGGTGCTCGCCCTGGTCCACGCCCATCGCCGTAGCCCACCACCGTCGTCCGTGGTGAGCCTCGTCTACGAGCCCAACGGCACCGACCACAACGACCTCATCCTGCGCCTGGGCACCTGGGCCAACAGGAGCGACAGCTACTACTACGTCCTCGATCACGCCGCTGCGCACGAACCCGACCCGGTCGCGGCGATTCGAGCCATGCTGATGGCATGGAGGGCGGCGGTCGAGGCGTGTGCCGATGGGGACGTCGTGTGGCTGCCCCACGACTTCTCGGACCAGTATTCCGGGTGGCTCCGCTGCCTTCGACGCGGTGACACGTGCGAGGTCGTGGACGGCTGGGCAAGCGTCGAGGGCTGGGCGTTCTACCCATCGGACTTTGTTGACGCGCTGGGTCGCCTGGACGACTTCCGTCCTCACGATGACTTCGGCGAGCCCGTGCGGGTCGACCGGCAGAAGCTTCTCGTCGACATCCAGGCCAGCTTGTGATGCTGGCCACTGGATTCTGAGCCGCTCTGGCCATCGGAACCTGAGCCACGCTCCAGTAAAAGGAGTCTATCGAAAAGGGGGAGAGCGCGAGAGGGGGAAGCCCCCTCTCGCTCATTGTGGTGAGGGCGTTTCGTCCTCATCGAGGCGGCCGCGGGTGCGGTGGCTACGGCCTGAGGTGGTGATCACGTGGGCGTTCTCGGCCAGGCGGTCCAACAACGCGGCGGTCATCCGCTCGTCGCCGAACACCCGTGACCACTCGCTGAACTGCAGGTTGGTGGTCACGATGGTGGCGCGGCGCTGGTACCGCTTCACCAGGACGTTGAACAGCAGCTCGGCCCCCGTTCGGTCGAACGGCACGAAGCCCAACTCGTCTACGATCAGCACGTGAAGGCGATCCAGTCGCTTCATCAGTAGACCGACGTGGTGCTCCGACTTCGCCTCCGTCAGCTCGCGAACCAGGTCGTCCGCTCGGTAGAAGCGGACGCGGTACCGTTTCTGCGTGGCCTCGATCCCCAGCGCGATGGCCAGGTGCGTCTTGCCGGTGCCGACGGGCCCTGCCAGCAGCACGGGCTCGGCGGCGTCGATCCACTCGCAGCGTGACAGCCGCACGATCTCCTCCTTCGACAGCTCCGGCTGGAGGGAGAAGTCGAATTGATCGAGGGTCCTGTCGAGGGGGAAGTGGGCCTCTCGACGACGATTGCGGGCAGAGCTGACGGCACGACTGCGCAGCTCCTCCTCGAGCAGCTCCAGGAGGAACTCCTCATGGCTCCAGCCGCTCTCCCGACCCTGCCGGGCCCGATCCCGAAAGCAGCGTGCGGCTCCCGGCATCCGCAGCTCCTTCAGCTTGCCCTTGATGGTCTCCTCCAACATGCGCTCGCGGCTCATCGGGGACCTCCCGAAAGCCCGTCGTAGACGGTCAGAGAGGACGACTCGACCCGTACATGCGCCAGCGCGACAGGCACCATCGTCGTCGCCTTCGGGACCGGCCCCCGCAAGGCCAGCACGACGTCGTCGTCGGCGTCCATTGCCCGTTCCAGCGCTCGACCGACTGACTCGATCCCGCGCTCGTCCGCCAACCGCAGCACGATCTTGAAGCTCCGGGCGGCTGCCCGGCGTCCTCGCTCGACGACCAGAATCTTCCAGGCCCGCTCGTAGGCCAGTCCCAGCTGACCCATCAAGGTCTCGGCTACCTGTTCGATGGCCTGCGGCTTCTTCGCCAGCTCCGACAGGTAGTGCGGGTACCAGATGGACTTGCCGTTGCCAGGCTGGCGAGGGTGCGTGACCCGGCGACCGGCGTGGGCGATGACCACCCGATCTGCGTACAGCCAAGCGTGCACCGGCAGCAGCTTCCACTCGCACGGAACCGAGTACCATGCCGTCTTCACGCGCACCTTCGACGACCGATCGACACCGACGTCGAACAGGATCCCTGGGTCGAACGGGATGCTGGGCAGCATCAGCATCTCGGCGATCTCCTCGGCCCACAACGCACGAATGCTTCGATCTCCGCGACGACGAGGCCGATCCATGGACGCATCGAGCCCGCTGAGGAGCTCGCGGCTTACCTCGTCGAGGGTGTCCGCCTCCTGGAGCGGCGTCAGATGCTGCCAGCGGATTGCTTTGCCGCGCGACTCCACGCCGCCCTTGTCGTGGCCTTCGCGCGGTCGCGCGAATCGCGCATCGAAGGCGTAGTGGGCCACCAGCGCCTGGAAGCGCACCGTGAGCTCCCGCTGCGAACCCGCCAGGTGCTTGCGCACGGCGGCCTTCAGGTTGTCGTAGAGGATGCGCTTGGGCACGAAGCCGAAGTGCTCGAAGGCACGCACATGGCCATCGAGGAAGCAGGCCTGGTCCTGCCACTTGTAGAGCCAGGCGAAGTCGCGGCCCGAGTACATCAGCCGCATCACGAACATCCACGCCTTCTGCTCCACGCCGTCGATGACGACGCGGACCTCGAAGAAGTCGACTTCTGCGAGGTCACCCGGGTGGTACTCGAGCGGGATGTGCGCCTCCTTGGCGCGGCGCCGGTACTCGGCCATCGCGCGGCGAATCGTCCGTGAGGACGCCTCAAGACCCTGCTTGGCGAGCAGCCGCTTCATCGTCGGCGACGTCAGCCGCTGCTTCTTCGTCGTCCTCGACGTCTTCATCAGCTCGAAGACCGTCGCCTCGATCATTTCGTAGACCGGCTTTGGTCGTGCCTCCGCCTCGACTCTCACGCCCGCTTCGACGGCGTCGTCGAGGTAGCGCACCACCGTGTTTCTGGAGATTCCGAGCTCCTTGGCCACCGAGCGCTGGGATCTCCCCTGCGCGTGGACCAAGTGCCGTAGTACATGAACATCAGCCATCTTCAGCATCTCCGGCCCGCCTTGACTTCGCTTGTTGCAAAGCTGTCGTAGCGGGCGTCTGGGGTTGCTGGAGGTGGCTCAGTTTCTGGTGGCCAGATGGCTCAGTTTCTGGTGGCCGTCATCAGCTTGTCGTACCTGGACGGACACGCACCATGAGCCAAACACGCCGTGGTCGCCATCGCCCCCTACGCCTCCAAGATGACGCGGGCCTCGTAGAGGGAGACCCCCGTGCGTTTCATGAAGGACCGGATTGCACGGATGGTCTGCCCTTCGCGCCTCCACTCGAGCTCGGTGGGAGTCGGTGATGGCGCGTCCGCGAGGACAACGAAGTCGAACCACACGCTCTCGAAGCAGCTGGTCGAGGCTTCCAAGGGCGCCTTCCCGTGGCCGTAGAACAACCCTTTCTCACCCTTCTCCGTGACGAAGGAGAGCGTGAGCAACGGGTTGTTGTCGGCCCACCTGTACTCCGCGCTCCCGCCGGCTGACGTGATGACTTCTACACACTTCTGCACGAGCTCCTGGGCGTTCGTGGCAGCCTGCAGCTGGGCATCCCTCTCCTGAAGCAGTCCTTCTCGTCGTGCTGGCCACGAACGGTCCATACATCATTCCTACCGGGTTCCTCATCGGTCGGCACCCGCTGGTCGCCCCGGTCACGATGTGTAGATGATAGACCGAGCCAGCCGCTCGTCGCCGGACGCGGCCACCGCCTCGAATGGTGTCGTTGCTCGTGAGATCGACGTCCTCGATCCGCACCTGCGTGTAGGGCGCCCCCGCCCGGTAGTTGCCGGTCGCGCACGCCTTCGGCTGCACCGAGAGCAAGTCGTCCGCCTGGGTGATCGGAAACTGCCGGTTCGCGATGGTCACGGAGCCGGTGATGTCCGGGTTGGTGCTGCCGGAGAAGTTCGGCACGTCCCATGCCTGGCCGCTTGAGCTGGTGCTGTTGACGACCACGCGGTCCAGGCAGACCGTGAACTTGCCGGTCGAGGTCGTCCAGGCGCGCTCTGTGATGATGCGCTCGATGTCGTCCATCGTGCGCAAAGGGGGCGGGGGCGGCGGCTCCGAGTATCCAACCACCGCGTCGGCCACCGCCGGGAGGAGCGCGGGGCCGTACCGCGACCGGCCCTCGGGCATCCCGCGCCGCAGCGCCCTCGCGAGCCAGTCGATGGTCAGGGCCTGATCGGCCGCGCTCGCTGACTCCCAGACGCCCTCCAGCTCCGAGGTGGTGATGCGGTGGTCGGTGGCTCCGGTCACCGTGATCGCCCCGGTCTCTTGCTCTACCGCAACGGCGAGGGTGACTCGCGCCTCCCATGTGGCCCAGGCGCCTCCCTTCACCTCGTTGCGCTGGGTGTCGATGCGCTGCGCGGTGAGGCCGTGTGCAGTCCGCTCGGTGACCTCGAATCCAGCGGTCAGCTCGGCCTCGAAATCGGTGAGGGCCGCGTCCACAGGTCCATCGGCTTGCACGGTCGCGAGGTGGCGTTCTTCGAGATCGGCAAGCGCACGCCGAGCACCTGCGACGTCCAGCTCATCGGTGGTCTGCTTCCAGTCGCCGGGCTCCTTCCCCGGCCGGAGCCTGCGGCGCTCGCGGATCGTGGAGCCCGAGACCGTGACCTCGACTCCCTTCGAAGCGATGGTCATGACGGGGCTCCGCCGCCGCTGGATGAAGAACTCCCCGTGCTCATCGAGCTTGACGTCGCCGTCGTAGGACCAGTCTGCGGCGACGGAGGTGTCGGTGGCTTCGGCGACGGAAGTGCCCTTCCCGAAGCTCTCGGCGGCACTGGCAAGGGCGTCCCCTGCGGGTACGAAGAAGGAGTCGTCCTGGTGGGCGGTGGGCACCCGCTTCGCAGCTGCGCGATCGTGCTTCTTCATCTGCCGGACGAGAGCGGCCTCCGGGTTCTTGGGCGCGCAGCCAGCCGCCAAACCGGCCAGCAGGCACGCGCGAGCGACGCCCCTAGAACTAAGCTTCCACCGGCGCCTCGACACGCAGCACCTCCCGCGCACGGTTGTACCACCCCACCTGCGGTTTTGACTGGACGCCCCCCATGTGCAGGGTCAGGAAGCCGCTACTCGTGCCCCCCCTGCGACATAGCCTCCAGGCACCGAAGTGTGTTGTCGAACTTCGGGACTACCGCAGGGAGGATGGGCGCCAGGTTTGTGAACAGCATGCCAACGCCTTCGGGCCGCTCCCAACGCACGCACATGCCGTGGCGTTTACCGGCCTTGAACGGAATGTCGTCCAGCTGAACCCATGTCTGGAGGTCTGACTCCAGCGTCGCGTACCGCGCCGACGGACACATGTGGATTCCGATCCAGTCGGCCTGTTCGTGCCAGGCCGCCGCCTCGTCCACCGCCGGACCCACGAAGATGCTCCGCTCCTGAGAGACTCGGGCAAGCCCCCATGTCGTTGCGCCGCGCAGCGGTAGTGCATTGATCAACGACTCTCGCAGCGCGTGGGCACCCAGGCGTCCGTGGATGTCCAGCGCAGCCACCACCTCGCTCTCGGCAGCGGCGGTGAACATGACGATGGTGTCCGAAACAGACATCACCTGAGTCGGGAGTCCATCCTGCCCGGCGCCACGGCCAAGATGCTCGGCGCGCGTTCGGAGGTCTTCTACGAGTCTAGTCAGTCTCTCGATTGGGTCTCTGATCCTGGCGTAGACGCCTTTCCAACCCAGCACATCGAGGAAGCTGACCACGCCTTGTTGGAGTGCAGTGTCGTCAGGCGGCCCACTGCCGTCTTCTTCACTCGGACTGGTATTGGGTACTTCGCTCACGTCGTATACCCCGTCCAAACGCCGCCCTTAGGCTTCTTGGTTTCGATGAGGGAGATCCACTCCGCTAGCTCATCAAGGGCGTCTTGCACTTGCTCGTGGGTGAGCCCGTCCTCGTGTGCGCGCTCCCATAGCCACTCCATCCAGCCGCCCAAGCCCCTCGGGTGCTCAATAGAATCCTGCCGGAAGTTTGCCTCCAGCGCGGGTTGGCCGGCCTTGTTGCTGGCACCGCCGATAGCGACATTGCGGATTTCCCAGCCCGTGCTGGTGCGCTTCACATGGTAGGTGTCCGTGCCGCCCCATCGCCGCGACGTGATCTTCATTGTGAACTCGTCGCCCACCGTGACGTCCTCGGGATCTCGGTTCGCGTCCGTGTCCGCTACCCACTTCAGCAAGTCCTCAACTGGGTGTACGTGGGCATAAAACCCCTCGTCGTCCGGGTTCATGCCGCGGTTCTCAACCATGTACTGGTGATGACGCGGAGTTTGACCGGCCGCCGCGAGGGAAGAGTGAAGGTCATGCGCCACTGCAGCCATCTTCTTGAGTGTGGTGGCGGCTTCTTCAGCCGGAATCCTTCGGCTCCGCGCCTTCGCCAACAACTCCACAAGGGTTGAGACCTGCTCTACCTGGTCGTCCGTGAGGTTCGCCTGTGCCATGTTGCCCCCGCGGTGTATCCCTAGCCCCTCCAACGTGTCTCCGCAGCCGCGTGATCGTCCTGCGGGCGTCGTCGGCGAGCATGACCGCCGTCTATCGTTCCGGCAATACGGGGCACCGCCCTGTCGCAGACCCTGTGAACCCGAGGCCCCCGCCATGCGCCAGTACACGTTGCTCGACCGCAAGCTGCGAACCGAGCTGCTGTTCTCCGATCGAGGCGACGTCGAGCACGAGCTGACCCGCCAGTTCGTGGCGAACAGCGCCGAGCTCCTGCCCGGCTGCCCGTACCTGGTGGCCTGGGAGTGGGACGTCGTCGAGGGCCGCTCGCAAGACGGGATCGGCGACCTCGTGTTCTTCGACGGAATCGACGCCTACGCAGTCGTTGAGGTGAAGGCCGTTGTCGGAGCGAGTGGCACCGGCAACACGGCTCGGGTCTCTCGACGTCTCCGGCGGCGGCACGTCGAGGTGCAGGCGCTCGACTACGCCGAAGCATGGAGGGCGCGGGTGGCCCCGGCCGTGGTCACCGCCTACTCCTTCGCCGATGAGTCCGGGCTTGTCTTCATGGAGCGTGCTCGGGCCCTGAATGCTGTCGAGGAGCATGTCCATTGAGCGACGAGAAGCAACTGCCAACGCTCTGGGAGCAGCACCACGCGGTGCTCCAGCGGGCGGCAATGGCATCGGCCGTGGTCTTCGCAGCGTCGACGGTGTCAGGCGGCTTGGCTTGGGGTGCCGTTGCTTCCCAGCTCGTGGCAATGATCACGATGGTTGGTGCTCGCCGGGAGCACGAGGAAGTAGGACGGCGTGTCGAAGTGATCGAGAAAGAGGTCGCGCGGCTGGCGGGCGTAGATGCGGACATCAAGGCGACGCTCGACTGGCTGGAGTACCAGCAGGTTCTCGGCATGGAGCGGACTGAGGAAGTCGAGGCCCGATTGAAGGAGCTGGAGGATCGGGTGTCCAGGGTTGACGTCACCGCCCGAGATGCCCGCCACACCGCGCTGGCCTATGCCCAGGCCCTCGCGGCCGATGACGAGGAGAGCGCTCGGGCATACGCGAGAGCAGCGGCGAGAGCGATCGCCGGCCGAACGCGGAACCAGATCGATGCCGCAGCGCTTGCTCTCGCCGACCGGCTAACGAGCAAAGGCCTCGCGAAGGTTCGAACGGTCTACGGGCGACACTGGCCCGACGGGAAGGAGCCCTACCACCAAGGCAGCGCGACCCACCTTGGCTGGTCGTGCGAGGACCTGATGGTGCACGCGGCTCTGGGAACGGTGACGCACAGCGTCCCTGCTCATCGGCACACCTTGGAGCCCAGCTACACCGTGCGCCTGACTCCGGCCTGCGCTCGGTTGTTGGACTTGATGAAGAAGCCGGAGGAGTAGCTCGTTACAACCAACCCTTGCAGAGGCCCGTCTCGACGCAGGGCACGGGGGGACTGCTCGGTTGTCACGTCGTGGGTATCGCTGGACCGCTGATACAGCTCCGGTCTCCGTTGAGTAGCACGCCGGTGACCTGAGGGAGTGGTGCAGATCAACGTGGCGTTACCCACGATGCTCGTCGGGAACCGAGCTGGCGCACCGGAGCCTAGTACCCGCCGCCCGAAGTGTCGTCCGGGTTGCGCCGATGGTCGTAGCGGGTGATCGGGAGGGGTGCCCGGACCTGCCCCCACTCCCGTGGTCATCCCGCCGCACCTTCGGCCGAAGCTGAAGCGGCTCGCAACGAGCCGCACGGCTCCGTTTCGAGCGGTGCAGCGGGCTCAGATCATCGAGCTGGCTGCCCACGGATGGAACAACCAGCGCATCGCCAAGCGTGTGGGTGGGTCGGTGAGACTGGTGCGGCGGTGGCGCAGCCGCTTTGCCGCAGAGCCCACCATGCGGAGTCTGGATGACCGGCCGCGCCCTGGTCGTCCGCCCGAGGTGCCGCTCGCAGTGCGTGCTCGGTTGATCAGCCTGGCATGCGAGCGCGTCGATGACGACAAGACGCCGTTCCGCGTGCTGTGGTCCTACCAGGCGCTGCAGACCGCGCTGGAGGCGGACACCGGCGTGCGGATCAGCGTGAGCGAGATCGGCCGCATCCTGCGGAACACGGCCATCCGGCCGCATCGAGTTCGCATGTGGCTCAACAGCCAGGACCCGAAGTTTGCCGAGAAGTGCCGCCGGGTGTGTGGCTACTACGTCGAGCCGCCACCCGATGTGACAGTTCTGTGCGTCGATGAGAAGCGGCTGTTCGCCCGAACGCACCCCGGAGGCCTCAAGCCGCCGGGTCGACACCGAGACACGCGGCGCAACTAAGAGTGGAAGCGGCACGGCAGCAGCGTGCTGCTCGCGGCGTTCAACGCCGGCACCGGCGAGGTCTACGGCGAGTGTCGTGACCATCGCACCGGCGACGACCTCGTCGAGTACATGGAGGCTATCGCTGCCCGCACACCCGGCAACGTCGTCGTGATTTGGGACAACCTCAACGTCCACCACGACGGGAAGTCCAAGCGGTGGACGGAGTTCAACAAGCGCCACGGTGGGCGCTTCACGTTCGTCCACACGCCCAAGCACGCCTCATGGCTCAACCAGGTCGAGTGCTGGTTCTCGATCCTGGAGCGGCGGGTGCTTCGCCACGCCAGCTTCCCCGATGTCGAGGCGGTCAACGCCCGCACCGAGGGATTCATCGGCCATTGGAACGAGCACGAGGCGCACCCCTTCAACTGGACGTTCCGCGGCTCCCTCGGGCCTCGGGACAGCGAGGATGCCCATGTCCGAGTTCGGCCCGGAAGCGATGGCTGTGGAGTGGCTGACCGACCACTTTGCGGCGAACGAGCAGCTTAGTCACCTTCGCGCCCGGCGACGGGGTCGCGTCGTCACCGTCGAGTCGGGACCAGCGAAAGACGCAGTGCGGCACGCGCGGTTCCGCCGCGACACGCGCTGGCTCTGGCTGCTGGAGATGCCCAGCAAGGGCGGCCGCTGGGACCGCACGCCCTTCCGCGACCAGATAGAGAACCTCATGGCGCTCATCGAGACCGAGTTCCCGTGGACCCTCGTCCCGATTGCCGGGCCGGACCCGGACGGGACTTCGGATCCCGGGTACTAGTCAGAAGTCCGGGACCTCGGCGTCGAGCACCTGCCGGGTCGTTGCGAATACCTGCTCATGGGCTTTCCCGGCGATCATCTGGTTGAACTCAGAGACGTTGGTGGAAGTCAACAATCGGGTGCCGGTACCTGAGTAGTCAGCCGAGAAGTCGAGGAGCAGAGCGCGGGTCGGGGAGAGCGGGTAGAACAGCGCTAGCTGCTCGGGCGGAGACGACGCCGATGCGCCGACCCCATGCAGGTTGAAGAGGGGCTGGTCACCCGCCAGGAACTCTGCGCCTGGTGGGACCGCGAGAAGCTCGGCGCGCATCTGGGAGCGGCGGGCACTGAGGTTGTAGCTGAGGCCAGTGGCGAGCACGATGCGGATCAGTCCCCACGCGGCATCCATGTCGACCCCGGGCGGTTGGAGTGCCTCGAAGATGCGCTGTTGGAGTGCCCGGGTGCGGAGGTGCTGGAGGGCGAGGTAGAACGCGAAACTGGGGAAGCTCTCATCGCTGTCCAAGACATCTGTCCGCCCCTCGCGCAGGGACGCCAGGTGTGTGATGGCGTCGCCCTCGACGGCAGCGTGCAGATCCTCCTCGGCGTTGTTCAAGACTACGTCGAACGTGTTCTTGACCTCGGGAGAGAGCGGGCCGCTGGCCGCCACCATCTTCTTCAGACCGTGAATGTCGGCGAACATGGAGACCCAGCCGGCGGCCAGCTGTCGCACGAGGGGGGCCTCCATGGCCTCGATGAAGCTGAGCGCAAACTCCAGGTCGCGAGCAGACATCTCGCGCAGGCGGTAGAAGTCCGTCTGGACTGCCACCTTATCTGTTGCTGCCGCGAAGGTTGCGCCGCCCCGGCGGCGGCACCACACCTTCTCGGTGGGGGCCCAGGCGTCGAGGTAGTGACGCCAGACGTAGTGGTGGCGACGCTTCTTCTGCATCGGATGAATCCTCGCACGTCCTGGGTCGCTCGTGGGCTATGGTGGCCACAACCACATGGTTCTGGTCACCCCTTCTGGACCGGCTTGTGGACCCGGCTCGGCAGTGAACGGGTGACGGGGGCTTTTGGACCCCCGACCACGGGTGTGAATCAGAACCTCGGGAGCGACAGTAGGTTGTCGGTCCACTTGCCGTCAGCGTAGGTGCGCAGGTACGGCGAGTGGCCGGTCTCCCTGACGACGCCAACGGTAGCCGTGTTCGTTCCGTCGGTGACCTTCGCCACGCCCTTATTGGTCTCGATCCACTCGACCATCGCGGCTGTCGTCGACGACCCGGTGGCGTCATCTGCGGGGTCCTTCCACCTCACGTCAGTGATGTGCTGGTTTCCGGTGCCGCCCCCAAGACGGACATGTGTGACATAGACCATGGTGCGTTCTCCTTGAACAGTGCGTTCAAGAGGTAGCACTCGGTGTGACCAAGAATTGTCCGCTTGGGTCCAGAGGATCTTCTGAGGCCTCACGCATCTGCGGGCCACACCCCAGCCTCTTTCAACCGCCTCCTCAACGTCGACCTCGACACCCCCAGCGCCTTCGCCGTCGTCTTCAGCCCGTGCCCCTGCTCCAGCATCGCGATCGCTGGTCGCAGGTCGATCTCGACCTTCGGTCGCCCGCAGTGCTTGCCGGCAGCCTGCGCCCGCGTCACCCCGGCCGTCACCCGTTCCCGAATGAGCGACCTCTCGAACTCCACGAACGCCCCCAGCACCTGTAGCAGCAGCCTCCCCGCAGCACTCGTCGTGTCGATCCCCGGGTCACGCAGACTCGCGAACCCCACGCCCCACTCCTGAAGGTCGTCGAGCACCTGGAGCAAATGCTGTAGCGACCTCGCCAGCCGGTCGAGCTTCCACACCAGCACCACATCGACCTTCCCGGCCTGCGCGTCACCGAGCAGCGCATCGAGCCCCGGCCGCTTCGCCTTCGCGCCGCTCACCCCATCATCGATGTGCTCCGCCACGACCTCCCAGCCGCGCTGCTCTGCCGCCGCTCGCAGCTCGTCGAGCTGCAGCCCGACGTCCTGGTCCTTCGTCGACACGCGCGCGTAGAGCGCCACCCGCGTCGCCTTTGTCTTCGAAGCTGCCATCACGCCACCTCCTTGCCCACGACCACGCTACCCAGCTCGACCCACGGGTTTGCTACCGGCGAACATGCAACCGACGCGGAGCGTCCGTGCAAGGAGGTCATGACGCGCTACGTCGAAGCCCACATGGAAACCGGGCGTCAAAGGCCGCGAATCCTATTTCAAACGTGTGAATGCCGACTAGGCAGCCCGTTCTTTACATGTTCTGAACAAACGACGGCCGCACTGGCGGCGCATGGCATGCGCAGAGCAGAGGTTGTCGCGGCGGCAACCTGAGGCCGACGGCACGAGAGAGAGCTTCCGGCCGCGCCCGCGTCGACACCGCGACTCGTCCGCACGAGTGCCCCCGCGTCCGCAGCCGCCCAGCATGGCAGACCGCCCAGCAGATGCGCGGCGGTCGATGCCCCAGCCGTCCACGCAGCCCGTCCCATGGTCGTTGCGCTGCATCGAGCGGTCGGGCCCCTCTACCTCGCACACAAGGACCACGTACCTGCCTGCTCACACCGTCCGGTTGTGCCCTGCACCAACCGGCCGCCTACCCCTCCCTCCGCGGGTCCACCCACCACCCCGCCGCCATCCGCTCCACCAGCCCACCGACCGCCGTGATCGGGTCCTTCGCCTCGGCGACCCGCTCGGCCCAGTCCAAGAACTCCGGCACTATGCGCCCCGAGCTCCCGTGGGCTCGAGCCGCCGTCACCAGCCGGCGAATGCGCACAGCCTGCTCGTGCTCGTTGGCCATCGCGGTCAGGTCGGCGAGCTGCTGCTCGAGGCGCCGGGTGGCCTCGGCCTCGAGGTCGTGCTCACGGCGCCGGGCATGCGCCTCCTCCTGCTCTCGTTTCCACCGCTCTGCGTGCTCTCGCATGACGCGGAACACGTTGAGTAGCCCGGCAACGACCTCCTCGGCCTGGTCGACGAGGGTGCGACCGGCGCTCTCGTTCCAGCGACGCTTCACTCGCGTCCAGTCGACGTTGTCGAACCGCAAGTAGAGCCGACCGGACGGCTCGTACCGCTGTCGCTCTTCGAGGAGGTTCGAAAGGGTGAGTCCGGTGCTGGTCCTGCGCTTGGGCTTCTTCTCCGGCTTGGGAAGCTCGGTGGTCTTCTCGCGGAGCGTAAACGCGAGCCGGAACTGGCCCATGACGAGGTAGACGACGGGGGGGCGATACTCCTCCTCGACGACCTCGACCGTCACACCGTTCGCCTCGGCCAGTCGGATGATGAGATTGGCGGCCTCGATTGCTCGGGCCAGGCACTTCTTTGAGACGTGGATGTTCAAGAGTGCCCGACGCCTGCGGATCAGTCCGGTCCTGCGGTCGATTTCTGCCGATCCCTCCCGCAGCACCGCCCGCGTGGCGACAACCACAGAGTGCATCGCCACCCGCTTCACCGGCTTCAGGTTCGGGCTCGCGACGTCGGGCCCTGACTGGTTCGGCTTCACCGTCACGGCCGCGCCCCGCGGCGCGCCTCAATGCTCCGGCCCCTCCGGTGGCTCGTCGAGGGAACCCGGAAGCGCCCAGACGCGATCGCGGTCGACGGCCTGTGCGTACTCCCCGGCGTCGATGGCGCGCTCTTCGTCGAGTGCGCGCTCTCGTGCGACGTACAGGCCCGGGTGGAGCAGTTCGAACAGCGCATCCTCGAACGCCTGGCCCGTGTCGGTGGCCGGGATCGTGGGGCGCAGCCAGGGCATCGCCGTCGGAGCCACATCACCTTCCGGTTGCTCCGTCGGCGCCGGAAACTCGAGCCACAGCGGTCCGTCGTACACCACCCAGGAGGCGGAGCCCGGATCGCCGAGCTGGTCGAGGGTATCGACCAGGCTCGCCTCGTCCTCGGCGTGAACGAGCGCCGAGCTGCCGTCGTCCCATTTCACCAGGTACAGGGTCATGAGAGACCTCTACCTCGACGCGCAGTTGCGCGCTGGTTCGGCGCATCATCGCGTCAGGTCCCAGTTCACGAAACTAGAAACCAGCGTAGGCGGCCAGTTCACGCTGATCGAGCACCGAGAACTCCTCGACCTCGTTCGTGACCTGCTTGATCAGTCCGATGTCCGCGTACCAGGCCTCTTCGTACGTATCGACGACGACCCCACCGACGTCGGTCTCGCGCTGACGAACAACGTAGATCGCGTCGAACGTCCCAGCTGCGACCGTCTCGGAGACCACGCCCCATGACGTCGCCGTCTCGGTGATTGTCGCCTGCAGCACCGTGTCGCCTTGGTCGTCCGTGAGGGTGAGCACGTAGTTGTTCGTCCAGGTGCCACCGGCCAGCAACGTGGCCTCGTCGGGCAGGACGATGACGTCGCCGCTCGCGGACGCCGTGTACGCCTCGTAGGCAGGTGCAGAGATGTGCTGCGGATGCCAATCGGGCGTGATGATGTGCTGTGGTACCCAGACCATTGACCTGCCAGCGATGTCGTCGCGGATCAGTTGCCCCTGTGCATCGCAATGCAGGCCGATGGTCAGGTCCCGGAAGTCCCCATCGTCGGTGTCGACGACGACCTGGCCCGGCGTGGTCAACTCATGGGTCTCGTCTCCGTGCGTGGTCGCATACTGGCGGCTCCAGCCGACGGCCTCGGCCGGGAAGTAGGGGTGGCACGGAGTGGACGTGGTGTCGGTGTCGGAGTCCGAGTCGGCATCTGTGTCCGAATCGGCATCGGCATCGGCATCGGCATCGGCATCGCTGTCCGCGTCGGTGTCCGCGTCAGCGTCCGAATCAGCATCGGCATCCGTGTCAGCGTCGGTGTCTACTGCAGAGTCCGAGTCGGTCCCGGAGCCCGTTCCGCAGCCGAAAAGCAGCAAGAGGAGAAGATGGTGGCAGCTCATGGCTGCATTGTATGCGGTAATTCGCACAATTTCTTGCGATTTTGCGGATGGAGGCACCGCGTCAGGCCTGCGACCCTTGCGGTCATGTCTGGCCAACCGTCTTCAGATTTACTGATCGTGCTCGCTCAACGGGTGCGCCAGCATCGTCAGAGGCAAGGGTTGACGCAGGAGGAACTCGCCGCCCGCTCTGGCGTGCAGACGGCCTACGTGAGCCGTCTCGAGAACGGCCGTTCCTCGCCGACCTTGGCCAAGCTCGAGGTCATCGCCAAGACTCTCGATGTGGAGGTCGCACAGCTGTTCGCCCATGCACCAGCGGGCGAGGCCGGAGGCGACGAACAGACGCTGCTCGAGCTCTGGCAAGGGCTGACCGGTGAGCAGCGAGCGACCGTGATCGACGTGATGCGGGCGATGATGTAGCCGTCACCGCGCCGCCGAGCCCAGGGCAACCAGCTTCTCGCAGTCGATGGGCGGCACGAGCTTCACGACATCACGAAGACCAAGGGCGCGCACCGGGTCGAGGTAGTGGTCGTCGATGCCGAGGGAGTGACCGACGAGGAAATCGACGGCATCCCGGTCGGCGCCGAGCTCTCGCAGCCCCGTCTTGAAGCCACCGCGGAAGCTGTGGTGGGCCCCAGAGCCAAAGACAGCGGGCCGAACGCCGGAGCGCTTCCACACCCTCTTCATGTCGCGGGCACGCGCGAGGCGGTGTTCGTGAGGCCAATCGATGAGGTAGCCCTCACGAACGCCCCATCCGGCCAGGATCTCGACCAAGACCGGAGCGAGCGGCACGGTCCGACCGACCCGCTCCGCCATCGTCTTGCCCAGCCACGGTCGAACCTCGAGCATGCCCCGGTCCAGGTCGACGTCGTCCCAGCACAGGGACATGGCCTGCTGCACGCGAAGGCCGGTGCAGCGCAACACGATCGCGAGCCGACGCTGCCAAGGCTTCGCGGCCCGGATGACGGCATCCATCTCGGCAAACGTGGGCTTCGGGTGCCTGCGCGGGCGCTGCCGACGCAAACGCATGCTCCGAGGCGTGGGCACCTCGACGCCGTAGTCGTCGGCGAACTCCCAAGCCCAACGCCAGAACCGCTCCACCTCGTCGATGTGCTTGCGGACCGTCTCGGGTGAGCGGCCGTGGACGTAGCGGCAGGTGCGGACGTCGCTCAGGTGGGCGTGGTAGTCGAGCAGCAGCCGATGGTTCAGCCGATCGGGCGTCGGGGCGCCGGTCACCGCATCCTCGAACCAGTCGACGAACCCATCGATCATCTGGCGCTTGCGGATCAGCGTGCGCTCACGGTTCCGCGCTCCACAGTCGACGTAGTAGTACGCCGCCATCGTGCGCAGGTCCACAGCCTGTCGGGCGTCGGGGGCCACCCAGCGACGGCCCAGTGCGATCGACGTCTCGACCTCGGCCTTCAACTTCAGCGCGGACGCCCGAGTCGGGCACGTCTTCCCTCGCAAAGTGCCGTCGGGATCCTCCCAGCGAACCTGGTACTTCCCATCCCGCTTGCGAATGCTAGCCATCGCACACCCTCCCGTACCACCGTTCGATCTCGTCCGTTCGCCAACGGCGGCTCCGGTGCTTGCCCCGCCAGGCCGGCTTCACTCCCCTCACCTCGGTGCGCTTGATGAGCCGCCGGAGCTGTCGGCCCGAGATGTTCAGAAGACGCAGAACGGCAGCGTCATCCCAGAGTTCGGCACTCGTACCGGGGATCTCGCCGGGCTTGAAGTCCAGACAGAACGGGCAGGTCACCACCAACCAGTTTGACGTGGCCCAGTCCATGACGACCGCATCCCCGCACACGGCGTTGGCGCACAGGAAGTCGGGGTCGTCACCAGAGATCGCCGACAATTCCACCGGTTGGACGTAGTGCATGGTCTTCTTCATGGAGGCCCCTTGTCGCTGTTTCTCTTTACTGATAAAAAAGATAGTGAATCATCCACGGGATCGCAAGCAAGGAGATCGCATGAGGGTCATCACACTCGAGCCCGGGACCGACGCCGAAGTCCCGCTCCACATCGGCCCAGGAGGTGATGTCGAGGAGCTCGGCGTCCGTTCCTTGGGCATCTACGTCAAGGCGGTACGCGAGGCGCGTGGGATGAGCCAGACCGAGCTCGCGAAGACCAGCGACATCAGCGGCGGGTACCTGTCGCAGATCGAGTCCGGTTCGCGGAACAGCGTGCCCAGCCCGGCAACGCTCGACAAGATCTCTGCCGCGCTCGGTTTGCGGCCACGCACGCTCTATGTCGCGTCTGGCCTCGTGCCACCGCCCGAGCCGCAGAGGACGTGGGCCGTCGAGGCCACTCCCCTCACCTCTCCCGATGAGCTCTTCGACATGTTGGACATCCCCGCAGTCATGGGTTTGCCGCCTGGGTGGGACCGCGAGGAGCTCGAGGACCCCTCCCGACTGGCGGTCTACGGGACTCCGGTCGGCAAGAGTCCGGCGCAAGACTCATGGACCAGTGACCTCGTCGGCTGGGAGCCGTTTGCGTGGGACGCGGACTACGTCTTCTGGCGACGGCCCTTGAAGGGGCTCGAGTGGGAGCCATTCGCGGTGACCGGCGGGCACGTCGCGTGGCGCCAGCGGGGGCGGGCTCTCGCGATGGCCACGACGGGTGGGAGCTGGGATGTCGAGGAGACACCGTGGTGCGAGTCGACGGACGAGGGTGTCTGGTACTGCTCGCCGCCTATGACCGAGGGGCGGTGGGAGGTACGGCGAACGAGTGGTGACGGTGCCCCTGGTCAGGGCGCATGGGAGCCGTTCGCGGCCACCGACGAGTGGGTGGTCTGGCGACTGCCAGTGCCCGATGGGGAGTGGGAGCCTTTCGCGGCGACCGCGGAGGGGGTGCTGTGGCGGCGGCTTGGGGAGCGGACGACGCCGACCTAGGGCCCCGCCATTTCATTGATTCGATGAGCCTTTTTCCAGGTCATGCAGAATCGTGAGCGCGATGCGGCCCGATAACATCATGTTACTTTTGCATCGATTGAAACCCCATAATCGCGTAACACAGCATCGCACGGATGATGAAATACCGCCGGATCTTCATGTTTCGACCAGCGGAACTCTACGAAATTAACCATTGGTAACTGAGCGGCGATCTGGGTTTATTAGATTTGCCGGTCACTTTCGAGCATGCGAGACTGAGGTGGGAGGTCAGCATGTACGACGACGAGCTGTCGAGGATGGCGAACAGGATGCGACTTGGGGATTCGCAGGGTGGCTTCGAGATGCGGATGAGCCAAGTGCGGCCAGCGCCTCGTACGCGTGGGGGCGACGGTGAGGACAGCTCGTACCTGCTGATGCTCGCGCTCGGGGGGCTCGTGCTGGCGAACGCGGTGGCGAACCACTCTACGCCGCCGTTCCTGGCGTTGGTGGACTCACCACCATCGAGCAGGTAATTGTGACGCGCTCCGCCTCCACCTCGTGCGCCGCGCACCATGCATCGAGAGCGCCAAGCAGGCGCTCGTCGTAGTCAGCTGGCAGCGCGAGCCCAGCCTGCCCGGGCTCGCACTCGATGTAGCCGAGCACCAGGTCGAAGCCGCGAACCCACGGTGCGAAGTCTGGCTCGCCGACAGCCGGAAAGAAGGCGCAGTGGGGAGAGTCCAGGTCATCGACCTTGAGCAGCAAGAACAGCCCGGGCCTGTCTCCGACACGACATGATCTCGCACCTACTGGCAGGCTCCTGGCATCGGCGAGGTCGGCGGCGGATGCGCACCCCAGCTGCATCACCTGGCTCGTAGTCTGGGGCAGTCGGTCCAAGAACGACTCGTAGTCCTGGCCCTCGTAGATGGCTCGGACAGCCCCGACATCGGCCTCTTCTATGTCTCGGAGGGTCCGGTCGTAGTCCCCCGTCACGACGGTACCTGCGAGGTCCCGATAGTATTCGGAACGCGTCCCCAGACGCCCGTGGAGACCGACGAGACGCTCGAACACCTCGGTTCCTGGGTAGAAGTTCCACACCCAGACATGGCGCGGCTCGGTCGTCGGTCGATTGACCCGTCCCATGCGCTGAATCAGCCGCATCGGTGTCCAATGGAGGTCGTAGTTGATGACGGTACGAGCGTCCTGAAGGTCGAGCCCCTCGGACAGCGTGTCGGTGGCCACCAGGACGTCGATGTCGGTATTGCGCCTGCGACGCGACCGGCCATTCGCCACTGGCGCAAAGCGTTTCACCAGGTTGTCCCGGTCAGGCCGCGATGTCTCCCCGGTGAGCACCTCGACACGAAGCTCGGGTAGGTGCCGCCCGATCGCCTGAGCAAGGTACTCGGCGGTATCGCGGTGGCAGATGAAGATGAGCGTCTTCTCGTGCCTCTCCTCCGGCAGGAGCTTCAGGAGTTCGTCGAGCTTGGCATCATCACCGGCTTCCGCGATGAGCTCGTCGAGCGCATCGAGCCCCTCGAAGAACCGCTCGCGCCGCAGCGGCGTGCACTCACCGGCGGCGATTCGGCTGCGCATCCGCTCCAGGCCGGCGACCAGCGCAGCCACGCTGCTCTCCGCCAAGCGCCAGAGCACGACCCGCAGGAACCCGGTTCCGCCCCGGTTCTTGAGCATCGGCACGTCGTCGAAGAGACCGAGCTCCTCGTCAGGTACGCCCATGGCGAGCTCCATGCCCGAGATGGCCTCGAACACTGCGTCCAGGTGCGTCTCGTACTCCTTCGTCCGCCCCGATACCGAAGGAAAGAAGCGCCGCTCGTCACCGAACTCGAGGGCGCGGTCGCCCTCTTTGGTAGTCACTCCGAATCGCTGCACAATGAACGGAAGCGACACGTTCACGATGCCCTCTGCCGTGGACACGTCGTTGATAGACCCGATTCGGCACCCGAGACCCGCCAGAACGGCCTGGCGATTGATCTCCTCCGGCACCGCGCTGACCGGCGTGGCGGTCAGCAAGAGGATGAACGGGCGCTCCGGGCCAGCGCCACCCAGGTAGCTGATGAGCCCCTCGAAGCCATTGGTCTCGTCGTTTCGGAAGGCATGGCTCTCGTCGACGATCAGAAGGTCGGTCGGCGCGAGGTCTCCGAGCACCTCCTGCAAATGGCGAGCCGTGCGCTCGGACCTCTTCCCCTTCCCCTGAACCCTGCCGTGCGTGAGGATTTCGGGGGTCACGTGGAACGCCCTCATCGTGTGGAGCCACTTGTCCGCAACGGCCTCGTTCGGCGGCAAGACCACGACCCGACGACACTCTTTTGCCAGCATCACCGAGGCGATGTACGCCCCCATCACCGTCTTCCCGGTTCCCGTGGGGGAAATCAACATGGCTCCGCGGTGACGAAGGAGATCAGAGAGGGCCGACCCGACGATCATCTTCTGGTACGCGGCCAGCTTGAACCTGCCCTGATGCGACGGAGCTGGTACATCGCCGAAAACCTCGAAGAGGGCCCGTAGGTACAGCAGATACGGGGCCGCGGGTTCGGCCAGGCTCCAGGACTCCTCGAGCGGTGGTAGGACCTGGTCGAGCAGGTGCTTTGCTTGGTCGAAATAGTCGTCGAAGCGCTGCGTGAAGAAGGTGACTTCGTTGTCCTCGACGACGACACAGCCCGCCTCGATGTTCCGGCGCAGGCCGCTCCCAGTCAGGTTCGCCGATCCGACGTAGGCCGCTCGGTCATCGAAGATTGCGACCTTCGCGTGCATCTTCTTGTACCGAGCGTCCATGTGGCGGATGCGAGCGCTGCCACCGAGGAGTGCTCGGTACAGGCGAAGGGCCAGCTCTCGCTTCCGCCTAGTTGGGTGCCCGCGCTCGATGCTGTGTCGGAACATCGCGATGACGTCGGTGATTTCTTCTCGAGCCGTCGAGCTTCCTACAAGCAGATGCATCCGGGCACTCTCGAGAGGTGTCGTCAAATCCTCGAAGCCGTGAATCGTGAAGTACGCCGTCGCGAACCGCAGGTGGTCCGTCCTGCGCGAGGACGAACTCCTTGGCTGTCGCGACATCGACGTTGACCAATGAGGCCACGCCGGAGCGGCGACACCACGCGCGCCCGCACTCGGAGTAGTCGAAGGCGATGGCGAGGCGGGCCAGCTGCATGCGGCGGTCGAGACCCGCGATCACCCGACCGGTGGGCGTTGGGCGGCAGTCAGCATCGACCATTCGAAGGCATCGAGCGGCCACGCGGTAGTAGCCGACCTGCCGCTCGACGACGCCGAGAGAGCCTGGGGTGAGTTCCTCGCCGGCCACGACGATGGCGACGAGCTTCAAGATCAGGTCGACGTCGTTCGCCTGGGGGATCTCGATGCTGGAGAACGACATGTCTCTTCTGTGGGCTTCATTCGACTAAAAGACGTCGTGAGTTCGCCCGACCGCAGGTGCATCCGAGAATGCTTCGTGCTGCCGGTTGAATACTTCCAATTGATATGCGACTCTTCACGAGTATTCTTCCGTCACTAATCGAGGACCCCGATGACAACCATAGTCGAAATGCCGACAAGACGAGCCTCCCTCCTTCTCGCGCTGATCTGCGCAAATGCTCCGGCAACAGCTGAGGCAGCCGAAAACGAAATCAAGGTTGTAGCAATTCGCGACGAATCCCGGCCCGACTGGATGGAACCCGCGTCAACGGTGCTCGGTGTTGGCGTCGACCTAGGCTCTGCGGATTCGCGCGCGCGAGCACGCTGCCTTGTCTACTCCCCAAATCCACCAGGCAAGGGAAATGTTTACCAGCAGGCGCGAGGACGTCTAGACCACCACACAACGTACCGTTCTCGCTCCGCGTTCCACGACGGCTACGCATGGGCACTCGGAAGCTTTGGGCTAGGGGCAGCCGGCGGTGGTGCCAGCGCGCAAACACAATCAGTGATGCGCAGTTCAAGGTCGGAAGAGACAATCTCCATACTCGGCGAAATCGCCCTCACCTCGGCAATCTACTCCGTGCCCACCAACGAAATCGAGCTGACGGACGAGGCACGCAAAGCGTGGAGAAGTGGTGGTGAACAGGCGTTGCGCGACCATTGCGGAACACACTATATTGCGGAGGTTCACGTTGGCACAGAAGCATACGCGACAGGAAACGTTAGGTTTAGCGCACAGAAGAAGAAGGAGTACACAAAGAACCGACTCTCGCTGACGTCTGCAGCACGCCTTGGCCACATCGCCAGCGTAGAAGCCGGCTATACCGGCGCTGTCGAAATCGATGAAATCACAAACGATATGAACCTAGAATTGTCTTGGGAATACCATGCCGATGGTTCAGGGTCTGGGGTCGGCGCATTCTCCACCGCCAAGGGTACCCAGATGCTGGGCGCCTTCCGTGATGCCTGGTCTCAGCACCAGACCACGCTCCTCAACGAGCTATCGACCGGCAAGCTCGAACCAATCCCACTGGTATACGTTTTGCGGCCGTACCCAAAACTCCAGATCAATCGCCGACGGGCGACTGCTGGCATTCCGGACACGGCAGACTTGGGCCACCTCTTCCGAGCGGTAGAGACGGTGAACCACCAGGCCGTACTTCTGGATCGCATTAGGCCACACCTGGAACAATGGGCGGAAGGCCAGGCTCAACTAGCAGCTTGGAACAGCATGATCCAAGACGCACAGAGCACCATAGTTGCACATGCGGAAGAGTGCGTCGCTCTCGCCAAGGAAAACTACCGAACGACTGGGAGCTCATCTGGTCCACCACCGGGTTGCACTGCAGAAGACACAGCCGCGGTTCTAGAGAAGGTCCTAGTCTCACAGCCTTCGCCCGACCTTCTCGACCACATTTTCGTCCACTACCGTGCCCACCCCTACGGAGACCCGACAGCGGGAGACACCTATTGCGAGGGGGTCGCGAAGATGCCCGTCAACATCGAAGGGGACCCGACAACCAAAAGCCGTGGATATCGGGTCTTATATGGACGTCCAAGCAAGCAAGACGAACAAGAGTGGCGAATAATGCCGCGGCCCGACTACAGCGTTTCAGTCGTGGTTACCACCACGCCAAAGAAAGACTGGGAATGGAAAGAATACATGATTCCGAAAGAGGGGGCCGCGACCGTCGGCTCATGGGTGGGAGGCGACCTCCATCTCACTGTAACTCGACGGCTCACGCCGCCCGCGGACGACCCCGCAGTTTGGCTTGCACTTACCAAAACCAAGCCCTACAGATGCGACAACGACTGGCTTCAGCACTACACCACCGCAAAGCAGGCGCCCCTGACGTCAGGCAGCGAGGAATGACATCGTTTCTGTTCGCCACCATCCTGGTGGGCGTCGCTGGTGCCCAAGACGACGGCCTTGAGCTCGGCCAGGACGAAAGCGCGCTGGAAGGAAGCCGGGATCCGTTCTCACCAGATGCGCCGGATCCATTCGGCGCCGCAGTTTCTGGGCCGTTTCAGCCAACGGACCCAGAACGGCCACGAGCCGTGGTCATTCACCTGCCGTTGGACTCCGTCTATGGCAATGGCGTCGATGGTACCCCTGGCCCTTCGTACGGGGGACCGACAGATGCAGCCAGATTCCCTGCCGGTTGCGATTCAGTTGGCACGCTCAAGCCCGCCCCACCCCTCGTCGTCTCACGGTTGACGGATCAGCTGGGAAGTACACTCCAAGCCCCCGTTAAGGACGCCGCAATGCAGAAGCTCGGAGCGGACCGTATTCGCACGTGGGCCCAGCGTCACTTCCCATACGTTGTCTCCGCAGTAGAGCTCTTCGAGCACCCTCTGATCCGCATTCTTGTCGAAGTCGCCACTCCCGACGACCTGGCGAAGGACGCCGACGATCCCCTGGCCGCGCGAAACGCACAGCTCAAGGTCGCACTACGGCGGTTCAACTTTAGTCTAGGCGACCTGATCGGCGCGGCGCACCACTCATTCACAGACAAGTCGTGTGGCAGCGTTGTCACAGCGGTAAATCAGGCCGCGGCGGAGCTGAAGGAGTCCGCGGAGTTGACGTCCCAACGCGCGGCATTTCAGCTATCGCTTGACTACAAGGGCTGCACGAAGGGGAACCTGGAAGTATACCTGGCCAACGTCGAGCAACTCCGGAACTACGCCAAAGATTGGTCCGAACTCGACCACAGCGAGCTTTGCGGTGAACTGGACTAGCCAGTACCCGCGCGACCACATGTTCGAGTCGTGGACAATTGGAATGCCGTGGCACGCGCACAGCAAGCACACCAACCACCCTGTTTCAAGTCCGATCATAGCACCCATCGGGTCACACCGCGCCACGCCTCACTCAACCAATGGATCCGAGGGGTGGCGCAACATGTCGGCTGGGCTCTACACCCAAAACGCAGCGGAATGCAGATCCCGCCCGGCCAGGCCGTTCTCCTGTGGTAATCCTCTCCGTCTCTCTGACGTGACTGGACACGTTCCCCGGTCCAGCTCGCACTTGCGGGCGAGGCGCCTCATGACCACCACATCCCCCATCCCCACATCCACCCTCGACCTCATCCTCACCGCCCAGCTGGCCGTCGCCTGGGCCGGCGAAGGTGGCGACGAGCCGCGTCTCGGCTGGTGGCGCACCGACCTCGCCAACGAGTTCGGAGGCGAGGACCTCTTCCGCCGGCTGCTGCCCCACACCTGGCGCTGGGCAGTGCTCCAGGGGGTTCGTGAGGCCGCTCGCCGGCAAGACGCTGCGCTCCGGGGCAAGGCCGCCGACCCCGACCAGCTACGCACCCTGCTCCGGTTCGGGTTCCACATCGACGAGCGGCTCGACGAGCGCTTCCATGACCTCAAGAGCGCCGGACGTGACCCGAAGCAGGCACTGCCGGGCCTTGGCGAGATCATCACCGAAGACTGGGACCGCGACGCCTTCGCGAGCTGGGTATCCGCCCATCGCGAATCCGACGCGGTCACGGCCCCCGCCGGGCGTCGCATCCGGGGAACGATGCCCGACTCCCTCGAGCTCGCCACCGAGCACCTGGTGGCGGCGCTGGCTCCGTTGGGCGACGCCTACCCGATGCCGCACTACCGGAGCACGCCGTGAGCAAGCAGCCCGTCGAGACCACCGAGATTCACACGCGCCTGCTGAAGTGCGCGCTCGAGGTCGACGACAGCCGCTCCTACTGGCGGCAGGCAACACCTGGCCATGTGGCTGACGCCCAGGAGGCCTTCGACAACTACTGGTTTGGCGCCAAGAGCCTCGCTCGCGTTCAGGTGCTCCTCCGCAACTTCCGCCTGCGCTTCGATGCCTACCCCGACGCCTTCCGCGTGCTGCACGAGTGGCAGCACATGGACCCCGAGACTCGGCAGATCATCTGCCACTGGCACCTGCAGCTCGCCGACCCGCTGTATCGGCAGTTCACCGGCGACTACCTGGTCGAACGTCGCGAGGGGTTCCGCGACGACGTCACCCGCGACCTGGTCGTGGGGTGGGTCGCCGAGCAGGGGCCGGGTCGCTGGACGATGACCACCCGAATCCAGTTCGCCAGCAAGCTGCTCTCGTGCGCGTCCGGTGCCGGATTGCTCGACGAGAAGCACCGCGGCCCACGGAAGATCCTGATCCCCCGGGTCACCGACTCCGCCCTCACCTACGGCGTGTACCTGCTCCGTGGGGTCGAGATCGAAGGCACGCTCCTGGACAACCCCTACTTCCGTTCGGTCGGCCTCGATGGCTCGTTCCTCGAGGACCGGCTGAAGGGTCTCGAGGCGTTGCGCTTCCGCCGGCAGGGCGATCTGCTGGACTTCGGCTGGCAGTACCCGACGCTGACCGCCTGGGCCTCCGATGGCGACGGACAGGCCGCCGGAGGTGGGTGGTGAAGGACGCCCCTCTCTTCCAGCGCAAGCCATTCCAGCGCGCCCTCGCCGCGTTGCGCGAGGACCTGGTGCACGAGGACGGGCCCCGCATCAGCACGATGCGCAACTACCGATTCGCCATCGTGCCCTACGACCCGTCCGAGGAGTTCGAGCTTCGAGGCGAGGTTCAGAAGCTGTCGAACGAGCTCGTGGCACACGGCTGGGTCGTAATATCCATCTCCCTTCAGAAGCTGCTGCTCGACCGGGCTCGCGACCAGGGTCAGGAGTGGATCGACCGCGTCATCCAGATGGAAAAGCGGTTGAGCGAGATCGATGACGAGCGCGGTCTGAACTACCTGAAGTCCAAGCTCGCCCCGCTCATCGAGGGCCCCGAGGGCATTGCGGCCGACTGCAGCCGCGTCATCACCGACTTCGCCGAGGCCCACCCCGACAAGGTCGACCGCACCCTGGCGCTCGTTGGACGGGCGGGGGCTCTCTACCCGTTCTTCCGCTCGTCGGCGCTGCTGCGGCACCTCGACGGCCGCACGAGCAACGTCCCGGTCGTGCTCCTCTACCCAGGGGAGCGGCGCGGCCCGACAGGCCTGTCCTTCATGGGCACCCTGAACCCCGACAACGACTACCGCCCCCGAATCTACCCGTGAGCACCATGCTGATTCGAGAACTGTTCGTCTCTGACGTCACCCGCGACATCCCCCCGGTCGTGTACTTCCACGAGCAGAGCCCCGAGAAGCTCGCGGATGAGGTGTCCGAGTACATCATCACCGGCGGCTGGCCTGCCGAACACCCGAACCACAAGCGGGTTCCGAACGGAATTCACGAGCAGTACACGCGACTGTTGCGCAGCATCTCCGAGGAGCTCGACAAGAAGGGCGGGCCCGAGCTGCCGACGGCTTGGATCTCTGGCTTCTACGGATCCGGTAAGTCGAGCTTCGCGAAGCTCCTCGGACTCTCCCTCGACGGCGTGGCTTTGCCCGACGGACGGTCGTTGGCCGAGGCGTGGCTCGCGCGGGACACGTCACCCAGGGCCGACGAGCTTCGAAGTGCCTGGGCCACGCTGCGTCAGAAGATCGACCCCATCGCGGTCGTGTTCGACATCGGCGGCATCGCCCGAGACAACGAGCAGATCCACGCCGCCGCGGTCCGGCAGGTGCAGACCCGGTTGGGGTACTGCACCACGGAGCCCCTGGTGGCCGACTTCGAGCTCGCGCTCGAGCGCGACGGCGAGTGGGCTCGCTTCGAGAAGGTCGCCGCAGAGGCCCTGGGCGAGCCGTGGTCGGCGGTGAAGGACAGCGCACTGGCCGAGGAAGCCTTCTCCCAGGTGATGAACGCCATGTACCCGGAGCGCTACACCGACCCGATGAGCTGGTTCATCGCGCGGGCGGGCACCCATGCTCGTGCGGAGTCTCCCGAAGAGGCCGTTCGCGCGATCGGAGACATGGTCGGCTTCCGCCGCCCCGGCTCGACGCTCTTCCTGGTCATCGACGAGGTCTCCCAGTACGTGCTCGGTCACTCCGACCGGGTCGACCGCCTGCGTGCCTTCACCTCGGCGCTCGGCGCTCGGCAGAAGGGCGCGGTGTGGCTGCTCGCACTCGGCCAGCAGATGATCGACCAGCAGGCCGGCAACAGCTTTCTCGTGTGGGCCAAAGACCGCTTCCCCCCGAAGTTGCGCGTGCACCTCCACGCGACCAACATCCGCGACGTCGTGCACAAGCGCCTGCTGCAGAAGAAGTCGTCTGCCGAGGCTGATCTTCGGTCGATGTTCGACGCGAATCGGCCGAGCCTGAAGCTGTACGCCTACGGCTGTGAAGCGGTCACGCCCGAGGAGTTCGTCGAGGTCTACCCGATGCTGCCGGGGCACATCGACCTGCTGCTGCAGATCACGAGCGCCCTTCGCACCCGCTCGAGTCGGGCCCAGGGCGACGACCAGGCCATCCGAGGGCTGCTGCAGCTGCTCGGCGAGCTGTTCCGCGATCAGAAGCTGGCCGAGATGCCGGTCGGCACGCTGGTCACCCTCGACCAGATCTACGAGGTGCAGCACACCGCGCTCGACTCCGATGTGCAGGCCAGCATGGCCCGCATCCTCAATCAGTGCGCCAACGACGACTCCGGACTCCTGGTTCGCGCGGCCAAGGCCGTGGCCCTTCTCGAGCTCATCCAGGACACCATCGCGACCGACGCGAAGCTCGTGGCCCAATGCCTGTACGACCGCGTCGACCTCGGCAACAACGTGCCGGCGGTGACCGAGGCGCTCGAGGAGCTCAAGCGACGCAACCTGCTGGGGTACTCCGAGAAGCACGGCTACAAGATTCAGTCCTCGGCCGGCGAGGAATGGGAGCGAGACCGACGCGACCTCGGCGTTCCCCGAGAAGTCATCAGCGACATTGTCATGGACGCGCTGAAGTACCTGCTCGCACGCCCAGACCGTCCCCGAATGGGCGGCCGTCCCTTCCCCTGGGCCGGCGTTCTCTCGGATGGGCGGCGACTCGACGATGCCATCGTCGTCGACCCGCGCGATGACGCCGCAATGCGCGTGGACTTCCGGTTCGTGGCCAAGGACGAGCGCACCGAGAGCACCTGGGTGAAGCGGAGCGCCGAGACCGCTCTCGAGAACCGCCTGGTATGGGTCTGCGGCGACACCGACCAGATCGACGAGAAGGCTCGGGATCTCGCCCGTTCCCGAAAGATGGTCGACAAGTACAAACCGCGGCGCGAGTCCCTGAACGCCGCTCGCAAACTGCTGCTGCAGCAAGAAGAGAACCGGGTCGAAGACCTCGAGCCACGGGTGCGTGAAGCGGTCGCACACGCCTGGCTGGCCGGCCGCATGTACTTCCGCGGTCGTGCCATCGATCCGAAGGAGCATGGCCCCACCTTCCCCGCCGCCCTGAGCCAAGCAGCCACACGAACCCTGCCCGACCTGTTCCCGCACATCGTGGCCACGAACATCGCGCCGAGCGAGCTCATGCAGCTCGTCGAGAGCGAGCTGTCGGGGCCGTCGCCGAAGTTCTTGTCTGGCGAGCTCGGCATCCTCGAGCTCGATGCCGGCCGACACGTGCCTACCTGCGCTGGCGTCGTTCCTCGGCGGGTACAGGAGTACATCGAGGCCGAGGGTGGCCTGGGTGGCACGACGCTGCTCGCGCACTTCGGCGGCCCACCGTATGGCTACACCGCCAACGTCGTGAAGGCGTGTGTCGCCGGACTTCTGCGTGCCGGCAAGCTCCGGGTGCAGCCTGACGGCGGGGCCGAGATCACCGCCATCCGAGACGCCGGCGTTCGCGACCTGTTCGACAAGGACCGCGGCTTCCGGCGGGCCTCGTTCTTTCCCTCGGGCGAGGACGACATCGGGTTCCAGGCTCGCGCGAAGATCTGCAGCTTCTTCGCCAAGCAGCTCGACCACCAGATGGACCGCGAAGACCACGCCATCGCCGACGCCGTGTCACAGCTCTTCCCAGGGCAGGCACGCCGCCTGCGCAGCGTGCTCGAGCGCATCGACCAGCTACCAGGCCATGGCGGAGTCCCCGAGGCCCTGGCAAAGCTCCAGGACGTTCTCGAGCGGTGCGTAGCTTCCAGCCGACAGACCAAGCCGACCGTGCAGCTCGTCAAGCGGCGCCTGGATGAGCTTCGAGACGGCATCCAGCTGCTGAACATCTACGATGCCGAGCTCACATCACAGGCTATCCAGGATGTCGTGACGGCTGGCCGCGTCAGGGACCACCAGCTCGCCCAGCTACGGGACAGCGGCGCTCTCAGCTCCGAGGTCGGGGAAGCCGGTGATCGGGTCACCGCACACCTCGACGGCAAGCGCCCATGGCGGGACGTCTCATCCCTGGAGGCCGACCTGAAGGCCATTCGCGATGCGTACACGGCCGAGCGGCAGCGACGCCTCACGTGGCAGGGAGACGAGGCCGATGAAGCTCGTAGCCGAGTCAAGGTGCGAAACGGCTTCAGCACGCTCACCGGCGACCAATCGCACCACGTGCTGAGGCCGATCACCGAGGCCATGACGGTGACGACGACCGACGCCGTCGCGCCCAGCCTTGCAGCGCTGAAGGATCCCTTCGTCGTAGCTCTCCGCAGAGCAGAGGACGAAGCCAACGATCGGCTCGATGAGCTGCTGAGCACAGGGCCCACACCGATCATTCGCAAGGTCAACTTGAAGCTACGTAACCGCGAGCTGGAGACCGATGAAGAGGTCGAAGCGCTCCTGACTGAAATTCGTGAACGGCTCACCAAGCAGCTTGCTGCCGGCGTGCGTATTCGGCTGGTGTAGCGTGGAGGGCTTCCTCGATCAGCTGTATCAGCTCACACGGGCGACCAAGCGGGTTCCGAGGGAGGATTTCGTCAGCCTGTGCCTCGGCCGTCAGCTGGAGCGCGATAGGCGACTGACCCGGTTCCTGGTGGACCGCGTTCTGGGTCAACACGGACGCCTGGGGAGCTGGTCGGCGCCACGCAGTTGGAATGGACGCGTCGAGGTTCAGACACAGGTGACCGTGTGGCTCGCCGAGGAGGACCGTGCTGTTCGGGCAGACGTCGTCCTATGTCTCCTCGGAGTGGCGCAATCAGCACTGTTGGTTCTCGAAGCCAAGGTCGGTGACGACGAGCCGTCAGAAGAGCAGCTCGACAGCTACCGAACGGCGTTCCCGGGGGCGCTCGTCGTCTCGCTCGTAGAAAGGCGCCGGGCAGGTCGATGCCCGACTTCGTCGCCGGTCCTGACCTGGGACGACGTGCTGGAGGGCCTTGCCGCAGGCTCCAAGGCACAGAGAGCCTCGCGGCGAGACCTGCGGGATCTCATGCTGCGAGCTCAAGTAGGCGACGCCCGCCTCGCCCTCGAAGCGGATGCCTGGAACAGGGCAGACCAGCTCATGAAGCGCTTTCCCCGACTCAAGGAGAAGCTAGAGGCGGTTCTGGTGGCGTTGGGGCCAAACAACGCCATCCGAACGAAGCTCGAGCGGTCACTGCAGCGGAAGAAGCTCCGATGCGATCCCAGCGAAGGGTGGGGACCTGGACTGTGGTTCAACAGCTCCCTCCCAGGGACCGCGATCCAGGGGTTGTGCCTCTCGATCGATGCCGGCAGCGCCGCGCAGAGGGTCCGATGGAAGCTCGAAATCTATGCCAACAAGGCCCTGGCACGGGCGCTGAGGAATGAGACGACGCCTTGGCGTCGAGCGGCCGGAGAAAAGCGCTGGTACATACTCGACATTCTGACCTCTGACGGCAACCGCACGCTACGGAAGGCCGACTTCGCCGCCGCGCTCGCACACGGCCGATCAGCGCTTCGCCAGCTGCACCGACTGACGCCAGACCGCGCCTGGAATACGCGCGGTGCCGCGTCGTCCCCACACGCGCCCCGGTTGCATATTCCTGAGCTTAGACGCGGAATTCGGGCGTGGAGCCCGGTCTCACGTGCGCTCTATCGTTCCGTCTCCGAGATCCTGCTTCGACTCGTCGGGCGGGACGAGGCGGGCAGGCGTCGTTTCCAGTGGACCGAGGGGGGATGGTTGACGCGCACCGGTGTACTTCCACACAGCGCTCGCCTGCGAGCACGCGTCGATGAAGACCTCGCCGCGCTACGTTTCAACATCGAGGGACCAACCGGTCTTCGCGACGAGCGGTGGGCACGCGCAACCGCCGCGTGGGGTGTCGACGGGCCGACCCCGCGACTCGACGACACCGCCGTCTTGGTCGTCCTCGGCCCAGAGAACTGGAATCACCCGCACCTCGTCGAGCAGACCGAGTCACTGCTACGCACGGCAGTCGGAGCCCCCCAATGACCATGACCTCCGACGCCAAGAAGGCACTCTCGAGCACCATCCGCGCCCTCCGCGCGCGTCTCCTCGAAGACCTCCACGCCGCCACCGAGACCACCTACCGCCTCTCGGTCCGCGCCCAGGACGCCGGCCTCTCCGAAGCCGCCCGCGTCCGACGCGCCCGCCTCGAGACCTGGGTCGCCGAGCAGCAGCGTGCCGACGAGGCCTCGGGCGGCAAGAAGCCGAAGGTACGGTCTCTGGAGGACTACCGTCGAGGCGTCGAGCTCCAGGCCGCCTACACCCTGCTCAACCGCCTGGTCGTGCTCCGACTGATGGAGGCATCCGAGCTTCGCGCGCCGGCCGTCGTGACCGGAGGCTGGGAGAGCCGCGGCTACAAGGATTTCCGCAGCCTGGCGCCGGGTCTCGTCCGCAACGACCCGACCGAGGGCTACGCCTTCCTGCTCGAGCTCGTCTTCGAAGACCTCGCCACCGAGCTGCCGGGCATCTTCGGGTCTGCGGGATTGGCTGACCTGGTGCCGATTCCCCCAGCCACGCTTCGCCACGCCATCGAGGCCCTCGACGCCGATGAGCTCGAGACCTGCTGGACCGACGACATGACGCTCGGCTGGGTCTACCAGTACTGGAACGACCCGGCGCGCGAGGCGCTCGACGCCAAGCTGAACAGCGGCGGCAAGGTCGAGCCCCACGAGATTGCCAGCAAGACCCAGATGTTCACCGAGCGGTACATGGTGGACTGGCTGCTGCAGAACAGCCTGGGCCCGATGTGGCTGGCGATGTGCAAGAAGCACGGCTGGACGCCCGAGGTCGAGGCGGACGGAACCCTCGACCGGCTCGAAAAGCGCCGAACCGAGTGGCGGGCGAAGCGGGAGGCCGGCGAGGTCGACCTGACCGAGCTGATGCCGCTCCAAACCGACGCCGAGCGGCGCTGGGCCTACTACGTGCCGCAGCCTGTTCCAGACGATGCGGTCGACAACGCGCCGGAGTCGGTACGCGACCTGAAGATCCTCGACCCCGCTGTGGGGTCCGGGCACTTCCTGGTGGTGGCACTCGCCCTGCTGGTGGCGCTGTACCGGGAAGAAGCACGGCACCGTGGGGAGGCCGGGAGCGGGCGATGGACCGACCAGGCCATCGTCGAGCGCATCCTGTCGCACAACCTCCATGGCATCGACCTGGACCCGCGAGCGGTGCAGATCGCCGCTGCGGCATTGTGGTTGAAGGCGCGGCAGTTCGCGGCGGACGCGCAGCCTGAGCGGCTGAACCTGGTGGCGTCGAACCTACGGCTGGCGAGCCTGCCGAACGATGACCCGGCGTTGGTCGAGCTTCGTCGCGAGATGGAGCGGGAGACCGGGATTCCCGGCAGTCTGACGGACACGCTGGTGCACGCGCTTCGTGGGGCCGACCATCTCGGCAGCCTGTTGAAGGTCGACAAGGCGGTGGATGAGGCGCTGTCTCAGCACGAGGATGCGCTCGGTCGTGCGAAGGACGAGCAAGGCGGGTTGTTCTCCGGGTTCAAGGAACAACGCGACCGGGTCGCCATCGACCGTGAGGAGGCGAAGGCGACGCTGTTGGCGAAGCTCGAGGGCTTCTTGGACAAACACACCGCTGGCGAGGACCTCGGACTGCGGCTTCGCGGCGAGCAGCTGGCGGCGGGTGTGCGGTTTGTTCGGTTGGTGCGGGAGGGAACGTACGACCTCGTGGTGGCGAACCCGCCGTACCAGGGCACCTCGAAGATTCAGGAATCGAAGTACGTCGAGAAGACCTACCCACTCGGGAAAGCGGACCTGTTCGCTGCTTTCCTGCTGCGCGGACTGGAGCTGGTGCGCGAGAGTGGCGTCTCGTCGATGCTCACGATGCGGAACTGGATGTTCATCAAGCAGTACTCGGGGCTGCGGGAGCACCTTCTCGACAACCATGACCTGCGAGCCCTCGGCGACTTCGACCGAGGTGCGTTCGAGGACATTCCGGACGAGGTGGTCAGCGTCGCCGTGGCCTGCTTCTCGCGGCTTCCGCACGCGGCCGACAGCGTAGCGCAGTGCCCGACCGCTCGGGAAGACCGGACTCGCGACAGTGAACGGACCGCCCGCAAGCGCGCCGCCACGTTGTGCCACGAGGGTCGCCACACCTTCGACCCGGCCGCGCTGAAGGTCGTGCCGGAGTGGCCATTGATCTATTGGTGGGACGACGACGAAATCGGACTCTATCGCGAGAACTGGCTCTTCCAAGATCGCGCCCGTGCGCGGAAGGGCATCGACACCGGCAGCAACGCCCGATTTACACGAAGGCCATGGGAGATCGCCCTGCACCGGGCGGAGCAAGCCAAACCACCTGCGCGTTGGGTGCCCTACATAATGGGCAGCAAGGGCGTCGAGTGGATCGAGCCGTTGCAGAATGTCGTCTGGTGGCAGCACGCCGGATTCTCGATCCGAATGCGGGCCGAAATCAGCACGGGCACAACCATTCGGAATCCCAACTTCTTCTTCCGCAAGGGAGTAGCGTTTTCTCCAATTGGGGCCCGCTTCTCAGCACGAATCCACCGATATGGCAGCATCTGCGACAACATGGGGACGTCTTCCTACCCTCCCGAGTCAGATCTTGCGGACGCGACCTGCGTCCTGAACTCCGGGCGTGCGGCGTCTATTCTTGAGGCTCTGAACCCAGGGGTGCACTTCCAAGCAGGAGATGTCAACAGGCTCCCGGGTTGGTCTACCCCAGGAGCCACCGAGATCCTGTCGACCGTATCGAGTGCCTTTTCACAGCACGAGGCCTCCAGAGAAACCTCCCTGGAATTCCAGAGACCGGGGTCGTCCCCCTGGCCACAAGCGCAAGTCTGGGCTCAGTCCGCAGTCGACCACCCCCCGGGGGAGCCACTGCCACTCTATGTGCGCTCCGTCGAGCCAGAGCCGCCTGCCGACCACCTCAGCTTCGCCCTCGGCGTCGCCCTTGGCCGCTTCGGCCCCGCCGGGAGCGACCACGAGGGCATCCTCGACCCATCGACCGCCGACCTCTCCCACGCCCTCCCCCACGGCATCCTGTTCCTCGACACCACCCTCGCCGACAACGACCACCGTGACAGCCTCGGCCACCGCGCCGCCGCGCCCATCCACGAGGCCTGGTCCACCCACGGCCCGGCCATCGACACCAAGCGCGGCCTGCGCGACTGGTTCGCCCTCGACTTCTTCAAGGACGTGCACCGTCAGATGTACGAGAACCGGCCCATCCACTGGCCGCTCTCCTCCTCCAGCAAGACCTTCGTGGCCTGGGTGAACATCCACCGGTTCACCGACCAGACCCTGCGCGTGCTCCTCGCCGACCACCTGCACCCGACCCTCGCCCGAATCGAGGGCGAGCTCAACGACCTTCGCGCCGCACGAGACGGTGCCGACGCCAAGGCCGCTCGCGCCGCCGAGAAGCAGTACGACCGCGTGCTGAAGGCCAAGGATGAGCTGCAGACCTTCATCGCCAACGTCGAGGCCTGCGCCGACAAGGGGCCGCCGCCGACCGACGACAAGTGCCCTCCCCGCGAGCGCGACGCCGCGTACGACCCCGACCTCGACGACGGCGTGATGATCAACAGCGCCGCCCTGTGGCCGGTGCTGACGCCGCAATGGAAAGACCCGAAGAAGTGGTGGAAGGAGCTCGCCACCGCCAAGGGCCGCAAGGACTACGACTGGTCGCACCTGGCGATGCGCTACTGGCCGACGCGTGTGGACGACAAGTGCCAGGACGACCCTAGCCTGGGCGTCGCGCACGGGTGCTTCTGGCGCTACCACCCGCAGAGGGCCTGGGCCTGGGAGCTGCGGCTGCAGGACGAAATCGGGCCGGACTTTCGCATCGAGGAAGGGCCGTACCAGCACCCTGACGGGAGTCGGTCCCCCGATCACATCGCACTACGCGAGGCCTACCTGCGCGACCATGCCGAAGAGGCGCTGGAAGCGGTCGAGAAGGAGGCGCTGCGGCGGATGGGGCGCGGGAAGGACAAGAAGGTCGTGCCGAAGATGACGCTGCTCGAGGAGGGGCTGTGGTCGCGGTGGCCTGCGCTGTGCTGGGACCTCGAGGGCAAGCTGTCCGAGAAGCAGGAGGCGCCGTTCGAGCTGGATGCGCCGGATGCGGCGGGGGCTCGGGAGAAGTGGCGGGATGAGCATCCGACGCTCACGAAGGAGCGGGATGGGTTGATTCGGGGGCTGCGGCCCGAGACGCTGCTACCCGCCGGCGGCCCCAAGGACTGACGCCACCCTAAACCCGCGGACGGCCCGCTTACCTCTCCGAATCCGCAAATTCATTGCAGAAATCACGACGTGACACGCATAGGATGCGGGCGGAGGTCCACGATGCTCATCGAGTTTCGCGTCGAGAACCACCGCTCAATCCGAGATGAGCAGGTGGTGACCATGGAAGCAGGGCGTGGCGGGGATGCGAGCGACCAGCGACCGCGCAAGGTCCCGGGGCACGAAACTCCTCTTCTTCCCGCTGCAGCAGTCTACGGAGCGAATGCGAGCGGCAAGAGCAATCTTCTGGCAGCGATGAGCTTCATGGGCAACGCGGTAATGATGTCTCATCGCGCATGGGCTCCGGAGGGAGGCGTCCCCAGAGAGCCGTTCGCCTGGGGCACCAAGACGCAGGAGCCATCGTTGTTCGAGGTCACCATCCTCGTCGATGAGGTGCGCTACCGGTACGGCTTCGTCGCGGACGATGAGCGGTTCCTCGAGGAGTGGCTGTACGCCTGGCCGCGGGGGCGGAAGCAAACCTGGTTCGAGCGCGAAGGGGACGACTTCAAGTTCGGTGATCACCTTCATGGCGAGAACCGTCTGGTCGAGCAGGTCACGCGACCCAATGCCCTGTTCCTCGCGGCGGCCGTGCAGCACAAGCACCAGCAGCTCGCACCCATCTACTGGTGGTTCCGGAGCGTAGGTGCAGTCGGTGGTCGCCGAAACAGGCATCGAGGTCTGGGGCTCTTCCGGCGCAACTGGTTCCGCCGCGCCCTTGCCCAGAGAGCCAACGGTCGCACACAGACGACTCTGTTTGAGCGGGAGGAGGACGGTCGCCTAGACTCGTTCCGCGACCTTCTCCAGGCAGCGGATGTCGGTATCTTGGACTTCAAACTCGAGTCCGCGGACGAGGAGTCTAGCGACCGACCACCGTGGCGGCGCGAGGGAATCCTCGTCCGTCACCAAAGCGCCTCGGAGGAAGCCTGGCTGCCCCTCGAAGAGGAGTCCCAAGGCACCCTGACCCTTTTTCAACTGGGCCCAGAGCTCCTCGACGTTCTACACCGGGGAGGCCTACTCGTTGTCGATGAGCTGGAGGCGAGCCTCCACCCTCTCCTCGCTCTCAGGGTGCTGCAGCAGTTCAACGATCCGGCCACCAACCCGCGAAATGCCCAGCTGCTCTTCACCACGCACGACACCAATCTTCTGGGGACGACCACCGGTGAGACCGCATTGCGTCGTGATCAGGTCTGGCTGACCGAGAAGAGCAATGAGGGGGCAACCTGCGCCTATCCACTCACGGATTACAAGCCGAGAAAGGCGGAAAACCTGGAGCGCGGCTACCTACAGGGGCGCTACGGTGCCATTCCCTTCCTGGGCGACCTCACACGCGTGCCGGAGTAGCGGAATGGGGAGCAACCGGAGAAACCGAGCCCGTCGTTCGGCAAGGCGTGCTGCAACCCGGGATCCTCGACGGAGGCTACTGGTAGTCTGTGAGGGCAAGCGGACGGAGCCCGAGTACATCAAGGGCTATCAACGGCATGTCCGCAACGCGTCCGTGGAGGTCGCCATCCCCAATGAACAGGGCGACCCCAAGAAGGTGGTGGAAATCGCCAAGGCGCTGGCAGAGGAC
The DNA here is from genome assembly GCA_965216925.1 of Myxococcota bacterium. Lineage (GTDB taxonomy): Bacteria > Myxococcota_A > UBA796 > UBA796 > CAYYHT01. The sequence goes on along the minus strand of CBDCGT010000001.1, from coordinate 99,251 downwards.
GCCGCTCGGCAGGCGAAGCAACACGGCGACGACTACCTGAAGTTCGACGAAGTATGGTGCGTGTTCGACCGGGATGAGCACGAGCGCTTCCATGACGCCTGCACGATGGCCAGAGCCAACGCCTTCAAATTGGCCGTCTCGAACCCATGCATAGAGCTCTGGCTCCTCCTACACTTCCGGGACAGCCCTGGGGCCAGACACCGCCACGATGTCCAGGCGATGCTGGCCTCGTTCATTCCGAGCTACGACAAGGGTCTCACCTTCACGACGGTCGCGGCGGGGGTCGGCGATGCCACCAGACGCGCCCGCGCACTCGATGAAGACGCCGACGAGATGGACGAGTCCGGCCGGAATCCAACAACAAGCTTCTACAGGCTGACCGATTCCATCGCGCGGAAGGACCCGTGAAGAAGTTCGGCCCCGTCTCCGCCGTTCTCGAAGAAGACCTGCGTACGTGGGTGCGCCGCCATGGCGTAGTCCTCTGGCTCGACCTCGATGGCCACTACACGCGGTTCGTCGACGCCCTGCGAGAGCGCCGTGAGGCCGGAGAGCTGCCCTACGCCGTGCACGCCTACCGGGGCAGCCACCTCGAGCTGATGCTCGGCCTCGAGCGCCTGGCCGGCGGCATCGACAAGACGCCCGTGGTGGTTCACCTGCCCGGATTCAACGAGGACTCGGTCAAAGAGACCCCGCTCTTCGAGCTCTATGCTGCGGGGGTCCGGTATCGAAAGAAGCTCGAGACGCTAGTGACGGAGGCGGCCGCTGGACGGGTGAAGCCCGAGCAGATCGCCGCGTTCCAGGAACAGGGCGATCTGTCGGTCGAGGGCGCCGACACATGGTTGACCGCCCTGCTCGACGACGACGGAGAAGGCGGCCTGGCCGCCCAGCTGCGCGCCATGCAGCCCACCGCCGTCCTCGACGACCTGCTGTCCGGTGGCTTCGTCGCCGGTCGCATGCGCAGCGACGACGACCAGGACCTGCTCTGGGAGCAGATGACGGTGTGGACGGGGCTCACGGTCTCGTGGCGGGACGCGGCACTTCCCCCGGGTCGCGTCCTTCCACGTGACATGGCCTTCGCCATCGGCAGCTGGGCACTCGCCGCCGAGTATGTGTCCGACCTGCAGAGAGCCCCCATCGACGAACGGCTGCGGAGCATTCCCGGCTTACCCCCTGGCGTCATCGAGACCTGCCAGAAGCTCGCCGAGCACCTGCGCACTCGACATCCCCTCACCTACCAGCGCACCGCAGACGAGACCGAGGGGTGGCTCGACGACGAGGTCCGTCAGGCCAAGGCCGAAGACCTCGGCAAGATCGACACCTTCCGCTTCGAAGAGGACAAGGTGCTCGAGGCGGCGCTCGCCGCCCTGGAGGATGAGCGGTGGCCCCAGGTGCTCGCGTGGTCCGGTCCACGGCTCGACACTGGGTCCTTCTGGCTCGACGACGACCCCTCACGGCAAGCGACCTGGCAGCTGGTGCAGGACGCCGCCGTCCTTGGGGAAGCCCTCTCGGCAGCCGGGCCATCGCTCTCGGCAACCTCGCTCACCGACGCGCTCGAGCGCTACGAGCACGTGGGAGCCCCCGTCGACCGAGCGCACCGCGTCCTGGAACAGCGACGAACGGCGCTGCTCTACCCGCAGGTGCCCGAGTTCGAGACGCTCCGCTCGCGACTCGATGGCCTTCGGAACCTGTGGCGAAACTGGGCGGATGAGTGGGCACGCGAGTTCAACGGCGTCTGCGCAAAGAGTGGCTTCTTGCCGCCCTCCGACATGCAGCAGCGCACGCTGTTCGAGCAGGTCGTCAGACCGTTCACCCAGGAGGCCGGCAAGACGGCGTACTTCGTCGTCGATGCGCTTCGCTTCGAGATGGGGGTCGAGCTGTTCGAAGCCGTCCGCAACACACCCGCGACGACGGCACACCTCCGCGGACGCTACTCCGAGCTCCCGTCCGTGACCGAGGTCGGCATGAACGTGCTGGCACCCGTCACCCACAATGGTCGCCTTCGACCCGACATCGACGTCGACCGCGGGAAGATCAAGGGCTTCCACACCGGCGAGTTCCGCGTGTACAACCCCGAGACGCGCCAACGGGCGATGTTCGATCGCGTCGGCGGCCCGACATGCCCATGGCTGTCGCTCGCCGAGGTGCTGGCCGACGACGCGACGACGCTGAAGCAGCGCGTGGCTCGCGCTCGGCTCATCGTCGTCCACAGCGAGGAAATCGACAAGGCCGGCGAGAAGGGCGTCGGCACCGCCGTGTTCGACACCGTCATGCAGAAGCTGAGAGCCGCGTGGCACCTGCTGCGAGAGGCTGGCGTCCGGCGTTTCGTCATCACCGCAGACCACGGATTCCTCCTGCTCGACGAGACCGCCGTCGATGCCCAGCCCTACGGGCGAAAGATCGATCCGACGCGTCGGCACGTGCTCACCCAGGCAGGTGCCGACCGAGCGAACGAGGTGCGCGTGCCCATGCCCGACCTGGACTACGAGCAGGCCGAGGGTTCCCACCTCATCTTCCCGACCACCACGGCCGTGTTCGACACCGGCAAGCGGTCGATGAGCTTCGTGCACGGCGGCAACAGCCTGCAGGAGCGCGTCATCCCGGTGCTGACCATCGTGCACCGCGCGGCCGCCGGCGGAGATGTGCTGCAGTACAAGGTCGAGGCCAAGGCCGAAGATGCGGTGGCCGGCATGCAGTGCATCTCGGCGACGCTTTCGGTGACCGGCCTCGGCGCCCTGCCCTTCGGCGGCCCACGGGAGGTCGAGCTCGGCCTGCGCGTTCCCGAAGCCCCCGAGGTCCAGGTGGAGCTGTGCTCGGTTCGCGGCGAGGCCCGGCTGGCGGGTGGCGCCGTGCACGCCGTAGCCGACGAGCAGTTCGAGCTCTTCTTCAAGCTGTCTGGGCCGACCGACGCCCGCGTTCAGGTCGAGCTGATGCATCCGGCTGGGGTCGCGACCGTGGAACCGTGCGTCGTCGAGACGCGCTTCATCGTGTCGGGGGCGCGAGCCGGCCGACAGGACGGAGGCGCGACTCCGAGCCCGACCGGTACCGACTGGCTCGCCAGCCTGCCCGAGGGCGGCGTCCGCCAGCTGTTCGAGCACCTCGCTGCCCACGGCGCGGTTACCGAGACCGAGGCGATGACCATGCTCGGCGGCGGTCGCCAGGTTCGCAAGTTCACAAGGAATTTCGAGGAATATGCCGCCAAGGCCCCGTTCGCGGTCCGCATCGATGTGGTGGCCGGCGTGAAGCGGTACGTCCGCGAAGGAAGCACGACATGAGCACGCTCACCAGTCGCGATGTGGAGCACATCTTCGAGTCCCTTCGAAAGGGGCTTGTGCCCGAGCGCGGCATCGACACCTTTGCCGTCGGCATCGAGAAGCAGCGCGGGGAGCTCCACCGTCAGCTCGACCTGGCCGCCGATGGCGAGGGAACCATCAAGTTCCTGCGCGGTGGATACGGCTGCGGCAAGACCTTCACGGCTCGACTCGCCCTGCTCGATGCCCAGGCACAGGGCTTCGCGACCAGCTTCGTTGTCGTGTCCGACAACGACCTCAAGTTCCATCGCTTCGACGATGTGTACCGCAAGGTCATGACCGAGCTCGGCACGGCATCATGCGCCCGAGGAGCCCTCGGCGACATCCTCGACCGGTGGATCGGCCACATCGAAGACAGCATCATCGCCGCCGGTGCCGACGAAGACGCAGACGACTTCGACGACAAGGTGCGAAAGCGCCTCGACGAAGATCTCGCCGCGCTCACGGGCGGCCAAGCTCCGCAGGACTTCATCCGCGTGGTGCAGACCATCTTCGACCTGAAGCAGCGCGGTGAGATGGCCGATGCCGGCGCCCTGATCTCCTGGCTCAGCGGCAGCGGGAACGTGGCCGCGAGCGCCAAGAAGATCGCGGGCATCAAGGGCGACATCGGCAGCCGCGATGCCCTCGACTACCTGCGCGGCGTGCTCGAGATCGTGAAGGCGGCTGGGTACAAGGGCCTGGTCATTGTCATCGACGAGGCCGAGACCATCCTGCGCATGCGCAAGGACTCTCGGCACAAGTCGCTCAACGGCATTCGCCAGATTGCCGACGCCGCCGGGGCCTATCCCGGCCTGTTGTGGCTCTTCACGGGCACGGCCGAGTTCTTCGACTCCCGACACGGCGTCGCCGGGCTTCAACCGCTGCACGACCGCATCCGCTTCCTGAAGCAAGGCAAGTTCGCGAGCCTTCGTCAGGCCCAGCTCGAGCTGAAGCCCTTCAACGCCGACCGGTTGAAGAAGGTCGCCCTGCGGCTGCGTGAGCTCTACCCGACCGACGACTCGGCCCGGCTCGACCGCATGGTCAACACCGTGTTCATCGAGCAGCTCGTGAACCAGGTCACCGCCGGGTTCAAGGGCGACGTGGGCGTCGTCCCCCGGCAGTTCCTACGCGAGTTCGTGAACGTGATGGACCTTGTTCGAGACGAGCCCGAGTACAACCCGGAAGAAGTGTACGAGTTCGCTCCCGCTGGGCTCAGCCCCGAAGAAGAGATGGCCATCGCCGGCGACTCGCTGACCCTGGACGACGACACCGAGCTCGTGGTCCAGGAAGACGTCTGGTAGCCCGTGGGGGGCCCTCGGCGCCGCTGGACACGGCCGGCATCGCGCGGAAGCGTGGTGGCGCACCCGGCTGTTCGAGCCCTGCTCGAGCGTGGCGACCCGGGAACACGGCCCCAGCGGCATCACATCGGCGACACCGTGCTGGTCGCCTACTCCAGCACCCGCGTGCACATGAAGCGAGACGCCTGGGAGATGCTGCCACCAGACGGAATCCTCGTGCAGTACATCCGGCCGAAGGGCGTGGCTCCGTGGGCCATCGCGATGACCCTCGGCGAGCTCCAGGACGTCTTCGGTGAGGTCACCGAGTCCGAGTCGTGGGAAGAGAAGCGCTGCTACCACTTCCCGAATGTGCCGCTCGCGGCCGAGAGCTTCCGTGTACACGGGATGAGTGCTTCTCGGGGTGGCGCCAGCGGGCATTTTCGAGAGCAGGAACCGTGAGCGTCTTCGCCCGCTTCAACCCACGCCTCCAGGAGGCCATCGTCGCTCGGCTGGGATGGTCGAGCCTGCGCGAGGTGCAGGAACTGGCTGGGGCAGCGCTGCTCGACGGGTGCAATGCCGTCGTCCTGGCCCCGACGGCCGGGGGCAAGACCGAAGCGTCGATGTTCCCGACGTTGTCGAACCTGGTCGACGACCCGCCTCGAGGACTCGCGGCCCTCTACATCGCTCCGATCAAGGCCCTGCTCAACAACCAGGCTGACCGTCTGGGCCTCTACACAGAGATGGTCGGCCTGGACCGATTCGTCTGGCACGGCGACACCTCGTCGAGCGCCCGGACGAAGTTCTTGAAGCAGCCGAGCGAGCTGCTGATGACCACACCCGAGTCCCTCGAGGTGATGCTCGTCTCGAAGCGTGTCGACGCGGCGAAGCTGTTCGCCGACCTGCGCATCGTGGTCATCGACGAGATCCATGCACTGGCGGGTTCGGACCGAGGCGCGCACCTGATGAGCGTGCTCGAGCGCCTGGCCAAGCTGTCGCGGCACGACGTGCAGCGCGTGGGCCTCAGCGCGACCGTCGGCAACCCCGATGCCATCCTCACCTGGCTCCAGGGCACCTCGGAGCGACCAGGCCGCGTCGTCGACCCTCCCAAGAAGCCAGGTCGCAAGCAGCTGCTCGTCGTGCACCGCGCGGAGCTCGGCCTGCTCGCCCACGACGCTGCCGTGATGGCTCGTGGCAAGAAGAGCCTGTTCTTCTGCCAGTCCCGTGCGGCGACCGAGGCAGTTGCCGAGCACATGCGCCGGTCGGGAACGACGGTGTTCGTGCATCACAGCGCGGTGTCGAAGGAAGAGCGAGCGCTCGCCGAGGAGCGCTTCCACCACGGCTCCGATGCGTGCATCGTGGCCACGAGCACCCTCGAGCTCGGCATCGACGTCGGCGACCTGGACCGCGTGCTGCAGGCCGAGGCCCCGGACACCGTGAGCTCGTTCCTGCAGCGGATGGGCCGCACGGGCCGCCGAGCTGGTCAGGCAGCGAACACGACCTTCTTCTGCGAGACGACCGAGGCGGTGACCCAGTCCATCGCGCTCGTCGAGCTCGCCAAGGCGGGATGGGTCGAGTCGGTCGAGGTCACCGACCGGTGCTGGCCGGTGCTGGTTCACCAGCTGCTCGCGATGGCACTCGCGGCCGACGGGATTCCCCTCGAAGAGGCCTGGGCACACCTGAGCCAGGTACCCGACTTCCGACGCATCCACCGGGCCGAGTTCGAGCGCCTGGTGGCCTGGATGTTGCGAGACCGGGCACTGCTGCAGATGAGCGGCCGCCTCGTGCTCGGCCCTCGTGCCGAGAAGCGCTTCGGCCGACGCAACTTCATGGAGCTGTTCGCCGTCTTCTCGAGCCCGCAGAGCTACTCGGTGCAGACGGGTGCCGGGCAGCCCATCGGCACACTGCAGCAGGGCTTCGTCGACCGTCTCGTCGACGGAGTGAGCTGTTTCCTGCTGGGCGGTCGGGCGTGGGCGGTCGACCGCATCTTCCACGACGACCGGCGCATCGTCGTTCAGCCTGCCCCGCGGGGTCGGCAGCCGACATGGGGCGGCTACCTGCCGCAGTTCCTGGGCTTCGACGTCTGTCAGAAGGTGCTCGAGGTGCTGACCTCGGACGAGGCCTACCCCTACCTGCACGAGACGGCCGTCGAGGTGCTCCGACAGCAGCGCGAGGGCTTCGACGGAATGCTCGAGCCCGTGCGTGGCGGCATCGAGGTCGAGCCCGGCGAGATTCGCTGGTGGACCTTCGCCGGCGGTCGCATCAACTCGACCCTGCGCTACGCCCTCGAGGCCGTGGGCAGCGACTGGAAGGTCATCCCCGACAACTACCTCGTGAAGGTGCGCAGCGACGACCTCGATGAGCGCCGATTCCAAGAGGCCGTGGCGGCGTTGTCCGAGGTCGAGTTCTGGGAGAACGACGCACTCTGGGACGAGGTCGGCCAGTCGCTTCCAAACTACCGTTTGAGCAAGTTCCAGCCGCTGATGCCGCCCTGGGTCGAGCGCGAGATGCTCGGCGAGTACCTGCTCGACGTCGCGGGCGCCTGGGCATGGCTCGCAGGCGGCGAGGCCGGCGAGCTCGTGCGGGTGCCCGCATCGCTGCGGGAGCGTCGAGCCGACGAGAGCGAGGTGCCCGAGCGCGTCGAACACGTCGACCTGTCGGAGCCGAAGGTGCGCGGCTCGTTGCCTGTGCACTGGGTTCGCGATGAGGAGGGTCTCCGAGAAGCGTGCGCGATGCTGTCGGAGTCCGAGGTGCTCGGCCTCGACGTCGAGACCACGCTTGCCAGCCGGGCGCTGTGCCTCGTGCAGGTCGCGACGAAGGACCGCGTGTTCCTCATGGACGCCCTCGAGCTGTCCGACCTGGCACCCCTGGGCGAGCTGATGGCCGACGACACCATCGTGAAGGTCATCCACAACGCCAACTTCGAGCGGTCGGTGCTGCGGAAGTACGGCATCGAGATCGAGAACGTCGTCGACACCCTCGAGCGCTCACGGGTGATGAGAAAGAGGGCGAAGGGCGGTCACAGCCTGAAGGCGGTTTGCCTGCGCGAGCTCGGCATCGAGCTCGACAAGGCGCAGCAGACGAGCGACTGGACGCGGCGCCCGCTGACGCCGAGGCAGGAGGCGTACGCGGCGTTGGATGCCGAGGTGCTGTTGCGGCTGTGGGAGTTGTTTTAGGGGTGGGCCTGGCGCTCACCGAACGGGGGCGCGCAGGAACTGCCGCTGGATGCGGATGCCAGCGTGGGAAACGCAGGTGAGCGTGATCTGGATCCAAAGCGTCTCGGCGAGGGCCGCGTAGTCCTTGACCGCCGCGTTGGCGCCCTGGGCCGAAGACGCCTGCGAAAACTCCTTCGCGTCGACTTCGAACGTCTCCATGCGAGCGGTGTTCGGATGCAGGCCGAAATCCAGAGATGCGTGCAGTACCTGTGTCCAGGTCACGCCGTCGACACTCTGCCGGCCGACCGCCAAGTCGAGCACCTGCGCCCGGTATGGGCACATCCCGTGATTCTCGAACCGAATGGAGCAGCTCACCTTCGCCGCTTGCCCCCGCCCACCGGCGTCCTGGAACTTGGCGAATGGGACCGGGGTGATGGCGCCTCGCAGCCCGGCGATCTCCGCTTCGAGCTTCCGCTTCTCGAGGTCGAGTTTTGCTGGGTCGAGCCGCTGGTCCTCTACCAGCCACAGCTCGATATCGCGCGGCGTGGCGATCTGCGTCGACGTGCCAGCCCGGCGGTAGGCCACACCGCCGATCAGCTTGTTCGGGTACTCGCGCTTGGCGTAGTAGGGGCGGCCACCCGGACGAATCGTCAGCACTCCCACCCAGACGAGAACGGACTCGTCATCGTGGCGCGGGACCTGCAGCTCTTCGTACTCGATCCTCGGGACGCTGTTGAGATGCCGCTGTAGTCGCTGCGTCATCGATGCGGAGTCCGACGTGCGCAGTTGCGGAGAGAGGCCGGTAATCCGGCCCCCACTTGCACCCGAGTCCTTGAACTCCTCGACGCCCAGGAGGATGTGGCCCGGCGTCGTACCCGGCGGCAGCAGGTTCGCGATCGCCATGACATCCTTCGAGAACTCCGCGACCTCGCTCTTTCCGCCGTGGGCCCAGTCGTAGAAGGCCTTGAAGTCCACTGTCTCCTTCTCGCCCTCGAGCACCAGTGCCTCGAACTCCTCTGACTTCACGGGCCCTCCACCTTTCTCTGCCCCGCGCTGCACATGCCCAGGTAGTCGCAGGTCGAGCACGCCTTGTGGCTCGTCTTCACCGGGAAGTCGTTCTGACGCAGCGAGTTCGCCGCGTCGCGCACGTCGCTCCGCACGTCTTCGATGAAGTCCTCGTCGACCGAGCGCGGCTTCTTCTGGCGCTCCTCGAGGTTGTAGATCTCGACGAAGTCGGCGTCGTGGCCGGTGAGCTCGCGGTAGCCCAGGGCATAGATGTGGAGCTGGGTCTCGGTCACCTCGTCGACTTGCACGCGGTCCTTGCTCTTCAGGTCGACGATGGTGGTCTCGTCGGTATCGAGACGCCGAACCAGGTCGATGCGTCCCGAGACGGTGATGCCGTCGCCGAGGTCGATCGAGATGGTCTTCTCGCTGAACTCGATGTTCTGGAGGAGCTCGGCGTTGTCGGCGAGGTAGTTCGACACGACCTTGCGAGCACTGGCCTCGAGAGTCTCGCGCAGGGCTGGGTAGGCATACGGGACGTGAAGGTGTCGCCTCACCAGCTCCTCGACCTCGGCTTCACCGGCAAGGTCACCGCGAATCGCGCGGGCATGCACCTCGGCCAGGGCATCGTGCAGTGACTTGCCGTATCCGAGCGCCTCGTGAATCGGGGCGTTGAACCCGTACAGAATGCGCAGCTTGAACTGATACGGACACTCGAAGAAGTACTTCACGTCGCTGAACGATAGGGTGACGTTGGCCACCGACTTCTTTGCCTGCGGCTCGAGGCGGTCGCGGTCATCGTAGGTCTGCCGGCGGCGCTTGACGTACTTCGAGACCAGAACGTCTTCGAAGAAGTCGGACGGGCGCTTGTACAGGCGGTTGTTCGCGATGGGCGCATGGGTCAGGAAGAGGAACTTCTGGCTCCGGGTCACCGCAACGTAGAACAGCCGGCGCTCGTCCTCGACGCTCCCGCGGTACCGCATGTGGTCGTCGACAGCGTTCTCGTCCAGGAGGTGCCACACACTGCGACCGCCCTGCCGCTTCGAGGGGAACCGGTTCCTCAGCAGCGCGGGCACGAACACGACTGGCCACTGCATGCCCTTGCCCTTGTGGACGGTCATGATCCGCACGGCGTCGACGTTGGCATACTGGCTGTCCTGCCAGCCCTCGGGGTACGCGCCCTCGGCGCCGTACTCGAGGAACTTGGCGAACTCCTCGTACTTGCGCTGCGGGTCGGAGTGGAAGTGAATGGCCTCGAAGTCCGAGATCAGCTGGCTGAACTTGCCGAGGTTGTAGAGCACGACCTCACCGTCGGAAATGTTCTCCTCTTTGAGCCCGAGGTCTTCGAGGAAGGACATGAATTGCCGCTGAAGATTGTAGAGCGACCAATGCTCCTGTCCCGCGTTGTTCAGCAGCCGACTGCGCGCCTTCGAAGCGTTCGCGACAGCTGTGTGCACCGCATCGCTGTCGAAGCCGAACCGGGGAATGCGCCAGTACGCGGCCAGTTCGTTGGCACCCATTCTCCCGTCCATGAAGTAGAAGAGCTGACGCGCGGCTTCGGCTTCGTGCGTGTGGAAGAGATTGTTCATCCCTTCGACGACATAGGGAATCCCGGCCTCGTCGAGCGCCGCGATGACCGGCGCCGCGTTCTTGGCGACGGAGCGGAAGAGGATGGCCATGTCGGACCACGACAGCCCTCGCCGCGTGCCGTCCGCATCGGTGAACGCGACTCCTACGAGTTCCTTGATGGTCTCGGCGATGTACCGAGCTTCTTCCTCGGGCGTGTCGTGGCCCAGGGCCACGATGTCGCCCTTTTCGTAGGGCTGGGCGTTCGTCGGCACCATCGCCTTGTCCAGGCGGTGCTGGTTCTGCTTGATGAACTCCCGAGCGAGATCGATGACCCCTTCACTACTACGGAAGTTCTCCTGTAGCCGCACCTGGTGCACGTTCGCGTAGCGGTCCTTGAAGGTGAGGATGTTCGAGACATCGCTTCCGCGCCACTGGTAGATGGTCTGGTCGTCGTCGCCAACCACGCACACGTGCGCACCCGCATCGGCCATGGCGCGAACCAGGCGCTCTTGAATGGGGTTCACGTCCTGGTACTCGTCGACGATGACGTGCTTGATGCGCTCGCCGATCCGCTTGCGGAAGTCGTCGTTGGTCTCGAGCTCGATCACGGCTCGGTCCATGATGGCCGAGTAGTCGAGGTAGTGATGCTGCGCGAGGAGCGCCTGGTAGGCGGCAAGGCCGCTCTTCAAACTCGAGCTCACCAGCGCATCGTCGACATCATCCTCCCGGAGGATCTGCAACGCGCTGCTGTAGTGCGGCGTGTCCAGGTACCGGCGCAGCGGCTTCCCATTGAGATCGACGGTGGCAGTGAGGCCACTCTTCCTGCTGTTCCGGTCGATGAAGAGACTCTGCTGCACCGCGTTGAACACCTCGTACTTCATGTACTCGGGGACCTCCGTGGTCAGCAGCTCGAGGCAGAACGCATGGATGGTGCCGACGAACATCTCGGCCATGCCGACCACCTCGCCGTGGGCGTCTCGCGTGCGCTCCACGATGCGCTGCTTGAGCTCGCCGGCCGCCTTCTCGGTGAACGTGAAGGCCACGATGTTCGCTGGGCTCAACCTCGGCTCCCGAGCCGGGTCCAGGAGGGTCGCCACCCGCCGAGCAACGACCTCGGTCTTGCCCGACCCCGCGCACGCGATGAGCTGCAGGTGCGAACCAGAGTGCTGGATCGCCTCGATCTGGGCCTCGGTGAACGACATCCCCGCCTTCACCGAGCGACGGATGATCTCGTCGCATGCTGTCACGACCTCTGCCGCTGTGGGGCGCGAGGACGCATCCTTCGCCGTCATCTGCTGGTAAAGCGGGTTCATGACCGCGAACTGCGGCCCTGCGTCGAGCGACTCCGGCGGCGGCCCGGGGTCGGAGAATTTCCGACGCGTCCCGTTCGCCAGCTCCCACAGGACGATGCCGAGCGCGAAAATATCGGACTTTGGCGAGGCCTCACCTCGCCACACCTCTGGCGCCATGTACTCGACCGTGCCGAGTGCCGTTCGCGTCAGGCTCTCGCCGTCGAGGGAAGGGCATCGCGCAACACCGAAGTCGGCCAGACGGGGCGTGTCGCCGTCCATGAGCACGTTGTCGGGCTTCAGATCACGGTGAATACCACCACGGTCGTGGTAGGCAGCCAGCGCTCGGGCGATGTCCCCGACGAGCTCGGCCACCCGCCCGGCACCCGGCTCGTCGCCGATCACCGACACGAGGTCGGTCTCGTAGGCCGGCATGGCGTACCAGGGGTGCCCCTTCTCGTCGACGCCGTCGTCGACCAACGGCACGACGTTCGGATGATGGAAGCCCGAGAGGATGCGCTGTTCGCGCGCGAAGCGCTCGACGGCGTCGTTGTCGTTGACGTCCATCAGCACCTTCAGGGCGACTGGTCGCTTGTTCGCGTCCCTGGCCAGCATCACCCGGGCGAAGGAGCCCTCGTTGAGCTGGCGGATGACCTTGTACTCGCCATGGCGGCCCGTCAGCTTCATGACGCCCCCTTCTTCAGGTCGTGGTACGCGTTCAACAGCAGGCGCAGCGCCCCCATGTTGCCGGAGTGCCGAAGCGCCGGTCCCACGACCGAGAGGTCGAAGCCGGCGTCGTGCAGCTCACCGATGACCTCGAGCAGCTGCCGGGTCATGCCGCCGGGGAGCGTGCCCCCTGACCTTTCCCACCGGGGGATGCTGGCGATGCCGACCCCCAGCAGAAAGGCAAGGTCTTCCTGACGAAGGCCGGCGGCGTCTCGAAGTTCTTTGATGCGGTCTGGTGTGATGGCCATGCATATTATCTATCATCTGATAGATGATGTGGTTGTCACGGGATGTCATCGGCCGGCAGGATGGAGGGCGATGCTCCATCGTTGCCATTCCCTGGGGATCTAGCGCTGGACGTTGAACGAATGACGCGCAATTGGTCACCATCAAGTTATTTGTTAATTTGGGTTGACGGTTACCAAATGGCGCAAACGCAACCACGAGACGACGCGGCATCGTCGGCTCGCGAATCCCCATTAAATAGCCAATCAGGCCGCCCGCTCGCCCTCTGCCCTGGCGATGACTGAAGCAACCGTATACGATATTGATGCTGCGGCTGCGGTCGAGCCTCTTGGTGGGTCGGCCGCAGGGACACCCTCAACGCATCCCCGCGGCCAGGCAAACACCATGATCAAGATATCCGCCTCGGCGGCGGCGCACAAGTGCGTCTGCACCCAACATTCAACGCGCAACCACGAAGGGCTCGAATCTGCCTCTGGACCAGCTCCATGGGCCTGAACGAGGACTTCCTGAAGATCGTGGTGCCCACGGACGAGTACGTGCGCGTGCTGCAGATGCCGACGCCGCTCACAGACGAGATGGCTGGCCCCCGTGCTAGCTACCTGCTGGGCGCTGACGCCCTTATCGAGCAGCTTGCCCGCCTCAGCGGCCTGAACCTGCGGCGGCGATGGAGGGTGTTCTACTCACCGTTCACGCGCTCCGAGGCCTCGAACGGCCCGGAGGGTTTCGCTAGTTCTTCGGTCATCGCCGTCGATGTTGACGGATACAAGGTCGTCGAGACCGACGACGACGACGCCGCGACGCTGAACTGGGCCGACGTCGACAAACGTCAGGCAGAGGGGCTGCCTGCCGTACGTACGCGCTGCTCCAAACTCGGCCTCGTGCCATCTGCCGTCGTCGCGACCGGAGGAGGGCTACACCTCTACTCCCTTCTCGACGAGCGGGTCGACTGCACCCTGGCAGCGGACCTGACCCGGCGGCTCTCGGTCGCTCTCGAGCTGCCGGATGCACCTCGCGGTCTGCAACAGATGCTGGCACTCCCTGGGACCTGGACCACGAAGCGGCTCCCGCCCCGGCGAGTCGCCGTGACCCACCTCGACCCGCGGCGGACGTACAGCCTCGCCGAGCTGGGTGACACGCTACCCGGCGCCCCGACGTTCACACCGCGCAAGCCAACTCTTCACCAGGATCGAGGCCCGACGGTCGACGTCTGGAGCCTGATCGAGACAGACCACGCGCTCTCGGAGCTCTACATGGGCCGCGGTCGCACGCGCCCCGACGGCGACCATTCCGCGTCGGGGTATGACATGGCGCTGGCGACTCGCCTCGCGCGTCTTGGGTTCAGCGAGTCCGTGATCACCGACGTCATCGCGCGTCGCAGGGCGAACGACCGAAAGAGCTCGAGCTACGCATCCAGGACGGCGGCACGCGCAGTCCGCTTCGCCGAGGCGCGGCCAGCCGCGGGGACGCCCTCCGCGAAGCGCCCGGCCGAAGGCCGGCCCTCCGCGCGCCCTGCGCGCCAGGGGGGCGTGTCTACCGCCCCGGAAGAGGGGTAGGCCATGGTTGCGACGCCCGGCCACCAGGGGCGCCCGAGCCCTGGCTCGACACCTCCAGGGATAAGCCCGTGCATCCATCCGTTCCAGGACCTGCCCGACGGCGTAGTCGGTCTCGTCGTACGACTAGGGTACAAGACCCTGGTCGGCACCCGGTTCGACGCGCTGGCCGAGCTCGCGCCGGTACAGCGGACCCTCGACCCTGTGGATGTGGCGGACTCACTCTCCCCACCGCCTCAGCTTCGCACGTCGCTCGTCGCCATCCTCATTTCGGTGCTGGGCGAACGGGTTCCAAGGAGCGTCACGCCACACCTCACCACGCTCCTGGAAGCTGAGGGTGGCTGGTCCGGCACAGCCGGCGACCTGGAACGAGCGCGCCACATTGTCGATGGGGCCGTGCGGGCCACTGACCCGAGGCTCCTGCTGGCCGACAGACGAACCGGAACGGCGGAAGAGCGCTGCTCGCGCGGCACACGATACATGCCAGGGGGCCTGCAGCAGGTGGTGGAGCGCGAGCCGTCCGTACCGGTATCGGACGTCATCGCGCAGCTGCCCGGGTACTTGCAGGAGACCGCTCGGCAGGCGTGCAAGACGCTGTTCAGGAAGGGCAGCATCCACCCCCAAACGGCGCGGTACATCGAACTCGCAGCCGCCCGCGTCCTGCGCCGAGAAGCATGCGTCAGGCGCGACGAAGTGGCCGCCCTCGACGCGGACAATGGGAGTAGCGACGACAGCGTCAGACCGAAAGTCGGCTCATGCCTCGCCGACTTCGGGACCGTGCCGTTCCGGGATGCCCCTCGGCTTCTGGTGGAGGTGTTTGCCCTTGGACTGCGGCTCGATGCAATCGCGATGAGTCGACGGTGCGAAGAGGTGTGCTCCAAGTCGTCCCTCGCCTCGACTGTCGTCGACGGCGAGATCGAGGTAACGACGGTGTCCGCGCTGATGTGCAAGAGCCACCGTTGTCGCTCGTGTGCGACGATGTTGGGCGTTCAGCGACGCGACCGGGTTCGTGCGCAGCTGGAACGGGACCAGGCGTGTGCCCGCGCTCCATGCCTCATGGTCACCCTATCTGTCGATCGCGACAGGTACTGCGACTCCGTCTATGCCATGCGGGATCTCGGTCGCCGTACCGAGCGCTTCTTCGACCTTGTCGGGAAGGAGTTCGGAGAGCCGCGCGTGCGGGTGGACAGGCGCGGTAGGCGGCGCGTCTCCCACTACCTCGAGCTCGCCCGGCATACGAGCGTCGAGTGGCACGACGACGGGTACCCTCACATCCATGAGCTGTGGTGGTGCCCCGTCATTCTCGCCGCGATGATCTCGGAGGCGGCAGAATGGGTCAAGAAGACCACTCTCCCGCGGTCCCGGGGCACCATCGCCAAGTGCTGGGGACCAGTGAATTGCCCCGAGGACCTGGCCGACCTCGTCGCGATGCTGAGCTCCAAGAGCGTCGCAAAGGACGTAGGGCGCAAGCGGTGCCCCTTTCCCGAAACCCGGCGTCGGCTGAATGAGCTGGCCGTCGACGCAGGGCTTGGCAAGACCGGGTTCTACGTGGCGCCCGTGGTCTCCATCGAGCAAGCGACCCACTACCTGTGCAAGGAGAACGTCTCCTACGCGCCGTTTGTCGCGGTCAGCTCGGAACTGACGAAGACTCGCCAGCTGGCATCCCCCATCCCTCGCGGTTTCAAGCGCTTTCGCGCGACGGGAAGCGCTGGCGACGGCTACCCGAGCACCTTCTTCATCGATGAGGAACAGGTCATCGACACGCCGACGACAAAGGACGTCGTCGTGTACTCCGAGCCCGTGGCTGTCATGCGGGAACACTTCGCCTCGCGAGGCTTCGTGATCTCGAACGAGGTGCTTCGTGCCGACCTCTCTTTGCCCCCACAAGCCGGTCAGAAGCGTCCGCGAGTCCTCCATGCATTCGATGCGTCCCAACGACTCTACGCGCCCATGGTGCCACCGGAAACGGCCCGTGCGCAGAGTCCGGCTCTTCACAACTGGGAGCAGTTCTTCGGCTCGGAGCGACCGCCATGACAAGTGGAAATGGAAGCGTGAGGCTGCAACATGGCTGCCGGCGACGCACACTGTCTGTAGAGCTGTCAAGCGACAGCCGGAACTGCCCCCCTGACGACACGAAAACTGACCCCCCTGGCGACACGAAGAATTCCCCCCCTCAGGTCGCCGTTGCTTGGTCGACCCGATCCGCCTTCAACAGGCCTGATCGGCGTTTCTCGCGCAGACGGTAGCTGTCTCCGCGAATGGTGATGACGTGGCTCTGGTGAAGCAGCCTGTCCAAGATGGCCGTCGCGACGACAGCGTCGGTGAAGACCTGGGCCCACTCGCCCACACTGCGGTTGCTGGTGATCAGCACGCTGCCGCGCTCGTAGCGACGTGACACCAGTTGGAAGAACAGGTGTGCCGCGTTCGCCTCGAACGGCAGGTACCCCAGCTCGTCGATGATCAGCAGCTTCGGCTTGGTGAAGTGCCGCAGCTTCTCCTCCAGCTTGCCTTCGGCGTGTGCCTTGGCCAGCGCCGCGACCAGGTGCGTCGCCTGCGTGAACAGCACGCTGTTGCCGCGCTGGATGGCCTCTCGGCCCAGCGCCACGGCCAGGTGCGTCTTGCCGACGCCCGGCGGCCCCTGCAGCAGCAGCGTGTCGCCGTTCGCCACCCACCGGCTCGTCGCAAGCTCGCGGATCTGCTTCGCGTCCACGCTCGGCTGTGCTTCGTAGTCGAAGCTATCCAGTGTCCGCACGAACGGGAACTTTGCGATGCTCGTCCCCATGGCGATTCGCCGCTGGTCCTTCCGCGCGATCTCGGCCTCGCACAAGAACACCAGCGCCTCACGCAGGTTCAGCTCGCGGCGGGCGGCCTCGTCCAGCAGCGTGTCCAGCTGGTCGCGAACCAGGGTCAGCTTCAGCCGCGACAGCATCGCCTCAAGGTGTTCGGAATCGACGCTCACAGTGCACCTCCGACCAGGGCTTCGTACTCGCTCAAGGGCCTCAGCAGCTCGGCTTCGGGCGGGGGCTCCTCGGGGGCGGCGGCGGCGGCCTGCACCCGTGCAGGATGGCCGACGACGACGCCCTCGAGGTGCTCCCGCGTGACGAACCGCTCCCGCCTCCCACGACCAGCCGGGTGCGTCGCGATGACCTCGCCGGCGTGGCGGACCTCGACCTGCTGCCCGGCCAGCAGAACGGTCACGCGGGCGCCGATGAAGCGGTAGGGCACGCTGTAGAAGTTGGTGTCCAGCTCGACGCAGAAGTCGGTACCGACCTTGCGAACCACCTCGCGGGGACGCTGGAAGGCGACGCGGCCTCGGAGGGGCTGCAGCGCGCTCTGCTCGCTCGCGACGAACCGGTCGATGGGTCGCTCTCCCGTCGTGCCGTGGACGCGCACGTCAGCGATCTCTCGGCACCACCGGTCGAGGTGGTCCTGCAGGTCCGACCAGCTCGCGAACTCGCGGCCGGCGATGGCGTTGCGCTTCACGTACCCGACGGCCCGCTCGTCCTTGCCCTTGGTGCGGGCCCGGTAGGGCGCGCAGGCCTTTGGCGTGATGCCCCAGTGGCGGCAGAAGGCCGCGAAGGTGCCGTTGAACTCGACCTCGCGCGTCTCGGCGTTGTGGTGCTTCACCAGCGCTCGCGCGTTGTCGACCAGCATCTGCAGCGGCACGCCGCCGAACCACACGAACGCCGCCTCGAAGCTCATCAGCCAGTTCGCCTGGCGTTCGCGGGCGTGGGCGACGACGTAGATTCGCCGCGAGTGCCCCAGCGTCATCACGCACAGCTGCACCTTCACCCTCTCGCCGCCGATCCGAACCGTGACCTGTCCGAAGTCGCACTGCATCTGCTTCCCCGGCGGGGTCTCGAAGCGGACTGTGGCCTTGGCCTCGGCTGCCATCTCGCGGCGGATGGGTTGCACAGCCCGCTCGACGGTCCGAAGCGAGACCTCGATGCCGTGGATGCGCTTCAGCTCCTGGTGGACGACGTCTGCGTTGCCCTTGTGCTTCCTGAACTCAGCCTCGAGCCACGCTTCGAGGCCGTCCAGCTGACTTGCCCGCTTCGGGCTCCCGTAGCTCGTCCATCCACCCGCGCGGATGTACCGACGGACCGTGTTCTTGCTGACCTCCAGCTCCCGCGCGATGCGCTTGATGCCCCAGCCGAGCTCGTGAAGCCGCAGCATCACGGACACGTCCTCGGGTGTGTGCATGAATCCCCTCCTCAGGCTGTTCCAGCGCCTGAGTAGGTCGTTCTCTGATCTCGTTCTCATCTTCGTTCCCTCCCGGCCGGAGGGGGGGTCAGTTTTCGTGTCGCCGGGGGGTCAGTTTTAGATGTCGTCTGACACCCTGTAGGCCAGGGCTCCCCACGAGGAAGTCATCGACGACGAGGCGGTCCGGTGGGCCCACGATGCCTTCGAGCGTCCCTGGCGAAATCATCCAGCGCAGTCTAGACGCGACGACGTCGGCATCAGTCTCGAGGACCGTTTCCAGGCATGTCGCCAGGTACGCGGGATGCCACGCGTCGTCATCGTCGAGCATGGCGACGAATGTGTGACCGGGTTCGAAGCAGTGCGCGGCAACGTAGAGACCGGTGTTCCAAGCGCCGCTAGCCCCATCTCTGCGCTCATTCGTGACCACGGTGACGTCAATCCCTTCGAGCAAGCTCGATGCAGGAGGGGCCGACCTGTCGTCGACAACCAGAATCGAAGTCGGCGACAGCGTCTGGGCCAAGACCCATGCCAACGCCCGTTCGCGCAACAACTGGGGTCGATTGCGCGTCGCAGTAAGCACGACGATGTGTGGGCCCGCCGTCATGGACGCTCCAGCCGATGTAGACCGGCGTCGGTAAGCAGCAACCTGACCCCCATCGCATCACAGGCCCGCGCAGCGTCACCGACATCGTGGACAAGGGGCTCACCTCGTTGGTTCAGCGATGTGTTGAGGACGACCGGCGGATGGCCAAGGTCGCGTAGAGCTTCGATGATGCGGCGCAGCCCCGAGAGGTCGTCCGCTCCAACGTAAACGATCAACGAAGCCCCCAATGGCTCGCCGATCGGCCCCGATACCCAGTTGCTCATGGACCCATCCGCCCCGAGCATCGCGTTCTCGCTACTCGCTGGCCTGCTTGAACGCGGCGGGCGTGCTGCCGATGGCCGTGTGGCCGTCGGGTTTTCGGCGGGTACCGAGGCGGTCGAATGCCCAGGTCATGTAGGCCATCGGGTCGACCCCGGACAGACGGCAGGTCGCGATGATGCCCATCAGCACGGTCGCCCGGTGGGCGCCCTCGGTGCTGCCGGCGAAGACCCAGTTGTTTCGGCCCAACGCGAGCGGCCTCAACAGTCTCTCGGACAGGTTGTTGTCCGGGGGCAACGCCGGGTCGTCCAGGAACCGTGTCAGCGCCGCCCAGTGGTTCCGCGCGTAGCGGACGGCCTTCCCCAGCGGGTCTTTGGGCAAGAGCTTCGGCTCCATGATGTCGAGCCAGACCTTGAAGTCCTCGATGATGGGCTTCTCTTCGTTCTGCCGCCATGCAAGGAGCGCGTCGCCCTCGAGGCCGTTTTCGCGCGCCTCCCGTTCCTTGAGGTAGACGGCGGACAGAAAGCGGCCCGCCTCTTCCGCGAGCTCGGGCTGCACGGCCTCCGCGACGCGGAACTTGCGACGACCGTGCGCGTTGCAGCCGGCCTCGGTGACATCGAGCTGCGTGTAGATGGCGCTCAGCCGGCTCTCGGCGTCCGCGACCAGGGTGCCGGCGAACGGCCGCAGCTTCGCAACCAGCTCCTGGCCGTCCTTGGCGGTGCTGTACTGGTAGACCGCGATGTCGTCCCACGCGAAGACGTCGACCACGCCCCGATGCGTACCGGCGCCGGGCACCACCACCGGCAGCCCGGAGCCGTCCGTGTGCATGTGGCTGCCGCCGAGCAGCTGCTTCCAGTGCACGCCGTCCACGCCCTCCAGCAGGCCGGCGCCGCGCTCGATCAGCTTCACCAGGAAGCCCATCGCCAAGTCTACGCCCTGATCCGCCAGCTCTCGCCGAATGCGGTCCAGCGGCAGGTGCAGACCGTACTTCTGGTACACCAGCCAGGCCAGGAACTCCGACGTCACCTTCGAGCGCGGGTACGGCGCTGGAGGCGCCTTGGCCGTGGTCCGCCGCAGGCAGTGCGTGCACTCGCAGGTCTTGCGGATCCACCGCTTCGTCCGCGTGTGCTGCTTCACGATGGTGAGCTTCTCGGCGACGACCTGGTCGACGATGCGAAGCTCGGCCCCACCGCAGTGCCCGCAGGTGTCGGGCCGCAGCGTCTCCTCCTCGACCTCGAGTTCCTCGGGAAGCGGCTTGCGACCCGTCTGGTAGCCGGACTTCGGCTCGGTCTTGTCGCGCTCGGGCAGCTCTGGCGGCGTCGGCCGCATCGCAATCTCGGAGGCCTCGACCTCGGACTTCTCGACGACCGCTGGCTTCCTGCGCGGCCGCTTCTTCTTGGCGAGCATCGCGGTGAGCTCTTCGACCTTCTCGAGCAGCTGTGCGTTCTGCTCGGTCAGCCGGGCCAGCGACGCTGCCATCGAGGCGATGGTGGCCTGCTGCTTCGCGATGATCTGCTCGTTGCTCACCTTCGAAGCAGATCATCTTCGCGAGATTGCCGCTACCCCCTCGCTGAGAGCGATCCTTGAAGCTCAGCTTCCGGCTGGTGCGTCTCGGGCGTATCTCCGCCGTCGCGGGGCGCGCAGGTTGACGCCCTCCAGCCACATCGCGAGTGCGGTCGGGTCGAGCCGGAGCTGCTGGACGCCCTCATCCACGGTCGGGCGCTCGAAGGTGCCCCTCTCGAGCCGCTTCGCCAGGACACAGAAGCCCGAGCGGTCGAAGAACAAGAGCTTCATCAGGTTTCGGCGGCGGTTCACGAAGACGTAGAGATGCCCGTCCACCGGGTCGTGGCCCAGGCGGCGGACGTGGCCAGAGAGCGCATCGAACGAGCCGCGCATGTCGACGGGCTCGACCGCAAGCCAGATCCGCACCGAGCCAGGGATGGTCAGCACGCGCGAGCCAGGTCGAGGAGGCGCAGGACGACCTCGTCGTCGAAGTCCGCGGACAGTTCGAGCGTGACGTCCGCGACGTGCACGCGGTAGGTCGCGGCCACGGTCGGCTTGGTGGTGACGAGCTCGACGAATCGAACCGTCTCCGTCTGCTCGCTCCGAGCGCGTCGAGCGAAGTTGTGCTTCCAGCACTGCAGCGAGCGGCCGTCCACGTCGTACCTCGCTGCAAAGTCGGCCACGGACAGCATCGACGCCTCCATCGCGTCCAGCAGCACCTTGGCATCGGCCTCATCACGAACCTTGCGACCGGGCATGGGTCACCTCCACGCCCTCGGATCACACGGACGCGCTCAGGAGGCTTGGGGGCGTCGTTGATGGTTTACGCTCCAACCGACTGAACCCGTGTCGTCCCATCTGTGTGAACCGCAGCCGGAATCCGATCTCGACGGCTAGCATGTACCTGGCCGATCCGGAGCATGTACGGTGAGGGCCCTTCCATCTCGACCCACCCGGGAATCGCCTCCTCGAGGATGGCGATGCCGAACGGGCGGAACGACTCGCGTCGCTTCACCTGGTGGTTCAAGTAGTCGCGCATGGCAACCGACGTGGGCGAAGCAAGCAAACTACGGTGACCCAGAGCACGAGGGCCAGCCTCGTCTCGACCACGGCAGACCCCGACGACCTCCCCATCCAGAATTGCCCTAGCCGCCGCAACGTCTGGGTCGGCAACCTCTAAAGAACGCCATGGATGAGGTGGCGTTTGGTCCAAGAGTTCCGGTCCGAGAAACGGCGTCAGCTCACGGTCCGGCTTCGAAAGCTGCCCAACGCCGAAAGCGCTTCGAGCGGCAGCGCCAAGCGAAAGTCCGCGGTCGTCGGTGCAAGGTGGGACGTAGAGACGATCGGCAACGCCTTCGGCCATCAGCATCTGGTTGGCCAAGCCGTTCAAGGCCACGCCGCCAGCAAGGCAAACGTCGCGACACCCCGTGCGGCTCACTGCGCCCTGAACAAGGTGGCGAACGACCACTTCCGTGAGCGCCTGCACACTCGCGGCCACGTCCGCGTCGAGACTGCCGGGCTCCCGTCCCGTGAGATCAGCAAGCCATTCGACGATGCGCACCACCTCGCGAAAGGTGTCAGGGTGCCGGTCCAATGGATTCAAGCGGAAGGCGCCTCCATCGAGAAGCTCAAGGTGTGTCTTCCACAACGGACGAGGCGTGCCGAACGCAGCAAGCGCCATGATCTTGCCAGCGGAATGATGACCTGGCAGGCCACAGAACTCCGAGACCGCCCACCAGAGGCGCCCCACCGAAGTGGCCGAAGGAACCTTGAACAGGTCCCTGGGTCCAGCCGAATGGGACATGAGAAAGGCAGCGGAACTCAGACCATCGCCCTTGCCGTCGATGGTCACGCAGGTCGCCTCCGCGAACCCACTCCCCGCAAACGCAGCCATGGCATGACACTCGTGGTGGGCCCAGACGTCGACGGGAACATCACCAAAGCGACGTTGTAGCTCTTCGGGTAGCCACGAACGTGCTTCGTGCCAAAATGTACGGTCAGCGACCGCGAGCCGATTCACATGTCGTGTGTCGAGTGCGTCCAACACGGCGTGAAGCGCGGTCGGGCTGTCGATGCCCTGGTTCTTGTGACGCGTGACGCGCTCGACCTCCAGAAAAGCATGAACCACGCCTTCGTCGAAAACGGTGGCCGATCCGTTGTGATCCAAACCTCCGAGACCGATGATCCGCATGGTGATCAGTGGGCCTTGATGCCGTCGACGTTCTTGCCGAGGTGCCACAGCGACTCACACAGTTCGATTGCATGGGCAACGCTTTGCGCCGCGTGCACGATCGTGTCCTGCCTGTGGTCGAGCGCTTCACCGGCCAGGCGGTTCGCCCAGCCCCAGGGCCCCAGGGCAATCACTGGGCGCCGCAGCTGCCAAGCAAGCGCGATTTCGCTCATGGTTCCGGCACCACCACCAATGGCGACGATCACATGGCCCGTCGAGACGACGAGGAGGTTCCTTCCTACCTGTGCACCGCTCGGAATCACAATGTCGCAGTACGGATTCGCTTCCTCATGGCGGTAGGAGGGCACGACACCGATGATTCGGCCGTCCGACCAAGAGGCCGACGCGCGAGCCCCTTCGGACACGGCACTCATCACACCACCGAGTCCGCCGGTCACGAGCCGAAAACCCGCTTCCATAAGCGCCGAGCCCAACTCACGGGCGATGCGTTCTTGGTCAGGTTCACGAAAGCTCGCGCTCCCGACAACGGCGACCACCGGGCGCACCTCTGATTCGCTCATGCTGGTTCCTCCGCGCGAGCTTGCTGCATTTCCGCCTCGCGGGCCAAAGACTTCGCCACCGCCTCGGATTCGAATCCAGCGCGAAGCCACCCAGAAATCGAGCGATCTGACCACGGCAAAGACCCACGAAGTTGCCGACAAACTGCGGCGACCTGTGCAGCGACCTCCGAATCGACCCAAGGGGGTGCCTGCTCGAGGCGTCTCGGCACTTCGTCCGCCCACCGAGAAGCGGCCTCCATCGCGGCGGCGACGCCGCGGTGTCTGCGGTCCAGGAAGGCGCGAACGGCAACGTGTGGGTCGCTGACCGCGACTCCACGGGCCAAAGCAGCCCCCAGGTTGTCAGCCAGAATAGAGCGCTCCAGAGAACCCCGACCAGGAACGGACGTCGAGCGGCTTCGGCAGTGGCGCACGCTGAAACCACTGACGACGACCCGGTGGTTCTCGGCAAGCAGTCGGGAGCCGATCATGTCGCCCCGACGCGTCTGAACGCCTTCGATCTCGAGACTGGGGTATTGATGTTCCACGCAGGCTTCAGGCGAAAAGAAGACGGCGTTTCCGCCGCGGCGGTAGCCGGGCGCCTCGGCCCCGAGCATTCCGGAGTCCGTGAGGATGGGGCGGGTCAGGGCACCGCCAGAGCCGATGTGTCGAGCCTCGCGCAACAGCGCGTCTGTTGCCGCTGCGACGGTCTCTTCGACGCTACGCACGAGCCAACGGCAGGGGCGGGCCCAGCTCGGAGCCACCCGTTCGAGAGAGAAGTCGTAGTAGTCGTCGTGTTCCGAGACCACCCTCAAGTCCGCGAGCACGGATGTAGCCGGGCTATTCGGCGGTGCCGCAAACAAGCGCTCCAGATTCGCGCACAGGTCCGCCAACCGACTCGCATAGGTCGCCGATGGGGGGATTGGCGGGTCACCGGTCACCGTGCCGATCAGCAAGTCCGGCGGCTCACCCGAAGCCAGGTCCAACAGGCGCCCGAGATGGTGCTCCAAGCGCTCCGCGCGCAGGCCACCATCGAAGATGAGATGGTCCAGCCGATTGTCATCGTCGAGCATCCAGATGAAGGCAGGAGGTTCCTCGGTTTCGAGCTGTTCACAAACCCAGTCGCGTTGCCGTGTCCGGCTGACGGCGATGGAACGACGGTAGGGCTCCTCGTCCACGAGGTGAACAGCCACACCCTGGGAGCGCATCCAGGCTGCGGTGGTTCGATTCATTGACCGGTGGCCGCCGTCTGCGCTGTTCTCGACAACCAGCACCGTGAGCAAGGCCCCCACCTCTCCGGCTTGTGCGACGAGATCTCGCATCATCACGGAGAGCCCATCAGCACGGTCCGTGACCGCGACGGTCACCCAGATCCGAGGAGCCATCAGCACCTCCCCGTGTTGACTCGCCACGTCGCGACGGCCTCATGAACGGGCAGGTCACCGAGCTTCATCAGGTTGATGAGCGCGGATTCGTGGCCATTGGAGAGCACCTCGACAGTGACCTCACCAGTCTGGTGCCGGGTGAGAACGTCGTCTCGGAGTGTGATGGCATGGTCGGCACGCACTCGAACCGCTCGGAGCCCGCGGAGGAACGGTCCAAACCCGGGGCTGCTGTGGTGGTGGGAGATTGCGGTTTCGAAATCGGCCCAGGTCCTAGGTTCGGCACTAGCGGTGTAGACCTTGCGCCAGTGCGCAGCACCAGGCGTCTGCTGCTCTACGACCACCTGCCGTCCACTGCCCGAACTGCGTACGGACCAGCCGAGGTGGGTTTGCTCGGCGATCCCTCGGATCGGAAACGGTGCTGGGTACGGGTGCCCATTGCCGACATCGCAGACGTAGGTCTCGCCCTCAACATGGACGCAGACGACCAGGTGGTCGCCGGGGTGGGTGATCCGAGCTCCCGCGAAGTGAGCGTCGAATCCTAGCGATCGTAGCAGGACGAGAAACGACGACGCCTGAACGTGACACGGGCCGCCAAGACCCTGAACACAGCGAAGCCAGCCATCACGGCGACCGAGCGGCGGTCTCCCTGCAGCAAATCCTGCCAGCAAATCGAGATTGTGGAAGGGCTGGGTGAACGTCCAGGCGCGCTGCAGTTCAAGCAACGCCCCAGCAGTCGCCGGGCTGCGGTCGACGCCCAATCGTGCGAGCACGGCATCCACCTCGGAGGCGCTGGCGAGGACCTCGTTGGTCACGACAGCAACTTCTCAAGCCGGTGACCCGCGACGTCCCACCACTGCTGCACGGTGGTGAGGTACACATCGCGGGCGACTGAGCGCTCGCGAACACGCTCCTGCAGCTCGAGGTTCGCAAGTGCCTCGAGGACCTCTCGTCGGTCCAGTCCAAGAGCAGCCGCAGCGTCGGCGACGCGAACACGCCCATCGGGCTTGACGAGCTCTGCGAGTGGCGTGCCTGGCTCATCGACCAGAGCGGCAATCTGCTGTCGGATGGCGTCACTCGCTTTGAACATCGTCAGCCCGTCGCCGCCCCTTGGGGCCTCGAACGCGATAACCTCGCCCTCGGTGTCGTCCCCGAGCTCGCCGAACAGCGGGAACCAGTCTCCGTCGAGGCGCTCTCCAGGCTCGACCTCAATGTGGGCGGTGGTCGGATGCCACCCAGCATGCGCCGGCGTGAACCGAGCGGAGGCGGGTACCCAGAGGGTCAGGTAGGCCAACCGATCGACTGTCGAGCGATTGGGATCGCTGCCATGCCAGGTCAGCCCGTGAAGAACGACCGTCTCACCGACCTCGACAGGTAGGTAAACGAGCCTCGGGTCGTCATCGCGATTCACCCCATCGGGCTGGAGGAAGTCCTGGGGGCTACCAGCGCCATCCCGGTGAGAGCGGTCCAGCACTTTCAGACAGCCCCCGTCCTTGCCGACAGACTCTGTAGGCGTCCACAGAGAATTGCCGGCCCGATCGAGGGGCCAGTATGTCGAGTCCTGGTGCCAAGGGATGGTCCCAGACCTCCGGTACGGCTTGGCGATGGCATGGTCGTGAAAGAGGCGCGCCCCGCTCGCACCTAGAAAACGCCGAGCGACGTCTCCTTGGCGCGTCTCGAAGAGGAGGCGGCGAAACGTCTCCGACTTGGCCCACAGGTCACGGTTCTGGGGGAAGCGCTCCTCGAATGCAGCTGGCGTGAGCTCCGCGTCGGAGGCGGCCTCGGCGACCAGCTCGGACCAACCAGGTCGGACGAGTGCTCGCTCATCTGCGGACAGCACGTCTCGAACGATGACGTACCCGTGCTCGTCATAGAAAGCTGCAGCTTCCGGGCTGTCCCAGGCGAAGCGATGTGTCTCGACCCGAGGCATCAGGCCACCGCCGCAGCCAGAAGCGTGTCGAACTGCTGGATACTGATGTCGATGGTGCTCATCGGTAGCGACTCGTCCGGCGCGTGGATGTGGGTGGACGGGTCGTTTGGTCCCAAGGCGATGTAGGGCTTCCCTGCTGCGAGGTGCACGAGAAACGGGCAGCGGTGTTGACCAAAGGCCTTGTTCAGGTAGCGCTCGTGGACCTCGACACGTCGGTCGTCCGCTTCTGCAGTGCGGATGACGACGTCACGCAGGGCCGAGCCGAAGGCATCGAGGTCCTTCACCAGGAGGCGCTGCGTTCCGTCCTCCTCGAAGTATCCGGTCTCCTCTACCCACAGGGCCACGTCCGGGAGGTCGAGGGTTGGGTAGGTCGCGTGGGCGACCTCGGAGCCGACCTCCTCCTGCCCCTGAAGAACCCAGACCAGCGGTGGACAAGGGCCGGTACGAGTAGCGAGTGTGGCAAGTCGCAGGCACAGGGGACCGAGATTGTCGCCCGTCCCTCGCCCGAACAAGCGGCCTCGCCGCTCAGTGATCGTGTCTGCCCGGAGTGTCCAGCCCTCTCCGGCCTCTTCGACGTCGTAGTGGCCGGCGAGTCCGAGGGCATGGTCACCGTCGCCCGAGCGCGTGGCGACGAGGATGGGGGCCGGTTCTTCCCCGACGAGTCGCACGACGAAGCCCAGATTCTCGAGCGAGGCCTGGATCTGCCGACGCACCCACGCCAGCCGCTCCGGTGCTTCGGCGGTGGGCATCGCCTCCACCAGTGGACCGAGCATCGAAAACCACTGCTGCTTCGCCTCTGTCACAGACACACGGCCCCGCATCCACACTCCACCACCGCCCGCATAGACTAGATGCGAGCAGTATAGTCATCGTCGGCTCGTCGTAGGCTTCGCGGAGGACGCTTGAGCGCAACACAGCCAGTGGTCGGGATCGTCGGCGTCGGTACTGTTGGAGGGGCTCTTCGAGCGGCATTTGAGGGCCGGGCGCAGCTTCTCTTCCGTGATCCGCGGCTCTGTGCGGAGTCCACCTCCATGAGTGAACTCGTCCGCCGATGCGAGGTGGTGTTTGTGGCGGTGCCGACGCCCATGGCGTCCGATGGCGAAGCAGACGTCTCGGCCTTCTTGGACGTGATTGATGAGTTCTCCGCGCATGCCGGTGCTCAGGACGGAGGCCC
This sequence comes from Myxococcota bacterium, assembly GCA_965216925.1. GTDB lineage: Bacteria > Myxococcota_A > UBA796 > UBA796 > CAYYHT01. The sequence goes on along the minus strand of CBDCGT010000001.1, from coordinate 71,372 downwards.
CGTCCTGTGCATCAAGAGTGCTGTACCTCCGGACGTCATCGGTGATTGCCTGCAGCGCCGGCCGCAATTGCGGATGGTCGTGAGTCCAGAATTCCTCCGGCAACGGTCCCCGGTAGACGACATGTTGGCCATGCGCGCGCTCGTCCTCGGCGGAGCTGCAGAGGATTGTTCCATCGTCGAGCGACTGTTCCGCGAGCACAGCAACGTGACGGGTCCGATGCGCACGTCGCCAGGACTGGATGCAGTGGGCGCGGCCTTGCTCAAGTACCAGGAAAACTGCTTCCTGGCGCTGAAGGTCTCGTTCATGAATGAGTTCTTCGACCTGCATCAAGCTTGCGGCAGCTCGTCGTCATGGGAGGCGATGCAGCGTGCGTTCCACCTCGACCAAGAGCGCATGGGTTCGACACACTGGCAGGTGCCTGGCCCAGATGGACTCCGAGGTTGGGGGGGCCATTGCTTGCCAAAGGACGTCGCAGCGCTGCGGGCCTTTGCGGACCGCGTCGGCCACAAGACGCCGCTGATGTCGGCGGTGGTGGCGAGGAATCAGCTGGACAGGACCGAAGGTGTTCAGGACATCATCGCAGCGCCCGGAAAACCGCCCTCCGCGGACAGGCCAGACCATCATGGGACGTAAGAAGGCCGACCTCCGTCGTGGTGACCGCTACCAGGATGTGGTCGCTGCATGGCGCATGGCGGAGGCCGTCGTGGCGTATGCGTTCGAGCAGGATGCGCCTCGCGTTCTGCTCATCGAGAGCGACGACGCTACGGCGGCCGATGACGTCATCGAACACTTTCAAGACCGCCGGGTCGAGTGGCAGGTGAAGCATGGGGGGCTCTCAGTCAAAGACGTGACGGCACTTCTCACTACTGAGACTCACACACAAGTGGTCCTGTGCTTGTCGACACACGTACGCGTCAAGAAACTCGGTCCGACGGACCTGCTCCAACGCCTCGCGGTGCGCGCTCACGAATCCTCCGACCTGCACATGTTCGCCGAGGGACTGCACAAAAACGAGAGAGCCCTGTTTGACGCACTACCCATGGACGATGATGCCAGCCGCTATGTGACCCTGCGACACCTTCGGGTACAAGTCACCGGCAACGTCGCGGCACTCATCCATACGGCACAGCAGTCACTGCGAAGGGTGTTCGTACAGGTTGAGGTGGAGTCAGTTTGGCGGTTCCTCCTCGAGAAGGCGCAAACGAATCCTGGGGGACACGAGGCCCTCGAGACCCAACAGCTCTGGTCGGCCCTCCGCGAGCGCGAACTTCAGCGCAACATTCCCCGAGCAATCACAGGAGAAGACCGTCACGCCTATTTGAACGCTCTTCGGGAAACGCTTGCAGACCGACGGGTACTCCACCCGGTCCGAGAGAGCTTCGCCATTCAGGCCCCCTTGCAGCCGCTCTGGATCCCACGAACAGTGCGACGTGTTGCCACAGCGATGGACGAGCGGACCAATTCGAGGTCGCCGGAAATGGAGGTCGAGGGTGTTTCCGCTGTCGAACAGGCCGACGTCGCGAACCGCGCTCAAGGCTTGCAGGCACAGCCGCTCACGTCGGCGCTGATGTCTGGCTACACCACCAAGTACGCCCTGGTGGGACCTGTCGGCTCAGGAAAGACCGAGGAGCTTCACCGCGCAGCGCACGAGCTCGCTGTCCGAGCGATAGACAGCGACGAGCGTCCAACGCCCGTGCTGGTCACAGCGAACGACCTCGTCGGCGCGCCGTTTAACTCCAAAGAAGCTCGACCGACCGTATTCCGACTATGGTCTGCTGGACGTCCGTTGATCTGGCTCGTGGACGGGATCGACGAGGTCAGCCCAAAGGACCAGGGTGCTCTCACGCAGCAGCTACATCGACTTGCAGAGCATCAGTCGACATTCGCGGTTGTAGCGACGAGCCGGCCGTCGGAAGGCAACCTGTTCCTGACGACATCGACACTTCTCGAGCTCGAGCCCTGGACGCACCGGCACACTCAACTGCTGGCCCGACGCGCTCACGAACACGACGCGCGGCTTGAGCTCCCCCGCGGCGCCCAACAACAGCTGGCCGGGAGCCCCCTTCTCGCAACCTTGGCCATGCTGCCGGACAACCGCGAGGCGACGAGCAGCTTCGAGCTACTCCAACGACTCTGCAAGGGCTTGTTCGTTGGCTGGGCGTCCGCAAGGGAGTTGGAAATCCAGGAAGCGAACGAGTTGTGGGAGCGTCTTCAGCCCATACTCGGAGAAGTTGCGCTCTCTGCCCTGCGTTCCGGTGAGACTCGCATCACCGATGACGCCCTTCGCAACGCGCTGCGCCGCCTGGATTTCGCTGAACGGTTTCGCGCGAGGAAGGCGTTGCCGCAGTTCGGACTCCTGGAGCAGATCGGGACTGATCACCGGTTCGCAATGCGAATCGTTGCAGAGCATCTGGCAGGCATCGCGCTGTCCAAGACGACAACCGATGTCGTTCTAGATGCCGAGCTTCCGATGTTGCACGTCCCGCTCATTCAGGCGTGCGGCCGATGGAGCTCAACGGACCAGCCCGAGAAGATTGCAATCCTCTTCCGCGGGCTTCTTCAGTCCACCGACCGTGACTTCGCATACGGGATCCTGACGCGACCGATGCGTCTCCACGCCCTCTTCGTCGCTCTCGACATCGCTTGTGAGCATGACCGACAAGTCGCAAGACATGCGCAGCTTCTGGGTGAAGTCGCTGCGCGCTACGTTGCCGAGGAGAACTCGATTTGGGTTGGCGACGAAGCAGCGACGGCGGTCGGCCGACTGCTGGCGCTAGGGGGCGACTGCGCTCACGAGGTCGAGCAGGCGTTGCTATCCATCCTAGCGTTGCCGACGTTTGCTCCGGCTCGCTGGCTTTCGGCTCAACCGGAGGGTGATCCGATGTCGTGGGCTTGGCTGATCACCCACCGAGACAGCAATGTGCGCGCCGTTGCCACCCAGCACCTCGGCTCGCTCGCCAGCAACAACACCGGACAGACGTTGCTGTTGCACATGTTTGGGGACGCATCCATTGGTTCCGCCCGTCCGCCGGCATCACTGATTGCAGCCTTCCACCTCCGGCATGCAGACCGAAGCCAAGTCTCCGGCGAGCTCCTAGAACACCTCCGAGCGATGCTCGACTGGCCCGGTCAGATACCCCCGGGGGCGGCCGCTATCGCCTTGAGACCCGATGAAGCCGAACCTGATCGACTTGCCCGAGCATTGGCCCGACTTGCAAAAGGGTACGGTGGGTTCAAGGAGGTCACCGAAGACCTCGCACGGTCGCCTGGAGGCGAGGGCGCCTTGGACAAACATGCTCCCGGTTGGCGAGCATGGCGCATTAGCAGCCTTCCGGCATACCCGCTGGACCGAGGGGAGCGGATGCCGGCGACTGATGTCGCTCGGGACCGTTGCTGCCGTGCCCTAGCGCACTGTCTTGAGCCTAGTGCCTGCGTTCGAGAGACGCTCTTGGCAGAGGCGTTCAAGGGCCGCGCCAGCGCACAACAAGCGCTGTATGAGCGTGTGGGCGTGCTGCGAACCGAGGCTATTGAATACTTGCAGGGCGGAAGCATCGACCAAGAAGGACGGTCACCAGCGAATCGCCCCATGTTCAAGGGCCTCACCACAGGTGCCGAGGCTGCGCTCCGCTTGGCGTGCAGCGATGACGACTCATGGCTGGAGGTTCTGTTCGACTTGTGGGAACGGACGGGTCCGAGCTATCGACACACCTTCCCCGGGCGCGCGCTCGAACCCGCCATCGTTCGCGGCCACAGGCAAGCCGCAGAGATCTACGCAGACTGGCTCCAAGGAAGAGTTTACAGCCCACTTCGAACGACAGCGTTTGCCCAGATTCCCGAACGAGTCCTCTCCCAGACTGTGGTTGCGGAGGCCACACAGGCGTCCGTCCTGGACTTGATGAAGAAGACCGCGACACCGGATGGGCGCGGAACCCGCCTGCATCCTGGAGTCGTTCAGCAAGCCATGGTGGAACTGGCGCCCGGATGGGTCTGCAACGAGGCGCTGAGGGAGCTCAAGACGTGGGAGACGATGACGAGAGAACGACTGGTCGTCGTCAACGTCTGGCTTCGGCTCGCCGGGTTCCTCGAGCACCGCGCCCGCGCTATTGCCGTGGTCTCCCGAATACTCAGAACGCTACTTCGAGAGCGCCAGACGGCAAACGATGCTGGCGAGCTGACGCAGGAGGAGCTCGACCTTTCGGCCGCGATCCACAACGCCCGTCGTTCGCCGATCGCCACCGAACTCGGGGGGATTTTCGCTGAATTCGCCCTGGGGCCCCCGGGCCTTGTTCGTCTTCAATCGGCACTAGCCCTCTGCGCGCTGCGCGTTTCGCCCGGGTCGACCGTTGTGGCGCAGAACATCGCGAGCCATTGGCCGGACGCTGACATCTTTCGCTTCGTCCCGCCCAGCGACTTGGCCCCGGCGGTCCTCTCAGCACCCGAAGCCTTTCATCAGCGGTTCCTCCAGGTCCTGGAGACACGGGCGTTCAGATACGTCACACCGGTAGAGGACCTCGCCCGCTTCCTTCCGCAGCGCCTATCTGACGAGGTGAAGCGAGAGGTCGTGAAGAAGATCCCGGCTCTTCACATCCCGTGGGCGTACACGCGGGATGGCCACCCAGATAGCTGCCGCCCCTTGGACCGACTGGACTTGAGTCGGTACCGACTCGGGCTGCCGATCGAGGGCGCCGCGGAGGTCCTGGAAGCGGATTGACGGGATTGCTCCGTCAACCGCCCTCTCCAGAGCTGGCGCCTGGGACTACTCCGAGCAGTCCCAACCTCCTACCAACCACTCCCGCAAACCGGCATCAACAGCCGACGACCCCCATCAACCCGTTGGCACGGCCAAAACCCCGAAGCCGGCGAAAACTACCTTTCAACCAACACCAACCCGCTGCCCCATAGTCCGCCGCCAAATTGGACTTTCACGATCTCGGGCGCGACCGAAAGCTCCGTCGAACCCACCCCTTTCGGCCTTCCAGGGTTCGATTCCCCCACGACCACCTCGGTGCCCGTGTCCCCGCGCCGTCCGCCCACGTCGACAACCTGCCCCTCAATCCGGGAATCGAACCCGTCCGGTGACCGGCCTATACCAGTGACACGCTCGGTCGCGGCGACTTCGGATTACATTGCCGGCATGACTACAGCGCTGATCACCTCCGACCCCACCGTCATGCTCGGCAAGCCCTGCATAGCAGGAACCCGGGTGACGGTGGAGTACGTGCTCGAGTTGCTCGAGGACGGGCATGGCGTCAGCGACATCATCACCGAGCACCCGCATCTGACTCGCGAAGGCATCGCAGCAGCGATTGCGTTCGCGCGCGAAGCGGTCCGCAATACTCGCGAAGACTCCGCCGCCAAGTGATCCTGGCCGACGAGAACCTGCCCGAGTCCATCTGCTCGGCGCTCGAAGTCGCGGGTTTCACTGTGGAGCGCGTCCGCACGATGAGCCCAGGCATCGACGACCACACCGTCCTTGCGACCGCGGTGTCCCGGGATCTCGTCGTCGTGACCCAGGACAAGGACTTCGGCGACCTCGTACATCGGGACGCCCTGGAACATCGAGGCGTGGTCCTCGTCCGACTCCGTGGGCTCCCCTTCGCGGAGAGGGCGGCCCGTGTCGTGGCGGTGTTCGAGGAACACGGCGAAGCGCTACGTGGCGCATTCACCGTCATCGCCAACAAGGGCGTTCGCGTCCGTGGAGGAACCTGACGACATGTCCGACCCGATCGCCATCGCCTGGGCCCAACAGGTCGCGCGCTGCGAAGAGCTCGAGCTCCCGCGCTTCGTGCGCCAGGGTGTTCTGTCACGTCCGGAGGAGTCGGGACGGCTCCTACACGAACTCATGAGCGACCCCGCCGTGTGGCACACCACTGCAGCACTGCACGTCGTCTCGCTTCTCGGTGAGCTCCGGTACGAACCCGCCGTGCATGACCTCGTCGACCTGCTGTGGGACGATCCCGAGCTTGAAGGTGTGCACGAGGCCCTGCTCGGCTTCGGCAGCAAGGCCGTCCCCTTCCTGTTGTTGAATGTCGATCGATTCCCCGAGCAGGTCCTGCCGACGCTCGTGGCCATCGGGCGCGACGACCCCGCGGTCCTTCCCCGGCTTGTCGATGCACTCGAGCTCCTGGACGACGGCGACGCCGCGAACCGCGACGCGATTGTGGCGCTCGTCGACGCCATCGAAGAGCTTGGCGGCGAGCGGGGAGCGCTTCGCGAGAAGTCCCACAACGTGCGGGCGGCGAACGCCATGCGTCTGGCTCGGCTTGCGATGGAGGCAGACAACCCGGGCAAGAAGAGAAGGCGCTGAGACGCTGGCTGCGCCCGCGCGATCCCGAAGATACTTCGACCACCGCGGACGGACAGCCGATGGCGAGGAAGAACAAGCGGGCACGCGCGGGAGCCAAGCGCGCCCGAAAAGCGGCGAAGCGGAAGAAGCGGATGGCGCACCGCCTCAGCAGCTCCATCGCTGTCGATCTCGACGTGCACGCGCTGGACGTCACCGGCCCCGCTCCGCACGATCTGCCCTCGCTGCTCGACCGCTGCGGCCTCCTGAAGGCCGCACTCGTTGAGTTCACGCAGATACACCCGAGCTCGCTGCGGACAGCGCGTGATCTCGACGCCGATCCGCGCTCGTTCGACTGGTACCTCCTGCACGGAAGGCTTCGCGACGGCCGGCCAGTGCTCGAGGCATTCTGCGAGGAGACCCGCGGCGTCACGGACGCCGACCGCACTCTCCTCCTGAGTTGGTCTGCGGACGCTGTCGGTGTCTTCGAGCCGAGACACCTCGCCGACGACCACATCGTGCTCCACAACCTCGTCGACGGCCTCGACTATCCGGCGCGCTCCAACCTCGGCGTCTCCTTCCTCGATGTCGTTCCCACCGACGGCTGGTTCTTCGCCCGACTGGTGCCCCTGCTGGATGGATGGCTGATGAGCGGTGACCTGACCGTCTTCCCGCCGGACACCCCGCGAGCCGAGATCCTGTGCCTGGCGGCGAACATCGCCAAGCACCACCCCGAGCAGGTGGCGAAGAACCCGGAGCGTCGAGCCGCCGCCGAACAGATGGCGCGAGACGAGGCCGCCTTCTTCGAGCGCTTCTTCGGCGGTTTCGAGACCGTGATTCCCGGCCGCAAAGTCCGTGACGTGCTCACCGACTACTACTCGGACTGGGCGCGGACGATGCCTCCCCAGCGCAACGGCTACGAGGCGCACGGTGCCCTCGAAATCCCGGAAGAGCTCAGCCGCCACAAGCGGGTCGGCGTCCTGTTCGACGAGGTCTGGGGCCTCGGCATGTACCCGGACTACGACGTGTTCCGCGAGGCCTTCCGTGATCCCGAGCGCGGCAGGCGCGCTCCCTTCTCCGAGACCGTGCTGGGCTATCTCGAGTCGTCGGGCATCGACCCCCTTCCCTTCGTCATCGTTGGCCGCTCCATGCCCGAGCAGGTGAGCGCGCTGTTGGCCACGCTACTCCGGCGCCCTGATTTCTCGTGGGCCGTCCACGGCGACGCCTTGATGAGAGAGTTCAAGCCCAAACACTTCCCGCCCAGGCCCACCATCACTGCGATCCCACAGGACCAGGCCGACGCGCTGCGCGAACACAGCACCCCGCTCCAACCAAGGTCGTCGGACGATGGCCAGCGGAGCTTCTGGTGACCGGACCGTCCCACGTCCGTCACCGCCTTCCACCTCAGGCCACTTCGGACCACCCCAGCCCGTCTCGCCGCGCCCGCAGATCAGCCGGCAAAGCACGTCCCGCCAACCACGCGGATCCACCCCCACGGCCAGTCCATCTCCATAGTCCGCCGCCACTTTCTGCGCTCGATCGCTGGACCAGGTCGCCCGTGGACGTCGTCATCGCGATCGAGCTGTCCGAAGCGATGGGACGGGCGCGTCCCGAGTGGCCCGACGAGCAGACGCGCCGGGCCGACCTGCAGTCGCACTTGCGCGTGTCGACCTCGTCATCGTGGGCTCGGACTCGCGGCCCTCGCCATCACGGGTCTTCCCACCGCCCACACCCATTGATCCGAGGCACCCGTCGCCATCCGCGGCAACCCGCCCCTCGCTCAGGGAGCGGTCTTTCCGTCAATTTCCGCCGCACACGCGCCGAACTTCTCGTCCATGACCATCATGCAGGCCGCGACGCCGGCCTTCACGTCCTCGTCCACGGCACACTTGTCGCCGACCTGCTTGCTGCCACCGCGAGTGACGAAGGCGGCGCAGAGGTTGGGGGAGTCGGGGGGGTAGAAGATCTTGCTCGCGAGCGTGACCCCACACTCGGCAAACTGTTCGCAGGTTGGCTTCTCCACGCACTCGGTGACGAGCACCTTTCGCTCTGGGAACAGCTCGCATTGATCGCGTAGGTGGAACGGTTGGGCGAGCCCCTGCGGTTCGTTCGGATCCGCCCGCGGCGCGCTCAGCGTGGCGTTGGTCACTGCCTCTCGGCACTCACCCGCCTTTCGCTCGGTCCAACGCTCGCAAGCATCGTCGTTGCCGCCCCCCCAAGCGAAGCACGCCACAAGAAGCAAGAGCAGCATCACCTACTCCCGGTGCGCGAAGTAGATGTGGCCGCCGTCAGGCTGTCTGTCCTCGGGCCAACTGTCGAGGACTCGCGACGAACGAAAGGTGTCCCCATTGTTTTGGCAGGGGCGCCAGCTTTCGCGAGGTCCGTTCTCGACATCCCCATGAGCATACCGCGCGGCGGTCAGCACATTTGGCATCGCACGGCTAGCCATGCCATCGGGTTGGATGCCGGCGTGGGCCATCTCTTGGATACCGTCTCAGCCCCCACACTCGGACCGCCGGCTCCACTGCTGACACCGACACGGACCCGTTCGTAGTCCCACTCAACTTGACGCCGCCCGAACGCAGTCGCCCCGAAGTTGACGCAACCGCATCAGAGATGCCCCACCCCACGCGCCAACCGCCAATATCCACCGCCGAGTCGGCCCCCACAGCCGCTGGTGTCAACTTCGAGCCGGCTACGCCGACGCGGCGTCAACTTCCAAGCCTCTACGCCGCACCCTCCACAGCTCCGACGGTGGCCACCAACTCACCGCGCCGACTTCCCCTGCAAGTCCTCCAGGCACTCCGCCAGCAGCCCACGCATGAACGCGTGCCCGGGATCCCGAGACCACCGCTCGTGCCAGTACACAAACCCCGGCGGCAGTGAGGGCTGCGGGAGCGGCAGGTCGTACGCCACCAACCGGTGCCGCTCCATCATCCGGTACGCAACCGCCCCGATGGTCGACCAGCACATGTCCGTCTCCTCGACGATGGCGCCGCAGGACAGCACCGACGACACCCGCATGCCCACGGTCCGCTCCAGTCCATGGGCGCCCAGCAGCCCGTCGATCACATCGCGTCGCGGGTGCGCCTGGCCCACGACCAGGTGCGGGATCGACAGCCACACCTCCGGCGTCAGCGCCTCGCCGGCCGCCGGTGCGCACGGATGACCCTCGCGCAGCAACGTCACGAACGACTCGGGACGGAGCGGATGCCGGCCCAGGCCCCGACGGTCGTCCAGCTCGCCCTCGATGGCGAAGTCCAGCACCCCCGACGTCAGCTTTGCCTCGATCGCCCCCGAGGTCCGCTCGAACACGACCTCCACGCGGGGGGCGAGCGCCTGCAGCCGCGCGTAGAGATTGGACCCGATCAGCCACGCCATCTCGGTGTTGGAGCCCACGACGAACCGCCTCTCGAACGTGGCAGGCTCGAAGGCCTGGGTCTCGTACAGGACACGCTGAAGCTCGCCCAGCGCCGCCCCCAGGCCCGCCGCCAGCACATCGGCCTTGGGCGTTCGAACCATGGTGCGCCCCGCCCGCACCAGGATGGGGTCGTCGAGCGCTTCCCGCAGCTGCCCGAGGGACTGGCTGACCGCCGATTGGCTGACACCGAGCCGCCGCGCCGCCCCGCTCACGCTGCATTCCTCGAGCAGGACCTCCAGCACCACCACGAGGTTCAGGTTGATCTGGGCGAGTCGGGGAAGCAGTCGGCTCATCGATAAGTATCGCTTAACGTCGAATTGATATGTTTCATTGGTACTGAATGTTCGGACGGACAATAGTCGATTCAACGCTTTCGACCAATGGGGTTCAGACCATGGCACTTCGAGTCATCGGCGCAGGCATCGGGCGCACCGGAACGGAATCACTCAAGACAGCGCTCGAGCAGCTCGGCCTCGGACCCTGCATGCACATGTTCGAGCTCCTCAAGAAGGCCGATCGCGTGACCGAGTACGAGCGGCTGCACCGCGGCGAGGAGGCGGACCTCGCCCGGCTGTTCGAGGGCTTCCAGTCGGCCGTCGACTTCCCGGCCACCATGTACTACCGCGAGCTGATGGCCGCCTACCCGGACGCAAAGGTCGTGCTCACGGTGCGCGATCCCGAGCGCTGGTACGACAGCGCGGCAGGCACCATCCTGCGCGGCGTGCCATTCGGGCTGGTCGGTCTCACACGCATGCTGGGCCTGGTGAACGACAATGCCCGCTACGTGAGCCGCCTCGCCGAGTTCGTCGAAGGCCCCATCAACGGTGAGTTCTTCGAGGGCAAGGGCCAGGACCGCGAGCACACCATCGCCCTGTTCAACCGCTGGAACGACGAGGTGAAGGCGACCGTGCCGGCGGACCGGCTGCTGGTCTACCAGGTGCACGAGGGATGGGAGCCGCTGTGCGCGTTCCTGGGCGTCGATGTGCCCGACACCCCCTTCCCGAACGCGAACAACCGCAACCACTTCGAGGAACGCACCAAGGTCAGCAACCTGCTCTCGGAGTCGCTGGGCTCCAAGTAGACGGGGCGTACGCGCCACCCCATCACCCAGACGCCAGGATCTTCCCCAATTCATGGGCAGGCTCGCGACCTGCCAGCGCCAGCTTGGTGGGGGCGTACAGCGGCACGGGCGGGTAGCCGTCGTCGACCACCCGAGACACCAGTCCAACCGACGCCTGGCCCTTCAAGGCGAGCGCGACGGCCCTGGGCGAGGCATGCACCAGCGAGGTGCGGATCTCCGAGAAGCGACGTGGCTCGTCGCCGAGCGCCACGAGCAAGGGCAGCGGCCACTTCTTGAGCACCTCGCCTGCCAGCCCATCCCTCTCGGCCCAGTCCACGATGGCCTCGGGCAGGCCCGCAGCACGGGTCCCCAGCGGGCCCAGCACGTACTCGGGCCGCATGGGATGGCCATATCCCGGGTTGCGAACCACCAGATCGAGCTCGGCGAGGCGGTCCAGCGCTCGTCGCAGACTGGTGGGCGAGACGCCCAGACGCCGAGAGAGGGTGACGAACTTGCAGCCCCGATCTCGGGTCACCATCGCCAGCACCGGCAACGCCCACCGGTGGTGGGTGAGTCGCGACAGGGCGTCGGCTGCGGCGTGCGGGGTGCGGTCGAGCAAAAGGCGTGGCCTCGTGGTTGCCAATATTTGATAGTTAGTATAAAAACGAGACCCATTCAAGGAGAAACAGGATGCCATCCCCACTCGGCTACGACGGCGGCTTGACCGCCGGCATCAACGTTCGCGACCTCGACCGCGCCATCGCCTGGTACACCGAGGTTCTCGGATTCACCCTCAACTACCGGCTGGACGAGATGGGCTGGGCCGAGCTCCAGACCGAAGTGGCGCGGGTCACCGTGGGCCTGTCTCAGGTCGAGGAGGTGCCCGTCGGTGGCGGGGCGACGTTGACCTTCGGCGTCCAGGACATCGACGCCGCTCGCGGGCAGCTGGAACGCGCCGATGTGCGGTTCGATGGTGAAACGCAGGTCATCCCCGAGATGGTGAAGTTCGCCACCTTCTTTGACCCGGATGGCAACGTGCTCATGCTCTTCGAGGACCTCTCGGGCGCCGCGCCGGCGTGACGTGACGACACCAGACGCATCCGTCGTCCCGTTCACGTTGACGCCCGGCGAAGGTGGTGGCCCGCCCTCCCCACCTCTTACAATCCATCCCCATGCTCACCCACGCCAGCGCCACCCACCGCTTTAGTGCACCGCCCGCCACCATCTGGGCGCGGATGACCGACGACGAGCTGATGACCCGGGCCTTCACCGGCTCCGGGCCCATCCCCGGCATCGACCGCATCGAGAACCTGGGCGACACCTTGGCGGTGGGGCTCGAGCGCATCATCCACAGCTCCGACGGCAGCACGGCTCGCGAGCGCATGACCGTCGTCGATGCGCCGAACCGCCAGGCCTACGATCTGTTCGACTTCTCCGGGGCGTTCCGATGGCTCGTGCAGGTGGGGCACAGCGAGTGGACACTCGAGCCCGATGGCGACGGCACCGTGGTGACCTGGACCTACACCTTCGAAGTGGGCCACGCGCTGGCTTGGCCCGTGGTGCGCCTGCTCATGCCCTTCTTCTCGCGGGCGCAGTCGTCGTGCCTGGCCTCCCTGGCCCGCGCCGACTGAGCCGGCCGGGCAACGGCGCCTACTGCATGTCGACGGTCACCTGGCCGTTGATCCCGCCCTCGTCGGTGCACACCACGCTCCACTCGCCCGGGGTCGTGATCACCGCACCCGCGGTGAACGCCGTACCCCCGCTCATGGGCAGGCCCGCAACCGCCGTCTCGCCCGTGGTCAGCCGCGTCGCCACACAGTCGATGGTCGCGCTGTGGTCGACGGGGTTGCCCCATCGGTCGACGGCCTGCAGGTCGAGCTCGAACGGCGATCCCGCCGGGCCGGCTCCCGACCAGTTCACCTCGGCGCCCGTCAGGTTGGTCTGGATGTCGAAGTGCTCGACATCGCCGGCCGACACCGTGAAGGGGTTGGAGGTGGCGACGTGGTCGCCGATGGTCAGCTCGAGCACCGTCTCGGTGGCGTCGTACACCGTGACGAAGGGATCGACGGCGACGCCGTCTTCGAGCTGCAGCGACTCGGGCCACACCGGCACGGGCAGGCCGGTCGCCACCGAGTAGGCGGCCAGCTGGGCCCGGCCGTCGAAGCGCACCGGAGCCGCCGAGACGCCACTCCACCAGTTGGCCTCCACCTGAAGCGGCTGACCCGCTGTGGCCACCGTGCCGTAGGTGCTGATGCCCAGGCCCGACTCGGCGCCCACCACCGCCGGAACCACCGAGACGCGGCGCAACGTGGGCCCGAACGCGGGATCGGTCGATGCCAGCTGGGCCTTCACCTCGATCAGCCTGTGGTTGGCGTGCTTCACCGACAGCGCCTCGCCCGACACCGTGTACCAGGAGCCCGGCGTGCCGTCCGGACCGCGGAAGGGCTTGGTGTCGAGCTTGCTTCGGTTGTTCGCCGACCGCACCTGAAAGCGCACGCTGCTGCCGCCAGGCGTGGCCGCATCCCACTCCAGGGTGGCGCCGGCCAGCGCGCCCTTGTGGCTCATCAGGAAGGTCTCGTGGTGCTCGCCCGCCGCTGCGTAGGCCGCGGCCCACACCCCGTGCTGCAGGCTGGCGATCTGGTTGAAGCGCCCTTCCTGCGGGCCAAACAGCACGCGCCCGTGGTGTCCGTGAACGGTTGGGATGAGGTGCTGGTTGGGGTCGATCGCGACGGGCTGGGGCGGACCGAAGGACAGCAGATCCGTCGACTCGTACAGCACGAAGTCCCCGAAGTTCCAGCTGGTGTCCGCGTCCCAGGCCACCATGTAGAAGGCGTCGTCGGACGCGCCCCAGCCGAACTCCCACATGAACGTGTCGTCGACCGGGATCTCCCACATCGACGCGCCATCGGTGGCGAACACGAACGGGTAGTGCGCATAGGGGTCGGTGTCCGACTGGCCCGACAGCAGCAGCACGTCACCCACCACGTGCAGCTCGAGCGAGAACCACGTGAAGCCAGCGGGAAGCAGCGACTCGAAGTCGACCGCTTCCCACCCGGTGCCATCGGTGCGCCACACCTCGGAGTTGGGCCACGAGCCGCTCACGATGTAGGTGTAGTCGCCCGTTCCGTGCGAGACCGTGGCGATGTGATTGGCGCCCGGGCTGTAGAGCACCTCGGGCGAGACCTCGTCGACCTCGAAGGTTCGGCCGTCATCGTCGGACACCAGGACGTGTCGCGGAACCGAGGCGAGCCAGCCGTCGTCCGGCTGGTACGCGGCGTAGATGCGCCCGTCCATGGCGGCGATGTCCCACACATGGGCACTCACCGTCACGGTGCGCCGGTGGTGCCAGTGCGACCCATGCCCGGTGTACACGTTGCCGAACTCGCCGTGCTGACCCGGGTCGCCGCCCGCGAACACCAGCCCGTTGGCCACCGAGCCCGCCGCGATGCCCACCGTCTCGTCGGGGGCGTCGGCGAACAGCGTGTCGACCGTGTCGCTGGCCATGTCGTAGCGAAGCAGGTCGTAGGGCGCTTCTTCGCCCAACGCATCCCCGTCGTCGTTGCCGTACCGCGGGTACAGCTTGCCGTCGATGGTGGCCATGTCGCTGACCAGGTTGAAGGGATCGGGCTTGGACGGCGTGGGCAAGAACAGAGGCACGGGCAGGGTCGGGTCGCTCACCAGGGTCACACCGGCGTCTGGATGCCAGGTGGCGCTGGGGTCGGTGGGGTCGTCAGCCCAGGGCCCCGCGCTCGCAATCTCGGGCGGGATGGTGCACGTGGGCGTTTCCAGCTGGAGGTACGGGGACAGCTCCAGCACGGCGTTGCGCCACCGGGTCAGCGCCGGCCGCACCTGCCCCTGGTCGAGCTTGTCGACCCCCTGGTCGCGCAGGGCCTTCGCGTTGGCCAGGGCCACCGGATCGACGCTCGGCGCACCGTTCTCGGCCCAGTGGATGAGCCAGTTGGTCAGCTCGAGGGCGATCTCGGTGATTCGATCGGTGTACAGGGCCTCGTCGGGCCAGCCCAGCAGGGTGGCTTGCTCGAGCTTCTTGTGCACACCGCGAAGCCGGGCGATGCCGCCGGGCACGTCGTCGGTGTCCAGCCGGAGGATCGACTTCGTCAGGCGCTTTCGAGCGGTCTGAAGCGGGTCGTCCATGCCCAGGGGAATCACCAGGCCCTCGCTCTGCAGCGGCCACTGCACCTCGGTGACCAAGCGCCCGATGGCGTCACACACGAAGGGCTCGGCCGTCGCCGAGATCGGGATGCCCTGTGGGTTGAGCATGGGGCGGCTCGGCTCGTACGGCAGATCCGCCGTGTCGAGGGGCGGATCGGAGGCACAGCCGGCGAGCAGCGCGGCCAACAAGACGAGTGAACGGGACATCGAGCCATCCAGCAGAGACGAGCCATGGTACCACCGTCCTCGGCCTTGCCCGCCCCGATGACCGCCCTGACGACCGGGCCGTTCGGCGCTACTCCCCCGCCTCGTGCCGCCGCGACTCCTCGCAGAACGCCACCCAAGTGTCCTTCTTGCTGTCCGGGATCAGCACGCGGTTCTTCATCGGCTTGCCGGTTCCCGGGTCGTGGGCCAAGCCCTCGCCCGAGTTGATGACCTCCTGAACCCGCTTGGGCGGCAGCTTCACCAGCAACTGACCTTTGTGGAACATGGCGAACATCTTGCCGCCGTACTTGATGCCCTGGGCGCCTCGGCCGGTGTTGACCACGACGTCGTCGACGTTCGAGAAGTGCTCGCGGAGCTCGGCGTAGGGGTCGTGCATCGGTGTCTCCTCACCGCCGTCGATACGGCGCATTGCCCGGGATGATCTGCTCGATCTTCTGGGCCATATCGTCGGTCATGGCGTTGCCCATCGCGTGCACCGCCGGGCCGGTCACATCGATGTAGGGCGCGTCCTTGTCGTAGGTCACCAGCACCACGGGCGGCGTGCCCGCGGCGATGCGAAGGCCGCCCAGGTGCTCGCACCCGTCCACCCGGTACAGGTGCGACTCGCCCAGCGCCCAGCCCTCGGTGTACCCGGCGCCCGCGCCCTTGGGCCACTGCACCGCCACCGTGCGGCTGAGCAGCACGTACTCCAGGGTCTCGAGCCGCTGCACGAAGGGCCCCAGGTCGTCCATGCGCTGGTTCCGAAGCTCGGAGATGCGGATCATGCCGGCCCCCGCCGAGTGCAGCTCCAGCCAGTCGTACGCCGTCTGGTGCCGCCACCAAACCTGACCCGTGCCGTCGTCGGAGCGCACGTCCTCGACGTAGAAGGCCAGCGCGTTCCACGGCTCGACGTAGGCGATGTTGCTGTCGTTGGGGAAGGCCACCGGCGGCTCGAAGGAGCCGGCCAGGGTGTCGGCCGTCAGCGGGGCGAGCTGGTCGAGGGCGCCCGCACAGCTGCGCACCGCGTCCAGGCGAGCCTGAATGGTCGCCTGATGCTCATCGAAGAGCTGCACCGGCGTCTGCTCGCCCGCACAGGCGAGGGTGAAGGCGGCCACGAGCAGGAGGGGTACCAGCAGCGGACGTTGCAGCATGCCCGAGCCTACCAGCTGCCGAAACGCTCGATCCGCTCATTCCGCACCCCCGCTCCGTCACTCCTCCGCCGCGTCGCTCCCGTCGTCGTCGAACCCGGCATACTCCGGGAACTTCGCCGTCTCTTTGATGGCCACCACCATCTTTCGGCGCGCAATCGCGTTCTTGACGCCGGTGCCGGCCGCCTCGACCACGTCGCCGCCCAGCTGCCCGCTGACCTGGGTGGCCAGGCTGGACAGGCTGCGAACCGCCTCGCCGGGGCCTCGACGCCAGATGCTCAGCTGGCGGGCGGCGCGCGGCGAGTCGCAGTCCTCCTCCAGGATGCGCGCAAAGCGGCGGCGCTCGGCGGTCTCGAACACCGGGTAGCGAACCCCCTCCACGATGACCGCGAGGTTGCCATCGACCTCGACCTTCAGATCGCGGCTCTGGAACGACTCGCCAATCCACGGGCAGTCGGCGAGGCCGGCGGCGTAGTCGAAGGCGATGGGCGGATCCTCGGCGTCCGCGGGTCTGTCCGCCGGCTTGGAACCGGTTCCTGGAGGAGGAGGAGGCCCGGCTGGAGGAGGCTCGGCCGGAGGAGGAGGCTCGGCGGGAGGGGGCGGCGGAGCGTGCCCTTCGGGAGGGGGCCCAGGCGGCCCCGCGTCGGCGATGGCGTCGCCACTGGGGGGCGGTGGTCCCATCTGCACCCACTCGTCCCACCACTTGGGCGTCTTGAGCTTCTGCTCCGAATCGGCGAGCACCGACTCGCGAAAGCGCAGCCCGTCCTGCCACCATCCGTCGACCACGACCCCCTTCTTGTCGGTGACCTGCACCAGGTGCGGCACCTCCACCAGGGTGCTGGCCTCGGTGAGCAGCCGCCCGTCCAGCAGCACCGCCTGCTTCTTGGGCCAGGCGACGAAGGAGTCGGTGGGGGTCGGCGTGACGTCGAGCTCGTCGACGGTCTCGCGGAAGGGGTGGTCGGGCGCGATGAAGCCCGGCCACGGGGGGTGCGGCGAGGTCGATCGCGCGAGCTTGCCCCAGCGCTCGGTCTGCACCTCGTCCTGCTCGAAGAAGCCCAGCAGCGACGCGGCGGTGGCAAAGCGAGCCAGCTGACCGGGCCGCACCGGGTCGGTCATGCAGGGCAGGTCCTTGCTGGTCTCGGCCAGGCGCCGCTTGGCCTTGGCGCCGTCGAAGTCGGCGATGAAGCCATCGATCGCGCCGAGCGCCGCATCGAAGTCGGCGCCCGAGTACTCGCCGCACGACCAGTCTCGGGCCTGGGCAGGCGCCACGAACAACAGAGAGAGGAGCATGAGCATGGCGCCGGTCTATCCGAAAACCGCGCCGGCGCAGGGCTGCGCCCGGGCGGTATCCTGCGCGTCGATGGATCATCCCGCCAGCCTGTTGCTGCCCCGAGCGCACACCCTCGACATCGGCGAGCGCCTGGGCGCCTTTGCGAGCCAGGGCTTCGCGCGGCTAGGGCCGGTCTTGAGCGCCGAGGCCGCGGCTGCGCTGTGCACCGCCGCCGACGAGCTGATGCAGCACCACCACCCGGGCCTGTTCTACCAGCACGACGCGCCGACCGGCCGCTACCAGGACCTGGACTTCGGCTCGGGCTGGGTGGGGCCCTCGCACCGCTACCGCAAGCTCGAGCGGCTGGAGCAGGTGCCGATCTTCGCGGCCTGGATCGGCAATGCCCTGTTCGAGCGCATCGCTCGGGAGGCCCTGGGCGACGACGTGCGCCTGTACCGGTCGGTGTTGTGGAACAAGGCGCCGAACGTCGGCATGGCCGTGCCCTGGCACCAGGACGATGGCCGCTTCTGGGGCCTGGACCGGCCGCCCATGCTGCAGGTGTGGACCGCCCTCGACGACGCGTCCCCGGCGGCGGGCTGCCTGCAGGTCGTGCCCGGCAGCCACAAGGGCGGGCTCGCGACACCCGAAGGGGGCACCGTGACCGAGGCCTGCCTGCGCGCCCAAGACGCCGAGCACAGCGCCGTCTCGCTGCCCGCCGCGCGCGGCGAGTCCATCCTGGTGCACAACCACCTTTGGCACCGCACCGGCCGCAACCACACCGACCGGCCGCGGCGCGCCATCAGCGTGTCCTTCTTGTCGGCCGACACGCGCTGTCGGCGCTCGCGCCGCACCCCGCGCCGCTTCGCGCCGGCGTTCGGGACCAAGCCATGACCGCGCTGTGGGTCGCCTTGTGCAGCGCCGCGCTCGCCGCACCCTCGGCGTCGATCCTGGCCGGGTTCGAGCCCCGGCTGCTGAGCATCACGGTCAACGACGACACCCTCGACGCCTACGGCTTCGCGCCCGTCCGCTCCCCATTCCTTCCGACCTGGGGCCTGCGGGGCCGCATCGACCAGGACAGCGGGTGGACCACCACGCTGGCCATGTCCTACGGCTTCGCGTTGCGCCGCCAGGACACGAACCCGGTCCCGACCACCACCAACCAGGTGTTGATGGGCTTCGGGCCCGGCCACACCCTGGGCAAGCGGGGTCACCTGGGCGCGGTGCTGGGCTTCGCATCGCTGGGCCACACGGTTGGGAGCGATGTGCAGGGCGGCGCGCTCACCTACCTGGGCCCGTACATCGAGCCGCGCGGCTCGATGCGCCTGGTGGACGGGCCCGCCGTCATCGAGCTGTCGATCGCCGCCCTGGCTCAACTGCCCATCGGGCCCGCCCACAGCCAGAGCCTGTGGGAAGACGACTTTCGACGTCCGGTGATCGGCGGCCTGTCCATCGGGGTGCACGCCGGACCGGGGGTGGGCCCATGATGCTGGGCCTGTGGCTGCTCGCGTGCGCCGAGCCCGAGTGTGTGCTGTCCGAGGACACCTTGGGCCAGCCCCTGCCGTGGGAGCTCCAGGCCATCGCCGATGGCTTGCCCGACAACCCCGATCCGAGCTTCCTCTCAGCCGAGGATGGCCTGCAGCTGGCCCACCGCGACTGGGTTCCCGAGGGCTGGAGCGGTGATGGTGCCGTCGTGCTCTTTGTTCCCGGCAGCTCGGCCCACTCCGCCGAGTACAGCGCCATCGGCGCGGGACTGGCGACGCGCGGGGTGTACACCCGCATCGTGGACGTGCGCGGCCACGGCCTGTCGGCGTGCCAGACCCCGGCCTGCAGCGACCCCGCCTTCGTCGACCGCACGGTGATCGACGATGGGCAGACGTGGCCGGGCCGCCTGGGGGACAGCGCCGACCCCTGGCAGATCAGCCGCGACCTGGGCGCCCACGTCGCCGACCTGCGCGACGCCTTCCCGGCGGCCCAGCTGGCCGTGGGTGGGCACAGCAGCGGAGCCGGCGTGGTCTCCCGCTGGGTCGAGGGTGGGGGCTCGGCCCACGCGGACGGCTTTGTGCTGGTGGCGCCGTACAACCACCCCGACCAGCCGCAGGTCCGCCCCGAGGTGCAGCTGCAGTGCCCCGACATGGCGGGCACCCAGTACGCCCGGCTCGATCTGGGCGCCCTGGGCGACGCCCTACGCGGCAATGCCCACCGCTACGTGCTCAGCTTCCACAAGCCGCCGGCCTACACCGACCCGCTCGACGTGCTGGACTACACCTGGACGACAGTGCAGGGCATGGCCGCCACTGGGCCCACGGCCTTCTGGGGCGCCTACACCCGGCCCGTGCTGGTGGTGGCGGGCTCGCAGGACGCGCTGCTGGACCCGGACATCACCCAAACCCAGGCCGCCCTCGCCGCCGACGGGCGATTCATCGAGCTCGACGAGCACAGCCACGTGGGCCTGTCCTGGTCCGACGACGTCGCCGCCGAGCTGGCCGCCTTCGCCATCGCGCTCACCGAGCCGTAGCCGGCCCGGACAGCCTTCACCCCGCCCAGTCGACCACCGAGGCGCGCTCGACCACGCCGGCCATGAAGGCCAGGACCTCCTGGTGGTAGGGGTCGACGGCGTAGGCCTGGTAGCCCGCGGGGTCGTCGAAGCGGGTGATCAGCGCCATGTGCACCGACCGGGGACCACGGCCGGTGTCGACGCCCACCTCGATCGAGCGCAGGCTGGGCACGCGCTCGCCCAGGCTCTGCAGGCGCCGCGCGGCCTCGGGGATGTCGGCCTCGGACTTCAGCTGAAAGGTGACGACGTGCGTGAACATGGAGCCTCGGCGGTGGAAGGTAGACTGCCGGCTATGCTGGATGACCGTCGAATGCGACAGCTCGAGATCGCCCTGGTGCTGGCCACCGGCGTGGTGTTCGCGCTCATCCCCAAGCCGCCGCAGGCCACCGCGCCCATGGCCATCTTCATCCCCTGTTGCATCGGTTTCTGGGCGCTGTTCGGCACCTGGCGTGTCCGGAAGGACGCCTCGCTGTGGCAGCGCTGGGGCCTGCGCCCTGGACACGAGCTTGGCTGGCTGGTGACGCGGCTCGCCCCTCTGGCCGCGCTGGGCGCCCTGGGCAGCGCGGGCTGGGCGTTGGCCCACGGCCGACCACTGTGGGCGCCCTACCTGTGGCTCTCGCTGCTGCTGTACCCGCTGTGGGGCGGCGTTCAGCAGTGGCTGGTGCAGTGCCTGATCATCGACAACACCCGCGAGCTCACCGGCGCGCCGCTGCCGGTGCTGATGGTGCTGGGTGCGGTGGGCTTTGGGGGCATCCACTTCCAGCACCCGCTGCTGGTCGTGGCCACCGGCCTGATGGGGATGGTGTACGTGTACCTGTTCCAGCAGCGCGCGAACCTGTGGCCGCTGGCCGTGTGTCACGGATGGCTGGGCAGCCTGTTCTACCCGTGGGTGCTCGATCTGAACCCCACCGCCGAGATCGTCTCGTTGGTGACGGGATCGTAGCCGCCAAGGTCGGCGGCAACCCCGCGATCGGCTGCCGCTGTGCGGCGGGAAACGCCGAGGTCGGGGGCAACCCCGCGATCGGCTGCCGCTAGGCGGCGGGAAACACCGAGGTCGGGGGCTACCCCGCGATCGGCTGCCGCTGTGCGGCGGGAAACACCGGGGTCGGGGGCAACCCCGCGATCGGCTGCCGCTGTGCGGCGGGAAACACCGAGGTTGCGGCAACCCCGCGATCGGCTGCCGCTAGGCGGCGGGAAACGCTGAGGTTGGCGGCAACCCCGCGATCGGCTGCCGCTAGGCGGCGGGAAACGCCGAGGTTGGCGGCAACCCCGCGATCGGCTGCCGCTAGGCGGCGGGCAACGCCGAGGTCGGGGGCTACCCCGCGATCGGCTGCCGCTAGGCGGCGGGAAACACCGGGGTCGGGGGCAACCCCGCGATCGGCTGCCGCTGTGCGGCGGGAAACGCCGAGGTCGGGGGCAACTCCGCGATCGGCTGCCGCTAGGCGGCGGGAAACGCCGAGGTTGGGGGCAACTCCGGGATCGGCTGCCGCTATGCGGCGGGAAACGCCGAGGTTGGCGGCAACTCCGCGATGGGGTGCCGCTATACGGCGGGAAACGACGAGGTTGGGGGCAACTCCGGGATCGGCTGCCGCTATGCGGCAGAAGACAGCGAGGTCGGCGGATACCACGCGATCGGCTGCCGCTATGCGGCGGGAAACGCCGAGGTCGGCGACAACCTCCGCGATGGGGTGCCGCTATGCGGTGGCAAACGCCGAGGTTGGCGGCAACTCCGGGATCGGCTGCCGCTATGCGGCGGGAAACGCCGAGGTCGGCGGCAACTCCGCGATGGGGTGCCGCTATACGGCGGGAAACGCCGAGGTCGGCGGCAACTCCGGGGTCGGCTGCCGCTATGCGGCGGGAAACGCCGAGGTCGGCGGCAACTCCGGGGTCGGCTGCCGCTATGCGGCGGCCCGCAGACCTCTGGTGGCCGGAGTCGTGAGGCTGGGCCGGGAAGCCGAGCGGTCGATTCTCGCTTTCGAGTGCGACTCTCGGCCTCGACGGCGCTTTCTCGAGGTCGAAGTCGAGGTCGAAGTCGAGGTCGAAGTCGAGGTCGAAGTCGAGGTCGAGCGCGAACCCGAAACCGAGACCGAGACCGAGACCGAGACCGAGACCGAGACCGAGCCCGAGACAGAGCGCGAACCCCGAGACCGAGGCCGCCTTCGATCCCCCCCCCTGCCACGCCGGGACCACCGGAAACGAGCCGCCGCTCCAGAGCCGACCCGGACCGCCCTCCCTATCGAGCCAGGGTGAACGACCCGTGTGCGGCGCCCGCGCTGGTGAGGCTGCACGTCCACTCATCGGTGGATCCGCCGTGCGCGCAGCTCACGCCAACCTCGCCGCTGACGTCGAGTGTGCCGTCGAACTCGGATGCGTCCTTGCTGCCCTCGAAGCTGCCGCCGGTCGAGGCGGTCGTGGTGAGCACCGGGCTCCACAGATCGTCGATCTGGTACGCGCCCTCCACCTGCTCGCTGCTCATCGCGTACACCAGCGGCGCCGACCACGTGTTGTCGCAGTTGCTGTACTCGGTGACGGTGATCTCGCCGTCGATGCTCATCGCCACCTCGAAGGTGAAGGCCGCCGACGCGTCGGCCGGCGTGTAGGTGCCGCTGTACGACCCCAGCACGGCGGCGCTCAGGTCGTCGGCGCTGAAGTCGAGCGCCGGGTCGACGGTCTCGGACAGGCTGGGGTCGGCCGCGGTGTCGTACGTGCGGGTGGCGGTCTCGACGCACTCGACGGGGCCGGTGTCCGCGTCGCCGGTGTCGGAAGCGCCGGTGTCGGCGGCGCCGGTGTCGGCGGTCGATGTGTCATCGGTGTTCCCGTCGGTGCAACCGACGAGCAGGGCGAGTGCGATGAGGTGCTTCATGAGGCGGCGCCTAACCGGGAAGGAGCTGCGCGCTCCTAGTGCCGCACCCGCTCCACCAACCCGCGCAACAGGCGCGGCCTGCCCGGCTGGTGGGCACCGATGAGCGCCTGCAGGGCCGCTCGGGTGCGGTCCCGGAGGGACTCGGCGGTCTCGCCGTGCACGGGCTGGATGGGCTCGCCGATGTACGTGGTGAGCTTGACCGGAAACGGCATCAACCCCAGCCCCACGATCGGGGTCACCGGCCAGCGAGTCGCCTCGTAGATCGCCTGAACCGGCCGGCTGCCGGAGCCCGGCGAGCGGTACAGCTCCTCGACGTTGCGGGTGAACACCGGAAGCACCGGCACATCCGCCTCCAGCGCGACATGGGCAAAGCCCGTGCGTTCACCCCACATCAGCAGGTAGTGCCTGGAGTGCGGCGCCAGGGCCTCGCGAACCCCACCGGGGCTCACGATGACGATCTCGCCAGCCCGCAACATCTGCACGGCCGGCTGCCGCTCCCCAGGAATGGCCCCGCCGTTCTTCACCACCCAGGACAGGCCGGGCGTCTTGAACAAGAAGCGATCGGCCAGCGACCGGATCATGCGCCCGCGCTGCAGGTAGTAGCGAGCCGCCAGGTACCAGCCATCGAGCGGCACGAAGCCGTGGTACAGCACGAGCAGCGCGGGGCCACTCGTGGGCACGTGGTGCCCGCCCACGATCTCGTAGTCGTTCCAGCGCCGACCAAAGGCGTCGAGCCCGTGGGCGAAGGCCACGATGCCGGGTGGGGGAGTGGGGGTCATGGACGGTGGGTAGCGCGGATGGGGTCAGATCACTAGAGGCGCGGAAACCGCACGGCGTTGGTCATGGGGTCTGATCACTAGAGGCGCGGAAACCGCACGGCGTTGGTCATGGGGTCTGATCACTAGAGGCGCGGAAACGGCACGGCGTTGCTCATGGGTCAGATCACCAGAGACGCGACTGCGCCGCTTGCTCTACGCGGAGGACGCCGCACCCCGGAGAATGCCCTCACGATAGCAGAAGGGGGAACACTGACCCCACCCAGACCCGGCATCCAAGCCCATCGCCAGGATTCACCGATAGGAGAAGGGGGAACACTGACCCCCTCCACGCCGCTACGCCATCCCCTCCAACCACCCCCGGACCGCCCCAGACACCACCCCCGGGTCCTCCCAAGGCAGCATGTGCCCGCGCCCATCGACCGCCACACGCTGGGCATCGGGCAGCGCCTCCGCCAGCCTGGCCTGGTGCTTCGCTGGCGTCAGGAAGTCCT
Organism: Myxococcota bacterium; assembly: GCA_965216925.1. GTDB lineage: Bacteria > Myxococcota_A > UBA796 > UBA796 > CAYYHT01. The sequence goes on along the minus strand of CBDCGT010000001.1, from coordinate 47,128 downwards.
CGCTGCCGTGCACCACCAGGGTCGGCACCGTCACCTCCCCCAGCCGGTGCCGCACATCAAAGGTGTCGCACGCCCGCCAGTCCGCCAGCGCCGTTGCCGTCGGCACGCCCGCGGTGACCTCGGCATAGCGCTCGATCACCACCGGGCGCGTTCCCGGCCCAAAGCCCACGTCCAGGCGGTACGGCTGCTGTGGCGTCGATGCCGCCACCGCGGCCAGGATCGCGGGGTGCACCCGAAGCCGCGCCGCCGAGCTCACCAGCACCAGGCCACGCACCCTGCCGGGCCAGTCGAGCGCCACCTGAAGAGCGACCGCTCCCCCGTAGGAGTGGCCCACCAAGACGCTCGGTTCTTCTGGGAGCCGGTCGACCAGCCAGCGCGCGGCAAGCACAGCGCGGTCCAGTGCTGGACCCGGCACTGCCGCGCGTCCAGGGAGGTCTGGCGTCCACACCCGCGCCCACTCCCAGTGCCCGAGCACGGGCTTCCAGCTCGCGGCGGTTCCGCCCGCTCCATGCAGCAGGACGACGTTCAGTCGCCGCACGGCTCGATGGTGTCGGCCACCACCGCGAGCGGGGTGATGCCCTGCTCCTTGGCGAAGGCGTTGGCTTTGTCGGCCGTCTCGAAGCTCAAGCCGGCGGTCCAGATCTCGTTTCCGCCGACGGCCTCGGCCACCGCAGGCATGCAGCCCGCCCACACCACCGCGACCGGCCACGACTTGGCCTCGTAGTCGGCGACCACGGCTTTGAAGGCCGCGTCTTCGGCGTCGGCGTTCTTTGCCAGCACCAGCACGGTGCGCTCGGTGCCCACGTTCAGCTGGTCGAGCGTCATCGGCGAGACGTCGACCTTGGGTGCCTCGGGCGGGGCCTCGGGCGCCGACTCGACACTGGCGTCAGGCTCGGCCACCGGTTCAGGGGTCTCGGGTACAGTCTCGCCGCCGCCGCAAGCGGTCAGGACGAGGGCCAACAACACAGGGGTCAGGATCTTCATGGCCGAAGGCTACACCATCACGTTCCGCCGACTCACCGATGATGATCTGCCGCAGATGCATCGCTGGCTGAACGACCCCGCCATCGTCGAGTGGTGGGAGGGCGACGACGTGTCCTGGAAGGGCGTGGTCGAGACCTATGGCTCGGGCAACACCGATCCGGTCGAGCACTTCCTCGCACTGCTCGACGGCGAGCCGCTGGGCTGGATCCAGTGCTACGGCGCGGAGTGGGAGGAGGACGACGAGGCGTACTACTGGGACGACCACCTCGACCTCGAAGAGACCGCCGGCATCGACTACTTCGTGGGCGGCGCTTCCAGACGCGGGCGGGGCCTGGGCTCGGCGATGATTCGCGCCTTCGTGCACGACGTCGTCTTCGCCAACCATCCCGAGTGGAACGTGGTCGCCGCAGGCCCCTTCGAGGCCAACACGGCCTCGTGGAAAGCCCTCGAGAGAGCGGGTTTTCGGCGCATCGCGCTGCTGGACGATGACGAAGGCCCGTGCGTGTTGATGGCGCTGGAGCGGCCGCGGGCGCAGCGCTGAGTCAGGACTCGCGCTGGGGCCGGCTTGCGTGGGTGAGGCGCGAGAGTTCCTCGGGCACGTGGCCCTCATGGTCCAGGGGATCCGCCGCGGTCTTGGCTTGCTGGACCCAGTCCACCAGCCGTTGCAGCTCGTCGGGATCGCCCCGACTGGTCAGGAGGTCGTGCCCCTCGGGGGTGGTCAGGATGAGCTGCCGGCCCCGGGCCGTGAGCTCGATCGCGTGCAGCGGCCACGAGCGGCGCGCGGTCTGTCGGCCCCGGTAGCTCGTGACCACCGCCGCCCGCATCGAATCGACCACCAGGGCGGTGTCGCGAAGCCAGTCTCGAAGGAAGGTGGCTGACGCGAGCAGGAGCATCACCCCAGTACCCGACGCCACCAGATGCGTCGCCATCCCTTGGGCAACGGCCAGAGCAATCCCGCCCACCACCAACCCCACGCCACCGAGTCCGATGAGCGTCATCAACACCAGCCCCGCCGCATCGCGACGCTGGTCGATCCGCAGCTCGATGCTTCCGGCATCCACATCGATGGACAGGTTCGCGCCGATGTCCGTCGCCTCCGTGTTCGCGCTATCGTCTCACACGATGAACCCCTTCGACCCGCCCACAGCCCAGCCCGACGCACCCTCCGACACCATCGTGCGCCACTGCCCCTCCTGCGGCGCCCCGGCCGCGGTCTCGGTCCGCGACTGGCCCATCCAGCACACCTTCATGGGCGTCATCCCGGGCGGATCGGGAGGCATCGCCTACCAGGACTTCTGCTGCCAGGACTGCGCGTACGTCTGGAGGCCACGGACAACCCTGCGGAGCTGGTTCATGCCCCTGATGGCCGGCATCCTGGGCGCCCCTCTGGCGCTGCTGGGGGTGATTGGGCTGGCCGACGGTGACGTCTACGCCCTGATCCTGCTCCTGGTCTTCGGCGGTGGCGGAGGCGCGCTGCTGTACTTCGGCGGCCTGCGGCACCTGATCACAGCCTGGCGAGGAAGCATCGCTGTCGGCGCCCAGCCACCGGCCGTGCGCTACACCAACCCCGAGCCAGCGCGAAGGTGCCGCTGCGGCAAGCCGGCGGCGTGCATCAAGGTGGTCGAGAACTCCACCAACGGCATCCCCTCGGGCACCGACCGCACCTACCAGTGCCCCAGCTGCGGTCACACCTTCGAGATCGAGAGCCCCCTGGGCATCCTGGCCAGCGCGCTCGGCTCGCTGCTGCTCTTCGGCATCGCCGCCGTCGGCATCCCCGACTCGCTGCAGGAGGGAGACTGGACCATGCTGGCTTGCAGCTCGGGTCTGGGTCTCATGGGACTGGTGTTGGTCTGGTCGGCCGGCGCGAACGTGATTGGGCAGATCCAGCATCCGGTGGTGAAGCCCGACGAGGGGTGAGCGCCCCGCCGACCCGGCCTCAACACGCCTCGGCCCACCCCAGCTCGCATCCCCGCTTCTTCTTGGCCGCCGCGCGCTCCGGGTCCGATGTCGCGTGGATGTTCGACAGCCGGAAGCACGCGTCCCCCGAGCCCAGGTCGCACGCCTTCTCCATCAGCTCGACACCCCGATCGAAGTCCTGCTCCACGCCCTTACCCGTGCCGATGATGAAGCCGAGGGAGAGGCAGCTGGAGGCATGTCCCAGCGTGCAGGCCCGATCGAAGGGGGACACCGACTCTGCCGGGTCGGACTCCAGGGTCAGGTGTCCCAGCGAGTTGCAGCTACCCGCCGACTCCAGCTCGCAACCCCGTCGAAGCAACGATGTCTGGCTTCGTCCCTCCGGAAGGGAGACCCCGGTCTCTCGGCTGACAAGCGCCAAGGTCCCACACGCATCACCAATTCCCCCCTCGCAGGCCTTCAGGAGCGGTATCACAGCGGCTGCGGCGTCCTTTCCCCCGGTGATTCCCTCGTTCAGGTCGTATCCGAGCGCGGCGCAGCCCTCCGCGTCCCCATCCTCGCACCGCATCATCAGCCCGGCCCGCCCCCCGATCATCACGTCCGCAGCGGGCTTCCCGGACCCGCAGCCCAGGACGAAACCGACCGTCAGCACCCCTGTCACTCGTGTCCACATGGTCGTCCTCCTATCGGAACCAGCTCACGATCTCGTGGATGCGCTCGTGGTCCGGATCGTGTTCGCGCTCCGTGACCTCTGACGCGCTCACCTTCCACTGCTCCTCGGGAACCTGGGCCTGCTTGTAGAACGACACCGCGGTGCGCTGCGACGTCCACCATCGGCGCTCGACCTCGAGCAGGGTGGCGTACGCGGGCAGCCAGTCGGTGCCCAGGAATCCATACTGCCCATCCCGGGCCGGATCGACCCCGTCGAAGGCGGCGATCGCCTGCCCCAGGACGTGGCTCATGTCGAAGAGCTGCTGGTCCAGCAGCGCGCACTGCTGCTGCACCGAGACGCCGGCCCCTCCGGCCTCGACGACCTGGGCGATGATCTGCCACTCACCCAGTCGAGCCAGCATGTCGGCTTCGGCGACCGGATTGCTGCCATCGACGTAGCCGAGCGCGACCTGGACCTCGGCGACGTCGGCGACGAAGGCATCGAGCAGCACCGCGTCCTCGGGCTCGAGCTGGTTGCCGGCATCTCTCTGGGCCAGCGCATCGAGCACACCGGGCGCCTCGAGCGTGACCTTGCTGAACAGCGCGGCGATTCCCGCCCGCCGGTCTTCGGGAAACATCGCGAAGTCGACGTTCGCGCCCAGCGCGGTGGCCCCCGCTCCCAGCCCGGTGTCGAAGTCGCTGTCCGGCTCCACACCCCACTCGGTTCGCGCCTTCTCGAGGATCAACGTCGCGTTCGCGGATGCGTAGATGAAGCCCAGCAGCGCTCGGCCGCGAGCCGCCAGCATGGCCTGCTCTTCGTCGACCTCGACCCACTCCGGGTTGGGGCTCGGGGCCAGCAGCGACGTGCGCAGCCCCTCCCAGGCGGACAGGTCTGAGGGGTACCCCGCCGCACACCAGCTCCACAGCCGGGCCATGTGCGCGCGAACGGTCATCTCGACGACGTCCCCGGTGTCGTACTGCACCGTCGCTGCCAGCTCGGTCTCGACCTCTGAGACGGCGTCGGCGAGGGCTTCGGCGGGGCCTTTCTGAACCACGTCGGTGAGGCTCAGTGAGCGCAGGTTGTTCAGCGCATCCCAAATGGGAAGCGCGACGCGCTGGGAGTCAGAATCAGCGCTCTGCATCTCAAGACCCATCCCTTGGGTGCGAAGCGACCCACTCGTGTCTTCTGCGCCTCCAACCACCCCAAACGCCCCCAACCCCACCTCGTTGCTCGCGCTCCCCTCGACCTCCAGATCCCCGTCTTCGTTCTGGTGCACCGCCATCGCCAGCTCGGCCTGCTTGCCCACCTCGACGGGGCCACAGCCGAACTCCTCGCTGCGCCCCAGGCTCTCGGACCACCCCTTGCGCCCGTCCACGTGCCTGGACAGCACCGCGATGTCGCCGACGGCATCGGCGGCCTCGAACCACCCATACACCTTGTCGAAGTCCGGGTCGCTGGGCGAGATGCGATGGGTCAGGGACTCGCCCTCGCCCTCGCCCTCGCTGCGCGAGAAGCGGGTCTCGATGCCCATGGCCTTCATCGCCGCGCCCCAGGTCGACGTGTCCACCTCCTCGAAGCCGATGCTCAGCTCGACCAGCTCCTGGCCGTCCTCGGTCAGCTTCTGCACGGTGAAGGTGCGCTTGTACGTCTTGCCCGCTCCGACGCTGAGCCCCGCTCCCTCGACCCCCGCCGTCGCCTGGGCCTCGGCCTCGAGCGTGGTCTGCAGCGACCAGGCCTCGCCGTCCTCGAGGCCCGCCGCCGCGCCGCTGCTGCCCAACACCGACGCCGCGCCTCGGCGGTCGGTTCGCGCCGCCGCCACCGCACGAAAGGCGTCCTCGCCGATCTGGTCGATGAGCTCGCGGTCGTTGTCGTCCAGCGCGAGGCTGTGCGTGATCTCGGCGTCGGCTCCGCCCGACACACCGACCCCCACCGACGCGCCCGCGCCCTCCCACAGGTCCGAGGCCCGCTCCGAGATCCACCCGAACGCGCTCTCGCCGGTGGCGTTGCTGGCCTCGCCGCCCACCCCCATCGAGGCGGTCTCGGTGTAGCGCTGCCCCGCGCCCTCGCCGACCACGTCCGAGCGGAAGCCTCCCGACAAGGCCGCGTGGGCCGATGTTCCACCCGCGTCCTCGTCGGTCTGGCGTCCCATCTGCACCGAGCCGGTGACCTCTTTGTTGGTGAGGCGCGCCGACGCGCTGCCGCCCACCGCATGGTCGGCGTTGGCATCGCTCGCGTACAGCGACGCCGACCCCGTCAAGCCGACCTCGTCGCCGTCGAGCACGACCCCCGCCGACGTCTGGGCGTCCACCGCTTCACCCCGCTTGGAGCCGTCGCTGCCGGTCACCACGCGTTCGGCCTCGAACGAAGTGCCGACGGTCACGCCATCGCCCAGGGCCGCCGACACGCCCACGCTGCTCTCGCGCGTCTCGCCGCTGCCGTCGATGCCGCGCACCGTGCTGGACTCGGCCCGAGACGCAGACGCCGTTCCCGCGAGCACGCTGTAGTCCGCCTTGTCGGTGGACGCCTCGCTGACGACGGCGTCGGGCCGCCCTTCCTTGCCCGCCTCACCCTCGGCCGAGAAGTGCTCGGTGGACCGGGAGGTAGACTCCTGCGAGCTGCCCACGAGCCCGGCCCAGTCGAACCACCCCTGCCCGGACTCGGACGCCTCGCTCACCACGCCGTCGCCGCCCTGCTGGGACTCGTCGGACCCGGCCACGCCCATGCTGAGCCAGTCGCCCACCGCCCCGTCCGCGAACAAGCTGGTGCCGAAGACCTCGCCCGCCGCGGCGCTGAGGTAGGGGTAGGACTCGCCGCCGGAGCCCTCGTCCATCCCCGGCATCCAGCTGTTGGGCTGCAGCGCAGAGGCGGCCTCGGGGGCACGCTCGGCCCGCTGCTGTCCCGACTCACGGCTCTGGCGGAATTCCTTGTCGCTCACGCGGACCTCCCCACGAGGTGGTCCTGGCGGACACACCACGGGTGTGCACTTCGGTGGCCGTTCGGCCGTTCAGGCGGCCCGGGAGGTGTCCGGGCGTCGTGGGATCAAGCTACGGCGCCGGGCCCTCCACCGCGAGCGCGAACCCGACCAACCGCCTTGGATTTCCGCCCCAGGCACGGCCAAAATCCCTACGAACCCCCACCCATGGCCAGCCGGCACCGGATCAGCCGCCGATCGCCCACTCCACCGCGGCACGGGCGTGCACGACAGTCGTGTCGAGCACCGGCAGGCTCACGTCGTCAGGACCGACCAGCATGCCGATCTCGGTGCACGCCAGCGCCACCGCCTGGGCTCCCTCACCTTCAAGGAGTGCCATCTGGGCCACGAAGCGGTCCCGCGACCCATCGAGCACCCGACCGGCCGCCAGCTCCTCCAAGATGATGCGGTCGAGCTCGCCGATGGCGTCTGCCCGCGGCATCAGCACCCGAAGCCCATGCGCCTCGAGCCGCTCGCGGTAGAAGGGCAGGGTCATCGTGTACGCCGTGCCGAACAGGGCCACGGTCTCGATGCCGTCCGCGCGGCACCGCTGGGCCAGCGCATCGGCGATGTGCACCACCGGCAGCCCCACCTGGGCCTCGAGCCGAGGCACGAAGCGATGCATGGTGTTGGAGCACACAAAGAGCCCGTCTGCGCCGGCGCGCTTGAGCCCACGGCCCGCGTTGACGAGCTGCTTGGCGAAGGGCCGCCAGTCGCCGTCGAGGCGTGCTTCGCGAACGTCGCCATAGTCGAAGGAGTGCAGCAACAGCCGAGCCGAGCGATACGCACCGAGGCGGGCGGCGATTCCCTCGTTGATCAGCCGGTAGTAGGTGGACGTGCTGTGGTGGGTGAAGCCACCGAGGAGGCCGATCGTGCGCATGCGGGGCGGTAACCGGGGGAACCCAGCCCGGCGCGTCGAGTCCAAGCCCGCATGTCCCTACCGCTGCTCCTGCTCGCCTGTGCCTCACCGAGTATCGACGAACAGCCCGTTCACGTAAGAGGACCTTCCGCGTTCGCGGTCGACCACCCCGAGCCCAGGGTTCTCACGCCCTTCGGGCTGCCCATCCCGGGATCCCAGGTCCCCAGCGACGTCCCCGACCCGGTTCCGCTCACGCCCACACAAGCCGTGCGAGCCAAGGCTGTCATCGCAGAAGCCCGACGCCACATCGGCCAAAGCTCTCGCTGGGAGGGCCGCGACACCGAGCAGCACCCGGGCTTCGACTGCCTCGGAATCTTGTTTCGCTCCTACGGAACGGTCACCGGCACGCCGTGGACCGAGTACTCGGTCGACCCATCGAAGCTCGTCGCCAGCGGCAAGCTGGGCCAGCCCGTCGCGGGACTCGGGGGCGCCTTGCGAGCCCAGGTCCCCGTCCGCAACCTGATGCCCGGCGACCTCCTCTACTTCTTGGACCCCGGCTATGAGCTCCAGGACGACCCCCTCGCGGTCATCGACGGCAAGCCCTACTGGCCCTGGCACACCGGTCTGTACCTCGACGACGGCACGGTTCTTCACGCCGACCCACGCTCCACCGTGCGCACGCAACCTCTCGAGGAGAGGTACTTTCATGCGCTGGTGGCGACCCGACTGCCCTAGCATGGGCAGATGGACCACGTCCTGCAAGTCGTGCGCGAGCACCTGGGCAACCCGCGCCTCCGCGTCCCCTCCCCCCTCGACGCCTGGTCGTTCGACGGCGACGAGCTGCGCGTCCAGCTCGATGGCAAGCGCCTGGGCCAGGACATCCAGAGCAGCGGACCCTCCATTCCCAGCTACCTGATCGCGCTGGCCTACTGGTACGAGCAGGCCACTGGCGACCGACTCTGCCCGGTGGTCGAGGTGATCGGCGAGCCCCCTGACACCCCCGCTGGGAACCGGGGACGCTTCATGCTCACCGAGCTCGGCACCGTCCTGGGCGACCGCCTCACCGTGCTGGGCCTCGACCCCTGGCAGCTGCCCGACGACCCGGTGATGAACGCGCCGCTTCAGCAGCGCGAGGCCAGCCACGACCGCGGCGGTCCGGAGCACCAGGCCGAGGTGCTGCTCACCCGGATGCCCACCCCGATGGGCCGGCTGCAGCGCCAGTTTCCGCTGGGCCTGTTCGCCGGCTCCAAGTCCACGAAGAACCGCTTGTTCCCCGGCAACGGCGCCCAGGCGGACCTTTGGGGACACGACCCCGAGACGCGGACCTTCCACCTCGTCGAGCTGAAGGTGGGTGACAACGCCGCGGTCGGCATCCTGCCCGAGTCCCTGACCTATGCCCGGCTGCTGCAGCGCTTCGCCGCGCACCCCAGCGCCCGCTGGTCCCAGGACTGGGAGGGTTCCAGGGCCCTACTCGCCAGCGAAAAGGTCGTCGTCTGGCTGGTTGGGGAGCGGTACCATCCACTGGTGTTCAACGGTGTGGACGGGCCCTGGCGCTGGTTCAACGAGGGTCCCTGCAGGCACGAGCTGGAGTTTCGGGTGCAGGGCATCCGGGTCGCCGACCACGGCGTCGAGTGGTCCCCTCCTCGATGATTCCAGGCCATCCTGCAGCCCGGCGAGCGCTGCTCGCCACCGCTTGGTTCGTCGTCCTGGTGCTCATCGAGCGGCTGGGAACCGGCTGGGTGCGCCATTCCCTCGGCGACCTCGCCGTGGTGCCCTGGGTCATCCATAGCCTGGGCATCGTTCCGCAGCTCACCCCGTGGGTCTCAGCGAGGGTGGCCTTCGGACTGTCGCTCGCGGTGGGGCTGGAGTTCGCCCAGCTGCTCGGAAGCGTCGGTCCCGACGACCCCTGGTGGATGCACATCGTCTTGGGATCGACCTTCGATGCGATGGATCTGGTGTACTACGCCCTGGGCGCTGGGGTGGCGTTGGGGGTGGAGAGGTGGATGGGGGAGTAGGGGGGGCGGAAATCGGAGGCGGTTGGTCTCCGCGCTTCGTCCTGAACAACTAGTATCGGTCCGAGTGATTCTGGGAGACCCGATGCAGTACTGGCCAGCCCTCACAATCCTGTTGACCACAGGGTGCGTGACCAACGTCGACGAGCTGCTCGACCGCGACAACGACGGCTTCGGATCGGTCGAGGGCGACTGCCGCACCTGCACCGACTGCGACGACTCCGACGCCTCGGTGAACCCGGCGGCCGAAGAGGTGTGCGACGGCGTGGACAACGACTGCGACGGGGACATCGACGGAGACGCCGGCGACCGGAACACGTACTACGTCGATGAGGACGGCGATGGCTTCGGCGTCGCCGAGGTTCGCGCGTGCGAGCTGCCCGATGGGGCGGCGCTGCAGGCCGGAGACTGCGATGACGGGGCGGCGACGGTGAAGCCGGGCGGCGCCGAGGTGTGTGACGGGGTGGACAATGATTGTGATGGGGCGGTGGATGTGGGGGCGGTGGATGGTGTCCCCTACTTCCCCGACAACGATGCAGACGGCTTCGGCGGACCGACGTCCTCGGGCTCCGGCTGCACGCCGCCTGCTGGCACGGCGAGCAACTCCCTCGACTGCGACGACGACGACGCGACGGCCAACCCCGATGGTGTCGATGTCCCATACAACGGCATCGACGAAGACTGCGACGATGGTGACCTCGTCGACGTAGACGGGGACGGCGAGGCCGGCACACAGGTCGGCGGCGACGACTGTGACGACAGCGATCCAGCAGTCTGGTCCACAGCAAGCGAGTCGTGGCTCGACGGCTTCACCGACAACAACTGCGACGGGTCGCTGGACACCCCGCAGCACACGTACGGTTCATCGTTCCTGGCGGCGCCACAGCCGTCCAGTGTCTTCGGCGTGACGCTGGTTCCGCTGGGCGACATCGACGGGGACGGCGACACCGAGTTCCTGACCGGTGCCCCCACCGAGACGGTGGATGCCACACGGGACGGCGCGGTCTACTTGGTAGACCATGACGGAACCCAGCTCGTAGAGCATCGTCTGGCTGCCGGCCTCGGGGCTGACAGCTTCTTGGGAGTGACCGGAGCCGCCGATGTGACCGGTGATGGACTGCTCGACGTCCTCGTCAGCGATGTGGGCGGACCGAGCGCCGTCGGGTCGGTCTTCTTGATCTCTGGCGCAGACATCGATGGCGGCCCCCTCGACCTCCAGGCCGACGCTGAGGTCGTCTTCGACGGAACCGAGGTGGGAGCGAGGTTCGGCAACACCAACATGGCCTTCGTCGGCGACCTCGATGGCGATGGCCTCGACGAGGTGGCCGTCGGTGCGCAGGCGTCCGTGGACTTCACCAACGAAGGAGCGCTCTACATCTTCGACGGCGGCACAACCACCGATCGCACGGCAGACGACGCCGACCGGGTCTACTTGGGCGGCTACGACGGCGCCGACTTCGGCGGGGTGCCAACGGCGGCAGGCGACCAGAACTCGGACGGCCACGACGACGTGTGGGTCACCTACGGCGAGGGCAACGTTGCCGTCATCATCGACGGCACGTCCAGCGGTGGCTTCGCACAAGACGCCGCCCTTCACCGCCTCGCCGAGTCTTCAGGAAGTGAGGACAACCACAAGAAGTGGCTGATCGGCGACGTCGACGGTGATGGCCGACGGGACATGGCGACGAGCCGTGATGAGGAAGGCTTTCGCATCTGGGTCGGGCTTCACGACGACCCGGTTCGAGTCACGGATGACCCTCACTGGCTGGTGTCGCTCCAGACCGGCAGCTTCACCGGTCAGACGGTGAGCCTCCCCGACCGCGATGGAGATGGGCTCGACGAGCTGCTGTTCCCGTGCACCTACCACGAGCCAACGACATCCCCATTCCTCGGCATCATGCCGGGGTCTTCGCTCGACATCGGTGGTTCCGCGTCTCTCGTCGACGCGCCACTCACCGCCGTCTCCGACGACCAGAACGACGGCTACGGTTGGCGCGGGGCGTTTCTCGGAGACGTCGACGGAGACGGCATCGACGATGTCGGGCTGGCAAGCACCAGCGACGGCATCGGCGGAATCACCCTGCTCGCCGTGCCCTAGTCCCCGGCATGAGCCCCTGCCGGCTCTGCCGCCTCCATACGCGGGGATCGCTGTATGATCTCCGCCATCCAGACCGCCACCTCACCCGCCCTGTCCGCGTCCAGCAGGTCGACGTCGAACTGAACCGCTCGCTCGCCATGCCGCCATCGCAGCGTTCTGTACCGCTTCCACCCCTCCGGGCGCTGCCCCAGCATCCACCCGGGCACCACCAGGGCCACGGCACTCCCGCGCTCGGACACATAGGGCCCGATCTCAACGTCCAGTCGGCGATTCCAGTGCATGCGTGCGACCTCGTTGGTCCCCAGCCCCGCAAGGTCGACCACATCGTTGGGCGCGTACCAAGCCAAGGCGCCGATGTCATGGGCTGCAACCGGCAGCTCGGGCGCAGCACTCGCCAACGCCTCTGCGGGCACCACCTTTGCGTCGTAGATGTACTGAGAACGCCCCTGCAGGTACCGGTGCGCGTCGAGTGAACGGGGGATGAGCGACAACGCAGCAATCCCCGTCAACACCGGCGCAAGCCGCGAAGTGTCGACCCGGCAACCCAACAGGTACACCGCACCCACAATCAAGTAGGCCTCGTATCGGTAGTACCAACCCACCGCGCCGAACACCAGGTGAATGCCAATGGTCGCGGCCCACGCCAGCGGCACCAGGTCATCGCGCCTCGCCACCGCTCCCAGCGCCATGGCCACCACCAGAAGCGGCCAGCCCTCAGCCAGGTTCCCAGCCGCGTTGGCGCCAATCCCGCTGACCAAGGCGCTCTTCATGATCAGGCTGTTGGGAACGGGCAGTCCGCCCATCACGACCGACAAGGCCATGCCCAGCCCCACCGGCAAGGCCACCGCCGCCAGCATCGCCACTGCGTGCCGCCCGCGTCGCTCGGCGAACAACGCCACCGCCAGCGGCCCGGCCATGAACACGGTCTCTGGTCGAGTGAGCACCGCGAGCGCCGAGACGGCCGCGACGCCCTGCCAGCGAGCATCCTCGCGATCCAGGAGCGACAGGAGCCCGACCACACACAGCACGTGAAGCGCGTGCTCCATGCCCAGCACGGCCAGGATGGCCATCGGGCCCAACAACAGCACCGACAACCCGGCACCCCAACGGACCGGCCGATCCACGCCGCGGCGCTCGAGTCCGGCGTCCAGCACCACAGGCGTGCCCACCGCTGCCACCGTCGCAAGCACCAGCGCGATGGACACGCGAGCGCCGGCGACGAGCATCGCGACCGCCAACAGGAGTGTCCACGCCGGCGACGTCGACGAGGAGGTGAACTCCCCGGGCCACAGCGCCCAGGTCCCATGCGTGACGTTCCGGGCGACGGCGAGGTGGATGTAGGTGTCGTCTAGGGGGTAGGCGAGCTGGCCCGTGCCGATGTGTACCCAGAGCGCCAGGGCGACGGTGAGGACCAGGACCGCGGCGGCGGCGGTCAGGCCCGGAGTGAGGCGGCTGACGGCGGGTGGGATCAACGGGGGAAGCGCCGATGGAGCAGCGGACAGAGCATGGCCGGAGAGTACTACCAATACGCGGCCGGCCGAGGCCAGCTAGAAGAGGTCGCCCATTTTCCTGATAAGAGCGCTGCATCGAGGGAAGGAGCACATCCCATGAACACCGTCATTGGACTCTGCCGCCCCGGGGACTTGCGCTCATGATCCCGCGCCTGCTTCTCTGGCTGGCCGTGACGCTGTCACTCGCCTGCCCAGGAGACCCCACATGCCCGAGTCCCTCTTCACCTTCGTCGAGCTGGTGCAGCGTCTCGAACCCGCGCTCGACCACAGTCGGTGGAAGGTCGTGCGCCACAAGGACAACCGGGCCGATGTGCCGGACCTGTTCCAGCTGTCGTTCACAGACGCGGGTCGCGAGGTCCTGGACTTCTACCAGGCCTTTCAGGGAGCCGATCTGTTCTCGGCCTGCGAAGGCATCTTCTCGTTCGTCGGCCTCCCGCGTAGCCGGGCGCTGTTCCTGGGCGCCTACCTCGTGAACGACACCCAACACGTGTTGTTGCCCGAGCCTGCGTCGGTCCCTGCCCCGCTGAGGGCGGTGTGGGAGCAGTGGTACGGCGAGGGTGGCAACCGGAATTATCGATACGAGCTGGTCCGGGACCCCCGCTTCCAGTCCCTCGAGCGACGGGTGGTCATCGACTGGGGCGGCAGCGCCGTCAGCTGGCACCAATGGAAGCTCGCCAAGCCCGTGGTCGAGCTCCGAGATCCGGCATCTCACGGCCCCTGCCCCGACTACCCGGACATCGAGTTGTCGCTGGCGATGCTCGAACACCTGATGACCAACTCCGACGCCAACGCGTCGTGGAAGCACCGCCTGTCGAGCGTCGGCGGCATCTACCTGCTCACCGACCACGCGAACGACATGCTGTACGTCGGCAAGACCGAGAGCGCCGAGGGCTTCTGGGGCCGCTGGCAGGCCTACATGAAGCGCGGCAGCGGCAACGTCGCCGTCGATGACGCGTTCGCCAGCGGCAAACTGCGTCAGGACACGACGACGCTGTGCATCCTGGAGGTGGTTCCGCGCGGTCCGGCACAGGCGCGGCGGATCAATCGGCTGGAGTCCCGTTGGAAGGAGCGGCTGCGGAGTCGAGTGCCAGGGCGGGGGTACAACAGGAACTGAGGGGCGGGGACGCCAGCGCGTTGCCGGAGCGGCATCAATGCAGTAGGTTCTCGGCCAATACCGTGAGATGCCTGTTTTAATGCCAAATTCATCATGCCAAATTCTGGCCTTCACCATACTCGTAACCGGATGTTCGTCGCTCCCGGAGGTCGCCGACCCGGCGGATCCAGCGACCACGGTCGACATGGTAGAGCCGGGCGCCGGTGCGCTCGCCCTTTTCCCCGACGCTCCCGTCGTCCCCCTTTACGCCCTGGTTCCCAGCGGCCCCGACGATGCACGCTTGCTGTGGGTCCCCTGGCCGGGCACCGACGCCCGATACACCGTCGAACGCCGCGGCGTCGATGCAACGGAATGGCTGTCCGTCGTTGCCGATGTTCACCGGGATTACGCCGTGGTTCACCGGCTTTCTGACGGTGACCAGCTGCGGGTGGTCGCCCGTAGCGTCGACGGAAGCCGCTCGGTGGAGTCCGTTCCCCTTCCCTTCCATCCAGCCAGCGCTACTCCAAGCCGAATCCAAGGGCGCGCCGTGATAGACGGGCGCGGGCAAGCCTGGCAGCTCGGGGCCACCACCGTGGCGGGGTGGGGTCCAGTACCGGCTCCCGGTGACGTGCTGGTTCCGGCAATCCAGGCACCGAACCCGTCCGCCGGCCTGCGAGAGGCGCTCACGGTCTCGGGCGATGCCGAGGGTTGGCTGGCGACAACGAGGGCATTCGATTTCGCGCCAGCGGCTGGCACGCGTCTCGGCGCTGCCCTGAACCTCTCGATGGACGGTGTTCCAAGCTCGGTCTTCGAGCCTACACAGGCGGGAAAGGTCGGGTACTGCTCGTCTTCCGGGTGGGGGTGCCTCGAGCTGTCCGAGAGCGACCTCCACCGCCTCACCGAGGCAGCAGACGTCGATCCGAGTCCAGAGCGCGCCGCCTACGAGGGGGACTGGCCTGCCACCATGTCTGCGCAGATGACCGCCGCTGGCATGGACATCGACGCCGTGGCAACCGGCGGCGTCCGGGTATTCGCCGACTACGAGCTCGGCTGGACGAGCCTGAATTCTGCTTCGCTCGTTACCGAGCCGTACGCCGTCGGACAGGTCGCAGCCAACATCTCCACCAGCGGCGGCAGCATCCCCGACTTCGAGCAACCACTCATCACCTCGATTTCGGTGCCGCTGTACTCAGCCGGATTGGTGTCGATCACCGCCGACTTCGGCCTGGCCGCAATCGCCGAGCTGGACAACATCGGCGGAGGTGCGATCGATGGCGCTTGGACCGGCGATGTCGAGTTCTCGCGTCCGACCACCGTTGGTTACCAGAGTCGCAACAGCCGCGGGCTGTATGGCCCTGTGCTGGGCGACCCCTACTTCGACATCGGAATCACGCCCGCCTTCGCAGATGGCTCGTCTGCAGACATCTGGTTCGCCTGGCGTGCTTCCGGGAGCGTCGTGCTGCAGGGCGGCTTCTGGGAGATTGCGCGCGGCACCCTGGCCGCCACCGCGGGGCTGGTCTTCGCGCACGAGTCCACGCCAGGCGCGCCGTGCAACGAGGCCATCAGCATCGCCCATGCCGACGTCGCGCTTCGCGCCAAGCTCGATGCCGAGATCGACTTCCTGGGTCTCGACCCGTACGAGTTCCCTCTCGCAGACCGCCGGAAAGTGCTTCTGTCGTGGGGCCGACCTCGTTACCTCGCCGGCGACTCCAGGGTCACGTCGGGCGAACCGATCGAGTTCCGCACCCTCGCCGGCGCCCCCGACTTCGTGTACCGGGACGTCACCGCCGACCCGAGCAGTCTCACCACCTTCGTCGACGGCGCAGTCAATCCCAGCCCCGTGATCGTCGCCAACGCCCGATACAGCGTCGACTTGCCCGCAGGGCTCTCGGACGGCGACCACACCCTCTCGGTCTGGCTTCCCGACGACCCACCGGCCCTGCCATCCATCCAGACACTGCTCGATGGTCATGGGCAGTGCACATCCCGCACGTTCTCCCTGGACCCGGCTCAATGAGGCGGCACATCACAGCAATCTTCCTCCTGGGCATGCTGGCGGCCTGCCAACCGGACACCGGAGAGACCCAGGACACCGATGACACCGATGACACCGATGACACCGATGACACCGATGACACCGATGACACCGATGACACCGATGACACCGACGACACCGATACTGGCGACAGCGGCATCGAGACGACCACATGCTTCCAGGACGGCGACGGCGACGGCTTCGGAAGCGGCACCCTTACCTCCGCGGACCCCGACTGCGACGACCCCGGCGAGGCCAGCCAGGACGGGGACTGTGACGACACGAACCCGGACGTGCATCCCGGGGCCACCGAGGTGGTGGCCAACGGAATCGACGACAACTGCGACGGCATCGCGACGTGCTTTGCCGATGGCGATGGGGACGGCTTTGGCAGTGGCACGCACGACTCCGCTGACGCAGACTGCCAGGACGTAGGCGAGGCCACCCAAGACGGCGACTGCGACGACAGCGACGGCGCCGTCTCGCCATCAGCGAGCGAGGCGGTCGGCAATGGCGTGGACGACGACTGCGACGGCTCCGAGAAGTGTTTCGCCGACGGGGACGGAGATGGATTTCGCACCTCTACAGAGATCGACTCCGCCGATTCGGACTGTGACGACGCGGGCGAAGCCCTCGCATCGCTTCCCGCCGACGACTGCGACGACACCGACCTCAACGCCTTTCCGCAGGTTTCCGAGCTGGCGACAGGCCAATGCTCGGACGGCATCGACCAGGACTGCGATGGCAGTGACGACTGTGACGACTCGGACTGCCTCGCGTCGACCGAGTGCGTCGCCTACGGGGATCTGCTCACCGACGCGTACATCGCATCCTGCTGCCAGTGGGAGAACCTGGGCTACAGCTCACGAGCGGCCTGCGAGGCCGACACGGCGAACCAGGTTCAGGACGACTGCCTGGTGGCAAAGCTCGACGACCTCGCGCCCGACGTAGCAAGCTGTGTCCAGGCCGAGACCCTGGTGCTGCGTGGCTGCCTGGTGTCGGCAGCCGGAACCTGTGACAGTGGCGTCGGCGCCTGCTGGGACCAGTGGGCCGCCGACAGCGGGAGCTGCGGCCCCACGGGCTGGCTGCTGACCGTCTGCCCACCGACCGCCCCGTGTGATGCGGGGGCCACCGAGTTCACCGCAGACCAGCGCTGCGATGGGTCGTCGGAGTGCACCGACGGACTCGACGAGGCGTACTGCTACACCTGTGATGATGCCAGCCTGATTCCCGAGGAGTGGGAGTGCGACGGCTACTCCGACTGCTCCGGGGCCGAAGACGAGGCGAACTGCCTGCAGTGTGACGCAACCGGAAGCGAGGTCATCCCCTTGCTGTGGGAGTGCGACTCCATCGTCGACTGCTCCACCGGCATCGACGAGGCGCCGACCGAGTGCTTCACCTGCCTTGCCGAGAACGGCGCCGAAGCCGTACCCGTGGTCGTGGAGTGGGTGTGCGACGACGTCGACGACTGCCCCTTGGGCGACGACGAGGTGGACTGCGACCTGTTCTTGTGCGGCACTGGCGAGCGGGTCCCCTGGGAGTCGGTGTGCGACGGCGTCTCCGACTGTGGCGACGGCCTGGACGAGACCGAGCAGACCTGCCCCACTTGGCAGTGCGACGACGGCAGCGAGATCCCCGCCGACTGGCTGTGTGACGGATACTCGGACTGCGGAGCGGCCGAAGACGAGCTGGACTGTCCCACCTTTACCTGCTTCGACGGCGCCGAGATTCCCCTCGCCTGGCGCTGCGACGAGTACGACGACTGCGCCGGTGCCGAAGACGAGGGGCGCTGCGGCCTGGAGTGCCCGAGCGTCTATGGTGGCGACTCCATCCCCGAAGACTGGGTGTGCGACGGCCTTCAAGACTGCGACAACGGCGTCGACGAGTTCTGCACCCCCTGCAACACGGGCAACGCAACCTTCCACGAGTCTCGAAACTGCGACGGCATCCAGGACTGTCCGAACAGCTTCGACGAGCGCTGTGTGGGGGCCGGGCCCAGCGACTTCCTCTGCAACGACGGCAGCACGATTCCCCGCGGTTGGCTGTGTGACACCGAGGCCGACTGCGCCGCCGGCGAAGACGAGCTCTGCTACACCGGCATCTCGGACTGCGACGGCTGGACGACCCTGCATCCCACTCAGCACTGCGACGGAGTGAACGACTGCAGCGGCTACGACGACGAGTGGCCGCTCACTTGCGACCTGCTGTCCATCGACGTACCCACCGTCGTCGCGCCTGCCGACTGCGATGAGCTCGCGTGGGGCGCGTGTGATGGCCACGAAGACTGCGCCGGGGGAATCGACGAGATCGGCTGTAGCACTAACCAGTGCACGCTGAGCGGCGGGCTGCCGTACCCCGATGTGTTCCGGTGCGACGGCTTCCAGGACTGCCCGAGCGGGGAGGACGAGAATGGGTGTTCGTGAGCCCTACCCCTCCCCAAGAAACACGCTCCTCCCTCCATACCCGGTCACCGCCAGCTCATCCCTCGCACGGGTCGCGGCCACGCACAGCAGGCAGCGCTGGCGCTTGTCCCAGTCGGCCTGCTTGCTGGGGTCCAGGTTGTAGAAGGCGGGCACGCGGAACGGCATGAGGTCGGGACCAGCAAAGTCCACGCGGAAATCCAAGGCCGTTGGTGCTCACCGGTCCCGAGTACTGCGATAGCCTCGCAGCATCTTGAGGAGTCGACAGATGGGCGACGAGATCGGGCGAGGTGGGTTCGCCCAGCGGCGAGAGACCCAGAAGGTTCAGCAGCAGCCAGCGCCTCAGGTTGGCCAGGCTCCCGAGGTGCAGCCGGCGCGCGGCGAGATCCCGGGTGGGGTCGTCGAGGCCGACCAGTACCCCTACCTCGCGGCAGCCGAAGACGAGGTTCGGGGCATCAGCCTCAGCCACGCGGGCATCGGCGATCCCCACACCTCATGGGCACTGCAAGAGGCCGATGCACTCCACGACGACGGGACGACGCAGAACCTCGCCAGCCGCGCCCACGACAGCTCGGACCGCAGTACGCCGGCGACCGAGCGCGGCCAGAACGGCGCCACCAGCGAACTCGGCCGTCGTTCGCCGGCGGGCACGGGCAACGATGGTTCCGGGGATTGGGGGCGCGAGACGCCCACACGCACCGATGAGTACAACCACGCCCAGTGGGCCCGAATCGCCGACATGGCCGAGCTGGTCGGGTACACGAACGCAGCACGCCACATGCGGCACTACCTGGACAACACGGGTGCGCCGCTCGAGGTCGATGTCGAGGCGCTGCTGGATCAGGCGCCACTGGTCGATCAGAAATGCGGCGACCTCGTCGAGGACGCACGGGACGAGGTGTTCTTGCGGATTTCCAGCGGCGATCCCACCCAAGACCACAGTTTCATGCTGACCGGCAGCGTCACTGGTGCCCAGGCCGACAAAGGCGACAGCCCGGACTGGTACTACGCAATCGGCAAGATGGACGTCTGGTACGACGCAACGGCTCAATACGCGTCCAACGGCGATGGCACCGGGGTGGTCGAGCTCGACTTCGTGTTCAACATCTTCGACAACTACAACTGGGACGCCAAGAAGTGGGTGACGATCCTGGGCGTGAAGGTCATGGATGAGCAGGTCGGACGCCTGCACGTCGTAGGACTCGGGCAGGAATATGTGCTGTGGGGCGATACGGGGTCGTTGATGTACAGCTATGCCTTCGACGGCAACGACATGGACCTGCAGCGACAGCCCGAGGCTGTCGACGCCTCATCTACTGGCTCCAGGTCCGACGTCGGCCGAGAGCGATCGTGAGCCTACGCCTGTGTCTCGTGCTGGCCGTGGCGCTCTCGCTTGCCTGCGCGGGGCTCGAGCTGGAAGACCACTCCATGTCGCGCCAGCAGGCCGAAGCCACGGGCTTCTTCGTGCTTCCACCTTCCACCAGCAACTACGGCGGGTACCAGGAGCACGCGCTGGACTCTGGCTACAAACTTCGGTTCGAGTGCAGCAACGATGACCTCGACGTGTTCGCACAGGGTCTCGACGGCTCATTTGAGCCGTACCGCGCCGGCAAGAGCCCGTTCCGCAGCGTCTCGGCACCCTCCACCATCCCGGCCTGGAGTCCCCAGAATCCCCCCACCATCGGTGCATGGGAGCGAGAGTACACGCCGGAGTGGCACGGGTTCTACCAAGCCGACGCCCTGCCAGACGGCCGAGTGGTGGTGCACTTTGCCGCGTGGACCGACTAGGCCTCTTGGGCTTCGGACTCCCCCAGCACGAACAGCCACTCCCCCGGTCGCAGCCCGTCTCGAACACCACCCGGTACGAGTAGTCCTGCACCGGCGCGTTCTCGGCCCCGAGGTCACGCAGGCGGGCGCTGTCGGGAGCTGCCGGTGGGCCTGGATGTCGGCGACCACCAGCGTGTGCACGGCTGCGGGAGTGGGTGGGAGGAAGGATTGGTGGGTATCGAAGCTCCGTGGCCCTACGCCTCCTCGAGCACGAACCCGCTCGACATCACGGGCACCGGAGCCGCGGCCCCCGCAACAGCGGCCGCCTGCGTAGTCGGAACCGCGAGCCGTGCACGAGACCCTGGCTCTGGATACCGCGCCCACCTGGCCAGACGAAATCCCGTTCAAAAGGAGAAGACGACTGGCGCGAGGTCCTGGTCAAGCATGCGCGACTCGACGGTCAGCCGCTCACCGACGCAGAAGCAAAGACGCTGCGCGGTCGGCTGTCCAGGGTGCGCTTCGCCGAGCTGACGGTTCGCAGTTCCGACGTCCCGTTCACCGACAACGCGCTGTTGTGGGGAACGAAGCTGGCCAGATTGATCGCGCCCACCTGACCGGCCGAAGCGAGGCTCGGCAACGGAAGTCCCGTCGAATCCGCGTGTATGGGGACGTCGTCCTCGTCGTTGCAGGGAAGACGGTCATCACCGTGTGGCGAATGTCCCGAGACCAGCTCGCCACCGTGATGCTCTGGGTCGCGACGGGCTATTGGGTCTGCCCCCCACCCCCAGGCCTCCCCATCGCCAACCCCTCCACCATCCGCACCCTGCACATCGACCTCGCCGACGTCGATCGCAACGTCTACGACACCCTCACCCTCAAGCTCGCCCAGCACCCGTCCGAGTCGCTGCCCTTCCTGGCCACGCGCATCGTCGCGTACTGCCTGGAGCACACCGACGGCATCGCGTTCACCACCGGTCTGTCCACCTCCGACGAGCCGGCCATCTGGGTGCGCGACCTCACCAACCAGCTGGTCGCCTGGATCGACATCGGCACCCCCAGCCCCACCCGTGTGCACAAGGCCAGCAAGGCGGCGGAGCGGGTCGCGGTCTACTGCCACAAGGGGCCCGATGCCTGGCTGCGGCAGCTGGCCGCCACCAAGGTCTACGGCACCGACACGATCGCGCTGTACAGCCTGGATCCGGCGACGATGACCGCCATCGGCGAGGCGCTGGGCCGGCGCAACAGCTGGCAGCTGACCCGGACGGAAGGCACCGTGTATCTAGAGGCCGACGAGGGCAGCTGGGAGCTCGTGGTGGCGCGGCTGCCGTGGCCCCAGGGATAGGCGCACCCGCGCCTTCGGGCCGTGGGCCACGCAACGCCCGGAAGCTCAGTGCCGCTCTGCACGCAGAACGGCGCTGAACTTCCACTTCGGCCAGCAGAAGTGGGTCGAACTTCCGCCTGGGGCGTGAAGTCCCCCTGGGTCGCGCCGGACCCCTGGCGAAAAGCGGGTTTCTCTGGTGTCCTCTCGCCCCGATACCCCCTCGATGCGGAAGTTCGACCCCGTTCTGTTCCACCAGTCGGAAGTTCGGGGCGAGTCTGTGGTGCACAGAGGCGGAGAACTTCCGCCCGACGCTCCGTCGCCGGCACTCACCAATCCCCGACGTGCCCACCACCCGCTCCACATGGCGCTCGACGACTTGCTTGCCCGCCGGTGCCACCAGCGCTCACGGCACCGCGCGCAGACCATTCGGCCCTCCATGGACCACCCACGCGCTGCCCGCGAAGTCATCGACAGAAGCCGAGTTCGCCAGGTTGGGCGCCCCCACGATCACATCGTCGTAGCCGTCGCCATCGAAGTCTCCGCCACCGCCCACCGCCGAACCCGTGCGGGAGTTCGGCGCCCCGCGAAGCACCACCACCCCTGGCGACCCGACCACGGCCATGTCCGAGAAGCCAGGGCGCCCCAGCACCAACACGGCCCGGTCGGTGCTCAGCCCCACCATCAGGTCCTGAATCGGGTGACTGCCCGCGAAGTCCTGGTTCGGATTGCCGGCGGGCGCCAGCGCGGTACCGAAGCCCGCCGCAAAGTCGCTGTGGCTCACCATCGCCCAGCCGGCCGGAGGAGCGCTGAAGTCCACATCGGTCTGAACCCCCGCGGTCCCGAACAGCACGTAGACGGCGCCCGCAGAGTCTTTGAACTTCGCGCCCACAGCCAGGTCGCCGAGCCCGTCGCCGTCGACGTCGGCAACCGCCACCGAGGACCCCATCCCTGTGCCCGCCACGTCCACCATTCGCCAGCCCTTGCTGCCATCGCCCCCCGCGAGGCTCTCGAGGTCGAAGCCACTGCCAAACACGTCTGGCAGCGAGGCCGGCGTAGCTGGCGCCGAGGCCTGCTCGGCGATGGCGGCCAGGATGGCGCTCCCGCGGACGACATAGGCCCGCTCGACACCGGACGACACGTCGCAGCCGACGATCAGCTCGTCAAGACCATCCCCGTCAAGATCCCCCATCGCGATGGCGGTTCCCGCGAGGTCGTCGGCACCTGCGCGCCCATGAAACCGAAGAACGTCGCCCGCGCCGAGCAGATCCGTCCCGTGCAGCCCGGTGCTGGGCCCTCCAAGCACCAACGAGACGACTCCCTGCAGCGCATTGTCGGGCCCGGCGAGGGCTTCGGACGCCGCGATGTCCGAGGCAGCGTCCAGATCGACGCGCCCGATGGCCACCCCGACGGGCCCCCGGCTGCCGAGGGTCCCGCGCAGCACGTACCCATTGAACCCATCCACATCCGTGGTCGAGAACCCCGCCGCGCCATGCAGTGTGCCCAGGTTGGCCCGGCCCGTCCCCATCAGGCCCACCGCCTGTTGGTCCATGAAGCTGCCGTTGGGAAACTGCCCAACCAGCAAGTCGATCGTGCCGTCGCCGTCCACGTCCCCCGAGGCCACTCGCGTGCCGAAGGCGCGCCCGGGCTGCCCCGACCCGTCTCCTTGAATCTGCAGTCCGTTGCTGCCATTCAGCCCGGACAGAGCGAAGGGCCCGGGCGGCATCGATGACGTGCCAAAGACGATCGAGACCCGGCCACTATCGAACAAGGTGCTGCCGCTCGGCTGATCCGTCCTGGGTTCACCCACCACCGCGTCAGCCAGGCCGTCGCCGTCCACATCCGCAAGCGTCACCGCGACGCCGGCCCGCCCACCAGGCGCAGCTCCTCCCGTGCCCTCGACGCTCCCCAGCAGGCGCACGCCGTGCGCATCGGTCAAGCCCGAGAGCACGAGATCGGTGTAGGTCGGTAGCTGAGGCGGGTCGGTGTCGGTGTCGGTGTCGACATCGGCGTCCGCATCCGCGTCGGAGTCCGCATCCGAGTCCGCGTCGGAG
Organism: Myxococcota bacterium; assembly: GCA_965216925.1. GTDB lineage: Bacteria > Myxococcota_A > UBA796 > UBA796 > CAYYHT01. The sequence continues at coordinate 23,440 of CBDCGT010000001.1, read as the reverse complement.
TCCGCATCCGCATCGGAGTCCGCATCCGCGTCGGAGTCCGCATCCGCATCGGAGTCCGCATCCGCATCGGAGTCCGCATCCGCATCGGAGTCCGCATCCGCATCGGTGTCGCTGTCCGCTTCTGGCGCTCCCGTGTCCGCAGTGTCTGGCGGCCTTCCGCATCCCGTGGCACCGACAAGCGCGACGCCCAGCACGATCGACCTGGCTCGGAGGCTCTTCATCCTCGAACTATAGACCGGTCCATCCCGCCCCCAAACCCGCTACACCGTCCCCATGACCACCCCTCCCAGCCACCTCCCCCTTCGACCCGAGCTCCTCGAGGCCCTCCAGCAGCTCGGCTACACCGATCTCACCCCCATCCAGGCCCAGGCGCTGCCCGCCATCCTCAACGACCTGGACGTGCTGGGCCAGGCCGAGACCGGCTCCGGCAAGACCGCCGCGTACGGCTTGGGCCTGCTGCAGGTCCTCGACCCCAGCAAGCGGGACGTGCAGAGCCTGGTGCTCTGCCCCACACGCGAGCTCGCCGACCAGGTGGCCGAGGAGCTGCGTCGACTGGCTCAGCGCCTCGCGAACACCCGCGTCGTCGTGCTGTGCGGCGGCCGGCCCTTTCGCGATCAACGCCTGGCGCTGGAGGCGGGCGCGCACATCGTGGTGGGCACCCCTGGCCGCATCGCCGACCACCTCCGCCGGCGGGTGCTGTCGCTGAAGCACGTCGGCATCGTGGTCATCGACGAGGCCGACCGCATGCTGGACATGGGCTTCATCGACGAGGTGCAAGAGGTCGTCGACCAGAGCCCCCGGCGCCGCCAGACCCTGCTGTTCTCGGCCACCTTCCCTGACCGCATCCTGGAGCTGAGCCAGGCGGTGCAAGAGGAGCCGCACCGGGTCACGGTGTCCGAGCTGGTGGCCGAGACCCAGCTGATCCAGCGCGTCATCCACTGCGACGAAGGCCAGCGCAGCGCCACCGTCGTGAGCGTGCTGGCCCACGAAGAGCCCGCCTCGGCCTTGGTCTTCTGCGAGACGCGCAATGACTGCGACCGCCTGGCGCAGCTCCTGGCACGGCGCGGCGCCTCGGCGATGGCCCTGCACGGCGGCCTGGAGCAGCGCGACCGCGACGATGCCTTGCTGCAGTTCAGCAACGGCAGCGTGCGCGTGCTGGTGGCCACCGACGTCGCCTCGCGCGGCATCGACATCCCCGAGCTGCCGCTGGTCATCGTCGCCCAGCTGTCGCCCGACCCCACCAGCTACGTGCACCGCATCGGCCGTACGGGTCGAGCCGGGTCGACGGGCCGCGCGATCACCCTGGTGGAGGGCCCCAACGAGCAGAACCGCCTGCGCACCGTGACCGAGCACCTGGGCCACGAGCTCGAGGTCATCGCGTCGCCACCGGGCGCCACCCGGCTCGACACACTGGCGGCGACCCACCGCACGCTGATGATCCTGGCCGGCAAGAAAGACAAGATCCGCAAGGGCGACGTGGTGGGCGCGCTGGTTCGCGACGGCGGCATCCCCGCCGAGGCCCTGGGCCAGATCGACCTGTCCGAGCGGTCGATCGCAGTGGCAGTGGCCGTCGAACACGCCGCCGCCGCCCTGGACTTCCTCAAGCGGTCGCGGGTGAAGAAGAAGAAGGTTCGCGCGCTGCTGCTGGGGTGATCCGGCTCACACGTCCACGTACTCGTACTCGTCGCCGTCCAGGTAGTCCTGCACCTTGGGGCTCATCATCATGATGAAGGCCAGCAGCTCGAGCACGACGCCCAGGATGTTGCACGAGAACAGCGCCATGAAGCCGCCAAACGCCGCGTAGTACGGGGCCTCGGGCTTGCGGATGCCGGCGAGCACCTGAAATCCCATGCCCACTTCCCAGATCGCCACCGCGAAGGGAAACAGCCAGATGAGCCCCACGCCCACCACCAGCAGGATGAGCAGCACGGTCAGGGAGCTGGCCAGCGATGTCATTCCCGCGACGAGCATGAACACGCCCGCCAGGTTGTACACGCCGGGGGGCTTCTTCTTCTTGCGCTGCTGAGTGGTTGCCATCGGCCACGACTCTATCGAAGATCCGCGCCGAGCTACGCGTCATCTGCGCCACGGAGTCCCCATGCCCCCTGCCCGACCCGATGTGCTCGCTGCCCTCAAAGAAGGCCGTCCCGACGACCTCGCGGCGCTGCTGGCGACCCACCCCGGCCAAGCCAACGCCGTGGACGCCAACAACACCCCGCTGCTGGTCATCGCGACCTTCATCGCCACCAGCCTGTCTGCGATCCCCACCCGGCGGGGCACGCCGGAGCAGCGGCGGGTGGTCGCTGTCCTGCTCGACGCCGGCGCCGACCCGTCCGCCGCCGACGCCACCGGCGCCACCGCCCTGCACGACGCCGCGATGTGCGGCCACCCCGACCTCGTGCAGACCCTGCTCTCAGCGGGTGCGTCCCTGGAAGGCCAGTTGTTGGGCACCTCTGGGGGCTCTCCCCTCGCCCTCGCCCTGTTCTACGCGCGGTGTGACATGGCCGAGCTCCTCACGCCAGTGACCCCCGACAACCTGCGCCACGCTGCCGCGATGGGCCGCCCGCTGGAGCGCTTCTTCGAGGCCGGCGAGCTGACCCCCGAGGCCACCCTGGGCCTGGACTTCTACCGCCCGGGCGAGGGCTTCCCCGTCTGGGAGCGCACCCTGTCGCGGCAGGAGGTCCTGGACGAGGCGCTCACCTGGGCCTCGCGCAACGGCCAGCTCGGGTCGATGGCCCGGCTGGTGCAGCTGGGTGCCGATGTGAACGCCAACCCGTACCGCGGCACCCCGCTGCTGTGGGCCTGCTACGGCGACAAGGTCGACGCCGCTGCATGGTTGCTGGACCACGGCGCCGACCCAGACCTCCGCCACGACTTCGGGGGCACCCAGCACGGAAAGGGAGCCGTCGCGATGCACCTGTCCGCCCAGTTCGGCGGGCTCGGCTGCCTTCGCTTGCTGCTGGAGCGGGGCGCCGACTTTCGCATCGAGGACGAGGCCCACGGCGGCCGTCCGATTGGCTGGGCCGCGTTCGGCGAGCAGACGGAGGCGGTGCTGCTGTTGATGGAGTTCGGCGGGGATATGTAGGTGGGGTCTTAGGTGGGGTCTGGCAACACGGGTATCGCTGCAAGTCCTCTGCTGATGCCAATCGGCACATCTCCGGGGCGTACAAATACGCAGGTGGGGGCAGTCAGACGGCCCGTTTCGGCGACCAACGCCCGGCGGTTTCCGTGAAATCGCAGGGCGTTGGTCGCCGAAATCCCGCCTTATACAGCGCGAACCCGTGTATTCGTACGACCCTGGATGTGGCACACTCCCATGGCCAGCCCATTCACAGCCGTACCCGGGTTGCCTGACCCAACCGGACCCCACTGCTCGAGGAGTTTGGCTGCGACAAGTAGCAGGCTGGTGAATCCGAGCGGCCATCCGTAGTCCCCGTCAAGTTGACGCCAGGCGAAGGTAGTCGACCTGAAGTTGACGAAACGGTTCCAGAGACGGCCGCCCCTACGCCCCAAGCCGAGATATCGACCGACGCGGGGACCCCACACCCCGCCGCTGTCAACTTCGAGCCGGCTCCGCCGACGGGGTGTCAACTTCGCGGCCGCTACGCAGCCACCGCTGCTCCTTGCCCCAATCGCCGCAGCTTGCCAGCCTTGCCCTTGCACACGGCGAAGTAGCCACGCCGTGATAGACGGTGGCTCACATGCAGCCCGCCCGGGACACCACGCCAGCCGCGTGGACTCCACTGTCCGACGCCGAGGTGGCCTCCCTCGCTGCCGGTGACGTGGTCATCCGCGACAACGCCTTCGGCGCAACCCATGCCCTGGCGGTGAGGCAGGTGTTGGTGCGCTGGCACGAGGCCGACCGCCTGGAGCCGGCCGGCATCGGGCGGGCCGGGGAGCCCAGTCGCATCCGGCGCGATCTCACCACCTGGGTCGAGCCCGGCGACCCCGATCTTGCCGGCGTCTTCACCATGTTCGACGCGCTCAGGCAGCAGCTGTCGAACGAGCTGCGTCTGAGCCTGCGACGATTCAGCCTGCAGGCGGCCTGCTACGTGCCGGGCGCCTACTACAAGGCCCACCGCGACGCGTTCAAGCGCGACCCCAGCCGCATCCTGACCGCCATCTGGTACCTGAATCCCGGCTGGACGGCGGCCGACGGCGGCTACCTCCGCGCCTGGGAGCCCACAGGCCCCCGCGACATCGCCCCACGCCTCGACCGCCTGGCCCTGTTCCTGTCCCAGGACGTGCTGCACGCCGTGAACGCCGCCCACCGCGAGCGCTACGCCCTGACCGCCTGGTACCGCGGCGCCGAGGCGCTGCCCATCTTGCCCGACCCCCGGGTCCCCGCCTTGTGACCCAGCTGTGTCCGTGCCTCCCGATCGCCTGACGATATAGAGCGAACCATGCTCATCCCGATCCTCGCCCTGTTCGCCTGCACACGCGCCGAAGAACCCGTCCCCGCCGCGTGGGACGCCGCTCCTCCTGGTCTCGACTGCACGGCGGGCCAGCCCGCCGACCTGCTCGACGCCGCCCTGGCCGACGCCAACCTCGACCGCGCCGACATCGGCTACTCCGACGCCGAGCTCGCGCTGGCCTCGTACGCGGCGGTGCTCGACGACGCCTTCTTGCTGCCCTGGTTCCGCGAGCTGCAGGCCGACCCCGAGGCCATCCCGTGCTTCACCGCGTCCCGCGACGCCGCGCTGGCGCACTACGCCGACCTGGGGCACCCCGCCACCGGGGCCGTCACGGTGGCCATGGCCCTGCTCGACGAGCCCGCGCCCGACGCCCCCATCGACGCCTCCACCCTGTTCGACGACATCGGTCGCCCCAGCGGACTGCGCTCGCTGATGGACGCCACCGAGGGCAACGACACCCCGCTCGACACGGCCGACCTGCCCGACGGGCTGATGACCGAGCTCGAGCCGGTCTTCGCGGCGATGACCGAGGTGGTCCTGGCCTGGGGCCCGATGGCCGACGCCGTCGATGACCCCGAGCGGAGCGCTGACTACGGCCACGGCGGGCTGATCATCGACTTCGACAGCAGCCCCGACCTCGCCGCCGACGGCGTGCAGGACCGCTTGCTCGGGGCCGCCGGTCCCCGGGCGCTGTACGGGCCCTCGCTCCAGCTCGCCTTCGCCATCGAGAACGCAGACCTGGGCCCGTACACGGGTCAGGGCTCCGGCATTCTGCTCGAGCTGCGCACCGCGATGGGCGATGTGCTGATCACCGGCGGCGACGCACAGGCCTTCGACGAAGACCGCCCCGTCCTGTTTCACCTCGACCTGGGCGGCGACGACCAGTGGCAGCACTCGGCTGGCGGCAATGCCGCTGGAATGCCCCTGTCCGTCATGATCGACCTGCAGGGCAACGATCGCTACGGCTACGCCGAGGTTCCACACACCCGCGACGGCGAGCGCCTCCCCTCCGATCTGTGGGGTCGCTACAACGGCGACGCCAACTACGGACCATTCTCGGTGTCCAAGGTCGGCAGGCAGGGCTCCGGGCGCTTCGGTGTGGGCATGCTCTTCGATCTGGGCGGCGGCCAGGACACCTACACCTCGCTGCGAACCAGCCAGGGCTGGGCCCACCAGGGCGTGGGCGTGCTGCGCGACGACGGCGGCGACGACCAGTACCGGGGCGAGGCCGGCATGCAGGGTGCTGCGTCGATGGGCATCGGCGTGCTCATCGACGAGGCAGGCAGCGACCTGTACAGCACCTGGACCTACTCCCAGGGCTTCGGCTACGCCCAGGCGGTCGGCATCCTGTTCGACCGCGGCGGAGACGACACCTACATCGCCGACACCGGCTCACCAGAGCTCGGCGGTGACCCCATCTACCACTCCCCGCAGATGCCCGGCCAGGGCAACAGCAGCTTCAGCCAGGGCGCGGGCTTCGGCCGCCGCGGAGACGCCGACGGTGCCTTCTTGTCCGGCGGCATCGGCATCTTGAGAGACGAGGCCGGTCACGACGCCTACACCGCCAGCGTGTTCGGCCAGGGCACGGGCTACTGGCAAGGAACGGGCGTGCTCTCCGACGCGGGCGGCAACGACAGCTACGACGCCTTCTACTATGTGCACGGAGCCGCCGCGCACTACGCCATCGGCGCCCTGCTCGACGGCGGGGGCGACGACATGGTGGGCCAGCAGCTCACCCCGCGCCACGTGCAGCTCGGCAGCGGCCACGACTTCTCGATCGGTCTGTACATCGACGAGTCGGGCAACGACACCTACCGCTACGGGGGCCTCGCCGCGGGCTCCAGCAACTGCCAAGGCATCGGCCTCTTCGCCGACAACGGCGGCGACGACCACTACGAGGCCCTGTCCGACCTGTCGACCGGCCTGGGCAACCACAGCGGCGAGTGCATCGACACCCCACGCATCGGCGCCCAGGCTGTGGGCTTGTTCATGGACGCCGGCGGATCCGACATCTACGTGTGGCCCGAGGGCTCCGAAGTCCCGGCGCCCGCCGATGGCTCCACCTTCGGCCACCGCCACCACGACCACGACACCGAGCACGGCGGAGCCGTCGACGGAACGGGCGAGACGGGACTGCACGTGCCGTAGCCCGCCCGGACCCAGGGCCATAGTCTCCCCGCCATGCCAGTGACCCCCCGCACACGGGCAGCGCTGATCACCCTGGTGCTGCTTTGGCAGGCCATCGAGGCCATCCCAAAGCCCCCCCGCCTCACGCCGGAGCGCCTGCAGGAGCCCGTGGTGCGCGACAACCTGAGGGCATGGGTGGGCGCCCTGGACGCCGTGGGTGTGCACACCGACGAGGGCGAGCTCGGGCAGCGCGCCATGGTCGAGTTCGACCGCATCCGAGCCGCCCACCAGAGCTGGGAGGCCATCACCTGGCCGATCGACCGCGCCTTTCGCCCCACCCAGAGCTTCTCGCTCTTCGGCTCGCCCGGCGCGCGGCCCTACCAGCTGCAGATCCACGGTCGAACCGGCGAGCGTGACTGGCAACCGCTGTACCTCTCGGGCTCTACCGATGCCAACCTGCTGGAGCCCGCGCTGATCTACCGGCGAGTTCGCGGCCTGTACAAGCCCCGCATGCGGCGTCCTCCGAACTGGCGGCGCTTCGTGGACTGGGTCGGCGAGCGCATGTTCGAGCTGACCGAGCACGACGAGGTCCGTGTGCAGATCACCCGCCCCGAGACACGCATGCCTGGCCAGACAGCGCCCCACCGCCCCCGGGCGTTCTACGCCCGCAAGAGGCAGCGATGATCGAGCGCTGGGTCGCCTACTGGGACCAGACCGAGGCACCCACCTCGTTGGCTGCGGTGCGCATCGGCATTGGGCTGCTGGTGGCCATCGACCTGGTGCAGGCTCCGTGGTTCGGGGTGGTGGAGCTGGTGTGGGGAGGATGGACCTGGTGGGCGCTCAGCCTGGGCGCCTCCCTGGCCATGGCCGCGGGCCTGTTCAGCCGAGCATCGGCCCTGGTCTTTGCTTTCGCCTACGCGCAGCTCGCCTGGCAGGCGCCGCTCGCCGACCGCGGCATCGACATGATCTTCCGCAACATGGCGCTGATCCTGGCCTTCTCTGCCGCCGGGCAGACGTGGTCGCTGGACTGCTGGCGCAAGACGGGCGCCTGGGCCGACCCCACCCCGGCCCCGTCCTGGCCACGGCTGCTGATGGTGGTGCAGCTGGTGGCCATCTACTTCTTGGCCGGCACCACCAAGTTCACCTCGGCGTGGTCGCTCGCCAGTGGCTACTCGGCGCTGTGGCTCATCCTGCACGACCCCATGTTCTCGCGCTTCGAATCGCTGCCGGACTGGGCCGCGCCCCTCACCCGAGCGGGCACCGGTCTCGCCGTCTGGTGGGAGATGACATTCCCGCTGATGTACCGCGGTGGGCGCGTCAAGCTCGGCTTCATCGCAGGCGGGGTGCTGTTTCACCTCGGTCTGATGGCCACGATGAGGCTGGGCATCTTTCCGTTCGGCATGCTGGCGCTGTACCCCGCCTTCTACGCTCCGGCCGAGTGGCAGCGAGGGTGGCACGGCCTTTGCTTCTGGTTGGGAGCAGGAGGACCGCATGCAGACCAACGACCCGTTTCCTGATCGCCTGGCCCGCTCCATCTGCAACCAGGTCCGAGACAACCACCCGCTGCACCTGCGCGACCTGCTCATCGGGCTGCCACCGGGCGCCGATCCGCAGCCGTTCACCCAGGAGCTCACCCGCTGCCTGGCCGAGCGCGGCATCGACTTCGTGACCATTCGCACCGAAGAGCTCGACGACGAGCCCTGCGTGCTCCAGATGGGCTGGGGTGCGCAATAGCACGCGCCCGACCCTCCGGATGTGCGAGACCCCACACCCTGGGTGGGTCTACAGCGGCGTGACCACCGCGGCCGGCCACTCGATGTCGGCAAAGGGCGTGTAGGTGTCCTCACCCGTGACGGTGCGCGTGTCGCTCCACACCAGGGCGCCCTGCAGGTACACCTTCACCGTCACGTCGTTGCCGCCGGTGAACGACGAGCCCGGGTAGTCGTGCACGTAGATGGTGTACACCCCCGCCGCGGGGTCGAAGATGTTGATGTTCTCGGGACCGGTGCCAAAGATGTCGTCCAGGTCGAGGGCCGGGTCGTCATTGGTGGTCGGTCCGCCCCAGGGCAAACCGCCCCACGTGCAGTTGGCGTAGTAGCAATCGTCCCCACTCTCGAGCGCACCACCGTTCTGAACCAGGTGCAGGTCCATGTCGTCGCCCGAGTGCTGCCAGAACATCTCGATCCACAGGTCCTGCTCGATCTCGGCGGTGAGAGTCGCGCGGCAGGAATCCGAGAGCACGCCCTGGTCGTTCTCGACCACCAGATCGGCTGCATAGATGCCCGACAGATCCGGTGAGAACTGGCGATCGGCCGAGGTGCCACCTGGAAGGCTCGCTGCGGAGCCCACCGGCGCCTGCACCAAGCTCCAGCGGTGCGCCACGATGGCGTACCCACCCGGATCGACGCTGTTCGAGCCGATGAAGGTGGCCGTGCCCGACGCTGCCGCGACCACCGGTGGCACCACGTCGCAGACCGCCACCGGCTTCTCGGCCACCAGCCCGGTGAGCTCGGCGATCGTGATGCCCAGCTGGGTGGTGCCCGTCGCGGCAATCTGCCCCTGGTACTCACCCAGGGTCTGGCCCGTGAACGCCACCTCGACCGTCTGCAGGCCACCCGGCTCGAGATCGAAGGGGAGCGACGGCGGGGCCGGCAGCGAGAATCCCTGCCCGCTCACCTGGATGTCGTTGACCGTGACCGCCTTGCCGCCGGGGTTGAACACCGTGGCGAGCGCCGACGACGAGCCCCCGGGCAGCACGGGCGGGAGGTCGAGCGGGTCGGGCTCGATGTCGAGGGCCGGCGCCAGGCCGCCGCCAGTCAAGAAGACGCTGGTGTAGGTGTCGACCGGGTCGTTGGTGACGAAGTCGAGCGAGCCCACATCGGTCTCGCCCAGGGGGCGGTACTCGACGGTGTAGATCACCTCTTGGCCGGCCCCGATCTCGGATCCGGCCGGCGCCGCACCGATGGCGAAGGCCTCGGAGCCCACCAGCTGCCACGAGTCGATCACCAGCGGGGCGTTGCCCACGTTGCGCACGGTGATGTCCTTGCTGGCGACGTCACCGGTGGGAATGCCCAAGAAGTCCCACTCGGGCGGGTCGACCTCGATGCGCGGAATCTCGCGAGGCGCAGCGGGCTGATCGATGATCTTGGCCAGGGTGGACTCGCCACCGCAGGCAGCGAGCAGGGTCGTGAGCACGATTGGGGCGGTACGCATCGCCACGAGGTGTACCACAGCCAACCCGCCGACCGCTGGACGATCGCAAGGGGCCTAGGCCCCTTTGGCGGCGGCCTCGACGTCGCCGCGAACGGCATCGACTGTCGCGACCACGACCTCGAGCATCGCCGCGAAGCGCTCTGCGGGAACCTGCCCGTCGGCGGTCAGCCGAAAGTAGACCCGCCCCGCGGCATTGAGCACCAGCGCACCCCGAAGGGCTCGGGCGTTCACGCCATTGATGACCGCGAGCACCTGGGGGCGCCGCCCCTGGGGAACCAACAGCGCAAGCGGCCCCATCACCATGAGCGTCTGGCTCTGAGCGCGCCACACCACCGTGATCGGCGGCCTCCCGCCCGGCCGTGCGATGGCGAGTGTCGATCCGTCCTCGTTTCGCACCGCCCGCAATCCCAGCCCGGCGCAGTACGCTTCGATCTGCTCAACCACGCAGCGCGCCTCGGACCTCGTCCTGCACCGCCGCCATGTTGTTCGCCGCCTCGTCGATGAGCCCGCGTCCCTGCTCGATCTGGGCAGACGACGGCTCTTCGTCGCTGAACAGGCTCGCCACCCTTCGGAACAGGGCCCCCACCGCTTCGTCGACGTCGATCTCGACACCGCCAACGTTCAGGTTCAGCTGCTTGTCGGCGATGCTCGCGTCGACGCTGGCCTTGGCCCAATCGGGCACGGTGAAGGTCTCGTCGCCGACCGTCAGCTCGGACCCCGCGAGGTTGATGGACGCATCGACGGCGCCCTCGGACAGATCGAGCCCCGCCGAGGCATCGGCCGCGATCAGTACGGCCACATCCGGCAGCTCGATCTCGGTGCCCATCAGGTTGATGCGCGCATTGCCCATCGACCGCTCGTGCCGAAAGCCCTCGACCGAGGCGCTCGCGCTTCCCTGGGTCAGATCGTAGCCCGCGTTGACCTGCTCGGCCGCGTAGCTGCTGTGCACATCTCCAGACGCCCCCAGCACCGTCTGCCCATCGTGGGATAGCGAAGCGCTGGCGCCGCGAGCGTCCACCGAGGTGTAGCGCGCGTCGTTCAGCTGAGCCTCGGCGGTCAGCACGCCCTTGCCCATGTGCAACGCCCCGCTGCCGACCTCGACCTCGTTGATGGTGGCCTGGTCGACCGAGGCGGCCGCGCCGTAGTCGCCGACCTGGGCCTGGGCCTGACCGTTCTCGATCAGCGTGTTGCGCCAATAGACCTCTTGAGCCGAGACATCCGTCTCGAGCCCATTGCTCTGGAAGTCGAGCCCTTCGCCGCGGAAGCGGTGCACGTCCACCAGATCGGCGCTGGCGCTGGCCCCGTTGCCGGTCTGCTCGTTTCCAATGGCCGCGTGCGCCCCGCGGGCCGTGGTGTTCGCGTACTCGACGCTGTCGGCGTGGACCGAGATCCCTTCGCGGGTGGCGTCGAAGGTGGCGTCGCGAACGGCCACGTCGTGCACGTCGAGCTGGTCGATCCCAAGCTCGGCGTGACGCCCGGTCTGGCGATTGTCGTACGAGGCCGACAGGTTGTCGGCCCGGGTGTTCACGAAGTCGACGCTATCGCTCGCCACGTGCATGCCCGTCTTGTCGACATCGACGGTGGACGGCCCCACCGCCACCTCGTGAAAGGCGAGCTCGTCGGCGCCGGCTCGCGCGCTGCGCCCAGTGCTCTGGTTGTCGTGCGACAGAGCCACATCGCTGGCGGCCACCGAGGTGTAGTCGACCCCCTCGGCAGCAACGGACAATCCCGTCTTGTCGGCAGTCAGCGACGCGTCGTGCACGCCGACTTCGTGGATGCCCAGCGAGCTGGCCGACGCCGTGGTCTGGCGACCGCGCTCCGCGTTGGTGTGCGCCACCGAAACGTCCTCGGCGCCCACCTTCTTCACCGCGACCTCGTCGACAGAAGCGTGCAGCCCCTCGCTCCACCCAGCCTGAACACCAGCCACGTCGACATCGGCGACCTCGACACGGGCCGCGTCGAGCATGGTGGTCTCGTCGCCAATCTGGGCCTGGGCCGACAGCGGACCGTTCTCACGGCCGACCGAGGACGGAGCCGCGGCCTGCGCCTGGCGCGCGGTGGATGCCTGCGGCTGCGTCCGGCGCTTCTTGCTGGACATGGCTGCTCCCGAGGACTGAGGAGACGACGACCGTCTCACTATACATGCCCAACTGCGCGGTCGTACCGGTTAGTCGGCCCCATGCTCCCCTCCCCCACCATCGCCCTCTTCGACCAGACCCACACCCGCTTCGGCACGATCCGCCTGGTTCCCAAGACCGCCGACGCCGTCAAGGGTGACTGCATCTTTGACGTGCAGCGCTCGGCCGAGGGCACACGAAACGAGGTTCGCTGGCTGGCCAAGCGCCACTACGAGTCGCGCGGCGAACACCGCTTCGTGATCGACGCCGCGGGACGCATCACCATCTCCCAGGCCGACTTCCGCCTGGTGCTCGACCCCGACGACGACACGGGCGGCCTGCGCACCGTCCCGCCACAGCCGCTGGTCTGGGCCAGCTGGGCCCCCGAGTAGCAGCGCCCTCACCGGCGGCCCGCCACCTCCACGAACAACACCTGTGGCGTCTCGGCGATGGCGCCGACCGTGGTCGTTCCCGACACCTCGACCGCGGGCCCGGCCACCTCCCCCAGCATCGCGAGCACGAGTGGGTCAGAGGTCCGCAAGCCATCGGACGACGGAATGAGCAGCCACAACGCCGTCGCCGCGACGAGCAGCGTGGCCCCCACCGGCCACAACGGCCGACGGGGACGCTCGATGTGGGCCCTCAAGCGGGTCAACCCACCCGGCGGGGGCTGCAGGTCTTCGAAGGGGTCGATCATGTCCACTCTCCCAGCTCGGCGCGCAGAAGCCGCAGAGCCTTGTTTCGCCGTGAGCCCACCGTGCCGCTGGCAATGCCCAGCAGCTGCGCCACCTCGTCGTAGGACAGCTCCGAGAAGGCCGTGAGCATCACGACATCTCGGAGATCGTCGGGCAGCCCTTCGACGGCCGCGCGCACCCGAGCGCGGTCCGCGTGCGCCGAGAGCGTGTCGTCGACGCGTTCTCCGCGCGACGCGGCGCCTTCCAGGCCAAAGAAGCGCCGCACCCGCAGCCAGCGACGACGCTTGCTGGCGAGGTTCAGCGCGATCTTCCACACCAGCGGCTCCACCGTGTCCATGTCCACGCGGTCGCGCATGTCCCATAGCCGCACGAAGGCCTCGTGCACGACGTCCTGGGAGTCTTGCACCGACCACAGCGAGCGATGGACCACGTTGTAGATCGGCCGCTCGAGACGCGAATAGAGCCTCTCGAGGGCCGCCTGGTCCAGCCTGGCGGCTGGAGCCCTCACCCGTCGGTGACCACGCCGCGAACGATGTAGTAGACGTGCTCGCCCTCGGGGCCGTCGCGACGGCCACCGAGCTCGCCCAGCACCAACATCTGGTCGCTGTGCAGGCGAACGACGGTGTCGATGCTGCTGCCCTCCCGGTCGCGGATGGACAGCTCGGCCACGATCGTGGCCCCGTCCGGTGCAACCGCCACCCGCTGCTCCACCTCCAGGCCGTCGGTCTTGGCCATGGCCATCTCGCCGGCGATGCTGCGCAGCGTACGGGAGCCCACCAGGGTCAGCGTCTGCGGTCCATGGTGCGCGCGAATGGCCTGCACGGTGGCGTCATTGATGCCATGCGGAATCTCGCCACTTCCGTCGCCGGGCACCCCCGAGACCACCCAGTAGGTGAGCTCGACCCCGCGCGGCGAGCTCGCCGCTCCCGCGTTCGAGGTGAGCTCTTCGATCAGGCCCGAGACTCCTTGCTGCACGCTTGCGGGGGCCACCACGACGACGCGGTCTGCGCCCTCGACCGCAGACGCGCCCATGCCCTCGCCGCCGATGACACGGTTGATGGCAAAGGCCACCTCGCGGGCCCCTCCGTTGGGCACGTGGTGGTGGGTGAGCACGAGCTCGGGCGCGGCTGGAGCGGGCGCGGCGGCGGGGTTGCAAGCGCACAGGGCGCACAGGGCGAGGGCGACGACGATTCGCATTGGATTCCTCCGTGGATTCGTCCGCTGTTACCCGCGAGCCAGCCCCGTCTTCACCGATCGCCCAAAAAAGTTTCTGGAGCGTGCCCCATGGCCACCCCGAACCTGCACGAACACCCCATCCACCTCGGCCTCGGCGCCACGGCCGTCGTCCAGCCCACCTTCACCGGGGGCATGGACTGGTACCTGGCCTATGGCCAGCGCCATGGCGGCGACGGACCCGAGGGCCGCCTGGTCGCCCTGCACACCTTCAGCGAGCCATGGACCAGCTGGGAGATGCATCCCAAGGGCGCCGAGGTCGTGGTGTGCACCGATGGCCAGATCACCCTGATTCAGGACATCGACGGCGAGCACCGCGCCACCACGCTGAACAAGGGCGAATACGCCATCAACCCACCCGGCGTCTGGCACACCGCCGACGTCAGCGCCCCCGCGACGGCCCTGTTCATCACGGCGGGCGAAGGCACCCAGCACCGGGATCGGTAGCCCCGCAGCCTACCTGTCCCAGCACAGCGCCCGACCGGAGTTGGTGGCGCCACAGACGCCGTCCTGGTGCACGGCGATGCTCTGGAACAGCTCGTCGGGCACCGTGCCCTGCCACGCCGAGCCCCAGCAGGTGGCGATGCCGTTGGGCTTGCGCGCACATGCCACGCCGCCCCAAGCATCGACCTCGGTCCAGCCGTAGTCGGTGGGTGCACCGACCCGGAGCCCACCCGTGTCCCCCAGGCACTGGATGATCCCGCCCGCCAGCGCACACATCGTGGCCGCCCCCACGGCGAGATCGTCGATGATGCCCGGGTCGGCCGTGAAGGTCATGCCACCGCCACCCCAGCACTGGCCCGTTCCATCGGAGCGCACCCCACACCAGTCACCCGCGCCACCGCCGATGTGCTCGAACGAGGTACCCACCGGCGCGTCGAAGAAGCCGCTATCGAGACCCCAGCAGCGCAGATCGCCCGCCGTCGTGAGGCCGCACGCGCGCCCTTCCCCCACCTCGACCTCGCCGTAGGAGCCGGTGGGCGGGCTGTTCCCTGCCTGATCGAACTCCTGACCCCAGCAGCTCACCGCGCCCGACTGCCGAAGCGCACACATGCTGGACCACAGCCAGCCGTCACCGCCGTCGATCTCGACCACATCCGAGAGGTTGGGCGGGTTCCAGCCTCCGCCGTCTCCTTCGCAGCTCAGCTCACCATCGCCATCGACGTAGCAGGTGGCCTCGCCGGTCAGCGCCACGTCGATGTAGTAGGGCGGCGGCTCGGTGTCGGTGTCATCGGTGTCGATGTCATCGCTGTCGGTGTCCGCGAAGGTATCGACGACGTCGCCAAAAGGCGGCGGTTCGACCAGCAGCAGGCAACCGGTGAGCGAGAGCAGCACCATGATCAGGCGCTCCAACAGCCGTCGCGTTGGGCCGAGAGCCCATCGACTCGCAGGTCGATCATCTCGACACCACCACGCACGTCGACAGGTAGCCGGCGCAGGTGCCGTCGTCGCCGCACACCCCGCTGTTGCACTGAGTGGAGGAGGAGCAGGCCTCGTCGGGCGCCCTCCGGGCCTTGCAGGTCCCTCCCTCGCACACCCCGCTGGCGCACGCGCGGTCGGCGCAGTCCTCGCCCAGCAGCGCGTCGGTGACGCACACGCCGCCCACGCACGAGGAGGTGTAGGGGCAGTCCACCCCCGCTCCGCAGTCATCACCCACGCCGACGCGCACGTCGTCGGTGCACACACCCGCCTCGCACTGCGCCCCGACGTAGCAGGGGACCGTGTCGTCGCAGGCCTCGCCCAGCCGTGCCCGGGCCACGCAGGTGCCGTCCACGCAGTCCGACTCCAGGCCGCACTTCGTCTCGGTGTCGCAGGCGTCGCCATCGGCGGCCTTGGGCACGCAGGTCCCGCAGAAGCTCAGGTCGAGCACGCACACCGAGCTGTCGTCGCACACATAGGACTCCAGCCCAATGCCGCAGCCGCCGCCCGCCGCCACCAAGCCGTCCCAGATGCTCGCGCACGGCCCCTGCAGCTCGTTCTGCTGGGCGCCGCACTCCAGCGTCTGCAGGTGCGCCTCGCACGCGGCGAGGCCGGCCGGGTCCAGCTGCAGCTGGTTGGCCTGGGCCAGGGCAGCCCAGCGCGGCTCGTACACCGCGTTGCAGGTCTCGAGGAACGAGGTGCGGCACTCGGCATCGCTCTGGGCCGCCGTCCACCCGCACCGCGTGTAGAAGGGGCAGAACAGGTCGACCGTGACCTCGCAGTAGTCCGTGGCCGTGGGCGGCACGGCGCTGCCCGTGTCGTCGGGCGGGGACGCGCCACTGCACGCGATCAGCAGCAGCAGGGGTGCGAGCCGGCTCGTCTCGGTCATGCGCCGCATGCTAGCCCAGGGCAGCACCCCTCCACCCCGTCACCGTGCGCTCACCCCCGCTGGCGGCGGGTGATCTCGGTCTCGACCAGGTCGTGGTCGATGCGCTCGAACAGGGCCACCAGCCGCGGCGGCAGCTCACTGCGTGCGTCGGTCTGGCCGTAGACCAGGCGCACCATCTTGTCGACGACGCCGGTGTCTCCACGGGACCACGCCCGCTTGGCCAAGGCCAGCACCAGGCGAGCGCGCTCGTCCGGGGTCAGGAACTGCACGTCCAGCGCATCATGGGTGGCAGCCACATCTCCGCGCTCGACGCCCAACAGCTCGGCGGTGACCGGGCACGGCGCCACCGACTCGGCCACGGCCACCGGGTCGACGCCGACGTCGGCGAGCAAGCGCGTGACCCTCCTGACCCGGGCATACAGCCGCTCCCGCGGCACCGCCGCCACCATGACGGCCCACCTGGCCGCCGAGGGCTGGGCCACGAAGCGGGCCAGGGCGCGCAGCCACGGGTCGCGCACCGCCTGGCGTCGCACCCGACGCAGGCCGTCGCACCGGGGCCGTCGAGTGAGCTCGAAGGCCGCGAAGGCGGTGGCTTCTTCGTGCCGGCCCTGCATCAGCAGTGCCTCGAGCCAGGGGATGATGTCGCCCCCCTGCTGCCACGCGTCGCGCAGGAGGCCCTCGAGTGCCGTCGGATCGCCGCGCAGGGCCTCGCGGTGAGCCAGGTAGAGCCGCAGCCGCCGTCGATAGGCCATCTGGTCGCCCCCCGGTGGCAGCTGTGACAGCGCCGAGCGCACCATCATCTCGTCGACATGGCGGGTGCGCGCCGCCAGCGCGGCGATGTCCAAGTCCGGCTCGAGCACCAAGCGGTCCAACACATCCATGTGGCCTCCCCCAGCACCGTAGCGAGGGCCCGCGGCGCGTGGATCACCAAGCCGCCTGGATTTCCGCCCGCTACACCAGCAGCCACCCCGTGAACCCCAGCCCCACCGCCAGCAGCACGGCCCCCCGCGCCCGGTCGAGCGCCATGTCCGGGTACAGCACCACCCGCAGCAGCAGCGCCACCGCGATCATCACCGGGATGTCCTGCTGGAGCAGCTCTGGCCCGACGGTCAGCGGCATCACCACGCTGGTGAGCCCCAGGATGCCCAGGATGTTGAACAGGTTGGAGCCGACGATGTTGCTCACCGCCAGCTCGCCCTCGCCCTTTCGGGCCGCGGCCACCGAGGCTGCGATCTCGGGCAGGCTGGTGCCGAAGGCCACCACGGTGAGGCCCACCACCCGGGCACTGACGCCCAGGCCCAAGGCCAGATCGATGGCCCCCCGCAGCGCGAGCTCGGCGCCGAGCGCCAGCACCACGAAGCCGCCGAACACCCGGGCGGCGATGCCCCACGCCGACGCCGCGCCCGGCTCCTCGACCTCGTCGGCCGTCTCGCCGGCCCGGAACTGCATGAGCAGGTACAGGCCCAGCACGACCAGCAGCAGCGTGCCCTCCACGCGGCCGACCGATCCGTCCGCGCCGACGGCCGCGAGCGCGAGAGACACCGCGATCATCAGCGCGACGTCGCGCCGCGCATGGGCACCGGCCGTCGTGCGCACCAGCACGCCGCACAGCCCCAGCGCCAGGGTGACGTTGTAGATGTTGGAGCCCACCACGTTGCCAACCGACAGCTCGGGTTCGCCACGCCACGCGGCGCCGAGCGAGACCACCAGCTCGGGCAGCGATGTGCCAAAGGCCACGATCGTGGCGCCGATCGACGCCCGGGACAGACCGCTGCGAAGCGCGAGGGCCACACTGCCGTCGACGACCCAGCCGGCCGCCAGCCACAGCGCGAGCAGCCCCACGATCACGAATCCAAGAGAGACGAGCATCGCGCGTGCCTAACGGTGCTGCGATGCGCTAGAGCCCGTGCATGGACATTCAGCCCTACATCGGCCCGGTCATCGTCACGGCGCTCTACATCGGCGTCTACTACGCGTTTCAGATCCTGGTGCTGCGGGTCAAGAACCGCCTCGGCGCCGAGTACGCCGCGCGCGGCGAGAAGTTCGACCGCTACCACGGTGGCGATCGCGAGATGCTCGCCGCCGACCGAGCCCAGCTCAACATGCTGGAGCACATGCCTCCCTTCCTGGCCCTGCTGTGGCTGCACGCGGTGTTCGTGAGCCCGCTTGGCGCCACCATCGCCGGCGGCATCTACACCGCCTCGCGTGCCATCTACCCCATCGCCATGGGCCCGCGCGTGGGCCGTGGCGTGCGCGCCGCCATCATGGCCTCGACGGGGCCGGGCTACCTGGTGCTCGCCTACCTGCTGGGCGGACTGCTGTGGGAGATGGCGGCATAGGTCCGCCGCCGCGAGCGCATCACCAAGCCCAGCGCCCCCAGCACGGCCAGCCAGCCGCCGGATCCCCCTCCGCTGTGGCAGTTGCAGCCGCCATCTCCGCCGTCCCGGTCCTCGTTCGAGTCCACCCGGCCCACCTCGTCGCACTCGACCTCGTCTGAGTCGCCGTCGCAGTCGTTGTCCAGGCCGTCGCCGCACTGAACCTCGGCGCCGGGAAAGACGTAGACGTTGCGGTCGTCGCAGTCGCCGTCGCACCCACGCACACCGTCGCCGTCCTCGTCGGCCTCGGCCCAGCCGTCGCCGCTGCAGTCCTGGTCGACGCCGTCGCACAGCTCCGCGGCACCGGGGAAGGCCCTGGCGTCGGTGTCGTCGCAGTCGCCCTCGCAGGTGCGCAGCCCGTCCTCATCGGCGTCCAGCTCGTCCCAGGGCAGGTCCCCGTCGCAGTTGTCGTCGATGCCATTGCAGATCTCGGCCGCCAGCGGGCCCACAGCGGGGTCGTCGTCGTCGCAGTCGAACACCGAGCCGCCGAAGGTGATCGCGCACGCGCCATCGCCATCGGCATCGTCGCCTGGGTCGTAGGGACAGGGGTCCTGGTCATCGCACACGCCATCGGCATCGGAGTCGCCGGCACCGTCGTAGCCCTCGCACTGGTCGTACTGGTTGCAGATGCCGTCGGCGTCGTCGTCGGCCTCGAAGGCATCGAGCGGACAGGGGTCCAGGTCGTCGCACAGCCCGTCGCTGTCGCTGTCGAGCCCGTCTTCGTCGGCGGTGCCGTCGCAGTCGTCGTCGATGCCGTCGCAGGTGTCGGTGGCGCCAGGGTGAATGCCGGGCAAGAAGTCGTCGCAGTCTTGGCAAGACAGCCACCCATCGGCGTCGCCATCCACCTCGCCCGCAAAGTCGGCATTGGCCAGCCCGTCACAGTCGTTGTCGATGCCATCGCACAGCTCGACGTGGAGGGTGCCGCGCGTCGCGTCATCGTCGTCGCAGTCGTCGCAGTGGGGGGAGCCATCGCCGTCGGCGTCGGCATCGAGCACCGGGTCCAACGCGCCGTCGCAGTCGGTGTCCAAGCCATCGCAGAGCTCGGCCGCGTCGGGGTTCACGCTCGGCCGGGCGTCGTCGCAGTCTCCTTCGCATTGGGCATAGCCATCGCGGTCGTCGTCGACTTCGTGGGCGGGGATGGTCCCGTCGCAGTCGGTGTCGATCCCGTCGCAGCCCTCGTCGGCGCCAGGATGCACCAGAGCGGCCTCTTCGTTGCAGTCGCCGTCGCACGGGCCAAAGCCGTCCCCGTCCATATCGGCGGCATCGTCGATGGTGCCGTTGCAGTCGTTGTCGACGCCATCGCACAGCTCGATGGCCAGCGGGTTGACGAACACATCGTCCGGGTCGCAGTCGGACGCGTCGGGGTAGCCATCGCAGTCGGTGTCGCCCGGCGCGCAGTACAGATCCATCTCCAGGTCGTCGAAGTAGGTGCCGTCGCCGTCCAGGTACACGCTGCGGTACACCCGCACCGTGTAGATGGGCTCGCTGGCCATCTCGAACCCCGCCCAAGCCCAGGAGCACTGCCCCGTGAGCCCCACGATGCGGTTGCCCAGGTAGACGTCTCCCAGTCCGTAGAACGCCACCGTCGCGCTGCCGGGATGGCTGTCCATGCTGCCGAAGTAGCCGCCGAAGCGCTCGACGGGCACCGTGAAGTCCAGCTCGGTCTCGCCGTGGTACGGCACCCCGAAGCGAAGCCCCGTGCGCGCGTTGAGGGTGCAGCCGGTGCTGATGTTCTCGATGCCATAGATGGCGTAGAACTTCCCATCGTGGCGAGCGTCGTGCAGACACGCGGTGGCGAGTCCGTCAAAGATGCCGCCCGGCAAGCACAGCTGGTCGTCCTGGTAGTCCCAATGTTCGAAGCCCTCCTGCCACGTGCCGGCAAAGGGGCCGGTGGCCGTGGGATTCGCGAATGCCGACAAAGCGACGAACAACGTGAGCATCTGCCCTCCAGGGACAGTGCCACAGACGGACCCTTGTCACGAATCTTCGAACACAAGCCTGAAACGCGGGCTCACGCCTGCAGCAGGGTGCCCTGCAGAACCATCGAGATGGCCCCTGGAAGCGCCTGAATCAGCGCGATGCGCCAGCTGACCGTGTAGGCGCCGTACAGGCCCACAATCACGACGAACAGCGACAAGAACACCGCGGTGGGCACCTGCCCCAGCACCGCCGCGCCGATGAGCCCGACACCCAGCACCCCGTTGTAGATGCCTTGGTTGGCCGCCAACACGGCCGACTTCTGAGCATCCTCTTCGGTCTGGCGAAAGATCTTGCGGCCCGTCGGCGTGGTCCACATGAACATCTCGAGCACCATGAAGCCCAGGTGCGCGATGCCGACGAAACAGGTAGCGATGAGTGCTGCAATGGTCATGGATTCCCCGGTAACGGCGGACTCCCGGGTTGCCAGCCGATCATGCCCCACAGGGCGGGCAGGTCGTCTCTGGGGGCCTGGGCACGCACCACCTCGGGCGCCACCGCCCGCCACAGCACGGCCGCGAACAGGGCGGCCCAGCCGTGCACCTGTGCCGCGCTGAGGCTGCCTGGCAGGATGCGGATCTCGAAGGTGTGCTTGTCGTCGCGGGTGTGCACCAGGTTCTTGACGTTGAAGTCGACGTACTTGGAGGGGCGGGTGCCCTCGAGCCGCTCGCGCGCCGCCTTCCAGCTCAGGGTGCGGAAGTCGGTTGCTCGCACCACCTCCAGCAGTGCGTCGGGCATGGGTCCCAGGCGCACGCAGCGCGGGTTCGTGCGCACATGCTCACGCAGGGCCGGCCCCCAGGTGTGCAGCAGCTCCACGAGGTTGGCGAGAGCCCCCGCCCGCTCCAGCCGGGTGGCGTCGAAGTGCAGGTGGGTGGCGGCCTCGGTGGGAACCGAGAACCCGAGCCGTCGGGCGGCTGACAGCAGGGTCTCGAGGCGCCCTTGCAGGTCGTCGTTCGCTGAGATGGGCGGCGTGACCAGCTCGGCGGGGCGGTCCCGCTCTCCGGGGAGCCGGGCGCCGATGCACACCGGGCCGCCGATCTCGTCGACCACCTTCACCATGCCGTGCGCCTCGCGAAGCTCGGTGCCGAACAGGGCCGCCACCGGAGCCAGGACTCGCCGCAGATCACCCTCGACCCCGGCGTGCCGGCGCACCAGGTGCAGGAGCCTCAGATCGTCGCTGACCACCCGGTACCACCCCTCGCGCGACGCCGCCTGGCTGTCGAGCCCGTCGACCAGGGTCAGGTCGTCGACCACCGAAGCCACCTGCACGCCGCTGGCATCGAAGGCCCTGAAGCCCGGGGTCAGGCTCTCGAACACCCCCATGTTGGGCACCATGCTCGGCTCCGACTGGGGGTGGAAGAAGCGCTCGACCCGCCCGCCGCGGCCGGCCAGCTCCTGCGCGAGGTCCAGCCGGCTGCGGCCCCGAGGCGCCATCAGCTCGAGCTCGACCCCGACCTTCCAGCCGATGCTCAACGGCCGCGCTTCCGGCCCTTCCTCTCTCGTGGCTTGCCCATCGCGGGTCCCTCGTCGGACCCCTCGTCGGGGTTGGTGGAGGTGCTCTTGGCCTGCAGCAGCGCGTCCTTGACCACCGTCTCGCTACCCGCAGCGTACTTGGACTCGACCCGGGCCTTGGCCTCGGCCACGTCGGACTTCCACACCTGGGCCAGCAGCACCGCATCGTCGTAGGTGAAAGGGGTCTGGTGGAAGGCACAGGGCTTGGTGCCCGAGGCGCGGTGCTGGGCGCGGGCCTTGTCGAGCATGCTGTCGACCGGTCCCGTCCAGCCGTTCGCGGCCTTGTAGCCGATCAGATCCTTGACCTCGGCGACCGACTCGCCAAAGTACGTGCCCACCAGCATGTTGGCGTGGCAGGCGTCGTAGCTGGACTTGGCGAAGGCCTCGAGGTTGGCCGCCGTGGCGTCGACTTCGACGTACTGTTCGGACCCCTCAGGCAGCGCCTCGCGCGCCTGGACCACCACCGTCTCGACGAGGTACTGCTCGTTGCCGTAGTGCACCTTGTCTTCGGCCCGAGTCTTGGCCTCGGACACCGAGATTCCCCAATAGGCTGCCAGTGCCTCGGCATCGGCGTAGGTGAGCGGCAGCATGTGGAAGCGGCAGCGCCAGCTGGCATCGGCTCGCCCTCGGGCCCGCCCCTTCTCTAGATCGCCGTCGAGGATCGAGGTGGTGCCCCAGCTGATCTTCTGGCCGATGTACGCCTTGGCCGTGTGCAGGTCCATCTCGAAGGTCTTGGACACGAAGTGTGCATCGCACATGGTGTAGTCCGAGTCGAAGAAGGCCTGCACCATCTGGGCGTCATTGTCCCCGCCAAACGCGGTTTGTGGCGGACCGAAGGCCAGGGCGAGGGCAACAAGAAGCGGAAGGACGCGCAAGGAGACTCCACGGCGGGGGTCGAAGTGTACGCAACCGGCTTGCAGAACGCCTTCGGAATTCTTCGGATTCCAGCAAGGGTGCTTGTGCCACGATGAACGCGGTCCCATTGTGGAGGTTCCCTTGTCCGAGACATCCTCGAGTCCCCGGCTGCGCGTCGCTGGCGCCCTGATCGCACTGGCCGCCATGCTGGTGGCAGGCCGCTTGGTCACCCAGTCCGGACTGACCGGCCGGGCCGGTGGCGATCCTCCAGCCGGATGCAACGAGGGCAACTACGAGGCCCTGCCCGACGATCAGGTGGTCGAGGCCGAGCTCATCGTGCCCGACATGGTGGGTGTGTCCGACGGTGACTTCCGCGACGTCGTGCCGGGGCAGTTCGTGGTGGTGACCGCCCAGGACGAGGCCCCCGCCTTCCGCCGCCTGCCCAATGGCATCGTGCGAACCGGCGAGGCCGACCTCGACCGCGAGCTCGAGCAGCTGACCTTCGTGCGCCCGGTGCTGCAGGTCCGGTCGGACACGTTCTCGCGCCGCCTGGACTCGGCCATGGTGGTGCAGAGCGACGAGCCCCGCGAAGCCGTCGTCGCCCGCCTTCGCG